>NZ_QOIM01000028.1 GCF_003323735.1 Streptomyces reniochalinae | reverse complement strand
GAACTCCGGTGTGAACGAGCGGCGAGGACGCGGCTTCTTCTTCCCCATGCTCTCCATGATGGACATCCTTCCGGGGCAACGCCCCTGATCTCGAATGTCCGTCAAACCGAATCAAGCCCACCTGTGACCCGCGCAACCTCGGCTCTGCACGGGTACTCGGCAAGCTCCACATGGCGTGGGAAGGACGTCATCGTCACAGCGCACTGATCCGGGACGGTTGGCGAGACTCCGAGGTGTACAGCATCCTCGAAGAGGAGTGGCACGAGAAGCACAGCCGGGATGTGCGGTGACTCCGGCGACTCAACCCCTGATCCGCTCCCCCGCCGCCCGGCGTCCGCCTGGCGGGCGCCGCGAGCCGGCAAGGTCCCAGGGCGACGCGACGGCGGCGGCGTCGTCGGCGAGCTCTTCCCACTCGAGCCCACGGGTCCGGGACTACTTCTTCAGCCGTAGCTCGTTACGTGTTCTGATCCGGGCGCTGTTTGCCACCGGCAGAAACCCAGATGGCCTCACGGCACGAGCTGGATAGGGTCGGGCGATGTCCGAGCTGAAGCGGCTGCACGCCGACCACGCCTCGGCGGTCCTGGCCTTCGAGGTGGCGAACCGCTCCTACTTCGCTGCCTCGATTTCCGACCGCGGCGACGAGTTCTTCGACCAGTTTCCCGACCGGTACAAGGCCGCGCTGGCCGAGCAGAAGGACGGCATCTGCGCCTTCTACGTGCTCGTCGCCGAGGACGGATCGGTACTCGGAAGGTTCAACCTGTACGACATGGAGGACGGCACCGCAAGGCTCGGCTACCGGGTCGCGGAGCGAGTCGCCGGCCGCGGTGTCGCGACCGCGGCCGTCCGGAAGTTGTGCCGGGTGGCGACAGCGAGACACGGCCTGCGCACACTGCGGGCGGCCACCTCGCACGACAACGCCGCGTCACAGAGAGTCCTGGCCAAGGCGGGGTTCCTCCCCGTTGGTCCTGCCACTCCGGCCGATCTCGGCGGCCGGTCGGGCACTTGGCACCAGCGCGATCTCCTGCCCTAAACCTCCATCCGGCTGCCCTGAACCTCCATCCGGCTCGTCCGGGGACTGCTGCCCGAGCCGGCCCAGCTGTGTGACCAGGTGGACCATCAGCCCCCGCCCGACGTGCGCGCCTCGGCCGCTTGCCCGAACGGGAGTGAGGCGGTACCGCTTCTCGCCGGTGTCACAGCGCCGGCCTCCTGTCGCGGTCGCGGCGGCGCGAGCCGACGGTGACGGACGCGCCGGCCGCGCTCGGCGCGCGGGCGGCCTGCGGGGCGGGTCGTTGTTGGTCCGACAGCCGAGGGGGCTGTCGCCTCAGCACCCAGAGTGCTCCTCATTCCGTTGAACGTTCAACCACCTTTCGGCCATTCTGCGTCCGCGCACGGCGAGCCGGTCGCGCGGAGCGGCTTTGACCCCGAGAAACGACGCACGTGTGAGCACCGCTGCACAGCGAACTCCGACCGCCTCGCAGGTCACCGTCCGACCTGGCGAGCAGTGGCGCGGTAGCCGGACATGATCCGCGCGGAACAGTTCAGCCGACGGCCCCGTGTTTCGCACCACAGCCCGTGGAAGGGAAGGTCTGTCATGGCCAGAACCGCACGCATCAGTGAGCCCGAGCAGTTCACCGCCGAGGAGCGGGCCGCGATGAAGGAACACGCCCGCGAGCTGAAGCAGGCGGCCCGCCGCACCTCACGCGCGGACAAAGCGGCCGAAGCACTGCGGGACGTGCTCGCGAAGATCTCCGAGATGCGGGACTCGGACCGGGCGATGGCCGAGCGCGTCCACGCCGTCGTCACCTCCAGTGCCCCGTCCCTCGCCCCCAAGCTCTGGTACGGGATGCCGGCCTACGCACTCGACGGCAAGATCATCTGCTTCTTCCAGAGCGCCGCGAAGTTCAAGGCGCGCTACGCCACACTCGGATTCAGCGACCAGGCGAAGCTGGACGAGGGCACCATGTGGCCGGCCGGGTACGCACTCACCGCAGTGACCCCCGAGACGGAAGCCCGGATCAGCGCACTCGTGAAGCAGGCGGTGAGCTGAACCATCCCGCACGGGCGGCCGGACAGTCGGCCGGCCGCACCTCCCGCTCCGCGGACGCGAAGAGATTCCCGCCCATGAGAACACGCAGGCGGAGCCCGCGACGCGAGCCCCGGAAACTCGCCACATCCAGGCGATGCCTCGTCAGAACGCGAGAGCGACAAGCCACTTGTCATTCGTGCGATTCGAGCCGCCGGAACCGAACTTGCCATGTACTCTTCAGCCGTCTCACGCGCCGCACGGTCATGGCATCCGCACCGGCCTCCGCCGACGAGGCGGTCACCGACGGCAACGTGGAAATGGTGATTTTCGGCAGCGGCTACCACGTCGACTCGGTCACGATCCACGGGGTCCCGGAACCCCAAAGCCCCGTCGAGTACCAGTTCACCTACTACGCGTCCACCTCGCCGTCCAAGACGTACTCCATGATCTGCGGTGGCAGCAGCACAGGGAACAGCTGCTCTCACAAGTTCAGCATCGACGCCACTTATGGGAGCGGAGCGGGAATCAGGGGCTGCGGGTCGATCAAGCGTATCGACAACCAGCAGATCCTCGGAGTCGCCTGCAAGGACTGGTGACAGGTCAGGAACTCGTCGCCACGCAAGACCTCAACGACACCGACCCGATGGCTGCGCCCTTCGGTTGCGCGACTCTGTGACGTGAAGAAGCTCCTGGCAGGGTGCCACGACCGGGATCGCTCGTGACCTTGCCGGGAGCTTCGCGCGCTCGCGCACGGGATCGTCCGTCCGTCGGCGATCGCTCCGTCCACCACGCAGGTGTGTCAAACCGCTGCGCCCCGCCTTCCACCCCGAAGACGAACACGACGCGTCCTCCCGATATCCGAAAATCACCACCCTGAAGGCACTCTTCCGAGCCCCGCCACGGAGGGCAGAAGCATGCACGCGATCTCCTGGCGAAGGGCTGCGCCGAGGTTGCAGGGCCGTCTTGTCACAGCTGGTCCCACCGCATGCGAGGAGAGCATCATGGCCGCCACATACACCTTCGACGTCTTCTCCAGTCTCGACGGCTTCGGCGCCGCCGGCGGCGACTGGACCGGCTACTGGGGCAAGCAAGGACCGGAGCTGCTCGATCGCCGCCTCGCCTTGTACGAAGGTGAGCAGCGGATGGTCTTCGGCGCCCGCACCTACCGGCTGTTCGCGCAGATGACGGCTTCGAGCTTTGAGGGATCCGATGTCCGTGACCCTTGGGTCACCCGGATGAGGAGTCTGCCCGCAACGGTGATGTCGAGCACGCCGGAAGGAGAGCTCGACTGGCCGGACGCGACCCTCGCGAGGGGCGACGCGGTTGACGTCGTCGCCCGGCTCAAGGAGGAGTCCGCCGTGCCGATGCGCTCGCACGGCAGCCTGTCGATGAACTGGGCGCTGATGGCAGCGGGCCTGGTCGACCGCGTCCACGTGACGCTCTTCCCTGTGATCACCGGACGCTCCGGGCTGGACCCGGTCTTCCAGGGCGCGGCCGATTTCGACCTGCGACTGGTCGAGACCCGGACGCTCGACGGCCACGTCCAAGAGCTCATCTACCAGCCGAGCCTGCATGTCTGACTGCTCAGTCGAAGAGGGAGAGGTCGATGGATTCCGCGAGCGCTGCGTAGCCGGCGTCGTTGCCGTGGAGGTTGTCGCCCATGTGCAGGTCGTTGTGGATGCGGGTGGGATCGGCGGGATCGCGCCAGATGGCGTCGAAGTCGAGCACTCCGTCGAAGGCGTTGCTCCCACGGAGCCACTCGTTGACGTGCTCGCGCGCCTTGTCGCCCTCGGGGGTGTACATGTCGGAGCCGCCGTAGGGGGCGATGGTCGCGGCGTAGACCTTCGCGCCGTGCGCGCGGGCGCGCGCTGCCGCCTGAAGGTGAGCGGCCACAACGTCGTCCACGCCGACGGGATCGCCGGGAAACATCGCGAGGAATCCGGCGGTCTCCTCGTTGCGCGGGGGGAAGGAGAAGACGAGGTCGTTGCCCACGGCGATCACCACGTGTCCGAGCCCCGGGGTGGCGAGGACATCGCGGTCGAAGCGCGCGAGGCCGGCGGGGCCGATGCCGTCGAAGAGCAGGCGGTTGCCCCCGATGCCCTGGTTGACCACGCACCGCGTTCGGCCGCCGCGCGCGTGCAGGCGCTCGGCGAGCAGGTCGGTCCAGCGCCGGTCGGTGCCGGGGGTGGAGCCGATCCCGTCGACGCGGGAGTCGCCGAGCACGGCGATGGCCCGGGTCGGGGTGCGGGGCTGGACTTCCACGGCCGTGATCACGGCCTGTGCCGCCAAGGGGGTGGCGTCGGCGGGCGGCGAGGTGAGGTCGGTGGCGTCGTCGGGGATGAGCCAACCGAGGGCGTGAAAGGTGCCGTGACAGGTGGCGGTGTCGACGTGGCCGGGCAGGTAGAGGCTGATGGCCAGCCGTGCCAGCGCGTCGACCGTCAGGTCGACGGGGTCGCTGAGGACGGGAGCACCCGCCGGCACGGTGACGCTCGACCGGCCCCCGAAGGTGATCGCACGGCTACTGCCGCTCTGGTCCGCGCCGTCGGAGTCCGCGCGGGTGACGCGGGCGGCGCCGACGGCCAGCGGCGCGGTTCCGTACTCGTTGCTGAGGCGGATACGTATGCGCTCTCCCCCGCCGCTGATGCGGACGAGCTGCCGCAGCGTCGCGTTCTCGAAGGCGTCGAGGGCGCTGACTGAGTTGTCCGAAGCCTGCGGGGAGGCACCCCAGGTGCGCACCCATGCGTCGGCGTCGGGGACACAGCCTCCGGAGCCGTCACGGGGTGTGCTGATGGCGTTGTTCATGGTCGTTGTCCTCCGGTTGTCGAGTTCTTGCCGGTGGTCAGATCCCTTTTCCGCGGCGTCGTTGAGAGTCAGGCACCGTGACGGCTGGGGCGACGGCCGATGCACGGCCGTGCGCTCGCGGATCGCTGCGCCGGCGCACAGCGAGCCGACCGTGGTCAGCAGTACGCCGCCCCCGTCCGTACGCGGCTGCGGATGCGCTGCCCGGTGGCCGGTCGGCGGGGTGCCGCGTTCCGGGCAGGCCGGTTGCCCGCTCTAGCTGCTCGGGGTGCCGAACCACTGGCCGGCGGCCTGCGCGAACGCCGCGGGATCGGGGGCGTGCGGGGCGGCCCAGACCACGGCGCCGTCAGGCCGGATGAGCAGGGCGGTGAGACCGAGGCTGTTGCGCACCCGCCCCGACGCATAGCGGATCCGGCCCTCCCAGCGCCGAGTCGCGCCGTGCAGCGCGCTGTCGTCGGTGAAGTCGAGCGCGACGCCCTGGCCCGTGTGCAGCAGGTCGCCGAGGTGAGTGCCGTCCTCGAAGCGGAAGTCCGGGGCGCTGCGGCCCAGAAGCGGGTGGCCGTCGCCCAGGTCGTAGTGGTGGAAGAGGCCCGACGTCCTGCGGTAGACGTGCGTGGTTCCCTCCGTGGTGCGCATCAGGTCGTGGACCAGCTTGCGCAGCGCGGGGGCGTTGGGCCCGGGGTTCATGGTCGCCACCTGGGCCCGGGACCAGTCCAGGACGGCGGCACCGACGGGATGGCGCTCGCTGGTGTACGTGTCAAGCAGTCCGTCCGGTGCGGTGCCGTGCAGGGTGGCGGCGAGCTTCCAGCCGAGGTTCATGGCGTCGCCGATACCGAGGTTGAGCCCCTGACCGCCCAGGGGTGAGTGAATGTGCGCGGCGTCGCCGGCGAGCAGGACGCGGCCTTGGCGGTAGGTCCCCACCTGCATGGCGCGGTCGGTGAAGCTGGAAGCGAGGTGCACCTCGTCCAACGTCACGTCGGTGCCAAAGACGCGGTGCAGCACCGTCTGTAGGTGCTCGCGGGTCACCGGCCGGGAACGGTCGAAGGCACCGCCGTCGAAATCCAACATGCCCAGGTGCCCTTCGAGGGGCGTGCGCAGGTACATGCCGTTGTCGGTCAGGTTGAAGCCGAAGGGCAGCTGAGCGGGGTCGGCGAAAGTGACCTGGGCGACGTAGCCGGTGCACAAGGGCCCGGTGCCGACGAAGTCGAAGCCGGCCAGGCGGCGTACCGCGCTGCGTCCGCCGTCGCAGCCCACCAGCCAGCGCGAGCGGTACCGCCGCCCGCCCGCAGTGGTGACGGTGGCCTCGTCGTCCTGGCTCACCGCTGTGACCGCAGCGTCCCGGATGATCTCCACACCGAGTGTGGCAGCCTGTTCGGCCAGTACCGAGGTGACCGCTTCCAGGCTCGTCATGAAACCCTCCATGGCCGGGCTGGGCAGCCGGAAGCAGAGGGCCGCGGTGTCGACGCCGGCCGCGTCGAGCGTCATGCCCGCGAAATGGCTCAGTTCGCGCGGGGCGGGCGGCTCGACGGCTTCGGGGGCCGCACCGACCTTGTGTGGATCGGCGCCGGACTCCTTGAGCACGGCTTCCAGCAGGCCGCGGCGGTGGAAGGTCTCGGCGGATCCGGCGTTCAGCCCCCGCAGCCCGAGCGGTAGTGCCTTGGACGGCGGGTGGGGGTCCTGGTCCCGTTCGAGGACGAGTACGGAACGGCCGGACAGCGCCAGCTCGTTGGCCACGAACAGGCCGACCGGGCCGGCGCCCGCGATGACGACGTCGTGCATGGGAGTTTCCTTCCTCAAAACCTCCGCCAACCACTGCTGTGCGTCTGCCGGACCGGCGCAGCGGGTCAGCGCAACCGGGTCAGCGCGGGTCGGCACAGACCGACCGGTACAGGCGAATCAGCGCAGGCAGGCCGGCGCACACGGGTCAGCGCAGGCAGGACAGTGCGGACGGGTCAGTGCAAGCGGGTGAGGCCGTCGAGGATGACAGCGATGCCGGTGAGGAACTGTTCGCGGTCGTCGTGCTCGGCGGCCTGGCCGACGATGGCGTGCATGAACGGGTAGTGCTCGGGGTCGAGTTCCTGCCACGCCGTCGAGGTCGTCGCGAAGAACTCACCCCGGTCCGCCACGGGGTCGATGCCTGAGGTGTCCCCTTCGATGCGGGCGTTCTGACTGACCGCTCCGAGGATGTAGTGCACGAGCGTCGAGGCCGCGTCGAACCAGCGCTCCCGCGGCACACCCAGCGCGTCCACCTGCCGGCCGATCCGCTCGAAGATGCCGACCGTGACGGGGCCGACCGGGTTGCGGACGATCTGCAGGGTCAGCCGTGTGGCGAGCCACCGGTGGGCGGTGATCGCGTCGAACAGGGCCAGGGCGACGGCCCGGACCTCGTCGGACGGTGTCGCCGCGGCGGGCGCGGGCGCCGCGGACAAGGCCGCCGTCACGACCGCCTCCGTCGCCGCGTCCAGCAGGTCTTCCCGCTTGCCCACGTGATACGCGATCGCTCCGGACCCGGTGGACAGGCGCTCACTGAGCGCCCGGACGGTCAACACACCCTCGCCTCCCGTGTCCAGAAGCCCGATCGCGACGTCGAGGATCCGCTCCCGGGAAAGCACCTGATGACGCCGCTGAGGCCGGCGCGCCGACGTTGTCATGCCTTCAAGGTGGCACACTTTGGTGCGTTGTGCCAACTTGGTGTGGCGTACCAACCTGTCGTGGCTTCTCGTACGAGGAGGCCGAGTTCAGCCGCAAGAGCCACGCCGACGACGCGATGACCAAGCACCTGGAGGGAACCTTCGGCGGCGTCTCCCTCAGGCTTCGGCCCCCTGCCCGGACGCCGGACAGAGCGCTGACTTCGGGTGCTCTCCATCCCGTACGTGCTGACCTGTGGTTATGGGAGCGATAAGGGAAACGGGGGTTCCTCGACGCGGTGCGCCGGGGGAGGCTCGACGCGCTTCGGATTCCAGCCACAGAAGCGCGAGGAGCCCTTCGTGAAATCTCGGACCTTCACGGTCAACGACCGGTCGTACACGATGCCCGGTAGCCCCGTCGTGGTGATCTGCATCGACGGCAGCGAGCCGGACTACCACCTGGAGGCCGCCGCTGCCGGCCGGATGCCGTGGTTGAGCAAGGTTCTGACCAACGGTGGCACCTCATGGCCCGCGCACTGCGCGATGCCGGCCCTGACGAACCCCAACAACGTCTCGATCGCCACGGGGCACCCGCCGTGCGCGCACGGCATCAGCGGCAACTACATCCTCGACACCGAGACGGGCGAGGAAGTCCTGATGAACGACAAGCGCTTCCTGCGCGCACCCACTCTCTTCGCGGCGGCGAACGAGGCCGGGCTGGACGTGGTGGTGGTGACGGCCAAGGACAAGCTGCGGCGGTTGCTGGGTGCCGGTCTGGTGGAGGACGGGCCCGCACTCGACGGCTCGGGCGGCTTCGTGGAACCGACGAGGCGTGGCATCTGCTTCTCCGCCCAGAAAGCGGACGAAGCCACGGAGGAGGCCAACGGCATCGGTGAGGTCCTGGAGCTCGTCGGCAAGCCGCTGCCGGAGGTGTACTCCGCGGAACTGAGCGAGTTCACCCTGGCCGCAGGCGTGGAGATCCTGGCCTCCCGGGGGGCCGACCTGATGTACCTCTCGCTGACCGACTACATCCAGCACAAGCACGCCCCGGGCACCGAGACCGCCAACGCCTTCTACGAGATGATCGACGGCTACGCCGCCAAGCTGGACGAGTTGGGCGCCGTCGTCGTACTGACGGCCGATCACGGCATGAGCGCGAAGTCCGACGCCGACGGTGCCCCGCGTGTGGTCTACGTCGAGGACGAGGTGCGCCGGTTCCTCGGCGCGGTGGACGATGCCGAGGTCGAAGGGGTGCGGGTGATCCTGCCGATCACCGACCCGTACACCGTGCACCACGGTGCGCTGGGTTCGTTCGCCAGTGTCCACCTGCCCGAGGGGGCCGACCGTGACGGGGTGGCGGCGGCCCTGCGGGAGATCGACGGGATCCAAGCGGTGTCCGACCGCGCGGAGGCCGTGGAGCGGTACGCGCTGCCCGCCGACCGGATCGGTGACCTCGTCGTCCTCGCCGAGGCCGGCACCGCGCTCGGCCGCTTCGCGGCCTGGCACGATCTGACTCAGCTGGACGCGCCGCTGCGTTCCCACGGCGCCCTGGGCGAACTGCGGATCCCCTTCCTGATCAACCGGCCGCTGCCGGAGCGCGCGCCGTTCGACAACCCGCTCGGTGAACCTGCCTGCGTCCACAACTACGACGCCTTCTGGGTGGCCACCACCTTGGTCGCCGAAGCCGCGGAAGCCCGGACCGAAGCCGGACGAGCACGAACGCCATAGCTCTTGTGGCCGCCCTCGGATGGGCGGCCACACGGTTTCCTGCCGACCCCGTCGCGCCGCCGGCCGCCGTGTATGGCCGCCGCCCGTGCGGGCATCGCGCCCCGGGTCGCCGTCCGCACGGCCTGACGGCACCCCAGCTGCCCCGCCCGCCCTCATCCCGTCAGCACTCCACCTCCAGGGAGCCCCCTCATGGCGCAGCCGAGTTCGCACCACCTGCTCAACCACGTCGACGGCCACTGGACCCCCGCCAGGTCCGGGCAGGTACGCCGCAACCTCAACCCGGCCGACACCGGCGATCTGGTCGGCGAGTTCGCCGAATCAGGTACCGCGGACGTGACAGCGGCCGTGGACGCCGCCGCCGCGGCGCAGCCGGCCTGGGACGCCAAGGGCCCCATCGAGCGGGCCAAGGTGCTCTCCGCGGCTGCCCGGCTGATCGAGGAGCGCACGGAGGAGTTCGCCCAGGCCATCACTCGAGAGCAGGGCAAGCGGCTGAGCGAGAGCCGCGGCGAGGTCAAACGCTCGCTGGCCATCCTGGAGTTCACCCTCGGCGAGGCCCGCCGCATCAACGGGGTGACGACCCCCGCGGAGGACCCGCGCACCGTGGCGATGACCTTCCGCCGCCCGCTCGGCGTCGTCGGCCTGATCACGCCGTGGAACTTCCCGGTGGCCATCC
Source organism: Streptomyces reniochalinae (assembly GCF_003323735.1). Classification (GTDB taxonomy): domain Bacteria; phylum Actinomycetota; class Actinomycetes; order Streptomycetales; family Streptomycetaceae; genus Streptomyces; species Streptomyces reniochalinae. Next base: position 287,306 of record NZ_QOIM01000028.1, on the reverse strand, counting down.
CCATGTGGAAGGTCGCTCCGGCGCTGGTGTCGGGGTGCGCGGCGGTGCTCAAGCCCTCCCCGCTCACGCCCTGGACCTCGGCGCTCCTGGTGGCGGCCTTCACGGACGCGGGCGTGCCGCCGGGCGTGCTCAACCTGGTGCAGGGCGACCGGGAGCCGGGTGAGGCGCTGGTCGCCGATCCGCGCGTCGCCGGTATCTCCTTCACGGGCTCCCTGCCGGTGGGCCGGGCCATCAACCGTGCGGGGGCCGATCGGCTCATGCGTACCCAGCTGGAGCTGGGCGGCAAGAACGCGCTGATCGTCCTCGCCGACGCGGACGTCAAGGAGGCCGTCGAGGCGATCGTCCACGGTGCTTTCGGACAGAGTGGCCAGCGGTGCAGTGCCACCAGCCGCATCATCGTCGACAAGGCCGTCAAGGAAGAGCTGCTGGCCGCGCTGCTGCACCGGGTGGCGGCGATGCGGGTGGGCAGCGGCACCGACGCGGGCGCGGACATCGGCCCGGTCGTCAACGAGGAACGTATGCGGGCCTGCCTGGACGCGGTGGCCACGGCACGCGGCGCCGGCGCCCACGTGGCATGCGGTGGTGAGGCCGCTGTCTGCGACACGCCTGGCTACTACGTCCAGCCGACCGTGCTGACCGAGGTGGCATGGGACAGTGACATCGCGCAGGAGGAGGTGTTCGGGCCGGTCCTGTCGGTGATCGACTGCGACGGTTACGAGGACGCCATGCGGATCGCCAACTCGGTGCGGTACGGCATGTCGGGCACGATCTTCACGCGGGACCCGGCACACATGTTCCAGGCGCTCCAGGACTTCCAGGCGGGGATGCTCCACGTCAACCGGCCCGGCGTCGGAGCCTACTCCCACCTGCCGCACATGGGCGCGAAGGCGTCCCAGCTGGGCGCCCCGGAGTGCTCGCCGGAAGTGTGGGACTTCTACACCGATCTCCGCTCGGCCTGCATCCGCTACTGACGCCTACCGCCACGCTCCGCGCGGCGGGCTGCCCCCTTATGAGGGCCACTCGGCCACCGCTCGCACCAGTTGGAAGTCGTCGTCGCGGCGGTCGTTGCGATGCCGTGGTGGAGGCTGGTCGCTGATTCGCGGAGAGACCGCGCAGCACGACAGCCGACCAAACACACGGAAACAAACATTTGTCGAAAGGGTTCCAACAGACCCGAACAGAGTTTTACCGTGTGGCGGTCACAAGGACTGCCCCGCCGCCCCACGCGCCGGGACGGTCCGTTCAGCGAGCAGTGAGGACGGACATGCGCCCCACCGTATCGACCCGTACCACTGGCAAGGGGCTGATCAGCGCGATCGGCGTCGTGATGATGTGCGGAGCGGGCCTCGCGGCCCCGGCCTCCGCGGCAACCCCCACCGCCGAGAAGACCGAGAGCGCGCAGGCCGCGCGAGAGTCCTCGGGCGGAGACCTGACCAAGACCCCGCCCATGGGCTTCAACAACTGGAACGCGACGCACTGCGGCGCCGACTTCAACGAGGAGATGGTCAAGGACACGGCCGACATCTTCGTCGAGAAGGGCCTCAAGGACGCGGGCTACGAGTACGTCAACCTGGACGACTGCTGGGCCGAGCCCGAACGCGACGCCGACGGCAAACTGGTCCCCAACAAGGAGCGCTTCCCCCACGGCATCGAGGCTGTCGCCGACTACGTGCACTCCAAGGGCCTCAAGCTCGGCATCTACACCAGCGCCGGCACCTGGACGTGCAACACCGAGCCGGGCATGCCGGGGGCGCTCGGCCACGAGGAGAGCGACGCGCGGCAGTTCGCCGACTGGGGCGTGGACTACCTCAAGTACGACAACTGCAACAACGAGGGCCGGCCGGCGCAAGAGCGCTACCAGACGATGCGGGACGCGCTGGACAAGACGGGCCGCGACATCGTCTACAACATCTGCGAGTGGGGCGAGAACAAGCCCTGGGAGTGGGCGCCGAAGCTGGCCGAGACGTGGCGCACCACGGAAGACATCTCCGATAACTGGGACAGCATGCTCGGCATCATGCAAGAGAACCTCAAGCTGTCGCAGTACGCGAGCCCGGGCGACTTCAACGACCCCGACATGCTCGAGGTCGGCAACGGCGGGATGACCGACACCGAGTACCGCACCCACTTCTCGATGTGGTCCATCATGGCGGCCCCGCTGCTCATCGGCTCCGACCTGCGCGAGGACGACGGTGCGGCGATCGACATCCTCAGCAACAAGGAGGTCATAGCGGTCGACCAGGACGCGCTCGGCAAGCAGGGTGAGGTCGTCTCGCAGGAGGACGGGCGCTGGGTCGTCAGCAAGGAGCTGGCCGACGGCAGCCGCGCCATCGCCCTGTTCAACGAGACCGACCAGGAACAGACGATCACCACGACCGCCGACGCGGCCACGGTGCCTCACGCCGACTCCTACAAGGTCCGCGACCTGTGGAAGCACTCGGACAGCACGTCGAACGGCGGCCTTTCCGAGAAGGTACCGTCCCACGGCACGGTGATGCTCCGCGTCACCCCCGAGAAGTAGACCGCATTATCAGCCGGCCGCGGCCGGCTGACGCTCCCCGGGCTCCTCGTCCACGGCCCGCCGCCCTCGCGAGCGGCGGGCCGCCGTCGTCGTCACGCTACCGCTGGGCGCTCGCGGAGGCGAAAGCCACGGTCGTGCCCGACACGAGCGCGCCGGAACCCGTCTCGAAGGGACCGTCGTTCGCAGTGAGCCGCAGATCGCCGATGCGTCCCTTGGCCACGACCACGAGATTCGTTCCCTGGTAGTACTCGGCCACGCGCGTGGCCACCTCCTTCGGGTAGTGGCGACGTATGCCCAGCGGACGCCGGATGTCTTCCGCGTGCACGAGCGTCTCGCCGAGCATGGCCACTACGGGAAGAGGAGGCTTGGTCCTGCTGGAAACAACACCTCGGCCCCCGCTCTGCCGTCTACCGCCTGTTTCGCGCCCACCATATGAGGACCCGGCCAGGACCGACCGCAGCACCGCCCTCGACATGACCCGCCTGCTCGGTGCGGCGCGCTGGCCCCGCTGCGCGTCAGGACCCAGGGACCGGCAGCGCCACGCACTGCGTGACGAGCAGTCGCTTCACGTCACGCCACGGCTCGGGGTCGGCGGGCGGACCGGCGAGGGGAACGCCCTCACTGCCCCACGGGCACGTCGGTGCCGGTCAGCTCGGCGCGCACACCGTCCTTGTGCACCGAGATCCCGCGCAGGCGCAGGTCACCGGGTACGTCGTCGGGCAGCTGGGCCGAGAACTCCATCGACTGTGCGACCTTCGGCTCCTGCACCTTCCGCAGGCCCCGGATCAGGGACGGGTCGACGCCGGCCGGCTTGAGCACGGCAGGGTGCTCGACGAGTGCGTCGAGCACGCCGTCCTTCATCCTCTGGTCGGGCCGCACGCGCTGGTCGGTGGCCTGCTGCAACTCCCGCTCGTCCACCTTGTCGGCAGCGGGCGCCGCCAGTTGCAGGCCGCCGCCCTTGCCCGGTACGTAGGTGAGGAGCCCGGGCACCACCAGGCGCACGTCCCGTACCGTCATGGCCAGCCCGTGGTCCCCGGTACGCCGCAGGTGGGCGCGGCCCCGGACCTCGGCGTTCCGGCCCGCCACCGGCACGTCGTCGTCGGCCCGCACGGTGTTCTTTCCGGTGCCGGGGGCGAGGTGGACCTGGGAGGCGCCGACTTCGCGGTTCAGGTCGTCGAAGCCGAGGAAGACCTGACCACGCACCCGGCTGAGCACCGCGCCCTCGACCGACGAGGGGAGGCTGCCGACGATCCGTATGTCGTCCACCGAGCCCCTCACCTGTGCGACGGAGACCCGCCCCGCGGGCACGTCGGGGACGGTGGCGTCGACGTGGTCGAGGTGGCCCGCGGCGACCTGTGCGAGGAACGGGAAGCTCTCGATGTGGACCTCGGGCTCCGCAGTCAGCTTCAGCGTCTCCTGGATCTTCTGCGCCGCCATGTTCTCGGCGTAGAGCACCGCCCAGCGGTCGCCCAGTGCGAGGAAGGCCAGCACGACGACCATCCAGACGGCCACTTTCGCGGCTCTGCGGATCCTGACCCGGCGGGTCCGTCCGGTGCTCGACGGCTCCGGCTCCTCCGCCGTGCCGGGGCTCTGCGGTACGGGCCCCGCACCGGCACCCTCTGTCGCCGGTCGCTCACCGTCCTGCGCGGGTTCCTCCCCCGGCCGGCCGGACACCTCTCCCGGAGAGTCCGCCGCTGCCGCCTGCCGTGCCGTCGGGTGCGCTGAGGGCCCGTTCGAGATCATCGGCACATGCCAACACAGAGCCGGAGCCGCGTCCAAGTCACGCCCCGACCCGTCACCGGGCCCGTGCCGGCGCCGCCCGTCCTCGCCTCACCGCGCGGCCGCGGGGTGCCGGCACTTCGTCGACGCGGTGCCATCCGCGAGATCCGTACATCATCGATGCACGTCAGATGCCGTATGCGCACCTGCTCTCCACTCTTTTTGACCCGTTTCGGGCCCGCCGATACGTTCGGTCTGCTGAGCACGGCAACCGGCTGAGCATCGCAACTGAGCGGAAGTGAGTGGATCCCGTGTCCCCCACCGGTGCGACGGCGTCGCACGCCCACACCGTCAATCACCTGGCCATGTCCACCCCGGGGTGGCTGCGCGACAACGTCGACACGCTGGTGGGTGTGCCCCTGCGCATCCTGCTCGTGGTCGTGGGTGCCGCGATCGTCCGGGCCGTCGCCAAGAAGGCCATCTCGCGGGTCGTCCAGCGGATCCTGCAGCCCCCCGAGGCCGAGAGCGAGCCTCGCCGGTCCGGGCGCGGGCCCGCGGTGCTGGCGCGCGACCGCTCCCGGGCGAACGAGCGGCGTGAGCAGCGCGCCCGCACCATCGGGTCGGTCCTCAGCAGCATCGTCACGATCGTCGTCGCGGTGATGGGCGTGGCGATGGTGCTGGACCAGATCGGCATCGCGCTCGGCCCGCTGCTGGCCAGCGCCGGGGTCGTGGGCCTGGCCATCGGTTTCGGTGCCCAGAGCCTGGTGGCCGACTACCTGTCCGGCATGCTCATCATGCTGGAGGACCAGTACGGCGTGGGCGACTCGGTGGACCTGGGTGAAGCGATCGGAGAGGTGGAGCACGTCGGTCTCCGGCTGACTCAGGTCCGCGACCTCAACGGCGGCCTCTGGCACATCCGCAACGGCGAGATCCTCCGCGTGCGCAACGACAGCCAGGAGTGGGCGCGCGCCGTCCTCGACGTGTCGGTCGCCCACGAGTCCAACCTCGACACGGTCTTCGACGTGTTGGAGCGCACGGGCCGCGAGTTGCGCGAGGAGCCCCGTTTCAAGGACGTCCTCCTCGAGGACCCCTCCGTGTGGGGCGTGCAGTCCCTCGACCCCGACGGCGTCGTGGTACGCCTCGCCGTCAAGACGGCACCGCTCCAGCAGTGGGGTGTCACCCGGGAGCTGCGGCGCCGGGTCAAGGAAGCACTCACCGGCGCGGGCATCGACATCCCGTTCCCGCAGCGGACGGTGTGGATGCGCTCCGACGAAGAGCTTCCCGACGTTCCCGCACAGCGCACGGGCCCCGTGCGACGCTGACGTCGCGCGGGCGTCCGCCCCGACGAGTGGGCGTCGGTCACACGCCCACTTCGGGCAGGAACTCGACATACCCGCTCGTTCCGTGTACGCGGATCCGCCGGCCGTCCGGGATGCGCCGGGTGGCGTGCTCCACCCCACGACGGCCGGCAAGCCGTACTCGCGGGCGACGACCGCACCATGGGTCATCGAACCGCCCGCCTCCGTCACCAGGCCCTTGAGCGTGTCGAAGAGGGGCGACCAGCTGGGATCCGTACAGGCCGTGACCAGGATGTCGCCCGCGGCGAGGTCGGCCTGCGCCAGGTCCGTGATGACGCGGGCACGCCCCTCCACGGTCCCGGCCAAAACCGCTAGGTCGGCCAGGGCGTCGTCCGGCACGGCCTCGCGTCAAGGTACGCACCCGGTCGATCATGCGTTTGGTCTCTGCGGCCTTGTCCGCTCCGTCCGGCAAGGCACGCAACCGCTCCAGCACCTCGCCCTCCTTCGCCCACGCCACACGCAGCTCTTCCTTGAAGCGCTGTCCGCCGGCGCCCGGTGTGCAGTTCTCGGCATTGCCCAGGATCAGGGGCACGAGCGTGGCGGGGCGCTCACTCCAACGCGGCCTCGCGATGTCGATCTCACCGACGCAGCGCATGCCGTGCTTGCCGCGACTTCTTCCAGAGGCCCGCCGCGCTCAGGCCAGTGCCAGCGCTGCGCTGAGGGCGGCTGCGATGGCGAAGGCGGTCAGCCCAAGGAACGTCTCCATCAGCGTCCAGCTCTTCAGCGTCGTGCGGATGTCGATGTCCATGTACCGGTTGAAGAGCCAGAAGCCGGAGTCGTTGACGTGCGAGAGCACCGTGCCGCCGGAGGCTACGGCCACGACGACGAGCGCGATCTCCGGTTGGGACAGGCCGAACTCGTGGATGAGCGGCGCCACGATGGGTGCGGTCGTCACGATCGCGACCGTCTTCGAGCCGAGCGCCACTCGCAGCACCGCCGCGATGAGGAACGCGAGGACCACAGCGGGCAGGGCCGTCGAGCCCATCAGGTCCGCCAGCGCGTCCCCCGCCTGCGACTGTTCCAGTACGGCGCCGAAGACGCCGCCCGCGCCGGTCACGAGCAGTACCAGCGCCACAGGACCGAGCGATGCAGAGGCCGCCTTCTCGATGTGTTCCATGCTCAGGCCGCCTCGTACACCGAGCATCCAGATCGACAGCAGCGTGGCGAGGGTGAGGGCGATGATCGGGGCGCCGATGAACTCCAGCGCCGTACGCAGCGCACCCTTGTCGAAGACGAGTCCCGCGAAGGTGTGCAGCATGATCAGCAGCACCGGCAGGACGATCACGCAGACGGTGACGCCCAGCGAGGGCCGCGCCAGGTCGGGGGCCCGCTCGTCGGTCGCGTCCGTGGAGCTCCTGGCGTCCGGGGAAACACCAGCTCGGGAGGCGAGCGCGGGTACCGGCACGTTCAGCCGGTCGCCGACCTTGACGCCGAAGAGGTAGGAGCCGACGAACCAGGCCGGAAGGCCGCAGACGAGGCCCATGACGGTCACCCAGCCGAGGCTCGCGCCGAGCAGACCGGCCGCGGCGACCGGCCCCGGGTGCGGCGGCAACACGGCGTGCATGATGGCCAGGCCGCCCGCTGCGGGCAGGGCCACACTGATCACCGAGCGGCCGGAGCGCTGCGCCACCGCGTAGATCAACGGCATCAGCAGGATGAAGCCGACGTCGAAGAAGACCGGTACGCCCACCAGGAGCGCTGTGAGCCCCACCGCGAGCGGGGCCCGCTTCTCCCCGACCGCCGCCAGGAGCCTCCCGGAGAGCACCTCCACGGCGCCGGACTCCTGCATGACCCGTCCCAGCATCGCGCCGAGGGCGACGATGACGGCGATCTCACCGAGGGAGTCCCCCATACCCTGTTCGAGCACACCGGGCAGGTCGCTGAGGCGGATTCCGGCGGCGGCTGCGACGCCGATGCTCACCACGAGCAGGGCGAGGAACGCGTGCAACTTCGCCTTCACGACCAGGAGGAGCAGCAGCGCGACCCCACCCGCGACGAGCAGCAGCAGCGCCCAGGGCGGCAGGCTCCAGGCGGTGGTCGGCGCGTCCACGGCCAGTGTCTTCCAGGGCAGCCCGGATATCAGGCCCGTTCGTGCGGTAGGCATCGTTGCCTCCTGTCAGGCATGGGTGGCTCGGCAGGCCGCGGGCGCCTCGTCCGCCGGCCGGCAACGGCGCGGGGCCGGCGGCTGCCGGCTCCGCGGGGAACGTCAGGACCGGTCGAGTGCCGGGCGCTTGGCGTCGAAGGACCATCCGGGTACGAGGTAGCGCATCGCCACCGCGTCGTCGCGGGAGCCGAGCCCTTCGCGCTCGTACAGCTCGTGTGCGGCCGCCACCTGCTCCTCGTCCAGCTCGACGCCGAGCCCCGGTGACTCGGGGACGTGCAGCTGCCCGTCGGCGATCGTGAGCGGGTCGCTGGTGAGGCGCTGGCCGTCCTGCCAGATCCAGTGCGTGTCGATCGCCGTGATCCGGCCGGGGGCCGCGGCGGCGACGTGCGTGAACATCGCGAGTGACACGTCGAAGTGGTTGTTCGAGTGCGAGCCCCAAGTCAGCCCCCAGGCCTGGCACAGCTGCGCCACCCGTACCGAACCGCTCATCGTCCAAAAGTGCGGGTCCGCGAGGGGAATGTCCACGGCGTCCGTGCGGAGCGCGTGGGTCAGCTGCCGCCAGTCCGTGGCGATCATGTTGGTGGCGGTGGGCAGGCCAGTGGCCCGCCGGAACTCCGCCATGACCTCCCGTCCTGAGTATCCATTTTCGGCTCCGCAGGGGTCCTCCGCGTAGGCGAGGACGTCCCGCAGCTCGCGGCCGATCCGGACCGCCTCGTCCAGCCCCCACGCCCCGTTGGGGTCGAGGGTGACGCGTGCCTGGGGGAAGCGCCGCGCGAGCGCGGTGACGGCCGCGGCCTCCTCCTGGGCGGGCAGCACTCCGCCCTTGAGCTTGAAGTCGCGGAAGCCGTAGCGCGCGTGCGCGGCCTCCGCGAGCCTCACGACGGCCTCCGGGGTGAGCGCCTCCTCGTGGCGCAGCCGCAGCCACGCGTCAGCGTCCTCGCCCTCGTGAGCGGGGTCACGGTAGCCGAGATCGGTGCTGGCGCGGTCACCGACGTAGAAGAGGTAGCCGAGGACGGGCACGTGGGCGCGTTGCTGCCCGTCGCCGAGCAACTCGGCCACGGGCACTCCCAGGTGCTTGCCGTGCAGGTCCAGCAGGGCCGATTCGACGCCGGTGGCAGCGTGTACGGCCACCCGCAGGTCGAAGGTCTGTGTGCCGCGCCCGGCACTGTCGCGGTCGGCGAAGTGCGCCAGCACCTGTGCGACGACTGAGCGCAGCCGGGCCACGGGACGGCCGACGACGAGGTCTGCGGCGGCCTGGAGCGTGCGGCGTATCGCCTCGCCGCCGGGGACCTCCCCGAGGCCCCTCCTCCCGTCCGAGTCGGTCAGGACCACCAGGTTGCGGGTGAAGTAGGGGCCGTGCGCGCCGCTCAGGTTCAGCAGCATGCTGTCCCGTCCCGCGACCGGGACGACGCGCATCTCATCGACCGTCGGACCGTGCTGTGCGACTGGCATGTTCTGCTCTCCTTCCGCCGCCTTCCGCGCGGTCAGTGCCGGCCCAGCTCACCGTCGACGCGGCGCCACAGGCCCTCGGGGTTGCCGTCCGCGACGGGGCGGGGCAGGAGCTGTTCGGGCAGGTTCTGGTAGGCCACGGGGCGCAGGTAGCGCTCGATGGCCAGCGAGCCGACCGAGGTGCTCCGGCCGTCGGACGTGGCGGGGAAGGGTCCGCCGTGCACCATGGCGTGGCCCACCTCGACGCCCGTCGGCCAGCCGTTGAACAGCACGCGCCCGGCGCCCTGTTCGAGGACGGGAAGCAGCTCCCGCGCGGCGTCCAGGTCGCTGTCCGCGGTGTGTACGGTGGCGGTCAGCTGCCCTTCCAGGCGACGCAGCACGTCGGCGACCTGCTCCAGGCCGCGGCAGCGCACCACGAGTCCGGCGGCGCCGAACATCTCCCGTTGCAGAGCCGGATCGGCGGTGAAGTCGTCGGCACCGACCGCCATCAAGGCGGTCCGGCAGGGGCTCGCGCCCTGCGGCACCGCGCCGCGTGCGAGAGTGACGACGGCCTCGTGCCCGGCGACGGCCTCGGTCTCCGTGCGGTACGCCGCGGCGATGCCAGGCGTGAGCATCGTCGCCCCGGCGTCGCGCTCGACGGCCTCGGCGGCCGTCGTCAAGAACGCCTCCAGCTCAGGGCCTTCGACGGCCAGGACCAGCCCGGGGTTGGTGCAGAACTGGCCCGCGCCCTGCGTCAGCGAACCGACGAAGCCCTCGGCGAGGTCACTCGCCCGCTCGCGCAGCGCACCGGGCAGCAGCACGACGGGGTTGACGCTGCTCATCTCCGCGTACACCGGCACCGGCACCGGGCGCTCGGCGGCCGTCCGCATCAGCGCGAGACCGGCGGCGCGGGAGCCGGTGAAGCCGACGGCACGGATACGCGGATCGGACACGATCCTGGCGCCCAGGGTGGGCCCGTCCCCGATCACGAGCGAAAAGACGCCCTCGGGCAGCCCGCACTCCTCGACGGCCGCGCGCAGGGCGCTCGCCGCCAGCTCGGACGTTCCCAGGTGCGCGTCGTGCGCCTTGACGACGACGGGGCAGCCCGCGGCCAGCGCGGAGGCGGTGTCGCCGCCGAGGACGGAGAACGCGAGCGGGAAGTTGCTCGCCCCGAACACAGCGACGGGGCCGAGAGGAATGCGCCGCTGGCGGATGTCGGGGCGCGGCTGCGGGGCGCGGTCGGGTAGCGCGGGGTCGATGCGGGCCCCCTGCCAGCTGCCCTCGCGCAGCACCGCGGCGAACAACCGCAGCTGCCCTGTCGTGCGTCCCACCTCGCCCGTCAGCCGGGCCACGGGCAGCCCGCTTTCCTGGTGCGCCCGCGCGACGACGGTGTCGGTCAGCGCGGCGAGCTTGTCGGCGACGCACTCCAGGAAGCGGGCGCGCGTCTCTGGCCCGGTGGCGCGGTAGGCGTCGAAGGCCTGCTCGGCGAGTCGGCAGGCGCGGTCCACGTCCGCCGCGTCGCCGTAACGGTAGGCCGGGTCGAGCGGCTCGCCGGTACCCGGGTTCACGGAGCGGATCTCCGCCCCGCCGCCGGTGACGCGTTCCGCTCCGAGGAACATCGCGCCCCGCAGTACGTCTTCGGGGTTGGTGTTCGAGTCTGGTGCAGGCATCTGGGAGTCCTTTCTCGCGGGGGTGGGGTGGAGGAGCTCGCGGGCGTGGGGTGGAGGAGGCGGAGGTCAGGCGCGGGCGGCGGGCTGCCGCTCGACCAGCGCGGTGAGTTCGGCGAGTTCCGCCGCGGTCAGGTCGGTGAGCGGCGGGCGTACCGGGCCTGCGCCCTGTCCGGTGACGGTCATGCCCGTCTTCACGATGCTCACCGCGTAGCCCGGCCGCCGGTCGCGGATCTCCGTGTACGGCAGGAAGAAGCCGCGCAGCATCCGTGCGACGTCCCCCCGTCGGTTTTCCCTGACGGCACCGTAGAAGGCGAGAGCGAGTTCGGGAACGAAGTTGAGGTGCCGTAGCCGGCGGGCGCGAGGATCGGCGTCCCCTCGGGCGCGCTGCGCACGGCGGCAGCGACGACCTGCTCGGTCTCAGCCGGAGTGAGCGAGAAGAACCCACCGGTTCCGCCGGCGGCGAAGAGGTCTCCGACCTCGTACGTGCCGAGGCGCGCCACGTGCTCCCGGTAGGCGCCCTCGTCGAAGGACAGGTCCTCCGCGAAGTGCGTCACCGGAGACGACAACAGCCCGTTCCCGACCCGGCGGCCGAGTTCGGCAGGAGAGAAGGAGGACATAGACGCATTGCTCCAGATGTCAACAGAAGAAGAAGCTGGAGGGGGCGGGCGCGAGGCAGCCCCCTCCGAGATGCGGGCCACCGTGCGGGAGCCCCGTCCGACCCGCGGAAGCGGAGCCGCGTGCCCGGCACACAGCGGGTCGGTCACGGACTGTCGGCGGGTTGCGCCGACGGCGTCCTCCGACGCTAGGGTTCGTAACTGATCCACGTCCAACATAACTTTTGGATCCATGAATACCCGGAGGGTATCGATGTTCACGCTCGCGCAGTTGTCCGGCTTTGTCGCGGTGGCGGAGGAGCTGCACTTCACGCGGGCCGCCGAGCGGCTCCGGATGACGCAGCCGCCGCTGAGCCGCCAGATTCAACTCCTGGAGAGCGAGCTGCGGGTGGAGCTGCTGGACCGCACCAAGCGCTCCGTCCGTCTGACCCCCGCGGGGCGTGCCTTCCTCAACGAGGCCCGCCGCATACTGCGTCAGGCACATGACGCGACCCTCACCGTCCGCAAGGTCTCCGCGGGCGAGGCCGGGGCGGTCGCCATCGGCTTCACCGCTGCCAGCGCCTATTCCAGCCTCGGCCGGCTCCTGGAGACGGCGCGTGGAGCCATTCCGGAAGCGGACATCGTGCTGCGCGAGATGGTCACCCGCGACCAGTTGGAGGCCATCTCCGAGGGCGCCCTCGACCTGGGCATGGTCAGACCGGCCGCCGTCGGCACCGACCTCGTCTCCCGCCCCGCAGCCCGGGAGGCGCTGCTGGCCGCCCTGCCCGCGGGACACCGGCTGGCCTCGCGGGACGAGGACCCGCACATCACCGACTTCGACGGCCAGGAACTGCTGATGTACGCGCCTGTCGAGGCGCGCTACTTCCATGAGCTGCTGATCAGCGTCTTCCGCACGGCAGGCGTCACGCCGGAGTTCACCCAGTACCTCACTCAGGTACACAGCATCCTGGCGATGGTCAACGCGGGCTGGGGCATCGCGCTCGTGCCCGAGGCGGCCGCGCAGATGCGGTTCCCCGGCGTCGTCTTCCGCTCCGTCACACTGGCCGCACCCGCCCCGGTCGAGCTGAACCTCGTATGGCGGCGCAGCAACGACAATCCGGCGCTGCACGCCCTCCTGCGGCACCTGTGACGGCGGGAGTCACCGGTCACCGGCCGGTCCGCGCGCTCGTCTCCGCCGTGTACTCCGTCCCCCTGTGGTCACGGTCACCACAGGCCGTGGTGCCCCAGGCCCAGAGCCAGGGCAGCCACCGCCGTGGCGAGGAAGACGACCCCTCCCACGATGTTGCGTGAGCCCACCCTGAGGTGGGCGATGATGGCGCCGACGAAGTACAGCACGAGGCCGCAGGCGGCGAGGTTCCCCACAAGCGGTACGGCCGGCCCGGCCAGCAGTCCCACGGTGCCCGCCGCCAGGAGCGCTCCCAGCACCGGCACCCACTTCCTGGGGACCCCCTTCATGTCCGCCTGACTGATGGGGTATTCGTGGCCGACCAAGTAGGTGACGGCGGCGGCACCGTTGAAGACCGCACCGATGAGGGTGACCGTGACGTAGGCGACGAACACGACTTCTCCGATTCTCCGTCCCTGTGACGGAGGACGTTGTCAAGCACTCCGAGTGGGGTGCCGTCGCCATCAATGACCAGCCTGCGGCTCCATCCGTGACATCGGCCGGCGACCGGACGTGCCAGTGGCACGCCGGTGACCCGAACGGCTCGTACCCCTCCCCTCACGATGCGACTCGCGAAAGGCCGGCTACGCGGTCGCTCAGTCGAGGCAGAACTCGTTGTCCTCGACATCCCGCATCACGAGGGTCGACTCGTTGACGCCGTCGGCGAGCAGCAGACGCTCGCGTGCCGCGCCGAGGGCGACAAGGCGCGCGCATTCGGCCTCCAGCGCGGCCACGCGCTCCTCCCCCACGAGTCCGGTGCCGACCCGCACGTCGATGTGCAGCCGGTTCTTGACGGACTTGCCTTCGGGCACACGCTGAAAGAACAGGCGTGGTCCCACGCCCGAGGGATCAACACAGGCGAACGCCGACCCTTGTTCCTCAGAAGGCAGCGAGCGATCGAAATCCTCCCAGGTGGCGAACCCCTCCGGTGGCGGCGGTACGACATACCCCAGTACCTCGCACCAGAAACGGGCGACGCGCTCGGGTTCCGCGCAGTCGAACGTGACTTGGAGCTGCTTGACCGACGTCATCGGTACACCATAGAGGCGGCAGCCGTCGTCGTCCTCTCACTTTCGCTGGCATCGTCCGGTCGCCCCGCCCGCCCCGCCCGAAGCCGGGCCGATCACCGTCCTCACCACGGTTGCCCTTGCCCGGGCCGCGGGGACGAGGCCGGGCGCCTGCCGGCGCCGTTGGGTCCGGTGACCAGGAGCCGGCCTCGGCGGCCGAGGGTGAGGAAGCCGAGGCGCAGGCGGTCACCTACGCGTACGTCCGACAGGTGTATGGCGGGCAGCCGTGCCGAATCGGTCACGGTGCCTTCCGCGCCGGTCCCTGCCGTCCCCATGCGCGGTGTGAAGGCCAGCGGGTCGGGCGGCGGTGCCACCGGGTTCGCGGTCAGCCGCTCGACCCGCTCGCGGGCGTTGCGGACTCGGGCCATCGCACCGTGCGCACGGCCGCGGGCTCGGAAGCCGCCGTGGCCGAAGTTGGCCGGCGGCGCCTTACGCGGGATGGCGTCGAGGCGGGCGGCCTGGCCGGCGGCCAGCCGCTCGTTGCGGGCCAGTTCGGACCTCCACTCCTCGTGTTCCTGGAGTCGACGGCGGCGCTCCGCCGCCTTCGCGGTGCGGTAGCCGACGTAACCGTCGCCGTAGCGGGTGACCTTTCCCGCCTCGGCCTCCAGGACTGTGGCGGTCAGGCGCTCCAGGAACACGCGGTCGTGGGTGACCGCGAGCACCGTGCCGTTGTGCGCCCGCAGTTGTCCCTCAAGCCACTCCAGGGCCTGATCGTCCAGGTCGTTCGTCGGCTCGTCCAACAGCAGGAGCTCCGGGCGGCCGGCGAGGGCACCGGCCAGGGCGGCTCCGCCTTCAGAGCGCGCAGGTCCGCGCAGAGATTCCGAGTCCATGACCAGCGAACCTCACCCAGCCCACCGACATCGCGCCCCGGACCCGACTCCGTCGGACAGGCCCTGGATGCCCGACTCGGTCACGGCCGGAGGGGCCGGGCTCAGGCGGTCCATCCCGATGCCATCTCGTCAGGGAAGACAGTCATCCAGTAGTCGGGAAGCACGTGCTTGAGGGGCTTCCACACGATCGTGGTCGAATCCTCCCGGTCGGCAACAGCGACCAGAACGTCAGGGCCGTGGACCGCCAGTCGTTCCCGGCAGACGCCGCATGGGCTGAGGACGACGGTGCGCCCTCCTGACTCGCGGTGGAGGCAGACGGAGGCGACGATGTGCTGGTCCAAGCGGTGTGCGCCGCAGTACGGCTCGATCTCGTGGCATACCTCGACTGACGGGTTGAAAGCATCTGGCGCGGTGCCGGTGAGGATGGTGCCGTCCTTGAGGAGCATGGCCGCAGCGCCGTTCTCGCCGCCCTCCGGAAAGCGCGTGTCGATCAGGGCCTTGCAGGCCGCGACGGTAGAAGCGAGGGCGGTCTGATCCATGGGCACAGGTTATCCACCCCCGCCCCGCCTGGAGGGAAATCCCTCAACCCTGTACCGATGTCACCGTGTCCGAGAGCCGCACCCCGCAAACGGCGCGGCTACTCGCCGACGGTGAGGCGGCGGACCTGGGTGTCAACTGCGCGACTCCTGGGCTCGCCGTCGCCATCTGCCCGGCTGGGGCAGCGAGGACAGCGCCGCCTCGACGGCGACCACGGCGCTCGCCGAACACCTGCGCCACGCCGCCCAGGCCGAACCTCCGCCACGCCACATGCACGCAGCCCCCGACGGCGTCCGGTCACCCTTCCATGGCGGGTGACCGAACGCCGAAGCGACCTCGCTTTTGGCCGGTATCCCGGGTCCTCACCGCTCCAGCGGCCGGTGAGCGGTCTCTGGCAGGCGCAGGTAGACGGCGGAGGAGATCAGGCACAGCACGGCCACGTACACGGGGAAGAGACCGGCGTGCCCCATGTCCTTGAACAGCGTGCCGATGTAGGGCGCCGTGCCGCCGAAGAGCGCGACGGTGAGCGAATAGGGGAAACCGATGCCCGCGGCGCGCACCCGGGCCGGGAACGTCTCCGCGTTCACGGCCGCGGAGATGGCCGTGAAACCGCTCAGCAGGATCATGCCCGCGCACTGCACGAGCAGCAGCGTGACGAAGGAGTCGTCGAGCGCGCGCAGCAGCGGCACGCTCAGCACGGCGAAGCCGATCCCGAACATCAGCAGCAGGGGTTTGCGCCCGAAGCGGTCGGACACGATGCCGGTGAGGGGCTGGAGCACGGCGAAGAACGCCAGCGAGAGGGTGCCCGCCAACAGCGCGTCCGCTTTCTCGACTCCGGCGTTGAGCTCGGCGTACGTCGGCAGGTACGAGGTCCACGTGTAGTACGCGAGCGTGCCGCCCGCCGTGATTCCGCAGATCAGCAGCGACTGACGCGGGTGGCGGCGCAGCGCCTCGAAGAGGCCGGGCCGGGGCGCCTTCGCCTGCTCCTCGCTGCGCGTCTCGCGCGCCCCTCGCCTGACCCAGAAGCCCACAAGGCTGAGGAGCGCGCCCAGTACGAACGGAACCCGCCAGCCCCAACTGTCCATGGTGGCGGACGCGAGATGCGCGACGAGCAGCGCCGCGACACCGGACGCGACGAGCTGCCCGATGGTCGTCGACACATACTGGAAACTGGAGAAGAGCCCGCGCCTGCCGGGCCCGGCCGACTCCACGAGGAACGTGGTCGAGGCGGCGAACTCGCCGCCCACCGAGAGCCCTTGCAGCAGGCGGGCCAGGACGAGGATGACGGGCGCGAGGACGCCGGCGGCGGCGTACGTCGGTGTCAGCCCAACCAGCAGGCTGCTGCCGCCCATCAGCAGAATGGTCACCGTCAGCGCCGCACGGCGCCCACGCCGGTCGGCGACCGCGCCCATCAACAGCCCGCCGACGGGCCGCATGAAGAACCCCACGGCGAAGACCGCGAACGTCGACAGCAGGGGCACCAACGAATTCGACGCGCTCTTGGGGAAGATCTGCGAGGCGATGTAGGTGGCAAGGAAGGTGTAGGTGTACCAGTCGTACCACTCCACCGCGTTGCCGACGGAGGCGGCGAGCAGCTGCCGCACGGGCCGCCCCGGAGGGGTCACCGCATCCGCATGGTCCCCCTCGCCAGTGGCGGCGCCCGGTTCGCCCGCGGGTGCGGGCCCTTTCCTCAAAGCTGTCATGAACACACATCTCCCCGTCTTCGGGCACGGCAATGACGCCGTACCGGTCTTCCCCTGAGGGGCGTGGCGCTTGCGTTGCGCACCGGGTAACCCGAGGCCGTCACTCCCCCATTCCTGACACCGGCACCGTCCCGCAATACGGACAGGCGGCCCGTACCGACGGCTGCGCCCGCCGCGGCGGACGCCTCCGCGCGCCGTCGATGGCAGGGGTACGCCATGCTTGCCGGCACCTACATGGGCCTCCGGGAACTCGTATGCCCGAGGCCGCGTCCGTAGGGGGCATGCGGTGTCACGTCGGCGCGCTGCCGCCATAGCGGCGGAGGTAGGCCAGGACGGCGCGGACGCGGCGGTGGCCGCTGTCGCCGACCGACAGACCCAGTTTGAGGAAGACGTTGCCGATGTGTTTGTGAACGGCGTTGTCGGTGATGACGAGCCGTTGGGCGATGCCCGCGTTGTCGTGGCCCTCGGCCATCAGCGCGAGGACCTCACGCTCGCGTGCCGTCAGGTCCCCGACGGGGTCGCCGCCGCGTGCGAGGAGTTGGGCGATGACCTCGGGGTCCAGCGCCGTGCCGCCACCGGCCACCCTGCGCAGCGCGTCGGTGAACGCGGGGATGCGGCTCACCCGGTCCTTGAGCAGGTACCCGATGCCGCCCCGGGGGTCGGCGAGGAGACGGCCGGCGTAATCGGGCTCCACGTACTGCGAGAGGACCAGGACGGGCAGTCCGGGATGGTCGCGGCGGGCCTGGGCCGCGGCCCGGATACCCTCGTCGCGGAAGGTCGGAGGCAACCGCACGTCCACGATGGTGACGCCCGGTCGATGGGCCTCGACGGCGGCGAGGAAGCCGGGGGCGTCGTCCGCGATCGCCGCGACCTCGAAGCCCTGGGAGTCGAGCAGGAGCTCGAGCCCGGAGGACAGCAGAACGTTGTCCTCGGCGATCACTACACGCACGGCAGCTCCACGGTGACGACGGTCGGCCCGCCCGGTGGGCTGCCGATCTGCAGGGTGCCGTCCAACGCAGCGGCACGACGGCGCATCCCGTCCAGACCGGAGCCACGCGTGGCGTCCGCTCCCCCGGCGCCGTCGTCGGTGATCTCGGCGCGGAGCAGCGGGCCGTCGCGGGTGAGGCGTACCGCGGCCTTGGTGGCGCCGCTGTGTCGGGCGATGTTGGCCAGTGCCTCGGTGACGGTGAAGTAGGCAACCGCCTCGACTGCTGCGGGAACCTCCCCGAGCGGACCGATGTCGATACGGGTCGGCACCCCCGCCCTGGTGGCCAGGGTGCCGAGCGCGCCGGCGAGGCCCTGGTCGGCCAGCACAGGGGGGTAGATGGTGCGGATGACGGAGCGCAGCTCAGTCATCGCGTCCTCCGTCTCGGCGTGGGCCTGCCGCACCAGAGTGGCGGCGGTCTCGGGGCCGTCGCAGAGATTTTCGCCGGCCACGGCGAGCCGCATGGCGATGGCCACGAGCCGGGCCTGGGTGCCGTCGTGCAGGTCTCGTTCGATCCGGCGGAGCTCCGCGCTGTGCGCTTGCAGGACGTCCACACGTGTCCGCGTGAGTTCGGTGACGCGTTCGACCAGTTGCTCCGCGGGCGAGGGCGCCAGCACAGCGAGGCAGCACCGGGCGTGCGACCGGGCGAGCAGCGGGAAGGTGAGGGCGGCCAGCGTCGCCAGGAACACCACATTGAGCAGGCCGAGCGACAGCGCGGTGCCCCAGCCGGTGAGGGGAAAACTGATCACGAACAGCCACGGCGCGGCGGGGAAGGCCCACCACGCCAGAGTGACGACGGGAGTGAGCGAGAAGGTCCCCAGGCATAGCAGGGCGAAGGCGCCCGAAGGCAGACCGGTGAGAATCTGCGCCACGAACCACGCGAGGTTGCGGCGAACGCCACGTTGGCGCGGCTCGACCGGTTGCCCCAATAGTGCTCCGGCGCGCCGGCGGTGGTACTCCGCCCAGGGCTGCGCGAGTGCGGGAACGCACAGGAGGGGTGCCGCAGCGAGTGTCACTGTCGCGGCCATCAAGGTGCCGAGCAGATACCGTCCGCCACGCACCGCGGTGCCCCACCATGCGCGGACCACCCCGAGTACGCCGGCCACGCGATCGCTTTCCTCTTGTCGTCGTCCAGCAGGAGCAGGCCCCACGTGATCCACTCTAGGTGTCGGCCGGCACGGCCGCACTACAGGTAGCTGTACCTTCCGTTCGGGAGTCTGCGGCAGGGCGCCGTATGTGAAGGCCTGCCTAGCGTGAAGGCATGAGAGCGACGAGTGCGCAAACCGCCCCGCACCGCCCGACCACGCCCCCACCCGACAACTCCGGTGGACAGCGGCGCGCCGGTCGCCGGTGGTTGTCCGCCGCAGCGGCCGCCCTGGCGACCGTCAGCGCTGCCGTCGTCATCCAGTGGCCGGTCGACGCGCACGAAGCGGCCGCGCCCGGATACGGGCGAGCCGAGTTGCGCCGGGACACCGACGCCATACGAGCGCTGGGGGTCACCGGCGTCCAGGCGCGGGTCACCGCGGGACCCGGCCGGGATCTGGTCGCCACCAGCGGCGTCGCCGAAGCGGGCACGGACCGCCCGGTTCCCCGCAACGGCTACTTCCGCATGGCCAGCACCGGCAAGCCGCTCGTGGCCGCCGTGGTCCTGCAACTGGTCGGTGAGGGCAAGCTGGCGCTCGACGACACCGTGGACCGCTGGTTGCCAGACCTGGTGGAGGGGAACGGCAACGACGGACGCCGCATCACCATCCGCCACCTTCTCCACCACACCAGCGGCATCCACGACGACGAGCTTCCCGGCTACACCACCCCGCAGGAGTACCACGAACGCCGGCACGACACCTACACGCCCCGGCGAATCGTCGCGCTGGCGACGAGGCACCGCTCCGACTTCCCACCCGGCACGGGATGGAGCTACTCCAACACCGGCTACGTCCTGCTCGACATGGTCATCGAGAGGGTCACAGGCCGCCCCTGGCACGAGGAGGTCAAGAACCGGATTCTGGAACCGCTCGGCATGCGCCACACCTATGTGCCGGGCAGCGGCACTTCCACACTCCGCACCCCGCACGCCAACGGATACCAGGTCTTCCCGTCCGGCGAACGCGTCGACGTCACCGACGTGATCCTCCCGAGCCCCGGCGACCACGTCTCCACCACCGCGGACGTCAACCGCTTCTTCCAGGCCCTGCTCGGCGCCGAACTGCTGCCCAGGGAACGGTTGGCCGAGATGCGGGAGACCGTCCCGGTCAACGAGGAGATGCAAACGTTCTGGCCGGACGGACGCTACGGCCTCGGCCTGGTCAGCCGGCCCCTGTCCTGCGGCGGCAGCTACTGGAGTCACGAGGGAGGCGACGGGGGCTACGTCACCCTGAACGGCGTCACCGGCGACGGCAGCCGCTCCGTCACCGTGTCCATGTCCACGGCCCTCAACGGCTCCCCGGACAGCGCGCTCCGACAGGAGAGGGCCGCCAGCGCCCTCGTCGACCACGCGCTGTGCGACACCCACGGCGACGGGCACGACACGTCCGCGTGACCACCTCGCGCGTCGTTCCGAGCGCCACGGCGAACTCCGCTGCCTGTGGGAAGCGAAGGCGAGCGGCGGAGGGGGTCCGCGGGGACCGCCGTCCCGGCCTTTGATCCTGGCGGTAGCCTCCTCGTCCGTGCATCTGCTTCCCACCGGTTGGTCTCACTCATGATCAGATTCGCTTGCGTGACGGGTGTCGCGGCTGCCGCGCTGGCGGCGACCGTCCTGTCGCTGTTCGTCTCGGGCTGGTGGTGGATACCGGCCGCGATACTGCTGGCGCTCGCCGTCACCGGCGTGTACGACCTGCTCCAGCGCAGGCACTCGGTACTGCGCAACTACCCGGTCCTGGGCCACCTGCGCTATCTGCTGGAGAGCATCCGGCCCGAGTTGCAGCAGTACTTCATCGAGCGCAACCACGACGGGCGGCCCTACGACCGCGACACCCGGGACCTCGTCTACCAGCGGGCGAAGGGGACCGCCGCCGAAGAGCCTTTCGGCAGTGAACGGGACGTCTACGAGACGGGTTACGAGTTCCTCGCGCCCTCCATCGCTCCGGTCCCCGTCCCGCAGACCCCGCCGACCGTGCGCGTCGGCGGTCCCGACTGCACGCAGCCGTACGACATGGCGCTGCTCAACGTCTCGGCGATGAGCTTCGGTTCGCTGTCGGCCAATGCCATCCGGGCGCTCAACCACGGCGCGGCGCTCGGTGGTTTCGCGCACGACACCGGCGAGGGCGGCATCTCCGACCACCACCGGCAGCACGGCGGCGACCTGGTGTGGGAGATCGGCACGGGCTATTTCGGCTGCCGCACCGACGACGGCGCCTTCGACCCCGATCAGTTCGCCAGGACGGCCGCGCTTGACCAGGTCAAGTGTGTCTCGTTGAAACTGTCCCAGGGAGCCAAGCCCGGCATCGGCGGTGTGCTGCCGGGCGGCAAGGTCAACGCGGAGATAGCCGCGGTGCGCGGCGTGCCGCAGGGCGAGACCGTGGTTTCCCCGCCCTACCACCGGGTCTTCTCCACCCCCCGTGAACTGGTCCGGTTCATCGCGCGGATGCGGGAGCTGGCCGGCGGCAAGCCTGCGGGGTTCAAACTGTGCGTGGGCACCCGGCGCGACGTCCTCGCCGTGTGCAAGGCCATGCTCGCCGAGGACACCACACCCGACTTCATCGTCGTCGACGGCGCCGAAGGCGGCACGGGGGCCGCTCCACTGGAGTTCTGCGACCACGTCGGGATGCCGTTGACCGAGGGCCTGATGACGGTGCACAACGCACTGGTCGGTACGGGGCTGCGGGACCGTGTCCGCATCGGAGCCAGTGGCAAGGTGGCCACCGGGGCCGATGTCGTCAAGCGCCTGGTACAGGGCGCCGACTACACCAACGCGGCCCGCGCGATGATGTTCGCCGTCGGCTGCATCCAGGCCATGACCTGCCACACCAACACCTGCCCCACGGGCGTCGCCACGCAGGACGCGCGCCGGGCCAGGGCGCTCGACGTGGACGACAAGTCCGCCCGCGTCCAGCGCTACCAGGAGGCCACGGTGCACAGCGCCCAGCGGATCATGGCCTCCATGGGGGCGGGCGAGCCGGGCGAGCTGCGCCCGCACATGCTGTACAGGCGCATGGATCCCGTCACCATCCGCTCCGCGGAGGAGCTGCACCACTGGCTGGCACCGGGCCAGCTCCTCGAGGAGGCACCGCAGGAGTGGGCCGCGGACTGGGCCGGGGCCGATCCCGACCGCTTCTCCGCCTGACCTCCTCACCGCCGGCCCGGGTCAGGAAGAGGACGAGTCGGCGTCACCGGTGTCCGCCTGGTCGACGCCGTGCTGGAGCACGTCACACGTGTGCTGGAACTCGTCCATCAGCCGGGTGGCTTCGGCCATGAGGATCCCGTAGGGCCGGCCCGGATCGCTCAGGGGAAGGGAGCTCTCGCGCGCGTCGTCCTCCAGCTGGTCGCGGCATTGCTGTGCCTCCGCGGCGGCCCGGCACAGCTCCTGCGACTGATCGCGCAGATGGTCCTCTTCGATGTCGGCGAGCAGTTCGGAGATGTGCGCGAGAGAGGCGAGGAAGTCGCCATAGGCGCGGGTGAATGCTGCTGCATGAGACGCGTCGTCGGTGCCGCCCCACTGGTCGAGGCTGCGCGTCATCGAGGTCACCTGGTAGGCGACCCGTTCGAGTGCGTCGACGACAGCCTGATAGCCGGAGAAGGTACGGGGGCGGTGACGCCGCCGGAGCCGGCGCGGATTGTAGAAGGTGCTCTCCCACGCCGTGTGGAGCGAGGACTGTGCCTGCTGTGCGATCGGGCCCAGCTGCACGGCGCGCTGCCGCCACTGCCGGGTGCGTTCCTCGTCCAGCTTTCCCTCACGCAGCGCCGGATACATGTCGCCGACCAGGTCGCACAGGGAGTGCGCGAGAGTGTGGATGCCGTACTCGGCGCTGCGGTACCGCATCGGTGGCAGCACCACCATGTTCACGATCACTCCGATGCCGCAGCCGATGAAGACCAGCTCGATGATCTGTCCGAGCTGTGACCACCGCTGCGCGCTACCGGCGGCGGCGACATAGGTGGAGAACGCGAAGAAGGCCGCGGTCGCCACCTGGGAGCCCTGCGAGCCCAGGGGCCGCCACCGTCCCAGAGCCAGCGCGACCAGGGCCACGAGCACGAAGGTCAGCAGATGCGGGCCTGCCAGGAAACCCAGCGCGCCCTGCACCACGACCCCCACCGACACGGCACCCACATAGCGCAGTGCTTGCCACAGCGACCGGTAGACGGTGACCTGCATGATCAGTACGGCGGAGAACGGCGCGAAGGCCGGAGAGGTCGCGCCGATCAGGTCGTGCGCGATCCACCACGACACGGCGGCAGCCAGCGTGCTCTTGAAGATGAGGTTCATGGTGTGCCGCTCGTGGCCGCCCGAGCCGGCGGCACGCCTGAACCACTGGCGGGCGCGGCTGACCCGGCCCTGGGAGGCAGCCTCTGTGCGCTGCCCCGCGGCAGTGACCCCGTTCATGTCTCTCCTCGGTGCTCTCGTCGCCGGTGGTGCCTGGGAGAGGTACCCGCTGCTGCCCGAACCAGCCGACCGAATTGCAGAGCGGAGCGCGCCGGCATGCCTGGACAGGCACGGTCCTCGAGGAGACGTGCCTCACACCCGCCGGTGTCACAGGGTGCAGGGCTGTCTCGTCCCAGAGGTGCAGCCCCCAGGAGCACGGAGGAGAACACGATGGAAGCGCGACTGAACTACCTCGCCGACCCGACCGCCGCCAGGGCCCTCAAGCACTTCATGTCCGCGGGCAAGGTGCTCGAGGACTCGTCGCTGCCGGCCGTGACGCGGGAACTCGTGGCCCTGCGGGTGAGCCAGATCAACGGCTGCGCCGTCTGTGTCGACATGCACACCAAGGAAGCCGCCGCGGCCGGTGAGACCTCGACGCGGCTGAACCTGGTGACGGCGTGGCGGGAGGCCACCGTCTTCACCGGGGCCGAGCGTGCCGCGCTGGAGCTGGCGGAGGAGGGGACCCGGGTCGCGGACGCCGCCGGCGGGGTCGGTGACGAGGTGTGGGCGCGCGCCGTCAAGCACTACGGCGAGGAGCAGCTCACCGCCCTGGTGGTCATGATCTCCTTCATGAACACGGCAAACCGGCTGAACGTCATCGCCCAGCAGCCGGCCGGCGACTACCGGGTCGGACAGTTCCAGTGAGTGGTTCTCGACAACGCACCCGCAAACGCACCACAAAATCACTGACGCGTGCCCGCGCCGAGAGCGGCCGGGCGGGAACCTCAAGGGAAATGTGGCGTGCACAAGGTCGAGGCATTCGAGGAGCTACGGCCACTGCTTTTCTCGATCGCCTACCGGATTCTCGGCAGCGTCAGTGAGGCCGAGGACGCGGTGCAGGAGACGTGGCTGCGCTTCGACGGCTCGACGACGCCTCCCACTTCGGTCAAGGGGTTCCTCTCCGTCACGGTGACGCGGATCTCGATCGACGTGCTGCGCTCGGCACGGGTGCGACGGGAGCGGTACGTCGGGCCGTGGTTCCCCGAGCCGCTGCTGGACGACCCGTACCAGGACCCGGCGCGCTCGGCGGAACTGGCCGACTCGCTGTCGATGGCGGCACTGCTGCTCCTGGAGCGCCTCAGCCCGCTGGAACGGTCGGTCTTCGTCCTGCGCGAGGTGTTCGGCTCCGGCTTCGATGACGTCGCCTCCGCGGTGGGACGTTCGCAGGCAGCGTGTCGGCAACTGCTGGTACGGGCGCGGCGGCACATGCGGGCCGGGCGGCCACGGTTCGAAGCGGACAGCAAAAAGCGGCAGGAGCTGGCGACGCGGTTCTTCGAGGCCCTCCGCGAAGGCGACGTGGCAGGCCTGCGGGATCTGCTGGCCGCCGACGTGCGGATGGTCGGGGACAGCGGCGGGAAGGCTCCGCAGTTCGCCAGGGCCGTCGTCGGCACGGACAACGTGGCCCGGCTGCTGGCCTCGCTCGTCCCACTGCTGGCCCGGATCGACGTGACGTTCGAGCCGCACGAGGTCAACGGCCAGCCCGGTGCCGTTTTCCGCGACCGGGACGGCAGGGTGCTCACCGCCCTCGTCCTCGACGTGCTCGGCAACCAGATCCAGACCATCCGCTCGGTGGTCAACCCCGACAAGCTCGGGCACCTCGGACCGGTCGCCGACGCCTGGGCCATCGACGGGGCGGCAAAGCGGATGCGCCGACGCACGGGATGATGTCGGCGGCGTCCGTCCGAGCGGGACTGCCCCATGCTGAGCGGGCCGGTCTTTCCAGACCGGCCCGCTCATGCCCTCACAGCCCAGCCCGTCGCGGCCACCGCCTCCCGCGCGATGTCCACCACGAGTCGGCCGTCCGTCGCCACCCGCACCGTCTCAGCGTGAGCACGGTCGTCCAGAAGACGCGCCTTGCGGGCACTGCCGCGCAGTTCCTTCTCCAGCTCCGAGCCGAGCTCCCGGCCCCTCAGCCGCTCCTCAGCGGTGGCGTCGGAGGCGGTGAGCAGCACCCGTACGATCCGCACTTCGGCCCCCATGGAACGCTCGAACATGCCTGTCGTCCCAGGCAGCACACTCAGGGTGTTCGTGTAGATCAGGCGGCGGTAGCCGCGCTGAGCGAAGTTCGCCCACACGGCCCGAAGGTTGCTCTCGGTGACTTTGGAGCGGTCAGGGTCCCCCTCGGGGGCCGGGTGCACCTGCCCCATGAAGTCGCCGTCGATGACCGCGTGGGGAACGGCTTCGACGCGCAGCAGTGCCGAGACCTCCCACCCCACGGTTGTCTTGCCGACCCCGGCCCGCCCTCCGATGAGCAGCACTTCCGCGTGATCCATGAAGGCAGCGTGCCAGACTGCGACACCCACACGCGACCGATATCGATCCTCCCTGACCCCGCGCACACGGGTCCCGGCCCCGGGGCCGCGGGCTCCAAGACCGCTGCCGGGGCGGCTTCCGGACCGGCGTGCGCCTGTTCGTGCTGCGTCGGTGCCGCCTGGCTCGGACGCCGTTGCCGCGGTTGCGAGTACCGGCCCACGGTCCGCCCCCGGGACGGGGTGTGGGCCGGGGACTGGGCAGCGTTCCTTTACGTGGCGAGCCCGGAAAGCCGACGTCCATGCCCGTACCCCGTGCGGCTGCCGGCCTTGCCGGTCTCGGCGGTTCCCCGAAGCGGGGCGTGGGCAGCGGGTCGTCCCGCCGTCCCGGCTGGATCACCCTGGTCGCGGCGCCGGGCCGCCGGTGCGGGCCATACAGGGCGGTGATGACGGTATTCGGCTTCGCCCCCTACCGGTTCGTGCACCGGGTCTCTACCTTGGCGGCGGTGCGCGACCTCCAGCCGCGCCACCTGGGACACCCGCGAGCGCGCTGTCCGCGAAAACGCCGAGGCCGAACCCGGCCCCGGGCTGCCCGTCGTGACGCGTACCCGGACCGGTGCCTGAACCTGAACGAGTGCCTGGGCGTGCGGGACACGCACTGGGCAGGATGTGCCTCTGTCCGTTCCACCCCGACTGGGCTCACTTCGCGCTCGGACACGAGGGCCGACCGCGAAGACGCACTCTCCGTCCGGCGACCCATGTCCGGATACGCGCATGCCTTTCGTCGGCGACGCTCGCCCCGCTCGGCGTGACGTTCCTGTTGTTCGACGGCGCCGCGCCCGCACTCCCCGCTCAGCGCCGAGACGGGAGCGGGGCCCCGGGGAACGTCCGGCGCGCTTCCCGAACACGGCGGGGCGGCCTCGCGGGGCACGCTCACCCCGTCGCCATCCTCATTCTTCGATACGCCAAGGAGTGCCGGCACGTGAGCGCACCACAGGAGATATGCGCGAAGCCATGGCAGACACAAGCCCGGGTGCGTACCGTGCAGAAGCGCACGGTCCGGGTCCTGGCCGCGGCTCAGATCGTCGGCGGGATCGGCGTCGGCGTGGCAGTGTCGATCGGCTCGTTGCTGGCGGAGTCGGTGGCTCGGAGTGAGACCTGTGCCGGACTCGCCCGTACGGCCATGACGGCGGGCGCCGCCGCGGTCGGCGTGCCTCTCGCCCTGGTCGCACAGCGCCGCGGCCGCCGGGCCTCACTGAGCGCCGGGTGGCTGGTGGCGGCGGTCGGCGGGGCACTGCTCGTGGCAGCGGCGGTGAGCCGGTCGATGCCCCTGCTCGTCGTGGGCATGCTGCTGTTCGGCGTCGGCAGCGCGACGAGCCAGCAGAGCCGCTACGCGGCAGCCGACCTGGCCGCGCCCCCTCGCCGGGCCCAGGCGCTGTCGATCGTGGTGTGGTCCACCACCGTCGGTTCGGTGATCGGGCCGAACCTGGCCGGTCCCGGCGCTACCGTCGCGTCGGCCCTGCGCCTTCCCGAACTCGCCGGGGCGTTCGTCCTGGCGACCATCGGCTTGGCGCTGGCGTCAGCCCTGCTCTGGGGTTTCCTGCGCCCCGACCCGCTGATGCTGTCTCTCCGGCATCACGACGCCCAGGAACGGCAGGAGAGCGCCGCCGGCACCGAGGCGGCGCCGGCGGAGGCCACCGCCCGGGACGAGGGCCCCGGAAACAGCGGGGCACTGCGCGCGGGCCTGCGGCACCTTCGCCGGAACCCGCACGCGGCGTTCGCGTTCGTGACCATCGTCGTAGCCCACACGGTCATGGGTGCGGTCATGACGATGACTCCCGTCAGCATGTCGCAGCACGGCACCGGTCTCACCCTCGTCGGCGTCACCATAAGCGGCCACCTGCTGGGCATGTACGCGCTCTCCCCGGTCGTCGGCCGGCTGGCCGACCGGATCGGTCACCTCTCGACCGTGGTCGCCGGACAGGCCGTGTTCCTCGTGTCCGCGGCGCTGTCGGGCATGGGCCGCGACTCGGTCGTCTTGATGATGACGGGCCTGTTCCTCCTGGGCCTGGGCTGGTCGTTCAGCCTGGTAGCCGGTTCGGCCATGCTCAGCGAGGCAACTCCCGCTCCGTTGCGGCCGGGGGTGCAGGGCAGTACGGACACCGCGATGAACCTCGTCGCCGCCGTGGGGGCCGGCCTGGCCGGGCCCCTGATGAGCTGGATCGGCTTCGGCGGGCTGAACGCCGTCGCCGCCGTCCTGGTCCTGCCCGTGCTCGCTTTCTGGGCCGTCCTCGTCCGCGCACGCTGAGTAGCGCTCGCAGCCACTCCGTCTCGCTTCGGAGCACCGCCGCGCGACTCGTCGGCCACCGGGCGCCGGACACTCGGCACTCGGCACTCGGCACTCGGCACCCATGACGTGTGCACCGTGACGAGCATGGTGACAGCGGAGTCCGGTACGGTGCGCTTCACGGGTGAGCGACGACACGTGTTATAAGTGTGAGTGATGAGGAGGTCACCCAGGGGATCAACGGTGAACGCTGGTGCACAGGGGTAGCAGGTGACATCAGCGAATGGAGCGATAAGACATGACTATGGCTGAACGGCTGAACATCGAAGGGCTCCGCTACGCACAGGCGGTCGCCGAGACGCGCTCCTTCAGCGCTGCGGCGCGGGCGTACGGCGTCACTCAGCCGGCCCTGTCCAACGGGATCGCCAAACTTGAGGAAAGGCTCGGGGAGCGGCTCTTCGACCGGTCGCCGCGCGGGGTGACCCCGACCGCGTTCGGCACCCGGATCCTCCCCCTCATCGAGCGGGCCATAGCGTCCCTCGACACGGTGGCCGCGGAGGCCAGGCGGCTGACCGAACCGGGCGACCAGAAGATCCGCATGGGGGTCTCGCCGCTCATCGGCCCGCAGTTGGTGGCCCGCTCCTTCAGCGCCGTCCGTGAACTGCCCACGCCGCGTGACCTGGTGCTGCGCGAGGCGAACATGCAGGATCTGCGCGACGGCCTGCGGGCCGGGCAGCTCGACATCATCCTCATCCCGGCCGTCACCTCGATGCCGCGCTTCGAGCACCGGATCATCGACGTCGAGCCCGTCGTGGTCGTCGGCCCCACCGCCGAGGACGGCTCCTCGCTCGAACTCACCCAAGCCGGCGAGGAGCAGTTCATCCTCGTGCCGGACGCGTGCGGGCTGACGACGTTCACCACTCAGCTCTTCCAGGCGAACGACGTACCGTTGCGCACCTACCCGGGAGAAGCGGCCAGCTACCGCGTGCTGGAGGAATGGGCCGGCCTCGGGCTCGGTTCGGCGATGCTCCCACAGTCCAGGCTCACCTCCCCGACCGTCCCCCGTCGGTCCCTGCTGAATGAGGGCCGCGAAGTGCAGATCTCCTTCGAGGCCGTGTGGACCCCCGAATCCGCGCTGCGCGAGGACCTCACTCTTCTGGCCCAGGCGCTCGGCGCATCCTCAAAACCATAAACAGCGCATATAGGGGCATTCAGTTGGTTCCCCTACTGAATCTGCCGAGGCGCGCCTAAGTTGGACCATGTGGTGCGGGAATGCCGCACCACATCCCGACAAGCCAGAAAGGCAGGCATAGCCGTGGCCTATCTTGAGATCACTCTGCACGTAGACCCTGCCAACCGTCCTGCGGCAACCTCCGTCTACACGAAGTACAAGCGGCAGTTCCTGGAGACCGTCACCGGCGCCACCAGCAAGGAGCTCCTGGCCCGCGACGAAGACGTCCAGGTACTCCACGGCTTCCGGTCCGTGGCGGACGCCAACGCGTACCTGAGCAGCGCGCTCTTCACGAAGGACGTCGTGGGCGACCTCGCGCCACTGCTGAGGACGGACCCTGACGTCCGCGTCTACGACACCGTCTGAACGCCCCCGACACCGGCGAACCGGTTCTCAGGAGAAGGAGCGCACCATGAGCGAGGTACGAGTCACCCCGTGGCAGGACGGCGATCTTCCTGCACCCCCACCCGAACTGCTCGCGGGTATGCGAGGCCGTCGCCCCCACGGCGAGCTGATCGGCATCGACCGTGTGCTGCTGAAGAGCTTCCCGCTCGCGACAGGCTGGAACGGGCTACTTGGCCGGGTCCGCGCGGACTTCGGCCTCAAGCTGGAGTACCGCGAACTGATCATGCTGCGGGTGGCTGCACTGAACAGGGCGGACTTCGAATGGGGCGTGCACCACCCGGCATACCTGCAAGCAGGTGGCACGGACGAGAAGTGCGAGGCACTGAAGCAGCCGACAGTGGACAGCGGGCTCCTCAACGAGGAGGAGCGCGCCCTCATCGCGCTCACCGACCAGTCCACGAGGCGGGTCGAAGTAGATGCCGCGGTCGTCGAAGAGCTCAAGCGCCTGTTCGGCGAGACCCAGACCGTGGAAGCGGTTGCCACGGTCGCGGCCTACAACATGGTCTCCCGCTTCCTGGTGGCACTGGCCGTCTGAAACACCAGGCCAATCGGGCCGACCGCCCTCATCGAGGCGCTGCTCGCCCAGCCCGTGGTCCGGCAGGTGATGCGCCGCTGTCACCAGCGCGTCGACGCCCGCGCCGCGCTCGCAACGGCCTGACGGCCACACCCGGCACCCTGGACGTCCTCATCCCGCGCATCGCAGGACCAGCCTTGTCACGAAGGTCGAGCGCGCGGTCGGGCCGGTGAGGGGCGGGGCCGGAAAGGATCAGGCAGCGTGGCGTCCTGCTCTACCCGAAGGCGATGTCCTCGCAGCGCTTGACGCTCCTTCGGATCGCCGCGCGGTCTATCCCCAGGAGGGCGGTGAGCCACAGCCCGTTCTGCACGATGTCGATGTCGGCGGCCCGCCGGCCCGCCTCCGCGCTGGGCAGGTCGGGCCGGGCGGCGCGGATGAGTGCGGCCAGGCCTTTGCGGTAGCGACGCTGGGCGGCCGTGTTGATGTGCGCGAAGTCCGGGTGCGCCTGCGCGAGGGCCCACAGCTGGAGCCGCAGGGAGAGGTACTCCGTCGTGAGGAAACGGTCGTCGGCGACGCGGCGGAGCGCGGCGCGCAGACTGTCCTCGGGACTGCGGGCCGGATCGGGTTCGACCAGGGCGACGTCCTGTTCCTCGATGCGGCGCAGCGCCGCGCCGATCAGGGTGACCTTGTCGTCGTAGTAGTAGTTGACCAGGCCGAGCGCCACTCCGGCTTCCCGGGCCACGGCACGCATGCTGACACCGGAGATCCCGTGCCGGGACAGGAGCGCCAGGACGGCATCGAGGATCCGCTCCTGTCGCCCGGCCTTCTTCTCGGTTTCCGCAGCTTCCGCAGCCGTCTCGCTCACCTGGCCGATGCTAGCCGCGCCTGCGCCCGTTCCGCCGAGCGGGTGCGGCGCGGCGATGCGCCGTCCCTGCGAGGGGCCCTTGCCGGCAGGGCTATGGGCGGGCCCTGCGGGTGAGGGCGATCAGTTCGGTCAGCAGCGCGTCGCGCCGGCGGGACAGCTCCTCGACGGTGTGCATCTCGCTGAGCGGGCGGAGGCCCTCGACCAGCCGGCCTGCTGTGGCCTCGTCCAGATGTGGTCGGCCCAGGTCGTCGAACCAGCGGTTGAAGCTGTCGGCGTAACGGTCGCAGAAGGCCGCCAGCCCGTCTTCGCCCGCGCCGAGGTGGAACAGCGCCGTGGGGCCCATCGTCGCCCACCGCAGTCCGGGGCCTGCGGCGACGGCGGTGTCGACGTCCTCGACGCTCGCGACGCCCTCGTTGACGAGGTGGATGGCCTCGCGCCACACCGCCGCCTGTAGCCGGTTGGCGACGTGGCCGGGTACCTCGCGCCGTACCTCGATGGTCTCCTTGCCGACCGACTCGTAGAAGGAGCGGGCCCGTCCCACCACGTCCTGGTCGGTCAGGGCGTTGCCCATCACCTCGACCAGCGGAATGAGGTGCGGCGGGTTGAACGGGTGCCCGAGCACGAGACGCCCCGGATCCCGCCAGCCCGCCTGCAACTGGCTCAGCGTCAGCCCGGACGCCGACGACGCCACGATCGTGTCCGCCTCCAGTGCCGGCTCGATGGCGGCGTAGAGGTCGTGCTTGATGCCGGTCCGTTCGGGGACGCTCTCCTGGACGAAGCCCGCGCCCTCGACCGCGGCGCGGGCGTCCCGGCAGAAGTGCAGGGCGTCGGGCGTGCCGTGGGCGGCGAGCCCCAGTCGCGTCAGGACCGGCCACGCGGTCTCGACGGCCTTGCGCACACGTGCTTCGGCCCGCGGGTCGGGGTCGTGGACGGCGACGGACAGGCCGGCGGCCAAGAACAGCGCGGTCCAGCTCTGGCCGATCACGCCGGCGCCGAGGCCGGCGACGCGGGTGATGCCGCCCGCCGGTGTGTGGCCGGTGCGCTCAGAAGGCGACACGGTCGGCTCCTTTCAGTCCCAGACGGCTCCGGGCCTCGTCGGGCGTCGCGACCGTGTGTCCGAGGGATTCGACGATCGAGCGGACCTTCGTGACCTGGGCCGCGTTGGACGGGGCGAGCTCGCCCGGGCCGATGTAGAGGCTGTCCTCCATGCCTACCCTGAGGTTGCCGCCGAGCATGGCGGCCTGTGTGGCGAAGGGCATCTGGTGCCGGCCTGCGGCGAGCACGGACCACTCGTAGTCGTCACCGAAAAGCTTGTCGGCGACGGTGTGCATGTGCACGAGGTTGTCGAGGTCGGCGCCGACGCCGCCGAGTACGCCGAAGACCATCTGCACGAAGAAGGGCGGCCCAACCCACCCCTGGTCGACGAGCCAGGCGAGGTTGTAGAGGTGCCCGAGGTCGTAGCACTCGAACTCGAAGCGGGTGCCGTGGTGCCCGCCCAGCTCCCGCACGATGTACTCGAGGTCGGCGAAGGTGTTCTTGAAGACCAGGTCGCGGGTCGACTCCAGGAACTCCGGCTCCCAGTCGTGCTTCCACCGGTCGTACTTCTGCCGCATGGGGAAGATGCCGAAGTTGAGTGAACCGACGTTGAGCGAGGCCATCTCGGGTGAGGCGGAGACGGCGGCGCGGAGCCGCTCCTCACGGGTCATGCCGAGGCCACCGCCGGTGGAGATGTTGACGACGGCGTCCGACTCGGCGGATATCCGCGGCAGGAACCGCTGGAAGAGTTCGGGCCGCGGGTCGGGCCTTCCGGTCTCCGGGTCGCGGGCGTGCAGGTGGACGATCGCGGCGCCCGCCGCAGCGGCCTCGACGGACGCCTGGGCGATCTCGTCGGGTGTGACGGGCAGGTGCGGGGACATCGTCGGGGTGTGGATGCCTCCGGTCGGCGCACAGGTGATGATGACGGGCTTGGCCATGTCGGCCCTCCTCACTGCGGGTGGACTCACGTCGGCTCCCCCGGTCACGACGCGTTTCGCCGCGCCAGCGCCCGGTAGGCGTCCAGGACGAGGCCGTGGAAGTGGTGCACACCGTGCTCGGAGAGCCCCGGCGCCCGCTCGGGGTCGTAGATGATGCGGCCCTGCTCGAAGGCGGGCGTGGCCATACCCCGCTGGACGCTCTCGACCAGGTTGATGTCCTGGACCTGCAACACCTCGTCCATGTATGTCACGGACTGCTTCTCCGACTCGTTGAGCTCGGTGCTCTCCAGGAAGAAGTCGAGGGTCTCGAGCGTCCGGTCGGGCCCGGCGGGCAGGATACGCAGGACCATGAAGTTGCCGCGCCCCGGGTAGCGCATCAGGCAGGTGTTGGGCCACAGCCACCACACCGAGTGTTCGGTGACGGTCGCGCCGGACACGTCGTAGGCGGTGTTCTCGGACTTGCCCGCGTCCGCGAAGTGGCTCGACCAGATCCCGTGGGTCCGCACGTCGTAGGTGTTCATGTCCACGAGCGACACGAACTCCTTGTGCGCGACGTGGCAGTGGTAGCACTCCAGGAAGTTGTCGACGACGTTCTTCCAGTTGCTCCTGATGTCGTAGTGCAGCCGCTTGGCGTGGGTGAGCCGGGAGATGTCCGGCGCCCGTTCGGTGATCTGTTCAGCGAGGTCGGGGGCCTGGTCCGCCAACGGCGGGGCGGCCGGGTCGAGGTTGACGTAGACGAAGCCGCAGAATTCCTCGGCCTGGATACGGTCGAGGCAGATCGCGGACTTGTCGAACGACTCCATGCGGTCGCTCTGCCGGGCTCCGATCAGGGAGCCGCTCAGGTCGTACGTCCACGCATGGTACGGGCACACGATCGTGCGCGTGGTGCCCGAGCCCGACAGGAGTTCGTGCGCCCGGTGCTTGCAGACGTTGTAGAAGGCGCGCAGCCGTCCGTCCCGGTCGCGGACGACGAGCACCGGCATCTCGGCGACCGTCGTGGCGACGTAGCTTCCGGGCCTCTCCAGCTTCTCGACGTGGCAGACCCACTGCCAGGTCCTGGCGAAGATGGCCTGCTGGTCGGCAGTGTGCCACTTGGGCTCGGTGTAGGCCTCGGCCCGCAGGGACATCGAGCGCGCGGGGTCTTCGTCGTAGCCGGCAGCGATGGCCGTGACGTCGTCCGTGGTGACAGCAGTCATGGCCACGACCATAGGACCGCCTGGACGTCCGTTCAATACTCGTGTGAACGATCGTCCAAACGGCGACGCGTCAGCGCGGCTGTCTTCGGACGGGAGGCGGTACCGCCCGCGGGTACCTGGCCGGGGGCTTACCGCCCCGTCCGTGTCCCGGCGCTCCGCTACTCACGCCGAAGAGCGGCTTCGTGCCGGCTCAGGGAGCCGAACACTTCCCGCAGGAGCAGCGAGAACAAGATGACGCCCATACTGGTGACGGAAAGCCGCACAGTAGAGGGATGGCTCTCGAAGAAGCCGGCCAAGAGCACCGTGCCGTCGAGGACGACCGCAGCGAAGAAGAGCCATCCACCGACCCGCAATTTCCGTGCCTGCTCCGGTGGGAGGGGGTAGGTCTGCTGATCCGCGAAGCGCATGGGGAACGTCTACCCCGTGTGGGGCGCGCCATGACTGACGCGCACGCACGCCGGCACCGCCCACCGCCGGCCCGTCGGCGAACCGCCGCCCTTTGCTCCGCGCCCCGGAAGTGCGGCGACACGGCAGGACAGGACGCCACCTCGCCTACGGCCGCATGACGATCTTGCCCACGTGCCTCCTGCGGGCCAGCTCTTCCTGCGCCTCAGCGGCCTGATCCAGGGGGAACGCCGCGGCGACGACGGGCCGGACAGCGCCCTGGCGGGCCAGGTCCATCAGGAGGGCGAAGTGCGTGGGCGTGTGCATCGCGGATCCGATCACCTGCGCGTTGTGCAGGTAGAGGCGGCGGACGTCGAATTGGACGCCGTATCCGCCGAGTGCGCCGGCGACGACCCACCTGCCGCCTTCGCGCAGCAGCGGCAGCCCCTCACCCACCAGGTCCCCTGCGACGACGTCGAGCCCGACGTCGACACCTTCAGGGGCGGCGGTGCGGATCTGCTCGGCGAGACCGCGTGCACGGTCGAGGACGTGGTGTGCGCCCGCCTCCCGCACCGCGTCGATCTTGGTTCCGCTGCTGATGGCGAGCACTGTCGCGCCGCGCGCGCGGGCGATCTGCACCAGCGCGAGACCGACACCGCCGGACGCCCCCGAGACCAGGACCGTCTCCCCCGTTCGCAGCCGCCCCCGCTCGATCATTCCCAGCGCCGTGCCGTAGGCGGTCGGCAGCGTGGCGAGCTGGTCGTCGGTGAGGGGGGATTCCGTCACGTCGTGCACGCGCTCCGCCCGCGCGGTCACGTACTCGGCGTACCCACCGTCGCGTTCGCTGCCCATCAGGCCCACCGGGTTCGCGTCCGGCCCTGCGGTGTCGTAGAGCGCCGGGTCGACGACCACCCGGCGTCCGACGAGGCTCTCGTCCACATCGGCACCGGTCGCCACGACCCGGCCGGCCACGTCGGCGCCCTGGATGCGCGGAAAGGCGATCGGTCCCCGCCAGCCCGACAGCGCTTCGGGGTCTCCGGGGCGGCCGTAGGCGCCCTCGCGGGTCCACAGGTCGGTGTTGTTCAGCGCCACCGCGCTGACCCGTACCAGCACCTCTCCTGCCTGCGGGGTGGGCACGGCGACCTCCGTCAGCGCGAGCACCTCCGGTCCCCCGTGCTCCGCGATCCGCACCGCGCGCATGGTCTCGGTCACGCCCATGACCTGAACCTCCTCACATGTATACCGACCTGTCTACCTTGACTGCGGTAAACCGGTCAGTCAAGTACCGTCGGACGCGGACGGCACCGTGCGTAGGAGCGGTTGGGCGCTCGCGGCGACTGTCCCTCTACGACAACCGCGAGGGCGCGTACCCGGAGATCCCCCCGGAGGGCCTCGCACCCACCCGGTCCACGACACCGAGCT
Organism: Streptomyces reniochalinae; assembly: GCF_003323735.1. Classification (GTDB taxonomy): domain Bacteria; phylum Actinomycetota; class Actinomycetes; order Streptomycetales; family Streptomycetaceae; genus Streptomyces; species Streptomyces reniochalinae. Next base: position 251,501 of record NZ_QOIM01000028.1, on the reverse strand, counting down.
GCATGACCGCGTCGATTCCGGCCAGCACCTCGTCGTGCCCCGGCTTGCCGTCCTCGGCCATGTAGAAGCGGGAACCGAGGTAGGTGAGCGTGTCGCGGTCGAAGATCCACGCGTCGCGGGTCGCGTACGCACTGCGCTTCAGCGTGATGCCGACCCCGTGCCGCCCGGCGGCGTCCACGGCGTCCGGAACCTTCCGCACCCCTGGCACGCGAGCGAGGGCACGGTAGAAGGCGGCAGCGTTCTCCGGCGGCATCAGGTTGTTCACCACCAGGTCACCGACCGCCTCGAAGACGGCCTGGTCACGCGTCTGCCGTCCGTCGTCCTCCACCTCGGCGTACAGCCGCTTCAACAGCGCGTCCGGATCGGTCGGAAGCGAGGCGAGCCACGCGTACGTGGGCCGGTGGAAGCCGGGTCCGCGGGCGCCGTCGCCCTTCTCGCCGTCCGGGACCGAGGTTTCGATGGGCAACAACTGGCCCGGCATCACGGCGTCCTTGCCGGTCTCCCGTGCGGCGCCGTAAGTCGCCACGGGGTCGGGGTCCTGCGACATCCACCGCTCCTCGGTGTGCGCGGCGCCCAGCTTCACGGGCCCGCCCAGTTCGCCCTTGTTCTCCCGCTCCAGCACACGGGTGTAGACGTACTGGTCCCCAGTCGGCGCCTTCGTCCCGGTCGAGTTCGCCTGCGCTGCCGTCGCGATGTGATCGAGCAGGACGGCAGCCGTCTCGGAAGGCGCGGCGGTCGGGGCGGAGCCGCCCCCGCCGTCCCACACGGTGGCGGTGAGGCCGGTGGCGAGCGCGAGTGTGGCGGCGACGGGCAGCACGGCCCTGGGCCGCAGCAGACGGCCGCGGGTACGAGTTCCGGACGCGTCGGCCCCGGGTTCCGCCTGCCGCTGGGCGGCGGCGGGCTCGGCGAGGTCCTGGCCGATCTGGCGCATCAGCATGCCCTTGATGTGACGGTGACGCCCCGGCGGGAGCTCCGCCTCAGGGGGCCGGAGGAAGCAGCCGGGCGAGGACGGCCAGGTCGTCGTCGGCGCCCACGCGGTCTGTGCGGGGTCACGCCGGGTCCTCCACCGTGGGGCGGGGGTCATCGTCGTCTCGGGTGGGTGGGGCTGAGGTGTCGAGGACGGCCTGGCGTGGGGGTCGTTCGGCCGACGGACGGGGCGCGGCATGCTGGAGGAGGGCGGCGCGCAGGGCGATCCGGTCGTCGAAGGGGCGCGAGCCGCGGGTGGAGGTCTGCCGCTGGTCGGCACCGCGTCCGGCGACCACCAGCACGTCGCCGGGCCGGGCGGCGGACACGGCCAGCGAGAAGGCGTCTCGCCGGTCGGGTTCCACGTGGACCTCGGCCTGGCCGCTGCGTCGGGCGCCGTCCGCGACAGCGGTACGCAACTCGGCGGGGTCCTCGCTGTGGGCGCTCTCGTCGGTGACGATCAGCAGGTCGGCGTCCCGGGCGGCGGTGTCGCCGAGCGCGGCTCGCTTCTCCGGGTCGCGCTCGCCCGTCGCGCCCAGCACCACGATCACTCGGCCGCGGGTGAGCGAGCGGAGGAAAGGCAGGAGCCGGTGTTGCCCACCGGTGTTGTGGGCGAAGTCGACGAATGCCAGGAAGGGCTGACCGACGTCGACACGCTCCAGCCGGCCGGGGACCGACGCGAGTTGCTCCATGCCCCGCAGCGCCGCCGCCACGTCGGCACCGCCGGCCGCCAGCGCCGCGGCGGCGGCCACCACGTTGTCGGCTTGGTGGGGGCCGAGCAGCAGGAGCCTCACCTCCCGGTCGACGCCCGCCCCGCGCAGGCGGAACCGGGTGCCGTCGACGTCGGCGTGGATGTCGGCGGCGCTCCAGTCGGCCGGTTCCGGGCCCGACGTGAACGTGGTGAGGGGGCAGCGCGTCTCGGCGGCCAAGCGGCGCCCATGGGGGTCGCCGACGTTGACCACTGCGTGCGCACAGCGGTCCGGCGTGAAGAGGGAGGCTTTGGCGGCGTAGTACTGCTCGAGATCTCCGTGCAGGTCGAGGTGGTCGGGGCTGAGGTTGGTGAAGACGGCGACGCGGAAACGGGTGCCGTCCACGCGGCTGAGCGCCAGGGCGTGGCTGGAGACCTCCAATACCGCGTCGGTGCCGCCGGCCTGGCGGGTTCGGGCGAGCAGCCGCTGGACGGCCGGCGCCTCGGCCGTGGTGCGCACGGCGGGTCGGCAGGATCGGTCCGGCACGCGCGTCTCCAGGCTGCCGGCCAGCCCGATGCGGTGACCGGCGGCCTCCAGTCCCGCGGCGAGCAGGTGCGCGGTGCTCGTCTTGCCGTTGGTCCCGGTGACGCCGTACACGGACAGGGCCCGGGAGGGATCGCCGTACAGCCGGGCTGCGAGGAAGCCGAGCACCCGGCGGGGGTGGTCGACGACCAGGGTGGGCAGGCAGCTCACGGAGCGGTCGCTGAGCAGGGCGACGGCGCCGGCGGCGGCGGCTTCCCCGGCGTGGTCGGCGCCGTGCCGGAGTTTCCCGGGCAGCCCGGCGAACAGGTCGCCGGGCTCCACATCGCCGCTGTCCAGCGTGACCCCGTGCACCCCTGTCCGGCCGCTTCCGGGCGGACCGACCAGACGGGCCTCGGGGGCGAGAGCGCGCGACGCGTGCAAGAGCGCGTCCAGCGACATGGACACCGCGCCGGGGCCGTCCGCGCGCCTGGAGGTGCTGCTCATCGCCCACCTCCACACTCCGGGACGAGCTGAGGGAGACGAGGTCCGGGTACCGGGGCCGGGACGCCACCACTCCGAGGTGTCCCACCCGGCGTCGACCGGATCGCGGAAGGACGGAAGAGCGGAACGGCGGGCTGACGCGACCACCCGTGCTCGTGCCTCGTCTGCCCTCATCTGAACACCACCGCACGCGGGCTGCCACGCGGCCGGGGCCGAACGAGTGCGCCCGCCGGTCTCCCGGTCCCCCCGTCCGCGCCCGTCCGCCCGACCCGACACCCCCGTCGGCCACACCCGTGCGGTGAGGACGTCGACCACGCCCGTGAGGGGAAAACGCAGTCGACGGCCATGGAGAGGGTTTCCGTCACGGGGCGTCGCGCAGCCGGAGAAGGTACGCGGCGGTCAGCGCGACGGCGCGGTCCTCGTCCTGCGACAGCTCCGCGAGGGCGTTCGACGCCGTCGCCCCCGGGATGGCGGCCAGCGCCTGGGTCAGCCGTCCCCGCGCGGGCGCCTCGGTGGCATGGTTGGCGAGACGGTCGACGAGGCGGTGGCGATCTGCTCCGCTGTCGCGGTGCCGCTCGCCAGCACGTGGAGCGCGTCAGCCGCGTCGGTGTCGTTCCTGCCTGCCACGATCATGTCGAGGAGCGTCGGGATCGCCTCCGCCTCTCCTCGCGTCCCGAGGGCGACAGCCGCACGTCCGCTGACCCCGACGTCGGGGTCAGCGAGAGCGCGCCGCAGCGGTGCGGCGGCCTCGGCGCCGGGCAGCTCGACGAGGGACAGAACGGCACGCTCGCGCACGTCGGCCTCCGGTGAGCCGAGGCCCTCCGCCAGCAGCGCCGAGGCGCCTCCGCCCGCTCGCGCCAGCGCCCAGCGGAGGGCTCCGGCGACGTTCGGATCCGTCTCGCTCAGCGCCGCCTCGGCCAGGGCCTCCACCGGCACAGGTGCCTCGTCGGCCGAGGAGAGGGCCGCACGCTGCCGCGCGTCCGGGCTCTTCGACCCCAGCGCCTGGAGGAGTGAGACGGCTTGGAGCACGTCCTCCCACCCTGTGGGGTCCGCGGCGTCGATCCGGCGCAGCCGCGTGAGCAACTCCTTCTCGGCCGCGATGCGTTCGCGCGTCCGGCGGACGAGGTCGCCGACGAGCGCGGAGGGCGTGAAGTCGGGATCGTCGAGTGCGCGCCCGATCTCGCGCAGCGACAGTCCCAGCGACCGCAGGCTCTCGACGTGGAAGATCCGCCGGATGTCCGCGCCCGAGTACTCCCGGTATCCGGAGCCCGTCCGGGCGGAAGGCCGCACCAGGCCGAGCGATTCGTAGTGGCGCAGCATGCGGGCGCTGACCCCGGATCTTCGCGCCACCTCACCGATCAACACGCCCTATCGTCCCTCCTGGCCGGGCCCGCCGAGGGCCACGACGCGCTTCGCCTCCTCGATCGCGAGTCCGAATCCCGCGTCCGGGTCGCGCAGCAGCCGTCGGGTGGCGATCGCGTGCGCGCGCACGCGGAGATCGGCGACCGTCGCGGCAGCCTCCAGGGCAGGCACCACCGTGTCACCCAGCGCGACCAGTGCCCGGCTGAGGCTCAGCTGTGTCTCCCGCTCCCCGCGTCCGAGCTGTGTCACCAGCGCCGCGGCCAGATCGGACTCCTCACCGTCCGGCACGAGCACGACCGCGGCCCGCCAGGCGCTCCGCGCCACGTCGTCGTCGGGGTCGGACAGCAGCGCGCGCGTGAGCGCAGGCCACGCCCGCCGGTCTCCGATCTTGGACAGCGTGTGCAGCGCCTGGCTCCGTGCCTGCGTGCACTCCGAGTGGACTTCGCGGAGGAGCACGGGCAGCGTCATGGCTGCCGGGTGGCGGGTGAGCGCCCAGGTCAGCATGTCGCGGACGAAGAAGTCGGGCTCGGTCGCGCATCGTTGGACGAGCTTGTCGACGAAGCGCGGATCGGGCGTCGTGCCGACCGCCAGCGCGGCCCGCAGCCGCACGGCCGAGCGGCTGTCCTCCAGTCCCCGGAGCGCTTGCGCCGCTTCCGTGGCGTGCTTCGTGGTCGTCATCAAAACCACCTCCCATGGCGACCAGTGAAGACCTTGTCACGGTGTCAGGGTCAACCGCGGTGGCGAGCCCGCTGGGCGAGGGCGGTAGCAGCGACTCTCACACCGCGACCGGGGCCTTGATGGCAGGGTGGTGCCGGTAGTCGAGCACCGCCACGTCGGCGTAGGCGTAGGTGAAGAGCGAGTCGGCTTCGCGCAGGCGCAGGCGGGGAAAGGCGAAGGGGGTGCGCGAGAGCTGTTCGGTGACCTGCTCGACGTGGTTGTCGTAGATGTGGCAGTCACCGCCTGTCCAGATGAAGTCGCCCGGCTCCAGGCCGGTCTGCTGCGCCACCATGTGCGTGAGCAGGGCATAGCCGGCGATGTTGAACGGGACGCCGAGAAACAGGTCGGCGCTGCGCTGGTACAGCTGGCAGGAGAGCTTTCCGTCCGCGACGTGGAACTGGAAGAGGGCGTGGCACGGCGCGAGTGCCATCTGGGGCAGGTCGGCGACGTTCCAGGCGGAGACGATCATCCGGCGCGAGTCCGGGTCGCGGCGCAGCGTGTCGAGAACCTCGCTGATCTGGTCGATGTGCCGGCCATCAGGGGTGGGCCAGGAGCGCCACTGTGCACCGTAGACCGGTCCGAGGTCGCCGTTCACGTCGGCCCATTCGTCCCAGATGGTGACGCCTGCCTCGCGCAGCCAGCCGACGTTCGAGTCGCCGCGCAGGAACCACAGCAGTTCGTACACGAGGGACTTGAGGTGCACCTTCTTGGTGGTGACCAGCGGGAACCCCTGCGTGAGGTCGTAGCGCAGTTGGTGTCCGAAGACGCTGCGGGTTCCGGTGCCCGTCCGGTCGGCCTTGGCCGTTCCGGTCGTGAGTGTCAGCCGCAACAGGTCTTCGTACTGGGTGTCCGCCACAGCCGTCGAGTCTACTGACCGGCCCGGGAACGAGACGTCGCCGTCCCCGCCGGGCGACGACACGCCACGAGCCGGCACGTTCCGGGTCGGGGGTGTCTCGGCGGGGGTCGGGAGTGCGTCGCCGGCTCAGGACGCTCGGCACCAGGCGGCGAGTCCGGTGTCCCGTACGAGGGCGAGGCGTGAGGAGAAAGAGGCGACGAAGGTGTCGAGCAGGGCGCCGGCACCGTGAGAGTTTCCCCCGAGTACGTGGCCTTCGACGCGGTGGGGCTCGCGGAGTTGGTGGCTCGCGGCGCAGTGACCCCCGCCGCGCTGGAAGCAGCCGCACGCGAGACCGCGCGGAGGGTCGATCCGCGGCTCAACGCCGTCGTGGAGACATGGCCGTCCGACGACACGCCTGAGCCCGGCAGCACGCCGCCGGCCGCAGACCCCTTCCTGATCAAGGACATCGGCGTCTCCATGGCCGGGAGGCACACGGAGCTGGGCAGCCGCCTCGCGGCAGGAGCCGGGCAGCCGCCTCGCGGCAGGCAACGTCGACGGGGGCCGACTCCTGTCTGATGGTGCGCTTCCGGCACGCCGGGCTCGTCCCGTTCGGGCGCACCGCGACGCCGGAGTCGGCCTACAGCATCACGACGGAACCCGCGCTGCACGGCCCGGCCCCAAGCCCTGGGATCCGCGCTCGCCCCACCGAGAAGAGCTGACGAGGAGTCGGACGGGGCGAACGGGGCGGGGATCGCCGCGGCGGGCCGTCGCGGCCCCGGAACCCCCGGAGACAAAGCCCCTCAGGCGGGGTGGCAGGCCACCTCCCAGGCCGCCTCGATCATCCGGAAGATCTCGTCCACCGCGCCATCCGGATCGGCGGCTTCACGCGCCAGCGCATAGGCGTCGATCACGAACCGCGCGATCGTCCGGCGGACCGTCGTGCTCTGTGACAGATCGGGAGCGGCGGCGAGGGCAGCCGCCAGCGATTCCGCGTGGCGCAACCGCATGGACTCCTCGTACTCCCGCAGGGATCGCGACCCCTCGATCATGTGCCAGACGGGGGCGGCGCTTTCCGCCGTGCAGTGCCGCACCAGGGCCAGGATCTCGCGGCGCAGCGCGGGGATGAGCGGCTCGTGCGGCGCCCGGTCGGCGACCGCCCGTGTGAGGCGCTGCTCGAAGCCCTCGTCCTGCTCGAATACCAGGGCCTCTTTCGAGGCGAAGTGAGAGAAGAGCGTGGTGACGGCCACGTCGGCCTCGGCGGCGACGTCACGGATACCCACCGCGTCGTATCCGCGGTCCAGGAAGAGCCGCAGGGCGGCATCGGCGATCTTCTTGCGGGTCGCGGCCTTCTTGCGCTCGCGGCGTCCGGTCGGCACGGTCATGCACTCACGCTAGCAGGTAGGAAACTGCAACTGTTCCGAAACACTAACCGTTAGTGTTACGGTCGACCGCATGAGAAAAGTGATCTTCGCCGAGTTCGGCGGTCCCGACGTTCTGCGACTCGTCGACGCCGAAGAACCCCACGCGGGCCCTGGCCACATCCGCGTCGCCGTGCGGGCGGCGGGTGTGAACCCCGTCGACTGGAGGGTCAGGGAAGGGCAGATCCTCAAGGCCCATCCGATCGAACTGCCGGCCGGAGTCGGGCTGGACGCGTCCGGCGTGGTGGACGAGGTCGGCGAGGGCGTCGAGGGGATCGAGGTCGGAGACCACGTCTTCGGCGAGGGTTCGAGCACCTACGCCGAGTTCGCCGTCCTGTCGGCCTGGGCCAGGATGCCCGAGGGGCTGACGTTCGAGGAGGCGGCCGGATACCCCTCGGTGACGGAGACGGCCCTGCGCGTCATCCGCGAGGTCGGCGTGCGGTCCGGGCAGACACTGCTGGTCAGCGGCGCGTCCGGAGGAGTCGGATCCGCGGTGCTGCAGATCGCCCGCGACCGCGGCATCACGGTGATCGGCACGGCCGGTGTCGCGAACCAGGACTACCTGCGCAGCCTGGGCGCCCTGGCCACGACGTATGGCGAGGGCTGGGTCGAGCGGGTACGGGCACTCGGCCGCGTCGACGCGGCTCTCGACCTGGCCGGCTCGGGCGTCATCCGCGAACTCGTCGACCTGACCGGGGACCCGCTCAAGGTGCTCACCATCGCCGATCTGGCCGCGCCGGAGCTCGGCGTCCGCTTCTCCGGCGTCGCCGGGAGCGTGCCGGACGCGCTCACCGAGGCCGCCGGCCTGATCGCGCGCGGGAAGCTCCACATCCCCGTCGAGCAGTCGTACACGCTCGCCGAAGCGGCGGCGGCGCACATCGACAGCCAGGCCGGCCACACGCGCGGACGCCGGGTCATACTCGTCTGAGCCGACCCCCGGTGCCGGCACGCCAACCTCCGGTTCCGGCACGGTGGTGACTGGTGGTGTGGCGCCTGCCGGTGTGGTGACCACCGGGTGGGGACCGGATCATCCTCGGCGGCGGTGAACGGGCTTACCGCCGTCGAGGCCGCCGGGCAGGGGGACCGCACGCGAGCCGGCCCGGGCTGCGTAGCGTGCATATGCTGCTGCTCATGACGCAAGACGACGATGCCGGCCTGGAGAGCCTCGTACGCAAGCGGATCCGCGCGCTGCGCGTCGCACAGGGCTTGTCCCTGGAAGAGCTGGCCGGCCGCGCCAACCTCAGCCAGTCCTCGCTGAGCCGCATCGAGAACGGGCGGCGACGGCTCGCGCTGGATCAGCTCGTGACTCTCGCCCGCGCTCTGGACACCACACTCGACCAGCTCGTCGAGACCGCCGCCGACGACGTCGTGACCAGCCCGACGATCGACAGCGCCCACGACCGCCTGCGCTGGTCCGTCAAGGGCGACCCCGGCGTGAGCGTCCTGCTCCAGCGGATGACCGACCCGCCGCCCGACGACCCCTCACGCATGCGTGCCCACCCCGGCCGCGAGTGGCTGGTCGTGCTGTCCGGCACCGCGGTCCTCATGCTCGGCCACCACCGCTTCCGCGTCGAAACCCACCAGGCCGCCGAGTTCCCCACGATGATGCCGCACGCGATCGGCGCCGCCGGGAGCGGACCGTGCGAGATCCTCGGCATCTTCGACCGCGACGCCCGCCGCGGCCACCAACCGGACGACGGCGGTGAGACCGGCGGCCGCGCGTGAGAGCGCGAGCCGCAGATGACGGCCCTCGCCCCTGGCGCATGGCTCTTGCGCGACAGGCAGCACCCACGGCCCGCGCCTTGCCTTTGGCGCAAGAGAGGGTGCCCCTGACGCATGACCGGCTTAGTGTGACGGCATGACCACCAAGCATCCGCACACCTCCCACGACAGCACTCAGCCCGGCACGCATCGAAAGCACGAGCCCGGCGACCAGGCCGAGATCCTCGATCTGGACGCCGAGGTTCTCGCCGAACACACCGCCTCCATCACCGCGTGGCTCCCGCTGAAGACGAACCCGCGCCACATCGTCGATCTGGGCTGCGGCACGGGGGCGGGCACCTTCGCCCTGCTCGACCGCTTCCCCGAGGCACACGTCACCGCCGTCGACACATCGGCCGCCCATCTCAAACAGCTGCGCGACACAGCGTGCGCGCGCGGCGTGGAGGAGCACGTGCGCACCGTCCAGGCGGATCTCGACGACTCCGACTGGCCCGACCTCGGCTCACCCGACCTGACATGGGCCTCGGCCTCGATGCACCACATGGCCCACCCGGACCGTGCCCTGAGCAACGTCCACGGCATGCTCGCGCCCGGCGGCCTGTTCGCCGTCGTCGAGCTGGCCGGCTTCCCCCGCTTCCTGCCCGGATACGCCCCCGAGGACCGGCCAGGTCTGGAAGAGCGCTGCCACGCAGCGAGCGACAGCTTCCACGCCGAGCACGTGCCCCACCGCGGCGCCGACTGGGGGCCGATGCTGGCCGCCGCCGGATTCACCGTCGAGGGCGAACGCACCGTGCCGGTGCACATCGAGGGCGCCCGCAGCGAAGCGGTCGGCCGGTACGCGCTCGGCAGTCTGCAACGCATTCGCGGCACCGCCGCCGAGTCACTCTCCAGCGAGGACCTCGCCGCACTCGACCAACTCCTCGACACCGACAGCCCGCACAGCATCCTGCACCGCGACGACCTGGCAGTGCGCACCGAACGCACCGTCTGGGCCGCACGCCGCGCCTGAGTCCTGCGCCGGCCCCCTGGCGCTCCTCCCCCGCTGTGGAGGTGCCGAGCGGCGGCCCCGCTCCGCACCCCGATGCGTCCCGTCCCTTTCGAGGCCGTGGAGCGGCCCGAGACCGTCGGATAACCCCGTGCGGTCCTCTCACCGCAGGTGCAGACTCGGGCCATGACGCAGACGCGGGCGTTCCTGGACGCGGTCGGTGACTGGGCGAGCGGCGGACCGGGCGGGCCGGCAAGTGACCGGGCTCTGCGGCTCGGTGTCCGTACGGCGGTGCTGCTGGAAGGGCTGAGTGATCTCGCGGCCGTCGAGACACTGGCCGCACAGCAGGGCCGGGACCTGCCCGCCGAGGGCGTGTGCGTCGTGCCGATGGGCGGGGCGATGAGTGTCGGCCGCTACGCCGCTCTCCTCGGGCCGCCCGGTCTCGGCCTGCGCTTGGCGGGACTGTGCGACGAGCGCGAGCGCGGTTTCTTCGACCGCGGGTTCGCGCGGGCGCGGGCACCGCACGGGGACGTCTTCGTGTGTGCGGCCGACCTGGAGGACGAGATGGTCCGTGCGTTGGGGACGGCGCGGGTGGAGGAGATCGTCCGCGGTGAGGGCGACCTCCGCGCCTGGCAGACCTTCCTCCACCAGCCCGCACACCGCGACCGCCCCCGGTCACAGCAGTTGCGGCGGTTCCTCGGCACGAAGAAGGGTCGCAAGATCCGCTACGGCCACCTCCTGGTCGAGGCGCTCGGTCCCGAGCAGGTACCGGCTCCCCTCGACAACCTGCTCAGGAGCCTGTGACCCGCCCGGAACCGAGAGACCGCGTGACCCGTGAGCGGTCACGGCAACGCTCCGTCAGGCGACGAGGGAGTCCGTGGTGAGGGTGTGCCAGTCCGCTCCGGCGGCTATGGCGGCCCGCCACCGGCGGAGTGCCTTCGGCGGCATGCCCACGGCGAGGGCGCCGGTGAGGGTGCGGCCGGTGCGGTAGAGGACAAGGAAGCGGCCGTCGGCCAGATCGCCCTCCACCACCCGCGCCTCGTCATGGCCGCGCACCTGGCCGTAGGCCTGGATCTTCCTGCCGTGCTGGTCCGACCAGAAGTACGGGATGGGGACGAACGGCGCTGCCTGCTCGGGCCGCAGCAGGTTGCGTGCCGCGGACATGCCCTGTTCGGCGGCGTTGGTGCGGTGCTCGACGCGCATCAAGGTGTCGAACAGCGTGTGGTGCCAGCGGGCCACGTCGCCTGCCGCGTACACCCCGGGGGCGGCGGCGTTGTACTCGTCGCACACCACACCGTCGGACAGCCGCAGTCCGCTCCCCCGCAGCCATGCGGTGTTGGGTTCGGATCCGACAGCCACCAGCACGTCGTCGGCCGGGAGCGAGGTTCCGTCTGACAGGCGGACCCCGGTGACCCGGCCGGTCCCGGCGGCGATCTCGGCGACCTGCGTACCCAGACGCAGGTCGACCCCGTGGTCTCGGTGCAACTGGGCCAGGTGGGCGCCGACTCGGTGTCCGACGGCGTGTGCGAGGGGGACGGCGGCGGGTTCGACGAGGGTCACGTCCACATCGAGGGTGCGCGCCGCGGAGGCGACCTCCGCGCCGAGGAACCCGGCGCCGACCACGACCAACCGCCGTCCAGCGGTCAGCCGTTGCCGCAGGCCGAGGGCGTCCCGCAGGTCGCGGAGCACGTGCACGCCCGGAGTGCCGCACCACGGCAGCAGCCGGGGGCGGACCCCCGTGGCGACGATCAGCGCGTCGTAGCCGATGTCCGTGCCGTCGGCCAGGGTGACCGTCCGGGCAGCGGGCGAGAGTGCGGCCGCGGCCGTACCGAGCCGCAGGTCGATGTCGAGCGCCCGCAGGTCTTCCGCTGTGCGCAGTGCCGTGCGCGCGGCGGGCCAGGCCCCGGTCAGAACCTGTTTGGACAGCGGCGGGCGGTCGTAAGGAAGGTGCCGCTCCTGGCCGACGAGGGTGACCGTGCCCGCGAAGCCCTCTCGGCGCAGGGTCTCGGCGGCGGACAGTCCGGCCGCCGAGGCTCCTGCTATGACGACGCGTCGCGGCGGCGGCGAGGGTGTCACTTCTCCACCAGGCTGATGACGGCGGCCGGGCAGAGCGCCGCCGCTTCCCGCACGTCGTCGTGCATGCCGGTGTCCGGACGGTCGTTCAGCGTCACGACGATGCCGTCGTCGTCCTGGTCGAAGACGTCGGGGGCCGCCAGGACGCACTGCCCGGACGCGACGCACTTGGGCTGGTCGACTTCCACACGCATGGGTTACTCACTTCTCTCGTCGAGGGCGGCGAAGGGTTACCAGGTGACGGGGAGCTTGTAGACGCCGTAGACGATGCCGTCGTGCTTGAACTCGAGCTGCTCGAACGGGGTGGCCAGCGCCAGGGTGGGGATGCGGCGGTACAGCGTGCTGTAGACGATCTGGAGCTCGACGCGGGCGAGCGGCTGGCCGAGGCACTGGTGCACGCCGTAGCCGAAGGCGACGTGGCGGCGGGCGTCCCGTCCGATGTCGAGCCGGTCGGGCCCGGGAAAGGCGTCCGGGTCCCGGTTGGCGATGTCGTTGGCGAAGATGATGCCTTCACCGGCGCGGATGGTCTCGCCACCGATCTCGATGTCCTCCAGCGCCACGCGACGGCGCCCGGAGTGGGTGATGTTCAGGTAGCGGAGGAGTTCCTCGACCGCGCCCGCGACGGCCTTGGGGTCGTCCTCAAAGTCCCGTAGCCGGGCGAGTTGGTCGGGGTTCCGCAGCAGCGCGACGGTGCCCAGAGCGATCATGTTGGCGGTGGTCTCGTGGCCCGCGGCGAGCAGGAGGTTACCCATGCGCGCTGCTTCGCGCCGCGTCATCTCGCCGGTGGCGACGCGCTCGGTGGCCAGGGTGGACAAGAGGTCGTCGGCGGGCCGCGCGAGCTTGTCACCAAGGAGGTCGTCCATGTAGTCGACGAGCGCCTTGTTCGCCGCTGCCACCTCCTCGGGCGTGGAGGTGCGGCGGACGATGACCCTGGTGTTGCGCTGGAAGAAGTCGTGCTTCTCGTACGGCACACCGAGCAGCGCGCAGATGACGAGGCTGGGGACGGGCAGCGCGAACGCCTCGACGAGGTCGACCGGCCGGGGGCCCGCGAGCAGCGCGTCGATCAGGTCGTCGACGATCTTCTGGATGGCCGGCCGCAGGGCCTCCATCTTCTTGATGGCGAAGGGGGACGTCACCATCCGGCGCATCCGGGCGTGCTCCGGATCGTCCATGGTCAGGAAGGTCTGGGTGGCGGGGTCGCTGCCCTGCATCGAGGCGGACCTGTGCGGATAGCCGTCGCGAGTGCAGTCGGCACTGACCCGTGGGTCGTTCAGCAGTGCGCGCAGGTCTTCGTGACGAGTGATCAGCCACGGCTGCGTGCCGTCCCAGATTCGCACGCGGGAGACAGGTCGGTCCGCGTGCGGGGGACGAAGGGCCGGCGGGGGGTCGAAGGGGCACCCCGCTGCCCTGGGTGAAGGAAATCCGGGCAGTCCGGCTGCGGTGTCCGCCACTGTCTCCGTCATACATGCCTCCACGGCAGAGGAATTGCGTCCTTCCTTTGCTAACACCGTTAGGTGCCTTGGGCAATCACTTGGCCCGAAGTGATCGGCGGCACCCATGTCATCTGGTCAGCGCCAAGTCGAGGAGGTCGTCGGCCATTTCCTCCAACGCCTGGCGGTCCGCCTGGAACGGCGTGGACATGGCCATCGCCACCACCCCGTGCAGGGAGAACCACAGCAACCTGGCCACCCGCCTGTCGTCGGACTCCGACGCCCCGCGCCGACAGGCCGCGACGGCGTCGTGCCACGCCTCGGCCACCAGCCACAGCGGGTGGGAGGCCAGCTCCTCGCGGGGAACCTCGATCCGCTCGATGCCGAACATCAGCCGGTAGAGCCTCGGGTTGTCCAGAGCCAGCCGGCAATACCGCAGGGTCATGGCACGCAACCCCGCCCGCGGCCCGTCGACCGCCCCCCGCTCCCCGGCCGCTCGCAGGTCGGCGACCAGCCGTTCGTACGCCCGTCGCGTGAGCGTGGACACCAGCTCCGCACGGTCCTCGAAGTGCAGGTAGATGCTGGGGGCCGAGATACCGACCTCACGGGCGACCGCACGCAGGGAGAGGTCCCCTTCGCGGCCGGACTCCGCCAACAGTCGTGCGGCGGCCGCGAGGATCTCCTCGCGCAGTGCGCCGCCCTCCCCCCACCGGCTCGGCGTGCGGCGCTTGAATCCGTCAGTCACCTCGTCCCCTTCCGGCCATGGAAAGCACCACTCATTGTGGCTCGAACTTATCGATCCGCTGCGCCGCGGAAATCCGCTGCGCGCCACCGCCGGGCGGCGGTGGTGCGCGGCGACGGGGTCCGTCCACGGCGGCTCCTCGGCCCGGGGCCGGCCCGCCCATCCGTAGGATGATCGGCACGGCGGGTTGGTCGCCCGTCGGATCCGCCACCGTCACCCCGTAGGACACGAAAGGCGAAGCACCACGATGAAGCGCGACGCCGCCGCACTCGACGACCCGGTGGGTGCCTCGCTCCGCGGGCACCACGCGCACCTCGCCCGCCGCCTCGGCCGGGTCGCCGGCTTTCTGCCCGAAGTCGCGACCTTCTCCTCCGTCGGCGCCGATCCGGGACCCGGGCAGTGGGTGGACCTGGCCCGGCTGCTGGGTCGAGGACAGCTCGCCGACATGTTCAGCTGCCCGGCGGCCCCGCCTCGGGACTGGGAACCGGTCTTCGTCCTGGAAGGCCGCCAGATGGTGTGGTCCGACAGCGACCGCCTCGCCCCGCCACCTACGGGCGCCGCCACCGGCGTGGTCGAGCTGGGGGCGGAGAGCGTGCCCGAGATGCTCGATCTCGTCGCCCGCACGCGGCCAGGACCCTTTCGGCAGCGCACCCACGAACTCGGCACCTATCTCGGCGTCCGCGAGAACGGCGCCCTGGTGGCGATGGCGGGAGAACGACTGCGGCCGCCGGGCTGGGCCGAGATCAGCGCGGTGTGCACGGCTCCCGAAGCGCGCGGGCGAGGACACGCGGCCCGTGTGGTGCGTGCGCTCGTGGCGCGGATCATGGCCCGTGGCGAAACCCCCTTCCTGCACGCGGCCGAGGCGAACACCGGCGCGATCGCCCTCTACGAAAGGCTCGGCTTCCAGTTCAGGAGGCATGTGACGTTCCGGGGCTTCCGCACGCCGTGACCAGGTCGCCCCGACGGCGACCTCGGCGTGCGCCGCGCACGTCCGGGGGCCGAACGCCGGCAGCGGGCAGCGGGCAGCGGGCAGCGGGCAGCGGGCAGCGGGCAGCGGCACGACCCTGTGCCGGTCGCCTCGGTACCGTCCCGCCGGCATGTGGGCGGGCGCGCGAGAGGGTGTTAATCCGTGCGTCTTCCGCGCGCCCCGCGGCTCGGGACCGGGGCAGGGGTGATGCTGCCGCTATGACTGACCTTCTCGCGGGCGTGCTCTTTGAATGCGCCCATGCCCCCTACCTGCGCGCCGTCACACGCGCCTTCGGGGACCGTGCCGGCGCGACCAGCCTGGAGCCGCCCACACCCGACGCCTCGGCCCTGCTGGAGATCTCGGTGGAGTGCGACGGGCGGTGGGCACTGTTCTGGGGCCAGGACGACGGCTGGTGGTACGACACCGTGGACCCGGACGGTGAGCCGAGCGGCCGTCGCCGTCATCTGGTCGCCGACGCGCTGGTGCCCGCACCCGACGATGTCCTCCGAGCCGCCGAGCTTCTCGACGAGAGAGCCGACGAGTTGCCCCTACAGGCCGCGGAGACCACCGTCGGAGATGACGTACGGCTCGCCCCGCCACAGGCGCGAGCCGTCGCGCACGGCGACCTGACCGAGCCGGTCGCCCGACGTCTGGCGGTGTACGCGGCGGGCGAGGAAGTGCGGGAAGTGCCGGTCCAGCCGGCGCCGTGAGCGCCACCCGGAGGGGGTCAGGGCGCGCGGCGGCCTGACCCCCTCCGTCGCGCCGCGGCCCCTTGTGTGCTGGGCGGAGCGGTCCTCACCCAGCGGCGCGTCGCTGCACGGGACGCCGCTCACAGAGCGGCGAACCCGGCCACGAGCTGTTCGGCCTGGGCGATCTCTTCCGTCAACGGGTGGTCCTCGGCGACCATCGGCAGGGACGCCGCAGCGATGCGGAACGCCTCCGCGACCGGGGCGTGCGGCAGTTCCCCGGACCTGAGCCGCAGCGCCCGTACGGCGGCCAGCAGTTCGCACGCGAGCACGGTACGGTAGGCGCCGATCGCGGCGGAGGTGCTGCGCGCCGCCTGGGTGGAGAAGCTGGCGTGGTCCTCCAGGCCGCGGGAGATGACGGCCGTTCCCAAAGTGACCGGTGCGGCCGCGTGCCGCAACTGGCTGAGGGCGTCGTGGGCGACGTATTCGAGGATCATGATGCCCGAACTGCCGGACGGCCCGGCGGCCAGGAACGGGGACAGCCCCGTCAGCTCTGGTTCGACCAGGTCGCCGAGCCGAGCCGCCGACAGCTCCGCGACGTGGTGGAGCGCGGCCCTCAGGTGGTCGAGCGACAGCGCGAGGTAGGCCGTGGAGAAGTGTCCGTGGTGGTAGGCGTTCTCCGTGTCGATGTCGATGAACGGGTTCTCCGCGGCGGCGTTGAGGTCGGTGGTCAGCACGCTCTCCAGGGAGTCGACAGCGTCCAGCGCCGGCCCCTGAACCTGGGGGAACGCACGCAGCCCGAAGGGGTCCTGCAGCCTGCGGCCGGCCCGGGGCTCGTCGTCGCCCCACAGGATGCGGCGCATCTCGGCGGCGCTGCGCACGGATCCGGGGTGCGGCCGCTGCGCGTGGACGCGAGCGCTGAACGCTTCGGGTGAACCGCCGAGCGCGCAGTAGGACAGCCCCGCGACGAGGTGGCTGGAGTGGAGCAGCTCGCGCAGGTCGTGCCACGCCAGTACGGACTCCGCGAGGGTGGCGGCGTTGCTCGAGATGAACGCCAGGGCGTCGCCGGGGCTGATCGGCACCGGAGGGAGGGAGCCCACGGCCCAGGGGCGCCGCCCGGCGAGCGTCAGGGCGATCTCGGCGAGCGCGCTGAGGTCACCGGTGCCGATGGCGCCGAGGGAGTGCACGCGCGGGAGGGCGCCGACGCGCAGCGCGCCGGACAGGGCCTCCAGGAGGCGGGGGTGGACCCCGCTGCCGGCCGCGGCGAGCTGGTTGAGGCGGATCAGCAGGGTCGAGCGGACGAGGGGGTCGGCTGCCGGCTCGCCCGTGCCGCCCGCGTGGCTGCTGAGGAGGCGCAGGCCGTGCTGGTCGGCGGAGTCGGGGTCGACGACGTCGTGCCGGTTCGCTCCGACGCCGGTCGTCCGCCCGTAGACGGCTCTCTTGGCGCCGATGTCCCGCGCCACCACGTAGGCTTCGCGGGCCCTTACGAGCGCTGCGTCGTCGAGCTTCGCCCACGCGCTCCGGCGTGCCACGCGGACGACGTCGGCACAGCGCAGGTGCCGACCGTCGATGCGGACAGTGCTGCTGTCGGTCATCACCCACCCCTTGACATAGATCTATTCACCTCTGAGGCTGCATGAAATCCTCCATTCATGGTGCTTGGCAAGTCTGAGGAGAAAGCCGTGGAACACGTCCCCGAGGCCACCCGCACCCCGAAGCAGCCGAACACCCCCAGCCCGCCTGACGGCGCGGCAGCCTCCCCGCAGGGGCCCCCGACCCTCGACGACGCGCCCCTGAACCGCTTCCACATCAAGATCACCGCGCTCACCTTCGGCGCGAACTTCTCCGACGGCTACCACCTGGGCATCATCGGCATCGCCCTGACACTGATCACCCCGCAGATGCAACTCGGCGCGGCCTGGCAGGGCCTGCTCGGAGCCTCGGCGCTGATCGGCATCTTCGCGGGAAGCATCGTGCTCGGCTGGGCCGCCGACCGCTACGGAAGACAGCGGATCTACATGCTGGACTTCCTGCTGATCACGGTCGCCTCCGTGGCCCAGTTCTTCGTCACCGGGCCCACCGAACTGTTCGTGCTGCGCCTCCTGATCGGCTTCGGCATCGGCGCCGACTACGCCCTCGGCCCGACGCTGGTGGCCGAGTTCTGCCCGCGCCGCTACCGCGGCGGCCTCCTCGCCTCACTCACCGCGATGTGGACCGTCGGGTACATCGCCGCCTACTTCCTCGGCAACTACCTGGTCGACTTCGGCGGAGACAGCTGGCGGTGGCTGTTGGCCAGCAGCGCCCTCCCCGCGGTCTTCGTCCTGCTGATGCGCGTCGGCACCCCCGAGTCCCCGCGCTGGCTCATCAGCAGGGGACGCGTCGACGAGGCCAAGGCGGTGGTCGCCAAGCACATCGGCTCCGGGATCGACCTCTCCCCTCTCCTCACGCGAGCGCAGCCCGAGGAAACGCACGACTACCGCGAGCTGTTCCGCCGACGTCACCGCAGGAACACCCTCTTCGGCGTCCTCTACTACAACTGCCAGGTCATCCCGTACTTCGCCATCTACACGTTCCTGCCGACGGTCATGGCACGCCTGGGGCTCGCGGACGAGGAGTTCCTCGGCAACGGGCTGCTCAACGTCTTCCTGCTGCTGGGCGGCGTCGGCGGGCTGTGGTTCGTGGCCAGGTTCACCCGCCGCGGGTTCCTCATCTCCTCGTTCGCCGTCATGTCCCTCGCGCTCGGGGTGATCGGTGTCTGGCCGAGCGCGCCGACACTGCTGCTGTTTCCCCTCTTCCTGGTCTTCACGTTCACCATGTCGGCCTCTTCCAATCTCGACCAGGTCTATCCCCCGGAGCTGTTCCCCACCGGGGTACGCAGTTCGGGCGTGGGCCTGCTGAACGGGCTGAGCCGGATCGGCTCCGCCGTGGGTACGTTCCTGCTGCCGGTGAGCCTCTCGACGTTCGGGTTCTCCACCTCCATGGTCGCGCTCACCGGTTTCCTCGTTCTCGGAGCGGTGGTGTCCGTGGCCTGGGCACCGGAGACGAGCGGGATGGAACTGGACTGAGACACTGCCCGGCAGGCGCGGACACAGCGGAGACGGGTGCGTACCCGCACGAGCGTGCGCGCACCGGGGTGGCTGCCGTCGCCCCCGGCATCCGACGGAAGGGAGCGGACGCGAGAGGCCAACGCACGTTCGTACTACAGTCGGTCCGCATGGATGCACGCCTTCCTTCCAGGCGCGAGTTGCTGAGCGTGGCAGCCCTCGCCGGAGCCACCGCGCTGACCGGGTGCTCGACGCACGGTTCCGACCGGTCGAACGGCCGTGGAAAGGGGAAGCCCTCACCCACCCCCTCCACCACCGACCTGGCTCGCCTCGACGACGGCCTGCCCCTCGACCCGGCAGCCTCCGCCCGGTCGGGCTCCGGCGCCTGGCGCTACACCCATCTCGCGGACACCTTCGACGGCTCCTACCAGGCACTCGCCGTCACCTCACGCGACGACGTGTGGGCGTTCGGCGTCCGCGGCGGGGTGAAGGACGGCCAGGGGCCCGACGCCCTGTTCCTGGACCACTGGGACGGCGACCGGTGGCGCAGCCACCCGCTGCCGGACGGACTCGCCCCGAAGGCCGCGTCCTGGGCGCTCGCCGCGAGCGGCCCGGACGATGTGTGGCTCGCGAGCCGCCCGTCGCGGAGCGCCCCCTCCGCACACCACTGGGACGGCCACACGTGGCGGACCCTGCCCGCACCGCCGGCGGTGAAGAGCGAGGTGTCCGGGGGCGACGAACTGTACGGGTCCTGGTTCGCCGCCGTCGGCCCGCGCCTGTGGCTCTGCGTCGACGGGAAGACGCTCCACTGGGACGGGGACGCCTGGCAGGTGCCCGAACTGCCCTTCCACGCCTCGGCGATCACCGCGGCCCGCGCGGAGGATCCGAAGGCCACTTTGCGGGTCTGGGTCGTGGGGAGCGTCGATACCGACTGCGGGTCGGGCGAGTGCTATCCGCAACCGGCGAGCGCCCGCTGGGCACATGACGGCTGGCAGAAGCTGGACACCCCGGCCTACCGCTTCCCCGACCCCGTGCCGCCCGAGGCGAGCGCGTCCCTGGCCACCGTCGTCCACGACCCGGAGCGCGACCGTCTGTGGTCCCTCGGGCGCAACGACTTCAACCACGGCGAGGTCGAAGAGGAGCCCGACTCGGAGACCATCCTGCTGACGGGCGACGGGAGCGGCTGGACCAAACGCCGACTGCCGCGCATGAACCGTGCCGTCTCCACCGCCACCACCGTTCCCGACGGGACCGGAAGCCTGCTGCTGGACTCGCAGAACCGGCTCACGAAAGACGGGAAGGTGCGTCGCCTGGACAGCCCGGGAAGGCTGCCCGATCCGCCGGAATACGCCTCCGCGCCACCGGAGAAGTACGACTTCGGGCAGCCGATGGAGTGCTCCGTCCTGTGTCTGGTCCCCGGCACCCGTACCGTGCTCGCCGCGGGTGCGGTGCGCTACATCCCGCCGGGCACCAACGAGCAACCCCTTCGCCCCATGCTCGCCCGCTACGACGCGGGCGGTCAGGACTGAGCGGCCTCCCGACGCCCTGCGGCAGTGGCGCCTCCCGCACCGTCCGGTGCCGGAGCGTCTCGGTCCGTCGGTAACCTGTGCCCCATGAAACGTCCGTGGACTGTGCCGATGTTGTACGTGCTCTGCGGCGCGGTCGTCGCGGCATGGCTGGTCTCCCAGGGAAGTTCCGGTACCGCCGCGGTTCTGCTGGTGCTGTTCGTCCTGCTCGCCGTCGCGCACTCGCCCGTGATCTTCCCGCGGTCGATCGGCGCGCTGGAGGCGCAACGCCGCAGCGCGGCCGACGGCCGACCGGTCGTCTTCTGGCGGCCGGGCTGCGCGTACTGCCTGCGCATGCGCCTCAAGCTGGGCCGCAGCGCCCGCCGACTGCACTGGGTCGACATCTGGCGCGACCCGGCCGGAGCGGCGGCGGTGCGAGCGGCCAACGACGGCGACGAGACCGTGCCGACCGTCCTGCTGGCGGGGCGGGCACACGTCAACCCCGATCCCGCATGGGTGCGCGAACACCTCTCGCCTTCCGCCTGAGCGAGCGCGGCGCCACAGCGGCGCCGCAGCGAGGGCGAGACCTCTTCACCCGCTGGGGGCCACATCCGTGTCCGGGTGCGGACCGTTCACGGCGCCGCGTCGGGGTCCCGTCGCCGGGCGTCACGCAGTACGTCGTCCAGGTCGCTGATGCGGTCGAGTTGCTTGACGGCGCGGGCGGAGCGGTAGTTGTGCGAGAGCCGGTCGCGGTGGCGGTGGATGAACTCCCAGTAACCCGCCGTGTAGGGGCAGGCGCGCTCGCCGGTGCGTTCGGTGGGCCGGTAGGCGCAGGGCCCGCACAGGTCGCTCATGGTGTTGATGTAGGAGCCTCCGGCCACATACGGCTTGGTGGTGATGCGCCCGCCGTCGGCGTACTGGGACATGCCGATGACGTTGGTGAGCATCACCCAGTCGTACCCGTCCACGAAACAGCGGTGGAACCAGTCGGTCACCGCCGCCGGATCCCAGCCGCGCTGTAGCGCGTGGTTGCCCAGAATCATCAGCCGGGGGATGTGGTGCACCCAGCCACGGTCGCGCACCTGCGCCAGGGTCGTGGACAGGCAGCGGGCCTCGACCGCCTCGGCGTCCAGACGGGAGAACCAGTCCGGCAGTGGCGCGTGGTGGCCCAGCGCGTTGGACTCCCGGTAGCGCGGGCCGAAGTACCAGTACAGGTTCCACATGTACTCGCGCCACCCGGCGACCTGCCGGACGTAACCCTCTACGGAGTTGAGCGGCGCCTCGCCCGCGCGGTAGGCCTTCTCAGCGGCCTCGACGCACTCCGCCGGATCGAGCAGCCCCAGGTTGAGCGCGGCGGACAGCATGCTGTGGCTCATGGCCCAGTCCCCCGCGAGCATGGCGTCTTCCCAGCGGCCGAAGGTGGGCAGGCGCTTCTTCACGAACGCGCGCAGCGCACGCCGGGCCTCCGCACGGCTCGCCGGAAACCGCCGTGGCCCGTCCCGGCCGACGAAGGAGACCTCGCCTTTCCGCTCCCAGCGGTCCAGATCGGCCCTGACCTCGTCGTCGATGGCGTCCTCGCGCGGCAGGTAGGGAGCCGGCACCGGCAACGTGTCCCTGTCCTTGGGCGGGGGCTCGCGGTTGTCGGTGTCCAGGTTCCACTTCCCGCCTGCGGGCTGGTCGCCGTCCATCAGCAGCGCGTGGTCCTGGCGCACGTACCGGTAGAAGTCCTCCATCCGCAGGTGCCCGCCGCGGGCGGACTCCGCCCACCGGCTGAACGCGTCCGGCTCGACGAGGAACCCGCGCGGGGGCAGCACCCGCACCTGTGCGTGCTCGCGCACGAAGCGCGCAGCGGCGTGGGAGGTGGGGTGGTGAACCGTCACGGACGCGTCACCCACGGCCCGGGCCAGGCCGTCGCGGTAGGTCTCCGCCCTGAGGTAGCGCACCCGGTCCCCGAGTTCGGCCGCACGGTGCCGCATGGCCGACAGCAGCAGGTGCGCCTTGGCACGGTGGAAGCGCCGGCGGCGCAGGACGGACCGCGACTCGATCATGACGACGGTGCTGTCTGGACGCAGGAAGTGCGGTCCCAGCTGATCTCCGAACAGCCAGTGGAACGGTTCCTCAAAGCGCTCGTCCGCCATCACGTGGATCCTTCCCTGGCTGCCTCACCCGGCCACCGCCAGTGTGATCCACGTTGCGCCGCGGGCGGAGGCGGCACGCTCGGGACCGGCCCGGCCGGCCCCGGCCGCTGTGGACGCCGACGTCCGCGGCGTGAACGCCGCTCCTCAGCGGAGCCTGGCGCCGTACACGTGGTCGACCGCCATCGTCATCAGCACGCGCCGGTCGGAGACCATCGTGGAGCGGTACTCGTCCCAGTCCGGGTGCTCCCCCGCGGCGAGCCGGTAGTAGCGCACCAGCGCCTCGGCCTCCGGGCCGTGGGGATCCGTTCCAGGACCGGTGAGCGTCACCGTGCCCTCGGCTGTGGCCCACCCCCAGCCGTCGGCGCTGGTGACCTCCAGGGCTGCGCGGGGGTCGCGCCGCAGGTTCGCCGTCTTGGCGCGTCCTTCGGTCATCGACACGTACAGGCGGTCGGCCTCGCGGTCGTAGAACGGCTGCACGGGTGAGAGCTGAGGCCGGCCGTCCGACTTGAGGGTGGCGAGGATGCCGAGCCGGCTCTCGGTCAGCAGGGTGCGTGGGTCGAATGCGGTGGTCGTCATGGCGTGAGATCAACCCACAACCGGGTGCGGGTATTCCCGAACCTCGGTGTGGCGCCGCAGTTTTCACCGGATTCCCGCAAGCGGGGACACGCCTGGCGGGCGGCCGGATGGTGCCCCGCCGCTGTGCGGCGGCGCGGGCGTCGCACCGTCACGGCCGGTCTCACCCCGCACGGCTCCACGTCGCCTTGTTGTCCCAGTAGCCGCGGATCTCCTCCAGGGAGCGGCCCTTGGTCTCGGGCGCCATGCGGTACAGGAAGACCAGAGCGAGCGCGGAGAGGACGGCGAACGCGCCGAACGCGGTCGACCCGCCGAACGCCGCGAGGACGTTGGGGAAGGCGAAGGTGGCGATCAGGTTGGCCGCGAAGTCGGACAGGAGCAGCGCGCCGGCTCCCACACTGCGCAGGCGGGCCGGGAACGCCTCGCCCGTGTAGACCCAGATCAGGGAGCCGATGCCGAAGTAGAAGCCCAGGTAGAACAGCCCGATGGCGGCGGTGGCCACGTACCCGGTGCCGGTGGAGATGCGGTCCTGTGCGAAGACGAAGGCCATCACCGTGTGTCCCACCACCATGGCGGCCGTCCCCACGATCAGCGGCGGGCGCCTGCCCCAGCGGTCCACCACCGCCATCGAGAGCACCACCCCCACAGCGGCGACGACCTGCACGAGTGTGGAGGCCAGGATGCTGTCGGCGCCGTCGCCGAAGCCGGCCTTGGCGAAGATGGTCGGGCTGAAGTAGAGGATGGTGTTGTTGCCGGTGATCTGGACGGCGAACCCGAACGCGATGACGAAGAAGGTGGGCCGGGCGTACCGCTTGGCGAATATCTCCCGGAAGCGGCCGTGTTCGCTCTCCGCCAGGTCCGCCTCGATGGCGGTCAGCCGTGCCGGGGCGTCCGCGTCGGGGTCGAGCCGCCGCAGTGTCTCCAAGGCGCGCTCCCGCATGCCCCTCATGGCGTACCACCGGGGGCTGTCGGGGAAGCGCAGCAGGGCGAGGAAGACCACCCCGGCCGGGGCCGCGGCCAGGCCGAGCACCGCCTCCCAGGATTCGGTGCCGGAGAGCGCCCAGGCCGTGAGCAGGGAGATGATCACGCCTGCGCAGGTGAAGAACTGGAAGGCGGTGCCCAGCCGGCCGCGGTTCTCCTCGGAGGCGAACTCGGAGATGAAGACGGGGGCGACGACAGTGGCCAGTCCGACCGTCACTCCGAGCAGGAGCCGCACCACGGTCAGCCACCACAGCCCCAGCGGGACGGCGCTCAGTCCAGCGAAGGCCATGAAGCCGAAGGCCACGGCGAGCATCGCGCGGCGCCTGCCCAGTTCGTTGGCGACCCGGGGGCCGACCGCCGCGCCCACGAGGCTGCCGACCACGACGATCGAGGTGATCACCGAGGTCCACAGGGTCGTCAGCTGGTAGTCGCTCTCCAGGAAGACCAGCGCGCCCGAGATGGACCCGGTGTCGTATCCGTAGATGAGGCCGATGGCCGAGGCGACGACGGCGACCTTCGTGCCGAGGCTTCGCCGCTCGGGCGCCGGCGTCGTGGACGTCTCCCGCTCCGGCCCGTGCGCGGACCGGTGCGACGCCTGTCGCGTCTCCCCTTCCCGCCCCGCGTCGCCGCGCTCCTCGCCGATGGTGGCGCCCGCGCCGGAACCACCGGCCCCGGTGACCGGTTCCTGTTCCGCTGCGCCGCCCGCCGATCCGGTGCCCGCCATGTTCCGCTCCTCCCTGTGCCCAGTAGGTGCCGCCCTGTTCAGGCGGCGTGCGTGCCCGGCCGTACGGTGCCGCCTGTCGACAGCGACTCGTGCACGGCGAGGACCACGTCGGTGACCGCACGCCCGTCCCGCAGGCCGGGGCCGACGGGGCGGCCCTCGTTCAGGCAGGAGACGAAGTGCTGCACCATCCACGTGGGCGGCCCCTGCAGCCTTCCGTCGATCTCGTCCCCGAGCAGGCCGGGGAAGCGGAGCCCGTCCTCAGCCGCGTGCCGGACACCCTGCTCGTGGAGGTCCACCTGGACCGCGGAGCGGTCGCCGACGGCCTGCAACCGGAAGTCGACGATGGAGGGCATGCTGTCGGGCAGCACCCAGGTGGACGTCAGATTGGCCGTGGTGCCGTCGTCGAAGGTGAGCAGGGCGTGCACGACGTCCCAGGTGTCCACACCCCGGGCCGCGAGCTGCCCTCGGGAGCCCCGCGCGTCCACCGAGGCGACCGTGCGGCCGTTCACCCACGTCGCCACATCGACCGTGTGACTCATCAGGAACCACGCGGGTGAGGAGCGTGCGGCCCAGGAGAGCATCCTGGTGGGGACGTACCAGGTGTTGCTGAGCAGGATGTTCTGGGTGAGGACCTGGCCGAGCTCTCCGGCGGCGGCGGTCTCCCGGATGCGGCGGACGGCTGGGTTCCAGCGGTTCTCGAAGCCCACCATGCACTCCACCCCCGCTTTCCGTACGGCGGCCTCGATGGCGGCGGCGTCCTGGGTGGTCGTCGCGAGCGGCTTCTCGATCAGCAGGTGGAGGCCGCGTTCCGCCGCGTCCACCGCCGGGTCCCGGTGGGCGAAGTCGGGCGTCGCCACGATGACGGCGTCGAGGTCGACCTCCTGGAGCATCTTCCGGTGGTCGGTGTAGGCGGCGAGGCCGAAGGTGTCGGCCGTTCGCTGCGCGGTGGCCTGCGACAGGTCGCTCACCGCACGGACGTCGGCGCCGGGAAAGTGCTGGAGCGACTTCGCGTACATGTGGCCGCGTATGCCGCCGCCGATGATGCCGATCTTCTGCATGGGGACCTCGCCGTCAACGTGGGGCCGCGGCCTGCCGCTCGCGAGAGGGCGGCGGCTGCCGGCCCGGCCGATCAAGTAAGTTCACACTGCGTACTAACCTCGCCGAGCGTCAAGGGGTGCGGAGGATCGAATTCCTCCCGTGCATCTCGTCGCCAAGGCGAATGAACGCAGGGCCTCCCGGCAGGTGACGTACCTGTGGCAGAGTGAGTGAGCTGACGTCGAGCGGTGAGGTTAGTACGCGAGGCGTCGTAACCCGACAGTGAGGATCACCGCTCCGACAGGCGTTGCGGTCCTCGGGAAAGGCAGGCCGTGAACCGGGTCCGGATACTCCAGTCGCTCTACGACTTCGGTCCGCTCTCCCGCGCCGAACTGGCCCGGGTCACCGGCCTGTCCCGCAGCGCCCTGACGGTCATCGTCGAGGAGCTCGTCCGTCAGGGTCTGCTCACGCAGGAGGCGGCGCGGCCCAGCAGCCCCGCCGGCGGCAAACCTGCCCGCCCGCTGTGGTTCGCGCCCGACTCACCCCCCTTGATCGGGGTCCACCTGCTGCCGGGGCGCGTGGAGGCGGCGCTGGTCAGCGCCGGCGGGAAGGTGCTCACCAAGGCCGAACGCCTCTTCAGCGCGGAGCCGGACGCCAAGGCGGCTGTCGAGGCGCTCGTGAGCGCGACGGCGGAAGTGGCCGGCGCCGCCTCGACCACCCCGCTGGGCGTCGGCGTCGCGGTGGGCGGGATGGTGGACTCGGACACGGGAACCGTGGTCAAGGTCGCCCTCGCGCCCGAGCTCGACGGCCTGCCCGTCGGGCGGACGCTCCAGGACCGGCTCAGCATGGACCTCGTGTGCGTCGACATGCACCCGCGCGCCCAGGCGTTGGGCGACCGGTGGTTCGGCCAGGGGCGCGGACGCAGCCACTTCGCGTCCGTCTACACCGGAGAGGCACTCGGCGTCGGCCTCGTCCTCGGCGGTGACGTGCACCGGGGGCCGGCCGGTGCGGGCGGCGAGGTCGGGCACAGCATCGTCCAGGTCGACGGTGAGCCCTGCCACTGCGGCCAGCGGGGCTGCTGGGAGACTCTCGCCAGCCACTCCTGGCTCCGCGCACAGGCGGCGAACCGAGGTCTGCCGGGGGCCACGACTCTGGGCGCGGGTGCGCTCTCCCGCCTCGCCGCCGCACGCGTACCGGACGCGGCGGAACTGCTCGGCGAGTGGGCGGACAACCTCGCCGTCGGCCTGGTGAACCTCCACCAGGTGTTCGCGCCGGGGCTGTTCATTCTTCACGGGGACACCGTCGCCGGTGGCGAGGAACTGCGGAGCCGTATCGAGCGCGCTCTGCACTCCCGCATCCCGCCCCACCCCGGCGGGCCGCCCCAGGTGGCGTTCACCGCGCTGGAGGACCAGGCCACGCTGCTGGGCGCGGCAGGTCTCGTCCTCTCCCGCCACTTCAACACCCCCGGACCGACTCCCCCGCGGCACACCCCACCTGAGGAGCGCACGCGGCACGCCATGCCTTAGGGAGCGCACGCGGCACGCCAACGCCTTGGGAGCGCACGCGGCACGCCGCTCCCCGAACGCCCGCGCACGACGCCTGTGGGCAGGACGCGAGGTCGGCCTCGGCCCTCAGAGAGCGGCAAATACGGGTGCGCCTGCCGGGTTGCGTCCTGCACCCTGGAAGCCCATGAAGAACAACCCCCAGGACAGACGGCGCGACGCGCGCCAGTACGCGTCTCCAAGTATCTGGCCCGCCATCTGCGTCACGACCCTGAGCGCATCGGGCTCGTGCTGGACGCGGGCGGATGGGCTCGCACCGACGAACTCCTCGCTGCGTCCGCCGCGCACGGCTTCCCCCTCACACGGGCCGAACTGGAAGCCACGGTCGCCGACAACGACAAGCAGCGCTACGCGTTCTCCGCCGACGGTACGCGTATCCGCGCGAACCAGGGACACACGGTCGCCGTCGACTTGGGCCTGCCCGCGTCGCCGCCCCCGCCCGCGCTGTTCCACGGAACCACTCCCCGCTTCCTCGCCGCCATCCGTGACGAGGGGCTGCGGCCGATGGCCCGGCACGCGGTGCATCTGTCGTCCGACCGGGAGACCGCGGCCCGCGTGGGTGCCCGCCGCGGCAGGGCCGTCGTGCTGACAGTCGCCGCCGGCCTCATGCACGAGCGGGGCCACACCTTCCAGCACAGTGCCAACGGCGTGTGGCTCACCGACTCCGTTCCGGCGCGCTACCTCGCCTTCCCCGGCCGGCATGGGGAACGGCGCCCTTAGCGGCTCACCCGAGGTTTCTGGCGACGACGAGCCGCTGGATCTGGTGGGTGCCTTCGTGGATCTGCGTGATCTTCGCGTCCCGCATCATCCGCTCCGCGGGGAAGTCCTTGGTGTACCCGTAGCCGCCGAGGAGTTGCACCGCGTCGGTCGTCACCGCCATGGCAGCGTCCGAGGCGAGGCACTTGGCCGCCGCCCCGAAGTACGTCAGGTCACGCGCACGCGCGGTGCTGCGAGCCGCGGCGGCGTAGACCATCTGGCGGGCCGACTCCACCCGCATCGCCATGTCGGCGAGCATGAACTGCACGCCCTGGAAGTCGGCGAGCGCCTGCCCGAACTGGCGTCGCTCCCGCACGTAGGACACGGCGGTGTCGAGCGCGCCCTGGGCGATTCCGAGCGCTTGGGCGCCGACCGAGACCCTGGTGTGGTCCAACGTGCCCAGGGCGAGGTGCAGCCCCCTGCCCCGCTGCCCGAGCAGCCGGTCGGCGGGGATGCGGCAGTCGTCGAAGTAGACCTCACGTGTGACCGACCCCTTGAGACCCATCTTGCGTTCCGGCTCGCCGTAGTTGAGGCCCGGGTCCTCGGCGTGGACGACGAACGCCGAGATGGAGCGGGAGCCGGCCCCGGGGTCGGTGACGGCGAAGACGATCAGGTAGCGGGCGACGCCGGCTGAGGTGATCCAGGTCTTGACCCCCTCCAGAGCCCAGCCGCCCTCCTCGGTCGCCGTCGCGCGGCAGCGCATCGCCGCGATGTCGCTGCCCGCCTCCCGCTCGCTGAGGGCGTAGGCCATCAGGGCGTCGCCCGCGGCCACTTCGGGGAGGTAACGGCGCCGCTGCGGCTCCGTGCCTTCCAGCAGCAGCGGTGTCACCCCCAGCTTGTTGGAGGTCTGGATGGTGGAGGTGGACGCGCACACCCGGGCGACCTCCTCCACGGCGATGGCGGCGGCGAGCGAGTCGGCACCGTCGCCCCCGTACTCCTCAGGGATCCCTGGCGCGTGCAGATCGGCGGCGACGAGCGTCTCGTGGTTGTCGTGCGGGAACTCCCCCGCGGCGTCGACCTGTGCCGCCCGGGGGCCGAGCTTCTTCTCCGCGACGGTACGGGCGGGCCGCGGCCCGGAACTCCTCGTACACCTCGGGCAGCAGGTAGGGCGTGGACGTACTGAGAGCGTCTTGCGTCATGGCGGGCTCCTTCGCTGCCGGTTGCGGACAACGGTGTGCCCGCTCATTGGGGCGCACGACGGGGGCCGGGGCCAATGTGCGAGTGCACGAGGATCGGCCGCGTCTTCGTGCGGGCGCACGTCGACGCCGCCCCGGGCGCGTCCGTACGTTCCCTCTGCCGCCGCCTCGCGGCTCCTCCCCCGGACCGAAAGGCCACCTGATGAACGTCTTCACCGGACTGCGTGTCCTCGACCTCAGCCGAGTCCTGGCCGGCCCGTACTGCACAGCGCTGCTGGCCGACCGGGGCGCCGACGTGGTGAAGGTCGAGCCGCCAGGCGGCGACGACGCCCGCCGCCTGGGCCCTTTCAGGGACGGGGAGAGCGTGTACTTCGCCCAGCTCAACCGCGGGGAGCGCAGTATCGTCCTCGACCTGAAGAAGGCCGACGTCCTGGTGGAGAACTTCCGCCCGGGTGTCACCCGGCGTCTCGGCATCGACCACGCCGCGCTCGGCGCCGCCAACCCCGCGTCTGGTCTACGCGAGCATCTCCGGTTTCGGTCAGACGGGCCCGATGCGCGAGTACCCCGCCTACGACCTGATCGTGCAGGCGATGTCCGGGCTCATGGCGGCGACCGGCACACCGGATCGGCCGGTCGACGGCCCGGCAGTGACTGGTGAGGGCGCGCAGCCCCAGAGCGGACTCGGCCAGGAGGCCGGACACGGTCACGGACACCTGCCGATTGTGCCCCAGGCCGGGAGCCCCCGGACGAAGCCCCGCCCGGCACACGCCGTGAGGCGCGGGCCCTGGCCGAACTGGGCGGCTTCCGCACCGGCAGGCCACGTCGCCTTCAGGTGACCTCGAGGTCGGCCCTCACGCCCATGCCGGCGCCGGTCCGCACCAGGTCGAGACGGTGTCGTCGCGGATGAGGCGCACGCCGGCCAGGCCGCGCCGCCCAGCCGGCCGCGGACGTCCGCGGTCTCCGCGAGCCGCCCGGTGCGGTCACCGGACCCCGCGCCCGGGCCGCGGGGCACCCTCGCCCCTTGACCTCTCTCCGCGAGGCAACTACTTTCCTGTCAGGAAAGTGATTCCGCCCGGGAAAGTTTGGGAGGCTCCCGATGACAGACCGTCCTACCCCCGCCGAGGCTGCCCGCGCGCTGGAGGAGGCCGAGCACCGCAAGGACCAGGTCTTCTCCTCGGTGCGGGAATCCCGGTGGGTCGCGGTGGTGTTCGGGACCGGGCTGTTCGTGTGCCTCGCGGCGCCGGACTTCTTCGGCTCCGAGGCGACGCAGTGGACCTCCCCGCTCCTCGCTGTGCTGTCCGTGACCTACGCGGTCATGCTCAACACGCGGCGCGGCTCGGCGCTGCTGGGCCGGCCCACGCGGCTGCGCAGGGCGGAGATCTCACCGCGGTTCGCCACCGTTACGCGAGTGGTCCTGCTGGTGCTCCTGGCGGCCGGCATCGCGGCCGCCTTCCTCCCGCGCCCGGACCTGCCCCTGCCCTACTGGCGGACGGTTGCGGGCGCGCTGCTCGGCGGCTTCCTGATCGTCTTCGGTCACCGGGCCGAGCAGGCGCTGCTCTCCTTCGCCCGCCGGGGCAGGACCGAAGGGAACGGTGTGGGCTGGGTTCATGGCTCCCGCTGACTTCGACCCCGTGCTCCTCGACCCGACGCGGCTGTCGATCGTCTCGCTGCTCTCCGGTCTCCAGTGGGCCGAGTTCGCCTGGGTCCGGGAATCGGTGGGCCTGTCGGCCTCCGCCCTCTCCAAGCAGATCACCACGCTCGGCAACCACGGCTACGTCGACGTCGACAAGGGCTACGTCGGGAAGCGCCCCCGCACCTGGCTGAATCTGAGCGAAGAGGGGCGGGCCGCGCTGGAGACCCACCTCGCGGCGCTCCAGCGGGTCGTCGAAGACTCCCGGCGGGCTGCGGGCACCTACCAGGCGAAGGACGAGAGGCCACTGGGCCACGGTTGAGGGGCCGCCGTCACCGGTCGTCGGCGAAGACGTCGGGGTGCTGCCTCGCCCACGCCAGGTACTCGTCGGCCTGCTCTGCGAGGGCAGCGGGTTTCCACGACAGCTCGTCCCGGGCGCGGTCGGCCGCGTAGACACCGTTCTTGCCGAACTCGGCGGTGGGGTCCATGTCGGCGTCGGCGTGCTCGGCGGGGACCGTGCGGGCCTCGACGCCGAAGAGCGCCAGGAGGTCGGCGACGGTCGTGCGGGTGCCGCTGGAGAGGTTGTAGGTCCGGCTGCCTTCGCCCTCTTCCCCGGCGAGCCGGCTCAGAGCCCGGGCGGCGTGGGTGGCGCTGAGCCAGTCGCCACCCGCCTCGAGGGTCCGTTCCGTCAACGCGACCTTACGGCCGCGTACCGCTGCCGCCGCGAGATGATACGGCAGGGACATGACCGCGCGGCCGGAGCTCGGCCGCTCCATGGGGCCGAACATCTTGGTCAGGCGCGCGACGGGCACCTGGAGCCCGTACAACTCGCTGAACCGTTGCGCGACGAGTTCGCCGGCCACCTTGGTGACGCCGTACATCTCGTCGGGTGCCGGTGGCGTCTCCTCGGTGAGCAGCCGCTGCGGGCAGCTCCCATAGACGGCACCGCTGCTGACGAGGAGCACGCGCCGCACGGTGCCGGTGCGCCGCGCGGCGTCGAGGATGTGCGTCGTACCGGTGATGTTCACGCGGACGAAGCGCTCGGGATCGCGGCGCTCGGTCTGCGCGTCGTGCGTGACGGTGGCACCGTGGACGATCACGTCGGGTGCGCCGGCCGCGACCGTGTCCGTCACCGCCGCACTGTCGGTGACGTCTGTGCGCACATAGCTCACGCGCTCCGCGTACCCGCCGAGGTGCCGGGTGAGGACGTCGTCGGCCTCGTGCAGGTCCAGTGCGGTGACGAAGGCGTCGGGGTCGGCGGTGAGCAGTTCCTTGACCAGGACGCTCATGACGAAGCCCCGGGCTCCGGTGACCAGATAGTGCATGTTCACTCGACCTCGCCGATCTGGGAGACAGTGGTGCGGGAGCCCGCGGGCAGCAGTGCGTCGCGCATGGAACGGACGGCCTGGTCGACCGTCAGGGCACCGGGCAGACCGATCTCGGCCGCGAGTACGGCGGCCTGCGGTGGCCGGATGTTGGTCTCCTGGAGCACTTCGCGTTGCGAGAAGACCTCGGCCGGTGTCCCGTCGGCGAGGACGTGTCCCTGGCGCATCGCGATGACGCGGGTGGCGTACTCGGCGACCAGCGCCATGTCGTGGGAGATGATGACGACCGTGCGGCCCTGGGCGTGGTGGTGGGCGAGCGAGTCGAGGATCTTGCGTGACTCGGCCCGGTCCTGGCCCGTGGTGGGTTCGTCGACGACGACGACGTCACACCCCATGACCAGGGTCGAAGCGATGGCGAGGCGTTGGCGCTCGCCGCGCGAGAGGTGGATCGGGTTGACTTCCGCGCGCCCCTCCAACCCGACCAGTTCCAGGGTCTCGGACACCTGGTGCACGAGCGCGGCCGGGTCGGCGCCGAGGTTGCGCGGACCGAATTGGAGTTCCTCTCGGCAGGTGTCGTGGAAGATCTGCCGGTCGGGGTTCTGGAAGACGTATCCGACGGTCGCGGCGAGGTGGTGCAGCCGCGAGCCGCGCGTGTCGATGGTCCTGCCGTCCCCCGTGTGCAGGCGGACGGCACCGCCGGAGTTGGTCGGCCGGAGCAAGCCGTTGAAGTGTTTGGCCAAAGTGGTCTTGCCTGAGCCGTTCTTGCCGATGATCGCGACGAACTCGCCACGGCCGATGGTCAGGTCCACCCCTGCCAGGGCCTTGGTGTTCCCTTTGTAGGTGTGCTCTACGTCGGCGACCTCGATGACGGCGTCCGGGTGGCTCATGTGCGGTTCCTGTCGCTGTGCGGGGCGTTCGTCATCGCTTCCCAGGCCGTTACGGCCGCGGGGACGGACAGGGGCAGCTCGGTGTCCCAGTGACCCAGTTCCCTCAGCCGCAGGGCGATGTCCAGTACCTGGGGCCTGTCGGGGGCGGCGGTGCCCATGAGGACCTCGCGCGGGGTGCCGGCCGCCTCGATCCGGCCCTGGCGCATGGCGATGAGGCGGTCGGCGTACACGGCGAGCTCCTCGACCTTGTGCTCGACGACGAGGACGGTGACACCCTCGTCGGCGAGCACGCGGATGGCGTTCATGACGCCTTCGGTGCCGGCGGGGTCGAGCTCCGAGGTGGGTTCGTCGAGCAGCATGATCCGCGGGTTGAGGCAGAAGACCGAGGCGACGACGACGCGTTGCTTCTCCCCGCCGGAGAGCGCGTGCGTGAACCTGTCGAGGAGGTCGCCGATGCCGAAGAGTTCGGCGGCCCGGCGCAGGCGCCGTTCGATCTGCGGTACCGGGACGCCCCGGTTCTCCATGCCCCAGACCAACTCCTCCCGCACCACGGTGTTGACCAGTTGCACCTCAGGGTCCTGCATGACGAGGCCGATGGTCTCCGTGATGTCGGACAGGCCCGCGAAGTCGGTCAGCGGACGTGAGAAGACGGCGATGTCACCGCGCATGGCGGCGCCGTCCTCGTGCCGGGGTATGACACCGAGGTGTGCGGCCGGCCGCCCCTCGGCTGGTACACGGGGCGCAACAGCGAGAACACCCGCCGCCTGATCGTCGAGCACGGAGGTTTCCTCTATGACTCGGACTCCTTCAGCGACGACCTGCCGTACTGGGTCGACGTCGACGGCACCGCGCAGCTCGTCGTCCCGTACACCCTCGACAACAACGACGGGCGGTACGTCAATACCTACGGTTTCCAGTCCGAGTCCTTCTCCGCGTATCTCACGCGCGCCCTCGAACTCCTTCTGGAGGAGGGCGCGGAGCGTCCCCGCATGATGAGTGTCGGTCTGCACCTGAGGATCAGCGGACGGCCAGGCCGCGCCGCCGACCTGCGGCGGTTCCTGGACCTGGTGGCCCAGCACCCCGACGTGTGGGTGACACGCCGTGTGGACATCGCCCGCCACTGGCGCACCGTCCACCCCGCCTCCCAGTGGCTGCCGCAGTCCGTTGATCCGCTGGCTCAGGACGGCAGTGCGAAGGACCGGCCCTGACACTCACCTCGCCCCGTACCCGCACGGTGGGCGCGGTGCCCGCGCCCGCTCGGCGGCGACCGCGCGTCAGGGCCGGCGCGCGTCAGGCGGCACGGGCGGTCGCGTCGATCAGCGCGGGCAGTGCGGCCACCGAGTCGAGCACCTGGTCGGCGCCCGCGGCGCGCAGGGACTGCGCGCTGTGCCCGCCCGTCAGCACACCCGCCACCAGTCCTGCTCCGGCGGCGCGGCCGGCTCGCATGTCGTAGGGGGTGTCTCCGACGACCCCGACGGAGTCCACCGAAGGGGCTCCCGTGCGCAGCAGCGCCGTCAGCACCATGTCGGGGTAGGGCCTGCCACGGCCCGCGTCGGCGGGAGACAGCACCGCGTCGGCGAGATCGCTCCAGCCGAGGGAGGCGAGGAGATCGTCGCGGGTGCGGGGCGAGAAGCCGGTGTTGAGGACGACGGCGCAACCGTGTGCCCTGAGCGACTCGATGGCCTGCCGCGCGCCCGGCAGCGCGGAGCAGCGGCCCGACGCGACCATCTGCGCGTACGCTTCCTCGAAGGCGGTGTTGGCCCGTTGGGCGGTGTCCTCGTCACCGTCGAAGAGGTGCCGGAAGACGGAGACCTTGGACTCCCCCATGGTGTCGCGGACGTAGCGCATCATGGCGTCGTGGCGGGGGCCGCCTTGGTGTACGCCTTCGCGGGAGAGCGCGTGGAGGAAGGCGTCCTCGACGATTCCGTCGTCCGACACCGTCGTACCGGCGAGGTCGAGCACGGCGAGGCTGAGGGTGGTCATGGTGTCTCCTGCGCGGTGGTGAGGGCCTGCACGCCGCCGGCGAGGGCGAGGGCGGCGATGTCCGATCCGGTGCACCCGCGCGAGAGGTCGTGCAGGGGTGCGGCGAGCCCTTGGAGGAACGGGCCGATCGCGGCACAGCCGCCGACGCGCTGGGCGACCTTGTAGCCGATGTTGCCCGCTTCGAGGGAGGGGAAGACGAAGGTGTTCGCGCGCCCTGCGACGGGCGAGCCGGGTGCTTTGGCCGCGCCGACGTCGGGGTCGGCGGCCGCGTCGTACTGGAGGTCGCCGTCGACGGGCAGCT
Organism: Streptomyces reniochalinae; assembly: GCF_003323735.1. Classification (GTDB taxonomy): domain Bacteria; phylum Actinomycetota; class Actinomycetes; order Streptomycetales; family Streptomycetaceae; genus Streptomyces; species Streptomyces reniochalinae. Next base: position 216,309 of record NZ_QOIM01000028.1, on the reverse strand, counting down.
CCGGGGCGGCCGCGCGCAGCACCGACAGGGCTTCCCGCACCACGTCGACGCGCGGGTGTGCCGCGCTGCCACGTGTGGAGAAGGACAGCAGCGCGGCCCTCGCCTCGTCGCCGGTGAGGGTGCGGTGCGTGGCGGCCGCGGCGCGGGCGATGTCGGCGAGCTGCCCGGCGTCCGGGTCCACGACGACGGCGCAGTCCGCGTAGGTGAGTGCGTCGCCGTCGGGCCGCAGCATCAGGAAACTGCTGGAGAGGGTGCGGATGCCGGGCGCCAGGCCGACGACGCGCAGTCCGGCGCGCAGCACGTCGGCTGTGGGGCGGTTGCTGCCCGCCACGCACACGTCCACGTCGTTGCGGCGCAGCGCGGCGGCGGTGAGGAAGAGGGGGTCGTCGAGGACCTGGGCGGCGAGGCGCGGCCTTTCCTCGAGCAGCGCCGCGAGGGTGTCGGTGTAGCGGGAGGGTCGCAGGATCTCCAGCCGCGTGGGGTCCTCGGGCAGCTTGAGGCCGAGGTCGGCGGCGCGGTCCCGGACGGCGGCCGGATCTTCTGCGACGAGGACGGGTGTGACGGCCTGCTCCTGGGCGAGGCGGGCCGCTGCCCACAGGACTCGCGGGTCCGTTCCCTCGACGAGCGCCACGCGGGGTCTGCGCGCGGCGCCTTCGAGCTGCGTCGCCCACCTCTGTGTCAGCCGCCTGACGGCGGGCCCGGCGGCGCCGGGAAACGGGAGGGGATCGTGCGGTTCGACGAGCATGAGCGCTCCCGGTGGGTGGTGACGGGCATCAGTGCTCCGGGGAGGGGTGGCCGTGGGCCGGGGAAGGGAGGGCCCGGTGAGGGTGGTGCCCGCCCTTCCCCGCCCTGCCCGCCCCGGCCGGTGCCCGCCCCGGGCGGGCAGGGCGGGCACCGGCCGGGGGCCTCGGGCCCCGGCCGGCCGGATACGGGCCGGCTCCTACACGTAGTCCTGGTACTTCTCCAGGAAGCGGACGGGCTTTTGGAGCGCGTCGCGGCGGAAGGGGTCGCCCAGCTCCCGGGTGCACATGATCTCGAGGACCGTCGTCCTGCCCTCGTTCATCTGCCGGTCCACGGCACGCCGCAGCGCGGGGCCGACGTCCTCCAGCTTGTCGACGACGATGCCGTCGGCGCCCATGGCCTGGCCGATGCCCGCGAAGCTCTCGCTCTCCAGCTCGCCGGCGACGAAGCGCCTGTCGTAGAAGTCGACCTGGTTCTTCTTCTCCGCGCCCCACTGGCGGTTGTGGAAGACGACGGCGGTGACGGGGATGTCGTGGCGGACAGCCGTCATGATCTCGCCCATGCTCATGCCCCAGGCGCCGTCACCCGCGTAGGCGATGGCGGGCCGGTCCATGGCCGCGGCCTTGGCGCCGATGATGGTGGGCAGCGCGTAGCCGCAGTTGCCGAAGCTCATCGGGGCGAAGAAGCTGCGGGGTTCCTCGAACCGCAGGTAGCTGTGGGCGACCGAGTTGATGTTGCCGATGTCCGTGGAGACCATGACCCGCTCGGGCATGGCCTTCTCCAGTTCGCGGAGCACCTGCCTGGGGTGCAGCCAGTCGCCCTCCTCCGCGTCCTGTTCGGCGATCATGTCGAGGCTGTAGGGGTCGCGTTCGTGGGTCCACTCGCTCAGCTCTGTCTCCCAGGCCGCCTTCTCCTCGGCGGTCTCGGCGGCGCGGCGCTCGCGTGTGGCGTCGCAGGCGAGGGTCTTGCCCGCCAGGCGCCGCGTCAGGGCCTCGGCGGCGTCGGCGGCGTCGCCGCAGATGCCCACGGTGATCTTCTTGACCAGGCCGAGCATCGTGTGGTCGGCGTCGATCTGGATGATCTTCGCGTTCTTGGGCCAGTAGTCCATGCCGTGCTGCGGCAGGGTGCCGAAGGGGCCGAGCCGGGTGCCGAGGGCCACCACGACGTCGGCCCGGGAGATGAGCTTCATCGCGGCCTTGGAGCCCTGGTAGCCGAGCGGGCCGCACCACTGGGGGTGGCTCGCCGGGAAGGAGTCGTTGTGCTGGTAGCTGTTGACGACGGGGGCGCCCAGCCGTTCGGCGAGTGCCTTGCACTGCTCGACGCCGTCGGCCATGACGACACCGCCGCCGGAGATGATGACGGGGAACTCGGCGGTGGCCAGGAGTTCGGCGGCCTCGTTCAGGCTGCGTTCGCCGCCGGCACCCCGGTCGACGCGCATCGGCTCTGGGATCTCGGTCTCGATCTCCCCGTAGAAGTGGTCGCGGGGGATGTTGAGCTGGGTGGGGCCGATCTCGGACATGGCGCGGTCGAAGGCGCGTGCGGTGAACTCAGCCATCCGGCGCGGGTTGTTGACGTGCGCCTGGTACTTGGTGAACTCCTGGAACATGGGCAGCTGGTGGGCTTCCTGGAAGCCGCCCAGGCCCATGCCCATGGTGCCCGCTTCCGGCGTGATCATCACGACGGGGCTGTGTGCCCAGTAGGCGGCGGCCACAGCGGTGACGCAGTTGCTGATCCCCGGGCCGTTCTGGCCGATGACGACGCCGTGCCGGCCGCTGACGCGGGCGTATCCGTCGGCCATGTGCGCCGCGCCCTGCTCGTGGACGACGGGGACCAGACGTATGCCCGCGGGCGCGAAGATGTCCATCGCGTCCATGAACGCCGAGCCCATGATGCCGAAGATATCGGTCACGCCGTTGGCGGCCAGTGTCTCGACGAAGGCTTCGGAGGGGGTCATCTTCTGTTGCTCGCTCATGGTCCAGCTCCTTCACTTCCAGTGCGGCACGCGTGAGCGGTCCGGCGGCACGCGTGAGCGGTCCGGTCCGCTCGTGGGGCAGAGGGGTCGGGCCCCGGGAGAACACGGCAACTCGCCGCGACAGTCGAGAAATCGGTACGTTGCGTTCCTGAATCCGGGATCGCACTGGACGATAGGGAGCTGTCCTCGGATGCGTCAACCATTCGTTCCGTAATTCGGTACCTGCTAGCTTGTTTTCCGGAACCGAAGGTCGACCGCGGGAGCCGTCGCAGAACCCGCCCGGAGGCGCACATGGACACACTCAACGGCGAGACGCCCACCATCCGGCTGTTCGCCCTGCTGGAGCTGATAGCCGCCAAGGACCGGCTCGTCACCCTCCAGGACCTGGTGGACGAGACGGGCATGCCGAAGCCGACGCTCCACCGCATGCTCCAGCAGTTGGAGGGGGCGGGTCTCCTCGTGCGGCAGAGCGACGGGCGGCACTACGGCACAGGCGCGCGGCTGCGCAGACTCGCGGAGAACCTGCTGCTCAACGCCACGCACCACGGCGCACGGCACGCGGTGCTGCGCCACCTGGTGGAGGAGATCGGGGAGAGCTGCAACGTCACCGCGCTCTCCGGCAACGAGGTCGTCTACCTCGACCGCGTCGAGACCCCCGAGCCGCTGCGCTTCTATCTGCGCCCCGGCTCCCGCGTCCCGGCGCACTGCTCGGCGAGCGGCAAGATGATCCTCTCCCAGATGAGCCCGGGCCAGCGCGCGAAGCTCCTCTCACACGCGCCGCTGAAGCAGTACACGCCGCACACCGTGACCGAGCCGGGGCCGCTGGAGGAGGAGTTCGCCCGCGTGCGCAGGGACGGTTTCGCGGTGGACGACGAGGAGTTCCTGCCCGGTCTCGTCTGCGTGGCCGTGCTGGTCCCCTCCCCGGCCGGCCGCTCCAACCAGTGCGTGGCCGTCCAGGCACCCGTCATGCGGCTCACCGCCGACAAGGCGCTGCACCTGCTGCCCGCGCTGCAGCGCGCGGCCGAGGCCGTCGCCCGCGTCGAGCACGAAGGAGGACAGGAATGAACGAGACGGCACCGGAGGCGACCGAGGGACGCGAGGTGACGGGCCCCGATACCCGGCTGAGCGCGCGGGAGGTCTTCGGTCTCCCCACCGGCCTCGAGGTCCCCGCGTTCAGCGAGCCGTCCGCTCACGTGCCGGAGCGCGACGACGCCTACCGCTTCGACCCGGACGTCACCCGCGCGCTCCTCGCGGGCTTCACACACAACCGTCGCGTGCTGCTCCAGGGCCCGCACGGCACGGGGAAGTCGACCCACATCGAGCAGGTCGCGGCGCGTCTCAACTGGCCGTGCGTCCGTGTGAACCTGGACGGGCACCTCAGCCGCCTCGACCTCGTGGGCAAGGACACGGTCACGCTGCGGGACGGCAAGCAGGTCACCGCGTTCCAGGAAGGGGTCGTCCCCTGGGCTCTGCAACGGCCGGTCGCCCTGGTCCTGGACGAGTACGACGCGGGGCGTCCCGAGGTGATGTTCGTGATCCAGCGGCTGCTGGAGCGCGACGGCAAGTTCACCCTCCTCGACCAGAACCGGGTGCTGGAGCCGCACCCGTCCTTCCGCCTCTTCGCCACCGCCAACACGGTCGGCCTCGGCGACCCGTACGGCCTCTACCGCGGTGCGCAGCGGCTCAACCACGCCCAGATGGACCGCTGGAACATCGTCGCCACCCTCGACCACCTGTCCCCGCACGAGGAGGCCGCCATCGTGCGGGCCCGCGTGCCCGGGCTCGGAGCCCCGGCGCTCGTGGAGGCGATGGTCGCGGTCGCGGGCCTGACCCGTTCCGGTTTCCGCGCGGGGGACCTGTCGACCCTGATGTCGCCCCGCACGGTCATCAGCTGGGCCGAGAACACCGAGCTGTTCGACGACGTGGCGCTCGCGTTCCGGCTCTCGTTCCTGAACAAGTGCGACGAGGAGGAACGCCCCCTCGTCGCCGAGCTCTTCCAGCGCTGCTTCGACCGCGAGCTGGAGGCGGCGTGACCGAACCGGCCGCGAAGGAAGGGTCTGAGCCCGCCGCCGGGGACACCTCGCCGCCCACCGCCGAGGACGCCTCCCGGCACGTCAGCGCCGGCACGGCCGGGCCCAGCGCCGAGGAGCTGTGCGCCGCGGCCGTACGGGCACTGAGCGGCACACCGCGGTTGACGTTCCGAGGCCACCGGCTGCACGACGGCCGCACGCCGGTCCCCGCGCACGCCCCGCATCTGCGCCCCTCCCCCGAGGACGGCCGTGCGGCGCTGCGGGGCGTGGCGGACGGACTCGCCCTGCGGCTGGCCGGCTCCGATGCCGCGCTGCACACCGGTCTGCGGCCGGTGGACCCGGTGGAGCGGCTGCTGTTCGAGACGCTGGAGCAGTACCGCGCCGAGTCCCTCGTTCCCGCCCGGTTCCCCGGCATGGTGCGCAATCTGCGCCGTCGCCACACCGGGTGGGCGCGCGCCTTCCACCGCTCGGGACTGACCGCGACCGCACGCGGCCTGCTGCTCCACACGACGCTGGAGGTCTGCCGCTCCCGGGTGCTGGCGGTGCCGGTGCTGGCGGAGACCGAGGACCTGATCGAGGCGACACGCGCGGCTCTCGGCGCCCGGCTCGGCCCCCACCTCGCCGCGCTGCGACGGCACCGCGCCGACCAGGCCGCGTACGCGCCGCACGCGCTGGCCGTGGCCCGCACCGTCGCCGCGATGCTGAACGAGGACGAGCCAGGCGGCACAGGACGCAAGGGGCCGCGCAGCAGCAAGGAGCCGCGCTTCTCACTGCTGCTGGAGGAGGAGGGTGCGCAGGACGGCGAGGGAAGGGCGGGGGGCTTGGGCGCCGCGCCGGGCGGTACGGACAGCGGCCCGGGCTACCGGGTCTTCACCACCGCCTACGACCAGGAACGCGCGGCCCACACCCTCCTGAGGCCCGCTCTTGTCGGCGACTTCCGCGCCCGCCTGGACCAGCGGATCGAGGAGGCGCGCCCGCACACGGCGCGGCTGGCCAGGCAACTGCGCGAGCGGCTGGCCCGGCCAGGACCCGGTGACTGGGCGGGCGGCCAGGAGGAAGGTCTGGTCGACGGGCGGGCGCTGGCCCGGCTGGTGGTCTCCCCCGGTGAGCGGCGCGTCTTCCGCACCCGGCGGCCCGAGCACCGGCCGGAGGCGCTGGTGACGTTCCTGCTGGACTGCTCGGGTTCGATGAAGCAGCACAGGGAGCAGCTCGCAGCGCTCCTCGACGTGTGGGCGCGGGCTCTCGACCTCGCCGGCGTGAGGTGTGAGGTACTGGGATTCACCACGGCCGCGTGGCACGGCGGCCGTGCCCACCGGGACTGGCTGCGTGCGGGCCGTCCCGCGTGCCCGGGCAGGCTCAACGAGCGGCTGCACCTCGTGGTCAAGGACGCCGACGTGCCCTACCGCCGCGCCAGGCCCGCGCTCGCGGCGCTGCTCAAGCAGGACCTGTACCGCGAGGGTGTGGACGGTGAGGCGCTGGAGTGGGCCGCGGGCCGTGCCGCGCGGCGTCCCGAGGGGCGCCGGCTGCTGTTCCTCGTCTCGGACGGCGGGCCGATGGACGGGGCGACGGCCCAGGTGAACCCGCCGCACCTGCTCGACTCCCATCTGGCGTCGGTGGCCGCACGGATCGAGGCCGAGAGCGCGGTGGAGCTGCGCGGGCTGACGGTGGGCGGCGACCTGAGCCCGTATCTGTCCCGCACCTCGGTGCTGGATCCCGCCGCCCCGATGGCGGTTTCCGCACGGCTGCTGCCCGACGCATGCCGGGTGTGAGGCCACCGGCCCGGCCGATGCGGCCCGTTCGTGCGCGCACACCGCAGAGCGCCTGCCCGCGCCGACCGGGCGAGCCGGGGCCTCACTCGTACGCTGTCGCGGCCTCCACCAACTCGCCCAGGATCGCGACCCCCGGGTCGATCGCGGCGAGCTGGGGCGCGGCCAGCCCGATGCGGAAGTGGTTGCGTGGCGCATCCGCCCCCAGGAAGTAGAGGTCGCCGGGCTCGATCAGCACCCCCCGCTGCTGGGCCAGCTGTGCCAGACGGCGCCCGTCGAGGCCGTCGGGCCCTGTCATCCAGAGGCTGACGCCGCCCGGCGGCGGCGCGGAGCGCCAGGGCAGGTGCGTGTTGACGGCTGCGCAGGCCGCCTCCCACTTGCGCATCAGCCGCGTGCGGTAGCGCCGCACGGCCCGGTGGTACTCGCCTGAGCGGATGAACAGGGCCAGCGCACGCTGGGTGTGCCCGGAGGGGTGCCGCACCGAGTAGCGCCGGATGTCGCGCAGTTCCCTTACGAGTTCACGCGAGGCCACCAGGTAGCCGAGCCGCAGCCCTGGCGCGAGGAACTTCGAGAAGGTGCCCAGGTAGACGACCTGCCCTGTCTCGTCCAGGCCCTTGAGGGCCGGCGTGGGCCTGCCCTGGTAGCGGAACTCGCTGTCGTAGTCGTCCTCCACGATCGCGGTACCCGACTTTCGAGCGACCGAGAGCAGTTCGCGGCGGCGGCCGATGCTGAGTGTCACGTTGGTCGGATGGTGGTGGCTCGGGGTGACGTGCAGCAGGTCGACACCGGCGAGAGTGGCGGGGGGCCTGAGACCTGAGGCGTTGACGGGCAGCGGGCGCAGCTCGGCGCCGGCGCGGGCGAAGATGTGCCGGGCGTCCAGGTAGCCGGGGTCCTCGACCGCGACCACACAGCCGCGGCCCAGCAACGCCCGGCTCAGCAGGTCGAGGCCCTGTTGGGAGCCGACGGTGACCAGTACCTCGTCCGGCTCCGCGCGCACTCCCCTGGCGGGCAGCAGCCGGGTGCACAACGTCTCCACCAGCAGCGGATCGTCGGCCGCGATGCTGTCCTGGAGGCTGAACTGGGCGTGCGGGTGGTACAGGGCTTCGTTGAGCGCCCGTGCCCAGGCGCGCGCGGGGAAGGCCCGGAAGTCGACCTGCCCGGCCAGGAAGGGGTACGGATAGCCGACCCAGTCGGTCTGCTTCTCGATGTGCGGCAGTGGGTCGGCGCGGCTGGGAAGGTTGGCGAGCCGCGCCGACCAGTCGTAGTGCCGGACGGCGGTGGCGGGTTCCACGGCACAGTACGGGCGCATCTCGCGGTTGACGAACAGGCCCTGGCGGGCGCGGCTCTCGACGAACCCCTCGGCGACCAGTTCCTGGTAGGCGGCGTTCACCGTGTTGCGGGAAAGTCCCAGCTCACGGGCGAGTTCGCGGGACGAGGGCAGCTGGCCTTCCGCGTCCACCAGGCCGGATCCTATGCCGTGCTCGATCGCCTTGCGGAGCTGCCGGTACAGGGGTTCGTCCGACTCCCGGTCGACCTCGATCACCGTGCGTGGCATGCCGTCTCCCGCTGTCTGGTCCCATCAGAGTCGCCGGTCCTGGCACTTTTCGCCGGACCAGTCGGGCTCGCAATCTAAACCCCATCGCAGCCGCTGGACAGAGCTGCGCAGATGGGAGTTCGTTATGCGGATCGGCATCCCCAAAGAGGTCAAGAACCACGAGTACCGCGTTGCCATCACCCCCTCGGGCGTGCACGAACTGACCCGTGCGGGCCACACGGTGTACGTCGAGGAGGAGGCGGGCGCCGGATCGTCCATCGCCGACACCGACTACAAGGCCGCGGGTGCCACCGTGCTGCGCTCCGCCGACGAGGTGTGGGGCGAGGCCGAGCTGGTACTCAAGGTCAAGGAGCCGGTGGCCGAGGAGTACCCGCGGATGCGGGCGGGCCAGACCCTCTTCACCTACCTCCACCTCGCCGCCTCCCTGGAGTGCACCGAGGCGATGCTCGCCTCGGGCATCACGGGTGTCGCCTACGAGACGGTGCAGCCCGGTGACGGCTCGCTGCCGCTGCTCTTCCCGATGTCGGAGGTGGCCGGGCGGCTCGCGCCCCAGGTCGGCGCGTACCACCTGATGCGGGCCGCCGGCGGACGCGGTGTGCTGATGGGCGGTGTCTCCGGTACCCGGCCCGCGAAGGTCACCGTCATCGGCGCGGGCGTCTCGGGCATGAACGCGGTCGCCGTGGCCACCGGCATGTGGGCCGACGTCACCCTGCTCGACCTGAACGTCGACAAGCTGCGCGCCGCCGACCGGATGTACCAGGGCCGGATCACCACCGTCGCGTCCAACGCGTACGAGCTCCAGACCGCCGTCGCCGACGCCGACCTGGTGATCGGGGCGGTGCTGGTACCGGGCGCGCGGGCGCCCAAGCTGGTCACCAACCAGATGGTTTCGGGCATGCGCCCGGGTTCCGTGCTGGTGGACATCGCAGTCGACCAGGGCGGGTGTTTCCAGGACTCCCACCCCACCACGCACACCGATCCCGTCTACCCGGTGCACGACTCGCTCTTCTACTGCGTGGCCAACATGCCGGGTGCCGTGCCGAACACCTCCACCTACGCGCTGACCAACGTCACGCTGCCCTACGTCCTGTCCATCGCGGGCAACGGTCTGGCCGGCGCCGCACAGGCCGATTCCGCTGTGCTGCGGGGCGTCAACGTCCTGGACGGCCGCGTGACCTACCGGCCCGTCGCCGAGGCGCACGGCCTGGAGTACACCGACGCCGCTGCCCTCCTGCACTGACCGGGCACCCCACACCTTCGTAGATCGTAAGGAGCTCACCGTGACCGTGACCACCACCGGCACCGGCACCGGCCTCCGCGCCAAAGCACAGGCGCACCTGGGCCAGCACTTCACCCGGCGGGACGTGTGGCAGGGCGAGGAACTGCCCGTCTTCGTCCGCAGCGAGGGCTGTCACCTCTACGACGAGCAAGGACGCCGGTTCCTCGACGGGCTGGCCGGCCTGTTCTGCGTGAACATGGGCCACAGCCGCTCCGACATCGTCGCGGCGGCCGCCGAACAGATGGAGACGATGGCGTACTCCACCAACTGGGGCGCCGCACACCCGCCGTCCGTGGAGGCCGCGAGCCTCATAGCCGAGCTGGCGCCGGGCGACCTGGACGTGACCTGGTTCGTCAACTCGGGTTCCGAGGCCGTCGAGACGGCGATCAAGTTCGCGCGGCAGTACCACAGGAGCCAGGGCCAGGCCGGACGTACGAAGATCATCAGCCGCAGCATGGCCTACCACGGTGTGACGCTGGGGGCCCTGTCCGTCACCGGGCTGCCGAAGATCCGTGAGCCGTTCATGCCCCTGCTGGAGGGGGTCCGGCACGTCCCCAACACCCTCGGCGTCACCGGGGACCAAGGGCCCGCCGACGCGTTGGAGTGCGTCCGCGCCGTCGAGCGGGCCATCCTCGAGGAGGGCCCTGAGACGGTGGCCGCGGTCTTCGCCGAGCCGGTGCAGAACGGACGCGGCGCACTCGTGCCGCCCGACGGCTACTGGCAGGAGCTGCGCAGGATATGCGACCGGCACGGGGTGCTGCTCGTCGCGGACGAGGTGATCTGCTCGTTCGGCAGGCTGGGCCACTGGTTCGGCAGCGGAGCGTTCGGAACGGTCCCCGACATGATCACCTTCGCCAAGGGCGCGACCTCGGGGTATGCGCCGCTCGGCGGGATGATCGCCCGCGAGCCACTGGTGCGGGCGCTGTACGACTCGCCGCTCGGCGGCACGTTCACCCACGGCGCGACGTGGGGCGGGCACCCGGTCTCCACCGCCGTCGCGGTCGCCAACATCACCGCCATGCGCGACGAGCACGTGCTCGACAACGTGCGCACGCTCGGCCCCGAGCTCCGCGCGGGGCTCGAGGAGATCAAGCAGCGGCACCGCGTCGTCAAGGACGTGCGCGGCATGGGATTCTTCTACGCGATCGAGTTCACCGCCGACCGTGACGCGGGCGCCGAGCTGAGCGAGGAGCAGTCGGCGCGGGTGCTGCGCGAGGTGCTGCCCGCCGCGTTCCGCAAGACCGGTGTGGTGCTGCGGCCCGACGACCGGGGCGCCACGATGCTGATGGTCTCGCCGCCCCTGGTGGCCGACCGCGAGGTGCTCGGCGAACTGCTGGCCGGCATCGCGGTGATGGTGGACGACGTGGCGCGCAGCGTCCACGGCTGAGAGGGGCACCCTGTGCGACAGGACGGAACGGCCGAAACCACACCGGAGCCTCCGCGGGTGCCTGAACCGGCGCCCGCGGGCGGTCCCGGGGCCCCCGGCCAGGCCGGGGACCCCGGTGGGGCCCGGGCTCACGGCGGGCCCGCGGCCTCCGGCGGATCCGAGGAACCCGGGCAGCCGGAGGCCACGGAGACGAGCGCGGGGCTGCACAACGGGCTCAAGCAGCGCCACATGACACTGATCGCACTGGGCGGCGTGATCGGAGCCGGGCTGTTCGTCGGCAGCGGTGTCGTCATCGGCGAGACGGGACCCGTCTCCATCATCTCGTTCCTGCTGGCGGGCGGGCTCGCCGTTCTCGTGATGCGCATGCTCGGCGAGATGGCGGTGGCCCGCCCGGCGGTGGGGTCCTTCTACGCGTACGCGCGGCTGGCCCTCGGCCCCTGGGGCGGCTTCACCATCGGCTGGCTCTACTGGTACTTCTGGGTCAACGTCGTCGCCCTGGAGGCCGTCACCGGAGCCACGATCATCCACGCCTGGCTGCCCGGTATCGACCTGTGGATCATCAGCCTGTGTCTGATGGTGCTGCTGACGGTGGTCAACCTCTTCTCGGTCAAGTCCTTCGGCGAGTTCGAGTACTGGTTCGCCTCGCTGAAGATCGCGGCGATCGTCGTTTTCCTCGTCGTAGGGCTGGCGTTCGTCGTCGGCCTGTGGCCCGGCGCCCACGCCGACGCGGGAAACCTGACCGAGCACGGCGGCTTCGCTCCCCATGGCCTCGGTCCCGCGCTCACCTCGGTGATCCCGGCCGTCGGCTTCTTCACCGGTGCGGAGATCGCGGCGCTGGCCGCCGCCGAGTCCACGGAACCGCGCCGCGCTGTCGCCCGGGCCACGCACTCGGTGGTACTGCGCGTGCTGCTCTTCTACGTCGGCTCGATCTTCCTCATCGTGGCGATCGTGCCGTGGAACTCCAAGAGCATCGGCGACGGGCCCTACGTGGCCGCGCTCCAGCAGATCGGGATACCCGCCGCCGCCGACGTGATGCGCCTGATCATCCTCGTCGCCGTCCTGTCGGCGCTGAACGCGGGCCTCTACAGCGCGTCCCGCATCGTCTTCGCGCTGACCCGCAACGGCGACGCGCCGCGCGGCCTCACCCGGCTCAGCGGCAACGGGGTACCGCGCCGCGCGATCCTGCTGGCCACCGTCCTCGGCTACGTCTCGGTGGTCTTCGCCTACGTCTCCCCCGACACCGTCTTCTCGTTCATCGTCCACTCCTACGGTGCCGTCGCGCTCTTCGTCTACCTGCTCGTCGCCCTGTCACAGGTCCGGCTGCGGCGACGGCTGGAGCGCGAGGATCCGGGTGCGCTGACGCTGAAGATGTGGGGCTACCCGTATCTGAGCTGGTTCACGGTCGCCGCGATGGCCGTCGTGATCCTCGCGATGGCCTTCCTGCCCGACACCCGTATGGACTTCGTCGCCAGCACCCTGACCCTGGTGGTGGTGCTCGGCGCCTACGCGGTGCGCCGGCGCCGGGGGCGGAGCTGACCCACGAGGACCGAGTGCCGGGCCGGTGAGCCGGGGCGGGGCGTTGCGGCCCCGCCCCGGCTCACCGGCCCGGCTCGGCGCGCCTGTGCGCCGAGCGCATCGTGCGGTCGGAGGGGACGACCTGGGCCACCTGCTCGGCCACCTCGATCAGCCGCGGCGCGAGTTCCTCGACGCGCTCGTCGGGCAGCCGCACGGACGGCACCTGGACGACCACGGCCGCGTGAGCGTGCCCGTGCGCGTCCAGCACCGGGGCGCCGACGCAGCGGACGCCCTCGACGTTCTCCTCGTTGTCGACGCTGTAGCCGCGTGCGCGTGTGCGCTCCAACTCGCCGGCCAGCTGCCGGGGGGTGGAGACGGTGTGCGGGGTGACCGCGGGCAGGCGTGCGGGGAGGGAGCGGACGTACGCCTCGGTGTCCCCCGCACGGCTCATCATCGCCTTGCCGGACGCCGTGGAGTACAGCGGGAACCGCGCACCCGGGTGCTGTTCGAAGCGGAGCGGCAGTGTCGACTGCACCCGCATCACCACCACCGACTCGTCGCCGTCCCTGACCACGAGGTTGACCGACTCGTTGGTCTCGGCGTTGAGCTGTTCGAGCAGGGGCATGGCCCGGTCGGCGCCCAGGGTCCGCTGGGCGGCTTGGCCGAGCAGGATGGCGGTGCTGCCGAGGTAGTAGCCGTCCGTCGCGGGGTTGCGGACGAGGAAGCCCTCGGCCGCCAGCGCCCCGACGACACGGTGTGCGGTTCCGGGTGTGAGGCCGAGACGCTGGGTGATCTCGGTGATCTGGACGTCGCCCTCGGCCTCGATGAACAGCCGCAGCACGGCAAGGGCCCGGCCGACGGCCTGCGTTCCGGCCGGGCTCTCGGACGCCCTGGGTCCGTGCCGCTCCGAGGTGTCTCCCACAGCAGGCGGCCTCCGTCCTCTCACCCCTACGGCACTTCGGGCCCGTGCCCGTGCAGCCTACCGGCGGTGCGAACCGTCTGCCGCAAGACCCTTGACCCTCTCTCGGGGCACCTCTAGCGTGCCACTCACTCCACATTGTGGATGCTCTTCCAAAAATCTTGCTCCCGCGGTCCCTGTCCGTCTTCCGGCCCACCGGCCGAAGCCGGCCGAACGGGCGAACCCGGCCGAACCGCCGCCAGGGAGCACGGCCATCGGCCGCCCATCACTCCCCTTCCCCGACTCCGAGGAGGCCCCGTGCCGTCCTTCGACCACCCGACCGAAACCGTCTTCACCTGGGCCGCACCGCCCCTGAAGTTCGGCCTCGGCGCCCTCGCCGAGATCGGCGAGGACCTACAGGCCCACGGCGTCCGCCACCCCCTGGTCATCACCGACCCCGGTGTCGCGGCGAGCGGGGTGCCCGACCGGGTCGCCCACGCCGTCAAGACAGCCGGGCTGGACGTCGACATCTTCGACGGCGTCGCCGTCGAGCCGACCGACGCCAGCATCGAGGAGGCCGTCGCCTTCGCCCGCTCGGGCCCCTGGGACGGCTACATCGCCGTCGGTGGCGGCTCGGCCATGGACACGGCCAAGGCCGTCAACCTGCTCACCACCCAGCCGGGCACGCTCATGGACTACATCGCCCCGCCCATCGGGGGCGGCAAGGTCCCCGAGCAGCCGGTGCGGCCCCTCATAGCGGTACCGACGACATCGGGCACCGGCTCCGAGGCGACCACCATCTGCGTCGTCGACCTGCTGAGCCTGCGCCTCAAGGCCGGCGTCAGCCACCCGCGGCTGCGGCCCGCGCTCGCGGTCGTCGACCCGCTCACCACGCTGTCCGTACCCTCCGCCGTCACCGCGGCCAGCGGCATGGATGTCCTCACCCACGCCGCCGAGAGCTACACGGCGCTCTCCTTCGACGCCCGCCCCGCGTTCCCCGACGCCAAGGCACGCGCGGCCTTCTGCGGCGCCAACCCCGTCAGCGACGTGTGGTGCGAGAAGGCCATGGAACTCGTCGGCACCCACCTGCGCAGGGCGGTGATGAACGGCAACGACCTCAGCGCCCGCTACGGCATGGCCTACGCCTCGGCCGTCACCGGCATGGGTTTCGGCAACGCCGGCACCCACATCCCGCACGCCAACGCCTACCCGATCGCCGGCGCCGTCGAGAACTACCAGGCCGAGGGCTACCCGCCGATGCCCATGGTGCCGCACGGCCAGGCCGTCGCCTCCACGGCGATGGCGGCGTTCCGCTTCACCTTCCCCTCGAACCCGCAGCGCCACCTGCGGGCCGCCGAACTGATCGGCGGCCGCCCCGTCGACCCCGACGAGGGCGCCGAAGCCCTCCCCCGCGTCCTGCGCGAACTCCAGCGCGACATCGACATGCCGGCTGGTGTCTCCGCCTTCGGCTTCACCGAGGACGACCTCGACACCCTCGTGTCCGGCACGCTCAAGCAGTCCCGTCAGCTGTCCGTCACTCCGCGCCCCCTCACGGCGCAAGCCGCCGGTCGGATCTTCCGCGAGTCACTGAGCAACTGGTGACCGGCACGCCCGGCAAGCCCCGCACCCTGCGCCCCCTCCGGAGGCATTCGCATGCCCGCAACCGCGCAGTCGCCGACCAGTAAGGCCGCCCTGGCCGGCGCCATCGGTACCACCATCGAGTGGTACGACTTCTTCCTCTACGGCACCGCCGCCGGCATCGTCTTCGACAAGCTGTTCTTCCCCCGCTTCGACAGCGTCGTCGGCACACTCATCGCCTTCGCCACCTTCGCCGTCGGCTTCGTCGCCCGGCCCCTGGGCGGCCTGATCTTCGGCCACTTCGGCGACCGGGTCGGCCGCAAGACCGCCCTGATCACCACCATGTTCCTCATGGGCATCGGCACCTTCCTCGTCGGCGTCCTGCCGACCTACTCCGCCATCGGCGTCTGGGCCCCGGCCCTCCTCGTCCTCCTCCGCATCATCCAGGGCATCGGTATCGGCGGCGAGTGGGGCGGCGCCGTGCTGATGTCGGTCGAGCACGCGCCGGAAGGCCGCAAGGGCTACTACGGAAGCTGGCCCCAGATCGGCGTACCGGCCGGACTCATGCTCGGCACCGGTGTGTTCGCGCTGCTCTCCAGCGCCCTGTCCAGCGAGCAGTTCCTCGCCTGGGGGTGGCGCATCGCCTTCCTGCTGAGCGCCCTCCTCGTCCTCCTCGGACTCTGGATCCGCCTACAGGTCTTCGAGACCCCGGACTTCCAGGCCGTCAAAAAGGAGGACACACAGGCCCGCATCCCGATCGTCGAACTCCTGCGTACCTCCAAGCTCAACCTGCTGCTCGGCATGGGCACCCGCATGGCCGAGGGGATCGCCTTCAACACCTGGGGCGTCTTCGCCATCGCCTACACCACGACCGAACTGGACGTACCCAGGACCCACGCGCTGATCGGGGTCATGGTGGCCGCGGCGGTGTGCGTGCCCATGATCCCCTTGTGGGGAGCCGTCTCCGACCGGTTCGGCAGACTGCGCACATTCGGGCTGGGAGCCGCGCTCTTCGGCGCTTCGGCGGTGCCGGCGTTCGTCCTCTTCGACACCGGCTCGGCGCTGGTCATCGGCGGCACGCTCGTCGTGACACTGGGCCTGTTCTACGGCGCCATGTACGGGCCCCAGGCAGCGCTGTACGCCGAACTCTTCCCGCCCAACGTCCGCTACAGCGGCGTGTCGTTCGTCTACCAGGTCTCCGGCATCTTCGCCAGCGGCTGCACCCCGCTCATCCTCACCAGCCTGCTGAACGCGGGCGACGGCAGCCCGTGGCTGATGGTCACCTACATCGTGGGCATGTCCGCGGTCAGCCTGGTGTCCGTCGTCCTCATCGCCGTGCTGGCACGCCGACGCGCCCGTGCCGCCGCCCCGGAACCCGTACCCGCCGCCGCACAGCCGGCCTCCCCTCCGCCCGTAAGGCAGTGAACGTGCCCACCTCTCCCTCCGGCCCCACCGCCGGCCTCACCGCCGCCCTCCACCGCGCAGGCGTGCGAGAGACCGACGAGTCACCACTCGCCCGGTCCCTGTACGCCTCCGACGCCTCGCTCTACCGCATCCCACCCAGCGCCGTCGTCTTCCCCCGCCACTGCGACGAGATCGCCGCCGTGCTGTCCGTGTGCCGGGAACACGGCGTCCCCGTCACCATGCGCGGCGCAGGCACCTCGATCGCCGGGAACGCTGTGGGCACCGGCGTCGTCGTCGACACCAGCCGCCACCTCGACCGGGTGCTGGAGGTCGACGCGGAGGCCCGTACCGCGCTCGTCGAGCCCGGTGTCGTGCAGGCCCGCCTGCAACAGGCCGTCGCCCCGCACGGCCTGCGCTTCGGCCCCGACCCCTCCACCCACAACCGGGCCACGCTCGGCGGCATGCTCGGCAACAACGCCTGCGGCAGCAGAGCGCTCGGCTACGGCCGTACCAGCGACAACGTCCTCGGGCTCGACGTCCTCGCGGGCACCGGCGAGCGGCTGCGCCTGGGCGACGTGCCGGGGCGGACCACACGCTCCCCCCTCCTGGACCGGCTGTCGGAGACCGTCCGCGCCGACCTCGCCGTCATCCGTACCGAGCTGGGCCGCTTCCCCCGCCAGGTCTCCGGCTACTCCCTCGAACACCTTCTGCCCGAGCGGGGATTCGACGTCCCCCGGGCGCTGGTGGGCAGCGAGGGAACCCTCGGCCTCACCCTGGCCGCGCGGGTCGGGCTCGTACGGGACGAACCGTCGCGGCTCCTGGTCGCCCTCGGCTATCCGACGATGGCCGAGGCGGCCGACGCCGTACCGGCGCTCCTCCCGCACGCGCCGGTCGCCTGTGAGGGGATCGACGCGCGCATCGTCCGCACCGTCGCAGACCGGCGGGGCACAGCCGCGGTCCCCGAACTCCCGCGCGGGGACGGCTGGCTGCTGGTCGAGCTGGCCGGTCCGGACACCGCGGCACTCACCGCGGCGGCAGGGCGGCTGGTCAAGGACGCCGGAGCGCTGGACTCCCGCGTGATCACCGACCCCGGGCACGCCGCGGCCCTGTGGCGGATACGCGAGGACGGCGCCGGACTGGCCGCCCGCACCCCTGACGGTACCCCCGCTCACGCCGGCTGGGAGGACGCCGCCGTACCACCGGAACGGCTCGGCAGCTACCTGCGCGAGTTCGAGGCGCTGCTCGCCGAGCACCGGCTCACGGGCCTGCCCTACGGCCACTTCGGCGACGGCTGCGTCCACGTCCGCATCGACTTTCCGCTCGGCACGCCCGGCGGAACCGAAGCGCTGCGCGACTTCCTCTTCGCGGCCGGTGAGACGGTCGCCCGGCACGGCGGCTCCCTCTCCGGCGAACACGGCGACGGCCGCGCCCGAGGAGAGCTGCTGCCGCTGATGTACTCGTCCCAGGCCACCGGCCTCTTCGCCCGCGTCAAAGGGATCTTCGACCCCGACGACCTGCTCAACCCCGGTGTCGTCGTGCGGCCGGAACCCGTGGACGCGTCCGTACGCGCCGCCGGCGCACGCCCGCTGCGCCGCACCGAGCTGCCCACCCTCGCCCTGGCCCACCGGCACGACCGCGGCGACCTGTCCATGGCCGTGCACCGCTGCACCGGAGTCGGCAAATGCCGCGCCGACACCACGGCGGCGGGCGGCGTGATGTGCCCCAGCTACCTCGCCACCCGCGAGGAGAAGGACTCCACCCGGGGGCGCGCCCGCGTTCTCCAGGACGTCGTCTCGGGGCGGCTCGGACCCGACGGCTGGCGGTCGCGGGCGCTGCACGAGGCGCTCGATCTGTGCCTGTCCTGCAAGGGCTGTTCCTCGGACTGCCCGACCGGCACCGACATGGCCGCCTACAAGGCAGAGGCCCTGCACCAGCGCTACCGCCGGCGGCTGCGCCCCCGCAGCCACTACTCGCTGGGCCGGCTGCCCACCTGGACCCGCCTGGTCACCCGGATCCCGGTACTCACCCGGATCGCGAACCGGGTGCTGCGCTCCACCGCCCTCCGCCCGCTGCTGAGCCGGAGCGCCGGCGTCGACGCACGGCGGCCCCTGCCCTCGTTCGCGCCCGTCACCTTCCGGCGCTGGTTCGCCCGGCGGCCCGCCGGGCGGCCACCACGCCACGGCGACGTCGTCCTGTTCACCGACACCTTCACCGACGCCTTCTCGCCCGAGGTGGGTCAGGCGGCGGTCGCGGTGCTCGAAGACGCCGGCTACCGGGTCGCCGTCACGGCCCGGCCGGTGTGCTGCGGCCTGACCTGGATCTCCACCGGCCAACTCGACGGCGCGGCCAAGCGGGTACGGGCGACCGTACGCGCGCTCCTCACGCACGTCCGCGCCGGCGCCCTGGTCGTCGGACTCGAACCCTCCTGCACGGGAGTGCTGCGCTCCGACGCCGCCGAACTGCTGGACGGCGACGACGCCTCGGCCGCGGCCGAGGTCGCCGACGCCACCCGCACCCTCGCCGAACTGCTCGCGGACACCCCGGGGTGGAGCCCGCCCGACCTGGCGGGAGAGACCTACGTCGCCCAGCCGCACTGCCATCACCACGCCGTCATGGGCTGGGACGCCGACCTCGCCCTCCTGACCCGGGCCGGAGCCGAGGTCACCCGCGTCGGCGGCTGCTGTGGACTGGCCGGCAACTTCGGCGTCGAACGCGGCCACCACGACGTCTCCGTCGCCGTCGCGGAACACCGCCTCCTGCCCGCCGTCCGCGAGGCCGCACCGGACACCGGCATCCTGGCGGACGGCTTCAGCTGCCGCACCCAGCTGAGCAACCTGGCCGACCGGCCGAGCGAACACCTGGCCCAACTGCTCGCGCGCCACCCCGACACGGCAAAGCTGCCCCGGCCGGCTGCACAGGATCACGGGCGGTGCGCGAAGAGGAGGTAGCCGCCGAAGGCGAGGAATCCGACGCCGGTCGCCTGGTCCAGTCGGCGGCGCGGCACACGCAAGCGGCTCCCCTCGTGCCGCAGAGCCCGCCCCATCCCGATGTACAGCACGGCGGCGACTCCCTCGACAGCGATGTAGGCGGCGGCGAGCGGGACGAGGGAGAAGGCCGCGGCACCCGCGGGAAGGAACTGCGGCAGAAACGAGGCGAACAACAAGAGGGCCTTCGGGTTCGACAGTGCGGTGACGAACTCCTGCCGCACGGCGACGGCACAGCGTACGGACAGTCCTGCCGCGGCCGTGCCGCGGCCACCCGCGCCCGCGTTCCACAGCGCCGTGACGCCCAGCCACAGCAGATAGGCGACACCGAGCCACCGCACGATCTCGAACGCGAGGGCTGAGCGCGCCAGAGCCGTGCCGAGACCTGAGACCACCATGGTGACGAGGAGAGCGAAGGCGGCGAACCGTCCGGCGACCCCCGCCAGCGCGTAGCGCGCGCCGGCCAGGGCGGCGTTGCGCAGGCCGAGGAGCTGATTGGCCCCCGGGATCATCGCCAGCAAGAAGGCCGCCGGAAGGAAGAGCTGCCACGCGATCATGCCGGCAGTCTTCCCGACCGCCGCCTCGGACAGACACAACTGGGAACGACGGCTGTCACTCACGGTCGGCGTCCCGACGCGCACTAACCATCCGCCCGGTGCGTGACGCGGATCTTGGACTGGCCGTGCGGGAGGTTCTCCCAGTCGTCCATGAAGCGGGCGGTCAGGCCGTGCTCGGTGGCGAGGGAGAGCAGCGTTTCGGTGCGGTAGTAGAAGTCCTCCCGCAGCACATGGTGTTCCGCTCCTTCCGTGCGGTCGAAGGTGAAGTCGAACCAGCCGCCCGGGGCGAGGACGCGGCCGATGTGGGCGAAGCACTCCTCGATCACCGGTAGTGGCGAGTGGGAGAAGACGCTGTGCGCGTGCACCACGTCGAACCGGCCGTCCGGCAGGAAACCGAGCGAGAGGTCGCGCACCGGCGTCAGCGTCGGCAGCCGGTCCTGGAGCCCCTGTTCCTGGAGGGTGTTCTGCGCCGCGAACAGGATGTCGGGAGAGATGTCGATCCCGTAGTAGTGGCCGGGACGCAGGTACTCGATGAAGCGCCAGCCGGCTCGCAGGTTCCCGCAGCCGATCTCCAGCATCCGGTGCTCCGGGCGCAGCCCGTGTCCCAGCAGGTAGTCGAACTGCATGGCTCCCAGTGCCAGCCAGCGCTCCCGGCTGCGGCCGCCCACGGCCGCGTCGGGATCGCGGCGCGTGTCCGAGCGCATGACCGCCCGGTAGTAGGCGACGTGGTCCGGCGAGCGGTAGCGCAGCCAGGTGTCGCGGGCGGTGCGGCGCAGGTGCCGTGGCACACGGGCGGGGTGGCGCAGTGCGTAGGACACGCGGTGGGTGAGGGAGGAGCGGTTGGCTGTCAGGTTCTTGGACATGGCGGCGCTCGTTCTCGGTAGGGGCCGTTTCCCGGCAGTCTCACCGGCGTCGCGACCCCGGACATCGGATGTGCGGCTGCCCGGGACGGCCGCGCCGGGCCATGCCGATGTCAGCCGATCGGATGATGTACCTCATGAGGAGCGCTTGTATACGTGGTGGGGCAAGGCCCCCGGGAGGCGATGAGGACGCGGTGGAGCGAGACGACACGGAGCCGGACCCCGACGCGCGCTGGCTGACCGCCGCCCTCGATGTGGCCTTTCTCCTGTTGCTCGGCGGTGCGCTCGTCCGCCTGCTCACCCACGGCCGCGCCGAGGGCGCGCGCTCGGCGTGGGTGCTCGCGCTGTTCCTCGCCTTCGGTGCTCTCTACCTGCTCGGGCGGCTGACGGCCCCCGCGCCGCGCCACGGTGAGCGTCCCACCGTCCGGCATCTGGTCTGGCTCGGTGCGGTGCTCGCGCTCTGGCTGGTGCTGCTCGCCCTCGAACCGAGCGCCACCTGGTGCACCATGCCGCTGCTGTTCACCGGGCTGCACCGGCTGCCGGTGCGGCTCGCGGTCCCGCTCGCCGCCGTGCTGGTCCTGCTCGTGGTCGTCTCCGAGGTGCGGATCGCCTCGGGCGGTTTCAACCCGAACCTGGTGATCGCCCCGGTGGCCCTCGGTACGGTCGCCACGGCCGTCCTCGTGCACGGCAGGCGTCTGATCACACGGCAGCGGCTGCTGATCGGCGACCTGGTGCGCGCTCGCGGGGAGCTGGCCGCCTCCGAACGGCACGCGGGCATCCTGGCGGAGCGACAGCGGCTGTCGGCGGAGATCCACGACATCCTCGCGCAGAGCCTGTCGAGTCAGCAGATGCTGCTCCAGGCCGCGCAGCGCCATTGGCGCACGGAGCCGGACACCGCGCACACACATGTGCGGTCCGCCGCCGCGACGGCGGACCGCGCGCTGGCCGAGGTCCGCAGGTTCGTCCGCGACCTGGCCCCGCTCGACCTGGCCGAGAACTCCCTCGTCACCGCGTTGCGCGGTCTCGCCGAACGGGACGGCGCCCCCGGTCCGGCCGTCGAGTTCCGCCTGGACGCCGCGCCCGGCCGTCCAGGTCCGCTGCCCGGGACGGTCGAGGCGGCGCTGCTGCGCGTGACCCAGCAGGCGCTGGCCAACGCGCGGGAGCACGCGGGGGCGTCCCGGGCCGTCGTCACCCTGACCTGTCTGGAGGACCGGATCACCGTGGACATCGCCGACGACGGGTGCGGCTTCGACGTGCGAGGGGTGCCGCGCCGCGCCCGTGCCGCCGAGCGCGGCCACGGCCTTCCGGTCATGCGGATGCGGGCCAGGGAGGCCGGCGGATCGCTCACCGTCGAGTCGGCTCCCGACGAGGGGACCGTGGTGACGATGGCCGTGCCGTTCGCCACCGGCGACACCGGATGGGGGACGCCGTGACCAGCGCGCCCGCCACGGTCCGGGTGCTGCTGTGCGACGACCACGCCGTCGTCCGTGCCGGACTGCGCGCCCTGCTGTCCAGCACGGACGGCATCGAGGTCGTCGGGGAGGCGGGCAGCGGCGAGGAGGCGCTCGCCGTGGCCGCGGGGCTGTCGCCCCACGTGGTGCTCATGGACCTGCAACTGGGCTCCGGCATGGACGGCGTGACGGCCACCCGCCGGCTGACGTCCGCCGCGGAGGCGCCGGAGGGCGGCCCCGCCCCGCGGGTGCTGGTCCTCACGATGTTCGACACGGACGCCGACATCGCCCGCGCCGTCGCGGCGGGCGCCACCGGGTACCTGCTCAAGGCCGAGCGCCCCGAGCGGCTGTTCGCGGCGATCAGGGACGCGGCGGCCGGGCGTACGGTGCTGTCGGGGTCGGTGGCCGACCGCGTGGTCTCCCGCCTGCGCAGCCCTGGGCCCGCTCTCACGCCGCGGGAGAGCGACATCCTCGGCCGGCTCGTACAGGGCCTCGGCAACCGGGAGATAGCCCGGGCTCTGTTCCTGAGCGAGGCCACGGTCAAGACGCATCTCGGACGCGTCTACGCGAAGCTGGGCGTGCGCACGCGGGCGGGGGCGGTGGCAGCCGCGGCACGGCACCGCCTGCTGCCCTGAGGGGCCGCCTGTATGCGTCGGGGCATAATGTCACCATGCGGATCTCGGCCAAGGCGGACTATGCGGTGCGCGCCGCACTACAACTCGCGACGGCCGAGCCGGGCGGCACGCTGAAGGCCGAGTTCATCGCGGACTCGCAGGAGATCCCGCACAAGTTCCTCGAGGGCATCCTCAACGACATGCGCCGCGGCGGGCTCGTCGCCAGCCAGCGGGGCGTCAACGGCGGCTACCGTCTGGCGAAGCCGACCAAGGACATCAGCATCGCCGACATCATCCGGGTCGTGGACGGCCCCCTGGTCTCGGTGCGGGGTGTGCGTCCGCCGGAGTTGTCCTACAGCGGGCCGGCCGAGTCGCTGCTGCCGTTGTGGATCGCGCTGCGCGTCAACGTGCGCAGGATCCTCGAAGGCGTCTCGCTGGCCGATCTGGTCTCCGGCCGGCTTCCCGGCGAGGTCTCGCTGCTGACCGACTCCCCCTCCGCCTGGGCCAACCCGTAGGTCTTTCGCTCGGGTCCTGCCGGGCTCCGCCGCAAGGCGTTGTCCGGTCACCGAGACATCAGCCGCCCACATGATGGACGACCTCTTGCAGGGGTTCTCCCCTGCGGCCACTATCCCTATTAATCCAGTAGGAAAACTAGGGATCTCTCAACCGCGAGGTGGCTGCTGTGCGCACGCTGATACTGCTGGCCTTGGCCGGGCTCGGTGCCCAACTGGTGGACGGCAGCCTGGGCATGGCCTACGGCGTCACCTCCACCACCCTGCTGCTGGCCGCCGGCACGAACCCCGCCGCGGCCTCGGCCACGGTCCACCTGGCCGAGATCGGCACCACCTTGGCCTCGGGCGCCGCCCACTGGCGGTTCGGCAACGTCGACTGGCGCGTGGTCGCCAGAATCGGGGTGCCCGGGGCCGTCGGCGCCTTCGCGGGGGCCACCTTCTTGTCCCAGCTGTCCACCGAGGCGGCGGAACCGCTGATGTCGCTCCTGCTGCTGGCCCTCGGGCTGTACGTGCTGGTCCGCTTCACCGTCCAGGGGCTGCCGACGGGGAATCTGGGGAAGCCGCTCCGCAAGCGGTTCCTGGGCCCGCTGGGAGTGGTGGCCGGATTCATGGACGCCACCGGCGGAGGCGGCTGGGGGCCGGTCGGCACCCCGGCGATCCTCGCCAGCGGCCGCATGGAGCCGCGTAAGGTCATCGGCTCGATCGACACCAGCGAGTTCCTGGTCGCCGTCGCCGCCAGCCTCGGGTTCCTCTACGGGCTCGGCTCCGAGGGGGTCAACGCCGGATGGGCGATCGCGCTGCTCGTGGGCGGACTCGTCGCCGCGCCCCTCGCCGCCTGGCTGGTGCGCCACGTGCCGCCGCGGATCCTCGGCTCGGCGGTGGGTGGTCTCATCGTCCTCACCAACGTCCGCACTCTGCTGCGCGGCGACTGGATCTCGGCGGGCGACGCGGTCCAGTGGACGGCGTACGGCATCATCTACGCGATCTGGGCGGCAGCGTTGGTCCACTCCGTGCGGGAGCACCGTCGCGCGCCCGCTCCGCGAGCGGCGACCGCAAAGGACGAGGCAGCGCCGTCTGCGTCTGTCTGAACGCCACCTGGCCGAGGCCCGGCCCCGTACAGCGGCGCGGCCTGCGCCTCGCTGCCGGTACAGCGGCGTTTCCCGCCTGACGGCGGTCCGTTCGGCGGCGCGGCCTGCCGGTGGGTCCGGCCCGGCCCGCACCACTCCAGGCCAGGACAGAACCTCCCCTCCCTCTCCCTTCTCTGGAGGCGCGCGTGACATCGGTTGCCGAGGCACCCCCCTGCTTCGTGGACGGTCCTGAGCCGGGCGGGGCCGGACCGTCGCGCCGTGCGACGGCCCTCCGTTCGCGCCCGTGCCGGTGCCGGTGCCGGCCGTGATCCTGCACGAAGAGGAACGGGAGGACGAGCGGGAAAAGGGCCGGGCGGAGCGCCGCGAGGCACGCCCACACCTGTGGGAGCAGGTCGCCGGTGAACTCGCGGACCACTTCGCCGTCGACGCCGCCGAACGCGACCGTGCCGGCGAACCGCCCCTCGACGAGGTGGCACACATCCGCGAGTCGGGTCTGCTCGACGCGCTCGTCCCGCCCGCCCCGGGCGGCGGCGGTCTGGCCTGGCCGGACGCCTGCCGCATCGTCCGCCGGATGGCCGCAGCGGACAGCTCCCTCGCCGAACTGCTGGGACGCCACTACGTGCTGGCCTGGAGCGGGCGCCTCCTGGCGCCCACCGATCCCGGCGCCTGGTGGGAGACTCACGCGAGCGGCCGGGGGCATCTGCTGGCCGGGCGGATCGGACCGGAGGCGCACGGCGACCGGTCCTTCGACGACGCACTGACGCTCACGGCCGACGACCACGGCCACAACCTCAGTGGCCGCAGTGTGCCGGTGCCGGGTGCCCGGGTGGCGGACCGCGTCCTGCTCTCCGCGCGGCGCGCCGGCACGCGGGAGTCGCACGTGGTGGTACTCATCGACCCGAGGGGCGCCACCGTCACGACCGAACCCGTGGACGACCTGTTCGGCCAGCGCCTCACCGGAGTCGGCACCCTCCACTTCGCTCACGCGCACGTCGGCGAGGAGCACACGCTCGGCACCGTCGCGGGGGACGAGGACCTGACTTCTCCACTCGCGGCCCTCGCCCCGCTCGCGCTGAGGATGATGACCGCTCACGTCGTACTCGGCATCGCCGAGGGCGCGCTGGATGAGGCGCGCGATGCCATCCTGGCCACGTTCCACACGCGCTCCCCCGCGCCCCGGCGGCACCATCCCACCCGCACGGCGGAGGCCGCGGATCCCGACCTGTTGCAGACCTACGGAGAACTCGCGGCCGCGGCCCACGTGTCCACCGCGGTCGTCGAGCACGCCACGCACGCCCTGGCGGGAGGCATCGGCCGAGGAGAGCGGCTCGACTCCGTGCACGGTTCACGGATCGCCGCCTCCGTCGCCACGGCCGAGGCCAGCGCGAGCGAGGCGGCGCTGCGCATCACCGCACGCGTGCTGGAGCTCGCAGACGCCGCGCATCTGGACCGCTTCTGGCGCAACGCCAGGTCGCTGACAGCACACCGTGCGCTCGCCCGGGAGCTGCGTGCCATCGGGGAACACTTCCTGTACGCGCCGGCCAGGCCACACCCGTCAGGCGCCTGATACGGGAACACGGGCCTGGCTCGGAGCGGGCGCCCGCACGCCGGGCGCCCGCACGGTGACTACTTGCTGACCGCGAAGCGCATCAGGGC
This sequence comes from Streptomyces reniochalinae, assembly GCF_003323735.1. GTDB lineage: Bacteria > Actinomycetota > Actinomycetes > Streptomycetales > Streptomycetaceae > Streptomyces > Streptomyces reniochalinae. The sequence goes on along the minus strand of NZ_QOIM01000028.1, from coordinate 190,462 downwards.
GTGCTCGTCGCCCTGCTTGATCTTCCCCGTCACGTTGATCACTTCGAGTTTCCACGCGCCGCCGACCCGCACGGCCTTGGCCACGGCACAGCCGTTGTCCTGGGTGAGCAGGCTGGGCCAGATGTCGGCGACCTGCTGTACGGAACCACCGGTCGCGTCGTAGACCTTGAAGCTGATGTTGCGTGCCTTCTGGAAGGAACTGCCCTTCTTGTAGGCGGCGGCGACGAACACGATCGAGGTGATGTTGCCCGGGACGCCGGCGAACTCGACGGTGACGGTCTCGTCGTCACCGTCGCCGTGCCCGGTCTGGTTGTCGCCGCTGTGCACCAAGGATCCGTTGCCCATGGGGTCCAGCGAGTCGAGACCCGCCAGCCGGACCGGATCCCCGTCCTGCATCGCGACGGCGATCAGGTCGAGGTCGGTTCCCGCCTTCCGGCGGAACCGGCCCATCACCCCGCCGCTGCTGCCGGCCGTCGGGTCCCAGGAGACACCGATGCTCAGGTGGGACACCCCGTCCAGATCGGCCGGGCCGTCTTCCTTGGTAAGCGTAATCATGCGTGATTCATCCTCGTGTCAGCGGAACTACCCCACAAAGTGTGCCTGGCCTCCCGCGGACTCCTCGTGAGGGGTCCGCGTGCCAGGCCCTCGTGACGGGTCCTGACCGACGGGCACAGGCGCGCACTTCGGCGACACCGTACGGCCGCGGACGGCCGTGCAGGGCCGGTGGCGGATACGGCGGTGGGAATTTCCGGCGTCACCTGACGTGATCCGTCGCCGCCCCGGCCGGGCCGACGAGGCCCGGGAACTGCCGGTTTTCGCCGCGCGTAACGAGTTAGTTGCTGCCTATCACGGCTATGACCAGCGAGTATGCAGGATTTCATCGTTGACGGCGGGAGACGGCGGCCTCTAGCGTCCGTCGCATGACCTACCGAGCCCACGCGGAAGCGATCGATGAGCTGGACCGTCGCCTCATCGCGGCGCTCCAGCTCAACGGGCGTGCCCCGTGGAGCGCGGTCGCCCAGTGGGTCGGGGCGAGCGAATCCACCGCGCAGCGCCGTTACCAGTCGTTGTGCGCACGGGGGCTCCTCCAGGTCGTCGGCACGGTGGAGCTGGACCGCACCCGCCAGGGCTCCTCAATGCTGGTGCGGGTGCAGGCCAAACCGGGGCGCGGACTCGACCTGGCGGAACAACTCGCCGCCAGTCCCGATGTCCGCTTCCTGGCGGTGGTCACGGGCACGGCGGATCTGATCGTCGACTTCGTCGCGCGCGACAACGACGAGATGATCCGGATGCTCTTCACCGACCTGCCAGGCGCCGACCTGATCACCGGCACGGAGTGCGTCGCCGTCATCCGGACGTTCACCTCCGCGTCGCGGTGGGACACCGGGCTGCTGCCGGCGGACGCCGCCGCGGCTCTGCGCCCGGGCACCGCCGCCCCGCCGTGTGACCGGGACGAGAGGGACCGGGCGCCACAAGCGCTTTCCGGCCTCGAGAAGGAGATCGCCGCGGCGCTGACGGAGGACGGTCGCACGCAGGTCAGCACCCTGGCGCGGCGGCTCGGACGCAGTCAGTCCAGCGTCGCGCGGGCCCTGGACCGGCTCATCGGCCGGGGCGTGCTCCAGTTCCGCGCGCTGGTGGAGCCCTCTCTGCTGGGTTACGAGGCGGAGTTCATGGTGTGGCTGTCCATCGAGCCCGACCGGCTGGACGCGGCCGGACGCAGGCTCGCGGCGCACCCCGGCACCAAGTTCCTGAGCGCGGCCACGGGCCGGTTCAACCTCGTGGGTCACATGGTGCTGCCCCGCCGAGCCGACCTGTTCCGTTACACCAGCGAGGTCATCGGGGCCCTTCCCGGGCTCCACGCCTCCGACATCACCCTCCACCTCGCCACCATGAAGTACTCCTGGCACCGGATGGCCCAGGCGGCCTGAGCCGTCACCGCACAACCCCGGCGCCTGTCCCCGAATCCGCCGCCTTCCGCCGTATCGCGCGTCGGCACCGGCCCTGCCCCGTCCGTCCCTTCGTCCTCCCCTGCGCACGGTCGCGCGGGCGGCTTTCACCGAGCCGAGACCCGGGGCCCCGTCCCCGAACCCCACCTCCGTTTCCGCAACCCGTCCCCGAACCGCTGTGGAGATCCGTCATGCCCACATCCGACACCGGTGAGCCGACGCCGAGCTGGCGCTGGCCGGAGGAGACCTGGCGCGGCCATGTCGAAGCCGTCCGTGCCGGGCGCCGCCTGGTTCCCGCGCGCTGGCCCGGCGGCGCCCGCGTGGCCGTCGCCCTCTCCTTCGACTCCGACCACGAGACGATTCCGCTGCGCGACGGGGAGACGAGCCCGGGGCGGCTGGCACAGGGCGAGTACGGGGCGCGGGCCGGTGCTCCGCGCATCCTGGAACTTCTCGCCCGCCACCAGGTGCCCGCCACCTTCTTCATGCCCGCCGTCTCCGCGCGTCTACACCCCGACGAGGCGCGGGCCTACACGCGCGACGGTCACGAGCTCGCCGTCCACGGCTGGATACACGAGCGCAACACGCTACTGGGCCACGACGACGAGCGGGAACTGACCGCCCGCGCCCTGGAGACGCTCACGGAGCTCACCGGGCAGCGGCCCACCGGTATCCGCACGCCCTCCTGGGACTTCTCGGACTCGACGCTGCGCATCATGCTGGAGCTCGGCTTCTCCTACGACTCCTCCCTGATGGCGGACGACGAGCCGTACGAGGTCCTCGCCAAGGGGCGGCCCACGGGCCTCGTCGAGATCCCGGTCGACTGGATCCGCGACGACGCCCCGTACTTCACGATGGACCGCTACGGGTCCGTGCGCCCGCACAGCCGCCCACGCGACGTGCGCGAGATCTGGGTCGACGAGTTCGACGCCGCCTACCGTGCGGGCGGCGTCTTCCAGCTCACTCTGCACCCGCACGTGATCGGACACCGCTCGCGTCTCGTCGCGCTGCGGGAGCTGCTGGACCACATCGCGGCCCATACCGGGGTCTGGTACGCGACGCACGCCCAGGTCGCCGAAGCCTCCCGCGCCGTGCTGCGCACGCCACCGGACTCCGCCGGTGCGCACGACACCCGCCCCGACCACCCGGAGGCCACCCCGTGAGCCACACCGGCCCGCCGCCCGCCGCGGCGCCCGCGACGGGCGCCGCCGCCACCGCGCACCACCGGCTGAGCCCCGCTCAGCGCAAGGCCATCGTCGCCGGGACCATCGGCAACACCGTCGAGTGGGTCGACTGGGCCCTGTACTCCATCTTCGTCAAGATCATCGCGGACGAGTTCTTTCCCCGGGGGAACGAGGCCGTCGCCCTGCTGTCCACCCTCGCCGTCTTCGCCGTCGGCTTCGTCATGCGGCCCATCGGCGCGGCCGTACTCGGTTCCTACGCCGACCGGCACGGCCGCAAGAAGGGCCTGACACTCACGGTCGGCCTGATGGCCTCGGCCGCCTTCGTCATCGCGCTCACCCCCTCCTACGGGACCATCGGGTTCCTCTCCCCGGTGATCCTGCTGCTGGCCCGGCTCGTCCAGGGCTTCTCGGCCGGAGGGGAGTTCGGCTCCTCCTCGGCGTTCCTCGTCGAGTCGGCCGCCCGGGGGCGCCGCGCCTTCGCCGGATCGTGGCAGCAGGTGTCGGTCGCGGGCGGCGTCCTGATCGCCTCGCTGCTCGGCACGGTGGCCACCTCGCTCCTCAGCGACGGCGCGCTGCACTCCTGGGGTTGGCGCCTCGCGTTCGTCGCAGGCGGGCTGCTGGGGCTGATCGGCCTGTGGCTGCGGGTCTCGGTCGAGGACACCGAGTCCTTCACCGAAGCACGGGGGGCGGGCCGCACGCGCCGCAACCCCATCAAGGCGATGTTCGTCGACCATCCCGCCGCGGCGCTGCGCGTCGCCGGTATCACCGTCGCCGGCACTCTGACCTACTACATCTGGGTCAACTACCTGCCCACCTACGCCAACCTGACCACCGGCATCCCGCTGAGCACCGCGCTGCTGTCCCAGACCCTGTGCCTGATCGTCTTCGTGGTCGCCCTGCCGTTCGCGGGTCTGCTGTCCGACCGCGTGGGCCGCAAGCCGACACTCGTCGCGTTCGCCGGCGGTTTCGTCGTCCTGGCCTGGCCGCTGCTGCATCTGCTCCGCGACAACTTCCTGAGCCTCTTCCTCGTCCAGCTCGTCGGAATGCTGCTGATCCTCGGGTACTCGGCCAACTGCGCCGTGATCATGGCCGAACAGTTCCCCGCGGAGGTGCGAGCCACCGGCATCGCGCTGCCGTACGCGCTGGCCGTCGCACTCTTCGGCGGGACGGCGCCGTACGTGACGACCTGGCTGCACGAGAGCGGCCTCAGCGATCTGCTGTGGGTCTACGTCTCGGCCGCCTCGCTGATCTCCCTGGTCGTCTACCTCACGATGCCCGAGACCAAGGACAAGGGGTTCCGCTGATGAGCCACGTACTGATCACCGGTGCGGCGGGGGGTATCGGCGCGGCGATCGCCGAGGAGTTCGCCGCGCACGGCGCGCTCCTCACCCTGACCGACCGGGACCGGGCAGCGCTGGAGAGGACGTCCGCGCGCCTCGGTGACGGTGCCGTCGCCCACGCCGCCGATCTCACGGAACCCGACCAGCCCGCCGCCGCGGTGGAGCGCGCCTGGGCGGAACGCGGCCCCGTCGACGTCCTCGTCAACGCCGCGGGACGCTATCCCTCGCTCGACATGGCCGACCTCCGTGCCGAAGCCTGGGACGGGCTCCTCGCCGTCAATCTGCGGGCCCCCGTGCTGGCGACCGCCGCCTACGCGCGGCTGGCCATGGAGGCCGCCAGGCACGGATCCGTCGTCAACATCTCCTCGGGGTCCGCGCTGCGCAGCCGGCCGGGGGGCGGGCCGTACGCCGCGTCGAAGGCCGCGCTGGAGATGGCCACCCGCGCCGCGGCCCTCGAACTGGGGGCGCACGGCATCCGCGTCAACGCCGTCAGCCCCGGCTTCGTCCCGGTCGACAGCGACTGCAACCCCGTCTCCGAGGAGTACGCGGCCGCCATCGGCGGCAACCCGCTGGGACGCCCCGGCACACCAGGGGACATCGCCCGAGCCGTCCGCTGGATCGCCGGGCCCGACGCCTCCTGGGTCACCGGCGAAATCCTGCGCGTCGACGGCGGCTCCAGCACCGGGGCCCTCCATCTGCCCCGGATCTGGCCTCCCGAAGCGCCCGCGCAACCGCCCGCACCCCCGAGCCGCCCCGCACCCGAAAGCACCGAAGGACAGAGCCGATGAGCAGCGAAGAGCAGACCCCGGCCGGGTACACGGTCGTCGGCGCGGGAGCGATCGGCGGCACCCTCGCCTTCGCCCTGGCGCGCGCAGGACACGCGGTCACGGTCGTCGACACCGACCGCGCCCAGGTGGCGGCGATCCGCTCCCGTGGACTGACCGTCGCACGCGGTCAGGAACGCACGAGCGCGCGGGTGACGGCCCTGACACCCGAGGAGCACGACGGGCCGCTGGGCCGCGTGCTGCTGGCGGTCAAGGCCCAGGCCACGCGGGACGCCATGGAGTGGATCGCGCCCCGGCTGGCGGTGGACGGCTGCGTCGTCTCGCTCCAGAACGGTTTCAACGAGGCCGTGATCGCCGGGTACGTCGGCGCCCGGCGCACCGTCGCGGCTTTCGTGAACATCTTCGCCGACGTGGTCGAACCCGGCGTGGTGCTGGACGGCGGCGCCGGCGCGCTGGTGGTGGGCGAACCGAACGGCGCGCCCGTCAGCCGGCGCGTGCGGGAGATCGTCACCGATCTGCACAGCTGGGGGCCAGCCAGGGCCAGCGACAACGTCGAGGGGTACCTGTGGGCGAAGGCCGGTTTCGGCGCGATGCTCGCCGCCACCGCGCTCGCCGACGCCCCGATGGCCGACCTCATCGACCGGCACAGGCCCGCGATGTACGCCCTCGCTGCCGAGGTCTACGACGTCGCCGACCGGCTCGGCGTCGCGCTGGAGCCCTTCGACGCGTTCGCTCCCGCGGCCTTCCGGCGCACAGCGGACCCCACCGCCCGCACCGCCGCCACCGACCGCCTCATCGCCTGGCTCCGGACCCAGACCAAGGACCGCAGCGGTATCTGGCGTGACCTGGCGGTACGCCACCGCCCTGTCGAGGTGACCTCCCACTACGCGGACGTCTTCGCCCACGCCGACCGCGAGGGTGTGCCCACCCCGGTGCTGCGCGCCGTGCTGGACGGCCTGCGCACGCTGGAGGGCGCCCCGGAGCGGATGGCGGAGGACCATCTGGAGCGGTTGGACCGTCTGGCCGCTGCGCCGGCGGACTTGGCCGCCCCGCGCCGAGCGGCGCCCGCCACCACCCCCGCGGCGGCCACCGGCCCGGAGCCCGACCGGGCGGCGGCGGTACGGGACTGGCTGGAGCACCACCGTGAGGACATGGTGGACGACCTCGACGCCTACACCTCCCAGGGCAGTGCCAGCGACGACCCGGCCGCCCTCGACTCCTGCCTGCTCTGGCTGCGGGAGTGGCTCGACCGGTCCCTGGGCGGGCCCGCGACCGAGGAGGTGCTGCCGCGCGAGGAGGCCGGGGACGTGCTCGTCCGGCGTTGTCCGGCGACCGAGGGCGCGCCGGACAGCGCACCGCCTGTCCTGCTTCTGGGCCACTACGACACGGTGTGGCCCACCGGCACCCTGGACACCTGGCCGTTCCGGCGCGACGGTGACCGCCTGACCGGCCCCGGTGTCTTCGACATGAAGGCCGGACTCGTCCAGGCGGTGTGGGCGCTGCGCGCCCTCGACTCGCTCGGCCTCCCCCGCCCCGCCTGCACCCTCATGCTGAACGGTGACGAGGAGACCGGCAGCCTCGCCTCGCACGAGGCCATCGTCGAGGAGGCGCGGCGCAGCCGCCTGGCGCTCGTCTTCGAAGCGGCGGCCGACGGCGCGATCAAGACCGCGCGCAAGGGCGTCGGGCTGTTCACCGTCACGGTGTCGGGGGTGGAGGCGCACGCCGGACTCGACCCGGCGGCGGGAGCGAGCGCCGTGGAGGAGCTGGCACACCAGATACTCGCGCTGGCCGCGCTGCGGGACACCGCCGCCGGTACCTCCCTGAACGTGGGGGTGGTCGAGGGCGGCACCCGCAGCAACGTGACCGCCGGGCGCGCGGTGGCGCGACTCGACATCCGGGTGGCCTCCGCCGCCGAGCAGGAGCGGATCGACGCCGCGCTGGCGACGTTGCGCCCCCTCGACGCGCGTACCCGGATCGAGGTCACGGGAGGCTGGAACCGCCCGGTATTCGAGCGGACCGCACAGGTCGCTGAGCTGGCGGACCTCGCCAAGGGCTGTGCGGCACTCCTCGGTCTCGACCTGCGGGAGACCTCGGTCGGCGGCGCCAGCGACGGGAACTTCGTCGTCGCCGCGGGCGTCCCGGTGCTCGACGGTATCGGCGCGACCGGATCAGGGGCACACGCCCGCTCGGAGAACACCTCGGTGCGGGGCATGGTCGAACGCGCCGCTCTGACGGCGCTCGTGCTGACGTCCCTGGCGCGGGACTGACCGGGCACGGTTGCGGCAGGGCAGGCCAGAGAGGTCCCGCTCACACCCGCGGCGGCGAGTCCCCCCGGCCGCGGCCACGACGTTGCGGCGCGACGCCTGTGCGGGCATGTTCCCTCCTTGCCGCCCACCCCGTCGCCTCCGGCGTCGCCCTGCGGCGGCTGCGAGACGACGTGCTCCCGCACGGACGGACCGCTCTGCGACCAGGCGGCGGCCTGCGCGCAGACCGTCCGAGCGCGTCACTCGCGGGCGGGCTCGAAGACCGGGGTGGCGTCCGCGTCGTACGGCAGACCGGAGATCACCTCGGCGTAGCCCCTGTCCAGCGCCTGCCGGTGGTGTGCGGTGCGCGGACCCGCCGGGCTCGCGGCCAGTCGCGCCGCCCGCTCCTCGTGCGCCTCGGTGATCTTGGCTGCGGTCGCCCGCCAGTGGGCGTCGTCGGCTACGCGGACCAGCTCGACGCACTCCGGCGGCGCGCCCTCCGCCAGGGCGGCCGCGGCCCGGTCGTGGCCGTCGAGGAGCAGCCAGCCGTCCAGGAAGGACACCCACCACAGCAGGACGGGGGCGAGGGTTCCCTCGCGGGCGTGCTTGCGGTACGCCTTCACGCGTGCGGCGTCAGGCGCCGGGAGCGGCCGCAGCGGCAGGACGCCGTGCCAGCCGCCGCCGCAGAGCAGTTCGAGGGCGGCCTCGGGCCAGTCCTGGACGAGGTCGCAGTCCCAGATACCCGGGGTGAAGCTGGTGCGCCGGTTGACCAGCCAGCGCCCGCGGTGGAGTGGGCCGTGCCCCGTGTCCTCCAGCCACCGCGCGTACAGGTGTGGCCAGTCGGGTGCGGTCCGCATCCTCGCGGCAGACAGGTGCGGCAGCGGTGAGCGGTATCCAGGCAACCGGCGCAGGCGCAGGTCGCGACAGCAGCCGTCGCCCTCGGAGCGGGCCCTGATCAGCGGCCGTTCGCCCTGCCGCAGGGCCCAGCGGCGGTCCGTCGCCCGCTCGAAGCGCAGCGGGGGCCGACGGGGCCCGTCCTCGGGCATGGTGAGGACGAGTCCGCCGCCGGGCAGTGGTTCCCTCGTCGCCCTGGCCATGGGATCAGTGTCGGACCCGGGACCGCTCGTCGCCAAACGGCCGGCCGCCCCGGTGCCGCCGCCGCAGACGAGGTGCCCGAAGCGGAGTCGCGCCGGCGGGCATCCTCGGGTGCGCTTCTCCCGGGCCGGGGACCGAGTCGCCTTAGAGACGGCCTCAGGAGCGAGCATCGCCTGGCAATCCACCTTCGGTTTCCGAGCGCGTCATACGTTCCTTCCGGGGAACGCTGAGGGTTCGCAGACCGCCGCCCCGGCCGGCCGGGCGGCCCGTCAGCCGGTGCTTGTGACCGCTTCCGCCGAGACCAGTGCCTCGCGTGCCGCCGCCAGCGCGCGGTCGCGGTCGGCCGCGACGAGGCCGATGCGGGTGCGGCGGTCGAGGAGGTCGGACTCGTCGAGGGCGCCCTCGTGCCGGGCGGCGAAGCGGAGTTCCGCCGCGGTGACCCCGGCCGCCACGGGTTCCAGCAGGTCCGGGTCGCCGTTCGCCTGCGCGACGACGGCCGCGCTCTCGCTGCCGTACCGGGCGCGCAGCCGGGCCGGGACCTCGCGGGCGGCGGTGGGCGCTGTGCCCGCGCCGACGAGGGCGAGGGCCTGGGTGCGGCAGGGTCCCGCGTCGAGCCCGGCGCGCGCGACGGCGGCGTCGACCGCGTCCTCGGCCATCGCCCGGTACGCGGTGAGTTTTCCCCCGACCGCGGTGATGACGCCGTCCGGTGAGGTGAGGACGGCGTGGCGGCGCGAGAGGTCGGCGGTGCGTGCCGTCCCGGTGGTCTCCAGCAGGGGCCGGAGCCCGGCGAAGGCGCCGATGACGTCCGTCCTCTCCAACGGGGTGGCCAGCGCGCCGGAGAGCGTGCGCAGGAGGAAGTCGATGTCCTCTTCCGGTGCCTGCGGTATGTCGGGAACGGTTGCGACGGGCTCGTCGGTGAGGCCGGCGTAGACGCGGCCGTCTCCCTGCGGAAGGGCGAAGACGAACCTGCTGGACTCCCCCGGCACCGGGACCGTCAGCGCGGCGCGGGGGTTGCCCAGGCGTGCCGCGGGCAGGACGACGTGCGTGCCGCGGCTGGGCCGCAGGGTGACGTCGGGCACCAGCGTTCCGGCCCAGACGCCGGCCGCGTTGACGACACTCCGGGCCCGTACCTGCACGCGGGCGCCGGTGAGTTCGTCGCGCAGTTCGGCGCCGTCGCCGGTGAGGTGCTGGGCACCGCACCGGGTGAGGACGTGCGCCCCGTGGCCCGCGGCGGTGCGGGCGAGGGCCACGACGAGTCGCGCGTCGTCGGTGAGCTGCCCGTCGAAGGACAGCTGGCCGCCGCGCAGGCCGTCAGCGCGCACGGCCGGGGCCAGCGCGAGGGTGAGTGGCGCGGGTATGCGCCGCGAAGGCGGCAGGGTGCGGGCGCCGACCCTGGCGCCGACGCGCAGGGCGTCCCCGGCGAGGAAGCCGGCGCGGGTCCACAGGGCACGGGCGGGGGAGGTGTGCGGGTGCAGCGGGAGCACCATGGGCAGGGCACGGACGAGGTGGGGGGCGGTCCTGCTCATCAGGATGCCGCGTTCGCGTGCCGACTCGTAGGCGATGCCCACGTCTCCACTGGCCAGGTAGCGCAGTCCGCCGTGTGCCAGCTTCGAGCTCCAACGGCTGGTGCCGAAGGCCAGGTCGTGGCGGTCGACGAGGACGACGCTGAGTCCGCGTGAGGCCGCGTCGAGCGCGATGCCGGCGCCGGTGACGCCCGCGCCGACGACCAGCAGGTCGACGGTGGGCCCGGTGGCCAGCCAGTCCAGGGAGCGGGCGCGCCGCGCGGCGTTGAGGGAGGTGGTGTGTTCGGTCGGTCGTGTCATGCGGCGGCGCTCCAGTCACGCAGGTAGCCGGTGAGGAGCCGGCCGAGCGAGTCGAGGAGGGCGTCCTCGGTGAGGGTGTCCTCCACCAGCCGCCGGGAGGCTCCGATGGACTGGACGGTCAGCAGGACGACGCGGGACAGTTCGGCGGGCTCGCCGGCGCGTACGGAGCCATCGCGCTGCCCCTCGGTGATCTGGGCGTTCAGCAGGTCGAGGGCGGCGTGCTGGCTGGAGCCCAGCCGGTGGAAGACGTAGGTGGCCAGCAGTTCCGCCTCGCTGTCGAGGAAGCGGCTGAACAGCGAGTGGTGCCATACCGCGCGCACCGTGCCGGTGGCGCCGTGCACGATGCGGCCGAGTGCGTCGGCCTCGGTCGCCTCGGCCACGGCCTCGGCGAAGAGGGCCTTCAGTTCCCGTGTCATCAAGTCGCCGACGAGCGAGGAGATGTCGGGCCAGTGGCGGTAGACGGTCGGTCTGCTCACTCCGGCGCGACGGGCCACGTCGGTGAGCGTGGTGCGCCGCACCCCGAAGGCCTCGACGCACGCGCGTGCGGCGTCCAGGATGTCGTCCTCGTTCTTCCGCCCAGAGGTTTTACGAATTGACGTCACGTGTAAGACTGTACGCCATGAAGCGACCCACTCGCCGCGTCGGTGACATGGCCTGGAACGCCTGGGGCGACCCGGCACACGCCCGTCAACTGGAGGACTCCCAGCGGCGGCTCCTCGTCGAGACGCTCGGGGTCAGCGCCGCAGCGCCCCCGCGCGTGGAGCGCTCGGCGCTGCGGCTGCCGCCCAGCGCGCTGCCCGGGCCGGCGCGTGCCGCGCTCACCGCGGTCGTCGGCGAGGAGCACCTGCGCACCGACGACGCGGCCCGGATCCTGCACCTGGGCGGCAAGAGCACCCCCGATCTGCTGCGCCGCCGGGAGGGAGACGCCCGGCACGCCCCCGACGCGGTGGTGACGCCGGGCACGCACGCGCAGGTGCAGGCCCTCGTGGAGATCTGCGCGGAACACGGCGTGGCGGTCGTGCCGTTCGGCGGTGGCACCAGCGTCGTCGGCGGTGTGGAGCCCGCACGCGAAGGCCATCCGGCGCTGGTCAGCCTCGATCTGCGACGGCTCGACGCCCTGGTGGAGCTGGACGAGGAGTCCGGCACCGCTACCCTCCAGGCGGGCCTGCGCACCCCCGAGGCCGAGGAACTCCTCGGAGCCGAGGGCTACACCCTGGGCCACTTCCCGCAGAGCTTCGAGTTCGCCACCATCGGCGGGTACGCCGCCACCCGCTCCGCGGGCCAGTCCTCGGCCGGTTACGGCCGCTTCGACGCCATGGTCACCGCGCTCAAGGTCGCCACCCCGCGCGGCACCCTCGACCTCGGCCGCGCCCCGGCCACGGCCGCGGGTCCTGATCTGCGGCAGCTCTTCCTGGGCTCCGAAGGCACGCTCGGCGTCCTCACCGAGGTGACGGTCCGCGTACGCCGCGCACCCCCCGAACGCCGGGACGAGGCCTGGTCCTTCCCCTCCTTCGCGGCGGGCACCGCCGCGGTGCGCGCACTCGCCCAGCGCGGGCTGCTGCCGACCGCGATACGCGTCTCGGACGAGACGGAGACGTTCGTCAACGCCGTCATCGCCGGCTCCGCCGCGCCCGAGGGCTGCCTGTCCGTCGTCAGCCACGAAGGCGACCCGGAGGAGGTCGCGCGCCGCGGCGAGGCCGTGCGCAAGGTGCTGACCGCGCACGACGGAAGCCGCCTGGACGACGAGGTGGCGGCCGCCTGGCGGCGCTCGCGCTTCTCCGGCCCGTACATGCGCGACGCCCTCCTCGACACCGGCGTCCTCACCGAGACCCTGGAGACGGCGACCTCCTGGGCGGGCCTGGCCGCGCTGCGCGAGACCGTGACCGCCACGCTGACCGCACACCTGACGACAGCCACGTCGACACCGGTGGTCTTCTGCCACCTCTCCCACGCCTACCCGTCGGGCGGCTCGCTGTACTTCACCGTCGCCGCGGACGCGGGCGAGGAACCGCGGTCCCGTTGGCGGGCGGCCAAGACGGCGGCGGGGGACGCGATCGCCGCAGCCGGGGGCTCGATCACGCACCACCACGCGGTCGGCCAGGACCACCGTCGCTGGATGGAGGCGGAGGTCGGCCCCCTCGGTGTGGAGGTGCTCGCCGCCGTCAAGCGGACGCTGGACCCCGCGGGCGTCATGAACCCGGGCAAGCTCATCCCGCCGGCCGCCACCCAGCCCTCCGCGGCCTCATGACCCCCCGACCGAGCACAGCCGTACTCGTCAACCCGGCCTCACTGACCGGAAGTTCGGCCAAGAACGCGGAGGTGGCCCTGCGCCACCTGGCGCGGGCCGGATGGGACGCGACACTCGTCTCGGGCAGCGATCCCGCCGACACCCTGGAGCGCACCCGCGACCACCTCGCCGCCGGCACCGACGTCCTCACCGTCGTCGGCGGTGACGGCCTGGTACACCTGGGGCTCCAGGCCGTCGCCGGCTCCGGGGTGCCGCTTGCGGTGGTCCCGGCGGGCACGGGCAACGACTTCGCCCGCGCCCTGGGCATACCGCGCCGGGACCCTGCCGCCGCCGCGCGCCTGATCACCGACGGCACCCGGCGCGCCGTGGACCTCGCGCGATGCGGAGACCGCTGGTTCGGCACCGTCCTGGCCTCGGGCTTCGACGCCCTGGTCACCCGGCGGGCCAACGCGCTGCGCCGGCCTCGCGGCGGTGCCCGCTACACCGTCGCCACCTTCGTCGAACTCGCCAGGCTGCGCCCACTCCCCTTCCGGCTGCGGCTCGACGAGAAGGAGCTGGCGCTCGACGCCACGCTCGTCGCCGTCGGCAACACCTGTTACTACGGCAGCGGCATGAAGGTGTGCCCCGACGCGGTACCGGACGACGGGGAACTGGCCGTCACCGTCGTGGAGAGCGCACCCGCCGTACGGCTGATGACCACGCTGCCACGGTTCTACAGCGGCTCCCACGTCACCCACCCGAAGGTGCGCACCTACCGCGCCCGCCACGTGGAGCTGGCCGCGCCCGACGTGTTCGCCTACGCGGACGGGGAGTTCATCTCGGACCTGCCGCTGGCGGTCGACTGCGTGCCGCACGCGGTGTCGGTGCTGGTGCCGGAGTAGAACCGGGGGCCGGGGGGCCGCCGGTCCGGCGGCCCCCGGTCCCCGGCCGAGCCCGGGTCAGCCGGCGTCCGCCGGGACGTGGTGCGCGGCACTCCGCCTGCCGGCGTCCGGCCGCCACCCGCGGCAGTCGGCGCGCCTCAGGGGTCCCGCACCCGGCCTGCGACACTGCTGGCATGGACGACGCACCGCACCCCGCCGCCGAAGTCCTCTCCTACCTGGCCGGAGAGTGGACCGTGCGCCGCGAGCTGCGCGATGAACGGAACGGGCACAGCGGCTGGTTCACCGGTCGGGCGAGGTTTGAGCCCGGTACGGACTCCGGGTGGCTGCACGTGGAGGAGGGCACGCTGGAGTGGGGCGGGGCCCGGCGCGAGGCCGGGCGAACGCTGCGGCTGGTGCCCGGTGCGGACGGCAGCGCCGAGGTCACCTTCACGGACGGCCGGCACTTCCACTCTCTCGATCTGAGCAGCGGGCATTGCACCGTGTCGCACCAGTGCGGCGCCGACCTGTACGAGGGGGACTACACGGTGGTCTCCCCCGACGAGTGGCGGCTGCGCTGGGCGGTCCACGGCCCGGCCAAGGAGCAGTTGCTCGCCTCCGTCTACCGGCGATCCCCCGCCCAGGGCCCACCCGTAAGCTGATCCGGTTCGGAGACCGGGCGCCGGACCGCGCCGGAGGCAGGTGCTTCGCCGCACCGGACGAGCCTCCGGGCGGCCAGGGCGGTGGCGCTGGCTCAACGCGGCTCGCCCGTGACGATCCACAGGTGCCCGAAGGGGTCACGGATGCGGCCCGAGCGCTTGCCGTAGGGCCGGTTCTCGATCGGGACGACCGTCTCGGCGCCGTTGTCCGTCATCCGTGCGCCGGTCTCGTCCGGGTCGTCGACTTCGATCTCCAACAGGACCGGGGAGCCTCCCAGGTCGTCCGGGGACAGCCATCCCCACGCCGGGACGGCGGGTGAGACCCGGAAGGACGTGGCACCGAGGAGGTGCTCGACGACGGTGGGCCGACCGTCGTCACCCAGGGCACGGAACACTTCCTCGGCGCCGAGGAAATCCCGGTAGTACGCCGAGGCGCGGTCGGGTTCCGACACGATCAGGCGAGGGAGGATCTGCGGCTTCGTCATGCTCCGATCCTGCGGCCGGGTGGCGGCGGAGTCTTGAACATTCGGGAACGACCCGGCCCGACCCGGCCCGGTCCGGCCCGGTCCGGCCCGGTCCGAACCGGAAATCAGCCGACCGCGGTCTCCTCGCCGGACGGCACCTCGCGAACCCGCGGACCCCGGGCCACCGGGCCCCGGACCACCGGGCTTCGGGCCGCCGAGCCTCGGGTCGCCGGGCCCTCGGCGCGCAGCCACCCGGTGGGCGTGCACCCGGCCATGGCCCGCCACTCCCGGGACAGGTGGGCCTGGTCGGCGAACCCCGACGCGGCGGCCACGTCCGCCAAGGCGGCCTGCGGGGTGCCGGCGGCCGCGAGTCTGCTCCGGGCCGACGCGAAGCGGACCAGTCGCTGGTACTCCTTCGCTGTCACCCCAACTTCCGTGCGCACCCTGCCGCTCAGGTGCCGCCTGGAACATCCGAGCAGCTGAGCTGCCTCGTGCACCCGAGGGGTGCGGGACAGAGCCGCGAGCATGGCCCGCAGTTCCGGGGCGTCCCCACGTTCTCCGTGCCTGCCCAGCCCTGCGAGCAGGGAGCGTTCGACCAGCGTGCGACGCTGCGGCCAGGTCCGGCAGGCTGCCAGCCGCTCCGGCAGGTCCGCCAGCGCGGGCACGACGTCGGCGAGATCGGCGACATGCCCGGCCAGAGCGGACGCCGGAACGCCCAGCAGGGCGGCGGCGCCCAGCGGGGTGAGCGCGAGGTACACCCCCCGGGTGCATCCGCTCTGCCGTATCTGCGCCGGATCGAGGTGCAGGCCGGCCACGGCGGCCCGATGGCGGCGGCGCGATGAGGGGTGTGCGAGCCACCCGATCTCGACGGGATCGGCCTCGGGAAGGGTGAGCGACAGTGTGGTGGAGGGAAGCCCGCGATGCACGCCCACGGGGCCAGGACCGAGATCGTAGGGAACAAGCGTGGCGACGAACGGCCGCAGAGGAGAATCCCGTCTCGTCACGGGGCCTTCCTCTCATCGGGCGACCCGCGGCGGGTGGCGGGTGGTGGCGCACCCGTGCCGCCGTAGGTACTCGGCGGACGGCAGCCGCCTGTTTCTCGGCCTCCGAGGACGCGGTGGCTGCCGGCGCAGAAACCCATGACGGTGATCCTCACACACGTCGCCACCGGGCGAGGCACCTCCCGCCGCCCTCTCCCCTCCAGCCTCTCCTCCGGACGGCCGTCGGGCATTTCCCCGTCTCCCGTCATCCGCCGGCGACACCCCGGCGCTCCCGCACCCACGGCAGGCGGCATCCCGGCGCTTCCGTCACTCGGCGGCGACAGCGCGGCGGACGCTTTCGCGGAGCAGGGCGCGGCGTTGGTCGTGGACGTCCGCGGGCTCGTCGTCCGTTGCCGCGTAGACGTTGCTGACCGGCGACCAGGCCATCGACATGGCGATGACCATGGCCATCACGTCGAACGGGTCTCCCTGGCGCACCCGCCCTGCGGCCTGGGCTTCGGCGATGGCACCCAGTTTGCGGTCGTCGAGGCGGTCGTGGTCCTCGACGAGGTGGCCGACCGGCCTGCGCTCCAGGCGCGCCCACGTGGCCAGCCGGATCAGGTCGGGGCGGCGGAGATACTCGTCGTAGAGGCGGACGGCCCAGTCCGCGAGGTCGTCGGCGTCGATCGGCACGACGTTCGTGATCCGCTCCAGCGAGCCGAAGAAGATCGCGTCGAAGAGCTTCTCCTTGTTGCCGAAGTAGGCGTACAGCTGAGCCTTGTTGGTGCGCGCGGCGGACACGATCCGCTCGATGCGCGCTCCGGCGATCCCGTGCTGGGCGAACTCCTGGGTCGCCACGTCGAGGATGCGCTGGTAGGTCGCGGCTCCGCGCGAGGTCAGGGGCTGATCCGCCATGCCGGGGACGCTATCAGACAGAACAGTTGGTTTGCCTGGCACGGAGAGTGCGCCTATGGTCAAACAGACCGAACAGTCTGTTTATACGGGAGGCACTGTGCGAACAACGAGCGGATGGCAGGCGACGGGCAGCCCGGCGACACTGCGACGCGCCGCGCTGGAGCGTCGCGAACTGCGCCCCGACGACGTCGCGGTGCGGATCGACTACTGCGGCGTCTGCCACACCGACCTGCACGCCCTCCGCGACCACGACGACGCAGCCGGGCGCCCGCTGGTGCCGGGACACGAGTTCACCGGCGTGGTGACCGAGACCGGTACCGCGGTCACCGGCTTGTCCCGCGGCGACCGGGTCGCGGTCGGCAACATCGTCGACGCGTGCGGCGAGTGCCCCATGTGCCTGGCCGGCCAGGAGAACTTCTGCCACGCCTTCCCGACCCTCACCTACGGCGGAACCGACCGGCACGACGGCTCGACCACGCTGGGCGGGTACTCCCGGGAATACGTCGTGCGCGACAGGTTCGCGCACCCGCTCCCCTCGGGCCTGGACCCTGCCGCGGCCGCTCCCCTGCTGTGCGCTGGGGTCACCGTCTGGGAACCTCTGCACGCCCTGGGCGTGGGCCCCGGCAGCCGCGTCGGCGTAGCGGGACTGGGCGGTCTGGGGCATCTCGCGGTCAAGATGGCCGTGGCACTCGGCGCCACGACATCGGTCATCAGCCGCTCGCCCGACAAGGCCGACGACGCGCGTCGCCTCGGCGCCCACGGACTGATCGTGTCCACCGACCCGGAGGCCATGGCCGGGGCCAGGGACGGCTTCGACGTCGTCATCGACACCATCTCCGCGCCACACGACCTGGGCCCGTATCTGCGCCTGGTCGCCCTGGACGGCACGCTCAGCCACCTCGGGCATCTCGGACCCGTCACGGTGGAGACCCTCGACCTGCTCATCGGGCGCAAGAAACTCAGCTCAGCAGGCTCCGGAGGCTGCCCCGCGACCGCGGCCATGCTGGACTTCTGCGCCGCCAACGGCATCACCGCCGACATCGAACTGCTCCCGTCGGAAAGGGTGAACGAAGCCCTCGACCGCCTCCGCCGAGGCGATGTCCGCTACCGCTTCGTGCTCGACATGTCCGACCTGAGGTGAGCGCCCGTGCCCGATCGCTGAGCGGTGTCCGGGTGCGGTCGGCATCCTGGGGCCCGCCCCGCTGCTGATCGGCGAGCCGGCTCGGGGCCATCGCGAGCGTAGAGCGACGTGGGGACGCATCGTCGGCCTGAGACCTCCGGGGGAGACCTCGGCTCTTTTGGTGAGGTCTCGGCGTCACCGCGAACGTCGTGCACCCACCGGTCGGGCTCCACCGTGGGAGGCTTTGGCTGGTGGTCGCCGCCTGTGGGCACCGCTCGTCAACGTTCGGGACAACAGGAGGTTGCTGATGAGGTCAGGTATCGAATCCGCACTCGGTCCGGTCTCCACGGCAGCGGCGGTGTTCGGTTGCTGGCAGGTGGGCACGCCGCAGCGCCAGCATGTCGTCGCGGAGGCGATCGCCGATGCCTGGCGCGGCAGACCCTGGCCGGGCCCTGGTCTGCGCTCGTACGCGGTTCTGGCTGCTGACGACGGCACCACGCTGCTGCACTTCTCCCAGGTGGACGACCTGGACGACGTTCCGGCTCAGGACCTGACGTGGAAACAGCAGGTGGACGCGGCCGTGCCCGGAATCGAGAGGACCGGCGTCACCGCGGGCGTGCTGCGGCGCAGCACGCCCGCCTACGGCCCGGCGGCCGAGGCAGCGTGCGCCGTGCTGGTCACCCGGATCTTTGACGGCCCCGACGCTGAGCGGGCGAACCGGCTGGTGGATGCGATGTTCGAGAGCAGCGCCGGCACACCGCCGGCCAAGGGACTCCTCTCAGCCCACTTCTACGTGAGCCCGGACGGAACCAAGGTGTTCAACTACGCGTTGTGGATCTCCGCCGACGCGCATCGCCAGGCTATCGAGAAGCGTCCAGCTGAGTTGGAAGCCAACGCGCAGTGGCAGCGAGTTCACGCCTACCCGGGCCTGCTCAGCACGTCCTTTCAACGCTTCCGCCCACTGCTGCGTCTCGCTCCGACCACTCGGTCGTGAGAGAGGGGGGCGAGGCGCCCTGTAGTGCTGGTAAGCATCTGCACGCTGCCTGTGTGGTTGCGATACTTTGTGCATCTCTTCCATCGCCCCGACATGCAGTCCGTCGCGGTCGGCGATCGCCGGAGCACCTGACTCAGCACCGTACGAGTGCGGGCACGCAGGCCGAACAACAAACTGCGGAGCGGAGAAGGCGCGCGAAGCCTCAACCGGCGTGCGACGAACCCTCCGCACGGTGTGCCCCTCTCGTGCCGGTGCCGCCAGGGCCGGAAGCGGGAGGCCGGAGACGGGAGACGGCACGCGGGACCCGGTCCCGCGTGCCGTTCACCGCGTCAGCGTGCCGGATCACCGCGTCGGCGCGTCAGTTCAGCGCGTCGGCGCGCCTCGTCGGCGCGGACGTTCAGCCGGCGTCGCGGTAGATCTTCGCGCCTCCCTTCGCGTTGGTGCCGTTGTAGAGGCCGGTCGGGCTGGTCTCGGTCGACAGGGCGAACCAGGCGTAGCGCTTCACGAAGTCCAGCCCCTCCAGCATCTTCGTCGAGGACGTGATGAAGGCGTCCTGCTCCTCCTGGCTGGGGTAGCGGGGGGCGTCCTTGGTGAAGTCGATGAGAGCGTATTCGGTCAGCCAGACGGGCTTCTTGTACCGGTCGTGGACGCGCTTGAGGTAGCCGGCCAGCTGATTGGCGGCGTCCGGCCCGAAGTCGGAGCCGTACCAGTGCACCGGGATGAAGTCCACCCGCAGGCCGCGCTCCTGAGCTCCCTTCATGAAGCGGTCCAGCCAGCTGCCGGGCTTGTCGGCGTTGACGGCGACCGCCGGGGCGCCCAGGTTCAGGCCGGTCTTCTCCAGGCGGGGCCACAGGTCGAGGGCCTGCTCAGGTGTCATGTCGGCCTGCTGCGGCAGGTCGGGCTCGTTGAAGGTCAGGAGGTTCTTGCCCTCCTTCTTCGCCTTGTCCAGCTCGGCGTCGGTGACCGAGCCGGCGCCCCAGATCGTCGGGACGTACTCGACGCCCTTCGGCTTGGCGACTCCGGCGCTCGAAGAGGTCCAGTTGTGGAACCAGGACGCGTTGGAGTCGTCCAGCGCCTGCGCGGCACCGTCGACGGGGTTGAGCGCCACGCCCCTGGCATGTCCCGCCGCGGGATGGTCACCGGAGCCGGGGTCGTCGCCGTGCCCGGGCCTCTCCCCGGGGTCGGTGCCGGGCTTCTCGGAGCCGCCGGAGCCGTGGAAGGTGACGGTCATGCCCTTGCATTCGCTGCACTGGCGCACGACCTGGTTGCCCTGCTCGGCGTCGTGCTTGGACCACGCGTACGCCGTCGGGCACTGCTTGGTGAGCGCTTCGCTGTAGGCCGTCTTCGCGTCGCGGTTCGGGTTGACGCACACCAGCGGCTTGCCCGATTGCTTGTCCTTGGTCAGGTTCTCGGGCGGGCAGTGGGACAGCAGATCGACGGGGCAGCCCACCGAGGAGCACTGCCCGCCGTTCTCGGGCGGGGTCGCTCCGTCGGGAGTGATCGTGACGGCTGCCGAGACGGCGTTGACGTAGCTGACGTTGTACCAGGGCGCCGCCGTGTCCGCGGGGTCGAAGTTGAACTCCGCGAGACTGACGGGCTGCTCACCCGTGGTGCAGCGGTCGGCGTACGGCCCGCAGTCACCCACGGCGCAGTGGAACGTGCTGCCGGACTCCCCTGTGCACCCCTGCCGGGCGAAGAACTTGCCGCGCCAGTGCCCCGCGTCCGAGCGCTCGGGAACGGTGATGGTGGCCGACTTCCCCGGGTCCAGCACGGGCAGGTCGGTGAGCGGAGTGGACCCGTCCGCGTTGACCGTGGCGCCGACCCAGACGCGACTCCCCGTCTGGTTCCGCAGGGTGACCGTGTGCTCGCCGTCGCCGGCGGCCGCCGCCTCGGTGACGTGGTCCTTCGAGTTGTCGGAACTCCCTCCTCCGAACCCTCCCGAGGCGACGGCCGAGACGGCAGCGACAACCAGCAGAAGAGCGAACAGAAGTGGCCGGAATGATCGAAGTGATGAAAGTGGTCTCTCGCGCACAGAACACGCCTCTCGGGTCAGTTTTGTCTGCTCACGCACGACGGATGCGCGCGGCGGACGGTTCACCCGAGGCACCGCCGGCTCGCGGCGGCACCGGCTCAGGTCCGGTGACGGGGGCGAGGCGAACGGTTGCCAGCGGCCGGCTGCGCCCCCCTGGGCGGGCAGTCGTACGCCGCCTTCGGCAGCAAGCGGCAGCTGTTCGGCGAGGCCGTCCGGCCGTGTGGGGAATGTTCGCCGGGCGCCCGGCCCGTCCGTCGCCCGTAGACGCGGACCCAGTCCGCCTCGAAGACCGCAGGCCGCAGGGAGCTGTCTCCGGTGAAGTTGTCGAGTCGGATGTTGAGGTGTCCGGAGGGCATCGACGGGGCATCCGGCATGGGCGACGACGCCTACGGCGCGCGGGACGTGAAGGCCGCACAGAGCGCAGGCGGCGGCAACGTCGACCCCCGCGTGCTGCTGCTGCTCTGGGACCGCTTCCCGCCCGGCGAGACCGTGGCCTCCTGACCCGGGGTCCCTCCGGGCCGTCACCGGTCTGGCCGGTGACGGCCCTGCAAGGGTCACGCCACCGCCCACGGCGCGCGGCGGGCGGCGCCGACGCGGTCGCGTTCGCCCGCGAGGGCGCCGACGTGGCCTTCAGCCACCTGCCCGAAGAGGAGGCGTCCTTACGCCTCACACGGCGGGCAGGCCGGATGCCGGGGAGGCGTGTTCCGTCGGCGTCCGCGGCGCACGAGCAGGGCCACAACGACCACCAGGACGAGCAGCAGCGCGCCGCCCACCGTCACCGTCCAGGCAGGGACGCCGCCCCAGCGCAGCAGGACGTCCCGGTCATAGGTGCGGTGGAAGGGACTGTCGGAGGCGGCGCGGCGCAGCACGTGGTCCCCGGTGATCTTCTCCGGTTCGGGGAAGCTCTGCTGGAGAGCGGTGAGGTGTACGTCGCCGTCCGCCAGTTCCCGCACCAACTCGGGCTGGTCGGCCGTCTCCAGCCGGTCCGCGAAGGTGACCTCGGGGGTACGTCCGCCGATCGCGTCGCGGGTCTCCATCCGGTGCGGTGCCAGGATGTACAGGCCCAGACTCTGCGGCTCTCGGGCGGCATGCGAAAGGCGCATCGGGTAGACGAGCCGGTCGGAGGAGAAGGTCAGGTGCAGGGGCTGCAAGGCGCCCGAAAGAACCCTGCCCCGCACGTTCTGCGCGCCACCGTCGCCACCGTTCCCGGCGGCGTCCCCACCGTCGGCAGCACCGCCGCCGTTGGCAGCGTCGGGGGAACCCTGCTGCTTGCCCGGTGCCAGTCGTACGGCGACGTACTCCCAGTTCCGCTCGACGTAAGGAGCCAGTTGGCCGGCCACCCGAGGCGGGAGGCGGAAGCCGTTGTCGCGCAGCCAGTCGCGCAGCGCGTCGGGGTCGTCGGCCGCGAGCCTGGCCACGTCGAAGGGCCCCAGCCGTTCGCGTCCCACCACGTCGACGCCGGGGCCCTGGGCCGCCGCCCCGGGAGGCGCCGCGGCCCCGTCGGTGTCCCCGAAGGGCCAGTCCCCCGAGCGGGGCCAGAAGTAGGGCCGCTCCTCGGGCCGCGGCGCGGTGAGCGCGGCGAGTTCGTCGAACAGCCGGCTCTCCCCCAACCTCACCGAGGCACGGTGCGGTACGGGCATGATCCAGGCTGCTTCCTCGGCGTCACCGTGGACGGTCAGGCGCATGACGATCTGCTCGGTATGCCCGTCCCAGCGCACCGCCGAGGTCTCCTGGTTCACGCCGATACGGGACTGGTCCGCCGGCACCATCGCACCGCAGCCGCACGCGTACGCGGGCCATGCGACCGCCACGGTCTGGGCTCCCAGCAGTGCCAGTACGAGGGCGAGCGCGCGCAACGTGCCCCTCCCCCGCCTCACCGCGTACGCCTCGCCCCGCGCGGTACGTCCGCCACCGCTTCCGCCGACCCTGACCGCGCCCACCGTGGCGACTCCCTCACATCCGTACGTCCGGCCCGCCGCCGGTCAGCACCGCACACCACTGACCGGCCATGTCCCTGCCCATGACGTCGAGGCACACCCCGCGGTTCCGCGCCGCCCGTTCCCCGCCCCGCGGTGCGGGACCGGACCGCCTCGGACACTGACCACCGGCGCCCCGTCACGCGTCACCCGAGTACTCAATTGCCCATAGGGGCCCTAGTCTTCGTGATAACTTGTAACCGATCGATATCGCTGAAACCTGGAGAGCGCGGAGAGGTGCACGCCGATGCCGGAATCGGGCACGAAGAGCCCCCGTGAGCGGTACCGCGCACAGGTTCGCGGAGAGATCAAGGAACGCGCGTGGGAGCAGATCGCCACGGCCGGAGCGTCCGCCCTCTCCCTCAACGCGATCGCCAAGCAGCTGGGCATGAGCGGCCCGGCGCTGTACCGCTACTACGCCGGCCGCGACGAGCTGATCACCGAACTCGTCAGGGACGCCTACCAAAGCCTCGCCGACGCCATCCGCGCCGCCTTCGACGCCGGTGCCGACGTGACCGGACTGGCGCACGAATGGCGCCGCTGGGCCCTGGAGGACCCCCACCGGTACCTCCTCGTCTTCGGCACACCCATCCCCGGCTACCGCGCCCCCGACGACGTCACCGCCATCGCCTCCCGGATCATGGCGGTGCTGATCGACGCCTTCGCGGCCCACACCTTCGAGAGCCCCGCGACGCCGTTCGACGCGCATCTCGACAGCCACCGGCAGTGGGCCGCCGACCACCCCGCACCGTCCGCCGTCCTCCACCGCGCCCTGACCCTCTGGACCCGGCTGCACGGCATCCTGTCCCTGGAGGTCGCCGGTCACTTCGCGGGGATGGGGTTCGACCCCGCCCTGCTCTTCGCGGCCGAACTGGACGCCCTGCTGGGCCACTGACCGTCTCGCCGGCTCCGGGCGCGGCCCCCGTCCGCCCGGAGCCGGCGAAACGTCACTGCGCGTCGGCGAGGAAGGCGCGGTACCAGGCGATGGTGTCCTCAAGGGTCGCCTCCAGGGCGAGGGGCTCGGCCCCGAAGGCGTTCCGCATCGCGGTGGAGTCCATGATCTGTGACTCGGTGTGCTGGTAGAACAGCTCGGCGTAGGAGTCCATGAACGTCTGGTCGAAGGGCCCGAAGGGGCGCGGCTCGCGCAGCACGGTGAGGCGCAGGGGCCGTCCGAGCTTCGCTTCGATGATTCCGAAGATCTCGCGCGTGGTGCGGGCCGGGGCGGTGGGCAGGTGCCAGACGCGGCCGTCACCGTGCGGATTCTCCCCCAACGTGGCAAGCCCGGCGGCGACGTCGCGGATGTCGGTGTAGCTGTGCGGCAGGTCGATGTCGCCCAGAGCGGCCACCTCGCCGCCGGTCAGAGCACTGGGGAAGACAGCGCCGCCGAGGGTCGAGTTGAGCACGCCGGGCCCGACGAAGTCGGCCGAGCGGCCCATGACCACAGCAGCGCGGCCCTGCTTATGCGCGGCCAGGTACTTCTCATCCAGCTCGGCCCGCATCCTCCCCTTCTCGGTGGTCGCGCGCCAGGGGGTCTCCTCGGTCATCACCTCGCCGTGCGTCTCGCCGTACGGGTAGAGGGTGTCCAGGACGACCAGTCGGGCCCCCTCGGCTGCGACGGCGCCGAGGATGGCGTCCTGGATGCCGGGCATCATGTCGACCTGAAGCTGGTAGGCGACGTTGACGCAGTGGTAGACCACCGCGGCGCCCTCGACAGCGGCCCGGGCCCCCTCGATGGTGCCGACATCGCCGCGCACCCGGGTCACGCCGTCGAGGGCGGGCCCGGTGCCGGAGCGGTCGACGAGGTGGACCCGGTGGCCACGCGAGGCCAGCTCCGCGGCGAGCGTGGTCCCGGCCGGGCCTGCGCCGAGGACGACGTGCAGGTCATTTTCCGTGGCGGTCATTTCGTACCCCTATCCGCAAGCTCCCCCGGACTCGGTGTGTCCGGCTCACTGAACAGTTATAGCTTATAACTCACGCGAGGCGTTGTCACTCCCGAGTGAGCCCATGGGCCGAAAGGACGGCGCGTCACTCGGCCATCGCGGACGGCACGGCGCCGCCCCGCGCACGGCAGGGGAGCACCTCGGCACATCCGGCGCGAGGAGTCGGAGGCAAGCGGGCGCAGGTGAGCGGCTCGGGATGCACGAGCGGCGACGGCCGCGAAGAGCCCGCTTCGATCGACGGCGACAGACGGTGGCCGAGAGGCCCAGAAACCGAGGAGCCGAGAAGGCGGACGCGCGCGGCGGCGGAGAGGCGCGCGAGGGAAGCGCGGGGAGAAGCCGCGGGCGAAGGCGCGGTGGAGAGGGAGAAGCCCCCGGGGGCGGGGACGAGGGGTACACCGGCGATTCGGTGGTTTTCGGTGGGGACGCGACGCGTCACGCCCGCCTGGCACGGGCGTGACGCGGCCGGCAGGTTCTACCCGTTGGCGAGTGCCGTCAGCTGCTCGGCCGAGCCGTTGAAGCTGTCGTGGTCGCCCACGGTGGGCCCGGTCGAGGTGTACTGCCAGAACGTGTGGAAGCCCCAGCCTGCGGGCAGCGCGCCAGGACCGTCGGCGTACCGCGCGACCCACAGCGGATTGGTCGCGCCGAATCCGGCGTTGTTGCCGGTGCACTGGGTCCACCAGTCGGTGGTGGTGTAGATGACGGCGTCCCGCCCCGTCCGGCTCTTGTAGGTGGCGGTGAAGTCCTTGATCCAGTTGACCATCGCGCCCTGGCTGAGCCCGTAGCAGGTCGCACCGTACGGGTTGTACTCGATGTCGAGGACTCCCGGGAGGGTTTTGCCGTCCTTGCTCCAGCCGCCGCCGTGGTCGGCGAAGTAGTTGGCCTGGTCTGCGCCGCTGGAGTTGTCCGGCAGCGCGAAGTGGTAGGCGCCGCGGGTCATGCCGACGTCGTAGGAGCCGTTGTACTGCTGGGTGAAGGAGTCGCTCTGGTAGCCCGTGCCCTCGGTGGCCTTGACGTAGGCGAACCGCACGCCGCTGCCCCACAGCGCCTGCCAGTCGACGTTGCCCTGGTGTCCGCTGACGTCGACGCCTTCGACGGAGGCGTCGAGGCTGGGCTCGCCGTCCTGCTTCCAGCCCTTGTGTACGGCGATGCCCGCGCCCATGTAGGCCTCGCCGGGCTGGAGTTCGCCGGGCTGGTCAGGGGCCTGCGCGGCGCCGGCCGCGCCGACGGACAGGGTGGAGAGGGCGAGGGAGAGCGCGGTCGCGACGAGGGCGCGTCTACCGCGGGAGGAGGGGGCGGGAGTGGCGGTGGGGGCGGCGGAGGTGTCGCGGAGTCTGTCGTTGGACATACCTGTCTCCAAGTGCTCGGTGGGGGTACTGGTGTCGGTGTCCCGGACGGAGTGACAGGCAGGACCGGTCGACGGTCCGCCGGGACGGCGCCACGAGCCGAACGCCGACCGTGCGGCACGGTTGGCGCGAGCACGTCAAAATATAGGCAGCGTCGGTACCCGTGAGAAGAGCGTGCTGTCAATGCCGTTGGTCCAACCTGTGCACATCCCTCACCGGTCCCGCCCGGTTCCGCGGCGAGCAGGCCGCCGGTGGCCGAGGCATCTCCACCAAGGGCGACGGTTTCCGCGCCCCGACCGCGGCGCCCCCAGCTGACGGCGTCCTGCCCCGCTCCCGCCGAGCGGACGAGCGGACGAGCCGACGAGCGCCGAAGGGGAGACGGCGGCGCCACACGGCGTCTAGACAGTACGCCGCGCCCCCGCCGGGCGGCCGGTACCGCGCAGGCTGCAACCCGGAGCAGGTGCGGTGCTCGCGCGTACGACCAGGCGCGGTTCCACCAGCGCGGGCGCGGGCACCGCCTCCGGAGCGGTGATGTACCGCAGCAGGTGGGCGACGGCCAACTCCCCCATCTGCGCGAACGGCTGGGCGACGGTGGTCAGCGGCGGCGAGCAGTACTCCGCGAGTTCGATGTCGTCGACGCCGACCACCGAGACGTCGTCGGGGACGCGCCTGCCCAGCTCGTGCAGCGCCCTGACGACCCCGAACGCCATCTCGTCGCCCGCCACGAAGACCGCCGTGACGTCGCGGATCCGTCCCAGTACGAGGCCGTTGCGGTGCCCGGACGCGGGTGACCAGTCGCCCTCCAGCGGCGGTGGCGCCGTGCGCCCCGCCGCTTCAAGCGTCGCACGCCATCCGTCCCGGCGGCTGGCGGCCTCCAGCCACTCCTCGGGGCCCGCGATGTGCCAGACCGTCTCATGACCCAGCTCCAGCAGGTGCTGGGTGGCCAGGCGGGCCGCGAGGGACTGGTCGACGGCCACGACCTCGGTGGCATCGGTGCGTGAGCCGTCGATGGTGAGGGTGGGTGTGGCCCGGGTGAGTTGTTCGAGCCGCGGACTGCTGTGGATCAGCGGCACCGCCAGGATGATCCCCTCGACGCCCTGGTCGGTGAGCCGGGAGAGGGCGGCCTCGATGGCGGAGGTGTCGAGCGAGGCGGTGGTCGCGGTGCTGACCGCGTACCCGGCGGCCTGGGCCGCGCGCTCGATGCCCGAGGTGACCGCTGCCCGCGTGTAGAAGCTGGTCCGCAGAGTGACCACACCGAGCGTGCGGCTGCGGCCCGAGGAGAGCATGCGAGCGGCGTTGTTCCGGCGGTAGTCGAGCTGTGCGACCGCTGCCATGACCTTGGCGCGCGTCTTGTCCTGCACGTTGGGGTGGTGGGAGAGCACGCGCGACACCGTCTGCGCGGAGACCCCCGCGGCCCGGGCCACGTCCGTCATGCTCGGCGGCCGCTTCCCGCCGTCGTCCTGCTTCGTCATGGTCCCCGCCTCGAAGCACTCCACGCGATGATACCGCCAACACGGCCTGTCAGCCGGAATCGTACAGCGCTCTGTGCAGCCCGGAAAACGACTCTTGGCATCGCTAACATCCTCTGCCATAGTTTCGGCCATCAGCGGTCGGCAGCCCTGGGGGGCTCAGCCGGCTCCCACGCTGATCGTCGACCCGCGGAGGCCCCCTTTCTCCGCCCTGTCATGGCATCCAGGAGGAGCTGTGAAGCGGTCCACTGTCCGATGTGCCGGACTGGCGGGGACTCTCGCCCTGGCCCTCACCGTCTCCGGATGCGCCGGGTCCGGTTCGGGCTCCGGGAAGGCATCGATAACATTCTGGGGCTGGGCTCCTGGTTACGCGGACGCCGTGAAAGCGTTCAACAGGAGCCACCCTGACATCAGCGTCGACTACCAGTCGGTGCAGCCGGGCGCCAAGGGCGGCTATCAGAAGATGCTCAACGCCGTGAAGGCCGGCAACGCGCCCTGCCTGGCCCAGGTCGGGTACGAGACGATACCCAGCTTCGCGACACAGGGCGCGTTGGAGAACGTCGCCGAGTACGCCTCCCCCGACGAGGACGACTACGTGGACGCCGCCTGGAAGTCGGTGACGCTGGCGGGCAACGTCTACGGCGCCCCTGTCGACACGGGACCCATGGCCCTGTTCTACAACAAGAAGGTCTTCGACTCGCTCGGCCTGGAACCCCCGGCGACCTGGGCGGAGTACAGGACCGCGGCGAAGAAGATCCACGCCTCGGACCCGAAGCGCTACATCTCCTCCCCCTACATGGACTACGACTACGCGGGGCTCGCCTGGCAGGCGGGCGCCAAGTGGTTCGGGACCGCGCACGACTCCTGGCAGACGACCATGGACTCGGCGGCGAACAAGAAGGTCGCCGACTACTGGCAGTCGCTCACGGACGACGGCCTGGTCAGCGGTGCGCCGATGTACGACCAGGCCTGGTACACCGGGCTCGGCAACGGTGACATCGCCACCGTCGTCGGCGCCGTGTGGCAGGCCGGAACCATCAAGGGCGGGGTGAAGAAGGCGTCCGGCGACTGGGCCGTCGCACCGATGCCCCAGTGGAAGGAGGGCGAGAAGCGGGTCGGCAACTCGGGCGGATCCGCCACCGCCGTCCTCAAGGGGTGCGACGACCCCGAGGCGGCCTGGGAGTTCGCACACTGGATGAGCACCGACAAGAAGGCGTTCGGCGGCCTCGTCGACAAGGCCGCGCTGTACCCCGCCGCAACCGGCCTGCTCGACCTGCCGCAGCTGAAGGCCGATCCGTACTTCGGCGGCCAGAACATCTACGAGGTGTTCGCCGACGCGTCCCCGCACGTCGACCCGGACTGGACGTGGGGCCCGCTGATGACCAAGACGTCGACCGACCTCAACGACGGCCTCGGCAAGGCGTGGGTGGGCAAGGGAAGCATCGCGGGCGCTCTGCGCACCGCGCAGGGCAAGACGCGCACGGAGATGAAGAAACAGGGCCTCTCGGTCTCGGACTAGGGCCGCTCCTCCGGATCGTGCTCCACCGCATCCCGGCGCACCCGCTCTCGCTGCCGCGCCGTCCCCGTGTGCCCCAAGGGTTCCGCACGGTGCGGCCCGCGCTCCGGCGCCCGATGGCCCCGTCCTCCGCTGTCCCGACACCCACCCCGCAGCTTCCAGGTAAGGAAGACAGATTGTGACCCACCTCGCCGACCCGGTACGGGCCAGCGCCCACCGGAGCACCGCCGGCACCTCGCCACCAGGCCGCAGCCGCCGCCCGGGATCCCGAACGACACGACCAGGTGCGCGCCGGCTGAGACCGCTGCTGTTCTGCGCGCCGTTCATCGTGCTGTTCGCCGGCATGTACCTCGCGCCCATCGCCTACGCAGCCGTCAGCAGCCTGTTCGCCCTGCACCGCACCGGGCTCGGACTCACCGCGCCCACCGCGAGGTTCGACCCGCTCAGCAACTACACCCAGGCGCTCCAGGACGACGCGTTCACCTCCTCGCTGATCCGGGTCGCGCTGTTCGGCGTGGTCCAGGTGCCCGTGATGCTGGGTCTCGCGCTGGTGCTGGCCCTGCTGTTCGACGCCAAGTCCGCGCGGGGCAAGGGCTTCTTCCGGCTCTCCAGCTTCCTCCCTTACGCCATCCCGGGCGTGAGCGCCGCGCTCGTGTGGTCGTTCATGTACTCCTCGCAGTCGAGCCCGATCAACCGGCTGCTGGAGCCCCTCGGCGCGGCCGTCCCCTTCTTCGACGAGGACCTGGCCCTGTGGTCCGTGGCCAACATCGTCACCTGGAGCTGGGCCGGCTACAACGCCATCATCATCTACTCCGCCCTCCAGGCGATCCCCTCCGAGATACTGGAAGCCGCGCGGATGGACGGCGCCTCGGCCATCCGGATCGCCTGGAGCATCAAGATCCCGGCCGTGCGCGGGGCGCTGGTCCTGACCACCGTGTTCTCCATCATCGGCTCGGCCCAGCTGTTCAACGAGCCCACGGTGCTGCAACCCGTCTCCGGAGGGTCCATCTCCTCCACCTTCACCCCCATCATGTCCGCGCAGAGCGCCGTCGCGGCGGGCAACCACCACTACGCGGCGGCCCAGTCCGTGCTGCTCGCGGTGGCGGTGGGCGTGGTGTCCTTCGCGTTCTTCAAGCTGACCGAGCGAAAGGGCCAGGCATGAGCACGGTGTCAGGGAAGCGGGTCGCGCTCAGACCGCGGCGCGAGACCACCCCCGTCAGCCGGGGCGCCGTCATGGGCCTGCTCGGCCTGTCCGCCCTGTACTTCCTGTTTCCGCTGTGGTGGCTCGTCGTGTCGGCGAGCAAGCCGTTCGGCGAGCAGTTCTCCGGCACCGGGCTGTGGTTCGACGGCTTCGGCCTGTTCGACAACATCGCGCGGCTCAGCAGCCAGGACGACGGCATCTTCTGGCGCTGGATGCTCAACAGCGTGCTGTACTGCGGAGTCGGCGCACTGGTGGGCACGGCGCTGTCGGCGCTGACCGGCTACGCGCTCGCCAAGTACGACTTCCCCGGGCGCGGTGCGCTGTTCGGGACCATCCTGGCGGCCGTACTGG
The DNA here is from genome assembly GCF_003323735.1 of Streptomyces reniochalinae. Taxonomy (GTDB): domain Bacteria; phylum Actinomycetota; class Actinomycetes; order Streptomycetales; family Streptomycetaceae; genus Streptomyces; species Streptomyces reniochalinae. The sequence continues at coordinate 159,984 of NZ_QOIM01000028.1, read as the reverse complement.
TGCCCAAGGTGCTGTTCACGCTGCCGCTGTACCTGATGTTCTCCGGGGTCCATCTGATCGACAACCCGCTCGCGGTGCTGCTCCCCAGCGTGGTCAGCCCGTTCGGTGTCTACCTGGCGCGGGTGTTCGCCGCCCAGACGGTGCCGGACGAGGTCCTGGAGTCCGGACGACTGGACGGCGCCGGCGAGTTCAGGATCTTCCGCAGCATCGGCCTGCGCATGATGCTGCCCGCGCTGGTGACGATCTTCCTGTTCCAGCTCGTGGAGATCTGGAACAACTACCTGCTGCCCTCGATGGTGCTCGGCGACGACCGCTTGCAGCCGGTCACCGTCGGCCTGGTCGGCTGGAACGCCAGCCATGTCGCGGTGCCTCCCCCGCTGGTGGTCATCGGGTCGCTGGTGTCCGTCGTCCCCCTCGTGATCGCCTTCCTCGCGCTCCAGCGCTTCTGGCGCGCGGGCATGACCGCCGGAGCCCTCAAGTGACCCCACCGACCACAGGATTCGCCGCCTCGTCCGCCGGGCGAGCGGCCGCCACCCTGACGCACGCCGACGGCCGTTTCCTGCGCGGCGGCCACCCCCACCGGGTGCTGTCCGGCTCGCTGCACTACTTCCGCGTCCACCCCGAGCACTGGGCGGACCGCCTGAGCCGGCTGGCGGCCCTCGGGCTCAACACGGTGGACACCTACGTTCCGTGGAACTTCCACGAGCGCCACCCCGGAGACGTCCGCTTCGACGAGTGGCGCGACCTGCCGCGCTTCGTCCGGCTGGCCCAGCAGGCCGGTCTCGACGTGATCGTGCGGCCCGGGCCGTACATCTGCGCCGAGTGGGACAACGGCGGGCTGCCTGCCTGGCTCACCGGCATCCCCGGCATGCGTCCGCGCACGAGCCATCCGCCGTTTCTGGAGGCGGTCGGCCGCTGGTTCGACGCACTCATCCCGGAGGTGGCCGGGTTGCAGGCCGCGCACGGCGGCCCCGTCGTCGCTGTGCAGATCGAGAACGAGTACGGCAGTTACGGCGACGACCAGGTCTACCTCCGCTGGATCCGCGACGCCCTCGTCGACCGCGGCATCACCGAACTCCTCTACACCGCCGACGGACCCACACCGCTGATGCTCGACGGCGGCACACTGCCCGGCGAGCTGACGGCGGCGACGTTCGGCTCGCGGCCCGCCGACGCCGCGGCGCTGCTGAACACGCGCCGCCGGGGCGAGCCGTTCTTCTGCGCCGAGTTCTGGAACGGCTGGTTCGACCACTGGGGCGAGAAACACCATGTCCGCTCCGCCGACAGCGCGGCGGGCGCCGTACGCGACCTCCTCGACGCGGACGGCTCGATCAGCCTGTACATGGCACACGGCGGCAGCAACTTCGGGCTGTGGGCGGGCGCCAACCACGACGGGGAGACCTTCCAGCCGACCGTCACCAGTTACGACTCGGACGCTCCAGTCGCCGAACACGGCGCGCTCACCCCTAAGTTCCACGCGCTGCGCGAGACCCTCTCCGCCGCACGCGGTGCCGCGGCACCCCAGCGGCCACTGCCCGCGGACCCGCCCCTGCTGGCGCCCCGGTCGCTGCCGGTGACCCGGCAGGCCGCCCTGCTGGAGGCCTTGCGTGCGGCCGCCGAACCGGTGCATGCGCCGTCACCGCTCAGCTTCGAGGAACTGGGGCAGTCCTCGGGCCTGGTGCTCTACACCGCGCATCCCCTGGTGCCCCTGGGCCGGCAGGAGGTGACCGTGACGGGGCTGCACGACCGCGCCCAGGTCTTCCTCGACGGAGTGCCCGCCACCGTTCTCGACCGCGAGACGGCCTCTTTCACCGTGGAGGGCACGGGAGCGCGCACCAGGCTGGAGCTGCTGGTGGAGAACCAGGGGCGGATCAACTACGGGCCGCTCCTGGGCCAGGGCAAGGGCATTCTCGGCGGAGTGCGCGTGGAACGCCGGCTCGTGCACGGATGGTCCATGCGCCGGCTTCCGTTGGACGAGTGGACGCCGCAGGAGACCGCCCGCGCCACCTCGGCCGCCGCGCCAGGGGGTACGGCCGGTTTCGCCCACGCGCACCTCGACCTCGCCGAACCCGCCGACGCCTTCCTCGCCCTGCCCGGCTTCGCCAAGGGGTTCGTCTGGGTCAACGACACACTGCTCGGACGCTACTGGGAGGTGGGCCCCCAGCGCACGCTCTACGTGCCCGGGCCCCTCCTCCGCGCCGGTGCCAACTCCCTCACCGTCTTGGAGCTCGAACGGTTCGGTGCACACCTCGCCCTCGTCGACCGGCCCGAGTTGGGACCGGCGGAGCAGTATGTCGAAACGTTCGACTGACGGGCGGACGCCACGCACACCGGCTCCTGGCGGGCCTCGCCCCTCAGGGCGGGGCCGGGAGCCCTGGGGCAGGTGCCGGCCCCCTCCGTCCGGGGGCCGGGCTACCGTGGCGCCATGGCGTCACTGTCCCGTCTCGACCGGTTCCATCAAAGGCACCCCTGGAGCCACAACGACCACTACGGACCGTGGGTCGTCCGCCAGGTGACCGCTGCCGGGGCCCGGCACGTCCTCGACGTCGGGTGCGGCACGGGGAATCTCTCCGCGCTGCTGCGTCGGCGCGCCGCCACCGTGACCGGCCTCGAACCCGACCGACGTACCGCCCGCGCCGCGGCGGAACGCTTCGCCGACGACCCCTCGGTCGACATCGTCGAAGCCGACTTCGCGGGGCGCGACACCCAGCGGCGCTGGGACGCCGTCACCCTCGTCGCCGTACTGCACCACCTCCCGCTGGTGCCGACCCTGCGGGAGCTGCGCGGCTGCCTGTCCCCCGGCGGGCGCCTCGTGGTCGTCGGCTGCTATCGGGAGGCCGGGCGCGTCGACCTGCTCACCTCCCTGCTCTCCGCGCTCGCGCATCCCGTCATGGCACTGGTCAAGCACCCGGCCCGTGCCGCGGTGCCGCCTGCGCACATGACGGCGCCCACCCGCGAACCGCTGGAGACCGTGGACGACATCCGGGCCGCCGCCGCACGGGAGCTGCCCGGGGCCCGGATACGCCGACGCCTGTTCTGGCGGTACACCCTGGTCTACGACGCGCCCGCCGAGCCCGGCACGGCCTGACCTCCACCAGGGCCGCGGACGCGCCCTCCCGCCCCGGGCGGGACCGCGCCCGGGGCACGACGGCAGCTCAGGCGGTACGGGTCAGACGCCACACGTGGTCCCCTCGCGTACCGGTCCTGCCGTCGGGCGAGGTCAAGGACCGCTCCACGGTCTCCAGCGTCTCCACCCGCCAGGCAGGCGGCAGAGCAAGCCCGTCGAGCACGCCCTGGAGCGTCGGGAACTCCGCGTCGAACGGGTACTCGTCCTTTGCCATCCAGGTCGGCCAGCCGGCGTGCATGACGATGAGGAGGGTGCCCCCCGGCGCCACCGCTTGAGCGGCCCGTGCGAGCACTCCGTCCTGGTCGAGCGCGACAGGTGACTGGAGGAACTGCGCACTGACCAGATCGAAACTGCCCTCGGGAAAGCTGAGGCCGAGTTCGTGCCGCTCGAACACCGTCCGCTCGGCGAGACCGGCCTTCGCGGCGTGAGCGGCCGCCCGCTCCAGTGCCGTGGAGGAGATGTCCACGCCGGTCGCCTGCCAGCCGCGCGAGGCCAGCCAGAGCACGTCACTTCCCTCGCCACAGCCGAGGTCCAGGGCAGTGCCCGGTTCCAGCGCGTCGACCTCCCGGACGAGCAGCGGGTTCGGGTCGCCACTCCAGAGGCGTTCGCTGGAACGGTAGCGCTCTTCCCAGAACTGCGCCGGGGCCTGAGGCAGCGGTGTCGACATCGGGGCTCCTTCGGGACGACTGCGTGGTGCCGGCGGCACCTGAGCCCAGAGTCGCCAGACGGACGGAGACCGGTCAAAAACGGTTGCCGTTCCGGCAAAAGCGCTTCGGCACGGAGAAGGGGCAGGCCGGGTCAGTGGTGACCGTGGCTGCTCTCGATCTCGCGGTACTCCTCCTGCGTGGGCTTGGGAATCTGCCCGGACTCGCCGAAGTAGCCCTTCGACAGCCGCGACCGCAGGCTGTTTCGGTGTGAGGACCCGCGTCGACCGCCCACTCCAGAGGGGTGCGGCCGGTGCCGCCGTCCTCAAGCAGCAGCGGATCGGCTCCGTGCGCCAACAGCGCGCGCACCGTCTCGGTGTGCCCCCAGCACGCGGCCGCGCACAGCGGTGTGCCCTCCGACCCCAGTCCGCCGCTCTCGGCGTCAGGTGCGGGCCCCTGCCGCCAAGAGCTGGCGGGCGCTGTCGGCCTTGCCGCTCACGGACGCCTGATACAACGGAGTGGCACCTTCGGCGTCCGCCCTCTCAGGGTCGGCCCCGGCCCGCAGAACCCTCCGCACACGAGCGGCGTCGCCCATCACGATGGCCTCGGCGAGGTGCCGGGAGAGCTTCTTCCGCTACCGCTGGTTCATGCTCCCAGAGCTTAGAGCGTGCGCCCGTGAACGGCCCGATCGGCAGCGTGGCCGCCCTGTGAGCCGGGCGCCTGCTCATGTCCGAGCACGGGTGCCGGCCTCGACGCCGTGGGCGCGCTCCTGGTCACATCCGCGGCGATGCTCAGCCCCTACCCCATCGTCGGGTCCACCGACTACGGCTGGAGGCCACACGCTCATCACGGACGTCTTCCCTTCGTACGTCTTCACGGAGGCCGCACGCTCGGGCCGCGGCCCGCTGCGGTTCCCCATGCCGGAGTGAGCCACGGCCCCCGGGCCGACCGACCGCGCGCCCTCCCCCGTGAGGGGAGGCCCCGCGCGTGGTGCCGGGCCGGCGCCAGGGCCTGGGCCTGGTGCCCGCCTCAGCCCAGTTCCCGTGCCCTGGTCTCGGGCAGCGCCAGTACACACACCAGGGAGACCACGGCCATCGCGGAGACGTACCAGCCCACGGCGCTCGAACCGTAGGAGGACTGGAGGTCGGTGGCCACCAGCGGCGCCACCGCGCCGCCCAGCACTCCGCCGAGGTTGTAGGCGAACGAGGCACCCGAGTAGCGCACCCGGGCGCTGAACAGCTCCGGCAGGTAGGCACCCATGGGCCCGTACACGACGCCCATGCAGAAGAGTGTGCCGCCCAGCGCGAGAGTGATCAGCAGCGGTTGTTCGGTGTCCAGCAGCGGGAAGAGGACCAGCCCCCAGACGACGGCGAGACCGCAGCCGGTGAGGACGAGGCGGCGGCGGCCGCGGGCATCGGAGCGGGTGGCCGCGATCCAGGTGCCGACGGCGAGGAAGAGGCAGGCCACCATCGACAGGGCCAGCATGGTACTGCGCGGCACGCCGAGGCCGTCCGTCGCGTAGTTGAGGCAGTAGGTGGTGGCCGTGTAGAAGAGCCCGTAGGCGACGATCATGCCGCCCGCGCCCAGCAGCATCTCGCGCCAGTGCGTCCTGAAGACCTCCATGGCCGGTGCCTTGCTCTTCTCCTGCGCGTCCATCACGCGCTGGAAGACCGGCGTCTCGCTGATCCGCAGCCGTACGAACAGTCCCACCGCGACCAGCGCGAACGACAGCAGGAAGGGCACTCGCCAGCCCCAGGAGCGGAACGCCTCGTCGTCGAGTCCGGTCGACAGGGCCCAGAAGATCCCGGTCGCCGCGAAGAACCCGACGGAGGGGCCGAGTTGCGGGAAGGCCGCGAACATGCCGCGGCGCTTCTCGGGCGCGTGTTCCACGGCCAGCAGCGCGGCGCCGCCCCATTCGCCGCCGAGGCCGATGCCCTGGAGGAACCGGAGCAGGACCAGCAGCAGTGGTGCCCACACGCCGAGGGTGGCGTAGCCGGGCAGCAGTCCGACGAACGCCGTGGAGAGCCCCATCAGCAGCAGGGAGGCCACCAGCACGGACTTGCGCCCGACCCGGTCGCCGAAGTGTCCGAAGACCAGCGAGCCGAGGGGACGGGCCACGAAGGCCACCGCGTAGGTGGAGAAAGCGGCCAGCGTGGCGTTGAGAGAGCTGAGGTTGGGGAAGAAGGCGTCGTCGAGGACGAGGGCCGCGGCCGTGCCGTAGGCGTAGAAGTCGTAGAACTCGATGGCCGTGCCGATGAAGCTCGCGACGGCCACGCGGCGCATGCTCTCTCCGCCACCGTCTTTCCCTTCACCGTTCTCCCCCTCCCCGGGCGTGCCGGTGTCCGTCAGGGCCGCGTCGGTCTCCGGGATGCTGCCGGGGGCGTCCGGGGCACTGGTCTTCCGGAGAGCGCCGGGGATGCCGTCCTTGGGCGTGCCATCGCCGCTCTGCGGCTCGGGGGATCCCGTTTTCGCTTGTCCTGCTCGCTGGCTCACAGGCGCACTTTTTCGGGAGGGCGGGCGTGAGTCAAGAGACGCAAGCGCGCGTCTCGTTCAGCGAGACGACGCTGGTCGAGCGCGCCATCGCGCGACTCCGGCTGCGATGTCGTCCGGTTCCTCACTACCATCACCGAATGGAGAACATGACGTGCACCCAGTGCGATACGCCCGGACTCGAGCCCGGCTTCGTCGAGGACACCGGCCAGAACACGCGCGGTTACGCCCGCTGGATAGCGGGGCACTTGGAGCGGGGCATCTTCGGCGGTGCCAAGCGCATGGGCCGGCAGTCGCGGCAGATCGACGCCTACCGTTGCCCCGAGTGCGGACACCTGGAACTCTTCGCGACGTACGAGTCCTGACACCGGTGCCCCGCGCCGACGGTCTCGCGTGAGGTGCGGGCCGTGGACACCGGTGCCCTCGGCCGTCGTATCAGCCGTAGTGCTGGTCGAAGTTTCGCGATAACTCCCAGCCGTTGAAGCGGTCCCAGTTGATCGACCAGGCCATCAGCCCGCGCAGAGCGGGCCAACTGCCGTGCGGCTCGTACGAGCCGCAGCCGGTTCCCTCGGTGAGGCAGTCGAGGGTCGTGTCGACCTCGCTCGGCGCGATGTGCCCGTTGCCGGCCTGCGGTGAGGCGGGCAAGCCGATCGCCACCTTGTTCGGAGGCAGGCCGGGAAAGACCTTGCCGGCGTCACCCTGGACCGGGAAACCGGCGAGCAGCATGTCGGTCATGGCGATGGGGAAGTCGGCGCTGCCCATCTGGTGGTAGGTATCGTCCAGCCCCATGATCGGGCCCGAGTTGTAGTTCTGCACGTGGAGCAGCGTCAGTTCGTCGCGCAGCGCGTGGATGACCGGCAGGTAGGCGCCGGCGCGCGGGTCGCCGCCCCACTGCCCGGAGCCGTAGCGCTGGTAGCCGAGTTGGACGAAGAAGGTCTCCGGGGCCATGGTGAGGGTGAAGTCCGCGCCGTACTTCGCCTTGAGGGACTTGACGGCGGAGATCAGGTTCACGATGACGGGTGTGGTGGGGTTCTCGAAGTCGGTGTCGCCCTCGTCGAGCGAGAGCGAGTGGCCCTCGAAGTCGATGTCGAGGCCGTCGAGACCGTACTCGTCGATGATCGCCGAAACGGACGAGACGAAGGTGTCGCGGGCCTGCGGGGTGGTGAGCCGGACCTGCCCGTTCTGGCCTCCGATGGAGATGAGGACCTTCTTGCCCTGCGCCTGCTTGGCCTTGATCGCCGCCTTGAACTCCTCGTTCGTCTCGACGTCGGGGCACTCGGTCCGCGGGCAGAGGCTGAAGCGGATGTCACCGGACGTCGCCGTGGTCGGTTCGCCGAAGGCGAGGTCGATGACGTCCCAGCTGTCGGAGACGTCGGCGAGCCGGGTGTAGCCGGAACCGTTGGCGAAGCCGGCGTGCAGGTATCCGACCAGCGCGTGCTCGGGCAGGGCCGCACCGGCCGCCGGGTCCGCCGACGAGGCCGTCGCCGACCCGGCCGGTGCGTGGTGGGTGTCCGCGGCTCCGGCGGCGGCCGGTGCGGTGAGCAGACCGGCCCCCACGAGGAGGAACGCCGCGCCCGCTGTGCGGAGCCGGGAGAGTCTGCGCCGGCCCGGGCGGGGGCCGGTGGAAGAGCGTGCCACAACTGCCTCCAGGGTGGAGCTCGTTGGGGAGCGAGCCATGCCAAGTTGGTCCAGACCAAAGAGGTTGTCAAGGTCCGTCGCAGGACACGGGCGTCGCCGTCGCGCTCTGCGGTGTGCACCATTGTCGGCTTGGGCGGCCGTGGGGGCAGGCCCTGCCCGCGCCACTCCCCCTCGGCGCGCTGCGGGGTGCGAGCGTCGCTCGACATGCCGGGCCTGAGGCCCGCACGGCGGGGTGCCGCCCACCCCCGCCACCGGTCGCCTTCCGCCCCCTCCGTGGCGCGGACCATCACCGCGTGGGCGCTGGTCGCCGTCCGCACCGCCTGCAACTCGACGCGCCGGCTGGAGTGTTCGGCGTCAGCCCGCCACCAGGGTGCGGCGGATCGCCGGCGGGCGAGCCGGCTGTTGTCCCAGCTGACCATGCGCTCCGACCGGCTGATCAACGACGGGCTGGCCCGGGTCGACGCCCGCAAGTGGCACTACGCCGTGCTCGCCTCGCTCCAGGAACACGGTCCTGGCAGCCAGGCGGAGCTGAGCAGGCGCTCCGGGATCTACCGCAGCGACATGGTCGGTGTGCTCAACGAACTGGCCGAGCGGGGCCTGGTCGAGCGGGTGCCGGACCCCGCGGACCGGCGCCGCAACATCATCACGATCTCCGCCAGGGGCCGCCGCCGGCTGCTCCGTCTCGACAAGGTGCTCGACGACCTCCACGACGAACTGCTCGCGCCGCTGAGTCCGAACGAACGGGACCAGTTCGTCCGGCTGACCACCCGCCTGCTCGACCACCACACCCGTCCTTCGTGAGCAGCGTCGGCAACCACACCGCGCGGACGGGTCACCGCTCGCGGGAGGCGTCGCGCATCGGCTCGGCGTGCCCGACCCGGCGCCGCAGCGCGGCGACGGCGCCCAGGACCAGCCCCACAGCGAGCACGACCAGCCCACGCAGCCACACCTCGCCGTCGACCTGCGTCGCCAGCACCACACAGGACACCGCGCCGAGCCCGGGCACGAGGGCGGGAGCGCGGAAGTGGTCCCGCTCGGCGGGCCTGCGCCGCAGTACCAGCGCGGCGGTGTTCACGACGAAGAAGACGACCAGCAGCAGGAGCACCAGCGTGGCGGCGAGCGACGCGACACCACCGGTCAGGGCGAGGAGCAGCGAGAGCGCGGTGGTGGCCGCGATCGCGGCCCACGGCGTGCGGCGCACGGGCAGCACCCGGGCCAGGGCGCCGGGAAGCAGACCGTCGCGCGCCATGCCGAAGGTGAGGCGGGAGGACATGATGCCGGTGAGCAGCGCGCCGTTGGCCACGGCGACCAGTGCCACCACGCTGAAGACCCGCGGCGGCACCCCACCCGCCTCCCTGACCACCTCGAGGAGGGGGCCGCTGCTGTTCACCAGCTGGTGCGTCGGTACCGCCGCCGCGGCGACGCAGCCGACCAGCACGTAGACGAGCCCCGCCGTGACCAGCGCACCGAACAGGGCGCGCGGGTAGGAGCGCCGCGGGTCCCTGGTCTCCTCGGCAACGTTGACGGACGTCTCGAAGCCGACGAAGGAGTAGTAGGCGAGCACGGCTCCGCTGAGCACCGCCGCCGCCGAACCGGTCCCCGGCGTGCCGACGTCGACGAGCCGGCCGAGATCGCCGTCGCCTCGCGCGAGGACCCATCCGCCGAGCCCGATAACGAGGACCAGCCCGCCCACCTCGATGACGGTGGCGACCGCGTTGGCCCGGGGGGCCTCGCTGATGCCCCGCAGGTTCAGCAGCGCGAGAGCGGCCAGGAACACGCAAGCCACCAGCGCGACGGGCAGCGAGACGAACTCGGCCAGATAGTCGCCCGCGAACCCCCGCGCCAGCGCCGCCACCGACACCACCCCGGCGGCCAGCATGCAGAAACCGGCGAGGAAGCCGACGAAAGGACCGTAGGCGAGGGTGGCGTAGTGGGAGGCGCCACCGGCACGCGGGTAGCGGGTGGCCAGCTCCGCGTAGGAGGCGGCCGTGAGCAGGGCGAGGCACAGGGCGGCGGCCAGCGGCAGCCACACCGCGGGGCCGGATTCCGCGGCCACCTGGCCCACCAGCACATACACCCCGGCGCCCAGGATGTCGCCGAGGATGAAGAAGTACAGGAGCGTGGTGGTGAGCGTCTGGCGCAGCGCAGAGGAGCGGTCAGCCGCGGGGGGCGGGGTGCGGTTCATGGACCACGTGTGCCCGCTCCGGCGGTGGGACACCCCGCGGCTGCCACCCTGCGGCGGCTGGGTGGGCCCCGCCGTGCCGCACGCGGATGAGTAGTGGCCTATAGGGCTGCCGCCCGTCCTCGCGCGCCCGCGCGAGTAAGACCGCGCCCGTCGGCGACACGGCCCCGGCCCGGGCCCCCTTCCGGGACCCGGGCCGGCCGTGTCTCACCCGTTGGAGGGGTTTTCCTCGAAGTCCTCCGGGCTGACGTCCGCTTCCTCGAACGCCTCCCTCAGTGTGGCGCCGGAGTGGGTCCTCGGCTGCTCTTCGGGCGGCGTGGCCTCCTCGACCACCTGGTCCGTGGTCTCGGTCTTCGGACGGCTTTCTTCCGGAACAGTCATGATCACTTTCCCTCGGGGTCTGCCCTGACAGCCGCGCGGCGCACGGCGCCCGGGCTCCGCTCCCCGGGGTTCCCAGCGCGTCCGGGATGAACCATCCGCCACAACAGCTTCCCGGCCGGTCGGCGGCAGCTCGGCGGCCTTGGCCGACCGAGGCCGCCTGCGGCCACGGACGCGGAGCCGGGATTCCGGTCCGGCTGAGGAATGCGGTCGCGCCGGTGCGGTGCTGGAGGATCCGGACGGCGGCCGGCACGAGGACTCCGGTGACGGCAAGGAGGAGGGCGGTCGCGCACGAACGGAGGGGCCGGTTCACCGGTGCGTGCGACCACCGTCCGCGCCGGCCGAGTGCGGACGCGTCAGCCGATGACGAACGGCAGTCGCGCCGCCGACTCGCCGAGCGCGCTCTGCTCCGTGGCGGTCGGTGCCCGGCGGCCGGTGCCGACCAGCAGCACGTCCCTGTCGGTGAACGACGCGGGGAACGCGCAACCTGTGATCTGCTCCAGCATCGCCCGGGAGTGGGCCAGCCCGTCCGCGGGCGGATCCGTCGCATGCGGCAGGTGCGCGGTCAGGTCGAGGTGGTGCAGCGTCCACTCCAGGACGTACGCGGCAAGGTAGTCGCCCACGGTGAGGACCATGTCCTGGGTGCGCACCCGAAGGCCGGGGTCGGCGAGTTCCGCGGCGCGTCCGGCGGCGGATCCGACATCGTCGAGGTGGAACGTGAGCAGGTGCGGGTCCTCGTACGCGGCGGCCAGCCGGACGGTCAGCGCGTCGAGTGGGTCCTCGCCGGTGGGCAGCCGGTCCGCGACGGTCCAGTACCCCGCCGCGTCGACGGTCGGCGCGGTGCCGGCGGGGGTCACCAGGGTGATCAGGACGTCCTGCGCGTCGATGACCAGGTGGCACACGAGGTCGCGTACGAGCCAGCCGGTGCAGCCGGACGGCCGCTGGAAACTGTCGTCGGGAAGCTCGGCGACCGCCGTGCGCAGCGCCGCCCACGAGCGTGAGAAGAGATCCACCTCGGCAAGGTAGTGCCGTGCCGAAGTGGCGGACAAGCGTGTTGACTCGGCGGGGGCCACGACGGGCAGGCCACGCCCGGGCGGGGCCTGCCCGACGCTCACGTCCGGGTTGCCCTCCCGCACTCCTTGCCCTCGGCTTCCCGCATCCGCTCGTCCATCGACGCGTCGCGGTCGTAGGGGTCGACACCGGGGCCTGTCGCCGCTTCCCCGTCCGTCCGCCCGGCACCGAACTCCGGGTTCAGGTAGCCGTTGACACCGTCGCAGCCGCCGTTGGTGGTGTCCACCCTGTACGACACGAGGGAGAACGTGCCCGCTTTGGTGTGCACCTTCGCCGGGTCGTCCCAGCTCATCACCGTCTCGCGCCGCACGATCGTCCGTGCGACCTGGTCGCTTCCCTCCTCGGCGGCCACCACCGGGTACACGTAGGTGACGTCCGCGGTGACTTCGAGCGCTCCGTCCTCGCCCGCGTCGAAGGTCACGCGGCCCCGGGTCTTCACCACGTCCCCGGCGAGCCGCGCCTTCGCCGGGTCGAACCGGCTGAACAGCATAAGCGGGTTGTTCTTCCTGCTCGGGCTGTCGAAAGCGGTGTCCAGGAAGTCCTGCACGTCCTTCTGCCGCGGGTTGATCAGCGCGATGGCCTTCTTCGGGCGCTCTCCTCGCAGCACGCCCGCTTCCAGGCTGGACGCCGCCAGGAAGTCACGTGTCCTCTCCAGCGCCTGGGCGACCTGCGCCTCGGACATCCAGCCGGTCGCGTCGGGCGCGGGGAAGGTGACGCCGGCCAGCCCATCGCTCCACTGGCGCGCGGGCGATCCTTCGAAGGGCTCCCGCAGAGTGGGCTGTCGCGCGGCCGCCGAGTCCGCGGCGAGCGGTGTCTGCCCGTCGCTCCCGCCGGGAAGCCACCCGAGCACCCCGGTGGGCTTCAGCGCCAGTACCAGCAGCCCGAGCGCGAGCAGCAGCGCCGCCCCGTACAGGAGCCGCTTCCCGCCGCGGCCGGTGCCCCGGCCGGTGCTCCTGCCCTGGGCGGGCGGCTCGAACGTCCGCCAGCCCGTCGGCCTGTCGGGCTCCTCGCGCAACCGCCTGGCCACCATCCTGGCCCGCGCCGACGGCTCCTTGGGAGCGTTCTTGTCTCCGGACTCCGCCTCCCGGAGGAACCGCGCCCACTCCTCGTCCGATATGGACGCCCCTTCGTGCTCTTCGCCCCTGCCCACGCCGCTCTCCCCGCCTCAGCGCCCGGCCACCGAATGCCGGTCGTCGCGGGCATGATCGTACAACCACGGACGAAGGGTCACGGCCCGGGCCGACCGTCGCGACCCGGGCCGTGACGGTCGGCCCGGGACCTTCCTCCTCGACGGGCGGCTCTCCCTGACGCCCGTTACTGAGCGCTCACGCCCGCGTGGAGCGATTTGTTCAACGGCTTCCGCGCCAGCAGCAGCGCCCCGCCCAGGACGGCGGCGGACGTCGCGACGATGGTGAAGTAGGCGGTACTCGGGATCGCGGCGAAGAGCTGGCCGAGCAGGCCGGACAGCGACGACCCGAGCGCCAGGGTGAGGAAGTTCAGCCCGACCATCTGAGCCCGGAACGTCGCCGGCCCGATCTTCGTCGCCAACGCCAGTCCGATCGGCCCGACGAAGACCTCGGACGACCCGGCGAGCGCCATGAAGGCCAGGATGAGGAACAGCGGGATCGTCCCGTTCCCCGTCACGGTCGACACGAGGAGGATGAAGAAGTAGGCGACGCCGATCTGTATGAGCCCGATCGCGAACTTCGCCGCAGGACCCGGCTGGCGTGGCCCGAGACGCCCCCACAGGCGCGCGACGAGCGGCGTGATGAGCACGGCGGAGAGCGGGCTGACCGTGGTGATCCACGCGACGGGGAACGACCACCCCCCGATGTCGAGGTCGACCCGGTCGGTGATGAGGATCGAGATCGCCGTGAACTTCTGGAAGAGGAAACCGAAGTAGACGCCGGAGAGCAGGAACAGCGGCAGGTAGGCGCTCACCCGCCTCTTCTCGTCACTGGTCACCTTGGTCGAGCAGAGGATGACGGCGAAGTATCCGGCCGCGGCGACGAGGGCGACGAGCGTGACGACGCTCGACAGGTTCTCCGCCGTGAGCCATCCGGCCAGCGAGCCGGCCACGACGACGGCGAGCGCGGCGAGCGTGCAGCCGATCGGGGCGACGAGCTTGCCGCGGGGCAGCGGGTTGTTCACCTGTCCCGCCCGCTCGGGCAGCTTCTTCAACGAGAGCGCGTACTGGATGATGGCGGCCAGCATGCCGATCGCGGCGAGCCCGAAGCCGTAGTGGAAGCCCCATTGGTTCTGCGCGAAACCGGTGCTCAGCGGCCCGATGACGGCGCCGACGTTGATCGCCATGTAGAAGTAGGAGAACCCGGCGTCACGCTTGGCATCGGACTGGCCGTCCAGCAGGAAGCCGACGATCGAGGTGATGTTGGTCTTGAGGGCGCCCGTGCCGAGGATGATGAGGACCAGGCCGACGCCGAGGCCGGTCGGCCCGGGCCAGGCGGCGAGCAGGACGTGCCCGCAGGCGATGATGACGCCGCCCCACAGCACCACCCACTTCGGGCTGACGAGCCGGTCACCGATCCAGGCGCCGACGAGCTGCGCGAGGTAGACGGCGCCGCCGTAGGCACCGACGATGCCCGCCGACGCGGAGGCCCCGAGGTCCAGTCCGCCCTTGTCGAGCGAGTAGAGGAGATAGAACGAGAGGATGCCCTGGAGGCCGTAGAAGGAGAAGCGCTCCCACAGTTCCGTGAACGCCATGCTCCAGATCGAGCGGGGCACGGCACGGGACGCGTTCGGGGCGGCGAGCCGCGGTCGCGGCGGTGTCACTGTCATGGTGTCGTCCTGGAAGTCGGGTTACTCGTGGAGCCCTGCCAGCCGTGAGCCGAAGCGGGCGATGAGCGAGGTCCGCTCGGCGCGACGCGACTGCTCCCAGCTGTCTGCGGCCTCGAACAGCCGGTACATCGCGTGGACGCCGAGCCAGCGCACCGGCTCCGGCTCCCAGAGCCCGGAGTCGTGGTCGTTCCACGGCAGTTCGGTCCGGAAGGTCGTCCTGCCCTCGGCGCGGTCGAGGAGCGTGCGGGCGGCCAGCTGGGTCGCCGTCACCCCGTGCCCGGCATAGCCGCGGGCGACGCCGATGCGCTGGTGCGGGTCGAAGTAGATGCCAGCGCACCAGTCGCGGGTGACGCCGATGACACCGCGCCAGGCGTGGGCGATCGGCATGTCGTACCCAGGGAAGAGCGCCCCCAGCTTGTGCCGCAGCTGCGCGACGGTCCGCTCGTCGACGGCGCCGCTGCCCGGTGTGCCCGAGTTGAAGGCGTAGGGGGACCCGCGGCCGCCGATCGCGATGCGCCCGTCGACGGTGCGCTGGGCGTAGACGAAGGTGTGCGCGGAATCGCTGAGGCACTCCCGGCCTTCCCAGCCGATGCGCGCCCACGTCTCCTCCGGCAGCTGCTCGGTGACGATGATCGACGAGTTCACTGGGATCACCTGGCGGGCGCCGAGGCCGGGTGCGTCCCCGCCGACCGTGCCCGAGTACGCCTCGAGGCAGGAAAGGACGGTCGTGCCGCGCACCGCACCGCGGTTCGTCACGGCGGAACCCGCGCCGATGCGGCTGACCCGCGCGTTCTCGCAGATCCGCACGCCGCGGGCGGCGACGACTGCGGCGAGTCCCCGGGTGAGCAGTGCGGGATCGACCGCGGTCGTGCGCTCGTAGAAGATGCCGCCGACCGCGCTGTCGACGTTGACGCGGGC
This sequence comes from Streptomyces reniochalinae, assembly GCF_003323735.1. Taxonomy (GTDB): domain Bacteria; phylum Actinomycetota; class Actinomycetes; order Streptomycetales; family Streptomycetaceae; genus Streptomyces; species Streptomyces reniochalinae. Next base: position 144,740 of record NZ_QOIM01000028.1, on the reverse strand, counting down.
CCGCGTCTCGGCGGCGGAGAGAAGCCGCACGTCGTCCGTCGAGTACCCGTAGGTGAGGTCGCCCTGGTAGGTCGCGCGGATGCGCTCCATGCCGGCCGGTGTCTGCGCGACCTTGAGATTGCCGCCCTGCGCCTGGTGGGCGTCGATACCCTCGGCATCCAGCACGGCCAGAGTCTCGTCGATCGCTGTGAACATGGCCTGCTGGAAGGCGCGCACGGCTTCGAGCCCGCCGCCCCGGCCGGCGGCGACGGACTTGGCGTAGACGGCCCTGTTCCCTGGGATGAGGGTCGAGAGCCAGCCTCCGTTCCGGCCGCTCGCGCCGTAGCCGACCTCTTCGGCCTCCAAAACGGTGATCGCCCAGTCGGGATGGTCGAGTGAGGCGTAGTAGGCCGCCCACAGCCCGGTGAGTCCGCCGCCGACGATGACGAGGTCCTGGTTCCCGGTCGGCAGCGCGGCCGGCGTGGGCCTGGTGGCGCTGCCGCCTGCGGTTGGGCCGGCCTCAGGTGCCTCTGCCGCCCCTGCGGCCTTCGCGGCCTCTGCGGCTTCGCTGGGCGCGGTAGCGCCCGGGCGGTCGGAGTTCCGCATCCAGTGCGAGACCTCGCCGTTGCGATACGTGGTCATACCTGTCTCCTCGACGGTTGCCGGATTACTGGTGTCCCGGTCGGACGGACCGCGGCGGCGCGGGCACTGCCGGGGCATGGCGGCGCGGCCGGGCGGTGCCGGGGCCGTGGCGGCGTCTTGCGCGTCGGAGACATCGCGCCTCGACGGCAGGCGGGAGGGGGGAAGGGAGGTCAGTAGGTCGTTCGAAGGGATCCGGGGGAAATCGGGGGCAGGGGGAGAACTCAGTAGGTAGGAGGGGACATCGCCCAGAGGACGCGCGCGTCCTCGGTGCCCGTGCTCTCGACCACGCGGTGCGGTTGGCTGCTGCGGTAGTGGATCGAGTCGAAGGTCGACAGGGCGTGGTTCTCGCCGTCGATCGTGACCTCGACCTCGCCGGTGATGACGAGGAGAACCTCCTCGGAATCGCCGTGCGTGTAGGGCTCGACGCCCGTCGACCCGCCCGGTCCGAAGTGGCCGAGGAGGAGTTCGAGGTGGTCGAAGTGTGCGGGCGTCAGCTTGATCTTCGAGGCACCCTCGCCGAAGGCCACGCCCTTGGCGTCGCGGAACCGCAGCACGGGCCGCACCGAGGACTCGGCCTGCGCGAAGAGGTCTCCGACGTTGAGACGGAGCACCGCGCAGATCCGCTGCAAAGTCAGCACACTCGCGTTCGAACGGCCGCGCTCGATCGAGGAGAGATGGCCCTCGGTGACCTCGGCTCGGGCAGCGACGTCGCTGAGGGTGAGTTGCAGGGCGCGTCGGCGGCTGCGCAGGCGCTCGCCCGGAGTCCGGGCCGTGACGGGGTCTGTGCTCACGGCGGAGAAGCTAACCGAGTTTGAGTACCACCACAATAGGTTGGCCCACGGCATAGAAAACTTTACTGTGCGAGGTCAGAGGGCTACTCGGTCCCGAAGACGGGCGGCTCGACGCGAGGGAAACTCACCCGCGCCGACGTGGCGCCGAGCAACTGACCCGCGTCGAAGAGGCGTTGTCCGGATCCGGCTGCCCTGCGCCACGGTCACCGCACTCTGCACAAGACGCTCTCTTGGAACAGCGCCGCAGAACGGAAAACGCGCCCGCGCAGGACGCGCGGAGCCACGGAGGGGCGGCACGTGCTTCGTCGTGCCCTTGTGGGGGCTTCCTCCCATGAGCATCGGCCTCGGCCTTTCCATCGGCGGCTTCGCCCGCGCCGCGATCGAGCGGGTCGGCAGGTTCGGTGACGGCTTCCCTCCACCACGCCGCTCCGCAGGCGCCACGACACATGAGCCGTCATGGACGCGTAAGCCGCAATGGACGCGTGAACCGTAGGGCCGGCACGGAGACAGCGGCGCCTCGGGGAGCGGTGCGCACACACCGTTAGGGTGACTCGTTGTGGACGCGGGCTTGAGGAAAGAGATGGTCGACGTTCCGCCGGGGCGGGTGACGCTGTCGGATCGGCGGACGCAGCGCAGTTGGTCGCTCGAGGTCGCACCGTTTCGGATGTCGGCGTTCCCGGTCACCCAGTTGTTGTACGTACAGGTCACCGGTCGGCGGCCGAGTACGGGCCAGGGCGACCGGCTGCCCGTCGAGGGCGTCTCGTGGTGGGACGCGGTCCGCTTCTGCAACGCGTTGTCCCGGCGGGAGGGCCTGACGCCGACGTACCGCCTCGGCGACGACAACGTGGCCGAGTGGGACGCCTCCGCCGACGGGTACCGACTGCCGACGGAGGCCGAGTGGGAGCACGCCTGTCGTGCGGGCACCACGGGCCCGCGATACGGCCGGCTGGACGACATCGCCTGGTACCGCGTGACCTCGGAAGAGCGCATTCACCCCGTTGGCGGCAAGCAGCCCAACCCGTGGGGCCTGTACGACATGCTGGGCAACGCGTGGGACTGGTGCTGGGACGTCTACGACGCCGAGGTGTACGGCAGCTACCGGGTACTCCGTGGCGGTGGCTGGTCCGACGAGCACTGGAGCTGCCGGGCCTCCGTGCGGCGGCGCAGTCACCCGACCTTCCGCATCGACGACGTCAGCTTCCGCCTCGCTCGCTCCAGGTCGACGTCGAACGGGTGACTGCCGGGCCGGGCGACCCGTACAGCGCTCGCCCGCGGCGCCCGTCGGGAGGCGCACGCTCCACCACGACAGGGCGGGCAGTCCGCTTTACAGTGGATTCGAGTACAAAGCAGCTGGTATGCCCTTCTTGTTGCTGACGCCCGTCCCAGGGACAGCGAGGCCGCGTGATGAACGAAGAGCAGCGTGACGACGACGCCAGGTACGTCGATGACGAGGACGACCGATTCCGGGATGAGGGGGACGCGGGAGACCAGGAACCGCAGGAGGGGGAGCTCCTTCCCGCCGGTGAGGACGCCGGCCAGGGCCCGGACGTCCTGCTCGACGTCCCTCAGCTCGAGGTCGACGAGATCCACCTCGACGTCGAGGACCTGCGCGCCCGCGTCTCGCTCCAGGCGGAGGTTCTCGATCTGCTCAAGCTCAACGTCGGCGCCGACGTCGACCTCGGACGGGTCCAGCTGGAGATCAAGGGCGTCGAGGCCCAGGCGCTGCTGAAGGTACGGCTGGACAACGTCGCGCGGATCATCGACCGGGTGCTGCGCAGCGTCGACAAGAACCCGCAGATCCTGGAGGCGGTCACCCGGGGTGTGGGGGCCGCGGCCCAGGAACTCGGCGGCGGGGCCCGGCAAGCGGTCGGCGAGCTGGGACACGGAGCCGGCGAAGCCACCAAGAGCGTCGGTGCCGGCGCAGGCAACGCCGTTCAGGACGTGGGCGGCGGCGCCGGAGACGCCGTGCGGGACGTCGGCGGCGGCGCCGGAGACGCCGTTCAGGATGTGGGTGCGGGTGCCGGCGGAGCCGTGCAAGACGCGGGCGCGGGTGCCGGCGAGGCCATCCAGGACGTGGGCCAGGGCGCACGCGAGTCAGCGGAGGTCGTGGGCGAGGAGGCAGGGGACGCGGTCGGCAAGGCGACGCGAGGAGACGTGGTCGGCAAGGCGACGCGAGGCGGCGAGGAGACCGCACGGCAGCCGGACGCGTCCACCGGTTCCGCGTCCGACGGCAAGGAGGACTCCGGCAGACGAACGGAGCGTCGCGCCAAGCGCACGGCCTCCAAGCGCACGGCCGAGCGCGGCGACGGCGAACGCAGGCGGGAGCCGCCATGAACAGCACGCTCGGCAGACGTACGACAGCGTGAGCAGGCGCCGGACATCTCGCTCACCTCCTCGGTGCGGGCAGACAGCCTGCGCTTCCAGGACGAGCCGCAGACGCGGGTGACGTTCCACGGGTCGCCAGGTCGCCGGTCCACCTCGCGCAGCGTACGGAGGAACCTGCCCGAACGCGTGAACGCGGGTGTCGAGTACCGCGATGTCGACGTCGACTACGTCCTCGCCACCGGGCTCGCGTGCGACACGGAGGCCGCTGGGGTCCTCGACGACCACGCGGACGCAGCCGATGAGCGCGAGGCGGCCGATGAGCGCGAGGCGGCCGATGAGCGCGAGGCGGCCGATGAGCGGGGCGCCGACCGGCGCCGGGGTGGGCCGCACACCTCCTGACGAGGCGCACCCCGCCGGCGAACTACTTCGTCAGGTGGTCCCGCACGCAGGCGAAGGTCTCCTGGGCGGTCCTGGTCCCCACGTTCACGGTGAGGACCTGCCACGGGGTCCTGGCGAGGAGACGGAGGGTCAGGTCGGCCTCGGCGTGGAGGTGTGCGGCGGCCGAGGGCAGGTCGTGGACTGTCCGGGTGCCGGGGGAAGCGGCGAGTTTGCGCACGTACCAGTCGGCCCAGGTCTCTCCCTCGCGCTGTACCGCGCGGCGCAGTGCCCGCGTCGGATCGTCGTGGACGTACACGACGGTGACCTGGGCCGCGGGCTCCAGGGCCCGCACCAGCTCGCCCATCACGCGGGAGAGAGTCCGCTCCTGGTGACCCCATGCCACGAGGGAGGGGATGAACGGTACGAGGGCGTCGGTCACCGCGTAGTCCGTGCCTTGCGCCACCATCTCGTCGACGTAGGCGCGAGTGCACTCGATCAGGGTCTCAGGACGGACTGCGGCTTCCCCACCGGCGAACTCCTCGGCCACCGGCCGGAACGCCGCCCGCGTGAGGATGTCGGCCTCCTCGAAGTGATCGACGGACGCGCCGGTTCCGGCAAGCCACTCCGCGACCGCGCGGCACAGCGTGGATTTGCCGACGCCAGGGCTGCTGCCGATGACCGAGACGACATGAACAGACATGACGGCAGTCTCGCAGCCTCACACGCATGCGGTCTCTTGTGGCGACTGGCGATCCGTAAGAGAGTGCACCGCCCCTTCGCTTGCCGGATGATGCTCACGGACAGACGCGTGTCCGCCTGCCAGAAGGAGTTGTTCATGTCGATCCGCCGGGCCATGCCCGACATCAGGTCAGAGGCCATGGAGGAGAGCCGTGACTTCTACGGGCTCCTGGGGTTCGAGGAGGTCATGAACCTCGGCTGGGTCATGACGCTCGCCTCTCCGTCCAACCCCACCGCGCAGGTCACCTTCATGAGCCACGACGAGTCCGCGCCCGTCGTCCCCGACATGAGTGTCGAGGTGGACGATGTGGAGGCGGTCTACGCGGCGGTGTGTGGCAGCGGCGCGGAGATCGTTCACCCCTTGCAGGACGAGGAGTGGGGAGTGCGGCGGTTCTTCGTCCGCGATCCCAACGGCCGGGTGGTCAACGTGCTGGGCCACCGATGACACCGATGACACGCCGCTGACGCACGCCTTTCGCGGTTGCGTCGGCCGGCGCGTTCTCGGGCGCTCCGTAGGGAACGGTCCGGTCTCCCACAGCCCGCAGGCGCGAAGTCGGTTCGCTCTGGTCGGCTCGGGCGGCTTGGTCGCACGCGGGGGTCGCCTCGGGCGGTCACGGCGGTCGCGGAGTGCGGCCGACTTCCGGAGCGGTCTCGGCAAGCCACGCGGCGAGCTTCTCGACAGTGGTACGGCACCCCCCGCACCCCGTGGCGGCGCGGGTGGTGGCGGCCAGTTCCTGCGGAGTGTGCGCGCCCTCGTGCCAGGCCGAGCGCAGCACGCCCTTGGTGACACTGTTGCAGCGGCATACCATCGCGCGGTCGGGCATCGCCTCGGGGCCGTCCGCCGTCTCGGGCGGCAGGGCACGGCCGAGCAGGAGAGCGAGCCGGTCGGAGGGGGCGGGCGCTCCCCTGTCGTAGAGCTGGACGAGGCCGGCTGCGGCGTCGGGTACGCCGAGAAGGATGGCGCCGGTCACCCGGTCACCGTGCAGCACCAGTTTGGCGTAGCGGTCCCGGGCCGGGTCCTCGATCCGCAGCACCTCGGGGCCGCCGTCGTCCGCCGTTCCCTCGTCCTCCACGAACGGGTCGCCGAGGCAGGTCAGTTCGATGCCGGCTGCCTTCAGCCGGGTCACCCGTGGAGTGCCCAGGTAGCGGGCTGTGTCGTTCTCACCGGTCAACCGGGCGGCGAGTACGGCCGCCTGTTCCCAGCCGGGTTGCACGAGTCCCGGATCGGCGTCGGCGCAGTCACCCAGCGCGTGAATGGCCGGGTCGGAGGTGGTGAGGGCTTCGTCGACGGCGATCCCGCCCGGTCCGACGGCCAGTCCGCAGGTCTCGGCGAGCGTCGTCTCGGCTCTGGCTCCGGTACACAGCAGCAGTCCGGCGGCGGGCAGCACGGTGCCGTCCGCCAGATGCAGTCCCACTCCTGCCTCCCAGCGCACCGCCGCGGTCCCGAGTCGCTGTTCGATACCGAGTCGGCGCAGGGCCCGGCTGAGTATCCGCCCGGCCTGTGGGTCCAGTTGCTGGTCCATCAGGTGCGGTGTGGCGTGGACGACCGTCACGGCGACCCCGCGCGCTGCCAGCGCCCGGGCCGCCTCCAGGCCGAGGACGCCTCCACCCAGTACCGCGATCCGTGCCCCGCGTGCGCACGCCTGGTGCGCGAGAGCGAGCAGCCGGCGCGCATCGGCGAGGGTGCGCAGCACGGTGACGTCATGGGCGAGTGCCCCGGTACGCGTCGGTGCGGTGGGAGCGTCGTCGGCTCCCGTACCCGGCGCGTCGAGGTGCAGGCCCGGCAGGGGCGGCAGGACGGCGCGGGCGCCGGTGGCCAGCACCAGCCTGTCGTAGGGCAGGCGGCGCCCGTCGGCCAGCAGGACGGTGCGCGCCGCGCGGTCCACCGCGGTGACGGTGGATCCGGTGCTGAACGGGCCGTGGACCGAGATCTCCCCCGCGACGGGCGGATCAGGCAGGTGCGAAGGGCCGAGCGGGCCCGGCGCCACGTCGTCCTCGGTCAGTGCTCCGCACAGCAGTCCCGGCAGCAGTACCCGGTTGTAGCCGCCCACCGGCTCGGCTCCCACCACGGTCAGCCGCACCCGAGCGCCCAGGGGGTCACGGCGCAGTACCTCCTCCGACAGCCGCGACCCGACCATCCCGTTGCCGACCACCACCACACGCTGCACCCGGCTCACTCCCCCTCCTTCGGCGCGTTCGCGTCGGCGCGCTCCAGCCGTACCGCGCTCACTTTGAACTCCGGCATGCGGCTCACCGGGTCGAGCGCCGGGTTGGTCAGCACGTTGGCGGCACCGGTCCCCGGGAAGTGGAAGGGGAGGAAGACGGTGTCGGGCCGCATGCTCGCCACGTACCGGGTCCGGGCGAGGACGGTCCCGCGCCGGGAGACCACCCGTGCTTCCTCTCCGTCCGCGAGCCCCGCACGGCGCGCCGTGTCGGGGTGCACCTCGACGTACGCCTGAGGTGCCGCCGCCCGCAACGCGGGCACCCTGCGGGTCTGCGCCCCGGACTGGTAGTGCTCCAGCTGCCGGCCCGTGGTCGCGTACAAGGGATGCTCGGCATCGGGCAGTTCCGCCGCCTCCCGGTACTCCACCGGCAGGAACCGCGCCCGCCCGTCGGCATGCGCGAACCGGTCGAGAAAGAGCCGCGGGGTCCCGAGGGCCGCCGCGGGCCCGCCGGGCCGGGTACCGGCCCCGGTGGCGCTCCGGGCCGGCCAGTACACGGGCGCGTCGTCGTCCAGGAGCCGGGGCTCGACGCCCGCGTAGTCGGCCACTCCGCCCGCTGACGCCCGGCGGAGCTCCGCGAACACCGGCGCCGGATCGGGCGGGAACTCCTCACCGGACCGGCCGAGGCGGACGGCGAGGCCGTGGAGGACCTCCAGGTCGGTACGGACGCCGGGCGGCGGAGCCTTTGCCGCGCGTCTGCGCAGGACGCGGCCCTCCAGGTTGGTCATGGTGCCCGACTCCTCGGCCCACATCGCCACGGGCAGTACGACGTCGGCGAGTTCGGTGGTCTCCGAGCGGACGAAGTCCGCGACGACAAGGAAGTCCAGCCCCCGCAGCCTTTCGATGACGCGGCGCGAACGCGGGGCCGAGACGGCCGGGTTGGAGCCCATCACGAGCAGGGCCGCGGGGCCGTCCTGCGTGCCGAGCGCGTCCAGCAGCTCCCAGGCGCTGCGCCCGGCCCCGGGAATCTCCTCCTCCCGCACGCCCCATACGCGGGCGAGGTGCTCGCGCCCGGCGCGGTCCTCGATGTGCCGGTAGCCGGGCAGTTGGTCGGACTTTTGGCCGTGCTCGCGGCCGCCTTGGCCGTTGCCCTGCCCGGTCAGGCAGCCGTACCCGGAACCTGGCGTGCCGGGCAGCCCGAGGGCGAGGGCGAGGTCGATCCAGGCGGCGACCGTGTCGACCCCCTTGCTGTGCTGCTCGGCACCGCGCCCGGTGAGGATGTGGGCGCGGCGGGCGCCGGCCAGTACGGCGGCGGCCCGCCGCAGGTCGGCTGCGGCGACACCGGTCAGCCGCTCGGTGCGCTCGGGCCACCAGCGCGCGGCACATTTGCGTACGGCCTCCCAGCCCGTGGTGCGGTCCCTGCGGTAGGCGACCCGGCCCGGGGTGTCCAGGTGGCCTTCGACCAGGGCGACGTGCAACAGGCCGAGCGCGAGGGCCAGGTCGGTGCCGGGGGTGGGTGCCAGGTGCAGTCCGCCGGCGTCGAGCGCCGTCTGGGCGGTCGCCGTGCGGCGCGGGTCGACGACGATGAGGCGGGCGGGGTCGAAGTGCCCCATCAGCGGAGGCATCGTCTCCGCGGGGTTGGCACCGACGAGGACGACGGCCTCGGAGTCGTCCAGATCCGTCGCGGGGAACGGCAGGCCGCGGTCGAGTCCGAAGGCCCGGTTGCCCGCCGCGGCCGCGGAGGACATGCAGAAGCGGCCGTTGTAGTCGATCTGCGAGGTCCCCAGCGCCACCCGGGCGAACTTGCCGAGCGCGTACGCCTTCTCGTTCGTCAGGCCGCCGCTGCCGAAGACGGCGACGGAGTCGGGGCCGCGGGTGGCGCGCAGCTCGGCGAAGCGCCGCGTCACATGGGCCAGAGCCTCGTCCCAGCCCGCCTCGCGGAGCGGGGCGTCCTTGCCGTCCCTGATCAGCGGAGTGGTGAGGCGCTCGGGCGAGGTCAGCAGTTCGGCGGAGGTCCAGCCCTTCTGGCACAGTCCACCGCGGTTGGTGGGGAAGTCGCGGGGAGCGACGGTGAGCTGACCGGTATCAGGGGCGGGGGTGAGGAACATGGCGCACTGGAGAGCACAGTACGGGCAGTGGGTGGCGGTCTCTCCGGTCACGACCGCACCTCCCGTCCGGCGGCGCCGGGCGTGGGCTCTTCCGGCGGTTCGGCAGCTGTGGGCACGTGGCGGGAGCCGGATCGGCGGGGACGCCGCAGGTAAGCGGCCCAGGTGGCGGCCGCGCACAGTCCGTAGAAGGCGAGAAAGGCGAAGAGGGCCGCGCGGGCGTCGCCCGTCGTCCGGTACGACTCACGGAAGGCGAGATTGATCCCGACGCCGCCGAGCGCCCCCACCGCTCCCGAGACGGCGATCACCGCTCCGGTCAACCGCCGTGCCTCCGCCCGCGCCTCCCCCGGATCGAGGCCCGCCTCGACGGCGTCGGCCGCCCGCGCGGCATACCGGGCGGGGATCATCTTGTACGTCGACCCGTTGCCCAGCCCGGTGAGGACGAACAGCGCGACGAAGACGGCGACGAAGCCGGTGAAGGACCCGGCGGCGGAGGCGGCCAGCGAGCCGGCGGCCCCGGCGGCCAGGGCGAGGAAGGTAGAGGCGGTGACCCGCGCCCCGCCGAACCGGTCGGCCAGGCGCCCGCCCAGCGGACGCGTCAGCGACCCCAGCAGCGGTCCGAGGAAGGTGAAGGCGGCGGCCTGCACCGGGCTCTTGCCGAACTCGTTCTGCAGGACGAGTCCGAAGGCGAAGCCGAAGCCGATGAAGGAGCCGAAAGTCCCCACATACAGCAGCGAGAGGAGCCAGCAGTGGCGGTCCCGCAGCGCGCAGCGGTAGGCACCGTAGTCGGTCGGGGCGGCGGGGAGGTTGTCCATGTACCGGTGTGCGAGCAGCGCGGCGAGTAACAGCGCCGGTATGAAGAGCAGGGGCAGCGCCTCCGGGTGAGCGGCACCGGCGGTGGCCAGGAGGAGCAGCCCGAGCAACTGCACGGTGGCGACTCCCAGGTTGCCGCCTCCGGCGTTGAGCCCGAGCGCCCAGCCCTTTTCCCGCTCGGGGAAGAACCGGTTGATGTTCACCATGGACGAGGCGAAGTTGCCCCCTCCCAGCCCGGCCGCCGCGGCGCACAGCAACACCGCCCACAACGGCGTGTGGGGAAAGCGCACCAGCACGGCGGCGGCCACGACGGGCAGCAGCAGCACCAGCGCCGAGCACACCGTCCACGTGCGCCCGCCGAAGCGGGTGACCGCGAACCCGTACGGCAGTCGCAGCACCGCTCCCACCAGTGAGACCACCGACACCAGCAGGAACTTCTCGTCAGGCGACAGCGCGTACCCGTGCGCGGGCGTCAGGAACAGCACGAGCACCGACCACAGGCTCCACACCGCGAACCCGATGTGCTCGGCGTAGACGGACAACCACAGGTTCCGCCGTGCGGTGCGCCGCCCCCCGCGCTCCCACAGCTGCGGGTCCTCGGGATCCCAGCGGCTGATCCGTTCTGCCCTCACGTCGCCTCCAGCCAGACCTCGGGCACATGAGACTACGTGCCGCTTGTTTCGCCGCCGTATCCGGCTGCGGCGGCGGCCCCGGTGTACCCGCGGCCGCCGCCGTCCGCAGCCCCATGACCGGCCACCAACTAAGGCGAGGTTTACCTAACCTTTCCTGAAGTGCTAGCTTGCTGCCGTCCCGGGCCGAGCCGGGGCGGCGGCGCTCCGCAATAGCGGGGGCGTCGACGGCAAGGGTGTCCGCTCACCCCGTGGGACCGCCCCGTCCTCCGGCGCCGCCGGGCGAGGTCACTCCCCGGTTCCCGAGGCGCGGTCGCCCCACGCGCCCACCGAACGTCCGTATGGCGACTCGTCCGGCACGCGTGCGGGCCGACAGCGCTCCTGTCCGTTGAGAGGCCATGCATGGCTGGCAGCCGGCGCTCGTCCCAGGCCCCCTCGACGCCGTCCCGTCCGCCCGAGGCGGAGCAGGCGACGCAGCCGGCCCCTCGCTCGCCCCGGACCGTCTTCGCACAGTCGCTGCGGCGGCACGCCGGACGGCTGGCGGTCGGCTGGCTGCTGCTGGCCGTGCACCAGGCGGCGGAGGCTGCCGTGCCGATCGCCATCGGGGTGATCATCGACCGCGCCGTGTCCGCCGGTGATCCGACGGCGCTGGCCTGGTCCGTTGCCTCCCTCGCCGCCCTCTTCGCCGTGCTCGCCCTCGCGTGGCGCAACGGTGCGCGCCAGGGCGTGACCTCACTGGAGCGTGAGGCCCACCAGTTGCGCGTGGACGTGGCACGTACCGCGCTGGACCCGCGAGGGCGCCGCACCGGCCTGCGTACCGGCGAACTGCTCGCGGTGGCCTCGTCCGACGCGCAGAAGACCGCGCTGATCATCCGCGCGGTGTCCCTCGGGATCGGAGCGCTCTGCGCAATCGTCGTCTCCTCCGTCGCACTGCTCGTCATCGACGTACCGCTCGGACTGGGCGTGCTCGCCGGTGTGACGCTGTCGGTGCTGCTCAACGCCCGGGTCTCGCCCCGCCTCACCCGGCACAGCGCCGCACTGCAAAAGGCCACAGGGCAGGCCACGGCGATGGCCGCCGACCTGCTCGGCGGGGTGCGCACCCTCCGGGGGATCGGCGCCCGGAGCGCCGCCTTGGAACGGTATCGGGAGGCCGGTGACGCCGCGCTGCGGGCCGGGCTGCGTGCCGCCACGACCACCGGCCTCCACCAGGGTGTGACCGTCGCGGGCAGCGGACTGTTCCTGGCCGGGGTCGCCGGCTTCGCCGGCTGGGCGGCGCTGACCGGGAGACTCACCGTGGGGCAGCTGGTCACCGTGACCGGCCTGGCGCAGTTCCTCGCCGAGCCGTTGCGCACCCTGGGATTCTGCGGCCGGATCGCCGCGGGCGCGCGCGCCTCCGCCCGCCGCTGGGCCGGTGTGGTGGACGCGGCCCCCCAGGTGTCGGCGGGAACCCTCGCAGCCGTACGGGAGAGCGCTGACCTGACGCTGCGTCGCGTCAGGTACCGCACGCTGGACGGGCTCGACCTGCACGCCGCTCACGGCCGCCTGACAGCCGTCGTCGCCTATGACCCGCGCGACGCCGACGCACTGCTCGCGGTGGTGTCCGGGCAGGCGTCCGCGCACGAGGGCGAGGTGCTGGTTGCAGGTGTGCCCGCGGGAGAACTCACGCTGGACGCCATGCGGCGCACGGTGCATGTCGAGCAGCACGATGTCGCCCTGTTCGAGGGCAGTGTGCGGGAGAACCTGACGGCGGGCCGCGAGCACGGGCAGGCGCCGGTCGCCGCGGCGGTGACCGCTGCCGCCGCGGACGACATCGTCGCCCTCCACTCCGCAGGGCTGGACCATCAGGTGACCGAGCGGGGCGCCTCCCTTTCAGGGGGCCAGCGTCAGCGCATCGCCTTGGCCCGTGCGCTGCTGGCGGCTCCTCCCGTGCTCGTCCTGCACGAGCCGACCACCGCGGTGGACGCCGTGACCGAAGAGGTGATCGCCCACCGGCTTGCCGACCACCGGCGCGGGCACTGCACCGTCGTGATCACCAGCAGCCCGGCCCTGCTGGCCCGCGCCGATCAGGTGGTCGTGATCGAGGACGGCCGTGCGACGCGCACCGGAACGCACACCCGGCTCGCGGCGTCCGACGCCGGTTACCGGAAGGCGGTACTGCGATGAGTGAGCGCACCAGCGGCCGGCGGACCACGAGGGACAGCGGCCAGGGCGGTGTCCCGTCGGCGCGGCATAAGGGCCGGGCAGCCGGTGATCGGTCGGCCGGTGGTGGTGCGGGCGCCGGGCAGAGGCCCGGCGCCCGGCCGGCGACTCCGGCCGACGCGCTGCTCCCCGTGGCCTCGCCCCGCCTGACGTGGGGTCTGCTGCGCGCCGAACTGGCCGGGCACCGCCGCCTCGCGGTGGCCGCCGCTGTCGTGATGCCGGCGGCCAGCGCGGCCGGGCTGACCGCTCCCTGGGTCCTGGGCCGGCTCGTCGACGAGGTACGTGCGGACGCCGGCACCGCCCATCTCGCGTGGGCAGTAATCGTCTTGGTGGTCGCAGCGCTGGCCACCGGGGTGCTCACCGGAGTGGGTGGCGCCCTGGTGGCGCGGGTCGGGGAAACGGTCCTGGCACGGATCCGGGCCCGGGTGCTCGACCGGGCTTTGCAGCTGCCGTCGGCGACTCTGGAGAGGACCGGCACGGGGGATCTGCTCTCCCGGGCCGGTGACGACGTGGCCGTCGTCACCGGTGCGATATCGGGCGTCGTGCCGCCCCTGGCGAACGCGGTGTTCACCGTGGGGCTGACAGCGGGTGGCCTGTTCGCCCTCGACTGGCGCCTGGGCCTCGCGGGTCTCGCGGCGGCCCCGGTGTACGTCCTGGCGCTGCGCTGGTACCTGCCGCGCTCCGGCCCGCTCTACGCCCAGCAGCGGGTGCTGACCGGCGCCCGCACACAGGCGCTGGCGGCTTCGCTGCGGGGCGCGTCCACTCTGCGTGCCTACCGGTGGGAAGAGGCACACGTGGCTCGGGTGGCGGAGCGTTCGGCCGCGGCGCGCGAGGTGTCGCTGTCGGTCTTCCGGCTGTTCACGCGCTTCAGTTCGCGGCTCAACTCCGCTGAGTTCATCGGCCTGACCGCCGTCCTCGTCACCGGGTTCTTCCTGGTCCGCTCCGACGCGGTGACCGTCGGCGCCGTCACGGCGGCGGCGCTCTACTTCCACCGGCTGTTCAACCCGATCGGCTTCCTGGTCACCCAGTTCGACGACATCCAGGAGGCGGGCGCCGCGCTGGCCCGCCTCGCGGGCGTCGCCATGATGAGCCCGCCGGTCGAGCCCGAGGCCCCGGAGGTTCCGGCCGACACGAGTCTGGAGCTGTGCGCCGTCTCCCACACCTACGGCGACCACCAGGTGCTGCGGGAGGTGTCCTTGTGCGTCGCACCCGGCGAGCGGGTGGCGCTGGTGGGGGCGAGCGGTGCGGGCAAGAGCACCCTGGCCGCCATCGCCGCCGGTGTGCTGCGGCCGACGGCAGGCACCGTGCGGCTGGGCGGGGCACCGGTGGAGCGGATGGGCGAGCGCCGGACGGAGCGCCACGTGGCGCTGCTCAGTCAGGAGCTGCACGTCTTCCACGGCACCGTGCTGGACAACGTGCGGCTGGCGCGGACCACGGCCGGCGACGCGGAGATCCTGGGCGCGCTCGACGCGGTCGGCGCCCTGGAGTGGGTGCGTGCGCTGCCGGAGGGCGCGGAGACCCGGGTGGGAGAAGGCGCCCACCCGTTGACCGCCGCGCAGGCCGGCCATGTGGCCCTCGCCAGGCTGGCCCTCGCGGACCCGGCGGTCGCGGTTCTCGACGAGGCGACAGCCGAGGCGGGCAGCGCCGGTGCCCGGATACTGGAGGACGCGGCCGAGGCGGCGACCCGGGGCCGGACCACTCTCCTTGTCGCGCACCGCCTCACCCAGGCCGAGCGGGCCGACAGGATCGTGGTGCTCGACGGCGGCCTCGTGGTGGAGAGCGGCTCCCACGCCGAACTCCTCGCGGCGGGCGGACGGTACGCCCGACTGTGGCGGAGCTGGGCCGGCCCGGAGGCGGAACCGGACGCGGAGCCGCGGACTTCGGTGCCCGCGCCGCGCTGAAGGACTGGTGCCGGCGGGCCACCTGGCGTGTCGCCCGGCCGGGAGGAGAGCGCGGTCCGCGCCGGGCGGGACGGCCCCAGCGGAAGAGGGAACCGAAGTGGCCGGAATGGCGCGGTCCGCGCCGGGCGGGACGGCGGCTGAGCGGCGTGTCCGGTTCCGGATTGCGAATGCGTCACAGCCACCGACCCCCGGCGTTAATTAGGCTAGGCTTACCTCACTAATTCGCAGTCTTCACGGAGCATCCATGCCTCGCTCGTCCCGCCCCCTCCGGATCTTCCCGATCGTGATGCGCCGTGTGCGGGTCGCCGGAATCGACGACCTCACGCCGAACATGCGCCGCCTCACCCTGACCGGTGACGAGTTGGCCGAGGGCGTCATGGGAGACGGATACCGGCGGCCCGCGTTCCGCTCCGACGGGTTCGACGACCACGTCAAACTCGTCGTCCCGCCCGCCGAAGGCGAGCTGCCGCGCGTCGGCACCCAGGAGGAGACCCGCTTCGCCTGGAACCCCGAGGTGCTCGGCAACACCCGTGACTACACGGTCCGCTCCTGGGACCCGGAGAAGAACACCTTCGCCATCGACGTGGCCCGTCACGACGCCGGACTCGCCGCCTCGTGGGCATTCAACGCGCAGGTCGGAGACGCGATCCAGTTCGCGGGGCCGAAGTCCTGTGCGCTGGTCAACACCGACGCCGACTGGCATCTGCTCGCCGGTGACGAGACCGCGCTGCCTGCCATCGCCCGCTGGCTGGAGGAGGCGCCCGAGACCGCCCGCGGCCACGTCGTGATCGAGATCCCGACCGCCGAGGACCGCCAGCGGCTGCACACCCGGGCCGGCGTGACGATCGAGTGGCTGGTGAGGGCCGAGGCTCCAGCCGGTGCCACCACCCAACTGTTCGACGCGGTGCGCCGCATCGAGGTACCCGAGGGCCGGGTGTACGCGTGGACGGCGGGCGAGGCCATGGCCATCGCCCCCATACGCCGCTACCTGCGCGGCGAACTCGGCCTGCCCAAGGAGGACGTCGAGGTCGTCGGCTACTGGCGGCGCCCCAAGGCGGTGACGGCCGCGAAGGAGACGGCGCGCGACAACGCCGAGAGCCTCGTGCCCGCCCCGGCCGAGGAGAGTACGGAAACCTCTGATCTGCCGACGCGGATCCACGAGATGACCGAGCTGGCGCCACCCGTGCTCACCCGCGCCGCGGTCACGCTCGGTATCAACCCCGCCGTCTCCAGCGGCGTGACCACCGTGGAAGGACTCGCTGCCGAGACCGGTGTACCGGCCGGCCGCCTCGCCCCACTGCTCGACGGCATGACGGCGCTCGGCCTCCTGGAGCGCGAGAGGGACCACTTCGGCAACACGCCACTCGGTGCGGTGCTGTGCGACGACTCCGTCCAGGACGAGCTCTGTCTCGACAACCCGGCCAACCGGGAGACGCTCGCCCTGGTCGATCTGGTCGACGTGCTGCGCGCCGACGGCCACGCCGAGCGCCTGGGCGAACTGTGCTGGCGCGAGCGGCGGGTGGCCGACCCGGACCTCGACGCCGCCCACCAGGACCGGGCGGCCGAGCAGTTGGCGTACGTCCTCGACCTGTTGCCCGACGTCCCCGCGGTGCGGGACGCCACGACCCTCGCCGTCAGCGGCGACGCGGCCCCCCACGTGGCCGGGCGGATCGCCCGCGGCCGCACCGTGCACCTGCCGGGCACGGACGTCGCCGCCTGGCCGGACCACGACTGCGCGATACTCGTCGCCGCTCTCGAAGGCCGCACCGACGAGGAGTGCCGGACCCTGCTGCGTACGGCACTGGCAGCGGGCCGCGCCCTCGTGCTGTTCGAGCGCACCAGCGACAAGGCCGCCGTCGACGACCACGCCGCCGAGCACGCGCTCACCAGTCTGGCCGTCACCGGCGCACCGCTGCGCTCCAGCGGACAGGTCGCCGCGCTGCTGCGCGCGGCCGGTGCGGCCACCGTCGAACGCACCGTGCTCGGCTGGGGCTTCGGGCCGTTCGGAACCGTGACGGTCGCTCATGCCTGAGCCCGCCCCCGGCACGCTCGCCGAGGCCACCCCGGCCGCCGAGCGCCCGGCACCCACCGCCGACGCGGCATCCCGCGAGGATGCGCGGCCGGCCGCCGGCGCCAAGCCCTCCTTCCCCCGGACGCCACTCGTCCTCGCCGCACTCCTCGCGGCCCTGCTGCTGGCCGCCGCGGCCAGTCTGCTCGTCGGCGCCGAGGGCATCGCGCTCGGCAGGATCGTCGACGCGGTCCTGGGCCACGGCGACCAGCAGGCCGACGCCCTCGTCCTCGACTCCCGGCTGCCGCGCACCGTCGTGGCGATCGCCGTCGGCGCCGCGCTCGGTGTCGCCGGCGCCGTCATCCAGGCGTACACCCGCAACCCGCTCGCCGACCCCGGCATTCTCGGCGTCAACGGCGGTGCGGCGCTCGGTGTCACGCTCGCGCTGTGGCTCGGTGCCTCGACCTCCACCAGCGCCCTCGTCCTGCCCGCGCTGGCCGGGTCGCTGCTCGCGACCGTCGCCCTGCTGATGTTCGCCTCGGCGGGCAAGGGCCCGGCGACGCCGGTCCGCATGGTCCTGGCCGGTGTCGCGCTTGCCGCGGTTCTCGGCGGACTCACCACCGCCATCCGCCTGTTCGACGTCGCGACGTTCGACGGGTACCGGTCCTGGGCAGCCGGCTCGGTGGCCGGGCGCGCGCTCACCGACCTCATCGGAGTCCTCCCGTACCTCGTGGTCGGGCTGCTGCTCGCCGGCGCCCTGGTGCGCCCGCTCAACGCGGTCGCGCTGGGCGAGGACACCGCCGCCTCCCTCGGAGTCGACACCCGGCGGGTGCGCCTGGGCACGATCGTCTCCGTCACACTGCTGGTCGGCTCGGCCACCGCCATCGCCGGACCCGTGACCTTCCTCGGGCTGATGGTGCCGCACGTGTGCCGTCTGCTGGTCGGCAACGACCAGCGCCGCATCATCCCGCTGGCCGCACTCGCCGCACCCGTCCTCCTGCTCGCCTCCGACATCCTGGCCAGGGTGGCGCTGCCGCTGCGGGAGATGCCCGTGGGCGTCGTCACGGCGTTCGTCGGTGCCCCGGTGCTGATCCGGCTGGTCTCCAACCGGAAGGTGCACGCCCAGTGACCGCGTGGATATCGGCCGAGCAGGGTGACCTGACCGTCCGCGGGCCCCGGCGCCTACGGGTGTCCGCGCGCGTGCCCGTGCGCTATGCCGCAGTGTGCGCCCTGCTCGTCGCGGCGACGGCGGGCGTGACCGTGGCCGCGCTCATGCTCGGCAAGGTGAACTACTCCCCGGCTCAGGTCCTCTCCACACTGACCGGTGACGGCACCCGGGTCACGGAGTTGTTCATCCTCCAGTGGCGGCTGCCGCGTGCTGTCGCCGCCGTGGTCCTCGGGACGATGCTCGGCGTGGCCGGAGCGCTCTTCCAGTGCATCACCCGCAACCCGCTGGGAAGTCCCGACATCATCGGCTTCACCGCCGGAGCCTCCGCGGGCGGTGTCGCGGTGATCACCTTCGTCGGTCCCGGGATCGCGCTGGTCGCGGGCGGCGCGCTGGCAGGTGGTCTCGTGGTCACGCTGCTCGTCGTGCTCTTCGCACGCGACGGCGGCACGGCCGGCTTCCGCCTGGTGATCGTCGGTATCGGACTCAACGCCATGATGGTGGCGCTGGAGACGTACTTCTACCTCATCGCGGACTCCGACATCTCCCAGGTCGCCGCCGTCTGGGGCGCCGGCTCCCTGAACGCCGTCAGCTTCAGCCACACCGGCCCCGCCCTCGCGACGGGCGCCGTCCTCACGATCCTGGTCTGCGCCGGACTCCAGCGTGCCCTCCCGGTGTTCGACCTGGGCGAGGACACCGCCGCCGCGCTCGGCGTGCGACCCGCGCGCCTGCGGCTGCTGCTGGTGCTGGGTGGCGTCGTCCTGGTCGCGGTGGTCACCGCCGCCGCGGGGCCCATCGCCTTCGTCGCGCTGGCAGCCCCCCATGTCGGACGCCGGCTCGCCGGAACCTACGGCACCGCGCTGCTGCCCGCCGCCTGCGCCGGAGCCCTCATCCTCTCCAGCGCCGACCTCGTCGCCCAGCACGCCGTACCGGGCCACGCCTTCCCGGTCGGCGTGGTCACCGTCGCGGTCGGCGGCGTCTACCTCCTCTCGCTGCTCGTCCGCGAGAACCGGAAGGGAACCCTGTGAACACGCACGCCCGCCCGGCGCAGTCCCTGCCCTCGCTGCGCGCCGACGACATCACGATGGCGTACGACGACCGGGTCATCGGCGAAAATCTGACAGTCGGCGTCCCCGACGGCGAGTTCACGGTGATCCTGGGCCCCAACGCCTGCGGCAAGTCCACGTTGCTGCGCTCCTTGTCCCGGCTGCTCAAGCCGACCGCGGGCACGGTGTACCTGGACGGCAAGGACATCCACCGGATGCGGGGCAAGGACCTGGCGACCCGCCTCGGGCTGCTGCCGCAGTCGACCGTGACACCTGCCGGTATCCCCGTCCTCGACCTCGTACGACGAGGCCGCTACCCCCACCAGTCGGCGCTCTCGCGGTGGAGTCACGAGGACGAGGCCAGTGTGCGCCGCGCTCTGGAGCAGACCGGTATGACGGAGCTGACCGGCAGGCCCGTCGACGAACTGTCGGGCGGGCAGCGCCAGCGCGCGTGGGTCGCGATGGCTCTCGCGCAGGAGAGCCCCATCCTGCTGCTCGACGAGCCGACCACGTTCCTCGACGTCTCGCACCAGATCGCTCTGCTCGACCTGTTCGCCGAGCTGAACCGCAGCGCCGGTCGCACCATCGTCGCCGTGCTGCATGACATCAACCACGCGGCCCGCTACGCAGGGCACCTCGTCGTGATGTCCGCCGGGCGCGTCGTCGCGCAGGGCTCCCCCGCCGAGGTGCTCACCAGCGACCTGCTGGCCGAGGTCTTCGACGTCGAGGCCACCATCATCGAGGACCCGGTCAACGGCGGGCCTCACATCATCACCAGGCATCAGGGCAGCCGTCCGGCGCCCACCGCCCCGATCCTCCGGAAGGTCGCACCATGAGGTCCACCACCGTTTCCCTTCTCGCGGGCTCCGTCGTCCTCTCCCTCGCCCTGGCGGGCTGCTCGTCCTCCGACGGCGGTGGCTCCAAGGCCAGTTCTCGGACGAGGACGGTCACGGACGCGGGCGGTACCGAGGTCAAGGTGCCGGACAAGCCCAAGCGTGTCGTCCCGCTGCACTACTCCGCCACCCAGCCGGTTCTCGACCTGGGCTTCAAGCCGGTGGGCCAGGGCGCCTTCGAGAAGGGCATCATCCCGAAGGACCAGGCCGCCGAAATCGAGAAAATCCCCGTCGTCGCGCGGCAGGAGCCGAAGCTGGAGGACATCGCGGCGCTCGAACCCGACCTGATTCTCGCGCCCAACGTGTACGACGAGGAGACACTCAAGGCGCTCAGGGACATCGCGCCCGTTTACACCTTCACGCTCCGCGGTGGTGACCGCGCCAGGTGGACACAGCGTACGGAGGAGGTCGCCGAGGCGCTCGGCGTACCGGAGAAGGCCGACAAGCTACAGGCGGCCTTCGCGAAGCGCCAGAAGGGCATCGCGAAGAAGTACGGCAAGGTCATCAAGGGCAAGACGGTCGGCGTCATCGGCTCCTACGAGGAGAACAACTTCTACGCCTGGGGCGAGAAGAACATGCAGGGCTCGCTGATGGTCCCGCTCGGCTTCACCTGGTCCCGGCAGGAGAGCAAGATCGTCAAGGGGCAGAAGGAGCCGGAGGCCACCCTCTCCAACGAGAAGCTGGCCTCCGCCGTCAGCGACGCCGATGTCCTCTTCCTCGACTCCAACCTGCGTGGCCAGGTCAACGCCTTCATGAAGACCGTGCAGAAGACCTCGCTCTACAAGCAGCTCCCCGCGGTGAAGAACGACCACGTCTATGTGGGCGGCAAGAACACCGTGGCCGGCTACACCGATGCCCACTACACCCTCGACCGGGTAGAGGACGCGCTCAAAGACCTCCAGGCCGAGTAGGGAGGGCTGCTCCCCCGGGGACACGGTCCCGACAAGGTCGGTGAACTCGGCGAGGATCGACGAAACCGCGACCAACCGTTTCCGTCGCCAGAGCGACTGGGCTTGGGAAGTGGTGCCCACTGACAACACCACCGGGTGGCGTGCCGTAGAGTGGGCGGCACGACGCGGGGTGGAGCAGCTCGGTAGCTCGCTGGGCTCATAACCCAGAGGTCGCAGGTTCAAATCCTGTCCCCGCTACCAGCCCCGGCCCCCTCAACGGCGTTGAGGGGGCCGGTCGTTGTCCGGGTACCGGGGGCACAGGCCGACAGCCCGATCCGGTGGGCCTCCCGGGTCCGAGAGGCGCAGGGCCCCGCGACGCACGCATCGGCCGACTCGCACCTCGCTCAGCGCTCAGCCGCTCAGCGTGGCAGGTTCTCGCTACGGATCTGGGCAGCGGCCTCAGTGTCTTCAGCATCGACTCTGGCCGCCTCGTCGAGGACACGAGGAAGACTTCCGGCAGGGATGACCGCGGCGCCTGCGGAGTCGGCGAAGACGTAGTCGCCTGGGACGACGCACACCCCCTCGACTTCGACGGCGACGTTGGCCGCGTAGGGCATGACCGTGTCGCCGCCCCAGCGGGTCGCCTCTCCTCGGCACCACGTCGCGAATCCATGTTCCCCGAGCTGCTGGAAGTCGCGCAGCCTTCCGCCTGCCAGCACGCCGGCGAGTCCGTGGTTCGCCACCCGGGACAGTTTTGTGCCGCCGCCGTGTGAGGCATCGGGATACCCACCGCTCGACATGACCAGTACGCGTCCGGCCGGGGTCTGTCCGACCGCCTCGTAGAAAAGGTCGGCGAATCCGCGGCCGGTCTGTTGCAGATCGTCGCGACAGGGCATGTACGCGAGGGTGACCGCCGGACCGAAGAGCGGCCGTGTGGGATCGGGACTGGTGAGGGCCAGGATATGCGCACGGTGCGAATGGATTCGCCCCAGCGCATCCACCAGTGCTGCGCAGCCGAGATTTTTCGCCCTCGCCGCGAAGTCGTCGTCTCTCGTGCCGCTCACATCGCCCTCCATGTTCGAACTCGCGCCTCTCGACTCGCGGGAGACATCCTGCCGGCGGCACCTCACGGAGATCAGGGCTGGTACTGATCGTCCCAGCGAGCCGGATCCTCCTCGAGGGCGCCGCGGTCCCATCCGCCACGGTCGGCGGCGGCCTCGTAGGTGGTTTGCAGGAAGCGCAGCACATCGCCTTCGGGATCGGTAGCGGTGCGTACAGCCTCGTACGGCAACAGGAATTCACCGTAGTCCGCACTGAAGAAGGCCGCTTCCGGAGCGACCTCGTGTTCGTCGAAGCCGGTCGGCGCCGGGTAGGCATAGGAGTAGAAGGCGCCCTCCTCGCCGCCCCCGGGCCAGAAGCCGCAGCTGCTCAATTCGCGGCTGTAGGCTTCCCTCATCACCCAGTCGCCAAGGTGGGGAGCCCCACCGGGGTGAGGCGGAGCAGTCCGACCCGAGAAGCGTGCGCACGCCAGGTCCATGCTTCCCCAGAAGAACTGCACAGGGCTGGCTTTCCCCACGAAACGGGCACGGAACTCATCCATCACGCGATACGCCTGCATAAGCTGCCGCCAGAACGCCGATGCCGCCTCGGGATCGTAGGTGGCCTGCTCGAAGTTGTCGGCGAACTGCACCGCCGGCTCCACTTCGTTCGGGTGAGGCTGGATCGCCGCCTCGATGTGCAGTTCCCCCAAGGCGCGTAGTACTTCGGCGTGGAAGTCGGCAACCGACCGATTCTGGAGAGCGATTCTTCGCGTGTCGCCGACGCTGGTTCTGATGTGCAGCTGCTCACCGAGAAAATCGAACTCGATGTCGAATACTCCCGAATGGTAGGGGATCGCCGGAGCGATCAGCCCGCGGGAGCTCACCTGAAGGCACACCTGCCACCAGTGGTTCACCATCGGCGCATGCTTCAGGCGAATCTTTCCGACGATCTGCGTCCACATGTGGAGGGTGTCGCGGGTGGCGGACCAGTCCTCGACCCGCAGGCTCGGCCAAAGCACCTGGGACGTCGCGTGTCCAGTGGTCATAGCCTCTCCCTCTCGAGCGGCAGTTCCGAGCGCCCGTCCGTTTCCCGGCTTTTACCAGGTCCGGGACACCGAGGCACATCAGGCAGCTTTCGGAAATGCGGACGTGCTTGCTCGGACGCATTCGCGCGGACGCACCAGCGACGTTCGCCTCAGCCGCGCGGGTCTCCCGTGAACATCCGGTCCGCGTCATCGGCAGCCGCAGCCGGCGTCACCGGTGTTCCGGATTGGGCAGCTCGGGGCGGCAGCCTGCGTCCCACTCGGTGCGTTGATTGCCATAGGCAGGGATTCCTCCCTCCCGTCGCAGCATCGCCGCCACGTGCAGGAGGTTGTAGGTCATGAACGTGGTGTTGCGGTTCGTGAAGTCGTTCTCCGGGCCGCCTGAGCCGGGATCGAGGTAGGACGGCCCGGGACCGGCTTCACCGCTCCATCCCGCATCGGCTTGCGGAGGGATGGTGTACCCCAAATGTTGCAGGCTGTAGAGCACATTCATGGCACAGTGCTTGACACCGTCCTCGTTACCGGTGATCAGGCAGCCACCCACACGCCCGTAATACGAATACTGACCGCTGTCGTTCAGCAGGGCCGAGCAACTGTACAGCCTCTCGATCACCTTCTTCATCATCGAGCTGTTGTCCCCGAGCCAGATCGGCCCACTGAGAACCAGAATGTCGGAAGCCAGCACCCGCTCGAAGAGCGCCGGCCACGCGTCGTGAGTCCAGCCGTGCTCTCGCATATCCGGCCACACGCCGGTTGCGATGTCGTGATCAGCCGCACGGACGACCTCCACCTCGGCACCGTGCCCGCGCATGATGCCGGTGCTCAACGCGATGAGCCCGTCAGTGTTACTGACCTCCGGGGAGGGTTTGAGGGTCGCGTTGATGAACAAAGCGCGCAGCCCGTCGAACTGAGGTGGCGCTGCCGCTGTCCCGGATCCCGCCATCGCTTACCACCTCAAGTGACGATCGAAGAGGAAGTACCAGCTCATTTCCTCGGCGACGTTCGCCGCCGGCCGGCCGGCTCAGTTCGATGAACGCGGACCACGTCGCCTCACCGTGTCGATACGCAGTCGCCGACCACGGCCGCTCCGCCGTGAGAGGCCCGGTTTCCATGCGTCCACCTGGCTCCCCAAGAGCCATTTCTCAGCAGAGTGACGCACGTTCTCCCCACGTGCAACCTGGCGCCGTTTCGCCACCGCCGGCGTTGACACAGAGTGAAGCGGTAGCCAATAGCGTGTCGTCTCTGGCGCGACTCGCGGATGAAGGTTGTCCCATAAGTGCTCTTGCAGTCGTGCAGATGTGGGCGGCCGGTGGGCAACCGGCTCGGTTGACCGTTGAGAGCGAGGTTGTGCAGGCGGGCGATGCCGAGCATGGCGTGGTGAACGCCGTCGCCTTCGAAGACGGCAGCCGCCAACGATCTTCCAGCTAGGAAGCCGCTGGTCACGCCCGCAGACCGTCCACCGCCGCGTCGATCGCAGCCAGCGCCGCGCTCTGGTCGAGGCCCGCCCTCGATACGAGCGACAGGCCCTGGACGACGTAGAGCAGGAGCTGCGCCTGGGCCTCGGGGGAGGAGTCGTCCGTGACCTCGCCGGCGGCCTGGGCACGGCGGAGCGCCTCGGTGACGATCTCGACGAACCGGCGGTACGAGCGGGTCACCACCTCCGTGGCCTCGCTGTCCCGAGGGACGAGTTCGGCGGTGGTGTTGCCGACCAGACACCCCTGCGGCACGCCCACGTCGGAGATCAGTTCGTCCAGCCGCGCCGGGTGCGTCAGGACCTCGCGCAGGGCCGGCAGGAGCGGGGCGGCCTCGAGAGCAGTGGTCAGGTGCCGCTCGTACACCTCCCAGTAGAGCCTGACGGCGTCGAGGTAGAAGCGGCGCTTGTCACCGAACGCTCCGTAGAGGCTGCCGCGCTCGACGGCCAGCGCGTCGACCAGGTCCTGGACCGACGTCGCCCCGTATCCCCGGGACCAGAACAGTTCGAGTGCGCGCTCCAGCGTCTGTCTCTTGTCGAACTCGCGGGGGCGTCCGGTTCGTGCCACGCGAGCAAGACTACGTCTTCTTGACTGGACGTTCAAGAAGACGTAGCTTCTGCCGGGTTACTTCTTGAACGCATGCACAGAAGTCGCTCGGCCGGCGGCCGGCGCGAAGGGCGGAGCTATGGAATTCGCAGGCAGGACGGCACTCGTCACCGGATCCGGCGCGATCGGCGGGCTGGGGCACGCGGCTGCCGAGGTGCTGGCCGCGGGCGGGGCGGACCTGATCCTCACCGGCAGCGATGCCGAGCGCGGTGCCCAGGTGGCGGCGTTGGGCCCGGACATGGGCGGCATGGGTCTGACCACCACGCTCAAGCGCACGTCGGACCCGGCCGAAGTGGCTCAGGTGGTCGCCTTCCTCGCCGGTGACCGCGCCGGCTACGTGACCGGAGCGACCGCGGCCGCCGACGGCGGCCGGACCGCGATCTGAGGGGATCGGAACAGTGAATCGTCTTGCGGGAAAGCACGCGTTGATCACCGGAGGAACGAGCGGCATCGGCCTGGAAACGGCCCGCCAGTTCCTCGCCGAAGGGGCGACCGTCGCCATCACCGGCCGCTCCCGGGAAAGACTGGACGAGGCAGCCCGGCGACTGGAGGGCCCGCTGCTGACCCTCGTCAGCGACGCCGGCGACGTGCCCGACCAGGCGGCACTCGCGGCACGGCTGCGGACGGAGTGGCCGAAGCTCGACATCCTGATGAGCAACGCCGCCGACGTCACCCACCTACCGCTGGACGCATGGACCGAGGAGGCGTTCGACAGGCTCGTCACGACCAATCTCAAGTCGCCGTTCTTCCTGATCAGGGACCTGCTGCCGCTCTTCTCGCGGCAGTCCTCGGTCATCCTCGTCGGTTCGGTCTCCGCATACATAGGACACGAGAACGCGACGGTCTACGGCGCGGCCAAGGCCGGGCTGCTCTCCTACGCGCGCGGCCTGACCTACGAGCTGAAGGACCGGGGCGTCCGCGTCAACGGACTGAGCCCGGGCCCGACCGTCACCAACGCGTTCGCCCCTCTCGGCCCCGAACGCCAGGCCGCCCTCTATGAGGAACTCCGGCAGACCGTACCCCTCCACCGCCTGGGAACCGCCACGGAGCTGGCGAAGGCGGCCGTGTACCTCGCCTCGGACGAATCCGCTTACACAGCGGGCACGGTGCTGCGAGTTGACGGCGGGATCGGGGAGCTGGCGTATTGACAGCGTGTCCTATGTGGTGCCTCGCAGCGAAGTGGGTTCGCCAGGCACTGTCGAAGAAGTCCTCTGGGCGCCGACGAATCCGCCACCGGCACCCGCCTTCCCGAGTGCCCCCGTGGAGGCGACCGGGTGGGCCCGACCGGCGACCGTGGGACGCCTGGGGCGCTCGCGTGGACGCTGTCGTCGGGGCACAGTGGAAGAATGCACCGTGAGGACATCGACCCGCGCTTCTTCGGGGGAAAGTTGGCCTACAACCGGGCGGTGGTGATCGAGCAGCCGCAGCGCTGGCTCGCTGTCGCCGGTCATGAGGCCCGGGACGACGAAGGAGGCATCGCCGCCGAGGGCGACATCCGCGGCCAGATCCGGCTGACCTTCCAGCGGCTGGCCGAGACTCTGGACAAGGCCGGATTCGCCCTGAGTGACCTCGTCCAGATCAGGATCTTCACCGTCGACATCGCTGCGGTGACGGCCCACTACGACACCGTGCTGGACGTTCTGGCCGAAGCCGACAGCCGCCCGACCAGCTTGCTGGCCGAGGTCAGGGCCCTGTCGGATCCCCGCATGCTCATCGAGATCGAAGGGCTCGCCGCCCAGTAGGCCCCTCCCTCCCGGCAGACGCAGCCCGGCCGACCGCGTGAGGGAGATCATCAAGAGAACCGCCGGCAAGTGAGACCCCTCGTACGCAGGCTCCGCAGCACCCCGTCGGTTTCGTCAACTCGCCGCAAACATTCATGAGTTGATGAAGCCCGGTGGGTTACGCACCGACCCTGGCGCCCCTATGCTGCGGCAGCGCTCCCCCTCGGTGCGGAAGGGGGCAGAGCCGAGGGGGGACCGCGATGAGGCTGGGAAGACGGGGCGCCGTCGCCGTGGGGGCAGCGCTGTTGCTCGGGACCGTACAGGCGGGTCCCGCCGGGGCGGCGGCGGATCCGGTCTGCCCGACGGTCTTCGGGCACGGCGGTTACCCGACCGGGGCCGACCCCTGGGACCGCGACCAGATACGCCAGCCCAACAACCCCGAAGCTCTCGCCCAGCAGAAGAGCTGGGGTGCCGGTGGCGTGGAGGCCGACCTGCAACTCACCAGGAACGGCACCAAGGGCGTGATGTGGCACAACACCACGACCAACGGGCTGACCGGCAGCCGGACGCCGATCACTGAGCTGTGGTGGGCGACGGGCGCGGATCAGCTCAAGGGCCGTACGATCACTCGCGGCCCGTACAGCGGAGAGACCGTCCACACCTTCCGCGAGTGGCTCGACAGCGCCAAGGCCAAGGGGCTGATACCGCTGGTGGAGCTCAAGGGCGAGGCCCGGCAGTCGCTGCTCAACAGCGACGCGGCCATTCGCGACAGAGCCTGGAAGGAGATCATCGCGCCCATGGCGGAGCGGATGCCCTCCCAGGAGATCATGATGTTCACCCACGACACCGCACTCGAACCGGAGCTCGCCAAGCGCCTCGAGGCGGCCGGGCTCGGCGCCGCGCTCACCGCGCACCCCGCGTGGGTCGACGGGATCGGCTGGGAGGAGCCGCCTCCCGCGGCCTCCGGCAACTACACGTCGTGGCAGGACAACCTCTCCCGGCTCGGCTCCCCCACGCGTTCGGTCAGGATGGCCACCTCGTGGACCAGGGACTTCAACGCCTGGCTGGCCGGCAGGTGCGTCTGACGCGGTATGCACCCCAAGGGCCCCCCAGAAAGGGCACGGTGGCGGCCTTCACCGTCACGCGGGAGGTGCGAGCCGGCCGCCGCGGTCCGCGTACGGCCGGCCGCTCCGTGCACTGCTTGAGCGCGTCACGTGTGGCGTACGCGCTCGTCCACGGCCCGGGTCAGGCCACGGTGATGTTCTCGGCCTGAGGGCCCTTCTTGCCCTGCGTCACGTCGAAGGTGACGGCCTGACCCTCCTGGAGCTCGCGGAAGCCGGTGGCGTTGATGTTGGAGTAGTGCGCGAAGACGTCGGGGCCTCCGCCTTCCTGGGCGATGAAGCCGAAGCCCTTTTCGGCGTTGAACCACTTGACGGTTCCGCTGGCCATGCTGGTGCCTCTCAGTCGATATCGGGGCCGCACCGCGCGGACCCGGAGGTGATCGCCCTGGCCCTGCCCTGCGCAACACAAAGCCCACGCCGGAGCGCGGGCAGGTGCGGCGAACCACGACATCTGCCCCAGACGCTACACGGAGATACCGGTCATCACCAGAGAGAAACGATCGCGAACGGCCGGGAGGGTGCTCGAACCGGTGCCCGGGGTCTCCCCCGCCACCGGCAGCGCTCCGCGGCGCGCCCCGCGGAGCAGGGGCGACCGCGGCCGGGCCTCGCGTGCCGGGTCTCCCGGCACGCCTCGGGGACGCGAGGCGTGCGTCAGGGTGCGATGTCCTCCAACCGGCGCCCCGCGGTCTCCTCCGCGCCGAGTCCCGCGGTGAGCGCCCCCACGGCGGCGACGGCGGCCAGGCCGAGGAAGACGGCTCCGAGCCGTCCTCCCGCGTAGACGGCGCCGACGACGATCGGACCCGAGATGACGCCCACCCTGTTGAGGGCGCCGCCGACGCTGCTGCCCAGGGCGCGCATGCGGGTGGGGAACAGCTCCGGCGTGTAGAGGTAGAGGCAGATGTTGGAGCCGAAGAAGAAGACGGCGGCCAGCGACGTCCACACCAGGACGTGCACCGGCGAGTCACCACCGAACAGGCCGAGGGCGAGCAGCGCGGCGGCGGCGAGTCCGAGGCAGCCTGTGACGGTGCGGCGGCGGCCGACGACGTCCACCGTCAGGGCGACCAACGCGCAGCCGAGCAGCCCCGCACACGAGGTGACGGTCGAGTAGAGGAGCGCGTCGGACAGGGGAAGGTGGTAGCGGGTCTCGTAGATGGTCGGTAGCCACGAGGTGATGCCGTAGTTGACGAAGTATCCGGCGAACCACAGCGTGCCGATGACCACGGTGCGGCGCCGGTAGGGCCCGGACAGCAGTTCACGCAGTCCGCCCCGCGCCCGGTCGCGGCCTCCCGTCGGGCCGCCTCCCCGCGCCCGGTTGGCGCTGTCCCGGGTCCGGCCGTCGCCCCTCACATCTCCGTCACCGTCCCGGCGTCGGTGGTCGTCCCCGCGCCGGTCGCCGTCCCGCGCCGGCGCCGTGACCGGGTGCGGCCCGTCGGGCGGCGGCAGCGGGGAGCCGGTGGCCTTCTCCACCTCGGCCTCGATCCGGGCCATCACGCGCAGCGCCTCGCCGTGGCGGCCGTGGTCGGCCAGCCAGCGCGGGGACTCGGGGACCCGGTGGCGGACGAGGAGGCACAGGAGTCCGGGCAGTGCCGCGATGCCGAACATCCAGCGCCAGCCCAGCACGGGAACCAGCCAGGCGGCGAGCAGGGCGCCGACCGTGAGGCCCGCGGGGAAGACGAGTTCGTACAGCAGGACGAAGCGGCCGCGGCGGTGGCTGCGGGTGATCTCCGCGATGAAGGTGGCGGCGACGGGCACCTCTCCCCCGATGGCGAGGCCCTGGACGAAGCGGGCCGCCATGAAGGGTTCAGGCGCGGTGCACAGTGTCAGCAGCAGGTTGCAGGCTCCGGAGACACCGATGCAGGCGGCGATGACCCGTACGCGTCCGTACCGGTCGGCCAGGCGCCCGGAGACCACGGCCCCGACCAGCATGCCGACCGAGCCGACTGTCAGCAGCGCCGTGGAGTGCGCCGTGCCCAGGTGCCATTCCTGGCGCAGTTGCGGCAGCGCGTAGGCGATCAGCAGCTGGTCGAACGCTTCGAAGAAGGTGACCACTCCGACGATCAGCCGCACGGTGACGTGCCAGCGGGAGAGCGGCAGACGCTCGAATCTGGCGGCCACGTCGGCGGGCACGGTCCGGGGCGGTGGCGGTTTCGGCGGGAGTGGGTGTTCGTGGTGTGCGTCGAGCGTCATGGAGGAGTCCTCCGGCTCCGCCGCCGTCCGTGGTGACCGAGGGGAGCGGATCGGGCCCCGGCAGGAGGGGCGCGGAAGTCGGTGTGCGAGGGGTGGGCGGGCCGGTCGGCGGCCTGACCCCGAGCTGGCTTCTCGGTAAGCACAAAGCCTCTTAGGGCTTAAGTTCTACAGCTCCCCCGTCGGCGAGCGTCAAGACGTCGTGCAGGGGAAAATCGATCCGGCTCGACTCTTGCGAGTGAATAGTTAAGCCCTTAGATTTCTAGCGCTTGAGCAACACAGTCCACGCCCCCACCTCTTGGAGGTCCCAGATGCCGCGCATCCCAGCCGACGAGATCCTCATCGCGGGACAGTGGCGGCGCGGAGAGGGCGAGTTGGTGGAGACCACCGATCCCGCAGACGGCACCGTCCTCGCCGTCCTCCATGCGGCCTCCGAACACGATGTGGACGAGGCCGCGCGGGCCGCGGCCCGCGCGGCGGCCGACCCCGCCTGGCGCGACCTGCTGCCACACGAGCGGGCACGGCTGCTCCACCGGATCGGGGATCTGGTCGAGGAGGCGGCCGGGGAACTGGCCGCGCTCCAGACCGCCGACACCGGCAAGACCCTGACCGAGACGCGCGCCCTCGCTTACAGCGCGGCCGGCACCTTCCGCTACACGGCGGCCGCGCTGGAGACGGCCGAGGAGTCCCTCACCCCCTCGCGCGGCCCGTATCTGTCGCTGAGCGTCCACGAGCCCATCGGGGTGGTCGCCGCCATCAACCCCTGGAACTCGCCCGTCGCCAGCGACGCGCAAAAACTCGCCCCCGCACTGGCAGCGGGCAACGCCGTGCTGCTCAAGCCCGCCAGGTGGACGCCCCTGGTCTCCCTCGCCCTCGCCCGGCTGATCAGCGCCGCACTCGCCGAACACGGCCTGCCCGCGGCGCTGGTCTCGGTGCTGCCCGGCGGAGGGCGCACGGTCGGCGCGGCGCTCGCACAGCATCCGCTGGTCGGCAGGGTCGGCTTCACCGGCGGCACCGCGACAGGGCGCGAGCTGGCCCAGGTGGCCGCGCGGAAGCTGATCCCCGCGTCGTTGGAGCTGGGCGGCAAATCGCCGACGATCGTGCGGCCCGACGCCGACCTCGACGCGGCCCTCGCCGGGGTGATGTTCGGCGTCTTCTCCTCCAGCGGCCAGTCCTGCGTCGCCGGATCCCGGCTGTTCGTCGCCCGCGAGCTGTACGACACGTTCCTCGCCACCCTCGTGGAGCGGGTGCGGGCGCTGCGCGTCGGACCCGGCACCGACCCGGACACCCAGGTGGCGCCACTGGTCCACCACGAGCACCGGGACGCCGTCGCGGCCTGGGTGCGGCTCGCGCGGCAGGAGGGCGGACGCGTCCTGTGCGGCGGCAGCGCACCGGCGGGTGATCCCTACGACCGCGGCGCCTACTACCTGCCCACCGTCATCGACGGGCTGCCGCCCACCGCGCGGGTGTGCCAGGAGGAGATCTTCGGCCCCGTCCTGGTGGCCTTCCCCTACGACGACGAGGACGATCTGGTCCGCCAGGCCAACGGCACCGTCTACGGCCTCGCCTGCGGCATCTGGACCCGCGACCCGCTGGCCGCCTGGCGGCTCGCCCGGCGGGTGGAGGCCGGAACCGTCTGGATCAACACCTACAAGCAGTTCAGCATCTCCACCCCGTTCGGCGGGGTGAAGGACAGCGGCCTGGGCACCGAGAAGGGCCGTGACGCCATCCGCGCCTACCAGCGCCAGAAGTCCGTCTACTGGAGCACTTCCCAGACCCCCCTCCCCTGGGCCTCCTGAGTCCCGCCAGGACCCGCACCGCTCACCCGTACCTGAGGAGAACGGCATGCCACACCCTCCGGCGCCCTCCGCGCCCGTCGCACGCCTGCGCGCGCTGCGCTCCGTCGAACTGCTCACCCCCGCCCTCACGGAGGCCGCCGGCTTCTACGAGGAGGTGTGGGGCCTCCAGACCGTCGAGGCCGAGCAGGGCGCGCGTTGGCTGCGCGGCACCGGCGAGGAGCACCACGCGCTCCAGTTGACCCGGTCGGACCGCACCGGCCTGGGGCGGCTCTCCTTCGCCGTCGGCACCCCCGCCGAGGTGGACGAGGCGGCGCGGCGGCTCCAGGCGCGCGGGATCGTCCCCGACGCGGGCCCCGGCCCGCTCGACCAGGTGGGCGGCGGGTACGGGCTGCGCTTCCGCGACCACGAGGGGCGGCAGCTCGAACTGTCGGCCGAGACCTGGGCGGTTACGCCGCGCGGGCGGGAGGAGGCCGTGCCGGTGGGCGTGACGCACACGGTCCTCAACACCACCGACATCGACGCCTCGGTCGGCTTCTACCGCGAGGTGCTGGGCCTGAGGGTTTCGGACTGGTCCGAACACCAGATGGCCTTCCTGCGGTGCAACGCCGACCACCACTGCGTGGCCTTCAACCAGGCCGACTGGGCGTCGCTCAACCACGTCGCCTACGAGATGCCGTCCGTGGACCACTTCATGCGCGGCCTCGGCCGGCTGCGGCACCACGGCATCGTGCCGCAGTGGGGCCCTGGCCGGCACGGGCCGGGGAACAACACCTTCTCCTACTTCACCGACCCGGCCGGGCTGGTGTGCGAGTACACCTCGGAGGTCGCGCAGGTCGACGAGGA
This sequence comes from Streptomyces reniochalinae, assembly GCF_003323735.1. Lineage (GTDB taxonomy): Bacteria > Actinomycetota > Actinomycetes > Streptomycetales > Streptomycetaceae > Streptomyces > Streptomyces reniochalinae. The sequence goes on along the minus strand of NZ_QOIM01000028.1, from coordinate 112,247 downwards.
CCGGTGGATCGCCAAGGTGTGGCGCCGCACCCCCGAACTCTCCGACCTGTGGGGCACAGCGGGCCCCCCGTCGCCACTGATCCGCCACCACATGGCGGGCACCGCCGACGGCAGCCCCGTCACCCCGCCCGCCGCCGCGGGGCAGGAGGTGGCTGCGTGAGCCGGCTCGCCGTGGGACTCGTCGGCTGGGGAGCCATCGGCCGCACCGTCGGAACGGCGCTCGCCGCGGGCCGGGTGCCCGGCGCCACGCTGGTCAGGGTGGTCGACAACCGCCCCCTCGGCGACGCCCTGGCCGCCCCGCAGAGCTCCGTCGAGGAGGCGCTGGCCCACTGCGACGTGCTCGTGGAGGCGGCGGGTGCGGGGTTCGTCCGCGAGTGGGGCGAGCGTGTGCTGTGCGCGGGTACCGACCTGCTGGTCGCCTCCACCGGCGCGCTGACCGACGACGAACTCGCCAAGCGGCTGCTGGCCGCGGCCCCTGGCCGGGTCCACTTCACCGGCGGCGCCGTCGGCGGGCTCGACCTGCTCCAGGCCGCCCGCTCCATGGGCCCGCTCACCGAGGTGCTGCTGACGACCACGAAACTGCCCGCCACCCTCGAACAGCCGTGGATGGACGAGGGACTGCTGACCCGGCTGCGCACCGCGACAGCGCCCGTCGAGGTGATGACGGGAACGGCCCGTGACGTGCCCGCGCACTTCCCCAGGTCCACGAACGTGGCCGCTTCCGTGGCGCTGGCCGTCGGCGACCTGGACTCGGTGCGGGTACGCGTCGTCGCCGACCAGGCCGCCACCCGCACCCGCCACGTCATCGAGGCGCACGGCCCGTTCGGCTCCTACCGCTTCGAGGTCAACCACCTGCCCGACCCCGGCAACCCGGCCACCAGCCAGGTGGTGCCCCACGCCGTGCTGCGCGGGCTGGCCGCGCTGGCCCACAGCCCGGGGCGGATCCTGTGACCGCCGCGCCCCGGCAGGCCGCCGCCGCTCCCCCGGCCCGGCCCGCCTACGACCCGGGCGGGTTGCACGTGGCCGAGGCGGGCGCCGAGGGGCCGCTGCTGCTGTGCCTGCACGGCATCGGCTCCTCCTCCGCCTCCTTCGCACCGCAGCTGGCCGAACTCGGCGGGCACGCCCGCGTACTCGCCTGGGACGCACCCGGCTACGCCGACTCGGCCGACCCCGAAGTGCCGTTGGACCTGGACGGCTTCGCGGAGGTGGCCGCGGCGCTGCTGCGCTCGCGCGGCGCCGGCGAGGAGCCGGGCACCCGCGCGCACGTGCTCGGCGTCTCCTGGGGCGGCGTCGTCGCCCAGCGGCTCGCCCTGCGCCACCCCGGACTCGTCGCGTCTCTCGTGCTGGCCGACTCCACCCCCGGATCGGGCGGCGATCCCGAAGCGGCCGCGGCCATGCGGGCCCGCGCGGAGCGGTTGCGGGAGCAAGGGCCCCGGGCCTTCGCCCGGGAGCGGGCCCCGCGGCTGGTCTCGCCCACCGCGCCCGAGGACCTGGTCCGCCGGGTCACCGACACCATGGCCGCCGCCGTCCGGCTGCCCGGGTACGGCTACGCGGCCGAGTCCATGGCCGCCACCGACCTGCGGGCCGACCTGCCCGCGCTGGCGGCGCCGGCCCTCGTGCTCTGCGGCGACCAGGACCGCGTCACAGGGCCCGAGGCCTCCCAGGTCCTGGCGGGCGGCATCCACCGCGCCGCCTACGTGATCGTCAAGGACGCCGGTCACCTCGCCAACCAGGAGCAGCCCGAGCGGTTCAACGCCTGGGTGCTCTCCCACCTGCACATCGTCACCGCGTGACACCGACCGAAAGGACACCACCGTGCCGCTGACCACCGCCGCCTACGACGACAACGGCGATCTCGCCGCCTACACCGACTCGCTCATCGCCACCCGCGCCTCCCGCGAGCCCGACTGGGACACCCTCGCCTTCCAGGAGAAGGCCGGGCCGCAGTTCCGGCGCGCCCAGATCCGCTATGTCGGCTCCGGCGCCACCGGCAACCACGAGGGCGACAACCACATCCTGCCCTCGGGCGGGTTCACCTTCTCCAACATGCTGCTGCCGCCCGGCGCCGAGGGCCCCGCGCACACCCACCACGACGTCGAGGAGGCGTTCTTCGTCCTGGAGGGCGAGGTACGCGTCGGCGTCCACCGCGGCCCCGAGGAGACCGAGTACCGCACCCTGGGGTACCGGGACATGATCGTGGTGCCCGCCGGGGTGACGCGTTCACTCAAGAACGAGGGCGAGGTGGACGCGCTGTTCTGCGTCATCATCGGCACCCGAAAGCCGCAGGTGCCCTCCTACCCCGAGTACTCGCCCCTGTACGGCGTCACCCGTGACTGAGCCACCGGCGGCAGTCCGGACGGTCGTGGTGACCGGTGCGGGCCGTGGTCTGGGGGAGGCCATGGCCCGCCGGGCGGCCCGCGACGGGTTCCGCGTCGTGGTCGCGGAGGTCGACGCCGCGCGCGGCGAGGCGGGTGCCGCACGGCTGCGCGAGGAGGGGCTGGTGGCGCACGCGATCCCGTGCGACGTCGCCGACCCCGCCTCCGTCTGCGCCCTGGCCGGACGTGTCGCCGCACTCGGCCCCCTGTACGCGGTGGTCAACAACGCGGCCCTGGCCGACGGCGTGGGCGGCAAGGAGTTCCAGGAGATCGACGTCGCGGACTTCGACCGGCTGTGGGCGGTCAACGCGCGCGGCCCCTGGCTCGTCACCAAGGCGCTGTACGGGCCGCTCACCGCGCACGGCGGGCCCGCACGCATCGTCAACATCGCCAGCGACGCCGCCTTGTACGGGTCGCCCCGGCTGGCCCACTACCTGGCCACCAAGGGCGCCGTGATCGCCCTCACCCGGGGCATGGCACGCGAGCTCGGCGACAAGGGCATCACCGTGAACGCGCTGGCGCCCGGCCTCACCGAGTGCGAGGCGACCGCCGCGGTGCCCGGGGAGCGGCACGGGCTCTACCGCGCGAACCGTGCCATCTCCCGTGCCCAGCAGCCCGAGGACCTGACCGGGCTCCTCTCCTTCCTGCTGAGCGAGGAGTCCCGGTACATCACGGGTCAACTCCTCGCCGTCAACGGCGGCTTCACCATGCACTGACTCTCAGCCGTCCCATCCGCCCCTTCCCCCTTTGGAGCCCCCCATGGATCTCGGCCTCGCCGACCGCGCCTACCTGGTCACCGGCGGTAGTTCGGGGGTCGGCCTGGCCACGGTCCGCGCCCTGCTGGCGGAAGGCGCGCGGGTCGCCACCTGCGGCCGGGACGCCGCCCGGCTGGCCGCCGCCACCGGACGGCTGCACGCCGAGCCCGGCGCCCTGTTCAGCGACGTGTGCGACGTGCGGGACGCGGAGGCGGTGGCCGCCTTCACCGACCGCGCCGCCGCGGCACTCGGCGGTCTCGACGGCCTCGTCAACAACGCGGGAAGGTCCCGCATGAAGACGCTGGACGAGACGAGCGCGCAGGACTGGCGGGACGAGCTGGAGCTGAAGTTCGCCGGGATACTCCACCCCCTGCGCGCGGCCCGGCCCCACCTGCGGGCCTCGGACGCGGGCAGTGTCGTCAACGTCAACGCCGTCCTCGCCAAGCAGCCCGAGACCCGGCTGATCACCACCAGCGCGGCCCGCGCCGGCATCCTCAACCTCTCCAAGTCCCTGTCCAGCGAGCTGGCCGGTGAGGGAATCCGGGTCAACTCGGTGTGTTTGGGACTGATCGACACAGGACAGTGGACCAGACGGCACGCCGCGGCGGACTCCGGCCTCAGCTACGCGGACTGGCAGGCCGAACTCGCCGCCGACCGGGGTATCGCACTCGGCCGCCTCGGCAGCGCGGAGGAGGTCGCCTACGCCGTCGTCGCGCTGCTGTCCCCCCGCGCCTCCTACATCACCGGCACCAGCCTCGACGTCTGCGGCGGAGTCGGCCGCGGCGTCCTGTGACCCCCGAGGAGCACCCTGCATGCGTTACGACAACGGAGGCGAGCTGCTCGTCGCCGTCCTGCGAGAACTCGGCGTCGAGGTGGTCTTCGGGATCGTCAGCGTGCACAACCTGCCGCTGGTCGAGGCCGTCGACCGCGAACTGCGGTTCGTGCCCGTACGGCACGAGGCGAGCGCCGTCAACGCGGCCGACGCCTACGGCCGCTCCCGTGACGGCATCGGCTGCGCCCTCACCTCCACGGGCACCGGCGCGGGCAACGCCGCCGGATCCCTCGTCGAGTCCCTCAGCGCGGGCGCGTCCGTGCTGCACGTCACCGGACAGATCGAAAGCCGCTACCTGGGCGGTGGCCGGGGCTTCATCCACGAGACCAGGGACCAGCTCGGCATGTTGCGGGCCGTCTCCGCCCACGCCGCCGCCGTCGGATCGGCCGAGGACGCGGGGCGGGTACTGCGCGCCGCGGCCGCCGCCGCGCTGGCCACCCCCGGCGGGCCGGCCAGCGTCGAGTGGCCCATCGACCTCCAGTACGCCCGGCAGACCGACCGGAGCGAACCGCCCGCGCGGGCCGCGCTCCCGCACCCCGCCGGCAGCGGGCTGCGCGCCGCGGCCGAAGCGCTGGCCACCGCCCGCCGTCCCCTGGTGTGGGCAGGCGGCGGCGCGGGACGCGCGGGACGGCAACTGCGCACCCTGCTGGAGGCGACCGGCGCAGGGCTGCTGACCTCCAACTCCGGGCGCGGTGCCGTGCCCGAGGACCACCCGCAGGTCATCGGCAACTTCGCCACCGCACCCGCGGCCCGCGCCCTGCTGGCCGACGCGGACGTACTGCTCACCGTCGGCACCCACTTCCGCTCCAACGAGACCGCCGACTACGCCCTCGCCCTGCCCGCCACCCATCTCCAGATCGACGCGGACGCCGCCGCGCTGGGCCGCGTCTACCCGGTGACGCACCCGCTGCACGGCGAAGCGGCCCGCGTCCTGGCCGCGTTGACCGACGCGCTGCCCAGCGACGCGCGCCCGCAGGAGAGCTGGGGCGCCCGCGTGAGCGGCGTGCGCGCCGACGTACGCGCCGCGCTGCACGACTCCATAGGCCCCCAGGCCGCCGTCTGCGACGCGCTGCGCGCCGCGCTGCCGCGCCGGGCCGTGGTCGCCCGGGACGTCACCATCCCCTCCTCCAGCTGGGGCAACCGGCTGCTGGAGCTCTACGACCCGCGCGACAACGTCTTCCCGCGCGGCGGCGGCATCGGGCAGGGCCTGGGCATGGGCATCGGCGCCGCGCTGGCCCGCCCCGACGAGCCGACCGTGGTACTCGCCGGGGACGGCGGCCTCGCCGTGCACCTGGGCGAACTGCTTACCCTCGCCCAGGAACGCCCGCGCCTGACGCTCCTCGTCTTCAACGACGGCGGCTACGGGGTGCTGCGCAACATGCAGGACGCGTACGCCGAGCGCCGCAGCGGCGTCGACCTGTGCACCCCCGACTTCGCCGGGCTCGCCGCCGCCTGCGGCCTGCCGTACGCACGCGTCGCCGCGCCCGAGGAGGCCGCACCGGTCATCGGCGAGGCCGTCGCGGCGCACGGACCCACGCTCGTGGAGGTCGACCTGGTGGCGCTCGGCCCGATGAAGAACCCGTTCACCCCGCCCGTCAAGATCCCCGCCGCAGGCGCGTGAGGAGGCCGGCCATGACCGATACCACCGGGCCCGATACGGGCGAGGGCGGCGACGCCGTCCCGCTCGAACTGCTCGTCCACCGCATGACCTGGGAGGCCGACGGCGTCCTCTCCCTCGAACTCGTCCATCCCGACGGCAAACCGCTGCCCGCCTGGGCCCCCGGCGCCCACCTGGACGTGTCGAGTGGCGGCCACACGCGCCAGTACTCGCTGTGCGGAGACCCCCGCGACACCGACCGCTACCGCATCGGTGTCCTCGACGAGCCCGGCTCGCGCGGCGGTTCGCGGCACATCCACACCGCGCTGCGCCCCGGCCACACGGTGACCGTGCACGGCCCGCGCAACCACTTCGCGCTGGAGGCGGCCGAGCGCTACGTCTTCCTCGCCGGCGGCATCGGCATCACCCCGATCCTCGCCATGGCCCGCGAGGCAGAGCGCGGCGGCGTGCCGTACACCCTCGTGCACGGTGGCCGCACCCGGACCTCGATGGCGTTCGGCGCGGAGCTGGAGGCCCTGCGCGGCGGCACCGTACGGTGCGTACCGCAGGACGAGCAGGGCCACATCGACCTTCGGGCAGCACTCGGACAGCTCTCCGAAGGAACGCTCGTCTACTGCTGCGGTCCCGAGGGGCTGCTGGCCGCGGTCGCGGAGGCCTGCCCTGCGGCACAGCTGCGCCTGGAGCGGTTCGCGGCGCCCGCCGGGGGCCGAGCCGGGGCCCGGGACGGCGACGAGGAGACCTTCGAGGTCGAATGCCGCGCCTCCGGAGTCACCCTCGACGTCACCCCCGGCACCTCCATCCTCGACGCCGCGGAGGCCGCGGGGCTGCCCGTCGCCAGCTCCTGCCGCGACGGTATCTGCGGCACCTGCGAGACCCGGGTCCTCGACGGCACTCCTGACCACCGCGACTTCCTGCTCAGCGAAGCCGAACAGGCCGCGAACACCACGATGATGATCTGCGTCTCGCGGTGCGCCTCGGACCGGCTCGTTCTCGACATGTGACCCCTGCCCCTCGAACCCCGCTGGAGACAACCGATGAGCACCGCAGAGCACGCCTGGCCCTCCCTGGACGTCCACCAGTCCCGCAGCCACGAGCCCACCCCCTACGAGATGAAGCTCGCCCGCACCCTGGAGGAGGTCTTCACCCAGGACGGGCACGAACTGGCCGATGTCGTCGCCGGGCTCAACGCCCGCCAGGTCCGCACCCCCGACGGGCAGCCGTGGACCGAGGAGACCTTCACCGCCGAGATGCACCGCCTGGGAGCCTGACCATGAAGTACACCCCGCTGTCCACCGCCGCGGACGCCGAGCACATCTACGCCAACGGGCTGCGCAACCAGTGGCACCCGGTCGTGCCCTCCCACTTCGTCAGGCCCGGCGGGCTGCGCAAGGTCACGGCCCTCGGTGAGAACTGGCTGCTGTTCCGCCGCGCCGACGGCACCCTCGCCATGCTCGCCGACCGCTGCCCCCACCGCGGGGCTCCCCTCTCGCTGGGCCGGCACCTGGGCGACCGGATCGCGTGCTGGTACCACGGCGTCGAGATCGACCAAGGCGGCACCGTCACCTCCGTCCCCGGGCTGCCGGGCTGCGCGCTGGAGGGCCGCACGCTGGTGACCTCCCTGCCGGTGCGGGAGACCGGCGGGGCGATCCTCGCCTACTTCGGGGACGAGGAGCACCCCGAGCCGGTCCAGCTCACCCTTCCCGAGCCGCTGACCGACCCCGAGGTCTCCTCGTTCCTGTGCTACGCCGAGTGGGAGGTCCCCTGGCGGTACGCCATGGAGAACCTGCTGGACCCGATGCACGGCGCCTTCCTGCACCACGAGTCGCACACCATGTACGACGGCGACACCACAGCGAAGTTCCGCATCAGGGAGACCGAGCGGGGCTACTTCTTCGAGAAGACCGACCAGCGCGGCGTCAACTTCGACTGGGTCGAGCTGTGCCGCACGGGCGTCGACTGGGTCGACCTGTCGATCCCCTACCCGCCCTCGGCAGGGCCCGGCGGTCCCTTCGGCATCGTCGGGATGGCCTGCCCCGTGGACGCCGGGCGCACCGGGGTCTTCTTCTGGCGCTACCGCCGCGTCTCGGGCTGGCAGCGCGACACCTGGCACTTCCTGTACCGCACCCTGATCGAGGAGCGGCACTGGCAGGTGCTGGAACAGGACCGCGCGATGCTGGAGGCGATGCCGCGCGACGCCGACCAGCGCGAGAACCTCTACCAGCACGACCTCGGCGTTGTCCGGCTGCGCAGGCTCTACCAGGGCCAGGCCAGGGAGCAGGCGGGCCGGGACGGGAAGCAGGCGGGCCCGGCGAGGGAGCGGGCCGCGGCGAGCGGGGCTCAGGTCTCCCCGGCTCCTTCGGGAACCTCCGCGTCCAGCAGGGAACGCTCCAGCTTGGACAGCAGCCGGGCCAACTGACGGCGCTCGGCGGGTGAGAGACCGCCGAGCATCAGGCGCTCGTTGTCCAGATGCTCGGCGAACACCTCGTCCACCGTGGCCAGCCCCGCGTCCGTGAGCCGCGAGTAGACGATCCGCCGGTCCTCGGCGTCCCGCTCGCGCACCAGCAGCCCGTCCTTCTCCAGCCGGTCGATGCGCAGCGTCACGCCCGCCGAGGAGACCAGCCCGGAGTCGGCCAGCTGGCCCGCTGTCAGCCGGTAGGGCGCACCGGCCCTGCGCAGCGCCGTCAGTACGTCGAACCCGGCCACCGAGAGGCCGTGCCGCTCGATGGGGCCCTGCATCCGGGCGCTGTAGTGGAGGAAGGAACGATGCAGCCGGGCGAGCACCTCGAGCGGGGCGGTGTCCAGGTCAGGACGCTCCCGCGCCCAGTCCTCCACGATCCCCGCCACCGCGTCGCGCCGCCCCGCGGCCTTGCCCGCCGCCATACCGCCCCCTCGCCTCGTGTCCGTGACAGCGAGGAAATCTTAGCCCCTAAGTTTCGACGGCCGAGCGCCGCGAGGGCGCGCGTGCCGTACGGAGGGGGCGCCCGAAGACGACGCGTCCCGGACGGTGACGGTGCGCGCGGCCGCCCCCGACTCCCCGTCGGCTCCGCCGGTTCGGACCCGGCTCCGGCTCGGGCACCGGCTTGGGCACCGACTTCGGCTCACGGTTCGTGGAATGTTCTCACGGATCGGACACGGCACCAGACTCCAGGCCGGCGCGACGCCCCCGGCCCAGTGGCCGGGGGCGAAGGCACGAGGGAGAGCGGCTACCGCGCTCGGGCGGTCACACCATCGCCGTCCGCGGCATCACCCGCATCGGCAGCCGGTCCGGGTGTGCCACCGCAGAAGCGACCTCCTTCACGGAGTGTTCGGGCAGCGGCTCGAGCCGCCAGCGGGCCAGCACGGTGGCCAGTGTGATGACGATCTCCGCCCAGGCGAAGCCGTCACCGATGCACTTGCGGTTGCCGGAACCGAAGGGGATGTAGCCCTCGCGCGGTTGGCCCTGGCGGCGCTCGGGAAGCCACCGGTCCGGGTCGAACCGCTCCGGGGCCTCATAGAGGCGCGCGTCCCGGTGCAGGGCGTAGAGGCTGAACCCGATCTCGGTACCGACAGGGAGTTCGACGCCGCCGAGTTCGACGGGCGTGGTGACCCGGCGCATCAGCAGCGGGACGGAGTGCATGCGCGACACCTCGCGCAGCACACGGTCCATGTACTCCAGCTTGGGCACGTCCTCGAAGGTGACGGGCCGGTCACCGACCACGGACTCGATCTCGGCCACCAGGCGGTCCTCGACCTCAGGGTGGGTGGCCAGTTCGTGGAAGGTCCACGACAGCGTCGAGGCGGTCGTCTCCGTGCCGGCGAACATGATGGCGACCAGTTCGTCACGGACCTCACGGTCGCTGAGCGCCTCTCCGGTGTCGCTGTCGCGCGCGGCGAGCAGCATGGAGAGCAGGTCGTTGGCCTCCGGTTCCTCGTGCTCGCGGGAGGCCGCCACGACGTCGTCGATGACCTTGCGCAGACGGGTGGCTGCCGCGTCGAACTTCCGGTTGGCCGGGATCGGCAGCCGGTCCAGCAGCCTCGGCGTCACGGCGCGCAGCAGTGCGGTCTTCAGCAGGATCGGCACGTCGCGGCGGACGGCCACGGCAGCGGGCCGGCTGATGTCGGTGGAGAACATCGTCTCGGCGAGGGTGCCGACGGAGAACTCCGCCAACTCCTCGTCGACGGCGATCGTCTGGCGGGCGGACCAGCCCTCGGCCATGGCCGTGGCCCGGTCCGCCATCACGCGCGCATACTCGGCGATCCGCTTGTGGTGGAAGGCCGGCTGCATCAGCCTGCGGTGCGGACGGTGGATGTGCGAGGGCGCGGTCGGCAGGGAGTCGCCGACCAGGACCCGCGCCCTGACGAAGAAGCGGCCCTTGTCGACGTGGCGTGCCTTGGTCACCAGGAGTTCGTGTGTGAGGTCGGCGCTGGTGACGAAGTAGATCGGGAGGGTGCCGACGTCCACCCTGACCAGGTCGCCGGTCGATCTGAGGGACTGCATGAAGTCCAGCGGTCGCCGCAGCAGGGGGACGACGTGACCGAGCAGGGGCAGTCTTCCCGGGGCCCGGGGTATCGCGCGCAAGGCGGTGTTCACTTCGGTGCTCCTCTTCGTGACGCTCTCGGCGGTCGGTGCTCAGGCGCAGGAGCAGTGGTGGTGTCCGGCCATCGCCACGCGGTCGCGCGCGGGGCGGTGGGGAACGGGGGCGGCCCCCTCGCCGCCCGCCGGCTGCCTGTGGCGCGGGACGGGCGGCGCCGCGGGGACCGGTCCTCCGGGTCCCTCGGGGACGATGTCCCACCACCAGGAGACGGCCGGGATGTCGAGAGGTTCGGTGCTGTCGTCCGTGGGCGTGTCGCGGAACGTGGTGGGCAGATCGGCGGGGTCCTCGGGGGTGGTGTACCTGCGCGAGGAGATGCCCCAGTCCTGCGCGGCCCGTATGAAGGAGGTGAGGCTTGTCAGGTACTGGCGCAGTTGGGGGCTGCCGGAGGCGGCGAGGTGGGCGCTCAGCCTGAGGAACAGGCACATGACGCGGTCGCGTTGGGCGACGGCGGTCCGCAGGGCGTCCTCGGGGCTCATCGCCTGGTGGTGTTCGAGCACACGCAGCACGTTGAGGTAGTACTGCTGGCCCCGGGACTCCTTGTGGTAGGAGAAGAGGTCGTTGTCCCACGTGATGATGAAGTAGGCCATCTCGGCGGCGGCCCGCACGGACGTGCTGTCCCTCTCGTGCGGCTGGAGTTCGTAGCCGTAGCCCATCTCCAGCAGCGGCATCACGACGGACGTGGCACCGTCGTAGAGCCGCATCAGGGTGTAGTCGTTGAGGTCGGGGACGGTGCCCTTGCTGCGGTGCGAGGCTTCCCACACCACGGACAGGAAGTACTCCCGCAGCGCGTCGACCCAGCGGGCGATCTGGCCCGGTGTCGCATGCAGGTTCATGCGGTACCGCAGGTCCCGCAGCCCGGCGGCCAGCGAGTCGCCGGTGAGCATGGGGGCTTCCGGGTTCTGGGCTACGCGCAGCAGCCGGGAGAGTTCGGGGACGAGTTCCTTGGGGTCTGCGCCGAGTTCTCCCTCTTCGCAGTGGCCGTCGTCGACGCCGAAGAGCCAGAGGATGAAGTCGGCGAGCAGCGAGACGACCTCTTCGTCGCCGTCCGGGAGGATGCGGGCGGCGAAGGTTCCTATGTCGTGGCCGATGAGCTTCTCGCGGAGTTCACGCGAGCCGATGTCGAAGCTCTTCGCCCAGGCGGCGGTCTGTTGGTCGATCCGCTCGTGCCGGGGGTGTATCGCCGGGGAAATGGGAGAATAGACGGGAGGAACCAGTACCCCGTGCTCCACTATCGATCACCTCAGTCACTCCTGCGGCCGCGCCGCTTCCTTGCCCGGACACTCCTTGAGGGTCTGCCGACGGCGCGCCGGGGTTCCGGACACGGCGCCGCGCGCACGCCAGGATCCATGCCGAGGCCCGCCCCCGGGTGGGGGCGGGCCGACAGGTGGCACGGAGCGGATGACGCGACGTGACCCTCTTTGCTCATGTGTATCCATTGCCACAAGCAACCATTCACGCCACAGGAGACTCAGTAGGGCGCACTTGGCATATTCGGAACGGCAGCTGGGGTGATTCCGCCCCGGACGGGGAGAAGTCGGGCACCATCCCACGGGGACGCGCACGGACGCGTACCCGCTGGAACGCACGGGCGCCGGACAAGCCAGGCAGGTCGGACAGTCAGGCGCTCACCTGCCACGGCCGCGCAGCCGGCGCTTCACGGCCGCCCAGCCCGTCCCGCGTGCCGGCTCGGACGGTGACACGGCACCGGCGGCCGGCGCTTCCCCGGGAGGCGGCGGCCGCCGCGTCTGGGTGCCCACAGCGGCGCCGGGGACGGGCTGGGGCGGCGGCAGGGGCTGCCGGGCCGACATGGACGTCTCGCCGGGCCTCGCCCGCCCCGCCTGACGCGGCGGCGTGAACGAGGTGGGCAGCGCCACGAGCCGACGGGACATCAGGGCCGAGTCCCAGCGCAGCTCTTCATGAGGCACCGCGAGCCGTAGGTCGGGCAGGCGCGAGAGCAGCGTGTCAAGACCGGTGTCCGCGATGGCCCGGCCCAGGTCCCGGCCCGGGCACTCGTGCGGCCCGGCGCTGAACGCCAGATGGGAGCGGTTGCCGTGCAGCGGCACCGACAGGTCGGGACGGACCGCGGGGTCGACGTTGCCCGCCGCGAGCCCGAGGACCAGCATGTCGCCGGCCTTGATCTTCCGGCCGGCGAGCTGGGTGTCGCCCGTCGCCCACCTGCCGATGTTCGTCGTCATCGGCGGCTCGTCCCACAGCACCTGCTCCAGCGCGTCCGGCAGGGTCATGTGCCCTCCTGCCAGGGTCGCCCGGAAACGGCGGTCGGTGAGCAGCATCCGCAGCGTGTTCGCGATCAGGTTGACCGTCGGCTCGTTGGCGGAGACCAGGGTGACGCGCAGGTGCTCTCGCACCTCGTCGTCGGACAGCCCCGCCGGGTGCTCGATCAGCTTGGAGGCCACGTCGTGCGCAGGTTCCACGCGCTTGCGCTCCACCAGCCGCTGGAGGGTGTCGGTGATGAAGTCGTTGCTCTCGACCGCGGTCTCGGTGCCCTGGATCATGTCCTTGGCGGCCTTGACCAGCTGGGGTCCGTACTCCTCCTCCATGCCGAACAGCTGCGTGATGACGCGCAGCGGAAGCTGGTCGGCGAACTGCTCGACCAGGTCGGCCTGTCCGGCGTTCTCGAAGCCGTCGATGAGCTGGTGCGTGAAGCGGATCACGTACCGGCGGATACCGCGCGACTCGAAGCGCGACAGGCTGTCGGTGAGCGCCTGGCGCAGCCGCTGGTGCTCCATGCCGTCGGCGAACACGCACAGCGGCTGCCACGTGGTGAGCGGCGCGAGCGGGTGGTCAGGGGGGATCCTGCCCTCACGCATGGCGTGCCAGTAGCGCGAGTCCCGGGAGAAGAGCGAGGGCGTGCGGGCCACTTCGAGGTTCTCGCGGTGGCCGAGCACCAGCCAGACACGCACGTCGCCGGGCAGCAGCACCGGGGCCACAGGACCGTGCTCGGACCGCAGCTTCTCGTACAGCCTCATGGGGTCGGTGTCGGCCTCGGGACCGAAGAGGCGGCGCAGCCCGTCCGCGCCGCCGCCCGGCCCGGCACCCGCGGCGTGCGCGGGGCAGCCCGGCGGTGGGCCGGCCGGTGCGGCGCCCGCTCCGGCGCCGGGCTCGGGCCGCGGGAACGGCACATGCGTCTCCCGCCGCTCGTCCGAGGGGTTGGGGGGTTGCGGGGTCACGTCGCCTCCGAAGTCATGGCGAGGGAGTGCAGGTACTGCATCAGCGCCAGGAGGACGCCCTTGCTGGACTCCCGGTTCCGGGCGTCACACACCATGAGCGGCACCTCGTCGGTCAGGTCCAGCGCCTCACGCAGCTCCCCGTCGGTGTAGGACGGCGCCTCGTCGAACGCGTTGACGGCCACCACGAAAGGCGTCTGCGACTCCTCCAGGCGGCCGAGCACGTCGAAACTGGCCTCCAGCCGCCGGGTGTCGACGAGCACCACGGCCCCCAGCGCCCCGTCGAACAGGCCGTTCCACAGGAACCAGAAGCGCTGCTGCCCCGGGGTGCCGAACAGGTACAGGACCAGCTCGTCGTTGAGGCTGATGCGGCCGAAGTCCATGGCGACGGTCGTCATCGACTTGCGCTCGACGCCGGCGAGGTCGTCGACGCCGGTGCTGGCCTGCGTCATCGTCTCCTCGGTCGTCAGCGGCCTGATCTCGCTCACGGAGCGCACCAGGGTCGTCTTGCCGACGCCGAATCCGCCCACGATCACGATCTTGACCGCGGAGGTGGCCGACGCCGGCAGCGCGTCCTCGCTCCGAGGCCCCGCTGCCGTCTCAAAGGTTCTGGAGGCCATGGATCACCGCCTTGATGATGTCGATGTCGGGAAGGGCAGGGGCAGGGGCCCTGGCTTCCACACGTTCTTCGGCCAAGAGGTCGGCGAGCAGCACGCTGACGATGCTCACCGGGAGTTTCAGGTGTGCCGAGATCTCCACGACACTCAGCGGGGACGCGCACACCCGCAGGATCGACTCGTGCTCAGGCTGCATGCCGATCTGCGGCGGGGTACGGGAGACGATTAACGTGACCAGGTCGAGGCCGGTCTCGTCGAAGCCGCTGCGCCCGCCCGTCAGGACGTACAACCGCTCCGGACCGCCCTCGTCCCACTCCTCGCCCACCTGCGTCATCGCGCCAGCCGGTCGCCACGCGGGGGGCTGGTGAGGTGGGCGCCGATCCGGGTGACGAGGCCGCGCATGTGCTGACCGACGAGGCCCATGTCGACCCCCTCGTCGACCAGGACGACCAGGTGCGCCCCCTCGCCCGCCGCCATCAGATGCAGGAAGCCGCCGTCCAGTTCGATGACGACCATGCGCATGCTGCCGTTGCTGTGCGGGAACTCCTCGGCAGCCGCTCTGGCCAGGCTCTGAAGACCTGCTCCGATCGCCGCCAGCCGGTCGGAGGTGTCCTTGTCCAGCGGGCACTGCGCCATGCACAAGCCGTCCGACGACAGAAGGACGACATGGCGGGTCTGCGGGATGCTCTCCGCCAAGTCCTTGAGCATCCAGTCCATGTCGGGCTGCCGAACCATCGATCACTCACCTTCATCCGACGACTTGTCGCTGTGTTCCTGGGCGGCAGTCGTTGCCGATCGCTTGCCTGACAGGCCCTCCTGGAAGGCGCCCATCCACATCCCGGGCGCGGGCTCGCCAGACGTCGCCTCCTCCCGCTCGCTCTCCTCCACCGCGGGGGCACCGGCCCTCGCGCGGGCGGCGGTGGACCGGCCGCCACGGCGGCTGCGCCGTTGCGGCAGCCCACTGGCGGTGCGCTCGGCGACCTGCGGCGTCTCCTCTTCCATCAGCTCCTGCTCCCCGCGGCCGGAGGTCGGCAGTGTGTCCTTCCTGGCCGACGGCACGGACGCCACGGGCCGGTCCGCCGGACGCTGCCCTGAAGTGGCGCCGATGCCGTGGGCGCGCGCGCTCGCGGGCGCCGTGGTGATCAGCTCATGGGGGACGACGAGAACGGCCCGCACGCCCCCGTAGGCGGACGGTGCCAGCGACACCTGGAAGTCGTACTCCTGCGCCAGGCGCCCGACCACGGTCAGGCCGAGGCGCGGCGCCTCGCCGAGGTCGTTGAGGTCGATGCCCTCACGCGCGGTCTCCAGCATGTGCTCGGCGCGGGCCCGCGCCTCCTCGCTCAGCCCGAATCCGCCGTCCTCGATCTCGATGGCGATGCCCGCGTGCACCTCGCCCGCCGTCAGGTGGACGCGGGTCTGCGGCGGCGAGTAGCAGGTGGCGTTGTCCAACAGCTCGGCCAGCGCGTGGATCAGCGGCTCCACCGCGCGTCCCATGACGGCGACCTCGGCGACCGAGTGGAGCGAGACCCGCTGGTAGTCGGCGATCCGCGACATCGCGCCACGCAGCACGCTGTAGAGAGGCACGGGCTGGCTCCACTGCCGCCCGGGGCGGGCACCGCCGAGTACCGCGATGGTGTCGGCGAGCCGGCTGATCAGGGCGTTGCTGTGGTCCAGGCGCAGCAGGTCGGCGAAGAACTCGCGGCTCTGTCCGTGCCGTTCCTCCATCTCCCGCAGGTCGGTCGCCTGGCGGTGCACGATGGCCTGGACGCGGCGGGCGATGTTGACCACGCCGCGCTGCGCGGAGTCACGCAGCGACTCCTCGGCCCGCACCGCCTCGACCACCGAGCGCACCAACTCGTGGTGCGCCGCCTCGAACTCGGCCCCGAGCCCGGCCGCGGGGCCCGCGGAAGCGGCAGAACGCACCACGTTCTCGGCGAACTCGCCCCGGCGCAGCGCTTCCACCGCTTCGGGCAGCCGCTCCTTGGCCAACCGCACGGTCGCGGCCTCCTGCTCGTGCAGGTGCCGCTGGAGGGCCGCCTGGTCTTCCGCGTACCGGCTCCGCAGCGCCTCCAGCGCCCGGCCCCTGCGGGACAGTTCACCGGTGGTGAGCGCGACGGCGGCGGTCCCCACGACCCCGCACCAGATGACCGCGGAGCGCGCGTCGCCGGGGACCTGGGTGGCCGCGACGGCCGTGGCGAGGGCCATGGCGAGTGCGGGGAGCCACCACATCCAGGGCGGCGCGGACCGTTGACCTCCGGGCGACGAACCCGTGCGCATCATCAGCGTCCTCAAATCGTTCGACGGACTGGGCAAAGAGGCGATGTGGGCAGCAGCGAGTGCACCTCCGGTCCGCCGACGGGCTCGCCCCACCGTTTTGGGACCCGTGCAGAACTGGACGTGACCGGAGACCCGGTGACGCACCGTCATGCCGAGTCGCAGGCAGCATAACCGGAATGGATCACCACCGGACAAGCGAGGTCCGTTCCCGGTGTGCGCGCGCTGCCCTCGCAGCGGCGGACACGCCGTCACCGCACCCCGGCGTCACCGCCCCCTCATCGCGCTGCCACCGCGCTCTCAGCCCGCTGTCACCGTGCCGTGGCCGGTGACCTGTTCAGGCGGGCGGTCACGGCCGGGGGTTGGTGCGGTGCCAGCGCGGGCGCCCCTCACCGCCGCGGCGTCCTGCGACGGACGCGCAGCGGGGGCACACCCGCCGCACGCGGTCCGCCGCTCCCCCGGAGTCGGGGAGGATGTCGGGCCAGGCGATGTGGGCGAACCGTGTCAGCCGTGACCGGCTGAGCGAGAGGCCGCACACGGTCTGGTTCAGGCCCTGTTCCCAGGCGTGCACCTCGCCCGCGGGCAGGCGGCGGCCGTCTTCGTCGTCCACCCACTGCCCCGACGCGGCGACCGCGTACCGCTTCGTCGCTGCCATACCTGCTCGTGCCTCCCGGCGTGGTGGCCCGCGCGCGTTTCCCCTTCCCCGGTTCCCTCTCCGTCCCCCCCTGACGCGTCAGCGGCTGACGACGTGCCGCTCGTCCGGGACGCAGTGGGTCATGGTGAGGCCCGAGACGTCCCGCGCGGGATTGTCGCCCAGGTGCGCCAGCCGCTCGCGGTCCTCCTCCGTCAGGTCCTGGCCGGCCAGCGGCTCAAGACCAAGGACGTCGCCAGGACCGATACCCAGCCCCTCGCCGACGCGGAGGCCGAGTTCGTTCTCGACGAGCAGGAAATGCCACACCATCCGCTCCTGGACCGCGCGCTCGGCCTGGGAGATCAGGGCGACGAAGTTCTTCACCAGGTCGTCGCGCTCCCACTCCTCCAGCAGGCGGTACCGCTGGCCCGCCTGGAGGTAGTCGTTGGTGCGCGGAATGCGTTTGCGGGTGACCCGGCCCTGGATCACGGGCCCTTCGTCGTCGGTCGTCGGATACCGGCTTTCGCGCAGTCCGCCCATGACCGACGGCTCGTAGTTGACCTCCGGATTTCCCGCGTGCGGATCCTGCTCGTAGGCCATCATTCCGTCGCGCTGGTTGGTGTGCACGGTGGCGTTCTTGGCGCGGTTGACCGGAAGCTGAAGATAGTTCGGGCCGACGCGGTAGCGCTGCGTGTCGCTGTAGGAGAAGGTCCGGCCCACGAGCATCTTGTCGTCGGAGAAGTCCAGGCCGTCGACGAGGACACCGGTGCCGAAGGAGATCTGCTCGTTCTCCGCGAAATAGTTCTCGACGGTGCGGTCGAGAACCATGCGGCCCACCGGCCGGGGAGGGAAGTCCTGTTCGGGCCAGGTCTTCGTGTCGTCCAGGGGGTCGAAGTCCAGTTCCGGATGGTCGTGGTCGTCCATCATCTGGACGAGCAGTTCCCATTCGGGGTGGTCGCCGCGGCGGATCGCCTCGTACAGGTCGTGCGTCGCGTGCCCCAGTTCTCCGGCCTGGACGGCGGCCGCGTCCTCCTCGGTCATGCTGCGCACACCCTGCTTGGGCATCCAGTGGTATTTGACCAGGACGGTTTTCCCCTCGCCGTTCACCCATTTGTAGGTGTTGACGCCGAAGCCCTGCATGTGCCGGTAGTCGGCGGGGATACCGCGCGGGCTGAAGAGGTTGACGAGCATGTGCATCGATTCCGGGGTCTGCGACATGAAGTCGAAGATCCGTGCAGGCTTCTGCTCGTGCGAGACCGGGTCGGGCTTGAGCGCGTGGATGACGTCGGGGAACTTGATGGCGTCCCGGATGAAGAAGACGGCCAGGTTGTTTCCGACGAGGTCCCAGTTGCCCTCCTCGGTGTAGAACTTCACCGCGAAACCGCGCGGGTCACGGGCGGCCTCCGAGGAATCCCGGCCGCCGATCACGGTGGAGAACCGCACGGCCACATCGGTGCGCTTGCCGCGCTCCTGGAAGAGCTTCGCCCGGGTGTAGCGGCTGACCGGCTCCTGGCCCCAGGCGCCGTAGCTTTCGAAATACCCGTAGGCGGTCGCACCGCGGGCGTGCACGACCCGCTCGGGAATGCGCTCCCTGTCGAAGTGGCTGATCTTTTCCAGGAACTGGTAGTTCTCCAGCGTGGCAGGGCCGCGTGCGCCGACCGTCCGCTGGTTCTGGTTGTCATAGACCTTGTGACCCTGCCGGTTGGTGAGCACCGGACGGTCGTCACCGGGTGCGGATCCCTGGCTGGCTACGTCTGTCACTGCTCTTGGGTCCCTTCAGCACGCGAAGGCGCTCGGTCCGCGCCGCGGAGGAGAACTCGGGTGAACAGGGGTACCCGTTCGGGCGGCGGTGCCACAGACCTCACCGCATTGGTGCACTCGTTCGGCCCACACCACCGAGGAGCCCGTCAGCGGGGGAAGCCGACCGTGCGGGCTCAGGGGCCTTCGGCGGGCCGGACGGCCTGGAAGCCCGCGTCCAGCACCCGGCAGGTCTCCTCCAGCAGCCGCTCGCGCTCGGCCTCGCCGTATTCCGCGGTACGCATCGTCACCGTGAGCGCGGCGACTGCGGTGACGGCGCCGAGGCGCACGACATGGGAGTCCGCCGGCAGGCCGAGTCGCGCGGCGATGCCCGCCTCGACGGCGCCCACGACCTTGCGGGTCAGCTGGGTGGCCTGCGCGGCCACACCAGGACTGTGTGCCATGACCTCGCGCACGACGGTGGCGCGGCTGCCGGGCTCGGGCGCGAAGGCGGTGGTCGTCATGGCCCACAGCGCGGCCCGTACGGCGCTCTCCGCCCTGGGCCTGTCCACGATGAGGCCGACGAGGTACGCGTCGTCGGAGGCGTCCCAGGCGAGGAACGCCTCGTCCTTGGTCGCGAAGTGGTTGAAGAACGTGCGGCGGGAGACTCCCGCGTCGGCGCAGATGTCGTCGATGGTGACCTGGTCCCTGCCCCACCGGCCCGCCAGCTGGGTCGCCGAGTCCCGCAGGCGGGCGGTGGTCGCCCGCTTCCTGTACTCGCGCTCGCTCGGCGCCTGTCGTCGCGATGCACTCACGCTCTCGTCCCGTCGAAGTCGCCCGTCAGGCTCTTTGCACTCATTGCACTCTCCAGAGTACTCTCCTTCCGCGAGTGCAATGAGTGCACTGACGACACCTTGCAGGGTGCAGTCAGTGCACTGAGCGGGACTCGGCGCTGCACGGCCGTCCCCGCACCGAGCCGGCGCCGCCGACCCCCGAAGAGAAGGGCACACCATGACCGAATACGCGTTCAAGGAAGCTGGCCGCGAGCTGTCCAACTGGGGACGCTGGGGCGAGGAGGACGAGCTGGGCACGCTCAACTTCGTGACACCGCGGACGGTCAGGCAGGCCGTCGAGTCCGTGCGCACCGGCCGACGGTACGAGTTGAGCATCCCGGTCGGCTCCACAGGACCGCAGACCGGCTGGATGCGGCGGATCAACCCCGTCCACACCATGACGGTCACCCCGCACGACTTCACCGCGCCGGAGGGGCTCGTCATCAGCGACGACTTCATCGCCATGCCCCTCCAGTCCGGGACCCAGCTCGACGGCCTCACGCACGTCGGATACGACGGCTCCTTCTACAACGGAGTGCCGGTCGATACCGTCGCCCCGGCCCGCGGGGCGACCCGCAACGCCATCGACGCGACACTTCCCGGCTTCGCGGGCCGCGGCGTCCTCCTCGATGTCGCGGGACTCGACGGCGGGGAATGGCTGGAGCCGGGGCGCGCCCTGACCGCGGCCGATCTGGAGCGCGCCGAGGAAGCCTGCGGTACGCGGCTCAGGAGTGGTGACGCCCTGCTCGTGCGGACCGGCTGGATGCGCAAGGGGCTGACCCAGGGCTGGGACGGCTGGCTGGACGCCGAACCGGGGCTCGCCCCGGAGTGCGCCTCGTGGATCCACGAGCGGGAGGTGGCGATGGTGGCGGCCGACAACTGGGGGGTCGAGGTCCAGCCCGCCGGCGACGGCCTCGTGCCGCTGCACGCCATCCTGATCAGGGACATGGGCATGATGCTGGGCGAGATCTGGAACTTCGAGGAGCTCGCCGCCGCCTGCCGCACCGACGGCACCTGGGACTTCTTCTTGACGGCCACCGCCTTGCGCGTCACCGGCGGCGTCGGCTCCCCCGTCAGCCCGGTCGCGATCCGCTGAACCGGGCGAAGCCGTGGCGCGCCGGGTCGCTCAGACCCGGTCCGCGCCCACCCCGCGCGCCGCCCGCTCCAGACGGTGGCGGTACCTCTCCCACCAGGCGAGGTCGGCCGGCGGCATGTTGTCGTTCCCGTCCCGCAGCCCGGTGGCGCCGTCGACGAGTTCCCGCACGATGTCGGCGTGCCCCGCGTGCCGTTGGGTCTCGGCGAGCATGTGCACCAGAATCCGGTGGAGCGTCACCTCGCTCCGTTCGGCCGGCCAGTGCGGCACCCAGCCCGTGGCGTCCAGTGCCAGGCTCTCGATCGTCGTGTCCGCGTGCGCGCACACCCGGCGGTACCGCCCGACGACGTCCTCGCGCGATTCGTCCGCGGTCGCCCACATGTCCGCGTTGGGCTCTGCTTCCTGTGTCAGCGGGGGCAGCAGGTGGCCGGCGGGGCGCCCGAACGTATCGCCGAAGTAGCCCAGTTCGCAGTACGACACGTGCTTGACGAGCCCCAGCAGATTGGTGCCTGTGGGCGTCAGCGGGCGCCGGATGTCGTACTCCGACAGCCCTTCGAGCTTCCACAGCAGAGCGTCGCGGGCCGTCTGTAGATAACGGTGGAGATCCTTCTTCGGATCCGGTGCGGTCATGCCGGACAGCCAACCATCCTCACGCGCCCCACGTCCCCTCGTCGGCAGCACGCGCACCGTCCCACTTCTGCGCGCGGGCAGCACCGCCAGGCACCACCGCCGTGTCCGACCATGACCGTCTCATGTCCGAATGCATTTACTTCACGGTCCCGCGCTCGTAACATGACCGCGGCCCCACAGAGACAGTCATGAAACGGACGCAGAAGACCATGTACGCACCGGAGCGCCAGCAGGAGATCCTGCGTCTGGCCCGTGAGAGCGGGCGGGTCGACGTGCTGTCCCTGGCCGAGGAGTTCCAGGTCACCGCGGAGACCGTACGGCGCGATCTGAAGGTGCTGGACCGGGCGGGGCTCATCCGCCGCGTCCACGGTGGCGCCATCCCCGCAGGACGGCTCGACTTCGAACCCGACCTCGCCGAGCGGGACGCGGTGGCCGCCGACGAGAAGGACCGGATCGCGCACGCCGCGCTGACCGAACTGCCCGCCGAGGGCAGCGTCATCCTCGACGCGGGCACCACCGCGGCCAGGCTCGCCGCTCTCATCCCCCTCGACTCCGCCCTCACCGTGGTGACCCACGCGCTTCCCGCCGCGGCACGGCTCGCCGACCACCCCGGCATCGCCCTGCACCTGGTCGGCGGCCGGGTACGGCACCGCACCCGGGCCGCCGTCGACGCCTGGGCGCTGCGGGCCTACGGCGAGATCCGGGCGGACATCGCCTTCATCGCCACCAACGGCTTCTCCCACACCGGCGGGCTGACCACCCCCGATCTCGCGGAGGCCGCGGTCAAGCGTGCCGCACTCGCGGCTGCCCGCCGGGTCGTACTGCTCTGCGACTCCGCGAAGTTCGGCCAGGAACACCTCGCCCGCTTCGGTGCCCTCTCCGACGTCGATCTGCTGATCACCGACACCGGCCTGGCCCCCGAGGAGGCCCTCGCGATCGAGCGTCGAGGCACGGCGGTGGTGCGCGCGTGATCCTCACCCTGACCCCGAATCCCAGCCTGGATCGCACCTACGAGCTGCCGGCGCTGGAGCGCGGCGCGGTGCTGCGCTCGGCCGGCGACCGGGTGGACCCCGGCGGCAAGGGTGTGAACGTCTCCCGCGCCGTCGCCGCCGCCGGCGGCCGCACGGTGGCGGTGGTTCCGCTCGGTGGTCCCGAAGGCGCGCTGCTGGCCCGGCTGCTCGAAGAGCACGGCATCGAGGTGGCCGGGGTCCCCGTCGCCGGCTCGACCCGCGTCAACGTCACGCTCGTCGAGCCGGACGGCACGCTCACCAAGGTCAACGCGGCAGGCCCCGAGATCGCCACGACAGCCGCCGAGGCGATGCTGGAGGCCGTCCGCGCGCGGTCGGCGGACGCGGAGTGGATCGCCTGCTGCGGCAGCCTGCCGCGCGGCCCAGGGCCCGAGTGGTACGCCGAGGTGGTGGACCGCACCCACCGGGGCGGAGGCAGGATCGCCCTGGACACCTCCGGTGCGGCCCTGACCGCCGCGCTCGGGCGGCGGCCCGACGTGGTCAAGCCGAACGCCGCGGAGCTGTCCGAGGCCGTCGGGCGTCCCCTGGCCACGGTCGGTGACGCGGTGAAGGCCGCTCAGGAACTGCGCGGGCGCGGTGCCCGCGCCGTCCTGGCCAGCCTGGGCGCCGACGGGCAACTGCTCCTGGACGAGTCCGGTACGTACTTCGGTACCGCGGCCGAGGTGGTCGCGCGCAGCGACGTCGGCGCGGGCGACGCGTCGCTGGCCGGTTTCCTGGCCGCCGGCGGCCGGGGCCCGGCGGCGCTCGCCGCGGCCGTCGCGTACGGAACCGCCGCCGTGCAGAAGCCGGGCAGCGCGATGCCGGCCCCCGCCGACCTCGACCCGGCGCCGGTCACCACGACCACGGACATCCCCGTCAGCCGCGCCCTCACCGAACCGACGCGATGAAGGCCGGGTTCCCCTCCCCCTCCCCCAGCCGCCCGAGCGGGCGGCCGGTCACCAAGGAGCCGCGATGAGCGAGCTGATCACCCCGGAGCTGGTCGATCTCGACCTGTCCGCCGACACCAAGGAAGCGGCCGCCAGGGCGCTCGCCACGCGGATGGCGGCGGCCGGCAGGGTCACCGACATCGACGGGTTCCTCGCCGACGTCGCCGCCCGCGAGGCCCAGATGCCGACCGGCCTCGACGGCGGCATCGGCATCCCGCACTGCCGCAGCCCACACGTCACCGAGCCCGCGCTGGCGTTCGGCCGCAGCGCGCGCGGCATCGACTTCGGCGCCCCGGACGGACCCGCCGATCTGATCTTCCTGATCGCCGCTCCCGACGGGGCCGACAGCGAGCACCTGAGCATCCTCTCCGCGCTGGCCCGGCGGCTGACGGACCAGGAGTTCGCCGCGGCGCTCCGCACGGAACAGGACCCGGGCGCCGCGGCTGCCATGATCCGCGGCGACGGGCCGACGGCCGCGCACGACGACGAACCCGCGGCGGCGGACGGCGCGGAGCCGGATACGGACCGCGACGGGCCCCCCACACCGCCGGGCGCCCGGTCGGCGGGCACGGGGGCTGCGGACGAGGCCCCGTTCCGGATCGTCGCCGTCACGTCCTGCCCGACGGGCATCGCGCACACCTACATGGCCGCCGAGGCCCTGGAGCGGGCCGGGCAGGAGGCCGGGGTCGAGGTGACCGTCGAGACCCAGGGGTCAGGAGGGTTCACCAAGGTCGAGCCCGGTGTCATAGCCGGCGCGGACGCCGTGATCCTCGCGCACGACGTGGAGGTGCGGGACAAGGCCAGGTTCGCCGGCAAACCCACCGTCGACGTCGGCGTGAAGGCCGGCATCAACCGGCCCGCGGAGCTGATCACCGAGGCGCGCGCCAAGGCCGCGCGCGGCGAGACGAACGGGCCCGCCGGCCAGGGGACCGAGGCCGTCGAGGAGCCGGGCGCGGGCGAGGGCTTCGGCTCGCGGCTCCGCCGCTACCTGATGAGCGGTGTCAGCTACATGGTGCCGTTCGTCGCCGCGGGCGGCCTGCTGATCGCGCTCTCCTTCGCCCTGGGCGGCTACGAGATCGCCGACGCGAAGTCCGTCGCCGACCACTTCGTGTGGACCGAGATCCACAGCTGGGCCGCCCTGCTCAACCAGGTCGGCAACGCCGCCTTCGCCTTCCTCGTCCCGGTGCTGGCCGGCTACATCGCCTACGGCATGGCCGACCGGCCCGGACTCGTCCCCGGGTTCGTGGGCGGGTCGATCGCGGTGACCATCGACGCGGGCTTCCTGGGCGGTCTGGTCGCCGGCCTGCTCGCGGGCGCGGTGGTGACGGCGATCCAGCGCGTGCGCATTCCGCCGACGCTGCGCGGCATCATGCCGGTGCTGGTGATACCCCTCCTGGCGTCCGCGGTCGTGGGCTTCTTGATGTTCGTCGTGATCGGTGAGCCGATCGCGGCCCTTCAAAAGGCGCTGACCGACTGGCTCGGCGGTCTGTCCGGATCCAACGCCGTCGTCCTCGGCGTGGTGCTCGGCCTGATGATGTGCTTCGACCTCGGCGGCCCGCTGAACAAGGTCGCGTACGCCTTCGCCGTGGGCGGCCTGGCCGACCCGAACGACGGCAGCCTGAAGGTGATGGCGGCGGTGATGGCCGCCGGCATGGTTCCGCCGCTGGCGATGGCACTGGCCACGACCGTACGGGGGCAGCTGTTCACCGAGACCGAGCGGGAGAACGGGAAGGCCGCCTGGGTGCTGGGGGCTTCCTTCATCACCGAGGGCGCGATCCCCTTCGCCGCGGCGGACCCGCTGCGGGTCATCCCGTCCGCGATGGCGGGCGGCGCGGTCACCGGCGCGCTGTCGATGGCCTTCGGCTCCACGCTGCGGGCCCCGCACGGAGGAGCCTTCGTGGTGCCGCTGATCGGGAACCCGCTGCCGTACCTGCTGGCGATCGCCGCGGGTACGGCGGTGACGGCGGGCCTCGTCCTCGTTCTGAAGGGTCGTCGCCCGCGGGCGGCGGGCGGCGGCGCTGAGACGGCCCCCGGCGCTCGCGAGAGGACGGCACAGCCGGCGACGCCCGCGGCGCGTCGTGCGGGAGAGGCGGCCGGCTCCCCGCGATGAGACGGGCTCACGCGTCGTCGTCGCGCTGAGGGCTGTCGGGGGCGGTGTGGACAGCGGCCCTGTGCAGCCTCCGCTGGGGTGACGTGCGGGCGCGGTGGAGCGCGTTTGCCGGGCGCCGCCGGCTCGGGGACTTCTACTGGTCGACCGAACGCCTCTCCCAGCCCTCGAAGGACAGTGAGCCATGACGGACGATTTCGTTGTCGACGTGAGCCGCATCCGTGCCGACGCCCGGGCGAAGATGGAAAGCGGGCCGGTGACGGGAACGTACGAAGCCGATCGGGACCGTGTGGTGGCCGTCCTCAACGACGTGGTCGCCACCGAGGTCGTGTGCTGGATGCGCTACACCCGGCACGCCATCTCCGCGACCGGTATCGACCGGGCACAGGTCTCGGCTGAGTTCACCGAGCACGCGAAGGAGGAGTGGGATCACGCGCTGCGCGCCGCCGAGCGCATCTCCCAGTTGGGCGGCGACCCCGATTTCGACCCGGCCACCGTGGCCCAGCGCTCCCACACCGACTACACCGCCACCCCCGACAACGAGCTGAAGCAGATGCTGCGGGACAACCTGGAGGCGGAGCGCATCGTCATCGGCGTCTACCAGGAGATCATCCGCTGGCTGGGTGACAAGGACCCCACGACGCGGCGGGTCATGGAGAGCATCCTCGAAGAGGAGGAGGACCACGCCGACGACCTGCTCGACCTGCTGGGCGGTTGACCCGGGGGCGGGCGTCCGCGTGCGGCCGGGTCACCGGCCGCACGCGTCGGTCACCGGGCGGCGGTCACGGGTGGAGGAGGACCTGGGCGAGCGCCACCCGGCCTGTGCCGGTCGCCTTGATCGTCACGTGGCGGGTGGTGCCGGCCAGGTCGACCAGGGTGGGGCGCAGGGCCTTGCCCGCCACGTGGACGGTTCCCGCGTCCGTGCTCACGTCGAAGCCCGTGGTGGTCATCGAGGCGTCGTTCCAGACCTCGATCCGGCTCACGTGGCGGGCACGGCCGAGGTCGACGCGCCACCAGGCGCCCTCGTCGCGGAGCGTTCGGGTATCGGTCGTGATGTCACCGTCGACCGCGCGGCTCGCCGTGGCCGAGCCGTCGTCCGAGGACTGGCTCGGCGTACCGGTGCGCGCCAGGTCGCGCCGCAGCTGCTCGGGCAGGGCGCTGCCGGCTCCGGCGGAGGCTGCCGTGTGCAGGGCACGGGCCGGCAGTTCGTCCAGACCCGTGTGGTTGTCCTTCATGACGGAGCCCCGGCCGCCGAGAGCGGGGGCCGCGGTGTCGGTCCAGTTGCCGCTGACGGTGTTCTCGATTCCGTAGTCGGCCCAGTTGGAGACCCACTTGTAGCCGACGCGCGTGACCACGTTGCGTTCGACGCGCATGTGGCTGCTCTGCTCGTCGAGGTAGATGCCGTTGCCGTCGCGTTCGGTGTTGCCGTAACCGGAGCGGTTGAGGTAGTTGCCGGAGATCACCGTGCCCGGCTGGGAGCCCTGGGTGTAGACGGCGCCCCCGTCGTGCTGGGCGTGTGAGACCTCCATGACGCGCGTGATGCGGTTGTTGGTGATCTTGTTGTCGCGGAGGACGGACCGCCTGGCCTCCGGCTGGTTCCAGCCCCAGCCGACCGAGACGCCCGAGTACGGCAGGCGGTCGAGCGTGTTGTGGTCGATGGTCAGCTCCGCCTCGTAACCGGCCCAGATACCGACGGCGTCGGTGTACTCGGCCCCCGCCTCACGGACGGTGTTGCGGGAGACGGTGTTGCGCTCACCCGCGAGGGCTTCTTCGGGCCGTGGCTCGGTGTCCCCCACGTACAGGGCGCCGGAGGAGAGGTCGGTGAAGGAGGAGCGGGTGACGGACGAGTCCTTCGTTCCGGCTTCCAGTACCGCGCCGGCGCCGCCGAGGTGGGCGAACCGTGCGCGGTCTACGGTGACGCGCCGCCCGCCGCGCACGGTCAGGGCCGCCGACGGCTTGGTGTAGTGGCGGCCGGCGTGGTCGACGGGCCCGTCGGCACCCGTGAGGGTGAGACCCGCCTGGGTGCCCGCGTAGCCCTCGGCGGTGCCGGGCTGCCGGTAGGCGGCGTGGGCGAACCCGAGGCCGGTGAGGGTGAGGTCGTGGGCGCCGTCGGTCACGAGCAGCTGCTCGGTGTGCGGAGTGACGGCCTGCGCCCGGCGCATGTCCTCGCCCTCGCGCGGCAGGTAGGTGACCGTGCGCGCCCCCGAGTCCCACACGAACTCCCCCGGCTCGTCCAGGAGTTCCACGGCGTTCTCGAAGAAGGCGACACCGGTGTACCGGTCGGAGTCGACGGTGGTGCTGTCCCAGGAGGGGCCCGTGCGGTCGGTGCCGCTGGAGGAGTTGGTCCAGCACGGCTGGGCGAAGGTCAGGTCGTCACCACTCAAGCCGGTGACGCGGCAGTGGTAGTTGCGCCAGCGGACTCTGATGACGGCTTCCGCGTCGGTGGGCCTGCTCCAGTCCGCGATTCCGGCGGCCCGGGCGCCGCTCATGCCCTCCTTGGTCGCGTCGCACACGTCGGCCGCGCAGGCCGCGCCGCGCGCCCGGACCGCGCGCTCGCCGTCCACGAACAGCTGGCGCGGGGTGACCCCGTCCGGCACGTCGGCCGTCCAGGTGCCGTTCCCGTTACGGGACCAGCCGGTCAGTGTCCGGCCGCCGGACAGTACGGGGCGGGCTCCCGGGGCCGCCGCCCAGGTGACGGTGTGCCCCGCGCGTCCTGAGTCCCGCTCGTCCAGACGCAGCGGCTCGGTACGGGCGTAGGTGCCCGACAGGAGAAGGACGCGGGTGTCGCGACCGGTCACGGTGCGCGCCTCATCCCGCGCGCCCTCCAGGGAACACGGCCGCGCGCGGGTGCAGGAGTCGCCCTGCCCGTGCGGGGCCGCGTACAGGGTGCGGGGGCCGCTGTCGGCGGCGTGCGCGGGCGGGCCGGTGAAGAGGAGGAGAGTCGCGGCCAGGAGTGCCGTGACCGCGGGCCGTGCTGCTTCGGTGAGGCGGTTCACGCGGCTGCCTTCCAGTCGGGGCGGTGGGGCATCGGCGGGTTGACGGCGCCGAACAGCCAGTCGCGCAGGAAGCGGTCGAGGGAGCGGTCACCGCTGACGCGCACGGTGTGGCGGATGAAGTCCTCGCTGGTGACGTTCCGGTCCTTGAAGCGCTCGGGCCACAGCCGCATGACGCGGGAGAACCGCCGCTCGCCGAGGCGCAGGCGCAGGGCGTACAGGACCAGGGCACCGCCGTCGTAGATGTTGGTGCCGCCCAGCTCCCGGGGAAGGCCAGGCGGCCCGTGTTCGGCGCGGACCTCGTCCAGCGCGGCGTAGGCGGCCCTCATCGTGTCCTCCAGGACCGACCAGCCCCGCTCCTGCCCGTAGAGCGCGGCGTAGTAGACGGCGGGCCCCTCGTTCAGCCACGCCTGCTGCCAGTCGGCGGGCGTGACGCAGTCGCCGTACCACTGGTGCACCAGCTCGTGGACCATGGTGGTCTCCCAGACGGGGCGCCCCTCGTCGTCGGGCTCGAACCAGTCGGTCGAGAAGAGGCTGAGGGTCTGGTTCTCCAGTGCGTCGGAGTAGCCGTCGTAGATGTGGCAGCCGTAGACGGAGAACGGGTAGCGCCCGAACTTCTCCTCCAGCCAGACCAGGTGGTCGGCGGTGCGGTCCACGACCGGGCGGTACGTCTCCTCCTGGCCCTGCGGAACGACGTGCCGCAACGGCAGACCGCGGGGGCCGCTGCCGTACAGGTAGGTGCCCTCGACCACCGCGATGCCCACCAGTTCGGTGGCCATCCGCTCGCGCAGGGCGAAGTGCCAGACGGTGGAGCCGTCGGAGCGCGGCGTCCTGTGCAGCAGTTCACCGTTGGCGGTGGCGACGTATCCTCGCGGGGCGCTGATGTGGAACGTCCAGGTCGCCTTGTCGGAGGGGTGGTCGTTGCAGGGGAAGAAGGTGTCGGCGCGGGAGGACTGGGCGGCGCAGGCGAATCCGCCGTCGGAGCCGAACCTCCAGCCGGTCAGGCCCGTGCGGGGGGCCTTGCCGTTGCCGTGGTAGCGGATCTCGACCGTGAAGGCGGTGGAGCGGCGCAGCGGGCGCCGAGGGGTGACGGTGAGCTCTTGGCCGCTCTCCCCTTCGGCGAGCGTCCATGCCGCCGCCCGGCCGTCCACGGTGACGGTCTCGATCGTGTGCCCGTCGGTGTCCAGGTTGAAGGCGGACAGGTCCTGGGTCGCCGTGGCCCGCAGGGTCACGCTCCCGGTGAAGTCGTAGGTCCGCGGGGTGAAGTCGAAGGTCAGGTCGTAGTGGCTGACCTGGTAGCCGCCGTTGCCGAGGGTGGGGAAGAGCGGGTCGCCGAGGCCGTCGGAGCCGGGCCGCGGGTCGAGGCCCGCGCCACCTGCGGCGTCGGCGGCCCGGGCGGGTGAGCCGAGGGCGGGTACGGCGAGTGCGGCGGCCACCGCCGTGCCGCCAAGCCGCAGCGCGGCACGTCTGCTGGAGGGTCGGCGGCTCATTTCTTTCCCTTCTGGAGGGCTTCTTCGAACTCGCCGCGGGCCTTCTCGGCGCCCTTGTCGAGATAGTCCTTGACGAGGCTGTCGTAGGCGGACATCGGCTTGCGGCCCGAGATGATGTCCTTGAGACCGTCCTGCTTGAGCGTGTGCAGGCTGCCGGTGCCCTTGGCCTCCCAGGTCGGCGAGAAGACCGAGAGGGTGGGGTCGGGGGCCAGCATCGGGATCATCTTCGAGTAGGCCGCGTGGGCGTGCCGGACCGCGTCCTTCGAGGCCGGGCTGAAGACGGCGGGCACGGCGGAGGCGAGCATCTTCCACGGCGCGGCCACGTCCTGGGTGCCCCGTTTGGTGAGCACCGGGTTGCCGCGGGTGTCGCGGGTGAAGTCGGTGCCCTCGACGCCGTAGTTGATGAGGGTGTACTCCTCGCTGCCGAAGGGGGCCGCGACGAAGTCGGCGAGGGCGAGCAGCTGCTTGACGCGTGCGGCCGGTGCCTTCCTGACGAAAGTGGTGGAGAGGCTGAGGTTGTCCGTCCAGGAGACGGCCCGCGAGCCGAAGGGCGTCATCGGGCGGGGGTCGTACTTCTCGTCGACCGCGGCCATGGCGGCGACAAATCCGGTGCTGGGCGTCAGGTAGGTGGGCATGCCGTCGTAGACGTAGGCGGCCTTGCCGTTCTTGAACAGGTCCGTGTACCGGGCCTTCTGGGCGCCGGACATGCCCAGCGAGCCGGGGTAGAAGCAGCCTGCCTCGTGCAGCTTCCGTGCGGTCTCGACGGCGAGCCGGTACTCGTCGGTCTCCAGGTCGGCGGTGAACCGGCCGCTCTTGGCGTCCATGCGCCAGTGGTAGGGCGCTCCGGCCGACATGGCGAGCAGGTTGGTGACGTCGGCCATGATGGCGTACTGGTCCTGACCGGGGCGGGTCAGCTCCCTGCACAGCTCCGCGAAGCGGTCGAGGCCGGTGATCTCATCGAGGTCCGAGACACCTGCCCTGGCGAACAGATCGTGCCGGTAGAAGCCGGCACCGCCCGTGACCGCCCGGGAGATCGGGACGCCGTAGAGCTTCCCGTCGTAGATCGCTTTCTGCCAGGCGCCCTTCGGGATGGCGGCGAGGTTGGGGTACGCCTCGATCCCGTCCCCGGCGAGGAAGGGGGTGAGGTCGGCGCAGGTGGCCGCGAGGAACCCGGCCTTGTTGTCGACTCCGCCCGTCTCCGGGTACATGAACAGGTCGGGCAGGTTGTTGCCGGCCACCATGGTGGAGAACTTGCTCGGATAGTCGTCGGCCGGTACGGCGGTGAGGTCGACGGTGCCGCCCAGCTTCTTCTCGATCGCCCGCCAGGCGGCGTTCCTCTCGCGCCCGGCCGGCGGCGGGGCGAAGGTCTCCATGGCCGCCGAGACCGGTTCGGCGCCCTTGAGGGGCCGGCCCCGGACGGCCGGCAGCGGCTCGGCCGGGTAGCGGAAGAACGCCTGGGGCACGCCCTCCGCGGTGCCGGGCAGATCGGGCTCGATGCCGATGTCGCGCACCGCGGTGTGGGGCAGCAGCCTGGGGCTCTTGGTGCCGGGCCTGGCTCTCGTCCCCCCGTCTCCGCACGCGGTCATGAGCGGGGTGGCGGCCAGGGTGAGGCAGAGCCCTGCTCCGGTACGCAGGAGCGCTCTTCGGTCGACGGGGGTGGAGGAGGGCACCTTGCGGTCTCCTTGCGTGAGACGGGCAGGACGGGAGGAGGCAAGCGGAGCGGTGCGGGTGACCGCTGGGGCTCAGCCCTTGATGGCTCCGGTGAGGACGCCCTTGGTGAAGTAGCGCTGCAAGAAGGGGTAGACGAGCAGGATCGGGACGACGGCGACGACCAGGACGGCCATCTGTACGGACTGGTGGGGCGCGGTGCTCTCGCCCAGCGCAGTGCCGCCCAGGCTCTGCCCCTGGAGGACGAAGGTGCGCAGCACCAGCGGGATCGGCCACTTCTCGGAGTCGTCGAGGTACAGCAGCGCGTTGAAGAACGCGTTCCAGTAGGTGACGGCGTAGAAGAGGCTGATGACCGCGAGGACGGCCTTGGACAGCGGCAGCACGAGGCGCACCAGGATGCGCAGGTCCCCGGCGCCGTCCACGCGTGCGGCGTCGAAGAGTTCGCCGGGCAGGTTCATGAAGAACGAGCGGAGCACCACCAGGTTGAACGCGCTGACCAGGGTGGGCAGCACGAGCGCGGCGTAGGTGTCGTACAGCCCCAGCTCGTTGACGAGCAGGAAGTTGGGGATGATGCCGGGGTTGAACAGCATCGTGAACAGGGCCGTCATCAGCATGAAGCGCGACCCTGTGACGTCCCGCCGGGAGAGCCCGTAGGCCATGCCTATGGTGATCAGCAGGCTGGCGGCGGTGCCCAGCACGGTGATGCCGATGCTCACCAGCAGGGCGCGCAGGACGACTCCGCCGGTGAAGATGGTGCGGTACGCCTCCACGGTGGGGTGGTCGGGCCACAGGACGAGCCCGGTGCTTTTGACGATGTCGGTCTGGGAGGCGAAGCTCGTCCCGATCACGCCCAGCAGCGGGTAGGCGACCGCGAGGACGACCACGGACAGGACCACGGCCTTCGCGACCAGCGTGCTCTTCCGCGGTTTCTCCATCCACGGTGGGCGGCCCCGCACACCGCCGCGCCCCGTGGCCAGGCGTCGGAAGGGAGGGCGGCGGTGGGTCCGGGCGCCGGTGTCCGGTCCCGTGGCCGCCTCGTTCGTGGTCCGTTCAGCGGTCAGCACCGCGGTACACCCCTTCGTGGCCGAGGCGATGGGCGACCTTGTTGGCACCCAGGACGAGTGCGGTGCCGATGACCGCCTTGATGAGACCCACGGCGGCGGCGACGCCCCAGTCGTTGTCCTTGATGCCGTGGTAGTAGACGTAGGTGTCCAGGACCTCTCCTGCGCCGGGGCCGACCGCGTCGCGCTGGAGCAGGATCTGTTCGAACCCCACCGACAGGACCTGGCCCAGGTTGAGGATCAGCAGCAGGATGATCACCGGGGCGAGCCCGGGGAGGGTGACGTGCCACAGCCGGCGGGTGGGGCCCGCTCCGTCGATGGCGGCGGCCTCGTAACTCTGGCGGTCGATGTTGAGCAGCGCGGCGAGGATGATGATGGTCCCCCAGCCCGCGTCCTTCCACACCATCTGGAGGGTGAGCAGCCAGGGGAAGGCTCCCGGGTCGCTCATCATGTCGTAGCGGGGCAGCCCGAGGCTTCCGAGGACGTCGGGGAGCAGCCCGGCGCCGCCGAGGATCTGCTGGAAGACCGAGACGATGATGACCCAGCCGATGAAGTGCGGGAGGTAGACCACGCTCTGCACGAAGCGGCGGATCCGGTCGCTGACGACGCTGTTGAGCAGCAGGGCGAGACCGATGGGGACGGGGAAGAAGAAGACGAGCTGGATCACGGCGATCTGCAGGGTGTTGCCGACAGCGGACCAGAAGGCGGGCTGGGCGAACGCCGTGGTGAAGTTGGTGAAGCCGACCCAGACGCTGTGCATGTAGCCGAGGTAGGGCTGGTAGTCCTGGAAGGCCACCATGTAGCCGAGCAGCGGCACGTAGTGGAAGACCACGAAGTAGACGAGCCCCGGCAGGGCGAGCAGCAGCATCACCCTGTCCCGCTTGACGCGCTGCCAGAGGGTCAGGCGGCGGACCGGGGCCTTCGCGTGCGGTCTTCGGGCGCTTGGGCGTGGTGTGTCCAGCGGTGCGGGTGGAGCGGTTTCAGCCATGATGCGGTCCTGTCGGGCTGGGGCGATGCCACGGGGCCTACTGCGCCCGCAACGTAGTAACCGCTTACGCACAGCGTCAAGAGATGTGTCATCGGCTCTGGTGCGGTGCGTACGACGGCCGCTTGACGGGCGCTCGGTGACTCCCTAGCTTTTCCGGCAGCCCATAGAATGCGTTTACTGTCCGGAGGCAAGGTGCGCACTACCGACGAGGCGCCGGCTCACACCGGTACGGACACCACGGCACAGCCCTCCCGTCGGCCGCGCACCCTGCTGGCCATGGCGTCGGGCCTGCTCGACGAGGTCTTCCCGGCCCCGGCCAGAGCCCTTCTGGAGGAGACCGCGGACCTCCAGGCGCCCGCGCCCGTCGGCGAGTTCGCCTCACCCGGGGCCCGCGAGGCGCTGGCGCGCTGCGAGGTCCTGCTCACCGGCTGGGGCTGCCCGCCGGTGGACGCGTCCGTACTGGAGCGCGCGCCGGCGCTGCGGGCGGTCGTCCACGCCGCGGGCACGGTCAAGACCTTCCTGACGCCCGCCGTCTTCGAGCGCGGCATCGTCGTCTCGTCGGCGGCCGCGGCGAACTCCGTGCCCGTGGCCGAGTTCACGCTGGCGGCCGTCATCATGGGCGCCAAGCGCGCCTTCCCGCTCGCCCGCCTCTTCCGCGACCGCCGCACCCACCGCACGGCCGCCGACCTGGGCCGCCAGCACTGGCTCGGCACCAACGGGCTGAGGGTCGGCGTCGTCGGGGGCTCCAGGACCGGACGCCGCGTCATCGAGCTGCTGGGCGCCCTCGATGTGGACATCACCCTGTACGACCCCTACGTGACGGACGCCGAGGCGCGCTCGCTGGGGGTCACCCGTGTCGAGCTGGACGCCCTGCTGGCCACCAGTGACGTGGTGACGTTGCACGCTCCGCAGACCCCGGCCACCCGCCACCTGCTGGACGCCCGCCGGATCGGCCTCATGCGTCCCGGCACGCTGCTCGTCAACACCGCACGCGGCGCTCTCGTCGACACCGAGGCGCTGACCGAGCACCTGGTGCGCGGACGGATCGACGCCGTACTCGACGTCACGGAACCCGAACCGCTCCCTGCCCACCACCCGCTGTGGGACCTCCCGAACGTCCTGATCACGCCGCACCTGGCCGGCGCCCAGGGCAACGAGACCGCCAGGCTCGGCACCCAGGCCGTCGAGGAGTTGGCCCGCTTCGCGCGCGGCGAGCCGTTCGCCCACCCGGTGCTGGCGGCCGAGTTGGAGCGCCTGGCATGACAGGCCGCACGCCGCGGGTCATAAGCTCTGCGCCACCACACGACGTCACGGAGGGGATGGGCCGTATGGGGCGCCAGAGCGGCACGGACGCGGACGGACAGCGCCGCTCGACGGTCACCGACGTGGCGCGGCGCGCGGGGGTCTCCACCGCGACCGTCTCGCGGGTGCTGAACCGCAACTATCCGGTCGCCGCGGCCACCCGGGAACGCGTCGAGCACGCCATCCGCGAGCTGGGCTACGTCGTCAACGCCCACGCGCGGGCACTGGCGGGGGTGTCGGGGCGGACCGTGGGCATCATCGTCAACGACGTCGTGGACCCGTTCTACGCCTACATCGCACGCGGTGTGGAGCGGGAGGCCTCCCGTGGCGGCAGGCTGTGCCTGGTCTGCTGCACGCAGGGGGATCCGCAGCGGGAACTGGCCTTCGTCGAGCTGATGCACGAGCGCCGCGCCGACGCGGTGATCGTGGTGGGCGGGAGTGTCGCCGACCGCGCGTACACGAGCGACCTCGCCCGACGTGCAAGGGAGTTGGACGCGGACGGCTCCAAGCTCGTGCTGTGCGGGAGGCCCCCGCTGGGTGAGCGGGTGCCCACCGCGTCGGTCGAGTACGACAACGAGGGCGGTGCGTTCGCGCTCACCGACCATCTCCTCACGCAGGGGCACGAGCGCATCCTCTACCTGGGCGGGCCGCCCGGCCTGTCCACCACCCGCGACCGGCTCGCGGGCCACCGGCGCGCGCTGGAACTGCGCGACGTCGCAGCGGACCCCGCGCTGGAACAGCCCGGCGCCTTCAGCCGCGCCTTCGGCGCCCGGCGGATGTCCGAGGTACTCGGCGAAGGCACCCGGTTCACCGCGGTCTTCGCCGCGAACGACATCGTGGCAGCGGGAGCGGCCCAGGCGCTGGAGGAGGCCGGGGTGCGGGTGCCGCAGGACGTCTCCCTGGTCGGGTACGACGACGTGCCCGTGGCGCAGGAGATGCGCCCCAGGCTGACGACCGTGCATGTGCCGCTCGAGGAGATGGGGCGGCAGGCCGTGCGCGTCGCGCTGCGAGACGAGGACGAGGACCCGTGGCGTGAGCCCACCACCGGTGTGATCCGGCTGGGCACGCACATCGTGGTACGGGACTCGGTGGCGCCGCGGGGCACACGCCGCGGCCGCGAGTGACCGCTTCTCCCAAGTGACCGCTCCCCCGCAAGTGACCGCTCACTCCAACGCACTTACAGTCCGAAGGAGCCAAGGATGTGCTCTTCCCACACCCGCATGGTGACCGGCCGCCGCGCCCTCCTGGCCGCACCGGCCGCCGCCCTGCTCCCCCGCGCCGTCGAGGCCCGGGCGGCGCAGGCCGCGGGACCGGCCGGGAAAGCCGACGTGTTCGAGACCCTGCTCACTCGTGCCGGGCATCTCCTCACCGGGTCCGACGCCGATCCAGCCGACGCCGACGTCGCCGCCGCCCTCGACCGGCTGGAGGCCACGGCGACCGACCTGTGGCAGCGGCTGGACCGCTCCGCCTCCCGGACCGCGCTGTGGAGCGACCTGTCCCCCGTCACCGAGCCGGGCAACTTCGGACAGAGCTACACCAACCTGCGCACCCTCACCCTCGCATGGGCCACCCCGGGTACCGGCCTGTCTTCTTCGCACGAGGTCGCGGACGCGCTGGCCGGCGCGCTCCGCTTCCTGCACGAGGAGGCGTACCACGCGCAGGCCAAGGAGAGCGGCAACTGGTGGTTCTGGGAAATCGGCGCACCCCGCGCGCTGCTGGACACCTGCGTGCTCGTGCGCGCGCACCTGCCGGCCGGCGACCTGAGCCGGTACCTGGCCGCGGTCGACCGCTTCTGCCCCGATCCCGACCGCCGCACCAACGCCCCCTCACTCTCCGAGACCGGCGCCAACAGAGCCGACAAGTGCCTGATCGTCGCGCTGCGCGGCCTGCTCGGACGGGACGAGGGGAAACTCGCGTCCGCACGCGACGGCCTGTCCGACACCCGGGACTCCGGGCGCAACACCCTCTTCGGGTACGTCACCTCGGGCGACGGCTTCTACGAGGACGGCTCCTTCGTCCAGCACGACGCCGTCGCCTACACGGGCTCGTACGGAAACGTGCTGCTCACCGGCGTCGCCCAGGCCATCGCGCTGCTCGCGGAA
This sequence comes from Streptomyces reniochalinae, assembly GCF_003323735.1. Lineage (GTDB taxonomy): Bacteria > Actinomycetota > Actinomycetes > Streptomycetales > Streptomycetaceae > Streptomyces > Streptomyces reniochalinae. The sequence goes on along the minus strand of NZ_QOIM01000028.1, from coordinate 75,428 downwards.
TCCCCCTGGGCCGTCACCGATCCGCGCGTGGAGGTGGTGTACGACGCGGTCGACAGGTCCTTCGCACCGCTGGTCTTCGACGGTCTCATGGCGGACGCCGTACGCGGACGTGCCGTCTCCCGCGAACAGCAGAGCGACCACACCGCCGGCGCGGCGCTGATCTCCACCGTCCTGCTGCTCGCCGAGAGCGTCCCCGCCGAGCGCGCGGAGAAGTGGCGGGCACGGGTGAAGGGCTGGATCGAGCGCAACCGCAGCCACCCCTACGTCGCCGAGGCGGACGTCCCCCAGGTGGTGCGTGCCAAGGCGCTGCTGGCCGACGGGCAGGTGCGTCCCGCCGAGCGCCCCGCCCTGCACGCGGTCTTCGCCGACATGGACCGGGTGGTGCACCGCCGGCCCCGCTGGGCGCTCGCGCTCTCGCTCTCCTCACGCCGCATCGCGGGCTACGAGGCGGGCAACGGGGAGAACCTGCACGGCTGGTACACCGGCGACGGCATGACGTACCTCTACACCGAGGACGACCTCGGCCAGTTCGGTGACGGTTTCTGGCCGACCGTCGACCCGTACCGGCTGCCGGGCACCACGGTCGAGGTGCGGCACCGCGAGGACGCGGGCACCGGGGCCGGCACCGGCCTCTACCGGCCGTCGAACCACGTGGCCGGCGGCGCCGCGCTGGAGGCCCGGTACGGGGTGTCCGCCATGGAGCTGATCGGAGCCGAGGGCAGTCCGCGCGCCAAGAAGGCGTGGTTCTTCCTCGACAACGCGCTCGTCGCCCTCGGGGCGGGCATCCACGCCGGGGAAGGCCGCAGAGCCGAGACCGTCGTGGAGAACCGCAACCTGCACGCGCACGGCACCTCGGCCCTCCGCGTCGACGGTGTCCGCATGCCAGGCGCCCAGGGCTGGTCGAAGACGTTCGACCGGGCAGGCTGGGCCCACCTGGAGGGCGTCGGCGGCTACGTCTTCCCCGCGGGCGGCGCACTGCGCGCGCTGCGCGAGGAGCGCACCGGAGCGTGGCGGGACATCAACACCGGCGCGGACACCGGCGGCAGCTCCACCCCGCTGACGCGGCGCTACGTGACTCTCTGGTTCGACCACGGCACCTCCCCCACCGACGCGGGCTACGCCTACGTGGTGCTGCCGGGCGCCTCGGCGGCGGCGACCGCCGCCTGGCGGGTCTCGCGGCCCGTACGCGTCGCCGCCAACTCGCCGACGGTGCAGGCCATCGAGTCGCGCCGGGACGGCCTGACGGCGGCCCACTTCTGGCAGGCCGGCAGCGCCGCGGGCCTCACCGCCGACGGGCCCGCCTCGGTGCTGGTACGCCGCGGCCACGGCGAGGCGACCGTCTCCGTGGCCGACCCGGGCCGCACCGCCGACCGGGTCACCATCCGCCTCCCCTTCCCCGTACGGTCCGTTCTCAGCAGCGACGACACCGTGTTCCTCACCCCTGGGCACCGCCCGCTGCTGACCGTCGCGGTGGGCGGCTCCCGCGGCCACACCCACCACGCCCGCCTGGCGTGACACCGCCCGCATCCGGAGGGTCCTTCCTCATGTCCGTCCCGCCCCACCTGTTGCTGCCGCCGACCGACCGCGTCCGCTCCCCCCGCACCGGATGGACGCGCGCCCACTGGGAGGCGGTCGCCGACCGGCTCCTCGACGCGTTCTGGCCGTACGCCAGCCCCGGATGCGCCCAGTACCGGCTGCCGGGCCGGGGCAGTTGGTCGGGGATCGTCCTCGACGGTCTCGAAGGCTTCGCCCGCTCCTTCCTCCTCGCCGCGTGCCGCATCGCGGGCGCGGGCGGAGATGCCGACCCGGCGCTGGTCGAGCGGTACGCCGCCGGGCTCGCCTCGGGGACCGACAGGGACAGCGGTGAGACCTGGCCCGCGCTCACCGACTGCTCGCAGCAGATGGTCGAGGCCGCCTCGATCGCCGTCGCCCTGCACGAGACCAGGCCGTGGCTGTGGGACCGGTTGGATGCCCGGGTGCAGGAGCGGGTCGTCGACTGGTTCTCCGGCTTCGCCGGCGCCCGCACCTGGGACAACAACTGGCGGCTGTTCCAGGTGGTCTCCGAGCAGTTCCTCGCCTCGGTGGGCGCCCCGCACCGCAGGGACGACATCGAAAGCGGCCTGGACCGGATCGAGGACTGGTACGTGTCGGACGGCTGGTACACCGACGGGGACGGCCGCAACTTCGACTACTACACCGGCTGGGCCCTGCACCTGTACCCGCTGCTCTGGTCGAGGATGGCAGCGGCAACCGAGGGTGCCGACGGCGGCCGGGGCGAGGTCTACCGCCGGCGCCTGAGCGCCTACCTCGCCACCTATCCGCACTTCTTCGGCGGCGACGGAGCACCCGTCCACCAGGGGCGTTCGCTCTCCTACCGGTTCGCGGTCCTGGCCCCGGTGTGGATGGGCGCGCTGGCGGACTGCACCCCGCTGGCGCCCGGCCTCACCCGCCGCCTCGCCTCGGGGACGCTGCGGCACTTCGTGGAACGCGGCGTCCCCGACGAACAGGGGCTGCTGCCGCTGGGCTGGTACGACACGTTCCTGCCCGCGTCGCAGCCCTACTCGGGCCCCGCGTCGCCGTACTGGGCGAGCAAGGGGTTCCTCGGGCTGCTGCTGCCCGCGGACCATCCGGTGTGGACGGAGACCGAAAGCCCGCTGCCCGTGGAGGAGACCGACCAGTGCGTCGCGCTCCCGGCCCCCGGCTGGCTGCTGCACGGCACCCGGCACGACGGCCTCGTCCGGCTCGTCAACCACGGAAGCGACCACCAGCCGCCCGGGGGCGCGGGCCAGGACGATCCGCACTACTCCGCCTTCGCCTACTCGACGGCCACGGCGCCCACCAGCGCCCCGCACGCCAGGCAGCGGGCCCTGGACAACCACCTCGCGCTGCTCACCCCCGACGGCACCCCCTCGCTGCGCCGCCGCATCCACCCGCTCAGCTGTGCGGACGGCCAGGCGTCGTCCTGGCACGAGGCCGAGCTCCCGGGGCATGCGGATACGTTCCGCATCGAGACGGTCTCGCTGCCGCACGGGCCGTGGGAGGTCCGGGCCCACCGCGTCCAGGCCCCGCCGGGCGCCTCGGTCCGCGAGAGCGGTTACGCGGTCGCCCACCGGCAGCCCGTGCACACGGCGACCGGCCCCGGGTGGGCCCTGGCGCGTACGGCGGACGGGCTGACGAGTGCCGTGATCGCGCTGCACGGCTGGGACGAGGACGGGGCCTCGGTCGCCCTGGAGACGCACGCCAACGCGTTCGGCCCGCACTCGGCGACGCCCTCCGTGACGGTGACAGGCCACCAGCAGGACGCCGGGGCAGCCGGCGGCCTCCACGCCTCCTTGATCGTGCTCTCCCGCGACACCGTGGATCCGCGCGCGCTGCGTGCGGCGGTGACCGTCGAGGTCAGCGGGGAGACGCTGCTCGTCCGCTTCCTCGACGGCACCGTGCTGCGACCGCGCTGGGCGGCACCGGCGGAGCGGAAACCGCGGTAACGCCGCGGGCGCTCGGCACTGTTGACCGCTCCACCGGTGCGGCTTGGCGTCACCTCGACCGGGGCACTGCGGGCCGCCGCAAAGCGCGACATCACCCTCACCGGCACCCACTTCCGCCAAACGTCACCGACCTGTCGGCCGGCGCGTGCGGCCGGTTCCCGTCCGCCACCGGGACCGTCACGCCGTGGGCGTTGTCTCCGCACCGATCGACGTGATCACGTGGGGGCCGAGCCCGCACGACGGTGCCGGCGAGAGTGACGGGAGAGGCGTCGGTGGCGAAGGAAGCGCAAGGGGTACCGTCCCGGCCGGTCAACTGGGCGGGGAACATCAGGTACACGGCCGAGCAGCTGCACCGCCCCGCCGGGCTGGACGCGTTGCGGGCACTCGTGGCCAAAAGCCGCCAGGTACGGGTGCTGGGCAGCGGCCACACCTTCAACCGGCTCGCCGACACCGACACCTCGCGGGGCGCGCTGGTCTCGCTGGCCGGGCTGCCACCCGTGACGGAGGTCGACACCGCGGCCCGTACGGTACGGGTGGGCGGCGGGGTGCGCTACGCGGAACTGGCCGCGCACGTGCACCGCCACGGCCTCGCTCTGGCGGCGATGGCGTCGCTGCCGCACATCTCGGTCGCGGGCGCCGTGGCGACGGGCAGCCACGGCTCCGGCAACGCGACGCCGCCGCTGTCGGCCGCGGTGCGGGAGGTGGAGCTGTTGACCGCGGACGGCTCGCCTGCCGTGGTGCGGCGAGGCGAGCCCGACTTCGCAGCCGCAGTGGTCTCGCTGGGCGCGCTGGGGGTGGTGACGACGCTGACGCTCGACCTGGAGCCGGCCTACGAGGTCGAGAGCCATGTCTTCGACGGGTTCGCGATGGCGGACCTGGACACGGACGGCGACGTGGAGGCGGTGACCGGGTCGGCCTCCAGCGTCAGCCTGTTCACCGACTGGCGGGCGCCGAGGTGGACGCAGGTGTGGCTCAAGCGCCGCTGCGACGGACCCGAGGTCCGCTTCCCCTGGTCGGCGCCCGTCACGGAGCAGCGCCATCCCGTGCTCGGCCGGACGGGGACGAACTGCACCGCGCAGGGCGGCCTTCCGGGCCCTTGGCACGAACGGCTGCCCCACTTCAGGCCGGAGTTCACCCCCAGCAGCGGTGCGGAACTCCAATCCGAGTACCTGCTGCCGCGGACGGCGACGCGGCCCGCACTCGCCGCGCTGGCCGGGGTCAGGGAGACCGTCGCGCCGGCGCTCCAGGTGTGCGAGGTGCGGACGGTCGCGGGCGACGACCAGTGGCTGAGTCCGGCGTACGGCCGCGACTCGCTGGCCGTCCACTTCACCTGGACGCCGCGGCTCCCGCTGGTGAGGGAGGCGGTGGCGGCCGTGGAGGAGGCTCTGGCGCCGTTCGCGGCCCGCCCGCACTGGGGGAAGGTCTTCGCCGTGGCGCACCAGCGGCTGCGGGACGTCCACCCGCGCCTGGCCGACTTCGCCCGCACGGCGTCGCGTTGGGACGCGGGCGGGAAGTTCCGCAACGGTTTCCTCCGTACGGTCCTGGAGGGGTGAGACCGCCGTCCGCTGGACGGCACGGAGCCCGTGCGGGACCGAACGGGGCTGTGCGTGCCCGTGTCGGCCCGATCGCACGCAAAGCCTTGACGTTGGTCCAGACCTTGGGCACGGTGCTGTGCCGAGAGAGCGCTCATCCCCCCCCCACCGCGAAGGAGCGCATCGTCATGGTCCGTACTGGCAGGAGACGCCGTGGGTACCGTCCGGCGGTGATGGCCGCGATGGTGACGGCCCTCGGCACACTGGCGCTGCCCAGCGCCCAGGCCGACGGGGCGTCCGGACGGTCCCCGCAGGCCGCCGGGCACGCACAGGTCGGACAGGTCACGCAGGAAGCGTGGCGGACCGACTTCGACGGTTCGGCGGGATCCCCGCCCTCCGGCGACGACTGGATCGTCGACACCGGCACCAGCTACCCCGGCGGCCCGCCCAACTGGGGCACCGGCGAGGTGCAGACGTACACCGACAGGCCGGAGAACCTCCAACTCGACGGCGAGGGCCACCTGAAGATCACCGCCCTCAAGGACGGCGACGCCTGGACCTCTGCCCGTATCGAGACCAAGCGCACGGACTTCGCGGCGCCCGAGGGCGGCACGATGCGCGTCTCGGCCAGCCTGAAACTGCCCGAGGTCTCCGGCGAGCAGGCGCTGGGTTACTGGCCCGCCTTCTGGACGCTGGGCGCCGACTACCGCGGCAACTACCAGAACTGGCCCGGGGTGGGCGAGTTCGACATCATGGAGAACGTCAACGGCCTAAGCGCCGCACACGGCGTACTCCACTGCGGTGTCAACCCCGGCGGCCCCTGCAACGAGACCACCGGCATCGGCGACAGCGCGACGTGCGACGGCAGCTGCCAGGGCGGCTTCCACGAGTACGCGCTCGAACTCGACCGCAGCGGAGCCTCCGAAGAGCTGCGCTGGTACCAGGACGGCCGGCTCTTCCACACCGTGCGCGAGTCCGACATGGACGCCGCCACGTGGAAGAACGCCACGGACCACGGCCACTTCGTCCTGCTCAACCTGGCCATGGGCGGCGCCTTCCCCGACGGCGACGCGGGGCAGTCCACCCCGACGGCCGCCACCGTGTCCGGCGGCTCGCTCCTCGTCGACCACGTCGCCGTGGACGTCACCGCTCCCGCCGGGCACGAGGGGTGAGAGAAGAGGTCTCCCGAGCGGTGCTCCCCGCCTCCTGCGGGGAGCACCGCTTGACGTACCTGGCAGCATGACCGCCATGTCTGTCTACGTGATCTCCGAAGTCGAGGTGTTGGACGAGGAACGTGCCGACACCTACCGGGCGCTGGCGGAGGACTCCATCCGCCGGCACGGCGGCCGCTACCTGGTCCGCGGTGCTGTGCCCGACGCCGTGGAGGGCACCTGGCCCGCCTCCGAGCGCCTCGTCGTCATCGAGTTCCCGGACGCCGAGCGGGCCAGGGAGTGGTACGCGTCCGCCGAGTACGCGCCGGCGCTGACGGTGCGGAAGTCCGCGCTGGAGCGGCGGCTCCTCTTCGTCGACGGGGTGTCCGAGTAGCGGGCCCGGACACGGCCCGGGCCCGGCGACCCACCGAAGTGGCCGGCACCGGCGGGCACCGCGGCGACCGGCACGGCACCGGCCCCCACCAGCGAGGCATCCGCCGGACGTACGGCCCAGGAGCGCGTCAGCCGGCGCGTCCCTCGCCCGGCTCGAGGCGGAGATCGCCCTGAGCCGGCTGTCCGAGACCTTCCCGCACCCCCCACGCCGGCTCCCAGGGTGCCGTCCCTGGGCATCAACGGGTACCAGAAGCTGCCGGCCCACCTGGGCTGAGACGAAGTGCTGGTACACCCGCGCGGCGCCACCCGGGGGCCGGGGGCGCCGCGCGGGCGGGTTTAGCGGCCTGACGCCAGGGGCACCGCGTGGGCCGGGTGCTGCTCCGGTCCGGGCCCCACCGCGCGGCGTCACGCTTTCGGCCACTTTCCTGGCACCGCGCGGCGTCGCGGTCGGCCGACTGTCGGTGACGCGCAGCGGGCGGGCGACGACCCGGCAGCGACGCTGCCCAGCCCTCTCCCCACGGGAGGTCGCATGAGCTTCGACGGCGGCACGGGTCGCGGTGCCGGCTTCGACGACGGCACGGACCGCGGTCACCGCTGCGACGACGGCAGCCGCGGTGACCGCTGCAACGACGCTCCGGACCGCGGTCCCGGCCTCGACCACGGCCCGGACCATGGTGCCGGTACGGAGCCGGAAGAGCGCTTCCCTCAGAGCGCTACCGAGCGGTCCGCGATGCTCGGGGCGCTCATCACCGCCAGCCACCTGTCCACGCTGGAGATGCTCCCGCACCACCTGTGCGAGCAGGCGGCCCGCGTCGGACTGGGCGACGTGCAGATCTACCTGGCCGATCTGCAACAGGACCTGCTGACCCCGCTGGCCCCGCACCCCCCGCCGGCCGGCGGGGAGGGCCTGCGCCCGGAGGAGATCAGCGTGGAGGGAACCGTGGCCGGGCGGGCGTTCCAGCACGGGGAGGTCCTTCCCGCGTCGCCGGCCGACCGCGACCACTGGTGGGTGCCGCTCGTGAACGGTACGGACCGGCTCGGCGTGCTGCGCATCACCGCGCCCGACGCCGACGAGGCCGCCCAGCTGGACATGCGCCGGCTGGCCGGTCTGGTGGCCCTGATGGTGGTCAGCAAGCGCGGGCTCAGTGATTCCTACAGCCGGCTGGTCCGCCGCCGGCGCATGGACGTGGCGACCGAAATGGAATGGCGTCTGATGCCTTCCAGGAGCTTCGCCACCGAAAGCCTGATGATCAGCGCGCTGATGGAGCCCGCGTACGAGGTCAGCGGGGACGTCTACGACTACGCGTTCGACGGGCGCATCGCGCACTTCGCCCTGTTCGACGCGATGGGCCACGACACCACCGCGGGGCTGACCGGCAACCTCGCGCTGTCCACGGCCCGCAACGCCCGCCGCGAGGGGGCCGATCTTCCGCAGACGGCCGCCGCCGTGGAGGACGTCCTGCTGGAGCAGTTCTCGGGGGACCAGTTCGTCACGGGCATCCTGGCCCAGCTGGACGTGACCACCGGTGCACTGCACTGGGTCTGCTGCGGGCACCCTCCGCCGGTCGTCGTCCGCGGGCGGCACACCTTCCACCTGGACTGCCCTCCCGCACCTCCCATGGGTACCGGTTTCGGGGCACCGGAGGACTTCTGCAGCACGGAACTCGAACCCGGTGACCGTCTGCTGCTCTACACCGACGGCATCACCGAGGCCCGCAGCCCCGAGGGGGAGGAATTCGGCCTTCGCCGCTTCCTCGACTTCCTCCTCCGCCACCAGGCGGACGGACTGCCCGTCCCCGAAACGCTGCGCCGGCTGATCCGCCACCACCTGGAGTACCACCAGGGGCGGCTCGACGACGATGCGACGATCCTGCTCGCCCAGTGGCACGGGCCGGTCGGCCTCGCCACCGAAGAGGTCAAGGACCGCGTCGGCCTCCCCGCCGTACCGGACGGCCGCCGCGAGGACTGAGACGGCACGGACCGGCTTCAGCGCCTGAGGCGGGGGGGCCGCCTCAGGCGGGAGGGGTCAAGGGCGACGGGGCTTGCCGCGCCGTGAGCCGCCGCCCTGCGCGCCCCTGCCACCGCCCCCGCCCCGGGCGGTCCGGCCTCCGGCCCTGCCGGGCGTGGGCTTGCGGCGCGGTGCCGGCTTGTCCGAGCGCTTCTGCTTCGGCTGTGCCTCGGGTCCCTTGCGGCCCCGGGTGCTGTTGACGGTGCGGCCGCGGACGATGCCGATGAAGTCCTCCACCCCGTCCGTTGTCCGCTCCTCGGGCCACGCGAGCGCCACCTGGGAGGTGGGGGCGTCCGTGACGGTGCGGTACGTCAGGTCCCTGCGGTGGTGGAGGCGGGCCAGGGACTGCGGGACGACGAGGAGCCCCACCCCGGCGGCCACCAGCTCGACGGCGTCGGCCGTCGTCGCGGGCCTTTCCCTGGCAGGCCGGCCAGGCGGCTCCTCCCAGCCGAGTACGTCGTCGAGGGGGTGCAGCAGGATGTCGTCGGCCAGGTCGCCCGTGGTCACCTCGTCCGCCGCGGTCACGAGGTGGTCCTTGGGGACCACGACCACCGTCTTCTCCGTGTAGAGCGGGATCGCGCTGAAGTACTCACGGTCGACGGGAAGCCGTACGAACCCCGCGTCGGCACCGCCGTCCCGCAGCAGCCCCGGCGCCTCGGCCGCGGTCACAGGGGCCAGGCGCAGCGGAACGTCCGGCAGCCGCTCCTCCCAGATCCGCACCCACTTCGTGGGCGTCACACCGGGGACGAACGCGACCGTGAACGAAGGGGAGGTTTCCGAGCCTGTCACTTCGCCAGGCTACCGGGCGTGGTGAAAGGCACCGCACGCGATCGATACCCTTGACCCCATGACGTCGCACAAGACCACCCAGACCATGAAGCCCGCGACCGCGGCGAAGAAGCTGGGTGTGTACCTCGAAGCCACCCCCGCCGAGTTCCAGGAGGGCGTGGTCTCGCGCGACGAGTTGAACGCCCTCCAGGCCGAGCCGCCCCAGTGGCTGCTGGACCTGCGCCGCAACGGCCCCCACCCGCGCCCTGTGGTCGCCGCGAAGCTGGGCGTGTCCATCTCGGGCCTCGCCCGGGGCGGCGTCACCGAGGCGCTGACGACGGAGAAGATCGACGCGCTCAAGGCGGAGAACCCCGAGTGGCTGCGCAAGGAGCGCGCCACCCAGGCCGAGGTCCGCAAGGAAGCGGCACGCGTCAAGGCGAAGAACGCCGCCGCCCGCGACGAGGAGCGGCAGACGACCCGCCGCTGAGCGCGGAGACCGTGGCCGGCGGCCCCGCGGCCGGCCGGTGCGGGGAGTCGACCGGCCGTGCGGCTGGACCCACACGACCTCCCGCGGCCCCGGCGCGGGGTCCCGGCCGGAATGCGGTTGACGCCTGGAGGCGCCCGGCTGTCGGATGGCCCTTCATGACCGCAGGGCAGATGCATCCGGGCCAGTACCCCGTCGACGAGGCTCTTGTCCGGCGGCTGCTCGCCCGGCGGTTCCCGCAGTGGGCGGGGCAGGCCGTTGAGCGGGTTCCGTCCGGCGGCACGGTCAACGCCATGTACCGGTTGGGGCACGACATGGTCGTCCGCCTGCCGCTCACGGAGGGTGGTGCCGCGGATGTCGTGCTGGAACGGGAGTGGCTGCCGCGCCTCGCTCCCCTTCTTCCCGTCGCGGTCCCCGAGGTCCGCGGGGCCGGGAAGCCGGCCGAGGGCTATCCGTGGCCGTGGTCGGTGTACCGGTGGCGGGAGGGGCAGCACCCCGAGGCGGGGGCGCTGAGCGAGCCGTCGCTGCTGGCCCGGGACCTGGCCGGCTTCGTGACGGCGATGCGGGGACTCGCCGTGCCGGGGGCCGCGCCGAAGGCCCACCGCGGCGGCCCACTGGCCGCGCTCGACGCGGAGACCCGGGCGGCCCTCGCTGCGTTGCGGAGGATCACGCGGGAGGACATCGACGTCGACGCCGCCACCGGTGTGTGGGAAGAGGCGTTGCGTGCTCCGGGCCCCGACGGGCCGCCCGTCTGGCTGCACGCCGACCTGATGCCGGGCAATCTCCTGGTGGACGGTGCGGGCCGGCTGGCTTCCGTCATCGACTTCGGATGCACGGGCAGGGGCGACCCCGCCTGTGACCTGTTCCCCGCGTGGAACCTGCTGCCGGCAGGCGCACGGGAGATCTTCCGAGCGGCGCTCGCCGTGGACGAGGCCACCTGGATACGCGGCCGGGGCCGTGCCCTCTCGCAGGCGCTGATCGCGCTGCCCTACTACCGGACGACGAACCCCGCGATGGCCCGCAACGCCCGGCACGTGATCCGGGCGGTGCTGGAAGAGACCTGACGACCCGGCAGGGCGCCGGGCCGGCTGTGTTCTGGGGAATTGCGGCACCGAACCCCTTCCCGAGCGCAGGAGTTCGGCCTTTGTTCCGTTTCCGTACAGGTTCCCGGGCGAGGGCGGGTGGCAGGATGCGCTGGTCTGCTCGCCTGTGACGGGCGAGGTAGCGCACATTCCTCGCACGCACAGGGCTGGTCCATGTCACTTGAGAACGTCTCCCCGAATCCGGTGGTACCGGAAACCCCCGTACCCGAACCCCGGCCGCTCTCGGAGGAGTCGGCTTCCGGAAACGCGAGTCCCGGAAATACGAGTGCCGGGAAGTCGGGCCCGGGGGCGCCGCATTCCCTGGACTCGACGTCCGCGCAGTCACTTTCCCGAGGCGGAACAGCCGCCGAAGCCGGTCCGGCGAGCCAGGGCCACCGGTACGACATCGACCTGCTGCGCGTCGTGTGTGCTTGCTCGGTCATCGTCGGACACGTCGGTGGCGCGTGCATGCAGGCGGTCGACAGGAGCGCGGACGGCGGGCGTGCGGTCTACTGGACGGGGCTCTTCCTCGACTCGGTCACCAGCTGGGCCGTCCCGATGTACTTCGCCATCGCGGGCTGGGCGGTGCTGGTGGGCGCTCCCCCGCGCAGCGGCCGGACCCTGCGCCGGCGCTCCTTGCGCATGCTCGTACCTGTGGGCGTCTGGTCGGCGGTCTACCTCGCCTGGGGCCGGGTGCGGGACACCAACGAGGGACCGACGTCGAAACTCGCGCTGGAGGCCGTGTTCGGCACCGTCCAGCCCGCCTACCACCTGTGGTACTTCTACGCCCACGTCCCGCTCATCCTGCTCCTGGGCCTGGTGATGCTGCTCAAGGCCGGACAGCGGCCGTGGGGAGTGGTCGCGGCGCTCGTGGTCGTCTCGGCCGGGCCCACCGCGTTCAGCGACCTCGCCCGGCTCACCGGGTGGGACGTGCCGCGCTTCGGCTGGCAGGCCGGGAGCTACGCGCTGGTCTACGCCGTGGTCGGCGCCCTGCTGCTCAGCCTGCCGGCCACCCCGCGCGGGCACCGCGGCTGGTGGGCAGCGGGCGCGGTGGCGGCGCTGGCCGCGGTGCTGTGGTCCCAGGACCGCGTCCACTTCGTCATCCCGAACGCCAGCGTGCTGGTGGCCGCGCTGAGTGTGTGCGTGCTGTTCGCCGTCAACGGGGTGCGGATCCCCGAGCGGATCCGTCCCGTGCTGGGCAGACTGACGGACGCGGGACTGGGCGCCTTCATGTTCCACGTGCTCGTGCTGAACGCGGTCGCTCCCTGGTTCGTCTCCGCCGGACGCGGATGGCTGGGCGCGGCCGGAGCCGCGGCGGCGCTGGCCGTCGTGACGCTGATCCCCTCCTTCGCGCTGAGCATGCTGTGGGGCCGGCTCACGTTGCGGCGCTGGCTCGGGTAAGCAGGCCGGCGGGCGGGCAGGCAGGCAGGCAGGGAATGTTCCCGGTCTGCCCGCCCGCCGTGTCAGCGCAGTGCGCGCTGCGCGGTGCGGATGCGGTGTGCCGCCCAGCGCGCGGACGGGCTGCTGCGCAGCAGCCGCGCGCGGACCGACGTTCCGCCTCCGGGGAGCGCCAGCGCGGTGAGGCGGCGGCGCTTGAAGTAGCGCACGGTGTCCTCGTCGAGGCGGGCGTCGAGCCAGGCGATCGCCTCCTCACGCAGCAGCGGGTGCAGCTTGGCCTGCATGCAGTAGCCGACCGTCCGCAGGAGGGCGGCGAGTTCGCCGGTCCGCTCCCCCGTCACAGGCGCGTGCGTCCGCTCCCCCGTCACAGGCGCGTGCGTCCGCTGACCTGTCGCGGGCGCGTACCGCGCGCCGGCCGCGGCGTCTTCCAGGTCCGGGACGACGAAGTCGACGAGTGTCACCGGCACGCGGTTGCTGTTCTGGTAGGGCGCCAGCCGGTCGAGCAGCGGTGTCGTGCCCACTTTGGCGATGTCGATGCCGTAACAGGTGGCCGCGGTCAGCATGGCGGTGGAGAAGCAGCCCACCACCAGTGTCGGCCCGCACCGTTCGTACACGGTCTCGGCCAGCACCGGGCTGTCGAGAACGTGGAGCCGCACCCCCGCCTGCGCCGCCGTCTTCTCCATGACGTGCGAGTAGCGGGCCGGGGCGGTGGGATGCGGCTTGAACACCAGGCACTCGTGTCCCGCCGCGACCGCCCCGCGCACCATGCGCACGTGCAGTTCCTCCTCCTCTTCGGGGCTGAGGATGCCCAGCGCCGCGAGGTACTGGCCGAGCAGCACGGCGCTCGGCCCGTCGGCCGCGACACCGGCGAGCTCCGGCAGCCCGGCGGCGGCCTCGCCCAGTTCGCCGAGGACCGCCCTGAAGGCGTCGGTCGGCACGATCTCGGGCCGCACGGCGTGCTCCACCAGCAGCAGCGGACGCAGACCCGGCACCAGGTCCAGGTGCAGCAGCCGCTGGATCCGGCAGCCCAGCCACTGGGGCAGCCGCTCCCGGGTGGGGCCGTAGCTCATCAGCCCGTCGGCGTAGACGTGGACGGCGCTGCCACTGAAGATCGTGGCCAGCGCTCTCGCGGGGCTGACGTGGACCGACTCCACGATCAGCTCGACCGGCGCGTCCGAGAGCCGCCACGCGTGGCGGAACATCCGCTCCCACACGGGGGATTCGTCACGCAGGGGCGCCCAGGTGCTCGGGTGGAAGGGGCGGATGGCCTCGTTCCAGTCGATGGTCTCGTCGAACCGGTCGGCGAGGCGGTCGAAACCGGTCATGGCGGTGAGCCCGGTCGCCGCCTCGGGGGTGGGGGCGTTGGTGGTCACCAGGAGGATCCTGCGGGCGGCCTGTCTGGGACCGAACTGCCCGGCGTCCAAGGAGGCGGCCAGGGTCGCCGCCCCGTAGAGCGTGGAGACCTCGAAGATCTGTACGGGGCGAAGGGCCCGGTTCCCCGGGGCGTGGTGACGCTCCACGTTCACGGCTCAGGCCGCCTTTCGCACGGCACGGTGGCGTCGCAGCATGTCGGCGCGTGCGTGGTCCATGCCGGCCAGGGTCTCCTCCAGCACGTCCTGGGGCATGCCCCGCATGGCGGTGGTCGCCCTCTTCTTCAGACGTCTGGCGACCGGGGCGTGATAGCGCCGTACGGCGGCCAGGTGGAAGGCGAGCAGCGCGCAGTACGTCCGCACCGCCTTGGGCAGGAAGCGCTCGCCCTCGGGGTCGGCGGCGAGGTCGGCGAGCAGGGCGTCGTGTGCGGGGATGAAGTCGAGTTGCCGGGCGTCGCGGATCTGGGTGAGGGAGGTGGCCACCCCGCGCCGGTAGAAGACGCCGAGCAGTCCGCTCGCCGCGAAGGAGCGGGCCCTCAGGTGCAGTCGCCATGTCCACAGCCGGTCCTCCGCGGTGCGCAGGCCGGCGTCGAAGCGGAGCGCGCCGTCGGCGAACAGTTCGCGCCGGTAGACACCGGCCCACACGAACGGGTAGTCCACCATCGTCTCCACCTGCGGCGGGGCGATCACGTCCCGGGGGCGCAGCACCGTCTCGCGCACCGGTGCCGGAGCCCGGTGCACGACACGCGTGGTGCCGGTGCTGCGCACGTGGTCCGTGCGGACGAAGTCGCAGCCCAACTCCTCGATGCGGCCTACGAGTGCGTCGAGATGGCCTGGGCCGTACCAGTCGTCTCCGTCGAGGAAGGTGACGTAGTCGCCGCGCGCGGCGTCGATTCCGCTGTTGCGGCTCTGCGCGATGCCCCTGTTCTGCTCGTGCCGCAGGATGGTGGCGCCGGGCAGACGGTACGCCCACCTGTCGAGGATCTCCGGGGTGGCGTCGGTGGAGCAGTCGTCGACGAGGAGGAACTCCGTATCGGCGCCCGCGTTGTTGGCGAGGCTCCGCAGAGTGTCCTCCGCGAATTCCTGCACGTTGTAGCACGGCACGATGACGGTGAGCTTTGGCATGCGCAATCCAGGGGGCAGGGCGGAATGAAGGAGAAAAGAGGCCGTACGGCGAACGGCCGATGAATTCGCGGTGAACTCGGAAATGCGAGGAAGAGCGCGTGCACGCGGAACCCGGCAGCCTGGTCAAGGACAACGGGCGAGAAATGCACGGCAGCAGCGTAAGCACTGCGAGTGGCTTTTTGACCCGACTTGAGTGAAGCTCTGAAGAACCCGACACGCGAACCGGCCCGGCAAAAGACACAAGGGAGGCCAGTTGCCCACCTGGCCGGTGAATTCTTCGAGATCCATCTCACAGGCCGTGCGCGGCGCGGCTCAGACGGCCTCCGCCTCGATGAGCGAGGACAGGGACGGGGTCGCAAGGACGCGGTTGAGCCGGAATCCGGAGCTCTCCAGCAGCGCCCGGAAGTCCGCGGCGGTGCGCTCCCGGCCCCTGACGACCATGAGCATGACGATGTCCAGATCGAGAGCGGGATGCGGAGTGCCGTCGTCCGGCAGCACCGCGTCGATCACCAGCAGTCTGGTGCCCGGCGTCACCGCCGCCCGCACGGCACCGAGGATGCGCAGGCAGTCCTCGTCGGCCCAGTCGTGGAGGACGTTCTTGAGCAGGTAGAGGTCACCGCCTCGGGGTACGGCGGTGAAGAAGTCGCCGCCCTTCGTGCTCCAGCGCCCTTCCAAGCCCGGTTCGTCCAGCAGGTGTTCGGCGACGGTCCCGGGCCGGTCGTGGAGGACGCCGGTCAGGCCGGGGAAGCGGGTGAGGAGGTCGCGCAGGAGACCGCCCCTGCCGCCGCCGACGTCGACGAGCGTGCCGCTGTCCGGGAACGGGTAGCCGTCGGCGACGTGCGCGTTGACGGTGCCGGGGCGCGAGGTCATCGCGGCGTCGAAGAGCCGGCTCTTGTCGGGCGCTGCGGCCAGGTGGTCGAAGAAGGAACAGCCGTAGGCCGCGTCGAAGCCGGGCTCTCCGGTGCGCACGGCGCCGGGGATGCCGGCCGCGGCCCGGCGGAACATCTCGTCCGTGAACATCATGACGGGGGCGTGCTGCGAGCCGGGGACGTCCGTGCGCAGGGCCGCGCCGCTGTCGGTGAGGGCGAAGGCGCCGTTCTCCTCGTGGAAGAGGCCGCGCGCGGCCAGCAGCCGCAGCACCCGGCGCAGCGGATCGGCCCGGGTGCCGGAGCGGTCGGCCAGTTCCTCCGCGGTGCGGGGCCCGTCCGCCAAGAGGTCGGCGATCCCGTGCTCCACGACGGCGCGCAGGGCCGAGGCGTGGATGTGCCCGTACATCAGGTCGCGCAGCGGGCCTAGGGGTGCGGGTACTGGCACTCCGGTCGGCTGGTCGTCCTGGGTGGAGGTCACCGGTTCGCTCCTGTCTGCGGGGGTGTGCCACACCACGGTCGCCGACCGCGGCGCGTCGGCGGCGTTCGTGACACGCGGCTCATCGCGCGGCGGTGTCCTGGTGCGCCAGGAAACCGACGACGTGTGCGGCGAGGGTGTCGAGGACGGCGGCGGCTCCCTCGCCGTCACCGAGGACGAGGTAGTTGAGGGTGAGGCCGTCGATCATCGAGGCGAGGTAGCGCACCAGGGTCTCGGGCGGAACGAGGAGCCGCAGCCCGAGGTCCGCGCACAGGTGCTCGATCAGGTCGCGGTTGGCGGCGGCGTACTGCTCGTACTGGCGCCTGGCAAGGTACTCGAAGCCGGGCTGGCGCAGGGCGTACTGGGTGAGTTCGTAGGTGAGCATGTGCTCGTCCGGGTGGGCGAGCACATGGCCCCAGTAGGTGTCGAGCGCGGCCCTGACGCTCTCGTGCATGCCGTCGGTGGGCTGGATGCGTGCGGCGACGGGTGTCACCGAGTGCGCGGTGATCGTCTCCATGACGTCTTCGAACAACGCCTGCTTGGAGTCGAAGCAGTAGTGGAAGACGCTGAGCGAGACGCCGGCCTCCGCGCAGATGGAGCGGGTCGTCGCCCGCGCGACACCGGCGCGGGTCATCACGCGGATGGCCGCTTCCACCAGTTGTCTGCGCCGTTGCGTCGACGGCAGCCGTTCCATGGTCGGCTTCCTCCTCGGGTCCGGGGCGGCTCGCCGCGGACGGCGACGGTGAAAGTCGCGTGGAGACCGTGCGAGAAGCCCGGGGCGGGCTCATGCGGCGGACTTCAACGGGGCGCGGACTGGCTGGATTTGGGCGGCTGGGGACCGAATTGTGCGCGGTGGATACGGGCAGAGAGCAGCTTGAGGGTCCGTCACGCCACCTCGACAGGTCAAGCGTCCGGGACGGTTGACCTGATAATCCGGCGACCGCATTCTGTGCCGGTCACAGGACGCGGCAGGCCGATCTCGCGGCGCGCCCCGTCGAGCAGCGATCGTCTGGAGGAGCGCCAGATGCGAAAACGATGGACCGGCCTGGTCACGGCAGCCTGTCTGGTGGTGACCGCGGCGCCCTCGCTCGCGGTCGCCGCTCCCGCCGCGCCGGAGCGTACTGGCGCGACGTCCTCTCGGGTGACGGACTACTGCGAGGGGCAGTGCCACGACGTCCTGCCGCCCGGCCAGAACGGCTCGGCGACCGCAGCACAGATCATCCTCAACAAGATCACCGGTGCCAAGCCCAAGCACACCGACGACCAGTTGGGCAAGTACGCCGACCTGGTGGACAACTACGCGGGCCTGACCAACGGCAAGCTGAGCACCTTCTTCAACGACGCCTCCTTCGGCGTGCCCGACGACCAGGTGGAGAGCAGCAAGAACCCCGGCGGACGCAAGGACGTCACCATCACCCGGGACACGTCCGGGATCCCGCACATCAAGGGGACGACCCGCGCCGGCACGGAGTACGGGGCCGGATACGCGGCCGGCCAGGACCGGCTGTGGATGATGGACGTCTTCCGGCACATCGGCCGCGGCCGACTGACGTCCTTCGCGGGCGGCGCCGAGGGCAACAGGCAGCTGGAGCAGCAGTTCTACCTGGGCGGCGCGTACAAGGAGAGCGAGCTGAAGGCACAGGTCGACCGGGTACGCGACTCCGGGCCGCGGGGCCGGCAGGCCTACCAGGACGTCACCGCCTACCTCAAGGGGCTCAACCGGTACATCGACGACGCGAAGAAGGGACTGTACTTCCCCGGCGAGTACGACCTGACCGGCAACGCCGACATCCTCACCGGCGAGGGGATCGAGCCGTTCGAGCCCACCGACCTGGTCGCCATCGGCACCGTCATCAGCGCCCTGTTCGGCTCCGGCGGTGGTGAGCAGGTCGCCGCCGCCCTCGTCAAGCAGGCCGCCCAGCACAAGTACGGCAAGGAGAAGGGCGAGAAGGTCTACCGGGCCTTCCGGATGCAGAACGACCCGGAGGCCGACCTCACCCTCCACGACGGCCAGCGGTTCGACTACGCGGCCAGTCCCGAGAACCCGCACGGGGTGGCCATGCCCGACCCCGGCTCGGTGGACAAGCAGCAGGTCGTCTACGACCCCACGGGGTCGGCCGCCGACGGTGCGAAGGCGAAGCGAAGGACCGGCGGCGAGGGAGGCGGTGCCGCCGCCGACGAGGCGCGGGACCGCTCGGACACCGCTCAGGCCAACCTGCGCCACAAGCCGAAGCTGGCCGAGGCGAAGGGCGCGATGTCCGACGGCGTCCTTCCCAAGGACCTCTTCTCGCGCAAGCACGGCATGTCCAACGCCCTCGTGGTCTCCGGCAAGCACACCGACACCGGCAACCCCGTGGCCGTCTTCGGCCCGCAGACCGGCTACTTCGCGCCGCAGCTGCTGATGCTCCAGGAAATCCAGGGCCCGGGCCTCAGCGCCCGCGGCGCCGCCTTCGCCGGGCTCAACCTGTACGTACAGCTCGGGCGCGGCCAGGACTACGCCTGGAGCGCCACGTCGGCCAACCAGAACATGACCGACACCTACGCCCTCGACCTGTGCAACACCGACGGCAGCCCCGCGACGAAGAACTCCACCGCGTACCTGTTCCACGGCACCTGCACGCCGATGGAGAAGCTCGTCCGCAAGAACGCCTGGAGCCCGACCATCGCCGACGGCACGAAGAAGGGCTCGTACAAGCTGGTCGCCCACCGGACGAAGTACGGGGTGGTCCGCTACCGCGCCACCGTCGACGGCAAACCGGTCGCCTACACCACGCTGCGCTCCACCTACCAGCACGAGGTCGACACGCTGATCGGCTTCCAGATGTTCAACGACCCCGAAGCGGTGACGGGTCCCGAGAGCTTCCAGAAGGCGGCCTCGAAGATCGGCTACACCTTCAACTGGTTCTACGCCGACGCCGAGCACACGGCCTACTACAACTCCGGCCTCAACCCGACGCGCAGTCCAAGGGTGGATCCGAACCTGCCCATCCGAGCGAGCGAGAAGACCGAGTGGCGGGGCTGGGACCCGGAGACGAACACGGTCCCGAACACGCCCTTCGGCGAACACCCCAACGACGTCGACCAGGACTACTACGAGTCCTGGAACAACAAGATCGCCAAGGGGTACACGGTGGCCGGCTTCGGCGACGGGCCCGTCTACCGCAGCGATCTCCTCGACAACCGGATCAAGGATCTGATCAGCGACGGCAAGAAGGTCTCGCGCGCCTCCCTGACCCGCGCCATGGAGGACGCGGCGGTCACCGACCTGCGCGGCGAGGCGGTACTGCCCGAACTGCTGAAGGTCATCGACACCGAGAAGGTCACGGACCCCGGGCAGAAGGAGGCCGTCGACGGCCTCCGCAGCTGGCTGGAGGACGGTGCGGAGCGCAAGGAGACCAGTCCGGGCAGCAAGACCTACGCCCACTCCGACGCCGTCCGGCTGATGGACGCCTGGTGGCCGCTGCTGGCCGAGGGCGCGTTCCGTCCCGCCATGGGAGGGGAGCTCTACGACGCACTGACGAACGCGTTGCAGATCGACGAGACGCCCTCCACCCCGGGTGATGGAGTGGCCCACAAGGGCTCGGCCTTCCAGCACGGATGGTGGTCCTCTGTGCACAAGGACCTGCGCAGCGTCCTCGGCGAGAAGGTACCGGGCGCGGCACCCGAGAAGTTCTGCGGCGCGGGTGACGTGGCGCAGTGCCGCGCGACGCTGCTGAGCACGCTCGCCGAGGCCGCGCAAACCCCGGCGGAGCAGACGTACCCGGGCGACGACGTGTGCGAGGCGGGCGACCAGTGGTGTGCCGACTCCATCCAGCAGCGTCCGCTGGGCGGCATCACCGACGATCTGACCAACTGGCAGAACCGCCCGACCTACCAGCAGGTGGTGCAGTTCCCCGCACACCGGTGAGCCGGCGCGGCGAGTGAGAAGGGCGGCACGGCAGTGGAGGGGTACCGGCAGGTCCGGTGCCCCTCCACGCGCGTCCGCCCCGGGTGCGGGCCGCGGATCGGGCCGACACGTCCTCCGGGCGCGGCATGGCTGACCCGGGAACGGGTACCGGTGGCCGGCGAGTACCCTGCGGTGACGGGTGAGTACCCCGCGGTGACGTCGGCGGGTGCGGCCGGGAGGCCGGCGGGACGAGGAGGAGTACCGGAAGGCAGGCCACGGTCTGCGCGGCCGTCCGCGCGAGCCTTCGCGCGGTGTGTGCCGACAAGGAGGCTCGAGACGATGACAGGCGTGCGGCTGGGTGTGCTGGACGTGGGGTCGAACACCGTCCGGCTGGAGATCGCGGACGCGGACGGCGCGGCGCCTCTCCCCCTCCACACGGTCAAGTACCCGCTGCGGCTGGCCGACGACGTGGCCGAGGACGGTCAGCTGCCGGGTGACGCGGTCGCCCGGCTGGTCGAAGCGGCAGCCGCGGCGCGGGACGAGGCCAGCAGGTGGGGGGTGCGCCGGCTGATGGCGTTCGCCACGGCCATCGTGCGCCACGCGCCCAACCGCGAACAGGTGCTGCGGACCGTGCGCGACGAGGCGGGGATCGACCTGAAGGTGATGTCCGGTGACCGGGAGGCGGAACTGACGTTCCTGGCGGCCCGCCGCTGGATGGGCTGGCGCGCCGGTTCCCTCGTCCTGATCGACATCGGCGGCGGATCCCTCGAGGTGGCCTTCGGACGCACCGGGCTCCCTGACTTCGCCGTGTCCTTGCCGCTGGGGGCCCGTCACCTGACGCGCGAGCACTTCGGGGCGGCGGACCCGCCCGCCCGCGGGGCGGTCAAGGCGCTGCGCCGCCAGGTCAGGCACCAGCTCCGCGACGTGGCCGCCCGGATCCGCTGGGAGGAACCGCACACGGCCGTGGCCACCTCCCGCACCTTCCAGCAACTGGCCCGGCTGTGCGGGGCCGCGCCGGGGCGCAAAGGCCCGTTCGTGCGACGTACGTTGGACCGCGGCCGGCTCGGGCGGCAGATCGGGACGCTGGCCGAGCTGCCCGCGGCCGAACGCGCCCGTCTTCCCGGGGTCTCACCGGCCCGCGCCGGCCAGATCCTGGCGGGCGCCGTGACCGCGCACGCCGCGATGGGTCTCCTCGGCCTGGAGCAGTTGCTCATCTGCCCGTGGGCGCTGCGTGAAGGCGTACTCCTGGAACATCTGGAGGGCCCAGGGCCCCTCACCGCGGGCGAACCGGAAGGCGGAGTGCCGCACGAGAGGCGCGCGGACGGCCCGCCCGCACCGGCCAGCGCGGTCAGAGGCGGGCACGTGGGCGACGACGCGCGCGCGTACCAGAGGGCTCACCCGTGAGTGGCCGGGTGGCCGGATCGGGGCGGGCCGCGAAGACGGCGCGCCGATGGGTGACATGCAACGGCGCACGGTGGGCAGATGTCGTGACACAGTCGTGACCTGGGCCAGCCGGAACGCGTATGGAGGCGAAGCCATGATGGTGACCGGTCTTACGGACAGCGGGAGCATCGAGGCCGGGGCAGCCGGTCCTTCCTTCCCGCTCGGGGATCCGGCCCTGGTCTCTCCCCGGGACGCGCGCACGCTGACGCGGGACTTCCTCGCCCGCCTGGACTCCCTGGAGGAGGGCACCCGCGAGTACAGCTACGTGCGGGACACGCTGATCGAGATGAACCTGTCCCTGGTGCGCTACGCCGCCTCCAGGTTCCGCTCCAGCGGCGAGGAGATGGACGACATCGTCCAGGTCGGCACCATCGGGCTCATCAAGGCGATCGACCGCTTCCAGGTCTCCCGCGAACTGGCCTTCACCACCTTCGCCGTGCCCTACATCGTCGGAGAGATCAAGCGCTTCTTCCGCGACACCACCTGGGCCGTCCACGTCCCCCGCCGCTTGCAGGAAGCCCGCGCCCAACTCGTGCGCGCCGCCGAGGAACTGCGCTCCCGGCTCGACCGCGAACCGACGGTCGCCGAACTGGCCGCGCTCATGTCACTGCCGGAAAGCGAGGTCGTCGAGGCGCAGAAGGCCTCCAACGGCTACACCACCTCCTCCCTCGACACCACCTCGACCGGTGACGACGACACCGCCCTCGCCCACCGCATCGGCTCACCCGACCCCGCACTCGAACTGGTCGAGGACTTCCACACCCTCGCCCCTCTCATCTCCGCCCTCGACAAACGCGACCGGAAACTCCTCCACTACCGCTTCGTCGACGAGCTCACCCAGACGGAGATCGGAGAGCGCCTCGGGGTCACCCAGATGCACGTCTCCCGCCTCCTGAACCGGCTCCTGGGCCGCCTCCGCGACGGCATGACGCCCGCCGGGGAGCCGGCCCCACAGCGGCCGGAGCAGACCTGCACGGCGGCGCCGGACGCCCCGGAGGCTTGGGCCCCGCCGCCGCCCGCCCCGCGGGGGAAGCCGGTCCCCTCCTCCGACACGCCACCCGCCGCGAGCGCCGGGGACGACGGAGACCTGGTGGACCTGCGCCAGGTCCCCGCGCACCTGCCCGACACCACGCTGGCGGCGCTGCGCTGGGCACGCGCCAACGATCCCGCCTTCCCCGCCGCGTCGGGCAAGCGCGGCAACGCGCTGCTCTACGGCCTCGGTGACCTGCGGCACTGGGCGGCCAACCGGCCCCGCGCCGGGGCCTCGGGCGGACACCGGCGCGCCTGAGCCGGCAGCCGTGCCGCAGGCCCCTCCTTGGCAGTTCGGTGACCGGCGGCGCCTGGCCACGGGCCCGCACCGTGCTCCGGGCACATGCATACGCGCTCCCGCGGCAGGGCACCCGGCGACCGCCGTACGACGCGACGTGCGGCGGAACGTACGAGCGAACGCACGGCGGAATCGCCGGCCCCGGAAGGGAGCACGCACGTGAACGAGCACGAGAAGGCCCCGCGCACCGCCGCGCAAGAGACGGAAGAGGAGGTACGGGAGGCGCTGACCCACGTCGAGGAGGACGACGAGCACACCGGCGAGGCGGGGGACGCGTTGCGCCCCGATCGTGAGGCCCAGGAGCAGGCGTACGGCGAGCCGGACGACTGAACTCGCCGCATCCCCGCGGCTCAGGCGCCGACGGTCCCGTCGACGCCCTCACGCAGAAGATCCGCGTGTCCGTTGTGGCGGCCGTACTCCAGCAGCACGTGCACCATCACCATCCGCAGTGACACGTCCGCGCTCCATCTCGGCTGGTGCCCGGCCTGGTCCAGGGACGCGGCCTCCCGCTCGATACGGCGCGAGTGCGCCACCTCAGCGTCCCAGGCGGCGAACGCCTCGCTTCTCGTGGACGCACTCGCGTCATACGCCGCCTGGAAGTCGGTCTCGTCGGACCAGACCATGGGCGCGTCGTTGTCCTCGAACACCCGGCGGAACCAGGCGCGCTCCACCTCGGCCATGTGCCGCACGAGACCGAGCAGCGACAGCGTGGACGGCGGCATCGACCGCTGCCGCAGTTCGTCGTCCGTCAGCCCCTCGCACTTCATGGCGAGGGTCGCGCGATGGTAGTCGAGGAAGGCCCGCAGCGTGGCGCGTTCGTCTGCGGAACGGGGTGGTGCTGTACGCGTCTGGCTGGTCACTGGCCACGCTCCTCATCCGCGCCTGCGTCGAGGCTCCCGTCTCCTGCCACGGAGGCCACAAGCACCGCTCCGGTCGCGGCGCCCAAGCCCCGGCCCATAACGCGGCGTTCTGAGAGAACGGTATTACCCGCGTCTCCTCGACGTCCGGAATCCTGGACCCGTATTCCCCTGGCCTCCACGCGCCGGGGCGAGGCGCGTCTTCGGAATCGAGGAACCCTGCGGATCAGAAGAGTACCCGGTACCGCTCCTGGATACGGTCGGCCGCCGGCGTCTGACCCCGGACCCCGCCGCCGGCGCCTCTCACGGCGTTCGGGTGTGCGGGGCGACCAGGTCGCGGGTGAGGAGGGCCACGTAGAGGCAGGCACGGGACTCGGGGTCCTCCAGGTCCACGCCGAGCAGGCGCTCGATCGCGGCGATCCGGGTGTACAGCGTCGGCCTGCTCAGCCGGGTGCGCCGCGCCAGAGCGTTCTTGTTGCCGTTCACCGCCAGGTAGTCGCGCAGGAGGCCGAGCAGTCCCGGACCGTTGCGTGCCTCGTCCTCCAGGATCCGGTACAGCTCCGTCTCGGCGAACGCCTGGAGGTGCCGGTTGTCCCGCAGCAGGGACAAGAGCCCGCGCAGCCGCAGGTCCGCGCTGCGGTGGAAGGGCCGCTCCGCGCCGTCCATCCCGGCGGCGACCTCCGCGATGTGGGCGGCCTCCGGCAGCCGGCGCGCGGCGGCGAGGAGCGAGGAAGCGCCGTGCCCGACGCCGATGCGCCGGTGCTGTCCGGCCCCGTGCTGCCCCGAGCCGGGAAGCTGCTGGTCCAGCAGCCCGGCGAAGCGCTCCAGCAGCCGGTCCTCCTGCGTCGGCCCCGCGCAGGAGAACAGCACGCGGATCTCGCCGGTGTGGTTCGCGGTGACCAGGGCGGAGATACCGGCGGCCTTGGCGGCGCGGACGACGGCCTCCAGGTGGCGCCGGTCGCGGCGCTGGACGTCGAGCGGGTCGGCGGCCGGCGGGTGGGCGAAGCGCAGCGCCAGCGGAAGGTAGCGGGCCCCCGGGCGCAGTCCGACCGCCTCGGCGCGGGCCAGCGCCTCCGGCTCCGCGGACACGCGGCCTTCCGCGAGGTCGTTGAGGAGCCCGCCTTGGGCCCTTCGCTCGACGTCGGCCTGGTCCTGCTCGGCCATCAGCCGCAGCGACAGCGCCTGGGCCGCCCGTTCGAGCACCATCCGCACCCTGGGCGCGAGGCCGCCGTCCGTTCCCCGGGCGTCCGGCATGACGAGCCGGCCCCACACCCGCTGGTGCACGACGACGGGTGTGTGCAGCCAGTCCTCGCCGCCGCCGACGCCGGTGCGGTCCAGCTCCGGCGCCAGCCGGGACCGCCTCTCCCAGCCGGTCAGCAGATCGACGGTGGAGCCGCCGGGGCCGGGAGTGGAGGCGAGCACGCGGTGGGCGACGTCCTCGAAGACGACGGCCGTGCCGGAGAGCGCGGCGGCGCGTCCCACGACGGTCTCCAGCGCGGCGTGTTCGAGGCTCAGCGTGGTGAACGCCTCGTGCGTGCGCTGGGCGAACTTGAGCTCCTCGTAGTGCTCGTTGACGATCTGGCTGTGCACGGCCTCGGTCACATCCACGAACCGCACCTCCTGCCGCAGGAGGATCACGGGGAACCGCAGTCCTTCGGCGGCCCGCGCGAGGGCCTCCGCCCAGTCCGGGCCGTCTGCGTCCAGACGCTCCGCGCCCAGGCCGCTTCCGCCACCCGGCGGGCGGCTCTCGCCGCCCCGCGGCCGCTCGTCCGCCCCCGTCTCGCCGCCGCTCGCGGGGCCCACGGCCTCGATCACCACACCTGCCGCCCCCGCCGCGTCCAGCCGGGCGAGGTAGGCGGACAGGGCCGGCTCGTCCCGGGCCCCGGCGGGCCCCTCAGCGGTGGTGAGGACGAGCTCGCCGCCGCGCAGCAGCCCCGTCAGGTCGGAAAGCTGGCTCACGTGCACCCACCTCACTGGCCTGGCGAGGCGCTCGGCACCGGCGACGACCTGCGGGGAACCCGCACGCAGTGGCTCCAGAGCGAGGACGTCACGGACGGAGAGAGGCATTGCCACAGTGTAAAAGAACGCCCGCACTCTCTTACGCTGTGCAGGGCACCGGCAGCCTCCTCGGCGCCCATAGTGGCCAGTGCGGCCGCGGAGAGTCCCGGCCGTACGGGCTGGGAGGTCCTGGATGAGCACGAGTGTCACGACGGTTCCGCACTGGGTCGGCGGCGCGGAGTTCCTGCCCGCCGCCTCCCGCACGAGCGAGGTCTTCGACCCGGCGACCGGCGAGACCACCAAGAACGTGGCGCTGGCGACCGAGGACGACGTCGCGGCGGCGGTCGCCGCGGCCCGTGCGGCCTTCCCGGCCTGGCGCGACACCTCGCTGGCGAAGCGCACCCAGGTGCTCTTCGCGTTCCGGGAGCTGCTCAACGCCCGCAAGGGCGAGCTGGCGGACATCATCACCGCGGAGCACGGCAAGGTGCTCGACGACGCGCTGGGCGAGGTCACCCGCGGCCTGGAGGTCGTGGAGTTCGCCTGCGGCATCGCGCACCTGATGAAGGGCGGGATGACGGAGAACGCCTCCACGAAGGTGGATGTGGCGTCCATTCGGCAGCCGCTGGGCCCGGTCGCGGTCATCAGCCCGTTCAACTTCCCGGCCATGGTGCCGATGTGGTTCTTCCCCGTGGCCGTCGCTACGGGCAACACGGTGCTCCTCAAGCCGTCCGAGAAGGACCCGTCGGCCGCCAACTGGCTCGCGGCGCTGTGGGCCGAGGCGGGGCTGCCCGACGGTGTCTTCAACGTCGTCCACGGCGACAAGACGGCCGTGGACGCGCTGTGCGACCACCCGGACGTCAAGGCGGTGTCCTTCGTCGGCTCCACGCCGATCGCACGGTACGTCTACGAGCGCGGCACCGCGGCCGGCAAGCGCGCACAGGCGCTGGGCGGCGCGAAGAACCACATGGTCGTCCTGCCCGACGCGGACCTGGACGTGGCCGCCGACGCGGCCGTCAACGCGGGCTTCGGCTCGGCCGGTGAACGCTGCATGGCCGTCAGCGCCCTCGTCGCCGTCGGGGACATCGCCGACGAGATGGTGGCGAAGATCGCCGCGCGCGCCACGGCGCTGCGTACCGGCGACGGGCGGCGGGGCTGCGACATGGGCCCGCTCGTCACGGGCGCCCACCGGGACAAGGTCGCCTCCTACGTGCAGGCCGGTGCCGAGCAGGGCGCCACCCTCGTCGTGGACGGCCGCGAGGTGCAGGCCGACGGCGGCACCGAGGGCTTCTGGCTCGGGCCGACCCTCATCGACCACGTGACGCCGGACATGTCCGTCTACACGGACGAGGTCTTCGGCCCGCTGCTGTCGGTGCTGCGCGTCGAGACCTACGACGAGGCGCTGGAGCTGATCAACGCCAACCCGTACGGCAACGGCACCGCCATCTTCACCAACGACGGCGGCGCGGCCCGCAGGTTCCACAACGAGGTCGAGGTCGGCATGGTGGGCATCAACGTGCCGGTGCCGGTCCCCATGGCCTACTACTCCTTCGGCGGCTGGAAGAGCTCCCTGTTCGGTGACACCCACGCGCACGGTGCCGAGGGCGTGCACTTCTACACGCGCGGCAAGGTCATCACCTCGCGCTGGCTCGACCCGAGCCACGGCGGCATCGACCTCGGCTTCCCGCAGAACGTCTGACACCTCTCGCGGAAAGAGAGCACCCGCATGACCGAGCCCCTCATCGACACCGCCGCCGCGGCACGCGCGTACGAACTCGACCGCGCCCACGTCTTCCACTCCTGGTCGGCCCAGGCCCGGATCGACCCCATGGTGGTCTCCGCGGCACGCGGCAGCTACGTCTGGGACGGCGAGGGCACCAGGTATCTGGACTTCTCCAGCCAGCTGGTCAACACCAACATCGGGCACCAGCACCCCCGCGTGGTCGAGGCCGTCAAGGCGCAGGCCGACCGGCTGTGCACCATCGCGCCGCAGCACGTCAACGACCAGCGCTCGGAGGCCGCCCGGCTCATCGCCGAGCTGACCCCCGGCACGCTCGACAAGGTGTTCTTCACCAATGGCGGCGCCGACGCCGTCGAGCACGCCGTGCGCATGGCCCGCCTGCACACCGGGCGCTACAAGGTGCTCTCCGCCTACCGCTCGTACCACGGCGGCACGAGCACGGCCATCAACCTCACCGGTGACCCGCGCCGCTGGCCCAACGACTACGGGACCGCCGGCACCGTCCACTTCTTCGGCCCCTTCCCCTACCGCTCCCCCTTCCACTCCAGCAGCCCCGAGGAGGAGACCGAGCGGGCGCTGCGGCACCTGGAAGAGGTCATCGCCTTCGAGGGACCCGGCTCCTTCGCCGCGATCGTGCTGGAGTCCGTGCCGGGTACGGCGGGCATCATGCCGCCGCCGCCCGGCTACCTGGCAGGCGTGCGGGCGCTGGCCGACCGGTACGGCATCGTCTTCGTCGCGGACGAGGTCATGGCCGGTTTCGGGCGCACAGGACGGTGGTTCGCCATCGAGCGCGACGGCGTCGTCCCCGACCTGATGACCTTCGCGAAGGGCGTCAACTCCGGCTACGTGCCGCTGGGCGGCGTCGCGCTGGGCGACCGGATCGCCGACACCTTCGCCGAGAGGCCCTTCCCGGGCGGGCTGACGTACTCGGGTCACCCGCTGGCCACCGCGGCGGCCGTCGCCACGATCAACGTCATGAAGGACGAGGGCGTGGTGGAGAACGCGGATCTGATCGGCGAGACCGTGCTGGGTCCGGGGCTGCGCGAGCTGGCGGAGCGCCACCCCTGCGTCGGCGAGGTGCGGGGCATGGGCGTCTTCTGGGCCCTGGACCTGGTCAGCGACCGGGCGACGAAGGAGCCGCTGGCCCCCTACGGCGGCACCAGCACCGCCATGACGGAGCTGGTCGCCGCCTGCAAGGCCGGCGGGATGATCCCGATGACCAACTACCACCGTCTGCACGTCGTACCGCCGTGCACCCTCAGCGCCGACGAGGCGCGGGAGGGACTGGAGGCCCTGGACAAGGCGCTCACCGTGGCCGACCGCCACACGGTGGACGGCTGATCCGGACGCCGCCGGCGGCAGGCCGCCCTTCACGGCCGGGCGGCCGCCCGCTCCGGGCGCCTTACGCCCCCAGGAGGCTTCCACCGCCGGCCGGCTGTCACGGCCGGCGGTCGGCCCGGCCCGGGGGACCGGTCTCCTTTCTCCACGGGCCGACGCCGAGCTTGCCCGTCGTTCCGAGGACGAGTTCGGGCGTCACCATGACGGGCACCGGCCTTCGCGCGCCTCGGTCCGCCTCCGTACGGGAGGGAGTGCCGCACCGTCCGCCCGGTCCCCGCAGGGCCCACTGTCCGCTCCGTGGTCGACATCGCCTCTCCCGACGCCGGAACGAACGTGAACGTGACGGCGTGGGCGAGGGGTTCGGTGCCGGGTTGGTGATCCGGTACCGGGCCGAGAGGGCGGTGTGGTGGCAGCCGGGAGCGGTACCGCATGCCGGTGATCTCCACTCCGCCCCGCTCGGGCCCCGCGGGGTTTCCGCAGGCCGCGGGCGGGAGGCGGCACGCATCGGATCGCCCGGCCAGGAGCGCGCCCAGCCGAGCGTGGCGCAGGCCACGAAGGTCCGTCACAGAATCACCACAAGAGGTGACAACGGTGATCTCCTTCCGCTGCGCGCCCACGAATGGCTGAATGCACGCGAGAGAGGCCGGGACACGCTGTAGTTGCCCGCGAGCACCGCTGGGCGCGTCCCACGTGCGAGGGCGACGCGCCGCGCTTCATCCCGCGCTTTTGGCCGCGCGCCCGGCGAACGGTCCCCAACGGGCATCAGGACACGGGAAGAGGGCGGAAGGTGGCAGTACACACGGAGGCGACGGAGGCACACACGCCTCACGAGCCTCGGCAGCGGAAGCCCGGCAACGTCGTGGTCGCGTGGCTCACCACGACGGACCACAAGAAGATCGGCTCGCTCTACATGATCAGCGCGTTCGTCTTCTTCCTGCTGGGCGGGCTGATGGCGCTGTTCATGCGGGCCGAGCTGGCACGCCCCGGCACGCAGGTGCTCTCCAACGAGCAGTACAACCAGGCCTTCACGATGCACGGCACCGTGATGATGCTCTTCTTCGCCACGCCCCTGTTCGCCGGATTCGCCAACGCCATCATGCCGTTGCAGATCGGCTCCCCCGACGTGGCCTTCCCCCGGCTGAACATGCTCTCCTACTGGCTGTACCTGTTCGGCGCGCTCATCGCCATCGCCGGTTTCCTCGCCCCGCAGGGCGCCGCAGACTTCGGCTGGTTCGCCTATACCCCGCTCTCCGACGCCATCCGCTCCCCCGGTATGGGCGCCGACCTGTGGGTGATGGGCCTGGCGCTCTCCGGCTTCGGAACGATCCTGGGCGCCGTCAACTTCGCGACGACCATCATCTGCATGCGCGCCCCGGGACTGACCATGTTCCGCATGTCGATCTTCAGCTGGAACGTCCTGCTCACCAGCGTCCTGGTGCTCATGGCCTTCCCCGTGCTGGCCGCCGCGCTGTTCGCGCTGGAGGCCGACCGCAAGTTCGGCGCGAACGTCTACAGCGCCGAGAACGGCGGCCCGCTGCTGTGGCAGCACCTCTTCTGGTTCTTCGGCCACCCCGAGGTCTACATCATCGCGCTGCCGTTCTTCGGCATCGTCTCCGAGATCATCCCCGTCTTCGCACGCAAGCCGATGTTCGGATACGTCGGCCTGATCGGGGCCACCATCGCCATCGCCGGGCTGTCCGTCACCGTGTGGGCCCACCACATGTTCGTGACCGGGGGCGTGCTGCTTCCGTTCTTCTCCTTCCTCTCGTTCCTGATCGCGGTGCCGACCGGTGTGAAGTTCTTCAACTGGATCGGCACCATGTGGAAGGGGTCACTCTCCTTCGAGACGCCCATGCTGTGGACCACGGGGTTCCTGGTGACCTTCCTCTTCGGCGGGCTGACGGGCGTGCTGCTGGCCTCCCCGCCGATGGACTTCCACGTCTCCGACTCCTACTTCGTGGTCGCGCACTTCCACTACGTCGTCTTCGGCACGGTCGTCTTCGCCATGTTCGCCGGCTTCTACTTCTGGTGGCCGAAGTTCACCGGCAAGATGCTCGACGAGTACTGGGGGAAGGTCCACTTCTGGCTCCTGTTCGTCGGGTTCCACCTGACGTTCCTGGTCCAGCACTGGCTCGGCGCGGAAGGCATGCCCCGCCGGTACGCCGACTATCTGGACGCCGACGGGTTCACCGCGCTCAACACCCTCTCCACCATCGGCGCCTTCCTGCTCGGCGCCTCGACGCTGCCGTTCCTGTTCAACGTGTGGAAGACCGCCAGGACCGCGCCCCTCGTGCACGAGGACGACCCGTGGGGCTACGGGCGCTCCCTCGAATGGGCCACCTCTTGTCCGCCCCCGCGGCACAACTTCGTGGCACTGCCCCGCGTACGCTCCGAGTCGCCCGCCTTCGACTTCCACCACCCCGAGGTCTCCCAACTGGACCAGGCGGAGTGGGCGGGCCGCCGCGACGCCGTCGAACCCGGCGCGGGCGTCGCACCCCCGCTCGGCCGCGACCGGGACAGGGAATGAGACCGGTGCGGGCCACTGCCCCCGCCGCGCGGCAGACCGCGGCGGACATCAACCGGATCGAGGGATATCTGCTGCTCCAGGCCGAGCGCGGCGAGGCCGAGGCACAGGCCGAAGCCTTCGCGGCGCGCATGCCCTGGCTCACCACGGGGCAGCGGGACGAGGTCGTGCGCCTCTACACCGCGGACCGGATGGCCCTCACCCGTCGCGTGCTGCACGGCCTCACCGAGCGCTGCGCCGAACTGCGCGAGGAGTACAGCGCCCGCTACCTCCACCTGCGGCGCCGCGTCCTGGCCCGCGCGACGCTCGTGCTGCTGCTCGCCATCGCGCTGGTCACCTGTGTCTGCTTTCTCGTCCGGCTCCCGTGAGACATGGGGCGTGCGCCACGGCACCGGCGGCCTGTCGTCAGTTCGTCGGCGCGGCCGGCGGTGCGGTGCCCCTGAGGGAGGGGTGGTTGCGAGCGGAGCGCAGCAGGGTGGCGGCGCCGCGGACGGCCGCGGTGTGCGGTGCGGGAACCGCCGTGACACGGACGCCCAGTCCCTCGGCCAGGCGCGGGGTGATGCCCGGAGACAGCGCGCCGCCCCCGGCCAGCACGACACCGCGCCGGAGGGCGTCCGAGGTGTGGGAGGTGCCGTCCTGCTCGCGCATCGCCCCGACCATGGTGACCACCGCGTCGATCAACTGGGTCGCGGTGGTCGCCCCGTCGAGGTCGCCGGTGCCCAGCGCGGCACGGCGGGCGTCGAACACCGCGCCCTGGGCCAGCAGCACCGCTTCGGTGAGATGGGCGCCGATGTCCACGACGAGCAGGGGGCGTGCCAGGTCGGCCCCGGCGGCCAGTGCGACGGCCCGTGCGGTGGGGATGGTCAGCACGGTGCGCGGCCGCAGGACCTCGACCGCGGTGCGCGCGTCGGCGCGGTAGGCCACCCCGCCCAGCACCGGGGCGGTCAGCACGACCAGGGGACGGCCGAAGCGGGGCAGTCGGCGGCTGAGCATGCGGTCGAGCAGCCGGGCCGTTCCCGCCGTGTCCACGATGGTGCCCCGCTGGATGGGCCGGACGGCCGAGGCACCGGGGAAGGTGACCGTGGGCACGTCGAGAACGCGTTGCCGCCCCGCCACCAGCGCACGGGTACGGGCGCTGCCCAGATCGAGGGCGACACCCGAGCACCGCAGGCACAGCGGCCAGACGCTGCCGGGCCCTGTGGCCGGTACCCGGTGCGAGGCGGTCATCGGTCCCCCCTCCGTACCTGCTGGCAGCGGCCGCAGTAGCGGGCCTGCGGCACGATCATCAAACGTTCCAGCGCGATGGCGCGCCTGCACAGGTGGCAGGCCCCGTAGCTGCCCTCCTCCATCCGGCGCAGAGCCGCCTCCACATCGACGAGAACCATCCGGGCGCAGGCGGCGAGCTGGCGGCGGACCTCGGCCTGTGCCGCCACCTGCCGTCCCGGCCGCGTGCCCTGCCAGGCCGCGGGGGTCACCGCGAGCCGGCGCAGCTGCTCGCGCCGGAAGAGCCGCTGCTCGCGCAGGTTCTCCGCGAGCGTCGCCAGGTCGTCCGCTCGGAAGGCGGGCCGACGGTCGTCGATGGATGTGTTGTGCACCACGTCACCCCTTGGACAGGGCGGAGAGTCATCGGAAGGGCAGAGCGTCGGAGAAGGAGAAGCGGTCAGTTCGCACGGCCCTGGCAGCCGACGCAGAAACGGACGTAGGGGAGGATCTCAAGACGCTCGGCCGGAATGGTCTTCGCACAGGCCATGCAGGTCCCGTAGGTACCGGCGTGCACCCTTCCGAAGGCGGCTTCGATCTCCGCCAGCACGCGCTCGATGGCCTCCTTCTGCACGGAACCGAGGTGCGCGTCCGCGTCGGAGCCGGCCGCGTCGAGAGCCTTCAGCTGGGTGAGGCGTGCGTTGCGCTCGTGCTCGAGGCGCTGGCCGGCCTCCTGTGCGGTGAGCCGTGCGGCAGCGGCGGGCCGGGCTGTCTCGAACGACATGGCGGTTCCTTGTCTGCGGGTGGGGCGTGGCGCCCGGTCGGTGCTGCGGCACTGCTGTGCCGCCATTCCACAGTGGCCGATGAGGACGGAAAGTCCCATGGGGCGCGGCACCCATATCCGCTGCGCAGAAGGACCCATCTCCACCGGCCCAGGCCGCGGGGCGCGCGCGCCGGCGGCCCTGAGCCGGGGCCATCGGTGCAGGTCCGGCGGGCGCCGGGGGCCTACGGCCGAGCACTCCGTGCGGGTGGGCGTGCTCCGTGCCCGCACCGCGATGGCGGATAGTGGGTGCCGTACCAGCGAAGAAGGAGGCGTGAGCCCGGTGTCCCTGTTCTGGCGAATCTTCGCCCTCAATGCCGTGGTGCTCGGCACCGCCACGGCGTTGCTGCTGTGGGCCCCCGTGACCGTCTCCGTTCCCGTGGTGCTGACCGAGGCTCTGATCCTGCTGGGTGGCCTGGCCGTGATGCTGGTCGCCAACGCGGCGCTGCTGCGTGTCGGACTGGCCCCGCTGGACCGGCTGACCCGGCTGATGGCGACCGTCGACCTGCTGCGGCCGGGACAGCGGCTGCCCGTTCCCGGGCCCGGCGGGATCGCCGAGCTGATCCGCGCCTTCAACGCGATGCTCGACCGGCTGGAGAGCGAGCGCGCGACCAGCAGCGCCCGCGCCCTCGTGGCGCAGGAGAGCGAACGGCGCCGGATCGCGCAGGAACTCCACGACGAGGTCGGCCAGAGCATGACCGCCGTGCTGCTGGAGCTCAAGCGGGCGGCGGACCGCGCGCCCGAACCGCTGCGCGAGGACCTGCTGCTGGCGCAGGAGACCACGAGGGACAGCCTGGACGAGGTCCGCCGGCTGGCACGCAGGCTGCGCCCCGGGGTTCTGGAGGACCTCGGTCTGGTCAGCGCCCTGACCTCCCTCGCCACCGATTTCGCCACCCACACCGGGCTGGATGTGAAGCGCCGTCTGGCCACCGATCTGCCGCCGCTGGACTGGGAGACGGAACTGGTCCTCTACCGCATCGCCCAGGAGGGTCTGACCAACGTGGCCCGCCACTCAGGGGCCGACCGCGCCGAGGTGGCCGTGGACCGTACGGAGGAGACGGTCGTCCTCTCCGTCACCGACAACGGCCGCGGTATGGGCGTGGCCACCGAAGGCGCGGGCATCCGCGGAATGCGGGAGCGTGCCCTGCTCATCGGCTCCGGCCTGGACATCACCCCCGCCCCCGACGGCGGGACCCGGATCCGGCTGACCGTCCCCACGACAGGAAAGCGCCCCGCCCATGTCTGACACCCCGGTCCGGATCCTCCTCGCCGACGACCACACCCTCGTCCGCCGCGGGGTGCGCCTGATTCTGGACGGCGAGCCCGGCCTGAAGGTCGTGGCCGAGGCGGGTGACGGGGCCGAGGCCCTCGCCGTGGCGCGCACCGAGGAGTTCGACCTCGCGGTGCTCGACGTCGCCATGCCCCGGATGACCGGGCTACAGGCGGCACGGGAGCTGTCCGCGCTCAAGCCGGGCGTACGGACGCTGATGCTGACGATGCACGACAACGAGCAGTACTTCTTCCAGGCGCTGAAGGCCGGAGCCTCGGGCTACGTCCTCAAGTCGGTCGCCGACCGCGACCTGGTCGCCGCCTGCCGTGCCGCGATGCGCGACGAGCCATTCGTCTACCCGGGCGCCGTGACCGCCCTCATCCGCACCTATCTCGAACACGTCCGCCGTGGCGACGAATCGCCCGACCAGGTGCTCACGGCACGGGAGGAGGAGGTCCTCAAGCTGGTCGCGGAAGGACACTCCTCCAAGGAGATCGCCGCACTGCTGTTCATCAGCGTCAAGACGGTGCAGCGACATCGGGCGAACCTGCTGCACAAGCTGGGTCTGCGCGACCGCCTGGAGCTCACCCGCTACGCCATCAGGTGCGGCCTGATCGAGCCCTGAGCCGCCGGTGCCGCCGCGCGTACGCCCCACGGGCCGCGGCGTGCGGCACACGATCCGACATCACCGTGCGAGTCCGCTGCGAGGGAGGGGGCGGGGAATGAGCCGAACGCCGCGCCCCGCGCCACCGCGTGGCCGTGCCTGCCGGGTGCGGGCACTCCTCGCCCTGTTCGCGGCTTTCCTGGCGCTCTGGGCGGGCCTGGCCGGCGACGCCGGTACGGGGAACGGGCCGTGGTCCGCCCCTGTCGCGCCCGCCTCCGCCACGTCGGCCTTCGCTGTCACCGCCACCTCGTCCACCTCTTCGGCCTCACCGGCCGCCTCGGTCCCGTCCGAGTCTTCGATCTCCCCGGCCGCCCTGCTCCCATCCGAGCTTCCTGCCTCTCCGGCCACCTCCGCCTTCACCGTCCCCTCGGCCTCGCCCGTCGAGGAGGCGTGCACGCAGCCGGATGAGGAGTGCGCGGCCCCGCGCGCCGCCCCGGCGTGGGCCCACTCCGCCGGCGGCAGGGAGCGGCCGAACTCCCCGCCCCATCCGGCGGCCGCGCTCCCCTCAGCGCCCCTGATCCGCCCCGCCCCCCTCAACCCGTGGCCGACGTCCTGCGCCGGTGACGTACCGGACGGAGAACAGCAGCCCACGCAGCGGGGCCGCAGCCCTCCCCCTCCTCCAGGCATCTGAGCCCTTCGCTCTTTTCACCTTCCTCACCTTCTTGAGATTCGTTCTTTCCTCCTGCCGCTGCGCCCCTGCCGTGGCCGCGGCACGCCTGTTGGAGATCCCTGTGACGCGTTCCCTGCGCGTGAGGGCGTTGTGCGCACTCGCCGTGCTCGCTCTCTCCGTTTTCATCGCCGCCACCGTGCCGGTCCGCCTCGGACTCGACCTGCGGGGCGGCACCCAGATCGTTCTGGAAACCCGCTCGACCCCCACGACGGCCGCCGACAGCGAGGCGACCGACCGCACCGTGGAAGTGCTGCGGGGCCGCATCGACGCCCTCGGCGTCACCGAACCCACGCTCACCCGGTCCGGGGACAACCGGATCATCGTCGAACTGCCCGGGGTGCAGGACCCCGAGAAGGCGACCGAGGTGCTGGGCCGTACCGCACAGCTGACCTTCCACGAGGTGCTCGGCGCCGCGGAGAAGACCGACAAGGGCACGCAGAAGGGCAAGGAGCGCGGCCCCCACCGCGAGCGGGTACTCAAGGACGACTCCGGCGAGCCCCTGCGCCTGGCGGCTGCCTCGCTGACCGGAGAGGACGTCAAGAGCGCCGACGCCCGCATCGACCAGCAGCGCGGCACGGGGTGGCACGTCACCGTCGACTTCGAGGGCAAGGGCCGTGACGGGTGGGCCGAGCTGACCGGTCAGGCGGCCTGCCGGCAGCCCGGCGACCCCGCGCGCCGGGTGGCGATCGTCCTCGACGACAAGGTCATCTCCTCGCCGCAGGTCGACCCGTCCGTCACCTGCCGTACCGGCATCACCGGCGGCTCCACCGAGATCACGGGACGGTTCAGCCACGAGGAGGCTCGCGAGTTGGCCCTCCTCATCAACGGCGGGGCCCTGCCCGTGCCGGTCGAGACCGTCGAACAGCGCACCGTCGGCCCCACCCTGGGTGCGGAAGCCATCGAAGCCAGCGCGTGGGCCGCCGTCGTCGGCACCGGGCTGACCGCCCTGTTCGTCGTCGCCGTCTACCGCCTCATGGGGGCGCTGGCCGTCGTGGCACTGGCCTGCTACGGCCTGCTGTCCTACGCCGCGCTGGCCGGTCTCGGGGCCACCTTGACCCTGCCGGGACTGGCCGGGTTCGTGCTGGCGATCGGCATGGCCGTGGACGCCAACGTCCTCGTGTTCGAGCGAGCCAGGGAGGAGTACACGGCCCGTCGCAGGCCCAGCATCCGGACCTCCCTCGCGGCCGGCTTCCGCAACGCGTTCAGCGCGATCGCCGACTCCAACATCACCACCCTCATCGCCGCGGGCCTGCTGTTCTTCCTGGCCTCCGGGCCGGTACGCGGCTTCGGAGTCACCCTGGGCATCGGCGTCCTCGCGTCCATGTTCAGCGCCCTGGTGATCACGCGGGTGCTCGCCGAGTTCGCGGCCTCGCGCCGCGTGCTGCGGCAGCGTCCCCGGCTGTCGGGCATCGCGGGGGCCGGAGCGGTGCGGGCCCGGCTGCTGCGCCGCAACCCGCACCTGATGCGCCACCCGC
This sequence comes from Streptomyces reniochalinae, assembly GCF_003323735.1. Taxonomy (GTDB): domain Bacteria; phylum Actinomycetota; class Actinomycetes; order Streptomycetales; family Streptomycetaceae; genus Streptomyces; species Streptomyces reniochalinae. Next base: position 38,078 of record NZ_QOIM01000028.1, on the reverse strand, counting down.
GGCGGTGGCTGGCCGCCTCCGCGGCCGCCGTCCTGCTCGCCACCTCGGGCATCGCCGTGCGCGGCCTGGACCTGGGCGTCGAGTTCACCGGAGGACGCCTCATCGAGTACACCACCACCGACCCCGTCGACCCGGACCGGGCGCGAGCCGCCCTCGCCGACGCCGGCTTCCCGCGCGCGGTCGTCCAGTCCTCCGGGGACGACAACCTCACGGTGCGCACGGACGAACTGACCAACGCGGAGGAGGACCAGGTCACCGAGACGGTGAGCGGCCTGGCCGGACAGGCGGAGAAACTGCGCGACGAGGTGGTCGGGCCCAGCATCGGCGAGGAACTGCGCCAAGGAGCGCTCATCGCCCTGACGGTGGCCCTGGGCTCGCAACTCCTCTACCTCGCGGCACGCTTCCGCTGGCTGCTCGGCTCGGCGGCGGTGGTCGCCATGGCGCACGACGTCCTCGTGCTCGTCGGGATCTTCGCCTGGCTCGGCAAACCACTCGACGGGGTGTTCCTGGCCGCGCTCCTCACCGTCATCGGTTACTCCGTCAACGACTCCATCGTCGTCTTCGACCGGCTCAGGGAGCTGGGCAGGGGACGCCGCACCGTGCCCTTCCCCGAGCTGGCGAACCAAGCGGTCCTGCAAACACTGCCCCGCACCGTCAACACCGGTCTCGGCGCGGTGTTCATCCTCTCCGCGCTGGCCGTCCTGGGCGGCGACTCCCTCACCGACTTCGCCCTGGCGCTGCTCATCGGGATCGTCGTCGGCACCTGGTCGTCCGTCTTCACCGCCACCCCCCTGGCGGTGACGCTCACCGGCGACACCGCCAAGAAGCCCCGCACGGCGAAGCCGGTGCGGCGCTCCTGAGCCCGCCCGGCATGCCGCACCGCGCCTCCCCGCTCCGGCAGAGCGCCCCGACGGGCGCTCTGCCGGGCGGGAGAGGCGCGGCGGGTACTGCCGGGTCTCTCACACCTCCAGGTTCGCCTCGATCCGGCGCAACTGGTGCCGCGCCATGGCCAGGTTGGACTTGCCCGCGTCCAGGGCGATGTAGAGGAACAGTCCGTTGCCGCTCTTGGCTCTCAGCAGGCGGATCAGGTGGTACTGCGTGCCGAGGGTGATCAGGATGTCCTCGATCTCGTCCTGGAGTCCGAGGTGTTCCATCGTGCGCAGCTTGGCGCGTACGACGTCCGTGTTCCCGGCCGCGGCGACCTCCAGGTCGAAGTTCTTGCCGCCGCCGACGGTTCCCAGGGCCATGCCGCTGGTGTAGTCGACCAGGGCCACCCCGATCGCGCCGTCGATGCTGCCCATCGCTTCCTTGAGGGAGGCTTCGGTGTTGGCCATGACGCTGTGCCGCCTTTCGTCGGGTGGGTGGTGCGGTTCGCGGGTAGTGGTGCGGTTGGCCCGCATGTCACGGCGGCGACGGAGGGTTCCGCCTGCGCCGTTCGAGCGGTGGCCTGCGGGACTCGTCCTCGGGAGAGTCGCGGGCGACGACGGCGCCACCGGCCGAAGCCGGGGGCGAGGCCGCCGGCAAAGGCGGTGAGTGCCGGGAGGCGGCGAGAGTCGCAGCGATGCGCCCCGCGGTCCGCCGGCCCTCCAGATGCAGGCGGCCGACGTTGGCACGGTCGTCCGCGAGGAGCGTGAGCACGGCGGAAGGGCCCGCCGCGTACGTGGCGACATACCCCAGCTCCCCGTGGATCAGCAGCTCACGGAAGGCACCGCGGCCCGTCGCCTCGTTCATCCGGAAGGCCAGCCCCAGCGCGGCGGCGGTCAAAGCGGCCAGCGGCTCCGCGTCGGGCCGCAGCGCGGCCTGGCCGTCGTGGCCCGTTTGGGCGGTCCGCGCTGTCCGTACGGGACCGAGCGCCTCGGCGAGGACGAACCCGTCCACGGTGGCGGCCAACGCCCCGCCGATCTGCGGAACTCTGGCCAGCAGCCCGTGCAACTCCTCGCTCACGCCCGGCTCCGCCGCCACGAGCACTCTCCTTTCGGCACGCTGCCGGAACCTGCTGATCACAGCGCCTCCAGTGCGTCCCTGAGCCGGCGCAGCAGCGCGACGTCCGGGTCGGGGAACACGGCGGGCGGCGACACGTCGGCCCCCTCCCCCGGGTCGGCCGAGTACGGGTCAGCCGTCGCAGCCGAGGGCGGGTCAGGTGTCGTGGCCGGAGACGGGTCGCCCAGCGTGGCCGGGGGCGAGTCGCCCAGCGTGGCCGGGGGCGCGTCGGCCACCGTGGCGTGCGGGGGGACGTTCGCCGGGGACGGCGGCGGGGTCGCCTCCGGTAACCGGACGGGCGCGGGCTCGACGGGCCGAGCCGGGGTGTCCGTGCCGGCCAGGGCCCCGGCGCGCTGCGGTACGACCAGCCCGGCGGCCGCCAGCCTGCGCAGGTCCATGAGGGTGTGGAAGGCGGGCCGACCCAGGGCCCGCGCCATGTCGGTGGCGTTGCGCACGCCGTCGGCCAGTTCCAGCACCGCGAGGCGGCGCGCGGGCACCGGCACGGCCGAGCCGCCCGCCGCCGTGCGCACCGGCGCCCCGGACGTGCCCGGTCCCGTGAAGGGTCGGGCCGCTGCCGCGGTCGGTACGGGCGGCAGGACGTCCAGGCGCGCGTCGGGCCAGACGCGGTCGAGAAGCGCCCGGCGGCGTACCGTCTCCCGCTCCGCTGCCGCGAGCGTCACGGAACCGGCACCGGCACCGGCACCGGCACCGGCACCGGCTGCGATGCCCTCCAGCCAGTGCCGCACCCCCTTGCGGAAGCGCCCGGGCCCGCCCGCGGACTCCAGCACGAAGAACGCGGCGTCGTACAGCGCGAGGCGTGCGCACAGCTCCAGCATCCCGCCCGGCACGCGGCCCGCCTCGACGAGGCACCGGATCGCGTGGGTGTCCGCATCGGCCGGCGGGACGAGATTCGCGGAAACGGCATCCGTAGGGGCCGTGGGGTGATGCCGACCTGCGCGGGAGGACACCCCGGCGGCCGCCAGCAGGAGTTCGAGCGCGGGCGCCGCCGGACTCTCCGCGTGTGCGACCCGCCCCTCGACCAGGAAGAGGGTGCCTCCTGCCCGCGTGAAAGCGCCGGTTGCCCGCTCCTGGGCGAGCCGGCGCAGCATCGACGGGGCGCCGGCGTGGGACTCGACGTCGCGCGGAGAGACGTCCTGGGCGGGGCGCGCCGGGGCGCGCCGCTCCTCGGGGGTGGGGACGGCGCCCGTACGGGGGGCCTGGGCCGGACGGGGGCGAGGGGGACGCTGCTGTCCTGGCTCGGGCGGCACCCTCAGCAGGGGTGCGGCCGCGGGGCCGAGGACGGGGACGGGCAGCGGAACGGCGTACCGCATCAGAGCACCATCCGATCCGCTATCTCCCCGAGCCGGATGCGGGCCAGTGCGAGGTTCCCCTCGTCGCGGGCGAGCCACAGGTGGAGGAAGACGGTGCCTTCGAGCGCGCCGGTGACGAACCGCAGCAGGTGGTAGCTGTCGCGGTTCGTCGCGATGACGTCCTCGACGGCCGGTGCGCCGCCCAGGTGTTGCGGGGGCGGTGCGGTGGGTTGGGCGAGCGGTCCGAACGAGCGGTTCTCGGCGACCATGCGGGCCAGTTCGGCCGTCTCGCAGGCGGCCGCCTCGTGGTCGCCGCCGGGCGCGTCCCCCGCGACCCCGAGCGCCAGCCCGCTGATCCAGTCGACGACGGCGGCACTGCGCGCACCGGGTAAGCGCATCACCTCGAGCAGGCATGCGTCGATTCCGGACACGCTGGTACCCCCTCCCCGGCACGGCACGGCACGGCACGGCACGGCACGGCACACGAACGACGGTTGGTACCGCCCGGACACGGACGGTGAGGCTGACGCTACGCATTCGCATGCCAGGGGTCGTGCGTTCCGGCAAATTCCACTGGAACATGCCAGGAGTACACGCATAATGACCGGCGCCGTTTCGGAACTGACCGCTCCGTGAATGAATTTGAACGCTTCGGCGAACGGCGAGCCCACCCCGCACGGACGGGGGCCGACGCGCGCCGCAGGCCCCGCCGGGGCGCGCACAGCACACCGCCGCGAACACGTGCCCCCCTTGCACGTGTTCGAAAGTGTGGCAGGCTGCCCGGTCACATGCCCAATGCGGGCCGCTCCCGGAGCCGTTGACGCCCCGGAGGCGGGACCGCACCGTCGAGAGGACCCCCATGCGTGCTCTTCGCGCTCCTCTGGCTGCCACCCTCGGTACCGCGACGCTGCTGGCGCTGGCCCAGGCGCCGGTGGCGGCGATGCCGCTCAGCCCTGATTCCCCCCACTCCCCCGCGGCCTCCCCCTACGCCGCGCCCGACGACTACTACAACGACGCCGAGGGCAAGACGGGCCCGGAGCTCAAGACGGCGCTGCACGGCATCATCAAAGAGTCCGAGACGCTCTCCTACGACCAGGTGTGGGACGCGCTCAAGGCCACCGACCAGGACCCGGCCGACTCCTCAAAGGTCGTCCTCCTCTACTCCGGCCGCTCGCAGAGCGCCGACGACAACGGCGGAGGAGCCGACCAGTGGAACCGCGAACACGTGTGGGCCAAGTCCCACGGCGACTTCGGGACCTCGCCGGGCCCCGGCACGGACGTCCACCACCTGCGCCCCACGGACGTCAGCGTGAACAGCGAGCGCGGCAACAAGGACTTCGACGAGGGAGGCGAGGAAGTCGGCGAGGCGCCGGGCAACTTCACCGACGGCGACTCGTTCGAGCCGCGTGACGAGGTCAAGGGCGACGTGGCCCGCATGGTGCTGTACATGGCCGTCCGCTATGACGGCGACGACTCCCACCCCGACCTGGAACCCAACGACAAGGTGGACAACGGCTCAGCGCCCAACCTGGGGCGCCTGTCCGTACTGAAGCAGTGGAGCGAGCAGGACCCGCCGGACGACTTCGAGAAGCGGCGCAACGACGTCATATACGACCAGTTCCAGCACAACCGCAACCCGTTCGTCGACCACCCGGAGTGGGTCGGCGACGTGTGGTCGTAGAGCGCCTCTCGTCGGAGGCGACGGCCGGCCTGAGCGGACCGCGGGGTGCCCGAGTCGAGGGCTCCGGCGGTCCGCGCCAGGGCCGGGGCGGTCCGCGTCAGGGCCGGGGCGGTTCCGCGTCAGGGCCGGGGCGGTTCCGCGTCGAAACCGTCGAACATCTCCAGCAGCGGCCGGGGCCCGTCGGGGGAGAAGAGGATCTCCAGACCCCGCGCGGACTCCCCGGCCGCATGCGCGGAGCGCGGGAAGAGTGTCTCCTCGTACTCCGTCAGCGCCGCCTCGACGTCCTGTGGATGGGCGGCCAGGCAGCGGCCGAGGTCGGCGCCGTCGAAAAGAGCGAGGTTGGCGCCTTCCCCGGCGAACGGGGACATCAGGTGGGCCGCGTCGCCGAGAAGGGTCACTCCCGGGACGCGGGCCCACCGGTGCCCGACGGGCAGCGCATGGATGGCGCGCGGTACGGGCGGGCCGTCCGCCTCGGCGACGAGCCTGCGCAGGGCGGGGTCCCAGTCCTCGAAGTACCGCAGCAGGGTGGCCTTCACCGAGTCCCCGCCGTCGGTGAGGTCCAGGGTCGCCGACCAGACCTCGTCCGCACGCAGGGCCACGTGGACGTGCAGGCTGCCGTCGGTCTCGCGGTGGGCGAGCAGGCCCTTCTCGTCGCCGAGCGCGAAGAACATGCCGCGGCCGATCGTCCCGGCGCACTCGGGGTGGCGCGCGTCCGCGTCCAGCAGGTCGAGTTCGACGAAGGAGACCCCGGTGTAGGCGGGCGTCGCCCCGCTGAGGAGAGGCCGGACCCGGGACCAGGCGCCGTCGGCGCCGACGAGCAGATCCGTGGTGAACACCGTGCCGTCGGCCAGCGTGACCTCGTGCCGGCCCTCCGCGAGCGCGCGGCAGGAGAGCACCCTGGCGTTCCAGCGCACGGTGTCCCCGGGCAGTGAGGACAGCAGGAGGTCGCGCAGGTCGCCCCGGTCGATCTCGGGCCGTCCCCCGGTGTCGTCGCCGTCCTCGCGCAGCACGCGGCCACGCTTGTCCATGACGCGCAGTTCCTGGCCGCCGGGGTGCACCTTCGCCAGGAAGTCCTCGTGCAGGCGCGCCGCACGCAGCGCGGCCTGTCCGGTGTCCTCGTGGATGTCGAGCATGCCGCCCTGGGTGCGGGCGTGCGGGGAGGCGTCGAGGTCGAAGACGGGTACGTCGATGCCGTGAACGTGCAGCACGCGGGCGAGCGTCAGGCCGCCGAGCCCGCCTCCGACGACGGCGATCGGGAGATGAGGGGTGCCGGTCATGTGCTGGGCCTTTCGGGGAGTCAGGTGTGGTGCGGTCGGTACTGGTCGCTGCTCGCTCGGCCGGGCGGGGGTCAGGTCGCGTCCCGGGGTGTGGCCGACGTGCCGTTGACGACCGCCCGGAAGACCCAGCGCAGACGCTGGTGCGGGGTGCCGGAGGTCAGGTCGTCGCCGAGCGCGGCGATCCGGGGGTGGGTGTCGGGCGACACCTCGGCCAGCGCGCGTACCAGCGCGTGGTGCTCCTCCTCCGCCGCGTCGTCGTCCTGGCGTGCGGACTGCTCGGCGGCGGTGGCGGTGGCCACCTGGAGGAGCACGTCCACGCCCCACGCCGCCTGCCCCCCGGGGACACCGCCCTCGTGGAGCAGGGCCAGCACCCCTTCGACCAGGGCCAGGTAGTGGGGTCCCGAAGGGCGGGCCACGAGTGCGGAGTGCGCGAGCTGGGGGTGGGCGAAGAGCACGCGGGTGTAGGAGACGAGCACGGCGGCGAGCCGCTCACGCCACTCCCCCGCAGCCGTCACGGGGCCCAGGTCCACCGCGCCCAGTAGCTCCTCCAGGACGGCTGCGTGCAGCTCGGCCGTGTTCGCGACGTAGACGTACAGCGAAGCGGGACCCGTGTCCAGCTCCGTGGCCAGGCGTCTCATGGTGACGCGCCGCAGCCCTTCGGTCCGCATGACGCGGACGGCCGCCTCGACGATGCGGTCATGACTCAGCGCGGGCTTCGCCGGGCGCTCCCGGCGGCTCTCGGGGGCAGGTCGGTGTGTCATACCCACGACCATAACGAACATGTTCGTCACGTACAAGTTCGTCGGTCTGGCCACCGGCACCCGGCGCCGTCACGGGAGGTACGCCTCCCCCGTGACGGCGCCGGCCGCTGCTGCTCGCCGGCGCGTCGCGCCGGTCGCTACTGCTGGCCGGCGAACCGGGCCAGAGCGAGCGGGGCGAAGGCGTCCTTGTCCACACCGGCGAACCGGTCGGGGCGGAACTCCCTGAGCAGCGGGCTCTCCCTGCCCAGGACGATCTCCTCCGCGGCCAGCCGGCCCAGGAGCGGGCCCAGGGTGATACCGCTGTGCGTGGCGATCGCGTACACGGAGCCACCGCTGTCGAACCCGGCGGCCGTCCTGCCGTCGGCGGGCATCGAGCGTTGCCCCACGCGCAGGGACTCCAGCCGGGCGCCCTCGGCGCCGGCCAACAGCCCGCGCAGCCGCGCGACCAGCTCACGGGCGTGCGCGCCGTCGGGCCGCGGTGGGGCGGCGGGGTCGGCGTCCGTGTCGAGGTCGAGGCCCTGTACGACCAGACGGCCGCCGCCCTCGGGGCGCACGTTCAGGTCGGGAGTGGTGAGCACCCGGCCCAGGCGGGTGGCCAGCGGCGCCGTGTAGCCGAGCAGGCCGACGGTGGCAGAGCCGGCGGCCTCCGGGTCGGCCATCGGCAGGGCGAGCCCGGACCCCCCCCCGCCAGGCCCTCGCTCCAGCGGCCCGCCGCCAGGACGGCCACGTCGTAGCGCTCGCTCTCGCCGGACGCCGACGTCAGCCGGGCCCGTCCGCCCTCGTCGGTGACGGCGACAACCTCCTCAGGGCACCGGAGGACGGCACCGTGGTCGCGCGCCTCCCCCCACAGCCGGCCCAGCAGCGCGGCAGGCAGCACGTAGCCCTCCCGCGGATACCAGGCGATGTCGGTCACGTCGTCCGGTACGCGCAGGTCCGGCACCAGTTTCCGGGCCTGCGCGGGGGTGATCCACTCGGCGGGGTAGCCGCGGCGGCGCAGTTCCGTGAGCGCCGCGGCGAGGTGCGCGTGGCCGCTCGGGCGTGCCCACTCCAGGTTGCCGCCCCGGAAGAACCACTGGCCACCGGGTTCCTGGAGAGCCTCCTGCTCGGCGATCCCGGCGACGTTGAGCTCGTGGTAGGACAGCGGGTTCTACTGGTGGGAGTTGATCCAGGCGAACGTGGTGCCGGTGGTGCCGGCCGCGGGTGCGGTGCGTTCGAAGACCGTCACCTCCGCTCCGGCCAGGGCCAGCGACCTCGCGGCGGCGGCGCCGGCGGATCGGCGACGGTGCCCGGCGGAGGGGAAGGGGCACGGTCGGGCGGGGGCGACGCGTCGCTGTGCGCACGCGCGTTGGCGGCGAGGGGTTTCACCGCTGCGGCGCGGCGTGGCGGGCCGGGTGCCGGGTCGAGCGGGGTCGAGACGGGCGGGGAAAACGGGTCGAGGGGATGCGGGGGGAGGAACAGGGGCGGTAACCGCGGTGACCGGGCGGGGACACCGGGGCGGCCCGGCTGCGGCGGTGGTTACCGCCCCGCTACCGCCGGGGCGAACCGCCGCGGGTCGAGCGGGGTGATGTCGTGTTCCGTGCTGCCGGTCAGAGCGAGGTCGGCGGCGATCTGGCCGAAGACCGGCGCGAGCTTGAACCCGTGCCCGGAGAAGCCGGTCAGTACGGTGGCGTTCGCCGCGCCGGGGAGCGGTCCGACGACGGGGTGCTCGTCGGGGGTGAACCCTTCCGCGTACGTGCTGATGCGGACGGGGTCGGGTGCCAGTCCCGGCAGCAGGCGGCGGACGGCGGAGGAGGCCGCGCGGGCGAGGTCGGGGGCGGCGCTGCGCGGGAGTGCGGCGGGGTCGTCGAGGTGGGGCCACCCGAGGTGGTGCGGCACGATCTTGACGGCCACGCCGTCGAGGACCGGGAAGCAGGAGAAGCCGGCCTGCGGGTGGCGGCGGATGGCGATGGGCAGGCGCTCCGGCTGGTGGGCGGGCACGTCACGGGCGGCGAACCAGAACGCGGTGATCTGCCGCGCCCGCACGGGGATGCGGCGCGTGGGCGCCAGGTGCGGTGACCACGGTCCCGGGGTGAGCACGAGGTGGTCGGCCTCGTGGGTCTCTCCCCCGGCCGTGATCCGCCAGCCGGCCGCTGTCTCGGCGCACTCGTCCACGCGGTGGTAGGGCAGGACGCGGGCGCCGTGGCGCTCGGCCGCGTCGAGCGCGCCCTGAACCGAGGGTTCTGGGCGCAGGACGCCCGCGTCGGGGTCGCGGACGGCGATCTCGCCCGGGTCGAGCCGGTGTTGGGGGTACCGCTCGGCGGCGGCCGCCGCGTCGAGGACCTCGTGCGGGAGCCCGGCCTCTTCGGCGCAGCGCCGTACCGCGGATACGTCGGGCTCGTCGGGCGCTCCGATGGTCAGGCCGCCGCACAGGGTCAGCAGCGAGCGTCCGCAGTCCGCCTCCAGCGCCCGCCACAGCCGGTGGGAGTGGCGCAGCAGCGGGACGTAGGAGGCGCCTTCCTTGTAGACGGTGCGGAAGATGCGGGACTCGCCGGCCGAAGCTCCCCGGTCGTGTCCGCGGCCGTAGGCGTCGAACGCGAGGACGTCGGCGCCCCGCGACGCCAACTGCCAGGCTGTCATGGCGCCGATGACGCCGGTTCCGACGATCGCCACACGGGGCGCGGAAGCCGTCATGAGCAAGCTCCTTACGGAGGAACGCGTGAAGACACGGTGCGGGTGGGGTGGTCAGTCACCGCTGACCGACTGCTCGATGTAGAACTCCATGAGGCCGGGCCGCAGCAGGTACGCCGCCGCTTCGGCGAGTTCCCCGTTCGCCAGCCAGGTCAGTCTGCGTTGGCGCAGCACGGGGACGCCGGGGTCGCAGGCGAGCAGCCCGGCGTCGCGTTCGTCGAGCAGCACGGGGTCGAGGTACATCCGCGAGGTCGCCACGGGCACGCGGTGTGCGCGGAAGTAGGAGAGAAGGGTCAGGTGGGCCAGGTCCTCGTCGAGCAGGTGCGGGGCCAGCGCGAACGGGACGGTGGTGTACTCCAGGGCGAGGGGGGTCTCCTCGACGTCGAACTTGCGGCGCACCAGGTGGTTGACCGGTGTGTCGTCCGCCAGCACCGGCACCGGCGGTGTCACTTCCGCGGCGCGGACGACGGCGGCGCTGCGCACTTCGTGCCGTCCCGGGATCTCCGGTCCTGTCAGCCGGGGGTTCACGAACCTGAGCAGGTTCTCCTTACGGGCGCTGTCCGCCACGAAGGTGCCGCGGCGGCGGTGCCGTTCGACGAGCCCCGCCTGGGCCAGTTCGTGCAGGACCCGCTGCGCGGTGGCGCGGCCGATCCCGTACTGCTCCTGCAACTCGGCCTCGGTGGGGAGCCGGGAGCCGGGTGGCAGTTCGCCGGACCTGATGCGGGCTTCCCACTCGCTGCGGATCCGGAGGTACAACGGCGCTGACATGAATGGACCGTAGTAGTGGCTCAAATGACCGGTCAATACCTCGGACACGGGTATCCGGTGGCTCCGCCGCCACGTCGCCCCGCGCCGCGCTTCAGCAGGAGCAGCCGGCCGAGGCGGACGTCCGCGACCCCGGGGTGGTTCTCGAACACGCCGGCGAGACACTCGACTTCGCCGAGCCCGGCACGGTGTCGCTCGTCACCCTGCCGCACTTGGTTCCGGACGTCGACGAGCCGTCAGCCCTGGCCCGCGAGGAGCCGTTCGCGGATGCCGTCGAAGTGGGTGCGCATCGCGCGTTCGGCGCGCGGGCCGTCGCCGGCCGCGACCGCGTCCACGATCTCCCGGTGCTGGGCGCAGGTGGTGAGAGGGTCTTGATGGCCCCCGTCGAAGTCGCCGCGCACCTTTTCCATGGCCGCCCAGAAGGCGTCGAGCACTTCGCTCAGCAGGTGGTTGTCGAGCGATCTGTAGAGGGCCAGGTGGAAGGCGCGGTCGGTGGCCCTGGCGATGGAGCCCTCGTCGCACGCCTCGCGCTCCATGGCGGCGACGATCCCCCGGAGGACGTCGAGGTCCTCGGCCGGCACGGACGTGGCCACGCCGACGATGAGGCCGGCCTCCAGCGCCTCGCGTACCCGCATCAGTTCGTACAGGCCCGCCTCACCGTGGCGGTGACGCACCGCGGCGCGGAACGCGAGTCCCTCGGCGAAGGGCGCCATCGAGAGCGAGCCGACGACCGTGCCCGAGCCGCGCCGGATCTCTACCACGCGCAGCGCCTGTAGGGCCTTGAGCGCCTCGCGCACCGATACCCTGCTGACGTCGAAGAGCTCCACGAGCTCGGTCTCCGTGGGCATCGGCGAGCCCGGGCCCAGACCGCGGTCCAGGATCAGCTGCCGGATCCGCGCCTGCAAGTCCTCAGACACCGTGGTGCGTGGCACGCGTGCGTTCCCTTCTCGGATGGCCCGGCTGCGGCGACCCGTCTCCGACGGCCCGCTGTGGATTGTGGCCCATTACCTCTTGATGACACGTGTCGGGGCCACCTAGAGTCCAGACATAAGACGTCTTACATCCTACGTGCGCGGGCGGCCCGTCGAGCAATCTGCCGCCCGCTTCAGCGACTTGTGGAGTACCACCATGCCTGTGACCGCGCCCCTGAGCGGGATCGTCCCGCCCGTGTGCACCCCGCTCGACAGCGACGGAGAGGTGGACACCGCGTCCCTCTCCCGGCTGGTCGAGCACCTGCTCGGCGGCGGGGTGCACGGGCTGTTCGCCCTCGGCTCGACCAGCGAGGTCGCCTACCTCACCGACAGCCGGCGCGGCACCGCCCTCAAGACCGTGGTCGAGACCGCCGGCGGCCGGGTGCCGGTGCTGGCCGGCGTCATCGACACCACGACGCACCGGGTGCTCGACCACGCACGCGAAGCGGAGAAGCTCGGTGCTGACGGCCTCGTGGCGACCGCCCCCTTCTACACGCGTACGCACCCGCGCGAGATCGCCGGCCACTTCCGCCGGATCCGCGACCGCGTCGACCTGCCGCTGTTCGCCTACGACCTGCCCGTCTCGGTGCACAGCAAGCTCTCCCCCGCCCTGGTGCGCGAGCTCGCGGCCGACGGCACCCTGGCGGGGCTCAAGGACAGCAGCGGCGACGAGGGATCGCTGCGCCGCCTGCTGGTGGAGCTCGGCGGCCGCGAGGGGCGGGCCGGCGGATGCGCCCCCGGCTTCTCCGTGCTCACCGGCTCCGAACTGACCGTGGACGCGGCGATGCTGGCCGGCGCCGACGGCGTGGTCCCCGGCCTCGGCAACGTCGACCCGGCCGGCTACGTACGGCTGTGGGAGGCGGCCAGGTCGGGCGACTGGCTGCTGGCGGCCAAGGAGCAGGAGCGGCTCACCTCCCTGTTCGCCTTGGTGGACGCGGGCCCCGAGGCCGAGATGGGGCGCAGCTCCTCCGCGCTCGGCGCCTTCAAGGCGGCCCTGCGGCTGCTGGGCGTCATCGAGTGCGGCGACACCGCCTTCCCGCAGATCCAGTTGGACGCCACGGCGACCGCCGAGGTCGGCGCGCGGCTGCGCGACGCCGGTCTGACCACCGTCCGATGACACCACCGCGCGCCTCGCAGCCCACCGCCCGTGCCGCGCCGACCGCGGCGGTGATCGGCCTCGATCTGGGCGGCACCAAGACCGCGGCAGCGCTCGTCGGTCCCGACGGTGCGGTACTGCGGCGGCACCACCGGCCGACCCCGGCACGGGAGGGCGCCGACCTGGTCTCCTCCATCCTGTCCGGCTACGTGCCGGGGACGCCGCGAGGGGCCGGCCCCGACCTGCGGCTGGTCGCCGCCCTAGCCGAAGCACTCGACGTGCCCGTCGTCGCCGAGGGCCGGATCAACACCCCCGACGAGGCGGCCGAGGCTCTGGCCCTGGGCGCTCACCGCGTCGTCGTCGGCACCGCCATCACCGCACCCACAGCGCTGGCGGGCCGCTTCGTGGAGCGCCTCGCCCGCCCCTGACGCAGCCGCGCCGCAAGGCGCTCGTTCCCGACGGCGCTCGACGACGAGTGCGTCCGGCATCCTGGAGTCACCGTGCACCACACCGCCCCCTCACAGCCGCGCTGGTACCGCCAGGTGGGCCGCAGCCAGTGGAAGGCGTTCTTCGCCGCCTGGATCGGTTACCTCCTCGACGGTTTCGACTTCGTCCTGATCACGCTCGTACTGACCGAGATCAGCGACGACTTCGGCCTCGACACCGTCCAGGCGGCGAGCCTCGTCTCGGCCGCGTTCATCACCCGCTGGCTCGGTGGCGCTGCGCTGGGCGCCCTCGGTGACCGCTTCGGGCGGAAGCTGTCGATGGTCGTCAGCATCCTGCTGTACTCGCTGGGCACCTTCGCCTGCGGGTTCGCCTGGGACTACACCAGCCTGTTCGTCGCCCGGCTCGCCATCGGCATGGGCATGGCCGGCGAGTACTCCGCCAGCGCGACCTACGTCATGGAGAGCTGGCCCGTACGGATGCGCAACCGGGCCAGCGGCTTCCTGATCTCCGGATACTCGGTGGGCACCGTCCTGGCCGCGGAGGTCTACAAGTGGGTGGTGCCCACGCTGGGCTGGCGCTGGATGTTCTACGTGGGGCTGATCCCCATCGTGATCGCGCTGTGGATGCGCCGCGCGCTGCCCGAGGCGGCGGACTGGAAGGCGGAGGTCGGCGAGCAGGAGGAGCGGCCCAACCCGTTCCGCCCGCTGTTCGCCACCCGGGCCAGGGGGACGGCCAACGTGGTATTGGCCGTGGCGGCCACCGTCTCGCTCTTCGCCGTCTTCACACCGCTGGGCGAGGGCCTGGTGCCGGTGCTGTCTCTCGTCGCCGGACTCGCCCTCGTGGCCTTCGCCGTGCAGTTGGGCGGACGGCGCGGCTGGCTGCTGTACGTGTCGATGATCGTGACGATCTTCTTCGCGTTCCTGTACTCCTGGCCCATCCAGGCGCTGCTCCCGACCTATCTGAAGTCGGACCTCGGCTACAGCCCCGGCCAGGTCACCGACGCGCTGTACTACGCGGGCTTCGGCACGATGGCCGGCTGCTGGCTGGCCGGCTTCGTGGGCGACTGGATCGGCACCAAGAAGGCGTACGCGTTCACCCTGGTGGCCTCGCTGGTCTTCGTCTTCCCCGTCTTCGCGGTCGAGGACAACCTGCTGCTGCTCGGCGTCCTGCTGTTCTTCCTCCAGGCCACTAGCTTCGGCATCTCGGGACTGCTGCCCCGCTACATCGGCGGCCACTTCCCCACCCGCAGCCGGGCCGCGGCTTTGGGCTTCACCTACAACGTGGGGGCGCTCGGCGGCGCCGTGGCCCCCGTGCTGGGGGCCAGACTCGCCTCCGGTATGGACCTCGGCCAGTCCCTGGCCCTCCTCACCTTCGCCGGGACGATGATCGTGGTCCTGCTCGTCGGCTTCGACGTGCCGGGCCGCCTCGGCAGGCTGCTCGATCCCGAGGGGCCCGCCGACCATCTCGTCGACGAGGGTCCCGCGCCCCGCGAGCAGGCGCGGCCCCCTGCCGCGCGCTCAGGCTCCTGACGCGGCGCTCCGGAACGCGCGGAGTGAGCCCTCCTCACGTTCCCCACACGGGGCGTGGGGAGGGCTCACCGGTGCGGGTCCGACAATGGCGGGGTGATGGAGGACGACGACCCGTATCTGTGGCTCGAAGAGATCGAAGGCGACGCCGCGCTCACCTGGGTGCGCGAGCGGAACGCCGAGACCGTGGCGGAGCTGACCGCCGACCCGGGGTTCGAGGCGCTGCGCCAGGAGGTGCGCGAGGTCCTCGGCGACTCCGCGCGCATCCCGTACGTGGTGCGGCGCGGCCCGCACCTGTACAACTTCTGGCGCGACACCACCCGCCTGCGCGGGGTGTGGCGGCGCACCACGCTGGAGGAGTACCGCACGCCCGACCCCCGCTGGGAGACGGTGCTGGACGTGGACGCGCTGGCCGACGAGGAGGGCGTGCCCTGGACGTGGGCGGGCGCCTCGGTGCTGCGGCCTGAGCACAGGCGGGCGCTGGTGGAACTCTCCAGGGACGGCGCGGACGCGACCGTCGTGCGGGAATACGACATGGACGCTGCCGGGTTCGTGGCCGACGGGTTCCGGCTGCCCGAGGCCAAGACCTCCGTCAGCTGGATCGACGAGGACCACGTCTTCGTCGGCACCGACGCGGGGCCGGGTGACCTCACGGCCTCCGGTTACCCGCGCACGGTGCGGCGCTGGCGCCGCGGCACTGAGCTCAAGACGGCGCCGGTCGTCTTCGAGGGGAGCCACGAGGACGTGTCCGTCACGGCCTGGCACGACCCCACGCCCGGCTTCGAGCGCGATCTGGCCGTCAGGAACCGCGACTTCTGGCACAGTGAGCACTTCCTCCTCCGCCCTGACGGCCCCGCGGTGCGCATCGAGGTGCCCGACGACGCGCTGGTCGACGTGCACCGGCAGTGGCTGCTGATCACGTTGCGGTCGCCGTGGCTGGAGCGGCCCGCCGGGGCGCTGCTGGCATTCGACTTCGACGGCTTCCTGCGGGGCGAGCGCTCCCACGAGGTGCTGTTCACACCCGACGAGCGCACGGTTTTGGAGGGGTACGCCACCACCCGCCACCACCTCGTCCTGGAGACGCTGACCGATGTCTCCTCCCACCTGCACCTGTTGACCCCCTCGGGCTCGGGCGGCTGGTCGCGTCGCCCGCTGGGTGAGGTGCCCGCGCTGTCGTCGGCCGGGGTGACGGCGACCTCGCCGGCCGAGGACGGTGACAGCGCTGAGGAAGTCTTCTTCTCGGTCTCGGGATTCGTGCAGCCCGCCACCCTGTGCCGCACCATGGCGGGCGAGCGGGACGTGGAGACGCTGAAGCGGGCGCCGTCCCGCTTCTCCACCGAGGGGCTGCTGGTGCGGCAGCACTTCGCCGTCTCGGCTGACGGGACGAGGGTGCCCTACTTCGTGGTCGGGCCCGCCGGGCAGGAGGGTCCTCGGCCCGTCCTGCTGTACGGGTACGGCGGCTTCGAGGTCTCTTTGACGCCCTTCCACTCGGCCGTGACGGGCCGGGCGTGGCTGGAGCGCGGCGGCACCTACGTGGTCGCCAACATCCGCGGCGGCGGCGAGTACGGTCCCGCCTGGCACCAGGCCGCTCTGGGCGCGGACCGCGACCGGGCGTTCGACGACTTCGCGGCGGTGGCCCGCGACCTGGTCCTGCGGGGCGTCACCACGTCCGGCCGGATCGGCATCCGCGGAGGCAGCAACGGCGGCCTGCTGACCGGCGTCATGCTCACCCGCCACCCCGAGCTCTTCGGCGCGGTCGTCGCCGAGGTGCCGCTGCTGGACATGCTGCGCTTCCACCGGCTCCTGGCCGGGGCGTCCTGGGTCGCCGAGTACGGCGACCCTGAGGACCCCCGTGACCGCGCCCACCTGCTGCGCTGGTCGCCGTATCACAACCTGCGCCCCGATACGGGCCGGGGCGCGGGCGGCGCCTGCCCGCCGCTGCTGCTGACCACCTCCACCCGCGACGACCGCGTCCATCCGGGCCACGCCCGCAAGATGGCCGCGCGCATGCGGGAACTCGGGCTGCCCGTCCACTACTACGAGAACACCGGCGGCGGCCACGCTGGGGCCGCCGACCACGAGCAGGCCGCCTACGTCGAGGCCGTGGTGCACACCTTCCTGTGGCGGGCGCTGGGCGACGACGGCCGGGTACCGGCGAAGGGCGGGACGAGGCCGCGCTGACACACCGCAAGGGCGGTTCTGACGGGCGAGCTACGGCGTCGCGGCCCGGCGCAGCGCGCCAGCCACCGTGTCCAGGAAGGAGGCGAGGGCTTCGGCGGTGAAGGGCAGTTCGGGGTTCCAGGGCAGCACTAGGGCGCGGCGGCGCATCCGCTGCCAGGCGGCCACGTCCGCCAGCTGGGCGTCCGGGGTCGCGTTCGCCCGGATGTCGCGCAGGATGACGTCGGGCTCGAGTCCTGCCAGCTCCTCCCAGCCGAGAGTCGCCCAACTGGCGCCCGCGGCGGGCTGGTCGAGCACCCGCACGCCCGCCAGAGTGAGCTCGCCCAGCAGCGGCCAGCCTGCCGGGCGTGCCACGTGCGCCTGGCCGGTGCCCGCGGGCGAGAGTGCCAGCACCCGGACGTGCGGGGCCGCCTGCGCCGCCGCGCGGAGCCGTCCCATGCTGCCGTCCAGTCCCTGTTCCTGTCGCCGTCCCTGGCCCGTCGCGCCCGCCATGGCGTCCGGGTGGGCCGGGCCCAGCGTGCCGGCCAGTGCGGCGAACCGGTGCCGTACGTCCGCCAGGCGCGTGCCCGGGCCGACGTGGAGAGCGGCCAGAGGTAAGGAAGGTTCGAGCGCCTTTTGCAGGTCGGGCCCGATGCCGTAGAGCCGGTCGCCGTCGTAGGTGACGGTGACCAGCAACTCCGGCTCGGCACCCGCGATGCCCTGCGCGGTCAGTTCCGCTCCGGCGCCCAGATAGGCGACGTCACGGAGGCCGGGGGTCTCCCGTTCCACGGGGTCGGTCCCCGGCTCGTCGTGCGGTGAGCCGAAGACCGCGGCAACGGGCACCCCGTGCTCGGCCAGCACGGCCGCCGCCTGCGCGTAGGCGACGAGGCGCCGGGGCGTGCGTGCCGCTCTCACCTCCTGCCCCCGGTCGTCGCGGAAGGTCCACAGATCGCTTGCGACCACAGTGCCTCGCTTCCTTGAAAGTTGGCTGCGGGCCGGTGGGGACGGGGCCGGGGCCGCCGCCTCCTCGCGCCGGGTTGCCCGTCCGGCGCGGGGCGGCCCCCCTCCCCTTCCCTCGGGCCCGCGGGGGCGGCGTACGCTCCCCCGGGCTTACGACTTAGGCGAGCCTAACTTCCTTGTTCCCGGGTGTCACTGCCTCCGCCAGGTGTGTGCGCATGCTGCGGGCGGGACGTCCGGTCACGCGTGTGACGGTGTCGGTGGTGCGGTCCTCCGCCCCCTCGGCGATGGCCAGATCCATGCCGGCGAGCGCGGCGGCGAAGTCGGGCGGCACCTGGGCGGACAGGTGGTCCCGCATCTGCTCGTACGTCAACGCGCTGTGGGTGACGGCACGCCCGCTCACCTCGGTGATCAGATGCGCGACGTCGGAGTAGCTGAGCGCCTCGGGGCCCGTGAGCACCAGGTCGGTGTCCGGGCTGCGGGCGTCGGTCAGCGCGCGGACGGCGACGGCCGCGATGTCCTCGGCGTCGACGAAGCCGACGCGCCCCTCGCCCGTGGCGGTCCGGATCACGCCCTCCGCGCGGATGGTGGCGGCGTGCAGATGGTCGCCGGTGAAGTTCTGCATGAACCACGAAGGCCGCAGGACCGCCCACTCGTCGAAGGAGGAGGGCAGCATCTCGTGGACCTGTCCGACCGCCGGCCCTCCGGCGGCGATCGCCGAGGTGCTGAGCAGCACGGCGCGGCGTACTCCGCTCGCGCGTGCCAGCTTGAGGAACGGGCGCACCACGGCAGCCGGTTCGGTGGACCCGACGGGCGGCAGCAGGTAGACGCGGTCGGCTCCACGCAGCGCCTCCTGGTGGGTGCCGGGTTCGTACCAGTCGAAGCGGACGGCTTGTGCGCCGTGCACCGGGGCCGCTCGGCGGCCGGCCGCCCTGACGTGGTGCCCTTCCGCGACGAGGCGCGCTGCCACGCGGCTGCCGGTGGTGCCGGTGGCGCCGATGACCAGGACGGCGGGCCGCGCGTCGGGGTGGGTGTCCTGCGAGGTCATCGGGTCCTCCGGGAAAAGTCGGCCGCGCCGTCCTGCGGGAGGTCCAGCGGATTCCAGTAGTCGCGGTAGTGCGTGATGCGGCCGTCCACGGCCGTCACCACGGCGATGTAGGTCATGTCGAAGGGGGCACCGCTGCTCACCAGCCGTCCCACCCCCCGCATCTCGACGACGACGGTGTCCGGTTCGCCGGTCTCGTGGAGGTGCACGTGCGGGAAGGCGTGGAGGTCGATGTGGTCGGGGTAGTGGCGCATGTAGTCGGCCACGGCGGCCTTGCCTTCCAGCCGCCGGGACCACCCGTCGGGCGCGAACGGGAACTCGAAGACGCCGTCGTCGTCCCACAGGTCGACCCAGGCGGCGATGTTCTTCTCCAGCAGGAGTCGCAGGCCGTGGCGGAAGAGATCCGCAGGACGCGGATGCGTGGGCATGGGTGTTCCCTCCGGGATAGAATGCGGACCCTTGGTCCGTTTCCGTCGACGACTATACGGACCGAGGGTCCGCTTAAGCAACTGGAGGAGACCCGTGCCCGAGCGCAAGCCCCGCGCCGACGCCGCCCGCAACCGGGAAGCCGTACTCGAGGCGGCCGACCGGCTCATCGCGAACCGCGACAGACCCGCGCAGGTGACCATGGCCGACATCGCGGCAGCGGCCGGCGTCGGCAAGGGCACCCTCTTCCGCGGCTTCGGGGACCGGACCGGTCTGATCCACGCGCTCTTCGAGGCCCGTCTCGAACCGGTGCGCCAGGCCGTCACCGAGGGGCCGCACCCGCTCGGCCCCGCCACCCCGCCCCGGGAGAGGGCCCTCGCCCTGCTGGACGCACTCCTGTGCTTCAAACTCGACCACCGGCACCTGTCGCTGGCGCTGGAGGAGGCCGCGTCCGACAGCCCCTACGGCGCCGCACACTACGACTGGTGGCACGCCACGCTCAGCGGCGTACTGGAGCGGCTTCCCGGCTTCACGGGTAGCGACTTCGCCGCACACGCGCTGCTCGCCGCGGTCCGCGCCGACCTCGTCGACCACCTGGCCGGCAGGCAACAGCTGTCCCGCGAGCGACTGCGGGCACAGCTCGCCGACTTCGCCGGGCGCGTGCTGGGCGGCCCGGCACCGGACGGGGCGACGGGCGGCGCCGTATCAGCGGGCGGCGCCGGACCCCACTGACGGCAGGCAATGGGGTGCGCGCCAGGCGTCCAGCCTGCGCTCCACCGACGCGCCCAGCGACAGGAGCTTCCCGTCCTGGTGGTCGCCGGCCATCAGCAGCAGCCCCACGGGCAGTTCGCCCACGGACCCGGCGGGCACCGACAGCGACGGGTATCCGGCGACGGCCGCGGGGGTGGAGGACGGGATCACGCCGTTGTCGCCCCGCGCACAATCGGTCGTCCAGGCGGGCGGGTTCGCCGGAGAGGCGAGGGCGTCCAGGTGGTGGGCGGCCATGGTCTCGTCGAGGGAGCGCCGGGAGAGGTCCTCCAGCTCGGCCCGCTTCGCCCGGTACTCCGGGTCGGTGGTGGGCGGTGCGGCCAGCGCCTGTTCCTACAGCTCCTGCCCCGCGAAGCAGGTGCGCTCCGCCGGGTGGGTGCGGTCGAACTCGATCAGCTCGGCGAGGTCGGAAGGCCCGTCGCGGGTGGCGAGGTAGGCGTTGATGTCCCGGTGGAACTCGCTGAGCAGCGCAGGGAACTCGAGTTCGGCCAGTCGGTCCTGGTAGGGCGGGGTCACCTCGACGACCTCGGCCCCGGCGGCGCGCAGCCTCTCGGCCGTACGGCTCATCACCGCGTCCACCTCGGAGCCCAGCGACGGCAGCCGCCACAGGCCGATCCGCTTGCCGCGCAGCCCGCCGGGGTGCGTCGGCTCGGCCTCGCGGTCGCCGAGGACGCCGCCCGACGCGTGGCCCGACCGGGCGGTACCCCCGTCGCTCCCCGCGTCGTTGCCGTCCCTCTCGCCGCTGAGTACCGAGAGGGTGAGCGCCGTGTCGGTCACGTTGCGGGCCATGGGCCCCGCGGTGTCCTGCTCGGCGGAGATCGGCACCACGCCGGACCCGCTGACCAGTCCGAGGCTGGGCTTGTGGCCGACGACGCCGTTCATCCCCGCCGGGCAGACGATGGAACCGTCCGTCTCGGTCCCGACCGCCACCTGGGAGAGCGACGCGGCGAGCGCAGCGGCCGACCCGGAGGAGGAGCCGCACGGGTTCCGGTCGAGTACGTACGGGTTGTGGGTCTGGCCGCCGGCGGCCGACCAGCCCGAGGTCGGCTTCCCGGCACGGAAGTTGGCCCATTCGGACAGGTTGGTCTTGCCGAGGATCACCGCTCCGGCCTCCCGCAGCCGGGTCACCAGCGCGGCGTCGGTCCTCGGCGGATGCTTCGCCAGCGCCAGCGACCCCGCGGCCGTCGCCAGGCCCCGGGTGTTCACGTTGTCCTTGAGGAGGACGGGGATGCCGTCCAGCGGGCCGCGGGCCCTGCCGTGCCGGTGCCGTGCGTCGCTGGCGGCCGCCTGCCGCAGGGCCGTCGGGTCGGTGCGGAGCACCGCGTCGATCGTGGGGTCGATGCGTTCGATCCGCCGCAGTCCGACGCGCTGAACGCGTCCACCGACCAGGCCGTGGACGCCGCGGGCCTCCACCCCGACGCCGCGGGACACCAGGCCATGCCCCGGGCGGTACTGGCGGCCGTACGGCGCTGACCGTCCCGCCGACCGCGCTCGGCCTTCGTCGGGTGCGCGGAAGAGCACGCACGCGTGAGGGTGGCTCCACCGGGTGAGGGCCACCCTCCCACGTGTGTGCCCACTGCTCGTGGGACGGGTCTTGACCGAAGCCCCAGGGAGGTCTAGGTTCCTCGCACCTCCAGAGGTACATCGATTAACCACTCGTTAACCGCCTGGTTGGAGACCTTCCACTGTGCGCTCGTCCCCGCTGACCCGACGCGGCCTCCTGGCCGCAGGCTGCGGCCTCGCCGCGACCACCCTCCCCGCCCTGTCCGGCTGCTCCGCGCTGGCCGCCTCGGAAGGGGCCCCCGACACACTCGTCGTGCACAGCCAGCTGGGCACCACGGCTCCGGGCTCCGCCACCTATCTGCGGGCGCTCGACCGCTTCCGCGCCGAGAACCCCGGGCTGAAGGTCAAGAACCTGGTCAACGGCGACGACCTCGCGCAGGTCTACGAGACCGCGCGCCTGGCCCGCAAGGAGCCGGACGTCGTCATGGTCAACCTCTACGACAAGACGCTGGCGTGGACCGACGTCGGCGCCACCGTCGACGTCAAGGGCTACCTGGACGACTGGGGGCTGCGCGAGCGGGTACTGCCCCAGGCGCTCGCGGCGTGGACCGACGGCCGAGACAGGCTGCGCGCCTTCCCGTACTTCGCCACCAACTGGCCCGTGGCCTACAACAGGGCGCTGCTGGATAGGGCGGGCGTGACGGAGATACCGGCCACGGGCGACGAGCTGATCCGCGCCGCGCGCAAGCTGCGTGCCAAGGGGACCGCGCCCGTGACCGTCGGCGGCAACGACTGGACAGGTCAGAAGCTCCTCGCCCAGATCATCCAGACCTTCCTCACCGAGGACGAGGCCCGGCACGCCTACTCGAGCGGGGACTTCGGGAGCAGGGGCGCGCGGCAGGGCATCGACTACTTCGTCGAACTGCGCGACTCCGGCGTCTTCACCGACAAACCGCAGGGCCTCACCTCGGACTCGATGATGACGCAGTTCAATACGCAGACCGCGGCGATCGAGTCGGCGATGTCCTCGGCGCTCGCCGAGGTGCCCGAGCGGGTGGCGCGCCACACGGACGTCGGCGGCTGGCCCCTGGCCGACGGAGCCGTCCACGACAAGCCCACCATCCTGCGCTCCTACACTCTCATCGGGTTCTGGGTCAGCCCCAACGGCACGAAGAAGATCGACGCCGTGGAGAAGTTCCTCCGCTTCATGTACAGGGCCGACACCGTCTCCGCGTTCATCACCGAGAGCGGCCGCGACATGGCCGTGCGCTCCGACGCGCTGAGCACCGACTTCCCCCTCGTGGCCGCGGCGCAGCGGCTGGGCTCCGACGTCGGCCAGGCACTGCTGCCCGACGTGTACGTGCCGCCCACAGCCAACCAGCCGCTGATCACCGCGACCAGCACGTCCTTCACCCGCGGTGTGAGCGCCGCCCGGGTACGTGCCGCGCTCGAAGCCGCGTACCGCTGAGCATGAGCCCGCGCCCCGCCTCCGCTCCCCCACGTCCCGAGCCCCAGCCCACGGGAGACACCCCATGACGACGCTGACGCCGACACCCGGCGCGGCAGAGCCCGGCCTGACCGGTGCGCCGCCCCGCACCGCCGGGCGCCGCCCACGGCCCCGCCCGCGCAAGCAGGGCGGAACGATCCTCGCCGTGCCCGCACTGGTGTGGTACCTGGTCTTCATGGTCGGCCCGATGGTGGCCATCTTCGTGATCGCCGCACTGCGCTGGCCCGGCATGCTCCAGCCGGTCTCCTTCGCGGGACTCGGCAACCTCCGCGCGGTGCTCGACGACCCGGTCTTCTGGGCCGCCGTGCGCAACACCGCCGTCCAACTCGCCGTGGCCCTGCCCCTCATGATCGTGTGCGCCTACATGGTGGGCTACTACGTGGCGCAGCGGCCACCGGGACACCGCGTCATCCGCTACCTGCTGTTCGTACCCGGGCTGATCTCCACCCCGGCGAAGGCCATGGTCTTCTACGCCGCGCTCTCCCCCGACGGGCTGCTCAACGGCGCGCTCGAATCCGCGGGGCTCTCCTCGCTCACCGACGCCTGGCTCGCCTCCCCCTCCACCGCGCTGGCCTGCCTCATCGCGCTGGACGTCTGGGCCGGGATCGGTTTCACCGCGGTGCTGTTCGCCGCGCGGCTGGGCAGCGTGCCGGACGAGCTGGGAGAAGCCGCGCAGCTGGACGGCGCCGGGCACTGGCGGACGATGTGGCGGGTCCACTTCCCCGTCATCCGCGACTACGTGGGCGTGGTCACCATGTTGCAGTTCCTGTGGACGCTCTTCGGGTCGGCGCAGCACGTGCTGCTGCTCACCCAGGGCGGCCCCGGCAGCTCCTCCACCACGCTGTCGTTCCTCGTCTACCAGAAGGCGTTCATCGCGGCCGACCTCGGCTACAGCCAGACCGTCGGCGTCATCCTCTTCCTGGCCGGGCTCGCCGGACTGCTGACCATCCGCCGCCTCTTCCGGCAGAACTACTGATCGGACGCACCATGAAGTTCGGCAAACGCTGGATACCCGCACACCTGCTGGTGTGGAGCTACGCGGTGCTGCTGCTCGTGCCGCTGTACTACTTCCTCGCGTCGGCGTTCAAGAGCAACGAGGAGATCTTCGCGCACCCGTTCGCACTGCCGGACTCCTTCGGCCTCGGCAACTTCTCCACGGCCTTCAGCAGCGCCGACCTCGGGCTCGCCGTCGTCAACTCGGCGCTGGTCACCAGCGTCGCGCTGGTGCTGACGCTGGCGCTCGCGCTGCCCGCCGCCTTCGCCCTCGCCCGGTCGACGGGCCGCCTGGCCTCGGCGGTGGAGAAGGTCTTCTCGCTGGGGTTCCTCATCCCGACCTTCGCCGCCCTCTTCCCCACCTTCCTGCTGGCCGCGGCGACCGGTCTCTTCCACACCCGTACGTTCATGGTGCTGTTCCTGCCCGCGACGGCGATGCCGCTCTCGGTCGTCATCCTGATCCAGTTCATGCGGACCGTTCCCCGGGAGATGGAGGAGGCCGCACGGATGGACGGGGCCTCCACGTACGCGGTGCTGCGCCACGTCTACGCGCCGATGTGCCTGCCGGGCATCGCGACGGTCCTGCTGCTGAACTTCCTCACCTTCTGGAACGAGTACCTGTACTCCCTGGTGATCATCGGCCCCGACCCGGCCCAGCGCACCGTCCAGGTCGCCCTTCCGACGCTCAAGGCCATCACCGGCACCGACTACGGCGTCCTCACGGCGGGAACGGTGCTCACCCTCGTCCCCGTCTGGATCGTCTACACGGTGCTCCAACGGCGCATGCAGCAGGCCCTCGTCAGCGGGGCGGTGAAGATGTGAGCGCGCCCACCGGACAGCCTCCCGCCAAACGCCCCACCATCAAGGCGGTGGCGGCCGCGGCCGGGGTGTCGACCGCCGCCGTCTCGCAGGCCTTCAACGACAAGGGCCGCCTGGCCGAAGCGACCCGGCAGCGCATCCTGGCGACGGCCCTCGAGCTGGGCTGGTCGCCCAACGCGCCGGCCGCCGCACTGCGCAGCGCGCGCACCCGTACCCTCGCGCTCGTCGTGCGGCGCCCCACCGACGTACTGGGCGCCGACCCGCACTTCAGCGAACTCATCACCGGCATCGAGGGCGAGCTGTCGCCCCGCGGCTACGGACTCCTCCTCCACCTGGTCGCCGGAGTGCGCGAAGAGACCGCCCTCTACCAGCGATTCGCCGCCGAGGGGCGGGTCGACGGCGCCCTCCTCACCGACGCCCGCGCCGACGATCCCCGCCCCGCGCTGGTGGCCCGCCTGCGGCTGCCCGCCGTGGTGCTCGGGCCGCCCGACGCGGCAGGCCCCGTGCCGAGCGTCGGCCTGGGCCGGCAGGGCGCGGGCGTGGAGGAGGTGGTGGCACACCTGGCCGGACTCGGGCACCAACGCATCGCCTACGTGGCGGGTCCCGCCGAGCTGCACCACACACGGCTGCGGCGCGACGCCTTCGAGACGGCCTTGAAAGCGGCCGGGCTGCGGCCGTGGGCCGTGCTGCACACCGACTTCACCGAGGTGTCGGCCACGGCCACGACCGAGGCGCTGCTGGCCGCCCCCGACCGGCCCACCGCGATCGTCTACGCCAACGACTCCATGGCCGTGTGCGGCGCCGGTGCCGCACAGCGCGCCGGCCTGCGCGTGCCCGAGGACCTGTCCGTCGTCGGCTACGACAACCTGCCGCTCGGCCGCTGGCTGCATCCCCGGCTGACCACGGTCGACCAGCAGGTGCAGCGGGTCGGCGGCGCGGCCGCCCGCGCCCTGCTCGCCCGCTGCGGCGAGGACGTGGCCGCACCGGTACTGGAGGACCGGCCACGGCTGGTCGTCCGCGAGTCCACAGGACCCGCACCCGGCTGACCACCTGCCCGCCACCGAGCCACCGGAACCACCCACCGCACCACGAGGACGAGAAGGACCATGCGACGCCACAGCGCCCGACTCACCCACGACCCCGCCGTCCTGCCCTGGCTCGGCGCCAACTTCTGGTCGCGCACCGGCGGGCCGCTGATGTGGCGCGACTACTGTCCCAAGACGGTCCGCGAGGAGCTGCGGGTCCTGCGCGAGCACGGATTGAACATGACCCGTTCGTTCTTCTACTGGCCCGACTTCCACCCCGAACCGCACCGCGTCGACGAGGCGCTGTGCGGCCACTTCACCGACTTCCTCGACGCGCACACCGAGGCGGGCATGGCAACGGTGCCCACCTTCATCGTCGGGCACATGTCCGGCGAGAACTGGGACCCGGCCTGGCGCGGCGGCCGCGACCTGTACGAGGACGTGTGGATGGTGGGCAGGCAGGCATGGTTCGTCTCCGAGATGACCCGCCGCTTCAAGGACCACCCCGCGGTGACCGGCTGGCTGATCACCAACGAGATGCCGGGGTACGGCCGCGTGTACCAGGTCGATCCGCCCTCCTGCGAGGTCGTCACCGCCTGGGCACAGGCGATGTGCAACGCCGTGCGGGCGGCGGGCGGCACCCAGCCGGTCTCCCTCGGGGACGGCGCGTGGGGCATCGAGGTCACCGGACGGGACAACGGCTTCTCCCTGCGGGAGACCGCCGAGTACGTCGACTTCGTCGGACCGCACGTCTACCGCTCCGACACCGACCGCGCCCGCCAGCACCACCGCGCGGCCTTCGAGTGCGAACTGGCCGCCGTCACCGGGCAGCCCGTCGTCCTGGAGGAGTTCGGCGTCTCGACGGACACCGTCTCCGCCCGCAACGCGGGTGTCTACTACCGGCAGACGCTGCACACCTCGCTGCTGGGCGGCGCCACCGGCTGGATGGCGTGGAACAACACCGACTACGACGACCTGTGGGACCGCGCCCCCTACGACCACCACCCCTTCGAGATGCACTTCGGCATCACCGACCGCACCGGGGCACCCAAGGAACCGCTGCGGGAACTCGCCGCGTTCGCCGACACGCTGGAAGCGGTCGACTTCGCCCGCTGCCGCCGCACGGACGCGGACGCCGCCCTGGTCGTGCCCGCCTTCCTGGAGCGCGACTACCCCTACAGCCGTCCCGCCGACCGCCCGCTGATCTTCACCTCGCTGCACCAGAGCTACGTGAGCGCACGCGCCGCCGACCTGCCCGTGGGCTTCACCAGGGAGGCCGACGGGCTCACCGGAGAGGCCACCCTGTACCTGCTGCCGGCGACCCGGCAGTTCACCACCCGCACCCGGCGGGCGCTCCGGCGCCGGGCAGAGGAGGGAGCGACGGTCTACCTCTCGTTCTGCTCCGGCGAGCACCCGGGCACCCGCGGGCCCTGGTTCGACGACCTCGACGGCCTCTTCGGCGTGGAACTCCAGCTGTCCTACGGGGTCGCCGAACCCATCGAGGACGACGAGCTGGAGATGACGTTCACCCAGGACTTCGGCTCCCTGGCCGCCGGTGACGTGCTGCGCTTCCCCGTCGCCGGCAACGAGGACAGCCGGGCTTACCTGCCCGTCGTCCCGCGCGGAGCCCGCGTGGTGGCCGTCGACGCACACGGCAGGCCCGCACTGCTGGTGCACGAGACGGGGGCCGGGCGTACCGTCCTGGCCACCTACCCGCTGGAGCACATGGCCGCCCGCACCGCCCGCGTCAACCCCGAGGACACGCACCGCCTGTACGCGGCGCTCGCTCACGTCGCGGGGATCCACCGCCCCGTGACGGTCGACGACCCGTACGTCGGCGCCGACGTCATCGTCCACGAGGACGGACGGCGCTTCGTGTGGCTGATCAGCCAGTGCGACGAGGAGCGCACCGTCCGCCCGGCCGCCGACGGCACCCTGCACGACCTGCGCTCCGGCGCCCCGGAGCCCGCGGTGACGCTCGCCCCCTGGGGCGTGCGGGTGCTGGAGCTGAGGTGAGCGGGCCCCGCTACCGTGACCCGTCCGCGCCGGTGCCCGAGCGGGTGCGCGACCTGCTCGCGCGCATGACGCTGAGGGAGAAGGTCGGCCAGGTCAACCAGCGCATGTACGGCTGGCACGCCTACACCCGTATGCCCCAGGGACACCGGATCAGCGACGCCTTCCGCGCCGAGGTCGCCGCCTACGACGGCATGGGCGCCCTCTACGGACTCCAGCGCGCGGACGCCTGGTCCGGCGTCGGCCACGCGGACGGCATCACGGCCGCTGACGCGGCCGGCGTGGCCGACGCGGTGCAGCGGCACGTCGTGGAGAACACCCGCCTGGGCATCCCGGTGCTCCTGGTGGAGGAGGTGCCCCACGGCCACCAGGCGCTGGACGGCACGGTCCTGCCCGTCAACCTGGCCGTGGGCGCCACCTGGGACCCCGAGCTGTACGAGGCGGCCGCCGCCGGAGCCGGGGCCGAACTGCGCGGCCGCGGCGGCCATGTGGCCCTCGTCTCCGCCCTCGACCTCGTCCGCGATCCGCGCTGGGGCCGTACAGAGGAGTGCTTCGGCGAGGACCCGTACCTGGCCGCGCGGTTCACCGAGGCCCTCGTACGCGGCATGCGCACGGCGGGCGCGGCCGTCGTACTCAAACACTTCGCGGGCCAGGGCGCGACGCTCGGCGGCCGCAACAGCGCGGCGACCGAACTCGGCGCACGCGAACTCCACGAGATACACCTGGTGGCGGCCAGGGCCGGTATCCGGGCGGGCGCCGCGGGGGTGATGGCGGCCTACAACGAGTTCGACGGAATGCCCTGCGTCGCCAACCGCGAGCTGCTGACGGACCTGCTGCGGCGACGGTGGGGCTTCGACGGCCTCGTCATGGCGGACGGTACCGCCATCGACCGCCTGGTCAGGCTCACGGGCGACCCGGTCGCCGCCGGCGCGCTGGCGCTCGAAGCCGGGTGCGACCTGAGCCTGTGGGACACCTGCTTCCCCCGTCTCGCCGAGGCCGTCGCCCGCGGCCTGGTCACCGAGCAGGCCCTGGACGGTGCCGTGGCCCGGGTACTGACGCTGAAGTTCCGGCTCGGCCTGTTCGAGCAGTCCCCAGCCCGGGAAGCGCCGCCGGAACACCTCCCGCCCCCGCACCCGCCGCTACGGGGGCTGAGCGAGCGCCTCGCCCGCGCCTCGGTCACGCTGCTCGCCCACGACGGGCGGACCCTGCCGCTCACCGAACGGGCGCGCCGGATCGCCGTCCTGGGACCGGGCGCCGACTCCCTCCCCCAGCAGCTCGGCGACTACACCGCCCCACAGAGGCCCGGAGTCGGTCACACGGTCCTGGACGGCATCCGCGCGGCCGCACCGCCCGGCACCGACGTCACCCACGCACCCGGTTGCCGGCTGGTCGGCGCCGACCTCGGCGGTGTCCCGCGCGCCGTGGCACTGGCGGCGGACGCGGACGTCGCCGTCCTCGTCCTGGGCGGATCCAGCGCCCGAGGCGAGGACACCGCCTTCGCAGCCAACGGCGCCGCACTGCCGCCGACGAGCGACCTGTCGGGCACCACCGCGGGCGAAGGCACCGACCTCGCGGACCTGCGGCTGCCCGCCGGCCAGCAAGAACTGCTGCGGGCCGTGGCGGCCACGGGGGTGCCCGTCGTCGTGGTCCTGATCCAGGGCCGGCCGCACGCACTGCCCGAGCTGTCCGGCACGGTGGGGGCCCTGCTGAGCGCCTGGTACCCGGGCCCCTGGGGCGGGCGCGCCCTCGCCGACGTACTGTTCGGCACGGCCGGCCCCGAAGGGCGCCTCCCGGTCTCCGTGCCCCGCTCGTCGGCCCAACTCCCCGCCTACTACAACGGCAAGGACCACGGCTACCGCGGCTACGTCGACCAGAGCGCCCGCGCCCGCCACGCCTTCGGCCACGGCCTGTCCTACACCACGGTCGGCTACGCGCCACCCCGGCTGTCCCGCTCCCGCGTCACCACCGACCGCCCGTTTCTGACGTGCCGTGTCACCGTGCACAACACCGGTGAACGGCCCGTACGCGAGACGGTGCAGCTGTACGTACGGCGCGTGTGGGGCGGCTCGTCGTGGCCGCGCACCCGCGAACTGCGCGGCTTCACCCGGCTCGCCCTCGCGCCCGGGCAGGCGGCGGAAGCCGTCTTCGAGATCGGCCACGAGACGCTGGCATCGATCGGCCGCGACCTCGAACCGGCCGTCGAGCCCGGCGAACTCGCCCTGGAGACAGGGCCTTCGTCCGACCGCACACAGGAAGTACGGCTGCTCGTCGAAGCGGAGCCCGTCCGCGAACCGCGGCCAAAGCGGCGGGCGACTGACGAGAAGGGGCCCCGTCACCCCCAGGAGGGAGGTGCCTGCCCGAACGGGGGAACGTGACCCCGTATCGCCCCTCGGCCCGCGCGCCGTGACCAGGATGCGGGCCATGGCACCTCTTCGTCTCCGCTCCCTCGCCCGGCTGTCCCTGCCCCTGGTCGTGGCCGCACAGGCACTCGTGGGCACGGCCGCGGCAGCCGCAGCCCCGGCGCACGACGGTTGCGCACAGCAGTCCTGCGGCCGCTCCGTCGTCGTGGCCCCGCTCTCCCAGGAACCGCCGAGCACGGGCCCGTGCACCAGCCCCGAGAAGGTCGTGTGCATGATCCGGGCCGAGACCCCGCAAGAACGGGCGGAGTCCCGCGAGACCCGCATGCGCTACCACGCGCTGCTCGGCGAGATGGACCGCAAGGAGTGCGCCATGCGGGCCGAGGGCCGCTCCGAGGAGGACATCGCCCGCACGCTGGTGCGCATGCGCAACGACGCCAAGGACATCACGCGCGCCGGCATGTCCTCCGAGGAGGTGAAGCGGCTCGAAGAGCGCAACCGGGACAAGTACGGCAACCCGCTCGGCCCGACAGCCGACCAGCTCCACGCCAAGTACGGCTCCTGGAAGGCGGTCAGCGACGCCGCGACCCGCAGCAGCGAAGCCGTCGACAGCGAACTCGGCCTCGCGTACCGGCCGTGCCCCTGCGAGGCGGCTCGTGCGGACGCGGAGCCGAGTGCGGACATGGAGTCCCGTACGCACGCGGAACGGGCTCCGGACGCGGGCCCGGCTTCGTCGGAGGCGGTCGGCGCGGGCGTCTGAGCACGTGCGCGCCCGGCGGCACGGCACGCCGTACGTGCTCGCCGCCCCGGGTCTCGATCCCGGACGGAAGCCGACCGGGATCGACACCAGTCGGCTCCCGTCCTCCCACAGCTGTGCGGCGCCGTCGCGGCACCCGGCAGGATGGGACCGTGCCGAAGAACCCTCCGGAATCGATACAGCACCTGCACCGGCGCCGGAACCGCCGCGCCCGCGCACGCTCGCCCCACGCGGACGCCATCCGGGTGCCGGCCGGACTCGTCGTCCTCGTCGGCCCACCAGCCTGGGGCAAGACCAGCTTCGTTCGGGCGCTGCTCGCGCGCCGTCAGATCGACGCGGAAGCCGGGGTGTCCAGCGACGAGATCCGCGCTGAGCTCTTCGGCGCCTCGCCCGCACAAGCGGAATCCGACGCGGCGGAGGCACAGGTCTTCGAGGAGCGCGACCGCAGGATCGTCGCCCGGCTCGCCACCGGACGGACAGCAGTCGCCGAGTCGACGAACGTCACGCCGCGGGCACGCGCACGGATCATCGCCATCGCCAGGCGCTTCGACGCCCCGGTGGCCATGCTGCGCTTCGACCCGGACGTCACCGACCTCCTCCAGCAGTACGGCGAGCGAGGCCGCACCGACCTCACCTGCGCGGACGTCCGCGCCTACGCCGCCGTCATGACCCGGGACGCCGGGGCCGGCCGGCTCCGGTCCGAGGGCGCGACCACCGTCCACGACGTCCCCGGACGCCGCCAAGGGACCACGCCCGCCGAAGCCGCGGCACGCTTCTCCTTCGCCTGACACCCGACGACGGGGGCCGGACTGCCGAGGAGTCGAAGACGCCGTGAGTACAGGCCGCTCACGCGCGGGGCCGCGTCTGATGGACCCGGTAACGGGAGGATCCGCGCCCACCGCCCGTCAGCCGGCGACACACCCCGACCGACGAGTGGATCATCTCCGCGAAACCGCCTAGGCCGAAAGAGCGGGACGGACCACGCCTTTGTGCCGATGCCCGCGCGCGGCGCGGGCCCGCACGATGGCCACCATGTCAACCACACCCTCACCCTCGATACCCGGGGCCGGAGCCGGGAACGGGACCGGCGGCGACGCCGGGTCCCGGAGCGCCTCCGGTACTGTCGTCGCGGCCGAGACCCGGCACGCTCCAGGGCACGCGGCGGGTCCTGACACGCGGCCTCGGCCCGGGCCCGCCTCGCGCGCGTGGGCCGTCGTGCTGGCCTCCAGCATCGGTCAGTTCCTCGTCGTCCTCGACGTCTCGGTCGTCAACGTCGCGTTGCCGAGCATGCGCGAGGGGCTGGCGCTGAGCGGCACGGCGTTGCAGTGGGTCGTCAACGCCTACGCACTGACCTTCGCGGGCTTCCTGCTGCTGGGCGGGCGGGCCGCCGATCTGTTCGGGCGCAAGCCGGTCTACCTCGCGGGGCTGGGTCTGTTCACCGCGGCCAGCCTGGTGGGCGGCCTGGCGCAGACCGCGGAGATGCTCGTCGCGGCGCGTGCCGCACAGGGGATCGGCGCCGCAGTCCTCGCCCCCGTCACCCTCTCGCTGCTGACCTCCACCTTCCCTGAAGGGCCGGCGCGCACACGGGCGATCGCCACCTGGACGGCCGTGGGGACGGCCGGTGGTGCGGCAGGCGGCCTGGTCGGCGGGGTGCTGACGGACCTGCTGTCGTGGCGTTGGGTGCTGCTGGTCAACGCGCCGGTCGGGGCCTTGGTCGTCGCGGTCGTCGTGTTCGGGCTGCGGGAGCGTGGCGAGCGGGACGGCCGACGGGGTCTGGACCTGCCGGGTGCCGCTCTGGTGACGGTGGGGGTCGCGGCCCTCGCCTACGGGGTCGGGCAGACGGAGTCGCACTCGTGGACGGCTGCCGGCGTGGTGGCGCCGCTGGCGGGCGGGCTCCTCGCGCTGGCCGCCTTCGTCGCGGTGGAGGCACGCTCCGCCGCGCCGCTCGTGCCGCTGCGGCTGGTGCGGCTGCGTGCCGTGGCGGCCGGGAACGTGGTGACCCTCGTCGCGATGACCGGCGCCTTCGCGATGTGGTACTTCCTCTCGCTGTACATGCAGAACGTGCTCGGCTACTCGGCGATCCGGGCCGGGCTGTGCTTTCTGCCGCACACCGCGGCGGTCATCGCCGGGTCCAAGGCCGCGCCCTGGCTGATGAACCGGTTCGGCACCCGTCTGATGGTGGCCGCGGGCGGCGTGGTGGCGACGGCGGGGTTCGCCTGGCAGGGGCTCGTCCTGACGGCCGAGGGCACCTTCTGGGGCAGCCTGCTGGGCCCCGGAGTCCTGATGGCGGGCGGCATCGGCCTGTTGATGACGCCGCTGACGGACGCGGCGACGACCGGGGCCGCAGTCCGCGAGGCGGGGGTGGTGGCCGGGCTGGTCAACACCTCGCGGCAGATCGGCGGCGCGCTCGGGCTGGCCGTCCTGGGCGCCGTCGTCGCGGCCACGGCCCCGCACGGCGCCCGCCCTTCGCCCGGCGAACTCGCCGACGGCTACGCGGCCGCGTATCTGGCGGCGGCCGCGCTCACGGCCCTCTCGGTGCTGCTCGTCGGGCTGCTGCCGCGCGCCGCCGGGCCCGCGCGCGCAGTGAGCGGGAAGTGAGTGCGGTCGGCGGGCGCTGACAGCTCGTCAGCGCCCGCCGACACGACGACCGCCAGGCCGCTGTGGCTGGTGCGTGGGGCCCGGGGACGCCGCGTGCGGCACGAGCAGCGCGGAGGCCCCCGCGTGCGCCGGAGGCGGTCCGTCAGGCGAGGCGGCCGATACCGCCGTACCAGGAGACCTCGGCGTGGGAGGGGCGCTCGGCTTCCGGCACGGTGGAACGCCAGTCGGAGACCACCTGGATGCCGGGGTCGACGAGCTCGAAGCCGTCGAACAGGTCTGCCAGCGCCGTGCGGTCGCGCAGAGTGAGGGGGACGCCCTGGGCGCGGTAGGCGGTCTGGACACCGAGCGCCGTGCTGGGGGAGATCTCAGCGGTGGCGTGCGAGAGGACGAGCATGCTGCCGGGGGCCAGCGCCCCCCTCAGCTGCTCGACGACGCCGGCGGGATCCTCCTCGTCGGACAAGAAGTGCAGGATCGCCACCGCGAGCACCGCCACCGGCTGGGTGAAGTCGAGCAGGGCCTGCGTCTCGGGATGCTCGATGATCCCGCGGGGGTCACGGATGTCGGTCTGGATGACGGTGGTGCGCTCGTCGGTGCTCAGCAACGCCCTGCCGTGGGCGAGGACGATGGGGTCGTTGTCGACGTAGACGACGCGCGCGGAGGGGTCGTGGGCCTGGGCGACCTGGTGGACGTTGTGCGCGGTGGGCAGACCTGAGCCGATGTCGAGGAACTGGCGTATGCCGGCTTCCTCGACGAGGTACCGCACGGCCCGGCCGAGGAACTTGCGGTTCTCCCTGGCCGCGGTGCGCAGCGTCGGGAAGGCCGACACCGCCTTCTCCGCGGCGCTCTGGTCGGCGGGGTAGTTGTCCTTGCCTCCCAGCAGGTAGTCGTACATGCGGGCCGAGTGCGCCTCCCCGATCCGCAGGCTGGCTCCGCTCGACTCCTGGGCGCCCGCGGCGCCCTCCGCCGCTCCCGGGGCGGTCTCGTCGTGCGTGTTGCCGGTGTGCGTCATAGTTCCTCCGCCGCTCGCTCCAACTCCCGCCACGCGTCGGGCACATGCCCCGCCTGGACGGTACGCAGCCTATCCGGCCCCTGAACGGCCACGATACCGACACCACCACATCCGCCGCGCCCGCGAACGACCCGGCCGGTTCACCCGCGAGAACGCGCGTACGTGGGGCCGGGAGGCGGTTTCTACTGGAGGGTAGGCACGGCCTGGCGCTTGTTATACAGTCCGTCTAACAAGAGGCGTGGGGCGTCTCCGGGCACGCCCCACCCAGACGCCTGCCAGCGGCCGGTCCTCGCACCGCGAGGCCCGGTAGAGGGCGGCCGCCCGTCGGCCGGCATCGGCCAGGACGCACCGGCGGCCGACCGGGAAGGCCCGAGATCCGAACCGAGGAGTCGCAGCATGGCAAGCAGCACCACCCGGCCGGACATTCCCGCGAGCGCCGACCCCGCGAGCACAGACCGGCACGCCGCACACGACGAACACGACGTGGCCCGACGACTGTTGGACTCCTCCGCGAAGCTGTCCTACGACCCCCGGACGGAGGTCGACTGGGACACGCCACTCGACGAGAGCTACCACGGCGCGAGCCCGGAGTGGAGCACGCTGTACGGCACCTCCTACTGGCGTGAGATGACCGAGGCGCAGCGCAAGGAGCTGACCCGCCAGGAAGCCGCTTCGGTGGCCGGCACCGGAATCTGGTTCGAGATCATCCTCCAGCAGATGATCCTGCGCGACGTCTACGCCAAGGACCCCTCCCAGGAGAAGGTCCAGTGGGCCCTGACCGAGATCGCCGACGAGTGCCGGCACTCGATCATGTTCGCCCGCGGCGCCAAGAAGCTGCGGGCCCCCGCCTACCAGCCGCGTTTCCTCGCCCGCGAACTGGGCCGCGCCTTCAAGACCCTCGCGTTCGGCGAGGCCGCCTACGCGGCGATCCTGGTCGCCGAGGAGGTCCTCGACGTCATGCAGCGGGACTGGATGCGGGACGAGCGGGTCGTCCCGTTCGTGCGCACCATCAACAACATCCACGTCGTGGAGGAGTCGCGGCACATGAAGTTCGCCCGCGACGAGACCCGCAAGCGGCTGGCGAAGGCGGGGTGGGTGCGCCGGCAGATCAACGCCTTCGTGATCTCCATCGCCTCCTACGTCATCGTCACCAGCATGGTGAACAAGAAGGTGTACGCCACCGCCGGGCTCGACGAGGAGCGCGCGCTCGCCGAGGCCGGCGCCAACGAGCACCACAAGTCGATGATGCGCTCCAGCTGCGCGGGGCTGATGGAGTTCCTCGCCTCGGCCCGGCTGCTGACCAAACCGGCGCTCGTCTTCTACAAGCGCGCCCACCTGATCTGACCCTCCGCCGACGCAGGCGCCGACAGAACTGGGCCCCATGACCTACGCCATCAGCCAGAACTGCTGCAACGACGCCACCTGCGTGTCCGTCTGCCCGGTCAACTGCATCCATCCGGCCCCCGGAGAGCGGGACTTCGGCAGCACCGAGATGCTGTACATCGATCCCGCCGCGTGCATCGACTGCGGTGCCTGCGCCGACGCCTGCCCCGTGGACGCGGTCTTCCCCGTGGAGAGCCTCACCGGGCCGCAGCGCACGTACGCCCGGATAAACGCCGACTACTACGCGAAGGCACCGACACCGCAGCCGGCCGCCGACAGCCCCAACTTCCACAGCTGGAGCGAGCCGGCCTTCACCCGGACCCTGCCCGCCGACTTCACCGCGCCCCGGGTCGCGATCGTGGGAACGGGCCCGGCCGGCATGTACGCGGCGGAGGACCTGCTGCTGCACACGGCGGCCGAGGTCACGCTCCTGGACCGGCTGCCGGTGGCTGGTGGACTCGTGCGGTACGGCGTGGCGCCCGACCACCCGGCGACGAAGAAGATCGGTGAGACCTTCGCCAGATTCCACCAGCACCCGCGGGTCCGGATGATGCTGGGTGTGGAGGTCGGCGAGCACCTCACCGCGCAGGAGCTGGCCGCCCATCACGACGCCGTCGTCTACGCGGTGGGCGCCCCCGGCGACCGACGGCTGGACATACCAGGCGAGGAGGTGACCGGCAGCATCTCCGCCACCTCGTTCGTCGCCTGGTACAACGCCCACCCCGACATCCCCGCGGACGCGATCGACCTGTCCGCTCCGCGTGTCGTCGTGGTCGGCACCGGGAACGTCGCCCTCGACGTGGCCCGTATCCTCCTCACCGACCCGGAGGAACTGGCCGGCACCGACATCGCCGACCACGCGCTGGAGGCGCTGCGGACCAGCGCGGTGCGCGAAGTGGTGCTGCTGGGGCGCCGCGGCCCCGAGGACGCCGCCTGCACCCGGCCCGAGCTCCTCGCCCTGACCCACCTGCCCGGCGTCCACCTCGTCGTCGACGACCACGACCCCCGCATCGGCCCCGCGATCGAGGAGGCGGGCCCCGAGGACAAGGCGACGCTGCTGAGGGGAATCGACCGCGAGCAGGTCGACTACGCGCAGCCGCCGCACGCCGACAGGCGGCGCCTGGTCTTCCGGTTCCACTCGGCCCCCGCCGAGGTGCGCGCCGACGGAGAGGGCCGGGCCGCACCCGGCGTCGCAGGCGTCCGGGTCACGGGAAGCGCGGGGCACGTGGACATCGGTGCGGGCATGCTGCTGCGGGCCATCGGCTACCGGGGAGCACCCGTGCCCGGGCTGCCGTTCGACGAGAGCGACGGGACGGTTCCGCACGAGAAGGGCCGGGTCGCCGGCTGGCCCGGCACCTACGTGGTCGGGTGGATCAAGCGCGGCCCCAGCGGCGGAATAGGCGCCAACCGCGCCTGCGCGGCCGAGACCGTGGCCACCCTCCTCGACGACGCCGCAAGCGGTGCACTTGCGCGGCCCGCGTACTCGGCCAAGGCGTTCCGGCGCCTGGTACGCCGCCGCAACCGCCACGTGGTGGACGCGCGCGGGCTGGCCGCCATCGACCGTGCCGAGCAGGCCAGGGGCAGCCGCAGCGGCAGGCCGCGCAGCAAGTTCGCCACCGTCCCCGATCTGGTGGCCGCCTCGAAAACGCGCCTCCCCCTCCCCCGCTGACCGGGAGCCGCCCCTCAGCCCGGCATGGTGGCCGGGCGTGAGGGGTCGGTGTGCTGGGGGTGGGGGTGGCGGGGGCCGGGTGTGAGGGCACCCATAGGGGCCAGGTCACATACGAAGCGCCTTCGGATGTCCGAGGGCCCGGGACCGGGAGGGTGGGGTGGAGTGGCGCACGGCGGCCGGTGAAGCGGACGAAGCGGGATAGTACGTCACATAGTTGTCGGGGCGGGGAGCCGGTCCGCAGGGTGGCACCCAGGTCGCGACGAGACCGGGCACACCCGCCCGGAGACGCGGCCGGATGTGTCCCCCCTCGAAAGGCATCCCGCTCGCATGCGTACTGCTCTGCGCAACACCAAGCTGACCACCGGCCTGACCCTCCTGGGCGCCGCCGGCATCGCCACCACCGCACTGGGCGGCACCGCCCACGCCGCCACCGCGCCCCAGGCCAAGCCCGCGGCCCACGCCACCAAGGCCGCCGACAAGGACGACAAGGCCGACAAGGGCGACAAGAAGGCCGACAAGGCCGGCGAGAAGAAGGCCGAGAAGGGCAAGTCCTACCCCGACAACCTGGACGGCTGGATCCGTGAGGCCAAGGCCATCATGGACAAGCACGA
>NZ_QOIM01000030.1 GCF_003323735.1 Streptomyces reniochalinae | reverse complement strand
CCCGCCTGCGTGCCCGTCCGGAGAGGTAGGTGAGCACGCCCGCGACGGCCAGCGCGCAGGCGACCAGCGCGGCCGAGAGCGCGAACTGCGCCGCGGCGTCCAGCGCCAGGACCGCCGCCGAGCCCTGAGGTGACGGCGCGGGGGACGGGGCCGGCGGCGCGGGGGACGGGAGCCCGGACGGTGCCGCGTGCGCGTACGGAGGGATCACACGGCCTCCCGGGTGGCGAGCTGGTCGTCGCCGCGGGCGACGCCGAACGCCGCGGGCACCGGCTCGCCCGCCAGCTGGAGCCGCTCGGCGACGCGGCGCGGCAGCGGCAGGTGCTCGAAGGCGCCGTGCACCCGGCCGTCCGGGCCCATGGGCCGGGCGGCGAACCGGGAGACCGTCGCGAGCTGGAAGGTCTCGCGCCCGTGGGAGGCCAGCAGGGCGATCTCGACGACCTTGCGGGTGCCGTCCGCGAGGCGGGCGAGCTGGATGAGGACGTCGACGGCGGAGTTGATCTGGTCCTGTAGCGCCGCGAACGGCACCTCGACCTCGGACATGGAGGCCAGGGTCTGTAGCCGCATCAGCGCGTCTTCGGCGCTGTTGGCGTGCACGGTCGCCAGCGATCCGTCGTGCCCGGTGGACATGGCCTGGAGCATGTCCAGCGTCTCGCCGCCGCGCACTTCGCCGACGATGATGCGGTCGGGGCGCATGCGCAGCGAGTTGCGCACCAGGTCGCGGACGGTGACCTGGCCTCTGCCCTCGACGTTGGGCGGCCGCGTCTCCAGCCGGATGACGTGGCCCTGCTGGAGCTGGAGTTCGGCGGCGTCCTCGACGGTGATGATGCGCTCGCGCTCGGGGATGAGCGCCGAGAGGGCGTTGAGGAGTGTCGTCTTCCCGCTGCCCGTGCCGCCGGAGACGATGACGTTGAGGCGGGCCCGGATGAAGCCGGACAGCAGCGCCAGCATGTGTTCGTCCAGGGTGCCCAGATCGATGAGTTCGCCGAGCGTGTAGGCGCGGGGGAACCTGCGGATGGTGAGGGTGGCGCCCGTCAGCGACAGGGGCGGGATGATCACGTTGACCCGTTCCCCGGAGGGCAGCCGGGCGTCCACCATGGGGTTCGACTCGTCCACGCGCCGGTTGACGGTGGAGACGATGCGTTCGATGGTCTGCATCAGCTGCTCGTCGGAGGCGAAGCGGACGGGTACCTGCTCGACCCGGCCGCCGCGCTCGACGAAGATCTGGTCGGGCCCGTTGACCATGATCTCGGTGATCGAGCCGTCCTCCAGCAGCGGCTCCAGGACCCCCAGTCCGAGCGCCTCGTCGACCACGCGGCGGATGAGCAGCGTGCGGTCGCCGGTCGCCAGGACGGGACCCTCCCGGCTGATGAGATGGCCGAGCACCCTCTCCAGGCGGGCCCGGCGTTCGGCCGGGGTCAGCGCCGACATCTCGGCGAGGTCGATCTCCTCCAGCAGCTTGGTGCGGTAGGTCGCCACCAGGTGGCCGGTGGGGTCGGCGGGTGCCCCGCCCCCCGCGGCGGCCTCGGGCCCCTGGTGCGCGGTGACCGCGGTGATCCGGGAGCGCAGACTCATCGTCCCCCCTCGCTCATGTGCCCGACCCTTGTCACGGCGGCCCCGGCCGTCCTCGTGCCGGCTCGCTCGCACGCGCTCACGCGTCGCTCTCGTTCGGCATCGTCGCGGACCTCGACGCCTCTCCCAGGCTGTCGACACCGGGGATCAGCGAGGGGATGGACACCGTGACGGTGACCTCGACCTCGTCGCCCCCGTCCGACAGGGCGAAGCTGCTGCGGCGTGCCGTCCAGTCGGACATGGCCGCCCGGCCGCTCGCCCGGTACCGGTCGGCGATCTCCGCCTGCGCGGCCACCCTGGCCGCCGCCCGCGCCCCCGTACCCGCCTGCTGCACGGCGTAGCCGACGATGCCCAACTGGATGACGGCCATCGCCACGAACAGCAGCAGCGGCAGCATCCCGGCGAACTCCAGTGCGCTGGACCCCCGGTCGGACCGCACGCCGCGGGGGCCCCGGCGCCTCGGTGCGGCGAAGGCCCCGCCCTCGCGGTGCCGCTCGCGCCGTCTCATGCCGCCTCACCCCTCCTCCGCCGCGCCCGCCTCGCCGCCGACGGTGAACGGCAGTCCCGCCGCGCCCGGAAACAGGATGGGAGTCCGCAGGTCGACGTCGGCCTTCCACACCGTGCCGCCTTGGCTGCAACTGACCGAGGAGCCCGCGCGCCACTTGGCGGGCAGGTGTGCGCG
Organism: Streptomyces reniochalinae; assembly: GCF_003323735.1. Lineage (GTDB taxonomy): Bacteria > Actinomycetota > Actinomycetes > Streptomycetales > Streptomycetaceae > Streptomyces > Streptomyces reniochalinae. The sequence goes on along the minus strand of NZ_QOIM01000030.1, from coordinate 307,599 downwards.
CGCGGCGGACTCGCACGCCGCCCGCGGGTCGCCGTATGCGGCGGCCGCGGTGGCGGCGCGGGCGGCCTCGTCGGCGGAGTTGCCGGCGAGGGTGAAGGTGTAGCCGATCAGCACGCACTGCCACAGCAGGACGAGTGTCAGCAGCACGACGGGCGCCATGCCGGCGAACTCGACGGACAGCGCGCCCCGCTCGCCCTCCTGCCGGATACGGGGCGCGATCCGGCGCCGCAGGAACCCCGCAGCGCCCGTGTCGGAGGAGGAGGGCGCGGTCTCGGGCCCCGGCGTCCCCGGGGCGGCCAGGTCCCGGTCGGCGCCCGGCGAGCCGCCCGGCGGCAGCGCGTGCCGTGACCGGTTCGCGCCCGCCGCACCGCCGCCCGTACCCGTCGCCGCGCCAGCGGCACCGCCGTCCGTGCCGGCGCCGCCCCCGTGCTGCCGCCGTCCGCTTCCCCGGCCGCCCGAGGGACCGGGGAGCGGGGGCTGCGTCCGGGCCCGGGTCTGCGCCGTGATCCCGAGTTCCCCCGCGAGCCCCCACAGCGCCTGCCGCACGCTGCCCTTGGGGTCGAGGTCCTGCATCCGTCCCGCGTCCAGCGCGGACTGGAGTTCCTTGAAGTGGGCGGGCACGCTCGTGCGCGCCACGGGGGTGCCGGTGATGCGGGCGACGAGCTGCGGCTGGATCTCGCTGTGCCGGGAGGAGCGGTTGACGACGGTCAGCGTCTCCTCCGCCTTGCGGATCTGGAGCCGGTCCCACAGCCGCACCATGCGGGTGGCGCCGCGCACGGCGATCACGTCGGGGGTGGTCAGCAGCAGCGCCGCGTCGGCCGACTCGATGGCGGCGGCGTTGCCCGCGTGCATCTGGGTGCCGCAGTCCACGACGACGACCTCGTAGCGGGAGCGCAGGGCGGCCACCAGCTGCCGGGCGGCCCGCTCGTCCACCTCTTCGCCGCGCTCCCCCTCCGCCGGTGCCAGCAGCAGTCCCAGACCCGTCTCGTGCGGGTACACGGCGTCCTGGAGGACGCGCGGCGACAGGTCCTTGATCCCGGCGAGGTCGACGACGGAGCGGCGGAAGCGCACGTCGAGGTAGGAGCCGATGTCGCCGGCCTGGAGGTCGAGGTCCACCAGTGCCGTGTCGCATCCGGAGGCGCGGGCGGCGAGCGCGAGCTGGACGGCGGTCAGTGTGGTGCCGACCCCGCCCTTGGCCCCGGTGACGGTCACGAGCGTGCCGCCGCCCCCGCCGAAGCCGTACGGGTCGACGCCGTGGCCCCGCTCGTAGCCGCCGCCCAGGTGGCGGCGCACCCCCCGCGCCCAGGTGGCGGCGGCGGTGACCCGTGCCTCCAGCTCGTCGAAGGCCAGCGGCAGTCCGGTCACGCCGCGGGCTCCGGCGTCCATGGCCGCCGAGTACAGCCGCGGGCTGGTGTCCTGGGTGGCCAGGACGACGCCCACGGCGGGGAACCGGAGCGCGACCTGGCCGATCACCTCCAGCGCCGAGGCCGGGCCGATCAGCTCGTGGACGAGGACGACCTCGGGCAGTTCGGCCGGTGCCTCCTCGGCCTGCCGCGCCAACACGTCCATGAGCCGGGCGGAGTCCACGGCCGGCGGCAGCGGTTCGCTGTCGGGCAGCTGGCTGAGCAGGGTGACCAGCGAGCGGGCTGCGTCCGGGTCGCTGACGGCCGGCTGGATACGGATGTCCATGGGGCCTCACTCGTTCGAGGGGAGCGTGTAGATGCGGTCCTCCTCGGGGACCTCGGACTCGTCCCCCGGCGCCATGAGGGCCAGCCGGACGTGTTCGGCGAACGACTCGGCGTAGGCGACACGTTGGGCGTTCTCGGTGGAGAGCGCGAACGTGATCGGCACGCCCTCGCGCTCCCGGCGGCTGGTGCGGTCGTCGCGGTCGCCGTCGTCGTCGAGCGGGGTCAGCTCGCCCACGTCGATCACCTTGACGCGGCTGACGATGAGCCGGGACTCCGACGGGGTCCCGCTCTGCTCGCCGGCCCGGCCGCCGCGTCCGGTGCCCTCGCGCTGCTCGCCCTCGAACGTCGCGTAGATGTTGACGCGGTCGCCCGGGTTGATCTTTCCGGCGACCCCCGTCTCGGCGTCGATCATGATCGCGAGTTCCTGCTGGCCCTCTTCGAGTGCGGGCCGCTCGGCCATCATGTCCGACTGGAGCAGCGACCCCTTCTTGAGCGGGTTGACCGCGATCTTGCCGCGGATGTCGCCCAGATCGGTGACGGCGGTGACGGGCAGCCAGCGCTCGGGCATCGATATCCGCTCCAGCTGCGAGACCTCCACCGCCTTGTAGGCGGGCACGTCCTTCTTCAGCTTGTAGGCCGTCACCTCGTCGCCGACCTCGGCCTGGACGTCCCGGACGACGGCCAGCACCCCGGCGAACGCGGCGAGGGCGCACACGAGCGAGAGGACGAGGAGGAGGACGCCACGGCGCTGGCGTGAGTTCATGGACGGATACCTCGGGGGTCGGCGACGACGGGGCGCTCGTCCACGTGGTGACCGGCGCCCCCGGGCCCGGACGGCGGCGCGGACGGTGACGCGGCGGGCGGCCCGGCGGACGGCTCGGCGGACGGCGCGGCAGGCCGCGCGGAGGGCGACGCCGCGGGCGTCGACGGCGGTACGGGGGCCGCGTCGGGGGCGGGCGCCGCGTGCGTGGGCGCAGGGGCGGCGTGCGTGGGCGGCGCGTGCGCGGGCACAGGGCCGGCGGAAGCGAGGGAAGGGCTGGTGGGCGCAGACGCGAGCGCAGCGGGCGGTGTCGGCGGCAGCGCGGTGGCGCAGAACGCACAGCGGTCGCCGATGAGTTCGAGGCCGCAGCCGTGGCAGGTGTCGCGCCGCACCGAGGCGACGAGCTGGTAGAGCACGGAGACGTCCGGGATGGCGGCCACGAACTCCGTCAGCTTGTCCGTGCCCCACCACGCGGGCGAGTCCGCGGGCAGCGGCGCCTGTGCGACCTGGCCGGCCCGCCAGCGCGCCGGCAGCGTTCGGCTCGCCCAGTCGGAGCCGAGCCTGCCGTGGGCGACGGTCATGTCGGTGGCGAACTGCGGACCCGTCAGCCCCCGTTCACTCTCCTGCGCACCGCCGATCCGCAGCAGCTCGGGCGTGGGCGAGGCCAGCACGGCGAACTGGGTGCCGGGCAGCCAGGAACGGGCGTGCGAGCCGACGGTGACGGGAACGCGGTCCAGCTTGGCGACCGAGCCGAGGACCGCCCCCGCGTACACGTAGTGCGTCAGCAGCCGCGCGGCAGCGCCCAGCACTCCGGGCGAGAAGTCGCACAGGGACAGCTGCCGCAGCTGCCGCACCAGCACGCCCGTCGCCAGCGGCGGCAGCGGCACGGGCAGCAGGGCGATGCGGCGGCTGTCCAGCAGCGCTCTGACGGTGTGCAGCCGGTGCAGATAGGGGGTGGGGAGGGAGGCCGGGTAGACGGTGACGAGGTAGCCGTGCTGTTCGAGCAGCGCGTGGGTCTCGTCGAGCGCGGCCTGGAGAGACTGCTCACCGGGCGGCGTCAGCACGTGCGCGCGCGGCGTGTGCCGGTCCGGCGGCGCGAGAATGTGTTCCGTACAGGTGACCGCTAACGCCGTGGACACATCCGCCTCCCCCGGGTCTGCCACGAAAGCCGGTTCGGGGCCGCCCCTTCCGTCCTTCCCGCAGGCCGAACTCCCGCGTTGCCAGGCCCTTGCCGACCTCACACACTAGCCACGGCCCCCCGCCTGGGGAACCATTCCCCAAGACCCACCCCTACCCGCTCCACCCCAGGCCTCAACCGCACCGCCCGCCACCGCACACACGGCACCGGCGCAGACAGTCCGGGCCCGAACGTTCACACGATCCGGTGACCAAAAGCCGTTTCCCGCGCCACGCCGTGCCGATCTTCATACATTCCGCACATGGTCACTTCCCGTCACGAGACGGCGCACCGGATCTTCCAGGAACGGCCCGCGCTGCTCGTCCCCACCTTCCGGCTGCTGGGGGTCTCTCTACCCGAGGACTCCCTGGTCGAGGTGCTCACCCCCGACGCCACCGAACTCAAACCGATCGAACGGCGTCTGGACAGCGTGCTGCGGCTCACCCCGCGCGACGGCGGCCCTCCCGTGATGCTCGCCGTCGAAGCCCAGAGCCGACGCGACCAGGGCAAGGCCGCGAGCTGGGCCTACTACCTCTCGTTCCTCACCGCGCAGAACAACTGCGCATCCCTGCTGGTGGTCGTCTGCCAGGACAAGGACACCGCCGAGTGGGCCGCCGGCCCCTTCCACCTGGGGCCCGACGACTGGAAGCCCCTCACCGTGCGTCCACTGGTGCTCGGACCCGGAAACGTACCGATGATCGTCGACCCGGAGGAAGCCGCCGAAGACCTGGCCATGGCCACCTTCGCGGCGATGACACATAGCAAGAGCCCGGACATCACCGTCATACTGGATGCACTGGCACGCGCCCTCGGCACGGCCGACAGCGAATCCCTCAACTACTACTCGGAACTGATGGAGTCCGGCCTCGGCAACACCCCGGCCCGGCAGACCTGGAGAAAGCTCATGAAGAACGGCAGCTACTTCCCCGGACGCGGCACCCTGGTCGAGGAGACCTTCCTCAAGGGCAAGGCCGAGGGCCAGGCCGAAGGTATGGCCGAAGGCAAGGCCGCAGGCCAAGCCGAAGGGCAGGTGCGCTCGGTACTGCGTCTGCTGGAGATGCGCGGTATCCCCGTCACCGAGACCCAACGCGCCCGCCTGGCCGCCTGCACCGACCCGGAGGTCCTCGACACCTGGCTGGAGCGGGCTTTCAGGATCACGGACGCCGACCAGTTGTTCGCCGACGAGCCCGGTGCGGCGGCCGGCGCCTGACGTCTCAGGCGCGGGCCGCCACGCCCCTCGGGGCACCGGGAGGCGGGTAAGCGGGCGTCACCACGGCAGGTCGCGCAGTTCCTGGACGCACAGCACCACGAACAGCACGCAGGAGGCGGCCAGCAGCACGTTGCTGAGCGGCCCGTTGCGCCACTCGCGCGGGGTGCGCCCGGTGTTGAGGAGCCACAGCAGGGTGGCGGCGAGGAAGGGCATGAAGAACGCGCCGAGGACGCCGTAGGCGATGACGAGCCCGAAGGGCTTGTCGAGCCAGAGCAGGGTCATCGGCGGGAACGTCAGCCACAGCAGGTAGCCGCGGAAGGGCCGGGAGCGCTCCTGTTCGCCGCGGGCCAGCGGCGCCACCCCCGCGGTGGCGTCCTGGCCGCGGGCGGCCCGCAGCCGCTCCACGAAGTCGGCGAACATCAGGCTCACTCCGTGCCATACGCCCACCAGCGAGGAGAAGGAGGCGGCGAAGAAGCCGATCAGGAAGAGCTTGGAGGTGAAGGCGCCGAAGCGGTCTTCGAGGACCCGGTCGAGGTCGAGGAGGCCCTGGTCGCCCGAGGCGAGGGCGGTCTGGGAGGCGTGCAGCAGCTCCGCGCCGACGATCAGCATGGCGATGACGAAGACGCCGGTGGTGAGGTAGGCGACCCGGTTGTCGAGCCGCATCATCTTCATCCAGCCGCTGTCGGTCCAGCCCTTGGCGTTGATCCAGTAGCCGTAGGCGGCCATGGTGATGGTGCCGCCGACGCCGCCGACGAGGCCGAGCGTGTAGACGATGGAGCCCGAGGGCAGGACGGGCACCAGTCCGGCCAGCGCTCGTGGCAGGTCGGGCGCGACGCGCAGGGCGACGTAGACGACGACCACGAACATGACGCCGACGAAGACCATCATGATCTTCTCGACGACGGCGTAGCGGTTGGTCCACACGAACACGAGGCCGATCAGCCCGGTGATGATGGCCCACACCTTGAGGGGCACGACGTCGGGGAAGAGCGCGGCGAGCGGCAGTGCGCTGGAGGACATGGCGGTCGCGCCGTAGACGAAGCCCCAGATGACGACGTACACGGCGAAGTAGACGGTGGTCCAGGCGCCGAGGCTGCGCCAGCCGTCGAAGATGGTGCGCCCCGTGGCCAGGTGCCAGCGCCCCGTGGCCTCGGCGAGCGCGATCTTGACGACGCAGCCGATGACGGCGGCCCACAGCAGCGTGTAGCCGAACTTGCTGCCGGCGATGAGCGTGGAGACGAGGTCTCCGGCGCCGACGCCGGTCGCCGCGACGACCATGCCGGGGCCGATCATCTTCCAGTTCGGCTTGCGCACCGGCGGTGCGGCCCCCTCGCGGGGCGCCGGGGGTGTGGTGTGGCCTGACATGCCGTTGCCTCCGCCGTACGCAGGTTCTTCGGGCCGGGTGGTGGACGACCGTGCAGGTCGCAGGCGCATGTAACCGTCTGCGGACGCGCCGCACAAGGGGTCGCGCGGGCGTCGGCCGTTGCGGGGAACCTTGACAACCGCATTGGTCTGGACCATGTTGTACGGCGCACGCGCACCCCCACCTCCCCATGTCCCCCCACATCGGAGGCAGTTGTGGCACCCCCCAGACGCTTCTCGTCGCTGCGCGCACTCGCCGCGCTGACCACCTCGGCGCTCGCCGCGGCCGGGCTGCTCGCCCTCGGCCCCGCCGGCGCGCACGCCGAGACCCCCACCACGGCGCCAGGACCCCGCGCCGGCGCCTCGCAGGTCCCGGCGCACGCGGTCACCGGGTACTGGCAGAACTTCGACAACGGCGCGACCGTCCAGACCCTCGCCGAGGTGCAGGACGAGTACGACATCATCGCCGTGGCCTTCGCCGACGCGACCACCACCGCGGGACAGGTCGACTTCACCCTCGACCCCGCGCTCGGCTACTCCGAGGAGCAGTTCAAGGCCGACGTCGCCGCCAAGCAGGCCGAGGGCAAGTCCGTCGTCCTGTCCGTCGGCGGCGAGAAGGGCGCCGTCTCCGTCAGTGACGACGCCTCGGCCGACGCGTTCGCCGACAGCGTCGTCTCCCTCATGGACGAGTACGGCTTCGACGGCGTCGACATCGACCTGGAGAACGGCCTCAACGCCACCTACATGACCAAGGCCCTGGAGGCCGTCCACGCCGCCAAGAGCGACGTGGTGGTCACCATGGCGCCGCAGACCATCGACATGCAGTCGCCGCAGAACGAGTACTTCAAGACGGCGCTCAACATCAAGAGCTTCCTGACCGCCGTCAACATGCAGTACTACAACAGCGGCTCCATGAACGGCTGCGACGGCAAGGTCTATCCCTCCGGCACCGTCGACTTCCTCACCTCTTTGGCCTGTGTCCAGATCAAGGGCGGACTCGACCCCTCGCAGGTCGGCATCGGCACCCCCGCCTCACCGCAGGCCGCTGGCTCGGGATACGTGGAGCCCGGCGTGGTCAACGACGCCCTCGACTGCCTGGCCAAGGGCACGAGTTGCGGCAGCTTCACGCCCGACGAGAAGTGGCCCGGCATCCGCGGCGCCATGACCTGGTCGACGGCGTGGGACGCGGCGGCGGGCAACGCGTGGTCGTCCACGGTCGGCCCCCACGTGCACGGCATGTGACCCGCGCCTCTCGCGCGCACATGGAACGCCCCCCCGGGCCGGTCCGCCGGCCCGGGGGGCGTTCGGTGTGCGGAGGGGTTACGACCGCGGCTGGGGCAGGTGGCAGCCGCGCGCGTCCAAATCGAGCTGGTTGCCCCTGCCGAAGCAGGGGTTGATCAGGTACGTCTGCTGTCCGTACGCGTTGAGGTAGCGGATGACGACGTGGCCCTGCTCGTTCACCTCACACGGGTTGTTCAGGGTGCACATCTCCCCGTCCTCGTTGTGGGTGTTGTTGACGCCCACGACCTTGCCGGTGCGGTCGTCGATCACCGGGGATCCTGAGGTGCCGCCCTTGGTCTGGCACTCCATCGTGTAGCGGAGGGAGTCCTTCCAGGTCCAGTCGGCCTCCTTGAGGCGGTGGGCGAAACCGTCGACCGCGCAGCCGAACTTCTCCTTCCAGTAGCCGGACACCACGGTGATGTCACGGCCGGCGCGCGGGTGCTTCGCGTCCAGCTTGAGCGCGTCGATGCCGTACGTGCGCTTGATCTCCTTGTACGTGGTGTCCGTCTCGTACAGGGAGATGTCGGTGTCCGTCATCGTCGCGTAGGCGATCTTGTCCGAGTGGACCTTCCCGGCGTCGCCGCCGTCCGCGTTCAGCAGGGTGAAGTCGCGGCTGGTGGGCTGGTCGACGATCACCTCGCCCGCGCCGGGCATGCCCTCTTCCAGGCAGTGCCCGTTGGACAGGACGAGCGCCGGGTCGTCGGGCCGTGAGTGCTTGAGCTTCACCACGGAGCCCGAGCAGTTGCTCAGCGCGACGGTGCCCTCGAGGGAGGGCGGGGTCTCACCGCCTGCTGCCGCGGCCGCCGGGGCCGTGGCTATGCCCGTGAGCGCGGCGGCGCCGAACAGCGCCGCCGCGAGCGTACTGACCAGGGGCTTCCTCATGTACTCCTCATTCTTCGAGATGAACCGACAGGAATGGTGCGGCCCCAACGTCCGTACGCCCAGGTGCTCACGGCGTGCTCACGGCTTGGGGAGCGTGCAGCCCTCGGCGCCGAGGTCGAGCTTGTTCCCCTCCCCCACGCACGGCGCGAGGAGGTAGGTCTGCTGGCCGTAGGCGGTCCCCTCGCGGACGGTGGTCCTACCGCTCTCGTCCACCTCGCAGGGGTTGTTCATCGTGCACTCCTCACCGCTCTCGTTCCGCGTGTTGTTGACGCCGACGATCTTGCCGCTGGCGTTGTCGATCACGGGTGAGCCCGAGGTGCCGCCCTTGGTGTCGCAGTCGGCCGTGTAGCGGATCGAGTCCTTCATCGTCCAGCCGGCCTCCTTGAGGCGGTAGGCGAAGCCGTCGATCGCGCAGCCGTACGTCTCCTTCCAGTAGCCGGAGACGACGGTGATGTCGTTGCCCTGCGTGGGGTGGGACGCCTCGACGTCGAGGGCCTTGACGCCGAACTCGTCCTCGATCTCCTGGTAGGTCGAGCCGACCTCGTAGAGCGAGACGTCGGTGTCCGTCATCGTCGCGTAGGAGACCTTGGTGGCGTTGACGGTGCCCGCGTCGCCGCCGTCCGCCTTCAGGAGGGTGAAGGAGCGGTCGGAGGGCTGGTCGGTGATGACCTGGCCAGGCTCTGGCATGCCCTCCTCCAGGCAGTGCCCGTTGGAGAGCACGAGCGCGGGGTCACCGGGCTGCGAGGCCGGCATCTTGACCACGGAGCCAGAGCAGTTGCTCAGCGCGACGGTGCCCTCGAAGGAGGGCGCCGCCTTGGGGGCCTGCGCGGTGGCCGGGGCGGTGCTGCCGTCGGTGGGGGCGGCGGCAGCGGGTGCGGCGGACACGCCGGTGAGGGCGGCGGCGCCGAGGAACGTGGCGGCGAGAGAGCCGACGAGAGGTCTGTTCATGGTGGGGGGTCCTCTCCGGTACCGAAGGATCGTTCGGTCTGACGCCGTGCATTCTTGGGCCAGTTGACGTTCCCCCACAAGAGCACCCCCGGAATCGGCAGAGCGGATTCCGGGGGTGCCCGAGCGGGAGTCGAGAAAGAGGGGCGGCGCGGCTAGACGAAGACGCTCACCAACGCGGCCACCACGAACCCGGCGACCGAGAGCACCGACTCCAGCACCGTCCACGACTTGAGCGTGTCCCGCTCGGAGATGCCGAAGTACTTCGCCACCATCCAGAACCCGCCGTCGTTGACGTGCGAGGCGAAGATCGACCCGGCGGAGATCGCCATGATGACCAGCGCGAGGTGCGCCTGGGACGGGTCGCTCTGCGCCAGCAGCGGCGCCACGATCCCGGCGGTGGTGACGATGGCGACGGTCGCCGAGCCCTGCGCCACCCGCAGCACCAGCGAGATCAGGTAGGCCAGCACGATCACCGGCAGCCCCGCGTCCCCGAACACGTCAGCGAGAGCCTGCGCGACACCGGACCCCTGGAGGACGGCGCCGAAGATGCCGCCCGCGCCGACGACCAGCAGGATGTTGCCGACCGGCTTGAGCGAGGCGGTGGAGACCGTCTCCAGCGACTTGCGGCTCCAGCCCCTGCGCAGCCCCAGCAGGTAGTAGGCCAGCAGCAGCGCCACCGTCAGCGCCACGAACGGGTGGCCGATGAACTCGATGACCGAGCGCCCCGTGGAGGGGTCGAGCGCGATGGAGGAGAACGTCGCGGCCAGGATCAGCACCAGCGGGGTGCCGATGATGGCGAAGACCGTGCCCACGGAGACCGGCTTCTCGCCCCGCTCCCCCACGTCCCGTGCCACGGCCCGCTTGGACTCCTCCACGGCCTCCAGCATGTCCTGCGGCACGTCGACGAAGACCCGGTTGCCGATCCACGCCGCGTACGCCCACGCGGCGAGCACCGCGGGGATGCCGCAGACGACACCCATCAGGATGATCCAGCCCAGATCCACGTCGAGCAGGCCGGCGGCCGCCACAGGGCCCGGGTGCGGCGGCAGGAACGCGTGCGTCATCGACAGGCCGGCCAGCATCGGCATGCAGTACAGCAGCACGGACTTGCCGCTGCGCTTGGCCGCCGCGTAGACGATGGGCGCCAGCACGAAGATGCCGACGTCGAAGAAGACGGGGATGCCGAAGATCAGACCCGTCAGCCCCATGGCCAGCGGGGCGCGCTTCTCCCCGAACAGGCCGAGCAGCCTCGCCGAGAGCGCCTCGGCGCCGCCGCTGACCTCCAGGATCGCGCCCAGCATGGTGCCGAGGCCGATGATGATGGCGACGTGCCCGAGGATGCCGCCCATGCCCGACTCGATCATCGAGACGGCGTCGGAATTCTGGACGGTACCGAAGAGTTCGGTGACGGACAGGCCCGCCGCCAGGCCCACCGCGATGGAGACGGTGAGCAGCGCGACGAACGGCTGGAGGCGGACCTTGATGATCAGTACGAGCAGCAGGATGATCCCGAGAGCCGCCACGGTGAGCAGGCCCCCGGTCCCGGGTATGAGCGCCAGCAGGCCGCCCGTGTGGGGCGGCGTCTTCTCGGCGGCGGCGAACAGCATGGGGGAACTCCGTTGTTCAGTGCTGAGAGGAGCCCCTGCCGCACGCCCCGGGGAGCGCCCGTCTGGGCGGCCCCGGGGCGGGGTGGGGACAAGGAAGCTCAGCCGAGGACGGCGAGCGCGTCGATCTCGACGAGGAGACCGGCGGGGAGGCCGACGTACACCGTCGTACGCGCGGCCGGGGCCTGGGCCAGGGAGGCGAAGTACTCGTTGTAGATCTCGTTGAACTCCGCGAAGTGCGCGGTGTCCGTCAGGTACACCCGGATCATCACGGCGTCCTCCCACGTGGCGCCGCCCTCGGTGAGGATGGCCTCCACGTTGGCGAGGGTCTGGAGGGTCTGCTCGCGCAGGGTGGGGCCGACGGGCGTCGGCGCCTGACCCTCGACGGCCGGGCCGAACCCGACCTGCCCGGCGACCTGAAGAACGTTCCCCTTGCGCACGCCGTGCGAGAACTTCGCGGGCGGCGTCGTGTGGGTGGCCGGGGTCAGTGCGGTCTTGGACAGCTTCTCGCTCATGGTGCGGCTCTCTTGTGTCGCGGATGGGGGTGTCTCCCGCCCGTGGGCTGCGGGAGGGTCGGCTGCCCCACGTACTCGGCGCTGATGGCCTCGGCCGTACGCCGCACGCGGGGCAGCAGGGAGAGGAGTTCGTCCGCGGAGACGACGACGTTCGGCGCGGAGACCGACATGGCCGCCACCACGCGCCCCTCGGCGCCCCTGATGGGGGCTCCGACGCAGTTGATGGACTCCTCGTGGCCACCCAGGTCGGTGGCCCAGCCCTGTTCGCGCACCTTGGCAAGCTCCGCGAGGAACGCGGCGGCGTCGGGCGTCGAACGGGACGTGTAGCGGGGGTAGTCGAGCCGTTCGGCGACGGCGCGCCGCTCCGGCTCGGGCAGGTCCGCCAGCAGCAGTTTGGCCACGGCGGCGACGGTGATCGCCACGGGCTTGCCGATGCGCGAGTACATCCGCACCGGGTAGCGGCTCTCGACCTTGTCGATGTAGAGGACCTCGTCCTCCTCGTAGACCGCGAGGTGGACGGTGTGCCCGCAGGCGGCGTTGAGCTCGGCCAGGTGCGGGTGGGCGATCTCGCGGACGTCGAGGTTCTCCACCGCCTCCTGCGCGAGGGCGAACAGGCGCGCGCCCAGCCGGTAGCGCTGGTCCGGCTGCCGGTAGACGATGCCGTGCTCGTGCAGCGTCCGCAGCAGCCGCAGCGCCGTCGACTTGTGCACGTCCAGCCGGGAGGCGACCTGCTCCAGGTTGGCGGGGCCCTCGGCGAGCAGCGGCAGGATGCTCAACGCCCGGCCCACGGTCTGGCTCATGCGTCCACCTCCGCCTGCGTGCCGCCGTACAGGCCCTCGCCGGGCTGTCCGGCGCCGGGGTTTTTGCCGTTCGCGGTCCGGGGGCCGCGCGCGTTCGCGGTCTCGGGGCCGCGCGCGCCCGGTGGCGTCCGCGGCGGCGTCCCCGCGCTCCATCCCCGGCCCAGCCGCAGTGCCTCCCAGGCCGCGTCGTCCAGGGCCACCAGCCGGTCGGCCGCCTCGCGCGGCGGCGGCGCGGCCAGGTCGCCCGCGGCGGTCAGCACGGCGGCGGCGCTCAGGTGTCCGTGCCGCAGCCGCTCCCGCACCGGAAGCCCCCGCAGCGTGCCGGCCAGGAACCCGGCGGCGAAGGCGTCGCCGGCGCCGACGGGCGAGACGACGTCCACGCGCAGGGCCGGCGCGAACACGCCTGCCGACTCCCCGACGAACGCGGTCGCCCCCACGCTGCCCTGCTTGACCACGAGTACGGCCGGCTCGGGGAGTGCCTCGCGTACCGCGTCGGGTCCGCCGGTGACGCCCCACGCGGCGGCGGCCTCGTCCTCGCCGACGAAGACGATGTCGCTGTGCTGGGCGAGTTCGCCCAGCACCTGTCCGCCCGGCTCGGGCGCCGTCCGCCACAGGCCGACCCGGTAGTTGACGTCGAAGGAGACCAGCGGCCCCGGGTGCGCGCCGGGCGCCGCGGCGGGACGCGCGGACGTGAGGGTCCGCAGCAGGGCCAGGCAGTCGGCCGAGAGGGCCGCGGTGATGCCGGTCAGGTGCAGGATGTGGCCGGCCCGCGCCGCGCGGGGCTCCACGTTGGCCGGGGACATGGCGGAGGCGGCGGAGCCCGCGCGGTAGTAGACCACCTCGGAAACCGGGGCGGGCTCCGTGCCGGTGGCGGGCTCCGTGCCGGTGGCGGGCTCCGTGCCGGTGGCGGGCTCGGCGCCGGTGGCGCGTTCGCCGTCCGTGCGGAAGTAGATCCCCGTCGGCCGCTCGGGGTCGCGTGCGACGGCCGTGGTGTCCACCCCGTGCGCGGCGATCGTGCGGACCAGGTGGTCGCCGAAGCCGTCCGTGCCCACTCTGCTGACCCAGCGGGCACGGTGCCCGGCGCGGGCCAGCGTGCAGGCGACGTTGGACTCGGCCCCGCCGATCGTCCGCTCGAACGAGGGCACGTCGGCCAGCGGCCCTGGACGCGAGGGCAGGAACGTGACCATGGACTCGCCCAGGCAGACGACGTCGGTCTCGGGGGTGGTGGTCACGGTGGGTCCCGCTCCTCGTCGTGCGCCGGTTGCTCGGGCGACCGGTTCCATTGACCGGCCGTTCGGCGGGATGCTAGACAGCCATAAGCGTCATACGCAATGGTCGTTGCAGAATATGCAACGACTTCCTTTTCACGGTATCTCTCACGGAGTCCCGCATGGCAGCCCCCGGCCCCCGTCACACCGCAGCCGCCCACGCAGCCGCCCGGCTGGCGGACGAGCCCGCCGACCACCGCTTCAAGGGCCTGCCCCCGGACGCGGCGGCCTCGGGCACGACGCTCGGGGAGCTGGCCGCCGAACGCCGCTCCCTGTTCACCGGCGGCTTCACCACCCCCGTGCTCGCCCTCTCGGCCGAGCGCCTGGACCACAACCTCGCCGCGCTCTCCGCCTACACCGCCCGGCACGGCCTCGCCTTCGCCCCGCACGGCAAGACCTCCATGGCGCCCCAGCTGTTCGCCCGCCAGATCGAGCAGGGCGCCTGGGGCATCACCCTGGCCGTCCCCCACCAGGTGCGGGTCGCGCGCGCGTTCGGCGTGCCCCGGATCTTTCTCGCCAACGAGCTGGTGGACGCTTCGGCGCTGCGCTGGCTCGCCTCCGAACTCGACGGCGACCCGTCCTTCCGCTTCGTCTGCTATGTCGACTCCGTAGGGGGCGTCGCCCTCATGGACGAGGCGCTGCGCGCGGCCGGAGCGGGGCGGCCCGTCGACGTCGTCGTGGAACTCGGCGCCGGGGACGGGGCACGCACCGGCGTCCGTACCGAGGAGGAGTGCGCCGCCGTCGCCGACGCGGTCGCCGCCACCGGCACACTGCGCCTGGTCGGCGTCGCCGGCTACGAGGGCGAGGTGCCCGGCGCCGGCCTTCAGGCCGTACGGGAGTGGCTGCGGCGACTGGTCGCCCTCGCCGCCGCGTTCGACGCGGCCGGGCGCTTCGAGGGGCTGGACGAGATCGTCGTCAGCGCGGGCGGCAGCGCCTGGTTCGACGCCGTCGCCGAGACCTTCGCCGAGCTGCCCGAGATGTCGGCGCCCACGCTGAAGCTGCTGCGCTCCGGCGCCTACGTCTCCCACGACGACGGCCACTACCGCCACCTGACGCCCTTCAACCGGCACCCCGAGGAGGGTGCGCTCCAGGCCGCGTTCACCCTGTGGACGCAGGTCGTCTCCCGGCCCGAGCCGGGTCAGGCCTTCGTGAACGCGGGCAAGCGGGACGCCGCTCACGACCTGGAACTGCCCGAGGCGCACGCGGTGCGGGGGCTCGACGGGACGCTGCGCCCGGCGGAGGGCATCTCCGTCACCTCGCTGAGCGACCAGCACGCCTGGCTGCGGGTCGGGGACGGGGTCGCCCTCGAGGTCGGCGAGTGGATCGGTTTCGGCATGTCGCACCCCTGCACGATCTTCGACAAGTGGCAGGTCATCCCGGTCGTCGACGCCCAGGGCACGGTCACCGACCTGATCCGCACCTTCTTCTGAAAGAGCCCCAGCCCCGCCCGCACCCGGAAAGGGACGGCACCACCCATGGACCTGGTCATCCGCGACGCCCGCGTCATCGACGGCACCGGCGCCCCCTCCTACCGAGCCGACGTCGGCATCGAAAACGGCCGCATCACCCACATCGCCCGGGAGGGCGAGCCGCGCCCGAGCGGCACCCGCACCCTCGACGCCGAAGGCCGGGCGCTGGCGCCGGGCTTCATCGACATGCACGCCCACTCCGACCTGGCGATCCTCCGCGACCCCGATCACTCGGCGAAGGCGGCCCAGGGCGTCACCCTGGAGGTGCTGGGCCAGGACGGCCTGTCGTACGCGCCGACAAACGACACGACGCTCGCCGCGATCCGCGAGGCCATCACCGGCTGGAACGGTGACGGCAGCGACATCGACTTCGACTGGCGCACCGTCGGCGGCTACCTCGACCGCATCGACCGCCAGGGCGTGGCCATCAACGCGGCGTACCTGATCCCGCAGGGCAGCGTGCGCATGCTGGCGACCGGCTGGGACGACCGTCCGGCCACCGCCGACGAGGTGGCCACGATGAAACGGCTGGTCGCCGAGGGCATGGAACAGGGTGCCGTCGGCATGTCGTCGGGGCTGACGTACACGCCCGGCATGTACGCCTCGGACGCCGAGCTGACCGAACTGTGCCGCGTCGTGGCCCGGTACGACGGCTACTACTGCCCGCACCACCGCTCCTACGGTGCCGGCGCGCTCGAGGCGTACGCCGAGATGGTGGCGCTCACGCGTGAGGCGGGCTGCGCGCTGCACCTGGCGCACGCCACCATGAACTTCGGCGTCAACAAGGGCAGGGCACCCGAGCTGCTGGCGCTGCTCGACGCTGCGGTGGCGGAAGGCGCCGACATCACGCTGGACACCTACCCCTACACGCCCGGCTGCACGACGCTCGCCGCGATGCTGCCGAGTTGGGCGAACGAGGGCGGCCCCGAGGCGACCCTGGCGCGGCTGCGCGACCCGGCGACGACGGCGCGCATCCGGCACGTGATGGAGGTCGAGGGCGCGGACGGCTGCCACGGGGTGCCGATCGAGTGGGACCGCATCGAGATCTCCGGGGTGAGCGACCCGGAGCTGACCGACCATGTGGGCCGCACCGTCGCCGAGTCGGCGGCGGCGCGCGGCGAGGAGCCGTGGACGACGGCGCACCGGCTGCTGATCGAGGACCGGCTCGGTTCGACGATCCTCCAGCACGTCGGCCACGAGGAGAACGTCCGCGCGATCATGCGGCACCCGGTGCACACGGGCGGCAGCGACGGCATCCTCCAGGGCGCCAAGCCGCACCCGCGCGCCTACGGGACCTTCCCGCAGTACCTGGGCCGGTACGTGCGCGAGTTGGGCATCCTCTCACTGGAGGAGTGCGTCGCCCACCTCACAGGCCGCGCCGCGGCCCGGCTGCGCCTGCCCGACCGCGGCACCGTCAGGGAGGGCAACGTGGCCGACCTGGTCGTCTTCGACCCGGACACGGTCGCGGCGACCTCCACGTTCGAGCAGCCCCGCTCCCTGCCGACCGGCATCCCGCACGTCCTGGTGGCGGGCCGCCCGGTGATCGAGGAAGGACAGCGCACGGACGTCCTGGCCGGACGGGCGGTGCGGCGGACGGGGTGAGGGTCGGACTCGTACGGGAGAGGCCGAGGTGTCGCTCTCGATCCGCTCACCGGTGCTGAGCGTCAGCCCGAGCAGCTCCCCGTAAGGGATCTCCTCGGCCACGACGGCTCACCTCCCGCGGCCATGACGCGTGACCGATCCCCGGCCAGAGGCCCTACGCGTGCTGGTAGGCGACCAGGGAGATGCCCACGTAGTGGACGACGAAGGCGGCCAGCGTGAAGGAGTGGAAGACCTCGTGGAAGCCGAACCAGCGCGGTGAGGGGTTGGGGCGCTTGATGCCGTACACGACGCCGCCGGCGCTGTAGAGGACGCCGCCGACGATGACGCAGACCAGGACGGCGATGCCGCCTGTGCGCATGAACTCGGGCAGGAAGAAGACGGCCGCCCAGCCCATGGCGATGTAACAGGGCGTGTAGAGCCAGCGGGGGGCGCCGACCCAGAAGACCCGGAAGGCGATGCCGAGCGCCGCGGCGATCCAGATGCCCCACAGCAACAGGTCACGGCTGCCGTCGGGCAGCAGCAGGATGGTCAGCGGCGTGTAGGTGCCCGCGATGATCAGGAAGATGTTGGCGTGGTCGAGGCGCCGCAGGACGGCGTTGACCCGCGGGCTCCAGTCGCCGCGATGGTAGAGCGCGCTGATTCCGAACAGCAGACACGCCGTCAGCGTGTAGACGGCGCACGCGATCCGGCCGCGCACGCTGTCCCCGAGAGCGGTCAGGAACATGCCGGAGATCAGGACGGCGGGAAACATGCCCAGGTGCAGCCATCCCCGCAGCTTCGGCTTGATGAGCTGTGCCGCTTGGTGCGCCGAGGCGGACAGCCTGCCGGCAGCGGCGGCCGAGGGCGAGGAGGTGGCGGGCTCCGAGGTCGGGGGCGCGGAGTCTGTCATCACGCCATCGTACCCAGGACCTACGGCACCGTAGGTTGAAGGGTTCTTTACTGCTCATCGTACGGGCGCACAACAGGCGCGATGACCGTGGGTGTCGACGAACACACACCCTCCGTCTGGACAGACACCCGCGTACGCCCGCATGATCAGATGAGCACAAGCGGCACCGGATGAGCGAGAAAGACCAACTGCCACGAATGCATCCGGGTCGCGGCCCCCAAGGGGCGCGCTTGACAGCAGAAACCCTCAACCTGTCTGGAGCGATCGTGGCACGCAGTACTGCGGCTCCCACCACAACCCTCTCCTCCCCGGCCGGGGAGGACGCCCCCACCCGCCACCAGGAGTTGCTCTCCTGGGTCGACGGGATCGCCGAACTGACCCAGCCGGACCGCGTGGTCTGGTGCGACGGCTCCGAGGCCGAATACGACCGCCTGTGCGGGGAGCTGGTCGCCAGGGGGACCTTCCGGA
Organism: Streptomyces reniochalinae; assembly: GCF_003323735.1. Classification (GTDB taxonomy): domain Bacteria; phylum Actinomycetota; class Actinomycetes; order Streptomycetales; family Streptomycetaceae; genus Streptomyces; species Streptomyces reniochalinae. The sequence goes on along the minus strand of NZ_QOIM01000030.1, from coordinate 289,676 downwards.
AACTCGACCCGGTCAAACGCCCCAACTCCTACTACGCCGCCTCCGACCCGTCCGACGTCGCCCGGGTCGAGGACCGCACCTTCATCTGCTCCGAGCGGGAGGAGGACGCGGGTCCGACGAACCACTGGAAGAACCCCGCCGAGATGCGCGAGATCTTCTCCGGGGAACAGGGCGTCTTCCAAGGCTCGATGCGCGGCAGGACCATGTACGTCGTGCCCTTCTGCATGGGCCCGCTCGGCTCCCCGCTCTCCGCACTCGGCGTGGAGATCACCGACTCCGCCTACGTCGCGGTCTCCATGCGCACCATGACGCGCATGGGACAGCCGGTCCTGGACGAACTCGGCGACGACGGCTTCTTCGTCAAGGCCGTGCACACCGTCGGCGCGCCGCTCGCCGAAGGCGAGTCCGACGTGCCCTGGCCCTGCAACCCGACCAAGTACATCTCCCACTTCCCCGAGGACCGCGAGATCTGGTCCTACGGCTCCGGGTACGGCGGCAACGCGCTGCTCGGCAAGAAGTGCTACGCGCTGCGCATCGCCTCGGTGATGGCCCGCGACGAGGGCTGGCTGGCCGAGCACATGCTGGTGCTGAAGCTGACCCCGCCGCGCGGGGAGGCCAAGTACGTCGCGGCCGCCTTCCCTTCCGCCTGCGGCAAGACGAACCTGGCGATGCTCCAGCCGACGCTCCCGGGCTGGAGCGTCGAGACCATCGGTGACGACATCGCCTGGATGCGGTTCGGCGAGGACGGGCGGCTGTACGCCATCAACCCGGAGGCGGGCTTCTTCGGCGTCGCCCCCGGCACCGGCGAGGACACCAACGCCAACGCCATGAAGACGCTGTGGGGCAACGCGGTCTTCACCAACGTCGCGCTCACCGATGACGGCGACGTGTGGTGGGAGGGCATGACCGACGAGAAGCCGGCCCACCTGACCGACTGGAAGGGCAACGACTGGACGCCGGAGGCGGCGACGCCCGCCGCCCACCCCAACGCGCGGTTCACCGTCCCCGCCGCGCAGTGCCCGATCATCGCGCCCGAGTGGGAGGACCCGCGCGGCGTGCCGGTCTCCGCCATCCTCTTCGGCGGCCGGCGCGCGACGGCCGTACCGCTGGTGACCGAGTCCTTCGACTGGCAGCACGGCGTCTTCCTCGGCGCCAACGTGGCCAGCGAGAAGACCGCCGCAGCGGAGGGCAAGGTCGGCGAGCTGCGCCGCGACCCGTTCGCGATGCTGCCCTTCTGCGGCTACAACATGGGCGACTACTTCGCCCACTGGCTGGAGGTCGGCGAGGGGGCCGACCCGGCGAAGCTGCCGAAGATCTACTACGTCAACTGGTTCAAGAAGGACGAGAACGGTGCCTTCGTCTGGCCCGGTTTCGGCGAGAACACCCGCGTGCTCAAGTGGATCGTCCAGCGGCTGAACGGGGAGGCCGAGGGGGTCGAGACCCCCGTCGGCATCGTCCCGCGGAGCGCGGACCTCGACACCGAGGGGCTCGGGCTGTCCGCGGCCGAGCTGGACTTCGTCCTCGACGTCGACAAGGACGTCTGGCGCGACGAGGCGGCCCTCGTCCCCGGACACCTGAACACGTTCGGTGACCACACCCCGAAGGCCCTGTGGGACGAGTACCACGCCCTGGTACAGCGCCTGGGCTGAGCCCCACCGCGCTCCGCGCGGCCCGCGCGGAGAACGTTTTACGCGGGCACCGCCTCCGTGGCGGTGTGGGCGGCGAGGCGTTCGGTCATCAAAGCGGTGACGGCCTCGTCGCCCCGCGACGAGGCCACCGCGAGGGCGGTACCCGCCAGGGTGTGCGCCCTCGCGTGGAGCGAGGCCACGTGGGCGGCGTCGCTCCGCGCGGCGGTCGGCTCGGCCCGCAGGGGCGCGCGCCCCGACAGGAGCCGTGCCGCATGGGCGGCGAGCTCGTGCGCCGCGGTGTCCAGGGCGGTGGAGGGCGCCAGTACGCGCAGCTCGTCGGTCACGGTCAGCAGCGCGGTCAGGTGCCCGGCCAGCCGGATGTCGAGTTCTTCCTCGCGGGTGCGCCGGGGCAGCTCGGCGTGGGCGTCCTCGGCCACGGTGTGGACCGACTTGGTGCGGATCGGTTCGTACATGGAGGGCCTCCTGGTGCGTTCAGGAAACCATCCTAACTTGGACTCCGTCTAAAGTTGTCACGTATCGACGGAACGGTCACGCGTCCTTCACGGCTGCCCGTATCCGTCCAGGAAGCGGCCGATGCGCGTCACCGCCTCACGCAGCTCGTCGGCGGCCGGCAGGTTGACGATGCGGAAGTGGTCGGGCTCCGGCCAGTTGAAACCGGTGCCGTGGACGATCATGATCTGCTCCTGGCGGAGCAGGTCGATCACCATCTGCCGATCGTCCTTGATCTTGTACACCTTCGGGTCGAGGCGCGGGAAGGCGTAGATCGCACCCTTGGGCCGCACGCAGGTGACGCCGGGGATCTGCGTGAGCATCTCGTACGCCGCGTCGCGCTGCTCCAGCAGCCGCCCGCCCGGCAGCACCAGGTCCTCGATCGACTGCCGCCCGCCCAGTGCGGCGGCCACCGCGTGCTGGGCCGGCATGTTGGCGCACAGCCGCATGTTGGCGAGGATCGTCAGCCCCTCGATGTAGCTGTCCGCGTGCGTCTTGGGCCCGCACACCGCCAGCCAGCCGCTGCGGTAGCCGGCCACCCGGTAGGACTTCGAGAGGCCGTTGAACGTCAGCGTCAGCAGGTCGGGGGCGATCTTGGTCGTCGGGGTGTGCGTGACACCGTCGTAGAGGATCTTGTCGTAGATCTCGTCGGAGCACACGAGGAGGGAGTGGCGGCGCGCGATGTCGGTGAGGGAGCGCAGCATCTCCTCGTCGTAGACCGCGCCCGTCGGGTTGTTCGGATTGATGATCACCAGCGCCTTGGTACGGTCGGTGATCTTGCTCTCCAGGTCCGCCAGGTCGGGCATCCAGTCGGACTGCTCGTCACAGCGGTAGTGCACGGCCGTACCGCCCGCCAGCGACACGGACGCCGTCCACAGCGGGTAGTCGGGGGCCGGTACGAGCACCTCGTCGCCGTCGTCCAGCAGCGCCTGCATCGCCATCTGGATCAGCTCGGAGACGCCGTTCCCCAGGTAGACGTCCTCGACGGACACCTCGATGCCCTGCTTCTGGTAGTGCTGCATCACCGCACGGCGCGCGGCCAGCAGCCCCTTCGCGTCGCCGTACCCGTGCGCCGTGCCCACGTTGCGGAGCATGTCCTCGAGGATCTCCGGCGGGCAGTCGAACCCGAACGCCGCCGGATTGCCGGTGTTGAGCTTGAGGATCTGGTGCCCCGCCGCCTCCAGCCGCTGCGCCTCCTCCAGGACAGGGCCCCGGATCTCGTAGCAGACGTTGGCGAGCTTCGTCGACTGGATGACCTGCATGGAGCCAGCCTAAGGGCGCCCCTCACACCTCGCCCCGTGTTTTCCCTCACCCCGGTGACAGCCCGCTCATGGCCGCACCAGCAGGTCATGGCCGACAATGAGGCTCATGCCCCCCGCACCCACCGCATCCGCCGACGACACCGCCGCCGGCGCGGCCCCCTCCCCAGCGAGACCGGGTCTGCGCGAGCGGAAGAAGATCCAGACCCGCCGGGCCATCCGCACGGCCGCCTACCACCTCTTCGAGGAACAGGGCTACGACGCCACACCCGTCGACCAGATCGCCGACGAGGCGGACGTCTCCCCCAGCACCGTCTTCCGCTACTTCCCCACCAAGGAAGACATCGTGCTGACCGACGAGTACGACGCGCTGGTCGAGGACGCCCTGCGCGAGCGGCCCCCGGGCGAGCCGCCGGTCGCGGCGCTGCGCGAGGCGCTGTACGCCTCGCTGGCCCGCGTCTACCGGTCGGACGCCACCGAGACGTTCCAGCGCGTGCGCCTCATCCGCGAGATCCCCGCCCTGCGCGGCCGCCTCAGCGAACACTCAGCCGACACGGCGTGGCTGCTGCGCAGAGCCCTGGCCGAACGCACCGGACGTCCCGAGGACGACCTGGAGCTGCGGATCGTCACCGGCGCCATGCTGGGAGCCCTGATGGAGGCCATGTACTCCTGGGTCGGCTCGGACCCGCGACCGGACCCGGCGGGCAGCCTGGAGGAGCTGCGCGACCTGGTGACCCGGGCGCTGGACGTCCTGGAACGCGGCCTGACGCTGTAGAAGAAAGCCGGGGCGCCCCCTTCCCCCATCGGGGCGAAGACAGCGCCGGGATCACTCCGTCAGCGCTGCTTCCAGGGCGTCGGGGTCGGTCACCGGGGCCGCGCACACGAAGCCGCGGCACACGTACGCGGCGGGGCGCCCGTCGACGAGGCCGCGCCCTTCGAGCAGGGGCACGGACGACTCCCCCGACGCGTCCCCCACGGCCACCACCGCGCCCGGCGCGGTCGACAGCAGCGCGGCACGGTGCAGCGCGGGAGACGCCCCGACCACGGCGACCTCCCGTGGCCCGTCCAGCAGCGCCTCCCCCACCGCCAGGCCCCAGCCGAGGAACCGCGGCACCCGGGAGGCGAGCTCACGGACGACACCGAGAGCCCTCTCGGCGGCCTCGCGGTAGCGGGAGTCACCGGTGTAGGCCGCGTACGTGAGCAGCGCGCCGGCCGCCGCGTTCCAGCCGGAGGGCACCGCGTTGTCCGTGGGGTCCTGGGGCCGCCGGATGAGCTGCTCGGCGTCGTCGGCGGTGTCGTAGAGCGTGCCGTCTTCCGCCGCGAAGTGCTCCAGCACCGTGTCGAGCAGCGCGCCCGCACGCCGCAGCCACTCCGTCTGGCCGGTGACCGCGTACAGCGCGAGATAGCCCTCGGCGACATCGGCGTGGTCCTCCAGCACCCCCGCGCTGGTGCCGGGCACGCCCTCGCGCGAGGTGCGGACCAGGCGGCGCCCCTCGTCGACGGTGTGCACCTCGGCGAGCAGCCGCGCTGCCGCACGCGCCGCGTCCACCAGGTCGGGGCGCTCGAAGTAGGCGCCGGTCTCGGCGAGCGCGGCGACGGCCAGGCCGTTCCAGGCGCTGACGACCTTCTCGTCGCGCGCGGGACGGGGCCGCGCCGAGCGGGCCTCGAACAGCGCACGCCGTACGGACTCCACGCGCGCCGCGTCGGCGGGCGGCCCCTCCCCCTCGCGCAGTTGCAGCACCGAGGCGCCGCCCTCGAACGTGCCCTCGTCCGTGACGTGGAAGCGGGCCGCCGCCAGCGCGGCGTCCTCCTCACCGAGCACCTCGGCGAGTTGCGCGGGGGTCCACACGTAGTAGGCACCCTCGGCGTGGCCGCCGTGCCCGTCGTCGCTGTCGGCGTCCAGCGCGGACGCGAACCCGCCCTCGGCTGTGCCCAGTTCCCGCACGAGGAAGTCGGCGGTCTCCAGCGCCACACGGCGGGCCTGCTCCCGTTCCACCCCTCCGCCGGACTCCCCCGCCTCCGTCCGGGAGGCGCCCCCGGCCCGCCACAGGTGGGCGTAGACGCGGCACAGCAGCGCGTTGTCGTAGAGCATCTTCTCGAAGTGCGGCACGACCCACTCCGCGTCGACGGAGTAGCGGGCGAAACCGCCGCCGAGCTGGTCGTAGATGCCACCGCGGGCCATCGCCTCGCAGGTGGCCCCGACCATCTGGAGCGCACCCTCGGAGCCGGTACGGGCGTGGTGCCGCAGCAGGAACTCCAGCACCATCGACGGCGGGAACTTCGGAGCTCCCCCGAAGCCTCCCCTGCTCGCGTCGAAGTCCTTGGTCAGCCCGAGCAGCGCGGCCCCCATCTCCTCGCCGCCCGGCACCTGCGGCGCGGCGAGGCTGAGCGTGCGGCCCGCGAGGTCCGCGCTGATGCGGGACGCCACGTCGGCGACCTCCTCGCGCCGGTCCTCCCACGCGGTGCGCACCCCCTCCAGCACCTGCGGAAAAGAGGGCATACCGTGCCGCGGGGCCGGCGGGAAGTAGGTACCGAAGTAGAACGGCTCGGCATCCGGCGTCAGGAACACCGTCATCGGCCAGCCGCCCTGCCCGGTGGCCGCCTGCACCGCCTCCATGTAGACGGCGTCCACGTCGGGGCGCTCCTCGCGGTCCACCTTCACGGACACGAAGTGGGCGTTCATCAACCGCGCCGTCGCCTCGTCCTCGAAGCTCTCGCGTGCCATCACATGGCACCAGTGACACGCGGCGTAACCGACCGACAGCAGCACGGGCACATCGCGCCGCCGTGCCTCCTCGAACGCCTCCGGCGTCCACGGCCACCAGTCGACGGGATTGTCGGCGTGCTGAAGCAGATAAGGCGAGGTCACACCAGCCAGCCTGTTCATCGCTCCAGCCTCTCACAGCACCCGGCCCACCACCGGACCCCGCACGAGCCCCCTACCGCACTCGCCGTGCGCACCGCCTGGCGGGGCTCTCGGGGGCCACCGCCGAACGTGCTGCCGCTGCCCGGCATCGATCGCCCCGATATCACCGGAATCAGGCTGAGCTCAGCGGGGCTGGAAGTGCCCAGGCTCCTCGACGGAGGTACACCATGGACGCCGAGATGGCGACGCCCGAGCGGATGCACACGCCCGTCAGCGCGGAGCGGTACGACTCCTGGTCCGAGGAGCGGTGCGCCGGCATCGAGATCGTGGACGCGATGGTCGTCGTGAGCCCGAGCGCCTCCAAGCGGCGCAACCGGCTGGCTCGGATTCTGGCCCATGCCCTGGACGCAGCCGCGGGCCCGGGCTGGAACGCGGACACGGACTTCGACGTCCGCTTGCAGGACGTGCCGCTCACCAACCGCCGTCCGGATGTCATCGTCTACCGGGCGGAAACCATCGACCTCACGCCTACCCGCCCGAACACGTGCTTTTAATCGTCGAGATGGTGTCGCCCGGCTCGGAGACCACAGACCGGATCGTGAAGGTCGACCAGTACGCCAAGGCCGGCATCCCCTTCTACCGGCGGGTCGAGCAGGCCGCCACCGGTGTCCCGATCGTCTACACCTACGTCCTCGACCCTGCCAACAGGTCCTACCGGGACGGCGAGGTGTTCACCGGCACGATCAGGACTGCCGCACCCTTCTCCGTCACTGTCGATCCGGGAGCCGTCTGACAGCGCTGTCAGACGTCAGGGCTGCGAGGCCCTGGCGCCTCCCGTGGACTCCCAGCCGGCGACCGCCAGTGCGCGGTAGGCGGCGTAGGTGGCGGCCGGGTCGCCCTCGTCGACCCAGGGGACGGCGCCCACGTGGCCGTCGACGGCGGCGAGGGCCTCCATGGCCTCGCCGTAGCGCTCGGCGCGGACGAGGAACCACACCAGGAGGTGCAGCACGTGGGGGCGCACCGGGTGGTCGTCGTCGACCTGGTCGACGGCGTACTCGGCGGCCTCGATGGCGTGGCTGATCTCCTCGCTCGCGTAGAGGCCGCGGACCATGTTGACCTCGGGCAGGTGGTCGTAGGCCGCGAACAGCGGCAGGGCGGCGAGGAGGGAGCCCTCGGGGGCGTGGGCGGCCGCCGCGCGGGCGAAGCCGTCGGCCTGCTCCTTGGAGCCCATCGACTTCGCCGACCAGTACGGCAGCGCCGCCAGGTGGGCGCCCATGTGGTCGGGGGCCAGGCGGCGCACGCTGTCCCACAGGGACGCGAAATCGGCCTCGCGGTAGTTGAGCCGGCGGGCGATGTGCAGTTCGGTGATGTGGGGCGTGGGGTCGGCGGGGGCGAGTTGGGCCGCGTCATGGGCGACGTTGCGCGCCTCCTCCAGGATGATGCGGTGGTCGGCGGAACCGGGTTCGGCGAGCGCCTGGAAGACGAGGAACTGCGCGTACACCTGCGCACCGCCGTGGTCGTGCGGCTGCTGTGCGCGCCACTGCCGAAGCCACCGCGCGTCCTGCTGGACCGCGGCCCGCTCCTTGCTGAAGGACACCACGTCGGCGGGTCCTTCCGCGCCGGCCTCCCGCGCCCGCTCCCGCGCGCGTGCCAGTTCCATGGCCGCCGCGCCCGCGAGGGACTGCACCCGCTGCCAGCGCAGTTCGTACTCGTCGCCTGTCAGTGCCAGCATCCGCGCCACCGGCTCCCAGTCCTGCGTCCGCTGGGACTCCTCCAGCGCCTCGACGAGTTCCCTGTCGGGTCCCGGCAGCCGTACGTCCAGCTGCTCGGCGGGGACGAAGCCGTACCCGGCTCCCGGGTCGACGGCCTGGACCAGCCCCTGCCTGCCCTCCTGCCGCAGGCGTCGGCGGCGCATCGCGGGATAGGCCACCACACCGAAGAGAGCGGCGAGTGCGATCAGCAGGAACAGGGCTTCCATGGCGGCGGGTCTCCACGGTGTGACGGGGCGGCGGCGGGGTTCGGCTGCGGGCTGGGTGGGAATGCGGGGTGAGCTCTTGTGAGCGCGCCCCCACTCCACCGTACGGCCCACTAGTCTCGCCCCCATGAGTGAGCAGCGTGACAACCGCACCAGCGGCGGGGACCGGACGACCTCGGTGCCCCCGCCGCACGGCTTCGAGACCCTCGCCATCCACGCGGGCCAGACCGCCGACCCGGCCACGGGAGCCGTGGTCCCGCCCATCCACCAGGTCTCCACCTACAAGCAGGACGGTGTCGGCGGGCTGCGCGGCGGCTACGAGTACAGCCGCTCCGCCAACCCCACCCGCACCGCGCTGGAGGAGAACCTCGCCGCGCTGGAGGGCGGCAGGCGCGGCCTGGCCTTCGCCTCCGGGCTGGCGGCCGAGGACTGCCTGCTGCGCACCGTGCTCACACCCGGTGACCACGTGGTGATCCCGAACGACGCGTACGGCGGCACGTTCCGGCTGTTCGCGCGGGTCGCCGAGCGGTGGGGCGTCCAGTGGTCGGTCGCCGACTCCTCCGACCCGGCCGCCGTACGGGCCGCGCTGCGCGAGCGCACCAAGGCCGTCTGGGTGGAGACCCCCTCCAATCCGCTGCTGGGTGTCACCGACATCGCGGCCGTCGCGGAGGTCGCCGGCGCCGCGGGCGCGCGGCTGGTGGTGGACAACACCTTCGCCAGCCCCTACCTCCAGCAGCCCCTGGCGCTCGGCGCCGACGTGGTCGTCCACTCGACGACCAAGTACATGGGCGGGCACTCCGACGTGGTCGGCGGCGCCCTCGTCGTCGCCGACCCCGCGCTCGGTGACGAACTGGCCTTCCACCAGAACGCGATGGGGGCGATCGCGGGACCGTTCGACTCCTGGCTGGTGATGCGGGGCATCAAGACGCTGGGGGTGCGCATGGACCGGCACGGGGAGAACGCGGCCCGCCTCGTGCAGCTGCTGACGGCGCACCCGGAGGTGACCGAGGTCTTCTACCCGGGGCTGCCCTCTCATCCGGGGCACGAGATCGCCGCGAAGCAGATGCGGGGCTTCGGCGGCATGGTGTCCTTCCGCGTGACGGGCGGCGAGGAGGCGGCCGTGCGGGTGTGCGACCGGACTCGGCTGTTCACCCTGGGTGAGTCCCTCGGCGGTGTCGAGTCCCTGATCGAGCACCCGGGCCGGATGACCCACGCCTCCGTCGCGGGCTCGGCCCTGGAGGTGCCCGCCGACCTGGTGCGGCTGTCGGTCGGCATCGAGTCCGCCGACGACCTGCTGGCCGATCTGACCCAGGCACTGGGCTGAGCGAACGGGTACCAGTACCTCGTTCCTTCCCGTCCCTCCGGGTGGGGGGACGGGCCTCGCTTTTTCCCGTCCCTCCGCGCGGGATTCTTGCCGTCCCTCCGCGTGGGAAGGGAGGGCCGGGCCTCGTTCCTTCCCCTCCCTCCCGCGCGGAGGGAGGGGAAGGTGTCACCACCCCGCGGTGGGAGACGTCGTCGTGGGGGGCGTTGCCGTCCAGGGGCCGAGGGCGAGGGCCCACACCAGCAGGGCGGCGAGACCGACCAGCGCCCCGGCCCACAGAGCCGTCCGCAGGGCCCGGCGCCGCCCCAGCAACCGCTCCCCTTCCGTGCGCGCCCGCTCGGCGAGGTCCGGGGGCACGGACTCCGCGGTGCGCTGTTCCAGCAGCCGCCGCACCTCCGCCTCCTTGCGGTCAGGCAGGCTCATGCGCCGCTCCCTGGTCCGGTGGCCGGCTGAGCACCGTCGCCAGGGCCCGCGTGTGCAGTGTCCGTATCCGCTCGACGGGCAGTCCGAGCCCGGCGGCGACCTGTTCCTCGGCGACGCCCTCGTACAGCCGCAGCACCAGGACGAGCCGTTCCGCGGGGGTGAGTGCCCCCAACAGGCCGCCGCGGGAGCGGCGGTGGCGCAGGCCGGTGCGGGCGAAGTGCGCGGCCAGCTCCTGGCGCGTGCGTTCGTAGGGGTCCTCGCCGCGCATCCGGTACCAGTCGGCGCGGGTGCGGGCCAGCGCCCGTACGAGGAGCCGCTCGGCCGCGGGCGCGCTGCCGGGGGGTTCGGCGGTCAGCAGGGTGGCGGCGTGCAGCAGCCTGCCGCCGGCCCCCGCGACGAACGCCTCGAACTCGCGCGCGCTCAGGCGCTCCGTCTGTGCCTGACGCTCTCGCACGCCGCCTCCCGCGCGCGTTCCGCGCGACGCTCCCCCGGCCTCCTGTGCCGCTATAGGACGGCAGGCGGCCAGATCAAATCAAGAGGCGCGTCGGGAGCTTCGCCGGAGCGCGTCGCGCGGGGCCGCTCCCCGGTGGTCGGGGCCACGGTTTCGACGGGCGCGCGGCCGGTGGTGTCCCCGTGGGGCGGCTCAGGAGCCTGACCTGGGCGGCTGGCCGAGGCCGCCGGGGTGCAGGTCGAGCATCGCCCCGTTGAAGCGGGTGAGCAGCTTGCAGAAGGTGCCGCGTTCCTCTTCCGTCCACTCCTGCGTGATGAGCTGCATCAGGTTGCGCCGCGAGGAGCGGACCTCTTCCAGCCTGGCCTCGCCGCGCGGGGAGAGCTGGAGCACGACCGCGCGGCCGTCCTCCGGGTGGGAGGTCCGCTTGACCAGCCCGGACTCGACGAGGGGCGCGACCTGCCGGGTCACGGTGGAGGAGTCGATCCCCATGCCGGCTGCGAGCGCCTTGACGCCCATGGGGCCCTCCTGGTCGAGCCGGTTGAGCAGGAGGTAGGCGGCACGGTCCATGGAGTTGCGGGCCTGTCCGAGCCCGCCGAGCCGGGTCTGTTCCGCGCGGCGCGCGTACACCGCCAGCTGGTGCTGCATGGCGTCCAGCACGGCTGTGGAGGAAGGGGCACCGCTGTCGGCAGGCACCGCGGGTTCGTCCTGGAGTCGTCCCGGGGTGTCTGAGGTGTCTGTCGTCATGTCCGGGTGCGTGGGCATGGCACGTGCGCTCACTTCGTCAGTCTGCGGGAGTTTTTGAGGAATTTTGACGGTTTAGGGATGGTTTGTTGGTCGGGATGACCTGAGCATGTGCCGACAGAGTACGCGGCAGTGGCCCAGGGTGTACCTCCGCTGCACGAACCAGTGACGCGGACCACCCCGGGCGACCGCGCTCAGGCCGTACCGGCGGACTGCCAGACTGGCGGCATGGCCTCCAGTGCACCGCCCCGCGCCACCCACGGGTTTGACCTGCCCGTCTGTCTCGACGACGTGCGCCGCGCGCACAAAACACTCTCCGGGATCGCCCGTACCACCGCCGTGGAGGGAAGCCGGCACCTCTCCTCGCTCGTCGGCGCACCGGTCCACCTCAAGTGCGAGAACCTCCAGCGCACCGGCTCCTTCAAGCTGCGCGGCGCCTACGTGCGCATCGCCGGACTCTCCGCGCGGGAGCGGCGGCGCGGCGTCGTGGCGGCGAGCGCCGGCAACCACGCGCAGGGCGTCGCCCTCGCGGCCTCGCTGCTGGGCGTGGCCTCCACCGTTTTCATGCCGGTCGGCGCCCCTCTGCCGAAGGTGGCGGCCACCCGCGAGTACGGGGCGCGGGTGCGCATGCACGGTTCTGTGGTGGACGAGACTCTGGAGGCGGCCAAGGAGTACGCGCACGCCACCGGCGCCGTCTTCATCCACCCTTTCGACCACCCGGACGTGGTGGCGGGCCAGGGCACGCTCGGCCTGGAACTGCTCGAACAGTGCCCCGAGGTGCGCACCGTGGTGGTCGGTGTCGGCGGAGGCGGGCTGCTCGCCGGCATGGCGGTGGCCATCAAGGCGCTCCGTCCCGACGTGCGGCTCGTGGGGGTGCAGGCCGAGGGTGCGGCCGCCTACCCCCCGTCGCTGGCGGCCGGGCGGCCGACGGCGCTGGAGTCGGCCTCGACCATGGCCGACGGCATCAAGGTCGGCAAACCGGGAGACGTCCCGTTCCGCATCATCGACACGCTGGTGGACGAAATCCGCACCGTCTCCGAAGACGCCCTCTCCAGCGCGCTGTTGCTCTGCCTCGAAAGGGCGAAACTGGTGGTCGAGCCCGCGGGAGCCAGCTCGGTCGCGGCGCTGCTGTCGGCCCCCGACGGCTTCGAGGGCCCCGTCGCCGCGGTGCTCTCTGGCGGCAACGTCGACCCCCTCGTCCTCCAGCGCACGCTGCGGCACGGCATGGCGGCGGCCGGCCGCTACCTGTCGCTGCGGCTGCGCCTGTCCGACAGGCCCGGCGCCCTGGCCGCGCTGATGAGCGAGCTGTCCACGGCCGACGCCAACGTGCTCGACGTCAGCCACGTCCGCACCGACCCGCGGCTCGGACTCGACGAGGTGGAGGTGGAGCTGCACCTGGAGACGAAGGGCCCCGAGCACTGCGTCGAGGTGGCGTCCGGGCTGCGCGCGGCGGGCTACACGGTCGTCAGCTGAGGGGCGGCTCGACTGGGCGCTGTCAGCGCTGAGCACGGAACGTGGGCGTGCGGGGCCGGGGACGCGGGGGCACGGCACACGGGCACGGCGGCACACGGATGCGGAACCAGGACACGGCGAACTCACGGACCATCAACTCCCGGACCATCAACTCACGGGCCATCAACTCACGGACTATCGCGAAATGCGGTTGACGCGATACATCGCGTCGGCTCATACTGCTGTCGCCGGGCCGGAACCCGCCGCACGTCCGTGTATGCACGCCGGAACTTTCGGACGGATCTAGCATTTTTCGTAGAGCCACGCGCTCCACACCCCGGGAGACCATCCATGCCAGGTGCCATTTACGCCGAGGGGCTGGTGAAAGCCTTCGGCGACGTGAAGGCGCTGGACGGCGTCGACCTCGACGTCCCCGAATCCACCGTGCTCGGCCTGCTCGGACCCAACGGCGCGGGCAAGACCACCGCGGTCCGGGTCCTGACCACCCTGCTGAGGCCCGACGCGGGCAAAGCCGTCGTCGCGGGCACCGACGTGCTCAAGAACCCCACGGCGGTGCGCCGTTCGATCGGCCTGTCAGGGCAGTTCGCCGCCGTCGACGAATACCTGACAGGCCGTGAGAACCTGCAGATGGTCGGCCAGCTCTACCAGATGTCCGGTCGCGACGCGAAGAAGCGTGCGAAGGAGCTGCTGGAGCGGTTCAACCTCGCCGACGCCGCAGACCGCACCGCCAAGACCTACTCGGGCGGCATGCGCCGCCGGCTCGACCTCGCCGCCGCGCTGGTGGTCAGCCCGCCCGTGATGTTCATGGACGAGCCCACCACCGGGCTCGACCCCCGCAACAGGCAGCAACTGTGGGAGGTCATCGAGGAGCTCGTCGCCGGCGGTACGACGGTGCTGCTGACCACGCAGTATCTCGACGAGGCCGACAGGCTCGCGCACGACATCGCCGTCGTCGACCACGGCAGAGTCATCGCGCGCGGCACCTCCGACCAGCTCAAGGCCCAGACCGGCGGCGAGCGCGTCGAAGTCGTCGTCCACGAGCGCGAGGAGATCCCCACCGCGCGGGAGATCCTCGAAGGCCACGCGCTGCGCGGCGCCGCCGGGCGGGAGAGCTGCACCGTCGAGGAACACACCCGCAAGCTGACGGTGCCCGTCACCGGAGGCGCCAAGCTCCTCGCCGAGGTCATCCGGGAGCTGGACACCCGCGGCGTCGAGATCGACGACATCGGCCTGCGCCGCCCCACCCTCGACGACGTCTTCATCTCCCTGACGGGCCACGCCGCCGAGGGCGAGCCGGAGCAGGGGAAGGACACCGACAACCAGCCGGACACCGACACCGACGCGTCCCCGAACGCGGCGCAGCGCAAGGAGGCCACCAAGTGAGTGCCACCGCCCAGGCGGCGCCCGCCGGAACCGCGCCGAAGGGGCGCGGCGGAATCGTCCAGTCCGTCACCGACTCCCTGGTGATGGCCAAGCGCAACCTCATCCGCATGGTGCGCATCCCCGAGGTCGTCATCTTCGGACTGATCCAGCCGATCATGTTCGTGGTGCTCTTCAGCTACGTCTTCGGCGGCTCTATCAAGGTCCCCGGGTCCGGCACGGACGCCGCTTCCTACCGCGAGTTCCTGATGGCGGGCATCTTCGCGCAGACCGTCACCTTCGCGACGGCGGGCGCGGGAGCCGGCATAGCGGAGGACATGCACAAGGGCCTCATCGACCGCTTCCGTTCGCTGCCCATGGCACGCGGCGCCGTACTGACCGGGCGCACCCTGGCCGACCTCGTCCAGACGGCGCTGACCCTCGTCGTCCTCGCCGTCGTCGCCGCCCTCGTGGGGTGGAGCGCCCACGACGGCATCCCCAAGGCACTGGCGGGATTCGGGCTGCTGTTGCTGCTGGGCTACGCGTTCACCTGGATCGGCGCACTGATCGGCCTCTCGGTGCGGACACCGGAGGCCGCCACCTCGGGCGGGCTGGTGTGGCTGTTCCCGCTGACGTTCATCTCCGTCGCGTTCGTGCCCTCCCAGAACATGCCGGGCTTCCTCCAGCACCTCGCCGAGTGGAACCCGTTCAGCGCCACCGTCGTCGCCGCACGGGAGCTGTTCGGCAACCTGCCGCCCGGCTATCCGGTACCGGACGCCTGGCCCATGCAGCACCCGGTCTGGGCCTCGCTGATCTGGTCGGCCGCCATCATCGTGGTCTTCCGCACCCTGGCGGTCCGCAAGTACCGCAACGCCACGGCCTGACGAGCCCGGCAGCCCGGAGCCCGGCAGCCCCAACGGGCGGAAAACGGCGGGCGGCCCGCGCACAACACGCGCGGGCCGCCCGCCGTCAGCACCCGTGGGCCGGTTCGCCGCCCCTCAGCCCTGGTAGGGCTTCGCCTCCAGGATCCGGACGGAGGCCATCTTGCCGTTCGGCAGCTCGTACTCGGCGTCCTCGCCCACCTTCTTGCCGTTCACACCGGTGCCCAGCGGCGACTGCGGGGAGTACGTCTCGATGTCCGTGCTGGCGTACTCGCGGGACGCCAGCAGGAAGGTGATGGTGTCGTCCTCGTCGCCGTCGAAGGCGATCTTCACCACCATGCCGGGCTCGACCACACCGTCGTCCGCCGGAGCCTCACCGACCTTCGCGTTCTCCAGGAGTTGCTGGAGCTGGCGGATCCGCAGCTCCTGCTTGCCCTGCTCCTCCTTGGCCGCGTGGTACCCGCCGTTCTCGCGGAGGTCGCCCTCCTCGCGAGCCGCCTCGATCTTCTTCGAGATCTCGGTACGTGCAGGACCCGACAGGTACTCCAGCTCGGCCTTGAGCTGGGAGTACGCCTCCTGGGTCAGCCAGGTGACGTTGTCGCTGGTCTGGGTCACAGGTGCTCCTCGTCGGTACTGGGATGTCAGCTGATGCAGCAATCGCCCTACCAGACAGGCTGCGCCTTCACTGGTGGGCGAAACCACGAGCTTAACAATTTCGGCGGAAAAGGGAAGAAGGCCGTGGCTCCGCCGCAGGTCACAGCCGCAAGAGCACACCACACGAGCAGGCCGCGCGCGTCACCGGGGCCAGGGACGCCCCGCGCCGCGTGGGGCGGTCACCTCGCGCGGGCCAGCGCGTCCAGCAGCGCGGGCACCCGCTTCCCGGCCGCCTCGGGCCCACCCGAGGTGAGCGCGGACCCCAGACCGCAGGCCACGGCTCCCGCCGCGATCCACTCCGGTGCGGTCTCGACGGTCACCCCGCCGGTGGGGATGAGCGGCGCCTGGGGCAGCGCCGCCCGCACGTCCCGGACCCACGAGGGCGCGACGGCGGAGGCGGGGAAGAGCTTGAGCGCGTCCGCGCCGTCCTCCAGGGCGCGGACGATCTCCGTGGGCGAGGCGACGCCCGGGAACACCGGCACCCCGTACCGGTGACCGGTGCGCAGCACCTCCCGGTGGAGGCTCGGCGAGACGAGGAAGCGCGCGCCCGCTTCGATCGCCGCGCGTGCCGCGGTCTCGTCGAGGACGGATCCCGCGCCGATGAGAGCTGTCGGACGCGCCGCGGTCAGCTCGTCGAGGGCGCGGAGCGCCTGCGGGGTGGTGAGGGCCACCTCCACCGCGTCGAGCCCCGCGTCGAGCACGGTGCCCGCCGCTGTGACGGCTTCGCCCGGTGTGGCCGTGCGGACGATGCCGAACGCGCGCTGGGCGGTGATGGCCTGGGTGGCTTCGTGGCGGTACATGCGGGTCGCTCTGCTCCTGGTCGCGCTGGTGCTGCCGCCACGACCCCTGCCCCTGATCCGCGAACCGACTCCCTTTTCCCCTCGGAAGGACGGCATTCTCTCCGGAGGACACTTCCCTCGCGGCATTCCCTCGCGAGGCCGGCATTCCCTCAAGGGCTCCACGGGTTTTCCTCGGGAGGACGACCCCGAAAGCGGCGGGCACGGCCGGGGAAGGGGCGAGAACCGCCGGAAGTGACCGGCGCGCGGCCGCCTACCTCTTCTCGCAGCCCAGCAGCTCCGCACTGGTGGCGCGGGAGGTGGTCCGCACGGTGACGACCTTGTCGACGCGCGCGGTACCCGCGTCGAACGCCGCGGACCTGCGTCCGACCTCGGAACCGTTCTCCGCGCGGGAGCGCAGCGTGCACACGCCTTCGGCGCTCTGGTCCTTGCGCACCTCCAGGTGCACTTCCACCGCGCTGTCGGAGACGACCTTGAACTTGATCACTTCGCCGCTGACGTCCTGCCCGGAGACGTAGGAGGCGCCGATCCAGCCGATGAGCGCCAGAAACAGGACTCCCAGCACACCACCGGTGATCTTCAGCCGGCGGTCCGTGCGCGCATCCGTGCGGCCCACACCCGCGCCGGAGCTCCCTGTGGTACGCCCGTAGCGCCCTTCCGGGGCCTTCTGGCGCAGATCGGCCATGGCGCGGGTTCCTCTCGGCGGCGCGGGGGATCGTACCGGGAATACATCACGGTCCTCGTTCGGTCACTATAGAAGCCGCCCGCGATACCGCTGAAGGCGGGCCGATGGCCGACTTACGAGGATTGAGTTGTGACTGAGCAACTGCGACTGATGGCCGTGCACGCGCACCCCGACGACGAGTCGAGCAAGGGCGCGGCCACCATGGCGAAGTACGTCGACGAGGGGGTGGACGTGCTGGTCGCGACGTGTACCGGGGGAGAGCGTGGCTCCATCCTCAACCCGAAGCTCCAGGGCGACACCTACGTCGAGGCGAACATCCACGAGGTGCGCAGGAAGGAGATGGACGAGGCCAGGGAGATCCTGGGGGTGAAGCAGGCGTGGCTCGGCTTCGTCGACTCGGGGCTGCCCGAGGGCGACCCGCTGCCGCCGCTGCCGGAGGGCTGCTTCGCTCTGGTCGAGGTGGACGAGGCGGCCGGCGCGCTGGTGCGGCTGATCCGCGAGTTCCGCCCGCAGGTGATCACCACCTACGACGAGAACGGCGGCTACCCGCACCCCGACCACATCATGACGCACAAGATCACCATGGTCGCGTTCGAGCACGCCGCGGACACGGAGAAGTATCCGGAGGCGGAGTTCGGGGCGCCCTGGCAGCCGCTGAAGGTCTACTACAACCAGGGCTTCAACCGGCAGCGCACCCTGGCGATGCACCACGCGATGATCGAGCGCGGGCTGGAGTCGCCGTACACGGAGTGGCTGGAGCGCTGGGAGAAGATGAAGGTAAAGGAGCGCGAGCTCACCACCTTCGTGCCCTGCGGCGACTTCTTCGAGATCCGTGACAAGGCGCTCATCGCGCACGCCACGCAGATCGACCCGGACGGGGGATGGTTCCGCGTCCCGATGGACATCCAGCGGGAGGTCTGGCCGACCGAGGAGTACGAGCTGGCGAAGTCCCTCGTGGAGACCTCCCTCCCCGAGGACGACCTCTTCGCGGGGATCCGCGAGAATTGATGGTATGAGCCCGACGCAGACAACGCTCGTCCAGGTCCTTCCGCTGGCCAAGGACCTGGACGAGAACAAGGTGACTCCCGGCGTGCTCGGCTTCGTCGTCTTCGCGGTCATCGGCCTGGCCGTGTGGCTGCTGATGAAGTCGATGAACAAGCACATGAACCGGGTGGACTTCGAGGAGCAGCCGGCGGCCGGGGGCGGCAGCGCCCCCGTCGGCGGACCGGACGGGGCCGGGGACGGCGGCACGCCCGGGGGGACGTCCAAGGACGTCGCCGAGCCGGACGAGTCCACCGAGGCAGACGCGGGGGCTGAGGCAGACGCGGCGGCTGAGGCCGCTGGGGCGGGCGAGAGCACGAAGACCACGGCGGGGGAGAAGAAGACCGAGGTCACGGCCGGAGCGGCCGCCACGTCCTCGGCGCCCTCGGCAGCCGCAGCGCCCTCGGCGGCCTCGTCGTCCTCCTCGCCCTCCTCGTCCGCGAAGTCGCAGGGCTGACGACCGCACCGGCCCCACACCGGCCACACGCCGCCTCCGCCACCCCGGACACGGCCCTCCGACTCCCCCCATCACTCCGACTTCCGTCTGGAGAAGCACATGCTGTTCGGCAGGTTCAAGAACCGCGTTCCCACCCCGGAGGAGGCCCTGCAAGGCCGCCCGGAGCCGGAGTTCGCCGTGCCCGAGCGTCACACCGTGCTCGGCACGGCGTTGCAGGGCCCGTATCCGGAGGGCCTGGAGGTGGCCGACTTCGGCATGGGCTGCTTCTGGGGCGCCGAGCGGGTCTTCTGGACGACGGACGGCGTCTGGACGACTCTCGTCGGCTACCAGGGCGGGTCCACCCCGCACCCCACGTACGAGGAGGTCTGCTCGGGCCTCACAGGACACGCCGAGGTCGTCCGCGTCGTCTTCGACCCGGCGAAGGTCTCCTACGGGACGCTCCTCAAGCGCTTCTGGGAGGCGCACGACCCGACCCAGGGCTTCCGCCAGGGCAACGACACGGGCACCCAGTACCGCTCGGCGGTCTACACCCACTCCGAGGCGCAGGCGAGCACGGCGGAGGCGTCCAGGGCCGCCTACCAGCAGGTCCTCACCGCCTCAGGCCACGGAGAGATCACCACGGAGATCGTCCCCGCCGAGGACCGCCCCTTCTACCCGGCCGAGGGCTACCACCAGCAGTATCTCGACAAGAACCCGGCGGGTTACTGCGGTATCGGCGGTACCGGCGTGAGCTGCCCTGTGGGGCCGGCCTCGTAAGGAGAGCTGAGCACGCCTGACGAGGCCGTCGGCCCCGTGGCGCACCCGCCGCCCCCGCTCGGTTGCGAGCGGGGGCGTTCGTCGTCGCCTCCGGAGGCCAGGAAGCAGGCGCACAACACTTCCGCATTGCGGAGGTGCAATTTCGGCCATCGAAACGTACTGCGCGGAGGACGCACGGCCGGAAGGCGCCGGTTCGCTGCCGTACACGGCGGCGAGGGGCTCGACCGGCGCGTACGGCCACGTGGTTCGCCACGCGGTAAGGGGTGGCGGGCAGTTCTGTCGCACCGCCCCGACCGGCGGGGAGCGGCGCCATGTAGGTGTATGACGGAAATCCACTTCCGCATGGCGGACCGGTTCACGTCTGCCCGAGAGGGGCTCGGCGGCGATAGAACACCGCAATGACTGATCGGAACACCGAACCTGACGCGAACGCCGACCGGAACGCGGGAAGCACCCAGCACGCGACCCACCGGGACGCGCCGCACCGGAACGCGACCAACCGGAACACGAACAGGCTGCGCCGTCGCAGCGTGCTCGTCGGCATGGGGAGTGTGCCACTGGCGGCCGGGGCGGCCTCCGCTTCCGCGCCCTCCGGCCGGCCTGCCGCCGCCTTCGCGAGAGCCGCGGAGAAGGAGGGAGGAGCGCGCCGCACCACGCTCCTGAAGAACGCCTCGCTCGTGCTGACCATGGACCGTCGGCAGGGCGCCGGGGAACTGGGCTCCGTCGAGCACGGTGACGTGCTGCTGCGGGACGGGAAGATCGCGGCGGTGGGGCGGCGGCTGCGGGCCCCCGACGGGGCTCGCGTACGGGACGTGACGGGCAAGCTGCTGATGCCGGGGTTCGTGGACATACACAACCACCTGTGGCAGTCCAGCATCCGCGGTGGCTGCTCCGACCAGGACCTGGTCGGCTGGCTCGCGTCCTGCAACCGCCCGGCGCTGCCGAAGATCGACGCCGCGGACATGTACCGCTTCGTCCATCTGGCGGCGCTCGACGCGCTGCGTACCGGCGTGACGACGGTCGTCGACTGGGTGCACGCGATCCCGTACGCGACGAGCGAGCATTACGTGCGGGCGCTCGACGACGCCGGGCTGCGGTTCGTGTACGCGATGGCCACGGCCTCCGGCGACGAGGGCGCGGTGCGGAAGGTGAAGAGGGAGCTGCTGGATCCGCTGCCGCTCGCCTCCGCGCAGGTGTCCGTGCACGCGGGCATGGAGGGCGTCGAGGAGCTGCGGGCCTCCTGGCGGGTGGCCCGCGACCTGGGGCTCATGGTCAACTCGCATGTGCTGGAGCACAGGAGCGACCGCGAGGCGGGGCAGATTCGGGCGCTGCGTGAGGTCGGCGCTTTCGGGCCTGCGTTGCTGATGAACCACGCGATCCACCTGACCCGCGAGGAGATCGCCCTCACCGGGGACCGCGGGGTGCGGGTGGCGCACTGCCCGCTCAGCAACATGCGGCTCGCCTCAGGTGTCATGCCCCTGCCAAAACTGCACCGCCACGGCGTCACCGCGGGGCTCGGCCACGACGGCGGCACCAACGACACCTCCGACATGTTCGCCGTGATGAAGACCGCCGTCGGGCTCCAGCGCGCCGTCCACGAGGACGCCGAGGTGTACCCCTCACTCCCCGCCGTCCTGCGCATGGCCACCCTCGGCGGCGCGGAGGCCATCGGCATGGCGGACCAGGTCGGCTCCCTCACCCCCGGCAAACGCGCCGACCTGCTGATCCTCGCCCCCGGCACCCTCAACTTCGCCCCCCGCATCGACTGGACCAGTCAACTCGTTCTCAACGGCCAACCGCCGAACGTCACCGACATCTACGTCGACGGCCGCCTGCGCAAGACCCGTGGCACGCTCGTGGGCGTGGACGAGGCCGAAGTCGTCCACCAGGCCGAACTCGCCGCCACCCACCTGAAGCACGCCGACTGAAGCACCCGGCCGAAGCGCACTGGCACAAGCACGCCGCCGTGCCTCGCCCCTACCGTTGCGGCCGCGGGCCCGTGCCGGCCGGGGGAGGGCCTCTCAGCTGTCTCCCACCCCGCCCGCCCGGGCCCTCGGCCGTGTAGGACTGGTCGGCCACGAAGGACCCGTCGGCCGTGTAAGGCCCATCGGCCCGTGGAGGGTGTCGGCGCGGGGTGGGAAGGCGACGCGCCAGCCGGGGTTGTAGGTGCGGGGCACCGGGTGGAGGTGCCAGTCGGCTGCCGCGGCCCAGGCGGGCAGCGGAGCCTCGCGGAGCACGAGGGCGTCGGGCGTGCCCGCACGGGCGGGGTGGCAGCCGGCCGTGTGGGCCACCGGAACGGTGGAGCTGTTGCCGCCGAGGACGCAGGGAGGGCGTACGCCGTGGGCGCGCAGCACTTCCTCGACGCGCTGCCAGTCGTGGCGGACCGCCGTCTGGATGCCGGAGTGGATGCCCAACTGCTGGAGCTGGAGTGCCAGGTGGAGGGCGGCGAGGGCGCCACCGCCCAGCGGGACGCATACGCGTGCGCGCCGTGTTCCGCGAGCGCGGGCCCACCGTGCGGCCCGCAGGGCTCCGAGCGCGGCGACGGGGGCGAGCAGCGCGTAGGCGGGCAGCAGGAAGCGGGGGGCGGCGTACTCCATGAACAACAGGTACGGGAGGGCGACGGCGGCTGCGGCCGTCAGCGGAAGCGCCGCCGAAGCGGTGCGCCCCTGCTGACGGGCCGCACGGAGGCCGAGCAGCAGCAGCGGGGGGATCAGCAGCCACCATCCGGCGTTCGACCACTCGAGGGTCGCCCCGTCGCACGGACGGCACAGCAGGGGCCCGTCCAGCGCGGCGGCGTGTGCCTTCAGGGCGTCGAGGGTGAGGCGTGGGCTCATCCCGCCCTGGACCTCGCTCGCGGCGCGCACCCGCCGCAGCACGCCGCCGAAGCGGAGCGAGGCCTCCACGGCCCAGGGCAGCAGCCCGGCCGCGAGACCGCAGGTGACGGCGAGCGCGGTCCGCGTCCGGGCGCGGAGAGGCAGCCGGCGTGCGCCCAGCGCGGCGGCGAGGAGTACCAGCGCGGGCCACACCGCGTCGTTGGGCCGCATCAGGGCGGCGAGGGCGAGCGCGGCAGCCGCGCCCGCGCGGGTCCGTCCCGTGGCGGGGCTGCGCAGGAAGCAGCCGACGGCGGCCACCAGGCCCGTGGCCACGTAGTGGTTGGGCATCGCCGCGCCCGCGTAGAAGAGCGCGATCCACACGCTGCCGTAGAGCGCGGCGGCGAGCGGCACGGTCCCGCGCCGGGAGAACCTGCCCACCCAGGGCAGGTAGCCGAGGAAGAGGGAGAGCGCAGCGGTCAGCGTCAGGTAGCAGCGCAGCAGGACCACCGAGTCGCTGAACGCCGCGACGGGTGCGATGAGCGCGGGTACGCCGCGGGTGCGGGGGGCGCTGAAGGGCGTTTCGGGCCCGTGGGGCGAAAAGCGGCTCGCGTAGACGAGCTCGTCCCAGCCGAGCGGCAGTCCGGGGTGGACGAGGGTGAGCGAGAGCAGCCCGAAGGCGCCGCAGACCCCGGCGAGCCACCAGCGTTCGTCCCGCCGCCACGGGTGCCGCTCGGCGGCTCGCTGCACGTGCCCGGCGGCCGTGGGGTGCTCGGCGACCGGTGTGGGGTGTGCGGCAACCGAGGCGGGGTGCCCGGTGGCCGGTGCGGGGTGCCCGGTGGCCGGTGCCGCGTATCCGGGCGCCCGTGCGGCCCGCCCCGCGCTCCGTGCAGAAGATGACATACGCGGCATCCTGGCGCCGTGCGGCGGAAACCCCGTGGAGGTCGGCGCCTGCCGCGCGCCGGGCCGCACAGCAGAGCCTTGTGGTCGCGGTCGCAAACGGGCCCGGCTGGACGAGCGTCTCAGGCGGTGGCCTTGACCCAGTCGCCGCAGTAGGTCAGCTTGTCGTGCCGGCCGTTCTGGTCGCACACCTTGAAGTAGACGGTGG
Source organism: Streptomyces reniochalinae (assembly GCF_003323735.1). Lineage (GTDB taxonomy): Bacteria > Actinomycetota > Actinomycetes > Streptomycetales > Streptomycetaceae > Streptomyces > Streptomyces reniochalinae. The sequence continues at coordinate 266,481 of NZ_QOIM01000030.1, read as the reverse complement.
AGCCTTCCCGCCGGCGCCGTGGCCGACACGCCGCAGGCCGTGGCCCGCGCGAACGCGGACTTCCTCGCACTCGGGCTGCCCCTCGGCGTGCGCCCCCGGCACACCTACGTCGCCGACGGGGCGGCGCTGCTGGTCGTCGACTGGGAGATCGACGGCACCGGGCCTGACGGCGCCCGCGTGCACCTGACGGGGACGGCCACCGACGTCGCCCGGCGCGGCGCCGACGGCCACGCCGCGGCCTGCCGGGACCGGAATCCCCGAGCCGCCCCGCCGGGCCGCCGGATAGCGTGACCGGTGTCGCCGCGCCGCCCGCCGCGGGCGCGCATCCGACGGGCGGGGCGGTGGCGACGTATCCGCCCGCGAGACGGAGGAGACCGTGTCACAAGAACAGCCCGTAGCCGATCCGTTCGCCGTCCCGGTGACGGTACGGGGCTACGAGACCGACACCCAGGGACATGTGAACCAAGCCGTGTACCTCCAGTACAGCGAGCACGCGCGCTGGTCGGCGCTGAGAGCGGCCGGTATCGAACAGGCCGCCATGGCGGCCCGGGGTGTCGGGCCCGTCGTGCTGGAGCAGACGGTGCGGTATCTGCGGGAGTTGCACGCGGGTGACGAGGTGACCGTCAGCTGTGCCTTCGAGTGGGGCGAGGGCAAGACCTTCCGCGTGCGCCAGCTCATCCGCACGGCCGGCGGCACACTCGCCGCGGAGCTGACCGGCGTCAGCGGGGTGATGGACCTGCGGGCCCGCCGCCTGGTGACCGACCCCGGCGCGGCGCTGCGCGAGCTGGCGACGGACCCGAAGGTACTGGGCCTGGCGTGACGACGCCTCCCTCGGCCTCCTGCGCCTCTTCGCTCTCCTGACCTTCCGGGTCCGCCCGCCTCTGCTGCCCGTGGGCGCCGGAGACAGGGGTCTCCATACGGCGACGAGGGTGGCCCCCTGCCGGGGGCCACCCTCGTGGGTGCCGAAGCTCAGCCGGCGCGGTCCGCACCGCCGGCCGGCAGCGTCACAGTGCGGAGCCGGCCTTCCACTCCGCCCAGTCCATGTTCCAGCCGTTGAGGCCGTTGTCGGGCTGGACGGTCTTGTCGGGCGAGCCCTTGACCTCGACGATGTCGCCGATCATCGAGTTCTCGTAGAACCAGGCGCCGTCGGTGCCGGACTTGTTCGCCCCCTGGGAGTCCTTCAGGCCGACGCAGCCGTGGCTGGTGTTGCCGGAGCCGAAGGGAGCGCCCCAGTAGTTGCCGTGGATGAAGGTGCCGGAGGTGGACAGGCGCATCGCGTGCGGCACGTCGGGGATGTCGTAGCCCTCGGCCCCCTTGCGGCCGAACCCGACGGTGTCCCCGTCCATGCGGGTCTCCTTGTGCTTCTCGGAGATCACCATCTTGCCGTTGTAGGTCGGGTTGCCGGCGCTGCCCGCGGAGATCGGGATGCTCTTGATCGTCTTGCCGTCCCTGACGACCTTCATCTGGTAGTTCTTCACGTCGACCGTGCTGACCTGCTCGCGGCCGATGTTGAAGGTGACCTTCTTGTCCTGGACGCCGACGTTGCCGTTGCCCGCGTTCACGCCGTCGAGGCCGAGGTCGAGGGTGACCTTGGAGTTGGGCTTCCAGTACTCCTCGGGGCGGAAGTCGAGCCGGCCGTTGCCGAACCAGTGGCCGACGACCTCCTGGCCGCTGGTCGAGTTGACCTTGATCGCGGACTCGACGGCCTTCTTGTTCTGGATCTGCTTGTCGAAGGTGATGGAGACCGGCATGCCGACACCGACGGTGGCGCCGTCCTCACCCGCGTAGGTGCCGATGAAGCTGTTCTCGGGCGAGACGGTGGTGAACGCGGAGTTCTCCACGGCCTTGCGGCCCTCGCTGTCCTTCGCCGTCGCGGTGACCTCGTACTTGGTGGCCCGCTCCAGCTGCTTCCCGGGCTTCCAGGACGTACCGTCGGCGGAGAGGGAGCCTTCGACCTCGGTGCCGCTCTGGGCGGCCTTCATGCTCACCTTGGTGAGCTTGCCGCTCTTGACCGAGACGTTGCCGCCGCTGTTGATGCTCGCGTTGGTGGCGCCGTCCTTGGAGGCGATCTTTATTCGGGCCTGCGAGGCGTCCTTCTCGGCGGATATGTCGTTCTTCGCCGCGGATTTCTCCGTGTCGCCCCCGTCGTCGCCACCGCATCCGCTCAGCGCGAGCACCCCACCGAGCAGCACAGCCGTGGCCGCGAGACCCCTGCGGTGCTTCCCACCCGTCATCACTGGCTTCTCCATCTGCCTTCGGAACCCCATGTCTCCCCGGTAAAGCTGCTCAGCCCCCACAGCGCCCGATATCGGACATGTGCGCTCCAGCTCCTTGCATAAGAACGCACGGGGGACTATGACCGGTTCCACTTTCGGTAAAACTGTGGTCTAGGACACGTATCCGACCCGTTCGCGAGCCGTCTCGTCTCTTGTCCTGTTTGATGCGTGCGGAGCCGTTCTGGTTCTGTCCGGTTCCCGTTCGATGAAGACCGGAACGTACGGGTTCCCAGGAAGAGCGGAAGCATGCCTTCCCCCTCGCCTCCACCACTCAGTAACATCAGCCCGCGTACGGTCAGTTCATCGCTGATCCCCCGAGCCGTACGCCGTACCGACGCACCCTGGAGGGCCTTTTCGTGTCCGAGGCCGGACCCTCGAAGCTGTCAGTCCACCGCCGCTCTCTGGCGACCGCCGCGGCGGCCGGCGGAGTGCTGTTCGCCCTCTGGTTCGTCCCCACAGCCAACGCTACCCCCGAAAAACCTGACCATCCCACCCGTCACAGCGACACTGTGACGCGGTTGGGACACGACGGGGACGCCGACCGGACCGGCTAGGCAGGCCCGGTCGGCGCCGGAGTCAGGCCAGCGGTCCCGTGACGGACTCGGCCGCGGCCACCAGGGCGCCGGACCGCACGAACGCCTCGGCGGCCCCCAGGTCGGGCGCCAGGAACCGGTCCTCCCCCGGGCCCTCGGCCCCCGCCTCGCGCAGCGCGGCGACCACAGCGCGCGCCGCCTCACCGGGCGCCGCGCCCGCCGTGCGGGAGCGCAGCTCGACAGCCCGCGCGGCCGCGTACAGCTCGACGCCGATCACCCGGGAGAGCCCGTCCACCGCCGTCCGCAGCTTCCGCGCCGCGGACCAGCCCATGGAGACGTGGTCCTCCTGCATCGCGGAGGAGGGGATCGAGTCCACCGAGGCCGGTACGGCCAGCCGCTTCAGCTCGCTCACCAGGGCCGCCTGCGTGTACTGGGCGATCATCAGCCCGGAGTCCACCCCGGCGTCGTGCGCGAGGAACGGCGGCAGGCCGTGCGAGCGGTTCTTGTCGAGCAGCCGGTCGGTGCGGCGCTCGGCGACGGAGGCGAGGTCGGCCGCGGCCACGGCCAGGAAGTCGAGGACGTAGGCGACGGGCGCCCCGTGGAAGTTCCCGTTCGACTCCACCCGCCCGTCAGGCAGCACGACCGGGTTGTCGACAGCGGCCGCCAGCTCCCGCTCGGCCACCGTGCGGGCGTGCGTCAGCGTGTCCCGGCCGGCGCCCGCGACCTGCGGGGCGCACCGCACCGAGTAGGCGTCCTGCACGCGGGGGGCGTCGTCTTGATGGTGCCCGGTCAGTCCGGAGCCCGCCAGCACCTTGAGCATGTTCGCGGCGCTGGCCGCCTGCCCCGGGTGCGGGCGGATGGCGTGCAGCTCGGGCGCCAGCACCCGGTCGGTGCCCAGCAGCGCCTCCAGGGAGAGCGCCGCGGCGATGTCGGCGCTGGTGAACAGGCGGGCGAGGTCGGCGCAGGCCATCAGCAGCATGCCGAGCATGCCGTCGGTGCCGTTGAGAAGGGCCAGCCCCTCCTTCTCGCGGAGCTCGACGGGGGCGATGCCCGCCTCGGCGAGCAGTTCGCCCGCCGGGCGGACCACGCCGTCGCGGTCCTCCGCCTCGCCTTCACCCATGAGGGTGAGCGCGCAGTGCGAGAGCGGCGCGAGGTCTCCGGAGCAGCCGAGGGAGCCGTACTCGTGCACGACGGGGGTGATGCCGGTGTTGAGGACGTCGGCCATCGCCTGGGCGACCTCGGGCCGCACGCCGGTGCGGCCCGAGGCGAGCGTCTTCAGCCGCAGGAACATCAGCGCGCGGACGACCTCGCGCTCGACCCGTGGGCCCATGCCCGCCGCGTGCGAGCGGACGATGTTGCGCTGCAACTGGGCGCGCAGCTCGGGGCCGATGTGGCGGACGGCCAGGGCGCCGAAGCCGGTGGAGACGCCGTAGACGGGGTCGGGCTTGGCGGCCAGGTCGTCGATGAAGCCGCGGGCGGTGCGCAGCGCCTCGACCGCCTCAGGGTGCAGCTCGATCCGGGCGCCGTCCCGGGCGACGGCGATGACCTCCTTGGGGGTGGTCCCCGAGCTCCCCACGACCACAGTGTGCATATTCATATTCAGAAACACTAATGAGTGAATTGCCATCTGTCACGGTCGCCCGCCTCCGACCGTCCCGGGGAAATCAGGTGCTCTCCCAGAGCCCCTGGCTCTAGGCTCGCGGCGGCACGAGCCGCGGCGGGCCGGCGAGGAGAGACGGGGGACGCACGGTGCGGGCGGGCCGAGTGGAGCGCATCGCCGGGGCGGCTGCCGCACCGGCCGGCGAGGCGGGCCTGGACGACCTGGCGCTGTCCGCGCCGGCCCGCGCGAGGAAGTCCCGGGCACGGACACCGGCACCGGCACCGGCACCGAGCAGCACCTGCACCAGCACCTCACGGAGAAGGAGATCACGGCCCATGAGTGACCTGCCCGCCGACGCCACCGCACCGCGCGTCGGCGTCCTGCCCGTCCCGGGCGCCACCCTGCGCTACGAAGTGCGCGGCACCGGGCCGCTCCTGCTGCTCATACCGGGCGGCGCCGGGAACGCGGACGTCTTCCACGGCGTCGCGCCGCTGCTCGCCGACCGCTTCACCGTCGCGAGCTACGCGCCGCGCGGCATCAGCGGCAGCCCACTGGACTCCCCGGACCAGGAACAGGCGGTCGAGGTGCACGCGGCCGACGCGCGGCGCCTGCTCGACCTGCTCTCCCCCGACGAGCCCGCCACCGTCCTCGGCACCAGTTCGGGCGCTGTGGCAGCCGTCGAACTGCTGACGCGGCACCCGGAGCGCCTGCGGCTCGTCATCGCCCACGAGCCGCCGCTGATCCGCGTGCTGCCGGACCCGCATCCCGTCCTGGCCGCCTTCACCGGAATCCAGGAGACCGCCGTGCGCGAGGGGGTCGGCGCCGCCTACGCCCGCATGGGTGCCGTCCTCGGCGCACCGGAACCCGTCGAGGACCCGGCCGTGGGCGAGCCCGCGCCCGTGCCCGACGGGTTGCGGGCCGCGATCGAGGCGAGCAGCGCGCACTTCCTCCGGAACGTGCTGCGGCCCTTCAGCCACCACGCCCCTGACCTGACGGAGCTGAAGGGTGTGGCGGACCGGCTGGTCGTCGCCGTCGGCCGGGCCTCGCGCGGCCAGCTCCAGCACACGATGGCCACCGCTCTGGCCGAGGCGGTGGGCGCCGTGTGCCGGCAGTTCCCGGGCGGGCACGTGGGCTGCGTCGAACACCCGGCCGCCTTCGCCCAGGCGCTGCGCGACACGCTGCCGCCGACAGACCGCTAGGGAGTGTCTTCAAAGTAGCGGCGTCCGCCCGGAGGGCGGGCCTGGCGGTGTCTGGTGCGTGCGCTCGCAAGGCGGAGGAGGGAGTCCCTGCGTGGGGGCACCTCCCGGGGCGAGCGAAGCCGAGCCCTGGGGGAAGCGGCGACCGACGACAACGCCGCGAGCGTGCGTGCCAGGCGCCGCCAGGCAGGCGGGACTTTGAAGACACGACCTAGGACTCGCGCCGCGCGCTCGGGGCCCCTCCACCGACCGGGACCCTGGAGCCGCCAGGCCCCGGAGTCGGCAGGCCCTCCAACCGCCAGGCCCCGGAGTCGGCAGGTCCTCGAACCGGCGGGCCCTGGAGAGCCGACAGGCCCTGGAGAGCCGCCGGAGCTCACCCCCGGCGGAAGCGGCGGCGTTCCGGGGTGGGTGGCGGCGGTGCGGGGTCGGCGGCCAGCCGCAGTGTGGGGTCGTCGGGTCCGCCCTCGCGGCCCGCCACCACCGGCTTGCCCGAGCGCAGCGCCTTGGCCCGGTACTGGGCCGCGTCCGCGAGCCGGAAGATCCGGTGGGCCGTGCGCACGTCACCGACCGGGTCGCCGGTGGAGGCGACGCCGCAGGCCACGCCCTCCCCCAGCTCCAGGGCCGCCGCGCCGTGGCAGAGGTCGTCGGCGGCACGCACCACCTCGTCGGCGGTCGGCCCGACGGTCAGCAGGCAGAACTCGTCGCCGCCGAGCCGCCCCGCCAGGGCGCCTGGCAGCGTCGCCGCGCAGTCGGCCAGTACCCCGGCGAACCGTTCCAGCAGCCGGTCGCCCGCCTCGTGGCCGTGCTGGTCGTTGACGGCCTTGAGCCCGTTGATGTCGCAGACCGCGAGGCTGACGACCGTGCCGAGATCCCGGTGCAGCTCGACCGCCTCGTCCAGCCGCGACTCGACGGCGCGGCGGTTGGCCAGGCCGGTCAGCGGATCGGTGTAGGCCAGGCGGCGGACCTCCTCCAGCCGTTCGTTCTGCGCGATGCCGGAGGCGATGAGCGCGGCCAGTACAGCGGCGAAGTCGGCGTCGTTCCTGGTGAAGGCGGGCGCGTCGGCGGCCCTGGCGACGTACAGCTCACCCCAGGCGCGCCCGTGCAGCACGATCGGGGCGATCACGCCCGAGCCCCGGCCCCGGCGGCGCCACACCGCCACCCGCCGGTAGCCGGGCGCCTCCTGGTCGCCGTCCCGGAGCGGTCCCTCCTCGTCCTCCACCCAGGCCGGGGCACGGGCGCCGCCCGCCCAGCGTTCGTGCAGCGACTCGGCGATCTGCGGGAAGTCGTGCGCGGGGTAGGACTCGTCGTCGGGGAACTCGGCCTCCCCCGGCGCCCGGTCCCCCACGTTGACCAGAACGCGCAGCCGCCCGCGCGCCCGCTCCCAGACGGAGATCGCCGCGAACGTGCCGCCCATGGCCTCGCACGCGCCCCGCGCGGCCGCGTGGGCGATGTCCCGGTGCGAGAGGGCGGCGACGGCCTCTGGGTCGTGTGCCGCACCGGGGGAGGTCGGGGCCGGCGCGGGGGCGGAGGTCTGCGCCGCCGCCATGGCCTGCGACAGCCCCACGACGGCGCTCAGGCGCGCGTCCGCGTCCCCGTTCTGACGTATTCGGCCCATACGGCCAAGATTAGGAGGCTTCGTGGCGTTCTGCCGCGCGACCCCCTACGGAGAGCCTCACTCTACGTACGACACGTGCGCGGCGGGGCCCTCTTGGCACATCTCGCGGCCCGGAGCCCGGGAGACCGGAGACCCGGAGACCCGGAGGAAGGGAGAAGGGGCGGCTCAGGCCCCCGGCCAGTCGGGCTTCCGCTTCTCGTTGAAGGCCGCGACCCCCTCGGCGCGGTCCCCGGAGAAGGCGACGGTTCGCCAGGCGGCCTCCTCCACCTCGAGACCGGCCCGCAGGTCCATGCCCCACCCGGTGCGCAGCGCACGCTTGGCGGCCCGCAGCCCCACGGGCGAGTGCGCCGCGATCCGCCCGGCGAGGGCCAGCGCCTCCGCGCGGTCCTCGCCCGCCTGTGCGAGCTGGTCGACGAGACCGAGCGTGTGCGCCTCGTCGGCCGCCACCCGGCGCGCGGAGAAGATCAGCTCGGCGGCGCGCGCCGCACCCACCCGGCGCGGCAGCAACTGGGTGCCGCCGCCGCCCGGCACCACGCCGACGGACACCTCGGGCAGCCCGACCACGGCCGAGGGGTCGGCGACGATCAGGTCGCAGGAGAGCGCCAGCTCGTACCCGCCGCCCAGCGCGTAGCCGTGCACGGCGGCGATGGTCGGCATCGGCAGCTCCAGCACGCCCCGGTAGGCCGCGCTGGTGTACGGACGCTGGGCGCCCAGTTCCGCGTCGCTCAGCGCGTTGCGCTCCTTGAGGTCGGCGCCGACGCAGAACGCGCGCTCGTGCGTGGAGGTCAGCACCGTCGCCCGCACGTCACCGTCCTCGGCGAGGGCGGCGCACGCGTCGGCGAGCGCGCCCGCGAACGCCGTCGAGACGGCGTTCATGGCCGCCTTCCGGTCCATCACCAACTCGGCGACGTGCCCGTCCTTGCGGACCCGTACCCACTCCCCGAACACCTGCTCGCCACGATCCATGGCCGTCACGATAGCGCTCGCGCCGCTTTCTCCCGGGGGACAACCCCGTACCCCGGCCCCACCCCCCGCGCACAGGGACACCCCGCGGAGCACGCCGTCAGGGACCCGGCGGGGTACGCCGCCTCAGCAGCCAGGGTTCCACCACGCCGAGGCCCCGCACGGGGCGCTGGTAGAGCGGCTGGAGCGCGAACCGGAACCCCGAAAGGTCCTCGCTCTCCTTCTCCGACTCGGGAGCGGCCCCCGAGGCCGTCAGTTCGGCACGGAAGGCGCCGTCGACCAGCACGGTGTCCTTGGGCGCTATCGACGTCAGCCGGCTGGCGAGGTTGACCGTGTTGCCGAAGACGTCGCCCATCCGGGTCGTCATCGTGCCGAAGGCGATGCCGACGCGCAGCTCCGGCATGGTCTCGTCGTTCGCCATCGTCTCGATCAGCCGCACCCCGATCTCGGCGGCCGTGCCCGCGTCCTCCGCGACGTAGAGGATCTCGTCCCCCAGCGCCTTGATGAGCCGCCCGCCGTGCGCGGCCACCAGGTCGGCAGCGGTCGTCTCGAACGCCTCGACCAGCTCGCCCAGTTCCTCGTCCTCCAGGCGCCGGGTCAGCCGGGTGAAGCCGACCAGGTCGGCGAAGCCGATGGCCTGGCGGCGGTTGACCATCTCGTCGTCGTCCTTGACCTGCACGACCCGCCCGGTCGCCGCGGCGAGCTGGCGGCGCCACACGTAGACCAGGAACTCCTCCAGCTCCGGCAGCAACAACTGCACCAGCGGGAACGTGACCTCGTTGCGCGTCATCCCCGGCTCGGGCGGCTCCGTCAGCCCCATCAGGAACGAGTCGATCTGCCAGTCCGCGAGCCGTGCCGTGGTCTGCCCCGTGGAGCGGGCCACCTGCACCGCCATCGGCTCGCTCAGCAGCCCCGCCTCGACCAGCCCGGACAGCCGCCGCAGCGCCAGCACGTCCGCCTCGGTCAGCGCGCGCGCCTGCCCGACGTCGGCGAAGCCCATCGCCCGCCAGAAGCGGGACGCCAACTCCATCGAGACGCCCGCCGCACGGGCCGCCTGGAAGGGGGTGTACTGACGCGCGGAGCCGAGGATCAGCTCCTCGATCCGCAGCGCGCTGGGATCGGTGTCGTCCTCGACGACCTCCGCCTCGCCCAGGTCCTCGGCGAACGCGTTGGCCTCGACCGGGTCCTGCGAGCCGGCGCGTGCCGGGCCGGTGCGCTCGGGGCCGGGGCGCTCGGAGTCGGCGCGCTCGGGGTCGGCCTCCCCGCCGCTCGCCGGGTCGTTCTCCCGGGAGCCGGCCGCCTGCCCCTGCTGGGGCACACCCGGATCGTCCGCGGTCACCGGGGGCTCCCCGCACCCTCCGCGGCGTGGCGTCGCGCCCTCGCGTCGTCCCTGCGCACAGCCCTTCCGTTCCTCTTGCCGCTCCTGCTCGCGGCGGCACACCGGCACCGTCCGTGAGCCGGACCCCGGCGCCCGATGGCACCCGATGTCACCGCCGATTGCCCACCATACGGCAGTTGTGCGCTACCTCACTTACCGGTCGCCGGACGCAGATGGACGATGTCACCGGCCGCTACCGGACGCTGCACACCCTGTTCCGAGGCGATGACCAGCCTGCCGTCCCCGTCCACGGCCACGGCCTCCCCCAGCAGCTCCTCCCCGCCCGGCAGCATCGCCCGTACCGAGCGGCCCAGCGTCACGCAGCCCGCCGCGTACGCCTCCAGGACGCCGCAGGCCGTGGGATCGCCGTCCGCCGCCGTCCAGCGCCCGTACCAGTCCTCGAACGCGCGCAGCACGGCACGCAGAATCGGGTCGCGGTCCGTGCCCTGGGCGCCCGCCAGGGCGAGCGAGCCCGCCGTGGGAACCGGCAGCTCCTCCTCGCGCAGCGTGACGTTCACCCCCATGCCGAGCACGACGTGCTCGTCGTCCACGCGCTCCGCGAGGATCCCGCCGATCTTCCGCTCCTCGTCCGCCCCCGTGGCCAGGATGTCGTTCGGCCACTTCAGCCCCGTGTCGACGCCCGCGGTACGGGCGAGCGCGCCCGCCGCGGCGACCCCCGCCAGAAGCGGGATCCAGCCCCAGCGCTCGGCTGCCGCGGCCGGGCGCAGCAGCACGGAGAAGAAGAGCCCCGATCTGGCCGGGGCGCTCCACGCGCGGTCCAGGCGGCCCCGGCCCGCGGTCTGCTCCTCCGCGACGAGGACGGTGCCGGGGCGGGCTTCGCCCGCGCGGGTGCGGGAGACCAGCTCCGTGTGGGTCGAGTTGACGGACTCGAGCACCTCCAGGTGCGTCCAGAGCACGTCCCCCTCGTGGAGAGGGGTCCCCTCGTGGAGGAGGGCGCGGCGGAGGGCCGTCTGGTTGAGCGGGGGGCGGGACAGGTCCGACCAGCGGTTGGGCGTCATACCGCCACACTATGTGCCGCCCTCGGCTGTCACCTCTGCCCATGAAACCGGCCCCTGACCCGTTTTGCCGGGGCTTCGCCCCTCGCCCCTTCCTTGTAGGGCGGGCCCCCATGGCCTCCGTCTTTCTGTGGGGCCGCCCAGCCCCGAGGTGTGCTCTCTGTTTGGGGCTCCGCCCCCCTAGGAGCCGCCCTGGGCAGGAAGGAGTTACCTCTGAGGTGAGAGGTGCTCGGAGACGGGGAGAAAGGGCGCGGCGACAGCGAAAAGGGTGCTGGCGGTGTGGCCAATGACGCACTCCGTAACGCCCACACCGCAGATAGCCTACGGATCGGTAGCCACCCCGTGACGGTTAGGAGCCCTCCGAGATGTCCTCGCCCAGCCCAGACATCGACGACATCGACATCCACACCACCGCGGGCAAACTCGCGGATTTCGAGCACCGCACGAAGGAAGCCGTGCACGCGGGCTCGGAGCGCGCGGTGGACAAGCAGCACGCGAAGGGCAAATTGACCGCGCGCGAGCGCGTGGAACTCCTGCTGGACGAGGGCTCGTTCACGGAGCTGGACGAGTTCGCCCGCCACCGTTCGACGAACTTCGGTCTGGAGGCGAACCGTCCCTACGGCGACGGTGTCGTCACGGGCTACGGCACCATCGACGGCCGCCCCGTCTGCGTCTTCTCGCAGGATTTCACGATCTTCGGCGGCGCCCTGGGCGAGGTCTACGGCGAGAAGATCGTCAAGGTGATGGACTTCGCGCTGAAGACGGGCTGTCCGATCATCGGCATCAACGACGGCGGCGGCGCCCGTATCCAGGAGGGCGTGGCGGCACTCGGCCTGTTCGCGGAGATCTTCCGCCGCAACACGCACGCCTCCGGCGTGATTCCGCAGATCTCCCTCATCCTCGGCCCGTGCGCGGGCGGTGCCGTCTATTCGCCCGCCATCACGGACTTCACGGTGATGGTGGACCAGACCTCGCACATGTTCATCACCGGGCCCGACGTGATCAAGACGGTCACGGGTGAGGACGTCGGGTTCGAGGAGCTGGGCGGTGCCCGTACGCACAACGCCACGTCCGGGGTGGCACATCACCTGGCGGGTGACGAGAAGGACGCGATCGAGTACGTGAAGGCGCTGCTCTCCTACCTTCCGTCCAACAACCTCTCGGAGCCGCCGGTCTTCCCCGAGGAGGCGGATCTGGAGACCTCGGACGAGGACCGTGAGCTGGACACGCTCATCCCGGACTCGGCGAACCAGCCGTACGACATGCACGGCGTCATCGAGCACGTGCTGGATGACGGGGAGTTCCTGGAGACGCAGGCGCTGTTCGCGCCGAACATCGTCACCGGTTTCGGCAGGATCGAGGGCCAGCCGGTCGGGGTGGTGGCCAACCAGCCGTTGCAGTTCGCGGGGTGTCTGAACATCGACGCGAGCGAGAAGGCGGCGCGGTTCGTGCGCACCTGCGACGCGTTCAACGTGCCGGTCCTCACGTTCGTGGACGTCCCGGGCTTCCTGCCGGGGACCGACCAGGAGTACGACGGGATCATCCGGCGCGGCGCCAAGCTGATCTACGCGTACGCGGAGGCGACGGTGCCGCTGGTCACGGTGATCACGCGGAAGGCGTTCGGCGGCGCGTACGACGTGATGGGCTCCAAGCACCTGGGCGCGGACCTCAACTTCGCCTGGCCGACGGCGCAGATCGCCGTCATGGGCGCGCAGGGCGCGGTCAACATCCTGCACCGCAAGAAGCTGGCCGCCGCCGGCACCCCGCAGGAGACCGAGGAGCTGCGCGCCCAGCTCACGCAGGAGTACGAGGACGCGCTGCTCAATCCGTACGTGGCGGCCGAGCGCGGCTATGTGGACGCGGTGATCCGTCCCGCCGAGACCCGCCGTCACATCACCCGCGGTCTGCGCACGCTGCGCACCAAGCGCGAGCAGCTTCCGCCGAAGAAGCACGGCAACATCCCGCTGTGAGGAGGCCGCGATGACGGATTCCCCTGAGACGTCCCCCCAGCCCCCCGAGCCGCCCATCCGGGTCGTGCGGGGCAATCCGACGCCTGAGGAGCTGGCCGCCGCGCTGGCGGTGGTGCGGGCCCGCGCGTCGGCCGTGGCGCCGGGCGAGCCGGGCCGCCGGACGCCGGGTGCGTGGTCTTCGCCGGCCCGTACGGTGCCGCGCGGGCTGCCGCGGCCCGGCCCCGGCGCCTGGCACCGTACGTTCTGGCCGGGGTGAAGGCCGGTCCCGTGCCCGCCGGGGTGCCCGGTGTCCGCGGGGCGTCCGCATCTGAGTACGCGTACTCAGGCGGGGGCGCCCGCGCGGTTTCACCATGGGGCGCATGCTGTGGTCGGACCCCCGCGACGAGCCGCCGCCGGAACTGCGCAGGGCCCAGGAGAAGGTGCACCGTCTCGGCTGGGTGCTGCTGGTGGTGGTGGCGGTCGTGATGCTGCTGCTGCTGTCGGTGGCGTACTCGTGAGCCGCCCGGGTCCGCCGGGCGCGTGCGCGGGGTGCGCGGCACGTCCGGCGGATCCTTACGATGGCTCGCATGAACTCACCGCGTCTCGTCCTCGCCTCCGCTTCCCCCGCCCGTCTCGCGCTGCTGCGGCAGGCCGGGATGGCGCCGGAGGTCGTCGTCAGCGGCGTGGACGAGGACGCGGTCGACGCGTCGACCCCCTCGGAGCTGGCCCGGGTGCTGGCGGAGGCGAAGGCGGCGGCGGTGGCGGCTCGCGCCGAGGCGGCGGGTGCGCTGGTCGTGGGCTGCGACTCGGTGCTGGAACTGGACGGGCGGGCGCTGGGCAAGCCGGGGGACGCGAAGGAGGCGGCGGCCCGCTGGAAGGACATGCGGGGCCGCTCGGGTGTGCTGCACACCGGGCACTGCCTGATCGACACCCGGACGGCGGAGGCCCGCTGTTCGGTGACCGCTTCGACGACGGTGCACTTCGGTGACCCGTCCGATGAGGAGATCGCCGCCTATGTCGCCAGCGGCGAACCGCTGCGCGTGGCGGGGGCTTTCACGCTGGACGGCCGTTCGGGCCCGTTCGTCGAGGGCATCGAGGGCGACCACGGCAACGTGCTGGGGCTCTCGCTGCCGACGTTGCGCAGGCTGCTGGCCGATCTGGGGGTCGCCGTCACCGACCTGTGGGTGGCGCGCTGACCTCGCCCTGCGCGGGGGCGGCCGCTTCTGGGCTTGCCTGCGCCCGCTCGACGGGCTCGTCGTCACCGGCTCCGTACCAGGTCAGCGACCACACAATGAGGCCGAGGACGGCCATCAGCACCACGAAGGCCGTCCACCCCACCAGGCCGACGCAGAAGGCTCCCAGGACACCGTGGACGACGGCGCAGCTGATCAGCACGATGCGCCAGAACCCGCGCGGCGGCAGGTCGCGGATCGCCGTGCGGGCGAGGATCAGCGCGCAGGTGAGCACGTAGCCGCCGACCAGCACGGCGCCGATCACCGCGGAGATCGTCATGGCGCGCGGCTCGATGCCCGCCAGCGACATCTGCTGGACGTCGGCGACCTTGCCGAGGAAGAGATTGAGTCCTACGAGTACGACGGCCTCCAGCGTCAGCACCAACGCCGTCACCGCGGCCACCGCTCGTCTGCGCACTGGCACCGCGCCCACCCCTTCTTCGGCTTGCATCTTCCCTCGGCAGAACGCCTGTTGCGGCCCGCCCGCTCGACGCGCCCGGGTTACTCCGGGTACGTGTACTCGCCAGGGCGAACGCTACTGGCGGGTACATGCCGGGGCAAGGGAAACGGCGCACAGCAAAATTTCCCTCCTCCTCTCGTAGGGAATCCACAAAGACCCCCGGTTCGACCGAGTCACCGGGACAGAGAGTTAGCCCACACCCCTGAGTCGGGCAACCAGTGTCCGAAAGCGGCGTACCGTGGGATGACGAGGGGGGATCCGGTTCCGCGCGAGACGCGCATGACACTCCGTGTGGGCAAGCTCACCCCCCTGGGCGGCTCGGCGTCAGGTGTCGCCAGTACCTAAACTCAGCTTGTTTCAAGGAGGGAGCCATCGTGCGCAAGGTGCTCATCGCCAACCGCGGCGAAATCGCCGTCCGCGTCGCCCGCGCGTGCCGGGATGCGGGAATCGCGAGTGTCGCCGTCTATGCCGAGCCGGACCGGGACGCACTCCACGTCCGGGTGGCCGACGAGGCGTACGCGTTGGGCGGTGACACCCCCGCAGCCAGCTATCTGGACATGACCAAGGTCCTCAAGGCCGCCGCCGACTCGGGCGCTGACGCCGTCCACCCCGGTTACGGATTCCTGTCCGAGAACGCCGAGTTCGCGCAGGCGGTACTGGACGCGGGGCTCAACTGGATCGGCCCGCCCCCGCACGCCATCCGCGACCTGGGCGACAAGGTCGCGGCGCGGCACATCGCGCAGCGCGCCGGAGCCCCGCTGGTCGCCGGCACCAAGGACCCGGTCTCCGGCGCGGACGAGGTCGTCGCCTTCGCCGAGGAACACGGCCTGCCCATCGCCATCAAGGCGGCCTTCGGCGGCGGCGGCCGCGGCCTCAAGGTCGCCCGCACGCTGGAGGAAGTACCCGAGCTGTACGACTCGGCCGTGCGCGAGGCGGTGGCCGCGTTCGGCCGCGGCGAGTGCTTCGTCGAGCGCTACCTCGACCGCCCCCGGCACGTGGAGACCCAGTGCCTGGCCGACAAGCACGGCAACGTCGTGGTCGTCTCCACCCGCGACTGCTCCCTCCAGCGCCGCCACCAGAAGCTGGTCGAGGAGGCCCCGGCCCCCTACCTGAGCGACGAGCAGAACGCCGAGCTGTACCGGGCCTCCAAGGCGATCCTGAGTGAGGCCGGCTACGAGGGCGCCGGCACCTGCGAGTTCCTCGTCGGGCAGGACGGCACCATCTCCTTCCTGGAGGTCAACACCCGTCTCCAGGTCGAGCACCCGGTCACCGAAGAGGTCACGGGCCTCGACCTGGTCCGCGAGATGTTCCGCATCGCCGACGGCGAGGAACTGGGCTACGAGGACCCGCCGCTGCGCGGTCACTCCTTCGAGTTCCGCATCAACGGCGAGGACCCGGGCCGCAACTTCCTCCCGGCACCGGGCACGGTCACCACGTTCGCGCCGCCCTCGGGCCCCGGTGTGCGACTGGACGCGGGGGTGGAGTCGGGGTCGGTCATCGGCCCCGCGTGGGACTCGCTGCTGGCCAAGCTGATCGTCACCGGCGCGAGCCGCGGCCAGGCCCTGGAGCGCGCCGCGCGGGCACTGGACGAGTTCGAGGTGACGGGGATGGCCACCGCACTGACCTTCCACCGCACCGTGGTACGCGACGCCGCGTTCGCCCCCGAGGTGACCGGCCGCGCCGGCGAGCCCTTCGACGTCCACACCCGGTGGATCGAGACGGAGTTCGTCAACGAGATCAAGCCGTTCGCACCGTCGGCGGGCGAGGACGAGGACTCCGAGGAAGCGACCCGCGAGACGGTCGTCGTCGAGGTCGGCGGCAAGCGCCTGGAGGTCTCCCTCCCCTCGTCGCTGGGCATGCCGCTGGCGCGTGCCGCCGTCGAGGGCGGCGCACGCAAACCCCGCAGGAAGGCCGCCAAGAAGTCCGGCTCCGCGGCCTCCGGCGACGCGCTCGCCTCCCCCATGCAGGGCACCATCGTGAAGGTCGCCGTGGAGGAGGGGCAGGTCGTCGAGGAGGGGGAACTGGTCATCGTCCTGGAGGCGATGAAGATGGAGCAGCCGCTGAACGCCCACCGTGCCGGCACCGTGAAGGACCTCAAGGCGGAGATCGGCGCCTCGGTCTCCTCCGGCGCCGTCATCTGCGAGATCAAGGACTGAACCCCCGGCGGCCCCGCTACAGGGCTGCCGCCCGGTTCTCCCCGCTGCCCGTCGGCGGTGTCAGGCCCCGCACAGGGGCTCGGACACCGCCGACGGCGCGTTCCCGGCCGGCGGCGACCCGCCTCGGGCTAGCGGCGGCGCGGTGCCAGATCGGCCACCCGGGGCCCCGGTGCTGTCGTGGGCCGCAGATGGGTGGGCGGCTGGCTCCCGCCCTGCGCGGCGGCCCGCCGCGGGGTGGGCATCGGCACGTCCTGGCGGCCGCGCCCGGCGGAGGCGGAGCCCGCGACGGCGACCTGTACCCCGCGGTCGGCGAGCGCCTGCAACTCCGTCTCGGCACGGTCGTCGTGCGGCGGAGGCTCGTCCGTCACCAGTCGGGTGATCACATCGGTGGGCACCGTCTGGAACATGGTGTCGGTCCCCAGCTTGGTGTGGTCGGCCAGCACGACGACCTCCCCGGCCGCCTGCACCAGCGCCCGGTCCACGCTCGCGGAGAGCATGTTGGACGTGGACAGACCCCGCTCGGCGGTCAGCCCGCTCCCCGACAGGAAGGCCCGGGAGACGCGCAGCCCGTGCAGGGACTGTTCGGCGCCGCTGCCGACGAGCGCGTAGTTGCTCCCGCGCAGGGTGCCGCCGGTCATCACCACCTCCACCCGGTTGGCATGGGCCAGCGCCTGCGCCACCAGCAGCGAGTTGGTGACCACGGTCAGCCCGGGCACCCGCGCGAGCCGCCGCGCGAGCTCCTGTGTCGTCGTACCGGCCCCGACGACGACGGCCTCGCCCTCCGAGACCAGGCCGGCGGCGAGGTCGGCGATGGCCGTCTTCTCGGCGGTGGCCAGATGGGATTTCTGGGGGAAGCCGGACTCACGGGTGAAACCGCCCGGTAGCACGGCACCGCCGTGCCGGCGGTCGAGCAGTCCTTCTGCCTCCAGCGCCCGTACGTCCCTGCGCACGGTCACTTCGGAGGTCTGGACGACGCGGGCGAGCTCCCGGAGCGAGACCGCCCCGTTGGCGCGCACCATTTCAAGGATCAATTGACGACGTTCCGCAGCGAACACGAAACTGACAGTAACGCCAACGACCGTCTACTTTCAGCGGTATGCGCCGATTAACAGAAGTTGTTCGTAGGAGGGCACCCAACGTGGTATAGAGGCCCTTTCGGACAGCCCCCCGGCCCCTCAGTGCAGTTCGGCCAGCTTGCGCGTGTGCAACTGCCGCGCCACCTCGGCGATCGACCCGGTCAGCGACGGGTACACCGTGAACGTGTTCGCGATCTGTTCCACGGTCAGATTGTTGTCAACCGCGATCGCGATCGGATGAATCAGCTCACTCGCCCGGGGCGCCACGACCACACCGCCGACGATGATCCCCGTCCCCGGACGGCAGAACAGCTTCACGAAGCCGTCCCTGATGCCCTGCATCTTGGCGCGCGGATTGCGCAGCAGCGGCAGCTTGACGACACGCGCCTCGATGGCGCCCTTGTCCACGTCCGCCTGCGAGTAGCCGACCGTCGCGATCTCCGGATCAGTGAAGATGTTCGCGGCGACCGTCTTGAGATCCAGCGGGTTCACCGTGTCACCGAGGAAGTGGTACATCGCGATCCGGCCCTGCATCGCCGCCACCGAGGCCAGCGCCAGGACGCCGGTGCAGTCGCCCGCGGCGTAGACGCCCGGGGCCGAGGTGCGCGACACCTTGTCCGTCCAGATGTGGCCCGACTCCCTGAGCCGCACCCCCGCCTCCTCCAGACCCATGTCCGCGGTGTTCGGGATCGCGCCCACCGCCACCAGACAGTGCGTCCCCGAGATCGTGCGGCCGTCCTGCAGCGTGACCTCCACCCGGTCGTCGTCCGTCCGCTTCGCGGACGCCGCACGGGAACGGCTCATCACGTTCATGCCCCGGCGGCGGAAGACGTCCTCCAAAACCGCGGCGGCGTCCGGGTCCTCGCCCGGCAGCACCCGGTCACGGGAGGAGACGAGCGTGACCTGGGAGCCCAGCGCCTGGTAGGCACCCGCGAACTCGGCACCGGTGACACCCGAGCCGATCACGATCAGCTCCTCCGGCTGCTCCTCCAGGTCGTAGAGCTGCGTCCAGTTCAGAATGCGCTCGCCGTCCGGACGGGCATCCGGGATCTCACGAGGGTGACCACCCGTGGCGACCAGCACCGCGTCAGCCGTCAGCTCCTCCTGGCTGCCGTCCGCCACCGTGACCGTGACCGTACGGGAACCGTCCACCGCCTGCCCCGGCTCCAGCCTGCCCCGGCCCCGCATGACGCGGCCCCCCGCACGGGTGACCGAAGCGGTGATGTCGTGCGACTGGGCGAGGGCCAGCCGCTTCACACGGCGGTTCACCTTGCCCAGATCGACGCCCACGACCCTCGCCGGGTCGTCCGGGTCGTGGGTCTTGTCCTCCACCCGGATACCGAGCTCCTCGTAGGAGGAGTCGAAATTCGTCATCACCTCGGCCGTGGCGATCAGCGTCTTCGACGGCACGCAGTCGGTGAGGACCGAGGCGCCGCCGAGGCCGTCGCAGTCGACGACGGTCACCTCCGCGCCGAGTTGGGCGGCTACCA
Organism: Streptomyces reniochalinae; assembly: GCF_003323735.1. Lineage (GTDB taxonomy): Bacteria > Actinomycetota > Actinomycetes > Streptomycetales > Streptomycetaceae > Streptomyces > Streptomyces reniochalinae. The sequence goes on along the minus strand of NZ_QOIM01000030.1, from coordinate 247,541 downwards.
GGGCCGCTTCGTATCCGCCGGGGCCGCCGCCAATGATCACGATCCGAGTCACCCCCCCATTGTCCCGCACCCACCCCGAGCCCGCGTCGCTGGGGGCTCCAGCCCCCATGTGCCCCCTCGCCTCGGGGCTGCGCCCCTGGCCCCCATGGTCTTCCCCTTCTTTCTCTGAGGTGCCCTCGGCCGTGGTGGGGGCTCCGCCCCCAGACCCCCTTGGCCTCGCCGGCCGGGCGTTGGGGCGGCGCTGCCCCCCAACTGCCCCCCGCTACGGGGGGCTCCGCCCCCCCTAGGAGCCCCCTGGGGGAGAGCCGGCTCCCTCTTGTGTGAGAGATGGCCCAGCGCATGCGTACTGCGGTTCTCTCTGGTGTGGGGGTCCAGGGGGCGGAGCCCCTTGGCGGGGGTTTCTAGGGGGGCGGAGCCCCCGTAGCGGGGGGCCTTTGGGGGGCAGCGCCGCCCCAAAGCCTCCCCGGCGAGGGGCCGGGGGTCTGGGGGGAGGAGCCCCCCAGAGAGAGATCGGCACCCTCGGGGGTGGGTGGCCCCACTGGAAAGGGGGGCGATCGGGGGCCCGCCCCGCAGGAGGACAGGGACCAAGGGTGCTGCCCATGGCTGGGGCGGGCCCCACTGAACCGCCGCGATCACCGATCCGTGGTGAAAAGACCGACCCGCGCACAAGGACCCGCGCGGCACAAAACGAGGAGACGGCAATGTCAGACCAAAAGGGCGGCGGCCCGTCGGGCAACGACGACCGCTTCCGGCTCGCCGGCGACTCCGGCAACGGCCCGAGCCACGACTACAGCGGGTTCAGCCAGACCGGGGACGTGAACCCCCAGCAGGAGTCGCTTGACTCACTCGAAAATCCGCCTGCCTATGGGCAGGCAGGGGCGGCAGTGCCCAGCTACGCGGCCAGCCGGTTCGACCGACGGCCGGGAGACCCCCTGCCCAGCAGGCAGGCCAGCGCGCCGGGGAACCTCCAGAGGAACTCGTTCGCCACGGCCGCCAACAACTCGCTCTCCGGTAGTGGCGGCCCTGGCAACTCGGCCTCGTCACACCGGTCCGCCGCCGCGCAGACACATACCTCGCACACGCATACCTCTTCGCAGCAGCAGCCACGCAGGCGCAGTAGCGGCCGCTGAGGCGGCGTAAGCCAGTAAGCGACTGGCGGCAGTGGGCCGAGGTGGGGTCGCGTTCCCACACTCGGCCCACCGCGGCCCCGGGGGCGGCGGCCCGAGCCGCCGGCCCCCCGGCGGCACGCCGAGCATCGCGCCGCGCTCCGCCGCGATCCTGAAGAGGATCCAAGAGCACAGGGCCCGCCCCGAAGGGACGGGCCCTCGGCGGAGGGGCCCGTTACCCTCGTGGGATGTCGCTCTACGCCGCCTACGCCGGCAACCTCGACGCCCGCCTGATGTCCCGCCGCGCCCCCCACTCCCCCCTCCGCAGCACCGGATGGATGACCGACTGGCGGCTGACCTTCGGCGGGGAGCACATGGGGTGGGAGGGGGCGCTGGCCACCCTCGTGGAGGCGCCGCGGTCGCAGTTGTTCGTCGCGCTGTACGACATCGCTCCGATGGACGAGGACTCGATGGACCGCTGGGAGGGCGTCGGGCTCGACATATACCGGCGGATGCGGGTGCGGGTGCACACGCTGGACGGCGAGGAGCCCGCGTGGTGCTACGTGCTCAACGGGTACGAGGGGGGTCTGCCCTCGGCCCGCTATCTGGGCGACATCGCGGACGCGGCGGAGTCCGCGGGCGCGCCGCACGACTATGTGATGGAGCTGCGTAAACGCCCCTGCTAGGGGCGGGGCGCGTGGGGGGCTGGGCGCTCGGGGCACGGAACGTACACAGCGGAGGCGGCTCGGCGCGGGCTCGTCCGTGTGTTCGTCCGGAGTTGCGTCCCACGTCTACGCGCGTAGGCGAGAAGGGGCTACCCTCGTCGCGTGAACGCTTCAGCCACTACGCACATCCCCGACGACCCCTACCGCACCGCCGGCGAGGCCGCTGCCAAGCTGCGGGCCCTGACCGGCGAGGAGAGCCACGACGTGGCCCTCGTCATGGGCTCGGGCTGGGTGCCCGCGGCCGACGCGCTCGGGGTCCCCGACCACGAACTGGCCGTCACTGAGCTGCCCGGCTTCCCGCCGCCGACCGCCGCGGGGCACGCGGGCAAGATCCGCTCCCACACGGTGGGCGGCAAGCGCGCGCTCGTCTTCCTCGGCCGTACGCACGCGTACGAGGGCCGCGGTGTCGCGGCCGTCGCGCACGGGGTGCGCACGGCCGTGGCGGCGGGCTGCAAGACCATCGTCCTGACCAACGGGTGCGGCGGCCTGCGCGAGGGGATGCGCCCCGGACAGCCGGTGCTCATCAGTGACCACATCAACCTGACCGCCTCCTCCCCCATAGTCGGCGCCAACTTCGTCGACCTCACCGACCTGTACTCGCCGCGGCTGCGCGCGCTGTGCCAGGAGATCGACCCGACGCTGGAAGAGGGCGTCTACGTCCAGTTCCCCGGGCCGCACTACGAGACGCCGGCGGAGATCGGTTTCGTCCGCACCATCGGCGGTGACCTGGTGGGCATGTCCACCGTCCTGGAGGCCATCGCGGCGCGGGAGGCGGGCGCCGAGGTGCTCGGTGTCTCCCTCGTCACCAACCTCGCGGCGGGCATGACCGGCGAGCCCCTCAACCACGAGGAGGTCTTGCAGGCGGGCCGCGACTCGGCCTCCCGTATGGGCACGCTGCTGGCCCAGGTGCTCCAACGGCTCTGAGGCCACGCCCGCAGCCCCTCTCCAGCTCTCCACCGCGAGGGCTCCCCACCATGGGGCCCCACCATGGGGGCCCCGCCACGGGGGCTCCCTCGCGAGAGCTCTCCACCGCGAAAGGCAGGACAGACACGATGAGCGACGCCCGGCGGGACGACGCACGGGCCGACGAGGCCACGGGGGTACGGGAGGCCGACGAGGCGTCCGGGGCCGGGACACGGGCCCGGGAGGCCCGGGACTCCGACGAGGCGCTGCTCGCCCGGGCCCGTGAGTGGCTGGCCGAGGACCCCGACCCGCAGACCCGCCAGGAGCTGGCCGGGCTCGTCGACACCCGGGCGGTGGAGGAGCTGCGGGACCGGTTCTCCGGCACTCTCCAGTTCGGCACGGCGGGCCTGCGCGGTGAGCTGGGCGCGGGCCCGATGCGGATGAACCGCTCCGTCGTCATCCGGGCGGCGGCCGGAATCGCCGCCCATCTGCGGGCGCACCGGGCCGGCGGGACGGCCCGGGGCGAGGCGCCGCTGGTCGTGGTCGGCTACGACGCGCGGTACAAGAGTGCCGACTTCGCCCGCGACACGGCTGCTGTGATGGTCGGCGCGGGGCTGCGCGCGGCGGTGCTGCCGTCGCCGCTGCCCACTCCGGTGCTCGCCTTCGCGGTGCGGCACCTGGGCGCGGCCGCCGGGATCATGGTCACGGCCAGCCACAATCCGCCCCGCGACAACGGCTACAAGGTCTACCTGGGCGACGGCTTGCAGATCGTGCCGCCCGCCGACGGGCAGATCGCGGACGAGATCGCCGCGGTCGGCCCGCTGGCCGGTGTGCCACGGGCGGAGTCCGGCTGGCAGGTGCTGGGCGCCGAGGTGCTCGACGCCTACCTGGCGCGTTCGGGTGCCGTTTTGACCGAGGGGTCGCCGCGCGAGGTGCGGGTGGTGCACACGGCGATGCACGGCGTGGGCCACGAGACGGCGCGGCTGGCGTTCGAGCGGGCGGGTTTCCCCTCGCCGGTGCCTGTCGCCGAGCAGGCCGAGCCCGACCCGGACTTCTCCACGGTGGCGTTTCCCAACCCGGAGGAACCGGGCGCGATGGCGCGCGCGTACGCGACCGCGCGTGCCTGGGAGGCCGAGCACGGCGAGCGCCCCGACGTGATCATCGCCAACGACCCGGACGCCGACCGCTGCGGCGTCGCCGTACCGGACGCGGCGGCCGAGGACGGCTGGCGGATGCTGCGCGGCGACCAGGTGGGCGCGCTGCTGGCCACCCATCTGATCCACAAGCACGCCAAGGGCACCTTCGCGACGACGATCGTCTCCTCCTCCCTGCTGGAGCGCATCGCCGGGTCCGCCGGGCTGCCGTACGCGGAGACGCTGACCGGGTTCAAGTGGCTGGCCCGCGTCGAGGGGCTGCGCTACGGCTACGAGGAGGCACTGGGCTACTGCGTCGACCCGGAGGGCGTCCGCGACAAGGACGGGATCACGGCGGCGCTGCTGGTCGCCGAGCTGGCCGCCGAGCTGAGGCAGGCGGGGCGCACCCTGGGCGACCTGCTGGACGACCTCGACGTCGAGTACGGCGTCCACGCCACCGACCAGCTCTCCGTGCGGGTGTCCGACCTGTCGCTGATCGGCGCGGCGATGGAGCGGCTGCGGGCCGAGCCGCCGACGGCGCTGGGCGGGCTGGCGGTCGCCCGTACGGACGACCTCACCCAGGGCACCGGGTCACTGCCCCCGACGGACGGGCTGCGCTATGCGCTGGCCGGGTCCGAGGGGGTCGGCGGGGGCCGCGTGGTGGTGCGCCCGAGCGGCACCGAGCCGAAGCTCAAGTGCTATCTGGAGGTCGTCGTTCCGGTGGGCGAGGCCGCCGGTCTGGGACCCGCGCGTGAGCGTGGCGCGGCGGTGCTGGCCCGTTTCAAGGACGATCTGAGGCGGGCGACGGGGCTGTAGTCGCGTAGCCGGGCAGGGCTGTCGGGCGGCTGTTCCGGTGCGCGGACCTCCGCACGCCGGAATAGTCGCCCGCTTGTTCGAGTTCGAGTGGGAGGGACGGAAGGTCCCCACGGCCACCACGACCCTGAGGAGCCCGCCCGATGTGGCACGGCGATCAGCTGGACCTCGACGCCTACCTGGCGCGGCTGGGGTACGAGGGGCAGCGCACCCCCGCCCTGGAGACGTTGCGCGCGCTGCACCGGGCCCACGTACTGACGGTGCGCTGGGGCAATCTGGACTGCCTCGTGCACGGGTCCGTCCCGCTGGACCTGGCCCAGGTCCAGGACAAGCTGGTGCGCCGCGGCCAGGGCGGCTACTGCTTCGAGCACGTCGTGCTCTACGCGGCGGCGCTGGAGCGGCTCGGGTTCACCTTCACCGCCGCCTCGGGCCGTCCCCGCATGGGCGCGGACAGGATCCGGCCCGCGACGCACGCGATGGTGCTGGTCACCGTGGAGGGACGCCGCTGGCTGAGCGACATCGGCTTCGGCACCAGCCCGCTGGACATCATCGAACTGGTGGACGGCAGTGAGCCGACCATCGAGGGGCGCAGGTTCTGGCTGCGGCATACCGAGGTCACTCCGGGGGCCGAGGGATGGATGCTGCACCAGCAGGACGCCGACGGCGGCTGGATGGCGCGGCACACCTTCACCGAGGACCCGCAGTACCCGGCCGACTACGTGCTCGGCAACCACTTCATCGCCACCAGCTCCCACTCCCCCTTCAACCGCCGCCCCTTCCTCCAGCGGGTCCGCCCCGACCGCACCGACCAGCTCGACGGCCTCACCTGGACGACCACCGCCGCCACAGGACTGGCCCCCGAAGAGGAACGCACCGTCGAACCGTCCGAGCTGCCCAAGCTGTTCGCCGACCCCTTCGGCATCGACCTGTCCGAGGAAGACGCCCGGCTGCTGGTCGACCACGTCGAACGCGGCGGACGGTCCACCGCCCCGGACAAGGGCGCGCCCGCTAACCGGCCCGGGGACGGTACTGGCCGAGAGCCAGGGCGTAGTCGGTCAGGGTGCGCTGGGCCTCCCAGCCCTGGCGGCGGGCCTTGGTGACGTCCAGGACGACGCCGCGCGCCAGCTGTTCGACCGCGTAGCGGGTCAGCGGCGGCTCGGCGAACGGACGCCGCCGCGCCAGCCGCTCGACGGCCGTCGCCGCCGCGCGTGCGAACGCCGCAGGAAGGTGCCCCACACGGGCGTGCACCCCGTGGGCGGCCAGGACCGTGCGGACCGCCTCGTCCCTGCTGTAGGGGACCGGGTCCGCGATGTTGTAGGCGCCCGGTGGCCAGCCGGCGGCGGCCAGGCAGGCGTCGGCCAGGTTCTCCACAGCCGTCAGACTCAGCCGCACGTCACGGCCCGGCAGCAGCAACATGCCGCGCCGCACCCGCCCCAGGAGCCGCGGCACCAGATGCGGGTCCCCCACGCCGTACACGGCCCGGGGCCGCAGCACCACCGCGCCGGCGGACAGCGCCAGCGCCTCGCCTTCCGCCTTCGTACGCCCGTAGGCGTTCAGCTGGGCGCCCACCGGGTGCTCTTCCCGCAGCCGCGCCCGCTCCGGTCCCGGGGCGTAGACGCCGGCGCTGCTCACCCACACCAGGGGCCGCCCCGCCGCGGCGCGCAGCAGGGTCTCCGTGCCCGCCACGTTGACGGCGCGCATCGCCGCCTCGCGGGGTGAGCCCGGCACCGGGTCGCCCACGGCGGCGGCGCAGTGCACCACCGTGTCCGCCCCGCCCAGGTCCGGTGGCCGGCCCAGCGCCGCGTCCCAGTGGATGTGACGGCCGACGGGTCCGGGGCGCCGGCCCACGCACACCACCTCGGCGCCCTGTGCGGCCGCGGCCCTCGCGACGTGACTGCCGCAGAAGCCGCTCGCTCCGGTGACGGCGATCGTGGTCACGGTTCCTCCCCGAGATCTCCAGCGGGTCGAGCCCCGCCAGGCCGAGCGCCGTGTGGGCGGCCCGGGTGGCGAGGGTCGAGGCGTACTCGTCCTCGGCCGCGACGCGCCGGGACACGACCCCCTGGCCCGCCCGAACATCCGCTCGGCGAGCGCGAGTCCGCTGTGCGCGGCGACGGTACGCCGCGGCTGCTCGGGGCCCACGCCCCGCTCCGGCAGCGCCGATGCGACCCCGGTGGTCCCACCCGCGGCAGGCCGGGCGCCGCTTCCCCGCCGGTGCTGTGTACGCCCATGACACGGAGGCTATGGAGCACTCACGGGCGCGGACATGAGTGCGCGTACTCAAACCTCCTACGGGGAATGCCTGGCGCGGTGACCGCACTTCGGCCCACGACGGCCGGCAAAGGGCGTACCCCGGCGCACGCGGGCGCTCGGGTGACGACCTCACCGGTGAGCGGCGCCTGGGCCGCTTTGGCGCCTCGGCCGTTCCGGTGCCCTGGCGGCTCCGGCGCCTGTGCCGTTCCGGCGCTCGCGCCAAAGCGGTGGCGTCCAGCCCGGGCAAGAGCATCCTGGCCACCGGCAGCGACGACAAGACGGTGCGGCTGTGGAGCGTGAGCTGACGTCGCCCTCTCGTGAGCCCACGATCCCGGTCGGGGCACCGGGCATCCGGCCGGGGCGCCCTGCGGTCACTGCGTCGCGAGCAGTACCGCCAGGAGCACGGCGCCCGCCAGCGCGGGGGCGAGGACCTCGAAGGACCAGCGGACGGTGACCTCGCCTTGGGACTTCTCCTTGGCGCCGTGGTCGTCCACCAGCGCACGCAGCTCGTCGACCGCCTGGTCGGAGGGGGCGCGCTTCTCACTCGCGTCGGCCTCGGCGGGGAGGTCGGGCGCCCCGCGTCCGCCGAAGAGCCCGGCACGAGAGAGGGGCGGCCTTCCGGTGGCGACGCGCTCGTTGTGCCGGGTCGCCTTCTTACGGGCCCGCAGCGAGACGGGGATCGACCACAGTTGGTACTTGGTGCCGTCGGCGACGACCTCGCTGGAGTAGCCGGCGCGGATCGTCTCGACCGTGCCCCAGGGGACCTCGACGGTGCGGAAGGGGTTGCGCACCTTCATCCGCCGCTCGCCCGCGAAGACGGCGGGCCGCAGCGTGAAGGCGACGACGAGGGGGACGGCGAGCAGCAGCCCTGCGAGCGCGAGCCACGGGGTGCGGCCCTCGCCGCCGAAGACGGCGTCACCGGCCAGCCAGAGGCCGATGGCGAGCAGCACGATGCCGCCCGCCATTCCGGCGGGCGACCGGTAGACCCGGTCGGGGAACTCCTCCCCCGCGGCTCGGCCCCCGTCGCCCTGGCCCTCGGGGCCGTCGTCCTGGCGCTTGTCCTCGCTCGTCATGCGATCGATTGTGCCCGACCGTCCGCATGGCGGGCATTGCGGTACGGCATCGAAACACTCCCCGAGCCGCCCCCGGCGGCTCCGCCGCGCGGCCGCCCCTCGGGACGGCTCCGGCACGAGCGCTTTCCGTCGGTGTACGGCACCGCTCTCCCGTCGACGCAACGCCCTCCCGTCGACGGCACCGCTCCCCCGACGACGCAGCGCCCTCGCGCGGTGCAGCGCCCTCTCCTTAGTGCAGGCCCCCCTCGGTACAGGTCCCCTCCCCTCGGTGCAGGCCCCTCCCCTCGCGGTCGGCCCCTTTCCGATTCCGAGGGGTGACACGCGACTACGCGCGTAGATATGGTGCTCTGGTGAGCATGCCTACCGATGCGGCCCCTCGCGACGCCGGGAGGGGCACCCTCCCCGACGTGACGAGCTCCGACGCCGCTCTCCGCCGCTTCCTGCACGGACTCCCCGGTGTCGACGCGGTCGGGCTGGAAGCCCGGGCAGCGGCGCTGGGAACCCGATCCATCAAGACCTCAGCGAAGGCGTACGCGCTCGACCTGGCGATCTCCATGATCGACCTGACGACCCTCGAGGGCGCCGACACCCCTGGCAAGGTCCGCTCCCTGTGTGCCAAGGGCGCGAGCCCCGATCCGGGCGACCGCACCGCGCCGCGCGTCGCGGCCATCTGCGTCTACCCGGACATGGCGGCCACCGCCAAGCGGGCGCTGGCCGACGCCGGGGCGGACGAGGTCAAGGTGGCGTCCGTCGCCACGGCCTTCCCCGCCGGTCGCGCCGCGCTCTCCGTCAAGCTCGCCGACACCCGCGAGGCGGTGGCGGCCGGAGCGGACGAGATCGACATGGTGATCGACCGCGGCGCCTTCCTCTCGGGCCGCTACCTACAGGTCTTCGAGGAGATCCGCGAGGTGAAGCAGTCCTGTGGCGACGCGCACCTGAAGGTGATCTTCGAGAACGGCGAGCTGGCCACCTACGACAACATCCGCCGCGCCTCCTGGCTGGCCATGCTCGCGGGCGCCGACTTCATCAAGACCTCCACGGGCAAGGTCGCCGTCAACGCGACGCCACCGAACACGCTGCTCATGCTGGAGGCGGTCCGCGACTTCCGCACGTCCACCGGGCGGCAGGTGGGTGTGAAGCCGGCGGGCGGCATCAGGACGGCCAAGGACGCGATCAAGTACCTGGTGCTGGTCAACGAGACGGCGGGCGGCGACTGGCTGAGCCCCGACTGGTTCCGCTTCGGCGCCTCCAGCCTGCTCAACGACCTGCTGATGCAGCGCCAGAAACTGACCACGGGACGCTACTCCGGTCCCGACTACGTGACGGTGGACTGAGCATGACCGACAACGACACCACCCCGCAGGACCCGTCGGCGACCGCCGCGGCGTCGCAGCTGTTCGCGTACGCGCCCGCGCCCGAGTCCCGCGCCGTCGTCGACCTCGCGCCCTCCTACGGGCTGTTCGTCGACGGCGAGTTCCGCGAGGCCGCGGCGGGCAAGGTCTTCAAGACGCTCTCCCCGGCCACCGAGGAGGTGCTGGCCGAGGTCGCGCACGCCGGTGAGGAGGACGTCGAGGCGGCGGTGCGGGCGGCCCGCGCCGCGTTCGGCCCCTGGTCGGCGCTGCCGGGCACCGAGCGCGCGAAGTACCTGTTCCGGATCGCCCGCGTCATCCAGGAGCGCTCCCGCGAGCTGGCGGTGCTGGAGACACTGGACAACGGCAAGCCGATCCGCGAGTCGCGCGACGCCGACCTTCCCCTCGTCGCCGCGCACTTCTTCTACTACGCGGGCTGGGCCGACAAGCTCTCCTGGGCGGGGCTGGGCCCCGACCCGCGCCCGCTGGGCGTCGCCGCGCAGGTCATCCCCTGGAACTTCCCGCTGCTGATGCTGGCCTGGAAGATCGCTCCGGCGCTGGCCGCAGGCAACACGGTCGTCCTCAAGCCGGCCGAGACGACGCCGCTGTCCGCGCTGTTCTTCGCCGACATCTGCCGCCAGGCCGGGCTGCCCAAGGGCGTCGTCAACATCGTCACGGGGGACGGGGCGACGGGCGCGGCGCTGGTGGCCCACCCCGACGTGAACAAGGTGGCCTTCACAGGATCGACCGCCGTCGGCAGGCAGATCGCCCGCACCGTCGCGGGCACGGACAAGCGGCTCACGCTCGAACTCGGCGGCAAGGGCGCCAACATCGTCTTCGAGGACGCCCCGCTCGACCAGGCCGTCGAGGGCATCGTGGGCGGCATCTTCTTCAACCAGGGCCAGGTCTGCTGCGCGGGCTCCCGCCTGCTGGTCCAGGAGTCGGTGCACGACGAGGTGCTCGACGCGCTCAAACGACGGCTGGCCACCCTCCGCGTCGGCGATCCGCTCGACAAGAACACCGACGTCGGCGCGATCAACTCCGCCGAGCAGCTGGCCCGCATCACCGAGCTGGCCGACGCGGGCGAGGCGGAGGGCGCCGCGCGCTGGTCGGCGCCGTGCGCGCTGCCGTCCGAGGGCTACTGGTTCGCTCCGACCGTCTTCACCGACGTCAGCCAGGCGCACCGGATCGCACGCGAGGAGATCTTCGGCCCCGTGCTGTCCGTGCTGACCTTCCGCACGCCGGACGAGGCGGTCGCCAAGGCGAACAACACCCCCTACGGCCTCTCCGCCGGCATCTGGACCGAGAAGGGCTCGCGCATCCTGAAGATGGCCAACCGGTTGCGGGCCGGGGTGGTGTGGGCCAACACCTTCAACAAGTTCGATCCGACCTCGCCGTTCGGCGGCTACAAGGAGTCGGGTTACGGCCGCGAGGGCGGCAGGCACGGTCTGGAGGCCTACCTTGAGCACGCCTGAGACGTCACGGGGGCGGCTGGCCGTCCTGAAGACCTACAAGCTGTACGTCGGGGGGAAGTTCCCCCGCTCCGAGAGCGGCAGGGTGTACGAGGTGACCGACGGAAAGGGCCAGTGGCTGGCCAACGCGCCGCTCGCCTCGCGCAAGGACGCTCGGGACGCCGTCGTGGCGGCCCGCAAGGCGTTCGGCGGCTGGTCGGGTGCCACGGCCTACAACCGTGGGCAGATCCTCTACCGCATCGCGGAGATGCTCGAGGGCCGCCGGGAGCAGTTCGCCGCAGAGGTGGCCGCGGCCGAGGGGCTCTCGAAGGCGAAGGCCCAGGCGGCGACGGACGCGGCGATCGACCGCTGGGTCTGGTACGCGGGCTGGTCGGACAAGCTCGCCCAGGTGGTCGGCGGCGCCAATCCGGTCGCCGGCCCCTTCTTCAACCTCTCCACCCCGGAGCCGACGGGCGTGGTGGCCGTGCTGGCGCCGCAGCGCTCCTCGCTGCTGGGGCTCGTCTCCGTCCTCGCGCCCGTGCTGGTCGGCGGCAACACGGCGGTGGTCGTCACCTCGCGGGACGCCCCGCTGCCCGCGCTGTCCCTGGCCGAGGTGCTGGCCACCTCCGACCTGCCGGGCGGCGTCGTGGGCGTCCTGTCCGGCGACACGGCCGAGATCGCCCGCCCGCTGGCCGCGCACCAGGACGTGAACGCGATCGACCTGGCGGGCGCGGAGGGCGGGTTGGCGGCCGAGTTGGAGGCCGCCGCCGCGGAGAACCTCAAGCGGGTGCTCCGGCCGACGGCGGGCCCGGCCGACTGGACGGCCGACCCCGGCCTGGAGCGGATGACGGCGTTCCTGGAGACGAAGACCGTCTGGCACCCGGTCGGCGCCTGACGCTCACCTGAGGAGGGGCCGGAGGGGCCGTGGCGGCCTCCTCCGGCCCCTTTTTCCCTCGCCACGGCGGCCAGGCCGGTAGGTGAGCCCACGCCCGCGTTCCCCTACCGGGGCGGTGCCGTCACTCTCCCCGCAGCTTCCGGGCCCGGCGGCCGCTCCCCGCCACCCGCACCGTCCCCGTCCGCACCGCGTCCACCAGCGTCAGGGAGCCGTCGGCGAGGGCGGCGCACGCGTCGGCGTCCAACTCCAGCCGCACCGCGGCTCCTCCGGGCGCGGGGCCCTCCGCGTAGACGGACCCCGCGTCCGTCGCATCAGGCTCCCCGAGCCACAGGTGGAAGGCCCCTTCGGGCAGCAGGACGTCGACGTGTCCCGAGCCCTCGCCCGCCAGCGCCCGCCGCACGGCGTCCCGCAGCGGGAGGGCCCACCAGTGGGCGCGTACCGCGTCGGTGGGGCGTGGCTTGCCCAGCGCGGGGGCTCCCCAGGCGGCGAGCGCGGTCAGGGCGGGCAGCAGGGTGCGGCCGCGTGCGGTGAGTTCGTAGACGTGACCTGTGGCCGGGCGCGGCTGGCGGCGCCGTTCGGCCAGCCCCTCGGCCTCCATGTGCTTGAGCCGGGCGGCCAGCATGTCGGTGCTGACGCCCGGCAGGTCGGCGTGGAGGTCGGTGTAGCGGCGAGGTCCGGCCAGCAGTTCGCGGACGATGAGCAGCGTCCAGCGGTCACCGACCGAGTCGAGGGCGCGGGCGAGGGCGCAGAACTGGTCGTAACTGCGGCGTGATCGGCCGGGGCCGGCGTGGCTCTGCATGCCCGTCAGTCTAGACATGTGGTTGGACTTTCCAAGTTCGGGCTTGGTAGAACCAAGTAACCAAGTGAGGCGCAGGAGGGTGGGCGAGCATGGAGTTCCGGCAGTCGAACAAGCTCAGCGAGGTCTGTTACGAGATCCGCGGTCCGGTCATCGAACAGGCGGACGCGCTGGAGGAGGCCGGGCACAGCGTGCTGCGGCTCAACACCGGCAACCCGGCGCTCTTCGGGTTCGAGGCGCCCGAGGAGATCATCCAGGACATGGTGCGGATGCTCCCCCAGGCGCACGGCTACACCGAGTCGCGCGGCATCCTGCCCGCGCGCCGCGCCGTCGCCCAGCACTACCAGCAGCGCGGCTTCCCCGAGGCCGACGTGGACGACGTCCACCTCGGCAACGGCGTCTCCGAGCTGGTGTCGATGGCCGTGCAGGCGCTGGTCGAGGACGGCGACGAGATCCTCATCCCCTCACCCGACTTCCCGCTGTGGACGGCCGTGACGACGATGGCGGGCGGCAAGGCGGTGCACTACGTGTGCGACGAGCAGTCCGAGTGGCTGCCCGACCTCGACGACATGGCCGCCAAGATCACCCCGCGCACCAAGGCCGTCGTCATCATCAGCCCCAACAACCCCACGGGTGCCGTCTACCCGCGCGAGGTGCTGGAGGGCATCCTCGACCTGGCGCGGCGCAACGGCCTGATGGTCTTCTCCGACGAGATCTACGACAAGATCCTCTACGACGGCACCGCCCACCACCACGTCGGCACCCTCGCCCCCGACCTGGTCTGCCTCACCTTCAGCGGGCTGTCCAAGGCCTACCGGGTGGCCGGCTTCCGCTCCGGCTGGCTCCTGGTCTCAGGCCCCAAGCAGCACGCCCGCGACTACCTGGAGGGCCTGTCCATGCTGGCCTCGATGCGGCTGTGCCCCAACGCCCCGGCCCAGCACGCCATCCAGGCGGCGCTCGGCGGACGCCAGTCCATCGAGGAACTCGTCCTGCCCGGCGGCCGGCTCCACGAACAGCGCGACGTGGCCTGGCGCAAGCTCAACGAGATCCCCGGCGTCAGCTGCGTCAAACCCAAGGGCGCGCTGTACGCGTTCCCACGGCTCGACCCCGAGGTCCACAAGATCCACGACGACGAGCGCTTCGTCCTCGACCTGCTGCTCCGCGAGAAGATCCAGGTCGTCCAGGGAACGGGCTTCAACTGGGCCCACCCCGACCACTTCCGCGTCCTCACGCTGCCGCGCGCCGACGACCTCGACGCCGCGATCTCGCGCATCGGCCGCTTCCTGGAGGGCTACCGGCAGTAGCCCTCCAGGCCGTCACCTCGTCACACGTTCGCGGCCTCCTCCCCGACCGTCGTGCTGTCCCCGTGCCCGGTGCGCACCACCGTCTCCAGCGGCAGCGTCAGCAGGCGCTCCCTGATCGAGCGGACGATCGTCGGGTGGTCGGAGAAGGAGCGTCCCGTCGCGCCCGGACCGCCCTGGAAGAGGGTGTCGCCGGTGAAGACGGTGCCCAGGCTCGGCGCGAACAGGCAGACGGCTCCCGGCGCGTGTCCCGGGGTGTGCAGGACGGTCAGGTCGGCGCCAGCGACCGAGACCACGTCGCCGTCGGCGAGTTCACCGTCGGGGTCGCGGTCCGGGTGGGTCATCTTCCACAGCGGCATGTCGTGCGGGTGCAGCCAGATCGGCGCACCGGTGCGGTCGGCCAGCTCGGGGGCGGCGTCGACGTGGTCGTTGTGCGCGTGCGTGCACACGATCGCCCGCAACGTGCGCCCGCCCAGCGCCTCAGCGATGGCGTCGGCGTCGTGCGCGGCGTCGATGACCACGGCCTCGGTGTCGTCGCCGACGATCCACACGTTGTTGTCGACCTGGTGCGTCTCCCCGTCGAGGCGGAACTCGCCGCTGGTGACGAGGTGATCGATGCGGGCCGCCATCACAGCATCACCACCGAACGCAGCACGTCGCCCGCGTGCATCCGCTCGAACGCCTTCTCCACCTCGTCCAGGTTGATCGTCTCGGTGACGAACGCGCCCAGGTCCAGGCGGCCCTGCGTGTGCAGGTCGATCAGCATGGGGAAGTCCCGCGAGGGCAGGCAGTCCCCGTACCAGGAGGACTTGAGGGAGCCGCCCCGGCCGAAGACGTCCAGCAGCGGCAGCTCCAGCGTCATCTCAGGCGTGGGCACGCCGACGAGGACGACGGTGCCCGCCAGGTCGCGGGCGTAGAACGCCTGCTTGTACGTCTCCGGGCGGCCGACCGCCTCGATGACCACGTCGGCGCCGAACCCGCCGGTCAGCTCGCGGATCGCCTCGACGGGGTCGGCGGTGGAGGAGTTGACCGTGTGGGTGGCGCCGATCTTCTCCGCCGTGGCGAGCTTCCTCTCGTCGATGTCGACGGCGATGATCCGCGCGGCGCCCGCGAGCCGCGCGCCCGCGATCGCGGCGTCGCCCACACCGCCGCACCCGATGACGGCCACCGAGTCGCCGCGGGTCACCTGCCCTGTGTTGATCGCGGCGCCGATCCCGGCCATCACCCCGCAGCCGAGCAGCCCGGCGACGGCGGGCGAGACCGACGGGTCCACCTTCGTGCACTGCCCGGCAGCGACCAGCGTCTTCTCGGCGAAGGCGCCGATGCCCAGCGCCGGCTCCAGCTGGCGCCCGTCGCTCTTCAGCGTCATCTTCTGCTCGGCGTTGTGGGTGTCGAAGCAGTACCAGGGCCTGCCCCGCTTGCAGGCCCGGCACTGGCCGCACACCGCGCGCCAGTTGAGAACCACGAAGTCGCCGGGCGCCACATCCGTGACACCCGAACCGACGGCCTCCACGACACCCGCCGCCTCGTGCCCGAGGAGGAAGGGATAGTCGTCGCTGATCCCACCCTGCTTGTAGTGCAGGTCGGTGTGGCAGACACCGCACGCCTGCACCTGGACGACGGCCTCGCCGGGGCCAGGTTCTGGCACGACGATCGTCTCGACCCGCACGGGCTCGTTCCTGCCGGGTGCGACGACCCCGCGTACTTCCTGTGCCATACGGAAGGGCCTCCCTTCTCCATCGGATGTCCGGGACGCCATTCTCCCTGTCCAGGGACGGTTTCCGGGAGGGGCGGTACGCGGGTCGCGGCGGCCGGTTCCACCGCGAGGCGGCAGGGGGCCGCGCGCCCCTCGAAGAGCGCGCGCACCCGAGCCGGTGTAGGCCGCGCGCAGGCCGCGCAGCGCCGCACCGGTCCGCCCACCCGCCTGGCGGTAACAGGAGCCGGGTATCCCACTTGCGTACGGGCCTTCGAACGTGCCGGGTGCATGACGGACAATCGTTGCCCGTGACCGACTCCAGCGACACCTGCGGCGCCCCCACACGGACCGCGTCCGCAGCGGACGTACCCGCGCAGGACGAGAGCCTTGCACCGACCACCGCCTTCGCACCGGACGCCCTTCCCACGACGCCCCACACCGCCGCCCCCGACCAGGTCCCCGCCCCGGCGCACGAGGCCGCGCCCACCCTCGCCCGGGTCGTGCTCGTCACCGGACCCTCCGGCTCCGGCAAGACCCGGCTTGCCGCCCGCAGCGGACTGCCCGTCCTGCGCCTCGACGACTTCTACAAGGAGGGGGACGACCCCACCCTCCCCCTCCTCGGAGCCGCCGTCGACTGGGACTCGCCCCTCTCCTGGGACGCCGACGCCGCCGTACGCGCCATCGCCCAGCTGTGCCGCGAGGGCGCCACCACCGCGCCCCGCTACGACCTGTCCCGCAGCGCCCGCACCGGCACCGACCACCTCGCCCTCGCCGGCTCGCCCCTCTTCATCGCGGAGGGCATCTTCGCCGCCGACATCGCCGCCCGCTGCGCGGCCCTCGGACTGCTGGCCGACGCCATCTGCCTGCGGGGCCGCCCCTCCACCACGTTCCGCCGCCGCCTCCTGCGCGACATCCGCGAGGCCCGTAAGCCGCTGCCCGTCCTGCTGCGCAGGGGCTGGCGCCTCATGCGCGCCGAACCCGCCCTCGTCGCCCGCCACCGCGCCCTGGGCGCCACCCCCTGCGCCCACACCGAGGCCCATGCCCGCATCACCCGCCTGCGCACGGCCACGGACCTGACCCCGGCGACCGCACGGAGGTGAGAGGGAACACGGTGCGGTACCGGCCCTGTCCGGCGGGCGGAGACACGAGAAAGCGGTTCCGTCTGGACCCCCTGTCCAGGCGGAACCGCTCTCTCCCTTTCCCCGTTGTCCCCCGTACCCCCGTTGTTTCCCCCGTATCCCCCTGTGCCCCATGTCCCCGCGGGGTCAGGTGGACGTGTGTGCGGTCGCTTCGGTCAGGCGACCAGTTCGTCGAAGCTCTCTTCCTGGTCACGGCCGAAGCTGAGGACCTCGTCGTCGCGCAGGCGGCGGAGGGAGCGCCAGATGCTGCTCTTCACCGTGCCGACGCTGATGTCGAGTATGTCCGCGATCTCCGGATCGGTGCGGCCCTCGTAGTAGCGCAGGACCAGCATGGTGCGCTGGAGTTCGGGCAGCCGGGCGAGGGCCTGCCACAGGACGGTGCGCAGTTCGGTGCCGCGCATCGCGTCCTGCTCGCCCACGGTCTCGGGCAGCTCCTCCGTCGGGTACTCGTTGAGCTTCCGGCGGCGCCAGGCGCTGATGTGCAGGTTCGTCATGGTGCGGCGCAGGTAGCCGCCGACCGCCGCCTTGTCGGTGATCCGCCCCCAGGCGCGGTAGGTGGAGAAGAGCGCGCTCTGCAACAGGTCTTCCGCCTCGAACCGGTCGCCGGTCAGGTGGTAGGCGGTGGCGTACAGGGAGGCGCGGCGCTCGCGCACGTACGCGGTGAACGCCGCTTCGGCGTCCGCGTCCGCCTCCGAGGTCCCCCCGGACCCTCCGACGGCGCCGAGAGCCGCCGACTCCCTGTACTCGCCACTGCCCCGGGAGCCCCCCGCGCTCCCGTTCTCCCCCGTGTCGCCGGTGTGACCCGGCTCCCCCCGGTCCCCCGTCTTCCCCCCCGGGGTGTCTCCCCGCAGCCCCTCGACCGCGGGCCCGAAGACCGTTCGCGTACGCATCCGTCCGGTGCCACGGCACCCCCGCGCTCCCCCGGGCTCCCGGCCGTGCTCCAGCAGGGCCGTGCCCGCCTCGGCTCCGGACTTCTCCGACCGGTTCTGCGTGGCGGGAACCGAAGGGACGTGCAGACGCGTGTGAAGGACTGCGCTGGTGTTGGAGCTGTGCAGTGTGTTCATCTCGCGCCCCCTTGGAGCCAACCGGTCGCTTGCTTGTGGGATAAACCTTGCCGCCCCGATTTCATGGCGAGGTCCCCCGTCTGTCACAGCGGTGTCACAAGGGCAGGCGGGTCACACAGTGCCCAGGTCGCGGGGCGTGTCGCTGCCGGCTGCCGACCGCCGGTCGAAGTATGGGGCCGCCATGGGCCAGAATGGCGCGCGTGTCTTTCCTGTTGCTGATCGAGGACGATGACGCTGTCCGTACCGCCCTGGAGATGGGTCTGACCCGCCAGGGGCACCGCGTGGTGACCGCCGCGTCCGGTGAGGACGGCCTCAAGCTGCTGCGCGAACAGCGCCCGGATCTGATCGTGCTGGACGTGATGCTGCCCGGCATCGACGGTTTCGAGGTGTGCCGCCGCATCCGCCGTACCGACCAGCTGCCGATCATCCTGCTGACGGCGCGCAGCGACGACATCGACGTCGTCGTGGGCCTGGAGTCCGGTGCGGACGACTACGTCGTCAAACCGGTGCAGGGCCGGGTGCTGGACGCGCGGATCCGCGCGGTCATGCGGCGCGGCGAGAGGGAGTCCAACGATGCGGCGACCTTCGGTTCGCTGGTGATCGACCGCGCGGCGATGACGGTCACCAAGAACGGTGAGGACCTGCAACTGACGCCGACCGAGCTGCGGTTGCTGCTGGAGCTGAGCAGACGCCCCGGGCAGGCCCTCTCCCGGCAGCAGTTGCTGCGTCTGGTGTGGGAGCACGACTACCTGGGCGACTCGCGTCTCGTGGACGCCTGCGTGCAGCGGCTGCGCGCCAAGGTCGAGGACGTGCCGTCCTCCCCCACCCTGATCCGCACGGTGCGAGGCGTCGGCTACCGGCTGGACCCGCCGCAGTGACCGACCGTACGAGCACGGGGAACCGTACGCGCGCTCAGGACCTCACGAGCGCGGAGAACCGCACGAGTACGCAGGACCTTACGAGCTCGGGGAACCGCACGAGTACGCAGGACCTCACGAGCATGGAGAACGGAACCGCGCAGTGACCGACGCTCCCTCCTTCGGCGTGCGGCTGCGCTCCCGGCTCGCCGGTCTGCTGCCGTCGCTGCGGCTCCGCCTCGTCGTCGTCTTCGCGCTGGTGGCACTGACGGCGGCGGTCTCCGCCTCGGGCATCGCCTACTGGCTCAACCGCGACGCCGTTCTCACCCGCGCCCAGAACGCGGCGCTCAACGACTTCCGCAAGGCGATGGAGGACAACGCGGGCAACCTGCCCCGCAAGGTCGACTGCCGGCAGCTGCGCGAGGCGGCCGCGAAGATGGCACGCAGCTCGCAGAACTACCAGGTGCTGCTCGTCGACGAGACGGAGAGCGGCAAGCGGTGCGCCGCGGCCTCCAACCAGGACGACTTCGCCCTGGTGGACGTGCCGGACCGGCTGCGCCACGCCGTCGAGGAGAAACGCCCCGTCACCAAGCAGAACAAGCACCCCTACCACCTGTACTGGCAGCGCATCACGCTGGACGGCGACCCGTATCTGGTCGGCGGCGCGAAGGTGATCGGCGAAGAGCCCACACCGACGGGGTACCTGCTCAAGTCGCTGGCCCCGGAGCGGGACGACTTGAGCTCGCTGGGCTGGTCGCTGGGGATCGCCACAGGGCTCGCGCTGATCGGCGCGATGCTGCTGGCGCAGGCCGCGGCCACGACGGTACTGCGCCCGGTGCGGCGGCTCGGCGAGGCGGCGCGCAGGCTCGGCGAGGGGAAGCTGGAGACGCGGCTGCGGGTCTCGGGCACGGACGAGCTGGCCGAGCTGTCGCGGACGTTCAACGACGCGGCCGCCTCGCTGGAGCAGCGGGTGGCCGAGCTGAGCGCGCGGGAGGCGTCCAGCAGGCGGTTCGTCGCCGACATGTCGCACGAGCTGCGGACCCCGATGACGGCGATCTCCGCGGTCACCGAGGTGCTGGAGGAGGAGCAGGACAACCTCGACCCGATGATCGCGCCCGCCGTACAGCTGGTGGTCAGCGAGACGCGGCGGCTCAACGACCTGGTCGAGAACCTGATGGAGGTCACCCGCTTCGACGCGGGCACGGCCAGGCTGGTGCTGGACGACGTGGACGTGGCCGACCAGGTGACCGCCTGCATCGACGCCAGGGCCTGGCTGGACGCGGTGGAGCTGGACGCCGACCGGGGCATCATGGCCCGGCTCGACCCGCGCCGGCTGGACGTCATCCTCGCCAACCTGATCGGCAACGCCCTCAAGCACGGCGGTTCCCCGGTGCGGGTGTCGGTGCACACCCGCGAGCGGCCCGGGGGCGGGGGCGGCGACGAACTGGCCATCGAGGTCGCCGACCAGGGCCCCGGCATCCCCGAGGACGTACTGCCGCACGTCTTCGACCGCTTCTACAAGGCGAGCGCCTCCCGCCCCCGCTCCGACGGCAGCGGACTCGGCCTCTCCATCGCGCTGGAGAACGCCCACATCCACGGCGGGGAGATCACCGCGCACAACGCCCCCCGCGGCGAGGGCGGCGCGGTCTTCACCCTCCACCTGCCCAGGGACGCCCGCCGGGTCGCCGAGGAGTGGGAGCGCGAGAACGGCGAAGGCACCGACGAGCGCCCTTGCCACGGCAGCGACCGCGCTCAGGACGAGGGAGAAGACCGATGAGCCGCTCCGCACGGCGGAAGCAGTCACCGCCGGGGCAGCTCACCCGGACACCTGCCGGGACCCGGCGCGGGCGCCCGGCACCGCTCATACTCCTGTGCGTCCTCGCCGCGCTGGCGACCGGGTGCGGCATCCGCGCCACCTCCGTACCCGTGGACGCGGGAGCGGCTCCCTCACGGGTGGGCTGCGTGCTGCCCGACGAGCACGAGAGCCCGCGAGCCGGCGACGCCCGGTCGCTCGTCCGCGTCTACCTGGTGTGCGGCACCCGCGTCTCGCCCGTCGAGCGGGAGGTACGGATGCCGCAGGGCCGCTCGTCCGCGCAGCGGCTGCCGGTGGCGCGGAAGCTGCTTCAGGAGCTCGAACGGCAGCCGCGCACCCTGGAAGGCGCGGCGGGATTCACCACGGACGTGCCCGACGGCCTGACGGTCGAGTCGGGCGCCGAAGGCGACCCTGACGAGGCGCTGCGGCTGAACAGGCCGCCGGACGAGCTGCCGTCGTTCGCGCTGGCACAGCTGGTGTGCACGTACGCGGACACCGCGGCGGCCGACGCCGACGACGGCGTGGTCCTCGGCGGCCCGGCCGGCTCCCCCTCGGACGACGGCGACGAGGACGCGGCCGGGGAGACGAAGGCACCGCTGAAGCGCTACGAGTGCGACGCGGCGCTGCGGGCTCGGCCTGAGGCGGCCGAGACGGCGGGTACGCAGGTGTGAGCGCCCCCCGCCACTGAGGCACCCGCTGCCTGCCACGGGGCCCTGGCGCGGCCGGCCCGCGCGGGCCTTGCGACCTCGGGGCCCGGAGCCCGGGGCCCGGGGCCTTGCGGCCACGGGGCCGGAGAGGGCGCGGGGCGCTCGTGCGGCGTCAGCAGGGCGTACGGCGGCGGCCCGGGGCCCGTACAGCGACGGGATCCGGCACCCGAAGGGCGGCGCGAAGCCGCGACCCGCACAGCGGCCCCGGCCAGCATCCACACAGCGGCGCGAGCCGACATCCGCACGGCGGCGCGAAGCCGCGACCCGGACGGCCGCGTGAAGTCGGGACACGTGTGTGACACAGTCCTGACCCGCCCAGGACACCGCGCAGGAACCGCGACGGAACGCGGCGGCGTCCTTGATGACGTGCAGCGCCTTGGCTCCGGCGGCCTGACCTCCGCCTCCCGTATCCGCGCCGCGGGACTCCTCCTGCTGGCGGCACACCTGTGTCTCGTCGGCTGGCTGATGCTGCGCCCCCTCTCGGTGCCCTGGATGGCGCCCGCCAACCTGCACCCCCTGGCCACCATCCGCGCCGAACTCGCCGACGGGCCGCGGGCCGCGCTGCTGGAGCTGGGCCCCGCTCTGCTGCTGCCGGCGCCGTTCGGAGTGCTGCTGCCGCTGGCCACCGGACGCCTGCACCGCAGGCTCCCCGGCACTCTCGCCCGCACCACCTTCGCCGGGGCGATGCTGTCGGTGGGGCTCACGCTGGTGCGGACAGGGGTGTCGGGGCAGCTCGTCGACGTCGACACGGTGCTGCTGAACACCGCGGGAGTGGCGCTGGCGGCCGGGCTCGTCTTCCCGCTGGTGCGGCGCGGACTGCGCCCCAGGGACGGACGCCGCGGAGGAGACCGCCTGCCGGACGGCGGGCAGCGGTCCCGGTCGGCCATACGTCAGACCGACACCGGTGTACGCCTGCGGGAGGAGACCTCTCAGGGGTCTCCCCCGAGAGCCACCAGGGTCGGGATGGCACCGTAGTGCGATGTTCATCCCGTTGGTCCGTTCTATCGTCGGAAGAACAGACGGAACGACCGACGAAGGAGCAGCCCTCATGCCCGCACTGGCCCGCCCCGAAGAAGGGCGCATGATCGGCGGCGTCTGCGCCGCCCTCGCGCGGCGCTTCGGCACCACGCCCTCCACGATGCGCGTCCTCTTCCTCGTCTCGTGCCTCCTGCCCGGACCGCAGTGCCTGCTCTACCTGGCGCTGTGGGTGCTGCTCCCCAACGAGCGGCAGCACCACAGGTCCGCGTGGTGACCCCGCCGGCTCCCCGCACGCCCACCTGACCACGGTCGGGGCCACCGGCACGAGCGCCTGCGGCCGCGGCAGGTGGGACCCGCACCGACACACGACGGCGGGCGCCCCGGGAGGGGGCGCCCGCCGTCGTCCGTCCGCCGCCTGTCTCAGCGGCGGCCGCCGCCGCGCTGCGTCAGTGGGAGCCGCCCACCGGGAGGGCCTTGCCGAGGGGCAGGCCGCCGAGCATGCCGCCGCCGGGGGCCGAGCTCTTGCCCCCGGTGGACTTCCGCGCGTTGTCGGCCACCGTCTCGGTCGCGTCCAGCGGGGTGCCCGTCAGCGCCCCGGACAGCGCCTGCTGGGCGACGCCCACCGGCTGGGACAGCCCGCCCGGCAGGCCCTGGGTGGCCTCCTCGAGGGGAAGGCCGCCCACGGTCTTGCCCGCGGTCTCGGTGACCGGACCGAGGGCCTGGCCGGCGGGGGCGCCGCCGAGCATGTCGGTGGGGGCGGCGGAGGCGGAACCCGCGCCGGCCACGACGGCGGCCGCACCCAGCGCGGCGACACCCAGGGTCTTCTTGGCTACCTGCTTCATCAGTGTTTACGTCCTCGGAGTGGGGGCTTTGAGCAGCTCGAACAGGGCCCCAGCGCCCCGGTGAGGGGCCCCAGCGGCCCGGGGGCCTGAGCAGCCCGGCGAACGTAGCCAGGAATTCCGAGGAGTCGCAAACACGCGGGCGGCGCCGTAAGTCGCCGTCGAACCGGGATGCGCGGCGGGGCGCCCGGCGTCTTCCGCCGCCGTCCGCTGGGCGCGGGCCGGCGGCGGAAGCGCTGGTCACCGGGGGTCAGACGGCGGCGGAGGGGAAGAGCCACTCGGACTTGAGGGCCGCGTATCCCGGCTTGACGACGTCGTTGATCATGGCGAGACGTTCATCGAAAGGAATGAACGCCGACTTCATGGCATTGACGGTGAACCACTGCATGTCGTCCAGCGTGTAGCGGAACGTCCGCACGAGGTGCCCGAACTCGTTGCTCATGCTGGTGCCGCTCATGAGCCGGTTGTCCGTGTTGACCGTCGCGCGGAAGTGGAGCCGGCGCAGCAGCCCGATGGGGTGCTCGGCGTACGAAGGCGCCGCGCCGGTCTGCAAGTTGGAGGAGGGGCACAGCTCCAGCGGGATCCGCTTGTCGCGCACGTACGCCGCGAGGCGGCCGAGCTTGACGTCTCCCCCGTCGCCGACCTGGATGTCGTCGATGATGCGCATGCCGTGTCCGAGCCGGTCGGCGCCGCACCACTGGAGCGCCTGCCAGATCGACGGGAGCCCGAACGCCTCGCCCGCGTGGATGGTGAAGTGGTTGTTCTCGCGCTTGAGGTACTCGAACGCGTCCAGGTGCCGGGTGGGCGGGTGGCCCGCCTCCGCACCCGCGATGTCGAAGCCGACCACGCCCAGGTCGCGGTAGCGGTTGGCCAGCTCGGCGATCTCCAGCGCGCGGGCCGCGTGCCGCATCGCCGTCAGCAGCGCGCCGACCCGGATGCGGTGGCCCGCGGCGCGCGCCAGCCGTTCGCCCTCGCGGAAGCCCTCGTCGACCGCCTCGACGACCTGTTCCAGCGTCAGGCCGCCCAGCAGGTGCTGTTCGGGCGCGTAGCGGACCTCGGCGTAGACGACTCCGTCGGCGGCCAGGTCCTGGGCGCACTCCGAGGCGACGCGGAAGAGCGCGTCGCGGGTCTGCATCACGCCGACCGTGTGCGAGAACGTCTCCAGATAGCGCTCCAGGGAGCCCGAGTCGGCGGACTCGCGAAACCAGCTCTCCAGCCGTCCCGCGTCGGTCTCGGGCAGCGCGTCGTAACCGGTCTCGCGGGCCAGTTTGACGATGGTCGCGGGGCGCAGCCCGCCGTCGAGGTGATCGTGGAGCAGAACCTTCGGTGCGCGGCGGATCTGCTCCGCTGTGGGGACGACACCCGCGGGGACGACTCCCTGGGGGACGGTGCTCTCGGATTCGCTTACCATCACGGCACTCTAGCTCCTACGCGCGTAGAACGCATGGGGACGATGGAGAGTTTTCGGGGTTGTCCAATTCCGTGCGGTCGCCGGGCCCGGAGGGGCGGGGCGAGGAGGGGCGGCTCCGTAGGGAAGGGCGGCTCCGTTGGGAGGGTCCGCGGTGGACGGAGGGTCCTCGATGCTGGAGGACCGGCCCGTGTGGAGGGCGGTGGGGCCCTCATGGAGGCGGTGGTCCCGGGCCGGGGCGCTCGGGGCCCTCGTCCCCGGGTTTCCACGGGGTTTCCACCCGGTTTCCCCACTCCCTTGCGCCAACTCCCTTCCCTCCGCACGGCGGCGTGCCATTGTTGCGCCATGGCTCAGCGAGCGTTGCCCGAGAGGGAAGCACGCCTGGGACGGCCCCACGGGGCCGTGGGGCAGGCACCGCACGCCGTCGTCCTCGTCCTGCCGGGCGACGGCGGCGGCGCGCTCCGTGGCCCCGCGCTGGCGGCGGCCGCCGCCGTGCCGCTGGCGCGCCGGCTGGGGCGCGCCGGCTCGCGGGACGACCCGCTGGCCGCGCACGTCGTCCACTACCGCTCCACCACCCGCCGGGACACGTCTTCGGGCCCGTCGTCCGACGCGCCCGAAGAGGCCCGCTCCGCCTCGGGCGCCGAGGGTGCGGGAGAGGGCTCGGTGAGGAGCGGGGCCGGGGCCGGGGCCACGAGCGGGGCCGAGGCCCGGAGCGCAGGCGGTGGTGAGGACGTCGGCGGGCCCCGGCCTGCCGCCGACGCGCCGCACGCCAAGACGCCGCACGCTGACGCGCCCTCCGCCGACGCGCCTTCCGCCGAGAGGCCGGCGGGCGACGGCACCGGGTCCGTCGGTGAGATCCGGACCGTCACGGACAGCCGGTCCCGGCACGCCGGGTGCGCGTATGCCGAGGACGCGGAGTGGGCCGTCGAAGAGGTCGTACGCCGGTACGGTGACGTGCCCGTCTGCCTGGTCGGCAGGGGCATCGGCGGGCGCGCGGCGCTGCGCGCCGCCGGCCACCCCGCGGTGGTCTCCGTCGTGGCGCTCGGGCCGGTGCTGGAGAGCGCCGACGGTGCGGACGGCACGGACGACGCGGAGCCCGTACGGCACCTGCGCGGCCGTCACGTGCTGCTGGTGCACGGCACCAACGACGCGCGGAGCGACCCGGAGCTGTCCTTCCGTTTCGCCGAGCGCGCCAAGAAGGTCAACGCCCAGGTGTGCCGGTTCGAGGTCCACACGGACGGGCACGGGCTGCGCGGGTACGCCGCCGAGGTCGCCGCGCTCACCCGGGACTTCGTCCTCGGCACGCTGTGTGCCCGCGACCTGTGCAGGCCCCTGACCGACGCCTTGGCGGCTCCGCCGCCCCTGGGGCTGCGGATGCCGCTGGCGAGCGGCTTCGGCAAGAGCCTGCGCTAACCCCTGCGCGGGCGGGCGTGTGAGGCGCCGCGGGGTCAGGTACGTACCGCCGTGTGCACGGTCGTCGCTGTCAGGAAGAAGACGTCGGGGCGGCGCAGGACGCCTTCGGGCGAGGTGTCGTCCAGGAGCGTGTCGAGGGTGGCGAGGTCGTCGGCGTCCAGGGTGTCGGCGAGGCCGGTGCGGAAGCGTTCGAGGCGGCCGCGCACGTGGGCGCGGGCGACCGGGTCGAGGGGCGCCTGGTGGTCGGTGAGGAAGGTGCGGCTGCCCGTCGGGGTCAGCCCGGCGGCGACCAGCAGCGCGGGCCAGTCCTCCACCGTGCGGGTGTGGCCCGGCAGTTCGGCGCGCATGGCGGTGAACCAGTCCTCCTCTGCGGCGTCCAGCCGTGCCTGGAGGCCGGGGCGGCCGAGGCCGATGTCGCGGGGCAGGTAGCGGGTGGGCAGCCCGCGTTCCCGGACGGCGAGGACCCCGCCGGGGCGCAGCGCTTCGGCGAACGTTCCCAGGGCGGCGCGCTGGTCGCCGAGGTGGTGGACGACGTTGCTGGTCCAGATCAGCTCCGCGGTGCCCAGGTCGGGGACGTCGTCGGGGAGTTCGGCGGAGCGGGTGGTGATCCGGGAGGCGAGCCCCTCGCGTGCGGCGCGGGCGCGGGCGCGCTCCAGCAGCCCGGGGGCGCTGTCCACGGCCACCGTCTCGGCGCCGGGGAAGGCGTGGGCGAGGGCGGTGGTGGAGACGCCGGGTCCGCTGCCCAGGTCGAGGACGCGGGTCACCTCGCGGCTGCCCGTGAGGTCGTGCAGCCAGGCGGCGGCCTCTTCGAGGAACGGCACGCCCAGTTCGGCCTCGCGTTCGAGGTGCTCGGCGAGGGCCTCCCAGTCGGGCTCGGCACCGGCGGGGTCGCCCCCGTGGCCGTGTCCGTGGGTGTGGCCGTGTCCGTGGCCATGGGCGCCGTCGGGGCCGTTCGGGTGAGGGGTCATCGGTTGTCCTCCAGGGCGGGGTGGTGGGTGGGTTCGGCGCGCAGGAGCCGGCCCCTGCGGTTGAGCAGGAACGCTTTGAAGGCGGCCACCGGCGGGGTGTCGGGGCGCCCGGCGGACCAGGCGAGCCCGATCTCGCGGACGGCGCGCGGCGCGGTCACCGTCACCTCCCGCACGCCGGGCCGGGGGAAGACGGGCGGCGGCAGCAGTGCGACGCCCAGCCCGGCGGCGACCAGCCCGCGGATGGTCTCGGCCTCCTCGCCCTCGAAGGCGATGCGGGGGCTGAACCCGGCCTCGGCGCACATCGTGTCCAGGATGCGCCGCATGCCGTAGCCGGGTTCCAGGGTGACGAAGGACTCCTCGGCGGCCTCTGCGAGCCGGATCCGTTTGCGCGTGGCGAGCCGGTGGTCGTCGGGGACGACGAGCCGCAGCCGCTGTTCGTCCAGGCGGCGGGCGACCAGGTCGGGGGCGTCGGGGACGGGAGAGGTCAGACACAGGTCGAGCTCTCCGGCGCGGAGCCGCTCCAGCATGGCGTCGCCGTAGTTCTGCACGAGCGCGAAGCGGACGCGCGGGTGGTCGGCGCGGAAGGCGCGCAGCAGTTCGGGGACCGTCTCCCAGCCGAGGGTGTGGAGGAAGCCGAAGGCGACCTTGCCGGTGGCCGGATCGGCGTCCGAGCGCACCGCCTCGGCGCCCTGCTCGACGGCGGTCAGGGCCCGCTCGGCGGCGGCCAGGAACGTGCGGCCCGCCGGGGTGAGGGATACGGTGCGGCCGTGGCGGGCGAAGAGGGCCACGCCCAGGTCGGTCTCCAGCCGGGCCAGGGCCCGGCTGAGGGAGGACTGCGGGATGCCGAGTTCCTGCGCGGCGCGGGTGACGTGCTCGTGGCGGGCGACGGCCGCGAACTGCGCGAGGCGGGGCGTGAGCGCGTACACCGAGGGCGCCGTCGCGGCGGCCGAGGCCGGCCACGGTGTGACAGAGCTGTCTTCGACGCTACGAGAAGGTGACACGGACGGCCCTTACCTGCGGTGATGCGGACGTGCATCGATTCTCGCACTTCCATGCATTGGACGGATGAGAGGAGAGTTCGTACGTTCGAGCCATGCCTGCTCTCGATACCGGGGCGTCCACCCAGCCGGTGGACGCCTCTTCGCCTCCTGCCGAGGGGACGACAAAGGCCGCCGACGCGACGAAGCTGAGCCCCGGCGACCCCGGTCACGGGCGGATGCGCCTCGCGCTGTTCGCCGCGGGGCTGTCGACCTTCGCTCTGCTCTACTCCACCCAGGCGCTCCTCCCCGAGATCTCCCGCTCGCTGCACGCCTCACCCGACCAGGCGAGCTGGACCGTCTCCGGCGCGACCGTCGGACTGGCCGTCGCCGTGCTGCCGCTGGCCGCGCTGTCCGAACGCTTCGGCCGGCGCCGGATGCTGACCGTCTCCATGGCGGTGGCGGTCGCGCTCGCACTCCTCGTCCCGTTCGCCCCCAGCCTGCCGGCCCTCATCGCCCTGCGGACGCTCCAGGGCGCCGCGGTGGCCGGCGTGCCCGCCTCGGCGATGGCGTTCCTCTCCGACGAGGTACGCGGCAGCCACCTGGTGGGCGCCGTCGGGCTGTTCGTGGCGGGCAACAGCGTGGGAGGCATGAGCGGGCGCATCCTCACCGGCTGGGTCACCGAGGCGTGGGGCTGGCGGGCCGGACTCGGTGCCGTCGCCGTCACCTCCCTGCTGTGCGCGGTCGCCTTCCGGCTCCTGGTACCGCGGGCGCGGCACTTCACCCCCGTACCGCTGCACCCGCGCCGGGTCGCCGCGACGGTCCGCTCCCACCTGGGCGACCCGCTGCTGCTGCGGCTGTACGCGATCGGGCTGCTGTTCATGGTCGTCTTCGGCGCCGTCTACACCGTCATCGGCTACCGGCTGGTGGCCGCCCCCTTCGGGCTCTCCCAGGGCCTGGTGGGCTCCGTCTTCGTCATCTACCTGGTGGGCACGCTCGCCTCGGCCACCGCAGGGCGGCTCAACGCCCGGCTGGGCCGACGCGGAACCCTGTACCTGGGGATCGGCACCGCCTCCGCGGGCCTGCTCGTCAGCCTCGCCGACAGCCTGGTCGCCGTCGTCGTCGGACTCGTGCTGATCACGGCAGGGTTCTTCGCGGGGCACGCGGTGGCCTCGGGGTCGGTGAGCCGCACCGCCACCCACGGCCCCGCACAGGCATCGGCCCTCTACCAGATGTCCTACTACGTGGGCAGTTCCCTGGGCGGTGCGCTGGGCGCCGCCGCGTTCGCCGCGGGCGGCTGGAGCGCGACCGTCGCGCTGGCGCTGGGCGCCATGGTGCTGGCGGGAGGCATCACGCTGTACGCGAGCCGGCGCGCGGCGGTGCCGGCACGGGCCTGAACACCGGCGCCACGGTCGGAAGGTGCCCTCTGACTGCTCCTCTCGTTGTGCTCCCAGACGGTGTGGCGCAATCGGGAGCTGGTTTCGATGGGACAGGTCGGCAGCGGAGAAGGGCTGCCGTTGACGGCGGCGCAGACAGGCATGTGGTACGCCCAGCAACTCGACCCGAACAACCCGTGCTTCCGGGCCGCCGAGGCCCTGGAGATCCAGGGCCCGGTGGATCCGAGGCTGCTGGAGCGGGCGTTGCGGCGCACCGTCGCCGAGACGGAGGCGCTGCGCGTCCGGTTCACCACGGACGAACGCGAGGGTGCGGCAGGACCCGAGGAGCACGTGCGGCAGGTCGTCGAGGAGTGCGAGGACTGGCCGCTGCCGCTGGTGGACCTGCGCGGCGAGGACGACCCGGCCGCCGCAGCGCACGCCCTGATGTGGGCCGACCTCGACGTCCCTGTCGACCCGCGGCACGCGCGGGCGTTCACCTTCACACTGCTGCGTACGGCCGACGACCGCTTCACGCTCTACATGGCCATCCACCACATCGTCATGGACGGCTTCTCCATGACGCTCTTCCTGCCGCGACTCGCGCGGATCTACACCGCGCTGGAGAGCGGGGACCCCGTACCCGAAGGGCAACTCGCCCCCCTGGCGCAGGCGCTGGCCGACGAGGCCGACTACCGCGGCTCCGCACGCATGGCCCGCGACCGCGCCTACTGGGCCGAGCAGCTCGCCGCCTGGGGCACCTCGGCGCACGCCTCACGGCACTGGCTGCGCCCCGCACGCCGGTTCGTGCGGGAGAGCGGACACCTCGAGGCCGAGGCCGCGCGAGGTCTGCGCGCCCTGGCGCGGAGCGCCCGTACCGGGCTGGCCACCGCGGCGATGGCGGCACTGGCCCTGTACGTGGACCGGCTCGGCGGACGGGAGCACGCCGACGGGCAAGCGGGGGCCGCCTCGGAGCGGTCCTCGTCCGAGCAGCCTTCCTTGGACCAGGACAGGTCCGACGCCTTTGGTGACGTCATGCTCGACGTCACCGTCACCGCACGCGGCGGGGCCACCCGCGAGGTGCCGTGCATGCTCGCCAACGTGCTGCCGCTGCGGGTGCCGGCGCCCTCGGCAGGCACCGTCGGCGACCTGCTGCGGCGCACGGCGGCGCAGGCCAAGGGGCTGGTACGGCACCAGCGGTACCCCTTCTGGGAGATGGTGCGGGAGCTGAAGGCCGCCCCCACGCTGGCGGGCGGCATGGCCGACTGGGGCATCAACGTCATGGTCTACGACCCGCAGGTCAGCTTCGGCCGCCACCCGGCCGTCCTGCACAACCTCTCCAACGGCCCCGTCACCGGGATGAGCGTCAACGTCTACGACCGCCCCAGCGACGGCTCCCTGCGCATCGACTTCCAGGCCGACCCCGACACCTACCCGGCCGCCGAGGTCGCCGCCCACCACCGTCGCTTCCTCTCCCTGCTGCGTACGCTCGCCACCTGCGAGGGCACGCGCCGCGTGGCCGAGATCGACCTGGCGACCGCGGCCGAACGCGACCAGGTGCTCGCCTGGGGCCGCGGGCCCGCGCTGCCGGTCCCCGCCACGCCGCTGCACGCCGAGTTCGAGCAACGCGTACGGGAGGAGCCCGACGCCGTCGCCGTCGTCTGCGGCCCCGCCACCGGCTCCACCGTCCTCACCCGCCACCAGCTGAACACGCGAGCCAACCGGCTCGCCCACCTGCTCCTCGCCCGCGGCGCGGGCCCCGGCACCACGATCGCCCTCGGCCTGCCCCGCACCGAGGCCTACGCCGTCGGGCTCCTCGCCGTCCTCAAGACCGGCGCCGCCTGCCTGCCCCTGGAGGCCGGGCACCCGGCCGAACGGACCCGGACGATGCTCGCGCAAGCCGCGCCGCTGTGCGTACTGGCACACGAGGAGACGGCCGCACACCTCCCCGCCGAGTACACCGACGGGCCGCGGTACGCCGTGCCCGTCGTCGTGACGGACGCGGCGCCGACCCGGCGCCTGCTCGAAACCCAGCCCGCCACCGACCCCGCGCCCCACGACCTGTCCAGGCCCCCGCGCCAAGGCGACGCCGCCTACCTGGCGTTCACCTCCGGCAGCACCGGCCGCCCCAAGGGCGTCGTCGTCGAACACCGGCAGCTCACCCACCTCTTCCACGACCACCTCGTCTCCCTCATCGCCGAGGCGGAGCGCTCCGCGAACGGGCGGGACGGCGGCGGGAGGAAGCTGCGTGCCGGGCTGACGGCGTCGTTCTCCTTCGACACCTCCTGGGAGGCCTGGCTGTTCCTGGCCGCGGGCCACGAAGTGCACCTGGCCGAGGACGGGGTACGGCACGACCCCGCCGCGCTCGTCGCACGGATCGAGGAATGGCGCCTCGACTTCCTCGACCTGACCCCCTCCTACCTGCGCCAACTCCTCGACGTCGGCCTCTTCGCACCCGGCGGGCACCAGCCCGGCACCCTGATGGTCGGCGGCGAGGCGCTCGACCAGGCGCTGTGGCAGCGGCTGCGCGCCCTGCCCGCCACCACCGTCCTCAACTACTACGGGCCGACCGAGTGCACAGTGGACGCCGTGTGGTGCCGCCTCGACGCGCGGCGGGACGAGCCCGTCCTCGGTCGGCCCCAGCACAACGTCCGCGCCTACGTGCTCGACCACTGCGGGCGCCTGGTGCCCCCCGGAACACGCGGCGAGCTGTACCTGGGCGGCGCCCAGGTGGCGCGCGGCTACCTGGGCGCCGACGCGCTGACGGCGGAGCGCTTCGTGCCGGACCCGTACGCGGGACGGGCCGGCGGCGACGACGGGCCGGGGGCGGGCGACCGGCGGGACGTCGAGGAGGGGGACGGTGCGCGGATGTACCGCACCGGCGACCTCGCCCGCTGGACCGACGACGGCATGCTCGCCTACCTGGGCCGCGCGGACGAGCAGATCAAGCTGCGCGGCGTCCGCATCGAACCCCGCGAAGTGGAGGCCGTACTGGCCTCGCACCCCCGCGTCGCCCACGTGGCCGTCGCGGCGCAGCGCACCGGATCCCCCGAAGGCCCGCTGCACCTGGCGGCGCACATCGTGCCAGCGCCGCGCGCGCCCGGTGACGACACGCAGCCCGCCACCGGCCTCGTCGGCGCCGAACTGCGCTCCTGGGCGGCCGGGCGCCTGCCCGCCGCCATGGTGCCCGCCGTGTACGTCACCCACGACGCGCTGCCGCTCACCCCGCAGGGCAAACTGGACCGCGCCGCCCTGCCCACCGGAACCGCGACGGCACCCCCCGCGGCGGACGCCGCCCCGCGCGCGGCCCGCACCCCCCGCGAACGCACGCTGTGCACCCTCTTCGCCGCCGTACTCGGAGTCGGCGAAACCGGCCTGGACGACGACTTCTTCGCCCTGGGCGGCCACTCGATGACCGCCACCCGCCTGCTGAACCGCATCCGCACCGAACTGGGCGCGGACGTCTCGCTCGGAGCGCTCTACCACGCGCCGACACCCGGCCAGCTGGCGAAGCTCCTCGACACCGCGAGCGACCCGTGCGGCACCACGGACGACGCCTACGCCATGCTGCTGCCCCTGCGCGCGGGCGGCGGGGACCGGCCGCTGTTCTGCGTCCATCCCGCCGGCGGGCTCGGCTGGTGCTACGCCACCCTCGCCCCGCACCTGCCGCCGTCCGTTCCCGTCCACGCCCTCCAGGCGCAGGGGCTGCGCGACACCGGCGAGCCCCTCGCCGCCACCTTCCCCGGTCTGCTCCGCGAGTACGTCGCCCGCGTCCGCGCCGTACAGGCCCGCGGCCCCTACCGGCTGCTGGGCTGGTCACTGGGCGGCGCGCTGGCCCACGCGGTGGCGGCGCACCTCCAAAGGGAGGGCGAGGAGGTGGAGCTGCTGGCCCTGCTGGACGCCGCCCCCATCGACCCGCAGCTGCGTGTCGATCCCGCGGGGCACCCCCACCTGGTCCGCCGCCTGGTCACCGAGGCCCTCGGCTCGGGCCTGGCCGAGGAGACCCAACTGAGCGCCGTCACCCGCATGCTGTCCCACTACGCGGCCCTGCTGCCGACCTACACCCCGTCCGTCTACCAGGGCCCGGCCCTCTACCTCCGCGCCACCGAACCCGACCCCCTCGCTTCCCCCTCCCCACGCCCCACCCCCGACGCCTGGCGCTCCCTGATCACCGGACCCCTCACCGTCCACGACCTGCCCTGCACCCACAGCGCCCTGGGCGAACCCCCCGCCCTGGCCCGGGTGGGCCGGCTGCTGACCCCGTACCTGTCGCCGGGACGCTGACCGAGCCCCTACGGAAACGCCCCGTCGGCGACGGCGCCGGCGTGCGAACATACGGTTGGTTTCCGGGTGGTCACGCTGCGGACGGGGGTAGGGGATGTCGTTGCGGGATCTGGTCCGTGACGCGGCGGTCGCGCGATTGTCTCCGGCGGAGAAGCTGGCTCAACTGCGCACCGTACGCCTGTACTTCCAGCGCCCTGAGACACCCGGATTCCTGGTGTCGGAGACGTCGGAGGGGCCGGTGGTGCCGGTATTCACCTCGTGGGAGCGGTTGGCGTTGTTCGCGGGGGCGTGCGGGTGGGCGTCGACCACGGCCGAGGACCTGGTCGGCTTGCTGCCCGAGGGGGTGCGGGCGCTGGTCGATCCGCTGGAAGAGCGTTCGTTCCTCCTGGACGGCGCCGTGCTGGCGGACCCAGCGGGCATGGCTGACGCGGCGGACCCGGCTGGGACGGCGAACCCGGCTGGGACGGCGAACCCGGCTGGTACGGAGGGGCGGTAAGCGTGGCGGGTGACAAGGGAGACGGTCCGGGCGGCGAGGGCGGCCCGAAGCCGGGTGAGGGCTATGCGATCGAGATCGCCGAGGTCCGGAAGATCCTGCGGCCGTTGGAGGAGTCGGTCGTGGCGGCGCACAAGATCAAGGACGACTGGAAGTCGTTGTCCAGCGGCATCACCACCGCGGCCGTGTTCGATATCGAGCAGCCTGCCAAGGACATGCTGGAGGAGTGGGGCTTCGGTATGGGCCGGGTCGCCGAGCACACCGATGTGATCGTGGACACGCTGCGGCAGGTGATCGCGGCGTACATGATGGCGGACCTGCTGCGGGTCAAGGACTTCTCGCCGACCGAGGACAACATCGCCAAACTCCCCTTCGGCAAGCACGGGCTGAGCTCCTGGAAGAACGGGGACCGTTCGACGTTCGACCCGCCTCCGGAGATCTACCAGGAACCCTGGCTGGACGACGACGGCGGCAGCAGCGTCGAGGACGGCGGCGGGGATGACGGTGACGGTACGACGGTGACGGGCGACCTGCCTGCCAACCCCCGCTACCGGGTGGCCGGCGAGGGCGGCGAGGGCTGGGTCGTCGACGGCGGCCGGAAAGGGTCGGTCGCATGACGGGCAAAGACGTCACAGACGGGGGCCGGGAGCGAATACCGCCCCACGCCAAGCCCGGCGACGTCATCTACGGAGACCCCGACAAGGTCGACGACCTGGTCATCAAACTCAAGGCGTACGCCGGAGCGTTCAAGGACGGCTACGACAAGCTGACCGACCTGTCCCTCCTGCCGTGGACCGGCGCTGCCTCGGACGAGTTCCAAAAGGCCGGCTCGCACCTGCCCAAGGAGTTGGAGAAGGCCGAGAGGTACTTCACCTCCGCCGCGTCCGCGCTGGACGCCTACGCCGACAAGCTGCGGTCCGTACACAAGCGGCTCAAGCCGGTCATCGCGGACGCGGACGCAGCCCGGGCAGCGTCCAAGGCATACGTCAAGCAGGACGCCGCCTACGCCGAGGCGGTCGAGCGCAAGGACGAGAACCTCCCCGACAAGCCGCCGGCGGAGAACCCCGGCCTGGCGGCGATGGAGGACTGCCACCGGCGTCTGGACACCCTGGAGGAGGAACTCCAGACCGTCATCGACGACTCCAAACGCAAGCTGGAGAAGGCGAGCCGCAAGGCTCCGAACGCGCCCAAGGGCTGGAACCGCTTCAAGAAGGAGACCGGTGAGTTCCTCGGCGGCATGGGCGACAGCGCCAAGGGGCTGTGGAAACAGTTCGAGTACCTGGTCGAGGACGGGCCCGGCGGCGCGTCCCTGCAACTGGCGGGCATGGCCGACGGCGCGGCCTACGCCGCCCACCACCCCGAAGAGTTCGCCAAGGCCGTCACCAACTGGGAGGAATGGCAGCGCAACCCCTCGCGCGCCGCCGGCCAGCTCACCCCCGACCTCCTCCTCGCCCTGGCCACCGGCGGCGGAGGAGCCCTCCGCAAGGGCGCCGCCTCCGCCAAGAGCGCCGCCCAGCGACTGGCAAGCCGCGAGAAGGCGCTGCGCCGCGACGGCAGCGCCCGCGAGAGCGCGAACAGCGATCCGGAGCGGGAGAACAAGGGCGACACGGAGAGGGAGGGCGTCAACGAGCCGGTCGACGTGGCGACCGGAGAGATGTTCACGTCAGCCACCGACGTGCACCTGCCGGGGGTGCTGCCCCTGCTGCTGACCCGCTTCTTCGCGTCAGGACACGCCTGCGGCGGCTGGTTCGGCCCCAGCTGGACGGGCACACTGGATCAACGGCTGGAACTCGACGACCAGGGCATCGTCTACATAGCCGACGACGGGAGGCTCCTCACCTACCCCGTCCCGCAACCGGAGACCCCCACACTGCCCTTCTCCGGCCCGCGCTGGCCGCTGCACTGGGACGGCGAGCCGGACGGGACCATGACCATCACCGCGCCCGAGCGCAACCGCGTCCTGCACTTCGTCCCGCTGCCCGCCGGGGGCCGCGAGCTCCCGCTGGCGGCGATCGCGGACCGCGCCGGCAACCGCATCGACGTGACGTACGACGCGGACGGCGCTCCGCAGGAGGTCAGCCACTCCGGCGGCTACCGCGTAGCGGTCGACACCGACCCGGGACTCCTCCGCGTCACCGCGCTCCGTCTGCTCCACGGCGACCGGAGCACGACACTCGTCAGGTACGGCTACGACGCGGCAGGCAACCTGGACCAGGTCGTCAACTCGACGGGCTTGCCGCTCCGTTACCGCTACGACGACCACCACCGCATCACCTCCTGGGAGGACCGCAGAGGTACGACGTTCGGCTACGTCTACGATCACCGGGGCAGGGTCCTGCGCACGGTGGGGCCGAAGGGCACATTCTCCGGCCGCTTCCACTACGACGAGGCCGCCCGCACCACCCGCTACACCGACTCACTCGGCCACCAGTCGGTCTACGTCTACAACGAGGCGTACAGGACCGTCTCGGCGACCGACCCGCTCGGCCACACCACGCTCACGGAGTGGGACGAGGCCAACCGCCACCCGGTCACCGTCACGGATCCGCTCGGCCACACGACCCGCTACGGGTACGACGACCTGGGCAACACGACCCGTATCGAACGCCCGGACGGCAGCGCGATCACCGCCGTCTACGACGACGACTGCCTCCCGCTGGAGGTCCGCGATCCCAACGGTGGCGTGTGGCACCACACGTACGACGACGCGGGCAACCGCACCTCGACGACGGACCCCACAGGGGCGGTGACCCGCTACGCCTACAACGGCACCGGCCACCTCACCTCCCTCACCGACCCTCTCGGTCACACGACGGCCGTCACCCCCGACGCGGCGGGCCTCCCCCTCGCGGTCACCGACCCCATGGGCCACACCACCCACGTCCGCCGAGGCCCGCACGGTCTGGTCACCGCTCTCACCGACCCCCTCGGCAACACCACCCGCCACGGCTGGACCATCGAGGGCAGACCCGCCTGGCGCGAGAACCCGGACGGCGCCCGCGAGTCCTGGGACTGGGACGGCGAAGGCAACCTCGCCGCCCACACGGACGAGGCGGGACACACCACGCAGTACACGCACACCCACTTCGACGTCCCCGCAACCCGACGCGACCCGGACGGTGCGCAGTACGCGTTCACGTACGACACCGAACTCCGCCTGGTGGGGGTCACCAACCCGCAGGCCCGCGAGTGGCGCTACGAGTACGACGCGGCAGGCCGCCTCGTCGCCGAGACGGACTTCAACGGGGCGACGCAGACGTACGAGCTGGACGCGGCCGGTGGGCTCCTCACCCGGACGAACGCCTGCGGTGAGCAACTGAGCTACGTCGTGGACGCCCTCGGCCGCCCCGTCGAGCAACGCGATGAGACCGGCGGCGAGGTGACGACGTTCGCCTACGACGCGGCGGGCGCGGTGGTCCGCGCCACGAACGCGGCGACGGACGTCGTACTGGAGCGAGACGCGGTGGGGCGCGTGCTGTCCGAGACAGTCAACGGCCGCCGGACGTCGTACGCCTACGACACGGCGGGCCGACGCGTGCGACGTACGACACCCGCAGGGCACACCTCGACGTGGTCCCGTGACGCGGCGGACCGCCCCGTCGAACTGTCCACTCAGGGAGGGACGCTCTCTTTCGCGTACGACGCGGCGGGCCGCGAAACACTCCGTCGCCTGGGCGGGTCGGCCAGGTCGGCCACCCTGGCCCAGCGCTGGGACGCCACCGACCGCCTCACGCACCAGACGATCCACTCCGCTGGGGAGGAGATCCTCCAGCACCGCACCTACGCCTACCGCCCCGACGGCTACCTCACGGAGATCCGCGAGCTCACGAGCGGGACGCGTCGCTACGACCTGGACAAGGCAGGGCGCGTCGTGGGCGTCCAAGCCCACGGCTGGAGCGAGAAGTACGCCTACGACGCAGCCGGCAACCAGTCCCACGCCGAAGCCCCGGCCCACCCCTCCCCCGGCCACCGCGAACACGAGGGCACCCTCATTTGCCGCGCGGGCCGCACGCGATACGAGCACGACGCCGCGGGCCGCCTCATCCGCAAGACCCGCAAGCTCCTCAACGGCCAGACCCACACCTGGACCTACCGGTGGAACGCCGAGGACCGGCTGATATCGGCGACCAACCCCCAGGGCGAGACCTGGCACTACACCTACGACCCTCTGGGCCGGCGCGTCTCCAAGTACGGGCCTGACCCCCGAACGGACTCGGTCACCTTCACCTGGGACGGCACCCGGGTCACGGAACAGACGTCCGCGGACGGCGCGACGACGACGTGGGACTACGCCCCGGGCACCCACCGCCCCCTGGCCCAAACGAGCCGCGCCCCCCTGCTGGACACACCGGCCTTCCACGCGATCGTCACCGACACCGTCGGCACCCCCACGGAGTTGCTCACCCCCGAGGGCGACCTCGCCTGGCAATCCCGCACCACCCTCTGGGGCACCCCACTCCCGACCCCGCCCGACTCGGTGGACTGCCCCCTCCGCTTCCCGGGCCAGTACGCCGACCCGGAGACGGGCCTGAGCTACAACTATTTCCGGTACTACGACCCGGAGACGGCGCGATACCTGACACCGGACCCACTTGGCTTGGCCCCAGCATCAAATCCGGACACTTATGTCGGAAACCCACTCGGAATGACCGACCCATTGGGCCTGGCTGGGTGTGGCCTGGATTTGTCGAAGGCCACCCCTCACAGCGGAAGATTCCCCAAGAGCGCTAATCCAAATGAAACTCTGGTGCGCCGGAAGGACGATGGTTCCGTGACAGCCTATGCTGTCTACGATGCCGATGGGCTACCGTTGAAGCGGGTAGACGTGGACCCGGACTCGGCGACACACAACGGCGTACCGGCACCGCACGTATTGGAAACAGAGAAACACGTCAACCCCAAGACCGGGCAGGAGTTCTTGACTTGGAAGAAGATGCCGCGCCCCGCTCGCCCCGACGAACTACCATAGGGAGAGAGCCAGATGGACTCAGGAAATCCAGACACACCCGTGAACAAGAACCCGATTGACGAGCTCGATTATTTCGACCGCGCCGCGCTCCGCCTGAACTTGCACGACTGGCTGTCCGTAGCCCAGGTATTCCATCCACGATTCCTTGAAGTGTCTGGCTGCCTCATCTGGGAACGCGCATACGAGGAAAGAAATTTTGGGGAATGGTATCAAGCCCTTAATGGGAATGCCACCGCCATCGAGAGCACCCTCAACCAAGTCAGACTGTGGCAATTGGTAGACATCAACGAAGGCAATCCCGCCGAGGAAGAAATGGTGACCGAACTCGCTCGCGAAATCGCTTTTTTTTGGAGGGCAGCACTGGAATACGCACACCCTCAATACAGTTTCGACGGAGGGGTCGTGGAAACCGAGGATGGGCCAGTAGTTAGGTTTATCGTGCAACGGTAGAAAATGAACAGTGTCTGACTGATGCGCACCCCTTATGCGCCGCTGAGGCGTAGAAACCAACCTGCGCATACCGCCAGGGCAGTTCTTCAG
The DNA here is from genome assembly GCF_003323735.1 of Streptomyces reniochalinae. Classification (GTDB taxonomy): domain Bacteria; phylum Actinomycetota; class Actinomycetes; order Streptomycetales; family Streptomycetaceae; genus Streptomyces; species Streptomyces reniochalinae. The sequence continues at coordinate 208,228 of NZ_QOIM01000030.1, read as the reverse complement.
CTTGCGCGAAGCCTGACCAGAACGAGGCGAGGAGGAGGAGCTGGCCCGCCGGGTCCTTGCTGCCCCGGGACGGGACGGCTTCGGGAGGGGTGGTGACTACCTCCTCCACGCAGGCGGCGTTTGCCTGCACCTGGTCCGTGCCGACCACGGCGCGGCGTACGCCGCCAAGATCACCACGGATCAAGCCCAGGATGCCGGTCGCCGTCTCAGGGAGCAGTTGTACGGCAACTTGCGGTAGCCCTGCCATCTCTCGGAGCTTGCACAACTGACCCCGCGTGGTTGCCTGATCACCGGTCGCGCGGCGCAGCACTCCGGAATCCAGCACTGCCCACATCCATGGTGGGTCGTCGCGGTCCCATACTTTTTGGCGCGCGACACGTCGTTCCGCATAGCGGTCGATCTTAGATGGATGACCGGCAAATCCGGCGGCATCAAGGCGGGCGCGTATACCTCAGTCTGCAGCAGGCCAGGGATGCCCAGCGAGAACTCGTGCGTGTCCACCGCCTCCAGCTGGCGAGCCAGGTACGCGCGGGCCTGGTCGTGCTGGAGGACCTTCGCCAGGTTCTCCAGCTCGTCCCCGGAACCGAGGACCCGGTCGAAGCGGCTGGCAAGTGAAGGGTTGGGCGGGTCCGCGCCCAACTCGACTTTGGTGACGCTGACGCAGGAGACGAGGACCTTCTCCCTCAAATGCCGCTGGGTTCAGCCCCGCCGTTCCCGTTCGCAGCGCACCTTGTGGCCGATGGAGGCGGTCGGGTCGGGTTCGCGGGCTGGGGGCATGGGCACATCCTTGGCACCTGGGCAGAAGCAATACCTTGGCTGACCGTAGACGCGCCCGGCCCGCACCGCGTTCGAACGGGACGATCCCGCTGTCACCCGATCCGGTCGAGGATCAGTGGTGTCGGCTCGTGGGTGCTCGTCGTTGCGATGTCGAAGGCGTTGGTCAGGGCCTCTTCCGCGTTCGCGAACGCTTCCGGGGTGTCCGTGTGGAGGGTGAGCAGGGGGGCTCCGGCCGTGACGGGGTCGCCTACGCGGGCGTGGAGTTCCACGCCCGCGCCCGCCTGGACGGGGTCTTCCTTGCGGGCGCGGCCCGCGCCGAGGCGCCAGGCGGCGAGGCCGACGGCGTAGGCGTCGAGGCGGGTCAGGACGCCTGAGGACGGAGCCGTGACGACGTGCTGCTCCCGCGCCCGGGGAAGGTCCGCGTTCGCGTCACCACCTTGGGCGGTGACCATCCGACGCCACACGTCCATCGCCGAGCCGTCGGCGAGGGCCTTGGCAGGGTCGGCGTCGGTCAGCCCCGCCGCGTCGAGCATTTCGCGCGCCAGCGCGACCGTCAGTTCGACGACGTCGGCGGGGCCGCCGCCTGCCAGCACCTCCACGGACTCGCGGACTTCGAGTGCGTTGCCCGCCGTCAGGCCGAGGGGGGTGTTCATGTCGGTCAGCAGGGCGACGGTGCGCACGCCGTGGTCGCGGCCCAGTTCCACCATGGTGGTGGCCAGTTCACGGGCGTCGTCGGTGTTCTTCATGAACGCGCCGGAGCCGGCTTTGACGTCCAGGACGAGCGCGCCGGTGCCTTCGGCGATCTTCTTGGACATGATGGACGAGGCGATCAGGGGGAGGGATTCGACCGTGCCGGTCACGTCCCGCAACGCGTACAACCGCTTGTCGGCGGGGGCCAGGCCGTCGCCCGCGGCGCAGATGACGGAGCCGACGTCGCGCAGGACGTCCATCATCTCGGGGTTGGTGAGCGAGGCGCGCCAGCCGGGGATGGACTCCAGTTTGTCGAGGGTGCCGCCGGTGTGGCCGAGGCCGCGGCCCGACAGTTGGGGGACCGCGGCGCCGCACGCGGCGACCAGCGGGGCGAGCGGCAGGGTGATCTTGTCGCCGACGCCGCCTGTGGAGTGCTTGTCGGCGGTGGGGCGTGGCAGTGCGGAGAAGTCCATGCGCTCGCCGGAGGCGATCATCGCGGCGGTCCAGCGGGAGATCTCCGTGCGGGTCATGCCGTTGAGGTAGACGGCCATCGCGAGGGCGGACATCTGTTCGTCGGCGACCGTGCCGCGCGTGTAGGCGTCGATGATCCAGTCGATCTGTTCGCCGGTCAGTTCCTCGCGGTCCCGCTTGGCGCGGATGACGGAGATGGCGTCCATGGGGGTACTCCCTGTTTCGTTCGACGACCGGTGAGGGTCAGCGGGCCAGATCGGTGGGCCCGAACGCGTCCGCGAGCAGTTCGGAGAGCGGGCGCACTCCCGAGGGTGCTTCGATCAGCAGGTCGCCGCCGCCGTGTTCCCACAGCAGTTGACGGCAGCGGCCGCAGGGGGCGACGACCACGCCGTCGCCGCCGACGCAGGTGAAGGCGACCAGCCGGCCGCCGCCTGTCGCGAACAGTTCGCTCACCAGTCCGCACTCGGCGCACAGGCCGACGCCGTAGGAGGCGTTCTCGACGTTGCAGCCGGTGACGGTGCGGCCGTCGGCGACCAGCGCCGCGGCGCCGACGGGGAAGCCGGAGTAGGGCGCGTACGCCCGGGACAGCGCCTCCAGGGCCTTCCCGCGCAGCGCCGGCCAGTCGATCACCGGGCCGGCCGCCGAGTCGGGTCCTGAGTTGTCTGGCACGCTCCGCACGCTAGGTTCCCTCGCCTCGACGGTACGGTTTGCCCACCGCGCGGGGCGCGCGCAGCCGTTGGGCCGCCAGGGAGAGCACCAGCAGTGTGGTGACGTACGGCGTCATCTCGACGAACTCCAGGGCCACGGTGTCGGTCAGCGCGTACCACAGCACGAGCAGTACGGCGATAACGAGGGCGACGGCGGCCTGGACACGGGCGCCGCGCGCGCCCCGCAGTCCGGCGCGGAACTTCCAGACGGCGAGGCCGACCAGCAGAATGGCCATCAGCAGCAGCATGGCGTGCACGGTGGCGCCGCCGCCGACGACGCGGAGGGCGTCCATGAAGCCGAACAGCCCGGCGCCCATGGCGACACCGCCGGGGCGCCAGTTGCCGAAGATCATGGTGGCGAGGCCGATGTACCCGCGGCCGCCGGTCTGGTTCTCCTGGTAGAAGTGCACGCCGATGGCGAGGAAGGCGCCGCCGAGTCCGGCCAGGGCACCGGAGATGATCAGTGCCGCGTACTTGTAGGTGTAGACGTTGACGCCGAGGGACTCGGCGGCGACCGGGTTCTCGCCGCAGGAGCGCAGCCGCAGCCCGAACGGGGAGCGCCACAGGACGAAGAAGCTGCCGACGAACAGGACGACGGTCAGCACCGTCACCCACGAGACGTCGCTGACCAGGGCGCGCAGGATGCCGGCCAGGTCGGAGACGAGGAACCAGTGGTGCTTCTCGACGCTGCCGAGCCCGTCGGCGAGTCCGGGCACGGTGAAGGACGGCATGTTGTCCATGGGCGGCGACTGCTTGTCGTTGCCGCCGGCCTTGGCCGCTTCGCTGCCGTCGGCGCCGAACCACAGTTTGGCGAGGTAGCGGACCACTCCGAGTGCGAGGATGTTGATGGCGACGCCGGAGACGATGTGGTCGACGCCGAAGGTGACGGTGGCCAGCGCGTGCAGCAGCCCGCCCAGCGCGCCTCCCGCGATCCCGGCCAGGACGGCGGCCCAGGGCCCGTACTGCCAGCCGATCCAGCCCGCGCCGAAGGTGCCGAGCATCATCATGCCTTCGAGACCGATGTTGATGACGCCGGCACGTTCGGCCCACAGCCCGCCCAGGCCCGCCAGCCCGATGGGGACGGCGGCGGCGATCGCGGTGGAGAACTGGCCGCTGTTGGAGAGCTGTTCGTCGCCCGTGACCAGCCGGACGAGGGAGAGCAGCAGCAGGCCGCCGGCGATGAGCAGGAGCACGACGGGGTAGGTCGGCTTCCGCCTGCCGCCCGCCGACGAGGACGCGGCCGGCGCGCTCTTCGGCGCGGCGGGCTTGGGTGTGGAGGTGGTGCTCATGCGGTGGCCCCCGCCTTCTGCTCGGTCTCGTCCTGCTCGGCGCCCGCGCCCGCCCGGGCGCTCAGTTCGGCGCCGACCTCACGCTGCTGGCGGCGCAGCACGACGCGGCGGACGATCTCGTACGCGATGACGACGCACAGCACGATGATCCCCTGCATCACGCCGACGATTTCCTGCTTGTAGCCCTCGAACTCCAGCTGGATGCCGGTGCGCTCCAAGAAGCCCCACAGGAGGGCCGCGAGGGCCATGCCGATGGGGTGGTTGCGGCCGAGCAGGGCGATGGCGATGCCGGTGAAGCCGACGCCGGTGGGGAAGTCGGTGCCGTAGTTGAAGGACTTGTTCAGCAGCGTCGGCATGCCGACCAGGCCCGCGACGGCGCCGGACAGCAGCATGCTGGTGACGACCATCCTGCGCACGCTCACGCCGCTGGCGCTCGCCGCCGACTCGCTGCGGCCCACGGCGCGCAGGTCGAAGCCGAAGCGGGTGCGGCCCAGCACGAACCAGTAGGCCAGGCCGATGACGGCGGCGATGACGACGGTGCCGTAGATCGGGTCGGGGTCGGTGGGGATGAGGAAGAAGCGGGCGGCCTCGGGGATGGTGGGCGTGTGGAAGAGGTTGCCGTCCTTGACGGCGAGCTTGTCCTCGGAGAGGAAGTAGCCGATCAGCGAGCCCGCGATGGAGTTCAGCATGATCGTGGTGATGACCTCGCTGACGCCGCGGGTCGTCTTGAGTACGCCGGCGATGCCCGCCCAGAGCGCGCCGACGGCCATCGCGACGAGGATGATCAGCGGGATTTGCACCACCCCCGGCAGGGCGAACGCCCCGCCGACAACGGCGGCGAAGAAGGCGGCGACCCGGTACTGGCCGTCCACACCGATGTTGAAGAGGTTCATGCGGAAGCCGATGGCGACGGCGGCCGCTGACAGGTAGTACGGGATGGCCTTGTTGATGATCCAGACCTGGCTGTCGCTCTTCGAGCCGAAGTCGATCATCACGTAGAAGGCGTGGAAGGGGTCCTCACCGGTCGCCGCGATGACGACGGAGGAGAGGACGAACGCCGCGACGAGCGCGAGTGCGGGTGCGGCCAGCGCCTGGAGCACGGCCCCGGCGCCGAACTTCTCCTTCAGGCGGTTCACTTGACGCCCCCGTTCGTGTCGTCGTTCGCGGAGGCGTTCTGGGGGATGTCCTCGGCGGCCGCGCCGGTGGTCTCCTCCTGGTGCTCCAGGTGTCCTGTGGCGGCGCCGGTCATGGCCGAGCCGAGCTCCTCCGGGGTGACGTTCGCCGGGTCGGCGTCGGCGACCAGGCGGCCCCGGTACATCACCCGCAGCGTGTCGGAGAGCCCGATCAGCTCGTCCAGGTCGGCGGAGATCAGCAGCACGGCGAGGCCCTCGCGCCTGGCGGTGCGTATCTGGTCCCATATCTGCGCCTGCGCGCCGACGTCCACGCCGCGCGTGGGGTGCGCGGCGATCAGCAGCTTGGGGTGGTGGCTCATCTCGCGGCCGACGATGAACTTCTGCTGGTTGCCGCCCGAGAGGCTGGCGGCGGTGACCTCGATGCCCGGGGTGCGCACGTCGTACTCGGCGACGATGCGCTCGCTGTCGGCCCGCGCGTCCCCGAGCGCGAGCAGCCGCGGGGCGCCCGGGATGCCGAGGAGGGGGCCGTTGGTGTTCGGCTTCTCGGTGACGTGCCCGAGGATGCGGTTCTCCCACAGCGGCGCTTCCAGCAGCAGCCCGTGCCGGTGCCGGTCCTCGGGGATGTAGCCGATGCCGCTCTCGCGCCTGACGCGGGTGGGGGCGTGCGAGATGTCCCGCCCGTCCAGGGTGACGGTGCCGCCGTCCGGGTCGCTCATGCCCATGATGGCCTCGACCAGCTCGGCCTGCCCGTTGCCTTCGACCCCGGCGACGCCGAGGACCTCGCCCTTGTGGATGGTGAAGGAGATCCCGTCCAGGACGGCACGCTCGACGCCGTCGGAGTCGGTGGCCGCCAGCCGCAGCCCGTCCACGTGGAGCATGGGGGTGTCGGTGACGGTCGACTCGCGCGTCTCGGCGGTCGGCAGCTCGCTGCCCACCATCAGCTCCGCCAGCTGCTTGGGGCTCGTCTCCCGCGGCGTCACGGAGGCAACGGTCGTGCCGCGCCGGATGACGGTGATCGCGTCGGCGACCGAGAGCACCTCGCCCAGCTTGTGCGAGATGAACACCACCGTCAGACCCTCGGACTTGAGCTCGCGCAGGTTGTCGAAGAGGGCGTCGACCTCCTGCGGCACCAGCACGGCCGTCGGCTCGTCGAGGATGAGGGTGCGGGCACCGCGGTAGAGGGCCTTGAGGATCTCCACCCGCTGCCGGTCGGCTACCCCCAGCTCCTCCACGAGGGCGTCGGGACGTATCCCGAGCTGGTAGGCGTCCGACAGCTCCGCGATCTTCCTGCGGGCCCCGGCCCCGATGCCGTGCAGCTTCTCCGCGCCGAGGACGGTGTTCTCCAGCACGGTGAGGTTGTCGGCGAGCATGAAGTGCTGGTGCACCATGCCGATACCGCGCGCGATGGCGTCGGCGGGACTGTGCAGGACGACGTCCTCGCCGTCGATGCCGATGGTGCCCTCGTCCGGCCGCTGCATGCCGTAGAGGATCTTCATGAGGGTCGACTTGCCCGCACCGTTCTCCCCGACGAGGGCGTGCACGGTGCCGCGCGCCACCGAGATGTCGATGTCGCGGTTGGCGACCACTCCGGGGAACCGCTTGGTGATGCCGCGCAGTTCGACGGCGCTCCCGGGAAGGCCGGGCCCCGGGCCCGCCCCGGACGGCGCGCTGCTGCTGCCGCTGGACTCGCTGGACACTTGACTGACGTGCTCCCTGGTTGAGCTCAGATTCCCGGCGCGAGGGTGCGAGGCCCTCCACGAAGAGGCGCACACGGGGTGCGGAAGGAAGTGCGAAGGAGGTGCGAAGGGAAGACGGCCCCGCACGTCACGCCGCGCAGCACGCTGCGCCGCGCGGCACCCGGGGCCGCCTGCGGGACGTCACGGCCGGGTGGGAACGTCCACCTTGCCCGCGACGATGTCCTTCTTGGCCTTGTCGATGTCGTCCATGAGGTCGTCGATGTAGCCGCCCGAGGTGGCGACGGAGACGCCGTCCTCCTTCAGGGAGAACGTCTGGTTCCCCTTCAGCGGCTTGCCCTCCTTCACGCTCTTGATCAGCTCGAAGACGGCGACGTCGACGTTCTTGACGGACGAGGTCAGGATGACGTCCTTGTACTTCTCCAGGCCCTTTTGGCGGTACTGGTCGGAGTCGACCCCGATCGCCCAGGCGCCCTTCTTCTTGCTGATCTGCTCGATCGAGCCCGCGCCGGACTGGCCCGCCGCCGTGTAGATCACGTCGTTGCCGCGGGCGAGCATGCCCTTGGCCATGTTCTTGGCGCGGTCCGGAGCGTTGAAGCCCTCGTCGGACTCCTTGTAGAGGTAGTCGACCTCGACCTTGATCTTGGGGTCGGTGTCCTTGACGCCCTTGACGTAGCCGGCCTCGAACTTCTGGATGAGCGCGTTGTCCACGCCGCCGATGAAGGAGACCTTCTTGGCCTTCGTCTTCTTGGCCGCGGCCACACCCACCAGGTAGGACGACTCGTTCTCCGCGAACGTCATGCCGACCACGTTCTTGGCGTGGGACTGCTCGTCGACCACGCCGAACGTCGTGTCGGGGAAGTCCTTGGCCACCTTGTTGACGGACTTGCCGTAGTTGAAGCCGACGCCGATGACAGGGTTGTAGCCCGCCTTCGCGAGGGAGGTGAGACGCTGCTCGCGGGTCTCCTCCGTCTCGTTGTTCCCGGCGGTCATCTCCTTCGTCTTGACGCCGAGTTCCTTCTCGGCCTTGTCGGTACCCCGGGCCGCCGCCTCGTTGAACGAGTGGTCGTCCCGGCCACCGACGTCGAACGCGAGCCCGACACCCTTGCTCTTCTTGCCGTCGCTCGACTCCGTGGAGCTTTCACCGCACGCGGTGGCCGTCAGTGCGAGAGTCGCGGTGGCGGTGACCGCGGTGGCCAGCTTTGTTACCCGACGCAACGGAGTCCCCTTTGTGATCGTGGAAGCACCGGTTCCGGCACCGTAGTGGGGTTCCGGCCCTTGAGACGGGCACACATTAACGCGCGTAGATTTCCAGCAGAAGGAGACGGGAACCAGCCGTTATCGGATCGTCGCGAACGGGCGACGCTCCACCTCACGGCCGAGGCGGGGCCTGGGCCCACCCATGTCCGACATACCTCACAGGGTGAAGGCGCGCGGGGGCGGGCGTGGGGCCCGGCCGGAGAGGCGCCGGGTGGCGCCCTCCGCCGGCTTCGTGGCGCGGCGCCACGGGTCGCGTGGGGCTCACGGTTCGCGTAGAGCTCACGCGGTTCGCACGGTTGGCGTGGGTAGCGCTCAGTTCGCGTGGGTGGCGCTCAGTTCGCGTGGGTAGCGCGAGGTTCGTGCACGGCTCGCGGTCCGCGGGTGACGGGCTCGTGCGGGGCTCGCCGTCCGCTCGCATCAGGAGCGGTGCAGCAGCGCCGCGGCGGTGAACAGCTCCACGCCCGTGGTGATCGCGGACTCGTCCGCGTCGAAGTCGCCCTGGTGCAGGTCGCGGCCGCGGCGGTCGCCGACGGGCCGCACGCCCAGCCGGGCCATGGCGCCGGGCACGTGCTCCAGGTACCAGGAGAAGTCCTCGCCGCCCAGGCTCTGCTCCGTGCTCTCCACCGAGGCGGCACCGGCGCGCGCGGTCATCGCCTCGCGCAGCAGCGCCGTCGCGGACGGTTCGTTGACGACGGGCGGCACCCCGCGCACATACGTCAGCTCGCACTTGGCGCGGTACACCGTCGCCAGCTCGTCGATCGCCGCGTGCACCAGGTCCGGTGCCTCGCGCCAGGTCGACAGGTCGAGGCAGCGCAGCGTGCCGGACATCTCGGCGCGCTGCGGGATGACGTTGGACGTGTGTCCCGACTCGATCCGCCCCCACGTCAGGGCGAGGCCCGAGCGGGCGTCCACGCGGCGCGCCAGCAGCGCCGGCGCCTCCGTGACGAGCTTGGCCGCGGCGGTGACCAGGTCGGTCGTCAGGTGGGGGCGCGCGGTGTGGCCGCCCGCGCCGCTGAGCACCACCTCCAGCCGGTCACAGGCAGAGGTGATCGGCCCGGCCCGCAGACCGAGACGGCCCGCGTCCACCCGCGGGTCGCAGTGCACGGCCAGGATCGACCCCACCCCGTCCAGCACCCCGCAGTCGACCGCGTCGGAAGCGCCGCCGGGCAGCACCTCCTCGGCGGGCTGGAACAGCAGCCGCACCGGGCGGGGCAGCGCCCCGGCCCGCGCCAGCTCTGCCAGCACCAGGCCGGCTCCGAGCACCACGGTGGTGTGCACGTCGTGCCCGCAGGCGTGCGCCCGCCCGGGGACCGTCGAGCGGTAGGGCACGTCCTTGGTGTCGGGGATGGGCAGCGCGTCGATGTCGCCCCGCAGCGCCAGCAGCGGCGCGGCCTCGACGGGCTCCACCCCGCCCGCGGCCCGGGCATCGGCCGGCTCCTGGCCGAGCCCGGGGTGGATGTCGCAGATCAGGCCCGTACCCATGGCCAGCACTCTGGGGCGCAGGCCCGCACGTTCGAGCCGGGTCTTGAGCGCAGCGGTCGTGCGGAACTCCTGGTTGCCCAGCTCGGGGTGCATGTGGAGGTCGCGACGGAAGGCGATGAGCTCGCGCCGGAGAGGTTCGGTGAGGCGGCCGGGCAGCTCGGGAAGTACGCCGGCGGCTCCGCGTGCGTCTACCTCCTCGGCTGCAGGGGACAAGAGTTCGTTCATGGTCGAAGAGTAGGCGCACCAGAGCCGCAACTGGCGAGAGATCCACAAAAGTTCAACCTCCCAGGGGAAGAAAATCTCGCCCCGGCGGCGGTTATGTCCTTTTGGGGATGGGTATAGCTGTTCGCTTGCCCTCTCGGCTCTGCCGGGTCTCTCGACTCTGCCGGGTCTCTCAGCTCTGCTCGGCCTTCCCGGTCTGCTCGGGCTCCCGGTTCTCCTCGGGCTCCCGGTTCTCCTCGGGCCCCCCGGTCGTCCCCGCGGTGGCGTTCTTGTCCGGGACGAAGGAGAGGCTGAGGAGGTGGCGGGTGCGTACGTCGCCCGGCACGGCGTGGGCGCGGCGGGCGACCGCGGTCTCGATCTCGTCGACGAGTCCGGTGAACTCCTCGTCGGTGAGCCACACCGCGCCCTGCCGGTAGAGGAGGTTCTCCGTGGCGGGGTCGGCGTCCTCGTGGTCGAGGTAGCGCTCGAAGTCGCCGAGCACGGCCGCGGTGAAGACCGTCACGGCACGCCGGTGGTCCTCCCTGCTCATGGCCGCGCGGGCCCCGGCACCCAGGAGCGCCTCCTCCTGGTGGACGCGGTAGCTGCGCTCGACGGTGCCCCGTACCTTCCGCTCCCCCACCACCTCGATGACGCCTGCCTGAGTGAGGGCGGCGACGTGCCGGTACATGGTCGCGGGGGCGACGTCCGGCAGCCGCTCGCGCAGCTGCGCGGTCGTCAGCTCGTCGACGCCGAGCAGGGTCTGCAGGATGCGCATGCGCACCGGGTGCATCAACTGGTTCGCGTGTGCCATGACCCAATGCTCTCACATCTGATAACGTTATCGAAGTTGAGAACAGCAAGGCGGTTCCTGTCTCGGAGTCCGCCCCCGAGCAACCCCACAGAGAGCTTCCTGGCATGCCCACCTCACATGACACCTCGTCTGTCGCCGCCCGCCCCCACAGCTACCGGAGCGACCTGACCCTCTTCCTCGCCCTCGCCTTCGGTGTCAGCTGGGCGACCTGGGCGACGGCCTTCGCACTCGGCGGGCCGGCGAACTCGGCCGCCGCGGCAGGCGTCCACCTCATCGGCGCCTTCGGGCCGTCCGCAGCCGCACTCGTGCTCCGCGTCCGCCGCGGCCGACGCGGTGAGGCCGCCCCCGCACACGCGGTGCGCTTCCAGCGCGGCACACTGCTGTGGACGCCGCTGCTGATGGTGCTCGCCGCGGCGACCGTCTTCGTGGCGAGCCTGCTCGCGCAGCAGGCCGGCGGCCCGACGCTCAGCCTGGAGAAGGCCCAGGACGCGATACGCGACGCCGGCGGACTCGCCGCGTTCGTCGGCGTGATGCTGATCGGCGGCCCCCTCGCGGAGGAACCGGGCTGGCGCGGCACCGTCCACCCGCGGATGCGGGCGTCACTCGGCCGCTACCGGATCGCCCTCGTACTGGGCCTCGTCTGGTCCGTCTGGCACCTGCCGCTCTTCTTCCTCGACGGCACCGTGCAGCACGAGTTGGGCCTGGGGAGCCCCAGCGGCATCCTCTTCGCCGCCGGCGTCATCCCGATGGCGATGCTGATCGGGTACGCCTACGAGCGGGGCGGTGTCGTCGCGGCGATCGCGGTCCACCTCGCCATGAACGTCACCATGGTCCTCCTCGACGTCCAGATCCCCGAGACGCTCGCCCTGACGCTCGGCCTCCAGGCGCTCGTCGCCGTGCTGCTGCTGACCTTCGCCCCCGCCCCGTCGCCGACGCGCCCCCGCGCACCGGAGGCAGACGTCAGGGCAGGCGCCACGTCGCAGCCGACGATGCGCCTCCGAGCCCCGCGCCCTCCGCACGCTGCCGCAGCCGCAGCCGCAGCCGCAGCCGCAGCCGCAGCGAACGAGGCGGGCTAGGTTTTGGGGCGTGCGCGCGCCCAGACATCGCGCCTCCTGCGTCTCCTTTCGCAGGCAGCCCTAAGCGCTCGGTTCCGGCGTGGCCGGGGGCGCGGCCGGGAGTCTCCTCGCCCGCGCGGCCGTACCCGTGACGCCCGTCAGGAAGCTGTGGGCGCGGGGCGAGGCAGTGCGGGTGAGCCAGGCGGGGTCTACGTCGCAGACGGCCACGGTCACGGCGGTGCCGGCGAGAGCGAGCGGAAGCGTGTGGACGACGGTGGAGGGGAAACTGAGGACCGTACGGCCGACCGGGCCACGCCGGGCGACCAGCTCGAGAGGAAGGTCCGGGCGGACGATCTCCAGCCCGGTGGCGGCACTGACCTGCTGGAGCTTCTCGCTGCTCTCGCGGCGGTGCGCGAAGTAACGGGTGGCCCCGTAGGTGCGGGCCAGCGAGGCGACAGCCTCCAGATAGCGGTCGGTGTCCACGACGCCGGTCTCCACCAGGGACGTGCCCACCAGATCGGCGCCCCTGGTCAACCGGGGCGGGCCGAAGCGGGCGCGGGTCCAGGCGAACTCGTTGGCGGTGACGGTCACACCGCCGGGCGCCTCCACCGGCATGGAGCTGAACACCTCCACAGGCCGTGAGCCGTCCGCACGCGGCGTGAGGCGGCGGCGGGCGCGGCGGGAGACCGGCGCGAACAGCCAAGCACGTGCCCCGCCCCCGGTGCCGCGCCGGTGCCAGCGCACAAAACGCTCACCGCGCGCCAGTTGGGCGACGAACTCCATGGTGGCCGTACCGTCGTCCACGACCGTGACGCGGTGCGCCGCACGCGCCGGCGTCAAGGCCAGCAGCAGCTGGACGTAGCGGGAGAACGGATCCCCGATGACCAGAGTGCGGGCTCTGCGCAGCCGCCGCGAGAGGGCGAACAGGCTGGAGAGGGCACCGGCGACACCGCCCCTGGCCTCCTGCCAGCGCACGACGATCCCCTCGTCGCGGGCCAGCTCGGCCATGCGGCGCAGCTGACCGCGGGTCATCGGGTCGGTCGGCGGCAGAACGACGAGGGTGAGAGGGGCCGAGGTGCCGGGCGCGGGGTGGTTGTGCGCCCATTCGAGAACGTTGAGGAGCTGGACGGGGCTCTCGACGATCGCGAGAGCCCCGTCCCTGGGCCCGGGGGTGGCTCCGCCCCCGGGGTCGGTCGCGGACAGGTTGGCGGATGCTCCGTGGCCGGAGCGGTTACGGGACATCGCGCACACGCTCCGTTTCCGCGTCGGGGGCGTCGAAGGCCGCCGCCGTCAGACCGTGACGGGTTCGCGGGTCTCCCCGCGGGGGCCCGTCGTCCCGGCCGCCTCAGCCGCCTCGGCGACCGCTCCCTTGACGCGGCGCAGCTTGCGCATGGGAGCCAGTTCGCTGTCGTAGACCCTCTTCACACCGTCACCGAGGGACTCCTCGATGGTGCGGATGTCCCGCACGAGACGAGTGAGGCCCTGCGGCTCGACGGAAGCCGCCTGATCCGAACCCCACATGGCGCGGTCGAGGGTGATGTGCCGCTCCACGAACACGGCGCCCAGAGCGACAGCCGCCAGCGTCGTCTGAAGACCCGTCTCGTGACCGCTGTAGCCGATCGGAACGTTGGGGAACTCCTCGTGGAGGGTGTGGATCATCCTCAGGTTGAGCTCCTCCGCCTTCGCCGGATACGTGGAAGTGGCGTGGCAGAGCACGATGTTCTCACTGCCCAGCACCTCCACCGCGTGCCGGATCTGCTTCGGCGTCGACATACCGGTGGAGAGGACGACAGTGCGGCCCGTGGCACGCAGAGCGCGCAGCAGATCGTCGTCGGTGAGGGAAGCGGAAGCCACCTTGTGCGCGGGCACGTCGAACTTCTCCAAGAACGCGACGGCCTCCTCGTCCCACGGAGACGCGAACCAGTCGATGCCGCGCGCGGCACAGTGCTCGCCGATGGCCCGGTAGTCCTCCTCGCCGAACTCCACCCGGTGCCGGTAGTCGATATAGGTCATCCGGCCCCACGGGGTGTCCCGCTCCAGGTCCCACTGGTCGCGCGGCGTGCAGATCTCCGGAGTGCGCTTCTGGAACTTCACCGCGTCGCAGCCCGCCTCGGCGGCGGCGTCGATCAGAGCGAACGCGTTGTCGAGATCCCCGTTGTGGTTGATGCCGATCTCCCCGGTGACGTAGACGGGGTGGCCGGGGCCGACGGTCTTGGTCCCGAGAGCGCGGGTACGGGGGCTGGCGCTGAGGCCGGTGCTGTTCATGTTCACCATTTCCGGGGGTTTGTTTCTGGGATGGGTACTGAAGGGTCGTGGGGTGGATCGAGGGGGTGTGACGGTGCGGGCGGGGTAGGGTTTTTGCAGGTCAGGAGGCGGCGGGGGTGGGCGCCGGGTTCGGGCGGGGGTCCTTTTGTGGGTGGGCCCCACGAGCGCGGCGATCCGTGTCCCCTCCCAGCCCCGCCCCCACCAGCCACCCCGCGATCTCCCTTACCGCCCCCGCTCCCCCGCGCCGGGTGGTGACGGCGCGGGCTGCGGCCCGTACGGCGTCGTGGGCGTCGGCGACGGCGACGGGCCAGCCCGCGAGTGCGAAGCACCCCAGGTCGTTGGCGTCGTTGCCGGCGTACAGGACGCGCTCGGGGGCGATTCCGCGCTCCTCGCACCACCGTTTGAGTGCGAGGTCCTTGCGGTCGATGCCGTGGAGCACCGGCAGCCGGAGCTTGGCGGCGCGGGCGGCGACGACCGGGTTGGTCTCCGTGGAGAGGATCAGCACGTCGAGGCCCGCGCGGCGCAGGGCCGCGATGCCGAGGCCGTCGCCGCGGTGGACGGCGACGGTCTCCCGCCCCTCGGAGTCGACGTACACCCGGTCGTCGGTCTGGGTGCCGTCGAAGTCGAGGACGACCGCGTCGATGTCCTCGCGGGTGGGCAGCGCGCCGGGGCCCTGCCGGTCGGCGTCGAGCAGGGGTGCGAGTGCGCGGGCGCGGTCGAGGTCGTGGGGGTCGTCGATCTCCAGGACGCGCGCCGGGTCGGTGCGGACGACGGCGGTCCGCCCGAAGAACCGGTGGCCGGCTTCCCTGAAGCCCATGGCGTCCATGGCGTAGGCGGCGCCGGTTTCCAGCAGGTCCTCGGGCCGGTCCTGGCGGCGTGCCCGTACGGCGCGGTCGTGGTTGACGCCGTACGCGCTGCCCGTGTGGCCGCTGGGCGCCGCCGGCGCACCACCGGGCTGCGGCGGTGGACCACCGGTGTCCGTCGGTACGCCGCCGAGTGGCACCGCTTCGCCACCGGCTGCCGGCGCGCCGGCGCGCCAGACGAAGCCGTGGAAGGGGGCCACGGTCAGGGCGCTGTCGGCTCCGTCGTCGAGGACGGCGGCCGCGACGCCTTCGACGTCCTCCCGTACCAGGAACGGGCTGGTGCACTGGACGAGGAGCACGGTGTGCAGCGGTGTACGGTGCCGTTTCTCCCACTGGTCCATGGCGTGCAGGACGGCGGCCTCGCTGCTGGCCAGGTCGCCGGCGAGGGCGGAGGGCCGTTCGACGACCTCGGCCCCCGCCGAGCGTGCGGCCTCGGCGATGGCGGGGTCGTCGGTGGAGACGACGACGTCGGTGACGTTCCGCGCGGCCAGGCATTCGCGGGCGGCGCGGGCCACGAGGGGCACGCCGGCGACGGGTGCCAGGTTCTTGGCGGCCACGCCCTTGGACCCGCCGCGGGCCGGTATCACCGCGAGGACCGCGGGGGTGGGGGACATGCTGACTCCTGAGTGGGGCTGGGAGGTCTTCGACGGCCGCGGGGCGGCTGCGGGGGATGCGGGGCGGGCGGTCACAGCTCCCCCGCCTTCCGGATGAGCGGTGCGACGCGTTGCACCCCGTGCCGGTAGGCGCCGCGTGCCGCCTCGCGCACCACGCGCCGCAGCAGCCCGCGTCCGGCGGCGCCGACGGCACCGGGACCGTCGTCGTCGGCGGCGTCCGGGCCCGCCGTCGGGCCGACGGGGGTTCCGTCGGGGCCGAGTCCGTAGCGCCGCAGGATGCCGGGCAGGTAGCCGGGGGCGGTGCGTGCCGTGTAGTACGGGGCCAGCGGCGGCAGCCCGGTGCGGGCGGAGCGGGAGGCCAGCGCGGCGACCCGCTCGCGCGCGGCCGCGTACCCGTCGCCGCCGCGTACCCCCTGGCGCAGCGCCCACTGGGGGTCGGCCTCGGGCAGCAGGCCGTCGTCGAGTTCGTCCCAGGAGGCGAGGCAGCCGGAGCCGGTGAAGTAGTGGTTGCCCAGGCCTTCGCGCACGCCGAGGTCGGTGAGGACGGCGGTGGGCACGTGGCGGTGCAGGGATTCGAGCGCCGCGGTGGAGCTGACGGTCACCAGCAGGCCGCCGGTGCGCCGCACCCGGTCCAGCAGTTCGCCCATGTTGCCGTAGACGAGGCGGCAGTTGGGTGGCAGTCCGCCGTCGGCGCCATCGCCGCCGGGCAGCTTGCGGACGAGCTTCTGGTAGGGCAGTTCCTCGATGTGGGTGGTGTGTTCGCCGGGTTTGCTGCGCAGCTTGATCAGTACCTCGCGCTCGGGGTTCCGCAGCGCGTGGGCGACGGCGCGGCGCAGCAGGTAGCCGCGGTCCTCACGGGAGGCGGGGACGGAGGGCTGGACGGCGAAGACGACGGTGAAGGTGTCGTGGCCGGCGCCACTTCGGGGGGTGAGGGATCCGTGGCCGCCTCGGGGGGCGGGGGTGTCGTGGCCGTCACCGGCTTGGGGGGTGACGGTCGTGACGGGGGTGACGGGGCCCGGTCGCGCGTCCGTCAGGAACGGCAGAGTGCACTCGAGCACCCCGTCCGAGGGCGCGCCCACGCCCTCGTACACGTCGCGGAAGCGGTCGGTGTCGTGGGCCGAGTTGGCGAGGACGAGGTCGGCGCCGTGCCGCAGCAGGAGCCCGTCGGTGAGCTTCTCGTAGACGACGCCGACGTAACCGGTGACGACGACGGGGCGGTGCGTGGGCGTGCCTTCTTCGGTGCCGGCGGTCGCCCGGCGCAGCCCGTGGAGCATGGCCTGTACCGCGCCGCCGACGCACGCGAGGACGATCACGTCGTAGCCGCCGGGCGCGGCGGCGGCCCGCAGGAACTCCCGGGTGGTGACCTCGCGCAGCACGTCGACGGTGACGCCGACCTCGGCGAGCTGGCGCGGGGTGGGTGTGGCCCGGCCGCGCAGCAGCAGCCCGTCGATGGCGGCGCCGGGGGCCAGCCTGCGGGCGGTCGACGCGCCCCATTTCCACCGGGTGTCGGAGTCCGCGAGCACCGCGACCCGACGCGGCCCGGGGACGGGGAAATCGCGCGGTTCCGGGTGCGGGCGCTGCCCGGGAAACGCACGCGGTCCCGGCGTGTTCGCGGAAGTCGGAGTTTGTGGTGAGGGCACGTCGCCGACGTTAGGAAGGGATTCCGCAAGGCGGCCCAACGCGGAGGCAACAGACGGTTAACAGCGCGTCGACGAACGGCCAACCCGCCCGGACCGCGGTCCCGTTCACCATCCCGCCACGCGGCGTTCACCCCCCGTCCCGCCGCAGGTCAAGACGGCGGGCGGCGCAGCGCCTACCGTCCGTCGGGTGGTAAAGCTCTCCGTCATCGTGCCGTTCTACAACGTGCAGTCGTACGCCGCAGAAACACTTCGGAGTCTCGGTGCGAACGCGCGTCGGGATTTCGAGTTCATTCTCGTCGACGACGCTTCCCAGGATGAGACGCCGGAGATTCTCCAGCGCGCCGAAAAGGATCTCGACGGTGCCGCGCGGGTGATCCGGGTGCGGCACGCGCGCAACGGCGGGCTGGCGACCGCGCGGAACACGGGGCTCGCTGAGGCGAGCGGCGAGTTCGTCACCTTCCTGGACGGGGACGACTGGCTGGCCCCAGGCCACTATCCGCGCCTGGTGGCCTGTATCGAGCGCCTGGGCTGCGACTTCGTGCGCACCGACCATGTGCAGTGCACGGCGCGGGCCCGCACGCTGGCACGGGTTCCGCACGGGCGGCGCGGCGTGGTGGGTGATCCGCGGGAGGCGATACTGCCGGCCGGGCGCAGCACGTCGGTGGACTACGCCTACGCCTGGGCGGGCATCTACCACCGCCGGCTGCTGGATCAGGGGCTGCTGCACTTCACCGACGGGCTGCGCACCGCCGAGGACCGGCCGTGGATCTGGCGGCTGCACCGTCAGGCCCGCTCGTTCGCCGCGGTCGGTCTGCTGGGGGTCTTCTACCGGCGCGGGGTGGCCTCGTCGCTGACGCAGATCGGCGACGTGCGGCAGCTGGACTTCATCCGCGCTTTCGACCAGGTGATCGAGGAGACGGCGCGGGACCGCGACGCGGAGGTGCTGTTGCCCAAGGCGGTCCGCACCTACTGCGCGATCATCTCGCACCACCTCACCAGCGGCAGGTTCGAGCCGCATGTCGCGCGCAGGCTGCGGGCGATGAGCGCGGCGGCCCTCAAGCGGTTGCCTCCCGACGTGCTCGGCCAGGCGCTGGACTCGATGGACGCCGAGCGCGCCTCCCGGCTGCGGCGCCTGCGCCGGCGCCCCGGAGGCGGCGGCCAGGACGGCCCGCACCAGGACGGCCCGCACCCGGGCGGCACGCACCCGGGCGGCACGCACCCGAGCGACACGGACCCGAACGGCACGAACCCGAACGACACGGACCCGAACGGCACGCGGACGGAGGCGGCGGCCTGATGCGCACCCAGATCTTCTTCGCCTCCACTCTCTACGGCGCCGCCACCCTGGCCGCCGCGCTGGACGCGGGCTGCTTCGAGGCGGCGGACCAGCGGCTGCTGCTGGTCAGCAACAACGCGGGCAACCCGGAGACCACGCCGGCGCTCGACGCCATGCCGGGCTTCGAGAGGCTGCGCGGCCGCTTCGAGAGGGTGCTCTCCTGGAACGAGACGATCCGCCCGTTCCATCCCGGCGGCTGGTCCCCCCGCTCGGACGACGCCCCGCTGTGGGAGCGGCACCTGCGGATGCTGTGGAACCTGGGCGACGGGCCCGAGGACGAGGTCCAGCTCGTCCTCGAATCGCTCCAGGTCGAGCCCGCGCTCGCGGTGGCCAGGCTGTTCGCCGACGCCCCCATCGACGTGTACGCGGACGGGCTGATGAGCTACGGCCCCACCCGCAACAAGCTGGACCCGCTGGTCGGCGGGCGGGTGCGCCGCCTGTTGCACCTGGATCTGGTGCCGGGTCTCGCGCCGCTGCTGCTGACCGAGTTCGGCGTACCGGCCGAGGTGGTGCCCACGGACGCCTTCCGCACCGTGCTGGCCGAACTGTCGGCCGAGGTGCCGCCCTCGGTGGCGCGGGCGCCCGAGGGCGGGGCCCTGCTGCTGGGCCAGTACCTGTCGGCGCTGGACATCCTGACCCCGGACGAGGAGGAGGAGCTGCACCTGCGCATGCTGCGCGGAGCGGCGCAGCGGGGCCACGGGGACCTCGTCTTCAAGCCGCATCCGGTGGCTCCGGCGCGCTACTCCCGCGCCCTGGAGAAGGAGGCAGGCGAGCTGGGGGTCGGTCTCACGGTGCTCTCCTCGCCGGTGCTGGCCGAGGCCCTGTACGCGCGGATGCGCCCGGCGCTGGTGGTGGGCTGTTTCTCCACGGCGCTGCTGACCGCCTCGGCCTTCTACGGGCTGCCCGTGGCCCGTACGGGAACCGAGCTGCTGCTGGAGCGGGTCACGCCGTACGAGAACAGCAACCGGGTGCCGGTCACGCTGGTGGACGCCCTGCTGCCGGATCTGGACGCGACCTTTGGTGCCGGGTTCGGGCCCGCGCGGGGCGAGGCTCTGGCGGGGCTGGTCGGGGCGGTCGGCTTCTGCATGCAGCCGAGGACCTACCCCCACCTGCGCGAGGAGGCCGAGCGCTACCTGGCGGACCACCTGTCCCCCGCCACCCGCCGCTACTTCAAGCGCCGCAGGCTGACGTCGCTGGCCCTGCCGGGCGCGGTGCCGCGCCAGTTCGCGTTCGTACCGCGCAGTCCGGCTGTCCGCCGCGTGGCCCGCCGCGCACGTGCGCTCAAACGCGCCACGCTGGGCTGACCTTCCGCCTCTTTGGCGCTCAGCTCGACGGTGCCCGCAGCACCGTCGCCCGCAGACCTTCGATCACCGCCCGCAAGCCCTCTTCGAAGCGGGCGTCGTAGTCGGTGAACAGGTCGGCGCTGATCTGCGCCGCCAGGGGGAAGGCCGCCATGCGTGCGGCGCGCTCCGCGGGGTCGTAGCCCTCGGTGCGTTCGCCGGGGAGGGGCTGGACGGCCTGCTCCTCGATGACGAAGCCGATCGTGTAGCTGAAGGCGGTGAAGAAGGCGCGGGCCGCGGCGTTCACGGGGAAGCCCGCCTGCGTCATCATGCGCAGGTAGAGCTCCTGGCCCTCGCCGTGTTCGGTGGTGGTCATGCGGGTGCCGCTGAAGACCTTGGCGCCGTCGCGGTAGCGCAGCAGCGCCCGGCGCAGGACGCGCAGGCTCTCGGCGAACCACTCGTCCCAGCCGGCGTCCTGCGGCACCTGGTACTCGGCGTGGCGCAGCTCGCGCGTCATCAGGGTGGCCATCTCGTCCAGCAGAGCCTGCTTGCTGTCGAAGTGCCAGTAGAGCGCGGGGGCCTGGACGTTCAGTTCCTTGGCGATCCGGCGCAGGCTGAGCCCTTCCAGCCCGGTCTCGTTGAGCAGCCGCAGCCCGGTCTCGGCGACCTGCGTGCGGTCCAGCCGCGGCGGGCTCGCCCGTTTCCGTGCCGGGCGGCGGCTTCCCTGGTCTTCCCTCTCGGACACGCTTGACATCTTAACGGCGTTAAGCGCAGGCTTCCGCCATGACTCCACTTAACAACGTTAAGGAAGCGGTCGGCGTCCTCGTCGTCGGCGCGGGCCCGACCGGCCTCACCCTCGCCTGCGACCTGCGCCGCCGCGGCATCGCGACGACCGTCGTCGAGCGCGGGGACGGCCTTTTCCCCGGCACCCGCGGCAAGGGGATACAGCCCCGCACCATGGAGGTCTTCGACGACCTCGGCCTCGCGGACGCCGTACGGGCGGCGGGCGGCCCCTACCCCCGGATGCTGGTGCACCGCGCCGGGGAGCCTCCCGTCGAATGGGACATGATCGAGCGCGCCGAACCCCGCCCCGACGCCCCCTACGCCGAGGTGTGGATGCTGCCCCAGTGGCGCACCCAGGAACTGCTGCTCGAACGGCTGCGGGCGCTGGGCGGCGAGGTGGAGTTCGGCACCGCGCTCACCGGTCTGGAACAGGACGCGGACGGCGTCACCGCCCATCTGTCCACCGGACGCACCGGAAACACCGAAGGCACCGAACACACCGTGCGTGCCGCGTACGCCGTCGGCTGCGACGGCGCCCGCGGCACGGTGCGGGCCACGCTGGGCATCGGCATGACGGGCGAGACGGTGGACGCCGAGCCGAGCGTGGTCGCGGACGTGCTGCTCGCCGGGCTCGACCAGCGGTACTGGCACGTCTGGCGCGACGACGCAGACGCCGCCCTCGCCCTGTGCCCGATGCCGGGGAGCGACACCTTCCAGTTCGTCGCCCAGCACGCCACCTTGGACGACGCCCGGGGCGGCACGAGGGAAGCGTTCCTGCGCGAACTGCTCGCAGCCCGCACCGACCTGGCGCCGGAACAGCTGAAGGAGGTCGTGCACGCCTCCGAGTTCCGGGTCAACGCCGCCCTCGCCGACCGCTTCCGCTCGGGGCGGGTCTTCCTGGCCGGCGACGCGGCCCACATCCACTCCCCCGCGGGCGGCCAGGGCCTCAACACCAGCGTGCAGGACGCCTACAACCTCGGCTGGAAACTCGGCCTGGTGCTGCACGGGCACGCCGACGAGGCGCTGCTGGACACCTACGAGGCCGAACGCGCCCCGCTGGCCGCCGAAGTCCTCGGGCTTTCGACCCGGCTCCACCACCGTGCGGTCAAGCGCGGCACCGAGACCCACCAACTCGGCCTCGCCTACCCCGACAGCCCGCTGACCCGCCACGCGGCCGCGCCCCACTCCGCCACAGCCCGCCCGACCGCGCCGAACGAGGGCGCGCCCCACACGGGCGCGCCGGCACCCGGCGACCGCGCCCCGGACGCCCCCGTCACCGCCGCCACCACGGCCGACGGCAGCCCGCTGCGCGTCTTCGACCTGCTACGCGGCCCGCACCTCACCCTCCTGGCGGTCGGCGACGTCACTCCCCCGGCCGACCTGCCGCCGTACGTGCGCACGCATCCGATCCCCGCCACGCCGCCCTACACCTCGGGTGCGCTCCACCTGATCCGTCCGGACGGCTACCTCGCGCTGATCACCGAGGACGCGCAGGAGGTCACCTCCTACCTCGCGGCACTGTCCGCCTGACGGGCGTGCGGTCCCGCCGGCCCTCACAGCGACGAAGTCACACCGTCGGCGGCCACCGCTCGTACCACCTCTGGTCGGCCTCCAGCTGGGCGGCGAGGGAGAGCAGCAGAGGTTCGCTGTCCCCGGGCCCGAGAAGCTGGGCGCCCAGCGGCAGCCGCAGGCCGCCGGTGACGGCGGCGGGCACGTTGACGCCCGGCCAGCCCAGCACGTTCCACGGCCACGCGTAGGGGCAGTGCGCGATCATGCGGCGGTCGGTCTGCCAGCCGCTCAGCCGCGCCAGATCGCCGACACGCGGCGGCGGGGTGGCCGTCGTCGGGGCCAGCACCACGTCGTAGCGGTGGAAGATACGGCCCACGTGGCGGCGCAACGGCCCTTCGGCGGCGCGCGCGGCACGCAGGACGGGGCCGCCCAGCAGCCGTCCGGTGCGGGCGGCGCCCCTGGTACGCGGATCGAGCAGTGCGGCGTCGGGGGCGCGCCCGGCCCATGCGCGGACGCCCGCCGTCGCCCGGGGCACGAACGTCAGCCCGATCGGCCCGTAGGAGGGGTCCGCCTCCTCGACCTCGTGCCCGAGGGCGGCCAGCCGCTCGGCGAGCGCGCGCACGGCCGCCTCCACGCGCGGGTCCAGCCGCTTGGGGGTGGCCGTGAAGGCCCACCGGGTGGACAGGGCGATCCGCAGCCGCCCCGGATCGCGGGTGACGGCGGCCCTCGCCTCGACCGGCGGCGGCCGGTGCAGGTCGCCCGGGTGGTTGCCGCTCGCGGCGTCGAGCAGCAGCGCCGCGTCCTCGACGGTGCGGGCCAGCGGCCCGAAGACGGTGATGCCGTTGAACGACTCCGGATCCGGCCAGGTCGAGATGCGGCCCCGCTGGGGTTTGACGCCGACCAGGTGCGTCCACGCCGCCGGGATACGGACGGACCCCGCACCGTCCGAGCCCAGCGCCGCGGGCACCAGGCCGGCCGCTACCGCGGCCGCCGCGCCACCGGAGGAGCCGCCCGGGGTGTGGTCGCGGTTCCACGGGTTGCGGGTGTCGCCGAAGGCGGGCCCCTCGGTGAACGGCCACTGCCCCAGCTCGGGGCTGTTGGTCTTGCCGACGACGACCGCTCCGGCCCCCCGCAGCCTGCGGACGACCTCGGCGTCGGCGGTCTTGCGGGGGAAGTCGCCGCGACAGCCGAACGCGGTGGGCTCTCCGCACACGTCGGTGTCGTCCTTGACGGCGAGCGGCACCCCGAGCAGGGGCCGCCGCTCGCCCCGGGCCAGTGCCGCGTCGGCCGCGTCCGCCTCGGCCAGTGCCGCCTCGGCGCGCACCCTGCGGAACGCGTTCAGCGTGGGCTGCGTCGCCTCGATGCCGCGCAGCGCCCGCTCGGTCAGCTCCCGCGCGCTCACCTCGCCGGCCGCCAGCGCGGTCACGGCCGCCGCCAGGCCCGGCTGCCGCACGAGACCTGAGTCGTCACCGCCCGCCCGCGGCTGCTCGGCGGGCCCCGCCCCGGTACCGGTCGCCATGGACACCTCGCACGCTGCTCGTCGTTCGTCCTCGCGGCTACTGTCCCCGATCGGCGCCCAGTTCGAAACCCGCCAGTAACCGGCCGGGCGGTGAGACCCCGGGCACACCCGAGGGCCTCCACAGGTTCACGAGGACGGCGTACTGGGCAGTGATGGTCCCGTACATCCGTCGAACCGCCCGGGGGGTTGGGGATGCACCGGAGGGGAGCACCGGCGTACCGCCGCCTCACCGCGGCCGCCGCCGTCATGCTGGCAGCGGGGGCCGTCGCCGGCTGCCAGACGAAAGGCACCGGCGCGCAGGAACCGCTGATCCGCGTCTCCAAGGCGCCGCAACAGGCGCCCGCCGGGGCGCCGTCGAAGCCCTCGTCGCAACCCGCGGCGAAGACCGCGCCCGCGCCGGCCACCCGCGCACCGAAGCCCGCACCCCCCGCCCGGCCCGCGGCGCAGAGCGCCGTACGGATGGCACCGGGCTCCCGCGGCGAGAACGTCCGCGAACTCCAGGCCAGACTGCGCCAGCTGGGCCTCTTCGACCGCAACCCGACCGGCTACTACGGCTCCGTGACCGCCGGCTCGGTCACCGCCTTCCAGAAGCAGCGCGGCATGCCCCGCACGGGAGAGGTCACCGACCCGGTGCTCACCGCGCTGCGGGCCCGCACCCACCAGCCCACCCGCACCGAACTCCACCCCTCAACCTCCCGCCCGCCGGCCGCGCCCGACCCGCGCTGCACGACGGGGCGGGCGCTGTGCATCAGCAAGAGCAGCCGGACCGCCGCGTGGATGGTCGACGGCAAGGTGCGTACGGCGATGGACGTGCGCTTCGGCTCCGACTACACGCCGACCCGCGAAGGCCGGTTCAAGGTCGACTTCAAGAGCCGCCACCACGTCTCGACCATCTACCACACGCCCATGCCCTACGCGATGTTCTTCAGCCGCGGCCAGGCCGTTCACTACTCCTCCGACTTCGCCGCCCGCGGCTACGCCGGGGCCTCCCACGGATGCGTCAACGTCCGCGACAAGAAGGCGATCGCCAAGGTCTTCAGCCAAATCCGCCCGGGAGACAAGGTGATCGTCTACAAGTGACGTGAGGGGCGCGAACACAAGAGCCGATGGGCAAGGTAGCCAAGAGCCGAGGGGCGCGGGCGGGACCGGGGACAGCACCCACCCGGGGGACAACCCCCGAACCCCCGGCCGGAACACGGGCGAAGCCAAAAGCCGAGGGGCGCGGGCGGGACCGGGGACAGCACCCACCCGGGGGACAACCCCCGGACCCCCGGCCGGAACACGGGCGAAGCCCAAAAGCCGAGGGGCGCGGGCGGGACCGGGGGAACGTGTCCCGCCCGCGCCATCGCGCGAACCCGGAGGTACGGGGGGAACCTCGGGCTTTCCGCGCCGCCGATGACCAGTCGGCTCACTCTCTTCAGCGCCGGGCCGCGAGAAAGTGTCACACCGGTTGGTCAGGGGCCGGATGTGGCGCCTGTCACGCCGCTGTTGGCGCCCCCGGCCGAGCCCTCGCCCGGGTCGGCGGGGGCGGAGGGGGTGTCGCTGCCGCCCGTGTCGCCGACGCCGCCGGTGTCGTCACCCGGTACCGAGGGGTGGCTGCCGCCCCCCGTCGAGCCGTCGGACCCGCCGGAGCCGTCAGACCCGTCCGAGCCGTCGTCCCCGTCACCCGGGCCGCCCGGGGTGCCACCCTGACCGCCACCGGGCGTGCTACCGCCCGAGTTGCCGTACTGGGAGCAGAACTTGCGCACCACGGCGCGGCCGCCCGCCGCACGCTCCAGCTTCTTGCGGTCGTCCGCTTCGAGCTTGTTGGCCGTGTACGCCTTGCACAGGGCCACGGCGATCGCTTCCTTGCGGTCGTCGGAGTCGCCCGGCCCCTTGCCGGGTTTCTTGCCGGGCTTCTTGTCCTTGCGGCCGCCGTCGTCCTTGTCCCGCTCGCCTCCGCCGCCCGAGTTGGCCAGGTCGCGGGGGTCGCCGGGATGCTTGTCGTCCTGGTGGCCGCCGCCGTCGTCGTGCGACGGGCCGCCGCTGACGCTCTCCCGGGGGGTGCGGCGTTCGTCGCCCGCGGTGTCGCGGCCTTCCGCGTCCTCGTCGCCGCCCGGGCTCGCCTCGGGGCCCTCCCCCGTGGGGGTGGCGGCCGGGGAGACGGTGGCCGCGGGCGCGCCGCCACCGGTGAACGGTGTCGGCAGCACGCCCGTGCCGGCCGCGACCGCGACGCCGCCGAGCGCGCACCCGGCGACGGCGACGGCGAATCCGGCGCGCAGGGGTCTGCCCGTGAGCAGGTACCGGGTGCGGCCGCGGCCGCGTTCCCGTCCGGTACCGGTGCCGGCCCCGCCGGGTCTCTCCCCGGTGGCGCCCGAGGTCAGCCCCAGGTCGGCGCCGCTCCCGGCGCGGGCCGCCGCGGGTGCGGCCGGGCCCGCGTGCGCGCCGCCGAGGCGGGCGGTGCGGAACGCCTCCAGGGCGGCGGACTCGCCGGGCAGCTCGACGGGGGCGGCACCGGGTGCCGCGTCGGACGCCGCGTCGGGCGCGGGCGCCCGGGGGACGGTGTGGGCGGCGGCCAGGTCCTCCAGCGCGGCGGCCAGCCGGGCGGCCGTGCGCCGGTCGGCCTCCGCGAACCACTCCTTCGACGGCACGCCGTAACGGCCGGCGGAGCCCCGCCCGGGCGCGTCGGGCCCGTCGCCGCCGGAGCGGGATCCCAGGCCGGGACCGGGGCCGGAAGAGCGACGGGAACGGGACCGGGAAGCGGAGGGCGGGCCGGAGTGTCCCGCGGTGTCCGCGGCCCGCGCGGCATCGGCCCGGGGCCGCGAAGCGGAACCCTCGTCGCTTTCCCCGCCGTCCGGAGGGTCGACCGGCAGACCTCGCAGCAAACGCTCCGCGGTCTCTTCGTCCAGCCAGCTGTACCGGTCCTCCGCCATCACGTTTCCCTCAGCGTTCGTGTGGCTTTATGCGTCACACCGCGGGCCATGCCACGGGCCCTGCCCTTCGCGGCTCCGCCGCCTGGCCTGGGCCCCGGGCCGCGCCCGCCGGAGCCGCCGACGGGCCCTTGTACGGAGCCGCCGCCGAGGGCGTCGGCATCGCCGCCGGTACCCTCCGTGGTGCTCTCGGGCACGCCGCGCGCGTGGTCTTCGAGCAGTTCGGCGAGTCTGCGCAGCCCGCGGTGCGCTGCGGTGCGCACCGCGCCGGAGCGTTTGCCGAGCACCTGTGCGGTGCTCTTGGCGTCCAGCCCGACCACCACGCGCAGCACCACGGCCTCCGCCTGGTCGCGCGGGAGTTGGGATATGAGCGCCATGGTGCTGCTGGTGCCCAGGGCCTCCAGGGCCTCGGCCGCGGTGTCGGCGCCGGCCGGCAGTCCGGCCAGTTCGCTCTCGTCGCCGCCGACGGCGGGCCTGCGGCCGCGCATCCGCAGGTGGTCGAGTGCCCGGTTGCGGGCGATGCGGGCGGCCCAGCCGCGGAACCGGTCGGCGTCTCCCGCGAACCGCGGAAGGTCGCGGGCTATCTGGAGCCACGCCTCGGAGGCGACGTCCTCGGCGTCCGCGTCGGGTACGAGGGTGCGGACGTAGCCGAGAAGGCGCGGGTGCACGGCTCGGTAGACGGTGCGGAAGGCGGTCTCGTCCCCTTCCTGCGCCGCGCGTACCGCAGCGGTCAGCTCCGCGTCGTCCCCCTGCACGCTCGTGTCTCGCCCCACTCCGCGAAGGTCTCAGTGCTCTGCGCCGAAGCCCGGGGCCACGTACCGCCGCCTGCGGTGGTCCGCGTCCGGGCTGCCGGGGTCGGTCGTCCCGGCGCGGCGCGAGGAGCACGCTAAGGCCAAGTGTGCACGCTCGTCCATGCCGGAGGGAGGGGCGGGGCGGGGGGTGCGCGGTGTGTGAGGAGACGGTCGCCCGGCGTCAGCGTGTCGAGTTCGGAGCCCTGTGCCACGGCCCCGACATGACGGCGTAACACATTGCGGGGCCGTGACGCTGAGGGGAGTACGGGCGAGCCGCTGGCGTAGTGAGCCCGTGTCCGACGGCGGCCGGGGTCTCTCCTGTGGGGGGTGGCGACCCCGGTCGCCTTCGCTGTTCGCCGCCCCGCCACCCGTGCCCCGCGCGGAGCGCGGACCCGGCGACCGGCTCGGTACGGGCCGGCCCAGGACCGGTCCCTCGGTACGGCTCCCTGCATCTCGGCCAGGACCGGTCCCGTCCTGTCCGGCTCGCCCGGGACCCGGCCTGGCCGGGTCCCGGCCCGCTCAGTCCACCCGGTTCACGAGCTTCACGAACTGGCTCCAGGACCGCTCGGGCTTCTGCGGGTCCCACAGTTTCTGCGCCGTGGCGGCGAGCGGCATCCGGATGCCGTCGGCGACCTGTGCGGTGGTCTGCGCGTCGGCGAGGTCGCCCCACACGGCGAACCGGCCGCCGACGATGTCGTCCGCTCCGGCGTACTTGTCGGGCACGGGTTCGGTGCCCCGCACCACGGCGGGGGTCCAGCTCTCGTAGATGCGCTCGCCCGTGGGGTAGGTGAAGTTGTTGGGCTGCCCGATGACGTAGTAGAGGTACTCGTCGTTCATGTTGACCACCTGCCAGCCTTCCTTCAGGTACTCCTCGGGTTCCCGCTCGCCGTCCTCCCGGCCGGTCCAGTAGGCGACCTGGCGGGGCTTGGAGGGTTTGACGACGCCGCCGCGGTGCATGCCGTCGTTCCAGACCTGCGGCACCTTGTGGTGCTTGCGCAGGGTGGCGGCGCGGTCGTTGAGCCAGTCGGTGGCCAGGTCCTGGATCTTGGCGTTCTTGCCGAACTCGTCCTTGGCCTCCTTGGCGAGCCCGGGGTAGGTCTCCTCCGGGTTTTGTGCCATCAGCGCCTGGTACTCGTCGCCGCCCGCGTGTGCGTACGTGCCGGGGAAGAGGTCGGCGAACTCCCCGAGCAGATCGTCGACGATCCTGGCCGCCTTCGGGTTGCCGATGTCGATGGCGCCGCGCGGGGTCTGGCCGGCGGCGCCGCGCAGCTGGAGGTCGGGGTGGGCGTCGATGACGGCGCCGAGGTGGCCGGGCGAGTCGATCTCGGGGACGACGGTGATGTGGCGGGACTCGGCGAGCGCGACGATGTCGCGGACCTGGTCCTTGGTCAGATGGGGGTCGGAAACGATCTCGGGGTGCGTGTCGCTCTCGATGCGGAAGGCCTGGTCGTCGGAGAGGTGCAGCTGGAGCTGGTTGAGCTTCAGGTCGCCCATCTCGCGGATGCGGCCCTTGATCCAGTCCGCGCTGAAGTTCTTGCGCGCGATGTCGAGGGAGAAGCCGCGCTGCGGGCGGTCGGGCACGTCGCGGACGGTGCCCTCGGCGAAGCGGTGCTGGGCCCGGTAGGTCTGCATCAGGGTGCGGGTGCCGTAGAAGACGCCGGCGTCACCGGCCGAGGTGATGGTGACCTTGCCGTCGCGGCTGGTGAGCTCGTACCCCTCGCGTCCGCCCTTGGTCTTCTTGTCGCGCTCGAGTGCGATGTCGCCCGTTCGGGCGGGCCCTGAGGCGACGTCCACCTTCAGTTCGTCCGCGAGCAGCTTCGCCTCGTCCTTGAGTGAGCCGCTGTCGGTGACGACGCGGGTGTACTTGGTACGTTCCCACCCGGGCCCGCGCACGGCCTTCCAGTCGCGCACGGAGGGTACGACGGAGGGCGCGGCGCCCACCCGGTCCGGGCCCTTGGGGGGCGGCGGCTGGGATCCGCCGTCCGCGTGCGAGGCGGAGGGCGAGCTCTCACCGCCGTCGCCGTTGTCCTCGCCTCCTCCGCAGCCGGTCAGGCCGAGCAGGCCGACGGCGAGCGCCGCCGCCAGCGCGGTGCGCAGGGTGCGGGCCGCCTTGCCGGGGATGCCGGACCCGGTGCCGGACGTTCCGGCGGCTGACCGGCCGGACTTGTTTCGCCAGTTTCGTCCCATACGAATACGGTATTTCCCCTTTCCGGTGCTCCCCCGTCAGGTATGCGTTCCCACGCGTTCCCTTCCGGGTGAAAAACACAGGCGAGACGGCCGGGGGTTCCCCCGCACGGCTACCGTACGGAACCGGACCGCCGACCTCGGGACCCTTCGGACCGCACCCTTCGGACCGCACGGAGCGCATGACCCATCCCACGCCCTCGCAGACACAGACGCAGTGCAGGACGCACGGACAGACGACGCACGGACAACCGCAGCATTCGCAGGACCAAACGCAGCGCAGGACACCGGAGAGGGCGCGGCGCCACACCCCGCTGGACCGGCTCAACCTGGCGGCCGCCGGCCCCGCCGAGTCCCTGCTCCTGGACTGCTGCGCCAGCCGCCGCTGGGCGCGGCGGCTGGCCGAGCACCGCCCCTATCCGGACGTGGAGGCCCTGTTGGCCGCGGCCGACGAGGCCAGCTACGACCTGACGAGGGACGATCTGCGCGAGGCGCTGGCCGGGGAGCCGGGTGCCCACCCGCTGGGAGGCGAGCCGCAGGTGGGCGTGCTCGCCGCGCACACCGCGCTGCGGGCGGCGCACGGCGCGTACGAGGAGAAGTTCGGGCACGCCTTCCTCTTCTGTCTGGACGGGTTCGCGGTGGAAGAGCGGCTGGATCACGTCCTGGCGGGTATCAGGACACGTTTGGACAACGACGCCGACGAGGAGTGGGCGGTCACAGCGGAGGAGCTGCGGCGGCTGGCCCGCGGCCGGCTGGGCCGGCTGGCGACCGGCGGCAGCACCGTGCGGGAGTGGCGCCGCTCACACCGCAGGTAGGCCGTCCGTGCCTGATTGATCACACCTGCACACCCCTGGGCGAAGGTGCCGACAGCCCGTCGCTACGATGACTGAGGCCGGTGGACCGTACCCGGCCGGGCCCGCCCGACCTCCCAAAGCCGGCAGGCCCCAATGTCCGCTCCCGGAGGGTATTTCCGTGCCGGCTGGAACGCTGTACCGCGGCCGGGAAGGAATGTGGTCCTGGGTGGCTCACCGAGTCACCGGCGTCCTCATCTTCTTCTTCCTGTTCGTGCACGTCCTCGACACCGCGCTCGTCCGCGTCTCGCCCGAGGCGTACGACGACACGATCGCCATTTACAAGACACCCCTCGTCAATGTGATGGAGTACGGCCTGGTGGCCGCCATCCTCTTCCACGCGCTGAACGGCCTGCGGGTCATCGCGGTGGATTTCTGGTCGAAGGGCGCGAGGTACCAAAAGCAGATGCTGTGGACCGTGATGGGCGTGTGGATCGTCCTCATGGCAGGTGCCTTCTACCCGGTGCTGCAGCACACGCTGCGCACGCTGTTCGGGAGCTGATGCGTGATGTCGACGACCGAGACGACCGAGACCGCGAACGGTGCGGCCACCGAGCCCACCGACGACGTGGCCCTGTTCGACGTGGACCACCCCGCGCCCGTCATCGAGCCGCCGCGCAAGCGGACGGCGAAGACGCCGAAGGCCTCGCGCGGCAACTTCGAGATGCAGACGTGGCTGTTCATGCGCCTGTCGGGCATCGTTTTGGTGGTGCTCGTCCTGGGCCACCTGCTGATCCAGCTGGTGCTGGACGGCGGCGTGTCCAAGATCGGGTTCGCCTTCGTGGCGGGCCGCTGGGCCTCGCCGTTCTGGCAGGTGTGGGACCTGGCGATGCTCTGGCTGGCCATGCTGCACGGCGCCAACGGGCTGCGCACGGTGATCAACGACTACGCCGAGCGCGACAACACCCGCTTCTGGCTGAAGATGCTGCTGTACGTGGCGACCGTCTTCACCGTCCTGCTGGGCACGCTGGTGATCTTCACCTTCGACCCGAACATCCGCTGACGTACCGGGGCTGAAGGCTGAGGTTTTCCCGATGAGCACCGTGAACAACGTAAAGATCCACAAGTACGACACCGTCATCGTCGGCGCGGGCGGCGCGGGCATGCGTGCGGCCATCGAGTCCACCAAGCGCAGCCGCACCGCCGTGCTGACGAAGCTGTACCCGACCCGCTCCCACACCGGCGCGGCCCAGGGCGGCATGGCCGCTGCCCTCGCCAACGTCGAGGAGGACAACTGGGAGTGGCACACCTTCGACACGATCAAGGGCGGTGACTACCTGGTCGACCAGGACGCCGCCGAGATCCTGGCGAAGGAGGCCATCGACTCCGTCCTCGACCTGGAGAAGATGGGCCTGCCCTTCAACCGCACGCCGAACGGCACCATCGACCAGCGGCGGTTCGGCGGGCACTCCCGCAACCACGGCGAGGCCCCGGTGCGCCGCTCCTGCTACGCCGCCGACCGTACGGGCCACATGATCCTCCAGACGCTGTACCAGAACTGCGTCAAGGAGGGCGTGGAGTTCTACAACGAGTTCTACGTCCTGGACCTGCTGCTGAACGAGGACGAGGGCGTCACGAAGACGGCGGGCGTGGTCGCCTACGAGCTGGCCACGGGCGACGTGCACGTCTTCCAGGCCAAGGCCGTCGTCTTCGCCTCCGGCGGCAACGGCAAGTTCTTCAAGGTGACCTCCAACGCGCACACCCTGACCGGCGACGGGCAGGCCGCCGCGTTCCGGCGCGGGCTGCCGCTGGAGGACATGGAGTTCTTCCAGTTCCACCCGACCGGCATCTGGAAGATGGGCATTCTGCTGACGGAGGGCGCCCGCGGTGAGGGCGGCATCCTGCGCAACAAGGACGGCGAGCGCTTCATGGAGAAGTACGCGCCCGTCATGAAGGACCTCGCCTCGCGTGACGTCGTCTCCCGCGCGATCTACACCGAGATCCGCGAGGGACGGGGCTGCGGCGCCGACAAGGACCACGTCTACCTGGACCTCACCCACCTGCCGCCGGAGCAGCTGGACGCCAAGCTGCCCGACATCACCGAGTTCGCGCGCACGTACCTGGGCATCGAGCCGTACACCGACCCGGTGCCGATCCAGCCGACGGCGCACTACGCGATGGGCGGTATCCCCACCAACGTGCAGGGCGAGGTGCTCTCGGACAACACCACCCCGATCCCCGGCCTGTACGCGGCCGGCGAGGTGGCCTGCGTGTCCGTGCACGGCGCCAACCGGCTGGGCACCAACTCGCTGCTGGACATCAACGTCTTCGGCCGCAGGGCGGGTATCGCCGCCGCCGAGTACAGCGCGACCGCGCACCACGTCGCGCTGCCCGAGGAGCCGGCGAAGTTCGTGCTCGACGAGATCGAGAACCTGCGCGACGCCACCGGCAGCGAGCGCGTGGTCGAGATCCGCAGGGCGCTTCAGGAGACCATGGACAAGAACGTCATGGTCTTCCGTACGGAGCAGACGCTGAAGGAGGCCGTCGAGGAGATCGGCTCCCTGCGCAAGCGCTTCCGCGACATCAGCGTCCAGGACAAGGGCAAGCGGTTCAACACCGACCTGCTGGAGGCCATCGAGCTGGGCAACCTGCTGGACCTGGCCGAGGTCACGGCGGTCTCCGCGCTCGCCCGCAAGGAGTCGCGCGGCGGTCACTACCGCGAGGACTTCCCCAACCGCGACGACGTCAACTTCATGCGGCACACCATGGCGTACCGCGAGGTGGGCGACGACGGCACCGAGTCGATCCGGCTGGACTACAAGCCGGTCGTGCAGACCCGCTACCAGCCGATGGAGCGTAAGTACTGATGGGCACAGCGACACTAGAGAAGAACGACTCCGCCGGGCCTGTCGACTCGGCCGAGAACAGCGCCTCGCACCTGATCACCGTGACGCTGCGGATCCGCCGGTTCAACCCGGAGGTCTCCGACGAGCCGCAGTGGCAGGACTTCACGCTGGAGATCGATCCGAAGGAGCGCGTCCTGGACGCGCTGCACAAGATCAAGTGGGAGATCGACGGGACGCTGACGTTCCGCCGCTCCTGCGCGCACGGCATCTGCGGTTCGGACGCCATGCGGATCAACGGGCGCAACCGGCTCGCCTGCAAGACCCTGATCAAGGACATCGGCCCGGACAAGCCGATCACCGTCGAGGCCATAAAGGGCCTCACGGTCCTCAAGGACCTGGTGGTCGACATGGACCCGTTCTTCCAGGCGTACCGCGACGTCATGCCGTTCCTGATCACCAGCGGCAACGAGCCGACCCGGGAGCGCTACCAGTCCGCCGAGGACCGCGAGCGGTTCGACGACACCACCAAGTGCATCCTGTGCGCGGCGTGCACGTCGTCCTGCCCGGTCTTTTGGAACGACGGCCAGTACTTCGGCCCCGCGGCCATCGTCAACGCCCACCGCTTCATCTTCGACTCCCGCGACGAGGCCGGTGAGCAGCGGCTGGAGATCCTCAACGACAAGGACGGGGTCTGGCGCTGCCGCACCACCTTCAACTGCACCGACGCCTGCCCGCGCGGCATCGAGGTCACCAAGGCCATCCAGGAGGTCAAGCGCGCGCTGATCACGCGTCGCTTCTGAGGCCCTCCCGGCCGTCCTGCGGCGGAAAGCCCCCGCGGTGCTCCGGCACCGCGGGGGCTTTCCGCACCCCGGGTCACTTCAGGGGCAGGCCGAAACCCCTGTTGTCACTACCGACGACGAGCCGCCCTTGTCCGGGGTGTGCGAGCAGCGCGGGCTCTCGGCGACGTGGACCCGCACGGCTCCGTGCGGCACTACGAGGCGGCGCGGCGCGGTGACTGGGCGGCCGCGCGGGCCGAACAGGACCGGATCGCCGCCCTGTTCGCGCTCGTCGACGCCGTCGAGCCGGGGACGGCCTCCGGCACGACCGGGGGGCTGGGCGGCCGCAAGACCGCGCTCGCGCTCCTCGGGCTGATCGACACGCCCGTCGTCAGCGCACCGACGCGGCCGCACGCTCCCGCCGAGACCGCCCGGGTGCGCGCGTGTCTGGAGGAGGCAGGACTGCTGTGACGGCCGCTGGGCGCACCGGGAGACCGGTGCGCCGGGACGCGGCCGGGGTGGTTTCAGCACACCGCGTCGCAGGCGAAACGCAGCGAGGCGGCGAACACGTTCTCCACCTCGCTCTCCTCGGCGCCGAACCAGCCGTGGTCGGCGCCGGGGACGAGGTGGAGGCGGGCGGAGCCGCCCGCCTGGCGGAGCGCGGCTGCCAGGTCCTCGCTGTGCGAGGGGTCCACCATCGTGTCGGCCGCGCCGTGCGCCAGGAGGAACGGCGGCGCCTGCGCGTGCACCTGCCGCAACGGGGACGCCTGCTGGGCGAGTTCGGGCAGGTCGGCGGGGGCACCACCCAGCAGGCGGCCCTCGGGGGTGTCGGGGCTCCCCGGTGAGAAGCCGCCTCGCGGGGTGGTGAGGTCGCTGGGCCCGTACCAGACGACGGCGCCCGCCGGCTGCGGCACGGGCCGCGTCAACCGCGACCCGGCGTCCGCCTGTTGCGGCTCGGCGCGGGTCAGGGCCAGCAGGGAGGCGAGGTGACCGCCCGCCGACTCGCCCCAGACCACCGTTCGGTCCGTGTCGATCCCCAGCTCGGCCGCGCGCAGCGACAGCCACCGCAGCGCCGCGCGCAGGTCCGCGAGCGGGGCGGGGAAGGGGGCCTCGCCGCTGAGCCGGTAGTCGACGCAGGCGACCGCGCATCCGGCCGCCGCGATCCGGGCGAACGGCCCGGGGCGCCAGTCGCGTGTCCGCATCCCCAGGTCGTCGCGCCGCCCCCGCATCCAGGCTCCCCCGTGCGCGTACAGCACCACGGGGGCGGGCTCCTCGCCCGGGCCCGGCGCGGGCAGCCACAGGTCGAGTTCCAGCGGGCGCACCCGCTCGGGCGCCGCGTAGGGCACGCCGCGCAGCATCCGCACGCCGTCGTCGAGGACCGCGGCGGGCGGCAGCGGGGCGACGTCCGGGTGCGGTGCCGGGATCGCCTTCAGCAAGGCGGGGTCGACGGGTGTCACGTCGTCCTCCACTGGTGGTCGGGCAGGAAGCGCACGTCGTACCGCTCGGGCACGGTGGCGAACGCGTGCGGCGCGGGAACGACCGGCTCGGGCGGCACACCGTGGCGCTCGGTGGGCGCCCCCATACTCTCGAAGAACCGCTCGAAGGTGCCGCCGGGGCCCGCCGCGACGCCGACGACCTGGCTGTGGTGCCGCTCCATGCGGTAGGCGTGCGGGCAGTTCTTCGGCACGAACCCGAAGTCGCCCGGTGTGAGGACCCGCTCCAGCTGCTCGCCCCGGGTGTCCTCGACGAACAGGCGGACGGCGCCCTGGGTGACGTAGAAGACCTCGTAGGTGTCCTGGTGGACGTGGGCGGGGATGAGATCGCCCTTGGGCCCCTCGACGGTGAAGAAGTTGAAGAGGTTTTCGGTCTGCTCGCCGCCCGCGTAGACGGTGATCAGGTCGCCGAAGAGGTGGGCGCGGTCGCCCTCGCCCTTCTCGACGACGTACGGCGTGCCCGGCTCGGCGGGGATGCGGGAGGTCCTGCGGTAGCGGGTGGCGTACTCAAGGGTCATGGGGTCTCCGTGGGGGCGGGCGCACCAGGGCTTGTGTCAGGATGCCTGACGCGCGCACCTTCGCAGAACTTTCAGCCCCAGGCAAACACCCCTCCCCTCCCGCCGCACGCCGCCCTACCGTGCGACCATGCCGTCCGCCCACGCCAGCGACCGCCCCCACCCCTTACGCCACCGCGACTTCCGCCTCCTGTTCACCGGGCGCGCCCTCTCCCTGCTGGGAGACGCCGTCGTCCCCACCGCGCTGAGCCTCGCCGTGCTGCGCGCCACCGGATCCACAGCGGCCCTCGCCCTCGTCCTGGGCTGCGCCATGCTGCCCAAACTGCTGCTGCTGCCCGTCGGCGGCGTCCTCGCCGACCGCTTCCGCGCGCGCACGGTCGCCCTGACGACCGACCTCGTACGGTGCGCCTCGCAACTCCTCGTCGGCCTGCAACTGCTCGGCGGCGACCCCTCGCTGGCGGTGCTCGCCACCGCCGAAGCCGTCGGCGGCGCCGCCTCCGCCTTCGCCATGCCCTGCCTCTACCCGCTGGTCACCGGCACCGTCGACGCGGCGGGCAGGCAACGGGCCAACGCGCTGGTCGCCACGGCGGAGAGCGCCGGCAGACTGGGCGGCCCCGCCCTCGCCGGACTCCTCGTCCTGACCGTGGGCCCCGGCTGGGCGTTCCTCCTGGACGCGGCCACCTTCGCCCTCAGCGCCTGCCTCCTGGCGCTGCTGCGGGTCACCCACGTGCCACTGGCGGCCCGCTCGTTCCTGGCCGACCTGGCCGAAGGCTGGACGCAGGTGGTCAGCCGCGCCTGGTACTGGCCCAGCCTGCTGGCCCACGCGGTCCACAACGTCGCCATCTCCATGCTGCTCGTCCTCGGCCCCGCCGTGGCCGTGGAACGACTCGGCGGCGAAGGCGTGTGGGTCGCGGTCGTCCAGGCCGGCGGCGTGGGCCTGCTGATCGGCAACGCGCTGTCCTCCCGCGTCTACCCGCACCGCCCCGTCCTCACCGTCAACCTGCTCGGCCTGCTCTTCTGCCTCCCCCTCGCCCTGTTCGCCGCCGCCGCGCCGGCCCCGGTGACCATCGCCTCGTACGGCGTGGCCATGGCAGGGCTCGGCTACCTCAACCCCACCTGGCAGACGACGGTGCAAAACGCCATCCCGCCGACCGCGCTCGCCCGCGTCACCTCCTACGACTGGCTGCTCTCCCTCGCCGCCATGCCCGTCGGCTACGCCCTCGGCCCCTGGGCCGCCTCCCAGTGGGGCACCGCGGCGCCGCTGACGGCGGCCGCCGTACTGGCCTCGGCCGGAGCGGCCACCGCCGCGGTCCCGGCCGTACGACGCTTCACGCCCGACGGGCCTCGCCCGGAGGACGCCACGGACGGCGCCGACATCGCCGACGCCACGGACGCCACGGATGTCGCGGACGTCACACCGGGGCCCTCGTCGTCCGCGGGCCCCCGCCCCGACCAGGACACGCCCCCCGGCCCTGACAAGCACCGGACCCCGCACCCGCACCCGGCCGACGGCCCACCCACCGGCGCCACGCCCGGGTGACCGCCACGGCGCCCGGAAAACGGGGCCCTCCCCGTCATCCGGAGACGGGGGCCGGCGTTCGCCCGTCGTCCGGAGACGGGGGGCCGGCGCCCGGAGGGAGGGCCGCGGGAGCCGGAGGAGGCGGGGGGACCACGGCGGGCGGGAAGCGCGCACCGTATCGTGCGCCGGATGGGACGCATGGCGAACGTACGGACCACCGCCGCGACGGCCCTCGTCGTGGCACTCGCCGCGGCGGGCTGCGCGAGCGACGACGGCGGCACCTCGGCGGGCAGCCCGGCCAAGCCCTCGGGAAGGGACGGAGTGCACTTCGTGACCGACCACCCCCGCGCCCGTGCCGACCAGCCCACTTCCGTGCGGCTGGAAGGACTCGCGCCCCGCACCCGGGTCGCCGTACGGGCGCAGGCCGAGGATCAGAGCGGCGGGACGTGGGCGGCGACGGTGACACGTACCGCCGACCGCGACGGAACCGTCGACCTCGGGCGCGAGGGCACCGGGCGGCTGCTGTCCGGCATGCTGCCCGCGGGCGGGCGCACGGCGAAGATGACCGGCAGCGGCAAGGCCTTCTCCTACCACCCGGGTCCGCCCGCCGGGCAGCGCGCCTACACCGTGCGGTTCACCGCGACCGCGACCTCGGGCCAGAACAAGGGACGGCGCGTGGCCCGCCGCGACCTGGTGAGGCAGTGGCTGACCGAGGGCACCACCCACCGCAAGCTGACCGTCGACAAGGACAAGGTCGACGGGGACCTGTACCTGCCGCCCAAGGGCGGGGCCCGCCAGGCGCCCGTCCTCGTCTTCGGCGGCTCCGAGGGCGGCAACGCGGGCACCTACACCGCGGCGCTGCTCGCCTCGCACGGACACCCGGCGATGTCGGTGTGCTACTTCCGCTGCGGAAAGGGCTCGCACCGCCCGAACGGCATCGACGACATCGACCTCGACTACTTCACCCGCGCCGGCGAGCTGCTGCGCGAACAGGAGGGCGCCGACCCCGACCGGCTGGCAGTCATGGGCAACTCGCGGGGCAGCGAGGCGGCGCAGCTGCTCGGCCAGCGGCGCCCCGAGGTCTTCCACGACGTCCTCGCGTACGCGCCCTCGTCCCAGGTCAACGGCCCGTACCTGAGCGGCACCACCGCATGGACCGACCACGGCGAGCCGATCCCCACCGGGCCCATCCCCCTCGACCGCGTGCGCGGCAGCGTGCTCGCCGTCGCCGGCGGCAACGACAAGATGTGGGGCTCGCAGGCCGCCGCGGGCCGCATGGCGGGGCAGGGAGCCAAGCAGCTCGTCTACCCGGACGCGGGACACCACGTCAACTGGTTCCCCTACGCCCAGCCGGGCCAGGAGGGCGGCGCGGACGGTGCGGTCACCCGCACCTCCGAGGCCGACCAGCGGGCCCGCGCCGACTCGTGGCCGAAGGTGTTGAAGGTGCTGGACTGAGGCGCCTACGGGGCGCCTTCTCAGCCCTTGTAGGCGCTCAGCCCTTGCTCGCGCTCAGCTCTTGCTCGCGCTACTCAGCCCTTGCTCGCGCTCAACCCTTGGCGGCCAGCGTCACGACGGTGACGTCCGATTCCGCGCCCACGCGGACGGGCGGGCCCCAGGCGCCGGCGCCGCGGGTGACGTACAGCTGGGTGTCGCCGTAGCGGTCCAGCCCGGCCACGGTCGGGTTGGCGAGGGCGGCGAGATAGGGGCCAGGCCACAGCTGTCCGCCGTGGGTGTGCCCGGAGAGCTGGAGATCGACGTGGTGGTCTGCGGCCTGGTGCACCATCACCGGCTGGTGCGCCATCAGCACGACGGCGCGTGAGGTGTCGCGGTCGCCGAGCGCCTTGTCGTAGTCGGGGCCTTCGCCCTGCGCCTCGCCCTGGATGTCGTTGACGCCCGCCAGGTCGAACCCGGGCAGCTCGCGGCGGGCGTTCTCCAGTGGATGGACGTTCAGCTCGCGCAGGTGGTCGACCCAGGCGTGGGCGTCCCCGAAGTACTCGTGGTTACCCGTCACGAAGTAGGACCCGTGGCGGGAGCGCAGCGCGCGCAGCGGCTCGGCCGCCGGTCCGAGGTCGGCGACGGTGCCGTCGACCAGGTCGCCGACGATGGTCACCAGGTCGGGCTGCGTGCGGTTGATCGTGTCCACGATCCGCTGCGTGTGCGCCCGGCCCAGGATGGGCCCGAGGTGGATGTCGCTGACGACCGCGATCCGGAACCCGGACGCTCTTTCGCCCAGCTTGGCCAGCGGAACGGTCAGGTGCTTGAGCGTCGGCCCGTTCAGCACGCCGTAGGCCCCTGCCGCGGTGGTGCCGAGCCCGGCGGCCCCGGCGGTGAGCGCGAGCGTCCGCGCGAGGAAGACCCGCCGGGTGGGTACGGGGGCGGAGAGCGGGACGGTGAGGGAGCCGGCGCTCCCGGCGCCGCCGGTGGCGGGGTCGGAGCCCGCGGGGGCGGACTCCGACGGTGCCGGTTCCGGCGCGGGCGCCGGGACAGGACCGTCGGTACGGGAGGCGGCGGCCCGCGCCCGCCCCCAGGCCGTACGCCTGAGGACCCACCGCACCACCTCGGCGGCGAGCAGCGCCAGCATCAGATACAGCAGGCACGCCAGCCACAGGTAGCCGGGCCACGCGAGGATCTGTTCGAGCAGGAAGGGGGCTCCGGCCTGGCCGGAGACCAGAGCGCCGATCGTGGTCAGCGGCAGCAGTACCGCCAGCACCGTTCCGGTGCGCCGCCACCAGCCGCCGGGCGACGTCACGTCGCGGACGAAGCGCCGCCACAGGTAGAGGTGAGCGCCCACGAGCGCGCCCAGCACGACGAGCCCCACCAGTACCAACACAGCCGCCATGGCTGTTCCTCCCCCTCGCTCTCGGGCCTGCCGCCCCCGTCAACGGGAAGACGGGTGATCGCCGGCGGCAGGTGACCCAAAGGTAGCCGGTCGGTCCCCGGCGTCGCCGAACGCCTGTCCGCTGCTCGCTGGACGGTGTGCGCGGGCGAGGGAGAGGACGGGGAAGCGGGGCCCCTGGCAGCGGCCCACGGAGAGGGGGGTGCGTACGGTGGTGCCGCAAGCCCCTGAGCGAAAAGGAACAACCCATGAAGATCGGACGCCTGGTTTCCTGGTTCCTGTTCGCCTTCGGCATCTGGTCTTGGGTGGTATGGATCACGTTCGCCAAGAACTTGCTCAAGGACGCCAGCGGCCTGGCTTTCGACAACGGAGAGCCGACCGCCTACTTCTGGGTTCACCTGACACTCGCCATCGTCTCCTTCCTGCTGGGTACGGCGATCGGCGTGCTCGGCTTCCGGGGCATCCGCGCGAACCGGCACCGGTAGACAACAGAAGGCCCCACTTGTGCACGACGACAAGTGCACGGGTGGGGCTCGTTTACTGGGCTGGCCTCAATGCTCCTTGAGAGTCCCGTCCTGTTCTGACGAGCTGGTCGGCGAGCCGCAGAGGGTACAGACATACGGATATACCCCCAGGCACTCTTCATCACCTGGAAAGCACATGCGGCCACAAGGTGGAAGCGGGACACCAGTTCGAAGTGCCGCAAACCATCAAATAGCGAAAAGAATTCCGAGGATTACGAAGCCGACTCCAACGGCTCGCAAGTTTCCCGGACGCGCGGCGCTTGAGGTAGGTAGACTACTGGACAAGTATTGGAAAATCCTCTCCGTGAATCCTCTGTAATTGCTTGCCATCAAAAGGCCGAAGATGAGGAATAGTATTCCCCAGAACCTGAGTACCATGTCCAGCCGATCACATAAGTTCTACTCGGACGATTATTTCTTCTTTGCCTCAGGGGACTCCCATAGCACCGTGCCGTAGCTGTTACCGAATCCCGTGGATGCACCAGCCTCGATACCAGGGCCGAATCCAACAGATTTACTGTACACGGAATCCCCTTTGGAGTTTGTGACGTTGAGGGCCGTCACATGATTCACCTCGCCACCGATAGGGCCAACATGGCCGGATGCCCCCGCACTCCAACTGGGCCCGCGAATCTGGTCGATGTCGTCGGCATTGCTCTTCATGACACTGACGTTGGCATCCGTACCAAACGACCAGCCAGCACTACTAGTTGTCACTGAGCGGACGAAGGATATTTGCGCCCCGCCTTCCGGCTTCCTGGTGACAACTAGGCAAGCCTCGCCGCCAATGCTGGCCCCCATTCCTGCCGATGCGTTCAGGCATAGGCCTTGAGTATTATTGTAGCCAGTTGCTTCAGAGAGGCCGTCGATTGAACCGACAACCGCTTTCTGCCCCATCCCACCTGAGGTGTGAATCGCCGTGTTCACTCCGTGGATTATGGCCTTGGCCAGGTTTGGCGAGACGTGCGGCCCTGCATCCTTCTCAGCTTTCCTTTTCGCCAGGTCCTTCATGAACGCCCCCATGTTGCTCGGCGCGTCGGCGTTGAAGGACACGGCTCCCTTCAAGGTGCTTTCGTCGCCGGCGACAGTTTTCAGGGCCATCATTATGAGCGTGTCTGCCTCTTGGACAGTCTGTACGCCCCTCTTGATGACCTGGTTCCAGTACGTTTCGATATCGGCCCGCCCTGGATCCCGAAGCTTACTAGCCGCTTCACCGGACGTCATACCTGAGGTGTCAGTAGTACATTTCCCGTACTCATCAACTTTCATGCCCCCTTCTTCCATCGCGGCCTTCCGGGCTTCTTTCAGTGCGTTGCGGGCATTGTCCAGCATTTCACGCCCATCGTCCAAAAGACGAGCAAACGCAGTAGCCTGTTCCTTAGCTGCGTCGAGATTCGCCAAAGTCGACGCCTCGGAAAGGTAGTAGGCCCCGGAGGCCTTACCATGCCAGGAGGAGAGCTTTTTGCTCACGTTTGTATCGTATTGCGTCCGAAGCGTCCCGAATTCTTCACCCATGCTTCGCCATTTTTTGGCTGCCGTGGTGAGCGTCCCGAAATCCGCCTCCATTATGTCCTGGTAAGTCAGATCCATGCGCCCGGTCTCACAACCTGTCCAGCTTACTGTCCCGAGGGACAAACAGCGGTTCTTCGTCTCCCTGCTTTCCCCGACTGGAGAGTTTGTTGAAGCCGGCGGCGGTGTCGATCTCCTGCCCGTCGAAAGTCTTTCCCGTCCAGCCGAGGGCCTTCATCGCAAAGCTCAGCCGCTCCTGTAGATCAGCTACCTGCTTTTCCCACTGGACCAGTCCGTACTGGACGCCTCGGCCCGTGTCCCAGTTCCTCATGGCCCCCACGCTTGCCAACGG
Organism: Streptomyces reniochalinae; assembly: GCF_003323735.1. Lineage (GTDB taxonomy): Bacteria > Actinomycetota > Actinomycetes > Streptomycetales > Streptomycetaceae > Streptomyces > Streptomyces reniochalinae. Next base: position 165,804 of record NZ_QOIM01000030.1, on the reverse strand, counting down.
GCCTGCCACCGGCAGGAAAGCCATCTCTATGTCTCCCCCTCCCCCGACCATCTCGGAGGAGAAGTCGGCAATCCTGCCCTTCGCTGCTACGGCTGGCTTGAACTCCTCGTTTATATATTTCGCCACCGTCTGCACTTCCGAGGAGACCGCGAGGTCATTCTCTCCATTTGCAGGCGTCCCAGAGTCCGGGCTCGGTACGTGATTAAGCTGCATGTGCGGCGACCGACCCCCGCCTCCTTCGCTCTTCCGCAGTTCGCCCCATTCCTCTTCGAATGACATACCACCCTGCTTTGGATAGTGGATATACGGCTAGACACTTGCACGGAGAGGGCAGTGGCGCTGAGATAGCCGCAAAACCGAACACGCTGGTGTAGCGAACTTGTCACTGTTTGCAACCAGATGGAGGATCCCCGGCCGCTGTTCGCCTCTTCTGACCCCGCCGAACGCTCGGCCTACCACGGAGAGATCGCACTCTGCCCATGCTCAGCGCTGTGACGTCACCGGGGCAGGTAGCGGGGGCTCTTCGGCAAGGGCCCGTCCTGCGCGCCCTTGACAGAGAAGTTCACCGAGCCGCAGCCGCGCAGCCGGCCGCGCCCCAGAGCGCGCACTCGTGGCCGTAACAGACGGCGTCGCTGGAGGTCTGGTCGCGGGTGGTCGAGCTCCGCGCACACCACGCCACTTTGCAAAAGAAACGCAAAGATGACTGGTCCAGCAGTAGGGGATCTAGGTACCTCGCGACCCGCGCCACACACAGTTTCCCCCGCCACATGTGACGACCTCCACAGCCCAGAAACGTGTAAACGGCAAGCATTTTTCATCGTCTGCTTATATATTTAAGGAATGCAAACTGCGTCGACGGGCGAGGAGCAGCGGATTGAGCGGGCGGCACGGGGCCTGCTGAGCGGTATCGGGAGGCTCTCCCGGCTCCTGTTCCGGACCGGGGACTTCGGGCTCCCCCGCAGCTCGGCCACCGCGCTGGACGCCCTGGAAGAAGGCCCGCGCCGGGTGTCCGAGCTGACCTCGCACACCGGGCTGACCCAGCCGCGGGTCACCACCGTCCTCAAGGAGCTGGAGACGCGCGGGCTGGTCGAGCGCAGGTCCTGCGCCCGGGACGGCCGCGCCACCGAGGCCCACATCACCCCGCTCGGCCGGGAGCTGCTGGAACAGGGGCGCCGGCGCATGGCCGCCGCGCTGCTCCAGGGGCTCCACGCGCACGCCGACGACCCCGAGCACACCGTCGCGGTGGCCCGCGAAGCCGTGTGCACCCTCCTGACGTCCCTGGAATCGGAGGCCAGTTGAGCACATCAGCCACCATGACCCCCCGGACAGCACGCCCGTCGCCCGTCACCGGCCTGGCCGGTGACGGCGCGGACCCGAGCACGGGAACGGGCGCGGACACGGATACGGGCAGGGGCACGGGCACCGACGCGGACGGCGAGCCCGGCGCAGCCGTCCTGCACGCCCCCCGCCGGGTGAGCGGGCCGCGCCACTGGTGGGACTGGGTACTGGCCGCCGACCCCGGACTCGGCCAGCTCCAGGCGGGCTGGCGCACGCTCACCTCGATGGTCACCGCCCTGGCCGTGGGATACGGCATGTCCGTGGCCACCGGGGTCTCGGCCATGCTGGGCATGATGGTCGGCGGCATGATCGGGCTGATGAGCTCGTTCGCCGTCGCGGAGAACACCCCGCTGCGGCTGACCCGCGCCATCCTGTGGCTGCCGGTCCCCTACTCCGCGATCCTGCCGGTCTCCGCCTGGCTGCACCAGGACCGGGTGCTCGAACTGTGCCTGATGGGCGTCGCGATCGCCCTGCTGTTCTTCCTGCTCAAGTTCGGCACGATCGCGCTGCTGACCGGCATGATGATGTTCAACGCCTTCCTGGTCGGGATGATGACGCCCATCCCGCTGCACTCGTGCGGGTGGCTGTTCGTCATCGCCGCCGCCACGGCGGTCGCCGTCCTGGGCGTGAGGCTCCTGCTGTGCTGTCCGATGCCGCGCGAGGACCTGCTGCGCACCCAGCGCGCCTTCGTCGTCGAGGCCCGCCGGGTGGCCGACGCCGCCGCCACCGCGCTGGACCCGGACGCCGACGCGGCCGTCGCCACTCGCCGCATGCGCCGCGCCCTGCGGCGGCTGAACGTGACCACCCTCACCATCGACGGCAACCTGGCCCAGCCCGAGGTCGCCGCGGACCCCGAGGCGGCCGAGCTGCTGCACCAGTACCTCTTCGACGCGGAACTGGCGCTCCAGGGCATCGGCCAGGCCACCCAGCAGCTGACGCGGCGGCACGTGCCCTCCCGCCTGCGTGAGGCGCTGGTCGTCGGGCTCGTCCTCGCCCGCGACACCCACCTGGGCCGGGCGGACGCGCTGCGCCCCGCGGCGGAACTGATCCGTCAGCAGGCGGCCGCGCCCACGGGCGCCGCCGCACAGGGGTACGGCGGCGAGGAGGCCGAGGTGCGGGCCGCGGCACGCCGCGTCGCCGACCTGCTGGACGCGCTCGCCGACGCGCTGGCCTGCTGGCTGAGCCTGGGCTGGAACGCGCCCACCGCCCGCGCCAAGGTGCCGTTCAAGCAGACCGTCCTGCTGGAGCGCGGGCGCCCGGCCGCGTCCGGCCCTGCCGCGCAGCGGGTCGCCGAGGCGCAGGTGCCGGACACCGGCTGGCGCCGCGCCGTCCCGTATCTGAGGGCACCGCTGACCGCGGGGCTCGCCGCCGCGATCACCATTCCGCTCGCCGACGCCGTCAACGGGCAGCGGTTCTACTGGGGCCTGGTCGGCGTGATGATCACGCTGTTCGGTACGAACACCACCCACGAGCGGCTGCGCAAGTTCGCCCACCGCATGGTGGGCACCGCGGTCGGCGCTGTCCTGGGCATCGCACTGCTGCACGCCGTCGGGCACGGGCACGTCTACGCGATGCTGACGGTCATCGTCGCGGGCATCACGTTCGGCGCCTGGGGCATGTCGCGCGCGTACGCTCTGTGGGTCGTCGGCCTGGTCGTCGCGCTGACCCAACTGTACGGGCTGACCACCCCGTACGACGGCATGGACCGGCTGCTGACCGAGCGCCTCGTCGAGAACGGGCTCGGCGTGCTCGTAGCCACCGCGTGCGCCGCCGCGGTCTTCCCCGTCGCCACCTCGAAGGTGCGGCGGGAGGCGGCGCGCGGCTACCTGTCCGCACTGGAGGACCTGATCGCGCAGGTCGCCGCCCGCTGGAAGGAGCCCGAGGCCCCCATCCGGCTGCGCGGTGCCGCCCGCGCGGTGGACGCCGCGCTGTACCAGATGCAGTCCGTCGTCCGCCCGCTGGTGCGCATGCCGCTGGGCGCCCGGGGCCGCACCGGGGACAACCTCCTGGCGCTGCTGGGCACCGCGACCCGGCACGCCCGCTCGCTGGCCGTGGCGGCGGACGTCGACCTCGACACCGCCCCCGCGCTGCGCGCCCGCGTGGACCGGATCACCGAGGTCTTCGCCGGCTCCCTGCGCTCCCTCGACCGGCAGCTCGCCACCGGCGACGGCGACGGCACCTGGGTACGGGTCAGCCCGCTGATCCGCGAGCTGGAGGCGTCGCCGGCGCTCTCAGGGCCCCGCACCGACCAGTCGGGCGCAGACGGGTCGAGCGCAGCCCGGGCGGGCACGGTCCGGTTGCGGGCCGCGCTGCGTGAACTGGCCGCCCTCGACGAGGTGTTGGCCAGCCTCGCCGACAACCGCGGCATGCGGATCGCTCTCGCCCCGACCGCGGACCCGTACGAGGGTGCGGACAGTGAGCCCGCCGGCACGGCCGCGCACCCCGTGGCCGGCTCAGGCGGGCGGCCGCCCTCCGCTCCCCGGGCGCACCGGCAGAACCTGCACCGTGCCCTGGCGGCCCAGGCGTTCGCCGCCTCCGCCGCGCGCCACACGGACCCGCGGCTCGATCGGTCCGACACGCGTCCGGACGACGCGGACACGCGCCCCGGCCACGCGGGCCCCCGCCCCGGTCGGGCGGACGCCGCCGACCCCTCCGCCCCGGTCTCCCCCGCCGGGCAGGCGCCGGGCGCCCCGGGCACCTCCGGCGCACGCACCGCACGCGCCCTCCCGCCGACAGCCGAGGCTGGAACCGGGACCGGGACCGGGACCGGGACCGGGGCGGGGGCCGGGGTCGAAACGGGAGACGGGGCCGGAGCAGGGGCCGTCGGTGCGGCGACCGTCGACGGTTTCGTGACCGTCGCCGGTTTCGTGCACTGCCCGCTCCACCCGGGCGGCTGCGAGGCGTGGCTCACCGTGGTCGACGCGCGCGGCAAGCGGCAGGCGCTGGTGCGCGCGGCCGGCGGCGCCTACCAGGTGACCGGTCTGGCGCCGGGCGGCCACACCCTGGTGACCTCCAGCGCCTCGCACGCGCCCAGTGCGGAGTTCCTGCTGGTGACAGCGGCGGCAGGCACGATGCGGCACGACGTCGCGCTGCGGCCCGCTCCGTGAGCGGGCCGCCACCGGTCCGGCGTCGGCCGGGCGGGCGACCCCGGGCCCCCTCCTGGCCTAGCGCACTGGGCGAGTTGGCGTATCCGGAGGCGTGTGTGCCGGGGCTCGGCATCCCCAACGCGCGGAGGGGCCTGTACGTTCGCAGGGTGCCCATTTCTTCGCATTATTCAGACCGCACCCCGCGCTCGGGCGTGCCCCACGCCCCGCGCACGCGCCGTGCCGCCGCGCTCGCCTCCACGGCGTTCGCGCTCTCCTTGCTGACCGTCCCTGCCGCGATGCCCGCGCACGCCGACGAGAAGAACCCGGCGGACGCCGCCAAAGAGCCCAAGCCACCCGCCCAGATGTCGACCGTGGGCGGGGCACAGCTCGGCCGCCCCGGTACCCAGGTGAACCTGAGGAAGGGCGCGCCGGAGCTGCCGACCAAGCTCTCGGCGCGCTCGTGGGTCGTCTCCGACGCGGAGTCGGGCCAGGTGCTCGCGTCGCACAACGCCCACTGGCGGCTGCCCCCGGCGAGCACGCTGAAGATGCTCTTCGCCGACACGGTGCTGCCGAAGCTGCCCAGTGACCGCGAACACAAGGTCCTCCCCTCCGACCTGGAGGGCATGGGCGAGGGCAGCAGCCTGGTCGGCGTCAAGGAGGGCGAGTCGTATTCCGTGCACGACCTGTGGCGCGGCGTCTTCCTGCGCTCGGGCAACGACGCGGTGCACGTGCTGGCCGCGATGAACGGTGGCGTCGACAAGACCGTCGAGGAGATGAACGAGAAGGCGCGCGCGCTCACCGCGAACGACACCAAGGTCGTCAGCCCGGACGGTTACGACCGCCCCGGTCAGGTCTCCTCCGCGTACGACCTGACGCTGTTCGCCAGGGCCGGGCTACAGAACAAGGACTTCCGCGAGTACGCGGCGACCGCGAGCGCGAAGTTCCCCGGCGAGACGAAGAAGAAGGACGGCAAGACCAAGCGCGAGAGCTTCCAGATCCAGAACACCAACCGCCTGCTCACGGGGGACGTGGGCATCGACCCCTACCCGGGCATCGCGGGCGTGAAGAACGGTTCGACGACCAACGCGGGCAACACCTTCACCGGCGTCGCCCAGCGCGGCGACCGGGTGCTGCTGGTGACCGTCATGCACCCGGACGGTGAGGAGCCGCACGGCGTCTACAAGGAGACCGCCAGGCTGCTGGACTGGGGCTTCGACGCCGCCGGAAAGGTCGAGCCGGTGGGCGAGCTGGCGGCACCGAGCAGCGCGGGCGGCGGCGGGGGCACCCCGAAGGACGGCGAGGCCGGAGGCTCCTCGCACGCGGCCGCCCGCACCGACAGCAAGCCCTCGGGCGGCGCGGGGATGGCCGTCGGGATCACCGCGGGCGTTCTGGTCCTTCTCGGTCTGGTGGCGTACGGGGTGCACCGCCGGTGGCCGCTTCCCGACCTGGCGCGTCGCCACCGCCGCTGACGTCGCTGTCGCTGCTGCCGCCGGTTCCGGTGCCGGTGCCGGTGCCGGAACCGGCTTCGGCCCCCGCCTCGGCCTCGGCCCCCTCCCCGGTGCCGCCGTCACCGTCACCGGAAGCGTCGCCCCCGTCGAAGAGCTCCTTGACCGGTTGCTGCGTGTCCGGTCCTGGGCCCGGGGCCGGCGCGGTGGCGGTCCAGGCCGCGCAGTACAGCAGCAGCTTCGTCATGAAGCTGATCCACAGCAGCAGGGCGATGGGCACGCCGAAGGCGCCGTAGATGTTCTTGGCGGCCACCTGCTGGAGGTAGCCGCCGAGCAGCAGCTTCAGCAGCTCGAAGCCGACGGCGCCCTGTAGTGCCGCTGCCAGCACCGCACGGCGCGGCGGCTTCACGCGGGGCAGCAGCGTCAGCACGTACCACAGCAGCAGGAAGTCGGCGGCGATGGCGGCCGCGTAGGCGGCGGTGCGCAGCAGCACCGTACCGACGCCGCCCTCGGTCAGGCCGAGCCACTCGGCGACCCGGGTCACGGCGGTGACGGCGAAAGCAGAACCGCCGAAGGAGACCAGCCCCACCAGGCCCAGACCGAGCAGGGTCCCCAGGTCGGTGGCCTTGCGGAGGACGACGTTGCCGGGGTCCTCCTCCAGGTCCCACACGGCGCGCAGGCTCTCGCGCAGCGCGCCGACCCAGCTGGCGCCGGTGAACAGCAGCGCCGCGCCGGCGACCGATCCCACGGTGCCCGCGTTGTCGACCAGGGACTGGAGCTGAAGCTGGTCGGAGATGCCGGGCACCTGGTCGGTGAGGGTGTCCTGAAGCTGCCGCATCTGGTCGTCGGGGAGCAGCGCTGCGGCGACGGCGACGCCGACGGCGAGCACCGGGAACAGCGCCAGGAAACTGGTGAAGGTGATCGCGGCGGCCAGCCGCGTCCACTTGCGGGCGTCCAGGTGCTCGTAGACGTGCCAGAGCCGGGTGGTGAAGAACCACGCGACGACGGGGCCCACGAGCGGCAGCTTCGTCAGTTTTTCCACATCTGCCCCCTGCCCCGTCACGGCGTTTTCCAGCCATCCGCCGCAGGCGGCAACTGTCCGTGATCAGGCCGGATCAGCCGGTCGGCCGACAGGGGCCCTCGGAGGCCGCCGGGCCCGGCCGGGTGCCGGTCAGGGCGGCGCGCCGCTACAGAGGGCGGCGCGCGGGCCTACAAAGGCGGCAGGCCGCCACAGCGGGGGCGCGGGCCCCTACAGCGTGGCGGACGGGCGGAGGGCGGTACGCCGCTGGTGAGGCGGCCGGCAGGCGGCCGGCGGCAGCGTCACGTCGAGCGACGAGGCCGCAGCCGGCGCCGGGCCCTGCGGGTGGGCGGGGCCCGGCGGCATACCGGGGTGCGGGGCGAAGGGGAACTCACGCCGGAGCCGCCACACCTCGTCCGACCCCTGCTCGTAGAGGGCGAACCCGCCGGCCGTCCAGGCGCACTCGAAGTCGGCCAGCTGGGCGAAGGCGCGGTCCATGGCCGCCTCCGCGATGCCGTGCGCGACCGTCACGTGCGGGTGGTACGGGAAATGCAGCTCCCGGGCCAGGGGGCCTTCAGGGTCCCGCACCCGCTCCTGGAGCCGCGCACAGGCCGCACCGCCCTCGGCGACCTGCACGAAGACCACCGGTGTCAGCGGCCGGAACGTCCCCGTGCCCGACAGCCGCACGCGGAAGGGCCGCCCGGCCAGGGCGACGCCCGCCAGATGGGCCTCGATCGCGGGGCGCGCCGAGGCGGGCACCTCGGTCGGCGGCAGCAGCGTGATGTGGGTGGGGATACCGTGCGCGGCCGCGTCGCCGAAAGAGGCCCGCCGCTCCTGCAACAGCGTGCCGTACGGCTCGGGGACGGCGAGCGATACACCGAGGGTGACGGTCGCTCCCGCGCCGGTCGCTCCCGTGCCCATCGCTTCTCCCTTCACCGCCTGCCGGGCACGAAGCCCACCTTGTCGTAGACGTCCCGCAGCGTGTCCGACGCCACGGACCTGGCCTTCTCCGCCCCGTCCAGCAGGATCCCGTCCAGCGACGCCGGGTCGTCCATGAACTCCTGCGTCCGCGTGCGGAACGGTGTCACCCAGTCCGTGACGATCTCCGCGAGATCCGTCTTCAGCGCACCGTAGCCCTTGCCCGCGTACTTATCCTCCAGTTCCTGGATTCCGGCACCTGTGAGGGTGGAGTAGATCGTCAGCAGGTTGCTGACACCGGGCTTCTTGTCCTGGTCGAACCGGATGACGGTGTCCGTGTCGGTGACCGCGCTCTTGATCTTCTTCGCGGTGGTCCTCGGCTCGTCCAGCAGCTCGATGATGCCCTTCGGCGTGGAGGCCGACTTGCTCATCTTGACCCCGGGGTCCTGCAAGTCGTAGATCTTCGCCGTCTCCTTGGGGATGTGCGCGTCGGGCACCGGGAACGTCGCCCCGTACCGCCCGTTGAAGCGCTCCGCGAGCGTGCGCGTCAGCTCCAGGTGCTGGCGCTGGTCCTCACCGACCGGCACCTGATGCGCCCGGTAGACCAGGATGTCGGCCACCATCAGCGCCGGGTAGGTGAACAGGCCCACACTGGTGTGATCCGTGCCCTGCTTGGCCGACTTGTCCTTGAACTGCGTCATCCGCGCCGCCTCACCGAAACCGGTCAGGCACTCCACGATCCAGCTCAACTGGGTGTGCTCGGGCACGTGGCTCTGGAGGAAGAGCGTGCAGCGCTGCGGGTCGAGACCGGCCGCCAGCAGCTGGGCGGCGGCCATCCGCGAGTTGTGCCGCAGCTCGGCCGGGTCCTTCGGGATCGTCATGGCGTGCAGGTCGACGACCATGTAGAAGGCGTCGTGGGTCTCCTGGAGCGCCACCCACTGGCGTACGGCACCGAGGTAGTTGCCTAGATGGAACGAACCGGCGGTGGGCTGGATCCCGGACAGCACACGAGGACGATCATTGGCCATGCCGCCATTCTCTCAGGTGCGGACGCCCTCCCGTGACCCGATGGCGGGTGAGCTGACGCACGGGCGGCTTCCCCCTCCGCCCCGCCCGTGCGCCGGTGCTTCGCCGCGCCTCCCCGGGGGCGCGCGCCGGGCCCCCTGGGGGGCTCTCCGCTGCGGCGCGCGCCCCCCGCGGTGCCGCACGGACACGGCGTCGCACCCGCCCCACCGGGACAAGCGCCCCCGGACCGGGACGGCGGCACGGGCGCCGATGGAAGATGGAGGTGCCGCCCCACCCGGCGGCACCGGTACGCACAGAGACGGAGACGACGATGTCCACCCTCTCCACCGCCACGAGCGCGCAGAGCATCGCCACCGCCCAGGCTCACAGCGCGCACAACTACCACCCGCTCCCCGTCGTCGTCGCCACCGCGGACGGCGCGTGGGTGACCGACGTCGAGGGCCGCCGCTACCTCGACATGCTGGCCGGGTACTCGGCGCTGAACTTCGGCCACCGCAACCCTCGTCTGATCGAGGCGGCGAAGGCCCAGCTCGACCGGGTCACCCTCACCTCCCGCGCCTTCCACCACGACCGCTTCGCCGACTTCGCCGCCCAGCTCGCCGACTTGTGCGGGATGGAGATGGTGCTGCCGATGAACACCGGCGCCGAAGCGGTGGAGACGGCCGTCAAGACGGCCCGCAAGTGGGGATACCGCGTCAAGGGCGTGCCCGCCGGACAGGCGAAGATCGTCGTCGCCGACAACAACTTCCACGGCCGTACGACGACGATCGTCAGCTTCTCCACCGACGAGGAGGCCCGCGCGGACCACGGCCCCTACACGCCGGGCTTCGAGACCGTGCCGTACGGCGACCTGGCGGCGCTGGAGGCCGCACTCGACGCGCACACGGTCGCCGTGCTGCTGGAGCCCATCCAGGGCGAGGCCGGGGTCCTGGTGCCGCCGCCCGGCTACCTGACCGGTGTCCGCGAACTCACCCGCGAGCGCGGGGTGCTGTTCATCGCCGACGAGATCCAGTCGGGCCTGGGCCGCACCGGGGCCACCTTCGCCTGCGAACAGGAGGGCGTGGCCCCCGACATGTACGTGCTCGGCAAGGCGCTGGGCGGCGGCGTCGTGCCCGTCTCCGCCGTCGTCTCCTCGCGCGAGGTGCTCGGCGTCCACCGTCCGGGCGAGCACGGCTCCACGTTCGGCGGAAACCCGCTGGCCTGCGCCGTCGCGCTGGAGGTGCTGGAGATGCTGCGCGGCGGCGAGTACCAGCGGCGCGCCGCGGAACTGGGCGAGCACCTCCACCGCGAACTCGCCCTGCTGACGGGTGCGGCCGTACGGGAGGTGCGCGGGCGCGGCCTGTGGGCCGGCGTCGACATCGACCCCTCGCACGGCACGGGCCGAGAGATCTCCGAGAAGCTGCTGGCCCGCGGCGTCCTGGTCAAGGACACCCACGGCTCCACCATCCGCCTCGCCCCACCCCTGGTCATCACCAAGGAAGACCTGGACTGGGGCCTGGAGCAGCTGCGCGCCGTGCTGGCCGCCTGACCGGCGTCAGGTGCCGTCGGGATCGACGGCACCCAGCCTCAGCCCCCGGCTCTGTGCGACGCGCAGGGCGTTCGCGAGCGCGCGCACGCACGACGTGAGTGCCAGGCGGAGAGCGAGGGCCCCGGCGGCGGGGTTCGCCAGGACACTCTCGGCTTCCCGCAACGTCTCGGCGGCACCGCGCACTTGCCGGTTCTCCGTCCGGTCGGCCGGCGCGGAGATCATCCCGCCTTCGGCGCCGGGCGCGGCGCGGACACCCGGGTGCGGCACGGGCAACAGCCGCCCCCGCGCTACGGCGCCGTCTGGCTGGCCGTTACACCGGATCCAGGAGGGTCTGGCGGAGGGACGTGATCGTCGGGGGCCACGGGGAAGTGGGGGACTCGGTCCACAGGTCGAGGAGTTCGGACGGTTCGGTGGTGACGCGGTCGAGGGCTTGGACGGCGAGGGGGCGCAGGTCGGTCAGGTCGGGGAGCGGATGCTTCGGGCCCGTGCCGGGTCCTGCGGGGGTGCCTTCGGGGTGCTGGGCGGCAACCAGGGCGGCCGCGGCGACGGCTTCCTGGCCGAGGTCGGCGTCCAGGTAGTCGGTGGTTCCGGTCGCCTCACGGAGGGCTGCTGCGATGAGGGTGTGCCGTTCGTGGGGCGACGCGTGGTCGAGGGTGCCGGCGAAGTCGGCCGCGGTGTCGTTGTCGAAGGGGCCGACGTCCCATGTACCCATCGTGCTGCTCCCTATCGGTGGTGGCGGGGGGAGGCGGCGCTCGTGCGGGCGAGCGTGTGAGGCATCGTCGCATCCGGGTGTGACAGCCGTGCCGGGCCCAGGGGTGGGCTGCCGCGTGCGGCTACTGTCCGGGGCCGCCGGCCTCCTGTGCCCGTACGGTGCGGCGCTGAGTCGTCAGGGTGACGGCGAAGGCCAGCGCCAGCGCCATCAGCAAGGCCACCATGGAGCGTTACTCGCGCCCTCCGGCGTGAGGTGCCGCCTCCTGCCTCCGTACGGTCCCGCGCTGGGTCAGCAGCGTCACCAGGAACGACAAGGCCAGGGCGGCGAGGAGGCCCAGGTTGGCGCCGGCCCAGGTGCCGTCGCGGCCGCCGAGGCCCAGGGGCGCCAGGAGGTAGCCCTGCCAGTCGAGCCAGGCGGCGCCGGTGTTGGTGACCAGGCCCCAGCCGACGGCGGTGGCGGCGGCCAGGAGGGTGACGGGGAGCCACCGTACGTCGCCGTAGCGGCCGGCCGGCCTGAAGAGGTCGGCGTCGTCGAAGGGGCGGTCGCGCAGGGCGAGGTCGGCGAGCACGATGCCGCACCAGGCGGCGATGGGGACGCCGAGGGTGGTGAGGAACGCGGTGAAGGTGGAGAGGAAGTCGTCGGCGAGGAAGACGAGGGCGACGGTGCCCGCGACCATCAGCGCGCCGTCGATGCCGGCGGCGACGTAGCGCGGGACGCGCACGCCGACGGCCAGCAGCGCGAGCCCGGAGGAGTAGATGTCGAGGACCGCGCCGCCGACCAGGCCCGCCACGGCGACCAGGGTGAAGGGGAGGAGGAACCACAGCGGGAGGAGGGTGGTGAGGGCGCCGATGGGGTCGGCGGCGACCGCCTGGTTCAGGTCGGTGGAGGAGCCGGCCAGCAGCAGCCCGAAGACGAAGAGCAGGAGGGGCGCCAGCGAGCCGCCGAGCGCCGTCCAGGCGGCGACGGCCGTTCCGCGGGTGCGGCGGGGCAGGTAGCGCGAGTAGTCGGCGGCGGCGTTGACCCAGCCGAGCCCGAACCCGGTCATCACGAACACCAGGGCGCCCACGACCTGTTGCGCCGACCCGTGGGGCAGCGCGGAGACGCGGCCCCAGTGGATCTCGTCGGCCACCAGCACCACGTAGCCGAGGGTCAGGACGCCTGTCACCACGGTGATGACGGTCTGGAGGCGCATGATGAGGTCGAAGCCGATGATCCCGGCGGCGACCGTGAGCGCGGAGACGACGAGCAGGGCGAGGACCTTCGTGCCCGCGCCGCCGCCCCAGCCGAGGCGGTCGAGGACGGTGGCCGTCGCCAGCGTCGCGAGGGTGACCAGGACGGTTTCCCAGCCGACGGTCAGTATCCAGGAGACGGCGGAGGGCAGCCGGTTGCCGCGCACTCCGAAAGCGGCCCGGCTGAGCACCATCGTCGGTGCCGAGCCGCGCTTGCCGGCCACGGCGATCAGCCCGCACAGGAGGAAGGAGACGAGGATGCCGACGGTGCCGGCGAACAGCGCCTGCCAGAAGGAGAGCCCGAAGCCGAGCGCGAACGAGCCGTAGCCGAGTCCGAGCACGGAGACGTTGGAGCCGAACCACGGCCAGAACAACTGGGCGGGGCGGCCCTTGCGTTCGGCCTCGGCGATGACGTTGAGACCGTTCTCCTCCACCGTCGGCATCGCGCCGCACACCCCCGTCTGCTGTCTGCCGCATGTCCTCCGGGCCACCGGATGCCCGTGGACGGCCCGCCTACGGGCCCGTGGAGCCTCCACGTACGCCGTGCGGCGCGTCAAGCCCCTCTCACGCCGGGTGTACTTCCGCGCCGGGGCGCAGCGAGGCGAGTGTGGTGCACAGCGCCTCCAGCGCAGCCCCGTAAGCGTGTTCGGCGGGGCTTCCGTAGCCGACGACCAGGGACGGGGGCGCGGCGGACGTGCCGGGCGCGGCCGGGTGCCGGAAGCCGGTGAGCGGGTCGAGGCCGACGCCCGCCCGCTCCAGGGCCCGCAGCGCGCGCTCCTCGCCCACGCCGGGCGGCAGGGCGAGCACGGCGTGCAGCCCGGCGGCGATGCCGGTGGCGCGCGCCTCGGGTACGCGGGCCGCCAGCGCTTCGACGAGCCGGTCGCGCCGGGCGCGGTAGCGCTGCCGCATGGCGCGCACGTGCCGGTCGTAGGCGCCGCGTTCCAGGAAGTCGGCGAGCGTGAGCTGGTCGAGGCTGCCGACGGCCCATTCGGCGGGCGTCTTGGCCGCCAGGACGTCGTCCACCAGGTGGTCGGGCAGCACCATCCACGCCAGTCGCAGCGCCGGTGCCAGTGCCTTGCTGGCGGTTCCGAGGTGGACGACGCGTTCGGGGTCGAGCCCCTGGAGAGCGCCCACGGGATGCCTGTCGTAGCGGAACTCGCCGTCGTAGTCGTCCTCCAGTACGAGTCCGCCGCCGCGCCGCGCCCAGTCGACGACGGCGGCCCGCCGGTCGGGGTGCAGCGGCACACCGAGCGGGTACTGGTGCGCGGGGGTCAGCAGCACGGCTTCGGCGTCGGCGAACCCGGGGTCCGTGTCGAGGGCTTGCGTTCTGGCGCCGCGCGCGTCCACGGGCAGTGGACGGGTGGGCGCGCCCCGTACCTGAAGCAACTCGCGGTGGAAGAAGAGGCCGTACTCCTCCACGGCGACCGTCCCGGCGACGACCCTCGACAGCAGGGAGACGCCCTGGGCGAACCCCGCGCACACCACGATGCGTTCGGGGTCGGCGCGTACGCCGCGCGCCCGCGCCAGGTAGTCGGCCAGCGCGCGCCGCAGCTCGGCGGTGCCCCGCAGGTCGCCGTGCGAGAAGGCGTGGGCGGGCGCGGCGGTCAGCGCCCTGCGGGCCGACGTCAGCCACGCCGAACGGGGAAACGCCGAGACGTCGGGCGCGCCGGTGCGCAGGTCGTGCACGGGCCGCTGCCGCCTGCGCTCCGCGAGGGCCGCGCGGGCCCGCTCCTGGTGGGTCTCCCCCGCCGGGTGCCCTCCGCCACGGCGCTGCCCCGTGCGGTGCGTCGCGGCGCGCCCGGACTCCGTACGGTGCGCGCGCCCGGGCCCGGTACGGCGTTCGCGGGGACGGGAGGGGGGTGCCGGCGCGGCGCGTTCGGCGACGCGGGTGCCGGAGCCCTGCCGGGCGGACAGCCACCCCTCCGCGACCAGCTCGGCGTACGCGCCCGCCACGGTGTTGCGCGCCAGCCCCAGGTCGGCGGCCAGGCTCCGGGAGGACGGCAGCCGGGTGCCGGGGGCCAGCCTCCCGGTGCGGACGGCGTCGCGCAGGGCGGCCAGCAGCGCCGCACGGGGGCGCCGCGCACCGGGGCCGGTGGAGAGCGCGAGGTCGAGGTGGAGGTCGCCGCCGCCGGACGGCCGCGAAGTGGCCCATGAATCCGCCATGGAAGTGGACCATACGCGTGGCCCATTACTGCCTAGGCTCGGGGGCATGACGACACGGCGTATGAACATCTGGCAGACCGCACCGCGGCTGATGAAGGGCATGTCCGGCTTCCAGCAGGCGGCGTCCGCCGCCGGTCTGGACCCGGTGGTCGCGGAGCTGGTCAAGATCCGCGCCTCGCAGATCAACCGCTGCGCGTTCTGCCTGGACATGCACGTGGCCGAGGCCCGCGAGAGGGGCGAGCGGCAGCTGCGTCTCGACCTGCTCGCCTCATGGGAGGAGGCGGGCGACCTGTTCACCGAGCGGGAGGGCGCCGCGCTCGCCCTCACCGAGGCGGTCACCGAGCTGACGGACGGCTTCGTCCCCGACGAGGTCTACGCGCGCGCCGCGGCCCACTTCGACGAGGCGGAACTGGCCGCGCTCCTCGGGCAGATCGTCGCGATCAACGCCTGGAACCGGTTCAACGTGGCGATCCGGGAGGTCCCCAAGAGCCTGGATGCGAGCGCCTCGTGACGGACGCCGCGCAGAGGCTGCGCTCCCTGCACCACGACAGGGCGCCCGGCGACCCGCTGGTGCTGCCGGGCCCCTGGGACGCCGCCAGCGCCCGCGCCTTCGCCGAGGCGGGTTTCCCCGCTCTGGCGACGCCGAGCGCGGGCGTCTCGGCGTCCCTGGGCCACGCCGACGGGCAGTGCCCGGGCGACGAGATGTTCGCCGCGATCGGCCGCATCACGCGGGCCGTACGCGCCTTGGACGTGCCCGTCACCGCGGACATCGAGAGGGGCTACGGGCTGGCACCGGCCGAGCTCGCCGGGCGGCTCCACGCCGCGGGCGCCGTCGGATGCAACCTGGAGGACTCGGTGGGCGGGCACCTCGTGGACGCGGAAGCGCAGGCCGGCTTCCTGGCCGCCGTACGCGAGGCCCTCGGCCCGGAGACCTTCCTCAACGCCCGCGTGGACGCCCACCTGCGCGGCGTCGCCGACCCGCTCGCCGAGGCCCTGCGGCGGGGGCGTGCCTACGTGGCCGCCGGCGCCGACGGGGTGTACCCGATCGGGGCACCGCCCGCCGACCTGGCGGTCCTCGTGCGCGAACTGGGCGTTCCCGTCAACGGCCTGGCCCGTACCGGCGGGCCGGGCGTCGCCGAGCTCGCCGGGGCCGGGGCCGGCCGCGTCACCTTCGGCGGTGGGCTCGCCGCACGGGCGACGGAGGGGGTGCGGGCGATGGCCTCAAAGCTGCGCGCGGGCCGGCTACCGTGACACGCGCCGCGCCGCGCGCTTCCGCTCAGTCGGCGGGGGGCGCCGGGGCGGCGGTCAGCAGGGCCGAGAGGACGAGCACCGCGCCGAGCGCGGCCAGTTCCCACGCGGTGGGGCGCCACACCTGCGCGTAGGTCAGCCGCGCGCGGTCCCGCATCAGCACGCGCCGGGCGACGAGCGCGCACAGGGCGACGGCGCCCACCAGCGCCAGCTTCACCAGCAGCGTCCGGCCCCAGGCCGAGGAGGTGAAGGACCAGGCGGAGGGGAGCTTGCGCAGCGTGCTGGCCGTTCCCGTCCCGCACAGGGCGACGAACAGCCAGAAGGCCCGCCGCGCGTAGGCGGCCAGCAGGGCGCGCGCCGCACCGGGTTCGCCGTGCCAGGCGCGCATGGTGCGCAGCGCGTGGACGAGGCCGCCCGTCCACAGCACCGTACTGGCCAGGTGGAGGAGGGTGAGGCCGACGCCGACGGCCTGGGTGTGGTCCTCCGGGTGGGCGCGCAGCGCCTCGGCGACGACCACTCCGGCGAGCGGCGCGGCGGCCCAGGTGGGCCGCCGCAGGAAGACGCAGAGGGCGGCGAGCAGGAAGCCGTTGGCCTCGCAGAAGGCGAGCAGCCCCTCGCGGGTCGCGTAGATCTCGCTGAGTTCGGGAAGCCCGGCGGCCAGGCGGCCGTCGCCGGCGGCGGCCATGGAGGCGAGCGCGAGGGCGGCGGTCATGCCCGCGAGGGCCGCCCCCGCCGCCCATTCGGGGGGCTGCCGTGGCCCGTGGGCCGGGGTGCCGGGCAGGGAGCGGGAGACGTCGCGGGCCAGCCGCCGCCCGGCCACTTCGCCGAGTTGTACGCACAGCGCGGCGAACAGCACCGAGCGCAGCAGGGTGGTGAGGCCGCCGCCGGGTATCCGCACCTCGCCGGTGCCCTCGGTGGCCGCGTCCGTGCCGGCGAGCGCCACGGCGACGAGGACACCGACGCAGGCGGCGACCAGGGCGGCGGGTACCAGGGGGCGCCGCCCCCCGCGCGCGGCCCGGTGCCGTCCGCGTCCCGCGGGTGCCGAAGCGCCCCGGGGGCGGGACGGCGGCGGGGGCGGGGGCGGGGTGTCGGGCTGGCTCACGGCGCAATTCTCCCCCGGCGGGGTACAGCGCCCTCCGGCTACGGGGACGTCACGGCGCGACCGGCCTCGTCGGGGTAGGCCGCGGTCCGGCCCCGGCGGCGTACGGCACGGTCCGGCCCGGCGGCATGCGGCGTGGTCCGGCCCGGCGGACCACAGCGCCGAAGACGCGTCCGCCCCCGTGACGGAGGTCGTCACGGGGGCGGGCGGGCTACCGGAAGCGGTGGCGGCGGAAGTGCCTCAGTTGGGCATCCACTTCTTCCACTTGTCCGGGTTCTGCTCGACCCACTTGGCCGCGGCCTCGTCGGTGTCCATCTTGTCGATGGTCATCCACTTGACGACCTTGGTCTGTTCCCCGGTGCTCCAGTGGAACTTCTTGAGGAACTCCGCCGCCTTGCCCCCGTTCTCGGCGAAGTCACGGTTCATGAACTTCGTCAGCGGTGTGTAGGGGTAGGCGCAGTCCACCTTGGAGGGCACCTTGTCGCACCCTGGGGTGCGCTTGGGCAGCTTCACCTCGGTCATGGGGACCTTGGAGTTGAGCCACTGCGGTATCCACCAGTAGGTGAGGAAGGGCTCCTTCTTGGCGGCCCGCTTCTGGATCTCCTTGACCTGGGCTGCCTCACTGCCGGCGTAGACCGTCTTGTAGGGCAGGTCCAGGTTCTTGATGATCTGGGCGTCGTAGGTGCTGAAGGAGGGAGAGCCCTCCAGCATCTGGCCCTTGTCCCCGCTCTCGGGGGTCTGGAAGTACTTCTTCAGCTTGGGAAGGTTCTTCCAGTCCTTGACCTCGGGGTGCTCCTTGGCGAAGTACGTGGGCACGTACCAGCCGATGTGGCCGGTCACGCCGAGCTCGCCCGCGTTGACGACGGTCTTGAGCTCCTCGACGTACTTCTTCTCCTTCTTCGGCACGCCGCGCCAGTCCTCCATCATGGCGTCGGCGCGGCCGGTGTTGAGCGCGTCGAACATGACGGGCTCGTCCATCTGGAGCGTCTTGACCCGGTAGCCGAGCTTCTTCTCCAGGATCTGCTTGGCCACCGCGACGTTCGCCTCGGAGCCGGCCCAGGCCGCGATGGGCAGGGTGACGGTGTTCGGCGAACCGCTGTAGTACGGGTCGGCCTTGCCGCAGGAGCTGAGGCCCGCGGCCAGGGCGAGGGCCGCGGCTGCCGCGACCCCGCCCCTGAGGATGCGTGTGCGCTTCACTTCGTACCTCCGCGCTTGCCGGTGCCCGCTGACTGGGTGAGCCGGTCGAGCATGAGGCCCAGGCAGACGATGGCGATACCGGCCGAGAGGCCGACGCCCAGGTCGCTCTTCTGGAGTCCGTAGACCACGTCGTAGCCGAGGGCGCCACCGCCGACCAGGCCGCCGATGACGACCATGGCGAGGACCAGGACGACGCCCTGGTTGCAGGCCAGCATCAGGGAGGGGCGGGCCAGCGGCAGCTGCACCTGTCGCAGCTGCTGCCAGCCTGTGCTGCCCAGCGAGCGGGACGCCTCCATGGCCGCAGGGTCCACCGTGCGCAGTCCCTGCGCGGTGATGCGGATGACGGCGGGCAGCGCGTACACGGCGGCCGCCAGGATCGCGGCCGGCCGGCCGACGCCGACCAGCGCCACCACGGGCACCAGGTAGACGAACTGCGGCATCGTCTGCATGACGTCGAGGATCGGCCGGATCAGCCGCATCACCCACCGGGAGCGGGCGGCCAGGATGCCGATGACGACGCCGACGACGAGGGTGCACAGCACCGAGACGATCACCTGCGAGAGGGTGTCCATCGACTTGTCCCACAGGCCCAGGGCGCCGAGGACGGCGAGCGAGAGGACACCGGTCAGCCCGGCGCGCCAGGAGCCCGCCATCCAGGCCAGGACGGCCACCAGCAGCAGGACGGCCCACCACGGCGAGGCCTGCATGGCGTCGCGCATCGGGTTGAGGACCCAGGAGGTGAAGTGGGAGGCCCACACGTCGGTGCCGCCGATGACGGGGATGCCGTCGGAGATGGAGTGGGTGAACGACTCGATGCCCTTGGTCAGCGGCGAGGAGATCGAGACGGTCCACTGGATGGGCCAGGAGCGCTCCCCGACCGGGCCGAAGAGGGTGCCGACGACGGCGAAGACGACGAAGACGCCCCAGGCGAACCAGCCGCCGAGCTTCTCCAGGGCGATCGCGCCGGCGTCACCGCCGGTGCGGGCGCTCCCCGGGGAGGTGTCGAGCTGGTCGCCGGCCGCGGCGGTCACCCGGTCGAGCCAGATGGCGATCAGCACGATGCAGCTGCCGGGGATGAGTGCCAGGCCCACGTTGTCCTTGGACAGTGCCTGGTAGACCTTGTCGCCGAGGCCGCCCGCGCCGATGACGGACGCCATGACGACCATGGAGAGCGCCATCATGATCGTCTGGTTGAGGCCGAGGAGCATCTCCTTGCGGGCCAGCGGCAGCCGCGCGGTCCACAGCCGCTGCCAGGGGTCGGACCCCAGCGAACGGGAGGCCTCCAGCGCGGCCGGGTCGGCGCCGCGCAGGCCCAGCGCGGTGAGGCGGGCCATGGGCGGCGCGGCGTAGATGACGGTGGAGACCAGCGCGGCCGGTGAGCCGATGCCGAAGATCAGCACCAGCGGCAGCAGGTAGGCGAACGCCGGCATCACCTGCATGGTGTCGAACACCGGGCGCAGAACGCGGTTGCCCGTCTCCGACAGGCCCGCGATCAGGCCGAGCAGCACGCCGATGACGGCGGAGACGGCGACCGCCACCACCATCAGGGCCAGCGTCGACATGGCGTATTCCCACACGCCCAGGACGCCGAAGACGCCGAAGGTGCACAGGGTCAGCAGGGCGATGCGCAGTGAGCGCACCTTCAGCCCGGCCCCCGACACGTACCAGGAGACGGCGGTGGCCAGCGCGGTCACGCCCAGCCAGCCCAGGTTGTTGAGGAAGGTGAAGACGTAGTCGACACCGCCCTCGGACCAGTTGCTGATGTGCAGCAGGAAGTAGAGGAAGAGGGGGCTGGTGGCGCGGTTGTCGGTCAGCCAGTTGCTGAGCCAGTCCAGACCGTCCTTGATGCCGGAGGACCAGTTGAGCGCGCCCGGCCAGTTGCCGTCCAGCGCGAGGGCGCCGACGATCAGAACGACGACGACGAGGCCGAACGCCATGACGGCGGGCCTGGCCAGCAGCGCGCGGGCGCCGCTCACCCCGGTGGTGGCGGGCTCGGCCGGGGCGGCCTTCTCCTTCTCCTTCTCCCCGCTCGGCTGCGGGAGGGTGGTGGTGCTCATATCAGCCCCTCCGCCGGCCGGCTGTCGCGCACGCCCGGGACGGGCGCGGGATGATGGTGCGTCCTCATACGGCCGCCACCTCCTTGGCCTCGCCGTCCTCACCGCGGCCCCCGCCGGCGTCCTCGTCGAGCCCGGCGACGACGCTCAGCAGGCGGGCGTCGTCGACGACGCCGATGGTGCGGCCGTTCTCCACGACGCGGGCGCTCTCGCCGCTGCGGGCGACGGCCTCGATGGCGTCGGCGACCAGCGTGTCGGGGGCGAGCTCGGTGCCCTTGCCCGCCTCCGTCTTCTCGGCCTTGCGCATGGCGCGGCGCACCGAGATGACCTGCTCGCGGGGGACGTCGCGGACGAAGTCGCGCACGTAGTCGTCCGCCGGGTTGGCGACGATCTCCTCCGGGGTGCCCAGCTGGACGACCTCGCCGTCGCGCATCAGCGCGATGCGGTCACCCAGGCGCAGCGCCTCGGACAGGTCGTGGGTGATGAAGACCATCGTGCGGCCCTCCTCGCGGTGCAGCCGGATGACCTCCTCCTGCATGTCACGGCGGATCAGCGGGTCGAGCGCGCTGAACGGCTCGTCGAACAGCAGCACCTCCGGGTCGACGGCCAGCGCGCGGGCGAGGCCGACGCGCTGCTGCTGGCCGCCGGAGAGCTGCCCGGGGCGGCGCTCGCCCAGGCCGTCGAGGCCGACCTTGGTGACCATCTCGGCGGCCCGCTCGCGGCGCTCCGCCTTGCCGACGCCCTGGATCTCCAGGCCGTAGGCGACGTTGTCGAGCACGGTGCGGTGCGGCAGCAGGCCGAAGTTCTGGAACACCATGGAGGCGCGGTGCCGGCGCAGTTCACGCAGCGTGTCCTTGTCCATGGACAGCACGTCCTGGCCGTTGAAGTCGAGGCTCCCCGCGGTGGGTTCGATCAGCCGCGTCAGGCAGCGCACCAGCGTGGACTTGCCGGACCCCGACAGGCCCATGACGACGAAGACCTCGCTCTTGTGGACGTCGAAGGAGACGTCGCGCACGGCGGCCGTGCAGCCGGTCTTCTCCCGCAGCTCGGTCTGGGACAGCCCCTTGACCTGCTCGTCGTGCGGGAGGCGCATCCTGGCGCCCTTGGGTCCGAACACCTTCCACAGGTTGCGGACGGAGATGACGGGGCTGTCAGCACTCGCCTCGTTGGTCCTGGGCGCGTCGTCGCTCTCGGCGTTCGCAGCGGACTCAGTGGCCTCAGCGGTCTCGGACATCACGCAACACCTCCCGGTGCCGTTGTCGAATCGGGTCGGATGAGATCGACCGCCTTCTCGCCGAGCATCAGCACACCGATCATGGGGTTGACGGCGGGCATGGTCGGGAAGACGGAGGCGTCCGCGATGCGGATGCCGGACAGGCCGCGCACGCGCAGCCGGGGGTCGACGACGGCGAGCGCGTCGTCCTGAGCACCCATCCGGCAGGTGCCCGCCGGGTGGTAGACGGTGTGCGCGGCCTTGCGCACCAGCTCGCTGATCTCCTCGTCGTCGCGCACCTCGGGCCCGGGGAAGACCTCGCGCTTGAGCCACTTGGCGAACGGCTCGGCCTGGGCGACCTTGCGGGCGAGCTTGATGCCGTCCACCAGGGTCCGGCCGTCGTAGTCGTTCTCGTCCTCGAAGTACCGGAAGTCGAGCGCCGGCTTGACCTCGGGATCGGGGGAGGTGAGGTAGACACGGCCGCGGGAGCGGGACTTGGGGATGTTCGGAGTCATCGACACGCCGTGCTCGGGCCGCTGGTAGCCCAGCCGCTCGGGGTTGTCGGTGAAGGGGATCTGGTAGAAGTGGAACATCAGGTCGGGGCCCTTGTGGTCCGGGTCCCGCTTGACGAACAGACCCGCGTCGGAGTCCATCGCGGAGTTGTCCGGGATCGGCCCCTCCGTCTCCCACACGATCACCGACTCGGGGTGGTCGATGAGGTTCTCCCCCACACCCGGCAGGTCGTGCACCACGGGGATGCCCAGCGCCCGCAGGTCCTCCTTCTTCCCGACGCCCGAGTGCATCAGCAGCCGCGGCGTGTCCACCGCGCCGGCGCACACCAGCACCTCGCGGCCCGCGGTCAGCAGCCGCTCCTCGCCGTCCTTGGAGCGGACGTGCACGCCTGTGACGGTCTTGCCCGCCCCGTCCTCGTCGCGCCCGAACTCCAGCCGGTACGCCCACGTCTCCAGCAGGATGTGCAGGTTGGGGCGGTCACCGGCCTCGATGTGCGGGTGCAGGTAGGCGACCGAGGCGGAGGAACGCTTGTTGTCCTCCGGGTGGTAGGACAGGTCGAAGAAGCCGACGCCCTCGTCGAAGGGCTCGTCGTTGAAGCCGACGACCTCGGGGACGTCCAGCGCCTCCTTCGCCGCGTCGATCCAGTCCTGCGCGATGGCGTTCTGGTCCTTCTTCGCGACGCGCACGACGTTGTTGCGCAGCCTGCCGAAGTAGGGCTCCATGTCCTTCGCGCCCCAGCCCGCGGCCCCCGCCGTCTCCCACTCGTCCCAGTCGGAGGGCAGCGGCTTGAAGGAGATCAGGGTGTTGTGCGACGAGCAGCCGCCGAGCACCTTGGCGCGGCTGTGCAGGATGTGCGAGTTGCCGCGCGGCTGCTCGGTGGTCGTGTACTCGTAGTCGAGCTCGCCGCCCAGCAGGCCCAGCCACTTGCGGAGGGTGAGCACCTCGGGCCGGTCGATGTCCGAGGGCCCTCCTTCGATGAGGGCGACGGTGACGTCCGGGTCCTCGGTGAGCCTTGAGGCGATCACCGATCCGGCCGTCCCACCTCCGACGATCACATAGTCATAGCTGGACATGGGGTACTGCTCCTTGGGACTTGCGGGGACTCGGGGGAAGGGGGGTTGGAGGGGCTTTCGGGGGTTTCGGGGTGATAGCGGGAACGGCGGTTGATACGGGTGCGCCGCGGTGGCCCGGAAACAGGGGGTGAGCCACCGTGGCGCTGCGTTGTCGTCCGTCGGTCGGTACGGGAGGTGAGGTTGCGGAGGGGGTCCAGGTCCGGGGGCCGGGGGCGGGTTCGGAGGGGGGCCGGGGCGGGTTCGGAGGGCGCGGGGCCCGGTCGGTCAGCCGGCGAACCAGCGCACAGGGGCCGGGCGCAGGTTCTCGTACACGTGCTTGGTCTCGCGGTACTCGGCCAGCCCGTGCGGGCCCAGTTCGCGGCCGATGCCCGACTTGCCGATGCCTCCCCACTCGGCCTGCGGCAGGTAGGGGTGGAAGTCGTTGATCCACACCGTGCCGTGCCGCAGCCGCGCCGCGACCCTGCGTGCCCGCGCCGTGTCACCGGAGAAGACGGCGCCCGCGAGGCCGTACTCGGTGTCGTTGGCCAGCGTGACGGCTTCCTCCTCGGTGCTGAAGGTCTCGACCGTCAGCAGCGGACCGAACGTCTCCTCGCGGATGACCCGCATGCCGCGGTGGCAGTTGTCCAGCACCGTCGGGGAGTAGAAGTAGCCGCCGGCCGGACGGACCTCGGACGGCTTCGGCCGCTCACCGCCGCAGCGCAGGTCGGCACCCTCCTCGAGCGCCGAGGCGACATAGCCCTCCGTCTTCTCCAGCTGCTGCTGGGAGACCAGCGGCCCGCACTCGACGCCCTCCTCGGTGCCGCGGCCCAGCTTGATGCGCTGCGCGCGGGAGACGAGTTCGGCCACGAAACGGTCCTTGACCGACTCCTCGACGATCAACCGGGCACCTGCCGAGCAGACCTGGCCGCTGTGGATGAAGGCGGCGTTCAGCGCCTGGTCGACGGCGGTGTCGAAGCCCTCGTCCGTGGCGCAGGCGTCGGCGAAGACGACGTTGGGGTTCTTGCCGCCGAGTTCCAGCGCGACCTTCTTGGCACCCGCGACCGCCGCGGCCCCGGCCTTCGTGCCGCTGACCAGGCCGCCGGTGAAGGAGAAGAGGTCCACGTCCGGGTGCTCGGCCAGCCGCTGGCCGACGGGGAGCCCCGCGCCCGTGACGAGGTTGGCGGCACCCGCCGGCAGCCCTGCCTCCACCAGCAGCTTCACCAGGTGGACGGTGGACATCGGGGTGACCTCGCTGGGCTTGATCACGAAAGTGTTGCCCGCGGCCAGCGCCGGGGCGACCTTCCAGCTCGCCTGGAGGAGCGGATAGTTCCAGGGCGTGATCAGGGCACAGACACCGACCGGCTCGTGGACGACGACGCTGTGCACGTCCGCGCTGCCCGCGTCCACGACGCGGCCGCCCGACTCGTTCATCACCAGGTCGGCGAAGTAGCGGAAGGCGTTCGTCACATCGTCGACGTCGACCCGGCCCTCCTCCAGGGTCTTGCCGGTGTCCCGGGACTCGATCAGCGCGATCTCCTCGCGGTCGCGCTGGAGCAGGTCGGCGACCCGGCGCAGCAGGGCCGCTCGCTCGGCTGTCGCGGTGTGCGGCCACGGGCCCTGGTCGAAGGCGCGGCGGGCGGCGGCGACGGCCGCGTCGGTGTCCGCTGTGTCGCCCTCGGCGACGACGGCGAGCGTGGTGGCGTCAGCGGGGTCCAGCACCTCCCGCGTGCCGCCGCCGGCGGCCGTGCGCCACGTGCCGTCAATGTGAATGCTCTCCGATACGGACACCTTCGGTACTGCCTTCCTTGCTCCTGCATTCCCTGGGGCACCTCCCTGCCGAGAGCTGGGGGCGGCCCCGGTGCCCCCGATGGGGGCTTTTGCCATGCCTTCGGGGAGATGGCAATCCGGAACCCTGCCCCGTCTCCGCGATCTCATGTCCAGAATTCGCTGCCAAGTGGGCTTCATCACTGGCCGAAGTGCGCCGCCCCCCGGCGGAACGTACGGTGAGTACGTCTTTGTCCGCATATAGCAGGTTGCCAACCGAAGGACCGCACCTGTCTCCCCGATGGCGGATCGGAGCCACCCCCATGCGACAGCAGCACCGCACAGCACTTGTCGTGGCCGTCTGCGCTGCGACGACGGCCTCGGGCGGGCTTCTGGCCCCGGCGAACGCCGCCCCCTCGGCGACGGACCGTGACGGGTCGGACATCGCAGAGTCGTCAGGAGAGGAAATAGCGGAAAAAGCCTCGAAGGAGCTGAATTCCGCACGCTCTCTCCGGCTGAGAATGGAGGCCCCCGACCTCCGGCTCAATCTCACCCTCGACGAGAAGGCGAATTGCTCCGGAAAAATGTCGGTCCCGCGCGGCGGAAGCATGCGACTGATCAAGCACGGCAAGACGATCTGGCTCAAGCCCGACGCCGCCTTCTGGAAGGCCCAGCTCGGCCCCGAGGCCGGCGGCAAGGTCGCCGAGAAGTTCGAGGGCCGCTACATCAAGGGCACCGCACGCGACCCCGAGCTGGGCGGCAAGGGCCTGACCACCGCCTGCGACCTGGACGCCTTCCGGGCCGCATCCGGAGCGATGTCCACACCCGGACCCCGCTGGAAGCGCGGCCACGAGCACAAGGTCGGCGGCCACCGCGCCGTCCCCGTCACCCGCACCCAGGACAAGGCGCGCGTCACCATGCACGTCTCCGCCGACGGCAAGCCCTACCCGCTGCGCCTGGAACGCAAAGCGGGCGCCAACCACGACGAGATCGACCTCGGCCACTTCGACCACCCCGTCCCCCGCGACACCCCGCCCAAGGACCACACCGTCTCCGTCAAGCAGCTCCGCCGCCACTTGCAGGACTCCCAGTCCCAGCAGGAGGACCCCCCCTCCGAGAGTGTCTGAGCGCACGCCTTCCGAGAGCGTCTGGACCGATGGGGCGGGCTGCTGGACGTGGGCCCGGGTCTGGGCCCCGGGCCGGGGTCTGGGCCCTGGGCCGGGGTCGGGGCGTGGGCCCGGGTCTGGGCGTGCGTGCGGGCCCGTGTCTGGGGGGCTGCTGCCCCCCGGCTGGGGCTGGGGCCGGTCCGAGGCTGGGGCCGGTCTGAGGCTGGAGCCGGGGGCTGGGCTTCGGGTGGGAGGGGGAGAGAGCGGGGTCGCGGTCAGAGGTGGGGCTGGGCCCGTACGAGGGTGTCGCCCGCGGCCGTGCGGTAGTAGAGGACGGAACGGCCCGCCCGCCGCCGGTGCACCAGCCCGGCATCGCGGAGAACCTTCAGATGGCGGCCCGTCGACCCGAGGCTCTGACCGGTGAGGCCCACGAGTTGGGTGGTGCTCATGGGGGACTCCAGGAGCACCAGCACCGCGGCCCGCCCCCGTCCGAGCAGAACCCCCAGAGCGTGCGGAGCGGACGGCCCCTCCCCGTCGACGAGCGCACCGGCGCAGGGATAGACCACCGCGTACCGGGGGCGGGCCTCCGCGTGTCGGGGCGGGACCTCCGGGCAACGGGGGCAGGCCCCGGTCTGCGCGGCCTCGGCGTACCGGGGGCGGGCCCTGGTCGAAACCTCCGCGCGGCGTGGGCAGGCGCCTCTCCGCGAGCTGTTGGGCTCGCCAGGCCCCGGGGCGTCGACAAGGCCGGCACCGGGTTCGGCGCCGTGGCCGGCTGCCGGAGTGCGGTCACGGCAAAGGGTCGTCTCCCAGGAGACCCACCCGGTGCGTGGGGTCACCGGGACGAACATCAGGCAGCCTCCCGCCAGATCGCGAGGCGGGTAGTCCCACGCGTTGATCTGGAGCCTGCTGCCGCCGAGCCAGCGCATGCCGGGCCGCATGGCGTCCAGCGCCGCCGCCCAACCGCCGCGACTGAGCTGCGCGGTCCGCGCCACCACATCGGCCTCGAGCACACGGCGGCGCCGTGGCCAGTAGGGCAGCACCGTCTCGCGCCACACCCAGGTGAGGGCGTCCGCCGTGCGCCGCGGCAGGTCGTCCCGGCGCAGCTGGGGCGGTAACGGGCCGCTCGTCCCCAGCGAGACCAGCAGATCGGCGCGTGCCCCGGCGGGCGACGCCTTGCGGATCCGCTCGACCTCCTCCTCGAACGAAGCCTCCGTGCGCTGCCGTTCGCCGGGCTCGGGTGTGGGCGTGAGGAAGTCGGCGTTCCACGTGGGCCCGAGCGCCGCGCGGATCAGCAGCGCCGAGACCGGATCGGCGGCCTGGCGGGCGCGGTACGCGGGCAGGTGCGCAGCGAGCCAGGCGCGCTCGCCGGGGTGGGTGGGGCTGCCTCGTTCCAACACCTTGAGGCCGGCGATCGCCTCCGCGAGCGGCGAGATCACGAAGCGGCTTCCCGCGAGCACATCGGCGTTGATCTGCCACCACCCCACAGCCCACCTCCGTCAGCCGTCCGAGGCCGTCGGGCAAGGACGCGGGCCGAATCGCATCGCGGGTCGCTTCGCGGGCCGATTCACGGGGCGAAGCGGCCTCTCGCTTCACCCGTTCTGTCGTCCGATGCTGCGCCCGTTGCAGCGTTCGCTGCTTCGACCGATGCTGCGTTCGCTGCTTCGACCGATGCTGCGCCTACTACTTCGCCCGTTGCTGCGCCCGTCGTTTCGGCCGCTGTCTCGCCCGTCGTTTCGCCCTGATGCGAAACAGTAAACGCCGCGGCAGTGCCGCTCCACACTCCCTTCATGCGCACCTACCGCGAACTTTTCCGGGCGCCCGAGTTCGCCCCTCTCTTCCTCACCAGCGCTCTTCACGTCGCGGGCCACACGGTCAGCGGTCTGGCCCTGGGCACGCTCATCTACGCGGCCACCGGCTCCCCTCTGCTCTCCTCCCTCGCCATGTTCGGGCCCTCCCTGGCCCAGCTCATCGGGGCGACGACGCTGCTGTCGGCGGCCGACCGGATCCCGCCCCGCGCCGCACTTGCCGGGTTGCCGCTCGCGTTCGCCCTGGGGACCGCCGCACAGGCCGTTCCGGGAATGCCCGTCGCCGCCTCGTTCTCCGTGCTGCTCGCCCTGGGTGTGCTGGCCTCGCTCGGAGGCGGGGTGCGGTACGGGCTCCTCAGCGAG
This sequence comes from Streptomyces reniochalinae, assembly GCF_003323735.1. Classification (GTDB taxonomy): domain Bacteria; phylum Actinomycetota; class Actinomycetes; order Streptomycetales; family Streptomycetaceae; genus Streptomyces; species Streptomyces reniochalinae. The sequence continues at coordinate 137,927 of NZ_QOIM01000030.1, read as the reverse complement.
GTCCTCGCCAAGGACGGTTATCTCCTGGGGCGTTCGGTGCTCAACATGTCGACCGGCATCACCCAGATCTGCGGATACGCACTCGGCGGAGTGCTCGTCTCCCTCCTCTCTCCGCGCGGCACTCTGCTGGCCGGTGCCGCGCTCTACCTGGCGAGCGCCGGCACCGCCTGGTGGGGGCTCCGTCGGCGCCCGCCTCGCGCCACCGGGCGCCCGTCCGTGGCCGCGACCTGGCGCACCAACTCCCTGCTGTGGTCCTCCCGCGCACGCCGCTCCGTCTACCTCGGGCTGTGGGTGCCCAACGGGCTGGTGGTCGGCTGTGAATCCCTCTACGTTCCCTACGCTCCGCACGAGGCCGGGCTGCTGTTCGCCTGTGGCGCTGTGGGCATGCTGGCCGGAGACACCACCATGGGCCGCTTCGTCCCCCAACGCTGGCGCAGACGCCTGCCCGTGCCGATGCTCGCACTGCTGGCCTCCCCCTTCCTCCTCTTCGCCCTTCGACCACCGCTGCCCCTCGCGGCCGGGCTGGTGACACTGGCGACGGTCGGCTTCGCCGCCAGCCTGCTGCTCCAGGAACAGCTTCTGGAGCTGACGCCCGAGAACCTGAGCGGGCACGCGCTGGGACTGCACGCTTCCGGGATGCTGGCCATGCAGGGCGTGGGAGCCACGCTCGCGGGCGCCGTCGCCGAACGGACCTCCCCTGCCACCGCCATGACCCTCATCGCCGCGCTCTCCCTGACCGTGACGCTCTCGCTGGCGCGGGGCCTCACTCCAGCCGGCCGCCGACACCCGCACGCCCCGCGGGAACACCCACCAACCGCACCGTCACCCGCTCCCGCACGCTCTCTCCGAGCACCGCGACGACGGCGTCCGTGATCGCGGATATCAGCTTCCCCGGAGCCTGGGCGAAGTCCGGATGGTGGAACATGGCCTCCTTGGAGCGCAGGGTGACGATCGGGGAGGGCTCTTCCGTCAGCTTCCCACCCACTCCCCAGCGGCCCCGCTCCACGCCGGTCAGCTCGACGGCGACGATCTCGCGGAACGACTCGGGATAGACCGTCAACGCCGCTTCCGTCAGTCCCTCCACGAGCCGTGCGCTCACCGGCGAGTCCTCCCCGCCCAGAGCCGCCTCGTGAATCTGCACTTCGAAGTGCGGCATGGCCTCTCCCCCTATCGGCAAGGTGAGGAAACGGGCGGCTACCATGCGGAAGCCCGATTCCTCTTTGATGTCAAAACATCTTTGATCGCAAAGCTAATGGGAGGCCAGCGCGATGTCAACGGACGGCCACAGAAGGGAAACCGAGCAGGATCCCCGGCGGGACGGCGGCCTCGCCGAGGACGAAGCCGTGCGGGCGCTCTTGCAGTTGATGCCTCGCATCGTCGGCCGGGTCAAGCGCCTCCCCGTCCCCGACGAACTACAGTCCCTCGCGCTGGCGCCCCGCCACCTGTCCCTGCTCTCGCTCCTCCTCTTCGACGGCCCGAGCACCGTCAACGACCTGGCGGCACGCCTGGAGGTGGCCCCCACCACGGTCAGCCTCATGGTGGGCGAGCTGAGTCGGAAAGGGGTGCTGGAGCGGCGCGAGGACGAGAACGACCGGCGCCGCCGCATCGTGAGCATCGCCGAGGACAAGCGCGCCACCATCTCCGGCTGGCTCGCGCGCGGCGCCGACGCCTGGCGCCACGCCCTCAGGGCCCTCTCCCCGCTCGAGCGGGCCCTGGTGGTGACGACTCTGCGGGCGTACGAGGACGCCGCGTCGGACGAGGACGCCGCGTCGGACGAGGACACGGCTTCGGACGGGGGTGCCGAGACGGACGCGGACGCGGCCTCGGAAAGGGGTGCCGAGGCGGAGGGCGAGACCTCATCAGCCGGCGTCACCCGAAAGAGCTGACCTCCGCGCCGGAGACGCCGTCCGGACGCAACGCGCGAGGGCCCGCGTGGATCCTGAGTGATCCACGCGGGCCCTCGTCCGGCGGTGGCGGCCCTCCGCTCAGCGGCGGCCGACCGGCTCGGAGCGCACGGACGCCGTGCCGTGCCGCACCGACTCGCGCCGCGCTGCTCGTCAGGGGAGGCGCTGCTCGTCAGATGAGGCGCTGCTCATCAGGTGAGGCACTGCGCGTCAGATGGGGCGCTGCTCGTCAGATGAGGCCGAGACCGCGCACCGCGTCGCGCTCGTCGCTCAGCTCCTTGACGGAGGCGTCGATGCGGGTGCGGGAGAACTCGTTGATCTCCAGGCCCTGGACGATCTCGTACGCGCCGTCCTTCGTGGTGACGGGGAAGGAGGAGATGATGCCCTCCGGCACGCCGTAGGAGCCGTCGGAGGGGATGCCCATGGAGGCCCAGTCGCCCTCGGCGGTGCCGTTGACCCAGGTGTGGACGTGGTCGATGGCTGCGTTGGCTGCGGAGGCGGCCGAGGAGGCGCCGCGGGCATCGATGATGGCGGCGCCGCGCTTGGCGACGGTCGGGATGAACTCGTCGGCCAGCCACTTCTCGTCGTTCACGACCTGGGCGGCGTTCTTGCCGGAGATCTCCGCGTGGAAGATGTCCGGGTACTGGGTCGCGGAGTGGTTGCCCCAGATCGTCAGCTTCTTGATGTCGGCGACGGTGGAGCCGGTCTTCTTGGCGAGCTGGGTGAGCGCGCGGTTGTGGTCGAGGCGGGTCATGGCGGTGAACCGCTCGGCCGGCACGTCCGGCGCGGCCGCCTGGGCGATCAGCGCGTTCGTGTTGGCCGGGTTGCCGACGACGAGGACCTTCACGTCGTCGGCGGCGTGGTCGTTGATGGCCTTGCCCTGCGGCTTGAAGATGCCGCCGTTGGCCTCGAGCAGGTCGCCGCGCTCCATGCCCTTGGTGCGGGGGCGGGCGCCGACGAGCAGGCCGACGTTGGTGCCGTCGAACGCCACGTTCGCATCGTCGGTGATGTCGATGCCCTGGAGCAGCGGGAAGGCGCAGTCGTCCAGCTCCATCGCGGTGCCCTCGGCGGCCTTCAGCGCCGGGGTGATCTCCAGCAGGCGCAGCCTGACCGGCACGTCCGCGCCCAGCAGCTGGCCGGAGGCGATGCGGAAGAGCAGCGCGTAGCCGATCTGGCCTGCGGCGCCGGTGACGGTGACGTTGACGGGGCTGACGGGAGTGCGGGTCATGGCGTTCTCCGTAGTACCTGACGTGGCTGGCGGGTGGCCGGAAGTCTCTCTACGTCAAGAGACCCATCGGCCAGGCTATCCGACCCCGTCCCCGCCGCACCCCCGGGTCGGTCCAAGGGGCGCCGCACTCGGGTTTCGCCTGGTTGCCCGAGCGACCGTGTCAGGCGGCAGCCGACGCCGTCATGTCGGGGGTGGAGTCCGGCGCGACGGTTCCCCGGCGCTGTTCACGGCACCGTGCGGCCCGGGGTGGTGCAGCTCTCGCCGCCCGCGGCCGTCGTCGCGCAGGCGCGCGCGTCCTCTTCGGCCGGCGCGGAGACCATCGCGGTGTACGCGTCGTTCGCCGTCACCGTGTCGCTCTCCTTCTGCCCGCCCGGGCCGGTGATGCGCAGGACGTCGTCGGCTGCCGCGCCGCTGATCCTTCCCCACGCCGCCTTGCAGACGTCGCTGTAGCGCACCTCGACGAGGCCAGAGCCGACCCGCGCGGAGCTGACGGTCGTGGCGTGTGCGCCACCGCAGCCCATGGCCTCCGGATCCTGGCTCGAGCAGTCCTTGCCCGCGCACTTCACGCCCGCGGGCAGCTTCCGGGTCTTCTCCGTGGGGGTCGGCTTCGGCCTGGCCGCCTCGTCCTCGTCGCCGCCCAGGTCGAGGAAGAGGACCGCCCCCGCGACGAGGACGAGCACGCCCACGAGCGCCGCGAGCAGGACGGTGCCCTTGCGTCGGCCGCCACGCCCAGGGCCCCCGCTGCCCGCGCCCTGCGTGGGCGCCGCGCGGGGCCCCGTCACCTCGGGCCCGCGCACCTCGGAGCCGGTCACGGCGGAGCCGGTCATGGCGGGGTCGGTGGCACCCGGGCCGGCCGCATGGCCGTCTGCGCCGCCGGGCCGCTGTCCCGGCACCTGGTGACCACGTGTGCCGGGTCCTGCGGCGCCCGCCGCACGGATGGCGTCCTTGCGCAGGACGGCCGTCTCCCTGTCCGGGGGCGGCCCGCTCCCCAACGGTGCACCCGCGAACGGATCACTCGCGGACGATCTGCTCACGGACGGACCACTCACGGCGGGTGCGCTCCAGGGGAGTTCACTTCCGGACGGTTCGCCACCCGACCGTTCGCCACCGGGCCGCTCATTGCCGGACCTGTCGTTGCCGGACCGCTCACCCCTGCGCCGTCTGCGGCCCTTCTCCTGCGCGGACCCCGCCCCGGCTCCGGCTCCGGCCCCCGATCCGGAAAGCTCCGATCCGGTCGCCCCGGTCCCGTTCAGCGCGGCCCGGGCCTGGGCGATGCTGATGGCCTCCAGGGTGGTGTCGTGCCGCATCTCGCTGCGGCTCCACGCCCGTTCGGCCAGCTCCCACATGGTGCCGAGGTGGCGTACGTCCGTGCCGGTCACCTCGGCGAGTGCCTGGGTGGCGCCGCGAGGCGGCAGCAACCGGCCGCTGAGGTAGCGCTCCCACGACGACTTGCTGTAGCCGGTGCGGTCGGCGATGCCCGCGATGCTCAGTCCGGAGCGGTCGACGAGCCGCCGCAGCTGGTTCGCGAACTCCCGGATCTGCGGGTCCAGATCCTCCGGTAGCGACCTCCAACGAGGCATGGCCTCCCCCTCGTCCCCGACTGCGCTGTGTGCCTTCCCTTCCCCCGTGTGTGCGCCGGCCCCGGGTTGCGTACTGGCTACCCAGGGGGATGCAGGCGGCCAGGATGACAGCTCCGGAAGCGGGGGCGCACGAGAGCGTCACGGGCCGTAACCCACGCCCGCGCACAACCCCCCTCGTCCACGCGTACGCCCTCTAGTCTGCCAGCCCGTACGGACGCCAACCGTTATGTCCGTCACGTACCACTCACACGAGTGGTACGTGGCCCGGCCGTTGGCGTCCGAACCGTCAGCGGATCCCGCGGTCGGGCGAGCGTGCGGTCAGCGGACCGTGAAGTGCACGATCGTGTCGAGGAACGGCACCGTCAACAGGGGCTTGGGCTGGGCCATCAGGGCCAGGAGCACGATGACCAGGCCCAGTACGCCGTAGAGCACCATGTCGGTGAAGCGGGAGCGGACGGCCAGCATGCCGACCGACGGCTTCGCCCAGCGCAGTACGGCACCGCCCAGCAGCGCCAGACCGATGATCAGGGTGCCGGAGCGGAACTCGATCACCGTCACCAGCAGCCCGACCAGCACCCCCGCGCACACGGCCAGCAGCGGCCACTGCCGGTAGGGGGCCGGGTGATGCCCTCCGACCGCACGTCCGCCGCCCTCGGGCCGCGCGGTGTCCCGGGTGAGCACCGGAAAGCGCCGCGAACGCCTGCGCGGCGCGGCAGCCGCCTGCTGTCCCCCGTCCGACGAATTCTGTCCTCCGTCGGACGACCGCTGTCCCCCGTCGGGCTGTTCCCCGGCGGCGTCCGCCGACTTCTCCGTACGTACCGCGGGCTCCGTCCCCGCCTCGTTCTCCTTGCTCATGGCCGCCCTCAGCGCGCCGCCGCTTCGGCCGCTTCCACGACGTTGACGAGCAGTTGGGCCCGCGTCATCGGGCCGACACCGCCCGGGTTGGGTGAGAGCCAGCCGGCGACCTCGGCGACCCCCGGGTGCACGTCGCCCACGATCTTGCCGTTCTCGTCCCTGCTGACGCCCACGTCGAGCACGGCCGCGCCCTCCCGCACGTACTCCGGCTTGATCAGGTGCGGAACCCCGGCGGCGGCGACGACGATGTCGGCCTGGCGCAGCGCCTGGGGCAGGTCGCGGGTGCCGGTGTGGCACTGCGTGACGGTCGCGTTCTCACTGCGCCGGGTCAGCAGCAGCGGCAGCGGGCGGCCCGCCGTCACGCCGCGGCCGACCACCACGACGTGGGCGCCGTCCAGCTCGACGCCGTAGCGGCGCAGCAGCACGATCATGCCCTGGGGCGTGCAGGGCAGCGGCGCCGGCTTGTTGAGCACGAGCCGGCCCAGATTCGTGGGGTGCAGCCCGTCGGCGTCCTTGGCCGGGTCCATCAGCTCCAGCACCCGGTTGACGTCGATGCCCTTGGGGAGCGGGAGCTGGACGATGTAGCCGGTACAGGCCGGGTCCTCGTTCAGCTCGCGGACCACCGCTTCGATCTCCTCCTGCGTCGCGGTGGCGGGGAGAGCGCGCTGGATGGAGTTGATGCCGATCTGCCGGCTGTCGCGGTGCTTGCCCGCGACGTACTTCTGCGAGCCGATGTCGTCGCCGACGAGCAGCGTGCCGAGGCCGGGCGTGACGCCCTTGGCCTTGAGCGCCTCGACGCGCACGGTGAGATCGGTTTTGATCGCGGCGGCGGTGGCCTTGCCATCGAGAATCTGGGCGGTCATGCGCCCATCCTCGCGGATGCGGACCCCGTCTCTCCACTCAGGCTGCCGCTCGGGCCGGCACGGGTTCCGGCTCCGCGTGCGAAGACCGGAAGGCCGCGGTCGTCACAGTGCGTCTGACCGCGCGTTGCGGATTCGCCACAGTACGGAAACCCGGCTGGACAGTCCCACAGTCCGACCACCACCATTGTGGGACGGCGTCGGGCGCTACAGGGTGGGCCGGCGGTGCGGCGCCGTACCCGGGGGAGGCGACATTGCTGAGGGCAGGCCGTGGTTCTCCGGAGTCACTCGGCCCGATCCGCTCCCTCAACGCCGTCGGAGGAAACAACTCGTGAGCTACCCCCCGCCCCCAGGACAGAGTCCTCATAATCCCTACTCGGCGCCGCAGCAGCCCCAGCAGGGCGCCCCCTACGGCTACCCGCAGCAGGGTGCCCCGGCCCCTTACGGCTACCCGCAGGCCGGTATGCCCGCCTACCCGGGCGGCGGCATGCAGCCCGCCGTCAGCATGCCCGGGGTGGTCGTCACCGCGCGCGTGCTGCTGTTCATCGCGGGTTCCCTGTGGGCGCTGTTCGGCGTCCTCCTGCTCATCGGCGGCGTGGCCGCCAACGACGCGCTGGACGACATCCCCGGCGTGGGGGCGGCAGGCGGTGCCGCCCTGGGCATCGCGCTGTTCGGGCTGCTGATCGGCGGCGGCCTGGCCACGCTGCACATCGTGCCCGCCTCGATGTTCGGCAAGGGCCGCAGCGGCACACGCGTGACGGCGATCATCGCCGGCGCGGTCAACGCGCTGATCCCCCTGCTGAGCTTCATCGGCCAGTTGGCCGGCGGTGACTCGGCGGGTGGCTCGCTGTTCCTCGCCGTGCTGTGGCTGGCCACGGCCGTGCTCACGATCGTGTTCTGCTCGATGAGCGCCGCGGGCCAGTGGTTCAACAGGCCGCAGTACTAGACCTTCGGCCGGCGCAGGCCATCCCCCCTGCCGTCTGACGCAGGGGTCGCACCAGCCGCGCGGTGACGGCGCGGCCGGACTTCCGGCCGCGCCGTCGCTGTTGTGCGTACCCGTCCCGCACCCCGCCGCCGTGCGGGAATGGCTCCGTGCCGCGCCGGACATGCATGCGCCGGGGGTCGCGTATGCACAGCATCATTGTTGTGCCGCCCGAGAAGTCGGCGGCACAGGTGGCAAACAGCGGGCCGGGGGGCAGGTGCGGTTGGCGCCCGGCGAGAGTCTCCGCTTCGGCCGGGAGGAGGAGTGCGGACTCGTCCTCGCGCACCCGGGGGTGTCCAGGAGCGCCGGGGTGCTCGCGGCCAGCGGCTCGTTCTGGACGCTGACCAACCACAGCCGCGACCGTACGTACGTCGTGGAGAACCCGGAGGGCGGGGGAGCACATCGAGGTGGTGCCGGGCCGGGTGGAGGCTCCGGTGCCCTTCGAGTTCTCCCCGGTGGTGCTGCCCGCAGGGGACGAGCTGGTCACCTTCGAGGTGTGGGCACCGCGCCACGACCACCTGCGGACCGAGCCGGGCGGCGGCGCGGGGGCGCTGACGGTTCCCGCCTTCCCACTCGACCGGAACTCCCGGTGCCTGACCGGGCTCGGTGGAGCACCGAGCCCGGTCAGGCACTCCGACACTCAGTGGAAGAAGTGCCGCGTACCCGTCACGTACATCGTGATGCCCGCCTTCTCGGCGGCCTGGACGACCTGTTCGTCGCGCACGGAACCCCCCGGCTGGACGACGGCGCGCACGCCCGCCTCGGCCAGCACCTCGAGGCCGTCCGGGAACGGGAAGAACGCGTCCGAGGCCGCGTACGCCCCCCGCGCCCGCTCCTCGCCCGCACGCTGGACGGCGAGCCGTGCCGAGTCGACCCGGTTGACCTGCCCCATGCCGACGCCCACCGTCGCCCGGTCCTTGCCGAGCAGGATGGCGTTGGACTTGACCGCGCGGCACGCCCGCCAGGCGAAGGCCAGCTCGGCCAGTTCGCCGGCGTCCAGCGCCTCCCCCGCGGCCAGGGTCCAGCTCGCCGGGTCGTCGCCCTCGGCCTGGAAGGCGTCCTTGACCTGCGCGAGGCCACCGCCGTCGATGGGACGGAACTCGGCGGGCGCCGCCGGGGCCTCGGGGCAGCGCAGGACCCGGATGTTCTTCTTGCGGGTGAGCGCTTCCACAGCGCCCTCCTCGTAGTCCGGGGCGACGACGACCTCGGTGAAGATGCCCGCGACCTGCTCCGCCATCTCCTTCGACACCGGACGGTTGACGGCGATCACGCCGCCGTAGGCCGACAGCGGGTCGCAGGCGTGCGCCTTGCGGTGCGCCTCGGCAACGTCTGCGGCAACCGCGATACCGCAGGGGTTGGTGTGCTTGATGACCGCCACGCACGCCTCGTCGTGGTCGTACGCGGCACGCCGCGCTGCCTCGGTGTCGACGTAGTTGTTGTAGGACATCTCCTTGCCGTGCAGCTGCTCGGCCTCGGCCAGACCGCCGCGGCCGCCCGTGTAGAGCGCGGCCGGCTGGTGCGGGTTCTCGCCGTAGCGCAGCACGTTCTTGCGCTCGTAGGTGACGCCGACGAACTCGGAGAACGGGGAGGGCTCCTCCTCGTCCTTGCCGGTGTACTCGGCGAACCAGCCCGCCACCGCCACGTCGTAGGCCGCCGTGTGCCGGAAGGCCGCCCCCGCCAGGCGCTTGCGCGAGGCCAGGTCGAAGCCACCGTCCCGCACAGCGTCCAGGACTCCGCCGTAGCGGTCCGGGTTGACGACGACGGCCACGGACGGGTGATTCTTGGCGGCGGCGCGCACCATCGACGGGCCGCCGATGTCGATCTGCTCCACACACGCGTCGTCCGACGCGCCCGAGGCCACGGTCTCGGCGAACGGATAGAGGTTGACGACGACCAGCTCGAACGGCTCGACGCCCAGCTCGCCCAGTTGCTCGCGGTGCGCCTCCAGGCGCTGGTCGGCGAGGATGCCGGCGTGCACACGCGGGTGCAGGGTCTTGACCCGCCCGTCCAGGCACTCGGGGAAGCCGGTCAGCTCCTCGACGGGGGTGACAGGAACGCCGGCGTCCGCGATGCGCTGCGCCGTCGATCCCGTCGAGACCAGCTGCACCCCCGCGGCGTGCAGCCCCCGGGCCAGCTCCTCGAGGCCCGTCTTGTCGTACACGCTGACCAGCGCCCGGCGGATCGGCCGCTTGGCGCCCGTGGTCGCAGCAGTCTCACTCATGACCCAGTCGTACCCTTCTTCTGTTCGGCCCCTCGAAGGTGTAGCCGTCGCGGGCGATGCGCCCCACGACCTCGACGAGCAGCCGTCGCTCGACTTCCTTGATCCGCTCGTGCAGAGCGGCACCCTCGTCGGTGTGGTCCTCTTCCCGGACCTCGACGGCGCGCTGCGCGATCACGGGCCCGGTGTCGACGCCGTCGTCGACGAAGTGGACGGTGCACCCGGTCACCTTCGCGCCGTACGCGAGCGCGTCGCGTACGCCGTGGGCGCCGGGAAAACTGGGGAGCAGCGCGGGGTGGGTGTTGAGGAACCGCCCGCCGAAACGCGCCAGGAACCCGGGGCCCACCACCTTCATGAAGCCCGCCGAGACCACCAGGTCAGGGTCGTGGGCGGCCGTCGCCTCCGTCAGCGCCTCATCCCACTCCGCGCGGGTGGCGAAGTCCTTCACCCGGCACGTGTAGGTGGGGATCCCGGCCCGCTCCGCGCGCGCCGGCCCCTCGATACCGCCCCGGTCCGCGCCCACGGCGACGATCTCGTACGGGGTGTGCGTGGCGGGGTCGGCCGCCGCGTCGATCAGCGCCTGGAGGTTGGTGCCTGAACCGGACACCAGGACGACGAGGCGCACGGGGGCGGCGGGACGGAAGGACGGCGCGTCCACGACGGTGCTCTCTCTCGCGGGAGACGGGCGGGATGAAGGCGGAGCTGAGGGGATGCTGAAGGGGTACTGGGTGCGCGGTGAGGCGGGTGGGGCGGTTGGGGCGGCCGGACGGCATTGTGTGGTCGCACAAGTACGTGGACCCGGGAATTCCGGGGAACTCTACGAAGCGTCCGACCGTCGGCAACCATACCGGCCCTCGGAACGGCCCCCACGGGACGGGGGCGCAACCGGAAGGTAGCGTCAGGGACACGGCCTTCTCGGGCTCCCGCGGGGCTCGGAGGGCCACACGGCCGTGCAACCGACGCGGAAGCGACGAGGAAGAGCCACACCAGATGACCGACCGACGCCGCCGTACGGCCGCATCCGACAGCACCTCCCGCGAGGACAACCCCTTCGCGCCACCGCCGGAGGGGCAGCCGGACCAGCCGTGGCAGCCTCGGCAGCCGCGGCGGCTCGCCCAGGACAAGGACGACGGGTCGGGCCCCGGGGATCCCCGCGGTCCACGGGACTCAGGAACGGACTCCGGGAACGGGTCCGGCCGCGGAGGCGACGGCTCCGGAGGGAATTCCGGCTCGTCGGACGACGAACGGCGACCCGACGAGCAGCGGGACTCCGCGTGGGGCAGCCAGTGGAGCAGCCGCCAGCCGGGACGGCACGGCGGCAGCTTCGGCGGCGACCGCGGCAGCGACCGCGACCGCGACCGGCAAGGCGACGGCGACCGGGGGGCAGGCGGGCCCGGGGGCGGGCCCGGCGGCTCCGGCGGGCGCGGCATGCGCTGGGATCCGACGGACCCGCTCCAGCGGCACGCCAGGTACGCCCTCCACGCCGGCATCTGGGGCCTCTTCTTCGCCCTGCTGGGCGTCCCGGAGGTCGCGCTCCTGCTCGGGGCGCTCTCGCTCTACTGGGGCATCAGCGCGCTGCGCGGCAAACCACCGAAGTCCACGGCCGAGGACCGCAGGTCCAAGGGCGGCAAGCCGCGCCGCTCCGTGACCGCCACGGCGGAGGACGTCGCCGGAACCGACCGCGGCGCGGAGGGCGAGGAGGAGCCGGGGCGCTCCGCCGGTCCCGGAGGCCCGGGCGGCGCCGGTGGCCCGGACGGCCGGTCGCCGGTCCCGCTCGCCGTGACCCCCGCGCAGGCGGCCAAGGCGAAGCGGACGGCTGCCATCAGCGGGCTGGTCACCGCAGGGCTGACACTCGCGATCGTCGCGGCGACGTACACGTTCCAGTTCGCCTACAGCGACTACTACACCTGCCAGAACGACGCACTGACCCAGTCCTCGCGCGACGACTGCGAGCGGCACCTGCCGAAGGAACTCCAGCCGTTCCTGGAGAACCGCTGAGGTGGGCCCGCGGAGGCGGGCAGCGCTGCTGAGGCGGGCGAACCGGGGCGGCGCCTTCAGACTTTCCCCGGTCCGCCGGGGGCCGGTTTCCCGGTGAGGTCCCCGTGCGGGGTCCCGCGCGGGGCGTCGGCGGCGGCCGGCGCCTCGACCGGAGCGTCGGCGGCGGGCTGAGCATCGCCGGAGCCGGGGTCGGTGCCGTTCTCCGCGTCCGCTTTCCCCTCCGTGTCCCCGTTCATGCCCCCGTCCCCGTTCACGTCCGCTTCCACCTCCACGTCGAGAACGAGAGCGGCCCTGTCGATCCGGTGAACGAGACCGCGCTCCGTCGGGTCGGCCGGGGCGAAGGGGGCCATCAGGCCGCCGGAGGCATCCCTCATCGCGGCCCAGCGCACACGGCGGGCCGCGTCCGTGTGCCAGGCGGCGTCCGGGCCGAGCCCGGCCGCCGCCTTGGCCGCGGCCTCCGCGGCGCGGGCCGCCGCTGCCGCGGCCCTGCGGGCGCTCGACCGTACCCACCAGCGCACGCCCAGCGCGGTCGGCAGCCCGACGGCGATCATCCACCCGCAGGCGGCCCCGCCCGTCTGCCACCACGACGGTCCCACGTGCGCGAGGGCGGCGCTCCCGAGCGGGCCGCCGGCCACAGCGGCGAGCAGCGCGAGGAGCGCACCGCACAGGACCGCGGCGAGCGGCACCGTCACCAGTACGGCCCGCCACCCCGCCGGATGCCCTCCCCGCTGCCGGACGGCGACCTCGGCCCGCCCCACGGCCGCCTGGGAACGCCCCACCCACCATCCGCACATCAGGCCGCCCAGCGCCGGGACCACCGCCACCAGGCAACAGGCGACCACCCCGCCGGAGCTCTCTTCGGGGACGACGGAGAGCAGCGGGAACGGCGGCAGGTGCGGCGAGCCGGTGCTCAGGACAGGGGAGACGACGCTGTCGCCGCCCAGCGTGAAGCCCGGGCCGAGGCCGTACGACGTCGCCCACAGCACCGCGTTGGGCAGCAGCGCCACCCCCAGCAGCAGAACCGCGAACTGTCCCGAGAGGGTTTCGGTCAGCTGGGGGAAGGTGCGGCAGACGGTCCGCACGTCCCACACAAGGGCCGCCGAGAGCAGGAAAGCACCCCCGCCGCACAGCACGACCGTTGCCGCACCGCCCGCCTGCACGGCGACGACGGCCCGCTCTCGCGTCATCTGCCGTGTGACCCCCGACACCCGTTCCCGGGGTGCCTCGGGCAGCCGGGAGGACAGCTGAGTCCACGCGTTCGCCACCGAGCGGCGCTGCGAGGAGAACGCCGCGCACAGGCCGGTCACGACGACGACGAACAGCGGCAGCCGCCAGCTCGTGCCGGCGGGCTCCGCCTCGATGGGCCCGCCCGAGGCGTAGGCGACGGCCGCGGCGGTGACGAGAAGGTAGCCGCCCGAGACCCAGCCCCCGACGGCCGCCGCCCCGTACCCGGCGCCCGCGGCCGGCCGCGATTCGAGCCCTTCGCGTGTGGCGCGCCACAGCAGCCACACCGGTACGACCGTCAGCATCAACGGTGTCACCCCGACGGGTGCCGGGATACCGGAGAGCGTTTCGTGCCGCACGAGCTGCACACCGTGCGCCAGCAACCACAGGTCCGCGGCCAGGTGCAGAGCACCGTCCGCGTCGCTGTCCGGGTACGGCGAGACGGTCCACAGCAGCAGGACGACCACGGCGCACACGCCGAGACCGAGCCCCGCGGCCACGGCGCCGCCCAGTAGCCAACCGCTGGTCAGGGTCAGGGAGCGGGGGTGGCCACGGCCCGAGGACAACGAGGGACCGCGGTGCGTCAATTGGCTCACGACGCCATGCTGCCAAGAACACCCGTTTTGCCCTAGTAGCAGGCATTTTGTCGCTGTGTCGCACAAGCTAAGGGCTATGCGTCTTTCTTCCAGCTCTGCTGCCGCGCCTGCGGGCGCGGCCGCCGACGCGGCCGCCGACGCGGCAACGCGTCCCGCCCCCGGGGCTCCTGACGCCCCCTCGTCCCCGTCCGCTCCCGCCACGACCGCGGCGGGGCTGTCTCCGACGACGGCGACGGCGGAGGGCGGGGCCACGGGGGACGCCAAGAGGGAGGCCCCCAAGAGCGGGCGGCAAGGCGGCAGGGGCATGGGAAAAAGCAAGGGCAAGAGCAGGGGGCAGGCCAGACGTTCGACCGCCCAGCGGCAGAAGTCCACCCCGCAGGCCGCCGCACCACCCGCCACGCCGACCCCCTCGTGGAGCGCCTCGCCGAGCGCCTCGCCGAGCGCCTCGTCGTCCGGCGCGTCAGCTCCCGCGCCGGACGCCGCACCGGACGCCACCGCGCCGGGCCCCGAAGCAGGCGCCACGCCGAGTCCCGCGCCGGATGAGCCGTCCGTAGCGGTGGCGGCTCCGGTGGAGGTGGCTGCTCCCGAGAGAGAAGGGCCTCCCGAGGAGGAGGGTCCTTGGGAGGTCGAAGATCCTCCAGAGGTGGGAGGGCCTCCTGAGATGGAACGGCCACCTGGGGCGAAAGGGCCTGCCGAAGTAGAGGATGGGGGTGGCGCGGGGACCCGTACGGCTCCGGCGCCCACCCCGCGGAGCGAACCCCTCACGGGCGAGGTGGCGCCGACGCCACGGGTGTCGGCACCCGCACCGCGGCGGAGCGAAGCGGAGCCCCGCGTCGAGGTGGTCGCGGCGGTGGCGGGGCCGGTGGACGACTTCGTACGGACCGCCGCGCAGCCGCGAGAGCTGCCGTCGGACCCGGTCGAGGCGTTCGACGAGCTCTACGTGCGGCAGGCTCGGGCCCTCACCCGGCAGGCGTTCCTGCTGTCAGGACACCGGCGCGTGGCGGAGCGCGCGGTGCGGTGGGCGTTCCACCAGGCGTGGCAGCACTGGCCCAGGGTGCTGGCGGGCGGCGACCCGACGCGCACGGTGCGCGCGACGGTGTACGAGTACGCGCTGTCCCCGTGGCACCAGTTCCACCCGCTGCGCCGCGTGCCGCAGGCGTACTCGGGCCCGCCGGAGGACCGAGCCGTGCTGGAGGCGTTCCTGGGGCTGCCGCGCAGCTACCGTGCCGCGCTGCTGCTGCACTACGGGCTGGGGCTCACACTGCCGCAGACCGCCGCCGAGGTGGAGTGCAGTACGGAGGCGGCCGCGGGCCGGGTCACCCACGGGCGGGTGGCGCTCGAGGAGAGCTGGCCGCCGCTGCGGGAGCTCCCGCGAAGACGGCGCGGCGCCGTGCTGGCCGACACTCTGCGCGAACTCGCCGTGGCCCAGCCGGTGCGGCCCGTGCCGCCCCGTCTCGTGCGCCGCCGCAGCTGCCGTACGACGCGGCTGTGGACGCGGGCTTCGCTGGGGCTGACGGCGACCGTGACCGCGGCGACGGTACTCACTCTCGTGACGGCGGAGAGCGAACAGCCGCCGAGGAAGCCCGCCGAGGTGGTGCCCCGGACCTTCGCTCCGGCGGCGTTCCCCGGCGCGTCCGTGGTGAGAACCACTCGGACGAGTGAAGAGGGCCGGGAGCGGCGGCACGCCGAGGCCAGGCGTTCGTCGCCCTCGGACCGTGCCTATCTGCCCCAGCTCCGCTCCACCAACGGGCGCGTGGACCTGCACGACTTCCAGCGGAGCGAGCAGGGCCCGGGCCGGAACAGCTGACGGGCCCGCACCCTCGCGGGGTGCGGGCCCGTCAAGCAGCCGTGCCACGGCCCTGCGTCGCGGTCTCGGACACCCGGCCTTCAGACGTCGCGCAGACTTCCGGGCGCCTCAGACGCTCAGGCGACTCGGATGCCTCAGGTGCCTCAGGCGCTCAGGCGCTCGCGGGCCAGGCGGGCGGTCTCGGACGGGGTCTTGCCGACCTTCACGCCCGCGGCCTCCAGGGCCTCCTTCTTGGCCTGCGCGGTACCGGAGGAGCCGGAGACGATCGCGCCGGCGTGGCCCATCGTCTTGCCCTCGGGCGCGGTGAAGCCCGCGACGTAGCCGACGACCGGCTTGGTCACGTTCTCCTTGATGAAGTCCGCCGCGCGCTCCTCGGCGTCGCCGCCGATCTCGCCGATCATGACGATCAGGTCGGTGTCGGGGTCGGCCTCGAACGCCTTGAGGGCATCGATGTGCGTGGTGCCGATGACCGGGTCACCGCCGATGCCGACGCACGTGGAGAAGCCGATGTCACGCAGCTCGTACATCATCTGGTACGTCAGCGTGCCCGACTTGGAGACCAGGCCGATGCGGCCGCTGTTGGTGATGTCGGAGGGGATGATACCCGCGTTCGACTGGCCGGGGGTGATCAGACCCGGGCAGTTCGGGCCGACGATCCGCGTCTTGTTGCCCTTCTGGGAGGCGTAGTCCCAGAAGTAGGCGGTGTCGTGGACGGCGATGCCCTCGGTGATCACGACCGCCAGGCCGATGCCCGCGTCGACCGCCTCGACGACGGCGTCCTTGGCGAACTTCGGCGGGACGAAGATGACGGTGACGTCCGCACCGGTCTTCTCCATCGCCTCCTTGACGCCGCCGAAGACGGGCACCTCGGTGCCGTCGAAGTCGACGTTCGTGCCCGCCTTGCGCGGGTTCACGCCGCCGACGATGGTGGTGCCGGAAGCAAGCATCCGCTTGGTGTGCTTCTGGCCCTCGGAGCCGGTCATCCCCTGGACGATGACCTTGCTCTCCTTGGTGAGGAAGATAGCCATGGTGTTGTCGGTGTCCTCGTTCGGTCTCGTCCGGGCTTACTTGGCGGCCAGCTCGGCGGCCTTGTCGGCCGCGCCGTCCATCGTGTCGACCTGCTGCACCAGCGGGTGCGCCGCGTCGGTAAGGATCTTGCGGCCCAGCTCGGCGTTGTTGCCGTCGAGGCGCACGACCAGCGGCTTGCTGACGTCCTCGCCCTTGGACTTGAGCAGCTCCAGCGCCTGCACGATGCCGTTGGCGACCGCGTCGCAGGCGGTGATGCCGCCGAAGACGTTGACGAAGACCGACTTGACGTCGGGGTCGCCGAGGATGATCTCCAGGCCGTTCGCCATGATCTCGGCGGAGGCTCCGCCACCGATGTCGAGGAAGTTGGCCGGCTTGACGTCGTTGTGCGCCTCGCCCGCGTAGGCGACGACGTCGAGGGTGGACATGACCAGGCCCGCGCCGTTGCCGATGATGCCGACCTGACCGTCGAGCTTCACGTAGTTGAGGCCCTTGGCCTTGGCCGCGGCCTCCAGCGGGTTGGCGGCGGCCTTGTCCTCCAGCGCCTCGTGGTCGGGCTGGCGGAAGTCGGCGCCCGCGTCCAGCGACACCTTGCCGTCCAGCGCGATGACCTTGCCGTCACCCGTCTTGACCAGCGGGTTGACCTCGACGAGGAGGGCGTCCTCCTTGACGAACACGTCCCACAGCTTGATCAGGACCTGCGCGACCTGGTCGACCAGCTCGGCCGGGAACTTCGCGGCCTCGGCGATCTCGCGGGCCTTCGCCTCGGTGACGCCCTCGATGGCGTCCACGGGGATCTTGGCCAGCGCCTCCGGCTTGGTGGCGGCGACCTCCTCGATCTCCACGCCGCCCTCGACCGAGGCCATGGCCAGGAAGGTGCGGTTGGTGCGGTCCAGGAGGAAGGAGACGTAGTACTCCTCCGCGATGTCCGCGGTCTGGGCCAGCATCACCTTGTGGACCGTGTGGCCCTTGATGTCCATGCCCAGGATCTGGCCGGCCTTCTCCACCGCGTCCGCCGGGTCGGAAGCCAGCTTCACGCCACCGGCCTTGCCGCGGCCACCGGTCTTGACCTGGGCCTTGACGACCGCCCGGCCGCCGAGCCGCTCGGTCACCTCGCGCGCCGCCTCAGGCGTCTCGATGACTTCACCGGCCAGCACCGGTACGTCATGCTTGGCGAAGATGTCCCTCGCCTGGTACTCGAACAGGTCCACGCGCGTCCGTCCCCTTAATCAATGGTCTCGCGGTCGTTGTCAGCGTGGGCGTGCCGCAGGGCCGCGGCGTCCACGGGTCGCGCGGCATGTCCGCCTTGCAGGTTAGCCCTGCGCGCGTGCGCTGCCTAAATCGCACCTCACACATACGCGGTGACAACGGTCACAGCCCTGAGGGCCCCCGGTCCTTGGGCACCGGTATCGGACGCTTCTCGATCGCGGCGGCCATCACCTCGGGAAAGTGGTCGGGAGTGCAGGCGAAAGCGGGAGCGCCGAGGGCGGCGAGAGCGGCGGCGTGCTCCCTGTCGTAGGAGGGCGCGCCCTCGTCGGAGAGCGCGAGCAGCGTGACGAACTGAACACCGGCGTCCTTCATCGCGGCGACCCGCCCCAGCATCTCCTTCCGTATCCCTCCCTCGTACAGATCGCTGATCAGCACGACGACCGTCTCCGCCGGCCGGCTGATCCGGGACTGGCAGTAGGCGAGCGCGCGGTTGATGTCGGTGCCCCCGCCCAGCTGGGTGCCGAACAGCACGTCGACGGGGTCGTCCAGCTCGTCGGTCAGATCCACGACGCCGGTGTCGAAGACGACGAGCCGCGTGTGCAACGTCCGCATCGACGCCAGTACCGCGCCGAACACCGCGGCGTGGACCACGGACGACGCCATCGACCCCGACTGGTCGACACAGAGGACGACGTCCTTCCTGACCGACCGCGCGGCCCGCCCGTAGCCGACCAGCCGCTCGGGCACCACCGTGCCGTACTCGGGCAGGTAGTTCTTCAGGTTCGCCCGGATGGTCCGGTTCCAGTCGATGTCCCGGTGGCGGGGGCGGTCGACCTTCGCGGAGCGGTCCAGCGCGCCGGCCAGCGCCGACCGGGTCCGGGCCGCCAGCCGCCGCTCCAGCTCCGCCACGACCTTGCGCACCACGGCCCTGGCCGTCTCCCTGCTGGTCTCCGGGAGCGCGGCCCTGAGCGACAGGAGCGTGCCCACCAGGTGCACGTCCGGCTCGACGGCCTCCAGCATCTCGGGCTCCAGCAGCAGCGACGAGAGCCCGAGCCGGTCGATGGCGTCCCGCTGCATCACCTGCACCACCGGGCTGGGGAAATACGTGCGGATGTCACCCAGCCAGCGGGAGACGTGCGGGGCCGAGGCACCGAGCCCGCCGCCGCGGCTGCCACCGCCGCTCCGGTCGCCGCCACCGGAGCCGTCCGCGCCGTAGACGGTCTCCAGCGCACGGTCCATGCCGCTGTCCGCTGTGCCCAGCGCACAGCCGGTACCGTCCGCTTCGCCACCGCCGAGCACCATGCGCCAGCGCCGCAACCGCTCCGCCTCCGCGGCCCCCGCCGCACCGTCCTGGCCCGCGGTCATGCGCGTACCTCCTGCCGCTCGTCCACCGGTCCGCTCCCGTCTTCCCGCGACGCCGCCGCCCCGGCCCGGGCCCCGCCCAGCAGCAGCCGTACCGTCTCGAGCGCGGGCTCGGCGCGCGCCGCCTCGAGCCCAGGACCGAAACCGGGCAGCCCCTCCCCGGCCCCCGCCGCCGCCCCGGCGCCCTCGCCCGCCGGCCCCCGCCGCGCCAGCTCACCCAGCGTGCGCCGCACCCCCGACTCGAACTGCGCGAAGGTCCTCCGCAGCAGCGGCAACACGTGCGTGAACGCCTCCGCCGGCACGCCGGTCAGCCACCGGTCGACCAGCGCGAGCAGCCGTTCGTCATGGACGAGCAGCATCCCGCCGCCCGAGAGAAAGCCCTCGACCCACGCGGCGGCCTCACCCGGTGGCGTCCCCGGCGAGAGGGCGAGACGCATCAGCCGCTCCGCCTCCTCGTCCGCCAGACTGCCCTCGTCCAGCAGCAGCCGCACGCAGCGGCCGCGCAGCAGGCCGGGTACCAGGGCACGCCCGGCGAGCGTCCGCAACATCCCGCGCCACCTGCTCAGCAAGCCGGCTCCTGACCGGCCCTCCTCCGCCTGGCCCTCCCCCGCCAGGCCCTCCTCGCCCTCCTTGCACGGCTCGCCGCGGGTCAGCAGGCGCACGGCCTGGTGCGCGGCGTCCAGAGGTCCGCGCATCTCGCGGGCGCCCTCGTCACCGAGCCCCGCGCAGGCGGGCGGGAGCCCGACGCACACCCGCGCGGCCATACCGCCCGCCACCTCGGCGAGCGCCCCCGCATCGGTGCCCCGGACGTCGCCGTAACGCAGGCTGCGCACCAGCGCGGGGAGCGCCTGCGCGAGGTGCCCGACATCGGCCTCCAACGCCGCCCGGTCGGACAGAACCCGCATCACGACGGGCAGCGCGTCCGGCAGGTGCGCCAACAGGCAGTGTTCGGCCAGCGCGGTGACGTCCGCGAGCGTGCCGCCCGGCGCCTCCACCGCACGGGAGCAGGCTTTGACGGTGGCCGCCTCGTACACCGTCGTGCCCCAGAGCGCGGCCTCGGCCACGCGCACGGACAACTCCGGCTCCCAGCGCAGACGCCACGTCTCGCGGAACGTGCCGGTGCTGCCCGCGCGCGAGTGCGCGGGCACGCCCCAGTCGACACCGAGCAGCCGCAACCGGTGCAGCAGGCGGCTGCGGGCCGCGTCGGTGTCCTTGCGCAGGTCGAGGTCCATCTCCCGCTCGGTGGCCGCCGGTTTGAGCCGCACGGCACGCCCGCAGCGCTCCACGTCACGCTGGAGCGGCACGGCAGGAGCGCCCTCGGGCACCTCACCCAGCGCCTCACCGACCACCAGCCGCTCCCGTATCAGGGCCAACGGCACGTCGGAGCCCTCGCACAGCACCGCACGTATCGCGTCGGTGCACTCCGTCAGCCCCGCCAGCGGGCGTGCGCGCAAGGCGGCCAAGGTTTCGGCGAGCCGCACCGCCTCGATCACATGAGCGGACGAGACCGGATGGTCCCGCTCCCGCAGCAGCCCCGCGACCTTCGTCATCCACCGCTCCACGGGCCGGTCCGGCACTGCGAACAGATGGCCGTACCAACCGGGCGCGGCGATCCCCGCTCCGTACCCGGACCGGCGCGCCAGCCGCCGGTACGTCCACGGCACCCACGTGACCTCGGCCTTCACCCTCGGCAGCCCCTTGAGCATCCGGCGGTCGGCCGTCACCGCCGGCTGCTCCGGCTCGGCGAGCGCGGGTACGTGCCAGGCACCGCAGACGACGGCCGTGGCCGCGCTGCCGAACTCCTTGGCGGCCTCCCGCAACCGCAGCCGCATGTGGGCTTCGCGGAGCAGGTCGTGCCCGTGACCGCCGTCCCCGTGCACAGCACGCAGCTCGGACATGGCCTCGCCGAGAGCGGTGAACGGCGCGAAGGGGTCGTGGCGGCCGCCCCTCCGGTGTTCGACGGCGTCTTCCCACCAGCGCTCCGGATCGTCGTACCCGGCGACTTCCGCGAGCGCCGCCAGCGGATCGAGCCGAATCTTTTGGCCGGCGGGCCGCTGTAGCCCGTCGGGTGGCGTGTCCCCGGCGGCTCCACCCCCGTGGGGGCCGCCGGGGACCGTCCCGTCCCCCTCTTTGTGCGGCTTCTCTCCGCCCTCCCCGTGTAGCTGCTCCTCGCCTTCGCTCACGGTGCGGCCTTCGCTCATCGCGAGGGTGTGCGCTGCCGGCAGGTCGATGAACCGGACAGGGACGCCGCGCCTCACCGCCCAGCGGATGGCCACCCACTCCGGCGAGAACTCCGCGAGTGGCCAGAAAGCGGCCCTGCCCGGCTCGTTGACCGCGTGGGCCAGCAACGCCACGGGGGGAACCATCGCCTCCTCCCCCGCCAGGCCCACCACCGCGTCACCCTCCGGCGGGCCCTCGATCAGGACGACGCGCGGCTCGTACGCCTCCAGCGCGGCCCGCACCGCACGCGCCGAACCCGGCCCGTGATGCCGCACGCCGAGCAGCAGCGGCCCGGCCGGAGGCCCCCCTCGCGGTGCCGCGTTCTGAGGAGGACCGCAGGTCACGGGCGCGACGGCACCTTCGGGTGCGGAAGCTGTCATACCGACACCTCTCGACAGGCACGGTAGAAGTCCTTCCAGCCCTCCCGCTCACGCACGACGGCCTCGAGATACTCCTGCCACACCACCTGGTCGGAGGCCGGATCCCGGACGACGGCGCCCAGGATCCCCGCGGCCACGTCGCCCGCGCGCAGCACGCCGTCACCGAAGTGCGCGGCCAACGCCAGACCACCCGTCACCACGGAGATGGCCTCAGCCGTGGACAGCGTGCCCGAAGGCGACTTGAGCTTGGTGCGCCCGTCCTCGGTGACGCCTTCCCGCAGCTCGCGGAAGACGGTGACCACCCGGCGGATCTCGTCGAACCCCTCCGGTGCCGGCGGCAGGTCCAGCGAGCTGCCCAGCTGCCCGACGCGGCGCGCCACGATCTCCACCTCCGCCTCCGCGGTGTCCGGCAGCGGCAGCACCACCGTGTTGAAGCGGCGGCGCAGGGCGCTGGAGAGCTCGTTGACCCCTCTGTCACGGTCGTTGGCCGTGGCGATCAGGTTGAAGCCGCGGACCGCCTGCACCTCCTCACCCAACTCGGGGACCGGCAGCGTCTTCTCGGACAGCACGGTGATCAGCGAGTCCTGCACATCGGCGGGCATACGGGTCAGCTCCTCGACCCGTGCCGTCATGCCCTCCGCCATGGCGCGCATCACCGGACTGGGCACCAGCGCCTCCCGGCTGGGCCCCTGCGCGAGCAGTTGGGCGTAGTTCCAGCCGTAGCGGATCGACTCCTCCGCCGTGCCCGCCGTGCCCTGCACCAGCAGCGTCGAGTCCCCGCTGACGGCCGCCGCCAGGTGCTCCGACAGCCACGTCTTGGCCGTACCCGGCACGCCGAGCAGCAGCAGCGCCCGGTCCGTGGCCAACGTGCTGACGGCGACCTCCACGACGCGGCGCGGACCCACGTACTTGGGTGAGATCACGCGGCCCTGCGGCAGCTCGCCGCCGAGGAGATACGTCGCCACGGCCCACGGCGACAGCCGCCAACGAGCAGGCCGCGGCCTGTCGTCGACGGCGGCCAAGGCAGCCAACTCGTCCGCGAACGCGTCCTCGGCGTGGGGCCGCAGCGCCGGCTGCTCCGCGACATCGCTCTGGGTCACAACTCCCCCTCAACGCAGGGCTCGGTTCGAAAGCTCGGTTCGGACGCTCGGTTCGGACGCTCGATGACGGAAAAAGGCATGGGAGCGGCCAAGGAGGGAACCCCCGCGCCGCAGCGCCTCGGCCGATCCGTGAACCACTGTGCACCCCGCCACTGACAACGCCACCGATATCGCTTCTGACCTGCGGCGACGAGGAGTTGGGGGCTCGTTGTCAGTGGCGGCGCCTACCGTTTTCGGCATGGGTGGACACACGGTCCGCCGGGCGGCGGAGCGAGCAGGCGCGCCGGTACCGGCCGACGACGCGACACTCCGCGCCGAAGGAGAGGGCGCCGGAGCGCAGACGAGCACGTCCGGAGAGGGGAGCTCCGGAGCAGGGACACATAGCCGGACGCGGGGCGGGGGCCGCACCGAGGCGGCGCGCCGTCGTGCCGCACAGCGCGCGGCCCGGATCAGCGCGGGCACCGAGGAGTTGGAGCAGCGGCTGGCCGATCTGCTGCGCGGCGGTCTCGCGGGCGCCGAGCAGGCAGGGTACGCGCCATGGGAGGAGATCGCGGCCCGCATGGTCGACTCCCAGGCGCCGGGCCTGGCCGCGCGGGTACGGGGGCTGGGTTCCGTGGCCGGTTCGGGTGAGGGGTGGCCGGAGCGGCTGCTGGCCGAGTGTGCGCTGCTGCATCTGCTCGCCCGTGCCTGGGAGGGGAGGGACGCGCTGCCGACGCCGCTGGCCGAAACGGTGCGCACCCGGGTGGGTCTGACGGTCGGGACGTCGGAACTTCTCGCGGACGGTGACGCGTTGTTGCGGGACGAGTGGTTGGTGCTCGCCCAGCGCGACACGGAGGAGGGGCGTCTCACGGCCCGGCGCATCTGGCTGTACGGCCGCGCGACGGGGCGGTCGGCGATGCTGCTCTCGTTCGCCGCCGGTGGGCGTGCGCCCGAGACGGAGCTTCCGGTGGGTGCGGTGCTGGACGCCGAACTCGCCTACTACCCCGGCGGCAGCCCGCTGCGGGCGGCGCTCGGGGAGCGGCACGGGGCGCCGCTGCCCGGTTTCCGGCCGACGGGCGGCAGCATCCCGGAAGCCCTGGAGACGTACGCGCGCGCCCTCCACGGCGACCCGTGGCTGGAGGGCTGGCCGTACGTACTGCGGGATGTGGTTCCGATACCCCCGTCCGAGGGCGGCGCGTCTGCCGCGGGGCCGGCCCAGCCCCGGCCCCGGACGGCCACCGGCTGGCAACTGGCCTCGGACGGAGCCGATGTCGCCCTCCCTGTCGCCCCGGAAACCGGCTCAAGGGCCCTGTGGAAGCTGCTGGCCATGTCCGCCGACGGCCCCCTCACGGTCTTCGGCGAGTGCGGTCACCACGGCTTCACCCCGCACACGGCCTGGTTCGAAAGCAGACCCGTCACCCTCTGACGACGGAAGGCGAGACAGCCGGGGAAACCGGAAGGCAGAACTCCGGAAGGCGTGGGTCAGCGGTCGACAGCACGCACGAAAGGGACGAACCACGCGTGCGCTTCGCCCTCGGAGGCTTTCGCCCTGGGACAGGGGAACGAGGAGACGGCGGCGTGAGGGGAGCTGAACGGCGTGTCGGCTGAAACGGAAGTCGGACGGAAGCATCGGGCGAGCGGGCCGCCGGAGACGGTCGAGGCACAGCACGATGCCGTGCCAGTGCCCGGGCTGGAAAGCACGGGTGGGCAACGGGAAGCGCGGGTGCCGCGAGAAGGCGTCGAGCGGGGAGGCGGCGCTGAGCCCAGAGACAGCAACGAACCCAGGGACGGCACCGAGGCGGCGGCGAGGTCGGCGGAAGCGGCAGCGAGGTCGGCGGCGGGAGCCGCCCAGCCGGAAGCGGAGGCGAGGTCGGCGGGAGCCGTCGAACCGGAAGACGGCGGCGGCCCGGAAGCAGCGGCAAGATCGACGAGGGCCACCGAGCCCCCGGGACCAAGCCGAGGCCGGGGGCACGCAGACGGCCTTGACCATGCGGAGCGGGGCCGGCCGGACACAGACGGCCTGCACCAGGCGGGGCGGCGAGACGAGGAACGGGAGGCGGGCGGGCCTGAGTGGGGGGAGTTGGTGTCTGCCGCTCTGCTGGGGGGCGAACGGCGGCGCCCGCCGGGAGGGAGCGCGACGGCGTTGCTGGACGCGGCAGCGGCCGAGACCGTACGCCGTCGCGCCGGCGTACGGCCCGCCGTGCCCCGGCAGCGGCCGCGTCCCGCACCGGAGGACGCGCGGACACCGCTGCCCACAGCGGCCGAGCAGCGGCTGGCCACGCTGCTCGCGGAGCGGGCGGGAAGCGGACCGGGTCACGCGGGCGCGGCGGGGCGGCGCGGCGCCGGCCCCGACCTGGGCGAGTTGCTGCCGCAGTGGCTCGCGGAGGCCAACCGCCGGGGTTACCGCGCCCCGGCGGACCTGCTGCCTGCGCTGCTGGACGCGGCGCGGGCCCGTACGGACCTGCGGGCCGAGACGCTGGCCTTCGCCGGCCCCCGGGCGCTGTGGCTGGCCCGGCACAACCCGGACTGGAGGTTCGCGCTACGGGACGGCGCGCGGCGCCGGATACCGGGTGCGGGCGAGGACCCGGGCGCGGGCGAACGGGTCTGGCAGGAGGGGCTGTTCGCCGAGCGGGTGGCGGTGCTCTCGTCGTTGCGGCGGCACCGGCCGGAGGCGGGGCTGGCCTTGCTGGCCTCGACCTGGCAGACCGAGCGCGCCGAGGACCGGCTGATGTTCCTGGATTCGCTGCGCCAGGGGCTCAGCGAGGCCGACGAACCGTTCCTGGAGCGCGCTCTGGCGGACCGCAGCCGTACGGTGCGGGCGACGGCGGCCGAGTTGCTGGCGGCGCTGCCCGGTTCCGCGCTGGCGGCGCGCATGGCGGAGCGGGCCAGAGCCTGCGTGGCTCCGGACCGGGTGCGTGGCGGCGGCATCGTCGTCGAGGCGCCGCCCGAGTGTGACGCCGGTATGCAGCGCGACGGCGTCATACCGAAGCCGCCCACCGGGCGGGGGGAGCGGGCGTGGTGGCTCGTCCAGTTGGTGGAGGCGTCCCCGTTGGACGTGTGGTGCGAACGGCTGGAGGGGCGGACGCCTGAGCAGATCATCGCCCTGCCGGTCGCCGATGGTTGGCGGGACGACCTGCACGCGGCGTGGTGCGGTGCGGCCGTCAGGCAACGGAACGCCGCGTGGGCGCGTGCGCTGATCGGTGAGCCCATCGAGCCGTTCGCGGAGGGGCCGGGCGATCCGGCCAGATTGTTGTCGGTGCTGCCCGAGGAGGAGCGGGGGGCGTGGGCGGCGCGCTTCATCGCGGCCCACGGGCTGTCGGAGGCGTTCCGCATCTTGGGGGTGTGCGCGGTGCCGTGGTCGCTGCCGCTGGGGCGGTCGGTCGTGGACGCGTTGGAGATCGCCCGGGACGCGGGGAGTTACCCGTGGAGCTTCAGCGGGGTGATGGGGTTGGCGGAGCGCTGTCTGGACCCGTCCGACGCCGAGCGGCTCGCTCCGCTCGCCGCTGTTCCCGACGTGCGGGAGGAGGAGTCTCCGGGGGCCGGGGCGTACTGGGCGGAGTCGTTCCAGCGGCTCGTCAGCACGTTGCGGCTGCGGGGCACGATGCTGGCGGAACTGGGCGAGAGGGGATGATCCTGTTCCGCGGCGCGCAGCCCTGGGCCACTGGCGGGGTTCAGGCGGCCACCGGCCCCACGTGCGTGCGGATCCAGTCGACGACCTCGTTGGTCGTGGCACCGGGGGTGAAGATCTCCGCGACGCCTTGTTCCTTGAGCGGAGGGATGTCCTCTTCGGGGATGATCCCGCCGCCGAACACCTTGATGTCGCCGGCGTCCCGCTCGTGCAGCAGTTCCAGGACGCGGGCGAAGAGGGTGTTGTGCGCACCGGAGAGGATGGAGAGGCCGATGGCGTCGGCGTCCTCCTGGATGGCGGTGCCGACGATCTGCTCCGGGGTCTGGTGCAGGCCGGTGTAGATGACCTCCATACCGGCGTCGCGCAGGGCGCGGGCGATGACCTTGGCGCCCCGGTCATGGCCGTCGAGGCCAGGTTTGGCGACGACCACGCGGATCGGACCGGACACAACCATCATTGCCTCCCTGTTGGACGACCTCCACGACCTCCCGGCCGGGTAGGCCATGGGGGCGTGAACGCACGTTATCTCCAGCATCCCGCAGCCGTCCGTTCCGCGCCCGGAAGGGAGGGAGAAATCACACGCCGGGCCACGGGCCACGGCCGACGGCCGCACGCCCGCGCGCCTCCACCTCCGCGCCCGCCGCTGGGCGCAAGCCGGCGCCCCACCGCGCCCCGGCCGCACCGACCCGCACCGACCCGCACCGACCGTATGGTGCGGCTCGTGTCCCACCGCGCCCCGTGCTCCGACGCGCGTCCGCGGCACGGCGCGCTCCGGGCCGTACACCTCATGCGCCCCCGGCTAGGCGGCGAGACGCAGCGGCGAGGCGGTGGTGTGACGCGGTGACGGCTCAGCGGTGAGGCGCGGAGGCGGGGTGCCAAGGCGAGGCGGCGCGCGGGCGTGTCCGTCGTTTCCCTGGTTCTGCGGGCAGGCGGGGATTCCGTTCGGGTGCGGTGTTTCTGCCCGGTTCCGTACGGAGTTGGCCGTGGGGGGCGGCCGCGCGGCGGGGACGGGGAGGGGCGGTCGGGCACCCCTCGGAGAAGCTCCCGCCTTTCGAACGTAATTCGAACTCAGCGTCTGCTACCCGCCCGTAGTCCGCCGAAAGACGGCTGATTGCCCTTTTCTTGAGCGGCTAAAACCCCCCGAAGATTGTCGCCGTCGCATACCGCCGGGTACAGTCGCCGCACTGCTCCGCCCCTGTCGCCGAGGCGAAAGAGAAGTTGGTGGTGAACGACCGTCATCCGTCGGGAGTCCCGAGTCCCGACGACGACTCCGGTGCCGGCTTCTCGTACGAGCCCTATAGCGGGGACTACGGACAGTCGGCGTACGGCGCGTACGGTGAAGCCGCCTACTCGACGGACCCGCACGGCGGGTACTCCGTCGGCGCCTACGACTCCGCCGCCGGTGCTGCCGTCGACGCTTACGGCTCCCCCGCCGGCGCTTACGCTTCCTACGGCGACGACGACCCGCTCTTCGGTTCCCTTCCGGGAGCCGAGGCGCACGCGGGCGCCGTCCCCCACACCGGGACCGGCAGCTATCCGGGCGGCGGCTGGGAGAACACCCCGGCCGGTTACACCACCTGGGACGGCTCCGGATCCTGGGACGCCGGTTACGGCACTCAGCCCGCGGGGGACTACAGCATTCCGGCGCAGGCGGGACCTGAGCAAGCGCATTACGGCTACCCGGCGCCCGATGACGGGACCGGCCAGTGGACGTTCGGCGTGCAGGACGCCGGCCGGCAGACCGCGGCCTGGGACTCGTCGTCATGGAACGGCGGTTGGGACGCACCCGGTGACGGCACGGCCGGCGTCGGTGCGGTGGACGCCGCGACGGCGGCAGCCCCGACAGCAGCCGGCGCGGGGACGGTCGACTGGTACGCGGCCGAGTGGGACACCGCCGGCTGGGACAACGGCGGCTGGCACGCGGGCGCCTGGGAGTCCGAAGGCCAGGGTGCCGCGTACGGCTACGAGTCCCCCGGGGGCCACGACGGGCTCCAGGCGTACGACGGACTCCAGGCGTACGACGGCTACGGTTTCGACGGCCTGAGCCATGCCCCCGGTCAGGAGCAGCAGTTCGCGCAGGACCCGCCACCTCAGCCCCAGCAGCAGGATGCCACCGCTCAGTGGGACTTCTCCGAACTGGCAAAGCACCAGCAGGCGTACGACGCGGAGCACCAGCACGCGTACGACGAGGCCGACCCGACGCGGGACACGGCCTCGTCCGCCACGTCCCGGGTGGCGGACGAGGACGCGGTGGACAGCGGGCTCCCCGACGAGCACGACGTAGCGGACTCCTCCGCTCCCGCGGCTCTCGGCACGGTCGGCAGTGGGCCGTCCGCGCGGGGGCGCCGGCGCTCGCCCAAGCCCCGCCCCCGCCGTCGCGCGTTGATGACCGTCGCGGTGCCGTCGGTGGCCGTCATGGGTGTGGCGGGCGCGGCAGCGGCCAGCGTGATGGGCAGCGACGACGGTGACGGCGGCACCACAGACAGCGGCACCACCACCGTCGCGGCACCGGACGCCGCACCGGTGAAGCCGTCGAGTGCCAACAGCAAGCTCGACACCCAGCTCGCGGGGCTCTCCGCCGACGCCGACGACTTCGCCGACCGGGCCAGCCGCACTCAGGAACGCATCGACCTCAAGCAGCGCCAGGAGGCCGAGAAGGAGCGCAAGGCGAAGGAGGCGGCGCGCAAGGAAGCGATGCGCCCCAAGTTCGTCCTTCCGGTCAAGAACCACACGCTCAGCGCCCGCTACGGACAGGCCGGGGTCAACTGGATGTCGGTGCACACCGGCATCGACTTCCCCGTCAGCTACGGCACCCCCGTGATGGCGGCCACGGACGGCACCGTCTCGACGAAGTACGACGTGTCGTACGGGAACATGGCCATCGTGACGGCCAAGGACGGCACGCAGACCTGGTACTGCCACCTGAGCAGCAACAAGATCCGGTCGGGGCACGTGAAGGCGGGCGACGTCATCGCCTACTCGGGCAGCTCGGGCAACTCCACGGGCCCGCACCTCCACTTCGAGGTGCGGCCGGGCGGCGGCTCGGCCGTGGACCCGATCCCGTGGCTCCAGAGCAAGGGCCTCCACATCAGCTAGCGGACCCGCCCCCATGGCGGTCCCGGGCCCGCGCCCATCGGTTCAGCTACGGCTGAAGACATCGATGTAGCCGCCCCACTCGGGGCCGTCCCAGCTGATGTTCAGCTTCGACCCGTCCGGCTTGATCTCGACGGTGCCCTTCTCGCGGCCGTCGAGAGGCTTGGCGCAGCGCAGCGCGATGCGCGGCTTCTCGCCCTTCGGGGCGTCGATCTCGCCGGGGCAGGTCGGCTTGCCGGTCGTCTCGGCCTTCGTCCCGTTGATCTTCAGCGTACTGAGGGGGCTTCCCCGGTTGCCCACCCGCCAGGTGCCGTCCAGCCCCGCGGACTTACCGGGCTCCGTCTTGCCGGACTCCCCCGACCCCGCCTCCCCGGACCCCGACTTTCCCGACTCCGACGCACCGGACTCCGACGCACCG
Source organism: Streptomyces reniochalinae (assembly GCF_003323735.1). Lineage (GTDB taxonomy): Bacteria > Actinomycetota > Actinomycetes > Streptomycetales > Streptomycetaceae > Streptomyces > Streptomyces reniochalinae. The sequence goes on along the minus strand of NZ_QOIM01000030.1, from coordinate 108,260 downwards.
GACTCCGTCTTGCCGGACTCCGCTCTGCTGGGCTCCGCCTTGTCGGAGCCCTCGTCTCCGGCGGATCCTCCGCATCCGGCCAGCAGTCCGGCGGCCAGCACCAGGGCGGCGGGGCCCCACTTCCTCCGCATGACAGCGTCTCCTTTCGCACTGCCGGATCGGGTGCGGCTGCCGCGTCATCCGGGGCACTCGCCCGGACCCACCCACCCCTGCTAATGCGCGACTTGACGCATTAGCCGCGAGGGAGACTAGCATGCGGCCCGGCATGCGGCCCGGTACGGAAGGACGGGCGCGGGAGGACGGCGGCGGGTGCGGAGGCCAGTGGCGGGGGCGCGGGCAACAGCTTCAGCGTCTGGTGCCGGGCGGCCGCGGAGGAGGGCATGACACAGCAGCAGGCTCACGGATCAATACGGCCGGGCGGCAGGACGGCCCGCACCCGGACCGCGGTACTCGACGCTGCGCTGGAGAAGTTGGGGGCCGGGCAGTACGCGGAGCTGACCGTCGAAGGGCTGGCTGCCCGAGCCGGGGTGCACCCCTCGACGATCCGCCGGCGCTGGGGCTCGGTGCACGGGGTGGTCCTCGACCTGTTCGACCACATCGCCGGGGAGATCCGCATCCCCGACACCGGCAGCCTGCGCGAGGATCTCCGCCGCCTGGCCGAGGGCATACTGACCCTGTACACGTCCGCGCAGCACCGCAACACCCTGTTCCGCATGGTCGCCGCGGCCACCGCGCATCCCGAGGGTGAGCGGACGGTGCGGGACTTCTTCGCCGCGCGTACCCGCCAGGTGTCCGGCATGGTCCGGCACGCCGCCGCCCGAGGGGAGATCCCTCCGGGCACCGACGTCCTCGCCGTCGTCGAGGCAGTGAGCGCGCCGATCTACTACCGGCTGTTGATCAGCCGCCAGCCGCTGGAGCCCGGGGTGGCGCGGCGGACGGCCGACGCGACCTACCACGCGGCACGCGCGGGCACCTTCATCCGAAGACGCCCCGCGGCCGCGGAGTCCTCCGCCGGAGGCGCCCGGGGCCGCAAGACCTTCCGGTGAACGGGGCTACAGCTTCTCCACCGGCGCGTACCGCAGCAGCAACCGCTTGGGCTTCTCGCCGCCGAAGTCGATGGTGGCCTCGGCGTTGTCACCGCTGCCCTTGACGGCCTGGACGGTGCCCAGGCCGAAGCTGTCGTGGGTGACGCGGTCCCCGACCTGGAGGGAGACCACCGGCCGGTCCGACGTCCGCCGCGTGGCGAAGCCGGACGGGCCCCCGCGCCGGGACGAGGCGCCGGCGGACGAGGACAGGGAGGCGGCGATGCCCGACGGAGCCCCGGCGGTCCCGCTGCCCGCACCCGTCCGCTTCCAGTCGAGGTGCTCCCCCGGGATCTCCTCCAGGAAGCGGGAGGGCGGGTTGTAGGAGGGCTGGCCCCAGGCGCTGCGCAGGGTGGCACGGGTGAGGTACAGCCGTTCCTGGGCGCGCGTGATGCCGACGTAGGCGAGCCTGCGCTCCTCTTCGAGCTCCTTGACCTGACCCAGGGCGCGCATGTGCGGGAACACGCCGTCCTCCATGCCGGTCAGGAAGACGACGGGGAACTCCAAGCCCTTCGCGGTGTGCAGGGTCATGAGCGTGACGACGCCCTCCTCGTCGCCCTCCTCCGGGATCTGGTCGGAGTCGGCGACGAGGGCGACCTGTTCGAGGAAGTCGGCGAGAGTGCCCGCGGACTCCTCCTCACCCCGCTCCTGCTCGAACTCCAGGGCGACGGCGGCGAGCTCCTGGAGGTTCTCGACGCGGGTCTCGTCCTGGGGGTCGGTGGAGGACTGGAGCTCGGCGAGATACCCCGTCTGTTCCAGCACCGCCTCCAGCACCGTGGCAGGCCCGGCCCCGGACTCCACGACGGTGCGCAGCTCCTCCATGAGGACGTTGAAGCGCTTGACGGCGTTGGCCGAGCGTGCCGCCATGCCGTACGCCTCGTCGACGCGGACGAGCGCCTGCGGGAAGGTGATCTTCTCGCGGAGGGCCAACGCCTCGATCATGGCCTCGGCGCGCTCCCCGATGCCGCGCTTGGGTACGTTGAGGATGCGGCGCAGCGGCACCGCGTCCTCCGGGTTGGCCAGCACCCGCAGGTACGCCAGGATGTCGCGGACCTCCCGGCGCTCGTAGAAGCGCACGCCGCCGACGACCTTGTAGGGCAGACCGACGCGGATGAAGATCTCTTCGAAGACACGGGACTGGGCGTTGGTGCGGTAGAAGACGGCGATGTCCCCCGCGCGGACCTTCTCACGGGCCGGCTCGCCGTCCGCCGCCTCCCCGTCCGCGAGGCGGTCGATCTCCTCGGCGACGAACTGGGCTTCGTCATGCTCGGTGTCGGCGACGTACCCGGTGATGCGGGGGCCCGTGCCCGCCCTGGTCCACAGGTTCTTGGGACGGCGGTCGGCGTTGCGTTCGATGACGGCGTTCGCCGCGGACAGGATCGTCTGCGTGGAGCGGTAGTTCTGCTCCAGCAGGATCGTCGTCGCGTCCGGGTAGTCCTCCTCGAACTGGAGGATGTTGCGGATGGTGGCGCCGCGGAAGGCGTAGATCGACTGGTCGGCGTCGCCGACCACGCACAGCTCCGCCTGCTCCTCGGCGGGGCCGACGAGCTCGCGCACCAGCTGGTACTGCGCGTGGTTGGTGTCCTGGTACTCGTCGACGAGGACGTGGCGGAAGCGGCGGCGGTAGTACTCGGCGACGTCGGGGAACGCCTGGAGCAGGTGCACCGTCGTCATGATCAGGTCGTCGAAGTCCAGCGCGTTGGCCTCGCGAAGCCGCGCCTGGTACATCGTGTACGCCTCGGCGAGGGTCTTCTCGAACCCTCCCCCAGACTCCGTCCGGGAGGTGCCCCCGGCCTGCCCGGCGAAGTCCTCCGCGTCGATCAGCTCGTTCTTGAGGTTGGAGACCTTCGCGCTGAACGCCTTGGGCGGGAACCGCTTCGGATCCAGGTCCAGATCGCGGCAGACCAGGGCCATCAGGCGCTTGGAGTCGGCCGCGTCGTAGATCGAGAACGACGAGGTGAAGCCCAGCTTCTTGCTCTCCCGGCGCAGGATGCGCACGCACGCGCTGTGGAAGGTGGACACCCACATCGACTGGGCGCGGGGCCCCACCAGATCGGCGACGCGCTCCTTCATCTCGCCCGCGGCCTTGTTGGTGAAGGTGATGGCGAGGATCTGGCCCGGGTGAACGTTCCGGGCGCCCAGCAGGTAGGCGATGCGGTGGGTGAGCACCCGCGTCTTGCCCGAGCCGGCGCCCGCGACGATGAGCAGCGGGGAACCGGCGTGCAGCACGGCCTCGCGCTGCTGCTCGTTCATCCCCTCCAGGAGCGCGGCGGGGTCGACGACGGAGCGGGGCGCGCCGTCACGGTGGTAGGCGTCACGCCCCGCGGCCGCGCCCGGGCCTGCGAAGGTGCCGTGGAAGAGATCCTCGGGGATCTCCTCCTCCGGGCCCTGGTGCCCGTGCGGTCCGGGGGTCTCGGGGTCCTCGGGCGGGGGCGGCGCGTCCGCCTCGGGGCTCGTGCCGTCGAGGTCCGCCAGGAAGCTGTCGTCGAAGAGGCTGCTCATCGTCGTACGAGTCTAGGCCGACACACCGACACACCTCACGCCCTGTGGAAAACCCGGCCCCGAGCGCTCCGGGTCACCTCCACGGGCGCCCACGGACGGGTAGCGCCCGCAGCCGTGGCACACCCACGGGCCCCGCGGACGGGCGGGAGGGTCACACCCACAGGACGGCGATGAAGATGTTGACCATCGTCAGCAGGCCGACCGCGCCGAACAGCGGGGTGCTCACGCGCTCGTCGTCACGCTTGACGTAGGTGATGCCGAGGATCACGACGAGCAGGGCGAGCTTGACGCCCATCTTGATGTTGTTCACCGGGCTGTCGTCGGCCTGGTGCAGGCCGATCAGGGCGACGCCGGTGACCAGCATGGTCAGCGCCCCGTGGAGCATTCCGGCGCCTATACGGGCCTCACCCTTGCCCATCGCCTTCATCTGCGTGAAGAAACCGCCCAGGAGCGCGGCGATGCCGATGACGTGCAGGCCGACGAAGACATTGATGAGTACGTCCATGCCGGTGAGCGTATCCGGGCGTTTCAGGCGCTCTTAGCACACCCCCACCTTCGCCGTCGAGGCCGACACGGCTTCGGTCGGCTCCGCGCATATGCGCCCGGCACCGTGCGCCCGGCGGCCCTTACCGGACAGAGAAGGGCAGCTTGGGCCGATAAAGATCACTTGCGGTCATTCCCGTGCCCGGCAGCGGGGTCCGCACATAGCGTCCTCGCCAGGTGGCCGCGCCCCGCCGGTCGGCGCGGCCACCCCGGCAGCCGGGCCAGATGTGACCTCAGTGACACCCGATGAGGAAGTGACGGCCCCCATGGCCTCGCACCGCAAACCCCCTCCCCGACCCCGACCGCTCACGGCCGCCCGCGCGGCCCTCACCCTCACCCTCGCCGGTATCGCGGGCGCGACCTCCCTCGGCGGCACCGCCCACGCCGACAAGGCTCCCGCAGGCCAAGCCCCCGCCGACAGGGAGTCCGCCGACCGCGCCCCCGCCGGCAAGGCTCCCTCCGACGAATCTCCCGCGGACAAGGCCGACGTCAAGGCGAAGGTCGACCGGCTCCACCGGGAGGCCGAGAGCGCCACCGAGGCGTACAACGGCGCCCACGGCAAGGCGGAGGCCGCACGCGAGGAACTGGAATCGCTGCGCGACGAGGCCGCCCGCACACAGGCCGGGCTCAACACCGCCCGCGCCGCACTCGGGGGGTACGCCGCCCAGCAGTACCGCGAGGGCAGCGGCGTCTCCCCCACCCTCCGGCTCGCTCTCTCCGCCACCCCGTCCGCCTACCTGGAGCACGCCGCGCTGGCCGAACGGGTCGCGGACCGCAGGGCGACAACCCTGCGCCGCACCGCGGCACGCACCCGGCATCTGGCACAGCTGCGGAAGGAGGCGGCAGGCGCCTCGGACGAGCTGGACCGCTCGGCCGAGGCGGCACGCGGCCACAAGTCCGCCGTCCAGCGCAAGCTGCGCGCCGCACAGCGGCTCCTCGACACCCTCACGGCGCAACAGCGCGCCGACGTCCTCGGCGAACCCGCGGACCCGTCCCCCACGGACGGCGGCCGGAAAGCAAGCCCGTCCGCGACAGAATCCGGACGGGGCGGCCGCGCGGGCGGGACGGGGAACGGCGCCGGGGTCACCAAAAAGAGCGACGCCTCGCCGGCACGCCACCCCGCCGGTGCCGCGACGGCCGGGCGCTCCGCCCGCGCGGTCGCCTTCGCCCACCGCGCCCTCGGCAAGCCGTACGTGTGGGGCGGCACCGGCCCGTCGGGGTACGACTGTTCAGGGCTGACCCAGGCGGCGTGGAAGGCCGCGGGCGTCTCGCTGCCGCGTACGACCTACAGCCAGATCCACGCGGGCACCCGCGTGACCCGCTCCCGGCTCGCGCCGGGCGATCTGGTCTTCTTCTACGACAACGTCAGCCACGTCGGCCTCTACATCGGCGGCGGCCGCATGATCCACGCGCCGCGCCCCGGTACGTCGGTGCGCGTGGCCCCGATCGACCAGATGCCCTTCGCCGGCGCGGTCCGGCCCAGCGGTGCGACGTCAACCGGCGGTTGACCGCCGCTCATCCGTACGAGCACCGCTGGGCGCGGCTATCAACCTCTCTCCAGCAGGATCACCCGGGCCGCGGACGGCCGCAGAAGCCGTCCACCGCCGAGGTGAGGCACAATCCCCTTGCATCACATGGAAGTTGAGAGGCGGGGTTGCACAGTGGCCGTGGACACGGCTCGGGACGGCTCGAAGGGCCCGGACGACGACGAGGACGGCCCCGACGGCGCCGCCCAGCGCACCGACGACGACGCCCGGCGCCCACCCGCCGACTCCGCAACGAGTCCGACCGCCGGAGACACGCGTGGCGCGGGGAGCGCCGGGGCGAAGCAGCGGCGCGCGGAGGAGGGCCGGGACCCAGGCGCCGGTGCGCAGCCCGGCGCTGCGGACCGGGCGCCCCGCAGCACCACGGACGCCACACGCGAGGCGGGCACCACCCGTCAGCCGGGCGCCGCACGCGAGGCGAACGACGGTGACGCCCCCGGTACTCGTGAGGGGGGTCACGGTGCCGGCCGGAGCCCGGAGGGGTCCCGGGTTCCCGGCGCCAGGGGCGGCGAGAACCCCGCGCGATCGGCGGGGCGTTCGGGCTCGCCCGACCCGGCAGCCCCCCGCACGCGCCCGACGGCACCCGGCACCCGCCAGGCGACTCCGGGCACGGGCACACGCAAGGCCCCTCCCGACGCCCGCCCGACGGCATCCGGCCCGCGCGAGACGCCTTCCGGCGCCCGCCCAGCGGCACCCGGCCCACACACGTCACCCTCCGCCGCACGCCCGGCGGCGACCGGCGCGAGCCCGACCGACACGCGCCCCCCGAAGGCGCCTTCTCCTGAGACCCGTTCCCCTGGAACCCGTCCCCCGGAGGCACGCCCCGCAGAGGCGCGCAGCGCACAGGCGCGCCGCAGCGAAGCACGGCCCGCTGACCGCGCCCCGCGTCAGGAGCCGGCCGCACGGCCGGAGGGCACGGCCACAGCGGCGAGCACAAGCGCGACGGGCACCGGCACCGGCACGACAGGCGCAGGCACGGACACAGGTTCAGGTGCCGGTCGGCGGCGGCCTCCTCGGGTGGAGCTGCCGCTGGGCGGCGCCGGGAGGCCGCACCGGGCGGGCCCGGAGTCGGCGTGGTCCCAGACGGGGGCGCGGCCCGAGGCGGGTCGTACCTCCCGCGCCACCGATTCCTCCGCCGCGCCCTGCCAGTGCGAGAACTGTCCGAGCAGTGCTCGCCATGAGCACCGCAGGGCGGTGGAGGCGTTCGTGCGGCGGCGGGACGAGTTGGCTGACGGTGAGGGCGTGCCGGTCGGTCTCGCGCACTCGGCGGGGGCCTCGCGCCAGTGGGTGTCCGACGAGTTGACCCGGGCTGCGCGTGAGGTGGCCGACCGGAGGCGTGCGGAGGGTGAGGCGTGGGTGGCGCGGCTGTGGCGGCGCACCGTCCTCGCCGTGTGGGCGGCGGTCGGTGTGCTGCTGCTGGTGCAGTTGCTGACCGCTCTGGCCGACGGCTGGTCGGTGGGCCGAACGGCCGGTCTGGTGGCGGCGCTGGTCTCGGCCGTCCTGCTGTCGACGGCCGCGTGGCTGCACCGGGCACGCGGCGGGGTGCTGGCGCCTGTCCTCGGTGAGGACAACCGGCTGTCCACCTCACGTACGGTGGCCGCCGCCTGGGTGCTGCTGTCCGTCTTCGCCGTGCTGGTCCTGGCCGTCGAACTGGCGGCGGCCCCGGACGCGGGGGCGCGCGGTGACCTGCTGGCGGGGCTCGGTCTTGCGCGGGGTGCGGGGATGGTCACGGTCGTGGCCCTGACGTGCGCGGTCGCCGTCGTGGTGCGCCGGACGGTGACCGTACGGGTACAGGGCAGGCGGTTGCAGAAGGTGCGGGCCGACCGTCCGCGCGCCGCTGACCTGCTCACGGACGACGCGGGCCGTGGCGCGTTCTCCGATGTGCAGTACGTGCTGGTCAGCGCGGCCGCCGTGGTCTTCGCCGCCGTCCGGTTGGCCGGGCAGCCGGACCGGTTGCCCGACCTGCCGTGGGGGCTGGCGCTCCTGGTCGTCGTCTCGACCGTGACGTACCTGGCGGGCAAGTACGCCGAGAGCAGCCGTCCCGTGGTGCTGTCGGTGGTGCGTGCGCGCGAGGTGGGCGACCTGCACGCGCCGATCAGGACGGGGGACGACATCGAGATCCGCGGCACGGGCTTCGTCCCGGTGGGGGCCACAGAGCCCGACCGGCTCTCCCGCATGGTGGTGCGCATCGGTACCGTCCATGTGCACGCCCCGCTCATCCCCGTGCGTGGCGGTTTCGCCAGCCCCGCCGACACGGCGCTGACGGTGCCCGTTCCCGTGGAGGTCGAACCGGGGCGCGTGGAGGTGCAGGTGGTGACGGCGGCCGGTGCCGAGACGAACCGCTATCCGATCGACGTGGTGGAGTAGCGCCCCGGGCGCCCACCCCGGCACCCCACTCCCGACCCCGGCGTCGCACGCCGCCGTCCCTCCGCTCGCGCACTTGCCAGGTGGCCAGGGCGTGTGGGAAGAATCGCGGCCACACCGAACGCGTTTGCGGAAGGGCGGGAGCCGTGGGATGTCTGTGACAGGTCCGGGCGGAGGCGGGACAGACGAGGGGGCCAAGACCGTCCATGCTTTTCCGGGACCGGTGGCGGGCGCGCCCGTCGGGGTACGGGGGCTCGCGGCGCGGTACGCGCTGCTGCCGCTGCGGCTCTTCCTCGGCATCACCTTTCTGTACGCGGGCATCCACAAACTGACCGACGGCGGTTTCCTGACCGGAAGCGGGCCGGGCTCGTTCGCCGGCACACTGCGGGCCGCGCACGAGACGGCCGCGGCGCCCTGGCTGGTCGACCTGGCCCAGCAGAGTCCGCAGGGCTTCGCAACGGCCCTCTCCGTGGCGGAGATCGCGGTGGGTTGCGGCACGCTGTGCGGCCTGTGGGCGCGGGTCGCGGCGGCCGGTGGGGCGTTGCTGTCCCTGTGCCTGTGGCTGACGGTCAGCTGGTCGAGCGAGCCGTACTACTACGGCAACGACCTGCCGTACCTGATGGCGTGGCTGCCGCTGCTGCTGGCCGGTGCCCCGCTGGTGTCGCTGGACGCACTGCTGGCGGTACGGCGACGGCGCAAGGGGCAGCAGATCTTCGGCTGAGACCGGGACCCGAGAGACCGAGGCCAGGACCGGGACCGTGCCGGGACCGGTCCGGGCACCGAACCGCGCCGGGCCCCGCGCTCACGTCCCGGGGTCCCGCCGCCCCCGCGCGCGGCGCAGCAGGAACGTCAGCAGGGTGACGCAGCCGGCCAGGAGGAAGGCGGCGGGGAGCGCGAGCAGCAGCGCCCAGAACGGCATCTGCACCTTCCCCGCCGCGTCCAGCAGGTACAGCACCGCCATGACGATCATGACGAGGCCGAGCAGCAGCCGGGAGGGCTCGAAGCGGTGCCTCATCGGGTCGCCTCCTGCCCGGAGTGACGGGGCTCCCGGTGAGCGCCCGCCCCCGCGTGCTCGCCCGGACCGACGGCGCCGGGGCCCGTGTCGCCCGGCGTGTCTCCGGGAGCCGTGCCGCCCGGAGCGGGCTCGCCGGGCGGCTGCTGGCGGTCGGAGCGCTCGCCCGAGGGCAGTTCCCGGACGATCTCGACGCGGCCGAGGCCGACGCTCATGTCCAACTCGACCGTCCCCTCCGGCCGCGCGCCGTCGAAGGGGCGCAGGGTGATTCTGCGGGTCGTGCCGAGGCCGCCCGAGCTGTCGGAGACGACGTTCCCGTCCCCGTCCAGGGACCGGGGGAAGACCGTCTCCCCCATTCCGACATCCGTACGCAGCTTGACCACCGCGTTCCGGGGCACCACCACCTTCGCCTCCCCGGCGCCGATCCGCACGCCGCTGCGTACTGTCTGGCCCGCCTTCAGCCCCGCCTCGGTCAGGTCGAGTTCACCCGCTCCGCTTCCCAGCGCGTAGCGCGGTTCGACCTGCTGCGCCCCGGCGGGCACCCAGCGGGTATCCCGTACGTGCGTCGAGATGTCCTTCGGCAGCGCCGCCGCGCCCGCCAGCAGACCCGCCGTCAGTACGAGGCAGAAGAGGGTTCCAGGCCCCGTACGGCCGACGAACGCGCTGACGCCCAGGCCGAGGCCGAAGACCGCCAGTGCGCTGCTCAAGCCGATGACGAGGATCGTGGCCAGCGGGCGCCCTTCCCAGGTGGCGGCGGCGGACACGCCGCCCGCGACCAGCGCCAGCAGGAAGGTGAGTCCGCCGAGCGAGCCGCCGCCCGCGCCCTGCCGCGCGGGCGGGCCGCCCCCGTTGGCTCCCGCGGGGACCGGCACCCCGAACGGCCCGCCGCCCCGCGCGTGGGCGCTCGGCGGCGCCGCGTGCGGACGGGCCGACTCGGGGCCCCACAGGTAGCCGGTGGCCGCGCCCGCGCGGCTCCACGGGCTGGTGGACGCGGTGCCCGCCTCGCTTCCGTCCTTGGTGAGCGGCTCCCGCCACCAGGAGGCGGGTACGGCGACGGGAGGGGCCTGCGTCTCGGGCGGCGCGTCGGCGACGGCGTGCGCCATGGCCGGGTCGACCCGCGCCCCCTCTCCGCGCGCGGCCTCGGCCTGCCGCCGGTGCCGCGACCAGTACGCCGCCCCGGCCACGGTGCCGATCAGCAGGACGGAGAAGGGCACGCTGCGGCCGCCGAGGGAGGCGAGGAAGAGGCCGCAGCCGACGAGAGCGACCAGGACCGCGGAGAGCGAGGAGCCTTCCACCCGTCCGGACAGCAGCCGCCGCCCCTCGTTCTGCGACTCCCCCTCGGCGGGGATGAGCAGCCAGGCGAACCCGTAGAAGATGAGGCCGAACCCGCCGACGACGGACAGCACGGCCAGCGGAACCCGGAAGATCACCGGATCGAGGTCGAAGTACCGTCCCAGGCCGCCGCAGACGCCCCCGGCGACCTTGTGCGCACGGCTGCGCCGCAGCCGGCTGTCCTGCGGCGCCCGGGGCGGCGGATTGTGCGCCCCCCACGACGACGCACCCGTACCTGAGGGCGCCCCCGTACCTGAGGACGTTCCCGCGCCGGACGGCGGCCCCGCGCCCGCGCGCGTCCCCGCACCCTCGCGCGCCCCCCCACCGGAGCGCGTCCCCTCCTCTCCGGTTCCGCGCCGCGTGCGGTCCGCGTCGTCCGGTTCCTCCGGGACGCGTTCCCCGCGCTGCTCGTCCTCGCTCATACGCCTATGGTGGCGCCCCGGGCGCGGCCTGGCATCGGGGCCCTACCCGGAGCGATCCCTGAGATCGGCGAGAGCGCCCCGTGCGCCGTTCCCAGGCCGCCTCGGGGGAGCCTCAGGGGTCGACCCTGATGTCCCGGCGCGCCGGGCGTGTGACGATCGGAGCATGACAGCGCCCGCCTCTCCGACCGTGGACGCGCCCTCGCAGGGGCCCGCGTCCGCGGACCCGTCCGCCGAAGAGCCGCCGCAGCGCAAGCTCTACCGCAGCGCGGAGGGGCGGATGCTGGGCGGCGTGGCGCGCGGTCTCGCGGGGCATCTGGCGCTGCCGGTCTCCTGGGTGCGGATCGTCTTCATCGCGCTCGCCCTCGCCAACGGGCTCGGGGTGCTGCTGTACGCGGCGTTCTGGTTCGTCGTCCCGCTCGGCACCGGCGGGGTCGGCGCGGGGCACCGCACCGGTGCGGCGGGCCTGACGGAGGCGGTCACCGACCGGCGCGGGCTGCGCCGCCGGCTGTTCCACAAGCCGGACAAGGGCCAGTTCATCGCCGTACTGGCGCTGGTCGTCGCCATTTTCGTCACCGCGGACAACCTCCAGTTCGGCGCGGCCAACACCTACCTGTGGCCGGTCGTCCTCATCGGGATCGGCGTCGCCCTGGTGTGGCGGCAGGCCGACAACTCCCGCCGCGCCCACTGGGTCGAGGTCGGGCGGCGCGCCAGGCTGCTGCCGCTGGCCCGCAGCGCCGCGGGGGTCGCGCTGGTCGCCGTCGGGGTGACCGGCATCGTGGTCGTGCAGGGCTCGGTCAGCCATCTGGGCTCCGTGCTTCAGGCGGCGCTGGCGGTGCTGGTCGGCATCGCCCTGATGGCGGGCCCTTATCTGGTGCGCATGGTGCAGGACCTCTCCGAGGAACGGCTGATGCGTATCCGCGCCCAGGAGCGGGCCGAGGTCGCCGCGCACGTCCACGACTCCGTGCTGCACACGCTCACCCTCATCCAGCGCAACGCCGACAAGCCCCGCGAGGTCGCCCGCCTGGCCCGCGCCCAGGAACGCGAGCTGCGCGCCTGGCTGTACAAGCCCACGGACGCGGCCGGCAGGACGCGGCCCGTCGAGGAGGAGGACGAGCCCACGACGCTGGCCGAGGGGGTCAAGGCCACGGCCGCCGAGGTCGAGGACCACCACGGGGTCCCCGTCGAGGTCGTCTGCGTCGGCGACTGCCCTCTCGACGAGGCGCTGGGCGCGCAGCTCCAGGCCGCGCGCGAGGCGATGGTCAACGCCGCCAAGTACGGTGGCGAGGGCGGCGCCGTGCAGGTCTTCGCCGAGGTGGAGGGGCGTACCGTCTTCATCTCCGTACGGGACCGCGGTCCGGGCTTCGACCCGGACACCGTGCCATCGGACAGGATGGGCGTACGCGAGTCCATCATCGGCCGGATGCGCCGCAACGGCGGCACGGCACGGCTGCGCACCGCACCGGGCGAGGGGACCGAGGTCGAGTTGGAGATGGAGAGGGCGGCGGAGTCGTGACGGACGGACCGAACGAGACGGGTGCGGCGGGCGAGGAGCAGGGCGCGGACGCCGGAGGGGACCGGCGGGTCCGGGTCGTCCTCGTGGACGACCACCGCATGTTCCGCGCGGGCGTGCAGGCGGAGATCGGCCGCACCGACGAGACGGGTGTCGACGTCGTGGGTGAGGCGGGCGACGTCGACCAGGCGATGACGGTCATCGAGGCCACCCGCCCCGACGTGGTCCTGCTCGACGTCCACCTGCCCGGTGGCGGCGGGGTCGAGGTGCTGCGCCGCTGCGCGCCGCTGATGGGCGATCCTGACCAGCCCGTCCGTTTCCTCGCGCTGTCGGTCTCCGACGCCGCCGAGGACGTCATCGGCGTCATCCGCGGTGGCGCGCGCGGCTACGTCACCAAGACCATCACGGGCGGTGACCTGGTCGGCGCCATCTTCCGCGTCGCGGACGGCGACGCGGTCTTCTCCCCGCGGCTGGCCGGCTTCGTCCTGGACGCCTTCGCCTCCACCGACGCCCCGCCGGTCGACGAGGACATGGACCGCCTCACCCAGCGCGAACGCGAGGTCCTGCGGCTGATCGCCCGCGGCTACGCCTACAAGGAGGTGGGCAAGCAGCTGTTCATCTCCGTCAAGACGGTCGAGTCCCACGTCTCGGCGGTGCTGCGGAAACTCCAGCTGTCCAACCGCCACGAGCTGACCCGGTGGGCGACGGCGCGGCGGCTGGTGTAGGGCGCGCCGCGGGAGAAGACCTGCTCGCGGCGGTGGAGTGAACCGAACCGTGGGTCCGCCCGTGTCTGGGGGCGGTGCCTGCGGTGCTGAGAGTGTTCCGAACGTTGCTGGACTGCTCCAGTCCTGCTCCGTCCGCGCGAGCGGACGACGGGCACCTTTCCGCACCCCCTACGCGAGGTGACCATGTTCGGATCTGACAGCAGACAGGACTTCTCAGACGACCGGGGATCCCGCCGCGGCCTCTTCGCCGTGATAGCCGCGCTGTGCGCGGCGGCCGTGGCCGTGACCCTGATCACCGTCAACACCACGTCAGGCGACGACGGCAAGCGGCCGGACCTGGCCGCTGCCGCGGACTCGTCGGCAGCAGGAAAAACCGTCGGCTACTTCACCAACTGGGGCGTCTACCAGCGCAATTACCATGTAAAGAATATTGAGACCTCCGGCTCGGCGGACAAGCTGACCCACATCAACTACGCCTTCGGCAACGTCCAGGGCGGCAAGTGCACCGTGGGTGACAGCTACGCCGACCACGAGAAGGCCTACACCGCCGAGCAGAGCGTCGACGGCCAGGCCGACACCTGGGACCAGCCGCTGCGCGGCAACTTCAACCAGCTGCTGAAGCTCAAGAAGAAGCACCCGAACCTGAAGGTGCTGTGGTCCTTCGGCGGCTGGAGCTGGTCCAAGGGCTTCACCGAGGCGGCCAAGAACCCGGACGCCTTCGCCGAGTCCTGCTTCAACCTGGTCAACGACCCGCGGTGGAAGGGCCTCTTCGACGGCATCGACATCGACTGGGAGTACCCCAACGCCTGCGGTCTCGGTTGCGACACCAGCGGCCGTGACGCGTTCACCAACCTGATGAAGTCGCTGCGTGGCAAGTTCGGCGACAAGCTGGTGACCGCGGCCATCACCGGGGACGCCTCCAAGGACGGGAAGATGCAGGCCGCCGACTACAAGTCGGCCGCGCAGTACGTCGACTGGTACCTGCCGATGACCTACGACTACTTCGGCGCCTTCGACCAGCAGGGGCCCACGGCACCGCACTCGCCGCTGGACGACTACAACGGCATCCCCAAGGAGTCGTTCAGCACCGCGGCGGCCATCGCGAGGCTCGTCATGAGCGGAGTGCCCAGGGACAAGGTACTGATGGGGCTCGGCTTCTACGGCCGCGGCTGGAGCGGGGTGACGCAGTCGGAGCCCGGCGGAACGGCGACGGGCCCGGCGCCCGGCACCTACGAGCAGGGCATCGAGGACTACGAGGTGCTCAAGACCCGCTGCCCCGCCACCGGCAAGGTCGGGGGCACCGCCTACGCGCACTGCGGCGACCAGTGGTGGAGCTACGACACCCCGGAGACCCTGCACGGCAAGGTCGACTGGGCCAAGCACCACAAGCTGGGCGGCACCTTCCTGTGGGAGCTGAGCGGTGACACCCCGGACGGAGAGCTGATCAAGGCCATCCGGTAGGCGATCACCACGCAGACGAGGCCCCGCGGCACGGTTCCGCGGGACCTTGTCGCGTCTCTCCCCGGGGCGCGGTGCTCACGCCTCTGGGCGTACGCAGGTGTAGCCCTGCTCCAGCAGTACGGGCAGGTAGCGGTCGACGGCCTGGACGGTCTGGTCGCGGCGGCCGCCGCCGTCGTGCTGGAGGACGATGGCGCCGGGGGTGGCCTTGTCGAGGACGGCGCGCACGATGGTGGTCGTGCCGGGGCGTGACCAGTCGCGGGTGTCCAGGGACCAGCCCATCGGCTCCATGCCCAGGCGGGCGCAGATCTTCAGCGAGGGGGCGTGCCAGTCTCCGTAGGGGGCGCGGCACCAGGTGGGCGGGGCGCCGAGCACGCGGTCGATGAGTTCGCTGGTGCGGGAGAGTTCGCTCTCGATGTCCTTGGTGCGCAGCCGCGTCAGCTGGCGGTGGCTGTAGGAGTGGTTGGCGACGACGTGCCCGTCGGCGGCGATGTCGTGCAACAGTTCGGGGAAGACGGCGGCGTTCTCGCCGACGACGAAGAACGTGGCCTGCACACCGTGCCGCCGCAACACCTCCAGCAGCGCCGGGGTGTGGACGGGGTGCGGCCCATCGTCGAACGTGAGCGCGAGGACGCGGCGCCCGTGGGTTCCGGGGAGCGTCATCTCCGCCTGGGTGCGCACGGGCGGGTGCGCGCTCGGCGCTCCCATCGACGTCTCTCCGGCGAGCGGGCGCAGCCGGTAGCTGTCGGAGGCGGCGTGTTCCGCGTGCTCCGTGTGCGGCAGGCCGCGTACCGGCCGCCTGCCCGCGCCGGCGCCACCGCCGCCCTGCCGCGTCGGGTCGGCGGGGTGCTTCGCGCCGGCGACGGCGTGTCCGTTCCGCCCGGAGTCGTGGTATGCGAACGCTCCGGCAGCGACACCCGTCAGCGCCGCCGTGCCGACGCCGAGGCCGGTGAACAGCAGACCCCGTCGCGTGAAGATATGACAATCAGATCGCATGTCCCCTGCGTAGCACCGGCGCGCCGCGTCACCTGTGACGCGGCGCGCGGGACCGGCGAGTCCACCCGAACAGCGCACACCACGCAGGCGGCACGTACACCGGACGGCCGCCCGGACGGGGCAGGTCAGGTCAGGTGTCGGCGGACGGACAGGTCAGGTGGGGTCCGGCGCGGTCCAGGGCTCGTCGTCTTCCGGTTCGTCCTGCACCCGGAGGGCGGCGATCCAGTGCGGCAGCAGCCAGTGCAGCACGAGGAGACCGAAGCCCGCCGTGGCCAGCGGGGCGGCGAGGGCGTCGAGGCCGGCGCCGGTGAGCCAGGCGGCGTAGAAGCCGAGCAGCGCAGCGGCCATCGCCGAGGAGCTGATCCGGTAGGCCAGCGCGTGCACCGTGCCGCGCTCGGCGAGCTGCCGCTCGTCCAGGACGCGGGGGCGCAGCTCCAGCAGGCCCCGCGTCATGGAGTTGAGGAGTCCCATGAGGGGGATCCAGGCCGGCGCCGCCACCGCGAGGGCGGCCAGCGGCCAGGGGGACGAGACGGCGAGCGGCGTCACCATGCCCGCCACGGCCACGGCCGTGGCCGCGATGTGCGCGACCACGATGCGGCGCCGTGCGCGCCGGGTGGCGTGGTAGCGCTTGGTGCGCCCGTCGTTCATGGTCTTGAGCATCCACGTGTCGTAGCGCGTGGCGTTCGAGCGCGGCGTGGTCATCGCGGCGTCCTCCCCGTGTCGTCGGCGCTGCCCGCCCCGTCGGCCGGGCCGTACAGCTCGTCCGTGAGCGGGCGGAAGGGCTCCAGGGAGAACAGCGCCTCCACCGGGAGCCGGAAGTGGGCGGCGATCCGGAGCGCCAGATCGAGGCTGGGGTTGTACTGCCCGCGCTCGATGTAGCCGATCGTCTGGTAGTGCGCCCCCACCGCCGTGGCCAGCGACTGGCGGGACACCTTCCGCTCCGCCCGCACGACCGCCAGCCTGTTGTGCACCTGCTCGCTCATGTATAAGAACTACTACATCGAGCAGCAGGCCCGCAACACCGTCCGCCTCGCACGCGTGCGCCCCCGTCACCCCACCACCAGCACCACCTTGCCCCGCACGTGGCCCGCTCGCTCTCCGCCATCGCAGCCGCCGCACCCGCTCGGCCAGCCCCTCCCCGCAGCTGACCGGCTCGGCGCCCAACCGCCGTACGTACGCGTGGTTGTGCTCGCTCGCGGTGCCGATGACGCGGATCCCGCGCGCCGCCGCGAGCTGGAGCGCCGGCGTGCCGACCCCGCCGGCCGCCGTGTGGAAGAGCAGCGCCTTTCGAGGGTCCGCCGCCGGTCGCCCGGCGGTGACAGTGGTGCACGAGGAGAACAACCGATGACACTCACCACGCACGCCATGGCCTTCGACCGGTTCGGGGCGGCCGACGTCCTCGTGCCGCACCGCGTCGAGGTGCCCCCGGGGCCGGGGCATTTTCATCCCGCACACACGTGTGCCCCCGTGCTCCGGGCGGAACACGGGGGCACACGGCGGTCGCAGGCGGACCGTCAGGGGAGGTTCACTCCCACTCGATCGTCCCCGGAGGCTTGCTCGTGACATCCAGCGTGACCCGGTTGATCTCGGAGACCTCGTTGGTGATCCGCGTCGAGATGCGGGCCAGCACGTCGTACGGCAGGCGCGACCAGTCGGCCGTCATCGCGTCCTCGGACGAGACCGGGCGCAGCACCACCGGATGCCCGTACGTACGGGCGTCGCCCTGGACGCCGACGCTGCGCACCTCGGCGAGCAGCACCACGGGGCACTGCCAGATCTGGCGGTCGAGACCGGCGGCCGTCAGCTCCTCGCGGGCGATCGCGTCCGCCTCCCGCAGCACGTCCAGCCGCTCACGCGTCACCTCGCCGACGATCCGGATGCCCAGACCGGGGCCGGGGAACGGCTGGCGCTGGACGATCTCCTCCGGCAGCCCCAGCTCCTGGCCGACCTGCCGCACCTCGTCCTTGAACAGCTTGCGCAGCGGCTCCACCAGGTCGAACTCCAGGTCCTCGGGGAGTCCGCCCACGTTGTGGTGCGACTTGATGTTGGCCGTGCCCGTGCCGCCGCCGGACTCCACCACGTCCGGGTAGAGGGTGCCCTGCACGAGGAAGGCAACCGGCTCGTCGCTCGGCGCCTCCGCGACGATCTCGGCCTGCGCGGCCTCGAACACGCGGATGAACTCCCGGCCGATGATCTTGCGCTTCTGCTCCGGATCCGCGACCCCCGCCAGCGCGTCCAAGAAGCGGTCCGCCGCGTCCACGACCTTCAGCTGCACGCCGGTCGCCGCCACGAAGTCCTTCTCGACCTGCTCGGTCTCGCCCTTGCGCATCAGCCCGTGGTCGACGTACACGCAGGTGAGCTGCTCGCCGATCGCCCGCTGCACGAGCGCCGCCGCCACCGCGGAGTCCACACCGCCGGACAGCCCGCAGATCGCGCGCTTGCTGCCGACCTGCGCCCGGATCGCCTCGACCTGCTCGTCGACGATGCTCTCCGTCGTCCACGACGGGGTCAGCCCCGCGCCCCGGTACAGGAAGTGCTCCAGCACCTGCTGGCCGTGCGTGGAGTGCATCACCTCGCAGTGGTGCTGGATGCCGTACAGCTTCCGCTCGTCGTTCTCGAACGCCGCCACGGGCACGAGATCCGTGGACGCCGTGACGGTGAAGCCCTCAGGGGCCGCGGAACACGCGTCGCCGTGCGACATCCACACCTGCTGCTCGTCCGGAGTGCCCTCGAACAGCGTGGAGCCCGACCTGGAGACCGCCAGCGACGTCGCGCCGTACTCGCGGCTGCCCGTGTTGTCGACGGTGCCGCCCAGCGTCGTCGCCATCAGCTGGAAGCCGTAGCAGATGCCGAGAACCGGGACACCCGCCTCGAAGACGCCGCGGTCGAGGGAGGGGGCACCCTCCGCGTACACGGAGGAGGGGCCGCCGGAGAGGATGATCGCCTTCGGGTTCTTGGCGAGCATCTCGGCGGCCGGCATGGTCGAGGGAACGATCTCGCTGTACACCCGCGCCTCACGCACCCGACGCGCGATGAGCTGGGCATACTGCGCGCCGAAGTCGACGACGAGCACGGTGTCCGGGGCGCTGCTCTCGGACGGGTTGGAAGCCACGAAGCTGATGCCTTTCGGCGGTGAAGGGGATGCGCCTTCGATGATACCGATCCCCTCGCGGCCGCATGCCCCGCGCGGGCTCCGGCACCCCGCGGGCGGCGCCCCGGGCCGCGCCGCCGTCCGCTCCGGCGGCCACCGTCCTGGCCGGACGGCCGCAGGAGGCCGTGACATACTGGGCGCGTGTTTACGCAGAGCGCTTTGTGGTTTACCTATGGCACCGGTCCGGCCGGCTGCCATGGTCGACGTTCTGTGTGAGCAAGAGAACACACGACTTCCCCAGGCGCCCCGGGCCGGCCAAGGCCCGGGGCGCCTGTGTGCCGGCTTCCGGGCCGCCGAGGCCCGAGGGCTCCACCGAGCTGAGGAGCTGGCAGTTGATGCGCTCAAGCACCGTCACCCCACCGACCCCGACGACCGCTCCGGACGACCCCGAGGCGGTGATCGCCGCGGAGCGCGCCCGTATCGACGCGCTGGACGCCCGCATCGTGGCGCTGGTCCGCGACCGGATGGAGATCTCGGAGACGATCCAGCGCGTACGGATCGAGTCGGGTGGCCGCCGGGTCCATCTCGCTCGCGAGATGGAGATCCTCGACCACTACAGCAGTGAGCTCGGCTCAGCGGGCCGCGATCTGGCGATGACGCTGTTGCGGCTGTGCCGCGGACACTAGAGCTGTGCCGCGGCACTGGGACTTGTCCTGCACATCCTGTTCCGGCGAGGGGGTGCCACTGCCCGTAGCGTGCGGTCCGCGGGCGGGTTGTGGCTTGTCGCACCGTTCCCCGCGCCCCTTCGGGGGCGCGGGGCCCCGAGGGGGCCTCACCCGTACGGCGCGTGACCGGCCCGGAGGGGCTTCGTTGATCCCGGTGTCCCTGATCTCCGCCGGGCGCCCGGCGGCGAGCGGGGCGGCGTCACCGGAGCGATGAGACGTCCGTCCTTCCCGGGAGGGGAGACGCCGGGCGTCGTGGGACCTCGCTTCGGTGCTGTGACCGGACGGCAGGGGACAGCAGCCCGGTCACGACAGCGGCCGGTCCCGGGGACGCCCTGGGCCGGCCGCTCCGCGGTCTTCCGACGACGCCACAAGCGCGCTGCGGGCTCCGCAGTTGACCGGGGAGACCCCCTGAATCCCGCCCCGTCGAAACGGTTGCGGAAGGTGAGCCGCATCCAGGACGATGCGAGAGCGAGCCCAGCGAGCACACCACTCGACGACCACGGGTCGGCCGTGGCGGACCTCCGCCATTGGTTCGACCAATCCGGCGGCGCTTCCCCCCGGCGCCGCCTCTCAGCACGGGCGCTGCCCTGACGCCGGTGCTGGTCCGAGGGCCCCGCGGCTGCCGCCACCCACCCGGCCGGCGCCACGGGGCCCTTCGTCGTGCCGGCGCCCTGACCGCCGCACCGGCACCGGCGCTCCCGCGAGAGGGGTTCAGTCCGGCGTCCGCGCGTCCCGCGTCGGCACCTCGGGCACCGGCAGCAGCGGCAGCCGCAGTGCCCCGAAGGCGCTCTCGGGTACCGCGGGCTTCGCCGGTGCGACGGGTGCCAACCGCTGGTAGGCGGCGCTCTGGGCGGGACGCGGGTCGCTCTCGCCCTTGTTGGGCCAGAAGGACATGGCGCGTTCCGCCTGTGCGGTGATGGTCAGGGACGGGTTGACGCCGAGGTTCGCGGAGACGGCCGAGCCGTCGACGACGGAGATGCCGGGGTGGCCGTGCAGCCGGTGGTAGGGGTCGATGACGCCGTGGTCGGCGTCCTGTCCGATGGGGCAGCCCCCCAGGAAGTGGGCGGTGAGCGGGGTGCCCATCAGTTCGCCGACGTTGGTGCCGGCGAAGCCGTTGATCTCCTCGGCGAGGGCGGTCGCCGCCTGGGCGCCCTCGGGGATGTGCACCGGGTTGGGGGCGCCGTGGCCCTGCCGCGCGGTGAGCATGCCCTTGCCGAGGCCGCCCTCCTTGCGGTAGGTGGTCAGCGAGTTGTCGAGCGTCTGCATGACGAGCCCGATGATGATGCGTTCGGACCACTTGCGCGCGGACAGCGAGCGGGCGAACAGCGCGGGGTGCCGCAGGCAGGTCAGGACGTGCGCCAGGGCGCCGGGCAGGGTGGTGTTCTGCCGCACCTGGAGGGTGGTCAGTGCGCTCATCGCGTTGGAGCCCTTGCCGTAACGGACGGGCTCGATGTGGGTGTTGGCGTCGGGGTGGACGGAGGAGGTGATGGCGACGCCCTTGGTGAAGTCGAGCTCCGCGCCCTTGCCCCACTTCTTGCGGTAGCGGCGCGCCACGGTCTGCGCGCCGACGAGGGCCTCGGAGTTGGTGCGGGTCAGCTCGCCGAGGCGCGGGGAGAGGCGGGGCAGTGTGCCGGCGTCCTTGACGCGGTGCAGCAGTTTCTGCGTGCCGTAGGTGCCGGCCGCCAGGACGACGCGGCGGGCGCGCAGGACGCGGGGGGCGGCGCGGCGCCTGTCGGTGCGCAGCGTCGCCACCTCGTAGCCGTCCTCGTCGGTGCCCGGGGTGCGCTCGCGGATGCCGACGACGGTGGTGAGGGGGCGGATCTCGGCTCCGGCCTTCTCGGCGAGGTGGAGGTAGTTCTCGTTGAGGGTGTTCTTGGCGCCCCTGCGGCATCCCGTCATGCACTCGCCGCACTCGACGCAGGCGGTGCGTACGGGGCCCGCGCCGCCGAAGTAGGGGTCGGGGACCTGGTCGCCGGGGGCGGTGCGCGCGGTGCCGTCGCCGTCCTCGCCGTCGCCGAAGAAGACGCCGACGGGGGCGAGGTGGAAGGTGTCGCCGTAGCCCATGCGGTCCGCGGCGGCCTTCAGGTGGACGTCCGAGGGGGTGGTGGTGGGGTTGAGGCGGACGCCGAGCATGCGCTTGGCCTGGTCGTAGTAGGGCGCGAGTTCGGCCTGCCAGTCGGTGATGTGGCCCCACTGGCGGTCCTCGAAGAACTGCTTGGGGGGCACGTAGAGGGTGTTGGCGTAGTTGAGGGATCCGCCGCCGACCCCGGCTCCTGCCAGGATCATGACATTGGCGAGCAGGTGGATGCGCTGGATGCCGTAGAGGCCGAGCGAGGGCGCCCACAGGAAGTTCTTCACATCCCAGGAGTTCTTGGGCAACTCGTCCCGCGAGAAGCGCCGACCGGCCTCCAGCACGCAGACCCGGTAGCCCTTCTCGGTCAGCCGCAGCGCCGTGACGGAGCCGCCGAAACCGGAGCCGACGACCAGCACGTCGTAGTCGAACGGGTCTGCTTCCGCCCGCTTTTGGGCAGCGTGGGGTAGGGACACGAGTACCTCCGGTTCTGCGGTGACGGTGCGGGCCGGCCGCCGGTGGGGACGGCGGCGGTTTCACGGGCGGGGCGGGGCCGCCGGGCACGGCGGCGGTCGCTCAGCGGAAGCGGAGCGTCTTGAGCGCCTTGAGGGAGCGCGACATGAACGCGGCGTACGCCTCGTCGCTCATGCCGAGCGACGGCGCCATCGGCAGCACCCGCTGGTGTGCCACCGTCTGCGGCTCGGTGTACTTCAAGATGCCCTCCGAGCCGTGGCGGCGGCCGAGTCCTGAGTCGCCCATGCCGCCCATGGGGGCCTGGGCGCTGCCGTACGCGGAGGCGTAGCCCTCGTTGACGTTCACGGTGCCGGTGCGCAACCGGGCGGCGACCTCGCGGGCGCGGCGGCCGTTGCCGCTCCAGACGGAGGAGTTGAGGCCGTAGGCGCTGCGGTTGGCGAGGTCGATCGCCTCGTCCACGTCGGCGAAGCGGTAGACGGAGACGACGGGCCCGAAGGTCTCCTCGCCGCAGACGGACATGTCCTGCTCGACGCCTTCCAGCACGGTCGGCTCGTGGAACAGCGGGCCGGCGTCCGGGCGGTGCCTGCCACCCGCCAGCACCTTCGCGCCCTTGGCCACGGCGTCCCGTACGTGCCGCTGTACCGTCTCCAGCTGCCGCTCGGAGACCAAAGAGCCCATGTCGGCGCCGTAGGCGAGGGACGTCCCGAGCCGCATGGCCCGCACCCGGGCCAGGAAGCGTTCCAGGAAGGCGTCGGCGACCGACTCGTGGACGTACAGGCGCTCGATGGAGATGCACAGCTGCCCGGCGGAGGAGAAGGCGCCGCGCACCGCGCCCGCCGCCGCCTTGTCGAGGTCGGCGTCGTCCAGGACGAGCATCGCGTTCTTGCCTCCCAGCTCCAGCGAGCAGCCCACCAGGCGGGCCGCGGCGCGCTGGGCGACCTCGCGCCCCGTGCGGGTCGAGCCGGTGAAGGAGACGTAGTCGCCGCGGTCGGCGACCTCGGGGCCGATCACGGGGCCCTCCCCGAGGACGACCTGCCACACGTCTTCCGGCAATCCCGCCTGGATCATCAGGTCGCGGGCCCACAGCGCGGTCAGCGCGGTCTGGGTGTCGGGCTTCATCACCACCGCGTTGCCGGCGGCGAAGGCCGGCAGCGCGTCTCCGACGGACAGCTCGAAGGGGTAGTTCCAGGGCGCGATCTGGCCGACGACGCCCCGGGGGTGACGCAGCTCGGTGACCTTCGTCAGCGCGGGTATCGCCCCTGTGTGCCGCTTGGGCCGCAGGTAGGAGGCGGCCTTGCGGCCGTAGTGGCGGGCGGCGACGGTGACCGCCTGCACCTCCTCGTGCGCGTGCAGCCGCGCCTTGCCGGTCTCCAGCTGGATGAGGTCGAGCACCTCCGACTGGCGGGCCAGCACGAGATCGTGGAAGCGCAGCAGTACGGCGGCGCGCTGCCGCACCGGAAGCGCCGCCCACCGCCGCTGCGCCGCACGGGCCGTCTCGAAAGCGGTGGCGACGTCCTCGGGGGTGGACTCGGGCAGCTCGGCCAGCACGTCTCCGGTGAAGGGGGAGCGACTGGTGGTCTTGCCGCTGCCCACCACGCCGCGGGTCAGCGCCGCGACGAGGTCCCTGGTGACCACGTCGGCCGCGGACCGCGCACCCGCGGGCGCGGGGGCCACCGGATTGCCGTCGGCGGGAGCGGCGGCCGAGGGGTTGGTGCTGTCCAGCGAGTCCGTCATGCGCCCGAGCGTACGACTCGGGGCACCGGCTCGTATACCCAGCGGTAACCCCTTTTCACGGAATCCGCCAGTGATTGCTGGCAACACCGCGCGGGTGCGCCGGACCGTCACTGCCGCACGGTCACAGATCGTGGATCTTCAGGGACTTCTTCGCCTCGTCGAAGACCTGCTCGCCGTCCTGGTGCGACTTCCCCTTGGCGGGCATCTCCACCCTGAGCCGCCAGCGCACGCCGTCACCGTTGACGTAGACCAACTCGTGCCGGAACTTCTTGGGGCCCTCGGGCTCGTCCACGTCGTTGAGGCCCTGGAAGGTGGTGAGGACCTCGGCCGCCTCCTTGCCCTGCTGATCGGCCTCCGTCACCCGGGAGACGACGTTGCCCATCGTGTCGCTGTAGCCGTCCTCCTCGGCGCCGTCCTCGTAGAAGTGCTTCCAGGAGTTGGCCTCCGCCAGCGAGCTGTCCTTGACGCCCTTGCTGGAGCGGCTCAGCTCCATCGAGATGACGCTCCCCGGATCGGTGAAGGCCACCGACTGCTCGTCGGCGCTGCGCTTGTACTCCTCGGGCACGGCCAGCGAGGCCCGCACCCGCTTGTCCTCGTCGCGCGTGTGCCAGCCTTCCGGCGCCTGGTCGGCCGTCAGGACGAAGAACAGCGTGAGCGCGGCCGCGAGCGCGACCACCACGCCGCCCGTGCCGAACTGCCAGCGGCGCTCGGTACGCAGCTTGCCGAAGAACCCGCCCAGCCCGCGCGCGACCGCGCCGCCCCCGCTGCTCCGTCCCGACGCGGCACGCGGCGAGCGCAGCGGCGGACGTGCCACGTCTTCCAGCGTCTGGCGGACCTCCGTCGCGTCCGGACGCAGCGCCGGTTCCTTGGCCAGCAGCCGGGTGAGCAGCATCCCGAACGCACCGGACGCGCTCAGCGCCCGCGCGGGCCGCTGCGGCTCGGACGAGAGCACCGCTTGCAGCGTGGCCGGGCTGTTGGAACGGCGGAACGGGGAGACGCCCTCGGTCGCCGCGTACAGCACCACGCCCAGCGACCACAGGTCCGACTCGGGCCCGGGGCGCTGGCCCAGCACCCGCTCCGGCGCGGTGAACTCGGGCGAGCCGACGAACGTGCCCGTCTCCGTCAGCCCCTGCTCGCCCTGCACCTGCGCGATACCGAAGTCGGTCAGCACCACCCGGTCGTACCGGCCCAGCAGCACGTTGTCCGGCTTCACGTCGCGGTGCAGCACACCCTTCTCGTGGGCGGCGTCCAGCGCCCCCGCCACCGCGAGGCCGATCCGGGCCGCCTCGCGCGCGTCCAGAGTGCCCTCGCCCAGCACGTCGGCCAGCGAACGGCCCTGGACCAGCTCCATGACGATCCACGGCTGGTCGTCCTCGACCACCACGTCGTGGATGGTGACGACGGAAGGGTGCTCGATACGCGCCGCGGTACGCGCCTCGCGGCGCATCCGCGCGTGCATGGTCTCGCGCTCGTGCGGTGAGAGGTGGTCGGGCAGCCGCGGTTCCTTGACCGCCACGTCCCGGTCGACGACCTCGTCGTGGGCCCGCCACACCGTGCCCATGCCACCGTGCCCCAGCCGGGACGCGAGGCGGTAACGGCCGCCGACCAGCCGCCCCGCGCCCGGATCAGCGCCTGTCGCGGGCGGCGTCGGCACCGAGGCCCTGGTCGGCTCGTAGGTGCGCGGATCCCGCGCGGGTGGAGGGCCCGGCTCACCTCGCGACACCTGCGGCGCGTGATGCGCCTCTTGGGGCGCCTGCCCGGCGTTCGGGGGCTGGTGAGGCTGGGAGGCCGGTGCCGCCTGCGAGGGCGGTGGCGTCTGCGGGGCGTTCGGGGGCTGGGAGGGCTGCTGGTCCTGGTGGCTCGCCTGCGCGGGCGGCCGCAGCCCGTAACTGGTCGACTCGTCCAACCGGTGCCCCTGCTCCCCCGAATGCGTCATGGCCTCCACCCTGGACCAATCGGAAATGCGAGCGCCACCGACTTCACAGACCTGTGACCGTCAACGGACCCCCGTGACACGGTAGGTGTCGGCGACCGCCTCGAAATGGCGGTCGATCTCGGCCCGGTGGCTCTTGGAACCGATCACGAGCAGCACGTGGTAGCGGCCGTCCAGGATCATCGCCCGGTTGCGGGCGTACACCTGCCGCCCGCCGCCCTCACGCCAGGAGAACGTGCCCTCGGCCATGGCGGTGTCGCCCACGTCGATGCGGCGCAACCCGCCCGTACTCGCCCAGTCCGCCGCACGGTAGGCGGACAGCTCCGGCTCGTCCTCGCTCTGGTACGTCATCGGGTCCTTGCCGTACTTCTCCGTGCTGTCCCGCCCGCCCACGACGACCATCTCCACCTGGCCGCCGTTGTAGCGCACCTGCCCGCGCCCGTTGGCCGAGCGCCGGTCCCACTCCTCGGGCACGGCGATCCGGAACCCCGCGGGATCCCGGCTGGTCTTGTACCCCTCGGGTGCCCGCGGGGACTTCGCCCCGGGCCCGGCGGACGACGCGGCCCCCTTGCCGCCCTGCCCCTTCTCACCGTCCTCGTCCCCGCCCTTGCCGCTTTCCTTGTCACCGCTTTCGTCCTCGGCGCTCTCGTGGCCGTTCGCACGGTCCCGCTCCTCCGGCACGACGACGGAGGACTTCTGGTTGCCCCCGCTCTCCTCCTTGTCCGGCAGGAACCACATGACGAACGCGACCGCCGCCGCCATACCGAGCAGCACCAGCCCCAGGATCACCAGACCGAGCCGGCGCGGCCCGGCTCCGCCCTGCCGCCGCGCCCGCTCCCTCTTCTTCCGCGGCACGGCCTGCCCCGGCGCCCCGGCGGGCTCGTACTCCGGCAGCCGCGCGGGCGCCAGGGCCTCCGCGCGGTCGGGCGCCGGGGCGGGGGCGGCGGCGCTCGGCTGCGCGCGTGCGCGGCGCGGGCGGCGCCGGTCGTCGGGGCGCCTGGAGCGGCGACGTCTGCGCACCAGTTCGCCGCGCCGCCGCACGATCGGCAGCCTGCGCGGGTCGGACGGGCCTCCGGGTTCGAGCGACGGCGCCGTCACCGTCCGCAGCCCCACATCCGGCTCCGGCGCCGAACGGACGAGCGAACGCAGCCAGCCACGCAGCTCCTCGAAGTCCGGGCGCTCCGTGGGGTCCTGGCGCATCAGCGACTCGACGACGGGACGCAGCGGACCGCAGTCCTCCGCGAAGGCGGGCGGCTCCGCGCACACCATCTGCACCAGCTCGGCGGCGCTGTCCTCGGGATAGGGCGCATGGCCCTGCACCGCGCGGAAGAGGAGCGCGCCCAGCGCCCACAGGTCGGCGGCGGGGCCGACGGGCGGCGCCAGCCGCCAGTTCTCGTACACGGGACCGGCCTGCTCGGGTGCCCACCGCTCCGTCACCGGGCCGACGACCGTCATCCGGGCGTGCCGCGCCCGCTCGGCCGCCAGCGCCGTCGCGGGACCGCGGAACCGTCCCGGGGCGGCCTCCGCGTCCGCCGCCTCCCCCCAGGGAGGATCGGCGGGAACGCCGGCCGGCTCCGGGGCACAGGCGCCGTCCTCCCCGGGGAAGGCGGGTCCGCCCTGGCGGGAGCCCTCGCGGTGGCGGGCGTTGTCGCCGTGGAAGGCGCCCTCGTCAGGGAGAGTGCCCTCGTCGGCTTCCCCGTTCGGGGAGGAGGCGGGAAGCCCCCTCAGATGGCGGCGCGTCTCGTCCGGGCGTTCGGGCCCTGCGGTCCACTGCGCGGGAACGCCGCGGCTGTCCTGGCGCCGCGCGCCCGGCAGCGCGGTCGGACCGCTCCCGCCGTACGGCGACACCCCCGCACCGTAGGGACCCGCCGCGCGCGGCCCGTAGATCTCGTCCCGCTCGACCTGGCGCCCTCCGTCGCCCCCCTCCAGCGCGTCGGGCCGCACCTCGTCCTCCTCGGACGGCAGCCAGCGGACCTCGTCGTCCAGCGCGCCAGGCGGGTGGTGCCCGTCGCCGCCACCGTCCCCGCCATCCGGCGCGGTGGACCACCAGTCGGCGGCCTGAGGACGGTGATCGCTCTCGCCGGCCCCGTGGGGGGCGCGTCCGTGCTCGGGGCCGGGGCCACCGGTGCGGCGTTCCGCGCTCCGCGTGTCGGCGACGGCGCGCTGTGCGCCCTCCCGGTACGCCGCGATCGCACCGCGCCGGGCCGCGCGCGCCGACAGCGGGTCCGTCGCTCCGTCACCGCCTTCGCCGGAACCGGGCCGACGCGCACCCCGGCCGCGCGGCCCGCGCACGTCCTCCTCGGGGTCGATGCCCTCGAACCCGAAGATGCCCCGCCCCTCCCCGCGGGCCGCGTACGGGTCCTCCCCGCGCGCCGTGAACCCTTCGGGAAGCCTGCGCCCCGTCCAGGTCGCGGGCTCTGCGTCAGGTGTCCGGGCCCGGGGTGGGGGCTCGCTCGGTGCCTGGGGCAGTGCCTGTGCCCGGGTCTGGGGCCTGGCCCCGGGGGCGGCGTCGCCCGGAGGGCTGCCCTCGGGCGGTGAGGGGGCGGCCTCCGGCTCGTCCGCCCCGGGCAGCGGGTCGTACCCGCACAGCGCCTCCTCGGCGGCTCCCGCGGCCAGCCCGGTAAGCATCGCCCGGCCGTCCTCGCAGATGAGCACGGTGCGCGCGGTGACGTTCCGGTGCACCCAGCCGTGGACGTGCACGACACCCAGCGCGGCCAGCAGGTCGGCGGCGATCTCGGCGGCACGGTGGGCGCTCAGTGGACGCTCGGACAGCAGCGTGGCGAGGGAGCGGGCGGGCACCTGTTCGCTCACTATCCACAGCCCGCCGTCCTCCACGAAGACGTCGAAGACCTGATCGAGTCCGGGGTGGTCGGGCAACTGCGCGGCGGCGACGGCGGCCTCCATCGCCCTGCGCACCGCCGGATCGTCGGGACGCCGGGTCGCCCGGCCGCCACCCCGGCCGCCGGGATACCCCGGCCCGCCCGGCTCCGCCGCACCGTATGCCCCGAGGCCGCCCCGGGGCCCGTACCCGCCCCGGCCGTCGTCGAGCAGGTCCGCCTCGACGACCTCCGCCTCGACCACCTCGGGCAGCGGCACCTGGCGCACCAGGACCTCCTGGCCGCCGACGGTGTCCCAGGCGGGGGACTCGGCGAACTCGTACGCGTCGGCGGGCGGCAGAGGCAGACGGTAGCGGCCGGCCAACAGCCGTCCCGCGTACTCCGCGTGCTCCTCCACGACGCCTCCCCAACCGTGCGCGAGGCCGCCAACTCCGTTTCCTCTCCGCACGCTTGCGGAGGGTGACGGCCCGCGTCTGCCACGATACGTCCGGGAACCGCGCGCGTCACCGCGACCGGGCCCGCTCCCGCCGCCGTTCCCGCGCGGCGCGGGCGGTCAGAGTGGCTTGAACGTCTCGAACGCCGTGTCCCTGAGCGTCTCGCACTCCTCGTCCTGCCAGGCGTCGGCCTCGCACGTGATGAGGATCGCGTAGCCGTTCTCGTCGTCGACCTTGAAGCCCCGGTTGAGGACGTGGACCTTCTTGCCGTCCTCCTCGCGCAGGAACTGCCAGTCGGCGACGGTCGGATAGTCCCGCCACTCGACCGACTTGATGCCCAGCGGCTTGTAGCCGGGGCTCTTGCTCGTGGCCGCCGACTCCTGCTGGCGCCAGGACTTGGCGGCGTCCGCGCCGGGGCTGCTCGTGCGGTCGATCTGGATCCTCGGGTAGCCGCCCGAGCCGGCCGCGTACTTGCCGCCCGAGTTGCTGCCCGCTATGCCGTAGCGCTTCCAGCCGTCGGGCATCGCGACGGAGAAGTGGAACCTGTCGTCCTTCACCTCTCCGTAGCCGTCCGGCAGACCGGAGTCGGACGCCTCGTCCTCGCCGCCGCCCTTGTCGCTTTCGCCGCCCTTGTCGCTCTTGCCGTCCTGCTCGCCGTCGGACGTCCGACCGTCCTTCGCCGCGCCCTCGCCCTGGCCCTTTCTGGGACCGCCGCTGCCGGCCTTTTCCGCGCCCGCGGTGGCCGAGCCCTTACCGGACGCGCCGTCACCCTTGCCGTCGCCGTCGCCGCTCAGGCTCACCACCAGCACGACGATGACCACGATGACGACGACCACGGCCCCCGCCACGAGCGCCAGCGTCCGCGGAGGCAGGCCCTTGCGGAGCTCGGGCAGATCCCTCAGGTCGCGCAGCGACGTGATCGCGCCGCTGCCCCCGCTCTCCGGCGGCAGCGCCCGGCCGCCGCTGCCTGCCGCAGGCAGCGGCCCCGCGCCGGCGGCACCCGGGAGCCCTGCCCCCGCGCGCTCCCCCGCACCGCCCGCGCCGTCACCCGCGCCGGAGGCAGAATCCGTCGCGGGAGCGGACGAGGAGCGGGGGGCGGACGCGGCACCCGCGGCCTTGCCGCTGCCGCTGTCCTTGCCTTTGCCCTTCGCGGCGGCTCCGGACCCGGAAGCGGCCCCGGAGCCGGACGACGCACCGGACGGCTGCCCGGTCTCCTTCCGCCCCGCACCTCGGGAGGAGGCACCTGACGCGCCCGTGCCGGTCCCCGTCGTGCGCGCACTGGAGGTGCGGCCTGCCGCACCGCCGTCGCGGGAGTCGACCGCGCCGTCAGCCCCCTTGCCTTCGGTGCTCTTGCCGCTCGCGGGCTTCTCCGTCCGAGGGCCCGTCCGCGGGGTCGTCGAGGACGTGGTGGGCGGCGACGACGGGCGCGGAGGTGTCCGCGGGGCCGACGGCGGGCTCGACGGAACGGGCGGCACGGAGGGCGACGAGGCGGCGGGAGCCCCCGAGGACGCGGCCGAACCGCGCCGGCCGTCGGCGTACGCACTGCCGGAACCGGCCCCATGGCCCGAACCGCCCGAACCGGCTCCCCCCGAACCCGAGGACGGCGAACCGTTCCCCGGCCGGGAACCGCTGCCTGAGCCGGAGCCCGGCCGGGAGCCGGAGTCGGTGCCGCGGCCGGTGCCCGCCGCACCCGCGCCGGCGGCGCCGGCCCCGACGGCGCCCGCCGCGTTCCGCACGGACTTGAAAGCGCCGCGCAGCCGTTCGCCCGAACTGGTGCCCTCGGAGCGGCGCTTGCGCCTGCCGCCCGTCGTACCGGCGCTGTAGGCGGGCCCCCCGGAGCGTGCGCCGCCCTTGCCGGACGACGGGGACGAGGCGGAGG
This sequence comes from Streptomyces reniochalinae, assembly GCF_003323735.1. Taxonomy (GTDB): domain Bacteria; phylum Actinomycetota; class Actinomycetes; order Streptomycetales; family Streptomycetaceae; genus Streptomyces; species Streptomyces reniochalinae. The sequence continues at coordinate 77,592 of NZ_QOIM01000030.1, read as the reverse complement.
GCGCCTCCACCCGGGGCAGCACGGAGGTGCGGGTCGGGTCGCCGCCGTCGCGCCCCGACGGGCCGAGGGGGCTCTTGAGCCCGGAGGCGACCGGCTCCAGCAGCAGGCGGGCCCCACTGACGTCGAGCCGCTTCTCCGGGTCCTTCACCAACAGCCCCGCGATGACCTCGTGCAGCTCACCCGCGTGTTCGGGGACGGGGATGGGCTCGGTCATCACGGCCGTCAGCGTCGAGATGGCGGAGCCCTTGTCGTAGGGCGGGCGGCCCTCGACGGCGGCGTACAGCAGGCCGCCCAGCGACCACAGGTCCGCCGGCGGGCCGGGCGGCTTGCCGCGGGCACGCTCGGGCGAGATGTAGGAGGGGGCGCCCACGAGCATGCCGGTGGAGGTGACGGACGGGTCGCCCTCGACCTTGGCGATGCCGAAGTCGGTGAGGACGACACGCCCCGTGCCGTCCTCCAGCAGCACGTTGGAGGGCTTCACGTCGCGGTGGAGGATGCCCTCGCGGTGGGCGGCGCGCAGGACGTCGAGGATGGCGAGCCCGACCTGCGCGGCGCGCTGCGGTTCGAGCGGCCCCTCCTTCTTGATCTGGTCGGCCAGCGAGCGGCCCTCGACCAGCTCCATGACGATCCAGGGCCTGCTGTCCTCGTTGACGACGTCGAAGACGGTGATGGCGCTGCCGCTGCGGATCCTCGCGATGGCCTTCGCCTCACGCAGGGTGCGGGTGATGAGCCGCTGCTTCTCCTCCTCGTCGACACTGGAGGGGAACCGAAGCTCCTTCACCGCGACACGACGGCCCAGGACTTCGTCCTCGCCACGCCAGACGGTGCCCATACCGCCACGCCCGAGGACATCCCCGAGCCGATAGCGCCCGCCTACCAGCCGTCCCGTGTCCTCGCTCATGAATCCCCTTGTGTCCCCTCTGCGTGAGAGCCCGCCCCCGGCAGAGCCTTCATTGTGAACCATCGTCCTGACAAGACGTGTACGGGGGCGGCACGGTTACACCACAGCCCCACCACTTCTTACCGGGGTTCACACGCCCAACGGCCCTTGCGGGGGCGACCAGTCCAACGGGGGACCCGCGGCCGGGCCCCCGCCGGGACAGGCTCGCACAGACCCGCGCCGGAAACGCACACGGACCTACACCGGGACGATGTCCGGCGCCCCCAGCCGGGCCGCGTCAGCCGTCTGGTCGTCAGGCTGCAACTGGGACTCGCGCTCCGCCTCCACCCGCTTCTCGTAGTGTTCGACCTCACGGTCGACCTGGCCGGCGTCCCAGCCGAGCACCGGCGCCATCAACTCGGCGCACTCGCGGGCGCTGCGCGCCCCGCGGTCGAAGGTCTCGATGGAGATGCGCGTACGGCGCGTCAGCACGTCGTCCAAGTGGCGGGCTCCCTCGTGCGTGCACGCGTAGACGACCTCCGCCTTGAGGTAGTCGTCGGCCGCGGGCAGCGGTTCGCCGAGCTTCGGATCCTCGGCCACCAGGTCGAGCACCTCCTCGGTCATCGAGCCGTAGCGGCCCAGCAGATGCTCCACCCTGGCCACGTGCAGCCCGGCGCGCTGGGCCAGCCGCGCCCGGCCGTTCCACAGCGCGTGGTAGCCCTCGGCGCCCGCCAGCCGCACCTCCTCCGTGACGCAGTCGGCGACCCGGTGGTCGAGCCCGTGCACGGCCTCGTCGACCGCGTCCTTGGCCATCACCCGGTAGGTCGTGTACTTGCCGCCCGCGATGACGACGAGACCCGGCACCGGGTGCGCGACGGTGTGTTCGCGCGACAGCTTGCTCGTCGCCTCCGACTCACCGGCCAGCAGCGGCCGCAGGCCCGCGTACACCCCCTCCACGTCGTCCCGCGTGAGCGGCACCGCCAGCACCGCGTTGACGTGGTCGAGCAGGTAGTCGATGTCGGCGCTCGACGCCGCCGGATGCGCCTTGTCCAGATCCCAGCCGGTGTCGGTGGTGCCGACGATCCAGTGCCGGCCCCACGGGATGACGAACAGCACACTCTTCTCGGTGCGCAGGATCAGCCCCGTCGAGGAGTTGATGCGGTCCTTGGGCACCACCAGGTGGATGCCCTTGGAGGCGCGGACGTGGAACTGGCCGCGCTCGGCGATCAGCCCCTGCGTGTCGTCCGTCCACACGCCGGTCGCGTTGACGACCTGACGGGCCCGCACCTCGTACTCGCCCCCCTGCTCCAGGTCCTGGATGCGCGCGCCGACGACCCTCTCGCCCTCCCGCAGGAAGCCGACCACCCGCGCGCGGTTGGCCGCGTGCGCCCCGTACTCGGCGGCGGTCCGCACCAGCGTGGCGACGAAGCGGGCGTCGTCGACCTGCGCGTCGTAGTACTGCAAAGCGCCCACCAGCGCGTCCTTGCGCAACGCGGGAGCCACGCGCAGGGCGTGACGGCGCGAGAGGTGACGGTGCGTGGGCAGCCCCCGCCCGTGGCCCGACGAGAGGGACATGACGTCGTACATCGCCACGCCCGATCCCGCGTACAGGCGTTCCCAGGCCCGGTGCTGGAGGGGGTAGAGGAAGGGCACCGGCTTGACCAGGTGCGGCGCGAGGCGCTCCAGCAGCAGCCCGCGCTCCTTCAGCGCTTCGCGCACCAGTGCGAAATCCAGCATCTCCAGATACCGCAGCCCGCCGTGGATCAGCTTGCTGGAGCGGCTCGACGTCCCCGAGGCCCAGTCCCGCGCCTCGACGATCCCCGTGGACAGGCCGCGGGTGACCGCGTCCAACGCCGTGCCCGCGCCGACGATGCCGCCGCCGACCACCAGCACGTCGAGCTCGGCCTCCGCCATCCTCGCCAGTGCCCCGGCGCGCTGTTCCGGTCCCAGTGCCGCTGTCCTCACTGCTGCCTCCCTGGTGCGCGTCCGCTGTGCGCTTTCGCTGTGCGTGAGTTCGCTGTGTGCTTTCGCCGTGCGCTTTCGCTGTGCGTGTTCGCCGTGGGTTCGCGCTGTGCGCCCTTCGCCGTGCGTGCTCGCCGTCCGTCTGCCGCCTGTCGCCCTCCGCCGTCGCCGGTTTCGTCCCGTCCCTGCCGGTCCTGCCTCGCATACCGCCCCCGTGGGCCCACCGGACCCCATGGACCCCGTGGTCCCCCTGACGATGGTCCCCCATTCCCGCGAGTTTGGCTGAGCGTCGGCCCTGCTGAGCGCGCAATCCGACTTGTCTGTCATATGGGCTCTTAACCTTAATGAGCGCCGCTCGCCACTCCCGGTGCTGCCCGGGGACGGGACCGGGCCGACAAGGGGAAGGGAAGACCGCTGCCATGCCCGCAGACCTCGCCGTGCTGGGACTCACCCATTCGGGGCTGCCGCTCGCCCAGGCCGCCACGGCGAACGGAATCGGCACCCTCGGCTACGACCCCGACGACGCCACCGTCGCCGACCTCGGCGCGGGCCGCCCCCCGCAGGACGCCCCGCTCAGCGCCGCGGAGGTACGGCGCATGCTCGCGGGCGGATTCCGCGCCTCCACCGACCCGGCCGTACTCGGCCGGGTGCGCACCGCGGTCATCTGCGCGCCCACGGGGCTGGGCGCCAACCGCGCACCCGACATGAGCGCCGTACGCACAGCCGCCCGCACCCTCGCCGCACGGCTGCGGCCCCGCACCACCGTCATCGTCGAATCGAGCGTCTACCCAGGCTGCACGGAAGACGTCGTCCGGCCCCTGCTGGAGGACGGCTCCGGGCTGCGCGCCGGGCGCGACTTCCACCTCGCCTGCTCACCCAGCCGCGTCGACCCCGGCAATCGCGGCTACGGCTACGCCACCATCCCCAAGGTCATCGGCGGGCTCACCCCCGCCTGCACCGAGGCGGCCGCCGCGTTCTACGGGCGGCTCACCGACAAGGTCGTGCGCGCCCGCGGACCCCGCGAGGCGGAAACCAGCAAACTGCTGGAGACCAACTACCGGCACATCAACATCGCCCTCATGAACGAGATGGCCGTCTTCTGCCACGACCTGGGCATCGACCTGTGGGACGTCGTCCGGTGCGCGGAGACCAAGCCGTTCGGCTTCCACTCCTTCCGGCCAGGACCAGGGGTCGGCGGCCCCGGAGTCCCCGTCGACCCCAACTACCTCGCCTACCACAGCCGTTCTCTGGGATACCCCCTGCGGATGGTCGAACTCGCCCAGGAAGTCAACGAACGGATGCCCCGCTACGTCTCCCAGCGGGCCGCCGCGCTGCTCAACGAACACGGCAAATCCGCGCGCGGAGCGCGCGTCCTCCTGCTCGGAGTCACCTACAAACCCGACCTCGCCAGCCAGGAGGGCGGCCCCGCGAGGGAGGTCGCCGGACGCCTCAAAGAACTCGGCGCCCAGCTGAGCTACCACGATCCGTACGTCCCGCAGTGGCGCGTCGCGGGGCAGCCCGTGCCCCGCGCCGACTCCCTCTACGAGGCCGCCGCAGCCGCGGATCTCACTCTGCTGTTGCAGAACCATCGGATTTACGATTTGCAGGGGCTTGCGGCGAAGGCGCAGCTGCTGCTGGACACTCGGGGCGTGAGCCCCACTGGTGCGGCGCACCGGCTGTGACAGCCCTCTTCTCGGGGCTGCGCCCCTGCCCCCGAGATGGTCTTCCCCTTCTTTCGTGAGGGTGCTCTCGGCCGTGGTGGGGGCTCCGCCCCCAGACCCCCTTGGCCTCGCCGGCCGGGCGTTGGGGCGGCTCCTCCCCCAGACAGAGAGCAACACCCTCGGGGGTGGGTGGCCCCACAAGAAGGAGGAGGTATGGGGGCCCGCCCCACATGGGGTGAGGGTGGTGGGAGGGTTGCGCCCCACAGGGGGTCAGCGGGCGACGGTGACCTCTACTCGTTGGAACTCCTTCAAGTCGGAGTACCCCGTGGTAGCCATCGCCCGGCGCAACGCGCCGAAGAAGTTCATGGACCCGTCAGGCGTGTGCGAGGGCCCGAGAAGGACCTCTTCCACGGTGCCGACCGCACCGAGGTCGACACGACGGCCACGCGGCACATCCGCGTGCACCGCCTCCATACCCCAGTGGTGCCCCTTGCCGGGCGCATCCGTCGCACGGGCGAGCGGCGACCCCATCATCACGGCGTCGGCGCCGCAGGCGATCGCCTTGGGCAGGTCGCCGGACCAGCCGACGCCGCCGTCGGCGATGACGTGCACGTAGCGGCCGCCGGACTCGTCCATGTAGTCCCGGCGGGCCGCGGCGACGTCGGCGACGGCGGTCGCCATCGGCACCTGGATGCCCAGCACGTTCCGCGTGGTGTGCGCGGCGCCGCCGCCGAAGCCGACGAGGACGCCGGCCGCGCCGGTGCGCATGAGGTGGAGGGCGGCGGTGTAGGTGGCGCAGCCGCCGACGATGACCGGCACGTCCAGCTCGTAGATGAACTGCTTGAGGTTCAGCGGCTCGGCCGCGCTGGAGACGTGCTCGGCGGAGACGGTCGTGCCGCGGATCACGAACAGGTCCACGCCCGCGTCGACGACCGCCTTGGAGAACTGGGCGGTGCGGCCCGGGGAGAGGGCGGCGGCCGTGACGACGCCGGAGTCGCGGACCTCCTTGATGCGCTGCCCGATCAGTTCTTCCTTGATGGGCGCGGCGTACAGCTCCCGCATGCGGAGGTTGGCGGTGGCCTCGTCGAGCTCGGCGATCTCCGCCAGCAGCGGCTCGGGGTCCTCGTACCGTGTCCACAGGCCCTCGAGGTTGAGGACGCCGAGACCGCCGAGTTCGCCGATGCGGATGGCGGTGTGCGGCGAGACGACGGAGTCCATGGGGGCGGCGAGGAACGGCAGCTCGAAGCGGTAGGCGTCGATCTGCCAGGCGATCGAGACCTCCTTCGGGTCGCGGGTGCGCCTGCTGGGCACCACGGCGATGTCGTCGAAGGCGTACGCCCGGCGCCCGCGCTTGCCGCGCCCGATCTCGATCTCAGTCACGTCTACTACTGCCTCTCACTCTGGTGTGCCGCGCCCCAGTATCCCCGTCACCCCTGCGGACGCTGCCCGGCACCCCTCCCGGTCCTCGGGGGCGAAGACCCTGCGCGTGGTCCACCCCGTGCACCGCGCGCGGCCCGAGGCGGCCCGTCCGTTCCGGCGCGTCAGCGCCGCGAGTAGTTGGGGGCTTCGGTCGTCATCTGGATGTCGTGGGGGTGGCTCTCCTTGAGGCCGGCCGAGGTGATGCGGACGAAGCGGCCGCGGGCCTTCATCTCGGGCACGGTGCGGCCGCCGACGTAGAACATCGACTGCTTGAGGCCGCCGGTGAGCTGGTGGACGACGGCGGAGAGGGGCCCGCGGTAGGCGACCTGGCCCTCGACACCCTCGGGGATCAGCTTGTCGTCCCCGCTGACGCTCTCTTGGAAGTAGCGGTCCTTGGAGTAGGACTTGCGCTCGCCGCGGGTCTGCATCGCGCCGAGGGAGCCCATGCCGCGGTAGGACTTGAACTGCTTGCCGTTGATGAACAGCAGCTCGCCGGGGGACTCCTCGCAGCCCGCCAGAAGGCTGCCGAGCATGACGGTGTCGGCGCCGGCGACGATGGCCTTGGCGATGTCGCCGCTGTATTGCAGGCCGCCGTCGCCGATGACGGGGACGCCGGCCTCGTGGGCGGCGAGCGACGCCTCGTGGATGGCGGTGACCTGCGGGACGCCGATGCCGGCGACGACGCGGGTGGTGCAGATGGAGCCGGGGCCCACGCCGACCTTGACGCCGTCCACACCCGCGTCGATGAGCGACTTGGCCCCGTCGCGGGTGGCGATGTTGCCGCCGACGACGTCGACGCGAGGGTGGTTGGACTTGATCTTGGCGATCATGTCGCCGACCAGCCGGGAGTGGCCGTGCGCGGTGTCGACGACGACGAAGTCGACGCCCGCCTCGATGAGGGCCTGCGCGCGGTCGTACGCGTCACCGGCCACGCCGACGGCGGCGCCGACGACGAGGCGGCCCTCGCCGTCCTTGGCGGCGTGGGGATACTGCTCGGCCTTGACGAAGTCCTTGACGGTGATGAGCCCCTTGAGGGTGCCCGCGCCGTCCACCAGCGGCAGCTTCTCGATCTTGTGGCGGCGCAGCAGCTCCATCGCGTCCTCGCGGGAGATGCCGACCTGCCCGGTGACCAGCGGCATCGGCGTCATGACGTCGCGCACCTGGCGGCTGCGGTCCAGCTCGAAGGCCATGTCGCGGTTGGTGACGATGCCCAGCAGCTTGCCCGCGCCGTCGGTGACCGGGACGCCGCTGATCCGGAACCGGCCGCACAGCGCGTCCGCCTCTTCCAGCGTCGCGTCGGGCCGGATGGTGATGGGGTCGGCGACCATGCCGGACTCGGACCTCTTGACCTGGTCGACCTGGTTGGCCTGGGCCTCGATCGACAGGTTGCGGTGCAGGACGCCCACGCCGCCCTGGCGGGCCATCGCGATGGCCATGCGGGCCTCGGTGACCTTGTCCATCGCGGCGGACAGCAGCGGCACGTTGACCCGCACGTTCCGCGAGACGTACGACGCGGTGTCGATGTCCTGGGGGGCCATGTCGGACTCGCCCGGCAGCAGCAGGACGTCGTCGTATGTCAGGCCCAGAGTGGCGAATTTGGCGGGCACTCCGTCGACGTTTTCAGTCATGACACCTTTCCCATGCGGTCCACCCCCGCTTGCGCGGGGAACCACTGCTTGCCCCGGCCGGATCTCCATGCTATCGGCCCGGTGAGGGTGACCGGACCGCCTGTGGAAAACCCCGGCGCGACGGCACGGCCGACGCCCCCGCCGGACCGCAGGTCGTGGTCCCGCGGGCCGCAGGTCCCTACTGCTCCGCCAGCGCCCGCAGCCTGCTGAGCGCCCTGTGCTGGGCGACGCGTACGGCCCCGGGTGACATGCCCAGCATCTGCCCGGTCTCCTCGGCCGTCAGCCCGACGGCGACCCGCAGCAGCACCAGCTCGCGCTGGTGTTCGGGCAGATTGGCGAGGAGCTTCTTGGCCCACTCGGCGTCGCTGCTGAGCAGCGCCCGCTCCTCGGGGCCGAGGGAGTCGTCGGGGCGCTCGGGCATCTCGTCCGACGGCACCGCGGTGGATCCGGGGCCGCGCATGGCCGCGCGCTGGAGGTCGGCGACCTTGTGCTGGGCGATGGCGACGACGAACGCCTCGAAGGGTTTCCCGGTGTCCCGGTAGCGCGGTAGCGCGCAGAGCACCGCGATGCAGACCTCCTGCGCGAGGTCGTCGACGAAGTGACGCGCGTCACCGGGCAGTCGCGTCAGCCGGGTGCGGCAGTACCGCAGGGCGAGCGGATGCACGTGGGCGAGCAGATCGTGGGTGGCCTGGCGGTCCCCCTCGACGGCGCGCTGGACGAGCTGGCTGACCTTCGCGATCCTGGCCGCCTCCGCGGCGCCCGCGGCGTCCGCACCGCCCTCGGCACTCGTGGCACCGCTGGTCCCCGTGGCGGTTTCGGCGCTCGCGACGACGGGCCCCTGGCCGTTTACGGCCCCGGGCGGCGGCCCGTTCTCGTCGTCGCGCATCGGTCCATGGTGCACCGACGCCGCGCCGTTCGCCGCACCGCGTCCGTGGATGTGAGCCGAAGCGTTATGAGCAGGCGCACTGGCCCTCATGTCCATGCCCTCCCCTCACGCCTGACCGAACGGTCCCCGAGGAACTCCATACAACAAGCATGCGACACACGCGAGATTTTCAGGATGCCGCGGCAGCACCCGTGGGGATCGTCTCGGCGCGAAACCGTCGCGCCGGTCGGCGCGCACGGCCGCGGCACCGGGCCCTCGGCCGGCCGCCGGCGGCTGTCCGGCAGTCGGCCAGGGGCGTCCACGGGGCGGAGATGTTCCTCCCCGCCACTCGGGCACCGCCCGGCCGCACACCGAGGGGAAGCAGAGCGCTAGCGGACGAGGCCCCAGCGGAAGCCGAGGGCCACCGCGTGCGCGCGGTCGGAGGCGCCGAGCTTCTTGAAAAGCCGCCTGGCGTGGGTCTTGACGGTGTCCTCCGACAGGAACAGCTCCCGCCCGATCTCCGCGTTCGAACGGCCGTGGCTCATGCCCTCCAGCACCTGGATCTCCCGTGCGGTGAGGGTGGGAGCCGCGCCCATCTCGGCGGAGCGCAGCCGCCGGGGGGCGAGCCGCCAGGTGGGGTCGGCGAGGGCCTGGGTGACGGTCGCGCGCAGTTCGGCGCGGGAGGCGTCCTTGTGCAGGTAGCCGCGCGCGCCCGCGGCGACGGCCAGCGCCACGCCGTCGAGGTCCTCGGCGACCGTCAGCATGATGATGCGGGCGCCGGGGTCGGCGGAGAGCAGCCGGCGCACGGTCTCCACTCCGCCCAGGCCGGGCATCCGGACGTCCATCAGGATCAGGTCGGACCGGTCGGCGCCCCAGCGGCGGAGCACTTCCTCGCCGTTGGCCGCCGTCGTCACACGCTCGACGCCGGGCACGGTCGCGACCGCGCGGCGCAGGGCCTCTCGGGCGAGCGGGGAGTCGTCGCATACGAGGACGGATGTCATGACCGCCCTCCGCTGCTGATGCGCATCACCTTGAGCCTCCAGGCTGCTTGGGAAGAATCGTCACCTCGCGATTGACGGCCTCGGACACGCGTGCCCCCGGCCGGTTCCGAGTCAATCGCTTTCGCTCTCTCAACGACGGTCACCCGAAAGAGTTACGGCTTCCCGGTACCGCTCTCAGCACTCTACGTGAGCAACCGTACACAGAGCAGCAACATCCCCTCATTGAAACGACGCTCGCCCCTTCTTTCCTGCGATGCCCTATTTAGCTGCATTTCTTCCGTTTTGCGGGATCGGTCGCTAGATTCGCGAAAGAGTCATATTTACGCACGAGTGACAGATCACCTCCAGCAGCACTCAGGAGAGACGCGATGGCAGACTTCTCCCGCCTTCCTGGACCCAACGCGGATCTGTGGGACTGGCAGCTACTCGCCGCCTGCCGGGGGGTGGACAGCTCGCTGTTCTTCCACCCCGAGGGGGAGCGCGGCGCGGCCCGCAGTGCGCGGGAGGCGTCCGCCAAGGAGGTGTGCATGCGCTGCCCCGTGCGCGCGGAGTGCGCGGCGCACGCCCTCCAGGTACGCGAGCCCTACGGCGTGTGGGGCGGGCTCACCGAGGACGAGCGCGAGGAGCTGCTGGGCCGGGCGCGCAGCCGTCTGGTGACCACGCCCCACGACCGGCGCGGCGGGACCGCACCCGGAACCGGCGGCACGGGCGCGACTCCCGCCCCCGCCCCCGAGCCGGCCAACCCGTTCGGCACCTACGGGCGAACCGGCGGAACCGAACGACGCGACGAGCCCGACCCGGCGCCGGACGCCGGCGAGCGGTTCGACGACGCCGAGGCCATGGACGGCACCGAGCGGTTCGACGACGCCGAGTCCCTCGACGGCGACGAGCCGTTCGACGAGCTGGAGCGCTTCGGGGAGAACGAACAGTTCGACTCCGCCGACCGGTACGGACGCACCGAACCCGTCGGCGAGAGATGACGCCCTGCGGCCGGCAGAAGACGGCGGCCCGCAGCCAGGGCGAGCCGGTCGGCAGGGGCCGGCGGGGCGCGACAGGGGTGCGCCCCGGCGCGTGATCCGCGCGGCCGCGGGCCCCGCTGGTCAGCGGTGGGCTGCTGCCTCAAGCCGGTCCAGCATGGCGGCGACGGCCGGAACCCGGGCGAGGTCGGGCAGGGTGAGGGCCACCACCTCGCGCTGCACCGCGGGGCTGACCCGTACCGCGCGCGTGCCCTTGGGGCGTACGGACTCCACGGCCAGTTCCGGGAGCACGGCGACGCCGAGTCCGGCGCCGACCAGGCCGACCACCGCCGGGTAGTCGTCGGTGGCGAAGTCGATGCGCGGGGTGAACCCCGCCGCCTCGCACACCTCGACGAGGTGCCCGCGGCAACGGGGGCACCCCGCGATCCACGGCTCCTCGGCGAGCGTGCCGATGCCGACCTCGTCCGCGTCCGCGAACGGGTGTTCCTGCGGCACCAGGCCGACCAACCGGTCCGTGAGCAGGGGCCGGGCCACCAGGTCGTCCCTCCCCCAGCCTCCGGCCGGGTGGTACCCCCACGGGGTCGCGTCGTAGCGGAAGGCCAGCGCGATCTCGCAGTCCCCGGCGCGCAGCATGTCCACCGAGCGCGGCGGCTCCGCCTCCACGAGTGAGACCCGGGTTCCCGGGTGGTCGGCGCGCATGGCCGCAACGGCCGTCGGCACCAGGGTCGAGCTGCCGCTGGGGAAGGAGACCAGGCGAACCCGTCCCGCGCGCAGCCCGGCCAGCGCCGCGACCTCCTCCTCCGCTGCGGCCAGCCCCGCCAGGATCCCCGCCGCGTGCCGCACCAGCACCTCGCCCGCCTGGGTGGGCCGCATCTCGCGTCCGGCGCGGACCAGCAGCGGGGTCCCCGCGGCGGACTCCAGCGCCTTCATCTGCTGGCTGACGGCGGGCTGGGTGCAGCCCAGCTCGCGCGCCGCGGCGGAGAAGGATCCCGTGGTGGCGACCGCGCGCAGTACGCGCAGGTGACGTGCCTCGATCATGTGTCGAGCATACGGCCGTCCATAAGGAAACCTTGGGGAGAGGATGCGAAATTCGCTCGCGCCTTGGGGAAGGCCGCCGATAGTGTCGTGATCATGCAGCTGCTCTCCGTGAACCTGGCCAAGCCCCACCAGTCCGAACACACCGACGCCGAGCACAAGTGGACCGGCATCGACAAGCAGCCCACCCACGAGTCCGTCGCCGTCTTCGCCCCGGGGCCCCGGGGGACGGGCGGCGGCGGGCTGGCCGGCGACACGGTCGGCAACCTGCGCCACCACGGCGGCGACGAGCAGGCCGTCTACGCCTACGCGCGCGAAGAGCTCGACGTGTGGGAGCGGGAGCTGGGGCGCACGCTCCCGCACGGCGTCTTCGGCGAGAACCTCACCACCCGCGGCGTCCCCGTCGACGACGCACGCATCGGCGAACGCTGGCAGATCGGCGACCCGGGCACGGGCCCGCTGCTGGAGGTGTGCTCCACGCGGTTCCCCTGCAACACCTTCGCCGGGTGGATGGCCGAGGAGGGCTGGCTCAAGCGGTTCATGGGCCACCAGCGGCCCGGTGCCTATCTGCGGGTCCTGGAACCGGGCCGGCTGCGCGCGGGGGACGCCGTCACGGTCGTCCACCGCCCAGGGCACGAGGTCAGCGTCAGCTTCCTCTTCCGCTCCCTGACCGGGGAGCCGGACCTGCTGCCCCGCGTCCTGGCCGCGGGCGAGTCCCTCGACCCCAAGGCCCGCGAGAAGGCGGAGCGCCGCACCGCGTCCTGACGCCACGTCAGCACGGGGGCTCCCTCGGTCAGGGCACGGTATCCGCGTGCCGATAGCGTTGCCGCATGACGACTGCACTGATTACGGGAGCCACCGCGGGAATCGGCGCCGCCTTCGCACGCCGCCTCGCCTCCAGCGGCTACCACCTCGTGCTCGCCGCACGCGACACCGAGCGCCTGTGGCGCGAGGCGACCGAGCTGCACGACCGGCACGGTGTGGAGGCGGACGTCATCACCTCCGACCTGGCGACCGACGACGGTATCGCGGCCGTCGAGGAGCGGCTGCGCGACACCGCGCACCCGGTCGACCTGCTGGTCAACAACGCGGGCTTCGGCAACAAGGGCCGCTACCTGGAGGTGGGGCTCGCCGACGAGTTGGCGATGCTCAGGGTGCACTGCGAGGCGGTGCTGCGGCTGACCAGCGCCGCCACCGCGTCGATGCGCGAGCGGGGCCGGGGCGGCGTCGTCAACGTCGCCTCCGTCGCCGCGTTCTTCCCCCGCGGCACGTACGGCGCCTCCAAGGCGTGGGTCACCCAGTTCACCCAGGGCGCCGCCAAGGACCTGGCGGGTCAGGGCGTACGGCTGCTGGCGCTGTGCCCCGGTTTCGTCCGCACCGAGTTCCACGAGCGGGCCGGCATGGGTACCGGAAACATCCCCCGCTGGATGTGGCTGGACGCCGACAAGGTGGTGGAGACCGCTCTGCGCGATCTGGCGCGGGGCCGCTCGCTGTCCATCCCCGATCCCCGCTACAAGGCGTTGCTCGGCGCCTCCCGCCTCATCCCTCAGGGGGTGCTGGGCCGGGTCTCCTCGACGACGGGACGCAAGTTCGGCCCTCAGTAAGAGCCGCAGGAACCCGCGCGCACAGGCCCACGCGCGGACCCCGCGAAAGCCGCGCGCGCACCCGCACCGGACGCCCGGCGCGCGAAAAGGGCGCACCCCGCGTGGGGTGCGCCCTTTCCGTGGTGGCGGAACGCCTCAGTGGGCGTGGCCGTGGCCGTGGCCCGCAGCGGCCTCTTCCTCCTCCGCCGGCTTCTCGACGACCAGGGTCTCGGTCGTCAGCAGCAGCGAGGCGATGGAGGCGGCGTTCTCCAGCGCGGAGCGCGTCACCTTCACCGGGTCGATGACGCCGGCCTTCACCAGGTCGCCGTACTCACCGGTGGCGGCGTTGAAGCCCTGACCGGCCTCCAGTTCGGCGACCTTGGAGGTGATGACGTAGCCCTCGAGGCCCGCGTTCTCGGCGATCCAGCGCAGCGGTTCGACGGCGGCGCGGCGCACGGTGGCGACACCGGTGGCCTCGTCGTCGCTCTTGCCGAGGTTGCCCTCCAGGACCTTGACGGCGTGGACGAGCGCGGAACCACCGCCGGAGACGATGCCCTCCTCGACGGCCGCGCGGGTCGCGGAGATCGCGTCCTCCAGCCGGTGCTTCTTCTCCTTGAGCTCGACCTCGGTGGCCGCGCCGACGCGGATGACGCAGACGCCGCCGGCCAGCTTGGCGAGGCGCTCCTGGAGCTTCTCGCGGTCCCAGTCGGAGTCGGTCGACTCGATCTCGCCCTTGATCTGGGCGACGCGGCCGGCCACGTCCTCGCTCTTGCCGGCACCGTCGACGATGGTGGTGTCGTCCTTGGTGACGGTCACGCGGCGGGCGGTGCCGAGCACGTCGAGACCGGCCTGGTCGAGCTTGAGGCCGACCTCCTCGGCGATGACGGTGGCGCCGGTCAGCGTCGCCATGTCGCCGAGCATCGCCTTGCGGCGGTCACCGAAGCCGGGGGCCTTGACGGCCACCGCGTTGAAGGTGCCGCGGATCTTGTTGACGACGAGGGTGGACAGGGCCTCGCCCTCCACGTCCTCGGCGATGATCAGCAGGGGCTTGGAGCCGCCGGCCTGCATGACCTTCTCCAGCAGCGGCAGCATGTCCTGGATGGAGCTGATCTTGCCCTGGTGGATCAGGATGTACGGGTCGTCGAGGACGGCCTCCATACGCTCCTGGTCGGTGACGAAGTAGGGCGAGAGGTAGCCCTTGTCGAAGGCCATGCCCTCGGTGAAGTCCAGCTCGAGACCGAAGGTCTGGGACTCCTCGACGGTGATGACACCGTCCTTGCCGACCTTGTCCATCGCCTCGGCGATCAGCTCGCCGACCTGCTTGTCCTGCGCCGACAGCCCGGCGACGGAGGCGATGTCCTCCTTGGAGTCGATCGGACGGGCGGTCTTGACCAGCTCGTCGGAGACGGCGGAGACGGCCGCGTCGATGCCCTTCTTCAGGGCGGCCGGGGAGGCGCCGGCGGCGACGTTGCGCAGGCCCTCGCGGACCAGGGCCTGGGCCAGCACCGTGGCGGTGGTGGTGCCGTCACCCGCGATGTCGTTGGTCTTGGTCGCCACCTCCTTGAGGAGCTGGGCGCCCAGGTTCTCGTACGGGTCCTCGACCTCGACCTCACGGGCGATGGTGACACCGTCGTTGGTGATGGTCGGGGCGCCGAACTTCTTGTCGATGACGACGTTGCGGCCCTTGGGGCCGATCGTCACCTTCACGGTGTCGGCCAGGTTGTTGACACCGCGCTCAAGGGCGCGACGGGCGTCCTCGTCGAACTTCAGGATCTTCGCCATGGAAGCTGTTGTGTCCTCTCACACGTTTCGAGACACGTCTCGCACGAACCGCGCCCTGGACCCTGCTACCTCTCGGGAGCGGGCACCAGGGCGCGGTTTGCTGCGAGCTGCCGCGTGAGCCGCGGCAGCTGCGGCTGTCTTACTTCTCGACGATCGCGAGCACGTCGCGGGCCGAGAGAACGAGGTACTCCTCGCCGCTGTACTTCACCTCGGTGCCGCCGTACTTGCTGTACAGCACGATGTCGCCGACGTTGACGTCGAGCGGGAGCCGGTTTCCGTCCTCGAAGCGGCCCGGGCCGACGGCCAGGACGGTGCCCTCCTGCGGCTTCTCCTTGGCGGTGTCCGGGATGACCAGGCCAGAGGCCGTGGTCTCCTCGGCGTCGAGCGGCTGGACCACGATGCGGTCCTCGAGCGGCTTGATGGCAACCTTGGAGCTGGCGGTCGTCACGATCCGACCTCCCCCTTCGGAGATCTCAATGGGGTCTTGTGTCTGGGGTGGCGACCAGGTGGATCCGCCGTCGCGGGTGCCGGATCTGCCCGTCGCGTACTACTGGCACTCCCACGGGGAGAGTGCCAAGGTTGAGATTATTGCTCCGCTAGCACTCGGTCAAGCGGAGTGCTAGGCGCTCGCCGTGTGGGCGCTCGAACGAGGAGCGCCGCCCCTCACCCACAGGGAGGAGAAAGCGCCGCCCCTCGGGGCGCGCGGACCGCGGCGCGGCACAGCTCAGACCGCGCCGCGGCACCGCTCAGACCGCTTCGCGGAGGAGTGCGGCGGCCTCGTCCACCGCGTGCCTGAGCGTCTCGGGGTCGGGTCCGAGCGCCGGCAGCAGCGAGTCCAGCCCCCGCAGACCCGCCCGCGTGAGCAGCCGCTTCTCGTTGGTGATCCACTCGCCGCGGGCGGCGAGCACCGCGTGGGCGGTCTGTGCGGCGGCCGTGGCGAGCGCGCCCGCGACCTCGGTGGCCTGGCCCCTGCCCGCGTGGGCGCCCCGCGCGTACTGGAGCGTGAGCGCCGCCTTCTGGCGCCACACCGGCGGCGCCGAGGACCGCAGCGCTTCCGGGTAGGCGGGGCGCGGCAGGTCCCCACGGAGTACCTGGCCTGTGGCGAGTTCGGCGACCACCAGGTAGCTGGGGATGCCGGCGAGGTGGAACATCAGCGGCTCCCAGTGGAACCGCCCCGCGCGCGCCTCGGCCATCTGGTGCTCGACCACGTCCAGGTCCCGGTAGTGGACGTCGACGTGCCGCCCGTCGACGGTCAGCCACGCTCCGCCGTTGAAGACGCCCCCTCCCCACTCGCCGACCTCGGAGACCTGCCCTTCCCAGCCGACGGCGCGCAGGGCGGCGGGGTCGAAGGAGCCCCGGTAGTAGACGGAGAAGTCCCAGTCCGCCCCGGCATCAGGACGGGCGGCCCCCTGGTCGAGGGTGTGGGCGCGGGATCCGCCCAGGGTGACGGCGTGCACGGCGGGCAGCGCGGCCAGCCGGTCGGCGACGTGGTCGAGGAACATCCGGTCGGACATCGGGGTGTCGGGCGCCGGGGTGTCGGGCATGGGGTTCCGATCGTCGAAGTGGAGGAGGGCGATGCGGGCACGCCGGCCTGCGCCGGAGCCCGGACGGGGCTCGAACGGCGCTGCGCGGCACGGGCGCCGCGCGCGGCGGCGCTCATCGGGTTCTCACTTCACCTGGACGACCCTACAGCGCACCCGTTCCCCTCCGGAGCCCGGCGGCACGGGAGAATGGCGGGGTGGATGTCGAGGTGTTCGCCGAGTTGCTCTCCCCCGCCGGTCAGTCGCTGCTGCGGGAGGTGCGCGGGGTCGCGCCCGCCGAGAAACTGGCGGTCGCCACGCGGCTGCGGCAGCGGTACGCTCCCGCGCTCGTGGCGGCGGCGCTGACGCAAAACCGCCTGCGCACCCGCGCCGTGGCCAAGTTCGGCGCGGCCGAGGCCGCGGCCCTGTACTTCACCGCGGACGGTCTGGAACAGGCCACGCGCACCTCGGTGGCCGACCACCGGGCCCGCCGTTTCGCGGCGCTCGGCGCCGGCAGCGCCGCCGACCTGTGCTGCGGTATCGGCGCGGACGCGCTGGCCCTCGCCCGGGCGGGCATCGAGGTGCTGGCCGTCGACCGCGACCCGCTGACCTGTGCTCTCGCCCGGGCCAACGCGGAGGTTCTCGGCCTGGCCGACCGCGTCGAGGTGCGCTGCGCCGACGTCGGGGACGTCTCGACGGCGGGCTACGACGCGCTCTTCGCCGATCCGGCCCGACGTGGCGGCCGCGGCCGGATCTTCGACCCCGAGGCCTACTCCCCGCCGCTGAGCTGGGCCGTGGAGGCGGCGTCGGCCGCACCGCTGGCCGCGCTCAAGGTGGCACCCGGCATCCCGCACGAGGCGGTACCCCCGCAGGCGGAGGCCGAGTGGGTCTCCCACGCCGGCGACGTCAAGGAGGCCGTCTTGTGGTTCACCCCGGTAAGCGGCGCCGCCGCCGCTCCCCGGGCCACGCTGCTGCCCTCGGGGGAGACCCTGGCCGGCCGGGGCCTGCCCGATCCCCCCGCAGGACCCGTGGGCCGCTACCTCTACGAGCCGGACGGCGCGGTCGTCAGGGCCCACTTGGTCGCCGACGTGGCGGCGCTGCTGGAGGGGCGGCTGATCGACCCGACGATCGCCTACGTGACGACGGACGCCCCGCCGCGGGCGACCCCGTACGCGACCGGTTACGAGATCACCGATGTGCTGCCGTTCAACGTCAAGAAGCTGCGGGCGCTGCTGCGGGAGCGCGGCGTCGGCACGGTCACCGTGAAGAAGCGCGGCTCGGCCGTCGAGCCCGAGGAGCTGCGCAGGAAGCTGAAGCTGGACGCGAAGGCGGCGACCGGCTCGTGCACCGTCTTCCTCACCCGTGTCGCGGGCGCCCCGAGCATGCTGCTGGGGCATCCGCTGCCGCGCGAGCCGCGCTGACCCCAGCGCCTCAGCCCCGTGTACGGGAGAAGTCGCCGCGCCGCACGCGTGCGGTCAGGGTCGTCTCACCGAGCGAGCCGTAGCCCGTCGCGGCCCACAGGCTCTCCTCGGCCGGCACCTCGAAGTAGGGGACGGTGCGGCCCTCGTGGGTCTGCGTCAGCACCTCGGGGGTGCGGTGGGCGGCCACGGCCGCCGCGCAGGTGCCGCAGGCGGCGACGTGCAGCGCTTCCCTGCGGCCCAGCGGGCGCCAGCGGATGCGGCCCGTGGCGGGGCCGTGCAGCGGGTGGAAGAAGCACAGCGGCAGTGCGGCGCCGCCGCCGGGCCTACGCCCCTTGCGGCCCCTTCCCCGCTTTCCCCGCTCCGGCGCCGGCCCGCGCAGCGCGCCCCGCCCCTCGTGGACGAGCGCGAGGACGCCCGCGAGGTCGGGTATGCCGCGCGCGGTGTCCAGGACGGCGGCCGCGGCGTCGTAGGCGTCGAGGGAGAGCTGGAGCAGGGCGCTGTCGGCCCCCTCCTCGCCTGGGTCGCGGGCGAGGAGTTCCTCGTTGTAGGCGAGCAGTTCGCGCTCTGCCCGCCGCCGCAGGTCGCCCACGCCGGCCTTGCGCGCGCTGGCGAAGACGGAGCGCGGGGAGGTGAAGGCACCACGGGCCGCGCCACCGCGGCGCACGGCGCGCACGACCAGGACCGCGGCGGCCAGCGCCGTCAGGGCGCCCGCCGCCGACAGCGTCGGCAGCAGCCAGGAGGTGCCGCCCTCGGCCCCCTCGACGGCCGGTCCCTCGGACAGGTCCGCCGTGGCCTTCTCGTACACCTCGTCGCCGTTGCCCGCCTCGACGATCTCCAGGGCCCGGGAGAACTTGGCGTAGAGGCTCTTGCCGTCCATGTCCTCCTGGTGTCCGACGGCGGCCACGCCCCAGTTCGCCTGGTGGGGTCCGTCGCGCGGGTACTCGCGCCCCTCCAGGAACCCGTCGGTGCCGCTGAGGGTCATGTAGACGGCTTCCTCGCGCGGGCTCTCACCCAGCCGGTCGCGGACGACGTCGATCATCTTGCGCGGGTCCGCGTCCCAGGCGTCGCCGGTGACGAAGGGGACGACGATGACCCGAACCGGCAGTCCTGACGCCTCGATCCGCCGCTCCAGCTTGTGCTGTTTCCCGGCGGGGAACGCCTGTGCGTAGGCGGGGTCGACGTAGACAGGTGAGGTGCGCAGCGCTTCGGCTATCTTCGCGCCGGGGCTCCCGGCGGCCCGGGCCGGTGCGACGGCGCCCCACACCAGCAGCAGCGCCGCGGCGACGGCGGCGACCCCGCCACCGCGCACGGCTCCGCGCGGGACGCGGAACGGGCGGCAGGGCACGCTCCCGGCGCGGCCCGTTCGGGCGGCCGTTCCCGTGGACGTTTCAGTGGACACCCAGCTGCTCCCGTACGCGGCGGACGATCTGGTCGGCGGTCAGGCTCGCGCCCCCTCCCGTGCCGTGCCTGGCACCGAGCGGGCCGGGGACGCGGTGGTACGGCTCGCGTGCCGCCAGGCGCGCAGAGCCGGAGGTGCGCAGGCACAGCAGGCGCGCTCCGACGGTCTGGACGACGTGGACGGCGGACTGGATCCCGGAAGCGGAGTCGCGCGCCGCGAGCGCGGCACCGCAGGCGGAGCAGACCGGACGGGCCCGCGCCGAGCCCTCCCCCGGCAGCTCCAGCTTCCGGGTGACAGAGGCGGGACCGTGCAACGGGTTGAGGAGGCAGAGCCGCAGCTCGGCGGGGAAGCGCAGGTCGCGGTCGCGCACGGTGGCGTGCCCCGCCCGCACCAGGGCGAGCCCGGCGGCGAGGGTGGGCGCGTCGGCGTCCGCGTCGACCCGGCTGTCGCCCTCCTGGTCGAGGAGGAGCGTCGCCGCGTCCAGACACCCCCAGGCGCGGGCGCGGATCCGGTCGTCCAGCTGTTCTGACAGCCGCTCGAACTGGGCGCTGAGTGCGTCGAGTTCGCGCCGGGCGGTGCGCCGCAGCCAGCCTGTCGACGGCCGGGCCGGCGCGTGCGGCACCTCGTGCGGCGGCCCGTCGCCGGGCGCGGGCTTGCGGGGGCCGCCGGGACCTGAGCGGCTCGCCGTGCCGGTGCGCCCTGCTCCCCGGCCGCCGGTGGCGGGCGCCGCCCAGGCGAACCCGGCGCGGCGCGCGAGGCCCAGCCCGCCCGCGGCCGGCCCGAGGGCCAGCGGGCCCGCGACAGCGCCCAGCGCGACGCCGCCGGTGAAGTCGCCCGAGTAGAGGGCGGGCAGCGCGTCCTCCTCGACGGGGTCGGGTGCGGCCGGCGGCTCCAGGTAGGGCCCTTCGGACGGTCCCGAGGGGGCGCGGCCGATGGCGCGCAGTGCCGCCTCCAGCCGCCCGTACAGCCCGTCCCCGGCCGACGTGTCCTCCCCGTAGCGCAGCTTCTCCGTACTCTCGTAAAGCTGTGCGCTGGCGATCTTCGCGCCGTGGTTGACCAGGTCGAGACCGCCCGTCTCGGACGGGGGCGCGACGACGTACACGCCGTCGCCGGCCGTGCCCAGCCGCTGGTGGACAAGGTGCGCGAACGCCTCGCCGTCGCCCGCCGACTCGTCCTCGGGGCCGAGCGGGACGACCACCACGCGCACGGGCACGCCCCGGCGCTCGAGGCGCTGCGCGCGCGCTTCCAGCTTGTCGCGCTGCCCACGGGTCAGCAGCGCGCTGGCGAAGGGGTCGACGTAGACGGCGTCGTCACGCAGCGCTTCGGCGACTCTGTCGGTCCTGGCCGCCATGTCGGCGGCGGTGGGCAGCGGATCGCCGTCCGTGCGGGTGTCGTTCCACAGGAGGGGGGCGCCGGCGCCGATGACGACGGCGCTCACCACCGCGGGTATCACCGCCCCCACCACCGGCGGTCTTGCTCCCTTCCCGTGGCGCCACCGGCGTACGTACCAGCCGACGCTCACCCAGACCACCGGCACGCCGACCAGCAGCAGGCCGGTCAGGAAGCTCTGGTTGTCGCGTTGTGAGGGGCTGGTGTAGCGGGAGTCGGGCTCCTCGCCCGCCCGGCTCCGCGAAGCGCCGCTGTCGGCGCGCGCTGCGGCGTCGCCGGAGCGTATGACGTCGACGAAGTGGCGGAAGGCGTCCAGCGCCCCCGCGTCGTAGGGCAGTTCGAACGTGGTGGCCATGGCCGCCTCGCGGGCCTGCACGTCCACGCCGAAGGCGGCGGCGCGTGGGCTGCCGCCGTCTCCGCTGAGCAGCACGTACAGCCCCCGCTCGCCCATCCGGTCGTGCACCGCCTCCAGCAGGCCCTCGTCCCCGGACCCCGCCGACGTCGGCACCACCGCCACGTACGTCGGCACCCCGGTCCGCTTCGCCTCCTTCACGAAGGCGGGCTTCGCCGAGCGCGGCGTGGTGCGCGGCATCTGGTCGGAGAGGAAGACAGGAGACTTCTTCAGCCGTTCGGCCAGGTAGGCGGCGGGCGTCTCCGCCCGCTCGGCCGCATGGGCACCGCCCGCGCCCGCGAGCCCCACGAGCCCGCACAACACCACCGCGCCCGCTCGCGCGCCCCACCGCCCCCGCATGCGCTCCCCCGCTCCCCCGATGTCTCCCGGCGCAGTCCGGCGCAGTCCGGCTCCCGTCGGCGGGCTCCATACTGGCGCGCCGCCCGCTGCCGGCGCACCCGGGCCCCCGGTTCACACCCGCGCGAACCTCCACCGGTGCACGGGGCGGGCGAGGAGGTCGCCCGGGGGGTCGGGGAGTTCGGGGACGTCGGCGTCGTAGGGCCCTTCCCACCAGGTGATGACGAGGACGCGGTCGCCCGGCGCCGTGTAGTGCTCACGGCGTACGGGGGCCGGGGCCAGCTCGGCGGAGCGGGCCCACTCCAACAGCGCGGGGGCGTGGCCGTGCGCGGCTCTGGCCTCCCACATGAGGGCTACCGTCGGCATCAGGCGTAGAGGTTCTTCCTGCTCGTCTCGTGCACGTGGTCGTGGTCGTGTGCGTGGCCCGGGGACGGGGCGGGGACGTGCGGCTCGGTCACCGGGAGGGAGGAGTCGGCGGGCAGGTCCCAGGCGGAGACGGGGCGGTTGCGGGCGACCATCTCGGCCCCGAGCGCCGCGACCATGGCGCCGTTGTCGGTGCACAGCTTGGGGCGGGGCACGCGCAGCGTGATACCGGCCGCGGCACAGCGTTCCTCGGCCATGGCGCGCAGCCGCGAGTTGGCGGCGACGCCGCCGCCGATCATCAGGTGGTCGACGCCCTCGTCGCGGCAGGCGCGGAGGGCCTTGCGGGTCAGCACGTCGGTGACCGCCTCCTGGAAGGAGGCGGAGACGTCGGCGACGGGCACCTCCTCCCCGGCGTTGCGCCGGGCCTCGATCCAGCGGGCGACGGCGGTCTTGAGCCCGGAGAAGGAGAAGTCGTAGGGCGCGTCGCGCGGCCCGGTCAGACCACGCGGGAAGGCGATGGCGTCGGGGTCCCCCTCCTTGGCGTACTTGTCGATGACGGGTCCGCCGGGAAAGCCCAGGTTCAGGACGCGGGCGACCTTGTCGAATGCCTCGCCCGCCGCGTCGTCGATGGTGGAGCCGAGCGGCCGCACGTCGGCGGTGATGTCGGGCGCGAGCAGCAGCGAGGAGTGGCCGCCGCTCACCAGCAGGGCCATCGTCGGCTCCGGCAGAGCACCGTGTTCGAGCTGGTCGACGCAGATGTGGGAGGCCAGGTGGTTGACGCCGTAGAGGGGCTTGCCCAGCGCGTACGCGTACGCTTTGGCCGCCGACACCCCGACCAGCAGGGCGCCGGCGAGCCCGGGGCCCGCGGTGACGGCGACGCCGTCGAGGTCGCTCGCGGCGATGCCGGCCTGGTCGAGCGCGCGCTGGATGGTCGGAACCATCGCCTCCAGGTGCGCCCGGCTGGCGATCTCCGGGACGACGCCGCCGAAGCGCGCGTGGGTGTCCACGCTGGAGGCGACCGCGTCGGCCAGCAGCGTGTGGCCGCGCACGATTCCGACGCCTGTCTCGTCGCAGGAGGTCTCGATGCCGAGGACGAGCGGTTCGTCAGCCATGGGTGTTCGTTCCTTGGTGCGTGTTCGGAGGCGAGTGGGGGGACGAGGCCGGGGGCGGGTCCTCGGGCGCGTCGGCCGAAGCGCCCCGGCCGGCGTCCGGCACGGCGGCGTCCGCCGCCGCGGCGTGCGACGCCGGGTCCGCGAGCCGCATCACCAGCGCGTCGACGTTCGCCGGCTGGTAGTAGCCGCGCCGGATACCGAGGGGGGCGAAGCCGAAGCGCTCATACAGGCGCTGCGCGGGCGCGTTGTCGACGCGCACCTCCAGCAGCACCTCGGCGCACTCGAAGTCGGTGGCGGCCCGCAGCAGGGCGCGCAGCAGCCGCGAACCGAGTCCTGTGCCCCGGTGGGCCGCGAGGATGCCGATGGTCTGGATGTCGCCGGTGCCGGCCACCGCGGCCAGGCCCCCGTAACCCACCAGGGAGCCGTCAGCCGCCTCGGCGACCAGATACCGCCGGGTGGCGTCCGGGCCGCGCGCGTAGGCCAGCTCCGACCAGAACATCCCCGCCGACCAGGCGTCCTCCGGAAAGAGCTCGCCCTCAAGCTCCAGCACGGGGTCGATGTCCCACCACCGCATCTCGCGCAGGGCGATGCCGGTGACCGCACCCCGCCTGGCCGTCTCCGCGCGGCTCACCGCGGGGTGACCACCTTGTAGCCGGCGGGCACCTGCGCGTCGGGGCGCCGCAGGTACAGCGGGCGCGGCGGCAGCAGCTCCGCGCCACGGGAAAGCCGCTCGGCGGCGACCCTGGCCAGCGCGGTGGCGGACTGCTCGGTGGGCAGGTCGCGGCGCACGCCGCGGAAGACGGAGTCGTAGAGCACGGCGCCCGCGCCGACGGACGGCACCTCGGCGACCTGCTCCTCGATCTCGGTGGGGCGGTCCACGGCCGGCCCGCCCACTCTGGTGCGGGCGTCGTCGTACCGCGCCCAGTAGACCTCCTTGCGCCGCGCGTCCGTGGCGACGACGAAGGGTTCGTCGAGCCCCGAGGCGTACGCGAGGCCGTCCAGCGTGCACACGCCGTGCACCCGCTGGCCGAGGGCGGCCGCGAACGCCTCGGCCGTCACCAGGCCGACCCGCAGCCCGGTGTAGGGCCCGGGGCCCACGCCGACGACGAGGTCGGTGACCTCGGCCAGCTTCCGCCCCGCCTCCTGGAGCACCCGCTCGACACAGGGCAGCAGCAGTTCGCCGTGGCGGCGGGCGTCGACCTGGTGGGCGGCGGCGAGCGTACGGTCGCCGTCGGCGTCGTGGAGGGCGACGGTCACGGCGGGTGTGGCGGTATCCAGCGCGAGCATCAACACCCGACCAGCCTACGGCGCCCGCACCCCGCCCCCGACCCGTTCCCGCCTGTCTCACCCGTTCCGGGCGCCCCCAAGGGGCGCGGGGGACGGCGCGATCAGCCATGACCCACCCGCGGACCGCACGCCACGAGAGGTGGCACCCCCTGCCCGGCGAAAAAACGAGGTTCCCGGGGCAGGCCCTCAGGGCCTGTCCCGGGCCGCCGCCTTCCCCGTGGCCGTCTTGCCGAACGGGATGTCGGAACCCGTCAGCTCGGCCCGGATGCCCTCCTTGACGACGGAGACACCGCGCAGCCGCACGTCGCCCGGCAGGTCGGGCAGGGTCAGGTGCAGCGCCAGCTTGTCGGCGAGCTTCGGTTCCTCGATCTTCTTGAGCGCCGCCACCAGCGCCGGGTCGATACCGACCTTCCGCAGCAGCTGGGGGTGCGCGACGACGACGTCGAGCATGTTGAGCCGCATCACCTTGTCCACGAACCGGGGCGCCCCCGTCACCCGGTGCAGCTCGCGCTCGCTGTGCCGTACCCGCTCGGCCCGCTCGGGGGTGAGCCCGAACCGCTGGGCGATCGAGCGCACCCCGAACAGGGCCCGCGCCTTGGCTGCGTCGTGCTGGATGCGTTCGGCCAGCGGACGGGACAGCCGCAGGCCCGCGTCCTTGCCCGTGCCCGGCGTGAAGCTGAACAGGCCGGGGACGACAAGCCGCATCTCGTCCACGGTGGTGCCGACCCCGTGGTCGCCGGTGCGCTGGAGCTGGGCGCGGGCGCGGACCTTGACCACGGTTCCGGCGACGGGCAGCTCGCCCGCGGCCCGCACGGTGTGCTCGCCACCCGCCGTGAACGTCACCTGCGAGGTGCCGAGTTCGCGGTCGAGGTCGTCGAAGTCGAGCAGCACGTCGCCCTTCATCCGCCCCAGGACCGCGCCGCGGACGGACGACGGGGCGTCGCCGACGATCTTCACGTCCTCCACGTCGCCGCTGACCTGGGCGACGGAGACCCGCCCCGCGGGCACGTCGGGGATCGCGGCTTCGACGTGGTCGAGGCGGCCGCGCGCCACCTGGGTGAGGAAGGGGAAGCCGTTGATGTGGACCTCGGGCCTCGCGTGCAGGTGCAGCGAGTCCTGCACCTTCTCTGCCGCCTTGCCCTCGGCGTAGAGCGCGGCCCAGCGGTCGCCGACCGCCAGGAAGGCCAGCAGCGTGCAGCAGGCGATGGCGACCTTCACGGTCCGCGTCAGCCGGGAGCGGCGCCGCCGCCGCACCGCGCGCAGGTGCGGCATACGGTCCTCGTAGGCGGGCTCGTCGTAGTCCGAGCGCACGCCGAAGCCGAGTCCGCGCAGCCCGCCCTCGTCCGCACGGTCGTACGGCAGGTCGTGGGGGCGGCCGTACGCGCCGTCGTGGGACGGGCCGGCGGCGCCGGGGTGCGGGTCGTCGGCGAGGGCGGCGAGTTCCTCGTACGGGTTGGCCGGGCGCGCGGCGGCCGCGGGGTCCCCGAGCGGATCGGGGATTTTCGGTATGGGGGTTGTGGAGTTTGTCGATGAACCGTGGGGGGTCATCGCCACATGCGAACACAGGCGCGGCTGTTACTCAAAGTTCCCGCCCTGGCCATCTCGTGGCCACCAGCCGCGCGACCAGCGGGGCGTGCCGCGCCTGCTGCTACCGTCGACCGGAGACGGCGGACGGCTTCCCGGGAAGCCGACAGGAGAGGTGGCGGCGCACGGTGGCACGCAGCAGCGGCGGCAGCGCGGGAGTGGTCGTGGCCGGGCTGACCGCAGCGGCCCTGGCCGTGATCGGGTTCTTCGCCTACCAGGCCTCGGCCGCCCAGGACCGCGCCGAGAGGCCGTCCGCCGCGCAGACGGCCAAGCCGTCCCCCGGTGACGAAGGCGACGACGCGAAGAGCCACGCACCCTCCAAGAAGGAGACGGCGCTGCCGTCCAGGTCCGGCGAGGGTCTCCGCGTCGTCTACGCGCTGGAACGCCGGCGGGTCTGGCTGGTCGGCAAGGACGGCAAGGCCACCCGCACCTTCGAGGTGGCGCCCAGCCCGGTCAGCCCGCAGCCGGGGACCTACGAGGTGACCTCGCGCTCCTCGCACGTGAAGGGCTCCGACGGGGTGCCCGTGGAGAACGTCGTCAGGTTCGCCAGCGTCGACGGTGTCACCATCGGCTTCAGCGCCGCGCTCGACGGGTCCACCCCGGATCCGGACACCTCGCGCAGGACGGGCGGCATCCGCGAGAAGCGCGAGGACGGCGAGGCGCTGTGGCTGCACGCGCCCATCGGCACCCGCGTCGTCGTGGTGAGCTGACCGTTTGCACTGACCCGGGCCGACGCCCTCAGGGCGGGTGCCGGGCCGCCCCGAGCCGGTGCCATCGAGCCTCCCCGAGCGGGCTGAGCGGCGTCGTCACCCGGCGCCGCGACCGGGCCCGGGGGCCGCGTCAGCTCCGAGCAGGCGGGGCGACCGTGTCGGCCTCACCGTCGGGAGCGGCCTGCGACGGGGGGCTGGAGACGGCGGCCGCGGCGGCGCAGGACGCGAGCAGCTCGCTCATGGGCGGAGTGCCGGGCACCGGCGCGGTCGCTTCGGCGGGCGCCGCGTCGTCCCGCTCCGGCTGGTGCCCGGGATTCTGTGCGGTCATGGCTCCTCCAGGGGCATCAGCACGGTGGCACTTAGGCATACCTAACCGTGCTCTCACCTCCCATGGGACCATGCCCCGTACCGACCGCGCAACATCTTGCCGACACCCTGTCGGGACCGGGCGGCCCGCTCAGACCGAGGCCGCCAGGTTCTCCCCGGCCCAGCGCTCCCCCACCCCGACGAGGGTGACGGTCCGCACATCCCCGGCCTCGCCCGCGGCGGCGCCGGACCGGTCCCCGGCGCCCGCCTCTTCCCCCGCGAGGCCGGACTCCGCGCCGATCGTGCGGGAGATGAGGACCTGCAACCGGTCCTCGGTCAGCTCCTCGACCTTGCCCTCGCCCCACTCGACGACGACCACCGACTCGGGCAGTGACACGTCGAGGTCCAGGTCCTCCATCTCCTCCAGCCCGCCGCCGAGCCGGTAGGCGTCGACGTGGACGAGGGGCGGCCCGTCCGTCAGCGACGGGTGGACACGGGCGATGACGAACGTGGGCGACGTCACGGCGCCGCGCACCCCCATGCCCTCGCCCAGCCCGCGGGTCAACGTCGTCTTGCCCGCGCCGAGTTCACCCGTGAGCATGACGAGGTCGCCGGCGCGCAGCAGTCCCGCGAGACGTACGCCGAGGGCGCGCATGCCCTCCGCGGTCGGCACGGTGACGGTGACCTCCTGCCGCCTGCCGCCGTGCGCGGGGCCCTCAGGGGCGCGGTGGCCGCCCGCCTCGGTCTGCGCGGCCGGGGCGGGATGCTGGTCGTGCGGTGCTTCCATGCGTCCGGATGGTACGCGCCAGCAACCGGGCCAGGTGGCCGTTGACCTCCTCGGGGCGCTCCAGCATGAGCAGGTGCCCCGTCGCCTCCAGGAGCACGAACGCGGCGCGCGGCAGCGCAGCCGCGATGCGTGCGCTGTGCTCACTCGGGGTCATCAGGTCGCGGTCCCCGGCCATCACCAGCGCCTGCGGCCCCGCCGCCGTGCCGAACGCCGCCAGCGCCGCCGTCTTCTCGTGCTCGGTGAAGGCGGGGTAGAAGTCCGCGACCACGTCCACCGGCACCGACTCGATCAGCCGCTCCGCGAACCTGGCGACACCCGGGTCGACCTCCCGGGGGCTGCCGAACGAGTACCGCTTCACCAGCCCCCCGAACACGTCGGCGCTCGCCCGGCGCCCCCGCTCCACCAGCTCGGAACGGGCGGCCAGCGCCCGCAGCACTCCGGGCACCACCCGCCTGAGCGCGCGAGCGCCGGCCGCGGGGAGGCCGTAGGTCACCTCCGCGAGGCCGCCGGCGCTGGTGCCCAGGAGCGCGACGCCCGCGACGCGCTCGGCGACGTAGCGCGGGTACTGCTCGGCGAGCGCCATCAGCGTCATCCCGCCCATCGAGTGCCCGACCAGCACCAGGGGCCCCTCCGGTGCGGCGGCGTCGAGGACGGCCTTCAGGTCGCGCCCCAGCAGGTCGATGGAGACCGGTTCCCCCACCGGCGCGCGCGCCGAACGCCCGTGACTGCGCTGGTCCCAGTAGACGCAGCGCACCTTCCCGCGCAGCGCGGCCCGCTGGAAGTGCCACACGTCCTGGCCGAGGCAGTAGCCGTGCGAGAAGACCACGGTCACCGGCGGCCCGTCGCCCCCGGCCCCGAGCCCCGCCCCGTCGCCGTCGCCGTCGCCGCTGTCACCGTCCACCGCGCCGGCCGGGCCCCGCGAAGGCGCGGGCGACAGGACCTGCGCGGACGCGGACGTCAGGTCCAGCGGGGGTTCGGGCGGCGGGTCCTGCGGACCATCGCGCGGCTCGTCCGTCTCGTAGTACAGCTCCGTACCGTCCTCGGCCCTGACGCTTCCCGGGGTGCCGCGCAACGAGCCGTAGGGGGCGGTGGCGTCGAGCGCGAGCCGTGCCCTGCGGCGGACGGCGCGGTGCACGGTGAGGCGTTCGAGGGCGACACCGGCGGCCACGATCCCGAGGGCGGCGCCGGCCAGCCCCGCCCTGCTCGTCCTGCCCGTGCCACCGGCTGCCCGGGGTACGGGCGGCGCGCCGGGGTGCGTGCCCGCGCCCGAAGCGGCGGCTTCCGCCGTGCGCCACGCCTGCCGGGCCGCGGCCACGGCCCCCGTCGCGTCGGCCACGCGCACCGCGGACCACGCCCCTCCGTCCTCGCCCATGACCGCCCCCGTCCCTCGTTTGTGCGCGTACGTCCTGGACACACGCGCTGGTGACCCGCGCAGGTCACACGTCTTGGTCACACGTCCTGGTTCGCGTATACCCGCGGCACACGGGGGCTGATGCGGGTGACGATCTCGTAGGAGATGGTGCCCGCCGCGCGCGCCCAGTCCTCCGCCGTCGGCTCGCCCTGGTCGCCGGGGCCGAAGAGGACGGCGCGGTCGCCCGCCGAGGCGGAATCACCGCCCAGGTCGACGACGAACTGGTCCATCGCCAGGCGCCCGGTCACCGTGCGCCACTCGCCCGCCACCAGCACGGGGCCGCCGCCCGAGGCGTGCCGGGGAAGGCCGTCGCCGTAACCGAGCGGGACGAGGCCCAGCGTGGTCTCGCCCGGCGTGGTGTAGGTGTGCCCGTAACTGACGCCGTGCCCGCCCGGCACCCGCTTGACGAGGGCGAGCGAGGCGCTGAGCGTCATGGCCGGACGCAGACCGAGCGACGCGGCGGTGCCGACCTCGGGAGACGGGGAGAGGCCGTAGACGGAGACGCCCGGGCGCACCAGGTCGAAGTGGGAGGAGGGGAGCGTGAGCGTCGCCGGCGAGTTCGCGTGGTGGCGCACCTCCGGGTCGAGCCCGGCCCGCTCCGCGACGGACAGCGCGGTGTGGAAGGCGGCGAGCTGCGCGGCGTTGGCGGGGTGCCCGGGTTCGTCGGCGCAGGCGAAGTGCGACCAGACGCCCGTCACCCGCGCGGCGCCCTCCGCCTCGGCCGCGCGGGCCGCGGCCACCAACCGGGGCCAGTCGGCGGGCTGGCAGCCGCCGCGCCCCAGGCCGGTGTCGGCCTTCAGGTGCACGCGGGCCGTCCGTCCGGTCGCGCGGGCGGCGGCGACGATCTCGGTGAGCGCCCAGGTGCCGCTCGCGGAGACGTCGATGTCCCGCCTGATGGCCTCCTGCCAGGGGCCGCCAGGGGTCCACAGCCAGCACAGGAGGCGGCCCCGGTCACCCGCGTCCCGCAGCGCGAAGGCCTCCTGCGGGGTGGCGGTGCCGATCCAGGTGGCTCCCGCCTGGCGCGCGGCCCGCGCACAGGGCTGGGCGCCGTGCCCGTACCCGTCCGCTTTGACGACGGCCATCAGCTCGGCGCGCGGCGCGTACCCGCGCAGCGTGCGCACGTTGTCCCGTACGGCCGCCAGGTCGATCTCGGCCCGTGCCCGCACCCGGGCCTCGTCCCCCGGCCCCTCGTGGCCCGTGCCCCGGGCGGGGGCGACGTGCGGCGCCCCGGCCGCGGCAGCGGCACCCGCGCCGGAGGGAGCGGAGGCGCGCGCGTGCTCGTGGGCCTGTCGGACGTCGTTCACCGCTTCAGTGTCGCAGGTCCGCCCGCTGTCCCCGTTCCACCGGTTCCCCCGCGGGAGCCGCGGCCGCGGGAGACAGAGGCCGTTGACCTCCCGCTGACAATGGTGGGCGTGACATGGACGATTCGAGCCGAACCCATCACCAGCCCGGACGCCGCCGAGGCACTCCTGACCTACACCACCGAGATGGCGAGCCGTTACTACGGGCGCCCCGCGACCGACCGTGAGATCGACTCGGCCGTCGCCGAGCACCCGGACGACGACCTGGTTCCGCCGCGCGGACGATTCCTGCTGGCCCGCGCGGACGAGGACGGCACCGTCGCCGGGTGCATAGCGGTGGTCCTGGCGGCGGAACACACCGCCGAGATACGCCGCTTCTGGGTGGCTCCTCCCATCCGCCGGGGCGGGCTGGGCGCCCTGCTGGTCGCCGCCGCCGAGAGCGCGGCGCTCGGCATGGGCGCCCGGACGGTACGGCTGGACACCCGTCGCGACCTCACCGAGGCCAGGCGGCTGTACGCGCGGCTGGGGTACGAGGAGATCGAGCCGTTCAACGACTCCCCGTACGCCGACCACTGGTTCGGCAAGCCGCTGCGCCGCAAGCTCGGCCACATACCCGAGCAGGCGGCCTCCCCCGAGTAGGCGGCTTCGCCCTGGCAGGCGGCTTCCCCGAGCGGGCCCGGCGCGGGGACGCGGGGCGCGCTATCCCGCCCGCAGGACGTCCTGCCACGCGCGCGGCAGTGCGTCGGCGACGTCCGTGGCGGAGGGCGGATCCGGGGCGAGACGGCCGGCGAGACCGTGCACGTACGCGGCGACGGACGCCGCGTCGCGGGCGGTCAGGCCGGTGGCCAGCAGACCCCCCGCGAGGCCGGTCAGCACGTCGCCGCTGCCCGCGGTGGCCAGCCGGCTGGTCCCGGTGGCGTTCACCCGGACGGGGGACGCCTGGGCCGCAGAGCCGCCGGGGGGCGCGGCGATCAGCGTCGTGGAGCCCTTGAGCAGCACGGTCGCGCCCGTGTGCGCCGCGAGGTCCCGCACCGCTGCCAGCCGTCCCGCCTCGACCTCCTCGCGTGCGACGCCCAGCAGCGCGGAGGCCTCGCCCGCGTGCGGGGTCAGCAGGGTGGGCGCCGTGCGGGCGCGGACGGTCCCCACGTCCATCAGCCGCAGCCCGTCCGCGTCCACGAGGACGGGCACGTCGTGGGCGAGTACCTCTTCGACCGCGCGCCGCGAGGCCGGCTCGTCGCCGAGGCCCGGGCCGATCGCCCACGACTGGACGCGGCCCGCGTGCTGCGGCGGCCCCTCGGAGACCAGGGTCTCGGGGAAGCGCGCGATGACCGCGTCCCCGCCGGGCCCGACGTAACGCACGGCTCCGGCGCCGCTGCGCAGGGCACCCGCGACGGCCAGCACGGCGGCGCCCGGATAGCGCGCCGAGCCGGCGACGACGCCGACGACGCCGCGCCGGTACTTGTCGGTCTCCGCCGTGGGGCGCGGCAGCAGCGCCGCCACGTCCGCGTGCTGGAGCGCCTCGACGTCGGGAACGGGGGGCAGGTGGGGGCCGAGACCGATGTCGATCAGCCGGACGGCGCCGGCGTGCTCCCGCGCCGGGTCGACGAGCAGCCCCGGCTTGTACGCGCCGAAGGTGACCGTGGCGGCGGCGTCCACGGCCGCACCGGTGACCTCGCCGGTGCCGGCGTCCACCCCGCTGGGCAGGTCGACCGCGACGAGGGGCACCCCGGCCTCGCGTACCGCGTCGGCCAGCTCCACGGCCGCGGGCCGCAGCCCTCCTGTGCCGCCGATGCCGACGATGCCGTCGACCACCAGGTCGGCCCGGGCGATGAGGGCGCCGAGCGGTTCGGCGGTGCCCTCGACGACCGCGCCCGGCGCCACCACCGTGCGCCCCGAGGCGGCCCGCAGCGCCGCCAGCCCACCCTCGTGCGTGCGTTCGGGCGAAAGCAGCACGGCGGTCACTCCGGCGCCCCGCCGAGCCAATCTGGCGCCCGCGTACAGGGCGTCACCGCCGTTGTCGCCGCTGCCGACCAGGAGCACCACGCGCGCGCCGTAGACCCGCCCCAGCAGCCCCGCGCACGCCGCGGCGAGGCCGGCGGCGGCCCGCCGCATCAGCGCGCCGTCGGGCAGCGCCGCCATCAGCTCCCGCTCGGCGGCGCGCACGGTCTCCACGCCGTAACCAGTCCTCATGCCCCCAGTGTGACCGCTGCCTCAACCGGCCGCGTTCCGGGGCTCCTCGTCCGGCCGGGCGCGTGCCCCGCCCGGGTCGCCCTCCGCGACGACGACGGCGGAGGCCACCCCCGCGTCGTGCGAGAGGGACACGTGCCAGCTGCTGACGCCCAGCTCGGCGGCGCGTTCGGCGACCGTGCCGCACACCCGCAGATACGGCTGCCCCGTCTCGGCGGCGCACACCTCCGCGTCCGTCCACCGCAACCCGCCGGGCGCCCCCAGCGCCTTGGCCAGCGCCTCCTTGGCGGCGAACCGGGCGGCCAGCGAGGCCGTGCCGCGCCGCTGACCGCTGGGCAGCCACAGCTCGCGCCCGACGAAGAGCCGGTCCGCCATGGTGGGGGTGCGCTCCAGTGCGGCGGCGAAGCGGTCGATCTCCGCGACGTCGATTCCCACCCCGATGATCACCGCTGTCTCACTCCCGCACCTCGTCAGGTCCCTGTGCCACGGCACACCGCCGTCGGGGCGAGGGTACGCGCAGCGCGCCCGGGCTCCGCGGCGCGTACCCGCGGCTCAGTCCCCCGCGTGGGACGCGGTCACCGGGAGCGGGCCATGCGCTCTATGGCGTCCTCCATCAGCTCCAGGTACTCCGACTCCTCGCAGCGGGGTTTGCTGCCCATCACGTACAGCTCCAGCGAGTCGGTCAGGTCCTCCGTCAGGTCCTCGTCGGGCAGGCCGTCGGCGAGGTCGCTGTAGACGTGCCCGGCGAAACCGGACAGCTGATCGATGCGGGCGGTGCGGGCGGCGCGCCGGATGCGAGGGCGACGTATGCGACTCAAGGGGCGTGACATGAGCGGAACATAGCGGCAATTCCACCCCACGTACACCTTCTGCGGGCCTCTCATCCGATCGCGCTGCCATCCGGGCAGGCCAGGCACGCCCGCGGCGCCTTTCCTGGCCGAGCCGACCCGAAGATGAGCGCCCGGCGGCGACCCCGCAGAATGGCGGACGTGTCCACGAAGCCGTACGTCGACCTCAGCCGCGCGGAATGGAGCGCCCTGCGCGAGCGCACACCCCTCCCCCTGAGCGCCGCCGAGGTCGAGGCCCTGCGCGGACTCGGTGACGTCATCGACCTCGACGAGGTGCGGGACATCTACCTGCCGCTGGCCCGGCTGCTGCATCTGTACGTCGAGGCCACGCACGGGCTGCGCAGGGCGCTCAACACCTTCCTCACCGACCCCCGCTCCCCCGGCAGGTCCGCGCCGCAGCGCGGCACCCCCTTCGTCATCGGGGTCGCCGGCAGCGTCGCCGTCGGCAAGTCCACCGTCTCGCGGCTCCTGCAAGCGCTGCTCGCCCGCCCCCAGCCCCCGGCCGACGGGCACCCACAGCCGGAAGCGCCGCGCGTCGAACGCGTGACCACGGACGGCTTCCTGCTGCCCAAGGCCGAACTGGAACGACGCGGGCTGATGTCCCGCAAGGGCTTCCCCGAGTCCTACGACCGCCGCGCCCTCACCCGCTTCGTGGCCGACGTCAAGGCCGGCAAGCCCGAGGTGACGGCCCCCGTCTACTCACACCTGGTCTACGACATCGTCCCGGGCGAGCACCTGACCGTGCGCCGCCCCGACATCCTGATCGTCGAGGGTCTCAACGTGCTCCAGCCCGCGCTGCCCGGCAAGGACAACCGCACCCGGGTGGCCGTCGCCGACTACTTCGACTTCTCCGTGTACGTGGACGCGCGCACCGCGGACATCGAGCGGTGGTACCTGCACCGCTTCCGCGAGCTGCGTCAGACGGCGTTCCAGAACCCGCGCTCGTACTTCCACACCTACACCGGCGTCAGCGAGGAAGAGGCCCTCGACTACGCCCGCACCACCTGGCGCACGATCAACGAACCCAACCTCCGCGAGAACATAGCCCCCACCCGCGGCCGTGCGACCCTCCAGCTCCACAAGGGCCCCGACCACACGGTGCAGAGGCTGTCCCTGCGCAAGCTGTGAGGGCCGCGCCCGCGGCCCCGCCAGACCTCGGCCGAGCGCGCGGGCCTCAGCCCAGCGCGCGCTTGACCACGTCCGCGAGCCGTCCGGCCACCGCCCGGGCGTGCTCGATGTCGGCGGCCTCCACCATCACCCGCACCAGCGGTTCGGTCCCCGACGGGCGCAGCAGCACCCGCCCGGTCTCCCCCAGCTCCCGCTCCGCCTCGGCGACCGCTTGGACCAGCTCGGAGGCGGACTCGACCCGCGACTTGTCCACGTCGGACACGTTCACCAGCACCTGCGGCAGCCGCTCCATGACCCCGGTCAGCTCCGCGAGAGAGCGGCCCGTCGCCGCGACGCGGGCGGCCAGCATGAGCCCGGTGAGGGTGCCGTCGCCCGTGGTCGCGTGGTCGAGCACGATCACGTGCCCGGACTGCTCGCCCCCCAGCGAGAACCCGCCGTGCTTCATCTCCTCCAGCACGTAGCGGTCACCGACCGCCGTACGGGCCAGCTCGATGCCCTCGCGCTCCATGGCCAGCTTGAAGCCGAGGTTGGACATCACCGTGGCGACGACGGTGTCCTTGCGCAGCTGCCCGGCCTCCTTCATGGCCAGGGCCAGCACCGCGAGGATCTGGTCCCCGTCCACCTCCTGCCCGTCGGCGTCCACGGCCAGGCAGCGGTCCGCGTCGCCGTCGTGCGCCACCCCGAGGTCCGCGCCGTGCCGCACGACCGCGTCGCGCAGCCCGTCGAGGTGGGTGGAGCCGCAGTCGTCGTTGATGTTGAGCCCGTCGGGGTCGGTGCCGATGGTCACCACGTCGGCGCCGGCCCGCGCGAACGCCTCGGGGGAGACCCGCGCCGCGGCGCCGTGCGCCCCGTCGATGACGACCTTCAGCCCGTCCAGCCGGTTGGGCAGCACGCCGACGAGGTGGGCGACGTAGTTGTCGAAGCCCTCGTCGTAGTCCCTGACCCGGCCGACGCCCGCGCCGAGGGGACGCTCCCACGCCTGGCCGCCCGCGTGCTCGCGGTAGAGGGCCTCGATGCGGTCCTCCAGCTCGTCGGCCAGCTTGTGGCCGCCGCGGGCGAAGAACTTGATGCCGTTGTCGGGCATCGGGTTGTGGCTGGCCGACAGCATCACGCCCAGGTCGGCGCCGAGGGAGCCGGTCAGATAGGCGACGGCGGGCGTGGGCAGCACGCCGACGCGCAGCACGTCCACCCCCGCGCTGGCCAGCCCGGCCACGACGGCCGCCTCCAGGAACTCGCCCGAGGCACGCGGATCCCGTCCGACGACGGCCACCGGACGCGCCCCGTCCTGCGCCGCCTCGGCGCTCGCCCCCGCCTTCGCCTCGGTCAGCACGTGGGCCGCCGCGACGGACAGTCCGAGCGCCAGCTCGGCCGTCAGCCCCGCGTTCGCGACACCGCGTACACCGTCGGTTCCGAAGAGTCGTGCCACTGTCGTTCCTCCGAGTTCTCCGGGCGTTCACCGGGCGGGCGTGGGAAGCCCGGCACACCAGATATACGCCCCGTTGTCAGCGTGACGGCGCGGGCACCGCCACTCAAGCCCGCAGGGCGGCCCGGATGCCCGAACGCGCACACGCCCGTCCGTGCGCCCGCACGCCCCGACGCGGTGATGCCGGGCCGGGCCCCGGCGGGGGAAACGGATGCCGCGACGGCACCCGCCACGCACCCGATGGCAGCCGCCACGCACCCGATACGACGGATGCCCCGTCGGCACCGGTGTGTGGTGCCGACGGGGCATCCGGGAAGGATCCAGCTCCAGCGAGCGCCGCCTCAGCGCTTGCTGTACTGCGTGCCCTTGCGGGCCTTCTTGAGACCGGCCTTCTTGCGCTCGACCGCACGGGCGTCACGCGTGAGGAACCCGGCCTTCTTCAGCGGGCCGCGGTTGTTGTCCGCGTCCGCCTCGTTCAGCGCGCGGGCCACGCCCAGGCGCAGGGCGCCGGCCTGACCCGAGATGCCGCCGCCGGAGATGCGGGCGACGACGTCGTAGCGGTCGTCGAGCTCCAGGACCTTGAAGGGCTCGTTGACTTCCTGCTGGTGCACCTTGTTGGGGAAGTACCCCTCCAGGGTGCGGCCGTTGATCTTCCACTGACCCGAGCCCGGGATGATGCGGACACGGGCGATGGCGTTCTTCCGGCGACCGGTGCCGGCGGCCGGCTGCGGGTCGCCGAACCGGGAGGCCATGGACTCGGAGGTGTACTCCTGCGGGGCCTCGGGGGTCTCGGTCGTGTACTCCTCGACGCCCTCGACGGGGGTCTCGGCGGTGGTCTCGGCCACGATTCTCCTCAGCTTTTCTTCAGTCTTAGGGGGTGGCCGGACTTACTGCGCGACCTGGCTGATCTCGAACGGCACGGGCTGCTGCGCACCGTGGGGGTGCTGCTCACCCGCGTAGACCTTCAGCTTCGAGAGCATCTGACGGCCCAGAGCGTTCTTGGGGAGCATGCCCTTGACGGCCTTCTCCACCGCCTTCTCCGGGTTCTTGTCCAGCAGCTCGTCGTAGCGGACGGAGCGCAGACCACCCGGGTAACCGGAGTGCCGGTAGGCCATCTTCTGGGTCCGCTTGTTGCCCGACAGGTGCACCTTGTCGGCGTTGACGATGATGACGAAGTCACCGGTGTCGACGTGGGGCGCGTAGGTGGGCTTGTGCTTACCGCGCAGGAGAGTGGCGGCCTGCGAGGCCAGACGGCCGAGGACGACGTCCTGGGCGTCGATCACGTGCCACTGGCGCTGGATGTCGCCGGGCTTGGGGCTGTACGTACGCACGGTCGTAGCCTTCGCTTCTCTCAATGATTGGGTCCTGACAGCGGGCCAACCAGGCAGATCACGACAGGCGAGATCACGCACGGTGACGCATCCGCAGGTGATCGCTGGTCATCGACCGGTAGGCCGGGTGTAAAGACCCCCCACGTGAGAACAGGCAAGCCAATACACACAACGATCCAACAGAATACCGACCCTCCCCTGTACGGGTCAAAACGGGTCGCCTCCCGCCTCACCCCCGGCGCACACCGCCCTCGGACCGGGGCCCGCCTCATCCGGCGCGGCCCCATCCCGGCTGGGAGCTCGACAGCAGCTGCGGGGCCGAGCTACGGAGGAGGTAGGGAGTGCACCGGGCTCAGCCCCGCGCCGCGTACGCCACGAAGCGTGCCCAGCCGTCGCGGCCGACGGCGAAGTGCGGGCGGGTCACATCCTTGGAGTCCCGCACGTGGACGGCGGCCCCGGCCGCCGCGACCTCGACGCAGTTGTCACCCTGGGTGCCGCTGTAGCTCGACTTGAACCAGTCCAGATCGGCAGTGCTGCTCATAGTGCTCCTCTGATGCGCTTCAACAGGCCCACGGAGTCGACGTGTACTCCACGAAGCGTGCCCAGCCGTCGCGGCCGACGGCGAAGTGCGGGCGGGTCACATCCTTGGAGTCCCGCACGTGGACGGCGGCCCCGGCCGCCGCGACCTCGACGCAGTTGTCACCTTCGGTGCCGCTGTAGCTCGACTTGAACCAGTCCAGATCCGCGGTGCTGCTCATAGTGCTCCTCTGATGCGCTTCAACAGGCCCACGGAGTCGACGGGGTTGAGGGCCTGTGCCCGGAGTGTCGCATACCGCTGGTGGAGCACGGTGACCTGTTTCGCGTCAGTGATCAGACGGCCGTTCTTCTGCCCCTCCGAGTAGGCGAGCCTCTTGCCGTCCGGCATCTCCAGCAGCGCCAGCGGGCCGTCCAGGCCCGCGTGGCACACGCTGTCGGTCGGCATGATCTGCACGGAGACGTTCCGCAGCTCGGCGAAGGAGAGCATGTGGTCCAGCTGCCCCCGGGCGACCTCGTCCCCGCCCAGCCGCCGCCGCACGATGTGCTCCTCCACGACGAAGCTGAAGGCGGTATTGGGCCGCTCCCGGATGAGCTTCTGCCGTTCCATCCGGGCGACGGCCTGCGCCTCCGTCTGCACGTCGGCGAGTGGCGGAATGCTGTTGTCGAAGGCGGCCCGCGCATAGCCTTCCGACTGGAGCAGCCCCGGAATCAGCCTGCACTCGTAAGTGCCGAGGCAGGCGGCCAACCGTTCCAGGCGCGCCCAGCGCCGGAACCACACCGCCAGCCCTGGCTCGCCGCGCGTCAGATGCCGCGCCGCCTTCCGCAGGGCACCCGTATTGCCCAGCACCTCCTCGGCCCGCTCCACGAACGCGTCGTCGGGCATGCGCCGCCCCAGCTCCACCGACTCCACAGTGTGCTTGGAAAATCCGACGCGCTCCCCGAACGCGACCCGGCTGAGCCCGGCGTGTTCGCGCAGGGCCTGGACGACGGCGCCGAAGGTCCGCAAACTGTCCGACGGATCCGGCTCCCGTTCGGCGTCGTCGCCGCCCGCCGCCCCCTCCACAGTGATGGTCGTCATCAGCGACCCCCTCAAGTACGTGCGCACTCATGTCGTGCGCTCAGGCAGGTGCGCGGGACCACCCCGTGCACAACTCACCCAGCGTGAGGACACCAGCACCGTACTGTCCACCTTCTGTGCCCGTACGCTGACTGACCGTACGGGGCCCGGTGCTGGTGAAGACCCCCTCGCGAGCGCCACCGTGGCACCCATGCACCTCATGCACTCGCCCGCACACCAACGGACGGCGACCGTACGTACGTTCAGGCAGTTGCTGTCCTCCACCCGGCGCGGCGCCCGCCTCGCGCGGCTGCTCGCCGCCGGAGAACTCCGGACCTGGCAGATCCCTCCGTCCGTCGCGGAGCGTGCCGAGCATGTCGTCGCGGAACTCGCCGCCAACGCCGTGTCGCACGGCAGTCTGCGCGGCCGGGACTTCCGGCTCGGGCTCCTTCTCGACCCGGCGACGGCTCATCTCCGCATCGAGGTCACGGACGCTCGCGGCGAGTACCGCCCCCGCTGTCGTCCGGACCTGGCCGCCGACAGCGAGTCCGGGCGGGGCCTTCTCCTCGTCACCGCGCTCGCCGACTGCTGGGGCACCGAGCCGTACCCGCCGAGCGGCAAGACCGTCTGGGCGACCCTCACCGTCCCGGGAGCTTGTGCGAGCGACAGCGCCCCACACGCCGCTGAACACCCCGGCCGACAGGACACTGCACAATGACCAACGAACCTGCTACCGGGAATTCCGCGCGCTCGCTGAGGCAGTACTCGCAAGGATCGATGCTGCGTCCTGAGGAGCAGCACGCAGATTCCCAGCCCTCACAGGAGCGACACGAGCGCCCCCGGACTCACGCCCCGCCACTTACAGCCCTCACCGCGCTCGCGCCACCCTGCCCTCGTCCCACACCGGCTCGGGCGCCTCCCGCACCCGGCCGTCCGCGCCGAAGACCAGGAAGCGGTCGAAGGAACGGGCGAACCAGCGGTCGTGGGTGACCGCCATGACGGTTCCCTCGAACGATTCCAGCCCCTCCTGGAGGGCCTCGGCGGACTCCAGGTCCAGGTTGTCCGTCGGCTCGTCCAAAAGGAGCGCCGTGGCGCCGGCCAGCTCCAGCAGCAGGATCTGGAAGCGGGCCTGCTGGCCGCCGGAGAGGCGCTCGAAGGTCAGCTCCGCCTGCCGGGTCAGCTCGTAGCGGCGCAGCGCGGACATCGCGGCGCCGCGGTCGTGGGCGTGCTCCTTCCACAGGATGTCCAGGAGGGTGCGGTCCGCCAGCTCCGGGTGCGCGTGGGTCTGCGCGAAGTGTCCGGGGACGACGCGGGCGCCCAGCTTCCAGCCGCCCGTGTGGGGCACGCCCCCGCCCGCAAGCAGCCGCAGGAAGTGCGACTTGCCCGAGCCGTTCGAGCCGAGCACGGCGACCCGCTCCCCGTAGAAGACCTCCAGGTCGAAGGGGCGCATCAGCCCCGTCAGCTCCAGGCCCGCACAGGTGATCGCCCGGACGCCCGTCCTGCCGCCGCGCAGCCGCATGCGGATGTCCTGCTCGCGCGGCGGCTCCAGCGGCGGCCCCGCCTCCTCGAACTTGTGCAACCGCGTGCGGGCCGCCTGCAACCTGGAGGCCATGTCCGAGTTGAAGGCGGCCTTCTGCTTGTACATGGTGACCAGCCGCTTGAGCTTGGCGTGCTCCTCGTCCCAGCGCCGGCGCAGCTCCTCGAACCGCGCGAACCGCTCCTTGCGCGCCGCGTGGAACGTCGCGAAACCGCCGCCGTGCACCCACACGTCGCTGCCCGCCGCGCCCGGCTCGACCGCCACGACGCGGTCGGCGGCGCGCGCCAGCAGCTCCCGGTCGTGGGAGATGAACAGCACCGTCTTCTTCGTCTCGCGCAGCCGCTCCTCCAGCCAGCGCTTGCCGGGGACGTCGAGATAGTTGTCCGGCTCGTCCAGCAGCAGCACCTCGTCCGTGCCGCGCAGCAGCGACTCCAGCACCAGCCTCTTTTGCTCACCGCCCGAGAGGGTGCGCACCTGGCGCCACTGCGCCTTCTCGTACGGCACACCCAGCGCGGCGACGGTGCACATGTCCCACAGCGTCTCGGCCTCGTAGCCGCGCACCTCGGCCCAGTCGGCGAGGGCCTGCGCGTACCGCAGCTGCGCGGCCTCGTCGTCGACGGTCATCACCGCGTACTCCGCCTCGTCCACCGCCTTGGCCGCCGTACGGATCCGCGGATGGGCCACCGAGACGAGCAGGTCCCGCACACTCGACTCGTCCCGCACGCTCCCCACGAACTGCGGCATCACGCCGAGCCCGCCGCTGACGGTGACCGTCCCCGCGTCCGGCTTCACCTCGCCCGCGATCAGCCGCAGCAGCGTCGTCTTGCCTGCCCCGTTCGCCCCCACCAGCGCCACCGAGGCGCCCTCGCCCACGCGCAGCGACGCGTCGTCGAACAGCGCCCTCCCGTCGGGCAGGTAGAAGGCAAGGTGCGCGGCCTCGACATGTCCCATGCGGCGATTGTCACGGTCTGACGACGCACACACCAAGCGAATATCGGGCAACAGGCGCGGCGCCATAAGATGCGGACATGAGCTTTGGGCAGGGGGGACCCCGGTGGGGGTCCCAGGGGGGCGGACCCGACGGTCCCGGCTGGAACACCGGCGGCTCCACGCCGACACCCGACTGGGCGGAACTCGCCGACGAGGCCGAACGCCGGCGCACCCGGCGCCGCCGCTGGCTGCTGGCGGGCGGCGGCGCGCTGGCGACCGCCGCCGTCGCGGGCATCGTCGCGGTGGCCGTCGTCAACGAGGGCGGCTCGCAGGGCGCCTCCGACAAGCCGTCGGACCCCCTGCCGCCCTCGTCGAGCATCCCGAGCGACAGCAAGGAGCCCGAACCCACCTTCAAGAACGAGCCGCCGCCCCCGCCGCCGCCCAAGGACTTCATCTCCGACGCCAAGCGGGACAAGGCCCCGTTGTCGGCCGACACGCTCTACCCGAGCAAGAAGGTCACCGTCAACGGTCACCCCTACGAGCTGGCCAAGACCTCCACCAGCGAGAACTGCGCCGACGCCGCGCATTCGGGCCTGGGCCCCGTGCTGACCCGCAACAAGTGCGACACCCTCTACCGCGCCACCTACACCCACGACGGGCTCGCCGTCACGGTCGGCATCGCGGTCTTCGAGGACACCAAGACGGCCGCGCAGGTCAAGAACGACTACCAGCCCAACCTCGTGGCGCTGCCAGGCGGCGGTGTCCCCGACTTCTGCCGCACCGTCACCTGCCGCACCACGGCCAACTCCCTGGGCCGCTACGCCTACTTCACCATCGCCGGACGCACCGACGGAAAGGCCTCGGGCGCCGGCGACAAGG
This sequence comes from Streptomyces reniochalinae, assembly GCF_003323735.1. Classification (GTDB taxonomy): domain Bacteria; phylum Actinomycetota; class Actinomycetes; order Streptomycetales; family Streptomycetaceae; genus Streptomyces; species Streptomyces reniochalinae. The sequence continues at coordinate 35,604 of NZ_QOIM01000030.1, read as the reverse complement.
AGGCGCAGCAGGCCGCGCTCGACGGCTCCAACTACGCCTACGCGCGCATTCTGGAGCGGGGCCGCAGCCAGTCCTCGGACGCCGCGCAGGCTCCCGAGCCCGACTGACCCGAAGGACTGGTGGGCCCCGCGGGCCCGAAGGGGGAATCGGTGCAGTCCGACGAGGCCGTGATCGGCTGCTTCGGCGTGCTCGTCATCGGCACCAGGGGCCCGGCAGGACCCGGCGAGGTGCTGGTGAGCGTCAGGGGCGGATCCGAGACTTTCCTGGCCTGGTCGCCCGAGCCGCTGCCCACCGGGACGACCGTCCTGGTCATCGAGTCGCGCGGCACCCGCCAGGTCGACGTCAGCGCGTGGAGGGACCCACTGGCTCCGTGAACGACCCGCAGCACGTGAACGACCCGCACACACCAGCAGATGAGGAGCTTCCACACATGTTCGGATACCGCGTCCCCTCACCGGACGAGGCCATGCTGATCTCGGGTGGCCGACGCGGCCTCAAGGGTGCGCCGTTCCGCGTCGTCACCGGCCACGGCACGTTCGTCCTGCCGATCTTCCGCAAGGTGCGGTTCCTCACGCTGGCGATGAGCGAGTCCGAGGTCGCCGAGACGTGCGTGACCAAACAGGGCATCGTGCTGACCGTCCGCGCCGTGATCGCGTTCAAGGTCGGCAACGACAACGAGTCCATCGTCAACGCAGGCCAGCGCTTCCTCTCCGAGCAGGAGCAGATGTCGGTGCTCACGGGCCGCATCTTCTCCGGCCACCTGCGCTCCATCATCGGCTCCATGACGGTCGAGGAGATCGTCACCGAGCGGCAGAAGCTGGCCACCGAGGTGCTGGAGACCTCCAAGACGGAGATGGGCAAGATCGGCCTGATCGTCGACTCCTTCCAGATCCAGTCCATCGACGACGGCGACACCGGCTACATCGAGGCCATGTCGGCGCCGCACAAGGCCGCCATCCAGCGCCAGGCCAAGATCGCCGAGGCGCAGGCCACCCAGGCGTCCGTCGAGGCCGAGCAGGAAGCCGCCCGCAACCAGGCCGAGTACGAACGCCAGACCGCCATCGTCGAGGCCGAGTACAAGGCCGAGGTCGACCGCGCCCAGGCCCAGTCAGCGCAGGCGGGGCCGCTCGCCCAGGCACACGCCCAGCAGGAGGTCCTCGCCGCGCAGACGGAACTGGCCGAGCGCGCCGCCCAGTTGCGGCAGCAGGAACTGGTGGCCGAGGTCGTCAAGCCCGCCGAGGCCGAGGCCGAACGCATCAAGGTCGTCGCCCTCGCCGAGGCGGAACGCATGAAGATCCAGGCCGAGGCCGCCGCCTCCCACGACCGGGTCGCCCTCGACCAGCTGCTGATCGACCAGCTCCCGCAGATCGTCAAGGAGGCCGCGACCGGCCTCTCCCAGGCCAACGTCAACGTCCTCAACGGCGCCGACGGTCTCGGCGAGGTCGCCGCGGGGCTCGTCAGCCAGGGGCTGACGATCCTGGACACCGTCAAGCAGAACCTCGGCAAGCCGGCCGAGCGCGAACCCGCCGACGGTTCCCCGCGGACGGCCCCCACGCCGCGCACCGGCCCGGACGACGGCCCGGTGGCGATCCCGTAGGGCGCGGCCACGCGGACGGCCCCCGGCGAGACGCTACCGGGGGCTGCCGCAGACGGAACGAGCGCCGCGTCAGCGGCCGAGCCGGCCGCGTGTTGGACGATCCGAAGGCCGGCGAGTACGCGGCCCGGCCCGCGCTGCGGCGCGCTGCCGAGTCGCTGAGCGACCTGCTCGGGATCGCGGACAGCGAAGGTGCACGGTTGCCGGGGTGCTGAGGGTGCGCTCTGTTCAGCAGCAGCCGGGCAGCGGCGGTAGCGTGCGCTTGTTGCGGGAGGCGAGGTTGCGGGCCTCCAGTTCCTCGTCGGAGGGGTAGGCGACCTCTTCCAGGGTGAGGCCGTGCGGCCGCACCACGTGGACGGCCGAGTCGCGGACGCCCGCGGCCAGGACCTTGGCGGGCCACTCGCAGGTCCGGTGGCCGTCGCCCACGAAGAGCATGGCACCCACCAGGGCGCGGACCATGTTGTGGCAGAACGCGTCGGCCTGGACCGTCGCCTCCAGCACCCCGTCGGGGCGGCGCACCCACTCCAGCCGCTGGAGGGTGCGGATCGTCGTCGCGCCCTCGCGCTTCTTGCAGTACGCGGCGAAGTCGTGCTCGCCCAGCAGCCCGCGCGCCGCCTCGTTCATGGCGTCGAGGTCCAGTGGCCAGTTGTGCCACAGCACATGGCCGCGCAGCAGCGGGTCGACGCCGCCGGGGTGGTCGGTGACGCGGTAGGCGTAGCGGCGCCAGATCGCCGAGAACCGGGCGTCGAAGTGCGCGGGCGCCTCGCTGACGCGCCGGACGCGTACGTCCATGGGCAGCCGCCCGGCGAGCCGCCGCAGCAGCCGGCCGCCCTGCTCGGCCCACACCTCGGCCGGCAGATCCACATGCGCGACCTGGCCGCGCGCGTGCACGCCCGCGTCCGTCCGCCCCGCGACGGTCAGCTCGGGCGTCTCCTCGCGCCGCAGTACGACGCGGAGCGCGTCCTCGATCTCGCCCTGGACCGTGCGCTGCCCCTCCCGCTGCCTGGCCCATCCGGAGAAGTCCCGCCCGTCGTAGGCCAAGTCGAGGCGTACTCGCACCACGTCGTTCGTCACTCGGCGATCCTCTCATCCGCTCGCGCCCGCACATGACGAGCGGGCCCGCCCCCACCTGGGGAACGGGCCCGCTCACGCGACAGGCGCGCGCTGCGTCAGGCGTCCTTGGACTCGCCCTCGGCCTCGGCGTCGCCCTCGGCCGACTCCTTCTTCATGCCGGCGACGGCCTCGTCACCGGCGGCGTCCTTCGCGGAGCGCTTGGTCGCGGCCTCGGCCTCGCCGACCGCGGTCTGCTGCACCGTCAGCGCCTCGACCAACTCGATGACCGCCATCGGGGCGTTGTCGCCACGACGCGGGCCGATCTTGGTGATGCGTGTGTAGCCACCGGGACGGTTCTCGTACCGCGGGCCGATCTCGGTGAAGAGGGTGTGCACGACGCTCTTGTCGAGGATCGTGCGCATGACCTGGCGACGGTTGTGCAGGTCGCCCTTCTTCGCCTTGGTGATCAGACGCTCGGCGACCGGACGCAGGCGGCGGGCCTTCGACTCGGTCGTCGTGATGCGGCCGTGCTCGAACAGCGCGGTCGCCAGGTTGCCCAGCATCGCCTTCTGGTGCGAGGCGCTGCCGCCCAGACGGGGACCCTTGGTGGGCTTCGGCATGGTGCTTCTCCTTACGTTGTCCCTGCACCGGCCGTGTCAGGAACCGGCGGCAGTCCCGGCCGTATCAGGTACCGGGGTGACGATCCGCGCCGGGCTGCTGCCCGGACGGGATGCCCCAAGGGGCGTGCCCCCACAGGGGCGCGGGGAACTGCGCGACCGGCCACAGCCGGCCCGCAGCTCCCCGACAACAGTGGCGGGGCAGACACTCAGGACCGCTCCGTCACCAAAGGTCTCAGTACTGCTCGGTCTCCACGAAGCCCGCGTCCGTGTCGTCCTCGGCGCCGAAGGCGTCAGCCGCGGCGGTCGGGTCGAATCCGGGAGGAGAGTCCTTCAGCGCCAGGCCCATACCGGCCAGCTTCGCCTTGACCTCGTCGATCGACTTCGCACCGAAGTTGCGGATGTCGAGCAGGTCCGCCTCGGAGCGGGCCACCAGCTCGCCCACCGAGTGGATGCCCTCGCGCTTGAGGCAGTTGTACGACCGAACGGTGAGCTCCAGCTCCTCGATCGGCAGCGCCAGGTCGGCGGCGAGCGCGGCGTCGGTCGGGGACGGGCCCATGTCGATGCCCTCGGCGTCGACGTTGAGCTCGCGCGCCAGACCGAACAGCTCGACCAGGGTCTTACCCGCCGACGCCATGGCGTCCCGCGGGCGCATGGCCTGCTTGGTCTCGACGTCGACGATCAGCTTGTCGAAGTCGGTGCGCTGCTCGACACGGGTCGCCTCGACCTTGTAGGTGACCTTGAGGACGGGCGAGTAGATGGAGTCGACCGGGATACGGCCGATCTCCTGGCCCACCTGCTTGTTCTGCACGGCGGAGACGTAGCCGCGGCCGCGCTCGACGGTCAGCTCCATCTCCAGCTTGCCCTTGCCGTTGAGGGTGGCGAGGACCAGGTCCGGGTTGTGCACCTCGACACCGGCGGGCGGCGCGATGTCCGCGGCGGTGACCAGGCCCGGGCCCTGCTTGCGCAGGTACATCACGACCGGCTCGTCGTGCTCCGAGGAGACGACGAGGGACTTGATGTTCAGGATCAGGTCGGTGACGTCCTCCTTGACGCCCGGCACGGTGGAGAACTCGTGCAGGACACCGTCGATGCGGATGGACGTGACCGCCGCACCCGGGATCGAGGAGAGGAGCGTACGACGCAGGGAGTTACCGAGGGTGTAGCCGAAGCCCGGCTCCAGCGGCTCGATCACGAACCGGGACCGGAACTCGTCGACGACCTCTTCGGTCAGGGAAGGACGCTGAGCGATCAGCATGAGATGTGTGCCTCCAGTTTTCGGCAACCGCTATTTGATGCCGGTACTGCAAGGGTACGGGCGGCCCGGCCGTATGACGGCCGAACCGCCCCCACCCTGTGAGCCGTACCCCGGACGGACCCGAGGGCAGCTCGACGTGCTGCTTACTTCGAGTACAGCTCGACGATCAGCTGCTCCTGCACCTGGGTGTCGATGACCTGGCGCTCGGGCATCGAGTGCACGAGGACCCGCAGCTTGGAGGGGATGGCCTCCAGCCACGCCGGAACGGTCTTGTCTCCGGCCTCCGCGACCGCCACCTGGAAGGGGGTCAGGTTACGGGAGGGCTCGCGCACCTCGACGATGTCGTTCACGGAGACCCGCGCCGAGGGGATGTCGGTCTTGCGACCGTTCAGCGTGATGTGACCGTGCTTGACCAGCTGACGTGCGTGGTCGCGGGACTTGGCGAAGCCGGCCCGGTACACGACGTTGTCCAGGCGGGTCTCCAGGATGCGCAGCAGGTTGTCACCCGTCTTGCCCTGGAGGCGGTTGGCCTCGTTGTAGTACCCGCGGAACTGCTTCTCGAGGACACCGTAGATCCGGGCGGCCTTCTGCTTCTCACGCTTCTGCAGCAGGTACTCGGAGTCCTTGGTGCGCCCGCGTCCGTGCTCACCCGGGGGGTAAGGACGGATCTCGATCGGGCACTTCGCGCTCTCGCACTTAGCTCCCTTGAGGAAGAGCTTCTGCTTCTCCCGACGGCAACGCTTGCAGTCGGCCCCGGTGTAACGCGCCATGTGTGGTGATCTCCTACTTCAGTTATCAGACTCGGCGGCGCTTCGGCGGGCGGCAGCCGTTGTGCGGGGTGGGGGTGACGTCCTGGATCGAGCCGACCTCGAGGCCGGTGGCCTGGAGGGAACGGATCGCGGTCTCACGGCCGGAGCCGGGACCCTTGACGAAGACGTCGACCTTGCGCATGCCGTGCTCCTGCGCGCGGCGCGCCGCGTTCTCGGCGGCCATCTGCGCGGCGAACGGCGTCGACTTCCGCGAGCCCTTGAAGCCGACGTGGCCGGCCGAGGCCCAGGAGATCACGTTGCCGGTGGGGTCGGTGATCGAGACGATCGTGTTGTTGAACGTGCTCTTGATGTGAGCGTGCCCGTGGGCGACGTTCTTCTTCTCCTTGCGGCGCACCTTCTTGGCGCCGGCCGTACGGCCCTTCGGAGGCATATAGAGATAACTCCCGTGAGGTGGTCGGTCCTACTACGCGGACCGCTTGCAGCGTGTCCGGTGCGGACTACTTCTTGCCCGGCTTCTTCTTGCCGGCGATGGCGCGACGCGGGCCCTTACGGGTGCGGGCGTTGGTCTTGGTGCGCTGGCCGTGGACCGGGAGACCGCGCCGGTGACGCAGGCCCTCGTAGCAGCCGATCTCCACCTTGCGGCGGATGTCGGCCTGGATCTCACGGCGCAGGTCACCCTCGACCTGGAGGTTGTTGTCCACGTACTCGCGGAGCTTGACCATCTCCTCCTCGCCCAGGTCCCGGACGCGGGTGTCGGGGCTGACCCCGGTCTCGCGCAGGGTCTGCTGGGCAAGGGTGCGGCCGATGCCGAAGACGTAGGTGAGGGCGACCTCGACGCGCTTCTCGCGCGGAAGGTCGACGCCAGCGAGGCGTGCCATGGATGTGGCTCCTGATGATTCCGTCGGAGGTCTGCAGCAGTGCCGTTCCCTCCATGCCTTTCGGCTGGGGGTGTCCCCTGCTCGAAGAGCTTGGGGGAGGGTCCCCGGCCTCCGACCGGGGGTGTCGACACCGTCGGGGGTGCCGGGCCCTGCTTATGTGACTGTTGCTCGCGTCGCGCGAAGGTACTGCGAAAGGCAGGTGGTGTGCGTCAGCCCTGGCGCTGCTTGTGGCGCAGGTTGTCGCAGATGACCATGACCCGGCCGTGGCGGCGGATCACCTTGCACTTGTCGCAGATCTTCTTGACGCTCGGCTTGACCTTCATGTGGTGAGGTTCTCCGGGTCTGGCCTTCTCCCCACGGGCCTCACGGGGCGGGGATACCGGCACGATCTGTCGCTCTACTTGTAGCGGTAGACGATCCGTCCGCGCGTCAGGTCGTAGGGAGACAGCTCCACCACGACCCGGTCGTCGGGAAGGATACGGATGTAGTGCATCCGCATCTTGCCGCTGATGTGCGCGAGGACCTGGTGCCCGTTCTGGAGCTCCACCTTGAACATCGCGTTCGGGAGAGACTCGACGACGGTGCCCTCGATCTCGATGGCCCCTTGTTTTTTGGCCATGCTTGAGCGCTTCACCTTCCGGGATCGGCTACCTGGGAGGCCCTGGCGCTCCGCACGCATACGGGTATACCTGGGCCGACGAGCCAGTCTACGACACGCCGTCGAGAAAAACGAATCGGGGAGTATCCCCGCTACCCGTCCTCGTTATTCCCCCCACCCCGCCTCTTCCCGAAACTCCTCGGCTCCGTAAAGGCTCGCGCCACCGGTCACGGGAGGAGACGGGCGGGGCGGGAAACGGAGCGGCCTCAGCCCAGTGGGTCCGGTGCCACCTCGACGCCGAGCTCGGCGAGCTTCGCGCGCCCCCCGTCGGGGGCGGTCAGCACGAGCGGGCCCTGTTCCGTCAGGGCGATCGAGTGCTCCCAGTGGGACGACCACGTGCCGTCGTTCGTCTTGACCGTCCACTCGTCGGACAGAACGTGCGTGCGGGCTGTGCCGAGGCTCACCATCGGCTCGATGGCCAGGCACATGCCGGGCACCAGCTTGGGCCCGCGGCCCCGGCGCCGCTCGACGTAGTTCAGCAGGTGGGGATCCATGTGCATCTGGGAACCGATGCCGTGGCCGCCGTAGTCCTCGATGATCCCGTACTTGCCACCGGCAGGACGCGGCTGCCTGCGGATGTAGCTCTCGATCGCCTTGGAGATGTCCACCAGCCGGTTGCCCTTGCGCATGGCGGCGATCCCCGCCCACATGGACTCCTCGGTCACCCGGGAGAGCTCGCGCAGCTCGGCGGAGTGCCCCTCGCCGACGAACACGGTCAGCGCCGCGTCGCCGTGCCAGCCGTCGACGATCGCGCCCGCGTCGATGGACAGCAGGTCGCCCGCCTTCAGGACGGTCTCCTTGCTGGGGATGCCGTGCACGACGATGTCGTTCACCGAGGTGCAGATGTTGCCGGGGAAGCCGCCGTAACCGAGGAAGTTCGGCTTCGCGCCGTGGTCGGCCAGGACCCTGGCCGCGACCTCGTCCAGGTCCTTCGTCGTCGCGCCGGGGACGGCGGCGGCCGCGCAGGCCTCGTGCATCGCGGCGACGACCAGCCCCGCCTCGCGCATCTTCGCGATCTGCTCCGGGGTCTTGATCTCGACCATGACGCCTTCCGCCTTCCCTGACCGGCTGAGCCGGTGACGACCGAATGTCTTCGCTGCTGTCCGTCAAGTTTGCCAGGCCCCTCGCCGGGGTCCGTCGCTCTGTCGCCGCGATCGGCGTCTCGCGCTTGGCTCGGCCCCGTGTGTGTGGGGCTTCCGGGGTGCCACGCTCCGCCGGCAGCCCGCCGGCCCTCCGTCGTGGCCGGCCGCGCAGTTCCCCGCGCCCCTCACAGGCGCTCCCCCGCAGCCCGCGGGCGGCATGGGCGTGGGGGCCGGGCTGTGTGGCCCGGCCCCCACGTCAGGTGCCGCTTCGCAGGAGACGGTCAGGCGCGAGTGCGCTGCAACGCGCTCATCGCCCGCTCCGTCACCTCGCCGACCGCGCCGAGCGCCGGGATCGTGGTCACGAGCCCCTGCGCCTTGTAGTGGTCGATGATCGGCTCGGTCTCGCTGTGGTAGACCTCGAGCCGCTTGCGGACGGTCTCCTCGCGGTCGTCCTCGCGCTGGTAGAGCTCGCCGCCGCACACGTCACAGACGCCGTCCGTCTTGGGGGCGCTGTATTCCACGTGGAAGACGTGGCTGCTGTCGTTGCGGCAGATGCGCCGACCGGCGATCCGCTTGACGACCTCGTCCTCGGGGACCTCCAGGTCGAGAACGGCGTCCAGCTTCTGGTCCGTCTCGTCCAGGTACCCGTCCAGCGCCCTGGCCTGGGCGATGTTGCGGGGGAAGCCGTCGAGCAGGAATCCGCTCGCGGCGTCCGGCTGCGCCATCCGGTCCTTGGCCATGCCGATGGTGATCTCGTCAGGCACGAGCTGTCCCGCGCTCATGTACTCCTTGGCCTTCTGGCCGAGCTGGGTGCCCTGGCTCATGTTGGCGCGGAAGAGATCACCGGTGGCGATGTGCGGGATGGCCAGGTTCTTCGCGAGGAAGGCGGCCTGTGTTCCCTTGCCCGCACCAGGCGGTCCGACGAGGACGATACGCATCAGCGGAGGAACCCTTCGTAATGGCGCTGCTGAAGCTGGCTCTCGATCTGCTTCACGGTCTCAAGACCGACGCCCACGATGATCAGGATGCTCGTTCCGCCGAACGGGAAGTTCTGGTTGGCGTTGAACATGATCAGCGCGACGGTCGGCACCAGTGCGATCAGACCCAGGTACAGAGAGCCGGGCCACGTGATGCGGTTCAGCACGTAGCTCAGGTACTCCGCGGTGGGACGACCAGCCCGGATGCCCGGGATGAAGCCACCATACTTCTTCATGTTGTCGGCCACTTCTTCGGGGTTGAAGGAGATGGCCACATAGAAGAAGGCGAAGAAGACGATCAGCAGGAAATAGGTCGCAATGTAGAGGGGGTGGTCACCCTTGACGAAATGCGCCTGGATCCACTGTGCCCAGCCTGCCTGCGAGCCGCTGAACTGCACGATCAGCGCCGGAATGTAGAGCAGCGAGGACGCGAAGATGACGGGAATCACACCCGCCTGGTTGACCTTGAGCGGAATGTAGGTCGAGGTTCCGCCGTAACTGCGTCGCCCGATCATCCGCTTCGCGTACTGCACCGGAATACGGCGCTGCGCCTGTTCCACGAAGACCACGAGGGCGACCATCGCGAGGCCGCAGATGATGACGGCGCCGAATTCGATCCAGCCGTCGGCGAGCTTGCCCTGCTTCTTGATGGCCCACAGCGCGCCGGGGAAACCGGCCGCGATGGAGACGAACATCAAGATGGACATGCCGTTGCCGATGCCGCGGTCGGTGATGATCTCACCGAGCCACATGATCAGGCCGGTGCCGGCGGTCATGGTGATGACCATCACGGCGGTGGTGAAGATCGACTGGTCGGGGATGATCTGGCTGGCGACGCTGCAGTTCTGGAAAAGGGTGCCGCTGCGTGCGGTGGCGACGAGGCCGGTGGCCTGGAGGATGGCGAGCGCGACGGTCAGATAACGCGTGTACTGCGTGATCTTCGCCTGGCCCGACTGCCCTTCCTTCTTCAGGGCCTCGAGCCGCGGGATGACCACGACCAGCAGCTGCAGGATGATGCTCGCCGTGATGTACGGCATGATCCCGAGCGCGAAGATGGTGATCTGAAGCAGCGCGCCGCCGCTGAACATGTTGACCAGGCCGAAGAGCCCCTGCGCGCCCTTGGCCTCGTCCATACACGCTTGGACGTTCTCATAGCTGACGCCCGGCACCGGGACGTGCGCTCCGATCCGGAAGAGCACCATGATGCCGAGCGTGAAGAGCAGCTTCTTGCGCAGGTCGGGCGTCTGGAACGCCCGGGCGAACGCGGTGAGCACGGTGCCTCCTGCGCCCCCCGCGGTGTTGAGTGCGCGAGAGGTGACGGTCTTGAGGATCGACAGATATCAACGGTGGTGCCACCTTACCGGCGACGGCACCTGGTAGAAACGACCAGCCCGGGAAAGAGCAGCCGGGCAAACGACCAGCCGGGGATGTCCCGTTGGGACATCCCCGGCCTGTCGTTCACGTGGTCAACGAACTCAGATGAGTTCGGTGACGGTGCCGCCGGCGGCGGTGATCTTCTCCTTGGCGGAGCCGGAGACCTTGTCGACGGTCACCGTCAGCGCCACCGAGATGTCGCCGGAGCCGAGCACCTTGACCAGCTCGTTCTTGCGTACGGCGCCCTTGGCGACCAGGTCGGCCACCGTGACCTCCCCACCCTGGGGGTAGAGGGCGGCCAGCTTGTCCAGGTTCACGACCTGGAACTGCTTGTGCGCCGGGTTGTTGAAGCCCTTGAGCTTGGGCAGCCGCATGACCAGCGGCATCTGCCCGCCCTCGAAGCGCTCCGGAACCTGGTACCGGGCCTTGGTGCCCTTGGTGCCACGGCCCGCCGTCTTGCCCTTGGAGGCCTCACCGCGACCCACACGGGTCTTGGCGGTCTTGGCCCCGGGGGCCGGACGGAGGTTGTGGACCTTCAGCGGGTTGTCACCCATGTCAGTCGACCTCCTCGACCGTCACGAGGTGGCGCACGGTGTGCACCTGCCCGCGCACGACGTCGCTGGCCTCGCGGACGGCCACATCGTTGACGCGCTTGAGACCGAGGGTCCGCAGCGTGTCACGGTGGTTCTGCTTGGTCCCGATGACGGAACGCGTCTGCGTGATCTTCAGGCGAGCCATTACGCGCTCACCCCTGCACGCGCCCGCAGCAGGGCCGCGGGAGCCACGTCCTCGAGCGGCAGACCACGGCGGGCCGCGATCTCCTCCGGGCGCTGAAGCCCGCGGAGCGCCGCCACCGTGGCGTGCACGATGTTGATCGGGTTCGCCGAGCCGAGCGACTTGCTCAGCACGTCGTGGATGCCCGCGCACTCCAGCACGGCACGCACCGGGCCACCGGCGATCACACCGGTACCGGGCGAGGCCGGCTTGAGCAGCACGACACCCGCGGCTTCCTCACCCTGGATCGGGTGCGGAATGGTGCCCTGGATACGCGGGACCTTGAAGAAGTGCTTCTTGGCCTCCTCGACGCCCTTGGCGATGGCGGCCGGCACCTCCTTGGCCTTGCCGTATCCGACACCCACGGTGCCGTCACCGTCGCCCACCACGACCAGCGCGGTGAAGCTGAAGCGACGACCACCCTTCACAACCTTGGCGACGCGGTTGATCGCGACTACGCGCTCAACGTACGCGGTCTTCTCGGCGGCGGCGCCGCCGTCCCGGCCCTTACGGTCCCGCCGCTCGCCGCCACCGGCGCCGCCACCGCGGCGCTGGGGTCCAGCCATTGGAATTACCTCTCTCTTTGTCCGCTAGCTCACGGAACCGGGGCTCAGAACCTGAGCCCGGCCTCGCGGGCGGCGTCAGCCAGAGCGGCAATCCGCCCTGCGTACTTGTTACCACCGCGGTCGAACACCACAGTCTCGACCCCCGCGGCCTTGGCGCGCTCGGCGACCAGGGCCCCGACCTGCTGGGCCTGGGCGCTCTTGTCACCCTCACCACCGCGGACGGTGCCGTCCAGGTGCGACGCCGAGGCCAGCGTGTGGCCCGCGATGTCGTCGATGACCTGGGCGGTGATCCCGCGGTTGGTGCGCGTCACCACAAGACGGGGGCGCTCGGAAGTGCCCGAGACCTTCTTGCGGATGCGGATGTGACGGCGCTTGGCGGCGGCACGCTTGTAGGCGTCGCCCTTGGCGATCTTCACGCCGTATGCCATGGCTTACTTACCAGCCTTTCCGACCTTGCGGCGGATGACCTCGCCCGCGTACTTCACGCCCTTGGCCTTGTAGGGGTCGGGCTTGCGCAGCTTGCGGATCTTCGCGGCGACCTCGCCGACCCGCTGCTTGTCGATGCCCTCGACCGTGAACTTGGTCGGGGTGTCGACCTTGAAGGAGATCCCTTCCGGGGCCTCCACCAGGATCGGGTGGCTGTAGCCCAGCGAGAACTCCAGGTTGGAGCCCTTGGCCTGGACGCGGTAGCCGACACCGCTGATTTCAAGGTCCTTGCTGAATCCCTGGGTCACGCCAGTGATCATGTTCGCCACCAGCGTGCGGGACAGACCGTGCAGGGCCCTGTTCCGGCTCTCGTCGTTCGGACGGGTGACGACGAGCGCGCCGTCCTCGCCCTTGGCGATCTCGATGGGCGTGGCGACGGTGTGCGCGAGGGAGCCCTTGGGGCCCTTCACCGCGACCGTCTGGCCATCGATGGTGACGTCCACACCGGCGGGAACCTGGATGGGGAGCTTGCCGATTCGCGACATGGCTTTACCTCCGTTCCCTTCCGTTACCAGACGTAGGCGAGGACTTCCCCGCCCACACCCTTCTTGCTGGCCTGCTTGTCGGTGAGGAGACCGTGCGACGTGGAGATGATCGCCACGCCGAGGCCGCCGAGCACCTTCGGCAGGTTGGTGGACTTTGCGTAGACCCGCAGACCCGGCTTCGAGATCCGCTTGATGCCGGCGATCGAGCGCTCGCGGTTCGGGCCGAACTTCAGCTCGAGCACCAGGCTCTTGCCGACCCTGGCGTCCTCGGTCTTCCAACCGGTGATGAAGCCCTCCTGCTGGAGGATCTCCGCGATGTGCGACTTGATCTTGCTGTGCGGCATCTCGACGGAGTCGTGGTACGCCGAGTTCGCGTTCCGCAGACGCGTGAGCATGTCTGCGATGGGATCGGTCATGGTCATGTGATGGCCTTCGGCCTCTCTCGCCGGGGTTTCCCTGTCTGCGTCGTCCCTCTCCCCGTCCGCCGGCCTGACGGCCGACGACGGGACGGGTGCGTCGCGGGGGACCTACGGCGTAGTAAGCGACTGTTCAGCTTACCGAGAGATCCCGGAGTTACCCGAAAGGGTTACCAGGAGCTCTTGGTCACGCCCGGCAGCTCGCCGCGGTGCGCCATCTCACGGAGGCACACACGGCACAGGCCGAACTTGCGGTACACGGAGTGGGGACGGCCGCAGCGCTGGCAGCGCGTGTAGGCACGCACCGAGAACTTCGGCTTGCGGCTGGCCTTGGAGATCAGAGCCTTCTTCGCCATGGTCAGTTCTCCTTGAACGGGAAGCCGAGGTGACGAAGCAGGGCACGACCCTCGTCGTCGCTGGTCGCCGTGGTGACCACGGTGATGTCCATGCCCCGGACCCGGTCGATCTTGTCCTGGTCGATCTCGTGGAACATGACCTGCTCCGTGAGACCGAAGGTGTAGTTGCCTCGCCCGTCGAACTGCTTGGGCGACAGACCGCGGAAGTCGCGGATGCGCGGCAGTGCGAGGGACAGCAGGCGGTCCAGGAACTCCCACATCCGGTCGCCGCGCAGCGTCACGTGGGCGCCGATCGGCTGGCCCTCACGCAGCTTGAACTGCGCGATGGACTTGCGGGCCTTGGTGACGGCCGGCTTCTGGCCGGTGATCGTGGCGAGGTCCTTGATGGCACCCTCGATCAGCTTGGAGTCGCGGGCGGCGTCGCCCACACCCATGTTGACCACGATCTTGGTCAGGCCGGGGATCTGCATGACGTTCTCGTAGGAGAACTGCTCCTGCAGCTTGCCCTGGATCTCTTCGCGGTAGCGCTGCTTCAGGCGCGGGGCCTGCGTGGTGGTGGCAGTCATCAGATGTCCTCACCGGTCCGCTTGGCAACGCGGATCTTGTTGCCTTCGTCGTCGAAGCGGTACCCGACGCGGGTCACGACCTTCTTGCCGTCCGCCTCCACGACCAGCTGCACGTTGCTGACGTGGATCGGGGCCTCGGTCGTCACGATGCCGCCGGTCTGCGAACCGCGAGCCGTCTGACCGGCCTTGGTGTGCTTCTTGACCCGGTTGACACCCTCGACCAGGACGCGGTCCTCGCGGGGCATGGCCTTGATGACCTTGCCCTGCTTGCCCTTGTCCTTACCGGTGATGACCTGGACCAGGTCGCCCTTCTTGATCTTCATGGTCACAGCACCTCCGGCGCGAGCGAGATGATCTTCATGAACTTCTTCTCGCGCAGCTCACGGCCCACGGGGCCGAAGATGCGGGTGCCGCGAGGGTCGCCGTCGTTCTTGAGGATGACGGCGGCGTTTTCGTCGAACCGGATGTACGAGCCGTCCGGGCGACGGCGCTCCTTGACGGTGCGCACGATGACCGCCTTGACGATGTCGCCCTTCTTCACGTTCCCACCGGGGATCGCGTCCTTGACGGTAGCGACAATGACGTCACCGACGCCCGCGTAGCGCCGGCCCGAACCGCCGAGCACACGGATGGTGAGAATCTCCTTCGCACCCGTGTTGTCGGCGACGCGAAGCCGGGACTCCTGCTGGATCACGTCTCTCTCCTGTATGTCTGCCGGTTCCCGGCAGGGGCCCCCTCATCGGGCGGCCCCTGCCGAGCCTGGCGGAACGACCTGTGGGCTCGGGACGAGCCCCAGGAATTACTTGGCCTTCTCGAGGATCTCGACGATGCGCCAGCGCTTGGTGGCGGACAGCGGCCGGGTCTCCATCAGGAGGACGCGGTCGCCGACACCGGCAGCGTTCTGCTCGTCGTGCGCCTTGAGCTTGTTGGTACGGCGGATGACCTTGCCGTACAGCGCGTGCGTCACGCGGTCCTCGACGGCGACGACGACGGTCTTGTCCATCTTGTCGCTGACGACCAGACCCTGCCGGGTCTTGCGGAAGCCGCGCTGCTGCTCTGTCTTCTCAGTCACGTTCGTCTCGCTCATCAGGCGCTCTCCACCGTCTCGATGCCCAGCTCGCGCTCACGCATCAGGGTGTAGATCCGGGCGATGTCCTTGCGGACGGCCTTGAGCCGGCCGTGGTTCTCGAGCTGCCCGGTCGCCGCCTGGAAGCGGAGGTTGAACAGCTCTTCCTTGGCTTCGCGGAGCTTGGCCACAAGCTCCTCGTCGCCCAGCTCACGCAGCTCGGACGCCTTGGTTCCGGCCGCCATCACGCGTCACCTGCCTCGCGCCGCACGATGCGGCACTTCATCGGAAGCTTGTGGGCGGCGCGGGTGAGCGCCTCCTTGGCAATCTTCTCGTTCGGGTAGGACAGCTCGAACATCACGCGACCAGGCTTGACGTTCGCGACCCACCACTCCGGCGAACCCTTACCCGAACCCATGCGGGTCTCGGCGGGCTTCTTGGTGAGCGGGCGGTCCGGGTAGATGTTGATCCAGACCTTGCCGCCACGCTTGATGTGACGCGTCATGGAGATACGAGCTGCCTCGATCTGCCGGTTCGTCACGTACGCGGCGGTGACGGCCTGGATGCCGTACTCACCGAAAGCAACCTCGGTGCCACCCTTGGCCATGCCGGTGCGCTTCGGGTGGTGCTGCTTGCGGTGCTTGACCCTGCGCGGGATCAGCATGGGTCAGCTCTCCTTTCCAGAAGCGCTCGGCTCGGCGGCAGCACCGGCGGGCGCCACGGACTCCGCCTTGGGAGCCTCGGCCTGCTGGTTCTGCTGCGGCTTGCGGCCGCGACGCTCGCCGCCCCGACGGGGACGGTCGTTACCGCCGCGCGAGGGGCGGTTGCCGGCACGGGCAGCGGCGTTCTCGGCGCGGACCTCGGAGATGTTCTTGACATCGCCCTTGTAGATCCACACCTTCACACCGATGCGGCCGAAGGTCGTCTTGGCCTCGAAGAAGCCGTAGTCGACGTTGGCGCGCAGGGTGTGCAGCGGCACCCGGCCCTCGCGGTAGAACTCCGAGCGCGACATCTCGGCACCGCCGAGACGGCCGCCGCACTGGATCTTGATGCCCTTGGCACCGGCCTTCATCGCCGTCTGCATGCTCTTGCGCATGGCGCGGCGGAAGGAGACCCGGGAGGACAGCTGCTCGGCGACCGCCTGGGCCACGAGCTGCGCGTCCGTCTCGGGGTTCTTCACCTCGAGGATGTTGAACTGGATCTGCTTGCCGGTCAGCTTCTCCAGGTTGCCGCGCAGGCGGTCGGCCTCGGCGCCGCGGCGGCCGATGACGATGCCGGGACGGGCGGTGTGGACGTCGACGCGGACGCGGTCACGCGTGCGCTCGATCTCCACCTTGGAGATGCCGGCCCGCTCCATGCCCTGCGTGAGCATGCGGCGGATCGCGACGTCTTCCTTGACGTAGTCCTTGTAGAGCTTGTCGGCGTACCAGCGCGACTTGAAGTCGGTGGTGACACCGAGCCGGAACCCGTGCGGGTTTACCTTCTGGCCCATTACCGGGTTCCTTCCTTGCTGCTCACGACCACGGTGATGTGGCTCGTCCGCTTACGGATCCGGTAGGCACGGCCCTGGGCGCGCGGCCGGAACCGCTTCAGGGTCGGGCCCTCGTCGACGTAGGCCTCGGAGATGTAGAGGCTGTCGGCGTCCGTGTGGTCGTAGTTGTGCGCGGCGTTGGCGATGGCGCTGTCCAGCACCTTGCCGACCGGCACGCTGGCGGCCTGCGGGGCGAAACGCAGGACCGCCTGAGCCTCCGTGGCGTCGAGGCCACGGACAAGGTCCACCACCCGGCGGGCCTTCATGGGCGTGACGCGCACATAGCGCGCGGAGGCCCTGGCTTCCATGGTTGTCCCTTCGGTGTCAGTCATGATCTACACACCCCGCCCGTCAACGACGACGCGACTTGCGGTCGTCCTTGACGTGGCCGCGGAAGGTGCGGGTCGGCGCGAACTCGCCGAGCTTGTGGCCGACCATCGACTCGGTGACGAACACCGGGACGTGCTTGCGGCCGTCGTGCACCGCGATCGTGTGGCCCAGCATCGCCGGGACGATCATCGAGCGGCGAGACCAGGTCTTGATGACGTTCTTGGTGCCCGCGTCGTTCTGGCCGTCCACCTTCTTGGCGAGGTGGTCGTCGACGAAGGGCCCCTTCTTGAGACTGCGCGGCATCTAAAACCCGCCTCCTAGCGCTTCTTGTTCGTCTTGCGGCGGCGGACGATGTACTTGTTGCTGGCCTTCTTCGGCGAGCGCGTACGGCCCTCCTTCTGACCCCACGGCGAGACCGGGTGGCGGCCACCGGAGGTACGACCCTCACCACCACCGTGCGGGTGGTCGATCGGGTTCATGACCACACCGCGGACGGTCGGGCGGACGCCCTTCCACCGCATACGGCCGGCCTTGCCCCAGTTGATGTTCGACTGCTCGGCGTTGCCGACCTCGCCGACAGTGGCGCGGCAGCGGGCGTCGACCAGGCGGATCTCACCGGACGGCATGCGCAGGTGGGCCATGCGGCCCTCCTTCGCCAGCAACTGCACCGAAGCACCGGCGGAGCGCGCGAACTTGGCGCCGCCACCCGGGTTCAGCTCGATCGCGTGGATCGTCGTACCGACCGGGATGTAGCGCAGCGGCAGGTTGTTGCCCGGCTTGATGTCGGCGCCCTGGCCGTTCTCGATCCGGTCGCCCTGCTGGACGCCGCGGGGGGCGAGGATGTAGCGCTTCTCGCCGTCCACGTAGTGCAGCAGCGCGATGCGCGCGGTGCGGTTCGGGTCGTACTCGATGTGCGCGACCTTCGCCGGCACGCCGTCCTTGTCGTGCCGACGGAAGTCGATCACGCGGTAGGCGCGCTTGTGGCCACCACCCTGGTGGCGTGCGGTCACACGGCCGGCGTTGTTACGGCCGCCCTTGCTGTGCAGCGGGCGGACCAGCGACTTCTCCGGCGTGTCCCGCGTGATCTCGACGAAGTCGGCGACGCTGGCGCCACGACGGCCAGGAGTCGTCGGCTTGTACTTGCGGATACCCATTTCTCAGTCCTCGGAATATTCCGGACTTCAGAACGTCCCCGCCTCCGTCAGGAGGCCGGGCCGCCGAAGATGTCGATACGGTCGCCCTCGGCGAGGGTCACGATGGCGCGCTTGGTGTCGGCGCGCTTGCCGTAACCGGTGCGGGTGCGCTTGCGCTTGCCCTGACGGTTGATCGTGTTGACGCCGGCGACCTTGACCGAGAAGACCTCTTCGATGGCCTGCTTGATCTGGGTCTTGTTCGCCCGCGGGTCGACGATGAACGTGTACTTGTTCTCGTCCAGCAGCGCGTAGCTCTTCTCCGAGACGACCGGCCGCAGCAGCAGGTCGCGCGGGTCGGAGAACGTCTTGCTCGGCTCGGCCGGCGCGAGCTCGCCCGGGCCCTCGGCCGCACGACGGGCGGCCTTGGCGACGCGGGCGGCCTTCGCGGCCTTCGCTGCCTTGGAGGCGATGCTCGGGTGTCGCGTAGCCATCAGGCGTCGCTCCCTTCGGTGTGGGCCTTCGGGCCAGCAACGAAGGACTCCAGCGCGGCCTTGGTGAAGACCACGTCGTCGGAGACGAGCACGTCGTAGGTGTTGAGCTGGCCCGGCTCCAGGATGTGCACCTGGGGCAGGTTGCGGGCGGACAGCCAGGTCTGCTCGTCACTGCGCTCGGCGACGAGCAGCACGTGCTTGCGCTCGCTGACCTTGCCCAGCAGCGTCTTGGCCGCCTTGGTGGAGACCTCGCTGTCGACCACGCCGGAGACGACGTGGACGCGGCTGTGGCGGGCCCGGTCGGAGAGCGCACCGCGCAGCGCGGCGGCCTTCATCTTCTTCGGGGTCCGCTGCGCGTAGTCCCGCGGGACGGGACCGTGCACGACGCCACCGCCGGCGAACTGCGGAGCGCGGGTCGAACCCTGGCGGGCGCGGCCTGTGCCCTTCTGGCGGTACGGCTTCTTGCCGCCGCCGCGGACCTCGCCGCGCGTCTTGGTCTTGTGCGTGCCCTGGCGGGCAGCGGCCAGCTGGGCGACGACGACCTGGTGGATCAGCGGAACGCTGACCTGCGTGTCGAAGATCTCCGCGGGGAGCTCGACGGTCCCGGTCTTCTCGCCGGCCGGCGAAAGGATGTCAATGGTGCTCATCGGTTCCTCAGGCCCCCTTGGCCGCGGTACGGACCAGGACGAGGCCGCCGTTCGGACCGGGAACTGCGCCCTTGATGAGCAGCAGGCCCTTCTCCGCGTCAACGGCGTGGACGGTCAGGTTCTGGGTGGTGACCCGCTCGTTGCCCATCCGGCCGGCCATGCGGGTGCCCTTGAAGACACGGCCCGGGGTGGCGCAGCCACCGATGGCGCCCGGCTTGCGGTGGTTGCGGTGCGCACCGTGCGAGGCGCGGGCACCGTGGAAGCCGTGGCGCTTCATGCCGCCGGCGAAGCCCTTGCCCTTCGACTTGCCGGTCACGTCGACCTTGACGCCGGACTCGAAGGTGTCCGCGCCCAGCTCCTGGCCGAGGGTGTACTCGGCGGAGTCGTTGGTGCGGATCTCCACGAGGTGGCGGCGGGGAGTGACGTCGGCCTTGGCGAAGTGGCCCTTGAGGGGCTTGTTCACCTTGCGCGGGTCGATCTCGCCGAAGGCGATCTGGACGGCCTCGTAGCCGTCCCTGTCTGCGGTGCGGACCTGGGTCACGACGTTCGGCCCGGCCTTGACGACGGTCACGGGAACGACGCGGTTGTTGTCGTCCCAGACCTGGGTCATGCCGAGCTTCTCGCCCAGGACGCCCTTGATCTGCTTAGCCATCTTCTACGACACCCCTCAGAGCTTGATCTCGATGTCGACGCCGGCCGGGAGGTCCAGGCGCATCAGCGAGTCAACGGTCTTGGGGGTCGGGTCGAGGATGTCGATCAGACGCTTGTGGGTGCGCATCTCGAAGTGCTCGCGCGCGTCCTTGTACTTGTGCGGCGACTTGATGACGCAGTACACGTTCTTCTCTGTGGGCAGCGGCACCGGGCCGGCGACCGACGCGCCAGTACGCGTCACCGTCTCGACGATCTTCTTCGCCGAGTTGTCGATGACCTCGTGGTCGTAGGCCTTGAGCCTGATGCGGATCTTCTGTCCCGCCATGGCTACTTCGTAGTCCTGTCTCTCGTCACGCTCTGGAACCCCGTGGGTTTCCCGTCCCGCTTCCACTTCCGACCCACGCGGTCGGGCGTGTCGGCTTCCTTCTCGTACGTCTGCCGTACGCAGGCGTACGACTCCGCAGGAAACCCGCGCGGGGCGCCCCGGCGGACCGCGGCGGACCCTCGAAGGTCCCTTGACAAGGAAGAAGCCGGGGGAGAAACCCACCGGGTGCCTGGCTGGAAGCCCCTCCTACGCTTCCCGGAAGATTCCCGTACTTCCGCCCCTGATGAGGGGCGACGAATACCTGGGACTCGCTTCCGGTCCTCCCGGCGGGAGGCGCGCAGCATCGGCACTCAACCGAGCAACCTGGACAGTGTGCCACAGCGGGATTGGCGCTGGCCAATCCGGGCATTATCACGGGTCGGCCCCCACGCGCCCGCTCCCCGCGCCCGGCGGGCCGCCGCCCCGACCGGGGCCGAGCCGCCGTCCCGACCGGCGGTAGGGCCTTGCCGGTCCCTGATCAGCCAGTATGACCTTGCGTGAGCATACAGGGTCACGCTTACCGTAGTGAGTGCTCACGTAACGGACACACCGGGACCGAACGGGGTGGGGCATGGAGCTCCCGGACGAGATTGCCGCGACGCGTGCCGGAACGGGGGACCCCGCCGCACTGGTGGGCGAGTTCCGCCGCACCGCTGTGCTGGTGCCGACAGCAGGCGAGGGCCGGCTGATGGCGGGCAACCACGGCGGCGTCGGCTGGATCTTCGCGTTCACCGACGAGGCGGCGCTGGCCCGCTTCGCCGAGGAGCGCGCGGGAGCACGGGAGGGCGCGCCCGGCCGCCATGGCGAGCCGGCAACCGGCGAGCCGTGGGAGTACGTCTGCGTACTCGGCGCGCGGCTGCTCGACGCGGTGATCCCGGAGCTGGACGGCCCGACGGGCGTCGCCGTGAACGCCGCGGACGAGGACGGCTCCATGCTGTTCCCGCCCGCGCGGGGAATCGTGCCCGACGAGGCGGCCGTGGACGCGGCGCCCGACATCGGTACGCGGGGGGAGGGCGCCTGATGGGCGACGGCGAGGGCGGCGACGGCGTCAACTGGAACAAGGAGTCCCTCGATCTGATCGAGAAGGGGCTCAGCGGAGCCATCAAGGAACTGAAGGAGTCCGGCAGCAGCGCGGGGGACTCCCTCCAGGGCGCGGGCTTCGAGGGCATGTCGCTCACCGGCATGGAGATGGGCCACCACGGCCTCTCGGTCGACTTCGAGGACTTCTGCGAGAAGTGGGAGTGGGGCGTGCGCGCCCTCGTCCAGAACGCCAACGCGCTGGCCCAGAAGCTGGGCCTGTCGGCGGGGATGGCCTACGAGGAGGACCGGTACGCGGCCGGGGCGCTGAAGGTCGGCCTGAACTCCCTCACCGGCAACCCGCACGCGACGGAGGAAGAGGTCGTCCGGCAGGGCTGGGGCGACATCGTCACCCCGGACGCGCCCGACTACAGCGGGGAGTCCTGGCAGAAGGCCGGCCAGGACATCAAGCAGGACTGGCAGGACACCGGCCGGGAGCTGACCACCAAGGGCCGGGGCGGCATGTACATGGACGCCGCCCAGGAGGTCACCGGCGTCAGCGACGAACAGATCGCGGCCAAGCAGGACGAGTACTTCGGCCTCTCCCCCGAGGAACGGGCGGCGGCAGCACAGCAGCAGCGGGGCGGCAGTCAGGGGGGCGAGGGCTGATGGGCTGGGATCTCGTACCGGATTCCTGGGAGGACAAGGCCGAGGAGCTCACCGAGAAGGTCGGTGACGGAGCGGAGAGCTTCGGCAGCTGGACCGCCGACCGGATGGACGACGCCGGCTGGGACGGCGGCGCCGATTGGGTACGGGACAAGTCCCGTTCGGTCGCCAACACGCTCGGCGCGGAGACCGACGAGCTCCAGCTCGACGAGACCGACGACCCCAAGCGGCTCGTCTACGGCAGCCCCAGCACGATCCGCTCCACGGCCGGGCACCTCAAGGACTTCAAGACAGCCTTCACCAACGTGGCGAACGGCTTGAAGAAGCTGCCCAAGGGCTCGCTGAAGGGGAAGGCCGCGGAAGCCTTCTGGGACAAGGTCGGTCTCGAGCCGGCGAAGTGGGTCAAGGCCGCCGACGCCTGCGAGAAGGCCGCCGGAGCGCTGGAGGACTTCGCCGGGACCGTGGAGTGGGCCCAGAAGCAGGCCGGCGAGGCCGTCAAGAAGTACGAGGACGACAAGAAGGACGACGCCGAGGACCAGCTGAGAGAGGCCCGCTCCCAGCGCAACACGGCGGCCGGGCGGGCCCGGACCGCCGTCAAGGCCGCCCGCGACGCGGCCCCGCCCAAGCCCGACTACTCGGAACAGGCCATGGACGGCCTGGAGGGCCTGAAACTGGACGCCGTCCACGTCTCCGGCGGCATCGTCAAGGGCACGGCGGGCCTCGTCAGCTTCGCCCGCAGCGTCAACCCCACCGACCCCTACAACATCACCCACCCCGCCGAGTACGTCACCAACCTCAACTCGACGGTGACGGGCATCATGCGCGCCGCCAACGACCCCGTCGGCACCGGCAAGGCCATGCTGGAGGGCTTCAAGAAGGACCCCGCGGAGGGCCTCGGCCGCCTCATCCCCGAACTGCTGGGCACCAAGGGCGTCGGCGCGGCGACGAAGGCGGGCCGAGCGGGGAAGGTGGCGGCGGACGCGCGGAGGGCCGCCAAAACCAAGGGCCCCGCCAACAGCGCCACTCCTCCGAAGGAGAAGTGCGCCAACGGCACCGACCCCGTCGACCTGGCGACAGGACTGATGTTCCTGCCGCAGACGGACCTGGAGCTCCCGGGCGCGCTGCCGCTCGCCTTCACGCGTCACGTCGAGTCCGGCTACCGGCTCGGCCGCTGGTTCGGGCCGTCCTGGGCTTCGACCGTGGACCAGCGCCTGGAGATCGACGCCGAGGGCGTCGTCTTCGTCGCCGAGGACGGCCGCCTGCTGACGTTCCCGCACCCGGCACCGGGCCTGCCCACCCTGCCGTCAGCGGGGTCGTCCCGCATGCCGCTGGAGCGCACCCCGGACGGCGGTTACACACTGACGGAACCCGACACGGGGTGGGTCCGGCACTTCGCCCCGCCGGAGGCCGGACCTGATTCCGGCCAGGACGAGGACGGTACCGCTCGGATCGAGCAGATCACGGACAGGAACGGCCACAGCGTCACGTTCGAGTACGACGCGGAGACGGGCGCGCCCGGGCGCTTGGTCCACGACGGCGGTTACGTGGTGGAGCTGACGGTCGAGGGCGACAGGGTCACCGCACTGTCCGTCGTCGGTGCGGATGCCGAGACGACGGTGCTGCGCTACGGCTACACCGATGGCAACCTGACGGAGGTCGTCAACTCATCCGGCACGCCGCTTGAGTTCGAGTACGACGACGAGCAGCGCGTCGTGTCCTGGACCGACACCAACGACCGCCGCTACGACTACGTCTACGACAACCTGCATCGCGTCGTAGTGGAGGGCGGCACCGCGGGCCACATGCAGGTCCGCATCGACTACGACGGCGTGGACGAGGCGACGGGACACAAGGTCACGACGGTTACGACATCTGCTGGGCACGCAACGCGTCACCTGTTCGACGAGCGAGGCCAGACAGTCGGCGAGATCGACCCACTGGGACATCGCACACGGACGGAGCGGGACGCGTATAACCGCCCGCTGTCCCACACAGACGCGGTGGGCCGCACGACGACCTTCACCCACGACGAGGCGGGTCGGGTCGCTGCGGTAACCCGACCCGACGGCACAAGGCTCGTAGCCACCCACAACGCTATGGGCCTACCCGTCCGGACGACCGAGCCCGACGGCGCCGTCTGGCACCAAGAGTGGGACGCGGACGGCAACCGCACGGCGCTGACCGACCCCGCGGGCCACACGACACGGTTCACGTACGACGGGCGCGGTCACCTGGCCGCGGTCACGGACGCGCTCGGAGCCACGACGCGGGTCCACTGCGACGCCGCAGGACTCCCGGTGGAGATCACCGACCCCCTGGGCGCGACGACCCGCTACGAGCGGGACGCGTTCGGTCGCCCGGTCGGGGTGATCGACCCCCTCGGCGCCCGGACGGAGCTGACCTGGACACCCGAGGGCCGCCTGTCCTCCCGTACGACCGCCGACGGCGCGAGCGAACGCTGGGAGTGGGACGGCGAGGGCAACTGCGTCCGCCACGTCGACGCGGTGGGCGGCGAGACGCGCTACGAGTACACCCACTTCGACATGCTGGAGGCCCGCACGGGCCCGGACGGCGTGCGCTACGAGTTCACGTACGACGCCGAACTGCGGATGACGCGTGTCACCAACCCGCAGGGTTTGACCTGGGACTACACCTACGACCCCGCGGGCCGCCTGGTCGCCGAGACGGACTTCGACGACCGCACGCAGCGGTACCAGCTGGACGACGCCGGGAGCCTCGTCCGCCGGACGACTCCGCTCGGCGAGGAGATCACCTACGAGCGGGACGCGCTCGGCCGCACGCGCCGCAAGGACGCGGCGGGCGCCGTGACGACGTACGCCTACGACGCGGCGGGCCGCCTCCTCGAAGCCGTCGGCCCCGACGCGGAGTTGCGCTACCAGCGCGACAAGCTGGGCCGTATCAAGACGGAGCTGGTGAACGGCCGCGCGCTCACGCACACCTACGACGCGCTCGGTCGTCGCACGTGCCGCGTCACCCCGACGGGCGCCGTCTCCACGAGCGCGTACGACGCGGCGGGCAACCGCACCTCCCTGACGGCGTCCGGCCACACGCTCGACTTCACGCACGACGCGGCGGGCCGCGAGACGGAACGCCGCATCGGGGCGGAGGGCCTCACCCTCTCCCAGGTCTGGGACCCGGCGGGCCGCCTCACCGCGCAGTCCCTGAGCGCGCGGTCCCCGGCTGCCGCGGGGCCGGTCGTCCAGCGCAGGGAGTACACGTACCGCCCGGACGGGTATCTGAGGGAGGTCGACGACCTCCTCGCCGGCCGCACCACCTTCGACCTTAACGAGGTGGGCCGCGTCACGGCCGTCCACGCCCGCGGCTGGACGGAGCGGTACGCCTACGACGAGGCGGGCAACCAGACCGAAGCCACCTGGCCGACCACCCACGCAGCGCCCGAAGCCATCGGCCCCCGCACGTACGAGGGCACGCGGATCAGATCGGCCGGCAAGGTCCGCTACGAACACGACGACGCGGGCCGCATCACCCTCCGCCAGAAGTCCCGTCTGTCGAAGGAGCCGGACACCTGGCGCTACGCCTGGGACGCCGAAGACCGCCTCGTCCAGGCCGTCACCCCCGACGGCACGGTGTGGCGCTACGCGTACGACCCCCTGGGCCGCCGCGTCGCCAAATACCGCATGGCGGGCACGGAGAGGGCTGAAACCGTCACCTTCACCTGGGACGGCCCCACCCTCATCGAACAGACCACCACCGCGCCCGTCCTCCCCCACCCCGTCACCCTCACCTGGGACCACGACGGCTTCACGCCCCTGACCCAGACGGAACGCCTCACCGCCGAAGCCACCCAGCAGGAGATCGACTCCCGCTTCTACGCGATCGTCACCGACCTCGTCGGCACCCCGACCGAACTGGTCTCCGAGACGGGCGAGGTCGCCTGGCGCACCCGATCCACCCTGTGGGGCACCACCACCTGGCACGCGGAAAGCACGGCGTACACCCCGCTCCGCTTCCCCGGCCAGTACTACGACCCGGAAACGGGCCTGCACTACAACTACTTCCGGTACTACGACCCGGAAACGGCTCGCTACAAGAGTCCGGACCCGCTGGGCCTCGATCCCGCGCCGAATCCCGTATCTTACGTGAGGAATCCGTGCGCGTGGATCGACCCCCTCGGCCTTTCGCCCTCCGAATGCCCCCCGGGGAAGAAACACAAGCGAGCAGAAGACCTTCCGCCGGATCCCTCGGCCCAAGGAAGTCACACGGTATTTGAACGCGACGAAAACGGTCGAGTAAAACGCTATCAGACTTGGCATGAAGAACCCCGCAACCCCACGGGGTGGAACAAAGGCCCACGATTTCGGGGAACAGGTAAACCACATAGCGGAATCGAACCCCCTCTGTACTACCCTAAGGGTGGAGGCCTCGGTTACTCAGCTTCTGGAGATGAACTACCTCTTGGATACTGACCCCGCACAGCGTGACGACACTCCCCCAGACCCTCTCGCGGTACTTCGCGCCGCGAATCCGAACCTCGAGGCAGAGTCGATGCCTGAAGCGCTGATGGAGCTCGGAAGCGTCACTGAAGCGATCGTCTACCGCTGGCTTTTCTGGCCCGATGTCCTCGAAATCCACGGAGCAATCATCGTCGATCTGTACGGCGCCGGGCAGGAGGAAATCGAAAGACGCATGTCGGCAGCCCGCTCATCGCCGAGATTCGACAACACCATCGAAAAATGGGCCCGCATCGTAGACAGTTTCAATTATTTCGAAATCAGCACCCTCTTCACAAGGTGGTGCGGCCCGCAAGATTCGAGGGAGGACGTGCAACTAGCTCTGGCCGCGACACTCGTCCCCCCATGGAGGGCGAAAATCGAGAACACTTTCCCCGGGACACTAGCCACCGCCCAGATCGCCGCCCCGGACCCCGACCTCGGGGTGTGCATCGAAGTCGTGCAGGGTCCTGCATTTCAGCTGCCGGACGACTTCACATAATCAGCCTCGCCAGGCGGGTGGATTCTCAAGGGAACCGGCCCAATCTTTTTCTTCTGTCATACTGGGAGCCCATGAGTGGGCGATACAGCGTCACCCCAGGAGAACGAAATGGAACTCGTACTCAAAAGAAACGATTGGGGTTCCCTCCGAGGAGCAACCGGCACCGCCGCCGGGCTTGATCTGGCGGTGCGCGCTCTCAGCGCGGCGAACGATCGCGATGCGGCCACTTCCGCAGCCCAGCAGGTGCAACGGTACGTTTTCGCGAACGGATTTTTGTGCGAAGCCGCCGCCCCCCTCGCGACCGCGCTGGTGCATTGCCTGTGGCGGAGCACCGAGCACAATGAGGATCTCATTCTTGGGATCCTGTCCGACATTTCCGCGGCAACGGTGGACGAAGAAGACCCAGGTGTTTACGGTCCGGCCAGCGAGACAGCGATGCTGAATGAAGTGTCACTTGGGTATCCGGCGTACGTAGAGATCCTGGAGACGGGCACAAAGAGGGAGTCGCGGACTGCTTGCATCGACCTGGTCCTCATGTGCGGCCTCGCATGCGCGCATCTCCACTCCCGTTCGATCTATTATCTGGAAAAAGCGCTTGAAATGGATGCTTTTCAGGATCACAGGGACGTCATCAGGTCCTCACTCGCCGACTTGAGGGAATCTTCCTGAGAATCTCTACTCGCTCCTCGAGTCCCACACCCCACGTGGAACGGCTGACGAGGGCCGCCGGCCTCACCACCTGAGGCCTGAACGAGGTCGGCCGCGCCACCGCCGCTCATCCCCGCGGCTGGACGGAGCGCTACCCCTACGACGAGGCGGGCAGCCAGACCGAGGCAACCTGGCCGCCAACCCCGTTCCGCCTCGGAGGCCGCGATCAGTGGAAGACGGCGTGGCCATGGAGCGGTCCTCTCGACCGGATCTGGGCATCGGTTTGTCCAGAACCGACGAACGCGCATCGTCACCCGCCTCGTGGCAAGGGCTCAACCTACTGGGCTTCGCCCTCATGGAGGCACGCGAAACGCTTGCGTCCAGGTGAGTGAACGCGGCAACGCATAGCACGTCCCGTGGCCGGTCCACGACGATATGCGGCATGGACGCATGGCGAAGGTCGCCGGCGTGGCGCCGGTGGGCGCCGCGGTCGAGGTGGAGGGCGCTGCCGGGTTCAGCGACCAGTGGAGCACCCCTCGTGTGTCCACGCCGCGCCGAACGGTGAGGTCCCCGGACCCGGCCCCGCACCGTCACGGCCAACAACGCCGCATACCGCGAAAGTTGGGGGCGTTGTCGAACCAGTGTGGGATGACGCCGGGGCGCTGCCGTCATAGCCTCCGGGAGAAGGGGGATGCAGATGACCGATGGCGCCTATCAAGAGGCACAACGTACCGTGCAGCGCATCCAGCGTCTTTCCGACGACTGCTGGCACGCGCTGGACGCGTCGTGCCGGGCCATGGACGACGACGCGTGGGTCGGGCCTGTCGCCCGGCGCTTCCATGACGCCGTACGCGCCGACCAGCGCACGTTGCAGGCCCAGCTGACCAAGGCGGTACAGGACGCCCAGGCGAAGCTCGCGACCATGCCGGGGAAGCCGTGAGTTTCCCCGCGGGCGACCCCAACTTCTCCGGCGCCAAGACGCCGGCCTTCGACACCCTGGTGAGCGGCCACGCGCGCGCCGCGTTCCTGCTCGAACAGCTCGCCGGGGACCTGTGGGGGGAGCTGAACAGGATGGGCGTCGACACCTCGCCCGCGCTGCGTATCCGTACGCTCGCCGAGCGTGCCCGCAGCCAGGCGACGGAGTTGCAGACGCGCCAGAGCCGCGTGCACCACATGCAGCGGACGAAGACGGGTGCGAAGTTGTGCACTGTCGAGGGCATTTTCTGGGAGTTGTCCGAGTCGCCCACGCCCACACCGCAGCCGGGCGAGCCGGCCCCGACCGACCCGGCGAAACTCTCCATAGAGTTGTGGGACGCCAATCTGTTGCCCCGCGCCGGCCGGCTGCGTCCCGACGGTACGCCGTTCTCGCGCGAGGAGGACGCGGTGTTGAGCTGGATAGACGCGCACCGGGCAAGCATCCTCGCGGAGGCCCGGAAGTGGAACGTCTCCCCTCAGGCGATCGCCGCGGCCATCGCCTGGGAGGCCATGAAGAACGTGAAACACATTCCGGCCGACATGCTCGCCGGCACAGGTGTCGGTACGGAGGTGCCGAACGCGTCGTTCGGGCCGGGCAAGGTCCATGTCGACTTCCCGCTCGTCCGGCAGATCGAGGAGCGGGGCTACCTGCCGCGCAGAAGCGTTCCGGAGCGGGAGAAGCTGCTCAGCACCGACGAGGGGTCGATCCAGTACATCGCCGCCATCATGGGCGCGTACTCGAAAGTCACGGAGGACGGCTGGAAAGGCCCCAAGCCGTACAGCATCCGCTACGACGTGCCGATGCTGACCCAGCTGTACCAGGGCAGCGACCTGGAACAGTGGGAACAGAACCTGAGCACGAGGCGGAAGGAAGGCGACTGGCGTACGCCCCGCATCGGCAATCCGATGGCGGAGTGGGCCGGCGAGAACGAGGAGTTCCTCAACGCCGCTCTTCCGAAGGATCCCTGGAAGGTGGATCCCACGCCCGCGAAGCCGGTGCGGCCGCCCGGTCCGGCCGCACCGCCGTTGAGCCCGTCGACCACGCCGGCTCCGAGGACCGGCCCCAGTCCCACACCCCGGTGGAACGACTGACGAGGCCGCCTCAGCGTGTGACAGCGTGCGAGACGAAAGCCGACCAGGACCCCGGCTCGAAGGCGAGTCGGGGTCCGTCCGTCTTCTTGGAGTCGCGGACGTGGACCCGCCCCGGCGTGGTGGCGACCTCGACACAGTCGGGGCTGTCGTTACTGCTGTGGCTGCTCTTGGTCCACGTCAGAGCGGCGCCGGTTCCAGCGGAAAGCTTCAACCTCATGTCTCTCCCAGCACTTTCTCGACGAAGGCCAACGACTCACGCGGCGTAAGTGCCTGCGCGCGGATCATGCCATACCGCATCTCAAGGACCTGCACCTCTTTTGGGTCCGAGATCAGCCGGTTGGTGAGCTGCGCGTCCGTGGACCCCAGGGTCGTACCGTCATTGAGCTTCAGCACCCGGTGCTCACCTGCCATGCCCGCATGTTCCTCGCACGCCGTGGGCATCACTTGGAGCGTTACGTGCCGGAGCTGTGCCACCTCAAGCAGGTGTTCGAGCTGACGCCGCAGCATCATTCTGCCGCCCAGCGGCCTTCGCAGCGTCACCTCTTCCTGGACGAATGTGAGCGTTGGCGCCGGACGTCGTTCGAGCATCGCCTGACGGGCCATCCGGCCCGAGACGTAACGATCGATCTCCTCCTCGCTGTACGCCGGGCGCCGCATCGCGAACAGCGCTCGCGCGTACTCCTCCGTCTGCAAGAGCCCGTCGATGTTGTGGTCGCCGTAGGCTCCGCGCTCCACCACCTGGGCCTCCAGCTTGGCCAGGTCCCGGACCTTCTTCGGGTACCGGGCCTGCCGGACGTCCTCCTTCATCGCGGAGAGCTTGCCGCCCGCGCCGAGCACCCTGTCCGCGTTGTCGAGGAACTCCGGCTTGGGAAGCCGTTTGCGGCGCTCGACAGCGGAGATCATCTCCTCCCCGTATCCGATGGCTGCGCCCAACTCCGCCTGGGTGAGGTCCGCCGCCTCGCGCCACAGTCTGATCTGGCGGCTGACCGCCCGCATCACCGCGCTGGATTCGTCGTCCCCCAGGTCGGGGCCGTCCCACTCGTCGCTGCCGTTCTCAGCCATGCGCGTCCGCCTTTTTCGCCTTCTGTTGCGCAGCACGGTAGGCGCGCCGCGCTTCTCTCTGTCACAAAATGCGGAAAGGCGGTCGGGACACGGCGTACTGCCCGTACTGTTCGCCGCCGCACCCGGACAACGGGCGGCCGTTCAGCCGCCGGCTCTGTCGCATGCGTCTCCGTGCAATCACGCTGGGTGACATGAGTGACGAGACGCACGCCGCCGGCATGCACTTCACCGTCCTGCTGTCCCCTGCACCCGGCGCGGGGCCCGCCTGGCGCGGCTCCTGACCGTCGCGGAGTTGGCCTCGCGGGGGTTGCCGACGGACCCCGCCGCGCATGTCGTCGGCGAACTGGCCGCCAACGCGGCGCTGCACGGACGGGTGCCGGGGCGCAGTTTCCGGCTGCGGGTGCGGTCCTCCTCTCCCGGCTCGCTCCGCCTCGAAGTGACCGACGCGCTGGGCGAGCGAGCCCCGCGCCCGGCGCCACGATCCGTCGGCCCCGATGCGGAATCGGGGCGCGGCCTGCTCCTCGTCGAAGCGCTGGCCGAGCGGTGGGGCGTCACGCATGGGCCTTTCCCCTGCAAGACGGTCTGGGCGGAGGTCTCCTTGTTGCCGTCGTCCGGTCCCACCGGGTCGCGGTCCGCCGCGATCCGGTACGCCACTCCCTCAAGCGCGTGAAAGAACCCCGCAGGTGCTCGAAAGAACCCGCATGCTCGAAAGAACCCGCGAGAGCACTACGCCACCAGGTCTTGCGGATCGTCCGCCTCCTCAAGTCGTCCCCGCGGCATCCACAGCGGCGGCGACGAAGGAGGCGACCAAGCGGCGGCGGTCGTCCTGCGCCCACGCGAGGACCAGTTCGCTGTTGGGGGCGTCGTTCACGGGCAGGTAGACGAGGTCGGGGTGCATGGGCTGCGCCAGCGAGCGGGGCAAGATCGCGATGGTGCGTCCCAGCCTGATCATTTGCAGGGCTTCGGCCGCGTCCGTGACCTCGGGCCCCCGCTCGGCCTCGGGCGCTCCGGTCCAACGCACGCCTTTCCAGCGTGGCAGTGTTTCCTGGGCGAGGTCGGCGAGCGTGACCTGTGAGCGAGAGGCGAGCCGGTGGTCTGGCCGCAGGATCGCGACACGTCCTTCGACCGTCAGGGTTTGGTGATCCAGGCCGGTCATGTCGTCGAACGGCGCGTACAGCAGGGCAACATCAGCGCGGCCGTCGCGGACGTGATCGGCGCGGTCGGTGGCTCCGCCGAAGAGGATGTCCACCTGGCGGGCGTCGGGCCGGCCGGCGTAGGCGGCCAGAATGCCGGACAGCAGGTTCGCGTCCCCGCCCGGTTTGATCACCAGGCGCAGGTGGGCTTGCTGATCACCGGCCCGGCGGGCCTTCTCGGCAGCCGCGCTGACAGCGTTGAGCGCGTGCCGGCCATGGTGCAGGAGTGCTTCGCCGGCGGAGGTGAGGGCGACGTGCCTGCTGGAGCGCTCCAGCAGCTTCACTCCGAGCCGGGACTCCAGGCGCCGGATCGCTTTCGACAGGGCCGGCTGCGCGATCGCCAGGCAGGCCGCGGCGCGTCCGAAGTGCAGTTCTTCGGCCACTGCGACGAAGTACTCCAGCTCGCGGGTCTCCAGCTCGGCCATGGCGAAAGGCTACCGCCTGACTCATT
Source organism: Streptomyces reniochalinae (assembly GCF_003323735.1). GTDB lineage: Bacteria > Actinomycetota > Actinomycetes > Streptomycetales > Streptomycetaceae > Streptomyces > Streptomyces reniochalinae. The sequence goes on along the minus strand of NZ_QOIM01000030.1, from coordinate 3,403 downwards.
CCCCTCAGGCATTGAATGAGAACGGGTAGATCTTGGACGGGCGCAAGAAATGCCTGTTCTCTGGAGGCATGATTCACCACACGATGATCGTTGCGTTCGACAATCCGATTCCCGCGAGTGAGCTCGACCAGTTCCTCAAGGGATTCGAGGAACTCGTGATGGGCTCCGGTCTGGTCGAGTCGTTCGCGGCCCGGCACCACATCCGCGTGCCGGGCGACGACCACGCCCCGGTGGCCATCGCCAGCGCCGTCCTGCAACTGCGCCTGACCGACCTCGATACTCTGGAGGCGACCTTCACCATGCCCGGGGCGGTCGACTTCATCAAGCACTGGCAGGGCCGCCACCCGTACAAGGCCGTCTGGGCCAACCACGAGCCGCTGACGTAAGCGGCGAACGGCGGCCTGTTCGCCGCCCCCGGCGCCCCGGCGTATGTGCCGGCAAGCACGGCGTACGGGTCGGCGTCGGGGGTCTCCCCGTCCCGTTCGGTGCGCATCACGCAAGGCACCGCCGGTGTGCCGGGGGTGGCCGAGGAGGGCGACCGGTTCGGGGAGAACGCCACCAGCGGCGACGTGAACCACGACGGTTACGCCGACCTGATCGTCGGCGCGCCGTCCGAGAAGGTGGGCGGCAAGCCGGACGGCAGCCTCTCGATCGTCTGGGGCGGTGCGAAGGGGCTCACGAGCGGCGGTATCGCGCTGAACGCTCCCACCGCCGAGGACCGGAACTTCGGTGAGGGCGCCTCCTTCAGCGACCTGGACGGGGACGGTACCGCGCAGCTCCAGGTCGTCAGCGGGCGCCACTTGTGGTGGTACTCGGAGGTGCCGCCCAAGGGGGACGGCAGCGACGTGCCCCTGCCCCTGGAGGACGACTTCCTCCCCGAGGACGTGCGGCTGGACGGTGTCGCCGCGGGCCACTTCTCGGCCGGCGGCTCGGGGAACGGGAACAGCGACTACGTCGTGTACGGCGAGCGCGGGAAGGCGGACGGGTCCGGGGACGGCGGCGACTATCTGGCGACCTTCCGCGGCAGGCCCGGCGACACCGGCTACTACCACGACGTCCTCTCCGACGGCGGCGCCGGGACGACACGGCGGGTCGCGACCGGCGACATCGACAAGGACGGCGCGACCGACCTGGTCACCGGCGAGTCGACGGGTCGGGCTCGGTCACCGTCTGGTGGGGCGCCCCGGACGGCCTGGGAACCGGCCGGGAGCCCGTCAGCTACGGCCAGGCCGACGCGGGGGTCCCCGGCACCGCCGAGGAGCGCGACCGCTTCGGCGCCGGTGTGTCGGTGGGCGACGTGACCGGTGACGGTTACGCGGACATCGCCGTGGGCGTGCCCTCGGAGGCCGTACGCGGCACCGACGCGGGTGCCGTCGTCCTCCTCAAGGGCTCGGCCGACGGGGTGTCCGCCACCGGGGCGCAGGCGTTCCACCAGGAGACCACCGGCGTCCCCGGCGTCGCGGAGGACGGCGACCGCTTCGGCTCCAGCGTGCACCTCGCGGACATCGACGGCACAGGCGAGGCCGACCTGTTCGCCGCCGCCGAGGGCGAGGACATCGGCACGGTGGCGGACGCGGGCGCCGTCTGGGTCCTGCGCGGCGCCTCCTCGGGCCTGACGACGTCAGGGGTCACCTCGTTCAACGGCGCCGACTTCGGCTTCACCGGGAACGCCGGTCTGAGGTTCGGCGAGGTCTTCGACCACTGACACGCGCCACCCGCCCCCCACCCGCCCCTTCTGCGGCCGTCCCGGACGCGCTCGGGACACGCCCCGAAGGGGCGCGGGGAACGGCGCGACAAGCCACCGCCCACCCGCGGACCCCACGCCACGGACAGTGGCACCCTCGTCCCGCCAGGAGGCGCCAGGCAGCGCCCCAGCGCGGGGCGCGGGTCAGCGCACGTCCCGGCTGTCACCGTCCGGGTTGTCCGGGTCGATGTGCCAGCTCAGGATCCGCGTGGGGCGGATGCGGATGATGTCCTGGGGCCAGGCGGGGTTCACGGGCGGGATGTCCACCCGTGTGGCCTCCGCCAGGCCCCGGATCTCCACACCGCGGCCCATACCGGGCTTGACCTGGCCGGGCTCGTTCGGGGTCAGGTCGTCCACGACGAAGCTGACGCGCGGGTTGCGCAGCACGTTCCGGTAGCGCTGCGTGCGGGCGAGCCACGGGCCGCCGAGGTCGATGGTGCCGTCGTCGTTGAGGCGGAACCCGAGGGGACGGGTCTGCGGGGTGCCGTCGGGGCCGACCGTGGCGAGACGGCCGAGCATCTGTCCGTTCAGGTAGGTGCGTTCGACGTCGGTGAAGGGCACTGTTCAGCTCCTGTCGGGCCGGACCCGTCGCGGTCGAGGGGTCGCCGGAATGCTTCGGCACCAGACTGGAACGTGAACCGCACGTGAAGTCAACGACCGGCTACCCGGCAGCCGTCGCCGCGTGGGGGGCCCGCGATGTGGGGGAGCCGGGTACGGGCTCTCCCACATCGGCCCCGACGCCCACCACCCGGTTCTCCTCGTCCACATGGGCCACGCGGGGCACCAGCGCCCGCGCCTCGGCGTCGTCCACCTGGGCGTAGCTGATCAGGATGACGAGGTCCCCGGGGTGGACGAGGTGGGCCGCGGCTCCGTTGATGCCGATGACGCCGCTTCCGCGCTCGCCTTCGATGACGTACGTCTCCAGCCGGGCGCCGTTGGTGATGTCGACGATGTGGACGAGTTCGCCGGGCAGCAGGTCGGCGGCCGCCATCAGGTCGGCGTCGATGGTCACCGAGCCGACGTAGTGCAGGTCGGCCTGGGTGACCGTGGCCCGGTGGATCTTGGACTTGAACATGGTGCGCAGCATCGCGTCACTCCGAAATGTGTGCTCCCTGCCCGCCGCGCGGGTCAAGGGCGTTCCTTCGAGGTCGCTCGAGAGTACTACGCGGCCCGGCCGGAGGCCGGGGTCAGGAGTCCGGGAGGCCGGACGCAGCAACCAGCTCCTCCAGGAAGTGAAGAGACGGCGTCAACCTCGGCTCTGGCCCGTCGGCACGCCCTCTCCACGCCTCGCCCGTACCGGCCTCGCGGACGACACCCTCACCCGCTCCCCAGATCAGCCCTCGTTCTGCAACAACGTTGCGTAAATGCCCAGTTGGCGAGGGGCACCGAGAACACGCCATGAACACGCCACGCTTTCGTCGCAACCCTTGACGCCGGGTTCACACCGTTGAAGCATGCATCGGCAAGAGAGCGCTCACCACCCCCCGCATCGTTCACCTGATGAACAAGGAGAAGCGCCCATGCCCCCCACCTCCCCCTCCCCCGGCGCCCCGCATTCGGGAGGCGGCACCCCCGAGAGCCACGCCCCGCGCCGCACCCCCAACCGCCGCACCGTCCTCGGCGCCGCCGCGGTCGGCGCGGCCGCGGCCGGCGCCGCGG
>NZ_QOIM01000034.1 GCF_003323735.1 Streptomyces reniochalinae | reverse complement strand
ATGACGGGGTTGATAGGCCGGATCTGGAAGCCCAGTAATGGGTGGAGGTGACCGGTACTAATAGGCCGAGGGCTTGTCCATAGAGGCTCGCGTCCACTGTGTGGGTTCTGAGACAACAACCCGAGCACCCCCCTGTGTGGTGGGGTTGTGCCGGTTGTGTTTCATAGTGTTTCGGTGGTCATAGCGTGAGGGAAACGCCCGGTTACATTCCGAACCCGGAAGCTAAGCCTTTCAGCGCCGATGGTACTGCATGCGGGAGCGTGTGGGAGAGTAGGACGCCGCCGAACTCCATGTGAGGAAAGCCCCGTTGGCACACGCCAACGGGGCTTTTTCGTGTTTACGGGGCCTTGTTCAACGGGCTTCGGAGACATTGCGCCTCGGCGCTTTGCGGGCAGCCCCTTGTGCGCCCGCTCCCGCTCTGACCCCCCTTTGCGAGGCCCCTGCGGTTCCCGCGCCTTCGCGGTAACTGTTGAGTCACGGCGCGGCACGGCGCGCATCCTCGGCGCTCTTGGTTTGTGTACCCCCACAAAGTCGAAGTCGGGCGCCGGTTCGGTGCGGCGCGCGGTCTCGGATCAGGCGGCCGTACGCCGTACAGCCGTGAGGAGGTAGGGCCGCCATGCCTCCGTGGCCGCCACCGTCGCGTGCGTCCTGGAGCGTGCGGGCGAACGCCTCGGAACCGAGGTCCTCCCCCGTGTGCGGTTCCCGGCAGCAGGTGCGGGCGTAGGCCAGGACGGCCGGGTGCAGGACGGCCGGGTGATGGCGCCGGTAGAGCTCGTCGAGAGCCGCTTGCCCGGTGAACGGATCGCCCGCGCGGAGCTGCTGCGTGAGCGTCGCGTCACTGCGCTGCGCGGGCCCGCCCGAGGAGTGGAGGAGCGGGCTGTCCGGGGCGCGGAGACCATGCCCTTTCGGGTAGGTCGGGTGGGCCGGCCCGTCCGGGTGGTCCGGCTCGGCTGGTTCGTCCTGGTGGCCGACGAGCCGGGGCGCAGGGGTCGGCGGCGTAACGGCCGCTCGGGACTCCGCGGTCCTCTTCCCCCGCGCTGACGCCGGCTTCTCCCGCGCTGACACCAGTTGCTTCCGCGCTGACGCCGGAGGGAACTGGGGAGCTCGTGGGACCGCTGTGACGCATGCACGTCATAGTGGCGGCGGTGTGCGAGCCGAAAAGGTGAGACCGCGACGCGGACGGCGACGCACCGACGGGCCTCAGTCAGGAGGACGGCGTGACGGCCAGCTCCAGCACTGTCGTCAGTGGTGGGTCGAGCCGGCCGTCAGATGACCGTGCGGCCATGCGGCGGCCGTGCTCGACCACGCTCTCGATGAGCGCGTGCAGCAGCGGAAGCACCTCCGGCTCTGCGCCCACTACATACAGTGTGCCCGCTTCGGCGATGAAGGATTCCATCGCGAGCCTGTCGGCTCGCTCGGCCGAACACGCGTTGCGCACGTGAAGTTGCGACAGGGGGGCCAGCGCTCGCCGGATCAACGCGACCGCGTCGGCACGCAGTTGCGGGTGGCCGGCGAGCGCGGCCTCGAGCTCCCCCGCGGCGCCCGCCGTCGCCTTGGGGTGCGAGCGCAGGATCCGCACGGCGTCCGCCGTCCCACCCGTCGCCAGCGCCCAGCGGTGCACCTCGCGGAACGGGCGCTTCTCCAGGGCCGCCGCGTGCAGCCAGCAGCGCAGCATGGTCTCGGCCGTGCTGTGGGTCGTCGCGTCGATGGGGCGTGGGGAGCGCAGCGGCGCCAGCAGAGCCGTCGCCCGGGAGGCGACCGTCGTTCGGTCCGCGCAACCGTGGTGCGGCGACCAGCGGATGCGGTCGGGGGTGTCGCAGGCGTGCGTCGGGTCGAAGAGGTGGACAGGGCCGAGCTTGGCGCGGGCCGCCTTCGTCGCCGCCCACAGGTCCGGCGTCGCCGAGGTGACGAGGACGGCGCCGGGCGCTTCGAGGACCCGGCCGACGGGATCGCCGTCCGGGCCCGGGGCGCCCGCGCCGTCGGCCGTCGTGCGCCGGCCCCCCGCGGGGGCCCCGCTGAGGCCACCGGAGAGGCCCGCCGTACCGGCTTCGGAGCTGAGGGGTGCGGGTGCGGTGGGCCCGGGCCCAGGGCCGGTCTGATTTGCGGTGGGAAGAGGAACGGCCGGCCCGTCGGCGGGGGATGACGGGGGCGCGCCCTGCGTGCCGGGCGGCGTGGGCAAGGCCGTGGGTGACGACGCTGTCGGCGACGCGGCCTCGGTCGGCCGGGGCTGCGACTGCTGCGCCGGAACGTCATGGGGCGCCTGCGCCGCGTGCGGCGCCTGTTGTTCGGCTTGCGGTGGTGCCGGGTGCGCCTGCGGGGCGTGGGGCTGAGGCGGCGGGGAGGGCGGCGTCTGCTGGGAGCCAGGTGCCTGCTGGGCCGGGTCGGGTGAGACCGGCACGGACCCTTTCGTGTGAAAGGTTTCGGCTTCCTCCCGTTCCCGCACCAGCCGCCTGGCCTTCCGTACGGCGCGTGCGCGGGCGACCGTCCCCATCACGAACACCGTGAGCACCATCAGCACCATCAACTGGCTGACGAAGATGCCCCAGAACAGGCCGTAGCCGGACAGTTGACCCGGCGGGGTGCCCGGCCAGGCGCCGGCGATGTCGTGCGGCTCGGTGACCAGCCCCCGGATGGCGAGCGGGGTCCTGCCGAAGGTGACGTCGTCGGGCCAGGCACCGTGGGAGAAGAGGCCGGCCAGACCCGTCGCGGTCCAGACGAAGACGGTGAGGCCCAGCAGGAACGCCAGCGCGCCCACCAGCAGCCCGTCGGGAACACCGCCGTCTCCCCCACCGGCCGCGCGGCGCGGCCGGTGCGGGTCGTGGCCGCCGCGGCGGCCCCTCTCACGGTCGTCGTATCGCATCGGCACCGGTATTCAATCGGGGGACGCCGGTTGCGGCAAGATCCCCTTCAGCGGACCACCTGTGCGGGGTACGTCGCGGATTGTGCGGGGTACGTGGCGGGTTGCGTGCGCGGGCACCCGTATGTGGGGCGGGGAGGGGACTCGCCGGCGCCAGGTCACGCCACCGTGGAGCCCGATGAGCGGCCGGACGCGGACCGCTCCATCGCCAGCGCCCGCGCCTCGCTCTCCGCTTCCAGATCGGCGTCCAGCGCCGTCTCGAAAGCGGTGTCCCGGTCGGCGGAACTCTCCGTCATGGCGCGGTCGGTGAAGACGAGCGGCCTTTCCGCCTCGGTGACCAGGTGCTTGACGACCTGTACGTTGCCGTTGACGTCCCACACCGCGATGCCGGGCGACAGCGTCGGGATGATCTCCACCGCCCAGCGCGGCAGGCCGAGCACCTTGCCGGTGGCCCGTGCCTCGTCGGCCTTCTGGGCGTAGATCGTCCGGGTCGAGGCCATCTTGAGGATCGCGGCGGCCTCCCGTGCGGCCGCACCGTCGACGACGTCGGAGAGGTGGTGGACGACGGCGACGAACGACAGGCCCAGCCGGCGGCCGAACTTGAGAAGACGCTGGAACAGCTGGGCGACGAACGGGCTGTTGATGATGTGCCAGGCCTCTTCGACCAGGAAGATCCGCTTGCGCCGGTCGGGCCGGATCCAGGTGTGCTCCAGCCAGACGCCGACGATCGCCATCAGGATCGGCATGGCGATGGAGTTGCGGTCGATGTGGGAGAGGTCGAAGACGATCAGCGGGGCGTCCAGGTCGATGCCGACCGTCGTCGGGCCGTCGAACATGCCGCGCAGGTCACCGTCGACCAGCCGGTCGAGGACGAGGGCGACGTCCAGCCCCCAGTCGCGGACGTCGTCCAGCGCCACGTTCATCGCCTCGGCCGACTCCGGCTTCGGATGCCGCAGCTGCTCGACGATGTCCGTCAGCAGCGGCTGCCGGTCCGCCGTCGTGGCGTTGACATAGGCGTGCGCCACCTTGAGGGCGAAGCCGGAGCGCTCGTCCAGGCCGTGGCCCAGCGCGACCTCGATGATGGTGCGCAACAGCGCCAGCTGTCCCGTGGAGGTGATGGCGGGATCCAGCGGATTGAGGCGGATGCCCTGGTCGAGCGCCGCCGTCGGATCGAGGCGGATCGGGGTGATGCCCATCTCCTCCGCGATCAGATTCCACTCGCCGACACCGTCCTCGCCCTGCGCGTCCAGCACCACCACCTGCCGGTCACGGAAGCGCAGCTGACGCAGCACGTACGTCTTCTCCAGGGCCGACTTGCCATTGCCCGACTCGCCCAGCACCAGCCAGTGCGGGGCGGGGAGCTGCTGGCCGTAGAGCTGGAAGGGGTCGTAGATGTAGCCCTTTCCGCTGTAGACCTCGCGGCCGATGATGACGCCGGAGTCGCCGAGTCCGGGCGCGGCGGTCGGCAGGTAGACGGCCTGCGCCTGCCCGGTGGACGTACGGACGGGCAGGCGGGTCGTCTCCGTCTTGCCGAACAGGAAGCTGGTGAAGGCTTCGGTGATCGCGGACAGGGGATCGAGCGCGGCCATGCTGGCTACCTCCGGCCTGGAGCGGCGGTGCGGCGAGGGTGGGGCGGCGGTACGGCGACGAGGCAGTCAGGTCTCATGCGGGGCTCCTTCCGCGCCTCAGCGCCGTATTCCGGTGGCGAACGGGAGCGTGTTGACGAAGGCGCGGTGGTGCTCGCGGTCGCACCACTCCAGCTTCAGATAGCTCTTGCCCGCGGACGCGCGGATCGTCCGCTTGTCGCGGGCCAGCGCCTCCGGCGACCGGGAGGAGACGGTGAGGTATCCGACGATGTTGACGCCGGCCGCGCCCGAGGCCAGATCCTCGCCCCGCTGGTCGACGCGGCCGTGCGCGGCGAGGTCACGCGGGTCGACGGTGCGGTTCATCTTCGCCGACCTGCTGGCCTCCGCCTCGTCGTTCGTCTTCTCCGTCAGCATCCGCTCGATGGCCAGCTCGGTCGGCTCCAGATCCATCACCACGGCGACCGTACGGATGACGTCAGGGGTGTGCACGAGCAGCGGAGCGAGGAAGTTGACCCCGACCGGCGTCATCGGCCACTCCTTGACCCACGCCGTGGCATGGCACCAGGGCGCCCGCGTCGTCGACTCCCGCGTCTTGGCTTGCAGATACGTCGGCTCGACCGCGTCCAGCTCGGCGGGCCACGCGTTGCGCTTGGACATGGCCTGGATGTGGTCGATGGGGTGGTCGGGGTCGTACATCGAATGCACGAGCGAGGCGAGCCGGGCCTGGCCCAGCGGCTGCCGCACCCTGATGTCCGCCTCCGCCAGCCGGGCACAGATGTCGGTCAGCTCGCGCGCCATCACTATCGCCAGCCCCTCGTCACGGGACAGCTTGCGGCCCGCCGTACGCCGCGCCGCCTTGGCGATCGTGTCCCCCTCAACGGCCAGCTCCCGGCCGTACTGCATACACGCCACCAGGTACGCGCGGTGCTGCTCGCTGGAGGTGGACACCATCGACTGCAACTGGTCGTAGGACGTGCGCAGCCACCCCGCGGCACGCTCATCTCCCCGCTGGGCCACGTCCTTCGCGTGCGCGTCCGGATCCGCGGGCAGCGTACGGGCGAGCATTTGCAGCCGCGTGACGTAGCCGTCACCGTTCGCCACATGCTTCAACAGGGTGCCGAAACGGTCGACCAGCGCCTCCTGATCCTCACTGTCCCGCAACCCGACACCCGGACCCTCGATCTCGATGGCCGCCGTCACCGTACGCCGGTCCGCGTGCAGCAGAACGGCGATCTCGTCCGGACCGAACGGCGCCGACATCCACGCGATACGGCCCACACCCGGCGGAGGGCCGATCTCCACCTCGCGGCCGTCGAGCGTCGTACCCGCCTCGGCCGCGTTCGAACGGTAAGTCGTACCGCGGCGCAACAGCCGCTTGTAGGAACGGTTGATCTCGAACCACCTGTAGAACGTACGGCCCCTGTACGGCACATAGACCGCAGCCAGCGCCAACGCCGGAAAACCGACAAGCGCGGGGATACGAAGAGACAGCACGGGAATCAGCAGACCACTCATCATCCCGAAGAACGCGCCGACCACGATCAGAGCGATCTCGCCCGTGTCACGGTTCTTGCCGACGATCGCGTTCGGCCGCGCCTTGCCGATCATGTACGTACGGCGCTGGGTCGACAGACCCGAACCCGCCGTGTGAGAAGGCGTCGTCATCCGCGGTCACCCCCGGAAGGGCGAGGCCGCGGGGGATTCGAGCGGCCCGCCGAACCCCCCGAACCGGTCGAACCCTGGCGAGGCGGCCGCGCCGAATGCGGCGTGGCGCTCGCCGCCGGAGCGGGCGCCGCCTGCCGGGGCGGCGGCGCTTCCTCCGCGCCACCGCCACCGCCGCCACCGCGCGCACTGTGCGCGGCGACGCCGCCCGTGACGGCCTGCCCCGAACCCTGGCCGCCACCCGAACCCGAACCGGCCGCGTTCGCGGCAGCCGCGCTCTGGCCCCCGCGGCCACCGTGCGTCGTGATGCCCTGACGCACCAACGCGGCGGGCGACGACACCACAGCTGCCGCACCACGCGACGACGTACGCATCGCGTTGCGGTGATGGGCGATGTCGTCGCCGAACCCCGGCACGAACCGGTAGATCATCGCGCTCGCGAAGATCGCCAACAGGATGATCGCCAGCCCGGACACCACCGCCGAAACCGAATCAGGGCCCTCACCGCCCGCGAGCGCGCCCGCGAGGCCCAGCACGATCACGATCACAGGCTTCACAAGAATCACAGCGATCATGATGCCCGCCCAGCGGCGCACGTGCCCCCACAGATTCTTGTCGACCAGCCCCGCGTAGACGGCGGTACCCAACAGCGCGCCGACATACAGCAGCGCCGCCCGCACCACCAGCTCCAGATACAGCACCCCGGCCGCCAGCACCGACACCAACGACACCACGATCAGCATGATCGGACCGCCGCCGATCTCGTCGCCCTTCTTCAAGGCCTCCGAGAACGTACCGAAGAACTTGTCCGTCTCCTTGTCCGTACCGGCCGCCACGACGTCCGTCACCGCATCCGTCGCCGACACCACGGTATAGAGGATCAGCGGCGTGAACGCCGACGCCAGCACCGTCAGCCACAGGAAACCGACCGCCTCCGTCAGCGCCTCCGTGAACGGCACCCCCCGCACCGCGCGCTTCGCCACCGCCAGCAGCCACAACGTCAGCGTCAGAATCGTCGACGCCGCGAACACCACGGCGTACTGCCGCAAAAACTCCGTATTCGTGAAGTCGACCTTCGTCGTCGAGTCCACGAGCTTCGCCAACTTCTCCACCGTCCAACTGGCGGCTTCGGCACAGCCTTTCGCCAGGGAGGAGAGGGGGTCGGTGGGGTCGCTGATGGAAGAGGAGGAACCGTTGCTGCCTGACCCGGAGTCGCAGTCCTCCTGGAACGGGCCGACGACGGTGTCGCAGTCCTCCTTGGGGTCACCCCAAGCGTGAGTACCGACGAGAACCGCGGCGACCTGGAGCCCGGCCAGGGCCGAACCCACAGTGAGAAGGCGACGAGCAGAATTAGCGCGCATACGTGAAGCCTCCGAACTTGTCCACGGCGTCAGAGATCTCCTTCGCGCCCGCGGCTCGGTTGTCACCGTTCACGGGGGCGGGACCTTCCTTCTGCGAGAAGTCCTGAACGCGCCAGTCACCGTCAGCCCACTCGAGGTCCAGACTCAGTGTGAACCAGTCGTTTCTGACCGGGTTGGTGGATTTCTTTCCGGCGTTACCGAAGACGCCAGTGCACCACACGTCCAGCCTCGCCGAGTCGTCGTCGTACTTGCGGACCTTCGTCCCCAAGGGAACGGTGCGCGAGACGAACTCGACTCCCTTGGCGGGGCTGCCGTTCTCATCGAGACCAATCTTGGACAGGAACTTCGGCGAGTACGCTTTGTCCATCTTGCGCAGAGTCGCGTCGACCTGTCCCGGTGCATAGATCTGGTCGATGATCCCGCGGCGTTCCGACTTCTTCATCATGTCCGCGGACACCAGCGCGACAGCGTAGTTCGCCGCGGCGCTCTGCGCCCCCTGCTCGGTGTGGGGGAAGCCGGAGGGGATGGTGGTGTCGGAGGAGTTCTTCACGGGTTTTTCACCGGTGGGGGCGGTCGGCTGGGCCCGGGAGCCGCCGCCGCGGGAGTCGTCGGAGGCGTCGCCGCCGCCCTCGCCGCCTCCGCCTCCGCGGTTGGCGAAGGCGATGGCGGCGATGAGGAGGACGACCACCGCGACGACGGTGATCAGACTGCGCCCCGGCCGCGTCGGCGGCCGCCCGCCGCTGCCACCTGCCTCGTTGCCCGGTAGGCGCGTCCGCGTCGTCGTCCGGCTGCCCTCGCTCGCGCCGGGCCCGTAGTCGCTCGTGCGAGTACGCCCGTCGTACTCGTCGCCGCCACCGATGTTCATGCCGGGCTGGCCCCCTCGACCTCTGTCGCTCAACTGCCGTCACTGCATTGTCCCCTCACATGACGGTAGCGGGGTCACACCGCGCATGTGCCGTGTGCAAGCCAGGTGTTCGGCAGCATGTCGAACGCCTCGCCGGTGCGCCGTGTGCGTTCTTGCCGCTTGTGGGCCGTCTACGCCTGCGCCGGTGGTGTGGGCGGCGTGCAGCGGGTGAACGTCCGCCGGGGGGAGGGCTCGCGGGGGGTCCGGGGGCGCGTGGTGCGCCCCCGTGTGCTCAGCGGCACGCGGCGCGGGCGGGGAGTGAGGGCGGGAACAGGAGGGAGATGAGTATCCGTACCCATGTGCGTGCCGGCCGGCGTTGGCACGCTGTCGGCATGAGTGAGACGACTCGTTCGGTTCAACGGCCGACGACGACGGCGTTCTTCGTGCAGTCGGCGATTGCTTTCGGTGTGGCGCTCTCGGCGTTGCTTGTCGGGATCGTGCGGTTGCCCGTGGGGCAGTGGGAGCGCGGGTTTCTGGCGCTCGGTCTCGTTTTCGTCGTGACGTCGGCGTTCACGTTGGCCAAGTGTGTCCGGGACCGCCAGGAGGCGGAGGAGGTGACGAACAAGGTCGACAAGGCGCGGATCGACAAGCTGCTCTCGGAGGCGGACCCGTTCGCGCCGGGCCACGGCTGAGCGGCGGCGCTCGACCGCGGACGGGAGGCGCGCTCCGCAGGGCTCGGGTGGCGGTTTCGCGGGTACGGCTGCCTGGGCCCGGGCTACGCGCGCTTGCCCGGGCTACGCGCGCTTGCGCGCGAGTGTCACGCCGTCCCGCAGCGGCAGCATGACGGACTGCATGCGGTCGTCGGCGGTGATCGTGTCGTTGATCCGGCGGATGGCGACGTCCGCCTCGTCCTGTGCGGCCGGGTCCACCACGCGGCCCGTGCGCAGTACGTTGTCGAGTACGAGGAGGCCACCGGGGCGGAGGCGCGGCACCAGCTCCTCGTAGTACGTCGGGTAGCCCGTTTTGTCGGCGTCGATGAACGCGAAGTCGACGCCTGGCTCCTGCGGCAGCGCGCGCAGGGTCTCGGCGGCGGGGGCGAGGCGCAGGTCGATGCGGTCGGTGAGGCCGGCCCGCTGCCAGTAGCGTCGGGCGACTGCCGTCCATTCCTCGGAGACGTCGCAGGCGATGAGGCGTCCGTCCGCGGGCAGTCCGCGGGCGATGCAGATCGAGGAGTAGCCGGTGAAGACGCCGACCTCGACGGCGGTCGTGGCCCGGGTGAGCCGGACGAGCATCGTGAGGAACTCGCCCTCGTCGTGTGTGATCTGCATGGTCGTGCCAGGCGCCAGCGCGTGGGTCTCCTCGACCAGGTCACGCAGGAGGTCGTCGGCGGGGGTGCAGTGCGCCAGCAGATAGTCGTCGAGGGCGGGGTTCACGATGTCCATGGGGCTCCTGGGGGTACGGGCGGGGACGGTGTCGCTCGTGGGTCGGCCGGCGGGCCGCGTCGGACCGCCTGACGACCGGGCCATCGGCCCACCGGAGCGCCGGACCGCCGCATCGCCGGACCGTCGCTAGACGGCCATGCCGTAGACGATGGTGAAGAGGGTGCCGAGCGAGCCGATGATGAACACGCCGGTCAGCCCGGCGACGATCAGGCCCTTTCCTTGCTCGGCGCTGAAGGTGTCGCGCAGGGCCGTCGCGCCGATGCGCTGCTTGGCTGCGCCCCAAATGGCGATGCCCAGGCAGAGCAGGATCGCCACGGCCATGATGACCTCGACCATCACGCGTGCTTCGTGGCCCAGGGAGCCGAACGGTCCCCAGTCGGGCGCGATCCCGCCGATGATGGTGGTGATGTCGCCCTTTTCAGCCGCCAGGAACATGGAGAACTCACCGCCTCGTTTCATGGTTTGTCTCTGACGGATTGTGCCACGGCCTGGTGACAAGGGGAGTGCCGCGCTTGCCCGAAGTGCCCGTCGATACGGGAGGTTTGCCGGGGGAGCGCGGGCCCGCCGGGGCACCGCCGCTCCACGCGATCCTGCCCACCCCGCTCCACCCATACCCCGTACACACGCACGCCCACCCCCCGGCCCGTACGCCCGACCCGTTCGCCCGGCCAGCCGTACGCCCGTGCGCCGTTGATGCCCCTTGTGGGTCGTGCCGGTGCCCGGAGGGGGCCGGGCGGGCCGGGGATGGGGGCCGGGTACGGCCGCGGGGCGGGGCCGGCGTGCGACGCGTTCACCTGGGCGCCTCCCGTCCGCCGTTCCTTTGTGGCGCGGGTGCTGGAATGATGAGCCCAGTTGTCGTGCGAGGAACTGGTGTCCTGCGGGGGAGGGTTGGGGCGTGGGCCGGAAGAAAGTGTGGCTGCTCGCGGTGGGGGGCGGGCTGGGAGTGCTCTCCTTGTTCGTCGCGCTGCTCGTGGTGGGCACCTACGTGGCCGCGGCCGGCCTCTTCGGCGGTGCCGGGGGCGCGGTCGCGCTCGCCAAGGGCTCGGTCCCGGCCGCTTACGCGGGGCTCGTGCAGAAGTGGGGCACCATGTGCGAGGCCCTCAACCCGGCGGTCCTCGCCTCGCAGCTGAAGCAGGAGAGCGGTTTCCAGCCCGACGCGCGGAGCAACGCGCAGGCGCAGGGGATCGCGCAGTTCATCCCCGCCACCTGGTCGGTCCACGGCTTTGACGCGAACGGTGACGGCAAGAAGAGCGTCTGGGATCCCGAGGACGCGATCCCGTCCGCTGCCAAGTACGACTGTTCGCTGGCGAAGAACGTGAAGGACGTGCCGGGGAACACCACGGACAACATGCTCGCCGCGTACAACGCGGGCCCCTACGCCGTCATCAAGTACAACGGGGTGCCGCCGTACAGCGAGACGAAGAACTACGTGTCGACGATCCGCAGGATGGAGAAGAGCTTCTCAGCGCCCAGCGGCCGGCTGAGCCCCACGAAGGCGGGGGCGGGTGCCATCGCGTTCGCGCAGAGCAAGCTGGGGACCCCGTACCTGTGGGGCGGGAACGGTACGCCGGAGCAGGGTGGCAGGTTCGACTGTTCGGGGCTGACGAAGGCGGCGTACAAGAAGGTCGGGGTGGAGCTGCCGCGCGTGGCCAACGACCAGTACGACACGGGGCCGCATCCCAAGCGGGACGAGCTGCTCCCGGGGGATCTGGTCTTCTTCGCGCACGATCTGACCAACTCGCGCTCCATCCACCACGTCGGCATCTATGTCGGGGGTGGCAAAATGATCAACGCCCCCTACACGGGAGCGAAGATCCGGTACGACCCGATCGATTCCCCGGACTACTTCGGAGCGACCCGTCCGACCGGCAAGTGACCCGAGCCGCGTGCGCACAGCCGGGGCGCACGGTTGTGTACGCAGCGCAGGGATTACGTCAACAATCCGTGAGGCATAGGCCCTGAGCTGCGTCTATGGGTCACCCTTGGGTAACGTCCTGGTGATCGTTCGGTACGAACGGAACGGTTCGCCTGCCGCAGCGCGTTTTTCTCCGCGGAACCGGACTTCCGCACCGCGACCACGGGGGGTCGTCAGCGCAGATCCAGCCATGAGCACACAGCCGAAGTGAGGGGCCGCACCGCGATGGCACTCTGGGACAACCCCGATGTCGAACTTCTCTACGACATCAACGGCCTGGCCAAAGACGCACCCACGTGGGCCGACCGGATCATGGAGTACGTCGGGGAGTACGGCATCGCCGTGGGGCTCGTCGCCCTGGCCCTGTGGGCCTGGTGGGGCGTCACCCGGAAGCGCGAGAGCCGGGACGAGGCCGTCAGCGGCTTCGCCGGGCTCATCTGGGCACCCGTGGCAGCCCTCGTCGCGCTGGCCGTCAACATCCCCATTCGCGGCTTCGTCGAGCGACCCCGGCCCTTCCTGGACCACCAGGGCGTGGAGGTCCTGGTCCAGGGCAAGACCGACTTCTCCTTCGTGAGCGACCACGCGACGCTCACCATGGCCATCGCCGTCGGCATCTTCATGGTCCAGCGCAAGCCGGGACTCGTCGCCATCGCCCTCGCCGTACTGGAGGGCTTCTGCCGCGTCTACATGGGGGTGCACTACCCCACCGACGTCATCGGCGGCCTCGCCCTGGGCACCGCCGTCGCCCTGCTGCTCGCCCCGGTCGCCATGTGGGCGCTGACCCCGCTGGTGCGGCTCGTCGCGGGCAACGCCAGGATCGAGACGCTCCTGTGGGCGGGCGGCGCGGCCGCGCGTACGCCCGCGGACGACGACGGCCGGCCTTCCGACCACCGGGAGGGTGCCACCGCGCGCCGCAGCTCCGGCCGCGACCTGGCGGCCTGAGCACCGGAAACGCGCTCACGTCTCGGCAAGGAGCCGACGCGTCCGGGGCCTCGCGCCCCTCACCACCCTCCGCCTCGTCCCCGCCCCCGTCCCTGACGGCTTACGGCGTCCCCTTCTCCGAGGGCTTACAGCGCCCCCGCCGGTCCGCCCGGCGGGGGCGCCGCCGTGTGCGGGGCGGGGCCTGGTGGGTGGGCGTCGTGGTGCGCGAGGGCGTCCGCGCGGGCCCGGTCGCGGGCGCGGCGCGCCGCTCCGCGCCAGCCGCAGGCGCACGAGGCGGAGCAGAACGCTCCCCGTTCGTGCAGCGACGTGACGTGCGCCGCGGCCCCACTTACGGGCGCGCCGCCGTCCGGAGGTGCGGCTCCGTCCGCGGGCGCGCCGCCCGTAAGCGCGGCTGGGTTCGCGGGCGCGGTTTCGGCCGCGCTCCCTGGCGGGACGATTCCTCCGGCCCCCGGGGCGTCGGGTTCGGTCCCAGCCGGGGCCGTGGGGAGGGGGTCCGGCTGGTGTTCGGGGGCTCGCTCTCGCACGTGACCACCGTACTGGGGCCGTGACGGGCGCTCCCAGGGCCTCGTTGCCCCCGATGAACCGACGGATCCGGACCGGCCCGCGACCGGTACGGCAGCGACCGGGAACGAGAGGTCGGCGGGATGACAGTGCGGCGACGGGGGCGGCTGGGACAGCCGGGATGGCCGGAGCGGACAGGGCTGACACGGCTCATGGCGCGCACGGCGGCGTGCACGGCGCGCAGAGGGCGCACGGGTGGGCCGGGGCGGCGACAGGGGCGGGCCGCACGCTCGCGTCGGCCGGTACGGCTCCCGCGGGGCGACACCGTGAGCTCCCCGGTGCTGGTGGCGGCGATGGGTACCGCACTCGCCGCCGTGGCGCTCACGGGGTGTTCCGGGGACGGTGCGGTCGCCACGGGCGGTCCTCCCACGGCGGCGCGCCCCTCGGGCCCCGGCGGCTCCGCTGTCGTCCGGGCGGCCGAAGCCCTGACGCGGGCCGGTTCGGCGCGGGTGCGGACGGCCATGGAGATGGCCAGCGGCGGTACGCGCGTCACCATCGAGGGGTCGGGGCTCTTCGATCTGTCCCGGGCCACCGGGAGGCTGCGGGTGACGCTGCCGCCCGGCGCGGACGGGGCGCGGCCCGGGGAGCGCAGACCCGTCACCGAGCTGATCACTCCGGATGCGCTGTACATGAAGAACCGCGCGGGTGTGCCGGCCGACAAGTGGGTGCGGGTGGCGACGGCGGGGCTGCCGGACGGGAACCTGGTGACGGGCGGGGCGACGGATCCGATCACCGCGGCTCAGCTGCTGAGGGGCGCCCGGCGGATCGCATCCGAGGGTGCCACCGAGTTGGACGGCGAGCGGGTGTGGCACTACAGCGGCCTGGTCGACATCGAACGCGCGGCCGATGCGGCGCCGCCGCGGGCCCGGCACCGGCTGCGGGCGGCGGAGAAGGGGTTCTCGGGCCGTACGGTGCCGTTCGACGCCTATCTCGACGCCCAGGGCCGGCTGCGGAAGGTGCAGCACCGGTTCTCCTTCACCACGGACGCCGCCGGCAAGGATCCGGTCGGTGCGGAGCCCACCGGCAGCGCGGAGCCGTCCGTCGCGCCGGCCATGGACCTGACCGTCTCGTCCACCACCAGGCTGGGCGATTTCGGGGTCGAGGCCAGGATCGCGATGCCCGAGGCCGGCGACATCTGGGCGGGGAAGATCGCCGCTGGGTGACCGGGCGTTGATCCGGTAAATGGTTCGGAAGTGCCATGCGCGGACGGTGTGGTACTCCCTACGCTGGGAAGCCGGGCCCCCGCCCGGCCGTGGCGTTCCCGCCCGGTGGATCCGTGGAGCACGGGAGGTGATATGTGTGCCTGTACCGAAGCGTGACAACAGAGGTGACGGCCGCGGGAGCCGCTGCCGGCGGCGCGCGCTGACGCAGGATCACCAGGACCACGCGGCCCTCGCCGAGATCGAGCTGTGCGGAGAGCTGATGATCGCCGCCTCCGCCGCGGAGGGGCCCCTCAGCCGGGCCCGTATCGACGAGGTGCTCCGCCGCGCCGCAGGCGAGCTGGACGAGGCCCCTGGCCCGACCCGGTAGCGGCCGCCGGACCCGGTGGCCGCCACCGCGAGCCGGCCGCGATGCCCGGCAACTACTTCGTCGGGGGCCACCCGCACATCGGCGAGGTCTGCGGCGTAGCCGTGGCGCGTGGATCTGGCACCGCGTCTGGCCCTGCGCGGGGATCAGGTGCGCAGGAGGCGGGCGATGGCGGCGGTGGCCTCTTCCACCTTGGCGTCCATCTCGGCGCCGCCGTCCTGTGCCGCGTGGGCCACGCAGTGGCGCAGGTGCTCTTCGAGGAGTTGGAGGGCGAAGGACTGGAGTGCCTTCGTGGAGGCGGAGACCTGCGTGAGTATGTCGATGCAGTAGACGTCCTCGTCGACCATCCGCTGGAGGCCCCGGATCTGGCCCTCGATGCGGCGCAGTCGCTTGACGTGAGCTTCCTTGTTCTTCGTGTAACCGTGCTCTCCGGTGGCCGCGTGCGCGGAGCAGCACTGGGAGGTGGCTTCGGCCACAGTGTCCGGCGTCTCGGGGATGGGCTGTGGCGGCGGCGTCATGCGGTCCTCCAGGTGGTGGTGAGAGGCGGGCGGGGGCCGTGGCACCGGGGCCCTGATACCCCTCGTGGGTATAGGATACCGGACTTCTCCGAGCCCGCTTCAAGGCGCGGGCTGACATGGGTGACACTGGGGGGACGCCGGTTCGCTGTGGCCGGATGATGCGCCTAGCATCAACGAGACCGTCATCGAGGCATCCGAGGACCCCCAGTGCGCTTTCGTCTGACCCCCAGGGAGACGAGCTTCTACGACATGTTCGCGGCCTCCGCGGACAACATCGTGACCGGCTCGAAACTCCTCATGGAACTGCTCGGGGCGGACTCCTCCGCGCGAACCGAGATCTCCGAGCGGATGCGCGCGGCGGAGCACGCGGGAGACGACGCGACACACGCGATCTTCCACCAGCTCAACTCCTCCTTCATCACCCCGTTCGACCGCGAGGACATCTACAACCTGGCCTCCTCCCTCGACGACATCATGGACTTCATGGAGGAGGCCGTCGACCTCGTCGTCCTGTACCAGATCGAGGAACTGCCCAAGGGCGTCGAACAGCAGATCGAGGTGCTGTCGCGGGCTGCCGAACTGACGGCCGAGGCCATGCCGAACCTGCGGACCATGGACAACCTCACCGAGTACTGGATCGAGGTCAACCGGCTGGAGAACCAGGCCGACCAGGTCCACCGCAAGCTGCTCGCCCATCTGTTCAACGGCAAGTACGACGCGATCGAGGTCATGAAGCTCAAGCAGGTCGTGGACGTGCTCGAGGAGGCGGCGGACGCCTTCGAGCACGTGGCCAACACCGTCGAGACCATCGCGGTCAAGGAGTCCTGACGCTCCGTGGACACCTTCGCGCTGATCGTGACCGTCGGTGTCGCGCTCGGATTCACATACACGAACGGCTTCCACGACTCCGCGAACGCCATCGCGACGTCGGTCTCCACCCGGGCGCTGACCCCGCGCGCGGCCCTGGCCATGGCCGCGGTGATGAACCTCGCGGGTGCCTTCCTCGGCAGCGGAGTCGCCAAGACGGTGAGCGAGGGACTGATCGTCACCCCGCATGGCGACGCGGGAATGGGCATCTTGTTCGCCGCGCTCGTCGGTGCCATCGCCTGGAACCTGGTCACCTGGTACTTCGGTCTCCCCTCCTCCTCCAGTCACGCGCTGTTCGGCGGCATGGTCGGGGCGGCGTTGGCCGGTGGCATCACCGTCTACTGGTCCGGTGTGGTCGAGAAGATCGTCCTGCCGATGTTCCTCTCCCCCCTCGTCGGCCTGATCCTCGGCTACCTGGTGATGTGCGTCATCCTGTGGCTCTTCCGCAAGTCCAACCCCCACAGGGCCAAGCGCGGGTTCCGTATCGCGCAGACCGTCTCCGCGGCCGGCATGGCGCTGGGCCACGGTCTCCAGGACGCGCAGAAGACCATGGGCGTCGTCGTCATGGCGCTCACCATCGCCGACGTGCAGCAGCACAACGAGATCCCCGTCTGGGTCAAGATCGTGTGTGCCGCGACGCTGTCGCTGGGCACCTACGCGGGCGGCTGGCGCATCATGCGGACGCTGGGCCGGCGCATCATCGAGCTGGATCCGCCGCAGGGGTTCGCCGCGGAGACCACCGCGGCGTCCGTGATGTACAGCGCGTCCTTCATGTTCCACGCGCCCATCTCGACCACGCACGTGATCACCTCGGCGATCATGGGTGTCGGTGCGACGAAGAGGGTCAGCGCGGTGCGCTGGGGCGTCGCGAAGAACATCATCATGGGCTGGTTCATCACCATGCCGGCGGCCGCCGTCGTCGCCGCGCTGATCTTCTGGGCGGTCAAGCTCGTCTTCGGCTGACGCGGCTCGGCTCATCCCCTGCCGGGGCTCGGTCGAATCCCTGAGGGGCTCGGTCGACCCTCTGGCACAGCCCCCGGCTGAACGCTGGCGCCCTGCCCCCCACTCCGGCAACCTAGGGGGCAGGGCGCCGAAGTCCGTCCGAGGCCACAGGAGACCGGACACCGGGGAAGGAAGAAGCCCGCGGTGGCACCGCCATGCAGCACCGCGGGCCGTCGAGGGGCCGCCGGAGCGGCTATCCGAAGCGTCCCGAGATGTAGTCCTCGGTGGCCTGGACGGACGGGTTGGAGAAGATGCGCTCGGTGTCGTCGATCTCGACGAGCTTCCCCGGGGCGCCCACCTCCGCGAGGTTGAAGAAGGCAGTGCGGTCGGAGACCCGCGCCGCCTGCTGCATGTTGTGCGTCACGATCACGATGGTGAACCGGGAGGTCAGCTCCCCGATGAGGTCCTCAATGGCGAGGGTGGAGATCGGGTCGAGGGCCGAGCAGGGCTCGTCCATCAACAGCACCTGGGGTTCGACGGCGATGGCCCGGGCGATGCACAGCCGCTGCTGCTGGCCGCCCGAGAGGCCGGATCCTGGCCGGTTCAGCCGGTCCTTGACCTCGTTCCACAGGTTGGCGCCCTTGAGGGACCTCTCGACGATCCCGTCGAGTTCGCTCTTCTTGTGGTCGCCGTTGAGCCGCAGGCCCGCCGCCACGTTGTCGTAGATGGACATCGTCGGGAACGGGTTGGGCCGCTGGAAGACCATGCCGATGGTGCGGCGCACGGAGACCGGGTCCACGCCGGTGCCGTACAGGTCCTCGTCGTCGAGCATCACCTTGCCCTCGACCCGCCCGCCGGGGGTGACCTCGTGCATGCGGTTGAGGGTGCGCAGGAAGGTGGACTTGCCGCATCCCGAGGGGCCGATGAAGGCGGTGACGGAGCGCGGCTCGACGGTCATGGAGATGTCGTCGATGGCGCGGAAGGTGCCGTAGTAGGCGGAAAGGCCGCTGACGTCGATGCGCTTGGCCACGGGAATCACTCCCTTAGTGCTTGGGGGCCTTCCAGCGGGCGATGCCGCGGGCGACCAGGTTGAGGATCATGACGAAGGCGATCAGCACGAGGGCGGCGGCCCAGGCGCGGTCGTAGGAGGGCTCGTTACCGTTGGCCCACTGCTCGTAGACGTAGTACGGCAGGGAGGACTGGGCGCCTTCGAAGGGGTTGCCGTTGATCGAGGCCGAGCCGAAGACCAGCAGCAGGATGGGGGCCGACTCGCCGGCGACGCGGGCGACGGCCAGCATGATGCCGGTGGTGATGCCGCCGATCGCGGTCGGCAGGACGACCTTGAGAATGGTCCGCCACTTCGGCACGCCGAGCGCCAGCGACGCCTCGCGCAGCTCGCCCGGGACCAGCTTCAGCATCTCCTCCGTCGAGCGCACGACGATCGGCATCATCAAGATGGCCAGCGACATGGCGCCGGCGAACCCGGAGTAGCCGAAGTCGAGGATGATGATCCAGAACGAGAGGACGAACAGGCCAGCGACGATCGAGGGGATGCCGGTCATGACGTCCACGAAGAAGGTGACGGCCTTGGCGAGCCGCCCGGTGCCGTACTCGACGAGGTAGATCGCGGTCAGCAGCCCGACGGGCGCGGCGATCAGCGTGGCGAGGCCGACCTGTTCGAGGGTGCCGATCAGCGCGTGGTAGATCCCGCCGCCGGACTCCATGGTGATGACACCGTTCATGGAGTGCGTCAGGAAGTACCCGTCGAGCACCGTGACGCCCCGCGCCACCGTCTCCCAGATGAGGGAGGCCAGCGGGATGACGGCCAGCAGGAAGCAGACCCAGATGAAGCTGGTGGCCAGCCGGTCCTTGGCCTGCCGGGTGCCTTCGACGGCGCCGGCGAGAACGGCGGTCAGGCCGACGTAGAGCAGGGCGGCGATCAGGCCCCACTGGATGCGGCTGTCCAGCCCGGCCACCAGGCCGATGCCGGTGCCCAGCGCGGCGGCGACGGCGACCAGCCCGAGCGGTGCCCAGCGCGGCAGCCGGGGCCGGTACAGAGAGGCGGCGGGGGACGGGGCGTCGACGGGGGCGACGGGGGCCGCGTCGGCCACTACGGGTCGGCTCATGCGTTCGCTCCCGAGTACTCCTTGCGGCGCGCGATGATCAGCCGGGCCGCGCCGTTGACCAGCAGGGTGATGACGAACAGGACGAGGCCCGAGGCGATCAGCGCGTCCCGGCCCGTGGCGCCGGCCTCCTTGAAGCCCGCGGCGATGTTCTGTGCGAACGTGCCGCCGCCGGGCTGGAGCAGGCTGGCGTGGATGAGGAAGCTGGGCGAGAGCACCGTCGCGACGGCCATCGTCTCGCCCAGCGCCCGGCCCAGACCGAGCATGGAGGCGCTGATGACGCCGGAGCGGCCGAAGGGCAGCACCGACACGCGGATGACCTCCCACCGGGTCGCGCCCAGCGCGAGGGCGGCCTCCTCGTGCATCTTGGGCGCCTGCCGGAAGACCTCGCGGGAGACGTTGGTGACGATCGGCAGGATCATGATGGCGAGCAGGATGCCGGCCGTGAACAGGGAGCGCGCGGCGCCGCCCTCGTAGGTGAGGATGCCGCTCCAGCCGAAGTAGTCGTCCAGCCACTCGTACAGGCCGCTCAGGTGCGGGACGAGGAAGAGGGCGCCCCACAGGCCGTAGACGATGGAGGGCACGGCCGCCAGCAGGTCGATGACGTAGCCGAGGGGGGTCGCCAGTTTGCGCGGCGCGTAGTGCGAGATGAACAGCGCGATGCCCACCGCGACGGGGACGGCGACGATCATCGCGATGAGCGAGCTGACGACGGTGCCGAAGGCGAGGACGGCGATGCCGAAGCGGGGCGGCGTCGCGTTGGCGTCCCACTCGAAGGCGGTGAGGAAGTTGGCCTCGTCGGCGCTGATGGCCAGCGCGGCGCGCCAGGTGAGGAAGACGGCGATCGCGGCCATGATCGCCAGGAGGGCGATGCCGGAGCCCCGGGAGAGGCCGAGGAATATTCGGTCACCCTTCCGGGTGGCGCCCTTCAAGGGGACCGCTGGGTGTGCGGGGTCCGCTGCCGCGGGTGGGTGGTCGGTAGCCATGGTTTCTCCGGTCTGACTGGTGCGGGCCGCCGCGCTCGGCGTGGTGCGCGGAGTGGCCCTTCGGCGGTGCACCGGATCGTTCGGCGTTCCGTGCAATTGCGGATATTCAGGGCACGGGTCGCGTGGGTGGAGGGGGCGGCGGTGCCCTCGGCACCGCCACCGCTCCCTCCGACAGGCTGCTTCCGGCCTGTTCCAGGCCGACGGCCGGACGGCCTGCCGACGGTCTACTTCAGGCCGTCGATCGTCGAACGGACCTTGGTGATGATCTCTTCGGGGATCGGCGCGTAGCCCTTTTCCGCGAGGGCCTTCTGGCCGTCCTCGCTCGCGGTGTACTTCAGGAAGGACTTCGTCGCGGCCAGCGTCTCCTTCTTGTTGCCCTGGTCGCAGACGATCTCGTACGTCGCCAGGACGATCGGGTAGGCGCTCTCGGCCTGGGTCTTGTAGTTGAGCTCCAGGGCGAGATCCTTGCCCTGGCCGACGACCTTGGCGTCGGCGATCGCCTTGGAGGCGTTGCCCGTGGTGGCCTCGACGGGCTCCTTCGCGCCGGTGTCCAGCTTGACCGTGTTCAGGTCGTTCCCGGTGGCGTACGACAGCTCGGCGTAGCCGATGGCGCCGTCGTTCTGCTTGACGTTGGTGGCGATCCCGGAGGAACCGTCGGCGCCCTGGCCGCCCTTGCCGGCCCACGCCTTGGCGGGCTCGTGCTTCCAGGAGCCGGGGGCCGCGGTGTTCAGGTACTTGGTGAAGTTGTCCGTGGTGCCCGACTCGTCGGAGCGGTGGAACGCCTGGATCTTGGTGCTCGGCAGCTTCGCGTCCGGGTTCAGCTTCTTGATGGCCGGGTCGTTCCACTTGGTGATCTTCGAGTCGAAGATCTCGGCCAGCGTCTCGGCGTCCAGCACCAGGTCGTCGACGCCTTCGAGGTTGTACGTGACGGCGATCGGGCCGCCGACCATCGGCAGGTCGACGGCCTGGCCGCCCTTGCAGACCTTCTTGGACTTGGCGACCTCGCCCGGTTCGAGTGCCGAGTCGGAGCCGGCGAAGGCCGTCTTGCCCTGGAGGAACTCCTGGATACCCGCGCCCGAGCCGGTGGGCTTGTAGTTGAGCTGCGTGGTGTCGCACGCGGACTGGTAGGTCTGCGTCCACACGTCCATGGCGTTCTTCTGGGCGCTGGAGCCCGAGGCCAGCAGCTTGCCCTCGCCTCCGCAGCTGATGTTGCCGGCGGCCTTGCTGGTCTCGCTGCCGGAACCGCCGGAGTTGTCGTCCGAGCCGCAGGCGCTCAGGACCAGGGCGCCACACACCGTGAGAGCGCCGACAGCTGCGGTGCGGAGCCGGCTCGTGCGCTGAAGCTGCTTCACTGTCGTTCAGTTCCTTCCTGGCCCGGGAGCGACGGCCGGCCGGCCGTCGGGCTCTCTGGCTATGGGGCGCGGTCCCTGTCGTGGGGGGTGCCGCGCTCTTCGTAAGGCCGAAATTAGACAGATCAGGTGAAGCGGCCGACGGAGCTGAGTGAACGCCGAGTGAACCTCGGCGGTCAGCCCGGTGCACTGCCAGGCCGCGGCCGGGCGGGCGTCCCGTCTTTGATACTCGTCAGTACGTTCCTCTGTTGTCTTTCGGACCGGCATGGCACTATCCGCTCCACTGGCCCCAGTTGACCATACGGAAATGGGGGTGGCCCGGGTGAGACGGCCGCTGATCAGCTCGACCCTCCCGTCGTCCGGACGGCACGGCCCGCTCGTCGTGGCCTGCGCACTGGTACTGCTGGCGGGGCCCGCGCTCGGCACCGCCCACGCCGATCCGGAACGGCCGGGGACGGGCGGCGCCGGTACGGGTTCGGGTTCGGGCTCGGCAGCCGGTGCCGGGGAGCGGGGCGGTGGGCCGAACCTGGAGGAGATCCGCAAGGAGATCGAGCGGCTGCACGACAAGGCGGAGTCCGCGACGGACGCGTACAACGCGGCCGAGTCCGCCACCAAGAAGCAGCAGAAGCGGATCGTCGAACTCGCCAAGCGGATCGACACCACCCAGGGCAAGCTCGACACCCTCCGCGACACCGCGGGCGCCATGGCACGTGCCCAGTACCGCAGCGGCGGCGTGCCGCCGGCCGCGAAGCTGATGCTCAGCGACGACCCGGAGGACTTCCTGCGCGGGCTCTCCCTCACGCACAAGGGCCAGCAGGCCACCCGCTCCTTCATCGGCACCCTCACCGACACCCGCTCCCGGCTCCGCGGTGACGCCAAGGACGCCTCCGACGCCTGGCAGAAGCTGGAGAAGACCCGCAAGAAGAAGGCCGCGGCGAAGAAGAAGATCAACGGCAGGCTGAAGCAGGCGAAGAAGATCGAGGCCGGTCTCAAGGCGGAGGAGCGCGAGCGGCTGCGCGAGCTGGAGGACGAGGCGGCCGAGGCGAAACAGGCGAAGTGGCTGAAGTCCGGGGTGCTCGACGGCCTCGACGGCAAGGCCTCCCCGGCCGGACGGCGCGCCGTCGAGTGGGCCACCAAGCAGCTCGGAAAGGACTACGTGTGGGGGGCCGAGGGGCCCGACACCTTCGACTGCTCGGGCCTGACGATGCGCGCCTGGGAGGCCGCGGGCGTGCGCATCCCCCGTACCTCGCAGGAGCAGTGGAAGCAGCTGCCGCACGTGCCGGTCGGCAAGATGCGCCCCGGCGACCTGATCATCTACAAGAAGGACGCCAGCCACGTCGGGATCTACGTCGGTGACGGAGCGCTGCTGCACGCGCCCCGCACCGGCCGGCAGATCACCGTCGAGGGGGCGGGCTCCATGCCGATCCTGGGTGTGGTACGTCCCGACAAGTGAGACAGAGCAGACCTCTGCGGGCATATCCCTTCGCCCGTTTTCGCGGCTTTCCGCGCGTGAGCTTGGTCATGTAACGGCCACGGAATACGGCTCCGGCCTGCGGTGAACTTCCGCTTCGCCGGGGGCATATGACAGCGGTGGGCGGAGGCGGGCCATTCCATCCGCGCAGCCGAGGGAGCTAAGGTCCCTCCGGAGAGCCCGGGATGACGAGCGCCCGACCACCGCGCGCCGTTCCGGGCCGAGCCATGGTGGCCGCCGCACGGCGCGCACCACGCCCTCGGGGGAGGGAGAGGTTTCAGCATGCCCGCAAGCGCGCCCGCGGCCGGAACGGCGGCGCAGCCCGCCGACGCACCGGCCCAGCAGGCCGCGCCGGGAACCGGCGGCGGTCTGACCCTGCTGGTCATCGAGGACGACCCGGCGGGGGCGGTGAGCGTGCCCCGCATGCTCGACGCCTACGGCAAGCCCGTACGCGTCCGCACGGCCCGCAACCTCACCGAGGCCGCACGACTGCTCACCGACGACGTCCACTGCATCCTGCTCGACCTCGCGCTGCCGTGCGAGAACCGCTGCGAGGAGCGGCCGGAGGACCGGCACGACGGGCTGCGTGAGGAGCGCGGGGGCGGCGAAGAGCCCGCCACCGCGGGGGCCCGCACCGCGGGACGGGTGACGGACCAGGCAGCCGACGCCCCCGCAGGCCGGCCGCCGGCGGAGCCCCCTGCCGAGCCCGACGAGCTGCACATCCTGCGCCGCGTCCTGCGCATGGCACCGCGCCACGCCGTGCTCGCCCTCACCGACGGCAGCGACGCCGAGCGGGCCGCGGACGCCGTACGGGTCGGCGCACAGGACTACCTCTTCCGCGACGAACTCGACGGCAGGCTGCTCACCCGCGCCATCCGCTACGCCGTCGCCCGCAAGCGCGCCGATCTGGCCCAGCGCCAGCTGACCGAGAGCCGGCTGCGGGCCCAGGAGAACGCCAGGCTGGAGCGCGGGCTGCTGCCCAGACCGATCCTGGAAGGCAGCGAACTGCGGTTCGCCGCGCGCTACCGTCCGGGCCGCTCCCGCGCCCTGCTGGGCGGCGACTTCTACGACACCGTCCGCACCCCTGACGGCACCGTCCACGCCATGATCGGCGACGTGTGCGGCCACGGCCCCGACGAGGCCGCCCTCGGTGTCGAACTGCGCATCGCCTGGCGCGCCCTCACCTTCGCCGGGCTGTGCGGGGACGCCCTGCTGAGCACCTTGCAGAAGGTGCTGGAGAACGAACGGGCCAGCGAGGAGATCTTCGCGACCCTGTGCACCGTCGACATCTCCTCCGACGGCCGCAGCGCCGGTATCTGCCTCGCAGGCCACCCCTCCCCCCTGTTCGCGGGCGGAGCGGGGGCGGCACCCCGGCTGCTGCCGTACGACGAGAGCGGCCCTGCGCTCGGGCTGCTCCCGCACGCGCGCTGGCCGCGCCGGCAGGTCACCCTGGGGCGTTCCTGGAGCCTGATGATGTACACGGACGGCCTGATCGAGGGGCGCGTGGACGAGGGCCGTACGGACAGCAGGGAGCGGCTCGGCCAGCAAGGGATGCTCGACCTCGTGGCCCGCCGGCTGGCCGAGGGCGCCAGCGGCGAGGGGCTGCTGGAGGCGACGATGACCGAGGTCCGCCGCCTCAACGGTGGCGAACTGACCGACGACGTGGCCGTCCTTCTCCTGGACCGCTCCCGCTGACCCGAGCCGGCCGCGTCGCCGGCGTCACCGGCCGTTGAAGGGTCCGTACGGGCCGTCGCTGCTGCTGCCTCCTCTGCGGCGGCCCCAGCCGCCGCCACGGGGCCGGCTGTTGCCCATGACCTGCTTGAGGGCGGGGCGCACGTCGACGATGTACACGATCGTGGCGATCAGGCCGATGATCTGCAACAGGAAGAAGGGGATCTGCAACACGTTCACCAGGGCCGTGAGGCCCAGGACGATCAGCCAGAACGGCTTGGTCTGCTTGCTCGCGGCGCGGTAGGCGTCCTCCCGCCGCAGCGCGCTGTCCACGAAGGCGAACACCGCCAGAGCGAGCAGCACGACGCTGATCAGCGCCATGACGGTGAGCTGGAAGCCGTCGAACAACATCGTGCTCACACTCCCGGTCGGTCTCGGAGCCGTGTCTGACTCTTGCGGGCGGCTGTGCCGCCACCGTACCCCAGCACAGGGGGAACGAGCCGGGCACGCGCATGGTGCCCGGCCCGTTCCCCTCCCGTGCCCACGGGGCTCAGGACTCGCTCTTCGGCGTCGGCTTCCGGGCCGCGGGGGTGGTCTTGCGAGCGGTACCCGTCTTGGTGGTGCCGTTCTTGCCGCCGGCGGTCCTGGCGTCGGCGGACTTCGCCCCGGCGGCGGCTCCGGCGCCGCCGTCGGCCGCCGCGGCACCTCCGGGCTTGCCCGCCTTGTCCGTGGCCGTCGCGGCCGCCGCCTTGTCCGTGGCCGTCGCGGAGCGCGCAGCGGAGCCCTTGGCCGCGGGGGTCTCCTCGGCCGGCGGCTCGGCGATCTTCACGGACGTGGCGGACTCGCGCTCCACGGTCACCTCGGCGGCGCCGGACCCGTCGTCCTCGCCACGCCAGTTCTTGACGGCCTCCCGTCCGCGCACGGCCAGCTCGTCGTAGGCCTCACGGGCCTTGACCGCGTACTCCGCGGCGAAGCCGACGCCCTGGAGCGCGAAGTGCTGGGCCTGCTCGCGGAGCTTTTTGATGTCGGTGTCGATCCCGCTGAGCGTCTCGCTGACCCTGACCTGCGTCTCCTTGGCCTGTTGGGTGAGCTTCGCCTGCACTTCCCTGGGGTCCGTCTCGCGGACCGAGGCGAGTGCCTGCGGCGCCTCTTCACGGATCTTGTCGACGACACCCGCGGCGAAGTAGAGCGGCGTCGGGTCGGTGAGGGACTTGCGCAGGTCGTTCGCGATGGGCATGAGGGTACGCCTTTCGTGGCTGAACTCGCGTGACGGGAAGGCAGATTGCCGTCCGTCGTGACTGATCCGCACGTGTGCGGTGTTCCGGCGCGCCGGTGCTCGCCCGGGGTGCTCCCGTGCTCCGGTGCTCCCGTACGTGCTCCGTTCCTGGAACGCGCCGGTCGGTCGTTGCGCTCTGTGCTGATTGTGGGGTTCGGGCGGACTTACTCGGCGGACGCCGCGCTCGGCGGGTCCGCCACCCGTTGCTGTGCGTTCTCCTTGCGGAAGGACTCGTAGATCTGGAGCAGCGCCTGCTTCTGCTGTTCGCTGATCGAGGAGTCCGCGAGGATGGCGGCCGGCACCTGCAACAGGTCCTCGCGGTCCCGCTCGTCGAGAATTCCCGCCTGCACGTACAGCGTCTCCGCCGAGATCCGCAAGGCCTTGGCCAGTTGCTGCAGGATCTCCGCGCTCGGCTTGCGCAGGCCGCGCTCGATCTGGCTCAGATACGGGTTCGAGACATCGGCGGCCTCCGCGAGCTGCCGCAACGACAGCTTCGCGTTGCGCCGTTGTTCCCGTAGGAACTCCCCGAGGTTCCCGACATTGAGCGAGGCCATGTCCCCAGACTGCACCCGTCCGCTAACTTTTGCAAGCACCTTGCTTGCAAGTGTGGCGTCGGCAGGGTCGTTGACCTTCCCCCAGGGGAAGACCGGAGCATCGGCGGGGCCGGGCGCGGTGCCCGGTACGAAGAGGAAGGGACGACGGGCGAGATGGGCACGGAGCTGCTGACCATCGGGGCCTTCGCCAAGGCGTCACGGCTGTCGCCGAAGGCCCTGCGGCTGTACGACCGGCTCGGTCTGGTGACACCCGCCAGGGTGGACCCGTTCAGCGGTTACCGCCTCTACGCGCCCGCGCAGCTGGAGCGGGCCAGGCTGGTCGCCTGGCTGCGGCGCCTCGGCATGCCACTCGCCCGTATCCAACGCGTGTGCGAGCTCGCGGACTCGGGCCGGGACGCCGGGGTGCCGGGCTCCTCCGCGCGCCCGGGGGCACCGGCCGGATGCGCCGCGCGCGAGGTGCGGGCCTACTGGGCTGCGGTGGAGGCGGAGACCACCGTCCGCCGCGACCTGGCCACCTTCCTCATCGACCACCTGTCAGACAAGGAAGGGCTCGAGATGACCGAGCAGAACGAGACGACCGGGAACGTCCGGTGGCACGCGTCCGACGCCCCGTCGCCGACGCCGCACGCTCCGTTGGGCATCCGGTACGCGGCACTGACCGATGCCGGACGGGTCCGCGGAAACAACCAGGACACGGCGTACGCGGGGGAGCGGCTGCTGGCCGTCGCGGACGGTTTCGGCGCCGGGGGCGGCTCAGCGAGCGCCGCCGCCGTCGACGTCTTCAAACGGCTGGAAACCGACGCCGGGCGGTCGGCAATCGACACCGAGTGGCCGGCAGACGACGTCGAACGGTCGGCAAGCGGTGCCGGCGCCGCCTCGGCGGGGGACCTTCTCAACCTGCTCGACGAGGCCGTGCGCGAGGCGGGTCGTGCCGTTCACGGTGCCGCCGCGTCCGGTGACGCGCCCCACGAGAGCGGCACCACGCTCACCGCCGCCCTGTGGACCGGTTCCCGACTGGCTCTCGTGCACATCGGTGACTCCCGTGCGTATCTGCTGCGGGACGGCGGGCTGTTCCAGATCACCCATGACCACACGGTCGTGCAGACGATGATCGACGAGGGGCGTCTCAGCCCCGAGGAGGCCGCCTCCCACCCGCAGCGAGCCCTGCTGGCACGCGCCCTGACCGGCGGCAGCGGCGAGACGGCGGCACGCACCGTGAGCGAGATGGGCCGGGGTGCGGGGGAGCAGGCTGACGCGGGGGCTGAGAGCGGCGCCGGGACGGAGAGCGGAGCGCCGGGGAGTGGGGAGAACAGTTCGCCGAGCGCCCAGCTGCGGCTCCATGGCGTCCGTCTCGGCGACCGGTACCTGCTCTGTTCGGACGGGCTGTCCGCGGTGGTCCCCACGGCACGCGTGCGTCAGACGCTGAGCGCGGCGACCGACCCGGACGACGCGGTCCGCACCCTGGTCGGCCTCGCCAACCAGGCGGGCGGCCCGGACAACGTGAGCTGCGTGGTGGCGGACGTCGTGGAGGCCGCCGACGGGTGACGGCGACACACCGCGCCCCGGACCACGCTTCATATCGGCCGTTCACGTCGGCCGTCGCGCCACTGCGGTAGCCGGCTTCCCTCCGCGGTGAGCAGCTCGTCGGGGCGGGGGCGCGCGCTCGGTCTTCCGGGCTGCACCCTCGCTCCGGCGACTGCGGGGTCACCCCGTGCGGCTCCGCGTACCGAACGCTCCCGCCCGGGCCGCGAGCACCGCGGTGCGGGCCGCCTCGCCGGGAAGCGCCGGGTCCGGGGCGCCGTGCAGCAGGACCAGGTGGTGGTAGAGAGGGGCGGTCGCGGCCACCAGGAGGCTGCGGGCCTCCACGGGCGGGGCGAGTTCGCCTCGCGCGACGGCGCGCTCCACCACGTGCGCGCACCGCTCGTAGCGGTCCTCCCAGAACCGGCGGAGCGCGTCCGCTGCTCCCGCGGAGCGGAAGGAGGCGGCGATCAACGCCCTGGCCAGGGAGGACTCCTCGCTCAGCGCGTCCTGCACCTCCTCGTTCAGCGCCCGCAGATCCCCTTCGAGGCAGCCGGTGTCCGGCGCCGTCCACCTGTCCGCGCCGGCCGCGTCCAGGACGTCGGCGAGGAGTCCGCCGACGTCGCGCCAACGCCGGTAGACCGTCGCACGGTGGACGCCCGAGCGGGCGGCCACGGCGTCCACGGACAGCCCGTCGAACCCGTGCTCCACCAGGAGCGGACCGACGGCCGCGAGCACCTGGTCGCGCACGCGCGCCGTCCGTCCGCCGGGGCGCCGGGCCGCGGAGGGCGGCGGTTCCGCCGCCTCGCTGCCGCTTTCCGCTTCCTTCTTCGTCACCGCCACAGCGCCTCCGGGCTCCTCGCTCTTCTCACGTATCCGTCCACGCTCCCCTATCCGTTCCCGCCCGGTCTCCTCGCCCTCCCCGCTCGCTCCCGTCGCCTTCGTCCGGTCTTGTCCCTTCTCTTCCGCTCTCGTCCGGCCGCGGATTGCTCTTGCGGTCGAGGGGTTGCCGTGTCACCATCTTAACGCGACAGGTGTCGCGGTAAAAGCGTGGCGGGTGCTGCCCGCACGTACGACGACGTGGAATGAGGAAACCGCCGATGCTCATCCGAAGCGTGTCCCCGGTCCTGCGGCCTGCCCAGGCCGCTTCACCCTCGATCGCTGTGGAGAGCGTGGATGCCTACCCAGATCTCGGCCTCGGCCGTGACGAAGTCGTATGCGGGCCGGACGGTTCTGGACGGAGTGAGCTGCGCGCTCTCGGCGGGTGAACGCGCGGGGATCGTCGGCGAGAACGGCTCGGGCAAGACGACACTTCTCCGCCTTTTCACCGGGCAGGAGCAACCCGATCAGGGAGAGATCATCGTCCACGCCGAGGGCGGCGTCGGCCATCTCGCCCAGGAAGAGCGGCTCCCGCCCGCGTTGACGGTCCAGCAGGTCATCGACGGCGCGCTGCGGGAGTTGCGCGACATGGAGCAGCGCCTGCGCACCCTCGAGGCGGCGATCTCGGAGACCGACGCGGCCGGGCGGCCGTCTCCGAACTCGCAGAAGGCGCAGCGGGAGTACGGCGAGCTGCTGACAGCCTTCGAGCTGCGCGGCGGCTACGAGGCGGAGGCCCGCGTCGAACGTGCGCTGCACGGGCTGGGTCTCGGGGTGCTGTCCCGCGAGCGCACCGTGGGAGGTCTTTCCGGAGGAGAACGGGTGCGGCTGAGGCTGGCCGCGCTGCTGGCGGCGAGCCCCGAGGTGCTCGTGCTGGACGAGCCGACCAACCACCTCGACGACGCCGCGCTGCGCTGGCTCGAGGACCATCTGCGCACCCGCCGCGGCACGACGCTGGCCGTCTCCCACGACCGCGCCTTCCTCGAACGCGTCGCGACGACGCTGTGGGAGGTGGACGCCGACCGTCACCAGGTGGTCCGTTACGGCAACGGCTACGCGGGCTATCTCGCGGAGAAGGCGGCCGCCCGCCGCCGCTGGGCGGAAGCCCACGAGCGCTGGCAGGCGGAGGCAGAGCACCTCAGGGAGACGGCGGCGACCACGGCCCGCAGGGTCGCCCCGGGCCGGGCCATGAAGGACGGCAACAAGATGGCGTACGACCGCGCGGCGGGCCGTGTCCAGCAGTCCCTCGCCGGCCGCGTGCGCAACGCCGAGGAACGGTTGCGCCGCCTGCTGGCCGACCCCGTTCCGCCCCCTCCCGTGCCGTTGCGATGCACCGCGGCGCTGAGCGGATCCGGCCTGCGCGGCACGGTGCTGGACGCCGAGAACCTCAGCGTGCGCGGCAGGCTGGCCCGCACGGACCTGACGGTCGCGGCGGGTGAGCGCCTGCTGGTCACGGGGCCGAACGGCGCGGGTAAGAGCACCCTCCTCGACGTGCTGGCAGGCCGCGCGGAGCCCGACACCGGCCGCATCTCGCGGCGCGGCCGCATCGGCCACCTCCCCCAGGACCCCGAGGTCGCGGCCGCCGCCGGGGCGTCGCTCCTCCACGCCTACGCGGAGGGCAGGCCAGGGCCGGTTGAGGAACACGCGGAACGGCTGCTGTCGCTGGGGCTGTTCGCCGCGGAGCGGCTCGAGGTGCCGGTGGCGCGGCTCTCCACCGGCCAGCGGCAACGCCTGGCGCTGGCCCGCCTGGTGACCGAACCGGTCGATGTCCTGCTGCTCGACGAGCCGACCAACCACCTTTCCCCCGCCCTGGTGGAGGAGCTGGAAGAGGCCCTGGACGCCTACGCCGGCGCGTTGGTCGTCGTGAGCCACGACCGCAGGCTGCGGCAGCGCTGGCGCGGCGCCCACCTCGCGCTGGAAGGGGAAGCACCGCTTCCGCTGGGAGCGGCCGACGACAGGAGCCACCCGTGACACACCCCCATACGCCCACGGCGGCAACTCACTCCTCTTCGGCGCCACCTCACGCCGGCTCGTCGGCGAAGGTGAGGACGGTGGCCGCCTTCGGCGCCGAGGCGGGCCCCTACGACGTCGTCACCGGGCCGGACGGAGCGCTGTGGGCCACGCTGGTCCACGCCGGTGCCCTCGCCCGCCTCACCCTGGACGGCCGGGTGACCACCCACCCGTTGGACGCCCCCGGCTGCGGGCCCGCGGTCATCACGCCGGGGCCCGACGGTGCCCTGTGGTTCACCCGCTGCCGGGACCACCGCATCGGCCGGATCACCGTGGAAGGACGGGCGGAGTCGTTCGCCCTGCCGACGCCCGAGTGCGGACCGTACGGCATCGCGGCGGGTGCGGACGGTGCCCTCTGGTTCACCGAGACCAGTGCCCACCGCATCGGCCGCATCACGACAGACGGCGAGGTCACCGAGTTCCCGCTGCCGTGCGACGGCTTCCCCTCGGCGCTCGTCGCCGGCCCGGACGACGCGCTGTGGTTTCCGCTGAACCAGGCGGACGCGATCGGCCGGATCGCCCTCGACGGCACGGTGACCGTCCACCCGGTGCCCACCGAGGGCGCCGCCCCCGTGGGCATCACCAGCGGCCCCGGCAAGGAAGACGGCTCCGGAGAGCTGTGGTTCGTGGAGATCGGCGCGGGGCAGCTGGGCCGCATCACCACGGACGGCCGGGTGGACGAGTATCCGCTGCCGGACCGCGGCTGCCGCCCCCACGCGGTGGCGAGGACGCCGGACGGCACCTGCTGGGTCACCGAGTGGGCGACGGGCAGGATCGCGGCTCGCACACCGGACGGACGGATCACCGAACACCCCCTGACGTCCCCGGACGCGGAGCCGCACGGTCTCACGGTCGGCCCTGACGGAGATCTCTACGTCGCGCTGGAGAGCGGGGAGGTGGTACGCCTCGGCACCACCCGGCCGTGACGGCGAGATCGCCCCACCCGGCGTCGCCGTCACGGAGCCACCCGGCCTGCCCGGGCCTGAAGAGGCGAATGCGCCGGCGTGCGGAGTTCCCCGCTCGACGAGGGGGAATTCGATTGGTCGCAGGGCGGGGGAGCGGGGAGGATGCGGCCATGGCACATGCGGACGTGGAGCGGACCCGGTCGTTCGAGGAGCTCATGGAGGAGGCTGCCTCGGTCTCCGTGGAGGGCTGGGACTTCTCGTGGTTGGAGGGCCGAGCGACAGAGGAACGCCCCTCGTGGGGGTACCAGGGCCGGATGAGCGGCCGGCTCGCCACCGCGTCCGCCGCTCTCGATCTCCAGACCGGCGGTGGGGAGGTCCTCGCCGGGACGGAGAGGCTGCCGCCGGCGATGGCTGCGACCGAGGCGTGGCCGCCGAACGTCGCCAAGGCGACGGCCCTGCTGCGCCCGCGCGGTGTCATCGTCGTGGCGGACACCGACGAGCCTCCGCTGCCGTTCGCGGACGGCGCGTTCGACCTGGTGACCAGTCGGCACCCGGTGCGGGCGTGGTGGTCGGAGATCGCCCGGGTGCTGGAGCCCGGCGGTGCCTACCTCGCCCAGCACGTGGGGCCCGCGTCCGTGTTCGAGCTGGTGGAGTACTTCCTCGGCCCCCAGCCCGAGGCACGCGGGCACCGGCGCCCCGAGGACGAGCGGGCGGAAGCGGAGGAGGCCGGTCTGGAGGTGGTCGACCTGCGGTCGGAGCGGCTGCGTATGCAGTTCTTCGACGTCGGTGCGGTCGTCTACTTCCTGCGCAAGGTCGTCTGGATGGTGCCCGGCTTCACCGTCGAGGCGTACCGTTCGCGGCTGCGCGAGTTGCACGACCGCATCCAGACCGACGGCCCGTTCGTCGCCCACTCCGCCCGCTTCCTCATCGAGGCCCGCAAACCGAAGTGATCCCCAGCCGTTCGTCGCCGGTCGCCGGTCGCCGGTCGCCGGTCACCCGTGCACCGGGCCCTCGCCGCGGTCCCTCGCTCCCGTCGCTCGGTCGCCCGTGGCCCGGCCTGTGCCCCTTCTCCGTGGTCGGGTCCTCGTGTGAGGATGCGCCCGTGACGAGCCCCCTCCGCCTTCCCTCCGCCGGTTTCGACGCGGTGTTGTGCGACGTGGACGACGTGATCCGGTACTACGACACCGAACCGCTGGCCCGGCTCGAACGCGACGCGGGTCTCGCGGCCGGTACGACGGCGCGCCTCGCGTTCGCGCCGGAGCGGGGCAGGCCGCTGCTGCTGGGGAGGATCAGCAAGCCGGAGTGGGCGGTGTCGGTCGCCGAGGGGCTGGCCGGCCTGGGGGTGCCGGGGGAGCGGGCGCGCGCGTTGGCGGCGGGGCTGGCGCAGGCGCCGTTCCGGGCGGACGCGGAGGTGGTCGGGATACTGCGGCGGGCCCGCGCCCGTATGCCGCTGGTGCTGGTCACGAACGGGACGGCCGAACTGGACGACGATCTCGCGTCGCTGGGGCTCGACGGGTTGGCGCATCACGTCGTCAACAGTGCCCGGGTGGGGGTGGCCAAGCCGGACGCGGCCATCTACCGGATGGCGGCGGAGTGGACGGGGGTCGCCCCGGAGCGCTGCGTCTTCGTGGACGACCGGCAGGAGAACGTCGCGGCGGCCGTGGCGCTGGGGATGCGAGGGCATCTCTACCGGGAGCCCAGTGCGCTGGAGGAGGCTCTGGGTCTCTCGTCGGCTCCCTGAGCCACGTTCCTCCGCGCACCCCGTGACCCCCTGGGCGGGTCGTCCGCCCAGGGCGCTTGTCAGGGACGCGTGCCAAAGGGCGCCTGTCAGGGTGCGCCGAAGAGGGCGAGGAGTTCCTGCTTCTCGAACATGCGGGCGGTCTCGATGGCGGACGGTGCGCCGGCCTGCGGGTCGGCACCGGCCTCGAAGAGCACGCGTACGACCTCGTCCTCGCCCTTGAAGACCGCGCCGGCGAGGGGCGTCTGGCCCCGGTCGTTGGCGCGGTCGGGGTCGGCGCCGTGCGAGAGGAGGGCGCGGACGGTGTCCGGGTGGCCGTGGTAGGCGGCCAGCATGAGGAGGGAGTCGCCCTTGTCGTTGGTCAGGTTCGCGGGTACGCCCGCGTTGACGTAGGCGGCGACGGTGTCGGTGTCGCCGTGCCGGGACAGGTCGAACACCTTCTGGGCGAGTTCCAGGACCTCGGGGTCGTGTGCGGGCTCGTCGCTCTCGGGGGTGGGTGCGTCTGTCATGGTGCCAGCGTACGGACGGTGGCGGCCCGCGGCCTGTTTCGGCCCCGCGATGTTTCCCGTCCGGGCCGCACGTGGCGGCGTCACAGGGGGCGCCGGCGGCGTCCTGACGCGGCAGCGGGGTGGTGATCTAGACGTGGGCGAGGGGGTCGACGGTGAGGAGGACGTCGCGCAGGGACGTGGTGATGGTCTCGGCTCCGCCGTCCCTCAGCTCCCGCTCCTTGCGCTCGTTGCGGGCGTAGCCGACGAAGGCGACGCCGGCCGCGCGGGCTGCGCGTACGTCGCGGGCGGAGTCGCCGATCATCACCGCGTCGGCGGGGGCGGCGCCGGAGGCGTGGAGGGCGCGTTCCACGCAGTCGGGGTCGGGTTTCAGCCGGGGGCCGGCCTGGTCGAGGGTCCGCCCGCGGACGCGGTCCGCGAACAGGCCGAGCAGTCCGCGTCCGGAGAGGTAACGCTCCACCGCCGCGGCTGAGTTGTCGGTGGCGACGGCCACGGTGCGTCCCGTCGCGCAGAGGGTGCGCACGAGGGTGTCCGCGTACGGAGTGGGGAAGGCGTCCACCGCGGCGGCGATCTCCTCCTCGGTCAGCGAGCGTTCGATCGCGCGGGCCGTCTCGCCCGGTACGGGGCGGGTGCGCACCGGTGCCGCGCCCGTCGCCCCTGCGCCCGTCGCCCCGGTGACCGGTGCCGTTTCCGTGACCGGTGCCGCCCCCCTGGCTGGAGTCGCGCATGTGACCGAAGCCGCTCCCCTTCCCTCCCCCTCTCCCAGCGCTTCGCCCGGCGACGATGTGCTGAACGCGAGGGTGAGCAGGCGCAGTGGGTCCGAGGTCTCGGAGGCCGCCGTATCCGCCAGTGCGTGCCCGTACGTGGTGCGCAGGCGCCCGGCGATGGCGGGGGCCGGGCGGCGGGCGAAGAGGCGGCACAGCGGGCCGTCGAAGTCGAATATCACGCACTGCGCGGAGGTGAGTTCCTGCATCGCTGACCGTCCCTGTCGTCGCCGGGCCCCGCGGGTGGGGCAGCGATTGTTGCAGGCGTTCGGGCAGAGGGGGACCGGTGCGTGCGGTGTGGGTTCGGTCAGGATGCGCACACGTCGGCGTAGGCCGTCTCGATGGCTCCGGCGTCGGGTACGTCGTCGAGGTCGAGGGCGTCGGCCGCCCGGGTCAGGACGTCGTGGAGGAGTTTGGCCGCGTGGCCGAGGCGGTCGGCGAGTCGCGGGGTGCCGGCCGCGTCGCGGACGGCGATGGCCTGCCGTACCGCGTCGGTGAAGACGGACTGGGCGCGCTTGTAGTCGAGGTAGCGGGGCAGGTCCTCGTCCAGTTGGGCGTCGGCTCCGGGCAGCAGTGTGCCGACGGTGCGGCGCCAGTCGGCCACGACCTCGGCGTGCTGGGCGGCGGGGTAGTCCATCAGGTACAGGTGTGTCGCCAGGTCGTAGAGGGGGTCGCCGAGGGCGGCGAGTTCCCAGTCGATGGTCCACAGGTCTCCGGCGGGGTCGACGACGAGGTTGGCGCGGTGCAGGTCGCCGTGGAGGAGGCAGAAGGGCCGCTCGGCCAGGTGTCCGGCTGCCCGTGCCGGTCGCGAGTGCGGCCCCAGCGCGTCGTGGGGTACGCCGAGCCGGGCGAAGAGCGCACCGTAGCGGGGGAGCTGGGCGTGGTGGGCCTGGGCGCGGGTGAAGGCGAGCATGCTGTGCAGGAAGCCCGCGCTGTCGCGGTCGTGTCGCGGCGGGCCGGCGGTGGGGGGGAGCGGGGAGCGCCGGGCGCGCACGTGGTGGGGGCGCAGGCGGCACAGGGAGGCGAAGCGCGCCATGATCTGGCGCAGGTGCTCGGGGGCCACGCGGTGTCCGGCTGGGGCGTGTTCGGCGAGGGTGGTGCCTTCGACGAAGCCGTGGAGCACCATGCCGTGCGGGGTGTCGAGGCGGAGCACCGGGGGGATGCGGGGGACGCCGAGGGTGGCGAGTTCGACGAGGAGTTCGTCCTCGGAGGTGAAGAAGCGGCGGTCCAGCCACAGGACGCCTCCGCGTGGCTCGCCGAGTTTGACGCGTCCCAGCCCGGGGAGTGCGCTACCCGGCCGTACCACGTACCACTCGCGGTGGTAACCCCCCAGGGGGCCGTCCACCGAGCCGAGCGCTGCGGCCTGCCTCAGGGCGTGGGATGTCATGGGCGCTGTCCTAGGTCGTGTCTTCAAAGTCCCGCCTGCCTGGCGGCGCCTGGCACGCACGCTCGCGGCGTTGTCGTCGGTCGCCGCTTCCCCCAGGGCTCGGCTTCGCTCGCCCCGGGAGGTGCCCCCACGCAGGGACTCCCTCCTCCGCCTTGCGAGCGCACGCACCAGACACCGCCAGGCCCGCCCTCCGGGCGGACGCCGCTACTTGGAAGACACTCCCTAGAGGCGGGTCTGCGGAGGGAGGGAGGCTCCACACAAGTGGAGGCACTGTATCCGGCCCTCGTCCCTCTTCCTCCGCCGAGCGCCCGCCGGTCACCCGAACGCGGTCGGCCGGGACCGCGGTGGCGGGGCCGCGCGCACGGAGGGGGCGCGGGGCCGTGCCGTCCGGCTCAGTCGAACCGGGTCGCGATCGTGTCCCACAGAGAGTCGAAGAACTGGCGGGACTCCGCCACGAAGGCCGCCTCCTGGTCGTCCCGTGCCTCCACGCCGCTGGTGGAGCGGAAGAGTTTGGCGGTGAGGCCGAGCACGTCGTACAGGGACAGCTGTTCGCCCTGGAAGGCGGCTTCCTCGTTCCTGACGACCTGGTAGTAGCCGATGAGGGCCTCGTGGCGGT
This sequence comes from Streptomyces reniochalinae, assembly GCF_003323735.1. Lineage (GTDB taxonomy): Bacteria > Actinomycetota > Actinomycetes > Streptomycetales > Streptomycetaceae > Streptomyces > Streptomyces reniochalinae. The sequence continues at coordinate 285,745 of NZ_QOIM01000034.1, read as the reverse complement.
TGAGCAGGTAGAGCTTGTGGGTGGGGGTGAGGGGGACGGCGCGGACGGTGAGGGAGACCTCGACGCCGAACCGGGCCAGCGAGGTCAGCGAGTTGTCGACGGCGTGCACGTAGCTGGTCTGCATCTGGTGCAGCCGCTCGCGGGGCTTGGGGTCGTCGGGGTCGTCGATGAGGCGGGGGAGCGCGAGGCGGGCTTCCAGACTGGGGACGAGGACGCGGGCCGTGACGGTGCGCGGCGTCAGCCGCCCTTCCATGACCTGGCGTATGGGCCAGGCGAGGGCGTTGTTGAGGGTTTCGGTGGTGAGGGAGAACGCGTCGACGGTCACGTGTTCGGACTGGAAAGCCTCGTGGAGCCTGTCCGCCAGCTCGACCCCCGCGCTGCGGGGGGCTTCGTCTCCTCTCCCGCCGTGGCCGGGTTCGGCCACGGTGGGGGAGGAGCCGCGGCCCACGTTCTCCAGGAGGTCTTCGCGGGTGAGGGCGGCGAGGGCCTCGCGGACGGCGCTGCGGCCGACGGTGAACTCGGTCTCCAGTTCGCGTTGGGTGGGGAGCCTGGAGCCGGGCGCGTACTCACCGTTGCGGATGCGCGCGCGCAGGGCGTCGGCGACCACGTCGCGCGGGCGGCGGCCGCTGCTGGAGGCGGGCTTCCTGGTCACGCCACCGACCCTACAACTTCGCGGAAAAGTACGGCAGTTGTCCGCCAGTGGTTTTCAGGTGGCGGACAACTGGGAATGCAGTAGGTGAGTTGGTCACCAACTCGACGCTTGAGCAGCCAAGTTGGCTACGACCTGTCTCGGCCCGCCGGCCCCGAGCCGCTCGCCCGTTCGACGACACGATCCGTTCGACGACACGATCCGTCCGACGGCGAGATCCGCCCGCTCACCGACGCCATCGCCCGTCCGACGATGCATGGGCGCACCCCGTACCTCCAGCACAGCCGTTCTTCCCGTGCCTGAGAAGGAGGGATCGCCATGCCGCTCCTCGCGCTCGCTGTCGCAGCCGCCGTCGTCTTCTTCGAACAGCTCGTCCAGGTGCGCTTCGGGGTCCTCGGCCTCGCCGGGTTCCTGTTGCTGAGTATCGGCCTCAAGGCCAGGCACACCGGATGCAGCACCGCCGGCGCGCTCGTGCTCGCCACGCTGCTGCTGCACCCCTGACCGTCCCGCCGCGGCGGGACGGTCGCCGTCATGCCGCCTTCCCCTCCCACTCACCCACGCCACGGGGAAGGCGGCTTGATGACGGAAACCGGCACGCCGACCCGCGCGGTGGCGGCACGATGCCCTGCCGCCCCGCGCGAGAGGGGCGGCCCCACGCCCCCTTTCCGCCCCTCGTCAGAACATGTCCGGGCACCACGGGCGCCGCGCGGTGCGGAACAGCGCGTCCGCCCGCTCGACGGCTCCCTCACGGTGACCGGCCAGCAGCCCCAGGGCGGCGAGCCGCACGGCCGACTCGTCGCCCAGGTAGAGGGCGGCGAGCTGTGCGACGTCGAGGGTGAGGTCGGGTTCCTCGCGGGTGGCGGTGCACCGGGCCGCGCCCCGCGGCCCACCCGTCTCCAGCCGGAACCTGCCGGCCGCGTAACCGTCCTTGTCGCGCACGTCCAGGACGAGAGAGGCGCCGGCGCCCGCGTAGGTGCGGGCCGTCAGCATGCGCGGTACGTCCAGCGGGCGGATCCACAGCCAGTCGGTGTGGCTGACGGTGCGGGCGGCACGCGGGTCGGGCAGCAGCAGGCGCAGCACGTCGTCGGGGGCGCGCAGCCCCGTCCGTACCCGCTGGACCCAGTCCATCGCCAGGACGTACCGCCACAGCGCGGCCTCGGCAGCCGCCGTGGTGGCGAACAGGTCCTGGACGGTGAGGGTCTGTTCGGGCTGCTTGGCCTGCCACACGTTGTCGGAGGCGTAGGTCACCCCGCCCTGCGGGTGGCCCTCTGCGTCGCGGTAGACCGCGTGGAACGGGGCGGTGAAACCGTCGTCCGGGTAGCGCAGCTCCCCGGTGGCCACCCGCCACCACTTCTCGTTCCTGTCGATGGCGCCCTGGCGGTGCGCTCCGGTGCGAAACCGCGCGTGGACCGCGGGCATCGACGCGCGGAACCCGGCGGCGTCCTCCAAATCCACCCGCCCGCCGTCCCCCGCGTCGGCCGGGCCCGCGTACCGCCGGTCGAGGCCCGTGCGGGCGACGTGGACCTCCCACTCGGTGGCCTCCGCGGCGGGGCCGAAACCGTAGCGCCCGTAGATCGGGTACTCGGCGGCGATCAGGCTGGCGCAGGCGTCCCCCCGCTCCTTCGCGGCGTCCAGCGCGTTCGCCGTCATCGCCGTCAACAGGCCGCGCCTGCGGTGCGTGGGGGAGACGGTGACGGCGGTGACGGCACACGCGGGCAGTACGGAACCGCCCGGCACGGTCAACTCCTGCGGCGTCGTACGGAACGTGCCCACGCACCTGGCCCCGTCGTAGGCGCCCTGCGTGCGGTCCAGCGCGTCCGGGGTATCGAGGCCCTGCCCGCGGACCGCGACCTCCTCGGGGCTCACGGCGGGACCGCGGTAGAAGCCGGTGGCGACGGCGCGCAGCCACTCGGGGAAGTCGTCGGGGGTGGCCAGGGTGCGGATCTGGAGACCGTTCGCCATGCGGTCACGCTAGGCGCGCCGGCCCCCGTTCGCACCTGGGTTTCCGGAGCGTCGGCGACGCCGGCCCCCCGGCGCGCACACGGCTCCTCGCGAGCCGTCGTCCTCTCGGAACGCGGCTCGGAACGCGGCTCAGAACGCGGCGCGGACCTCGCCGACCCGCGCGCCGCCGCCCAGCACCGGCACGGTCGAGAGGCGATCGAGCACGGGCGCGCTCGCTCCCATGTGAACGGACAGGGCGCGTGCCACGACGGGGCCGAGCGCCCTGCTCGCGCCGTCCTCCACCTTGAAGGCGAGGGCCTGTCCGTCCGGCAGCGCGACCCCCTGCACCGCCTCGGCGCCCATCTTGCTGACGGAACCGGGCAGCTCCCGCATCAGCCAGGTGTCGTGCCTGCGGGTACCGCCGACGTACTCGGGGTGGGCGCGCATCGCCTCGGCGACCCGCCCCTCGGGGGAGTCCCCGGGCGCCAGGGCCAGTGCGCGGAAGCCGCGGGCCAGCCCGGTCAGTGAGACGGCCATCAGCGGGGCGCCGCAGCCGTCGACGCCGACGTGCGCCACCGGGTCGCCGGTGGCCTCCTCCAGGGTGGCGCGGACCAGCTTCTGCAACGGATGGCCGGGGTCGAGGTAGCTCTCCAGCGGCCATCCCGCTGCCCGGCAGGCGGCGAGCATGGCCGTGTGCTTGCCGGAGCAGTCCATGGCCAGCGGGGTACGGGTGTGCCCGGCGGCCAGGAACGCCTCGCTCTCCTCACCGTCCAGCGGGAGGGAGGCCGGGCACCGCAGGGCGGACTCGGCCAGTCCGTGCTCGGCGAGCATCGTGCGCACCAGGTCGAGGTGGAAGGTCTCCCCGGAGTGGCTCGCGGCGGCCAGTGCCAGCCGCTCGCCGGCCAGCTCCAGACCGGAGCGGAGCACGGCGGCGGCCTGGAAGGGCTTGTTCGCCGAGCGGGGGAAGACCGGCGCCTCCGGGTCGCCCAGCGCGCAGGTGACGCTGCCGTCCGCCGCCAGTACCACCAGCGAACCCCGGTGCCGCCCCTCGGTGAAGCCGGACCTGACGACCTCGGCGAGCACGGGGAGTATGTCGGGCATCTCGGGACCTTCCGGTGATGTTCGGCGTACCGGCGTACGGGGTTGCTGCATTCGTGACCCCTCACCGTAACCGCACCACAAGACCCGTGAAACGCACGCCCCCGACCGCGCAGCCGGCCGGGCGGCCGCCGACCGCTCACGGCAGGAGATCGTCGACCTGCGCCTCCCCCTCCCGGTAGCGGCGGGCGATCTCGGTGCTGCACCCGTCGGCGGTGCGCTGCAACTCCTGGCGGCGCCCTGAGACTTGGCTCTCGTACCCGACCAGTCGTGCCATGGCCTCGTGCAGCTCGGTGTCCGTGCGTGCCTCGAGGTCGCTCAGCTCCACCTCGGCCAGCATCGTCTCGGCCAGCGCCCGGTACTTCTCACCGCGCGGTGCGGCGAGAGTCACATGGCGCGCGGAGCGGTGGCCCGCCGGGCTGTCGGTGAGGATCTGCGGCAGCAGGTCCAGCAGCGGCGACCCCGCCGAGCTGCGCCGGGCCAGTTCGGCGCGGAGGATGTCGATCCGCCCCTGGAGCAGTCTGCGGACGTAGCTCAGATCCGCCTCGTCCTGCTGGGCCTCGCGCCGCAGGGCGCGCAGCTCGGGCAGGCTCAGCGTGAGCAGGTCCGGCCGGTCCTCCTCCGGCAGCCGTCCTGAGGCTTCGCCTCCGGGCTGTCGTGGTGTGTGAGCCCGGCCCGCTCCGGTTGTGCTCATGGGCTTGTGTCCCCTCATCCCCGTCCGCGGTAGCTCGCGCGGCACGTGCTGAACGCACCGCGTGTGCGCATCGTGCCACTGAGTGCCCCCCGTTCGCACCGGTCACCCGCCCCGCACGGCGGCCGCGTCCCGCCTCGGGGAGCGGGGCGGCATGATGGGCAGCATGCGAGCAGTGGTGCAGAGAGTGGACGGCGCGAGCGTCACCGTGGAGGGCCGGACCGTTGGTCGGATAGTCGGCGAGGGCCTGTGCGTGCTGGTCGGGGTCACGCACGAGGACACGAAGGAGAAGGCAGCGCAGCTCGCGCGCAAGGTGTGGTCCGTACGGATTCTCCACGGGGAGAAGTCGTGTTCGGATATCGGAGCGCCGCTGCTGGTGATCAGTCAGTTCACTCTCTACGGTGACGCGCGCAAGGGCCGCAGGCCCACGTGGAACGGGGCGGCGCCGGGCGATGTCGCCGAGCCGCTCGTCGAGGAAGTGGTCGCCAGGTTGCGGGAGTCGGGTGCCGAGGTCGCCACCGGCGAGTTCGGGGCCGACATGAAGGTCTCCCTGACGAACGACGGCCCTTTCACGGTGCTGCTGGAGGTCTGAAGGGCGCCCGTCCCCGCTCCTCGAAGGGGCGGGGACGGGCGGCCGGGGGCCTACGGGGCGACGACGACCTCCTGGGCGGCCGCTGTGGCGTCGGGGCCCACGATCAGTTCCGCGTCGGGGGCGACGTTCCGCTTCACCAGGGCCAGCGCGATCGGTCCCAGCTCGTGGTGGCGGGCCGAGGTGGTGACGAAGCCGATCTGCCGGCCCTCCAGTCCGGTGGCGGCGAGCCGCACCGCGTCGCCGTGCGCGGGCAGCCGTACCTCGCTGCCGTCCAGGTGGAGGAAGACCAGGCGGCGCGGCGGTTTCCCCAGGTTGTGGACGCGGGCGACGGTCTCCTGGCCGCGGTAGCAGCCCTTCTCCAGATGCACGGCGGAGCCGATCCATCCCACTTCGTGCGGGATCGTCCGGTGATCGGTCTCCATGCCGAGGCGGGGCCGCCGCTCCTCGACCCGCAGGGCCTCGTGGGCCAGTACGCCCACCGCGGGCGCGTGCGAGGTGGCGAACGCGGCCAGCTCGGCGCGGGCCAGGAACAGGTCGCGCCCGTGGGCGGTCTCGCGTACGGCGTGCGCGCTCGCGGGTACCTCGGCGATGGACCCCGCGGGCAGGTGGACGACGGCGACCTCGCTCGTCCGGTCGGCGATCTCCACCCGGTAGAAGAAGCGCATGCTCTCCAGATACGCCAGCAGTTCGCCCTGTTTGCCCGGTTCGGTGTGCATCCACACCGTCGTCCCGTCGTCGACGAGCTGGAGTTCCTGTTCGATGTGCCCGTTGGCGGAGAGGATCAACGCCGCGGTGGCCTGCCCGGCCGGGAGCCGCTCGACGTGCTGGGTGAGCAGCAGGTGCAGCCAGGTGAGGCGGTCCTCACCGGAGACGGTGACCACGCCGCGGTGCGAGAGGTCCACGAAGCCGGTGCCGTCGGCGAGTGCGCGCTGTTCCTTGAACAGGTCGCCGTAGTGGGCGGCGACACCCTCGTCGGGTGCCTCGGCGGCGACGGCGCCCGGCAGCGTGAGCAGGGGGCTGGGGGTGGCGGCAGGGGCTGAGCCGCTGCTCGGGTTGCTCGGACTGCTGGAGGACATACGCCCAGCCTACGACGGTCCTTCCCCGCTCTCCTCGGCCTTCGCCCGGCACGTGGCGCACCGCCCGAAGATCGCGAAGTGCTTCATGTCGGTGTCGAAACCGAAGCGCTCGCGCAGCCGGGCGGTGAAGGGCTCGGCCTCGGACAGATCGGCCTCGATCACGTCCGTGCAGTCCCGGCACACCAGGTGCATGTGGTGGTGCCGGTCGGCCAGGTGGTAGGTGGGGGCGCCGTGGCCGAGGTGGGCGTGGGAGACCAGGCCCAGCTCCTCCAGGAGCTCCAGGGTGCGGTAGACCGTCGAGATGTTGACGCTGCCCGCCGTGCGGCGGACCTCGGCGAGGATGTCGTCCGGAGTGGAGTGCTCCAGTTTGTCCACGGCCTCCAGCACGAGCTGGCGCTGCGGGGTGAGCCGGTATCCGCGCGCCCGAAGATCGCTCTGCCAGTCGGTGATAGCCACGAGGTCCAGTGTAGAAGCGGCGCGGGCCCGGGTGCCCCCGTGGCACCCGGACCCGCCCCACCGGAAGAGAGTGAGCCGCGGAATCAGTTCTGTCCTGCGGTCTTCTTCCGCTTGGCCAGGAACACGGCCGCGCCGCCGATCACGACGAGGGCGCCCGCGCCGCCGGCGAGCAGCGGGGTGTCGGAGCCGCCACCGGTCTCGGCCAGGTCGCCGCCGCCCGAGCCGCTGCCCTTGTCCGTACCACCGGCGGGGGCCGGGGTGTTGGCGTCGTCCGAGGGGTCGTCGCCGGGCTTTTGCGACGGCTTCTGGGTGGGCTTCTGGGTGGGCTTCTCTGACGGCTTCTCGCTCGGCTCGTCCGTCGGCTTCTGAGTCGGCTTCTGGGTGGGCTTCTCGGTCGGCTTGGGCTTGGTCGCGTCGACGCTGTAGGTCTGGGTGACGCTGTTGTTGCTGGTGTCGGGGTCGGTCTTGTCGCCCTTGATCTCGGCGCGCAGCGTCTGCTTCGTGCCGGAGAGGCTGGCCGGGAGGTCCATGTTCTCCAGGGCGTCGCCGTCGGCGGCCAGGTTCGCCTCGATGACGACCTTCTTGGCGCTCCAGGACTTCACGGTGCCCTTGTCGACCTTGGGCTCGGCCGTGAAGGTGACGTTCTTGACGGCGGTCACCGTGACGGTGGCCTTGGCGGCCTCGGGCCCGTGGTTGCCGAAGTTGCCGCCGATGCCGTCGCCGAGGACCTTGCCGGAGTTCTTGTCGTAGAGGATGCCCGACGTGAGGCCGACGTTCAGCTCGGCGCCGCTGTCGTAAGCGAACGCGCCGGCCGCGGTGGCCACCTGGGTGGCGGCCAGGCCGCCGAGGAGGGCGACGGTGGCGGCGGCGGAGGTGATGCGGGAACGATTCACAGAAAGAGCCTTTTCCCCGTTAGGACAGCCGGGCGCGGCGGCGGCAGCGTGCGGGAACGCACGCGCTGAGGGCCGCCGGAACCCGTGCCGGTGAATGGATTAACGCCATTCTTATCACTCGGGGGTACGCATTAGTCCCGCTCGCGGACGGTGAACCGACCGCCCGGTAGCGTGCGACACCCGCCTGTGACCTGCCCGGATGCCGGTGGGGAAAGATCCCGGAGAAGCCGAAGAGCCGCTTTCCGGCTACTGACCGGAAAGCGGCTCTTGCACAGCTTTCACAATCGTGACACCGCTGAGACGCCTGGTGCCGCACTGTGACGCGGTACCTGTCCGCGGGCCGCTGCCCTCAGCGGAAGAACGCGATACCGTCGTCCGGCAGATCCACGACGTCCTTCGCCCACTCCTTGGGGTCGACGACCTTCTTCAGCTGCGCCGACATGTAGGGGTGCAGCGGCGTCTGCGGTGTGGCCTTCTCGCCCACCCACATCAGGTCGCCGTTCACATAGCCGTACAGCCGCTTCCCGCCGCTGTACTCGCCCGCCGCCTCGGTGCGCGCCACCGCGTCCGTCGCCAGGTCGATCTGCGGCTTCTTGTCGGCCAGCTCCCCGTACCAGACCTCCGCGATGCCCTGGTCGCGGATCATCACGACCTCGACCTTGCGGTCCTTGTCGATCCGCCAGTACCCCGTCTCGGTCTCCAGCGGGCGGACCTTCTTGCCCTCGGCGTCCAGCTCCCAGGTGTGCGAGAAGTACTCCAGGAAGTCACGCCCGTCGTGGGTGAAGGTGACCTCCTGCCCGAAGTTGCACTTCTTCTCGCCCTCGCCCTGGTTCTCGTCGAGGGCGGCGACTCCCGCCCCTGTCCAGTTGCCGAGCAGGAAGGCGAGGGGGACGAGGTCCGGGTGCAGGTCGGACGGAATCTCGATCATGATGCGCTCAAGTCGTCTCGAAGGTCCGGGTCAGCTGTGGGCCGCGCTCAGCGCTGACCCTGGTACAGCTTCTTGAAGGTCAGCCCGGCGAAGGCCACGGTGCCGATGCAGACCAGGACCATCAGGGCGGTGAAGAATGCCTCAAGCACGGGGCGGCTCTCCTTGGGCGGTGTTCTGGGACCTGGCCGAGTCTAGTCGCCGGCGCGCGGGGCGGCCTCCCGAGGGGGCCGCCGGGGTACGGGCAGGGGGTGGGGCTCAGTAGACGAGGGCCTGCACGCCCTCCGGCATGATCTCGCTGACGAAGACCTGCGCACCGGCGATGCGGACGCCCTCGGCGACGTCCTTCTCCTCGATGCCCCTGCGGGCCGCGCACTGGGTGCACAGGGTGATCCCTCCCCCGCTCGCCAGAACGGCCTCCATGAGGTCGGGCAGCGGAGCCGCGTGCGGCAGCTCGAACTCGGCGGCGCGGCCCGGGAGGGCGAACCACGCGGACTCGCCGGTCAGCCACAGGCTGACTCGGGTGCCGCTCGCCGCAGCCACGGAGGCCACGGTGAACGCCTGCGAACACCTCTCGGGGGCGTCAGCCCCCGCGGTGACCTTGATGACGAGCGTGCTGCGGGTTGCCATGGCTTCCAGCCTACGGGCAGCCCTCCACCGCGGGCGCCCCTCAGCGGTGGGCGCCCCCAGTGGAGGGCGCCCACCGGGGGGGGTCACACCGCGATGGTGACCTCGGACAGGTTGCCCGTCTGGGCGATGACGGTGCGGTCGGCCGTGCCGCCGGGCACCAGGGCGCGGACGGTCCACGTGCCCTCGGCGGCGTAGAAGCGGAACTGGCCGGTGGCGGAGGTCGGTACCTCCGCGGTGAACTCCCCGGTGGAGTCGAGCAGCCGTACGTACCCGGTCACGGGTTCGCCGTCGCGGGTGACGCTGCCCTGGATCGTCGTCTCGCCGGGCTTGGCGCCGGCGGCGTCCGGGCCGCCTGACTGTGCTCCGCACATGGTGGGTTCTCCCTGGAGTGGTTCGCGGAAGGGGCGCAGGGTCAGTTCGAGCCCAGCTCGACGGGCACGCCGACGAGGGAGCCGTACTCGGTCCAGGAGCCGTCGTAGTTCTTGACGTTCTCCTGGCCCAGCAGCTCGTGCAGCACGAACCAGGTGTGGGCGGAGCGCTCGCCGATGCGGCAGTAGGCGATGGTGTCCGTGCCCAGGTCGACGCCCTCGCCCTGGTAGAGCTCGGTGAGCTCGTCGTCGGACTTGAAGGTGCCGTCGTCGTTGGCCGACTTGGACCAGGGGATGTTGCGGGCGCTGGGCACGTGTCCGGCGCGCTGCGACTGCTCCTGCGGCAGGTGGGCGGGGGCCAGCAGCTTGCCGCTGAACTCGTCGGGGGAGCGCACGTCGACCAGGTTCTTGGTGCCGATGGCGTCGACGACCTCGTCGCGGAAGGCGCGGATGGAGGTGTCCTGCGGCTTGGCCTTGTAGTCGGTGGCCGGACGCTCGGGGACCTCGGCGACCAGGTCGCGGGAGTCCAGCTCCCACTTCTTGCGGCCGCCGTCCAGGAGCTTGACGTCCCCGTGGCCGTAGAGCTTGAAGTACCAGTAGGCGTAGGCGGCGAACCAGTTGTTGTTGCCGCCGTAGAGGACGACGGTGTCGTCGTTCGCGATGCCCTTGGCCGACAGGAGCTTCTCGAAGCCCTCCTGGTCGACGAAGTCGCGGCGCACCGGGTCCTGGAGGTCCTGCTTCCAGTCGATGCGGACGGCGTTCTTGATGTGGTTCTTGTCGTAGGCCGAGGTGTCCTCGTCCACCTCGACGAGGACCACCTTCGGGTCGTCGATGTGGGCCTCGACCCACTCGGCGTCGACCAGTACGTCGCTGCGGCTCATGCTGTCTCTCCTCTTGGGTGGGTGGGTGCGGCGGAGGGTGAGTGGGGCGTACGTGGGCGCGAGGCGCGGGTCCTTCCCCGTCCGCGGCGGGAGCCGCGAGGACCGCGGGAGGGAACGGTGCCGGTGCCACTGCCGGAGCGGGGTGCGGGATACGGCGCCCGCGGGGAGGCGGGAGGTGCCGGGACAGCCCTGCTGCCGGTGGGCGGGCGTGCGCGGGGGCGCCTGGTGCGCTGCCGTGCGCGGCGTCGGCTGGGAGCGGACGGCCGGCGGGTCAGCGGGAGCCGCGACAGAGCATGGCGGCGATGCGGCACAGGTCCACTGCCCGGCGCTTCGTGAGGTCCGCCTGTCGCTTCATGCGCTCGATCGTAAGGACGACGGAGGGCCCGTGTCACCGTCGATCCGCACTCTGAGACGGTTGTGTCCGCGATTCGGGACGTCGGGGGTTCCGCGCGGCGCCGCGCTGCCGCACGGTGGCCGGAAACATCTACTGTGCGGACCCGGGCGTCTCGCATTCCGGGACCGGGCCGGACCTGGGGTCCCGGTACCGGACGGGTGACCGGCCGGTCAGCCGGCCAGGTGCACGCCGGTGCCCTCCATGGAGAGATCCACGCCGTCCTTGTCGGCGTCGACCTTGTCGAGCTTCAGCCCCTCGGGGAGCTTGTCTATCGTCCGGTCGAAGTCGATCTTCTCGCGGATCGCCTTCTCGATACCGGGGATCTTCGAGCCCGGCACCTCGTCCGCGTGCAGCCGCACCGTCTTGCCGCCTGCCACGCTGACGGTGCTGTAGACGCTGCGCTCGATGGTCTTGCCGACCAGCGGGATGGTCACGCTCGCGCTGACCTTCACCTGGTCCTTGCCGGAATTGCTCTTGCCGCCGTAGCTGACGCGCACGCCCTCGTCCGCCGCGTTGGACAGGTCCTTGTAGGAGAGGTGGACGGTGCCGGTGGCGTGGTCGGCGACGGCCGAGCTGTAGTTGTCGGACAGCGCGACATCGGTGGCCTCCATGGAGACCTCGCTCAGCCGCACCTCGCGCCCGCCCGCCTTCGCGGTGACGCCCTTCACCTGGGCCGTCACCTTGTCCAGCTCCTTGCCGGCGACCTGGGTGAGGAAGGGGAAGCCCTCGATGGAGACCTCGGGGTCGCCTGAGGAGGCGGAGCCCAGCTCGCCCTTGAGCTTCTTGGCCACCTCGTCCTCGGCGAGGTTGACCGCGATCCGGTCGGCGGCCACGAAGAGCCCGGCGAGTACCACCAGGATCACAAGACCTATGCGTAGTGCGCGCATTGCGTTCCGTATCCCCCATGAGTCGGCTGGCTACGCGCGAGCGTAACCCGCTGCCCGCGCTTTCCGGGCAGCGGCGAGCGGGCGTGCGGGCGCCTGGCCGGCGCCGCGGGGCACCGGCTCACAGCAGCGTGCGGCCCAGCAGGTACAGGGCGGGGGTGGCCAGCGTGAGGGGCAGCGCCACGCCCGCCGTCATGTGGACGAAGCGGGAGGGCCAGTCGTAACTGGCCACCCGCAGCCCCACCAGTGCGCACACCCCGGCGCCCAGGCCGAGCAGCGCGGCGGTGACCGGTTCCACACCGTTCAGCTGGGACGCCGCCACCGCCACGCCTGCGGCGGCGGCCGCCGCGAGGAGCACGGAGACGGGGCCTGGCAGCGGTACGGCACGCAGCAGAACGGCTCCCGCGACGGCGGCGGCGCCCACCGTGACCGCCCCGGGCTCGGTGGGGATCAACCCGGCGGCCAGCACCGTCAGGCCCGTCGCGGCGAAACCCATGGTGACCGCGTACAGACGTTCGTCCGGGCTGGAGTTGTTGCGCAATTGCAGCACGAGGGAGAGCAGACACCACACCCCGGCGGCCGCGAGCAGCACCGCCGGCGCGTTCCCCGAGCCGCCGTCCGTCCGGAGTCCCAGGCCGTCCGTGACCAGCAGCCCGACGTCGGCGGTCAGCCCCGCCACGAACGCGAGCGCGATGCCCTGCCGGGCGGGCCACATCCCGTTGAGGCGGTACCAGCCCGCGGCCGTCACCGCCTGGAGCAGCACCACGGCACCGGCCAGCGCACCGTGGCCCAGCGGGGCCACGGCCGCCAGCAGCGCCGCCAGCACCGTGGTGACCGCCGCGGGGGTGAAGCCGGGGGCGATGATCGGCGACCCGGTACGCGGCCGCGCCCCGGGCAAGTCCTGCGCAGGGGCCGCGGCTCCGGCGGCGGCCTCAGCGGGCCGCGGCTGCCCGGTGCGGTCCTGCTCCGCCTGCGGCGGCTGGCCGAAGGGCTGCGGTTGAGGCTGCGGCTGCGCGTGGGGCTGCTGCCCGGGGGGCTGCGGCTGTGCGTAGGGCTGTTGTGGGGCGTGCGGCTGTGGCTGTGGCTGTGCGTACGGCTGGGGCTGCGCTGCGGCGGGCTGCGGCTGGGGCATCGGCGGCGACGGGTCGTGGTGCTCCGGCGGAAGAGGGCCGGGAGCGCCGGTGGCGGCGGAGTGCCGGTCCGCGTACGGATCGGGAAGCGGCTGGCGCGCGCCCTGTCCCGGCGGGTCCTGGGCCGGTGGCGAGGGCGGATTCGCGTCCGGGAGCGGGCCCGGGGCGCCGGCGGAGGCGGCAGCGGGCCCGGCCTGGCGGCGCGCCACGGCCCGGCCCGGCGCCTGCGGGTGCGAGCCCCCGGGTGAGGGGGGCTGGGCGTCCGGCCCGTCGACGACGCGGGGCAGCTGGAAGGTGGCGTCGGCGCCGTGGGACAGCGGCTGCGCGGGCGGTGCCGTCTCGTCGGGGAGCGGCTCGGGTTCGGTGATCCGGGTCACCTCGTACGTCGGCTCGAACGACTGCTGCGCCCAGGCCCGCGGGGCCCCGTAGGCGGAGCCCCAGGCGCCATGGGCGCGCGGATCACCGCCGGGTGCCGGGTACGTGTCCTGCGGCCCCGGCTGCTGCCACGGCTGTTCGGTCTGCCACGCCTGCTCCGACTGCCACGGCTGTTCGGCCCGGCTCTGCTGCCAGTGCTGGTCGTACTGCTGGCGCTGGTCATACTGCTGGCGCTGGTCGTACTGGCGCTGCTGGTCGTACTGCTGGGCCGGGTCGTACTGCTGAGCGTGCCGGCCGTGCTCGGGCGGCTGCTGCCGGCCGGGCTGCTGTTGCCAGGCGCCCTGCCACGACGGTGGCGGCTGCTGCGGCGGCTGAGGTTGCTGGTGCGGCTGCGGCTGCGGCTGCTCCGGGTACGCGTACTGCTGTTGCGGTGGCAGCGGCTGGGCGGCCTCGGGGTGGGGCGTGGGGGGCTCGCCGTACGGGGTCCGGTCCTCGCTCATCGGGCGCCGCCCGCGAACGGGGGGAGCACCTCGACCGTGCCGCCCTCGCTCAGGTCGACCGTCTCGTGGGCGCGGGTGCCCACGGCGCCGCCGTCGACCAGGAAGGAGCAGCGCAGCAGTACCCGAGCGAACTCGGGCCGCTCCGCGTGGAGCTCGCGGGCGCGCCGCAGCGCGTCGGCGAGCGTGCCGGCGTCGTACGGCTCCTCAGCCGTGCCTGCCGCGGCCTTCGCCGCCGCCCAGTAGCGGATCGTGCCGCTGGCCATGGTGGGTCCCTCTCAGCCGTCCGTACCCTCGGTGCGGTCCGCGCCGCCGGTGGCGCCGGGCTCCGGGGGTCTCCCGCTGCCCTGGGTGCGCCGTGTGCCGGCCGCGCTCTCGCGGCTCCCATGATGGGGCCTGGCGGCGGCCGCGTGTATCCGGGTGGCCGTCCAGGCGCCGATACGGTGCAGCAGCGCGGGCTCGGCGGAGTTCTCGGCGTGTCCGAACCCCGCCTCGATCCACAGCTCACACGCCTCGGGGTCCGCCGCCTCGGCGAGGGAGAGCGGGTGGTCGAGGGGGAAGTAGGGGTCCTGGTCGCCGTGGACGACCAGCAGCGGGACGGGCGCGATCAGTCCGGCGGCGGCCACGGGGGAGAGCGGCACGGGGTTCCAGTCGCGGTGGTGGACGCGGGTGCGGAGCCCGTAGCGGGAGACGAGGCGGCCGAGCGGGTGCTGGATCGCCCAGTGGAGCCGCCGCATGGGCGCTGTCCCCCGGTAGTACCAGCGGGCGGGGGCGCTCACGGCGACCACCGCGTCGGCGTGCGCGTCCGCGGGCTCCGCTGCTCCGCCGTCCCCCTGCCTGGCACCGTTCCCCGTCCTGGCGCCGTCGCCCTTGCGCGCGCCCGTGCGCCCCCCGTGCTTCACGGGGTCGGGGGTTGACGGTGTGTAGCCGTCGGGGGCGCCGGGCCGGTAAAGGGCGCCGTGGCGCAGGACGACCGAGCCGCCCATCGAGAAGCCGATCGTGGCCACCCGGCGGTGCCCGAGGGAGCGCGCCCAGGCGACGGCGGCGGCCAGGTCCAGTACCTCGCGGTCGCCGACCGTCGAGCGGCCGCCCGAGCGTCCGTGGCCGCGGAAGGAGAAGGTGACCACCGCCGCGTACTCGGAGAAGACCGCGGCCGCGCGGCGCAGCGCGGGCTTGCCGAGGGCGCCGGTGAAGCCGTGCGCGAGCACGAGCGCGCCGGGTTGCGCCTCGCCGCCGGCCGTGCACGCGTCCGTCCGGGAGTGCGGGTCCTCGCCGCCGCGCGGGGCGGCGTACGGGGTGTACGCGGCTTCGATCCGGACGCCGTCCGCCGCGCGCAGCTCCGTGCACATCGGTCCCATGGGGCTACTCTCCGTGAGGTTTTGCCGGGGAGGGCGAGGGATGTCACATGCCGCTCCGTCCTTCATGCGGGTATTCTGCTGGGCAAGCAGGACTCGGGCAGCGTCGCCCCCGGGTCCTTTTGTGCTTTCTGGGGGCCGGGGCCGTGGACAGGCCGCGGCCCAGCCCTCGGGCAGTGCCGTACGAAGCAGTGCCGACACATTCCCCCGGGCACAGCAGCCCGGGTGGCGTCCGGTGTGCCGGGCGCCAGGAGGGAACTCGACGTCATGGGCAAGCGAACCGTGCAGAACCGAGACCGGGACCGAGGCCGTTCGAAAGCACACCATCCGCGCTGGGACCCACCACACCTCTTCTCTCCCCCCGCCCCCTCCCCCCACCAGGCCGGCTCGCCGGAGGAGGACGTGCGCGCATGAGCTCCCTTCTCCTCCTCACCAACGCGCTCCAACCGTCCTGTGAGGTGCTGCCCGCGCTGGGGCTGCTCCTGCACAACGTGCGGGTGGCGCCCGCCGAGGGTCCCGCGCTGGTGGACGCGCCGTCCGCGGACGCGATCCTCGTCGACGGGCGCCGCGACCTGCCCCAGGTGCGGTCCCTGTGCCAGCTGCTGCGCTCGACCGGGCCCGGCTGCCCGCTGCTGCTGATCGTGACGGAGGGCGGGCTCGCCGCCGTCACGGCCGAGTGGGGTGTCGACGACGTCCTGCTGGACGCGGCGGGCCCTGCCGAGGTGGAGGCCAGGCTGCGGCTGGCCACGGGCCGGCAGCAGCTCACCGCAGACGACAGCCCGATGGAGATCCGCAACGGCGACCTGTCGGTGGACGAGGCCACCTACAGCGCGAAGCTCAAGGGCCGGGTCCTGGACCTGACCTTCAAGGAGTTCGAGCTGCTGAAGTTCCTCGCGCAGCATCCGGGGCGCGTCTTCACGCGTGCCCAGTTGTTGCAGGAGGTGTGGGGCTACGACTACTTCGGCGGCACCCGCACCGTCGACGTCCACGTGCGGCGGCTCCGCGCCAAGCTGGGGCCCGAGCACGAGTCCCTCATCGGGACCGTCCGCAACGTCGGCTACCGCTTCGTCTCCCCCGACAAGCCCGAGAAGCCGGGCAAGGGCGGGCAGGCGGAGAAGCCGGCCGGCTCTGTGGCGGACGAGGCGGAGCGCTTCACGCGGGAGGCCGCCTCCTCGGCCCGCCGCGGCGAGCACTGAGCCCTTCGCGCTGAGAGCCCTTTCGGCCGAGCTCTCTCACCGGGCTCTTGTCGCGGAGCTCTCTGGCGAAGCGCTTTCACCGAGACCTTTTCCCGCCGCCTCTTCCCGTCCCGCGGGGCGGGGGCAGGCGGCGGGAAAAGGACGGTCGCCCGACAGGTGGACCCGCGTAGACTCTGCGGCGTGGCCAAGGTGACGCGTGACGACGTGGCGAGAGTGGCGGGAACCTCGACGGCCGTCGTCAGCTATGTGATCAACAACGGTCCCCGGCCGGTCGCCCCGGCCACGCGGGAGCGGGTGCTCGCCGCGATCAAGGAGCTGGGGTACCGGCCCGACCGCGTGGCGCAGGCGATGGCGTCCCGCCGTACGGACCTGATAGGGCTGGTCGTCCCGGACGCCCGCCAGCCCTTCTTCGCGGAGATGTCGCACGCCGTCGAACGTGCCGCGGCCGAGCGCGGAAAGATGGTCCTGGTCGGCAACTCCGACTACCTCGACGAGCGCGAGGTCCACTACCTGCGCGCCTTCCTCGGCATGCGGGTCTCGGGCCTCATCCTCATCAGCGCGGGCCCCAGCGAGCACGCCGCGGCGGAGATCGACGCGTGGGACGCCCGCGTCGTGCTGATGCACCGGCGGCCCGAGGCCATCGACGACGTCGCCGTCGTCCTCGACGACGTGGGCGGCGCCCAGCTGGCCACCCGCCACCTGCTCGAACACGGCCACGACCACGTGGCCTGTCTGGGCGGCGTGGAGGAGACGCCGAAGCACGGCGACCCGGTCACCGACCACATCGTCGGCTGGGAGCGCGCCATGCGGGAGGCGGGCAAGTCCGTCGAGGGCCGCCTCTACCAGGCGCCGTACAACCGGTACGACACCTACCGCCTCGCGCTCGGCCTGCTCCGCCGCCCCGACCGTCCCACCGCGCTGTTCTGCGCCACGGACGACCAGGCCATCGGCGTGCTGCGGGCCGCACGCGAGCTGGACATCGACGTGCCGGGACAGCTGGCGGTCATCGGGTTCGACGACGTGAAGGAGGCGGCACTGACCGATCCGCCGCTGACCACGGTCGGCTCGGACCGCAAGGCGATGGCGCGCGCCGCGGTGGATCTGGTGCTGGACGACTCGGTGCGGATTCCGGGCACGCGCGCCGCGGGCGTTCCCGGCGGCAAGGGCCGGATGCGGCAGTTCCCTTCCGGGCTGGTGATCCGCCGGTCCTGCGGATGCGGGTAGGTTTTCCCGCGGGTTGCGTGTTCCGGTAACGGGGTGCCACTGCTCGTGGCGTGCGGTCCTCGGGTCGTTGGTGGCTTGCCGCGCGGTTCCCCGCGCCCCTTCGGGGCGAGAACTCCGGGGCGAGAACTTCGGGGTTTTTTCAGCACCTCCTCAGGTGGCTCTCATGTTGCGGGGCGACGCTCGGTGCCATGGAGAACTTCGAGAGGAACACTCAGCCGGGTACGGGGCAGCAGGGCGCGGGCGCGCCGTGGACGGACACCGCCACGTTCGGGGCCGTACCCCCGCCGCCCGCCGAGCCGCCCGCCGCGCACCCCCACGCGAAGCCGCGGCGGATGCGGCGGCCCGCCGCGCTGCTGACGGCGGTGGCCGTGGGGGCGGCCGTGATCGGCGGGGGCACCGCCTTCGGGATGGAGGAGCTGCTCGGCGGCGGCGGTGCGCCGAGCGCGTCCGCGCCCGCCGCCGACGGCACCAACGCGGCGGCCCAGGGCACGGTCTCCGACGTGGTGCGGAGCGTGAAGGACAGCGTGGTGGAGATCAAGGCGAACTCCGGTTCGAGTGAGTCCACGGGGTCCGGCGTGATCATCACCGAGGACGGTCAGATCGTCACCAACAACCACGTCGTGGCGGGGGCCGACACCGTCAAGGTGACGTTCAGCGACGGCAAGACGGCACAGGCCGACGTCGTGGGTACCGACTCCGGCAAGGACCTCGCCCTGATCAAGGTGGACGGGCGGGACGGCCTGACGCCGGCACCGCTCGGCGACTCGGACGACGTCGGTGTCGGCGACCAGGTCGTCGCCATCGGCTCGCCCCAGGGCCTGTCGAACACGGTGACCAGCGGCATCGTCTCCGCCAAGAACCGCGAGGTGAAGGTCCCCAAGACCGACGGCGACCAGGGGCGGCTCCCGGGCGAGGACGGTGGCGGCGGGCTCGACGGCGAGTGGCCGTTCGAGTTCGACGGCGGCGAGTACAACGGCGGCGTCCAGGGCGAGACGACGACCTACAAGGCCATCCAGACCGACGCCTCCCTCAATCCGGGCAACTCCGGTGGTCCGCTGTTCACCATGTCCGGGCAGGTCGTCGGCATCAACTCGGCGATCCTCCCGGCAGGCTCGGGCCAGGGCCAGGGCCAGACCTCGCAGTCCGGTGCGGGCAGCGTCGGCCTCGGCTTCGCGATCCCCGTCAACGACCTGAAGCAGGACCTGGGCACCCTGCGGGACGGCGGGGACAGCGGGGGCGGCGCGTGACGGTGCCGGTTCCCCGGCAGGCGCCGCGCACACCGTGGGCCGCTCCCGTCGCTCCGGTGGCTCCCGACGCTCCCGACGCCCCGGCCTCCCCCGGCGCGCAGGAGAGTCCTGGCGTTCCGGCCGGTGCGGGGAGGGTGGACGGTGCCAAGCTGGGAGCCATGCCCTCCGACACCCCTTCCACCCCACCCGCCGCGTCCTCCGCCCCGGGGCCGAGCCCGGCCGCGTCCGCGGCCCCGGCTCCGGCGGCCGAGGAGCCGACCGTCCTCGTCGTCGACGACGAGCCCGCCGTCCGGGACGCGCTGCGCCGCAGCCTGAGCTTCGAGGGGTACACGACCGTGCTGGCCTCCGACGGCGCCGAGGCGCTCGACCAGGTGGCCGAGCACCGGCCCGACCTCGTCGTGCTCGACGTCCTGATGCCGCGGATGGACGGACTGACCGCGGCGCGCCGGCTGCGCGCCACCGGGCAGCGTGTGCCGATCCTCATGCTGACCGCCCGCGACACCGTCGGCGACCGGGTCACGGGGCTGGACGCGGGCGCCGACGACTACCTCGTCAAACCCTTCGAGCTCGACGAACTCCTCGCCCGCGTCCGCGCGCTGCTGCGCCGCAGCTCCTACGCGCGCGAGCGGGCGCACGCCGACGCCACGCAGGAGCCGGAGACGCTCTCCTTCGCGGACCTGCGCATGGACCTGCGCACCCGCGAGGTGACACGCGGCGGTCGGCCGGTCGAGCTGACCCGTACCGAGTACACGCTGTTGGAGATGTTCCTCGCCCACCCGCGCCAGGTCCTCACCCGCGAACAGATCCTCAAGGCCGTCTGGGGCTTCGACTTCGAACCGTCCTCCAACTCGCTCGACGTGTACGTGATGTACCTGCGGCGCAAGACCGAGGCGGGCGGCGAGCCCCGGCTGGTGCACACGGTGCGCGGCGTCGGCTACGTGCTGCGGGACGACACGTGACCCACGGCGCCCCCGGCACGCCCCCGCACACCACTCCCACCCCCACCCCCACGCCCACCCCTCACCCGAGCCCGAGCCCGAGCCCGCGCAGGCTGTGGTTCCGGCTGCGGCGCGAGGGCGCCCGGGCCGTCTCCATGCCGCTGCGCGGGCGCCTGGCGATGCTGGCCGCGGCGACGGTCGCGCTGGCCGTCGCCGCCTGCGCGACCACCTGCTGGTTCCTGGTACGGGCCCAACTGCTCAGCTCCCTCGACGACTCGCTGCGCGACAACTCCGTCGCGCCCAGCGCGGTCGTCGACCGGGTCCGCTCCGGCCAGTGCACCCCGCCCGACCAGCCGGCGCCCAACCCCTTCGGCGCCACCGTGCAGGTCGTCGACACCTCCGGCGGCAGCTGCGTGATCGTCGGCCGCAAACTCGACGTGACCACCGCCGACGTCCGCGTCGCCGAGCGCGACCGCCGCCAGTCCCTGCACACCGCGCGCGCCGCCAACGGCACCGAGTACCGGGTGCGTACCACCCAGGTGCCCGGCACCGGACTCGCCGTCTCGCTGGCCCGGCCCATGACCGAGATCGACGAGTCGCTGCGCAACCTGGCGCTCATCCTCGCCCTGGTCGGCGGCGCAGGCGTCCTGGGCGCCGCGGGCGCCGGCGTGGCCCTCGCCCGCGCCGGACTGCGGCCCGTCGACCGGCTCACCGGGGCCGTCGAGCACATCGCCCGCACCGAGGACCTGGCCGTGCGCATCCCCGCCGAGGGCGACGACGAGATCGCCCGCCTCTCCCGCTCCTTCAACGCGATGACCGAGGCCCTGGCCAGCTCCCGCGAACTCCAGCAGCAGCTCATCGCCGACGCCGGACACGAGCTGCGCACCCCGCTCACCTCGCTGCGCACCAACATCGACCTGCTGGTCCGCAGCGAGGAGACCGGCCGCGCACTGCCCGAGGACGACCGCAGGGAACTGCTGGCCTCCGTACAGGCGCAGATGACCGAACTCGGTGAGCTCATCGGCGACCTTCAGGAGCTCTCGCGCCCGCACGCAACGTACGACGCCGCCACCGGCACCGCGCCGGGCGAGGCCGGCGACCCGGCGCACAGCGGCATCGTCGGACTGCACGAGATCGTCGAACGCGCCGTCGAACGGGTGCGCCCGCGCGGGCCGCGGCTCACCCTGACGACCGCGCTGGAACCCTGGTACGTGCGCGGCGAGCCCGCCGCGCTGGAGCGGTCCGTGGTCAACCTGCTGGACAACGCGATCAAGTTCAGCCCCGAGGGCGGCACCGTGCGCACCGCGCTGCACGACGGGACGCTGACGGTGCGCGACCACGGGCCCGGCGTGCCCGCCGAGGACCTCCCGCACGTCTTCGACCGCTTCTGGCGCTCCCCCTCCGCACGCAGCCTGCCGGGCTCGGGACTCGGCCTGTCCATCGTCGCCCGCACGGTCGCACAGAGCGGCGGGCAGGTGTGGCTGCGGCGGCCCGAGGACGCCGGGCCCGGGACCGAGGCGGTGCTCCGGCTGCCCGGGGCGCCCACGGCGCCCCCCGGAGCCCCTTCGCCGTAGGGTCGGTCCCATGAGTGACGTGGAAGTTGTGGACGAGGTACCCGCAGGTGTCGTACCCGAGGTCCTGGCACTGATCGAGGAGGCCGCGCGGCAGGACGGCCAGGCCGCCGTGTCCGAACAGGGCCGGATCCACCTGCGTGGCGGCCCCCGCGAAGCGGTCCGCCACCTGCTGCTGCGCACCGGCGACGGCACCCTGGCCGGGTACGCGCAACTCGAGGACACCGACCCGGTGGAGGCGCCCGCCGCCGAACTCGTCGTCGCCCCGGCGGCCCGCGGCAACGGCCACGGCAGGCGGCTCGGCCAGGCCCTGCTGGAGATGTCCGGACGGCGGCTGCGCCTGTGGGCACACGGTGGGCACCCCGCCGCCCGCCATCTCGCGCAGAGCCTCGGCCTCACCCTCTTCCGCGAACTGCGGCAGCTGCGGCGGCCGCTGGCCGGCTGGGACCAGCCCGAGCCCACGCTCCCCGAAGGGGTCACCGTCAGGACCTTCCAGCCCGGCGAGGACGACGCGGACTGGCTGGCGCTCAACGCCGCCGCGTTCGCCCACCACCCGGAACAGGGCGGGCTCACCCAGCGCGACCTCGACGACCGCAAGGCGGAGGAGTGGTTCGACCCGGCGGGCTTCTTCCTCGCCGAACGCGGCGGGCGCCTGATCGCCTTCCACTGGACCAAGGTGCACGCGGCGGAGGGCCTCGGCGAGGTGTACGTACTCGGCGTCGCCCCCGGCGAACAGGGCGGCGGCCTCGGCAAGGCCCTCACCACCATCGGTCTCCGCCACCTCGCGCGGGAGCGGGGACTGCCGACGGCCATGCTCTACGTCGACGCCGACAACGTGGCCGCCGTCAGGGTCTACGAGGCCCTCGGCTTCAGCACCTACGAGACCGACCTGATGTACCGCACCGAAACGTAGGAGCCCCCCGCGGCCGCCCCGGCGCCTCCAGGCGGCCGGGGTGGCCGCGGTCGGCCCCCGCCGGTCCCTCTTACGCCGGCGAGACCTCCCAGCGCCTCGGCTAACGCCTCGGGCCGGTCGCCGACCGCTTCACCGGCTGGTGGGTCGGCTGAGCGGCGACGTTCGCGGAGGCGTTCGGCCTTTCCGGGGACGGGGTCCGGGGCATGGACATGTTGGCCACATCCTGCCGCAGCTGCTCCACGGACATCCCCTTCTCACCGGCCGGGCTGGGGGTGCGGCGCGGGGAGTTGTCGGCGGACGAGGAGTACCGCACCTCGTAAGGGATGCGCGATGGCTCGCTCAGCTTCTTGAGCTCGGCCCGGGATGCCGCGGACAGACCCGGGTTGGAGGCCGCCCGAGCGGCCTCGGCCACACCCATGTTGGTGGCCTGCACGAGGGTCACCTTGTCCCCGGCGAGGGTTTTGCCCAGGTCCATGGGGTCGCGCTGGTCGCTACTGCGCCAACTGTTCTGGCTGACCTTGGTCAGGCCGAGCTGCGGCAGCACGCGCGCACCATTCACCTCGAACGCCTGCATGGTGATGGCGTCCCAGACCTGCGGATCCACCCGAGGCGCTCTGCCCGGCCCTTGGCTATCCGGCGTCCGGGGCCGACCGTAGACGAGGTGGGCGGCGTCGATGGCGGCGTTGATGTTCATCCTGCCGATGATGTCCTCGCGGCGCGGGTCTCCTGGGTTGTACTTGGCGGCCAGCAGATTGTCATTCGTGAGGGTGATGCGTGTCGGCCGGAACCTGGTGTGGCCGTCCTGGTCCCTGAAGGCGACGTTCTGCTTGCTGACCTCGTCCTGGGCCATCTTCGCGAGGTAGCCGATGTACTGGTTGGCCGCCGCCTGGCCGAACTGCTGCCCGCGGGTGCCCTCACGCGCGTACACGGCGAAGGCGTCGAGATGGCGCACGTACTCCGGTTCGATGCCCGCCGCGTCGAACCGTTCGGGCGTCGACTGGTACTCGGAGCTCAGCGGGTTCCGGATGAGCGCGTCCTCGCCGTGCGAGAGGTCGACGATCTTGAGCTCGGCGGTGGAGAAGTCGATCGGTGCCACCGCCGCCGGGTTGAAGTTCGGGCTCCTTTGCACCGCCTCCCACTCCGAGTCCCTCATGTGGTGATGCGAGAGGTCGACGTGCAGGCCCGTCTCGGCGCCCATCCCGAGGTAGAAGCTCAGGTCCTTCGTCGAGATGTGACCGGCGTTGGCGGCCTCCATTCCGTAGATGTCTTTGAGCGTGTCGCTCGTGTACTTCGTCCGGTCGAGGCCATGGGCCAGCTTGTCGGCGATATCGGGAAGGTGCACCAGCCGATAGCCTTGCTCACCGGCATCCCTGGCGTATCCCTCCATGAGCTCCTGCCACTGCTGCCGTCCGGTAGGCCCCGGGTGCCGCGGTGGAAGCACCCGCAGTTCCCTCGGCGCATTCGGAAACCGCTGAGCCAGTTCCTTCAGCCCGTTCTTGACCGCATCGCCCATCTCCTGCTCGCCGATCCAGTACGTCGCGACGAGCTCTGGTTCCCTGACCGGGTCCCGTTCGGGCATGTCCGCCCCCCTCCTGCGGTGGCGACCGGGCGCCGCCAACTGCCCGATACAACGGGCGTGTTGTGGCACGGGTTCATGATCCGGACGCACGCCGCCGGGCCCCGTGGTGACGGCCCACCGAGCGAGAACGGCCACGCCCCCCGAGCACAGGCACGGGCGCGGAGGAACCCGGGGGTAACCGGGGGCGCCCCGGGTTGCCATGTGGACGTAACCAGCGATTCACACTCTCTTGCGAGGCTCGCGAAATGCCCCGCCTCATCCTCGTGAAGAGCATCGACAATGGCGGTATGACCCAGCAACCGCACCGCCCCAGCAATGTTCCCGGCGCGGGCCCCGACCTGGGCCTTGACCCGGACATCGACTCGGATGTCGACAGTTTCGAGGACGGCAGCGGCCACCCGGCGCACACGGCGGACGACCTGCCCGCCGACCGGTTCCTGGACCGGGAACGCAGCTGGCTCGCGTTCAACGAGCGGGTGCTCGAACTGGCGGAGGACCCGCGTACACCGCTGCTCGAACGGGCGAATTTCCTGGCGATCTTCGCGAGCAACCTGGACGAGTTCTTCATGGTGCGGGTCGCGGGGCTCAAACGGAGGATAGCGACGGGCGTGGCGACCCGGAGCGCGTCGGGGCTCCAGCCGCGCGAGGTGCTGGAGGGGATCTGGAGCAGATCCCGCGAGCTGATGGCGCGGCACGCCGCGTGCTACCAGCACGACGTGGCGCCGGCGCTGGCGCACGAGGGGCTGCACCTGATCCGCTGGGCCGAGCTGACGGAGAAGGAACAGGCGCGGCTGTTCAGCATGTTCCGGCAGCAGATCTATCCGGTGCTCACCCCGCTCGCGGTGGACCCCGCGCACCCCTTCCCGTACATCTCGGGGCTGTCGCTGAACCTGGCGGTGGTGGTGCGCAACCCGGTCAGCGGCCACCACCACTTCGCCCGCGTGAAGGTGCCGCCGCTGCTGCCGCGGTTCCTGGAGGCCTCCCCGCACCGTTATGTGCCGCTCGAAGACGTCATCGCGGCGCACCTGGAGGAACTCTTCCCCGGCATGGAGGTGCTGGCGCACCACATGTTCCGGGTGACGCGGAACGAGGACCTGGAGGTGGAGGAGGACGATGCGGAAAACCTCCTCCAGGCGCTGGAGAAGGAGCTGATGCGGCGCCGCTTCGGGCCCCCGGTCCGGCTGGAGGTCGAGGAGTCCATCGACCCGTACGTGCTGGACCTGCTGGTGCGGGAGTTGAAGGTCGGCGAGGCGGAGGTGTATCCGCTGCCCGGCCCGCTGGACCTCACGGGCCTGTCGGGTATCGCCTCGGCGATGGACCGGCCCGAGCTGAAGTACCCGAAGTTCGTGGCCGGTACCCACCGGGACCTGGCGGAGGTGGAGTCGGCGTCGGCCCCCGACATCTTCGCCGCGCTCCGCGAACGGGACGTGTTGCTCCACCACCCCTACGACTCGTTCTCCACCTCCGTACAGGCCTTTTTGGAGCAGGCGGCGGCCGACCCGGGCGTGCTGGCGATCAAGCAGACCCTGTACCGCACCTCGGGCGACTCGCCGATCGTGGACGCGCTGATCGACGCGGCCGAGTCGGGCAAGCAGGTACTGGTCCTCGTCGAGCTCAAGGCCCGCTTCGACGAGCAGGCCAACATCAAGTGGGCGCGGAAGCTGGAAGAGGCGGGATGCCATGTCGTCTACGGCCTGGTGGGGCTCAAGACGCACTGCAAGCTGTCGCTCGTGGTGCGGCAGGAGGACGAGGTGCTGCGCCGGTACGCGCACGTCGGCACCGGCAACTACCACCCCAAGACGGCGCGGCTGTACGAGGACCTCGGGCTGCTGACCGCGGACCAGCAGGTGGGCGCCGACCTGTCGGACCTGTTCAACCGGCTCTCGGGCTACTCGCGGCGCGAGACCTACCGGCGGTTGCTGGTCGCCCCGCACTCGGTGCGGGACGGGCTGGTCTCCCGCATCAAGAAGGAGATCACCCACCACAGGGCGGGGCGCGAGGCGTACGTGCGGATCAAGGTCAACTCCATCGTCGACGAGGCGGTGTGCGACGCGCTGTACCGCGCTTCCATGGCGGGCGTGCCCGTCGACGTGTGGGTGCGCGGCATCTGCGCGCTGCGCCCCGGGGTGCCGGGACTCAGCGACAACGTCAGAGTGCGCAGCGTGCTGGGCCGGTTCCTTGAGCACTCCCGTGTCTTCAGCTTCGCGCAGGGCGGCGATCCCGAGGTGTGGCTGGGCAGCGCGGACATGATGCACCGCAACCTGGACCGGCGCATCGAGGCGCTGGTACGGGTGACCGACCCCGCGCACCGTGCGTCCTTGAACCGGCTGCTGACCACGGGCATGGCGGATACGACCGCGTCGTGGCATCTGGGGCCCGACGGGGTGTGGACGCGCCACGCGCTGGCGGCCGACGGGGAGGGGCAGCCGCTGCCGAACGTGCAGGAACTGCTCATCGAGGGGCGGCGGCGCAAGCGCGGCCCGACGGTGGCGACATGAGCGCCGGCCTGGGCCGGCGCCCGCACGGCGCGGGCAGGTGGCGCCCGTGCGAGGCGGGGAAGGGGTCGTGATGGCCGGACGGAGCCGGGACATGGTGGTCGAGCCCGTGGCCGGTACGCGGGGCGCGGCCGGGGCCGGGCCGGCCTCTGGGGCGCCGGCGGGCAGCGCCGCGGAGGTGCTCGGAGGCTATCTGCACGGGCGCGCGGCGGAGTTCCTGCGCGCACTGCGCGCGCACGCCCGGGAAGCGGGCGGTTCCGGCGGGGGGCCAGGCCCCGACGGCGCGGAGCGGGACGGTACGGCACCGGCCGTGGACGGTCTCCGCGCGGCGGCGCGCCGGCTGGGCGGCACGCTGTTCACCTACCGTCCGCTGCTCGACCCGGCGTGGGCCGACAGCCTGCGTACGGAACTGAGCTGGCTCGCGGGCACATTGGGCCGCGAGCACGCGTACGCGGCGCGTCTTGAGCGGCTGCTGGGCGCACTGCACCGGCTGGCGGGTCCCGCGCCGTCGGCGGAGACCTTTGGGGGGCCGGCCGGGGACGGGTCCGCCGGGCCGGTCGTGCGGGCGGGCAGCAGGGCGGGGGCGGTGGCGCGGGAGAAGAGCGCGCTGCCGGTGGGAGCGGCCCGCGCGGGCGCGCTGCTGGACAGGCAGCTGACCCTGGCCAGGACACGCGCCCATTCGGCGGCGCTCCAGGCGCTGGGCTCGGCCCGCTTCCACGCTGTCGCGGACGCGGTGGCGCTGCTGGCGTCGGAGGCCCCGTTCCGCGCGGACGAGGCGCGGGTCGGCCTGCCCGCCCCGGCGGTTCTCGAACCGCTGGCCGAGCAGGCGCGCCGACACCTCGCCGACGCCGTCGCCGCGCTCCCGCTGTCCCGTGCGGGCGCACCGTACAACGCGGACGGGCTCGCGCGGTCGCTGGCCACTGAGGCCCGCCAGGACGCGGCGTGGGACCAGGTGCGGGTGCTGCTGCGGCTGTGCCGGTACGCCCAGGAGGTGCTGGAGGCCCGGGTTGGGCCGGACGCGCGGACGCGGTCGGCGGGGGAGGCGCTGGAGCGGCACCGGCAGGCGTCCGCCGCCGCGGCGGCCGCCGCCTCGGCCGCGGCGACCCCGCGCATCGCCCCGGCCACGGCCTACGCGCTCGGCGTGCTCCACGCCGACCAGCGCCACGAGGTCGAGGCCGCCCGCTTCACCTTCGGCCACCACTGGAGCCCCGGCCTGTGACGGCCCCGGCCCCGGTCACCCGGCGCGCAGCTCCTCGGCCCGCACGGTGCCACGCAGGAACAGCAGGGCGGCGGCGGTCACCACGAGGAGTGCGACCAGCGCTCCGGCACCGTAGAGGGCGAGCTGGCTCCATGGCACCGGTGTGGCGCGGACGACCTCGGGGACGGTGACGGGCGCGCTGTTGGCGTGCGTCAGCCCGTCGGGGCAGCCGTTCGCGGCCGTGCACGCGCGTCCTTGGAGGCTGCCGGTGGTGACTCGCGTGCCGACGGCGGCCCTGCCCAGCGCGGTGCCGACGGCGAGGGCGAGGAGCACGGCGGGTACGGCCGGCGCCAGCGTCTGCCACAGGCCCGCCCGGACGAGGACGCGCCGCGGGACGCCCGAGGCGACCAAAGACGTGTGGACACGGTGCCGGGCGACGACGCTCTCGGCGAGTGCGACGAGCAGCCCGCACGCGGCGATCACCAAGGCGGCGGCGACAGCGAGGTCGACCAGGTCCATGGAGTTCAGGTAGAAGGGATCGCGCTGGGCGATGTCCTGCGCGCTCTCGCCGGTGGCCGCCGCGTAGCGGCGTGCCGACTCGGCCTCGGCCTGTTCGTTCGTCACGAAGAAGGCCCGTACCGCTGCGGCACCCGCGCCGAAGGTGAGGCAGGCCAGGAAGGCGGCCAGGGTGCGGCTGCCGCGCCAGGGATCGGCCGCCAACTGCCGGGAGGCGAGCAGCGCCGGGGCGCCGCGGGCGAAGCGGTGCAGCGTCCGGCCCGCTGCGGCGGAGAGCCAACCGGTGCCCAGGATCACGCCGAGCAGCGAGCACAGGCCGCCGAGGGCGAGGAGCAACCTGGGCGCCGTCTCGGCCAGTGGTGAGGTCTCTCCGCTCGTCAGGGCGGCGCCCGTGGCGACGGCCGCGATGCCGAGGGCGAGGAGGAGGGCGGGCCAGGGCCGGGGCGTCCTGGTGCGCGGGTGGCGGGCCACGCCGAGGGGGCCGACGGTGACCCGGCGGGTCAGGAAAGCGGATGTGAGGGCGCTGAGCAGCGGAAAACCGAGCAGGACGGCGGCCTGGGCTGCCGGATGCGGCAGGACGTCGGTGGGCAGGGGGAGCCCCCCGTGGGGACCGGGCCGGTCCAGTGCCGCGCGCAGCGCGAAGTAGCCGGCGAATCCGGCACAGGTGCCCAGCAGTGCGGCCGCGCCCGTCTCCGCGGCGACGACGGCGGTGCACTGGCGTGGAGTGGCTCCGGCCAGGCGCAGCGCTGCCAGACGCCGGTCGCGGGCCGGGGCGCCGATGCGGGCGCACTGGCCGGCGAGTGCCAGCACCGGCAGGGTCAGCAGGGCGAGCGCCGAGGCGACGCCGGGCCGCAGTCCCGGCTCCCGCAGCAGGGCGCTGGTGTACTGCTGGGACCAGGACGCGGAACCGCCGGCCGTTCCCGTCGGGGTGGGGATGGCCGCGACGGTGAACGCGGCGAGCAGCGCGAGGGTGCCCAGCAGCGCGCTGAGAGCGGTGAGGGTGACCCGCAGGGCGTCGGTGCGGGTTCCGGCGACCGCGAGCCTGGTCAGGGTGGCCGGGCGCATGCCGAGGGCGGCGCTCATCGCGGTACCCCGATCCGCTGTCCCGCTCCGAGCCCTGTGGCGTCGGTTTCGCCGTCGTAGAGGGAGAGTTCACGGTCTGCGTAGGCGGCGATGCCGGGGGAGTGGGTGACCAACAGGACGCTGGTGCCCTGTTCGCGTGCGGCCCGCACCAGGTGGCCGAGGAGTTTCTCGCCGGTGAGCTGGTCGAGGGCGCCGGTGGGCTCGTCGGCGAACAGCACGCGCGGCGCGGTGACCAGGGCCCGTGCGGCGGCGCACAGTTGCTGTTGGCCGCCGGACATCCGGGGAGGGCGCACGTCGGCGACGTCGGCGGCACCGAGGCGGTCCAGCCACTCCAGCGCGGCCGTGCGGGCTTCCTTGCGGCCGCGGCCCGTCAGCAGGAGCGGCAGCGCGGCGTTCTCGGCTGCGGTGAGCTCCTCGACCAGCTGCCCGAACTGGAACAGCACGCCGAACTCGGTGCGCCGCAGACGCGAGCGTTCGGCTTCCGAGCAGCCGCCCAGCGCCAGCTCCCCGTAGGTGATCTCGCCGGCGTCGGGGCGCAGGATGCCGGCCAGGCAGTGCAGCAGTGTCGACTTGCCGGAGCCGCTCGGCCCTGTCAGTGCCAGGATCTCGCGCTCGGCCAGGTCGAGGTCGATACCGCGCAGGGCGGGTGTGGGCCCGTAGGACTTCACGACTCCCCGCGCTCGCAGGACTGTCGCTCCGCTCGTGCGTGTCATGAGTGGATCTCCTGGTGGAGTTCGGCGACGCGTTCCAGCGTGGTGTGCATCCAGCGCAGGTCGGCGTCGAGGTGGGTGAGGGCGAAGTCGGCGGCGACGAGGTCGGGGAGGCGGGTCGCCGGATCGGCCTTGAGAGCGGTCAGTTCGCGCAGCCGTTCGCTGTGGGCCTGGCGTTGCGCGGTCAGGTAGCCGCGGGCCTGCTCGGGGTCGGCGACCAGGAGGGCGACGACGACCTTGGCGAGCAGGTCGGAGGCGACGTAGGGGGCCGGGGTCTCGACCGTGGCCAGCCATGACGTGAGCCTCTTGCGTCCGGTGCGGGTCAGGGCGTACTTGGTGCGGTCCGGGCCGCCTTCACGGCTCGTTCCGACCTGCTCGACCAGGCCGTCCCTCTCCAGCCGGCCCAGTGTGGCGTACACCTGCCCGAAGGCCAGCGGCTTCGCCCGGGGGAAGCGCAGATCGTGGGCCTTCTTCAGGTCATACCCGTGCAGCGGCCCGGCGGCGAGCAGGGCGAGCAGTACATGAGCCGCGGTCGACATGCGTTCACTATTCTCTGAGAGAATAGTGAACGTCAAGTGGATGGCGCCGTACGCGGTGTCGCGCGGAGCGCGGGGCGCGGGCGCGGCGGACCGCGGGAGTGACGTCGGGCCGGCGCGGCTGAGTGGTGCGGACTCGCAAAGGGGGATGGGCGCTGGTCAGCTTGGCGAAGCCGGGCCGCGGGGGGCGAGCGCGTGCCAGCGCACGGTCAGTTCGCCCTGGCGCCAGCGGCGGGGATCGCCGGCCAGTGGCCAGTCGGCGCTCAGCGCGTGGGCGGCGCGTATCCAGCGTTGACGGGCGCCGAGTGCGCCGTAGGGCGCCGCGGCGGCCCAGGCGCGGTCGAAGTCGCGCAGGAACGCGTGCACGGGTTCGCCGGGCACGTTGCGGTGGATGAGCGCTTTGGGGAGCCGCTCGGCCAGTTCCGAGGGGGTGCCGAGGGTGGCGAGGCGGGCTGCGAAGGTGACCGTGCGGGGCCCTTCGGGGCCGAGCGCGACCCACACGTGGCGGCGGCCGATCTCGTCGCAGGTGCCTTCGACCAGCAGGCCGTCCGGGGCGAGCCGCGCACACAGCCGCGCCCAGGCGGGCGCCACGTCCGCCTCCGGGTACTGGCGGAGCACGTTCGCGGCGCGGATCAGGCTCAGACCGCGGCTTCCACCGCGGGTGACGCCGCCGACGGGCAGCTCGAAGCCGCCCCGGACGAACGCCAGCCCCGCGCGCTCGTACGGGCGTGCGGCGGCGACCCGCTCGGGGTCGATCTCGATGCCGTAGACGTGCACGTCCCCGCGGACCGTCCGCAGCCGCTCCAGCAGCTCGACGGCGGTCCAGGGCGCCGCCCCGTAGCCCAGGTCGACGGCGGTGGGGTGGAGGAGGGAGCGGCGCAGCGCCGGGCCGTGCGCGGCGGCGATCCACCGGTCCATGCGGCGTAGCCGGTTCGGGTTCGTCGTCCCGCGCGTGGCCGTGCCGACGGGGCGGGACGGCGCGGTGGGACGTGCGGGCATGGCACGAGCATACGAGGGACCGCGCCGGGCACTTTCGGTCACGATTCGGCAAAGTGGGAAGAGGAGGCAACCTTTCCGCTGTTTCCCGTCGAGGGCCCGTGACACCCGGCTCCGCACCGTGAGTACGTCCGCACCCGGAGGAGGCATCGGCACCGTGAGCCATTACGTGTCCCGGCTCGGTCAGCGGCGCGGCGGTCACCCGTCCCGGGCACACCAGCCCAGGAGTGCGCTGCTCCGGCTGCCCGGGGCCGCCCGCCGTGTCCGCCGGGTGGCCATGCTCAGCGTCCACACCTCCCCGCTGCACCAGCCGGGTACCGGGGACGCGGGCGGCATGAACGTCTACATCGTGGAGCTGGCCAGGCAGCTGGCGGCGCAGGGCACCGAGGTGGAGATCTTCACGCGGGCGACGACAGGTGCGCTCGAACCCACCGTCGAGCTGGTCCCCGGCGTGCTCGTGAGGCACATCGACGCAGGCCCCTACGAGGGGCTGTCCAAGGAGGAGCTGCCCGCGCAGCTGTGCGCCTTCACGCACGGGGTGATGCAGGTGTGGGCGGGGCACCGGCCCGGCTACTACGACCTGGTGCACTCCCACTACTGGCTCTCCGGGCACGTCGGCTGGCTGGCGGCACAGCGCTGGGGCGTGCCCCTGGTGCACGCCATGCACACCATGGCCAAGGTCAAGAACGCCGCCCTCGCCGAAGGCGACACGCCCGAACCGGCCGCCCGCGTCATCGGGGAGACCCAGATCGTGCGCGCCGCCGACCGCCTCATCGCCAACACGGCGGAGGAGGCGGGCGAGTTGATGCACCACTACGAGGCGCCGGCGGAGCGCACCGCCGTCGTCCACCCCGGCGTCAACCTCGACCGCTTCCGCCCCTCGGGCGCCCGCAGCGCGGCGCGGGCCCGCCTGGGGCTGCCTCCCGACGCCTTCATCCCCCTCTTCGCCGGACGCATACAGCCCCT
The DNA here is from genome assembly GCF_003323735.1 of Streptomyces reniochalinae. Taxonomy (GTDB): domain Bacteria; phylum Actinomycetota; class Actinomycetes; order Streptomycetales; family Streptomycetaceae; genus Streptomyces; species Streptomyces reniochalinae. The sequence continues at coordinate 253,742 of NZ_QOIM01000034.1, read as the reverse complement.
CAAGGCCCCCGACGTGCTGCTGCGCGCCGCCGCCCTGCTGGTGGACGAGGATCCGTCGCTGCGGGGCCGCATGATCGTCCCCGTCGTGGGCGGGCCCAGCGGCAGCGGTCTGGCCAAGCCCGAGGGGCTGCAGAAACTGGCGGCCCGCCTCGGCATCGCCGACCTGGTGCACTTCCGGCCCCCCGTGGGCCAAGAACAGCTCGCCGACTGGTACCGGGCCGCGTCGGTGCTGGTGATGCCGTCCTACAGCGAGTCCTTCGGCCTCGTCGCCGCCGAGGCCCAGGCCTGCGGCACGCCCGTGGTGGCCGCCGCCGTGGGCGGGCTGCCGGTCGTCGTGCGGGACGGCACCAGCGGTTTCCTCGTCGAAGGGCACGAGCCCGCCGGCTACGCCCTGGCCCTGCGCCGGTTCCTCGACGACCCCGCGCTGACCGACCGGCTCGGTGACGCCGCGGCCGCCCACGCCCAGAACTTCGGCTGGGGCGCTGCGGCCGAGGCGACCGCCGAGGTGTACGCCGCCGCGTCGCAGGAGCGGCGCCGTCGCCTACGATCGCCGCATGGGTGAGGTTGCTGCCGCCGCCAGGGCGACGATCGAGCGGACGCTGACGGACGCCGAGCTGGAGTGGGAGAGCCCGGCGGAGGGCACCTACGTCGTCACGCTCCCGGGCACCCGCAAACTCCAGACCACCTGCTCGCTGGCCGTCGGCGCCCACTCCCTGTCGGTCAACGCCTTCGTGGTCCGCAACCCCGACGAGAACCACGCGGCGGTCCACCGGTGGCTGCTGGAGCGCAACACCAGGCTCTACGGCGTCGCCTACGCCGTCGACCAGCACGGTGACATCTACCTCGCGGGACGGCTGCCGCTGGCCTCCGTCACCCCGGAAGAGATCGACCGTCTCCTCGGCAGCGTCCTGGAGAACGCCGACGGCTCGTTCAACACGCTGCTGGAGATGGGATTCGCCACCGCCATCAAGAAGGAGTACGCGTGGCGTACGGCGCGCGGCGAGTCGACCCGCAACCTGGAGGCGTTCACGCACCTGACGCGGAAGCCGGAGCGGTAGACCCGCGACGGGCGTCCGCGCGGTCTACTTCTCCGAGAGCGCGAGCAGCGAGCGGGGGGCGCGGGCCTTGAGCACCACATCGGGGCCCCAGGTGTGCCTGCCGTCGATGGTCAGCAGGTCGGGGATCACCGAGACGGCCTTGGAGAGCTTGCCGTTGTACTCGAACACCAGCAGGTTGCCGGCGTCGTAGTAGCGCTTGTCGTCGAGCACCGGTTCGCCCACCGCCCGCTCGATCTCCTCGGCCGTCGCCCCCTCGAAGAAGACGTGCACCTTCTCCCAGTTGAAGACCGTCAGGTCCGCGAGGGGCGCGGTGCCGCCCTCCTGGCTCAGCTTCCGCAGCTTCTTCGACAGCCCCTCGTCGTAGGACACCCCGCCCTTGCCGACGGCGGACTCGTACGACTCGCTCACCTTTTCCCCCGCATCCGCGCATCCGGCGCACAGCAGCAGTACCGCGGCGCCCGCCGCGACCGTCACCCGTCTCAACTTCCGCTCCCCGCCCCGCTGCGCTTGCCGCTGCCCGAGCCGCCGCTGTCCGTGTAACCGGAGACCTCGTCCTTCTCGCCCTCGGGGGCTGACAGCGTCGGGTCGCCGGTTGCGTCGGGGCCCACCTGGTCGCTGAACGCCAGGCGGCCTCCGCCCTTGGGTATGACCACCATGTCGCCGTCCCGCACGGCCTTCTCGACCAGGTCCGCCAGCTCCTCCTCGGACGCGTCGGGGTGCGAGGAGGCGATCCGCCTGCCGACCTCGTTGTTGTACAGGTCCATCGCCTCCCGCTCGGGTGGATTGCCCGGGCGGGCCTCGTGGGCCACGGTGTACTTCTCCGTCCACTCCGCGCCGTACTTCTTCGTCATCAGCGCGTTCCAGTAGGAGTGGCGGAACGCGTCGTTGTGGTCGTCGTTCCTGTCGTCGCTGGAGAACCGCGCGTCGGCGGTGTCGAACGCGTCCTCCTTGATGCCGTTGAAGGCGGGCAGACCGGCCAGCCCCAGCTCGTCGAGCATGTCCGCCTCCTTCTCCGTCACGGTGACGGTGCTGAAGACAGCGGCCCGCAGGATCCAGTTGCGGGGGTATCCGACGATGCCGCCCGGGTCGGGCCCGACCTGGTAGTCCTTCAGGATCCGGTCGAGGTCCTTGCGCGTCCCCGGGGGCGTGTAGTCGACCTTGCGGGGGTTGAAGCCGTTCATACCCGCCGCACGGTTGCCCGGCGGCGCGACCGAGGCCAGGAGCGCCTTCTTGATCGCGGCGTCCGCCTCGTTGACGGCTTCGACGGCTTTGTCGACGGCCGTCTGCCAGTCCGCGACCTTGTCGTCCAGAGCCGACGCGAACGTGGGATCGTGCCCCCTCGCCAGCCGCTCGCCCTCGTTGAGCTTCGTGGTGTCGAGCGTGACGCGGCCGCTGCCGTCCACGCTCATCTTGTCGTCCTCCGCCTCCGCCACCCGCTTGCCGAGGTCCTTCTTCCGCGCCACCAGGTCCTCGTACGCCTCGGTCAGCAGCGTGGCGATGCCCTCCGCCTGGCTCTTGGCGTTGCCGAACTCGCCCGAGGACACCGTGGCGACCTCGTCGAACGTCACCTTCGCGACGCCCGACCACTGGCTGTGCGCCAGGTGGCCGCGCACCTGCGCGTTGTAGTCGCGACGCAGCTCACCGAAGCGCTTGCTCATGCGTTTCCACGCGGCGGCGGCGTCGTCCAGTTCGGTCATGTCGGCGGACATGATGTCGCGGAAGGAGAGTCCCATCGCTCGCGACCGCCCGCCTACTTCGTCGGCCGAAGGCCGGTGGGCCGGCTGCCCGGCAGGTCGGTGAGCAGCGGGCCCTGGCCGGAGAGGAGAGCGTTGCGGACCAGACCGTCACGCGTCTGGAAGAGCACCTTGGCACCCCGTAGCGCGTCCCGCTCCCCCTGCAACCGCTGTTCGAGGTTGCGCACCTGCTTGCTCCACTCGCCCAGCACGTGCTCGACACCCTCCCAGGACTGCCACAGCCGCATCGTGCCGCCTGGCTGGGCGCGTTCGCCGCCGAGCATCCCGGGCGCCGGATCCCGCGGCGGCTCCCCGCCCATCTTGCCCGCGCCCCGCACGTGCGGCAGCAGCTGCTCCTCGATGTACTTCGCCGAGGCCTTCTTCGCCGCGGGGTCGGTGGCCAGCCGGTCGGCTCCACCGGGCCCCGTGCCGCCACCGCCGGCGGGCGGGGCGGAGTCGAGCTGCGTGTGCGCGTCCCGCCGGGCCTGGCCCTGCGCTATCAGCGCGTCCCACTCTGCCTTGAACGTTTCCACCCGTGGCCCCTCAGTTCCGCCGTTCGTGGCGCGAGCCGCCATGATAGGCCGCGCGGCGCCGGTGTCACCGGCCGCGCTCAGGCGGCTTCTTCGGGCCCGACGGGCGAACACGCCGAAACAGGCAGGAAGGGCCGTGAACTTTTGCGCCGGGTGCCGCATCACACCTGAGGGACGGGCTGGTACGGCTCGTGGCCCGCGGGAGACGGGCGGGACGACGGCCGGCCGGCGAGCAGCAGTGACGAGGCAGGTGAGAGCAGTGGGCGAGGCACAAGGCGAGGGTGCGGAGCGGAGTTGGCGTGGCCGTCGGGGCGGCGGTGCCGTGGACGAGGGGCGCGGAAGGACCGGTGGGGACCGCCGGCCCGCCGCCCTGGCGAAAGACGTGCTCTCCGCCCTCGCGCTCGTCGTGGGAGTCGTGCTGGGGGTCGGCTCGTGGCGCAGGTACCTCGCGCAGAGCGCGGCGCCCGAGGGCGGCGAGGCGGGGCCCGCCCCGGGGCTGGCCCCGGTCGGACCCCGGCACGCGAGCGAGCCGACAGCCGCGCCCGTCACCCCTGCGCACTGTTCCGGGGCCCGGCGTCCCGCCGGTGTCCGTCAGCGGGCGGCGGCCCCCGGCCGGAGCGCGGTATCCGTGTGACGCGGCCGGGCCGGCGACCGGCCCGTCGAACCCATACGGCTGTCCGCCGCCTGCGTATCCAGGCGGCGGACAGCCGTATGAAGCGGCCCTCTTGCCCTGGTCAGGCAAGAGGGCTCTGTCGTGGCCCGTGGGCGGGGAAGCTCAGCCGTGGCCCCGCGGCCCCGTGGCCACGGGGCCGCCGTGGGCGGGGAAGCTCAGCTGGGCCAGGTGCCGGTCAGGCGGTGGATGGTGGTGGCGCCACTGCGGTCCACGGCTGCCTTCACGGCGGCGAAGATGGCCCCCTGGAGGGCGGCGGCGACGAGGATCTCCCGCCAGCCGCGGTCCTGGTCGGTGGCGCCGGGGGCGTCCTCGTCGTGGCCTGTGACCTTCCAGATCCTTTTGAACAGCGCACCGGACATGGCGCCACTGGCGGCGCCGAGCGCCATGCCGACCGGCTTGTAGGCGATCTTTGCCGTGTTCATCTCAGTGCCTCCTGCTGCGGACGGCGAGGAGCACGGCGAGCACGGCCACACCGGCGACCAGCGGCGCTCCGCCGCCCGCGCGGGTCATCTCGGCCGCCTGGTGGGCCTTGTCCCGCACCGGCTGGGGGGTCCGGTGCTGGATCCTGTCCCCCATCGTGTGGGCCTTCTCGGACGCCTGGCTCCTGAGCTGCGTGGCCTTCTGCCGCGCCTGGGCGCGCACGTCGGCGCGCGCGGCCAGCGCCTCGACGGTCTCGCCGAGTTCCCTGCGGGTTTCCTCCACCTGGGCGCGCAGCTCGTCCGGGGTCGGCTTGGGGCCGTGGCTGTGGGACTTGCCGGTCATCGGTGCGACCTTTCCTTGATCTCGGTCACGTCGGCCTTCATGCTCTCGACGGCCCGTTCGGGCGTGGCCGGGGTGGCCTTGCCGATCTGCTGCTTGCCCACGAGGGCGAGCACGCCCGCCAGCACCAGCAGGGCGCCGGTCACGACGAGCGCCGCCAGCCACAGGGGCCAGACCAGGTTCAGCGCGACGATGCCGGTGGCGGTGCCTGCCAGCAGGGCGACGAACCCGAACAGGGCCGCTCCGCCGAACATGCCGCCGCCGAGGCCGAAGCGTTTGCCCTTCTGCTGCATCTCCGCCTGTGCGAGGTGCATCTCCTGGCGGGCGAGCTCGGAGATCTGTGCCGAGGCCTGTTTGACCAGCTCACCGACGGATTCCTCGGAGGTCCTCTTCCGGTGGCCGTCCTGGCGCACGTCCTGCGCCGCGTCCTGCGGGGCCTCCTGCCGCACGTCCTGGCGGGCGTCTTGGCGGAGGTCCTGGTCGGCCGGGGGCTTCAGGGTCGTACTCATGGGTCATAACCGCCTTTCGCAGCTCGGCCGGGTGCGAGCGGCGCCCAGCGCGGGCATCACCGTCCCCCGGCGTACCCAGGTGGGGGCTGCCTATGCGACGGGTGTGGTGTCGGTCTCGACGGCCGACCGCCAGGGGCGGACACATGATGCGGCCAGGCCCTCGACGAGCTCTGGAAGCTGCTCACGGGGAAAGTGCAGCAGCGCGTCGTCGAGCCCGGTCGGGAGCGACGCTCCCGGAGAGAATCCAAGGCGGCGCGGCAGTAGGATCGTGGGCCCGACCCGATAGGGAGTCCATGACTGTGCCCCGTTCCCGCCTCGGTGTCGCCGTTCTGACGATGGGCAACCGCCCCAGCGAGGTTGCTGCGCTTTTGGAGTCGGTGGCTCGTCAGGACAGCCCGCCGCAGCGCATCGTTGTGGTGGGTAACGGCAGCCCGCTTCCGCCCATGGGTGACGGCGTGACAGTGGTCGAGCTCGACGACAATCTCGGAGTCTCCGGCGGGCGCAATGCAGCCGTCGAGGAACTGCGGAAGTGCGGTGACGTGGACGTGGTCGTCGACCTGGACGACGACGGGCTGTTGGTCGACACCGGTGTCTTCTCCCGCATCCGGGAGCTGCACGAGGCTGATCCCGGCCTGGGCGTTCTCAGCTTCCGTATCGCCGATGAAGAGGGCGTGACACAGCGGCGTCACGTGCCGCGCTTGCGCGCTTCGGATCCGATGCGCGGCGGTGAGGTGACGACCTTCCTCGGCGGCGGGCACACCCTGTCCATGCGCATGCTCGATGAGGTGGGCTGCTGGCCCGATGACTTCTTCTTCTCGCACGAGGAAACCGACCTCGCATGGCGCGCGCTCGACGCCGGGTGGCGCATCGTGTACGCGCCGGAACTGCTGCTCCAGCACCCGCGAACGTCCCCGGCTCGCCATGCCGTGTACTACCGGACGACGGCCCGGAACAGGGTGTGGCTCGCGCGCCGGCATCTGCCTGCGCTCCTGGTGCCGGTCTACCTCGGCACGTGGTCCGCGCTCACTCTTGTGCGCACCCGTTCCCTGACCGGCCTGCGGGCGTGGGGCGGCGGGTTCGCCGAAGGGCTGCGGACGATGTGCGGGCGGCGCCAACCGATGCGCTGGTCCACAGTGTGGCGCATGGTGCGGCTGGGCCGCCCGCCGGTTGTCTGAATCAGGCGGCCAGCTCACTCAGCCACGGAGGCGTGGCCTCGGGGCGTTCGCCGAGCCACTTCACGTACCGGTCGATCCCCTCCTCCACACTGACCTGCGGGGCCCCGAGCGGGTCGCCCGTGGGCAGGGCACGTTCCACCAACTGGACTGCCGGGTAGTGCAGTCGAATGCGCTTGGCCACGTCACGAATGGTCGTGGGACGCCCCGTGCCGATGTTCAACACCGGCCCCGTGGGGCGTGCGGCGGCAAGGGCGCGGATCGTGCCGGATGCGATGTCGTCCACGGGCACCAGGTGCCGGACCTGATGCCCACCGCCGTTCAGTTCCAGCGGAAGGCCGGCGCTGGCACGAAGCGCCATCCACGCGACCACCCATGTGCTCCCGCCCACCGACGAAAGCGCCCCCGCACCGGCTCTGTAGCCGGTGCGGGCACGCTGCTCGCTTGAGCCGTGAGCAGAAGAGCCGGTTCGTCGCCACAGCGTGGACGGCCCAGATGTTCAAGCACTTCGAAGATCCCAAACCGGGGTACGTGGCTGACTGGCCGGATCTGCCCGAGTGGCAGCAAGAGACGGACGCGGACATCTTCCGGGCCGTCGAGGACGCCGTCGGCTGACAATGCCCAACGCGGAATGGCCCCCGCCGGGCGGGGCCGTTTCCCTGCGAGCCGGTACAGGGGTGCGGGCCGCCTATGCGGCAGGGGTGGTGTCGGTCTCGGCCGGTGGGCCGGCGGCGGTCGCCGGCTGTGTCTCGCGGGGCTCGGTGTCGCGCAGGCTGCGCAGGAGCAGTCCGTAGCCGGCTGCGGTGAGGGTGCCGATCAGGGCGCTGGCCGCCCACAGGGTGTCGGAGCCCGGCGGGGTCGCGGTGCTCGATGAAGCGGGCGAGCAGCAGGTCGAGCGCGACGGCGGGGCCATGAAGCGCTTGTCCCGCACCACCGTGGCCATGGAGACGGCGGCGGCCTCGCGCCCGTGCGCGGACCGCGTGGGGGCGGGCGGCGTCTCGGGCGAAGCCCAGGCTGATCGCCCAGTAGCCGGGCCTCACCGTGGGTAAAGCATCATTCGCCTCCCGTCTGCGCAGACACACCAGGTAGAAGGCGCGGACGATCAGGGCAAGCGCAGCGCCCCCGGGCCCCGGCCGGGGGCGCCGTTCGTTCCGGTGTCGGGTTACCTCGCCGCAGCCATGATCCGAGAGCGCAGGGGTTCGGCCGTCAGCGTGTCCGCGAACTGCCAGGAGTAGTTCGCGACCTCTTCTTCTTGCAACTCGACGGCGTCCACAGTGGTACGGAACAGGTACCGGAAGTCGAAGTGCAGGTGTTCCGGCTCGCCTTTGGCGCTGTTCGCGGGAATGGCGTGCACATCGATGTGCAAAGGTGCGCCGCGGTCCGGCTCGGTCTGCTCTGGCATGATGCCGGTTTCTTCGGCGAGTTCTCGCATGGCAGCGGCAACCAGAGTGTTGTCGGACTCCTCGACGTGCCCGCCGGGCAGAAGCCACTGGCCGAGCGCTCGGTGTTCGATGGTGAGAACTCGGCCGTCCGGGCGCAGCAGGGCGGCGCCGGCCGTGACGTGGCCGCGGAATTCCTTCCGAGAAGCGATAGCACTACCCGCGGCGTCGGCCACCTCGCCGATGGAGGACAAGGCGTCCTTCTCGTGCGGGTGCTCGGCGAGGTAGGCGCCGAGGGTTTCGCGCACGTGCTGAGCCGTGATCGGCATGGGCATCCGTCTCCTAGCGGTTGAAGTAGTTGAGCCACGTTCCGGCGATGAGGGCCCGGTCGGCGGCGTCGACCCCGTGCATACCGTGTGCGAGATCGCCGCGGGTCAGCTTCCGGACTCCCGCAAGGATCTCCGCCTGAACGAGGTAGATGAACGGGCCCACGGATGCGCCGTGCAGGAAGTTGACAGCGTTTCCGCCGTTGAGCAGGTAGAAGTAGTGCCCGGTCGTCTGGTACCGGGTGACGTGGTCTCCCGCGGGCGTTCGCCGGTAGACGGCGGGAAGTGCGTCGAGGTCGAGTTCATCCTCGGACGAGGTGACAGTCGCGACGTAGGCGCCGTTGCGGAGCCGCGGGAAGTCCTCCCCCTGGAGAGAGACGGTGCCAGTCGCGCACAGTACGAGCCCGGCGCCGTTGAGCGCGGCGTCGCGGTCCCGTGCCACCGTGAAACCCTGCGAGAGGGCCTGTGTACGCCGCACGGGGTCGATGTCGTAGATCGTGACCTGAACCCCTTTGGCGTGCAGCAGACGAGAGATGGAGCTTCCTAACTTCCCGAATCCGATCACGAGCGCCGGGCGCCCGTGCAGAATGTCGCCGCGGGAGCGCATCAGGGCTTCGGCGGAGAAGACGACGGATTGCCCGACGAGGAAATCTTCGGGTTCCTTGAGCGGTGAGCGAGCGACGGAGACGACGGGGCACGGCAGTTTCTCGCGTTCGGCGTAGCGCTTGTGCCCGTTCTCGGTGTCCTCGACGACGCCGACGATGTGACCGGAGAAACCGTCACACAGCGCGTCGAGCGTCGGAGCGAAGTAGCCGCCCACGTCGAGCAGAACGACGGACTCGCCGGCGGCCCGGGACTCGATGTAGTCGAGGGCCGCCTCGGGGTCCGCGAACATCTCTCGCGAGAGGGCGTCGCACTGGGTCGCCTGCTCGACTTCCCGGCGGGCGCACGCGGTGATGGACTTCGGCTTGGGCAGGACTGCCCGCAGGTGTGTTTGCGTGCCGACGGCTTGCACGAACGACGGCCGCTCGGGCAGGAGATGCGTCACGAGGAACGACGCGGGACGGTCGGCTGGCTGGAATGTCGTGGCGATCCGGTGAAAGTAGGCGTCGAGGGTTGCCCGCTCGAACTGTTCCATGTGCTTACTCCCGTGTTCGGTTGTCGGGCTCCCGGTAGGTGGTGCGCCCGGTTCGCGCTGGACCATCCTCATCAGCGCGAAGCGGCAGCCGTTTGCGGTGTTCAAGGTGCCGCGTCGTGATCACTTCTGCGGGACCGGATCACAGAGCCCTTGCGGCGTATGAATTGCGTGCACTCCTTGTGGGGAACCTTGCGGCGCTCACGCGTGGCCGAGGTGCGGCGTCCTGGGGCGACACTCCAAGGGAACCCCTGGGACACCGGGTGCGGCCACGGCAGCGTTGCGGCACTCTTGATGCACGTCTGAGGCACAGGGCGGAGTGAGGTGCTGATGGCTCTCGACTGGGGGAAGGGAAACCACGTGAGCCTGAGAGACCGGCGAAAGGCCGTGGGCTACAGTCAGGAGAAGCTAGCGATCACGCTCGGGGTCGACCGCACAACCGTCGGCAGGTGGGACCGGGGAGTGACCGTTCCGCAACCCGAGCTGCGGCCCAAGCTGGCGGAGTTGTTACTCGTTGACCTCGTTACGCTCGACGGCCTGATCAAGGGGCCATCAGCGCTCCCCGGAGGGCACACGGGGTTGCCGTCATATGACGCCTACGGCCCGGGGGATGACGACATGATCCGACGCGAATTCCTGCGCGCGATAGCAGTCGCCGGGGCGCTTGCCGCCGTATCAGCTGAGGACGCGGGCGCGCTCGCTGATGACACTGCGCGCGAGGACGCAGTCGGTCACTTGCGGATGAACGAGCATTTGTGGCAGGTCTACCAACTCGCGCGCTCGAAAAGGACAGTGCAGCCAGTCGTCACAGAACAACTCGCGGCACTGAACGAGAGCCTGGCCATGCGCTCGGCACGCCAGGGCCGTCTGTATGTTGCGGCCGGCGATTTGTTCCAGCTCGCTGGAGAGCTGGCGTTCGATGGAAACCGGCATACGGATGCCGCAGCCTCCTACTCGCTCGCGGCGTCAGCAAGCAAGGAAGCCGGTGCGTTCGACCTGTGGGCGTGCGCTCTGATCCGGCATGCTTACGTCGAGATGGCAGGGGGACAGTACCGCGAGGCCGTCGAACTGCTTTCTGTCTCTGAGGCCGTGGCAAAGCGTGGAGACAGTTCTCTATCCACCAGGCAGTGGGTCGCTGCTGTGCAAGCCGAAGCGCACGCCGGCTTGGGCGATCTCGAACGGTGTGAGCGTGCCCTCGATGAAGCCGAAAAGGTTCTCGATCTCGGAACCCACGCGCACAACGGGGGGTGGCTCCGCTTCGACGGATCACGTCTTGCCGAGGAACGAGGGGCCCGTTATGTGCAGCTCGGGCGGCTGGACAAGGCGGAAGCCGCGCTGACGAACGCTCTGAGCCAGGAAGCACTCGCCCCAGGCCATTCCTTCCGGCGGCGGGGCGTGGTCCTCGCGGATCTCGCGGCGATCGGAGCGAAGCGCAACGACCGTGAACAGATCGTGGCGTACGGGACTGAGGCTCTGCGGCTCGCCCGTCAGACCTCCTCCGGATACGTCGCCCGTAGACTCCAGGGACTACAGGCTGAGATCGGCTCACTGGCCGATGACCACCGAGTCGCCGAGCTGGGCGCCGAGATCGCCGCGTTGGCCACTTCGTGACGAGAGGGTTGTTATGTCGGAGGCAGAGGGGGCTCGGCTGTTCCGGGAGTCATGGATCGCCGGTGTACGGAAGTACTTTCCTGGCGAGCCGAAACCGGGTTACGTGACACCTTGGGAAGAGACGCCCGAGTGGGAGCGACAGGCGGCGGGTGCGGTCTATGAGCAGGTTCGGCAGTTCCTCGCGCTCAGCGGCGGGCACGCTGCTCGCTTGAGCCGTGAGCAGAAGAGCCGGTTCGTCGCCACAGCGTGGACGGCCCAGATGTTCAAGCACTTCGAAGATCCCAAACCGGGGTACGTGGCTGACTGGCCGGATCTGCCCGAGTGGCAGCAAGAGACGGACGCGGACATCTTCCGGGCCATCGAGGACGCCGTCGGCTGACAATGCCCAACGCGGAATGGCCCCCGCCGGGCGGGGCCGTTTCCCTGCGAGCCGGTACAGGGGTGCGGGCCGCCTATGCGGCAGGGGTGGTGTCGGTCTCGGCCGGTGGGCCGGCGGCGGTCGCCGGCTGTGTCTCGCGGGGCTCGGTGTCGCGGAGGCTGCGCAGGAGCAGTCCGTAGCCGGCTGCGGTGAGGGTGCCGATCAGGGCGCTGGCCGCCCACAGGGTGTCGGAGCCGAAGCGGTCGATGACGGTGCCGCCCAGCAGTGGGGCGCCGAGGGAGGCCACGGACCAGGAGAGCGTGTACATGCCCTGGTAGCGGCCTCGGCCCTGGGTGGGGGAGAGGCGGACGACCAGGCCCATCTGCGTGGGCGAGTTGATCATTTCGCCGACGGTCCATACCGCGACGGCCACCGCGTAGAAGGCGGCGGATCCGGCGAACGCGTTTAGTCCGAAGCCGTACCCCGTCAGCAGTGCGGAGACGATCAGGAGCCTGGCGGGGTCGCGGTGCTCGATGAAGCGGGTCAGGGGGAGTTGGAGCGCGACGATGAGGACGCCGTTGAGGGCGATGACGGTGCCGAAGTCGGTGCTGGTCAGGCCCTGTTCGCCCATGGAGATGGGGAGGGAGACGAAGGCCTGCTGGATGAGGGTGGCCAGCAGCAGGTTGAGCGCGACGACGGCCATGAAGCGCTTGTCGCGCACCACCGTGGCCATGGAGACGGCGGCGGCCTCGCGCCCGTGCGCGGACCGCGCGGGCGGCGTCTCGGGCCGGGACTCCGGCAGTTTCAGGAAGACGACGACGGCCGTGACCAGCACCATCGCCGCTTCGCCGAGGAAGAGCAGGTGGTAGCTGTACTGGGCGATGAGCCCCGCGCTGGTGGAGGAGACGGCGAAGCCCAGGTTGATCGCCCAGTAGTTGAGGGAGAACGCCCGCACCCGGTCCTCGGGGGCGACGATGTCGGCCATCATCGCCTGCACGGCGGGGCGTGAGGCGTTGGAGGCCATGCCGACGAGCCCGGCGACGGCCGCGATCGCGACCGGGTGGGTCACCAGGCTGAGCGAGGCGACGGAGGCGGCCGTCGCCACCTGGGCGGCCAGCATGGTCGGCCGCCGCCCCAGCCGGTCGGTGAGCACACCGGCGCCGATGGAGGAGATGACGCCGCCGAGCCCGTAGAGCGCGCCGACCAGCCCCGCGTACGAGGCGGAGAAGCCGCGTTCGGCGGTCAGGTAGAGGGCGAGGAAGGTCGCCACGAAGGCGCCGAGCCGGTTGACGAGTGTGCTGGTCCACAGCCACCAGAACTGGCGGGGCAGTCCGCCGACGCTCTCGGCGAGCGCCTGTCTCAGTCCCCTGGCAGACACCTTCGCGCCCATGACCGCTCCCCCTGCTCACGCTCGCCGCACGCGACGGCCCCCGCCGACGATCCGCGACGAGGACCCGCGACGAGGACCCGCGCCGATGTAAGTGCCTCAGCGCGTATCGCACGTTACTCACAGCCGTGGTGAGGTGGCCAGTGGATTACCCGAACCGGTCAATCGACGCCGCTGGGAGAAGGCTCACCCGTTGGAGGCCAGCCCCCAGTCGCGCGTGATGTACGCCGTCGAGCACACCGTGTCCAGGAAGTAGGCCCCGGCCCGCCCGCACCCCTCACCGGGCTTGACGGGCGTCCCGTGGCCCATCCCGTTCACGGTGTAGCTGCGCACGACGACCTGGCCGCTGCCGTCCTGGTAGTCCGACTGCGTGGTGGCACCGGGCAGGTCGTGGGTGGCGTCGGCCGTCTGGTCGGCGCCGAGGACGTTCGTCCACTGCTTGACGGATTCGGTGGCGTTGCCCGGTACGACGGTGTAGTCGGCCGTTCCGTGCCAGACGGACACGGTGGGCCGCCGCCCCTGGTAGTCGGGGTGGGCGGCGCGGACGAGGTCGCCCCACTGGGCCGGGGACTTGGTGACGCCGGGGTTCTGGCACGTGAACGCCCCGGGGAGCGAGGTCGCACAGCCGTGCGGCAGGCCGCCGATGACGGCGCCCCCGGCGAACGCGTCGGGGTAGGCGGCCAGCAGCGCCGACGTCATGGCGCCCCCGGCCGAGAGTCCGGTGACGTAGACGCGGGAGGGGTCCGCGTCCAGGTCCCCTGCCGTGCGCTCCACCATCTGCCGGACGGACAGCGCCTCCCCGTTGTCCCGCCCGGTGTCTAAGGGCTGGAACCAGTTGAAGCACCGGTTGCCGTTGTTGGCCGTCTCCTGCTGCGGGGCGACCACGGCGAACCCCTGTTCGTCCGCGGCCTGCTGCCAGCCCGCGCCGTCGAAGTACGTGGCCGCGTCCTGTGTGCAGCCGTGCAGTACGACGACCACGGGACGCCCGGCGCCCAGCCCTTCGGGCACGTAGCGGTACATGGACAGGGCGCCGGGATTGGACCCGAAGCCGGTGACACGTTCGAGGGCGGCGACCGCCTGATCCGGCGCCGCGTCCGTGCTCACGGCAGTACCCGTGCGCACATCGGCGCGCGGGTGCGGGCCGGTGCCGGTGCGCACGTCGGTGCTCGTGCTCGTGCTCATGGCGGTGCCGGTGCTCACGGCGGCGAGGGTGAGGGTGGCCAGCAGGAGGGAGGTGGTGCGCAGGGAGGATCGCATGGCGGAGCCCTTCCGCGTGGGGTCGGAGGCGGGGGTGCGGAATGCTCCGTACGGTAGGGCCCGTGCCGTGGTGGTCGAACGTGCGTGCCTGCCACCGGTGTTGTGCGCCAGGTGTGCGGCCCCCACATTGCCGGGCGGCGCCGCCCGGGCGGCGCCGGCGCGCCCGACCCCGCCCGGACCGAGCCGGCCCCGACCCGCCCGTACCGACAGGAGGAGTACGCGTGAGCATCCGTACGGCCCGTACCCGCACCGCCCCCGCCCCCGGAGGCGGCGAACTCGCCTTCACCCACTGGCCGGGGGCGCACGGCGGCGCACCACTCGAGGCCCCCGTGCTGATCGCGCTGCACGGCATCACCGCCAACGGGCGTGCCTTCGACGCCGTCGCCGACGCCCTCGACACCGCCCTCCCCGACGCCTCGCTCTACGCCCCCGACCTGCGCGGACGCGCCGCGAGCGCCGCGCTTCGGGGGCCTTACGGGCTCGCCGCGCACGTCGCCGACGTCCTGGCGCTGCTCGACCACCTGGGGCAGGAGCGCGCCGTGCTGATCGGCCACTCCATGGGCGGCTTCGTCGCCGCGCTCGCCGCCGCACGCCACCCCTCCAGGGTGGCCGGTACGGTGCTGGTGGACGGCGGGCTTCCCTTCCCGGGTACGGGCGCGGCCGGCGGAGCCGGAGGCGACGGCGCAGGGGAAGAGGACGCCATCGACGCGCAGCTCGAAGCCGTCATCGGCCCGGCCATGCGGCGCCTGTCGATGACCTTCCCCGACCGGGACAGCTACGCCGGGTTCTTCCGCGAACACCCCGCCATCCGGCCGCTGTGGAACGAGGACGTGCGGGCGTACTTCGACCGCGACCTGGTCGGCACCGAGCCCGAGCTGCGCAGCAGTTGCGTGCTGGAGGCCGTACGGGCCGACGGGCGCGGCGTGCTCGTCGAGCCGCTGCTGCGCACCGCGCTGCGCGAGCCCGGCCCGCCCGCCGTCTTCCTGTGGGCCGAGCGCGGAATGCTGGACGAGCCGCAGGGGCTGTACGGGGCCGAGAACCCGCCGGGCCTCGGGCTGCTGCACCCCGAAAGGGTGGCGTCGCGACGCGTCGACGGCGTCAACCACTACTCGATCGTGATGGCCGCCGAGGGCGCGCGGGCGGTGGCCGAGGCGACGGCCGAGGTGGCCCGGCGGGCAGCGGTCTGACGGCGTGGGAGCGTACCCCCGGCACACAGGATGCCCGCGAAGTATGGGCGCGGATCACATCCGTGCGGCCGGGGACCGCGCCTAGGCTGGCGCCCATGACGCCCCAGCCCGAGCCCCCGCAGCCCGAGCCCCCGCAGGCCGAGTCCCCGCAGTCCTCGCAGGCCGACTCCCCGCAGCCCACGTCGGTGGGGTCCGCGGCACCTCAGGCCGGGCACCCGGCCGCCGCCGGCCGCACCGTCGTCTTGGACCTGACCGGCCGTACCGCCCTGGTCACGGGCGCGGCCAGCGGCATCGGCCGGGCGTGCGCGCTGCGCCTGGCGGCGGCCGGGGCCCGGATCCGGGCCGTGGACGTGGACCCCGAAGGGCTCAAGGCGCTCGCCGAGGAGGTGGCACGGACGGCGGGCCCCTCGGCCGAGGCCGTCGAGGTCCACCCGCTCGACCTGACCCGGGACGCCGGACTGGACGCCGCCGAACGCGCCGCCGACGGCACCGACGTGCTCGTCAACGCGGCGGGCACGCAACTCGTCCGGCCCGTCGAGGAGTTCCCACCGGAGACGTTCCGCATGATGATCACCCTCATGCTGGAGGCCCCGTTCCGCACCACGCGCGGCGCGCTGCCGGGCATGTACGCGCGGGGCTGGGGCCGGATCGTGCACATCTCGTCCGTCCACGGGCTGCGCGCCTCGGCGTACAAGTCGGCGTACGTGGCGGCCAAGCACGGTCTCGAAGGGCTGTCGAAGACGACGGCGCTGGAGGCGGCCGAGCACGGGGTGACCTCCAACTGCGTCAACCCCGCCTACGTGCGCACCCCGCTGGTGGAGCGGCAGATCGCCGACCAGGCGGCGGCGCACGGCATTCCGCCGGAGCGCGTCGTCACCGACGTCCTTCTCGCCGACTCGGCGCTCAAGCGGCTGCTGGAGGTGGAGGAGGTCGCCGAGGCCGTCGCCTACCTGTGCACTCCGGCCGCCTCCTTCCTCACGGGTTCGGCCCTGCCCCTCGACGGCGCCTGGACCGCTCACTGACCCTGTGCCCATGCGCCGCACGAGCCACCCGCCGAACGCCGCCACCGGGCCAGGCGACCCCGCCGGCACCGGCGGTCCCGACGAGCACGCCGAGGCCGGTGGCCATGTCGGCCGCGCCGGCACAGGACCCGACGACCACGCCTGCCTCGGATACCTCGAACTCCTCACCAGGGGCGCCCCGCCCGAGGCGTACGACGAGCCGGCGGCGCACGCGGCACCGGCCCACGGCGGCTCCGCAGCAGCCCGCGGCAAGCACCTCGCGCTGCGCATCCGCGCGGAGCTGGAGGGCAGGCGGCGGCGCGAGGCCGAACTGACCGGCCTCTTCGAGACGGTGCACGACCTGGCAGGGCTGCGCGACGTGGACGACGTGCTCCAGGCGATTGTGCAGCGCGCCCGCCGCCTGCTGTCCACCGAGGTCGCCTACATGACGCTCACCGACCCCGAGCGCGGCGACACCTACATGCGGGTCACCGAAGGGTCGGTCTCGGCCCGCTTCCAGCAGCTGCGGCTCGGCATGGGCGAGGGGCTCGGCGGACTGGTGGCCCAGACGGCCCGCCCCTACGCCACCCAGGACTACCCGCGCGACGCCCGTTTCCAGCACACCCACCCCATCGACAGCGGCGTCGGCGAGGAGGGCCTCGTCGCCATCCTGGGGGTGCCGCTGCTGCTGCGCGGCCGTGAGGTCATCGGCGTGCTGTACGCGGCCGACCGCCGCGAGCGCGTCTTCGACCCTGAACAGATCGCGCTGCTGCGCTCGTTCGCCGCGCACGCCGCCGTCGCGCTCGACAACGCCCGGCTGCTGACCGAGACCACGCAGGCCCTGGCCGGCCTCCGCGCCGTCAACGCGACCATCCGCCGCGCCTCCGACGTCCACGACCGCCTCACCGAACTCGTGCTGCGCGGCGGCGGCGTGCCCGACGTGACCCGGGCGCTGGCCGAAGTGCTCGGCGGCGCCGTCGAGTTCGCCGACAGCGGGGGCCCGGCCACCTGGGAGGCCGCCGTCGCGCGCTCCCGCCGCGACGGGCACGCCGTACGCCAGGACGACACCTGGGTGGCCGCCGTCACCGCTGGCGGCGAACCACTCGGTGCGCTGCTGCTGCACGGCCACCCCGAGCTCGCACCCGTCGACCAGCGCACCCTGGAGCGCGCGGCGATGGTCACCTCGCTGCTCCAGCTCGCGCGCCGGTCCGCGGGCGAGGCCGAGCAGCGGGTGCGCGGCGAACTCCTGGACGACCTGCTGGACGCCGCGCACCGCGACCCCCATCTGCTGCGCGACCGGGCCGCCCGGGTGGGCGCCGACCTGGACGTTCCCCACACGGTGCTCGCCGTCCGCCTCGACCCCCCGGACGCCGGGGAGGCGGGCGCCGGCGGACCCGGACCGGGCGGGGCCGCCGCCCGCGGCCCGTTCGCCGCCGACGAGGACGAGGGGGACAGGCAGCGCCTCTGGTCGGCTGCCGGGCACCTGGCCGCCACCCGGCACGGTCTGGCCGCCACCCGGGACGGCGGCCCCGTCCTGCTGCTCCCCCTCGCCCCGCCGTCCCACTCCGGCCGCCTGACGCGCTCGGACCGCCGGACCCGCTCCGACCACCCGGACCACTCCGACCGGCCCGACGGCCCCGGCCCGTCTGTCGGCCCGTCCGACCGCTCCGGCTCGCCCGACCGTCCGGGCTCGTCCGACCGGCCTGCCCGGTCCGCTCGCCCCGGCTCGTCCGGCGAACCCGCCTCCGCGAGGGGTTCCGCGCCCCGGGGAGGCGCCGCGTCCGTGGGGGGTGCCGCGCCCGCGGGAGACGGCGAGGCCGTTTCCCGCACCGCACGGCAGGTGGCCGCCGAACTGGGCCGGGCCGTGGGCGGGCCCGTCACGGTCGGCGCCTCCGCGCCCGTACCCGCACCCGCCGACCTTCCGGGAGCCGTCGCCGCCGCCTACCCGGAGGCCCGGCGCTGCCTGGACGCGCTCAGCCTGCTCGGCCGGCGCGGTGAGGGCGCCGCCGCCTCGGACCTCGGCTTCCTCGGGCTGCTGCTGACGGACACCCGCGACGTCACCGGCTTCGTCCACCGCACCCTCGGGCCCGTTCTCGACTACGACGCACAGCGCGGCACCGGACTGGTGGCCACCATGGACGCGTACTTCTCCTGCGGCATGAGCCCCGTCCGCGCCAAGGACGTGCTGCACGTCCACGTCAACACCGTCGCCCAGCGACTGGAGCGGGTGGCCCGGCTGCTGGGCGACGACTGGCAGGCGCCGCACCGCACGCTGGAGATCCAGCTGGCGCTACGGCTCCACCGGCTGGCGGGGGCCGTCGGCGGCTGAGGACGGGGGCGCCGCCTCGCCCGCCCCCTCCGGTGCGCGGCCGGCAGCGCCCGGGCGCGCGGGAGCGTCCGGCTCGCCCACCTCGTTCAGATCGCGGTGGCGCGTCTCGTCCGCGCACGCCAGGGCGACGACGGTCAGCAGCGCGGCCGCGATCACATACAGGGACACCATCGCGGAGCCGTCGAACCCGGCCAGCAGCGCGGTCGCGATCATCGGCGCGGGCGCGCCCGCCGCCACCGAGGAGAACTGCGCTCCGATCGAGGCGCCCGAGTACCGCATGCGGGTCGCGAACAGTTCGGAGAAGAACGCCGCCTGCGGCGCGTACATCGCCCCGTGCAGCACCAGGCCCACCGTGACGGCGAGGGCGATCAGGGCGAAGTTCCCGGTGTCGAGCAGCGCGAAGAACGGGAAGATCCACGCGCCGACGCCGAGCGCGCCCAGCAGGTAGACGGGGCGGCGGCCCACCCGGTCGGAGAGGCCGCCCCACAGCGGGATGACGCAGAAGTGGACGGCGGAGGCGAGCAGCACCGCGTTGAGGCCCGTCTGCTGCGACAGGCCGAGGTGGTCGGTGAGGTAGACGAGGATGAAGGCGGTCAGCACATAGAAGCTGATGTTCTCCGCCATGCGGGCGCCCATCGCGACCAGCACGTCGCGCCAGTGGTGCCGCAGCACGGCCGGCAGCGGCAGCTCCTCGTCCGTGGCGCCCTCCTGCCGCTTGCGGGCCTCGGCGCGGGCCTGGGCCTCCTTGAAGACGGGTGACTCGTCCACCGCGAGACGCACCCACAGCCCGACCACCACCAGCACCCCGGACAGCAGGAACGGCACCCGCCAGCCCCAGCTCTCGAACGCGCTGTCGGTCAGCAGTGCGGTGAGCGCCGCCAGCACGCCGGTCGCCAGCAGCTGACCGGCCGGCGCACCCGTCTGCGGCCACGACGCCCAAAAGCCGCGCCGCCGGGCATCCCCGTGTTCGGACACCAGCAGCACCGCGCCGCCCCACTCGCCGCCCAGCGCGAACCCCTGCACCAGGCGCAGCGTCGTCAGCAGCACGGGCGCGAACGAGCCGACCGTGGCGTGCGTGGGCAGCAGCCCGATGGCGAACGTCGCGCCACCCATCATCAACAGGCTGATGACCAGCAGCTTCTTGCGGCCGATCCGGTCACCGTAGTGACCGAAGACCAGCGCGCCGACCGGGCGGGCCGCGAAGCCGACCGCGTAGGTGAGGAACGACAGCAACGTGCCGACCAGCGGATCGGAGTCCGGGAAGAACAGCGTGTTGAAGACCAGCGCGGCGGCCGAACCGTAGAGGAAGAAGTCGTACCACTCGATCGTGGTGCCGACGAGGCTCGCGGCGACGATCCGCCGCAGCGAACGGGCGGCGGGCGGCGCGGCGTCCGAGGACGCCGAGGGGGACGAAGAAGGGGGAACCATGCCGCCGCACGCTAGGGAAACCGGCCACCGCCCCCCATGTGGCGGCACCCCACACTTCGCCGCCCGCCGATGAGGCCGGCACCCACCCTCGCTCTGCGCCGACCGGCCGACGCGTAGGCTTCCGGGTATGGCCGACGCACCGTACAAGCTGATTCTGCTCCGCCACGGCGAGAGCGAGTGGAACGCCAAGAACCTGTTCACCGGCTGGGTGGACGTCAACCTCACCGAGAAGGGCGAGAAGGAGGCGGTCCGCGGCGGCGAGCTGCTCAGCGACGCCGGCCTGCTCCCCGACGTACTCCACACCTCCGTGCAGAAGCGCGCCATCCGCACCGCGCAGCTCGCGCTGGAGCCCGCCGACCGCCTGTGGATCCCGGTCCGCCGCTCCTGGCGGCTCAACGAGCGCCACTACGGTGCGCTCCAGGGCAAGGACAAGGCGCAGGTCCGCGACGAGTTCGGCGAGGAGCAGTTCATGCTCTGGCGCCGCTCCTACGACGTGCCGCCGCCCCCGCTGGAGGACGGCGCCGAGTTCTCGCAGAGCGACGACCCCCGCTACGCGGGCCTCCCCAGCGAGCTGCGGCCCCGCACGGAGTGCCTCAAGGACGTCGTCCAGCGGATGCTGCCGTACTGGTTCGACGGCATCATCCCCGACCTGATGGCAGGCAAGACCGTCCTGGTCGCCGCCCACGGCAACTCGCTGCGCGCCCTGGTCAAGCACCTGGACGGCATCTCCGACGAGGAGATCTCCGGCCTCAACATCCCCACCGGCATCCCGCTCTCCTACGACCTGGACGCCGACTTCCACCCGGTCGATCCGGGCGGCACCTACCTCGACCCGGAAGCCGCCAAGGCCGCCATCGAAGCCGTCAAGAACCAGGGCAAGAAGAAGTAACGCAGACGCGGTCACGGCCCCCGCCTGCGGAGTCGCCGCGAGTGGGGGCCGTGGGTTGTGCCTGGGGGCAGCCCTGGCCATGGTGCTGACTGCGCCAGCGCCAGAGCGTCACCTACGAAGGCTTCACGAAGGACGCCAGGTTCTCGGCGATCTCGCCGATCTCAAGTCGACTCTGAGAAACCTTGAGAACGAAGGCTTCCGCCTTGTCCTCGTCCAGCGGCTCGGCAAGCTCGTACCCGTTGAGGTCCAAGAAGACGACGGCCGTCGCCCAGCCAGTGCGCTTGTTGCCATCGATCAGGCTGTGGTTGCTGGCAACAGAGTGCAGAAGAGCAGCAGCCTTCTCGAACAGATCGGGATACGCGTCTTGACCGAAGGCGCTGGAGCGGGGCCGCTGTACGGCAGAGGACAACAGCCCCCACTCCCGGATCTTCGGCCGACTACCGAGCGTGATCTCAGCGATGGAGAGGACGTCCTCTTCATCCAGATACTCGGTGATGTGGGAACTCCGGGCTACTTGGTGGCCAGACGCTTGTTGAGGCCGGCGGAGACGCGGGCCGTGCGCAGAGCCGCGGCACGCACTTTCCGCCGACGCAGCTCAGCGAGAACGGTGTCGTGTGCGAGGGATTTCACGCTCGTGCCCTCCTGGGCCGCGGCCTCGCGGATTCGTGCCATTTCGTCTTCGCTGAACGTCACGTTCAAAGCAGGCACGAGGCCTCCCCTCTCGCGTTGGTACCCATTCTGGTACCAGACTAGCAGGCCACCGGGAACCAGGCCCGCCGGCGGGCGGGGGCGGGGCCCTGACCTGTCGAACCGGTCAGGGCCCCGCCCCGTATCCCGTGGGGCCTCGCGCACTCCCGCGACCGGACGGTGGCCGCGCGCTGTGCGGTCAGCCGCAGGAGCCGCCGCACGAGCAGGCGCCGCCGGACTGGCAACCGCATCCGCAGCCGGGACCGCATCCGCACGCGCCCAGCAGGGGCAGCTCCCGCACTTCCCGTGGGGCGGTCTGCGGCCGTTCGGCCGGGGTGCGGAGCGGCTTCGGGGAGTCAGCCATCGTTCCCTCCTCAGCAGGGGCGGTCATGGACGGGCATGACACACCCCATTGCACGCCTCACCGCGATGGGCGCATCAAGGGCGCGCGGGTGCACACCCGCCCGCCCGCAGGGTCCCCGGCCGTCCACCGGACCCCGGCCGTCCACCGGACCCCGGCCGTCCACCGGACCCCGGCCGTCCACCGGACCCCGGCCGTCCACCGGACCCCGGCCGTCCACCGAACGTCGGGCGACCGCCGGACGACGGACGTCGGACGACCGCCGAGACCTCGGCGCACCGGCTCAGCGACTCACCGGCTCTCGCCCGAGCCCGCCGCAGCGCTGTCCACCGCGGCACCGCCCGCCACCGCACCGCCCGCCGCCGCGGCCAGTGCCGGGTCGATCTCGTCGGCGTAGTCGCCCGTCACGAGGTAGACGACGCGGCGCGCGACCGACACCGCGTGGTCGGCGAACCGCTCGTAGTAGCGGCCCAGCAGGGTGACGTCCACGGCGGTCTCGATGCCGTGCTTCCAGCGGTCGTCCATCAGGTGCTGGAAGAGGGTGCGGTGCAGCAGGTCCATCGCGTCGTCGTCCTGCTCCAGTTGCAGAGCCAGGTCGACGTCCTTGGTGATGAGGACCTCGGCGGCCTTGGCCATCAGCCGCTGGGCGAGCTGGCCCATCTCCAGGAGCGTCGCCTGGAGGTCCTGCGGTACGGCCGACTCGGGGTAGCGCAGCCGGGCGACCTTGGCCACGTGCTGGGCCAGGTCGCCCGAGCGCTCCAGGTCGGCGCTCATCCGCAGCGAGGTGACGACGATCCGCAGGTCGGTGGCGACCGGCTGCTGCCGGGCCAGCAGCTGTATCGCCCGGGTCTCCAGGTCGCGCTGGAGGTCGTCGACCTTCTCGTCGGCGGCGATGACGCTCTCGGCGAGCTTGAGGTCCGCGTCCAGCATCGCCGTGGTGGCGCGCCCGATCGCGGAGCCGACGAGCCTGGCCATCTCGACCAGGCTGTCCCCGATCGAGTCCAGCTCCTCGTGGTACGCGTCCCGCATGGCTGTCCTTCCCTCGCACTGTTTCGACCGGAGACCCGGATACCGGCGCCCCCGGGGGGCTCACGGTGGCCCCCACGCTTTCACGGTGCGCCCGAAATGCGACCGGTTCGGCCCTCCACGGTGAACCAGAGGCGCCGTGCGGGTAAACACTGGGCGACAGCTGTTGCGGGCTCCCCCTCCTGGGCTGGGGGTGTGTCCGGCGGGGCGCATAACCTGGCTGTATGGACGTGAATGCGGCGGTCGCCGCGGCAGCAGCGATCGCCGGTGTGTGCACCGGCGTGATCGCGATGCTGGCGTTCCGCTGGAGCGAGCGGGAGCAGGCCCGCCCGACCCGTACCTCCTCCTCGCTGCACACCGGCCCCGGGCTCCCCCCGGGCGTCGACACGGTCCTGTCGGTGCTGCGCTCCTCCGCCGTCGTGCTGGACGAGAGCGACGCCGTCGTCAAGGCCAGCTCGGCCGCCTACGCGCTGGGCCTGGTGCGCGGCGGCAGGCTCGGTATCGAGCCGATGCTCCAGATGGCGCGGGACACCCGGCGGGACGGCGAGATACGCCAGGTCGAGCTGGACCTTCCCCGGCGCGGCACCGGAAGGGGTGATGCCCTCGCGGTCTCCGCGCGGGTGGCTCCGCTCGGCTCCCGCCTGGTGCTCCTGCTGGTGGAGGACCTGACGGAGGCCCGCAGGATCGAGGCGGTGCGGCGCGACTTCGTCGCGAACGTCAGCCACGAGCTCAAGACCCCGGTGGGGGCGCTCTCGCTCCTCTCGGAGGCGGTGCTGGACGCCTCCGAAGAGCCGGAGGCGGTGCAGCGCTTCGCCGGGCGCATGCAGAACGAGGCCACGCGGCTGACGAACCTGGTCCAGGAGCTGATCGACCTCTCGCGGGTGCAGAACGACGACCCGCTGGAGGACTCCGAGTCGGTCCGCGTCGACGAACTGGTGACCGAGGCGATCGAGCGCAGCCGGCACAGCGCCGAGGGCAAGCAGATCACCCTCCTGGCCGGAGGCACCGAAGGTCTGCACGTGTGGGGGAACAGGGGGCAGCTCGCCGCCGCACTCGGCAACCTCGTCGAGAACGCCGTCAACTACTCACCGGCCCGCACCCGCGTCAAGGTCGCGGGCCGCCGCACCCAGGAGGGCGGGGAGGACCTCATAGAGATCGCCGTCACCGACCAGGGCATCGGTATCTCGGAGCGCGACAGGGAGCGGATCTTCGAACGCTTCTACCGCGTCGATCCGGCCAGGTCCCGTGCCACCGGCGGCACCGGGCTCGGCCTGTCCATCGTCAAACACGTGGCCGCCTCGCACGGCGGGGAGGTCACGGTGTGGAGCGCCGAGGGCCAGGGCTCCACCTTCACCCTCCGGCTGCCCGAGGCGGGCAGTGGACGGGAGCAGGCCGCGCTGGAGAAGGCCGACCGGCTGGGCCGGAACCGCCTCTCCGGCGCATTGCAGGAACCGGCCGCCTTCGACGAGGAGGAGCGGCCGTATGTCGACCAGGCTGATGAACAACTTTCCGCCCCGGAGGTCCTCCCGTGACCCGAGTGCTCGTCGTCGAGGACGAGGAATCGTTCAGCGACGCACTGTCGTACATGCTCCGCAAGGAAGGCTTCGAGGTCGCCGTCGCGGCCACGGGTCCAGAGGGGCTCGACGAGTTCGAACGCAACGGCGCCGATCTGGTGCTGCTCGATCTGATGCTGCCAGGACTGCCCGGCACCGAGGTCTGCCGCCAGCTGCGCGGCCGCTCCAACGTTCCCGTGATCATGGTGACGGCCAAGGACAGCGAGATCGACAAGGTCGTCGGTCTGGAGATAGGCGCCGACGACTACGTCACCAAGCCGTTCTCCTCCCGCGAGCTGGTCGCCCGCGTCCGCGCGGTGCTGCGCCGCCGCGGTGAGCCGGAGGAGGTCACCCCCGCGGCCCTGGAGGCGGGGCCCGTCCGGATGGACGTGGACCGGCACGTGGTCACGGTCGGCGGCGGCAAGGTGGAACTGCCGCTCAAGGAATTCGACTTGCTGGAGATGTTGCTGCGCAACGCGGGCCGGGTGCTGACCAGGATGCAGCTGATCGACCGGGTCTGGGGTGCCGACTACGTGGGGGACACCAAGACCCTCGACGTCCACGTCAAGCGGTTGCGAGCCAAGATCGAACCGGACCCGGGCGCCCCGCGCTACCTGGTGACGGTGCGCGGCCTCGGCTACAAGTTCGAGCCGTGAACGGGCGCCTCGACGTGACGGGCGCCTCGACGTGACGGGAGGCCGCACCCCTGGTGGGGTGCGGCCTCCCGTCACGTCCGTCGGCGTCGAGGCGCGGCTCAGTGCCCGGCGTGCGCGCCGCCCTGCCCGGTGGCGTCCGGGGGCGACGAGGCGGCGTCCGAAGGCTGCCCCTGGCCGCCCTGCTCGCCCTGCCGGTCCTGCTCCCGCGGCTGTCCGGATCCGGTCCGGCCCTCCTCGCCCGGCTTGTCACCGGGGCCGGCGCTCTCGGAGGACGACGCGGAAGAGCCCGGCTTCGGGCCCTGGCTGGAGGGCGACGAGGTCGGGCCCACCGTCTTGTAGGCGCCCTCGGCCGGGAAGACCGCGGCCTTCAGCTTGACCGCGCCGGTGCTGCTGAGGTCGAAGGTGACGGGCTGGGCGTTGCCGTCCTTGACGCCCGCCCGCTTCGCGTCGGTGAGCAGCGCCGAGGCCTCGCCCTTGCCGCCGAGCTTCAGCGAGCCCCCGGCCGGGACGACCAGCTTCTTCTCCCCCTTGGCCGGGCTGAGCTCGGCGCGGGAACCGCTGACCGAGACGCCCTTGAGGGTCTGGTCCTTGTTGCCGTCGTTGAAGATCCGCGCCGTGACGGTCGCTTCGCCGGTGCCGTCCGTGCCGGTCACGACGTTGGCGTTCTGGATCTTGATGTCCCCGACGTGCGTCGCCGCGTTGTCGGGCTTGATCTCCAGCGTCTGCGCGTCGTTCCCCGCTCCACAGGCGGTCAGCGAGACGGCGGCGAGCGCGAGGGCGGTGGCGGCGAGGGTGCCGCGACGAAGGCTGCTGCTCACGGCGGCGGCAACTCCTTGGCGGGCCAGGGCGGCGGCACGCTGCTGAGCACGGGAGGCTCCGGAGCGTTGCCGGTCGCGTACGGATGGGCTTGGCGTGCGCGCTCAGGTTACCGACAGCCCGAGGAGGCCCCGCACCCGACCCTCCGACCCACCCACCACCGACCACCGCCCCACGGGACGGCCACACGGCCGCGGTGGCCCGTCGGTCACGGCTCGAAGAGCGCGCCGCACCGCCCGGCACGCCCCCTGGTGCGTGGGCGGATCGACGACCACCGCCCCGGTGACCGGCGCTCTCTCGCCGGGCGCGCGCGGGTCCGTTGGGGGCCCGAATAGCCGGTGGATAGCCGTGGCGGCCTCCGTGCGAGGTCGCGGCGGTGTTGGGGTGGGCTCCGTGCGGGGATTCCCGGGAATGCGGGAGGTTGATGAAGAATTGATCAACAGGTTCTTACACAGCCATTGATCAATTCTTGGGAAAGCCGGAAGACCGTACGAAGAGGCCGCTCCCTACAGTCGGACAAATCGGTCACCATGGACGTGTCGTGGGTCGCTTGCGGAGGTCGATCGTCCTCGTTTCCGAAGGTGCGCAGAACCGCTCCCACCTGCGAATACCCGCTTGCATTGGCCGCCCGCAGCACGATAGAGGGCCGCTTGTCAAGCCCCGAGATATGCCCTGACCTGCGAAAACGCCATTCAGAAGACGTCGTTGCCGTGTTACCCTGGATAGCCACGGAAGGGGTACCTGACACATGACGTTCAAGGTTGGCGACACCGTGGTCTATCCCCATCACGGGGCCGCGCTGATCGAGGCTATCGAAACTCGCCAGATCAAAGGCGTGGACAAGACCTACTTGGTTCTGAAGGTTGCGCAGGGCGATTTGACGGTGCGCGTGCCGGCGGACAATGCGGAGTTCGTGGGTGTACGTGACGTCGTCGGTTCGGACGGGCTGGACAGGGTCTTCGAGGTGCTCCGCGCGCCGTATGCCGAGGAGCCGACCAACTGGTCCCGCCGCTACAAGGCGAATCTCGAGAAGCTCGCGTCCGGCGATGTGATCAAGGTGGCCGAGGTTGTGCGCGACCTGTGGCGCCGGGAGCGCGAGCGCGGCCTCTCCGCAGGGGAGAAGCGGATGCTGGCCAAGGCCCGCCAGATCCTGGTGAGCGAACTGGCCCTGGCGGAGAACACGAACGAGGACAAGGCCGAGGCCCTTCTCGACGAGGTTCTCGCTTCCTGATCCACGGACTGTCCCACCGGATGGATGTACTGTCCCGCCGGACGGAATGCTCCCACGGTCGATCTGCTGCGACGACTGGTCGCAAGCGACTGTTCGCAGTTCTACGATGCCGCGGTGCCCGGATGACCTCAGTCGTCACCGGGCGCCGCGGCATATGTGGTGATATGGGCCGACAGGCCCGACACCGCCCGAGGGGCGGCAGGGTCTTGCGTGCCGGGCCCGGGCTGCACACTCGACCGGTGTTCACGGAAGGGCCCGATCGAGTGGTCGCGCCCGGCACTACCTCCAACCTACGGTCGGGGTACCCCCTGGCCATACCCACCCCGGCTGAGGACACAAACCCTGAACGCGCTACCGATGTCAATCGCATCCACAGACTCCGCCCCTTCCGCTGAACCGCGTCCCACGGGTGACGCCGGCCCCCGAACGGCCGTGGTGATCCCCGCCGCCGGCAGGGGCGTACGGCTCGGCCCGGGGGCGCCCAAGGCACTGCGCGAGCTGGGCGGTACACCCATGCTCATCCACGCGGTCCGGGCGACGGCGCGGGCCCGCACCGTCGGACTGGTCGTCGTGGTCGCGCCGCCGGACGGCGCCTGGGGGGTTCGCTCCCTGCTGGACGCGCACGAGCTGACCGACGTGGCCGTCGTACCCGGCGGAGACACCCGCCAGGACTCCGTGCGGCGCGGCCTCGCCGCGCTGCCCGACACCGTCGAGACGGTGCTCGTCCACGACGCCGCCCGGCCCCTGGTCCCGCACGAGACGGTCGACGCCGTCGTCGCCGCCGTGCGCGAGGGGGCGCCCGCGGTGGTGCCGGCGCTGCCCGTCGCCGACACCGTCAAGCAGGTCGAACCCCGCACCGACGCGGAGCCCGAGCCGGTGACCGGCACCCCGGACCGGGCCCGCCTGCGCGCCGTGCAGACCCCGCAGGGCTTCGACCGCGAGGTCCTGGCCCGGGCGCACGCCCGGCTGGCGCCCGAGGGCGAAGGCGCAACCGACGACGCCGGCATGGTCGAACGGCTCGGCGTCGAGGTCGTCGTCGTGCGCGGCCACGAGGAGGCGTTCAAGGTGACCCGCCCCCTCGACCTCGTTCTGGCGGAGGCGGTACTGGCACGCAGGAAGGCGAACGTTGAGTACTGAGCACACCGCCGCACGCGCGGCCGGGTACGCCGGGCGCCCCGCGCTTCCCCTGGTCGGCATCGGCACCGACGTGCACGCGTTCGAGGAAGGCCGCGAGCTGTGGTGCGGCGGCCTGCTGTGGGAGGGCGAACCGTACGGTCTCGCCGGGCACTCCGACGGAGACGTGGCCGCCCACGCGGCGTGCGACGCACTGTTCTCCGCCGCGTCCCTGGGAGACCTCGGCGCCCACTTCGGCACCGGCAGGCCCGAGTGGTCCGGCGCCTCGGGGGTCACCCTCCTCGCCGAGGCAGCGCGCATCGTGCGCGACGGCGGCTTCGAGATCGGCAACGTCGCCATCCAGGTCATCGGCGTCCGCCCGAAGATCGGCAAGCGCCGTGCGGAGGCGGCTGCCGCCCTGACCGCCGCTGTGGGGGCCCCCGTCTCCGTCGCGGGCACCACCACGGACGGGCTCGGCCTCACCGGCCGCGGTGAGGGCCTGGCGGCCCTGGCCACCGCGCTGGTCCTCCCCACCACCCCCTGATCCGATCCGCCCCCCTCCACCAGGGCGGCGGAAAGGACCCCCTGCCCCGTTCCGGCGGCGGAAGCCCACCCTTCCTCCCGCCGCGGCGGGAGGAGCCCCCTTTCTCCCCCCACGGCGGTGGAAACCTTTTCTTCCCGCCACGGGCAGTGGGGTCCCTTCTTCCCGCCACGGCAGTGGGAGCCCCTTCTTCCCGCCGCAGCGGCGAGGAGCCACGACGGCCGTGTTCGGCGGTCTGAACCGGCCGCCACCGGCCGACTGCCGCCGGGCGCGCACGCCCCGATCGTGTGGGGTGTGCGCGTTGTGGCGCGGAGCCACGGCGGTCGTGGGCGACGGCCGGAACCGGCGGCCACGGGGTGACTGTCGTGCGGCGCGCACGACCCGGCTGCGCCGGAAGGGGGCGGCCGCGGACACGGCGGACGTGGCGGCGGCCGGAACCGGCCGCCCCGGTTGACGGTCGCCGGGCGTGCCCGGCGACCCCCGCTGCGGTGGGTGCGTTGTTGCGAAGCGGTCGCAGTTACAGTTGACGGGATGTCTTACGTATTGCGTACCGCCGCCTCCGCTGATGTCGATGCCGCGCGCAGCGTCATGCTGGACACCGTCTACGGCGATCTGCGGTCGGGGTACGTGCCGCGCTGGCACCGGGACATCATCGACATCGAGGGCACGTATCTGCGTCCGCGTCGCCGCACGCTGCTCGTCGCTCTCGACGAGGCGAGCGGCGAGGTCGTGGGCACGGGCGCGGTCCGTGACCAGGGCCCGCAGGCGCCGCCGAATCCGCCGTGGGTCGCGGAGCGTTTCCCGTCGCGGAGCACCGCGCAGCTGTGCCGGATCTATGTGCGTCCGACGCACCGCCGTCTCGGGATCGCCCGGGCGATGGTGCGTGAGCTGTCGGCGTTCGTCGCGGAGGCGGGCGGTTACGAGGCGGTCTACCTGCACACGGATCCTGCGGTGCCGGGGGCCGAGCCGTTCTGGCGGTCGTTGGCGACGGTCGTGTGTGACGAGCGGGAGCTGCCGGGCGGCGGGCAGGGCATCGTCCACTTCGAGCTGCCGGTCCCCGCGCCCTCGGTGGGGGAGCCCGCGGGTGAGCCCGTGGGCGCCCCGCTGACCGCCACCGCTTGTTGAAAATCGCTTCCAGGTAGAGTCCGACCCATGCCCCACATACGCCGCGCCGCCAGGCCCGACCGCCGCGCCGCCAGATCCGACCGCGCCGCCAGGCCGAATCCCCGCGCTCCTGAGGCACGCCGCCGTGCCGCCACGGCGGCGCCGCCCACCGCCGTGCTCCTCACCGTCGTCGGCGCGCTGACCCTCACCGCCTGCGGCGGCGGGAACAGCGGCTCGTCCGGTGACCGGCTGCGGGTCTCCATGGCGTTCCCGCCGGCCCAGGCGATGTCCCCGTACGGGGACGACGCGGTCACCCTCAGCAGGCTTTCCGTCATCGAGGGGCTGACCAGGCTGGATTCCTCGGGCGAGGCGAAGCCCGCGCTGGCGGCGTCGTGGAAGTCCTCCCAGCGGGACCGCACGTGGACGTTCCAGCTGCGGAAGGCCAGGTTCCAGGACGGGAAGAAGGTGACGGCCGAGGCGGTGGTCCGCTCCCTGACGGCGGCCACGAAGGCGTCCCCGCAGCCGCGTGTGCTCAGCGACGCGGGGAAGCTGTCCGCGCGGGCGAAGGACGCGGACACGGTGGCCGTGACCAGCAGTGAGCCGGACGCGTTGCTGCCCCAGCGGCTGGCCAACCCCTCCCTCGCGGTGTTGTCGCCACAGGCGTACGGCAAGGGCGACAAGGTGACCGTCGCGGGGCATGCGACGGGCCCGTTCACCCTGACGAAAATCGAGGGGACGGTCCGCGCGAAGCTGGACCGCTACGACGGCTACTGGGGCGGCAGGGCCAAGGCCCCGGGCGTGGACGTGACGTTCACGGCGAACGGCACGACCCGCGCCAACGCGCTGCGGGCCGGCAGCACCGACATCGCCGAGTACGTGCCGGTCTCGCAGGCGTCGGTGCTGGAGAAGAGCCAGGTGCACGAGGTGCCCACGGCGCGCACCAACAGCCTGTACATGAACACCGCGCGCGGTCCCCTCAAGGACGCGCGGCTGCGCGCCGCCGCCCGTGCCGCCCTGGACAGCAAAGCTCTGATCAAGGGCGTCTACGAGGGCTACGCGGACGAGCCCGAGGGGCTGCTCGGGCCCGGCGTGAAGTGGGCGCGGGACAAGCGGGTGCCGGCCGAGGGGCGGGCGAAGGCCGCTTCCAGGGCGCAGGTGAAGAAGGCGCCGACGATCACGCTCGCCACCTACAGCAACCGCCCTGAGCTGCCGGAGGTCGTCACCGCTGCCCAGCAGCAGTTCGAGAAGGCGGGGTTCGAGGTCAAGCAGGTGGTGCGCGACTACGCGCGGATGGAGGCGGACGCGCTCGCGGGCAAGTACGACGTCTTCGTCCAGGCCCGCAACACGCTGCTCGACACCGGTGACCCGGTCTCGTACATGGAGTCCGACTTCACCTGCGAGGGCTCGTTCAACATGTCGCAGCTGTGCGACAAGGACGTCGACGAGGCCGTCAACAAGGCGGCCGGCACCGAGGACACGGCAGCGCGGCAGCGCGCGGAGATGGCGGCCGAGGCGGAGATCCTGCGGACGGACGCCGTGGTCCCGCTGCTGCACGAGCGCTTCATCCAGGGCGTCGCCGACGACGTCGAGGGTGTCTCCCTCGATCCGACGGAGCGCACGTTGGTCACCGCCGACACCCACCGCGGGTGAGCCGCGCGTGAGACGCGTGGGTACGCACCCCTCGGTGGCCGAGGGTACGACGGGAACCGCCGTCCGGGGGCGGGGCCGTTCGCCCTCCGGGGCCGCGCGGGGTCCGCGGGCTCCGGCGGGACGACGGCTTACCGTCCGGCCCGTACGGGGGTTGCAGATATGGGCGGGGCGGATGCTCGCCGCGCTCGGGGTCCTGCTCGTCATCGGGCTGCTGCCCTGGCTGACGCGCACCGATCCGGCCCGCACGATCCTGCACGCGCGCTACGCCGACCGCGCGCCCACGCCCGACGCGCTGGCCGCCATCCGCGCGGAGGCCGGGCTGGACGCGGGGCCGCTGCGGCTGCTCGGCGCATGGGCCGCGGGGGTGGCGCACGGCGACCTCGGCACCTCCTGGGTCTCAGGGCAGCCGGTGAGCCCCGACGCGCTCGCGGCGCTCGGCGTCTCCCTGACGCTCATGGGCGTCTCCCTCGCCGTCGCCGCGCTGCTGGCGACGGCTCTCGGCTGCCGCACCCTGGCGGCAGGGGCGCGCGGAACCGGCCGCAAGCGCCCCACCGCGCGCGCCGGGGCGCTCGGCGCGGTACTGGCGGCGCTGCCCGAGTTCCTGCTCGCGGCCGTCCTCGCGACGCTCTTCGCGGTGCGGCTCGGCTGGTTCCCGCCCCTGGGCTGGGGCGGTGACGAGCCCGTCGCCACCGCCGTGCTGCCCGCGCTCGCCATGGGCATCCCCGCGGGCGCCCTGCTGGGACGGCTCCTCGACGACGCGCTGCCCGGCGCCTTCGCCGAGGAGTGGGTCCGCACGAACGTCGCCTACGGCGTCCCGCCCCTTCGCCTCGCCCGGCACGCGCTGCGCCGCGTACTGCCGCCGCTGCTGCCGCAGTTCGGGTTCGTCGTCGTCGGCCTCACCGGCGGCGCCGTCGCCGTCGAGACCCTCTTCGCCATTCCCGGGCTCGGCGGGACGGCGCTCAAGGCCGCTCTCGCCCAGGACCTGCCCGTTCTCCAGACCTGCGTCCTGCTGCTGCTCGCGCTGGGACTGGCCGTCGGTGCCGGAGTGCGGGGCGTGCGGCGCGCCGCACTCGGCCCCGCGCTGGACGCCGGGGCGCTGCCCGCGCTCCGCCGCCCCCACCTGCCCCCTTCCCGCGCCCTGGCCTGGTCGGCCGGGCTCCTGGCCGCCCTGCTGGCGGCGACCGTCGCCTGCGGCATGACCCGCGACCCGCTGCACGTCGACACCGCCGCCCGGCTCGCCGCCCCCGGCGCGGCACACCCGCTGGGCACCGACGCGCTCGGCCGCGACCTCCTCGCCAGGATCGGGCACGGCGCCGCCCGCACCGCACTGACGGCCGTCGCGGTCGCTGCCGTCACCCTCGTCGCCGGGGTGGCGCTCGGGGTGCTGACCCGCTGGACGGAGGGCCTGCGGGAGGTCGTCAACGCCCTCCCGCCGGTCATCGCCGGACTGGTCGTCGCCGGCATCGCGGGCCCCGGCGCGCTCGGTGCGGCCGCGGCCGTCGCCGTCGTCGCCTGGGCGCCGCTGGCCGCCCACACCGCCGCGCTGTTCGAGCAGGAGCGCGCCGCCGCCCACGTGGAGGGCGCCGTCGCACTCGGCGCGGGACGGTGGCACCTGCTGCGCCGCCACGTACTGCCCGGCGTGCTGCCCCCCGTCGTGCGGCACGCCCTCCTCCGCGTCCCCGCGCTGGCCCTCGCCCTCGCCTCCCTCGGCTTCCTGGGCCTTGGCGCCGAACCGCCCGCCCCCGAATGGGGCCGCATGCTCTCGGAGAACATGCCGTACGCCGAGCGCGCCCCCTGGGCCGTCCTCGCGCCCGCCGCCGGCCTCGCCGTGGTCGGCGTCCTGGCCGTGGCGGCGGGCACGTTGACCTCCACGGCGCGGGGAAACAGGACGCCCCGGGCGCCGCGCGTGCCCCGTGAGGGTGAGGCCGGGTGACGCGGGTGCGCCGCCGCACCCGGCCCGCGCGGTGCGGCGCGGTTGCGCCCCCGCACCTCTTCGGGCTCGCCGGCCGACATACGCGCACTGCCGCCGTTCGTACGGCTGCTCGACGCCACGCAGCCGGCGTTCCACATCGGGTTCTTCGCCGTCCTGCCCTACCTGGCCGAGCACCTGGGCGGGGCGCTGGGCATGGGGGGCTGGCTGGTCGGCCTCGTGCTGGGGCTGCGGACGTGCAGCCAGCAGGGGCTGTTCGTCGCCGGAGGCGCGCTCACCGACCGGTACGGGCCGCGCCCCGTGGTGCTGGCCGGATGCGTCCTGCGCATCGCCGGGCTCCTGTGGCCGGGGTACGCGCAGGGGACCGCCTCGGTGATCGCGGCGGTGCCGTGCGTCGGGTTCGTCGGCCGGGCGGGCTGAGGGGACGCCGGGGCCGGTGCGCGGATGCTTCCCCGGGAGGGGCACGGGGGGACCGCCGCGGGCTACTACCCTTGACCCCGTGACTCTTCGCCTGTACGACACCAGCGCCCGGCAGATCCGCGACTTCAGCCCGCTCGAGCCCGGCTGTGTCTCGATCTACCTGTGTGGCGCCACCGTGCAGGCCGCCCCGCACATCGGGCACATCCGTTCGGGCCTGAACTTCGACATCATGCGCCGCTGGTTCGCCTACCGCGGCTACGCGGTGACGTTCGTCCGCAACGTCACCGACATCGACGACAAGATCATCGCGAAGGCCGCCGAACAGGGACGCCCCTGGTGGGCGATCGGCTACGCGAACGAACGCGCCTTCAACG
The DNA here is from genome assembly GCF_003323735.1 of Streptomyces reniochalinae. Lineage (GTDB taxonomy): Bacteria > Actinomycetota > Actinomycetes > Streptomycetales > Streptomycetaceae > Streptomyces > Streptomyces reniochalinae. The sequence goes on along the minus strand of NZ_QOIM01000034.1, from coordinate 219,559 downwards.
CCGCCTACGACGCCCTCGGCTGCCTGCCGCCCACGGGCGAGCCGCGCGCCACCGGGCACATCCCCGAGATGGTCGAGATGATGCGCGTCCTCATCGACCGCGGCCACGCCTACACCGCCGACGGCAACGTCTACTTCGACGTCCGCTCCTTCCCGGAGTACCTCGCCCTGTCCAACCAGGACCTCGACAACCTCCGTCAGCCGGCGGGCGAGGGCGAGACGGGCAAGCGCGACCCCCGCGACTTCGCCATGTGGAAGGCCGCCAAGCCCGGTGAACCGTTCTGGGAGACGCCCTTCGGACCCGGCCGCCCCGGCTGGCACCTGGAGTGCTCCGCGATGGCGCACAAGTACCTCGGCCGCGTCTTCGACATCCACGGCGGCGGCGTCGACCTCGTCTTCCCGCACCACGAGAACGAGATCGCCCAGTCCCGCGCCTTCGGCGACGAGTTCGCCCGCTACTGGGCGCACAACGCCTGGGTCACCATGAGCGGCGAGAAGATGAGCAAGTCGCTGGGCAACTCGGTGCTGGTCAGCGAGATGGTCAAGCAGTGGCGTCCCCTCGTCCTGCGTTACTACCTGGGCGGCCCGCACTACCGCTCCACCATCGAGTACAGCCCGGAGTCCCTGCGCGAGGCCGACGCGGCGTTCGCCCGCGTCGAGGGTTTCCTCCAGCGCGGGACCGAGCTCGTCGGGGACGTGGCACAGGACGCCCGCGTCCCCGACGCGTTCGCCGAGGCCATGGACGACGACTTCGCCGTACCGCAGGCGCTGGCTGTCGTCCACACCACCGTCCGGCAGGGGAACGCCGCGCTGGGCGAGGGCGACAAGGCCGCCGTCGCCACGGCGGTCGCCGAGGTGCGGGCCATGCTCGGCGTCCTGGGAATGGACCCCCTCGACCCGTCGTGGTCGGGCGGTGCGCAGCAGGAGGGGGCCGGCCTGCACTCCGTGGTGGACTCCCTGGTCGGCCTGGTGCTCCAGCAGCGGCAGGCCGCCAGGCAGCGCAAGGACTACGCCGCTGCCGACGCGCTGCGTGACGATCTCCAGCGCGCCGGCCTGACGATCGAGGACACCCCCTCGGGCCCCCGCTGGGAGCTGACCACGGACTGAGGGGCCCCGGCCCCGCCCAACGGTGCGGTCCCCGGGACGCGCCCGCCTCCGCGCGAACGGGGAATGCGCGAGGCCGGGCGGCCCGGGGCCGAGTACCGGTACCGTTGACAGGCCGTACGCACATCCGAACCACGACCGCGTCCGCGAACCCGCGGCGCGGTCCGCACCGCGCGCCGCCTCGTGGCCGCGGCCCGCACCGTCAACGTGAGCAAGGTAGGTACCCATGCCCGGGAAGAAGAAGGGCCCGCAGGTCGGCAGCGGAGGACAGCGCCGCCGAGGCCTGGAGGGCAAGGGCCCGACGCCGCCCGCCGAGATGCGCAAGGGCCACGCCAAGCAGCGCGCCGCGCAGGCCAAGGCGCGCCGTACCCAGGGCCGTCCGCAGCGCGGCGGCCCCCGGGGCGGCAAGGGCACCTCCGAACTGGTCGTGGGCCGCAACTCGGTGGTGGAGGCCCTCAGCGAGGGCGTCCCGGCGAACGCCCTGTACGTCCAGCAGTTCATCGACAACGACGACCGGGTGCGCGAGGCCGTCCGCGTCGCCGGTGACCGGGGCGGCATCCGGCTGGTCGAGGCGCCCAGGCCGGAGCTGGACCGGATGACGAACGGCCTCAACCACCAGGGCCTGGTTCTCCAGGTGCCGCCGTACGAGTACGCGCACCCCGAGGACCTGGCGGCCGCCGCGTTCGACCGCGGCGAGGACCCGCTGATCGTCGCGCTCGACGGGGTGACGGACCCGCGCAACCTGGGCGCCGTCGTCCGCTCCGCCTCCGCGTTCGGCGGGCACGGTGTGGTCGTTCCCGAGCGCCGTGCGGCCGGGATGACGGCGGGGGCGTGGAAGACGTCGGCCGGCACCGCGGCGCGTACGCCGGTGGCGCGCGCCACCAACCTCACCCGTGCGCTGGAGTCGTACCAGAAGGCCGGCCTGACGGTGATCGGGCTGGCCGCGGACGGGGACGTCGAACTGGGGGACGTCGCCGCGCTCGACGGTCCGCTCGTGGTCGTCGTCGGCAGCGAGGGCAAGGGCCTGTCCCGGCTGGTGGGGGAGACGTGCGACCTGCGCGTGCGCATCCCGATGCCGGGCGGCGCCGAGTCGCTGAACGCGGGTGTCGCGGCGGGCGTCGTCCTCTACGAGGCGGCGCGGCGGCGCGCCTGATCCGGGCGCGCGCAGCCACCGGCGCGGGGCGCGGGCCCCGGCGGCCGCCGGGGCCGATGATCACTTGACGGGCCTCCGACAGATCGGCGTGGTCAAGGCAGTGTCCTAACCGTCCGTCACTCGGTTAGATGAGTGTGGACACCAGAACACCCCGCGCACCCGGCGCTTCGGGCCGCGGCTCTGGGCACAGCCCAGGGGGAAGCCCCCGCGGTTTCTTCGACGACGAGCCGGTGCTGAGCACGGTCAAGGTCCCGTCCGACCCCGCTGAGGTGGTCGTCAATCACGCGAGTTTCCGAGTGCGGCTCGGTGCGTCCTCGACGGCGCCGTCCGCGTACTCCTCCTCCGTAGCCGCGCGCGCCGCCCTGGCGTCCGCGGCCTCCGCCGCGTCCCTCACGCCCGCCACCGCCCTCCCCGTCGGCGCCGCTTACCCGGCGGCCCGCGCGGGAGGGGGGATGGCCGGTGCGGGAAGCGGCGCCGGGCACGGCCCCGCGTTCGAGGACACCGAGCCCCTGCCGGTCGCCGCCGGCGGCGGAGTGGCCGCCAGTGGCCGCCGCTCCGCCGCCGCGGGACCCGCGGGCGCTCCCGGCGCCGCACGGGCGGCCCGCCGCCGCACGCCCGTGGTCTGGAGCGGCGGCGCCGAGCCGGACGACACCGGCGCCACGAAGGTGATCCAGGCCGCCCGCACCGCAGGGCTCGTCGGCTTCGCGGGGCCCGCGGGCACCGAGACCGACCCCTCGTCCACGCAGACGCTCCCCCGCGTCGACGGCGCGCCCCCGCGCGGCGGCGCCGGCGGCGGCCCTGCCACCGTGGTCGGCCCGCCCCGCGGCCCCCAGCCGTCCGAGAGCGGACGACCCGTCCCACCCGGTGGCGCGCCGCTGCCGCCGCAGGGCGAACCGCTGCTCAAGGGCGTGCGCCCGACGCGCGGCGCCTTCGACGGTGAGTCCGACGAGTACGGCGCGTACGGCGAGCGGGGCGGCTCCACCGGCCACACCGCCCTGATCGGCACCGTCGGTCACCGCGGCCACGGGCCGCACGGTCCGTACGGGCCCCACGACGGCGCCTCCACGGGCCCCCTGACCACGATCGGCCACCCCGGCCCGCACGGCGAGGACCCCCAGGCCGGCGAGACCGCCGAGGACCGCGGCCAGGACACCGAAGGACGACGGCGCCGCGACGGCGTGCGGCACGCCTACTACCCCGGGCGCCGCATGAACCTCGGCGTCGTCCTCCTCCCGCTGCGCGTCTTCCTCGGCTTCATCACCGTCTACGCCGGGATGGGCAAACTGTGCGACCCCGTCTACTTCGACGGCGGCGAACGCGGCTCCATGGTCACCTGGCTGCGCTCCCTCGAACCGTGGACGATCGCCTCCCCGCTGCGTGACTTCGCTCTGGCGCACCCGGTCGGCGCGGGGCTCACCGTGGCGTTCCTCCAGGTCGTCGTCGGTGTACTGACGATCTTCGGGCTGTGGCAGCGGGTCGCCGCCGGCCTCGGGGCACTCCTGTCGGCAGCCCTCCTGATGACGGTCAGCTGGAGCTCGGTCCCCGCGTACGAGGCGCCCGACATCATCTACCTCGCCGCCTGGAGCCCGCTGATCATCGCGGGCGCCCCGGTCTTCTCCGTCGACGGCAGGCTCGCGAGCGAGGCCTGGCGCAAGCTCGGCCCCCGCGTCTCCCTGTGGGACCTGCGCCGCCGCGTGCTGCGCCGGGGTACCCTCGTCGCCTCGGTGATCGTCGGCCTCGCCCTGCTCGTCGGCTCGCTGCTGGGCAGCGCCGTCCGCTCCTCCCAGACGACCACGCTCCCGGGCCGCGGCGAGACGCCCACCAACCGGCTGCCCGGCTCACCGATGCCCCGCACCCCGGGGGAGGGCGCCGGCACCGGCCAGGCCACGCAGGGGCCCGACGGCGGCGCGGACGGGCGGCGCGGGGACGCGGACACCCGGCGCGAGGACCGCGACCCCTCCGGAGACGAGACCCGGCCGGGCGAAGGCCGGGCCACCAGCGGCCCGGAGTCGACCCCGAGCCAGGGCCGGACCCAGGGGACGTCCCAGGGCGACCAGCAGGGCACCACAGCCCCCGGCGCCCAGGAGGGCACCACCGCGCCGCCCCCGCAGCAACAACAGCCGCAGCAGCCCCAGGCGACGACGGGCAGCGGCAGCGCGGGCAACGGCCTCTCCCGCCAGTCCTCCCCCTCCGGCGGCACCTCGTCGTCCGGCTCGGGCGGCGGCACCTCCGCCTCCGACGGCGGCGGCAGCAGTGGCGGACGCGGTGCGCTGGGCGGCCTGCTGGGCGGCCGCTGACGCAGTCCGCGCGGCCTGCTGGGCACAGGTGTGAGGCCGTCGGCTCCTTCCCGGGATCTCGCGATACCCGGGGCGGAGCCGACGGCCTCACGCGTACGGTCCGTGCTCTGTGTTCTGTGCCCGGGGGCTGCGGCTTGGGGTCTGGAGTCCGGCGTCTGCGCGCGGTGGCGCGGCGCGTGGACGCGGGCGCGTAGCGGCGCGCCCGCGTCGTCGTCGGTCGTCAGCCGCCGTGCTCGCCGGCGAGCTCCTTGGCCGCCTCCGTCAGATCCTTCGCGGTGTCGATGGCCCGCCAGTACGAACGCTGGGGAAGCGGATAACCGGCCAGGGCCCGCTCGCGGGCGAGACGGGGGAACGTGGTGCGCTCGTGGTCACCGCGCTCCGGCAGCAGCCCGGCGAACCGCCGCGCGAAGACGTAGACACCCGCGTTGATCAGATACGGGGAGGGCGGCGCCTCGATGAAGTCGAGGACGTGACCGAACTGGTCCGTCTCCACGGCGCCCCACGGAATACGCGGCCGGGCCAGCGCCAGCGTGGCCGTGGCATCGCGCTCGGCGTGGAACGCGGCCATCTCGCGCAACGAGAAGCGCGTCCAGATGTCACCGTTCGTGGCGTACCACGGCTCGTCAGGACGCGGCAGCGAGCGCGCCGCGAACTTCAGCCCGCCGCCACGCCCGAGGGGCTCGGGCTCGGTCACCGTCGTCACACGGCAGGGGAGTTCGGCCTTGCCGAGCCACTCCTCGAGCACTTCGGCGAGGTGACCCGAGGAGACGACGACGTCGGTGACGCCTTCGTCCGCGAGCCACGCCAACTGGTGGCCGATGATCGGCACTCCCGTGCCGGGGATCTCCACCATCGGCTTCGGGCGGTCGTCGGTGTACGGCCGAAGCCGTGATCCCTGCCCACCGGCGAGGATCACGGCCTGGGTCGGATGCTGGGTCATGGGCCGCACCCTATGCGCGCGGCACCGGGCTCCGCTGGGCGCAGCCGGGCTGTGCTGGGTTCTGCTGGGGCTCTGCCGGGGGCCTCAGCCCATCTGGGCGACCCCGTACGCGAACGACGTGTCGCAGACCGGACGCGAGAAGCGCTGCGCCCGCTGGGCGCCGTACTTGTGGACGGCGGCCTTGCCCAGCGCCCGTGCGAGCGAGGTGCAGTGCCGGGCGAGCGACGGCTTGCGCGTCATCGCGCGCTGAAGGCTGCTGAGCGCCACCCCGGGGTCCTGCTCCTGCAACTCGGCGATGAGCCGGTCGCGGAGCACGTCCTGGGGCTCTCGCCCGGACGAGGACGCGGGAGGCGAGGCGGGCGTCGAGGCGTCCCGCGACGACGCCTCGTGCGAGGACGCGGTGAGCAGTTGCGTGTCCGAGGGCGAGGCGGCCCATGGGACGCGGGCGACGGCGAGTGTCCCGGACAGAACGAGCACGACCGGGAGAACAAGGGCGAGGGATCGGCCGATACGGCGGGCTGCGTGGTTCACGCCCGTGATGGTAGCGACCGGTAGTGATTTGGCGACATTGTGTCACCACTCCGGGCGACTGCTTGCACGGTTTGTTCGAGCGCCGTCATACGCAAGAGTCAGGCGAGGGCCGCGCGTTGACGCCGGTGGGGCCGGCCGAGGCGGGGCGCGACGGGGCCGGTGACGACGAAGGGCCGCGACGGGTGCGTGAACCCGTCGCGGCCCTTCGTCGAGCCACCGCGTACAGCGACGCTGCTGAGGTGCGAGGCGCTGAGCCGCCGAGCTGTTGAGCCGTGCTCCGGTGGTCAGTCGCTGAGGCGCTCGCCGGAGGAGGTGGCGAAGACGTGGGACTCGCCCGCGCGCGGCACGACGTGGATCGTGGTGCCCTTCTCCGGAACGCTGCGGCCCGAGACGCGCACCACCAGGTCGCTCTTCTCGCCACCGATGTCGGCGGTGCCGTAGACGTACCCGTCGGCGCCGAGCTCCTCGACGACGTTCACCGTCACCGGGACACCCGCGTGCTCGCCCTTGGAGAGCTTCTTGTCGCCGTCGCCGCCGCTCTCGCCGTTGACGAGGTCGAAGTGCTCGGGCCGGACGCCGACCGTGACCGTCTTGTCACCCTTGTCCGCGGCGGCCTTCACGGCGTCCCGCTCCACCGGCACCACGCTGTTGCCGAACTTGACGCCGCCGTCGGTGATCGGGACCTCCACCAGGTTCATGGCGGGGGAGCCGATGAAGCCCGCGACGAAGAGGTTGGCGGGACGGTCGTACATGTGGCGCGGGCTGTCGACCTGCTGGAGCAGCCCGTCCTTGAGGACGGCGACCCGGTCGCCCATCGTCATGGCCTCGACCTGATCGTGCGTGACGTACACCGTCGTGATGCCGAGCCGGCGCTGGAGGCCCGCGATCTGCGTACGGGTCTGGACACGCAGCTTGGCGTCCAGGTTGGACAGGGGCTCGTCCATGAGGAAGACCTGCGGCTCACGGACGATGGCCCGCCCCATGGCGACACGCTGCCGCTGACCGCCGGAGAGCGCCTTGGGCTTGCGGTCCAGGTACTGGGTGAGGTCGAGGATCTTGGCCGCGTCCTCCACCTTCTTGCGGATGTCCGCCTTCGGGACGCCCGCGATCTTCAGGGCGAAGCCCATGTTGTCGGCCACGGACATGTGCGGGTACAGCGCGTAGTTCTGGAAGACCATCGCGATGTCCCGGTCCTTCGGCGGAAGGTGGGTCACATCCCGGTCACCGATGCGTATGTTGCCCTCGTTGACGTCCTCCAGCCCTGCGAGCATCCGCAGCGACGTGGACTTTCCGCATCCGGAGGGTCCGACGAGGACGAGGAACTCGCCGTCCTCGATCCCGATCTCGAGCTGATCGACGGCGGGCGTCTCCGCCCCGGGGTACACCCGGGTCGCCTTGTCGTACGTGACCGTGGCCATGTTCTCTTCTCCTTCACCGGCAGGTACGTGCCGGACGATCCGTCGTAAAGGGGGAGGTGTAGTCCACTGCGTGGACCTGGCCAGGACGCTAGCCTCTGATCCGTCTTTTGTCAGTAGTCCGACCAGCCCGAACCACCGCCGGGTACACTGCACGAGCGAGAGCGCACCCCTGCCGCCTTAGCTCAGCTGGTTAGAGCATCTGTCTTGTAAACAGAAGGTCGTCGGTTCGACTCCGACAGGCGGCTCCGCAGGTCAGAGGCCCCGCATCATGATCGATGCGGGGCCTCTTTCGTGCCGTACAGCAGCGAAGTACAGCAACCGGGGTGATCGTTACGGGCCGCTACGAGGCTTCCGAGCTGGGCCCGAAGCCCTTGGAGAGCCGTTGCAGCGCCTCGCGGATCTCCTCGTCACTGGCCTCCGAGTACACGTCGAAGGTCATCGTGAACTTGGAGTGCCGCAAGATCCGCTGCGCCACCTTGGGGTGCACCTTCATCGCGACGAGCAGCGAACCGGTGGTGTGCCGAGTGTTCCGGAGCGGGATCGCGCGGACGCCGGCTTGGCGGATGCGGACGGCGAAGGCCCGGGTGAGGTTGCCGGGCTCGATCGGTGTCCCGTAGCGAGTGGTGAAGATCAGCCCATGCACGTCCTGCCAGAGCTCTCCGGCCGCTTCCCGGTCCTCTTGTTGCTGCTGGCGACGCTGCCGCAGCGCTGCGAGGCAGAGTTCCGGCAGGGGAAGGAAGTCCTCCGAGTCCTCCGTCTTCGTCTCCCGGTGCAGGACCTCACGGCCCGCACGCTGGAGCTGGTGATCGATGTACAGCTCTCCGGTGTCGAAGTCGATGGACTCCCACGTGAGGCCGAGGATCTCACCGCGCCGGAGCCCGAGAGTGAGCGCCAGAACCCACGCGGCGTACAGCGGGTCGTCCGAGGTGACGGCGTGCTCCAGGAAGCAGCTGGCTTCCCCGACGGACCACGCCTTGACCTTCCGGCGCCGGGGCTTCGGGACGCGTACGAGCTTGGCGACGTTGCGCGGGATCTCCTCCTCGATCACGGCCTGGCTCAGGGCCGCGCGGAGGGTGTCCCGGGCGATCTGGACGACGCGCCCGCTCGGATACTGCTCACAGCACTCGCCAACAGCGCAGCAGCGTTGCCGTTCCGGACGACGCTTGGCGTCCTTGCGCTGGGCGCAGCACTGGCAGGTGTCTGCGAGCTTCGTCAGCCACTCGCGCACGTCGCGGACCGTCAGCTTGTCGAGCCGCTTGGGGCCGAGGCGGGGCACGATGTAGAGGCGAGCGGCACCCTCGTACGCGACGTACGTCAGGGGCGCCAGGTTGGGCTTCACGACCGAGGCCAGCCAGTAGTTGAGGAAGGCAGCCACGGTGCGGTGCTGAGTGGCCACCGGGCCCTTCTTGGCCTCGTTGTGGAGCTTCAGCCACTTCTCGTGGACCTCCGGGCGGGTCTTGCCGTAGACGTACTTGCGCTTGTGCTTGCCGTCCGGGGTGGTGACCCAGACGTACGCGGCGAAGCCGCCGTTGCGGTAGGGGTAGATGGAGCCTTCGCCGTTGCCGCGCTTGCCGCTCATGCGGACCACCTCTCGGCGCCGACGCCTTCAGCTTCGGCCGCACAGCGGTCGATGTACTCGTCCACCCAGGCCGGGAGGATGCGGCGGTTACGGCCGACCTTGACGGAGCGGATCTCCCCGGTGAGGACGAGCATCTTGGTCTTGGAGAGGCCGAAGCCGAGCATGGCGGCGACCTCGGCCGTGGTGTGCCACTTGGGCGTGATGCTGGTCGTGGTTGCCGTCATCGGGCGTTGTCTCCTTCCGGGGTTTGGGTGGTTGGGGCGTCGGCGAGGGATGCGGACAGCCACTGTTCGGTGGGGGTGAGGCCGGTCCCGGCGTAGGCCCAGTGGGCGAGGACGAGCGTCGTTTGCTCGCTGTCCACCGGCTGTGGATCGTCGCCGCGTGCGATGGCGGCTTGCAGGCGGCGCCATTCAGCGCGGGCGGTGCGGAGGGCGCCGAGGGTGGTGGAGTAGCGGCGGGTCTTGGTGGAGAAGTGGCCCCGGAAGCCGAGCATGTGGGCCCAGGCGCGGAGGCGGAGGTGTGCGAGGTCTTTGCGTGCGCCGAGGGCCCAGGCGGTGCGGATGAGCCGTTCGGCGTGCTGTGGGAGGTTGAGGGTGGCCAGTTCGGCGACGAAGCGCAGGCGGCGGTCCAGGGTGCCGGTGGCTGTTTCGGCGCCCTTGGTGGCGTACTTGGCGATGTAGGCCGCGACCGCGCGGTCAGTGAGGGCGTGGCCGCCGTCGAGGTCGGGTCCGTGAATGGTGCGGATGTCGAGCTGTCGGCCGAAGGCGAACGTGTGCGTGCGACCGTCGAGGACGGGGCCGGGCACGACGGCGCGGGAGGCGGCGGCGCGGATGGCGTCGCCCAGCAGCTCGGCGGAGGCCCAGTGCGGGGGCGGGTCTCCCCGCCGGCTGGGCCGTCGAGGCGGATGACGGCGTGGAAGTGGACGACGCCGCGCTTCTGGTACTCGGCGACCTTCGCGAAGGACACCCGGGCACGTTCGGGAAGCTCCCGTTGGGTGAGTCCGGCGCGGCGTGCGATTTCGCGGCGGAGGTGGATGGTGAAGCGGCGCCAGAGCATGCCCGCGTGGGCGTTCCAGAGCACCGCGGACTCGTAGTCATACCGTTCCGGGTCCAGCGGCGACCCGAGCGCCGGATCGTCGGCAGCGTGGTGCCGGCCGCAGCGGCAGGCGCGGGTGCCGGGGCGGTTGTGGACCGGGCCGAAGCTCGGGGCGGTGAAGGTCGCGAACACGCGCGGGTGCGAAATGACTTCTTCTGGGGTGCCTTTGCCGCCGCGTAGTCCGGCGGTGATGAGGTGGAAGGTGTCGCGGCGGTAGGTCTCGGCACAGGCCGCACAGCGGGTGGTGCGGCGGTTGCCGCAGCGGACCAGGAGATCACCCGCGGGAAGGTCGGCGGAGTCGAGGCGTCGCAGGGCCGGGCCGATCTCACCCGTCGTGGTGTCGAGGTTGTGTTCGGTGCGGTGGCCGGCCAGGCGGACGGGATTGGTGCAGCCACCCAGTCCGGAGAGCTGGCGGAGAATACCGGGCAGGGAGCCGGACGCGGCGAGGTTTGCCAGGTCGGTGAGCGGGGCGGGGGTGGTGCGCGCGATGATGGTGCTTCTCCTTCTCTGACCTACGGGGTGGGGGAAGGGGCCGGGCTGCCGGGGCGGTGGATGCTTGGCGGTATCGAGCCGCCCCGGTGGCCACTCAGCGGTGGTGGATGCCGCTGCGGGAGCCGAGGAGCGAGCGCAGGACCAGCGCAGCCACGGCGACCGAGACGGCCGTCACGACGACCGCAGCCAGCAACGCGACGACGACCACACCGCCGACCACCACGGCCGCGACGGCCCCCGAGCCGACCGTCGGCAGCGAGCGCTGCGGAGGCATGGCGACGGGTGCGGAGTGCTGGCAGCCGCAGGCAGGGACGTGCACCTGCTGGCCAGTCGTCGGCAGGTTCGGGGCGGGCGTCTCGGGGAGCTGGGGGCGCAGGAACATCGGCTTTCCTCCTGTCAGTCGTGGGTGCCGTTGACGGTTTTGACTCCGGTGCGGGTGCCGTTGTCGATGGCGGGGGCGAGGAAGGTGTCGGCGAGGTAGAAGCCGAACAGCGCGATCACCACGACGAGCCAGACCCGGACGCCGAGGAACTTCACAGCGCCCCACACCAGCAGGCCCAGGACCACGACCAGGGGCAGATTCACGGACACGGGAAGCGCTCCTTTCAGCGGACGGGGCAGCGATGGGTGCGAGCGGCAAGCTCGGCGGCGGCGCGGGAGTCGTAGTCGGCGCAGAAGCCGCAGCGCGGGGCAGTACAGGCAGCGGTGTGCTTCTCACGTCCACGGCCGTCAGGGGCGGTACCGACCTGTACGGGGCCGATGCGGATCACGGAGCGGAAGCGGCGGTTGAGCGGCATCAGCAGTCCTTCAGTCGCAGGGATGCGGGGCTGGGGAAGCGGCGCAGGATGCGGGCGGCTTCCTCGGGGTCCTCGGTGCGGGTGGCGGCTTCTTCTGCGAGCAGGCGGGCCAGGGTGGGGCGGCCGGTGTGGGCCATCTCGTGGGCCGCGTCGAGGTAGTCGAAGCTGTCGGGCACGTGTCCGGGCATGGCAGGTCCTCCGGTTCGGTCAGGTGAGGTGGGCTGCGATCTGCTCGGCGAGTGGTGCGGGGACGCCGAGGCGGGCGCGGAGGGTCGGGGTGTCGATGGGGGTGCCGGTGCGTTCCTCGTGAGCGGTGGCGATCTTGCGGGCGTGCTCGACCAAGGCGGCCGGAACAGAAGTGGTGGACGGCGCCGGGAGCTCCGGCTCGGCCGGTACGGATGAATCGGAAACGGGCTCAGCGGTGGTCGGCTGCTCGGAGGCCGGCTCGGCTGGGGGTTCGTGTGTGGTGTGGGCGAGGAGGGTTCCGCCGAGGAAGGCCAGCGCGGGCCACCCGGCGACGAGGATGCGCAGCCAGTCGGGAACGTCGTCCAGGTCGAGGAGTCCGGCGGTGGCGATGTTGGCGCCGAGGGAGGCGGTGAGGGCGACGAGGAACCAGCACCAGCCCGCAGCCCGGTCCTGTCCGGAGCGCAGCCGACGCCAGGCGGCGACCAGCAGCAGGTCGACGGACACGGGGTAGGCCCAGGCTTTCCAGCCGTCTTGTCCGGCGGCCGAGGCCAGGTGGTGCAGGTGGGCGAAGGACAGCGCGGCAGCGATGACGGCCTGGACGAGCACGGCGTCTACGCGGGCGAGGTGGGCGCGCATGGATGGCACCTCCTTTCGTTTTCGGCATGGGAGGGGTAGGGAGTTGGCGCGAGATGGACGCGCCGGCCGGATCGGAGAGCGGAACGTCAGGCGGTAGCGGGCCGGAAGGGCTTGAGTGCGGGCAGGTCCGGCACTAGGTGGGCGGTCCGTTCACACGCGGCAGCAGCGTCGGCCAGGGACAGATACGGGGTCCGGATGCGAGACCACCCGCCGGAGGTGTCACCGACCACGGCCAGGCCGGGGCGTTCGGGAGCGATGGTGCAGGCGGCGCCGACCGCTTCGGGGGCGATGTCGCCGAGCGCCATCTTTGCGGAGGGTTCGTCGTTGACGCGGTGGCAGACGCGGCCGGAGAGCTGGGCGCGGAGCATGGTGGCGCCCTTGCCCAGCTCGGCCCCGAACCGCTGTCCGCACACCTCCAGATAGATCCCCGCAGCACGGCCGAGCTGGGCGAGCCGGATGAGCTGGGTGACCATCTCATCCCGCCGCTCCTCATCCTTCCGCGAAGCGACGAGGAACAGTTCCGCGACCTCGTCCACGAACAGCACGATCGGCACCGTCCGCTCGCTCTCGGGCAGGCCCCACACGTCCGAGGTGATCTCCTCATCCGGGGTGGACGGGGCGATCCCCTGCCGGGCACGGATCAGGTCGTAGCGGTCCTCCATCTCCTGTACGAGCGTGGGCAGCAGCTCGGCGGCCTGCCCCGCGTCGGTCGCCAGGGCGGAGAGCCGGGGCGCGAACGGCGCCAACTCGACACCGCGCTTGCAGTCGATGCCGGCCAGCGCGACCGGCTGTGCGGCGAGTCCGGTGATCAGGTGCCGCAGGTACATGGACTTGCCCGACAGCGTGGCGCCGAGCACCAGTTCATGCGGGATGGCGCGGTAGTCGCGGACGAAGGCGGTTGCGTCCTCCCGCAGTGCCACCGGCACCCGCAGGAACCCGCCACCCGCCTTGCGCGGCATCCGTACCCGTTGCAGGACGTCGAAGCCGACCAGGCGCAGTTCGACCACACCGGGTTTGACCGGCTCGACATAGACGCCATGCACGCCCCAGGCATGCCGCAGCCGCTCAGCAGAGGCAGCAACGTCGGCGGGCTCCTGCCCCGGAGCAAGCCGCAACCGGATGCGCAGGCCGGTCGGGGTCGGCCGCAGCAGGCCCCGACGAGGAGGAACCGGCCGCACCTCACGACGAGTCGCAGCCCGCACAGCCAGCGCACGAAGGCGAGAGGGCGGCACGGTCAGCCCGCACGAGTCCATGACCGACCCGTACGAACCCACCAGGCGTGCAGCCGAGGCAGGCATGCCCACGGCCGACCAGTACGCGGCAGGGTGCCGGGCCCGGAGGTAGGCGGCACCGGCACCGAGCCCGGCCACGGGGCCGCCTACCTCCACCAGCGTCATCAGCTCGGACACGGTCAGGCCCCCATACCCGCCGGAACGGCACCCGGGGCGACGGCGGCAGCGCGGTAGGCGATGCCGTGGCGCTGCTGCCCGTTGAACACCGAGTCCCACGGCCGAGCCACCAAACCCGGCAGGGAGACCGGGGAACCGAGGGCGAGCCCGTCCGTCACACCGCTCTCGGGAACGGTCACGTGGATGAGCGAGGACTCGCCCTCATCGATGTAGACGACGCCGACCTTCATCAGCGTCTCGCCGCTCACCGCGTCCTTCGCGACTTCGCCGGTCTGCCGGTCCCGCACCTTCGGCGCGGGCGCCTCGGTCAGAAGGATGGTGGCGGAAGAGGTCTCAACTCGAATGGTGCGCAAGGTCGTTTCTCCTTGTCCGTACACCGGAGCGACGAGAGCTAGTCGTCTAGACAAGTCCACGGATGGTTCGCCCCGGACGTGCTTGTTGGGATGCGGATACTCTGCCACATGTCTTGCCCACTCGTCTATACGAGTATGCCTCTCGGTGTGTACGAGTCCGCGAGAAACGACCCAGCGCCGTCATCACGGGCCCGACATGCCCTAGTTGGCGGGGAGTTGGTAGGCGAGGACGTAGGCGTCGGCGGCCATGACGGTGTCGCAGACCTCGACCGCGCGCCCCTCGGTGTCGTAGGCGGTGCGGATCAGGCTGATCACGGGGACGCCGGAGGAGAGGCGGAGCATCTTGACCTCGGCCGGGGAGGGCATCCGGGCGCGGACTTCTTCGTCGAAGTGGTCCAGGCGGTGCCCCAGCTCTTCCAGTCGGGCGTAGATGCCGCCGGGCCCGGGGTTGGGTTCGGCGATCTGCGTCCCGCGCGCGAGGTCCAGGGGCAGGTAGGAGACGGCGAACTCGACGGGCCGTCCGTCAAGGAGGTAGCGGCGCCGCCGGGCGAGGACTTTGCGGGGCGATCCCAGACGCGCGGAGATGTCCGGTGCCGGCTTCTCCTCCCGCACCTCCAGGCTGTCGACCTCGGGCTTGCTCCCCGCGGCTTCCGCTTCGACGGTGAAGGCCGACTTCCCCTGATCGCGATGCCGACGTGCGAACCGGTCCGAGGCAAGACGCCGGACCGGGGGCCGTGGTCGCACGAAGACGCCTTTACCGTGCTCCGAGGAGACCAGCCCCTCACTCTGAAGGATCGAGAGCGCGTTCCGCACGGTCATCCGGGACACCCCGAAGTGCTCGACGAGCTCCGCTTCGGACGGCAGCTTGGCGCCTTCCTTGAAGCGCCCCTTGTCGATGGCTTCCCGGACCTGGTCGGCGATCTGCCGGAAGACAGCGCGATCACTGGTCGGGTCGAGCGCCCCGAGAACGCCGGACGACAGTGCAGCCATAACGGGTACTCCTTTGGATATCTAGACGAGCTACTGAGTTCTGTTGCTACGGTGGAGAAGCCTAGCCATCTGAGGGGACCGAGGAACGTGAGCACGGTAGAGCGCCCCCACTCCGTGAGCGTCGCAGGGGTCATCGTTGACGACGCAGACCGAGCGCTGCTGATCCAGCGCCGCGACAACGGCCAGTGGGAGCCACCCGGCGGCGTCCTCGAACCCGGGGAGACCATCCCCGACGCGCTTCAACGCGAGGTCCTCGAAGAGACCGGCATGAAGATCGCCCTCCCGGCGACCCTCACGGGCATCTACAAGAACATGACCGGCCTGATCGTCTCCATGGTCTTCCGCTGCGAAGCGGTCGACGGCTCCCCGACCACCGGGGACGAGACCTACGCACTTCGCTGGGCCACCCGCGAAGAGGTCACCCAGCTCGCCGACGAGGCATACGCGGTCCGCGTCCTGGACGCGCTCGACGGGGCATCCCCGCCGGCCATCCGGGCCCACGACGGCATACGACTCGTCTAGCACACACCCACTACCCATAGCGGCCACCAGCACGAAGGAACTTGTATGCACGAGTATATGAGTACGGAGCGGATCTGGGAACTCATCTGCCCAGGACTCCCCGAAGAGGTAGGCCGAGTCCGCCGCTGGACCCGCGATGTCCTGCACGACAGCCCCCACGCGGACGACGCCGCACTGATCGTCAGCGAACTGGGCTCCAACGCACTCATCCACTCAGCGAGCGGCAGCCCCAACGGGAGCTTCCACGTCTCCCTGCACCGAACCCCCGGCACCGTCGTCCTGGCGGTCACCGACACCGGCGGAGGAGAGACCAAGCCCCACGTCGCGACACCGAACGAGGACGAGACCCACGGCCGCGGCCTGGGCCTGATCGCAGCACTGGCCAACCGCGTACGCGTCAGCGGCGACGACTACGGCCGGACGGTCACCGTCGAGATCAACGACCAGCACCAGGCGCCGGCCAGGCCCTCAGCGCGAGGGGTCCGCGTCGCACGACCCGCCCCGAGGTCGATGGCATGAGCGAGCGACCGCAGACGACTCAATGCGTCTACTACTGCGAGTGCTACGTCAACGAACGTCGCATCGGCATCTACGACGCCTACAGCCCACGCGAAGCCCTGCGATGGATGCGCATCAGCCTCATGATGATCGCAACCACCCTGGACGAAGCGCCCTACAGACGAGCCCGCACATGGCTCGACCACGGCCAACCAGCAGCAGCCCACGACCTCGAACAGGGCAGACCGCACACCCTCACACTCAAGCAGCGCAGCACCCAGGCCACTTGGACAGTCAGCCCGATACCGTACGCGCCAGCACCCGAAGCGCGTGCGTGACAACTTTCTCTACGACTTCAAGGCGGCCCGCTGACGCGGGCCGCGCGCGCTGGCGCCCCGTGGCCGCCGCCCGCTCCTGTCTCCGCCCCGCTCCGCGCCGGCCGCGGGCCGCTCAGCGCGCAACCCGGAACAGCAGTTCGCCTGCCCGGCGCAGAAGTCCGGACCGCTTCATCCGATACGGCGCGGTCATCGCCGGACGCCCCTGCACGAGCACGCCCATCTGCACGAGGCCGACCAAGGCCCGTGGCGCGGCGCCTGGTCGCGTCGCGGTCTGCGGGCCGGTCCCGCCATCGCGAAGTGGTCGGTCAGGGCTTCGCGGAGGCGTCTGCGGGTCAAAGATCGACACATGAAAGCGTGGCTGAGGTCGGTGAGTGGTTGCCGGGGCCACGTACAGGTGCTCGGACACCTGTCCCGCCGTCGTGGCTGACTTTCTGTGGTTGAGGCATCAGCGGCACTCGTTGCATCCGTGTTCGGAACCAGTCCAGAGCCGCCTGGTGACCGAGCAAACAGTCGTGGGAGTCCTACGCATCAGGGGCGCGGGTACGCGCCCCTGATCACCGATGGCTGGCGTCGAGACTGTTGTCGATGCCTGGGATCCAGAAGCAGATTTCCAACGTCTTCAGGCGGTCCCAGTGCCGCACACGTCGTCCATGTCTGATTGCGGCAGTCAGGCTTACGAGTAGCAGTGCCGCACAGATTCCTGCCAGCACACGAGCGGGTCCGACGACGAGTTCGATCATCGCGACGACGAGCGCGAACACCAGGGCGAGGGCCGAGTTCCGCAGCATCAACGCGACGCCTTGCAGCCGAGTGATCTCTCCCGCTGCTTCCTTGTCATGGAGTTCGACCGCAGCCAACAGCACAGACGTATCAGCGTGCACGAAGGCTCGGTCCCGGGCCTCGGGCACTCTGGCAACAAATTCACGACGAGCGTGAACGACACCCCAGTTCCAACGCGGTGCCATCTTGTCCAAGAGGGCGCTCAGGGGATAGGCCAGATGCCCCAGCAGGTAACTGGCAACAGCGGCGCCGATCACCTGTAGCACTGACGGTGCCGAGGCCAGACTTGCGAGATCGATGATGTTCAACCGTGCCAGCACGTATATGATCAAGGACAGATGCAGTGCTCCAGGTATCCCATAGGTGAACAGATCGAAGATGCCTACAGCTAAGGTCACGATGATCCCCTGACTCGCCAAGGCTCCTGACTCTAGTGAGCCTTCGAGCGGCCACCAGGCTCGGCCCCACCAACGACATCCGAGTCCGTCTTGAACGCTCTGCCGGGCACGGGCGCGCCTAGGCCCGGCAGCAGGGCCGGGGCACTGCCAGTCACCACGTGACCGAACCGCATCCGTAGCCCGTCAACGAGTGCTGTACAGCAGTGAAGTACAGCAACCTGGCGGGCCGTTCGTAGCCGCAGACCCCTGGAGACGGCACTTGCGTGACCGCTCCAACCACAGATGTCCGGCCTCTCCACAGCTTGTAAACAGAAGGTCGTCGGTTCGAATCCGACAGGCGGCTCCAGATTGTTCGTGCAGGTCAGAGGACCTGGCGGTGCTGTCCGCTCAGACCTTTTCCGGTGAGCCCATCAGCGGTGGGCCCGTGCACAGCCGCGTTCAGAGACGCCGGGAGTGGGTCTGTTGGTGGATGGTCTGGGCCTTGGCCTCGGCGGTGAGGCCGCGTTGCCGTTCTTCCGGGGTGAGGTTGCCGCGGGAGCCGCCGATGCCACGGCGGTGGGCCGCGTAGGCCAGCGCACCGACGAGAGCCAGGCACGCGACCAGGACGAGCACGATCATGTCCTTCTCCATCCTCCGCGTCTCGACTGGGGTGCGAGCCTAACGCGTCAGGCGTCGGCGTATCGGGCGTTCAGTGCGGCCGCGGGCGGGTGGGAGTACCTCGGCGGTACCTGGGGATGCGCCGGGCCGGGCCGCGGCGGCGGCCCGGGGTTCTGCTGCTGCGCCACAGCCACGGGCACAGCCACAGGCGGTAGCGTCCGTCCGCATGACGATTGGTGCCCTGGAGAAGCTGCGGTCCGAGTTGAGGGGGTTGGCGGAGCCGGGCATGCGGGGGCAGTTGGTGCGGGTGCTGCGGCCGCCGGACGATGACGAGCTGCTCGGTGTGCGTGTTC
This sequence comes from Streptomyces reniochalinae, assembly GCF_003323735.1. GTDB lineage: Bacteria > Actinomycetota > Actinomycetes > Streptomycetales > Streptomycetaceae > Streptomyces > Streptomyces reniochalinae. The sequence continues at coordinate 201,094 of NZ_QOIM01000034.1, read as the reverse complement.
CGGTGATGCGCGAGCTGGCCCGGCGGTACCGGGGGTTGGCGAGGGAGGACGTGGATGTCCTCCTGCGCAGCCGCGTTCATGAGGAGCGGTTCGCCGGTCTGCTGGTTCTGGCCGAGCAGGTGCGTACTGCGCGCGGTGCCGAGCGGAAGGCGCTGGTCGATTTCTATCTGGCGCGTACCGACCGGGTGGACAACTGGGATCTGGTGGATGGCTCCGCGTACGTCGTGCTGGGGCCGTGGCTGCTGGACGGGCCGGCGGCCGGGTCGGCGGAGGTTCCGGCGGACGGCCCGTCGGACAGTCCGGCGGACCGGACGGCGGACCGGCTGGAGGTGTTGGACGAGCTGGCGGGATCGGCGTGGCTGTGGGACCGCAGGATCGCCGTGGTGGCCACGTTGGCGTTGATCCGAGCCGGCCGCTTCGAGCCGACCTTGCGGCTCGTTCACCGGTTGCGCGGGGACCCGGAGCCGTTGATCCACAAGGCGTCGGGGTGGATGCTGAGGGAGATCGGCCGCCGGGACGAGCAAACGCTGGTGGATTTCCTCGATCGTCATGTGACCGAGCTGCCGCGGATCACCGTGCGGTACGCGGTCGAGCGGTTGGCGCCGGACGCGCGTGCCCGGTTCGTGAGGACGCGACAGGGCTGGGTGGGAAACCGTATTTCCTGACGGAGTGAGGTCGGGAATTCGGCGTCACCTCGGGACGTGATACCCCGGCGAGCCGATGCGCCCCGCCCCTGCCGGGGGATTACCGCAGTTTTGGAGCGGTATTTGTCAAGGGTGCGCCGTCAGGTCGCCGTGGCGAAGTGGGTGAAGTGGGTGACGGTTCCCAGGGGAGTCATCCAGCCGTTCGACTCGTCGTTGCTGATGCCCGCGCTGCCCCGCTCGTCCTCCTTCTTCTTCAAGAAGGTCAGGAGTTGGGTGGTGGCGGCGGTGAGAGCGCCCAGGCCGCCGAAGAAAGTGCCGAGGGCTTCAAGGGTTTGAAGGAACATCGTGCTCGCCTCCCGTGTGCACGGGCCGGGCGCGCACTGCGTGGTTCACACGGTCAGGAAAGGAATTCCTGGGGCGGAGAAGGTGAAGGGTCCGGCCATTCCGGTAGCTTCTCGCCACTTGTGGAGCGCGTCAGCCCTTACGAGGCTCTTGGTGCTCCAGTTGCTCAGGATCATCGGCACGGGTTTTCCTCCTTTCCTTCTCCATGGGGGAGAGTGAGAGCCCTTACTGTAACGGCGCCTCGGCCGTCCGTACAGAACCCGTTCGGTACGGCGTCTTCATTCAGCCATGGTGGCGTCCGTCCCGGCTACGCGCCGTTGCGCTGTTCCGTGTTGAACTCCTCCACCCACTTCAGGTGCTGTTCGTAGTCGTCGGTGAAGCGGGTGTCGCCCGGTTTGACGGTGACGAAGTAGAGCCAGTCGCCGTCGGCGGGGGAGGTGGCGGCCTTGAGGGCTTCGCGGCCGGGGTTGTCGATGGGGGATGGCGGGAGACCTTTGTGGCGGTAGGTGTTGTAGGGGGAGTCGATGCGGGTGTCGGCGAGTGAGGTGTTGAGGGTGGAGCGGTCGAGGGCGTAGTTGATGGTGGAGTCCATCTGGAGGGGCATGTCGCGTGCCAGACGGTTCTTGATCACGCGTACGACCTTGGTCATGTCCGCGTAGTTGTCGGCCTCCGCCTGGGCGATGCTGGCGACGACGAGGGTGCGGTAGTCGTCGACGTGCGCCGCCGCGTGCCGCTTGCGGGCGGTCTTCGTCATGGAGGCCACCAGCGAGGTGGGCGTCGTCTCGGACCGCACGGTGTACGTGCCGGGGTAGAGGTAGCCCTCAGGGTTGCCCTTCGCCGCCGCGGGCAGCTTGAGTTCTCCGGCACGGGCTGCGCGCTCCGCGGCCTTCTTCGTCGTCCCTGGCGATACGGAGAGCGCTTCGTCGGTTGCCTCGTACACCTGTGCGGCGCGATGCCCTGCGGATACGACGAGGGGCGTCGTGGCCCATTCCTGCTGGTACTGCCGGATCAGTACGACGGCCGCGGCCACGGCGAGTGCGCACAGGGCGGCCACCCCGGCGAGCCGGCGTCGCCGCTTCGCGGTCCTGGTGGTCATACGGGGAACGCTAAGCCAGCGGCACGCCTCGCGGGAGGCCGCGCGCATTTATGGGACGAGTACCACCCTGCCCGTCGTCGCCCGCGTCTCCAGTGCCCGGTGGGCGGCGGCGGCCTCGGCGAGGGGGAAGGGGTGCACGAGCGGGGTCAGGACGCCGTCGGCCGCGAGCGCCAGCGACTCGTCCTCCAGTTCGCGCTTGTGCGCCTGCATGAACGCCGGGTCGAGCGGGCGGACGGTGAGGCCCCGCGCTGCCGCCTCACCGGGGCCCGGCGTGCGCGCGGACGGGCTGTCCGCCGTGGACGGGGCGTCCGTCCTGGACGGGGCGGCTGCGTCGGTCAGCAGCGTGGACGAGCCGCCGTACGCGTGATGCGTGCCGCCCGGGGCGAGGAGGTCGAGTGCGGTGCGGGCGAGTGTTCCGCCGGGGCCGTCGAACAGGTGGCGTACGGGGCGTTCGCCGTACGCCACACGGACGCGCTCGCTCCAGTCGGTGCGTGTGTAGTCGACGGCGAGGTCCGCGCCGAGGCGGCTGACGGCCGCTGTCTTGTCCTGGCCGCCGGCCGCGCCGATGACGCGGGCGCCGCGGTGCTTGGCGTACTGGGTCAAGAGCGCGCCCATGCCGCCGGCCGCGCTGAGGACCAGGACGGTGTCGTCGGGGCCGAGGTCGGTACCGCGCAGGACGCCCATCACGGTGCGCCCGGTGCCGATCATGGCGACGGCCTGTGCGCAGGTGAGCGCTTCGGGTACCGCCTGGAGGGCGGCGGCGTCGGCGACGGCCAGCTCCGCGTAGCCGCCCGGTGCCGCGCCCAGGTGGACGGTGACGCGGCGCCCGAGCCAGCGCGCGTCGGTGCCCTCGCCCAGTGACGTGACGGTTCCGGCGACCTCGCGGCCGGGGACGGTGGGCAGTCCGGGCAGGGGCAGGGGGCCGAGACGGCGGCCGGCGCGCAGCGTGGCGTCGAGCAGGTGTACGCCCGCAGCCTGTACGGAGACGCGCACCTGGCCCGGCACGGGGAGCGGGTCGGGAACCTGCTCGTACGTCAGGTTCCCGGGCGGCCCGAAGGCGTGCAGGCGTACGGCGTGCATGGTGGGTGCTCCTTCGGGGGCGGCTGCGGTCGGCTACCCGTCGCGGCGGCGAGGCCGGCCCGCTGGTGCTGTGAGTGTGTGAGTTGAAGTGAGGTTCATGTCAACTGCCGTCCTGTGCCCGCGAACCCACGTCGCGCGTGGGGCGCCGTCCCATGTCGCGGGCCCTCTCGTCTCGTGGAGCCGTTTCCCGTGGCGAGGCCGTTTCCCGTCGCGAGGTCGTCTCGTCTCGCGGGGCCGTCTCGTCTCCGACCCCGCGTCAGTCGGCCCCGTCTCGGGTCCCGCGTCGGCGGCGTTGTCAGTGGGCGGGGGCAGCATGGGGGGATGGCGACATCAGCGGTGCGGGAAGCGCGGCTTCCCCAGGTCACTCTGCCCGAGCTGCGGCCCTTCAAGGGGGCGGGGCTGGAGCCGGACGGGGATTACGACGGAGTGCGGTTCGAGGGGCTCGACCTGAGCGGGACGGACGGCGGCGGGGCGACGCTGCTGGACGTGGGGATGTACCGCTGTGCGCTGGACGAGGCGCGCCTCACGCGGCTCAGAGTGATCGATTCGGTGCTCGAAGGGGTGTGGGGGGTCGGTACGGACCTCGCGGGTGGCGAGCTGCGCGACGTCGAGTTGCGGGACGCCAGGCTGGGCGGTGTCCAGCTGCACGGGGCGCGGCTGAACCGGGTGCTGGTGCGGGGCGGGAAGATCGACTACTTGAACCTGCGCCAGGCCCAATTGACGGACGTGACGTTCGAGGGATGTGTGCTCACCGAGCCCGACTTCGGGGGCGCCTCACTCGAACGGGTCGCGTTCCGCGACTGTGTGCTGCGCCGTGCCGAGTTCCACCAGGTGCGGTTCGAGAACGTGGACCTGCGCGGAGCGACGGAGCTGGACATCGCCACGGGCGTGGGCAACCTGGCGGGCGCGGTCGTCAGTTCGGGCCAACTGATGGAGCTGGCACCGGCGTTCGCCGCGCAGCTCGGGGTGCGGGTGGAGGACTGAGAGGACAGGCGCGGCCCGCCCGGCGCCGCCGGCCCCGCACGGTGCCCTTGTGTCCCTCGTGCCCCTGTCGCCGCGTTCCCCGGTGCCCTCAGACCTCCTACGAGCCCTCACGGCCCCTCATATCCCTTCGGGCCCTCACCGCCCCCTTCGGGCCCCCACCGTCGCCAACGGCCCCTTACCGCTCACGGCGTCCGGGGATAGCGCGACGTCAGGTCCCACACCGTCGGGTTGTCCGCCAGGCCGTCATGCATGTCGGTGAGGTCCGCGACCAGGTCGTGCAGGAAGTCGCGGGCCTCGCGGCGCAGCTCGGTGTGGCCGAAGGCCAGTGGCTCGCGGTCGTCGTCGGGTGACCAGTCGGCGGTGATCTCCACCCAGCCGAAGCGCCTGGTGAAGCGCAGCATGTCGGTGGACTCGGTGAAATCCAGCTCGGCGCGGTAAGGGCCGGGGGACCGGCTGCCGGGGGCGGCCGCCTGCCGCCCGGGCGTCGGGGAAGGGGCGCGGTCGAGTTTCTCGGCGATGTCGCACAGCGCCCAGGCGAAGTCGAGCACCGGCACCCACCCCCAGGCTGTGGACAGTTCGCGGTCGGTGTCGGTGTCGGCGAGGTAGACGTCACCGCAGAACAGGTCGTGCCGCAGCGCGCGGACGTCAGCGCTGCGGTAGTCCGTCTGGGGCGGGTCGGGAAAGCGGTGGGAGAGGGCGTAGCCGATGTCGAGCACGCCGCGATGGTGTCACGCCGCGCGGAGCGCCCCCACGCGGGCGCCGCTGCGCCGCCGCCCTGCCGCCTCGCCGCCCCGACGTGGAGCCCGACGCCCTCTCCGACCTCGCGGCACGGGACACGGGCACGGTCGCGGGCACCTCGGTGGGGCGGTCGCCGCACCCGCGTGGGTAGACCCTCGGTGGGGCCGCCCACACGCGCGTGGGTGGCGCTTCCCGCAGGGGAAGCGCCACCCGGTGCCCGCCGTATCGGCGCGTGGCCCGCGGCGTTGTGATCTGACCTCCGCCAGTCGTCAGACGTTGACGCCGAAGTCCTGGGCGATGCCCACCAGGCCGGAGGCGTAGCCCTGGCCGACGGCGCGGAACTTCCACTCGGCGCCGCTGCGGTACAGCTCGCCGAAGACCATGGCGGTCTCCGTGGCGGCGTCCTCGCTGAGGTCGTAGCGGGCGATCTCGTTGCCGTCCGCCTGGTTGACGATGCGGATGAAGGCGTTCCGCACCTGGCCGAAGTTCTGGCTGCGGCTCTCGGCGTCGTAGATCGAGACCGGGAAGACGATCTTGTCGACCTCGGCGGGGAGACCGGCCAGGTTGACGTTGATCTGCTCGTCGTCCCCGGCGCCCTCGCCGGTGACGTTGTCGCCGGTGTGGACGATGGCCTGGTCCGGGGTGGCCTTGTTGTTGAAGAAGACGAAGTGCTGGTCGGAGTAGACCTTGCCTTCCGGGTTCACCGCGATGGCGCTCGCGTCGAGGTCGAAGTCCGTACCGGTGGTGGTGCGCACGTCCCAGCCGAGGCCGACCGTGACGGCGCTCAGGCCCGGTGCCTCCTTGGTGAGCGAGACGTTGCCGCCCTTGGACAGGCTTACAGCCATGGGGGTGCCCTTCTGTCGTGATGGATCGGTGGTGACCCCCGAGGGAATCACCGGTGCGGGACCGGTACCTCACCGGGTCCGCCGTCCCGTATCTCACCCTCCACAACGCAGCCGGGCCTGGCATGGGTTCCAGCTTTCTTTGCCTTCTTTGCCTTCCACGGGAAATGCGGATGACGCGTGTGCGCGGAAGGCGGACCATGGAGACATGTCCGGTCCCTATTGCATACGCGGTACGGTCTCGCTGCCCGAGGCCGAGCTGACGTGGCGCTTCACGCGCTCGTCGGGGCCGGGCGGGCAGCACGTGAACACCAGCGACACCCAGGTGGAGCTCCGCTTCGACCTGGCGCGTACGCAGGCGCTTCCCGAGGTGTGGAAGCGCCGCGCGCTGGAGCGGCTGTCCGGCCGCCTGGTCGACGGCGGCGTGCTGGTCGTACGGGCGAGCGAGCACCGTTCGCAGTGGCGGAACAGGGAGACGGCCGCGGTGCGGATGGCCTCTCTGCTCGCGGAGGCGACGGCGCCGCCCCCGCCACCGCGCCGTCAGAAGAAGATCCCCCGCGGCATCAACGAGCGCAGGCTGCGGCAGAAGAAGCAGCGCAGCGAGGTCAAGCGCGGGCGCTCGGGGCGCGGTTGGCAGTAGGGCGCCTCCGGCGGCCGGGGCTCAGCCCAGGGACCGGTAGCGGCCGCCGTAGTACAACAGCGGGCCGCTCTCGCCGTGGGTGAGCCGGGTGGCCAGGACGCGGCCGATGACGAGGGTGTGGTCGCCCGCGGTCACGCGCTGTTCGGTGCGGCACTCGACCGCGGCGAGTGCGCCGTCGACGAGGGGAGCGCCGCTGACGGAGCCCCGGGTGTGGGGGAGCTCCTGGAAGAGGAGCCGGTCGCTGAGCCGCGCCTTCATTGCGAAGCGACCGGCGGTCTTGGTCTGGGCGTCGGTGAGCAGACAGACCGCCCAGTGGTCCTGTCGGGAGAGCAGTTCGTCCATCCGGGACTCTTCACGGAGGCTGATCAGCACCAGGGGTGGGTCGAGGGAGACGGACAGGAAGGCGGTGGCCGTCATGCCGACGTCCTCGCCGCGTGGTCCCTCTTCCGGGTCGTGCGCGGTGACCAGGACCACTCCGGCCGCCAGGCGCGCCATCGCCGCGCGGAACTCCTCGTCGCTCACCCCCTCAGCATGGGGCATGGGGTGGGGCGGGGGCACGTGGGTCGTTTGCTGCTGCACTGCGTGGGACACACTCGCTACGCTAACCAGCGGTTTTCGCATTACGCATCGGGCTGGGGGACCAGACGGGGCCTAGGACCGCTGTCCCGGGGCAGGCGGTGGGGGTGGGTCCGGGGCGTCGCGGGGCGCACGGGTTCGCGGCGCCGGCGGGCAGGTGGCCGGTTGCACGTTGCGCAGTCAACCAATTGCTGACTGTTGTGACTTGAGTCACAGAGGGCATTAATTGTTGACCCTGTGTACCGGGTGAACAGCTCGCTGTGATTCAGTGGCCGTGACAGCCGAGGAACGCCTGTGCGCACCGCAGAGCGACTGTGGACTCGACCGGGGCCCGACCGAGGCCCGGCCGCAGCTCAGCCGAAGTCCGGCCGATGACCGGCCGAGGGGTTTCGGGGGAGCGGCGGAAGGGTGGCCGAAGGGCGAGGAGAGACGGACCGAAGGGCGCGCGGGGGCACAGCGCTGTCAGCGAGGCCCGCACGCGGCGCCAAGAGCACCTGGAGTTGACGTACACAGCTCAGGGGGAGGGCTATGGAAACCGAGTCGGAGCCCTATGTCCGCCTTGCCAGTCTGCGTCAGCTGCATCACGTCGTGGCGCGGCTCAGCACAGCGCGCAGTCTCGCCGACACGCTCCAGACGGTGGCCGACGGTGTGGTCGAGGGGCTCGGCTTCGAGATCGCCGCGGTGAACCTGGTGCGTGCCGAGGGCGACCTGGTCGTCGCCGCTGTCGCGGGCAGTCCGGGGGCGGAGGCGATGATGGCGGGCCGTGTCGGCCCCCGCGCCTCCTGGGAGCGCCGGCTGGCGATGGGCGAGCAGTGGGGAGCGCTCCGGTTCGTTCCGTACACCGAGGGCTGGGTGCTGGACGACGACGACGTCCCGCAGTGGCACTCGCCCTCCCCGGTGCGCCAGACGCCTGACGCCTGGCACCCCATGGACCGGCTCTTCGCCCCGCTGCGCGCCTCGGACGGCGAGCTGCTCGGCGTCCTGTCCGTCGACAAGCCGCGCAACGGCCGCCGCCCGGGAGCCTGGGGGTGCGAGGCGCTCCAGATGTACGCCTCGCAGGCCGCCATCGCCATCAGCAACGCCCGGCTGCGCTCGAACATGCAGCGGGCCCTGGTGCGGCTGGAGCGTGAGCAGCAGGCGCTGCGCTCCAGCGAGGAGAGTTTCCGGCAGGCCTTCGAGTACGCGCCGAGCGGCATGGCCGTCGCGGAGATGGGCGGGGACCAGCACGGGCGGCTGCTGCGGATCAACGACGCGCTGTGCCGGCTGCTGGGCCGTCCGGCGTCCGCGATGCGCCGCTACTCCTTCTCCGACCTCGTCCACCCCGAGGACATCGGCACGCTGTTGAACACCTTCGCCGAGGGCGGCAGGGCGGAGCTGCGGATGGCGCGGCGTGACGGCTCGTACGTGTGGGTCTCGCTGCGCAACTCGGTCGTCGCCGACGCCGCCGACGGGCCCCGCTACCTGCTCACCCACGTCGAGGACATCGAGGAGCGCAAGCGGCACGAGTTGCAGCTCGCGCACCGCGCCAGCCACGACGCGCTGACCGGGCTGCCCAACGGCGCCGAGTTGCGCGCCCGGCTCAGCAACAGGCTCTGCTCGCTGGGGGAGCGGACGGCGGGGTGGCACGGCCACGGCCCAGCCGCCGTACCGACGGGAAGCCGCCCGGACGGGAACGGGTACGGGAACGGTTACGGGCCTGGGAACGGCTTTGGCGGACACGGGTACGAACCGGGTCCGGCCTTCGAACACGGTTACGAGAGCGGCGACGGCTTCTGGGACCTGGAGGGCCTGGGCGGCGGACCGGGGGGTCCGCACGCTCCGCGCTCCTCCGACGCGCCGGACGGGATATTCGGGCCCGGAAGCGGATGGGGTGCCGCCCCGCCGGACCCCCACCATGTGCACACGGTGCCGCCGAAGGGCGACGGGCCCGGCGAGAAGGGGCTCGCCGTCCTCTTCTGTGATCTGGACGGTTTCAAGTCCATCAACGACCGCCACGGGCACCACTGCGGTGACGCCGTGCTCATCGAGGTCGCCCGCCGCCTGTCGGACGCCGTGCGGGACGACGACACGGTCGCCCGGCTGGGCGGCGACGAGTTCGTGGTGCTGGCCGACGGGCTGGGCCCCGCGGAGGCTCAGGACCTCGCGGTCAGGCTGCGCAACGCGATCATCCCCCCGATGCAGGTCGACGGCCGTTCGGTACGGGTAGGTGCCAGTTTCGGCATCGGCTGGGCGGGCTGCGGGATGACGACCGAAGAGGTCCTGCAATCCGCTGACCAGCGGATGTACGTGGAGAAGCGGTCCCGCTCCAAGGGGCAGCGCAGGGCGGGCTAGCACACGCGGGTCCGCTCGGCCATGAGCGTGCCAAGCGGTTCGCCCAAGAGAGGTAGGCTCGCCCGGATACCTGACGCAGTAGGGAGTGAAGGGATGACCGCCGAGAACCACGGCACGGGTGCCCCGTCGGAAGGGGGAGACGAGGACCCGTTCGCCTATCTGTACAGGCAGGAGGGCGGCGCGCAGCAGCCCGCCGCGTCCGGCCAGCAGCCCGGCGTCCCCCGCCGCTCCTTCAACCAGGTCCGTGCGGTCGGTGAGCGGCAGTACGGCTACGGCTATCCGCAGCAACAGCAGCGTTCGGCCTACGGCTATCCGCAGCAGCAGTCGGCTTCCTACCAGCACTCCGGCGCTCCCCAGCAGCAGTCCGGGTACGGCTACCCGCAGCAGCCTCCGCCGCCCGGGCACCAGCCCAGCCCGCACTACGCGGCGCCCGAGACGATGCCGGGCGGCCGGGCGGCGGCACGCCAGCAGGGTGCTCCCGGCGGTCCGGGGCGTGGCAGGCGCAATCGCACGGGTCTGCTGGTGGGGGCGATAGCCGTGGTCGCCGCCGTGGTGATCGGTATCGGCGCCGCGATCGTCTTCAACGAGGACGACACGGACGATCCGCAGGCCAAGGATTCGGGGAGCGCCCAGCAGGACGACCCGAAGCAGGGCAACGACGACGGTACGGACGGCGAGAAGAACGACAAGCCTTCGCCCAAGGCGCTGCCCAAGGAGGACGCGGCCAGTCTCACGCTCGACGGCAGCGCCACCGCCGCCAAGGACGTCCAGGGAGCCAAGGGGCGCGGCGGCACCTATGTGGGGGGCATGAACCAGCCGGGCGCCTCGGCGACCTGGGAGCTGAAGGACGTGCCCACGGCGGGCAAGTACACCCTCCACGTCCGCTACGGCGTGCCGGGCAAGGACGCCGACGCCACCCTCACCGTCAACGGCGAGCCGGAGAGCCGTCCGCTGCGGATGAAGAACTTCTCCGGGGCCAAGAAGGGCGACTGGGAGCACGGCTGGCAGAACACCTGGTCGAACATCCAGCTCAAGAAGGGCCAGAACAGCATCAAGATCTCGTGCGAGGAGGGCAACAAGTGCGATGCCAACCTCGACCAGGTCTGGCTGGAGAAGGGCTGGAACCAGGGCTGACCCCGTCGGCGGCGGGCGCCGTGAGCCCATAGGCCCCCACCGCCGTCACAGGGGACCTACCTACCGGGGCACGGCGCCTCGGAAGGGGCCCTGCCGGTTCACGGCGCCTCGGAACGGCGCACCCGTACCGACGGCAGCATCGTCGCGTACGTCGGCTCGTCGAACTCGCCGGCCACAGGGGAGCGGACCGTAGCGGCGGACAGCGCGACGGCGCGGGCCAGCCGGTCCGGCCAGGGCAGGTCTTCGGCGAGGCCGGAGAGCAGCCCGGCGACCGCCGAGTCGCCCGCGCCCGTCGGGTTGCCCGCCAGCCGCTCGGGCACCGCCGCGCTCCAGGCGCCGTCCTGGGTGACCAGCAGCATTCCGTCCGCGCCCAGCGAGGCCGCGACCGCGTGGGCGCCGCGCCGCTGCGCTGCGCGGGCCGCGCGCAGTGGTTCCGCCGTGCCGGTGATCCCGGCGAGCTCTTCCGCGTTGGGTTTGATGATGTCGGGGCGCGCCGCGAGCCCGCGGCGCAGCGGTTCGCCGCTGGTGTCGAGCAGCACGGGGGTCCGCGCCGTGCGGGCCTCGCGGACCAGCGTCGCGTAGGCGCCCACGGGGACGCCCGGCGGCAGGCTGCCGCACAGAGCGACCGCGCGGACGTCGCCGTCGAGCAGCTCGCGGTAGGCGTCGAGGAAGGTCTCCCACTCCTCGGGGGTCACGTGCGGGCCCGGCTCGTTGAGCTGGGTGGTGTCCCCGCTGCTCTCGTCGACGACGCCGACGGTGCGCCGGGTGCGCCCCGAGACGGGCACCAGCGCGTCGGTGATCCGAGCTGGGCCGTTCTGGTGTCCGGGAGCGGCGTCGGCCGCCAGGAGGCTGCGCAGGACGCGGCCCGTCTCGCCTCCGGCGAAGCCGGTGACGGCGGTCTCGAAGCCGAGCGCGGCGAGCACCCGCGCGACGTTGAGGCCCTTGCCGCCGGGGCGCTCGCTGACCTCCCGCACGCGGTGGGAGGCGTGCGGGACGAGGTGGGGCACGCGATAGGTCAGATCGAGGGCGGCGTTGAGCGTGACGGTCAGGATCATCCGCTCGCACCACCCTCACCTGTCGGACAACGGCTCATGACACCAAACCCACGACGAAACGGCACCGCGGCCGAAGCGACCGCGCGAGCGATCATGCCATTGGAACGGCGACCCGGCGACCCCCCGTGCCAGCTCAGGGGGTGTGCGGGGGCACCACCCAGGCGCCGTGACGCATGACGCCGGCCGGCTCGAACTGTTGATCAAGCACGACCAGGTCGGCCAGCTTGCCGGGCTCCAGGGAGCCGACGCGGTCGGCCACGCCCAGCAGCCGCGCCGGGTTGGCGGACAGCGCGGCGACCGCGTCGGTGACCGGCAGCCCGTCGACGGTGACCGCCCGCTTGAAGGCCCGGTCCAGGGTCAGTGTGGAGCCCGCGATCGAGTCGCCCTCGACCAGCCGGGCCACGCCCTCGCGGACCTCGACCTCCAGATTGCCCAGCGGGTAGCGGCCGTCGCCCATGCCGGCCGCGCCCATGGCGTCGGTGATGAAGGCGACCCGGTCGGCGCCGGCGGCGCGGAACGCCAACTGGAGCGCCGCGGGGTGCAGGTGGATGCCGTCGTTGATCAGTTCGACGGTGACGCGCGGGTCCTCCAGCAGGGCGGTCACCGGTCCTGGGGCGCGATGGCCGAGCGGCGGCATGGCGTTGAACAGGTGGGTGGCCACCGTCGCGCCCGCGTCGATGGCCTCCCGGGTGGACTCGTAGCTGCCGTCGGTGTGTCCGACGGCGGCGATGACGCCGCTGTCGGCCAGCAGCCGCACCGAGTCCAGGCCGCCGGGGCGCTCGGGTGCCAGCGTCATCATCACCGCCTGGCCGCGCGCCGCGTCCAGCAGCTTGCGCACGTCACCGGGGTCGGGGTCGCGCAGCAGCGACTCCTCGTGGGCGCCGCGCCGGTTGCAGGCGATGAAGGGCCCCTCGAAGTGGATACCGGCCAACTCGCCCTGCTCGACCAGCTCGCTCAGGGAGCCGGCCTGCCGGGACAGGTCGTCCAGGTCGCCGGTGACGGTGGAGGCGGCCATGGTGGTGGTGCCGTGCCTGCGGTGGGTGTCGATGACGGTCAGCGACTCCTCGTGGGTGCCCGCCGAGAAGGACGCGCCGCCGCCGCCGTGGACGTGCATGTCGACGAAGCCCGGCACGATCCAGTGGCCGCCCAGGTCGAGTTCCGCGGCCTCGCCCGGCCCGGCGGCATCCACCAGGTGACGGTCCTCGACGGTCACCGTGGCGTCTTCGCGCACCCCGTCCGGCAGCACCACACGGGCACCGGTCAGCACCGTTCGCTTGCTCATCGGCTCGCAACCTCCGCGGTCAGTAGGTCCCAGGCGAGGAGGCCCGCACCCAGGCAGCCGGCGGCGTCACCGAGCGCCGCGGGCACGATGGCCGGGAGTGGCTGGAAGGTGACCTTCTCGCGGACCGCCTCCCGGAGCGGAACGAAGAGGGTGTCGCCCGCCTCGGCGAGGCCACCGCCGATGATCAGTGTGCGCGGGTCGAGCAGGGTGAGGCCCGTGACCAGGCCGGTGGCGAGCGCGTCGATCGCCTCGGCCCACACCTTCGCCGCGCGGGGGTCGCCCGACGTGACGGCCTTGGCGGCGTCCGCCGCCGTCGCCTCCGGGTTCCCGCACGCCTCGGCCCACGCCGCGCCGACCGCCGAGGCCGACGCGAGCCTCTCCAGGCAGCCGCGCTGCCCGCAGCCGCACGGGGGCCCGTCGGGGCGTACGACGATGTGTCCGATCTCCCCGGCGCTGCCGTGCGCCCCCGGCTCGACGGTCGTGCCGATGCCGATGGCGCCCGCGATGCCGGTGCCCAGCGGCACGAAGAGGTAGCGGTCCACGCCCTCGCCCGCGCCGATGCGCCCCTCCGCGAGCCCGCCGGTGCGCACGTCGTGCCCGAGCGCCACGGGCAGCGGGGCCAGTCCGGCGGCCCTGCCCCGGCCGAGGCGTTCGCTCAGCAGGGCGCGGAAGGGGACGTCGCGCCAGCCGAGGTTGGCGGAGAAGACGGCGACGCCCCGCTCGTCGTCGACGATGCCCGGTACCGCCACCCCGGCGGCGGACGGCTCGGTGCCGTACCGCTCCAAGCCCACGGCACGCAGCTCGGCGGCGAAGTCGAGCACGCCCTCGACCACCGCCTCGGGGCCGCGCTCGCGGCCGGTCGCCCGCCGGGCCTCGTGCAGCAGTTCGTTGCCGGTGCCGATGAGGGCGGCCTTCATGCCCGTGCCGCCGACGTCGAGGGCGATGACGTACCGGGCGGTCCGCGTCGGGCGCGGGGGCCGCGTGGGGGGTGCGGTGGGGGCCTCGTCAGGGGTGCTCACGCGGGACAGTCTCCCGCGTGAGCACCATAAAGGTCTAGTCCACTCCGGGGATCTTCTGCTCGCCCGGCGGGTGCGGACCTGTTTCCGCCCGAGCGGACAGGGGACCGCGCGGGGGCGACGCGGCGCATTCCGCACGCCTCCGCGAGTGAAGGGGAGAGGCTAAATCATCCGAGCGCGGAATTCTTTTACGGAGGTCGAACGGAAGCCAACCTGATTCCTTACCGGTATCGATCATCTGTAGACGGTGCGGGGGTGACGGAGGGAGACTCCCGCTCACGGACCGGGGTTGGTGGTGCCAGGGGGATTGGTGGTGCCAGAGGGTCCGCGGCACGGAGCACGTTCTGAGGGTTCGCAGGCTCTAAAGGGGCAGGGAAGCAGATGGATCGGCGTCGATTTCTGGGTATGGCCGCGACCGGGGTGGCCTCGGCGGCGGGGATGTCCGCTCTGAGCGGCTGCGGCAGTGGCCCTGGATCCGGCGATGTCACGTTGAAGCTCGTCGCGGCCGACTACGGCACCCCGGGAGCGGACAACAGCTCGAAGATCTACTGGCAGAAACTCGCCGACACCTTCACCAGGAAAAACCCCGAGATCTCCGTCGACGTCACCGTGTACAGCTGGAACGACATCGGCAAGAAGCTCGGCGACATGGTCGACTCAGGCGATCCGCCGGACATCGCCCAGGTCGACTCGTACGCCAGCTGGGCCGCCGAGGGAAAGCTCTACAAGGTCAACGAGCTGCTCCCGATACCCGACCAGGCCGAATTCCTCGTCTCGCTCGCCGAGGCCGGCGAGGTGCAGCGCGTCCAGTACGGCCTGCCGTTCGTCACCAGTACACGGGTTCTCATGTACAACAAGGACCTCTTCGCCAAGGCGGGGCTCGACCCGGACAAGCCGCCGGAGAGCTGGGAGGCGCTCAAGTCGGCCGCCCGCAGGCTCAAGCAGGCCGGGGTTCAGATCCCCTACGGACTGCCGCTCGGCCCGGAGGAGGCCCAGGGCGAGGCGCTGATGTGGTGCCTCGGCAACGGCGGCTCCTACGTCGACAGCGTCGGCAACTACACCATCAACTCGCCCGAGAACATCGAGACGATGGAGTGGCTGCGCGACAACCTCGTCGTGCCCGGCTACACCGAGCCCGCTCCGCAGCGCGTCGACCGCCAGAAGCTCTTCGAGGCGTTCAGCGCCGGCAAGGTCGGCGTCCTGAACGGACACCCCACCCTGGTGCAGCAGGCCGACAAGAAGGGCCTCTCCTACGGCACCGGCAAGCTGCCGGGCCGGGACGGGCCCGCGGACGGCACCCTGGGCGTCGGCGACTGGATGATGGCCTTCAAGAAGAGAGACCACCGGGAGGCGTGCGGCAAGTTCCTCTCCTTCGTCTACGAGGAGAAGAACCATTACGCCTTCGCCGCCCGGTACGGATTGCTTCCGGTCACCACCAGCGCCTCGGAGCGGATGCGCAAGGACAAGAAGCACAAGAAGCTGTGGCCCTTCCTCGACCAGCTCGCCGCCGCCGAGTTCTACCCGGTCGGCAAGGTCTCGTGGACCGGCACCAACGCCGCCCTGAAGAAGTCCGTCGGCAAGGCCGCGATGAAGGGCGGCGACCCCAAGGCCGTGCTGACCGCGCTCCAGCGCAGGGCGGAGGCGGCCGAGAAGGCGGAGTCGTGAAGGCGGAGTCGCAGGGGCGCCTTACCGTGGAGGGATGAGCGCACCGAACGGGGGCACCGGCGAGGGGGACGACGCGCGCGCGCACGACCGCGACGCGGAGCGTGCGGGTGACGGGGTCGCGGAGCGTGCCGGCGACGGGGTCGCGGCGGGGCTCTCGGACGAGGACAGGTCCGTGCTGGCCTTCGCCGCGCGCGGCTGGCCCTCGCCGGGTGAGAAGGAGCGGGCCATCAGGGAGCGGCTCGGCATGTCCCCGGTCCGCTACTACCAGTACCTGAACGCCCTGCTCGACGACGCGCGGGCAGCGGAGTACGACCCCGTGACGGTCAACAGGCTGCGGCGGCTGCGGCAGGCGAACCGCGACCGTACCCGCTGACGCGACCGCACCGGCTGAAGCGCGCGGCGGTGTCCGCCTGGTTAGGGTGCGGTCATGTCGCCTGAATCCCTGCCCGAGCCGCGGACGCGGGAGGGGCGCGCGGGGCTCGCCGCGCTCCGTGCCGAGCCCGAACGCGCCGTACTGGCCTTCGACTTCGACGGCACGCTCGCGCCCATCGTCGCCGACCCGCGGGCGGCCCGGGCCCACCCCGACGCGGTGCAGGCGCTCGCCCGGCTCGCCCCGCGCCTGGCGGGCATCGCGGTGATCACCGGCCGGCCCGCGGCCGACGCCGTGCGCTTCGGCGGCTTCGAGGGCGCGGCCGGGCTCGAAGGGCTGACCGTCCTGGGCGCCTACGGCGCGGAGCGGTGGGACGCGGCCGACGGCTCCGTCCACGCGCCCGAACCCCCGCCCGGGGTGGCCGCTGTCCGTGCCGAACTCCCCGCGGTGCTGCGCCAGGCGGGCGCGCCGGACGGTACCTGGACGGAGGACAAGGGCAGGGCGCTCGCGGTGCACACCCGGCGCGCGGCCTCCCCCGACGAGGCTTTCGCCCTGCTGCGCGCCCCCCTGCGCGCCCTCGCCGAACGGCACGGGCTGATGGTCGAACCGGGCCGCATGGTCCTCGAACTGCGGCCCCCGGGCGCGGACAAGGGCGCCGCGCTGGCGGACTACGTACGTGAGAAGCGCGCCGGCGTCGTCGCCTACGCGGGCGACGACCTGGGCGACCTGCCCGCCTACGAGACCGTCACCACCTTGAGGGGTGACGGAGTGCCGGGCCTGCTGCTCTACAGCGCCCCGCAGGCGGGGAACGAGGCCGTCCCCGGGCTCGCCGAGCGCGCGGACGTGACGGTAGGCGGCCCGGCAGGGCTGGTGCGCTGGCTGAACGGCCTCGCGGAGACGCTCACCGCGTCACGCTAGCTCCCGCAGCTGGTCGAGGAGCCAGCGAGTGGGCGGGTGCGCGGTGGCGGTCTCGGCCAGCCGGCGGGAGTGCGACGCACGGGCGGGCGCATCCAGCAGGAGCGCCGCGTGCACGGCGTCCGCCGTCTCCCGCACGTCGAACGGGTTGACGCAGAAGGCGTCGGCCGCCAACTCCTCGTATGCGCCCGCCTCCCGCGAGAGCACCAGCGCGCAGCCCTCGTCCGAAACGACGGGGATCTCCTTGGCGACGAGGTTCATCCCGTCGCGGATGGGGTTCACGAGTGCGACGTCCGCCATCCGGTACGCCGCGAGTGACCGCGCGAAGTCGTCCTTGACGTGCAGGACGACGGGCGTCCACCCGGGCGTGCCGAAGGCGGAGTTGATCTCGTCGGCGACTCGGCCGACCTCGGCGGTGTAGTCGCGGTAGACGGCGAGGTCCTGGCGCGAGGGGTAGGCGAAGGCGAGATGGACGACGTGCTCGCGCCACTCGGGGTGGTCGGTGAGCAGCCTGGAGTAGGCGTGCAGGCCGCGCACGATGTTCTTGGACAGCTCGGTGCGGTCGACCCGTACCAGCGTCCGGCGCGGCAGCCCGTCGGGTCCGGTGCCCACCTGGCCCCGCAGCTGGTCCATCCGATCCGCGACGTCGTCACGGTGGGCCCGCTCGCGCAGGAAGTCGCCGTCGGCGCCCAGCGGGTGCACCCCGATCCGGGTCGTGCGGCCCCCGTACGTGACGGACAGCGTGCCGTCCCGCGTCGTGACGTCCGCGCCGAGCACCCGCTCGCAGCACTCGGTGAACAGGCGGGCCCACCGGGTGGTCAGGAACGCGGTGCGGTCGGCGCCGAGCATGCCGCGCAGGACGCCTGCCGCGACGTCGTCGGGCAGCAGCCGGAAGTAGTCGGCGGGCGCCCAGGGGGTGTGAGAGAAGTGGCCGATCCGCAGGTCGGGGCGGCGCTCGCGCAGGAGGAGGGGGACGAGGGTGAGGTGGTAGTCCTGCACCAGCACGGTGGCGCCCCGCTCGGCCTCCTGTGCGAGGGCGTCGGCGAAGGCGGCGTTGTACGTCTCGTACTCCGCCCACTGGCGGGTGAAACTCTCGTCGAAAGCGGGTTCGAGCGGCGTCTGGTACAGCATGTGGTGGGTGAACCACAGCACCGAGTTGGCCACGCCGTGGTAGGCCGCCTCGAACGTCTCCGCCGGGATGTCGAGCATCCGTACGGCCTGGCCCCCGGTCTCCTCGCGGTCCAGGCGGCCGCCCGTGCGCCGGGCAGCCTCGCGGTCGCCCTCGCCCAGCGCCGCGCACACCCAGACCGCGTCCGTCTCCGGCCCGATGGCCGACAGGCCGGAGACGAGACCGCCGCCGCCGCGCTTGGCGGTGAGCGTGCCGTCCTCCGCGCGCGTGTAGGACACGGGCCCGCGGTTGGACGCGACGAGCACCTGCGACGACGCGGGGGACGAGGCCTTCGGTGATGTTGCTCCAGCGACCATGCGCGGAGCCTAGCCGCCCTCGAATCCGCTCAAACGTACGCGTGGCCGCCGAACCCCCCCCCGCGCGTGGCGAACCCGGACACCCGCGCGCGGCGCCCCCCGACGAACCGCCGTGCGCGGCGCCGTCACGCAGCCACCCGGCGCTGCCCGTATTCGGGCACCGTGCCCATCGGCGGGCGCTCCTCCGCGTCCACCAGATGGCCGCGCGGCTCGAAGGTGCCCCCTTCGCCCCGCTCGAACTGGGTCAGCGGCGTCACCCCCGACCGGCCGCCCAGCACGCTCGGACCGTCGCGGTGACCGCCCCGGTCGCGAGCGAGACCGACCCCGCGCTCGATGCGGCGCTGCGCCGTGGCGTAGATGGCGGTGGCCATCCGGCCCAGCGCCAGCCCGTCCTGGTTGCGGTGCAGGCGCACACCCACGTCGACCTGGGCCAGCGCGTCGAGGCCGACCAGGTCCAGCGCGTCGACGAGCAGCCCCAGCTCGACCCCGTACCCGACCGGGAACGGCAGCCGCTCCAGCAGCGACCTGCGCGCCGCGTACTCGCCGCCCAGCGGCTGCACGAGGCCGGCCAGACGCGGCCAGTGCAGGTTGAGCAGGGGCCGCGCCACCAGCTCGGTCACCCGCCCGCCGCCCGCCGGGCTGTCCCGCAGTGGACGGTCGTACATCGCCTTGACCAGATCCACGTCGGGTTCGGTCAGCAGCGGGCCGACGATGCCGGTGACGAAGTCGGACGAGAACTCGCGCAGGTCGGCGTCGACGAAGCAGATGATGTCACCGTGCGTCACCAGCAGTGACCGCCACAGCACCTCGCCCTTGCCCGGCCTGGCCGGTATCCGGGGCAGCACGTCGTCGCGGTGCACGACCCGGGCCCCGGCCGCCGCCGCGACCGCGCCGGTGCCGTCGGTGGAGCCGGAGTTCATCACGATCACCTCGTCCACCAGCGCTGTTCCGGTGGCCGGGTGGGGGGAGGCCAGCTCGCGGCGGATGATCGAGACGATGTCGCCGACGGTGGCTTCCTCGTTGAGCGCCGGCAGCACCACGCTGACCGTGGCGCCGGTGCGTCGCTTGGCCGCCAGGAGCTCCTCAAGCGGCCGGTCGGCGGCGCGCCAGGAGCGGCGCCGCAGCCATTGGCCCACTTCATCGAGCACGTGCGCGCCTTCCTGTGGTCCGATGGGGGGCTACGGACGGTCAGCGTTGATCCATCTCGCGGTTCGGACGTCCCTCTCAAGCGTGACCGCCGTCGGTTACAGTCTTGAACAACGCAGGTGACCTCCGCATCTCGGGGGCCCGCGAACAAACGCCCGAGCGGCCCGACCGCCCGGCGCCATAGTGCAGCTCATCCAGAGGGGCAGAGGGAACGGCCCGTTGAAGCCCCGGCAACCATCCCGCGATCCGCGCGTACGCGGACAGCTGTGGCGAGACCGCCTCGTGGGGACGGTGCCAATTCCGGCCCGTGGCGAGATACGACACGGGGAAGATGAGGAGAAAGGGCCTCGCCTCACATGGCTGTGCAAACCGTTGCAGCGACCAGCACCACCGCCTCCGACACCCCGGCGCCCTACGACCTGGGCGCGGCCGTCGCCCTCTCCTGCCGCGAGTGCGGCACCCGCACCCCGCTCGGCCCCAGCTTCGTGTGTCTGGAGTGTTTCGGCCCGCTGGAGGTCGCCTACGAGCTGCCGACCGGTGACCCGGAGGGGCTGCGCGAGCGCATCGAGTCAGGGCCCGCCTCGATGTGGCGCTACGCACCGCTGCTGCCGGTGCCCGCCGACGTCGCCGCCAAGCCGAACCTCAACCCCGGCTTCACGCAGCTGGTGAAGGCCGACCGGCTCGCCGCCGAGCTGGGCGTGACCGGCGGCCTCTACGTCAAGGACGACTCGGGCAACCCCACCCACTCCTTCAAGGACCGCCCGGTCGCCATCGCCCTGGAGGCCGCCCGCGCCTTCGGCTTCACCACGCTGTCCTGCTCCTCGACCGGCAACCTGGCCGGTGCCGTGGGGGCGGCCGCCTCCCGCGCGGGGCTGCGCAGCTGCGTGTTCATCCCCGACGGTTTGGAGCAGTCCAAGGTCGTGATGGCCGCGGTCTACGGCGGCGATCTGGTGGCGATCGACGGCACGTACGACGACGTGAACCGCTTCTGCTCCGAGCTGATCGGCGACCCGCTGGGTGAGGGCTGGGGCTTCACCAACGTCAACCTGCGGCCCTTCTACGCCGAGGGCTCCAAGTCGCTGGCGTACGAGATCTGCGAGCAGCTCGGCTGGCGGCTGCCCGACCAGATCGTCATCCCCGTCGCCTCGGGGTGCCAGCTCGTCAAGATCGACAAGGGGCTGCGGGAGCTGATCGCTCTCGGGCTCGTCGAGGACAAGCCGTTCCGGATCTTCGCAGCGCAGGCCGAGGGCTGCTCGCCGGTCTCCCGCGCCTACAAGGACGGGACGGACGCCGTGCGCCCCGTCAAGCAGCCCGACACCGTCGCCAAGTCCCTCGCCATCGGCGACCCCGCCGACGGTCCGTACGTCATCGACATCTGCAAGCGGACCGGCGGAGCCGTCGACGACGTCGACGACGAGCAGATCGTGGACGCCATGAAGCTGCTCGCGCGGACGGAGGGCGTGTTCGCGGAGACGGCGGGCGGCGTCACGCTGGGCGTGACGCGCAAGCTGATCGAGTCGGGGGCGATCGACCCCACCCTGACGACGGTGGTCCTCAACACCGGCGACGGCCTCAAGACGCTGGACGCCGTGGCCCCCTCGGCCCGGCCCACCGCCGTCATCCGGCCCAACCTCGGTGCGTTCCGCGACGCCGGCCTGGCCTGACCAGCCGCTTCCCGCCCCGGCCCGCGGCAACCCCCTCACATGTAAGGAAGATGCGAAACATGAGCGTGAACGTCCGGATCCCGACCATCCTGCGCACCTACACCGGCGGCCAGGCGGAGGTCACCGCCGAGGGCGGCACCCTCGCCGAGGTGCTCTCGGACCTGGAGCAGAACCACACGGGGATCAGCGCCCGCGTCCTCGACGACACCGGGAAGCTGCGCCGCTTCGTGAACGTCTACGTCAACGACGACGACGTCAGGTTCGAACAGGGCCTCCAGACGCCGACGCCGGACGGCGCGGGCGTCTCCATCATCCCGGCGGTGGCCGGCGGCTGAACGTCCACCGGCCGTACGCCCGGCTGCTGAGACGCGACCACGGAATCGCCCCCTCCGGATTTGATCCGGAGGAGGCGATTCCGCGTTTCGGAAGGCGGTAGAGTGACGGCAGTTTCCCGAGGTGCCGCACCGCCGCTTGCCGGACGCATATGAGCGCGTGAACGGCGGTGCGACAAGTTGGTGCCGAAAACGCCGTGGCAATTGTCGTGTTGACCCCCTATGCCCGGCCCGACTTGCCCTGGTAGCACCGCAGTTGAGGCGGTTCTTCCGATCAACCGTGCCCAGAATTCTCGTCCGATTGACCTGTTGCACAGGGCGTCCGTGCAGATACATTCAGCGGCGGTCGACGCGTTCCGGCGCACGCCCCCACCACTCGTGGGGGTGAGGTCTGACCCGGGTTCGCGAAGTGCGGGCTCGTGCAAGGGCCAGTAATAGGGGAGTTAGGAATGGCTCAGGGCACCGTCAAGTGGTTCAACGCGGAGAAGGGGTACGGCTTCATCGCGGTCGACGGTGGTGCGGACGTGTTCGTCCACTACAGCGCGATCCAGATGGACGGGTACCGCACTCTCGACGAAGGACAGCGGGTCGAGTTCGAGATCTCGCAGGGTCAGAAGGGGCCGCAGGCGGACATGGTCCGCGTGACCGGCTGAGTGTCGCCGGACTGCGCGGAGGCGCAGACCTCGAACAGGAGAGGGGCCGCACCCCGTGGGGTGCGGCCCCTCACTGATGCCCGCGTCCCCATCGCCACCCCTCATGGAGACTCCTTCGGAGCCGCTTGCACTCATGGGGCCCGAGTGCTAATCATTGGGTTAGCACTCTACGAGTGAGAGTGACAGACAAGGACCGGGTCGGTGAGGTCCGCGGGCTGGGCGGGGAAGGGACCGCCGGGCCGCAGGCCGTCCGTCGCGGGCGCCACGCGGTCCGGAGCAATCCAACCCTCCCCTTGCGTCGGGCATGGGGGAATCCAGGGAGGACCAACCCACATGGCCAAGATCATCGCCTTTGACGAGGAGGCGCGGCGCGGTCTTGAGCGTGGCATGAACCAGCTTGCCGACGCCGTCAAGGTCACGCTCGGCCCGAAGGGCCGCAACGTCGTTCTGGAGAAGAAGTGGGGCGCCCCCACCATCACCAACGACGGCGTCTCCATCGCCAAGGAGATCGAGCTCGAGGACTCCTACGAGAAGATCGGCGCCGAGCTGGTCAAGGAGGTCGCCAAGAAGACGGACGACGTGGCCGGTGACGGCACGACGACCGCGACCGTCCTGGCTCAGGCGCTGGTCCGCGAGGGGCTGCGCAACGTCGCCGCGGGTGCCAACCCGATGGCGCTCAAGCGCGGTATCGAGAAGGCCACCGAGGCCGTCTCCGCCGCCCTGCTGGAGCAGGCCAAGGACGTGGAGACCAAGGAGCAGATCGCCTCCACCGCCTCCATCTCCGCCGCTGACACCCAGATCGGCGAGCTGATCGCCGAGGCGATGGACAAGGTCGGCAAGGAAGGCGTCATCACCGTCGAGGAGTCGCAGACCTTCGGGCTCGAGCTGGAGCTCACCGAGGGCATGCGCTTCGACAAGGGCTACATCTCCGCCTACTTCGCCACCGACATGGAGCGCATGGAGGCGGAGCTCGAGGACCCCTACATCCTCATCGTCAACTCCAAGATCAGCAACGTGAAGGACCTCCTTCCGCTGCTGGAGAAGGTCATGCAGTCGGGCAAGCCGCTGCTGATCATCGCGGAGGACGTCGAGGGCGAGGCCCTGTCCACGCTGGTCGTCAACAAGATCCGCGGCACCTTCAAGTCCGTCGCCGTCAAGGCGCCGGGCTTCGGTGACCGCCGCAAGGCCATGCTCGGCGACATCGCCATCCTCACCGGTGGCCAGGTCATCTCCGAGGAGGTCGGTCTCAAGCTGGAGAACGCCTCCCTGGACCTGCTGGGCCGCGCCCGCAAGGTCCAGATCACCAAGGACGAGACCACCATCGTCGACGGTGCGGGCGACAGCGAGCAGGTCGCGGGCCGGGTCAGCCAGATCCGCGCCGAGATCGAGAACAGCGACTCGGACTACGACCGCGAGAAGCTCCAGGAGCGCCTGGCGAAGCTGGCCGGCGGCGTGGCCGTCATCAAGGCCGGTGCCGCCACCGAGGTCGAGCTCAAGGAGCGCAAGCACCGCATCGAGGACGCCGTTCGCAACGCGAAGGCGGCCGTCGAGGAGGGCATCGTCGCCGGCGGTGGCGTGGCTCTGCTCCAGGCATCGTCGGTCTTCGAGAAGCTGGAGCTGGAGGGCGACGAGGCCACCGGTGCCGCCGCCGTCAAGCTGGCCCTGGAGGCCCCGCTCAAGCAGATCGCGGTCAACGCCGGTCTCGAGGGCGGCGTCATCACCGAGAAGGTGCGCAACCTGACCCCGGGTCACGGTCTGAACGCCGCCTCCGGCGAGTACGTCGACATGATCGCCGAGGGCATCCTCGACCCGGCCAAGGTGACGCGCTCCGCGCTGCAGAACGCCGCCTCCATCGCGGCGCTCTTCCTCACCACCGAGGCCGTCATCGCCGACAAGCCGGAGAAGGCCGCCGCGGGCGCCGACGCGGCTGCCGCCGGTGGCATGGGCGGCATGGACTTCTGAGTCCGGCCTCCCACGGGATTCCCCACGGGGAGTCCCACCGGATCCGTCCACCCCGAGGGCGGGCACCTTCACAGGTGCCCGCCCTCGGGCGTGTGTGCGAGCGGGCCTCAGCCGACCTCCACGTCCGCGAAACACAGGTGGCCCTTGATCTCGGAGACCCGGGCGTGGGGTTCGGGGTAGGACCAGGCGACGTCCCCCGCGCTGCCGTCGGCCAGTGACCAGTAGGAGGCGGTGCCCTTGAAGGGGCAGCGGGTGCGGGTCTCGGACGGGGTCAGCAGGTCCGTGCGGACGTCCTCGGGCGGCAGGTAGTAGCGCACCGGATAGCCGGTCTCGCTCAGCAGCAGCGGGCGGTCGCTGTCCGCCAGTACCTGTCCCGCGTGCGTCGCCCGCACGCGCTCGGTGCCTTCTTCGATGGTGATCGTGTGGCCTTCGGCGGGCATGTGCGGTCCTTCCTTCGGTGCGGCTGCGGACCTTCGGTGCGGCTGCGATCCCTCGGTGCTGCCGGCGAACCGTCTGCGCGCCCCAGCCTCTCACCGCGGGGCGTCCGCCGGAGGGTGCGCCGTGCCCCCGAGCCCGAAGAGGGCCAGACAGGCCGCGTCCAGCCCCGCCATCTCCACCGGGACGGTTTTGTGCTGCTCCCAGTCGGCGCGGTCGAGACGGAAGCGGTGCACGGGCCTGCGCCTGCCCTGGACGGCCTCCACCGTCAACCCGTCAGGCCGGTAGCCGAGTTTCTCGGAGACGCCGCGCGAGCGCGCGTTGTCCGCCATGGCGGTCGAGGTCGCGCTGTGGGCGCCGAGCCCCGCGAAGGCCAGGTGCAGCAGCGCGGCCCGCATCTCCGTGCCGAACCCGCGGCCCTGGTGGGCCATGCCGAGCCAGGATCCCGTGCTCGCCTCGCGGACGACGGCGAACGCGTCGGCCGACAGGTCGCAGCGGCCGATCACTGTGCCGTCGTGCACCACGGCCGTGCTCAGCGTCCACGCGTCCTCGCGCCAGTCGGCGATGGTGCTCAGCACGTGCTGGAAGCAGCCGCGCCTGCGGCCCTCGGGGCTCGTCGCGGTCCAGGGGACGCTGAAGGGCATCTCGTTCTCGTCGTGCACCTTGCCCGCGGCCAGTTCGGCCATCGCGGTGAGCGTGGGGGCGTCGGGGAGGCGGAGTTGGAGGCGGGGGGTTGTCAGGCGCAGCCCGTAGAGGGGCCAGACGGTGGCTTCCATGACGGGAGCCTGCCGAAGCGCGGGCGGGCCGTCGAGCGAATAGCCGCGGCCCGTCGCCGCACCGGATCTCCTCTCGCCCGGGCGACCGGTCGTGCGCCCTCGCGCCGGACACCCGGCCTCACCTCGCGCCGGGCAGCTGGCCTCACGTCTCGCCGGGATGCCTGGCTCACATCTCGCCGGGCAGCCCGGCTCACGCCTCGCCGGGCTGCCTGGCCTCACTCCTCGCCATGGGAGCAGCGGCCCCGCGCCTCGCCGTCGGAGCAGCCCCGCGCCTCGTCGAGCAACCGGGCGACGCCGTCGAGGAGGGCGGTGAGCCCCAGTTCGAACAGTTCGTCCAGGCGCAGGTCGTAGCCGTCGCGGCCCAGCGCGCCGACGACGCGGGTGAACGTCGGGTAGGCGCCGGAGGTGGTCAGCGCGTCCATCGTGGCGGACTGGTCCGCCAGCCACTCCTCGTCGGTCAGCCCCGTGGTGCTCCGGGCCGCGGTCTCCCGCTCCCACTGGACGGCGAGCCCCTGCACGTGGCTGTAGAGGAGGACGTTCACGTTCAGCATGGCCGCCGGGGACAGGCCGTGGCCGTCCAGCGCGGAGAGCATCCACTCGGAGTACGTCATCAGGTTGGGCAGCAGCAGCGGCCGGGTGAGGGGGCCGATCTGCGCCAGCCAGGGGTGGGCGCGGTGCACCTGCCACAGGGCCCTGGCCCCCGCTTCCAGCCGCCCCCGCCAGTCGGCGGGGGCGGCGCCGCCGGACGGTCGGTGCGGCAGCGGCAGGTCGGCGAGGACGGTGTCCGCCATCAGCAGCACCAGGTCGTCCTTGCCGCCCACGTAGCGGTAGGCGGTCATCGTGGCGGTGCCGAGGCGTGCCGCCACGCTCCGCATGGACAGCGCGGCCATGCCTTCCGCGTCGGCGATGCCGACGGCCGCCCGGACGACGCGCTCACGGGTCACCTCCGTCTCCTTGGCGGGGCGGTCGGCGGTGCGGTGTCCTGGCGGGGGTGCCGGGTGGTGCCGCGGAGTCGCGACGACGGTGCCGACCCGGGGCCTGGCGTCTACGAGTCCCTCCTGGCGCAGCACGGTCAGTGCCCTGGTCGCGGTGGCCAGTGCGACGTTCCACTCCTTTGCGAGCCGGCGGGTGGAGGGCACCCGTTCTCCCGGGGCCAGTTCGCCGTCGGTGATGCGGCGCCGCAGCTCCGCGACGATCCGGGCGTACGGCGGTGGTGTGGTGTTCGCCACAGTCCCCTCCTCCCGTTGTCTGTCCTAGTACAGCGGTCACCGGTGGCAAGGGTGTGCGACGAGCGCTCTGTCCTAGTTCAGCGGCGCTTTCCGCGCGTATGCGACTGTGCGTGTACGCCGTACATTCAGCGGCGTGCCCCCGAGGGCGCGTACACCGTACGAAGGAGTCTTTCATGAGGACCGTCCTCATCTCCGGCGCGAGCGTCGCCGGCCTGACCCTCGCCTACTGGCTGCGCGAGCGCGGCTTCGAGCCGACCGTCGTCGAGCGCGCCCCGGCACCCCGCCCGGGAGGCCAGGCCGTCGACGTACGCGGTGTCGCACTCGACGTACTCGACCGGATGGGCCTCCTGGAGAAGGCGCGCACGGCCCGCACGCGGATGCGCGGGATGTCGATGCACGACGGCGACGGCAACGAGCTGTGGCGTTCGACGGAGATGACCTACAGCGGCGGACGCATGGACAGCGGCGACATCGAACTGCTCCGCGAGGACCTGACCGCCATGCTCCACCGGGCCGTGGAGGGGCGGGCCGCGTTCCTTTTCGGCACCTCGCTCACCGCGCTCGACCAGCGCCCCGACGGTGTGACGGCCGTCTTCGCCGACGGCACCCGCCGCACCTTCGACCACGTCGTCGGCGCGGACGGCCTGCACTCGGGCGTCCGCCGTCTCGCCTTCGGACCCGAGCCCGACCACCTCCACCACCTCGGTGCCTACGTGGCCGTCTTCTCCACCGACAACTTCCCAGGGCTCGACAACTGGCAGGTCTGGTCGCAGGGAGAGGGCGCCAGCTACTGCCTCTACCCCGTACGGGACAACACCGAACTCCGCGCCACCCTGGGCTTCATGTCGGGCCCGCTCGACTACGACCACCGCGACACCGAGCAGCAGCGGACACTCCTCGCCGCACGCCTGTCCGCCCTCGGCGGTGACACCCCGAAGCTGCTGGAGGCCATGAGGACCGCGCCGGACTTCTACTACGACGCCATGGCGCAGGTCCGCATGGACCACTGGACGCGCGGACGCGTCGCGCTCGTCGGAGACGCCGGATACTGCTCCTCGCCGCTCTCCGGCCAGGGCACCAGCCTCGCCCTGACCGGTGCCTACGTCCTGGCCGGCGAACTCGGCAGGGGCGCCGGCGACTTCGCCGCCGCCTTCGCCCGCTACGAGCGGCGCATGCGCCCCTTCGTCACCCTCAACCAGGCCCTGGCCACCGAGAATCCGGGACACGGCGCGTCGGAGGAGTCGCTGGAGCGGGCGAAGAACGCCCTGGAACTGGACGCGGAAGGGGAGTGAGGGGCCGGGCCGTCCGCGCGCGGTCTCCGCGACCGCGCGCTCAACTCCCGCCACCCGGCTCCCCACTCCGGGGACGCTCGGCTTTCCCTCCCCAGGGGCGCTCGGTTTCCCCTCCCGGGGATGCTCGGTTTCCCCTTCCGGGGACACCCCGTTCTCCCGCTCAGGGATACATGGGTGTTCGCGGGGGCATGTCTGGTGCGCAGGCGATCGCACCGCTTGCGGGCGTATGTACGTCTGCGTCCCTCAAGAGAACGGGAAGTGCAACGTGACCTCACCCTTCCGTCTCCGTACCGCTGTTGCGGCCGCCGTCGCCGTCGGCCTGGCCGGCGCTGCCGCCGTCGGCGCTGCCGCCGTCGGCGCGGCCGCCTCACCCAAGGCCACCACGGCAGCCGCTACCGCGACCACCAGCGCCGCCACCACAGCCACCACAGCCACCACAGGGGGTGGTCCGTCCTCCCCGGCCGGCGGGGCCGCAGACGCGGCGAAGACCAACACCGTGAAGGCCGACCGCCACGACGTGAAGCAGTGGGAGCAGTTCCGGCTGCACGGGAAGGTGACCGGGATCAAGGAGGGCACCGCCGTCCACCTCCAGCAAAAGCAGCACGGCACGTGGAAGACGCTGCCGGGGACCTCGGTCGTCAACCGGTCCCTGGACTACTCGATGCGCGTCAAGCTGGGCATCAAGGGACTGAACCACGTCCGCACGGTGGTGGCGGGACAGCCCTCGAACGCCGTGGCGGTGACCGTCCACTGAGGTCTGCCGGGCCGCCGGGGCGGAACGGGCCTCCACCTCGCGGCGGGGTAGTGCTAGGTACACCGGGGATACGGGCCCCAACCGTCTGGGGGGCGGGCGGACGCGCGGCGAGAGTGGAGGTATGACATCGACGACGCACGCGCAGACGAGGACGCCGCTCTCCGCGCTCCCTGCCGACAGGAGCGCTCGCGGTGGGCGATTCGGTCGTGAGGTGGGCTACCTGCTGTCCGGGCTGCCCCTGGGCATCGCCTCGTTCACCTTGATGATCACCGGTTTCGCCGTCGGCGTCTCGACACTCATCCTCTTCGTCGGAGTCCCCGTGCTGGCCGGAACGCTGGCCATGGCGCGGTACCTGGCCCGGGTGGAGGCCGACCACATCGCCGCCGTGACCGGCCGCCCGCTCCCCGCCAGGGCGGTGGCGCCCGGGCCCGGCCCGGGCCACTCAGGACGCTGGAGCGGTGTCCGCGATCCGCAGGCGTGGCGTGACCTGGTGCACGCCGTCCTCGCCTTCCCGGTCCGCGTGGTGACCTTCTGCCTCACGCTGACGTGGCTGGCCGGCGGTGTGGGAGGGGTGACGTACGGGCTGTGGTCCTGGCCGATCCCCCGTGGCGACAGCGACGGCTGGGTCGATCTGGCGTTCGGTCTGACGGGGCGCGCGCCCGACATCGCAGGCAACCTGGTGCTCGGCGTCTTCCTCCTGGCGACGGTCGTCCCGGTGGTGCGCGGACTGGCGACGGTGCAGGCGAGCCTGGGCCGGGTGCTGCTGCGGCGCGGCGACGTGTGAGACCCGGCGCCCCGCACCGCGCAGCGGTGGCGGCCCGGCGGGTGCGAGGGCCGTCCTGGCGGGCTCCGACCGGCGGCCCGAGCAGCGGGCGGCCGGCGTCTGAGCGGCGGGCGGCCGCAACTGCTGCCATGCTGGCTGGAACGAGCGGTGCGGCCCCCGACGACAGCCACCGCTTCCCGCACGCCGGAGGATCCGTATGCTGACGACCGCCTTCGTTCCCGGCACTCCGAACTGGCTCGACCTCGCCGCTCCCGACGTCGAGGCCGCCGTCGCCTTCTACACGAGCGTCTTCGACTGGGAGTTCCAGTCCGCGGGGCCCGAGGCGGGGGGCTACGGCTTCTTCCGGCGGAACGGTGAGGTGGTGGCGGCCGTCGGCCCGCTGATGGGAGAGGGCGATCCCAGTTGGACGGTGTACTTCCACACGCGGGACGCGGACGCCACCCGCGCGGCCGTGGAACGGGCGGGCGGGGCCGTGCGGGCCGCGCCGATGAACGTGTTCACCGCGGGCCGGATGGCGCAGTTCACCGATCCGGCCGGTGCCGGCTTCGCCGTCTGGCAGCCGCGTGAGACGGTCGGTCTCGACGTCGTCATGGAGCCGGAGACGCTGTGCTGGACGGAGCTGTACACGACGGACGCCGCCGCGGTGAAGGACTTCTACACGTCCGTGTTCTCCTGGAGCTACGAGGACATGCCGATGGGTGACGGTCTCGTCTACTCCGTCTTCTCCGCACCCGGCGGTGGCACGCCCGAGGACACGGGGCAGGGCGGCATGATGCAGCTGACGCGGGAGCACCGGGATGCCGGCTCCGCGTCCGAGTGGCACCCGTACTTCGCCACGGAGGACTGCGACGCCACGTTCACCAGGGCGACCGGGGCGGGGGCGAGCGCGCTGATGCCGCCGTCGGACGCCCCCGGGGTCGGGCGCCTCGCCATGCTCAGGGACCCGGCCGGCGCCACGTTCGCCCTCATCAAGGGGGACCCGGACCAGGGCTGAGGTCCGCACCGGCCCGGCCGCGCCGGGGCCAGGCCGGTGCTCCCGTCACACGAGGGAGCCGCCGCCGAGTGAGCCGCCACCCGCCGGTGCCGGGGCGGGTGCGGGGTCAGGGGCGGTGCCCCCCGCGGGGGGCTCGGGCGAGGAGCCCGTGGCGGTGTCGGGCTCGGCGGCCTCGCTCTCGGACGGCGCGTTCAGATCGGCGAGCATCTGCTTGCTGAACCCGAAGAAGTACGTCGCCACGAACCCGGCGAGGTACCCGGCCGCCAGCCCGAGCCCGTAGATCGCGGCGATGGCGCCCAGCCCGTGGTTGCCCTTGAGCAGGGGGAAGAGGGCCCAGCCCGAGGGGCCGATGGCGGTGGAGCCGACCGAGGTGCCCAGCTGGTAGAAGAGGCCGACGACGCCGCCGCCGAACGCGCCGCCCACGCACGCGGTGATGAACGGGCGCCCCAGGGGCAGCGAGACGCCGTAGATCAGCGGCTCGCCCACGCCGAGGAAGCCGGCGGGAAGCGCGGAGCGGATGGTCTTGCGGATCGAGGTGTTGCGGTGCAGCCGCAGGTAGATGGCGACCGCGGCGCCGACCTGGCCCGCGCCGGCCATGGCCAGGATCGGGAGCAGCACGGTGTAGCCGCTCTGGTCGATCAGCGTGGTGTGGATCGGGATGAGCGCCTGGTGCAGGCCGAGCATCACCAGAGGCAGGAAGAGCCCGCCGAGGACGAATCCCGCGGCGGCTCCGCCGTGGTCGAGCAGCCAGTCGGCGAGGTGTCCGATGCCGGTGGCGATCTCGCCGCACACGAACATCAGTCCGAACAGCGTGACCAGGCCCGACACCAGCACCGTCAGCGTCGGTGTGACGAGCACGTCCACGGCGGACGGAACGACGCGACGGCAGCCCTTCTCCACGTACACCGCCAGCAGCGCGGCGAACAGCGCCCCCAGGACGCCGCCCTGGCCCGGCGCCAGCTTCTCGCCGAATGCGGAGACGTCGGCGACCCCGGGGAAGACGATGACCGCGGCCGCGGCACCGCCCAGCACCGGTGTACCGCCGAACTCCCGTGCGGTGTTGATGCCGACGAAGACCGCGATCAGTGACATGAAGCCGCTGGCGATCGCCGCCAGTGCGGGGGTGAGGGAAGGCAGCCAGCCCGCGTTCGTGAACAGGCCGTTGATGCCCGCGACGATGCCGCAGCCGATCAGCGCCGGGATCAGCGGGACGAAGATGTTGGCGATACGGCGCAGCATCAGCTTCACCGGTGTCGCGTTCTTCTCCTTGCGGGCCGCGCGCAGGGCCGCGCCCTCGGCGGCGAGGTCGTCGGCCGTCTTGGCCGCCGCCGGAGCCGCCGCGTCGGGTGACGCCGCCTCGGGTGCTTCCGGTGTCGCCGCGTCCGAAGCGTTCGCTTTCGACGCGTTCGACGGCTGCGCTGCCGCGCCCGGGCCGGCCTGCCGGGTCAACGCCTCGAACTCGGGCGTCACCCGGGCGACCTTCCCGGGCCCGAGCACGATCTGGTAGGTGTCGTCCTCGACCACGCCCATCACGTCGGGGAGGGCCTTGAGGGCCTTGTCCTGGACGAGGGAGCGGTCGGCGAGGGCCAGCCGCATGCGGGTCATGCAGTGGGTGACGGAGGTGACGTTCGCCGCCCCTCCGACCAGGGGAAGGATCGCTTCCGCGATACGCCGGTGGGGGTTGCCGCTGCCTTCAGCGCGGTCTTTGGTGCTGTCTGTGCTCATGGTGCGGTCGCTCTTCTTTGAGTGGTGCCATGGTGCAGGCGGTACGGGCGTTCGGTCCGGTTCGGGTGGTCGGTCCTGTGGGGGCGGTCGGTGCGGTAACGGTTCGGTGGGAGAGCAAGGTCAGGCGTCGCCCTCGGACCTGTCGGTGGCTGCCGCGGTGAGGGCCGCGCGCAGATGTCCGTGGGAGGCGGTCAGCAGCCGCTGGGCCTTCGGTCCTTCGACGTCACCCAGAATGGTGAGGATGGCGGCTTTGACCTCGCCGTCCGTGGCCGCGAGCGCCCTCTCGATCGCGTCGTCGGGCGCGCCCGTCGCCAGCGCGACGATCCGCCGTGAGCGGGCGCGCAGCTTCTCGTTGGAGGCGCGCAGGTCCACCATCAGGTTCCCGTAGGTCTTGCCCAGCCGGATCATCGTGATGGTGGAGAGCATGTTGAGGACGAGCTTCTGCGCGGTGCCGGCCTTCAGCCGGGTGGAGCCGGTCAGCAGCTCGGGGCCGACGACGACCTCGATGCCGTGCTCGGCGGCTGCCGCGAGCGCCGAGCCCTCGTTGCAGGACAGTCCCACTGTGAGAGCGCCCAGGGCGCGCGCGTGTTCGACGGCGCCGATGGCGAAGGGCGTACGCCCCGACGCGGAGATCCCCACCACGGTGTCGTCGGCGGTCAAAGACAGCGCGTCCAGGTCGGCCGCGGCCATCTCGGGGCTGTCCTCCGCGCCCTCGACGGAGTTCACCATCGCGCCGGGACCACCCGCGATCACGCCGGTGACCTGGCCGGGAGCGGTGTTGAAGGTCGGCGGGCACTCGCTGGCGTCGAGCACGCCCATGCGCCCGGCCGTCCCCGCGCCCGCGTAGAGGAGGCGCCCGCCGCGCGCCATCCGCTCGGCGATGGCGTCGATCGCGGCGGCGATCTGCGGCAGCCGGGCGGCCACGGCGGTGGGGACGGTGCTGTCCTCGCCGTTCATGATCTCCGCGATCTCCAGCGTGGGCAGCTGGTCGATTTGGGCCAGCTCGCTGCGAAACGCTTCGGTCGTGAGTGTGTCCAACTGATGGCGGAGTACGTCGTAGCGCGACGCGTCCGGCCGGGACGACGCGGCGTCCTGCTCGGGGGCGGTCCCGGACGGGGCGGCGGACTCCGCCGGCGCGGCGCCGGGTCGCGCGGAGCCGGACCGTGCGCGGTCGGGCCGCGCGGGGTCGGGTTGCGAGCCGGAGGAACCGAGGGGAGTGGCGGGCTGTGAGGTGGTCATGCGGGAGCGGCTTTCTGTGGCTCTGGGCGGGGGCGGTCTGGATCCTGGGCGTCCGCGGCGTGCCGCGCCTCCCGGGGCTGCCGGGGCGGGCGCGGCCTCGCTCGTCGGGCAGCGGGCCTCAACGGCCCCGGGGCCGGGGCGAGTGGCGGTGCGCCAGCGCTTCGTACGAGGCGGAGAGCGCGGGCGCCGCCGTCTCGTACGTCCGCTGGGCCACGCCTATGAACAGGCAGTCGACGACGAGCAGCTGGCTCGTTCTGCTGGACATCGCCGCGGGGCGCAGCTCGCTCTCCCGCGCCGTGGACGTCGTCAGCACGTGGTCGGCGTACTGGGCGACCTCCCCGTCCGGGCGGCCCGTGATCGCGATGGTCGTCGCGCCCTGGTCGAAGGCGACGCGCAACGGCTCGATGACGTCCACGGTCCGCCCCGAATGGGTGATGGCGACCGCGACGTCGCCCGCCTGCATCTGCACCGCGTTGGTGACGGCGAGATGCGGGTCGGCGTGGCTGTGCGCCACCATGCCGATGCGGAGCAGCTTCTGCGCCAGGTCCTGGCTGACCAGCCCGGAGGCGCCGACGCCGTACACATCGACCCGCCGGGCCGAGACCATCGCGGCGACGGCCGCCTCGACCTGCGCCACGTCGAGCGCGGCGGCCGTGTCGGCCAGCGTCTGCTGCTCGTCCAGCGCCAGCTTGGCGACGACGTCGGGCATCGGGTCGTCCACGGCGATGTCGGCGGTCACGGCGGGAGCCGCGCCCGACTCCTGCTGCGCGGCCAGCCCCGCGAGAGCCAGCCGCAGGTCCCGGTATCCGGGATACCCGAGAAGGCGCGAGGTGCGCACCACGGTGGCCTCGCTCGTTCCGGTGCGCTCGGCCAGGCCCGTGACGGTGAGCTGCGCGCACCCGGCGGGATCACCGGCGACCGCCTCGGCGACCCGCTGCATCGAGCGCGTCATCGACGGGGCCATCGTGCGCACCTTCGCCGCGAGCGCGGTCGGCCCGGGGCGCACGGCCTGGTGCCCACCCGCCCGGGGTGCCGGCGGCCTGGCCCCCGCGGGTCCCGGCCGCTTCGCGGCCCCCGCAGGTGCCGTCGGTCCTGCCGGTGCCGTCGACGTCGCGGGTCCCGCGGGTGCCGCCGGCGTCCTCGCTGCCGGTGGCCCCGCCGTCGCCGTCGGCTCCCTGGTGCCTGCCGTGGCCGAAGCTCCGGCCGTCGCCGTCGCCTCCGTCGTCCCCGTCGGAGGCGACGTCGGCTCGGCTGCCCGCCGGTGCTCTGATCGGAAGGTGAAATTTTCCTTCAGATTACTGCTCACGGGTGGAAGATATTTTCGATTCGGTTGCCCGTCAATGGCTGTTGCGGCACTTGGCGGTCAGCGAGTGGTCAGCGAGCTGTGAGCCGTACGGGGCAGCAGTGGTGCAATGGAGGTATGGCACCGATGGAATCCGCACCAGGCTCGGACCCGCCGGGCGAGGGCCGCGACCCCGCCGTCCCCGGGCGGCAGGACCCGCTGGAACGCGCCCTGCACGCCGCCCGCGCGCTGATCCTCGCGGACCTGGAGGCGAGCGACGTGGCCCGCGCCGACATCGTCTCGATGGTCGAGGAGTCGGTCACCCACCGCCGCTGGTGGGTCGGGCAGTGGCCCGAGGGGGTCGCCTTCGTGGACGGCCTGGTAGCCCAGGACGTCCAAGACGCGCTGCTCGAACAGTACGGCCGGTGGCCCGTCTGCCCCGTGTGCGCCGGCTCCGACCTGCACGCGCTCCAGGTCGAGCCGGAACTGGGCGAGGACCCGCACTGGATCTGCGGGAAGACCTCGACGGTGGTCGCCCGGGTGGGCCGGCTGGGCACCAAGCTGTGACCGTCTACATCGACCCGCCGATCTGGCCGGGGCACGGGCGCATGTGGTCCCACCTGGTGAGCGACAGCTCGTACGACGAACTCCACGCGTTCGCGGCCCGCATCGGCTGCCCGCCGCGCGCCTTCGACCACGACCACTACGACATCCCGTCGGGACAGTACGGCGCCGCGGTGCGGGCCGGGGCCGTCGAGGTCGGCTCGAAGGAGCTTCTCCAGCACCTGAAGGGCGCCGGGCTCCGCCGCCGCAAACACTGACCCGGGGGCGGCGCCCGCCGGGCGTCCTAGGTCGTGTCTTCAAAGTCCCGCCTGCCTGGCGGCGCCTGGCACGCACGCTCGCGGCGTTGTCGTCGGTCGCCGCTTCCCCCAGGGCTCGGCTTCGCTCGCCCCGGGAGGTGCCCCCACGCAGGGACTCCCTCCTCCGCCTTGCGAGCGCACGCACCAGACACCGCCAGGCCCGCCCTCCGGGCGGACGCCGCTACTTTGAAGACACTCCCTAGCGCGATCCCCCGGGGATCAGGCTTCGGCGTACTCCTTGTGCTGCGCCGTGGAGGAGGCGGCCACCACCCGGGAGCGGGCGTGGACGCGGGAGGAGACGGCCGTCGTGGCCACCCCGGCCGCCGCCATCGCCGCACCGACCCACGCGACCGCCGCGTACCCCCACCCGGCGGAGATGGCCAGGCCGCCCAGCCAGGGGCCCACCGTGTTGCCGATGTTGAACGAGGCCGTCGTGGTGGCCCCGGCGAGGGTGGGCGCCGCATCGGCGGCGTTGAACATCCGGGCGTTGAGGGCGGGCGCCGTGGTGAAGGCGGTCACGCCGAGCATGAGGGCGAGGGCGACCGCCGCGAAACGGTACTCGGCCAGCAGGGCGAGCAGTGCCAGAACGGCTGTGGACGCGGCGATACCGCCGTACATCGTGCCGAACAGGTGCGCGTCCGCGATGCGGCCGCCGATCACCGTGCCGAGAAGACCGCCGACGCCGAACAGCGCGAGCACGCTCGGCACCCAGCTCTCGGGCAGCCCCGCCACGTCGGTGAGCAGCGGCGCCAGGTAGGAGAAGAGGGCGAAGACGGCGCCGGCGTTCAGCGCGATGGTCACCAGCGCGAGCCACACCTGCTTGTCGCGGTAGATGCGCAGCTCGCGGCGGAGGTTGGGCGCGTCGTCCCCCGTCGGCACGGCGGTACGGGGCACCAGCATCAGGACGCCGACGAGGCCGACGGCGGCCAGGGCGGCCACCGCCCAGAACGCCGAGCGCCACCCGGCCTGCTGCCCCAGGAACGAACCGGCGGGCACCCCGGCGATGTTGGCGACGCTCAGCCCGCCCACCATGATCGCCATGGCGCGCGCCCGCGCGTTCCCCGGCACCAGCGAGACGGCCACGGCCGCGCCCACCGCCCAGAATCCGGCGCAGGCCAGCGCGGAGAGGACGCGCGAGACGAACAGCACCTCGTACGTGGGTGCCAGGGCCCCGGCGACCTGCCCCAGCATGAAGACGGCCAGCAGCCCGACCAGCGTCGTACGCCGTGGCAGCCGCAGCGTGGCGGCGGCCAGCACCGGTGCGCCCACCACCATGCCCACCGCGAACGCCGACACCAGCAGCCCCGCCTTCGGGATCGACACCCCCAGGTCCCTGGCGAGGGGTTGGAGGATGCCCGACAGCATGAACTCGGAGGTCCCCAGCGCGAAGACGGACAGGCCCAGTATGTAGACAGAAAGCGGGATACGGACGGCCGACGGCTTGTCGGTCC
This sequence comes from Streptomyces reniochalinae, assembly GCF_003323735.1. Lineage (GTDB taxonomy): Bacteria > Actinomycetota > Actinomycetes > Streptomycetales > Streptomycetaceae > Streptomyces > Streptomyces reniochalinae. Next base: position 164,321 of record NZ_QOIM01000034.1, on the reverse strand, counting down.
CGGGTGTGGAGGGCATGCCGTGCTCAACCCGGCCACGGCCGGTGGCATTCCCACCGGCCCGGCGCCTCCCGGCAGGGCTACCGGGGAGGGCTCCCGGCCAGGGTTCAGGCGGCGAGCAGGCGCAGCTCCGTCGTCAGGTTGTGGCGGGCGGGCTGCTCCCAGTGGCCGCGGGCGTAGGCGGTGCGGAAGAGGTGGGGGAGGCAGAGGAGCTGCCGGAGGACGGCGGTGCGGCCCTCACGGAAGGCGGCGTCCGGGACGAACGCGTACTCCTGGCGCACTTCGGCGGCGTAGTGCGCGTACTCCTCGGGCGACCCCGCGAGGACGGCCAGGTCCGCGTCGCACAGAAGCGCGCCGTTGACGTCGTCCGGAGCCGGGTCGTGGGTGACGGTGAGGCGGACGAGGCGGGCGACCTCGGCGGTGCGGCGTGCGGGCACGCCCGCCTCGGGGAGGGCCCGTTCGGCGAGGCGGGCGCTGCGCTCCTCGTTCTCGCTGCGGTCGGGGCGGTAGACGGCGTCGTGGAACCAGGCGGCGAGGCGGACGGCGTCCGGATCGCACCGGTTCAGGGCGGGTTCGTCCCCGGTGTCCCCGGCCGGTACGGGCTCGTCCAGGCGGGCGGTCAGCTCCTCGACGCGGTCGAGTACGGCGCTCAGGTGGGCGGTCGCGTGGTACCGGCGGTGGGGTTCGGCCCAGCGGTGCAGGAGGTCCTCGCCGTACGGGGCCGGGTCGGGCCCTTCGGTGCCGCCCCGGGCGCTGCGCAGCAGGGTGTCCCAACGGAGGAGGAGGGCGGCGTGTGCCACGGACCCGGGCGCGTGGCCGGCGGTGCCGGTGCCCGTGCCGTCCCCTGTCCCGGGGGCGGCGGATGGGGCCGGGTCGCCGGAACGGACGGGGTTGCCGGAACGGGAGGAAACGGCACGGGAGGAATCGGCGGGTTCGTTGCTGTGCGGGTCCGTCGTCGCCATCTCCCCATTGTGGTGCACCGTGCGGGGCGTCCGGCCGGACGGAGGGCCCGGTGTCTTCCGGCGGTCGCCGCCGTATGGCAGTCTGTGCGATATGTCTAGACCAATTCTTGAGGTGATCGCGCTCAGTGCGGAGGACGCGGCCGCCGCGGAGGCCGGAGGGGCCGACCGCCTTGAGGTTGTCGCCGACATGGCCGCCGACGGGCTGACTCCGGCGCTGGAGACCTTCACCGCCATCCGGGCGGCCGTCGCCATCCCCCTACGGGTGATGCTGCGGCTCGCCGACGGCTTCCGAACCGGAGGCGACACCGGCGTCGCGGCACTGCGCGAGCGGGCCCGCACCCTGCGGGCCGAGGGCGCCGACGAGTTCGTCCTCGGCTTCCTCGACGACTCGGGCCAGGCCGACCTGCGGGCCGTCGAAGCGGTGACGGACGCCGTCGCGGGCTGCCCGTGGACGTTCCACCGCGCCATCGACCGCGCCGCCGACCGCGACGCCCTGCGCAAGCAGCTCGCCGAGGCGCCAGGACTCGACACCTACCTCACGGCCGGCTCACCGGACGGCGTCACCGACGGCTACGACGTCCTGCTGGCCGAGGCCGCCCGCACCACGGCCAAAGAGCCCGGCTACCGCCCCCGGCTGATGGTGGGCGGCGGCCTCACCCTCTCCCACGTCCCCGGCCTGAGCCGAGCCGGAATCACCGCCTTCCACATCGGCGGCGCCGCCCGCCCCCAGGGCTGGGACACCCCCGTCGACCCGGCAGCCGTCCGCGCCTGGCGGGAGGCGCTGGACGGCGCGTGAGCGCCGGGCGCGAACCTCCGGGACGCGGTGCCCGCGGGCCCGGGGCGCCTCCCTGTGGCACGGCGGAGGCGACGGGGGGCGGTCACCGAGGCCGTGGCGGCGGCGAGGGCGAGGGCCACCATGCCGAGACCGTCAGCGCCGCGCCCGAGAGCGGGTCCGTGCGCGTGCGCAGACGGCGCGCGGCGAACCCGGCGGGGCGGGGGCGGCACGCCAAGGGGCGGCACCCCGCCGGCGCGCGGGTGCCGCCCCGGAAGGCCCGCCACGGGCCCGGCTCCACCGGTCACTCGGTGGAGCCGGAGGTGGAGCCGGTGAAGTCTGTGGCGTCGACGACGTGGTGACTACGCGCAGGACGTGAAGAACTGCGACCAGCCGTCGGTGGGCATGGCCGGCGGCTCGCCCCAGGTGCCGGACTCGCCGTACTTCCCGTTGGCCACGCCGTCGTAGTCCCCGAGGCCGCCGCCCGGCTGCGAGAGGCGCGCCTCGCGGTGCACCATGCCGTCACCGATGTGGTTGAGGACCGCCAGGTCGGGGGTGTCGTCGTCGTTGTACCGGGCGACGCTCAGTCCCTCGACCTCGCCGTGGTCGCCGATGTCGGAGTGCACGGCGTCGGGCGAGGTGAGGTCGATGCGGTTGAGCGGACCCGGACGGTACTCGGCGAGGCTGGCCGTGGACGGGTCGTCACCGCCGGAAGGCTCGATGACGTTGAGCACCATGTCGAGCTTGCCGTCGTTGTCGAAGTCGGCGACCGCGGCGGCCACGTCCTCGCCCTTCTTCGCGCCGACCAGGTCCCGCACGGTGTGCTTCTCACCGAACGAGCCGTCCTTGTCGCCCCACTCGACGGTCATCTTGGTGCCGGTGTGGCCCGGGTTGGTGATCCGGTCCGCGCGGCCGTCACCGTCCAGATCGCCCACCAGCGTGGTCGAGTCCGCCAGGCACGGAGCGGAGGCGGCACGGGCGGACCCGCCCGCAGCGCCCGCGGGCGACGGGTCCACGGCCGTGGCGTAGCCGGCCCCGGCCAGCGTCAGGGCGGCGGCCGCCAGCGGCAGAGCGATCCAACGTGAGCGTGTACGACGCATTTCCCAGCTCCCTATCTGTCGTTACCGCAAGATGTGATGCCGGAGCGCCTACGCGAGTTCACGGCCGGTTCGCCGTGTGACGAGATGGTGACATTCGCAGGGCAGGGGCGCCCGTACTCGGCGCGGGGCGGGGCCACTTGCTCGTCACAGGGGGTGCGCCCCGTGCGCCGGTACCTATGCTGAGCGGAGAAGCTGGCCGGAAGAGGTGGCGCGATGGGCCGGGGTGGGGACGGTGTCGCGGAGACCGTGGCGTTCGGACAGCGCGTCCGGGTGCTGCGGGTGCGGCGGGGGATGAGCCGCGAGGTGCTGGCCGGGCTGGTGGGCCGGTCCGCGAGCTGGGTGAAGCAGATCGAGGGCGGACGTTTGCAGATGCCGAAGCCGCCCATGGTGCTGCGGCTCGCGAAAGTGCTCCGCGTGGGCGCGGAAGGCTCCCGCCAGGCGGCGGCCGCCGACACCGCCGCGTTGCCCTCCCGGCCGCGCCGGGCCCGGCACCACATCGAACGTGCTCGCGCCTACCAGCTCGACGGCCGCCCGGAGGAGTCCGTCACCGCCTTGGCGCTGGCCTACGAGGCCGCACCCGAGACGATCCGCTACAACGGCTACGCCCGCCGCATCCTGCTGGAGGAGTCGGCCCACAGGAGCCCCCAACGGCGCCGCCGGGCGGCCCGGTTGGCCACCAGGATCGGCGTCATGCCGGCGTGACGAGCGGACACACATTGTGTCCGCTCACGTGCCCGGCCACCCATCACGTGCCCGTATGCACAAAGAGAACAGCCCCGACACCCCCATCGAGATGCGGCTGCTGCCCTGGGTGAGTGACGTGGGGAAGCCCTGTTATCCGGTGGGGGAAGGCGGACGGGGTCATCGCGGGGTTCGCCGACGAGGTGGAGGCGCGGCGGCCGGCGCGTGCGCGGGCCGCCTTGGAGGAGGCCCGCGGCACGTGGGAGGAGCCCGCCGCCGGGGCCCTCGCGTTGCGGTTGGCTCTGGAGGCCGCGGCCCAGGCCCTCACGGAGGTGCTCCGTGTCGCGGAGAGCCGGGCGCGGCGGGTGGACTGAGAGGCGAAGGGCGGGGTCAGCCCAGGGAGGTGTCGGCGACGGCGGGGGCGGAGCCGTCGGACTCGGCGGCCGTGGGGTGCCCCGCGTCCTGCGACGGCTCGGCGTCCCGGGACGGCTCGGCGTCCCGGGACAGCTCGGCCGGGTCCGCGTTGGACCCGCACAGCACGACGGCGACCCGCTCCCCGGCCGCGGGCACGTACGGCGCGTGCTCGTTGCCGCATCCCGCGACGCCGGCGACCCCCGCGACGGCGGTGCCCGCGGCGTTCTCCACCGCGAGCCTGTACCGCTCCCACAGCCCGTGGCGCGCGGCGACGACCGCCTCGTCGCCGACGAGGACGGACCGCACGTTGCGGTGGCCCGCTGCGGCCAGCGCCATGGGGGTGGCGCGGCGGGCGCCGAGGGAGTCGGCGGCGACGGAGTCGACCTCCACGTCGACGACGCGGCCGGCCTCCAGCGCGGCGTTCAGGGCGCGGCAGCGCTCCGGCTCGACGGCCACGACCCTGATCCCGTGATGCTGGGCCGCCGCGGCGACCCCGGCGAACAGACCGCCGCCGCCCACGGCGACCACCACCGTGTCGATCAGCGGAACCTGGGCGCGGATCTCCTCCACCATCGTGCCCGCGCCCGCCGCGATCAGCGGATGATCGTAGGCGTGGGAGGGCAGCGCACCGGTGTCGGCGGCGAACGCCTCGCACGCCGCGGCCGCTTCCGCGTACTCGGTGCCCGCGAGGCGGACGTCGGCGCCGTACGCGCGCAGACGCTCGACCTTCGTCCGGGGGGCGGTTTCCGGGAGGAAGACGGTGGCGGGCACGCCCAGGCCCCGTGCCGCCCAGGCACAGGCGAGCCCCGCGTTGCCGCCTGAGGCCAAAGTGACGCCCGCGTCGGGGAGCTCGCCCTGCTCGCGGTGCGCCAGCAGGAAGTTGAGCGCACCGCGCGCCTTGAAGCTGCCGGTGTGCTGCATGAACTCCAGCGCGAAGTACAGCTCCCAGCCGCCCGCGTCGGCCCCGGCGCCCGGGGAGCCCGCGTCCGCACGCGCGACCGTGACTGGGCGCACGCGGTCGGCGACCCGATCAGCGGCGGTTTTGACATCCCCGTAGGAAAGGTGGTGCACGGCGCTACTCCTGGCGTGCTCGGACGTGAGCGGACAAACGTCTACGTTACGGCCTCACACCGACTGCCCCGTCACCGCTGTGGACGGCTGTGGACGATTCGGCCCCGGACGGGCGGGGATGTGGACGCCGCGTCCGCTGACGCCCCTCCTTCCCAGGCCACCCCCGCGGGTGCCTCGCGCCGGGCCGGTTCCGCCGTCAGGGCCGCGGGGAGCGGTTCGGCGTGCACCACGGCGAGCCCGGAGACCGCTCGGGTCAGTGACACGTACAGCCGCCGCAGACCGGTGCGCAGGTCGGGCTCGTCCGCGACGATCGCGGCCGGCTCGTCCAGCACCACGTAGTCGTACTCCAGACCCTTGGCCAGCGTCGCCGGAACGAGGGTCAGCCGGGCGTCGGCGCTGGTCTCCTGACCGGGTGCGAGGAAGTCGAGCCCGGCGGCCCGCAGCGCTCCGGTCACGGCGGGCAGCCGCGACGCGGCGGCGATCAGCCCGACCGAACCCTCCCGCTCCAGCGCCTCCCGGCAGGCGCCCACCACCAGCTCAGCGAGCGCGTCCCCGCCGTCGTCCGCCGTGGGCGCGCGACGCACCGAGAAGTCGCCCGGCGACTCCCTCACGGACGTGGCGGGCGTCAGCGCGGGGGCGATCGAGGGCAGCAGGCGCGAGGCGTAGGCGATGACGTCCCGCGGCACGCGGAACCCCTCGGTCAGCTCCTCCACCACGGCACCTGGCTTGCCCAGGTGCTCCAGCGCGGTCTCCCAGCTCTCGGTCGCCCACGGGGTGGTGCCCTGCGCCAGGTCCCCCAGTACGGTCGCCGAACCGGTCGAACAGCGCCGCCCCACCGCCCGGTACTGCATCGCGGAGAGGTCCTGCGCCTCGTCCAGCACGACGTGGCCCAGTGACGGGGTGCGCTGCACCAGGTCGGCGGCCTCGTCCACCAGGACGACGTCCGCCGCGGACCACTTGGCGCTCTTGACGCCCCGCGCCGGTTTCTCCCACAGGACCGCCCGCTGTTCCTCCTCGCTCAGCACGCCCTCGGCCTGCTCGGCGAGGAAGTCCGGGTCCGACAGCAGCCGCAGCACCAGCTTCGCCGGGTCGACGGCGGGCCACACCTCCTTGACGACCGCCTTGACCGCCGTGTTCCGCGCCACCGCGTCCTGGACCCGGTCGTCGGGGGCCTCCCCGGCCTGCTCCATGCGCAGCAGCACCGCGTGCGCGATCCGCTGCGGCAGTGCGTCGCGCGCCGCCCCGTAGCGCATGTCCCGCTCCAGCAGTTCGCGCACCACCTCCTCGATCTCGTGGGCCGGCACCCGCCACCTCCGCGAGCCGCGCACCACCACGCACGGTTCACCCGGAAGGGGACGCACCCCGCAGCGCACGGCCCGGCGCAGCACCTCGGCCATGCGCGCGTCGCCCTTGATACGGGCCGCCTCGGCGCTGTCCACCCCGCGCACCGGTACGTCGGGGCGTGCCACCAGGTCCTCGACGGTCGTCTGCCGCGCCTCCACCTCGCCCAGCGCGGGCAGCACCTGTTCGATGTACCTCAGGAAGGAGTCGTTGGGGCCGACGACGAGCGTGCCCGTACGGGTCAGACGCTCGCGGTGCGCGTACAGCAGGTAGGCCACGCGGTGCAGGCCGACCGCCGTCTTGCCCGTTCCCGGCGCTCCCTGGACGCAGACGGTGCCCTCCAGTCCGGCGCGCACGATCTCGTCCTGCTCCGGCTGGATCGTGGCGACGATGTCCCGCATCGGTCCGACGCGGGGCCGTTCGATCTCCGCCTGGAGGAGCGCGCTGGTGCGTTCCGCCTCGCCCTGATCGCTCAGGTGCTCGTCCTCGTAGGCGGTCAGCTCGCCGCCGGTGTAGCCGAACCGGCGGCGCAGCGTCACGTCCTGCGGGTCCTTCTTGGAAGCGCGGTAGAACGGCTGCGAGACGGGGGCACGCCAGTCGATGACCATGGGGTCGCCGTCGGCGTCGTGGACGTGCCGACGGCCGATGTAGAAGGAGTGCCCCGAGGCGGCCGGCCCCTTCGATGTCCCGGACGCCTTCGACGTCTCCGGCCGCTGCGACGGGTTCGGATGCGACGGGTCCGACGTGCCGTAGTCGAGGCGGCCGAAGAACAGCGGCGCGTGGGCCAGGTCGGCGAGGGAGGCGATACGGGCCTCGATACCGGAGGCGAGCACCTCGGCGTTGACCCAGTTCGCGGCCACGTCGCGGATGTCGAGCGCCTCCGCGTCCGCCCGCATGGCGCGCAGGGCGGCTCGGGAGTCGGACAGGTGGGCACGTTCGAGGGCGAGGGGATCGTCCTCGGCGCGGGGTGGGGTGCGGTGCGGTTCGGGAGCGGGCGGGGCGGTCACCAGATTGCCTCCGGGCGGACACGGGGCACGCGTGCGGACAGGCCGCAGTCGCAGGCGCAGTCGAGCTGCTTACCGGTGTGCGGGCGCGCGGCCGTACGGCGTCACGTCGTGCGGACGTACAGGTCTGTGGACGAGCCCGGCCGGTTTCCGTGCGGCGGGCGCCTCAGGGCCGAGAACCGGCGCGAGGGGGCAAGTGCGCGAGTGTAGCCACGCCGAACGGGTACGGCGAACGCTTTTCTCCCCGGACCTGCGGGGCGGAGACGGCGTGGAGAGGGCGCGGGGGAGGGCGCACGGGTGCTGCCCGTACGGTGCCGCTTCCGTTTCCCGCCGGGGACTCGATTAGGGTCGGCCCGGCGGCAACCGAGGACACCGGCAATCCCGTCGCCGCACGCCGCGCGAGACGGTGGTCCGTGCGGAACGGGTGACCGCGCGAGACGGTGGTCCGTGCGGAACGGGTGACCGCGCGAGACGGTGACCGTGCGGGACGGGCGACCGCTCGGGACGGTGATCCGGGTGGGTCCACGGGCCGGCTGCCGGGCACGAGCACGCACGAGCGACGAGGAGTCGGCACGGGTGACTTGCAGCGCCGCCGTGAGACCCCGTCCTCCCCGACCGCCGCACCCGCCCCTGACCACCGCGCTCCTCCTGCTGGCCGCCTCACTCGGCGTGTTCGCCGCGCTCGCCGCGGCCCAGGGCCTGCCCATGGACGACATCCACGTCTACCGGGCGGAGGGCGCCGCCGTCCGGCACGGCACCGACCTGTACGGCTTCACCGTCACCGAGTGGAATCTGCCCGCGACCTACCCGCCCTTCGCCGCACTGCTGTTCGTCCCGGTGGCGCTCGTCCCTTTGTCCGTCGCGAAGGGCGCGTTCGTGGCGGGCAATGTGGCTCTGCTCGGCTGGCTGATCACCCTCTCGCTCCGCGCCGCCCGCCCGGCCGGGGCCGCCCGCCCTGCCGGGGCCTCGGGGCCGTCCGGGGCGGTGGCCGGGACGGCGTCCGTGGCCGCTCCGCTGTCCGCCGTCGTCTGCCTCACCGCGGCCGCGCTGTGGCTCGAACCCGTCTTCCAGACGGTGGCCTTCGGGCAGATCAACCTGCTGCTGGCCTGCCTCGTGCTGTGGGATGTGGGGCGGCCCGACGGGGCGCGCGCCAAGGGGTTCGCCCTCGGCCTCGCCGCCGGCGTCAAACTGACGCCCGCGCTCTTCGCCGTCCACCTGCTGCTGACCGGCCGGCTCAGGGCGGCCTGCTGGGCCGCCGCCGGGTTCGCGGCCAGCGTCGCCGTCGGGGCGTGCGCGCTGCCGGGCGCGAGCGTGGAGTTCTGGACGCGCAGGATGTTCGAGACGGCGCGGGTCGGGAAGGCGTGGATCGTCGACAACCAGTCCCTCCAGGGGCTGGCCGCCCGCCTGCTGCACGAAACCGAACCGGGAGGACTGTGGCTGGCGCCCACGCTGGTGCTGGCCGTCGGGGGCATGTGGCTGGCGCGACGGGTGACCGTGCGGCGCGGAACGGGAGCCGACGGCCGGCCGCCGGAGACCGGTGAATCCGGCGGGGCCGGGGAGCGGGGGGAGTTGTGGGGGATCGTGGTGACCGCGCTGGTCGCGCTGCTCGTCTCGCCCATCAGCTGGTCCCACCACTGGGTGTGGTGCGTGCCGCTGCTGGCGGCGCTGGCCACCACGGGAAGCGGCACCACCACCCCCGCCGAACAGGGCGGCTCCGCCTCCGGCGTCCCGTGGCCGCGGGTGGCCTTCGCCTGCGTGGCCGTCGTCTTCACGGCCCGCACCCTGTGGCTCGTCCCCAGGGAAGGCGACTCGGACCTGCGGCTCGACTGGTGGCAGCAGCCGCTCGCCTCGCCGTACCCGCTGCTGGCGCTGGCGCTGCTGGGCGTGGCGGCCGGGTACGTGTCGGCGGGGCACCGCCCGGCGGCGCTGACACCGCGCGTTCCCCCGGCAAGAATCGACGGGGACGGGCACGCGAGGGACGACCGCACGGCCCCTCCCGCCGCCGACGGGCGGAAGGGCGGCCGACGACCAGAGTGCGAAGAGGCCCGAGGAGGCCGGTGTGCGAAGCACGATGCAGGACATTCCGCTGACCGTGACCCGGCTCCTGGTGCACGGGGCGCTCGCGCACGGGACGTCCCGGATCACCACGTGGGCGGGGACGGCGGGCGGAGCTGAGCCGGACCGCCGTACGTTCCTGGAGGCGGGCGTCCGCGCCATACAGCTCGCCGGGGCCCTGCACGACGAGTTCGGCGTCGAGCCCGGCGACCCGGTCGCCACCCTCATGGCCAACACCGCCGACCACCTGGAGGCCTACCTCGCGGTGCCCTCCATGGGCGCGGTCCTCCACACTCTCGACCCGTGGCTGCCCGCCGACCAGCTGGTGGCGGCGGCCCGGCTCGGCGGGGCGCGGGTGCTGCTCACCGACCCGGCGGGGCTCGCCCCGCTCGCCTCCGTGCTGCCCCGCCTCACGCACCTGCGGCACGTGATCGTCGCGGGCGGCAGCGAGAGCGCCGCCGTCGTCCCCGGCACCGCCTACAGCGCCGAGGTCCACGACTACGAGCTGCTGATCGACGACCGCCGCAAGCGCTACGACTGGCCCGAGATCGACGAACGCGACGCCGCGGTCCTGTGCCACACCACCTCGGCTCACGCCGCCCCCCGCGGCGTCGCCTACAGCCACCGCGCGCTCTACCTGCACGCCCTTCAGGCGCAGACCCCACAGGCGTACGGCATCGGGGTGGGCGACCTCGTACTGCCCGTCGTGCCGATGTCGCGCATGCTCGCCTGGGGCCTGCCCTACGCGGCCTTCGCCGGCGGCGCCTCACTGCTGCTGCCCGGCATCTACGACCAGCCCGCGCCGCTGGCGGAGATGTCCGAGCGGGAGCGGCCCACGCTGGCCGTCGCCGACCCCGCCACCTGGGACGGCCTGCTGGAGGAGCTCGCGACGCGCCCCCGCGACCTCTCCTGCCTGCACGAGGCCGTTGTCGTGGGCGGCCCGGGAGAGGACCCCGGCGGGCCGCTGCTGGCCCAGGAGCTGGGCTGGCGGCACGGCATCAGCACCGCGGCGGCCTGGGGCGCGCCCGAGACGCTGTCCCCGGCGTGCGTGGCGCGGACCGAGGGCGGCGGGGCCGACGAGGCGGGCCGCTACCGGTTCCCCGCCTCCGTCGAGTACGGCGTCCTGGGCCCCGACCTGGCGCCGCTGCCCTGGGACGGCGAGTCCCAGGGCGAGCTGCTGCTGCGCGGCCCGTGGATCACCGCTTCGTACGTCGAGGAGACCGGGCAGCCCGCGCCCCTGCACGAGGGCTGGCTGCGCACCGGCGAGACGGCGACGATCAGCCCGGACGGCCGGGTCGCGATGAAGCCACCGAAGGAGCCGTCCCCGGAGGGACGGTAGCCCTTCGGGGACGGGCGTGCACGGGGACGGCGGCCGAAGCCTCCCCGCTCCGGTCAGACCTCGTCGGTGTCGGGGTTCCTGGCGGTGCCGCTCTGCTGCTGCGGCGACTCGCTCAGCAGGTCGACGGAGTCCACGATCCGGTAGGCATAGCCCTGCTCGGCCAGGAAGCGCTGGCGGTGGGCGGCGAAGTCCTGGTCGATGGTGTCGCGCGCGACGACGGAGTAGAAGCGCGCCTCGTGCCCGTCCGCCTTGGGGCGCAGCACGCGGCCGAGCCGCTGGGCCTCCTCCTGGCGGGAGCCGAACGTGCCGGAGACCTGGATGGCGACGGTGGCCTCGGGCAGGTCGACGGAGAAGTTGGCGACCTTGGAGACGACCAGGCAGGTCAGCTCGCCGGTGCGGAAGGCGTCGAACAGCTTCTCGCGCTGCGCGTTGCTGGTGTCGCCCTTGATGACGGGTGCGTCCAGGTGCTCGCCCAGTTCGTCGAGCTGGTCGATGTACTGGCCGATCACCAGCGTCTGCTCGCCCGCGTGGCGGCGCACCAGCGCCTCGGTGACCTTCCGCTTGCTGTCGGTGGTCGCGCAGAAGCGGTACTTCTCCTCCTGTTCGGCCGTGGCGTACGCCAGCCGCTCGGAGTCGGTGAGCGAGACCCGGACCTCCACGCAGTCGGCGGGGGCGATGTAGCCCTGATTCTCGATCTCCTTCCAGGGCGCGTCGAACCGCTTGGGGCCGATGAGGGAGAACACGTCGGACTCGCGCCCGTCCTCCCGTACGAGGGTGGCGGTCAGCCCGAGGCGGCGGCGGGCCTGCAAGTCGGCGGTGAACTTGAAGACCGGCGCGGGCAGCAGGTGCACCTCGTCGTAGACGATCAGGCCCCAGTCGCGGGAGTCGAACAGCTCCAGGTGCGGATAGACGCCCTTCCGCTTGGTGGTGATCACCTGGTAGGTGGCGATGGTGACGGGGCGGATCTCCTTCTTCGTCCCGCTGTACTCGCCGATCTCGTCCTCGGTCAGCGAGGTGCGGCGCACCAGCTCGGACTTCCACTGGCGGGCCGAGACGGTGTTGGTGACCAGGATCAGCGTCGTCGCCTGCGCCTTGGCCATCGCGCCGGCGCCGACCAGCGTCTTCCCGGCCCCGCACGGCAGCACGACGACACCCGAGCCGCCGTGCCAGAACCCCTCCACGGCCTGCTGCTGGTAGGGCCGCAGCGACCATCCCCCGCCCTCGGCGCCCGAGCCCTCGTCCAGCTCGATGCGGTGCGCCTCACCGTCCACGTACCCGGCCAGGTCCTCGGCAGGCCAGCCCAGCTTCAGCAGCACCTGCTTGATCTGACCGCGCTCGGAGGGGTGCACCACCACGGTGTCCGGGTCGATCCGCTGCCCCACCAGGGGCTGGATCTTCTTCGAGCGCAGCACCTCCTCCAGCACGGGACGGTCGCTGGTCACCAGCACCAGACCGTGCGTGGGGTGCTTGTTGAGGGAGAGCCGCCCGTAGCGGGCCATCGTCTCGGCGATGTCCACGAGCAGCGCGTGCGGCACCGGATACCGCGCGTGCTCCACCAGCGCGTCCACGACCTGCTCCGCGTCGTGCCCGGCGGCCCGCGCGTTCCACAGGCCCAGCGGCGTCACCCGGTAGGTGTGGATGTGCTCCGGCGCCCGCTCCAGCTCCGCGAACGGCGCGATGGCCCGCCGGCAGGCGTCGGCCTGCTCGTGATCGACTTCGAGGAGGAGGGTCTTGTCCGACTGGACGATCAGGGGGCCGCCGTTCACGCGTCACCTTCCGACGTTCGGATGAGTTCCCGACAGGGACCAAACGTCCAGTGTGCCGCACCGGCGCGGGTGCGTGGCCTGGTGTGAGCTACGCCGCCCCCGGACGGGGTTGCGGCCCCCTCGCCGCGCAGGGACGAGGGGGCCGCACAGTTGTTGGACGGATGCGCTCCGTGGTCAGACGCCGAGCCCGCCGCTCTTGACGTCGGTGACGAACGCTGTGAATGCCCTGGCGGGGAATGCGAGGACGGGGCCTGCGGGGTGCTTGCTGTCGCGTACGGGGACGATGCCGGTCGTCACGGCGGAGCTGGGGGACCACTCCAGACAGTTGCCGCCGTCCTGGTTGCTGTAGCTGGACTTGACCCAGGAGTAGCTCGCGGGCGGGGTCACAGTGCCTCCATGTGCTGTCTGATCATCTGGGCGGACGCGTCACGCGATAGAGCGGAAGCCGTGAGAACATCGTAAGACCGCGAAAGGTGCCTCACATCGGCCAGTTCGTCGATGATGGCACCGGATCGGATGCCTTCCGTGTAGACCACGATCGCACCGTCCGACGTTGTCAGGATCGACATGGGGCCGTCCATCAGGCCATGAGTGCCCGCATCGAGCGGGAGCACTTGGAGCACAGTGGTGGGCCGCCTTCCGTGTCTCAAAAGAGCGGACAACTGTTCGCGCATCACCTCCGGGCTGCCCACTTGTCGCCGGACGACTGATTCGCACACGATCACTGAGAAGTCCGGTGGTGTGCTGCCGGTGAGGATCTCTTGCCGGGTCACGCGGTTGCTCACACTGTTCGCCAGTTCGGCCTCACTGGCCCGAGGGTTGCCCTCTCGGAAGAGAGCCCACGCATAGCTCGGAGTCTGGAGAAGGCCAGGAACAACCGTGGGGGACCACTCCGAGATGGATACGGCGCGTGTTTCCAGCTCGATGCGTCGCCGGTACCGCTCCGGAAAGGCTTGCGTCGTGATCTCCTCGTACAGCCGCTTGAACAAGCCGTCGGTGCCGAAGACCTGGTCCAAGAGGGGTGGAAGGCCCGCTGGGACCGGGCCCACGCAGTTCTCGACCCGCGAAATGGTGCTCTTGGACGTGCGCACCATCCGGGCCAACTGGGTCTGTGTCAGGGGCCCGGTCTCGTACAGCTCTCTGGCACTCCTGCACTCTTCGGCGAACTGCTTGCGCGGGTCCTGTGCACCATCCGTGCCGTCAGTGTCCGCATTCATTTTTCCCCCTGACCACCGGTCTGGTCATGCCTCCCGAGGGCGCCGTTACCTGCGATGAACGGCGCACGTGCGCGTTGCCGTGACCAACTCGCAGGTTGGGCGCTGAAACTCTCCACAGCGTAGCGAGCCGTACCGCACTCTTGTGACCGTTCCACCGCAGAGAGTGAACGCGTAGAGGAGTTGGTCCATGGACACTCATGCACGGACGCCGCGCCTGTCACAGGTGAGCGTGCGGGTCGAGGTCGTCGCGGTCCCGGTCGATCCCGCGCGGGGACCGGAGCCCGTCCCCGCGCCCGAGTGCGATGTATGCGAACTGCTGGCACTGGATCGGGAGGCGGCCCGGGTCAACGGGCAGCCCCTGACCGTCAGAAGCTGCAACGCCGTGATCGCGGGCCATCCCCACCAGCGGAAGCCGGCACTGTGAGCGCCGCGCGTCAGGTGCCCGCCGCCGCGTACTTCCGTTCCCCGTTCCACATCCGGCCGGGAACGGTGGTGTTCGACCGGGACAAGGAGATGGTGGGCGTTGCACGGCAGGCGGTCGGCCAGGTGGTCACCGTGGACCGGCCCAGCGGCTTGGCCTGGGAAGTGCCGTACCGGCGCCTACGTCCCGGCACCACGCGGGAAGTGCACCAACTCCGCGCTCTGGCCCGCCTTCACCGCATCCGGCGTCGGGGGCTGACATGACGTGCCGGACGTGCCTGGAGTTGGAGGAGGAACTGGCCCGGGCGGAAAAGACCGGGGACGCGTCCCGGGCTGTGGACTGCCGCGTGTTGCTCCGCCGGCACCCCGACCACGGTGCCCCGCCCGCCGGCCCGAAGGAAGGACCCCGGGCATGACCTACCGGACCTGGCCGCGCCGGCCGGCACCGTCCCCGGAGACGGTGACTGAGAGGGAGCGTCGCGAGAACGGGTCGGCGCCGCGCCTCGGTCCGCGTTAGCGGCAGGGGCGGACTTCAACGCCCACCCTGCCCGGGACAGCGCGAGGTTCTCCTCCGATCGGAGGTCCGGCGGGGGCGGGGCTGCACCACCGCGAAGGATGGACAAGTGCGGCGGTGTCGTGGAGATGGGCAAGCACGGCACCGCCAAGGGAACCGAGACCAGCCCGCAGTCCACCAACCAGGACAGCCGCAACGACACCGACCACGACCAGGACGACGAGCAGGACTGATGAGCGACGCTGAACCGGTCGCGGTCGTCACCGAAGTGGACGATGTGACCGCCGACATGGTGATCACCGAACTCAACGAGCGCGGTGTCCCCGTCGTGCGGTTCGACCCCTCCGACATCGGCGACCGTCTAACGTTCTCGGCCCGGTTCGGAGCCGGTCCGGCCACTCCGGCCGGCCTGCTCCGTACCCCCTCCAGGGCTGCCAACCTGGAGCGGCTGCGGGCCCTGTACTGGCGCCGCCCCACCTGGCCCCACTTTGAGCACCTGGACACCCAGGACGCTTGGTACGCGCAGGCCCACGTCCGTCATGGTCTCGGCGGGACGCTGTACGCCCTCCCCGGACTGCCGCTACGTCAATCACCCCTTGAGCAACCGTGCCGCCGAGCACAAGCCCCTTCAACTGGCCGTGGCCCAGCGCCTGGTCCTACGGCACCGGGCTGGCCGAGCTCACCGTGAAGGACGACGGGACGGCGGAGGGACGCGTCATCGGTCGTACCTCCTTCATGCCCGTAGCGGGTGTCGGCGTTCAGCCAGTACTCGTGCACCGCCAGATGGTTGTCACGCTCCAGCTCCGCGCGCCAGAAGTAGGGAACCTTGGCGGCGGCGTACTGGGCGGGCTTGAGCACGCGGTCCTGGCTGCGGGAGCCCGGGGAGACGACCTCGACGGCGAGTGTGACGTTGCTGATGGGCACGCACTCGGTCTCGAAGAGGTTCAGACCGGTGGGGGTCGTAGACGCTCACGTCCGGTTGCCGCACGTTCTCCTTATCCAGCATCACGCAGGAGTCCATGACCACCTTGAGCGGCATTGTCCGAGCCTGCTTCAAGGCGTCGCGGAGTTCATCCCGCACTTGGTTGTGCCACAGCATCGCCCGCCCACGAACGACGATCATCCCGTCCACGAGCTCTCAGTCGAAGGGCAGGTCCAGCTCCTGAGCCTGGTCGAACGTCCAGCCCTCTTCGGACATGAACTCCCAGTCGGAGGCGCGAGCCGGTGCTTCAGCGGCCGTTACTGCTCCCATGGAAGATGAGCCTGAAGACGGGCGCGGCCCGTCTTCCCGTGTACGGACGGTACGGCCACTCGAATCGGGG
This sequence comes from Streptomyces reniochalinae, assembly GCF_003323735.1. Taxonomy (GTDB): domain Bacteria; phylum Actinomycetota; class Actinomycetes; order Streptomycetales; family Streptomycetaceae; genus Streptomyces; species Streptomyces reniochalinae. The sequence goes on along the minus strand of NZ_QOIM01000034.1, from coordinate 148,346 downwards.
AGCCATCAAACGTGGCTGCATGAGGGGTGGCTCAGCCCTCCCCCACCTCCGCCACGCCCGTGATCCGGTGCAGCGGGTAGGTGCGGACCTCGTCGGCGGTGTGGTCGTAGGCCGTCACGAAGCCGCCCTCGACCTTGACGGGGGCGATGACGCGCTGGGAGGCGGCGCCGTCCGCGTTGACGTAGCCGATCCACACCGGGGTGCCGGTGAGGGTCGCGGACTGCATGGTGGCCAGCGTCTCGGCCATGACGGTGCGGGGGAGGCCGCCGCCGGGCGGCGGGGCGGCGGGGGCGGTGGGCTTGTGGGGGAGGGTGGCGGCGTGGTCGCCGGCGCGGATGGCGCGGACGGCGGCGGCGAGCAGGGTGGCGTCCGGCGCGGGCGGGCCGTCGGTGACCGGCTCGGGCGGTGTGCGTGGCGGCGTGCGGCGCGCGTCGGCGCGGGACAGCAGCACGTCGCCCTCCGCCGACTCGGCGGCGGGAGCGTGGCCCATCTCACGCAGCCGGGCGAGGAGCTGGTCGGGCGGGGCCTGGGAGGCCAGCACCGTGGGGGCCAGCAGGCGCAGCCGCAGCGGTGCCGCGCGGCGGTCGGCGAGGATCTCGGCGAGCAGGGTGTCGTCGTCGCAGCGCACGTACGAGGAGGCGGCGCCGACCCGCACCTGGCCGTGCCTGCGGGCCACGTCGTCGATCAGGTACGTCAGCGGCTGCGGCACCGGCGTGCTGGAGTGGGCGGCGAGGAAGGCGTGCAGGTCGGCGGCGGTGCGGCCGGCGTCGAGGGCGCGGCGTACCGAGTCGGGGGTGAAGCGGTAGACGGTGGCGCCGCCCTTGGACTCGACGTCTGCCAGGACGCCGAGGAAGGCGCTCAGCTCGCGCTCCAGCGGGCCGGGTGCGACGGCGGTCAGGTCGGCTTGGAGCAGCACCTCGCTCAGCGGCTCGGGCAGGTGCGGGGTCAGCGCGCGGGCGACCGCGTCGCCGGTGGCCTCGGCGGGCGGCTCGCCCGGTGCGGCCTCACCCAGGGCGGCGGCCTCCACGAGGGGGCGCACAAACGAGGCGAGTGCGCCTCGGCCGGTCACGCCCAGCGTCTCGGCCTCGTCGAGGGCCCATTCCATCAGGCGGGTGGGCAGGTCGGGGCCGCTGCTGTCCTCGTCGGGCCCGTCGGCGGCGGCGCGGCCCGCCCGTACGCCCCGCAGCGGCCGTTCCCAGCGCAGCCGCTCGCGCAGCGCCGCGCGGTCGGGCACCGAGCCGGCGTCCAGCGCGGCGAGGAGGGCGAGCGTCCGGTGCCGTACCTCCGGTGCCGGGCTGCGGTCGAGGCCGGGGCCCAGCGGGGCGAGCGCGCGTTTGCGGGCGTCCCGCGCGTCCCGCTCGCCGACCAGGCCCGCCACCCGTGTCGCCCGGTACCAGGCCGTCACCAGCCGCGCCCAGCGCTCGGCGGGCGCGGCACGGAGCCACTCGTCGTAGGCGGGGGTGGGCGCGAAGGTCTCGTCGACCTCTCCGTCGGAGGCCACCAGGCCAGCCGCGTAGGCGAGTTCGATCCAGAAGGCGGCGGCCGGCTCGGGCACGTCGAGGGCGACGGCGGTCCGCTTGAGGTCGCGCACGCCGAGGCCGCCCGCGCGCAGCACCGGCGGCGGCTCGGTCTCCCACGACGCCAGCAGCTCCTCGACGGTCGTCAGCGCCGTCATCGCCTGACCGGCCGCCGTCCCGTCCACCGTGGCGGTCGCGTGCGAGCGCGCGACCTCGACCGGTGGGGCCGTCGGCTCCAGTTCCCGGTGCGCCCTGCCCCCGCGCAGGTGCAGCGCCACCTCGCGCGGCAGGACGACACTGCCGGACGCGGTCCCGGTGCCGCCGGCCGCGTCCGCACCGGTGGGGACCAGCAGCGCCCGCTCCAGCAGCCAGACGACCGGCGGCGGTGGCGCCGTCAGATCGACGGCGCCGTACGGGGGCCCCCACTCCAGCTTCCGCAGCACGGACTCGGCCCCCTCGGGCGCCCGTGCCAGCAGCGCGGACATCCGCTCGGGGTCGCCGAACAGCGCGGCGAGGGCCGTCAGCGCGCTCACCGGATCGTGTGTCGCGGGAAGCCCCGCGTGCGCCAGCGCCTCCTGGAGGCGGGACGGCGACGGCTTCGCGGAACCCGCCGCCGCCACCGCCTCGGCCAGCGTGGGGCCCAGCCCGGTGGGAGAGGGCGACGTCAGCAGCTCCCGGGCGGTACGCACCAGCCGCGGCCGCTGGGGCGGTCCCCACACCAGGGCCCGTGCCCGCAGCTCGGCCAGCGCGTGCGGCAGCCGCGCCGCCGCCTCGTCGCCGGGGAGCAGCGCGGAGAGGAGTTCCTCGGTCGTCGGGGTGCTCCGGGGTTCGGCTCCGGCGCTTCCCGCGGGCCCTTCGGGGACGACGGCCAGGGCCTCGGCCGTCTGGAGGGCGAACCGGTCGAGCCGCTCCAGGGCCCGCACGACCGACGCGCGGGTGCCGGCGCGGGTGGCGAGCTGGGTGAGGTCGCCGGGGACGGGGGAGAGGAGGTCGGGGCGTGCCCGCAGGAGCGCCGACAGCGCGGCGTCGTCCCGGGAGCGCAGGTCCTCAGCGAGGGTGCGGGGGCCGGACGGCTGGGAGGCGTCCGGCCGGGAGGGAGACGCCCCGGTCTGCTCACTGCTCATCCCACCCACGGTAGCGGCCCGCGGCCGCGCACCCCCGTGGTCCGGCTGCGCGGACGTCTCCTCGCCGGCGTGCGGAGGGAGCTTCGGTGGAGGTTCCCGCCTGCCTGGCCGACCGCGCTCGCCCGCCTGCCCGTGCTCGCCCGCTCGCGCCGCCTCACGAGCGCCGTGCGTCGGATGCGTCGCCTCGCGAGCGTCGCGGGCGCTCCCTCGCGGCCGCGGCGCGCGGTACCGTCGGGTCAAGGTCGGTAAGGGCTAGCGGGTTGTGGAGACTTGGTGGGGATCGAGAGCGACCATCTCGTGTTCGACTATCTGAGCCGGGTCGGGGACCTGGCTCACAGCACACGCATGACCGCTGCCGAACGGGCCAAGCTCGTCGGCGGTCTGCGCGGCGAGATCGACAGGGCGCGCGCCGCGGACGGCGGCGCGGTGACCAAGGCCGCCGTCCAGAAGATCCTCGACCGCCTCGGCCGCCCCGAGGACGTGGTGGCCTCCGCCAGCGGCGGGCAGCGTACGGGCACGTCAGCGCCGACGCCCTCCACGCCTGCCGCCCCCGCGGACGGCGGCGCGGGCGCGGGAACGGGGAGCCCCGCCGCCCCGGCCGCGCCCGAGGTGCCCGTCACCGGCCGCCCCTCCGTGCCCGGGCAGCGCACCGCTGCTCCCAGCGCCGCCTTCGGGGCGTCCTCCCCGCACCTGGCGAGCCTCGACGAGCTGGGCGCCGAGGACAGCGACCCCGACTGGTGGCGTGTCGACCCCGGTCCGTTCGGGAACGGGCCGGGAGGCAGCAACGCCGTCGCGGCGGGGGAGCCGGTGCCCGGGTTCGTCGGCGGCATCGAGCTGCCCGAACTGCTCAAGCCGCCCACCGGGGACGACGAGCCGACCACACCGCACGCCCCTCACGCGCGGACCGTTCCCGCGGGCGCGGCCGCGCCCGGCGCCCCGGGGGCCGAACAGGCCGCCGCGCCCGCCCCCGGCGGCTCCGGTGTGGCGCCCGGGCTCGGCGCCCTCCTCCTGTGGCGGCGCCGCCGGCGCACCCGGGGCGAGGCCGTCGCCCGCCGCGGCGGTTTCGTGGAGCTGGCGGCCGCCGTCCTGCTGGTGGCGGGGGCGGTCCTCGGTTCGCTGATCCCGCTGGCGGCGGGGTGGCTGGCCGCCTGGTGGTCGCCCAAGTTGAGCCGCACCGAGGCGAAGTGGGCGGCCCTGGGCATGCCGGGCCTCGTCCTGGCGGGGGCCGGCGTGTGGCTGTGGGGCCGTACCGAGGGCCGGTGGGGCGAACCGCTGGCCCAGGGCGGTGACGCCCTGCGCGAGGCGATGGGGGGCGTCTTCCCCGTCTTCCTCCGCGTGGCGGCGGCGGCCACAGCGCTCTACCTGGTGTGGCGCGCCCGCCGCCCGGCGGCCGAATAGCAGCGCCCGCCGAGGGGGTGCCGTCACTCGGTGAGGTCGGCCTCCAGCGGCGCCGCTCTCTCCTCGTCCGCTGCCCCGGGGCAGGGCAGCAGGTGGTGAGGCCGGCCTGAGTGTCAGTCGGCTGCCTCAGGGCGCGCCGCAGGGCAAGGCAGAATGTCCGGCATGGTTGCGCACGCTTCGTCCCCGGGCACCGGCCCCACGGTCGGGTTCGATCTCGACATGACGCTGATCGACTCCCGCCCCGGCATCCACGCCACCTGGCGCAGGCTGTCGGCGGAGACGGGCGTGGACATCGACGCGGACCTGGTGGTCACCCGGCTCGGTCCGCCGCTGGTGCAGGAGATGGCGTACTGGTTCCCCCCGGAGGAGATCCCGGCCATGGCCGAGCGCTACCGCCGGCTCTACCCGGACCACGCCATCGAGCCGACCACCGTCATGCCGGGGGCCCGCGCCGCGCTGGAGGCCGTCCGGGACGCGGGCGGGCGCACGCTCGTCGTCACGGCCAAGTACCGGCCGAGCGCGGCGCTGCACCTGGAACACCTGGGCCTGTGCCCCGACGTGCTGGTCGGCGACCTGTGGGCGGAGGGCAAGGCGGAGGCGCTGACCGCGCACGGCGCCTCCGCGTACGTCGGCGACCACGTGGGGGACGTGCGGGGCGCGCGGATGGCGGGTGCGGTCTCCGTGGCCGTCGCCACGGGGCCGTGCGACGCGGCCGAGCTGTCCGCCGCGGGGGCCGACGTGGTGCTGCCCGATCTGACCGGCTTCCCCTCGTGGCTGGCCGGCTTCGCCGGGGACGGCCGCTCGGTCGCGTAGGGCTTTTTCTGGGGACGGCAAGGGGGTGCCACTGTTCGTGGTGTGCGGTCTGCGGGTGGGGTGTGGCTGGTCGCGCCGTTCCCCGCGCCCCTTCGGGGCCGGGTCCTCGTCAGGTGTTGTGGGCCGTGCGGCGCTGGGCCAGGGCCTTTCGTACGACGCCGGCGGCCGCCAGTACGAAGCCGATGCCCATCAGCATGCAGACCAGGTAGGCGGGCGAAGGGAAGGGCGTGGTGCCCAGGAACAGCGGGGCCACCGTGACGACCGTGGCCACGGCGCCGATCAGGAAGACGATCCCGCCGACACGTACGAGAAGATCACCGGCGGACGGAGTTTCAGTGTTCACCCACACAGGGTAGGTCCGGGGGCGAGTGCTCCGGCAGCGGGGCGCTCGGCGACGTCGGAAGAACCTGCGACGACGCTGAAGAACACGGTCCGGATCCGTGCGGTGCCACCTCGCGCTCGATGGCACCTTGCCACGGAGGCCCGGGCCATTAACCTTGGTGGTGGCGGGTCATGCGGCCCGCCCGACTGCTATTCCGGGGGATCGGGGGTCGGGGGCGCCAGCGGTGGTCCCGGGGCCTGACCCGCCCCAGCAGCGCCAGCAACCAGTTTCCAGCCAGCCGCGGCTTTTCGACCAGCCGCGGCTTTCCAGCCAACCGCAGCCCGGTGCATCCGGACGAGTACGAGGACGAGGACAGACGTGCCTACCGGCAAGGTCAAGTGGTTCAACAGCGAGAAGGGCTTCGGCTTTCTCTCCCGCGACGACGGCGGTGACGTCTTCGTGCACTCGTCCGTGCTCCCGGACGGGGTGGACGCGCTCAAGCCCGGACAGCGGGTGGAGTTCGGCGTCGTCGCCGGACAGCGGGGTGACCAGGCGCTCTCCCTGTCGCTGCTGGACCCGGCCCCGTCCGTGGCGGCGGCGCAGCGCCGCAAGCCGGACGAGCTCGCCTCCATCGTGCAGGACCTGACGACGCTGCTGGACGGCGTCTCCCAGTCGCTGGAGCGCGGCCGCTACCCGGACAAGCAGCACGGCCGCAAGATCGCCGGCATGCTCCGCGCGGTCGCCGACCAGCTCGACGTCTGACCCCGCGCCCGCACCCGCGCCCGCCGGGGTCGCGGGTGCGGCCGTGCGGTGGTGAGGCGGTGCGGCCGTGCGGCGGTGCGACGTGCTAGGGAAAGGCCAGCGCGTCAGGGCCGAGGGCCGGCACGAGCCCCTCGGCGGCGGCACGCTCCAGCAGTCCGCGGACCGCCGCGTAGCCGTCCTCGCCCAGGTTCTCGGTGAACTCGTTCACGTACAGCCCGATGTGCTGTTCGGCCACCGCCGGGTCCATCTCCTGCGCGTGCTCCAGCACGTACGGCCTGGAGACCTCCGGGTCCTGCCAGGCCATCCGTACCGAGGTGCGGACGGCGCGGGCCAGCTCGCTCAGCGTCTCGGCGCCGAGCGAGCGCTTGGCGATGATGGCGCCGAGCGGGATGGGCAGTCCCGTCGCCGCCTCCCAGTGCTCGCCCATGTCGGCCAGCTTGTGCAGGCCGTAGTTCTGGTAGGTGAAGCGGGCCTCGTGGATGACCAGCCCGGCCTCGACCTTGCCGTCGCGCACCGCGGGCATGATCTCGTGGAACGGCATCACCACGATCTCGCCCACCCCGCCGGGCACCTCGGCGGCGGCCCACAGCCGGAAGAGCAGGTACGCGGTGGAGCGCTCGCTGGGAACGGCCACGGTCTTCCCGCTCAGCGCCGTCGCGTCACCTGCTCGACCGGTGAGCACCAGGGGACCGCAGCCGCGGCCCAGCGCCCCGCCGCACGGCAGCAGCGTGTACTGGTCGAGCACCCAGGGCAGCACCGCGTACGACACCTTCAGTACGTCCAACTCGCCGCGCTCGGCCATGCCGTTGGTGAGGTCGATGTCCGCGAACGTCACCGTCGGCGCGGCGGCGTCCGGTACCCGGCCGTGCGCCCACGCGTCGAAGACGAACGTGTCGTTGGGGCAGGGCGAGTAGGCGATCGAGAGCGGCGCTGCTGTGGCCATGACGGACTCCTTCTGTGTCGTGCTAAGGGACCAGCTTGCCGAAGGCGGCCGTGAGCGCGGCGAGCGCCTGCGGAATCCGCCAGGCGGCACGGTCCCGGGGGCCGACGGCGTTGGAGACGGTGCGGATCTCCAGGAAGTCCACACCGCCGGCGTGCGCCGTCGCGGCCTCGGCGACGCCGAACCCCTCCATCGCCTCGGCGGCCGCCGTCGGACAGCGCGCCAGAAGCAGGTCGGCGTGGCGCCGGGTGCCGGTGGTCGTCGAGACGGTGAGCACGGTGCCCGGCCTGCCGCCTGTGGCCCCGGCGACGGCCTCCACCAGCGCGGCGGCGGGGCGGTGTTCGCTCGTGCCGAATCCCAGGTCGGCGACGGAGGCGAAGCCGGGGGGCTCGTCCTCGCTCCCGGGCAGTTCGGAGCCCAGGTCGGCGGCGACGAGGCGGTCGGCGATCACCGTGTCGCCGACGTGCACGCCGTTGGCGGCGAAGCCGCCGCCGATGCCCGCCGAGACGACCAGGTCGTAGGGTCGGCCCTCGTGTGCGGCCGTCATCAAGGCGGTGGTCGTGCGGGCCGCCACGGCGGCCGGGCCGACGCCGCCGACGAGCACGTCCAGGTGCGGTGCGGTCCCTTCGGTGGCCGCCGCCACCGCTTCCCGTTCCGCGGACACGGCCGCCACGACCAGCACCCGCTGAAACCGTCGCAGCACCTCGCCGTCCCCTCGCCGGTGGCTTCCCGCCCCCTACTTCTTGCTGTTCTTCAGGTTCAGGTGCCAGATGCCGTTGAAGTCGCCGCCGGAGGTCTGCACGACGGTGACCTGGACGCTCTTCTTCGGCGCCGAGGGCTGTCCCGAGGCGGAGGACTGCTGGAAGAAGACCTCGCCCTGGAAGGAGTAGTAGGTCTTGTTCAGCGGCTCGGACAGCGCAGGCTTCCCGTCGACCAGGACGAGCCACCCGTCGTCGGCGGTCTTCGGGTCGACGCCGATGCGCAGCTTGTCGCCGGTGCTGACGGAGACCGTCTCGTCGGCCTTCTTGCCGAGGCACTTGCGCACCTCGTCCTGCGGGATCGCCTTGCCGTCGTCGTAGCAGGCGGCCTCGGTGGAGACGGAGTCCCCGCCGACCGTCGCGGTGACCATGGGGCTCGGCTGCTCGCACGCCGAGAGGGCGACGAGGCCGAGCGAGGCGGCACCGAGGGCGGAGGCGGTGCGCACGCCCCGCCGCGACTGTGACGACATGCGGCCCTGCCGCGCGAGCTTGCTCATGCGGGCAGGCTATCGGGCGCCCCCGGTTCCACCGCGCGGGGGTGCGGCGTGCCGCGCCACGAGCACCGGCGGCGGCCGCGCGCGGCTCACGCCACCCGCGGATGCGGCGTACCGCGCCGCGCGGCACCCAGCAGCCGCCGTACGGCGGTGCACACACCGACCGCGACGAGTCCCGCGGCCACCCCCATGCCGAGCCGCCCCGCCAGCGGCAGCGCCATGGCGAGCGCGCCGCCGACCACCCACGACAGCTGCATCAGGGTCTCGGAGCGGGCGAAAGCGGAGGTGCGGACCTGCTCGGGGACATCGCGCTGGATGAGCGCGTCGAGCGACAGCTTCCCCAGCGCCTGCACGATGCCGGCGGTGGCGGCCACAGCGGTGACGGCGACCGTCCCGTACAGCACGGCGGCGGCGACGGCCGCGGCCAGCGCGCTCAGCAGCGCGGAGGTGATGATCACTTCGGGGGCGCGGGCGCGCAGCCAGGCGCCGAGCGCGGTACCCAGGGCGTTGCCGCCACCGGCCGCGACACCCGCCAGGCCCAGTGAGACGGCGGCCGACAGCCCGTCGAAGGGGTCCTCGCGCAGCAGGAAGGCGAGGAAGAAGGTGAGGAACCCGGACAGGGCGCGCAGCGCGGAGTTGGCGCACAGGGCGCTGACCACCGAGACGCCGACCGTGCGCAGACCGGGCCGCTCCGCTCTGTGCTCCTCGCCCGCCCCGACGCTGGAGGCGGTCCGCGCCAGCCGGGCCGGGCGTTCCCCCTTCGCCGAGTCGACCTTCGTATCGAGGGAGAAGGAGAGAAAGGTGCCCAGCAGGAACAGCGCGCACGCCCCGTACAGCGGCCACCTGGCACCCAGCGCGTGCAGCGCGGCACCGGCGGGCGCGGCGGCGCCCGTGGCCAGCAGCCCCGCGAGCGTCACCCGCGAGTTCGCCTTGACCAGCCACACCCGTGGCGGCAGCAGTCGGGGCACCACGGCCGAGCGCACCACCCCGTACGCCTTCGAGGAGACGAGCACACCCAGCGCCGCCGGATACAGTTCGAGGCCCCCGGTAGCCACGGCGCCCGCCATGGTCAGCGCCAGCAGGGCGCGGGTCAGCATCGCGGCGGCCATCGCGGCGCGCCGCCCGTGCGGAACGCGGTCCAGGAGCGGGCCGATGACGGGGGCGAGCAGTGCGAAGGGCGCCATCGTCACGGCCAGGTAGAGCGCGACGCGCCCACGGGCCTCGCCGGTGGGGACGGAGAAGAAGACGGTGGAGGCGAGCGCCACCGTGATGAGCATGTCGCCCGCCGAGTTGACGGCGTGCAGTTCGATGAGCTTGCCGAGTCCGGACTCCCCCGCGCCGCCCGCGTGGGTGGCGCGCCGCACGCGGCGGGCCAGGGCGGCCGGTGGCCGCCGCAGGCCGCGTGCGAGACGGCGCACCCCGCTGCCTCCGCTGGGTTTGCCGGGCTCGTCGACAGGCACGCCGTTCAGTGTGCACCAGAACGGGTCGTTCGTTTCTCCCCTTTCTTCCGCTTCTCACGCACATCTGGCGAGGCTGAGTTTCTGTCGCCGGTGTCCCCCGCGCCGCCCCTTCCGCGGGCGCCCGGACAAGGCAGCGCGAGCCGTCCGAGGGCTGGCTGCGGATTTCTTCGGTGACCCTGTGGGGTAGCGTGGGTGAACGGTGCGCACCGTATGGCCTTTGAGCGCGGGCGCGGACGTCGCAGCGGCCACCCGGTCCCGCTCCGTCCCCGACCCGGCCCCTCCACTCGTGGCCGTCCGGGCAGTGCACGCCGACAACGGCGCTACGGCGTAGGAGAGACGATTCTTGTGAGTGCTGCATGACTGCCGCGACCCGGAGTACGAGCCGTGGAGCGCGGAGCCGGCGCGCCCCCGACAAGCTGTGTGCCGAGGCCGTGGAGCTGGCGAGGGCCGCGGCGCAGGAGGCGGCGGCGCCCGGAGTGGTCGGCGCCTGGATCGAGGCCGTCGCCGACGCCGAACGCGTGGTCACGCACCTCTTCGAGGCCCACGAGCCCGGCTACCGCGGGTGGCGCTGGGCGGTGACGGTCGCCCGCGCCTCCCGGGCCAAGAACGTCACGGTCGACGAGTCGGTGCTGCTCCCCGGCTCCGACGCGCTGCTCGCCCCCGAGTGGGTGCCCTGGAGCGAGCGGCTGCGCCCCGGCGATCTGGGCCCCGGCGACCTGCTGCCCACCGACGCGGACGACCTGCGTCTGGAGGCCGGTTTCTCCGGTGAGGACGAGCCGCTGCCCGACTCCCCCGTCGCCGACGGCGGACCGGAGGAGGCGGGACCGTTGCGGGCGGCCATCGGCGGCGTCGCCGCCGAGCCCGGCATGGGCAGGCCCCGCGTGCTCTCCCGCTACGGGCTGCACACCGCGGCCGACCGCTGGGAGGAGTCGTACGGGCCGAAGACGCCGATGGCGCAGGCTGCCCCGGCCGCCTGCATGAGCTGCGGCTTCCTCGTCCCGGTCGCGGGCTCGCTGCGGCAGGCGTTCGGGATCTGCGCCAACGAGTACAGCCCGGCCGACGGCCACGTCGTCTCCCTCGCCTTCGGCTGCGGCGGCCACTCCGAGGCGGCGGTCATGCCCCGCACCCCGCAGCCGCCGCCTCCGGTCGTCGACGAGACGCTGGCCGACCCCTTCGGCCTCGACGACACCCCCCGGAGCGAGTCCTCTCCCTGACCGGCCCGGCCGGCCCGGCCGGGTCGGCTCGGAGCGCCGGGGCGGTGGCGGGTTCCGGGGCGCGGGCGGCTGAACGGGCGGGCCCTTCGCGGTGTGCCGTACTCTTCCCTCTCGCCCGGCACGGAAGTGGCCGGGCGGGACGACGGGGTGGGATGCGAGTGCCGAGGAGGCCGGTGGCGTGAGGGACACCTTCGGGGCGACGTCTGGGGACGCGCCCGCGGACATGTTCGGGACCGGGCGGCTGCGGCACGGGGTGCTGGAGGCGTGGCGCTCGTCCGCGGCCCGCTTCCGTGAGGATGCCAACGCCGAGCAGGATCTCGTGCTGGGCGGCTACCGCGACCGGCTGGTGGTGGAGCTGGCACAGAACGCCTCGGACGCCGCGGCCCGCGCGGGCGTCGCGGGGCGGCTGAGGCTCTGCCTGGGCGCGGACGGCACGCTGAGCGCCGCCAACACCGGGCAGCCGCTGGACGCGGCGGGTGTCGAGTCGCTGGCCACCCTGCGGGCCTCCGCCAAGCGCGACGAGCCCGATCTGGGTGCCGTCGGCCGGTTCGGTGTCGGCTTTTCCGCCGTGCTGGCCGTCACCGACGCGCCGGCCGTCGTGGACAGCGGCGGGCAGGGGGCGCGCTGGTCGCTGGCCGAGGCCCGGGAGTTGACGCGGCAGGCCGCCGCCGACAGCCCGGACCTGGCCGCGGAGCTGGACCGCCGCGAGGGGCACGTGCCGCTGCTGCGGCTGCCGCTGCCCGCCTCGTACGAGGAGGCGGTGGTGCCCGCCGGGTACGACACGGCCGTGCTGCTCCCGCTGCGGGACGAGGCCGCGCGCGATCTGGTCCGGCGGCTGCTGGACGCGGTGGACGACGCGCTGCTGCTGGCGCTGCCGGGGCTGAGCGAGGTCGTCGTCGTCAGCGAGCCCGAAGGCCCCGCGCGCACCCTGACGCGGCACGACGAGGGGGCTCACGTCCGGATCGAGGACTCGGCCACCGGGTCGGCCCGGTGGCGGCTCGCGGGTGCGCACGGGGTCGCGGACGCCGAACTGCTCGCGGACCGGCCCGTGGAGGAGCGCACGCGCCCGGGATGGTCTGTGACCTGGGCGGTGCCGGTCGACGGCGGCGGTCTTCCGGTCAAGCCCGGTACGGCGGCGTGTGTGCACGCGCCCACGCCCACGGACGAGCCGTTGGGGTTCCCGGCGCTGCTGCTGGCCTCCTTTCCGCTGGAGCCGACCCGCCGCCACGTCGCGCCGGGTCCGCTGACCCGGTTCCTGCTCGGGCGGGCAGCGGACGCCTACGCGGAGCTGTTGCGCGAGTGGCATCCGGTGGCCTCGGAGACCCTGGATCTGGTTCCGGGGCCGCTCGGACTGGGCGAGCTGGACGGGCAGTTGCGCGCCCTGGTGCTGGAGCGGCTGCCCGAGGTGCCGTTCCTGGCGAGCGCGGCGGTCAGCGGGGACGAGGAGGAGCCGGGCGAGCGGTACGCGCTGCGCCCCCGCGACGCCGAGATCGTCGAGGGTGCGGGGGCGGCCACCGTCGCCGTCCTCGCGGAGGTGTTCGGCAACCTGCTGCCCGCGGGGCTGGAGCGCAGGCCGGAGCTGCGGGCGCTGGAGGTGGCCCGGGTGCCGCTGGGCGAGGCCGTCGACCGGCTCACCGGTGTGGAGCGGGAGCCCGGCTGGTGGTGGCGGCTGTACGACTCGCTCGCCGGGGTCGATCCCGAGCGGTTGACGGGGCTGCCCGTGCCGCTGGCCGACGGGCGCCGCGCGGTGGGGCCCCGCCATGTGCTGCTGCCGCCGCCGGACGGTGCGGTGACGGGCGGGCGGCTGGCCCGCCTGGGGCTGAGGGCCGCGCACGCCGAGGCCGCGCATCCGCTGCTGGAGAAGCTGGGCGCGACCCCGGCGACGCCGCACGCCGTGCTGACGACCCCGCAGGTGCGTGCCGCGGTGGCCGCTTCGCTGGAGGCGGAGGAGACCTGGGACGAGGAAGACGGCGGCCTGGCGCCCGAGGAGCTGGTGGAGACGGTGCTCGGCCTCGTCCGCGACGCGCATCTCGTGCCCGGCGACGAGCCGTGGCTGGGCGCTCTCGCGCTGCCCGACGAGGACGGCGAGACGATGCCGGCGGCCGAGCTGGTCTACCCGGGCTCCCCGTTCGCGCGCGTGCTGCGCGAGGGCGAACTGGCCGCCTGCGACGCGGAGCTGGCCGAACGCTGGGGCGAGGGGCCGCTGACGGCCGTCGGGGTGCAGGCGGCCTTCGCGCTGGTGCGTGCCGAGGACGTCGTGCTCGATCCGGACGGCTTCGAGCCGCGCGAGAGCGACTATCCCGAGCCCGACGACCCGGGGCTGCTGGACGCCGTCGACGTGTGGTGCGAGGACGTGCTCGACCAGCTGGCCGCCGACGGGCACACGGACGACGCCGAGGCCGCCTACGCCGTCCCGCCGGTGGCCGTCGAACTGGTGGCCGTGCGCGACCTCGACCTCGTCGACGACACGTGCTGGCCCGAAGCGCTGGCCATGCTGGCGAGGCCGCCGCTGCGGGACGCGCTGACCGCACCGGTGCGGGTACGCCTCGCCGACGGCACCGTCACCGACGTACGCCCCTACACCGCCTGGTGGCTGCGCGGCCACCCCGTGCTCGACGGCCGCCGCCCCGCGGGGCTGCGCGCAGCCGGGGCCGACCCGCTGCTGGGCGGGCTCTACGAGGAAGCCGACCCCGGTGGGGTCACCGACGACAGCGTCCTGCGGGCGCTCGGCGTCCGTACCACCGCGGCGGCGCTGCTGGCCGAGCCCGGCGGAGCCGCCGAACTCCTCACCCGCCTCGCCGACCCCGGCCTCCTCTCGCCGGCGCACCCGTCCCACGAGCCGGGCCCCGCACAGCTGCACGGCCTCTACACCCTGCTGGCCTCGGCCGGTCTGGATCCGGACACGGTGACGCTGCCGGACGAGCTGCGCGCGGTGCGCGGCGGTGAGGCGGTCGTCGTGGACGCCGCCGAGGCCCTGGTGGCCGACGCTCCCGACGTGCTTCCCCTCCTCGCGGACCGCGCCCTGCTGCCGGTGGCACCCGCTCACGCGGCCGAGCTGGCCGGTCTGCTGGAGGTGCGCCGGGCGAGCGAGGCGGCCGCGGAGCTGGTGCCGCGGGAGCCCGGCACCGAGCGGGAGGTCCCCGCCGCCGTGCGGGGACTGCTGCCTCAGGTGCCGTCCCACTACCGCGAGCACGAGGAACTGGTGCTCGGCGGGGTGGACCTGGACTGGCGCCGCACCCCGGACGGCACCCTCCACGCCGCCACCCTGGAGGGTCTCGCCTCGGCCCTGGCCTGGGCCTGCGGTGCCTGGCCCCGTCGCTTCGAGCTGACGGCCCTGCTGGAGGATCCGGACCGTGCGGTGGAGCTGTCGCGGGCGCGCTGGTTCGACTGAGGGCCGCGCGGCCGTGAGGGCCGCGCGGCCGTCTCCCCGGTGCCGTGACCGCTCCAACGGGTGCGCACCGGGTGGCGGAAGGGAGGGTCGCGGGGGCGGACCCGCGGGGTAACGATGTGCTCGCCCAGCACACCGGAACCCCTGAGCACCGGAGGAGAGCGGCCATGCCCGTCTGCGAGGTCTGCGACAACGACTACCCCCACACCTTCGAGGTCCGCGCGGCCGGGCAGGTGCACGTGTTCGACTGCCTGGAGTGCGCGGCCCACAAGATGGCGCCCGTGTGCGAGAACTGCGGGTGCCGCATCCTGGGCCACGGTATGGAGTCGAACGGCCAGTACTTCTGCTGCGCCCACTGCGCCCGCACCCAGGGCCGCACCCAGCTGGCCGACAGCGCGCCGTAAGCCCGCCGATCCCGGCGCGGTCAGGCGGGGATCCGCCTGGCCACCAGGCGCCACGCCGCCTCCAGCAGGACGCCCGCCACAGCGGCCACCCCCACCGCGCTCCACGGCACGACGGTGCCGACCAGCCTGAGCGCGAAGAAACGCTGGAGCCACGGGGTCGCCAGCACCACCAGGAAGGCGACCCCCATCGCCAGCACCAGTCCCACCCGCCACCACGTGTAGGGCCGCGCCACGATGGCCAGCACCCACATCGCGATGAGGAAGAGGGTCAGCGTCGCGGCGCTGGTCTCGGCGGCGAGTGCCCCGGCGCCGCTGTAGTGGTGCCGCGCCAGCAGGTACGTGGCGAACGTGGCCACCCCGGCGATCAGCCCGCACGGCACGGCGTAGCGCAGCACGCGCCGCACGAAGTGCGGTTCCGCCCGTTCCCTGTTGGGCGCCAGGGCGAGGAAGAAGGCCGGGATGCCGATGGTCAGGGAGGACAGCAGTGTCAGGTGGCGGGGGAGGAACGGGTAGGGGACCTGCCAGCAGATGACGAGCACGGCCAGCAGCACGGAGTAGACCGTCTTGGTCAAGAACAGGTTGGCGACCCGTTCGATGTTGCCGATGACCCGGCGGCCCTCGCCGACGACCGAGGGCAGCGTCGCGAAGCCGTCGTCGAGCAGCACGATCTGGGCCACCGCCTTGGCCGCCTCGGAGCCCGAGCCCATGCAGACCCCGATGTCGGCGTCCTTGAGCGCGAGGACGTCGTTGACGCCGTCGCCGGTCATCGCCACCGTGTGCCCCTCCGCCTGGAGGGCGCCCACCAGCTGCCGCTTCTGCTGCGGTGTGACCCGCCCGAAGACCGTTCCGCCCTCCACCGCGCGGGCCAAAGAGGTGCGTTCGGCGGGCATCTCGCGCGCGTCGACGGGGTGCTGGGCGCCGGGCAGCCGGAGTTTCGCGGCGACCGCGCCGACGGAGACCGCGTTGTCGCCCGAGATCACCTTGGTCTCGACGTCCTGCTCGGCGAAGTAGGCGAGGGTGTCCCCGGCGTCGGGCCGCAGCCGCTGTTCGAGGACGACGAGCGCCGCGGGGCGCGTCCGGGGCCCCGCGTGCGCCTGACCGGCACCGTCGTCCGAGTGGGCGGCGGCGCCCGGGCCGGCGTCGGGGTCCGCGTCCGGGTCGGTGTGCGGGTCCGGGACGGCGCCGGTGTGCGGGCCCGGGGCCGTCCGGCCGTCGCCGCCGGGCGGCAGCCCGTCCGCCGCGTGTGCCAGCAGCAGTACCCGCAGCCCTTCCCGGTCCAGCCGCTCCACCTCGGCCAGTACCGGGTGACCTGCCGTCAGGAGCACGTCGGGGGCGCCCAGCAGCCAGGCGCTGGGGCTGCCGTCCGGTTCGGTGAAGGCGGCACCGCTGTACTTGCGGGCGGAGGAGAAGGGCAGCGTGCCGGTCAGGCGCCAGGCGTCAGGGCCGTCCCCGGGCGCCGGGTAGGCCGCGCCGATCGCCTGGAGGCTGGCGTTGGGGTGCGGATCGGAGGCGCCGAACGCGGCCAGCACCCGGGCGAGGTACGCGTCGTCTGCCCCGTCGAGGGCGCGCACCTCGGCGACGTCCATGCCGCCCTCCGTCAGCGTGCCGGTCTTGTCGAGGCAGACGACGTCGACCCGGGCCAGGCCCTCGATGGCCGGCAGCTCCTGGACGAGGCACTGTCTGCGGCCCAGCCGGATGACGCCGATGGCGAAGGCCACCGAGGTCAGCAGCACCAGCCCCTCGGGCACCATCGGCACGATGCCGGCGACCATGCGCCGCACGGCCTCGTTCACGTCGTTGTGTTCGACGACGAGCTGGCTGAGGATCAGCCCGAGCGCGGCGGGGACCATCATCCAGGTGATGTACTTCAGCAGTTGGCTGATGCCGCCGCGCAGTTCGGAGTGGACGAGCGTGAAGCGGCTGGCCTCCTCGGCGAGCTGCGCCGCGTAGGCCTGGCGGCCCACTTTCGTCGCGGTGAAGGCTCCGGCGCCCGCCACCACGAAGCTGCCGGACAGCACGGTGTCGCCCGGCCGCTTGACGACCGGGTCGGACTCGCCGGTCAGCAGGGACTCGTCGACCTCCAGGCTGTCCGCTTCCGTCACCTCGCCATCGACGACGCACTTGTCGCCGGGGCGCAGCTCGATCAAATCGCCCAGCACGATCCGGTCGGTGGGCAGCTGCGTGGCGCGCCCTTCGCGCCGTACCCGGGGGCGTGCCTCTCCGATGACCGCGAGGCTGTCGAGCGTCCGTTTGGCGCGCAGCTCCTGGATGATGCCGATGCCCGTGTTGGCCACGATGACGAAGCCGAAGAGGCCGTCCTGGAGCGGCCCGACGACCAGGATGATCAGGAAGAGGACACCGATGAGCGCGTTGAAGCGGGTGAAGACGTTGGCGCGGACGATGTCGGCGGCCGACCTGCTGTTGCGCGGCGGGACGTCGTTGACCTCCCCGCGCTCGACGCGCTCGGCGACTTCCGCCTCGGTGAGACCTCCGCCCGCTTTTGTCATGTTTCGACGGTACGGGGCTCTGCGGCCTCATCGAGGACGGCCACGCGTCGCGCCGCCTCAGTCCTGCCTGGCCCGCCTGATCGCCTTGTCCCTGGCGCGTACGTACCAGATGCCGACGCAGCCCAGGCCCGCTCCCGCGGCGCAGGTCCACACCCACCAGGTATGGCCGCCGTCCGCGAACCAGCCGTAGAAGGGGAGTTGGCCGAGGAAGAGGACGAGCCAGATCAGGGTGCCAGCCACGACCGTGCCGACGACGTTGCCCTCCAGCGGCTCCGGGGCCTCGCGCTCGCCGTTGGTCCACTTGTCCATGAGGCCCATCGCCACGGCTCCCTCGTTTCCGGTCCTGTCCGGCTTCCAGCCTAGCGAGGGGCGCCGGGGGGTCCGGGGGCGGAGTTGGCGATCAGGCCGTTCGTTTGTTCATACTGAAACCAACTGGAGATGGCTGGATTGTTTCGTGCGATTGTCCAAGCTGATCCAGTCGGACCCCTCCGTTCCGCTTCGTCAGCACGTACCCGAGGTCACCCATGCCCGCTTCGGCCAGCCCGGTCGATTCCCCCGGCTCCCCGCGAGACACCCCGCCCCCCGCCCCCCGCTCCGCACTGGACCGCTTCTTCGGCATCTCGGACCGCGGCTCGACCGTCGGCCGGGAGCTGCGCGGCGGGCTCGCCACCTTCTTCGCGATGGCGTACATCATCGTGCTGAACCCGATCATCCTCGGCGCGGGCACCGACAAGTACGGCCACCAGCTCGACAACGGTCAGCTGGTGACCGCCACCGCGCTGATGGCCGGGCTCACCACCGTGCTGATGGGCGTCATCGGCAACGTCCCCATCGCCCTGGCCGCCGGGCTGGGCATCAACGCCGTGGTGGCCCTCCAGCTGGCCCCCAAGATGACCTGGCCCGACGCCATGGGCATGGTGGTGCTGGCCGGCATCGTGCTGATGATCCTGGTGGCCTCCGGGCTGCGGCAGCGCGTCATGGACGCCATTCCCAACGGGCTGCGCCGGGCCATCGCCATCGGCATCGGCCTGTTCATCTCGCTCATCGGCCTCGTGGACTCCGGCTTCGTGACCCGCAACCCGGACGCCGCCAAGACCACCGTCCCCCTCGGGCTCGGGACCGGCGGGCAGCTCCAGGGCTGGCCCGTGCTGGTGTTCGTGCTCGGTCTCGTCCTGATGTTCGTGCTGACCGTGCGGAAGGCCAAGGGCGCCATCCTCATCGGCATCGTCGTCATGGCCGTCGCCGCCATCGTCATCAACGCCGTCGCCGACATCCCGGACGCGGCCTGGGGCCTGTCGGTGCCCACGGTCCCGGACTCCGTCGTCGGCACGCCCGACTTCTCCCTGGTCGGCGACGTCAGCCTGCTCGGCGGCTTCCACGAGGTCGGCTGGCTGACCGGCTGCCTGTTCGTCTTCACGGTGCTGCTGTCCGGCTTCTTCGACGCGATGGGCACCATCATCGGCGTCGGCGAGGAGTCCGGGCTCGCCGACGAGCAGGGGCAGCTGCCGCGCATGGGCCGCATCCTGTTCATGGACGGTGTCGGCGTCGCCGCGGGCGGAGTCGGCTCCTGCTCGGCCAACACGTGTTTCGTGGAGTCCACGGCGGGTGTCGGCGAGGGGGCGCGCACCGGGCTGGCCAACGTGGTGACCGGCGGGCTCTTCCTCCTCGCGCTGGTCTTCACCCCCCTCGCCAAGGTCGTGCCCTCGCAGGCGGCGACGCCCGCGCTGCTCGTCGTCGGCTTCCTGATCATGGCCGCCAACGTGCGGGACATCGACTGGGGCGACGCGACCGTCGCCATCCCCGCGTTCCTGACGATCGTCTCGATGCCGTTCACCTACAGCATCACCAACGGCATCGGCATGGGCGTCATCGCCTTCATCGTCCTGCGGGCCGCCTCGGGGCGGGTCCGCGAGATCCCGTGGCTGCTCAACGTCGTCGGCCTCTGCTTCCTCGTCTACTTCCTCCTCAATCCGATCGAGCAGCTGCTCGGGGTGCAGTGACTCCGCTGCCGCCCGTCCGGCTCGCCGTCGTGCCCCTCTCCGCCGCGGGAGGGGCACAGGTGTGTGCGGCCCGGCTCAGGCGGAGCGGCCGTAGAACCGTTCGGTCTCCTCGACGGACGCCTTGAAGCGTTCGTCGAAGTCGTCGCGCACGAGCGTGCGGACCACGTAGTCCTGCACGCTCATCCCGCGCTTGGCCGCGTGGTCGGTCAACCGCTCCAGCAGGGCGGCCTCTATGCGGAGGCTGAGCACCTGGGAGTCGGGCTGCCCGTGGTGGTCGTTGTCACACGGAGGAGTCAGGCTGTTCATACGACAACGGTCGCGAACCCACCCCGGCCGCTGTCCGGCGAATGTGTCCCGACTCACTCGTACGTGTGAGCCCATGAGGGCTGCGCCCGTGTTCTTTAGGCGGAGTAATGAGGTAGGCTAAAAATCATGTCGGAACAGCTCCCCGCTCCGCGACTCGCGGACGGGTCCCCACCGGGCGTGCCGGACATGCTCCGCGAAGCCGCTCACCTCGCCGAGGCCGTGGAGCCCACCCAGACGGCCGGAGCCGCCGAGACGGCCGGAGCCGCCGGAGCGGCGGAGGCCGCGGAGGTACCCGCGGCCGACCAGGAGGCCGAGGACGCCGTCAACGCGCTCCGCGCCGGAGTGATGCGGCTGTCCCGGCGGCTGAAACACCAGCGCGTCGACGAATCCCTGAGCCCCACCGAGATGTCGGTGCTCGGCACCCTCGCCCGCTGCGGCTCGGCCACCCCCAGCGAGCTGGCCCGCAAGGAACATGTACAGCCGCCGTCGATGACGCGGATCGTCGCGATGCTGGAGTCCAAGGGACTCGTCCGTCTTGAGCCGCACCCCGAGGACCGCAGGCAGAAGGTGGTCACCCAGACCGGGCAGGCCGTGTCCATGCTCGCCGCGGCCCGCACCAAGCGGAACGCCTGGCTGGCCGAGCTGGTCCAGGAGCTGGACGAGGACGAGCGGGCGACGCTGCGTGCCGCCGCGCCGGTGCTGGAGAAGCTGGCGCACTTGTAAGGAGAACGACCGAGAACAGGAGGCGAAGCCGCTTGAGTACGGGCCACGGAGCAGACTCCGCACCCGCACCATCCGCAGCCGACGAAACCCACCCGCGTAAGGCGCCGCACGACGCACCCCGCAGCGCCGGCGTCTCGCACCAGGCCGCACCCCACGGCGCCGGTGCCCCACACCACGAGGCACCCCACGGCGCCCCGAGGGACGACGCACCGGCCGACCCCCTCAAGGACGCGCCGCGCAAGAGGGGCGCCGTACCGCAGTCCGGCGCGAAGACCTCGATGTTCGCCTCACTGCGCATCCGCAACTACCGCCTCTTCGCCCTCGGCCAGGTCGTCTCCAACACCGGCACCTGGATGCAGCGCATCGCCCAGGACTGGCTCGTGCACAGCCTCACGGGGTCCTCCACGGCCGTCGGCATCACCACCGCGCTCCAGTTCCTGCCCATGCTCTTGTTCGGGCTGTACGGGGGCGTCATCGCCGACCGCTGCTCCAAGCGCAAGCTGCTGTTCGCCACCCAGTCCGCCATGGGCCTGACGGGCCTGGTGCTCGCCGCGCTCACGCTGAGCGGAAACGTGCAGGTCGCGCACGTCTACGCGCTCGCGTTCGTCCTCGGCCTGATCACCGTGGTCGACAACCCGACCCGGCAGACCTTCGTCTCCGAGATGGTCGGGCCCACCCAGATACGCAACGCCGTCTCGCTCAACTCGGCGAACTTCCAGAGCGCCCGGCTGGTCGGCCCCGCCGTCGCCGGTGTGCTGATCTCCGCCGTCGGCGGCGGCTGGGCCTTCCTGATCAACGGCCTCTCCTTCGCCGCCCCCCTCGTCGGGCTGCTGATGATGCGCGCGGGAGAGCTGCACACCAGCAAGCCCGTGGCGCGCGGCAAGGGGCAGCTGCGCGAGGGCCTGCGGTACGTACGCGGCCATCCCGAACTGCTGTGGCCCATCGTGCTGGTCGGCTTCATCGGGACGTTCGGCTTCAACTTCCCCATCTGGCTCACGGCCTTCACCAGCGACGTCTTCCACGAGGGCGCCGGCACCTACGGCGCCCTGAACTTCCTGATGGCCGTCGGCTCCGTCGCGGGCGCGCTGCTGGCCGCCCGGCGCGGCCAGTCGCGGATGCGGCTGATGGTCGGCGCCGCGCTGGTCTTCGGCGTCCTGGAGATGGTGGCCGCGCTCTCGCCCTCGTACTGGCTGTTCGCCGCGCTGATGGCGCCGATCGGGCTGGCGGGCCTGACCTTCAACGTGACCGCCAACTCCAGCGTCCAGCTCGCCTCGGACCCGGCGATGCGGGGCCGGGTGATGAGCCTGTTCATGATGGTCTTCGTCGGCGGCACCCCCATCGGCGGGCCCATCATGGGCTGGATCACCGACACCTTCGGCGCCCGCATGGGCTTCCTGGCCGGTGGCCTGATCTCCGCCGTGGCGGCGGTGGCCGTGGCCCTGGTGCTGGCGCGGATCGCGGGGCTGCGACCCGCGGTGAGCCTGCGGCGCGGCCAGCCGCCGGTGCGGTTCGTCCGCCGGGAGGCGGTGACGGAGGCGGCGTAGGGATCTTCCTGCGGGCTTGTTCCGGCAGGGGGTGCCACTGTTCGCAGTGGGCGGTCCGCAGGTGGGTTGTGGCTGGTGGGGGCACCTCCCGGCCGGAGGCTGGGGGAGCAGTTCCCCGCGCCCCTTCGGGGCGCGTCCGGGCCCCTTGCCGCGTGTGGGAAGCCCGTCCGGGAGATGCGATCTCCGGGTAGGCCCGGCACCCGGTACGTGGCGCTGGGGCGGCTGTGGCAGAGTCCGGCCCCATGAGACTGTTCGCGGCGTTGTGGCCCCCGGCTGAGGCGGTGGCGGAACTGGCGCGCTTCACGCGCCCGCTCACCCGCCTCCCCGGCGCCGGGGACCTGCGCTGGACCAGGCCCGAGAGCTGGCACTTCACGCTCAGCTTCTACGGCGAGGTGTCCGAGGAGCAGACGGACGACCTCGCGGCCCGCCTGGCCCGCGCGGCACACCGCGCGGGCGGCCCCGTCCCGATGCGTCTGGGGGCGGGCGGCCGCTTCGGCGACCGCGCCCTGTGGGCCGGCGTGCACCAGGACACCGACCGCGCGGCCCTGGCCAGGCTCGCGGCGGCCACCACGGCGGCGGGCCGCCGCGCGGGCGTGTTCCCCGCCGACGCGCACCCCTCCTTCCGCCCGCACCTCACGCTGGCCCGGGCCAGGAACCGCGGCACGACGGACCTGCGCCCCTACGTGGTCCAGCTGGAGCCCTTCGCGGGCTCCAGCTGGAGTGCACGGGAACTGCTCCTCGTCCGCAGCGAGCCGCCCACCAGCGGCGTCCCGGGCGAGCAGCCCCGCTATGTGCCGGTGGGGCGCTGGCCACTGGGCGGGTGACGGGGCCGGGCCGTGGCCTGTCGCACCCGCCGGTTACCGTGGTGACCGTGAACGCGAAGACCAGAATGCGCATCGTGACCGGTGTGCTGGTGGCGCTCTTCGTCGTGGTCGTCCTGGCCTCGGCGCTGAGCGGCCACTGAGCCGACCGCGGCGGG
Organism: Streptomyces reniochalinae; assembly: GCF_003323735.1. Classification (GTDB taxonomy): domain Bacteria; phylum Actinomycetota; class Actinomycetes; order Streptomycetales; family Streptomycetaceae; genus Streptomyces; species Streptomyces reniochalinae. The sequence goes on along the minus strand of NZ_QOIM01000034.1, from coordinate 125,693 downwards.
CCCTGCCCGGTCGCCGAGCCGCGGGCACCTGCCCGCTCGCCGAGCAGGGGCCCGCGAGCCCCGTCTCACCAGGCGAAGGCCTCGGGGGAGGGCCCTGGACCCGGGAAGATCTCGTCCAGCGAGGCGAGCAGTGCGTCGCCGAGGTCGAGTTCGACGGCGCGCAGCGCCGAGCTGAGCTGGTCGGCGGTGCGCGGTCCGACGATCGGGCCTGTGACGCCGGGCCGCGACAGCAGCCAGGCGAGGGCCACCTCGCCGGGCTCCAGGCCGTGCTCGGCGGCCAGGTTCTCGTAAGCCTCGATCCGGTCCCTGACGGCCGGGTCCTCCAGCGCGGTGGCGGCGCGCCCCGACGCGGTGCGGCCACCGCCGCCCTCCCGCGCCTTGCGCAGCGCACCGCCCAGCAGCCCGCCGTGCAGCGGTGACCAGGGGATGACCCCGAGCCCGTAGGACTCCGCGGCCGGAACGACCTCCATCTCGGCGCGGCGCTCGGCGAGGTTGTAGAGGCACTGTTCGCTGACCAGCCCGAGCGAGCCGCGCCGCGCGGCCGTCTCGTTGGCCTGCGCGAGGTGCCAGCCCGCGTGGTTGCTGGAGCCGACGTAGAGGACCTTGCCCTGCTGCACGAGGACGTCCATGGCCTGCCAGATCTCGTCCCAGGGCGTGGCCCGGTCGACGTGGTGGAACTGGTACAGGTCGATGCGGTCGGTGCCCAGGCGCCGCAGGCTCGCCTCGACGGACCTGCGGATGTTGACGGCGGAGAGCTTGTCGTGGTTGGGCCAGGGCGCCGCGCCGTCGCCCGCCATGTTGGCGTAGCCCTTGGTGGCCAGGATCGTCTTGTCGCGCCGCCCCTCGCCCTTGGCGAACCAGCTGCCGATGATCTCCTCGGTGCGGCCCTTGTTGTCGCCCCAGCCGTAGACGTTGGCGGTGTCGAAGAAGTTGACGCCGGCGTCCAGCGCGGCGTCCATGATCGCGTGGCTGTCGGCCTCGTCGGTCTGCGGCCCGAAGTTCATCGTGCCGAGGACGAGCCTGCTGACCTTGAGTCCCGTGCGTCCGAGCTGCGTGTACCTCATGCGGCCACGCTAGGCGGCTGGAGTGCGCTCGAAGCAAGACGCGCGGCAGGTTGCCTCCCGCGCGTCTTGCGTCACCCGCGGCCTGCGGCCTGGGTCGCCCGCTGCCTGCGTCATCCGCTGCCCGTGTCACCGGGCGGGGCCCCGCCAGGGGGTGTGCCGCCCGGGGGCGCCTCGCCCTGGGGCGCGTCGCTCGGTGGCGCGCCGTCCGGAACCTCCGTTTCGCGGCGGCGGAAGACGCCGTGCGTCGCGGCCAGGTACGCGGACTCGGCGCTGGTGCGGACGACCTCGGCGTCGAGGGGGCGGCGGCTGATCAGCAGCCGGTAGTAGAAGGGGGCGCCGAGGGCGGCGATGACCTCCACGGTGTCGGTGTCGGGCGGCACCTCCCCGCGCGTGACGGCCCGCTCCAGCAGCACCGAGACCTGGCGCAGCCGGGCCGCGAACGTCTCGCGCAGCACCTGTTCGGCGCCCGGCTCCATGGCGGCCGCCGCCACGATGCCCTCGACGAGGCGCCGGTTCTCGGGTGCGGCGTGGAAGCCGGCGATGTTGCCCGCCATGGCGTGCAGGTCGCCTCGCAGGCCGCCGGTGTCGGGGATGGGGATGGCGCTGGTGCCGTGCTCGCCGAGCAGGTCGGTGATGACGCCCTCCACCGTGCGCCAGCGGCGGCGGATCGTGGCGGCGTGCACTCCGGAGCGCTGGGCGAGCAGGTCGACGGTGAGGGAGGCGTAGTCCTGGGTGCGCAGCTCTTCTCGGGCGGCCGCCAGGACGGCGGCGCGGGTGCGGGCGGTCCGTCCTCCGGGGCGGGCGGACCCGTGCGGTCGTGGCTCGGTCATGTTCGGGCTGTGATTCCGCGTTGCGTCGAGGGAAGCGTTCCGGTTACTGTCATACCAGTTAGTGCGCGTCAGCGCGCATTAGTCGGGGGAGGTGAGCGCCCTGTGCGCACGGTTTCGCACCGTTGCGCACGGGACGTTCACGAGAAGTGCGGCGGGCGCGGTCGACAGGCTCACGCATGATCGACAGTCTGACGCACCGGCCGCGCCGGACGACGGGCGCCGGCCGGTTCCGACGCGAAAGATGCGGCGGCCGGCGGGATATCGCCGGGTTTGCCGGTCTCCGTCGCGTAGTCGTCGCCTCGTCAGGCACCCGGATTCCCCGGGGCGGGCAGGCGGCCTCAGAGCGTGGGCAGCCCCGAGGGCGGCTTGGTCAGTACGCCGCGCGCGTAGCCGTAGCCCGCGTGGAAGACCATGTGGTCCCCCGAGACGACCTGCGTCTTGACCGCGACGTCCACCTGCTCGACCTCGCCCGGGACGAAGACGCGCACCGTGTGGTGCAGCATCGTGTGGTGCTTGGCGGCGCTCACCGTCCGCGTCCGCGTGGGGGACCTGTGCGGTGCGCCCACCGGCTCGCCCGCCTCGTCCAGCCCCTGGACCTCCACCCAGGAGGCGAGCGTGGCGCCCGAGGCGCGTGGGTGGCGCGGCTCGCACAGGCCGTAGGCGTCGGCCCTGTTGCAGGTGGTGACCTCGGCGTCGACCGCGATGTCCAGGCGGGTGCGGGGCAGGGGCCCCGTGGTTCCCACGCTCTGCCGCGTGGTCATCGGTTCGGCCACCGTGCCGGGTGACAGCAGCAGGTCGCCCTGCGCGGCGGGGCGCGTCCAGGTGGTGGCGTCGCGGCTCGCGCGGGTCCCGGCCAGTCCTCGTTCGCCGTCGAGCGGCTCCCGGCCGGCCAGCCGTACCGTCATGCCCGGGGCGCGGGCGGTGCTGTAGGCGGAGGCGCTCAACTCGCAGCGGTGGGTTCCGCTGTCCTCGGCGACGAGCAGGGCGCGGATGTCGGGGTCCCTGTGCTGCTCGTCGGGGGTCAGGTTGGCCCCGTCGTGCGCGCGCAGGGCAGGGCGTCCGTCCGGGCCCGTGCAGGTGAGCAGCAGGGTGGTGCCGATGTTGGTGGGCCGCCCCGAGCCCCAGGAGTCCACGGAGAAGGTCATCGCGGGGGTGTCCAGGGCGAGTTTCTCCCCGGCGTCGAGCCGGTAGGTGGCGGTGGAGACGGCCCGCAGCGGGGAGGAGTGCTGCTGTACGGGGAGTGTCACACCCGCCGCTTCCGCCCCCTCCCGTCCGGCTGCCGCCGCCGTGGGGGCGCCGGGCGCGGCGGCGAACGCGCACAGCGCGGGCGCCAGCGTGCACAGCAGCCACACCGCCCGGCGGGGGAGGGCGCGGTGACGTGGTGTCATACGGCAGTCCTTTCCTCACGGGCCGGACCGGTGGCCGAAAGCGGCTTCCGGCGCGCAGTGCGGAAAGTGACCGTATCGGCGGCTGAGCGGTTTTCGTGGTCAACAGACCGGTGTGAACCGGTACGGCCCACCCACGGCCCACGCCTGGTGGAGTGCGTCGGCGAACGCGGCGGCGATCCGGTGCTCACCCTCTGGCGAGGGGTGGGTGCCGTCGTAGGTGTCGCGCTCGGGCGACCAGTCCTCCGGGGCCGAGGCGAGCAGCAGCGGCGAGCGCGGCTCCGCGTGCTCGGCCACCGTCTTGGCCAGCAGCGTGTTGAAGTGCGCGCACGCGGCGGCGAACGCGGGGTCGCTCGCCGCGCGCACGTTGGGTATGACGGGCAGCAGCACGGCCCGCAGCGTCGGGTTCGCGGCCCGTGCGCGGGCGAGGAACGCCTCGACGTTGGCCAGCGTCTCCTCGGGCCCCGTGTAGAACCCCAGGTCGATCAGGCCCAGCGAGACGAGCAGCGTGTCGGCGTCGTGCTCCGCCACCACCCGGCCGATCAGCGGCGCCATGTGCAGCCACCCCTCGCCCCAGCCCGCGAGGTGGGCGCGCGCGTGTGCGGGGAAGCCGGGGTCGGCGTAGCGGTGCGAGTCCTCGTGCAGCGCGGTGCGCGGGCCGACGACGTGGACGGTGCCGTCCGGCAGTGTGCGGGTCAGGTGCTGCCACATCCGGTAGCGCCAGGTGTGGTCGCCGGCGGCTCCGATCGTCATGGAGTCGCCGACGAAGAGGATGCGCATGCGCTCATCCTGGTGGATCACCAACCGACACGCACCGTGATGCTGGACACTTGAGCCCATGTCCTCTGAGCGCACACGTGGGTCCGTCGTCGGGATCCGGCAGAAGGCGGCGCTGGCCGCGGCGGTCCTGGCCGCGGGGCTCGCCTCCGCCCCCCTTCCCGCCCGGGCGGCGGACGAACCCAAGGGCTTCACGATCCGGGACTCCCGCATCACCGAGTCCAGCGGCCTGGCCGCCAGCCGCGCCCACGAGGGCGTCTACTGGACGCACAACGACTCCGACGACGGACCGTACGTGTACGCCGTCGACAGCCGCACGGGCAAGACCGTCGCCAGGGTCGTCCTGCGCGGCATCGACCCCCGCGACGTGGAGGCCATCTCCGTCGGGCCCGACGGCGACGTGTTCGTCGGCGACATCGGCGACAACCTCGACGGCTCCTGGTCCGAGGTGTGGATCTACCGCTTCCCCGAACCGAAGCGGCTGGACGGCGACATCACCGTGACGCCGACGCGCTACACCGTCCGCTACGCCGACGGCCCCCGCAACGCCGAGTCGCTGATGGTGCATCCCAAGACCGGGCGCGTCTACATCGCCAGCAAGAACGCGAAGGGCGAAGCCGGCGTCTACGCGGGGCCGCGGCGCCTCGACGCGGCCGGCACCAACACCTTCTCGCGGATCGCCGACATCGACTTCGAGGCCACCGACGGGGCGTTCTCGCCCGACGGCACGCGGCTGGTGCTGCGCGGCTACTTCAGCGGCTACGCCTACCGGTGGAAGGACGGCAAGCCGGACAAGATCGGCTCCGTGCCGGTGCCGTTGCAGCGGCAGGGCGAGTCGGTGACCTTCACCCCGGACGGGCGGACGCTGATGTTCGGCTCCGAGGGTGCGGGCAGCGGTGTCGAGCCCGCACAGCTCCAGGGCGAGGCCGTGCCCGACTCGGTGCGTGAGGCGTCCTCGTCCGGGGGCGACGGCAAGGGCGGTGGCGGTGACGAGGGGAGCGCCTCGGGCGACGACGACCGCACGCTCGGTCTCGGCGCCGCCACCTTCGCCGCCGCTCTCGCGGTGTGGTGGGGCCTGCGCCGCCTCTTCCGCCGCCGCGAGTGAGGGGGCCCGACGAGCGCGGGCGGCCCACCCGACGGTGGGCCGCCCGTACGCTCTCAGGAACCGGTCACAGGTTCTCGATCACGTAGTCGACGCAGGCGGTCAGGGCCTCCACGTCCGCCGGCTCGACGGCCGGGAACATGGCGACCCGCAGCTGGTTGCGGCCCAGCTTCCGGTACGGGTCGGTGTCCACGACGCCGTTGGCCCGCAGCACCTTGGCCACGGCGGCGGCGTCCACGTCGTCGGAGAAGTCGATGGTGCCCACGACCTGGGAGCGCTGGGCGGGGTCCGTCACGAACGGGGTGGCGAAGGACGCCTTCTCCGCCCAGCCGTACAGCCGGCCCGAGGAGTCCGCGGTGCGCTGGACGGCCCAGTCGAGTCCGCCGCGGCCGTTGATCCACTCCAGCTGGTCGTTGAGCAGGAAGAGGGTGGCCAGCGCGGGGGTGTTGTACGTCTGGTTCTTGCGCGAGTTGTCGATCGCGGTCTTCAGGTCGAAGAACGCAGGGATGTGCCGGTCGGAGGCGGCGATGCGCTCCGCCCGCTCGATGGCGGCGGGGGAGAACACCCCGATCCACAGCCCGCCGTCCGCGGCGAAGGACTTCTGCGGTGCGAAGTAGTAGACGTCGGTCTCGGCGATGTCGACGGGCAGGCCACCGGCGCCCGAGGTGGCGTCGACCAGGACGAGCGCGCCGTCGTCCGCTCCGGGTACGCGCCGGAGCGGCATGGCGACGCCGGTGGAGGTCTCGTTGTGGGTGAGCGCGTAGACGTCGATGCCCTGCTCACCGCGCGCCTCGGGGTGGGTGCCCGGGTCGGCGGAGATGACGCTGGGCTCACCGAGCCACGGCGCCTGCTGGGCGGCCTTGGCGAACTTGGAGGAGAACTCGCCGAAGGACAGGTGCTGGGAGCGGGAGGTGATCAGGCCGTGGGTCGCGATGTCCCAGAAGGCGGTGGAGCCGCCGTTGCCGAGGATCACCTCGTACCCCTCGGGCAGCGAGAAGAGGCTCCGCACGCCCTCGCGCACCTTTCCGACCAGGTCCTTGACGGGTGCCTGGCGGTGGGAGGTGCCCATGAGAGAGGTGCCGGTCGCGGCCAGGGCGGTGAGTGCCTCCTCGCGCACCTTGCTGGGGCCCGAGCCGAAGCGACCGTCGGCGGGCTTGATGTCAGCGGGAATCTGGAGATCAGCCACGGGCCAAGCCTAGTGCCGCCAGGGCGCGGGCACGCCGGGACGTCCAGCGCCTGAGACAGCCGGCGGGCGCCGGCCACGGTGGGCGTGGGGCGGGCCGCTGTCGGCGGGCGCCCCTACGCTGTGGTCGATTCCTTCCAGCAGGCGGCGCCGCCGCGCCTGCTGGACACGTTCACGGCACCGGACCCGTACGCGGACTGACGGGCCCGACCGGTCGACGGGCCGAGGGACCGGCCGGCTGACGGCCGGTCGCGGTCCGCCCGGTGGGGGGTCCGCGACCGGCAAGGGGCGCCCGCCCGTGCGCGTGACGGGGGACACAGTTGTTCAGATCGCCGAGGGGGCAGCGTTCGCCCGGCCCGAGCGTGCACTCTGTGCGCATGGCAGAGGCACGGGAGCGGGCAACGGACCTGGAACGGGCACTTCGGGCCGCGGTGCGGGGCGGCGAGGTGGAGTTCGGCGTCCAGGACAGGGCGTTGATGACGATGGACGCCTCCAACTACCGGCGGGTTCCGCTCGGTGTGGTGGCGCCCAGGGACGACGACGACGTGGCGGCCGCGTTGGCGGTCTGCCGGGAGCAGGGCGTGCCCGTGGTGGCGCGCGGGGCGGGGACGTCGATCGCCGGGCAGGCCACCGGGGCCGGGGTCGTCCTCGACTTCACCCGCCACCTGCGCGCCGTCGAACGCCTGGATCCCGACAGCCGCACCGCCGTGGTGCGCCCCGGCGTGATCCTGGACGACCTGCGCGGTGCCGCCGGCGCGTTCGGGCTCACCTTCGGACCCGACCCCTCGACGCACAGCCGCTGCACCCTCGGCGGGATGATCGGCAACAACTCCTGCGGCTCCCACTCGGTGGCGTGGGGCACCACCGCCGACAACGTCCGCGAACTGGAGGTCCTCACCTACGGCGGTGAGCGGGCCCGCCTCGCGCGCGGCGGCGACGGGGTGCCGGAGCGGCTGCGCACCGCGGCACGCTCCCTCGTCCAGGGGGAACTCGCCCGGCTGCGTACGGGGTTCCCCGAGCTGCCGCGGCGGATCTCCGGCTACGCGCTGGATGAGCTGCTGCCCGAGAAGGGCGAGGACTGGGCGCGCGCCTTCACCGGCAGCGAGGGCACCCTGGGCGTGCTGACCCGCGCCACCGTGGGGTTGGTGCCGACGCCGGGCGCCCGCGTGCTGGCCGTCCTCGGGTACGCGGACGAGAGCGCGGCCGCCGAGGCCGCGGCCGGACTGCTCCCGTACGGGCCCCTCACCGTCGAGGGCATGGCCAACGACCTGGTGGGCGACGCGGCCCGCGCCTCCCTCCCGAGGGGCGGCGCCTGGCTGTTCGTCGAGGTCGGCGGCGACGACGCGGCCCACGCGCTGTCCGAAGCCGAGGCGCTGTGCCGCGCCGCCCGCGAGGACAGCACCGACCACCGACTGGTCACCGAAGCGGCCGGGCAGCGCGCCCTGTGGCGGATCCGCGAGGACGCCTCGGGAACGGCGACCCGGCTGCGGCTCCCCGGCATGGCGGAGGACGCGGAGGCCTGGCCGGGCTGGGAGGACTGCGCCGTGCCCCCCGAGCGGCTCGGCGCCTACCTGCGCGACTTCCGCAAACTGCTGCGCGAGTACGGGCTGCGCGGCCTGCCCTACGGGCACTTCGGGGACGGCTGCATCCACGTCCGCATCGACTTCGACCTGATGGGCGAGGCGGGCATCGCCACGTTCCGCGAGTTCTCCACCGCGCTGGCCGACACCGTCGTCGCGCACGGCGGCTCCCTCTCCGGCGAGCACGGCGACGGGCAGGCCCGCGCCGAGATGCTGCCCCGCATGTACGGGCCCGAGATGGTCGGGCTGTTCAACCGCTTCAAGGATCTGTGGGACCCGGCGGGCGGCCTCAACCCCGGCATGCTGGTGCGGCCCGAACCGATCGACGCCAACCTGCGCTTCGCCCCGCTGCCGCGCACCCCGGTGGACGTCGAGTTCGGCTACCCGCACGACGGGGGAGACTTCTCGGCCGCCGTACGCCGCTGCGTGGGCGTCGCCAAGTGCCGCAACGAGACGGCGTCGGGCGCGAGCGTGATGTGCCCGTCCTTCCGGGCCACCGGCGAGGAGAAGCACTCGACCCGCGGGCGGGCCCGGCTGCTGCACGAGATGCTCGCCGGCGAAGTCGTCACCCGGGGATGGCAGTCTAAGGAGGTGCACGACGCGCTCGACCTGTGCCTGTCGTGCAAGGGCTGCAAGAGCGACTGCCCGGTCGGCGTCGACATGGCCACCTACAAGGCCGAGTTCCTGCACCACTACCACGAGGGCGACGCGCGCAACCCCGGCAAGGCCCGCCCCATGGCGCACTACTCGATGGGGTGGCTGCCGCGCTGGCTGCGCCTGGCCGCAGCCACCCGCTCGGTGCCGCTGCTGAACGCCGGAGCCAGGGTTCCCCCGCTCGCGGCGCTCGCCAAACGGCTGGGCGGTCTCGCCCCCGAGCGGGACATCCCCGCGCTGCCCCGCACCCCCTTCACCCACTGGTGGCGCAAGCAGCCGGGCAGGGAGCGGGCGAGCGGCACCCCCGTGGTCCTGTGGCCCGACACCTTCACCAACTACCTGTCACCGGAGGCGGGCTCCGCGGCGGTCCGGGTCTTCCAGGACGCGGGGCTACGCCCCGTCGTGCCGCCCAAGCAGGTGTGCTGCGGGCTGACGTACGTCTCCACGGGCCAGCTCGACCGCGCCCGCGCCGTCATGCGCCGCACCCTCGACCGCATCGAACCCGCCCTCGACGCGGGCCTGCCCATCGCCGTACTGGAGCCCCCGTGCGCCGCGGCGCTGCGCTCGGACGTCCCCGAACTGCTGGGCGACGACCCGCGCGCCGCGCGCCTGGCACGGGCGGTGCGCACCTTCGCGCAGACTCTGGAGGAGCAGGCGCCCGACTGGGCACCGCCCCGCGTCGACCGGCCCGTGGCCGGCCAGACCCACTGCCACCAGCACGCGGTCATCGGCGACGCCGCCGACCGGCGCCTGCGCGAGCGCGCCGGTCTCACCGGTGACCTGTCAGGCGGCTGCTGCGGCCTGGCCGGCAACTTCGGTTTCGAGAAGGGCCACTACGCCGTCTCCGCGGCCTGCGCCGAGGACCAGCTCCTGCCCTCCCTGCGGGCCGCGGCCCCGGGTACGGAGGTCCTCGCGGACGGCTACTCGTGCCGCACCCAGATGGACCAACTGGGCGGCCACCGCAGCAGGCACCTTGCGGAGGTGCTGGCCGCGCACCTGCACCGGTGAGCGGCGTCCGGCTCCGGCACGTGAGTTTGCGCGTCACCCCCTCGACCGGTGACGGCGCCGGGCGAGGGGGCGGACGGCGGCCTTACGGCCCTACGCGTCGACCACGAAGTCGAACGTGCCCACCAGGCCGCCCCCGTTCTGCTGGACGTTCATCAGTCGTCGAGCAGGCCCTCGACCCGGGCGGCGGCGTCTCCCGACAGCGGGAGGGAGGGGTGTTCGCCCAGGTCGCGCAGTAACTCGCGGTCCGACGGGTGGGCGAGCAGGAACGACGGGTCGAAGAGGACGACGCTGCCTTGGACCTGTTCGTGCTGCTGCCAGTGGTGTGTCCGGCCGGGCGTGATGAAGCACAGGTGGGGCGGGCGCAGGGTCCAGCGGCGCAGGTCGATGACGTGGGAGCCGCTGCCGTGCGTCACGTGGGCGATCTCGTAGAAGGTGTGCCGGTGCGGAGTTGCGCGGCGCGGTCACGTTGTCGCTTCCCTCCCTTCGGGCCCCCGTTCCGCAGGGAGCTACCCGGCCGGGTGCGCGGGCAAAAGTCATGCAAGCACGCTTGCTTGTTTTTGCCGCGGGTGTCAGTCTCGTTGCCACGCACGGCGGTTGGGGTGCGAGCGACGGCGGTCGGGCCGCCTCAGGTGAGGTGCGCCCCGCTGGCCGCCGCCCCGACCCGTGACCCGAGGAGGGTGGGCTGTGGCCACACCGGCAAAGCTTCCCAGCGGCCTACTGGCCGACCTGCGCGCCGAGAGCGAGGACCTGGACCGGCTGGTCGCAGACCTGCCTCCGGCGACGTGGGCGGCTCCCACCCCGGCGCCCGGCTGGACCGTCGCCCACCAGATCGCCCATCTGGCCTGGACCGACGGGCAAGCCCTGCTCGCGGCCACCGAACCCGAGGCGTTCCGGCGCGAGGCCGAGCGGTTCCTGGCGGAGGGAGCGGAGGACGTCTCGGAGGCCGGGGGAGCCGCGCACGTCATCGACGAGGCGGCAGAGGAGGGCGCCAGGCTGCCCCACGCCGAGCTGCTGCGCCGGTGGCGGGCCGGGCGCGCCGCGTTGGCACACGCGCTCACCGCCGCGCTGCCCGGCCCCCGGCTGCCCTGGTACGGGACGTCCATGAGCCCCGCGAGCATGGCCACGGCGCGCCTTATGGAGACCTGGGCGCACGGTGAGGACGTGGCCGACGCGCTGGGTGTCGCGCGGCAGCCCACGCCAAGGCTGCGGCACATCGTGCACCTCGGCGTCCGGGCCCGGGACTTCGCCTACGCCGTCCACGGGCTGCGGCCGCCGGCGGGGCCGTTCCGGGTGGAGCTGAGGGGGCCCGGCGGCGAGGTGTGGGCGCACGGCCCGGCGGACGCCGGGCAGAAGGTGACCGGGGACGCGTACGACTTCTGCCGTCTGGTGACCCAGCGGGTGCACCGCGACGACGCGGACGTGCACGCCGAAGGCGCCGACGCCGACCAGTGGCTGGACATCGCCCAGGCGTTCGCGGGCCCGCCGGGCGCGGGCCGGGAACCGGGGCAGGCGGGGCGGCCCGGAGCGGGCCGGGAACCGGGGGAGGCGCGGGCGTGAGCGGGCCGGACACCGGAGCCTCCGGGGGAGGCGTGAGCGGGCCGGCGCGGCGGAGCGCACCGCTGCGCGTCGGGAACGCGTCCGGCTTCTACGGCGACCGTTTCGACGCGCTCGCCGACATGCTGACCGGCGGCCCCCTCGACGTCCTGACCGGTGACTACCTCGCCGAGCTCACCATGCTCATCCTCGGCCGCGACCGCCTCAAGGACCCGGCACGCGGCTATGCCAGAACGTTCCTGCGGCAGCTGGAGACCGGTCTCGGGCTCGCGCGGGAGCGCGGCGTCACGCTCGTCACCAACGCGGGCGGCCTCAACCCGGCAGGCTTGGCGGACGCCGTGCGCGAGTTGAGCGAGCGCGTCGGCGTGCCCGCGCGGGTCGCCCACGTCGAGGGTGACGACCTGACCGGGCGCGGTGGCTGGGGCGAGGGGGTGCTGACGGCCAACGCGTACCTGGGCGGCGCGGGCATCGCGGAGTGCCTGCGCGACGGCGCCGACGTCGTCGTCACCGGGCGGGTGAGTGACGCGGCGCTCGTGTCGGGCTGCGCCACCGCCCACTTCGGCTGGGCCGACGACGACTGGGACCGGCTGGCGGGCGCGGTCGTCGCCGGGCACGTACTGGAGTGCGGCGCCCAGGCGACGGGCGGCAACTACGCCTTCTTCCTGCGGGAGGGGATCGACGTGCGCCGGCCCGGGTTCCCGCTGGCGGAGATCGCCGAGGACGGCAGCTCGGTGATCACCAAGCATCCCGGGACCGGCGGCGCGGTCACCGTCGGCACCGTCACCGCGCAACTCCTCTACGAGACCGCGGGCCCCCGCTACCTCGGCCCCGATGTGACCGCCCGTCTGGACTCCGTGCGGCTCAGCCAGGCGGGCGATGACCGTGTCCGCGTCGACGGCGTGCGGGGCGAGCCCCGCCCCGGCACCCTCAAGGTCGGACTGACCCGGCTCGGCGGCTTCCGCAACGAGGTCACCTTCGTGCTGACCGGGCTCGACATCGACGCCAAGGCCGCCTTGGTGCGCGGCCAGATGGAGGACGCGCTGGCGGGGCCCCGGCGTCCGCGAGAGGTCACCTGGAGCCTCGTGCGGACGGGGCGTGCGGACGCCGACGTGCAGGAAGAGGCGAGCGCGCTGCTGCGGCTGGTCGTCCGCGACGACGACGAGAACGCCGTCGGCCGTGCCGTCTCCGGCCCCGCCATCGAGCTGGCCCTGGCCAGCTACCCGGGCTTCCACGTGACGGCGCCGCCGTCGCGGGGAGCGCCCTACGGGGTGTTCGAGTCCGTCTGCGTCGACGCTTCGACGGTGCCCCACGTCGCGGTGCTGCCGGACGGCACGCGGCAGGACGTGTCCTTCCCCCACCCCGCCCCTTCCCGGAACCCGGATCTCCTCCCCCGGCCCCCCGCACCTCAATCGCCGGACGGGCTGTTTTCAGCCCGTCCGGCGATTGAGGACCGGGGGGTCCGGGGGGCGGAGCCCCCCGAGAAACGGGCAGGGGCGGGGCAGGGGCACAACACCCGACGCGCACCCCTCGGCCGCGTCGCCGGCACCCGCAGCGGCGACAAGGGCGGCAGCGCCAACGTCGGGGTGTGGGCGCGTGACGGGGACCCGGCGATCCACCGGTGGCTGAGGGAGACGCTCACCGTAGCCAAGCTGCGCGAGCTGCTGCCGGAGACGGAGCGGCTGCCCGTCACCCGCCACGAACTGCCCAACCTGCACGCCCTCAACTTCGTGGTCGAGGACCTCCTCGGCGAGGGCGTGGCCGCACAGCACCGCTTCGACCCGCAGGCGAAGGCGCTCGGCGAATGGCTGCGCGCGCGCCACCTCGACATACCTGAGGAGTTCCTCTCGTGACCGCAGGAGCGCAGGCCGCCGGAGCCACCGCAGCCGCCGGAGCCGGAGCCGGAGCCGGAGCCGCAGCCGCCGGAGCCGCAGCCGCCGGAGCCGCAGCCGCCGGAGCCGGGGCCCTCCGGTCCGCCCTGGACACCAGCACGCCGGAGTACGGCGCGAACCGCGAGACCATGCTGGGCAAACTGGCCGAGCTGGACGCCGAGCAGGCGAAAGCGCTCGCGGGGGGCGGGGAGAAGTACGTGGCGCGGCACCGCGGGCGCGGCAAGCTGCCGGCCCGCGAGCGGATCGAGCTGCTGCTCGATCCGGACACCCCGTTCCTGGAGCTGTCCCCCCTCGCGGCGTGGGGCAGCGACTACACGACGGGCGCCTCGCTGGTGGCGGGCATCGGTGTCATCGAGGGCGTCGAGTGCCTGATCACGGCGAACGACCCGACCGTCCGCGGCGGTGCCAGCAACCCGTGGACGCTGAAGAAGGCGCTGCGGGCCAACGAGATCGCGTACGAGAACCGGCTGCCGTGCGTGAGCCTGGTGGAGAGCGGCGGTGCGGACCTGCCGAGCCAGAAGGAGATCTTCATCCCCGGGGGCGCGCTCTTCCGCGACATCACCCGCCTGTCGGAGGCGGGGATTCCGACGGTCGCCGTCGTGTTCGGCAACTCGACGGCAGGCGGCGCGTACATCCCCGGGATGTCCGACCACGTGATCATGGTGAAGGAGCGCGCCAAGGTGTTCCTCGGGGGCCCGCCGCTGGTCAAGATGGCGACCGGCGAGGAGGCCGACGACGAGGAGCTGGGCGGCGCGGACATGCACGCCCGTACCTCGGGGCTGGCCGACCACTACGCGGTGGACGAGCCGGACGCGCTGCGCCAGGCGCGCCGCGTCGTCGCACGCCTCAACTGGCGCAAGGCCCACCCGGACCCGGATCCGGCCACCGTCGCCGAGCCCGTGCACGACCCGGAGGAGCTGCTCGGCATCGTGCCCGGGGACCTCAAGGTGCCGTTCGACCCGCGCGAGGTGATCGCCCGGATCGTGGACGGCTCCGCCTTCGACGAGTTCAAGCCGCTGTACGGGGCGAGCCTGGTGACCGGCTGGGCGCGGCTGCACGGCTACCCGGTCGGCATCCTCGCCAACGCGCGGGGTGTGCTGTTCAGCGAGGAGTCGCAGAAGGCCACCCAGTTCATCCAGCTCGCCAACCAGCGCGACATTCCGCTGCTGTTCCTGCACAACACGACCGGTTACATGGTCGGCAAGGAGTACGAGCAGGGCGGCATCGTCAAACACGGCTCCATGATGATCAACGCCGTCTCCAACTCGAAGGTGCCGCACCTGTCGGTCCTGATGGGGGCCAGCTACGGGGCGGGCCACTACGGGATGTGCGGCCGGGCCTACGAACCGCGCTTCCTGTTCGCGTGGCCGAGCGCCAAGTCCGCGGTGATGGGGCCGCAGCAGCTCGCGGGCGTGCTCTCGATCGTCATGCGCGAGTCGGCCGCCGCGAAGGGCCAACCGTTCGACGAGGAGGCCGACGCCGGGCTGCGGGCCATGGTCGAGCAGCAGATCGAGAGCGAGTCGCTGCCGATGTTCCTGTCGGGACGGCTCTACGACGACGGGGTCATCGACCCGCGCGACACCCGCACCGTCCTCGGCATCTGCCTGTCGGCGGTGCACACCGCGCCCGTGACCGGCGCACGCGGCGGCTTCGGCGTCTTCCGGATGTGAGCGGCAGCCAGGCAGCAGAGGGGCACGGACGGGCACGGTCGGGCGCGTTCGGACACAACAGGGAGCAGGGAATGATCCACTCCGTACTGGTCGCCAACCGCGGCGAGATCGCGCGGCGCGTCATGCGCACCTGCCGCGAGCTGGGCATCGCCACGGTCGCCGTGCACTCCGACGCGGACGCTCAGGCGCCCCACGTGCGGGAGGCCGACGCCGCGGTGCGGCTGCCGGGCGACGCGCCGGCCGACACCTACCTGCGCGGCGATCTCCTCGTCGCCGCCGCACGCGCCGCGGGCGCCGACGCGGTGCACCCCGGCTACGGCTTCCTGTCCGAGAACGCCGGCTTCGCGCGCGCCGTCCAGGACGCGGGGCTGGTGTGGATCGGCCCGCCGCAGGACGCGATCGAGGCCATGGCCTCCAAGACGCGCGCCAAGAAGCTGATGGCCGAGGCGCACGTGCCGCTGCTCGCACCGCTCGACCCGGAAGAGGTCACGGACGCGGACCTTCCCGTGCTGGTCAAGGCCGCGGCGGGCGGCGGAGGACGCGGTATGCGCGTCGTGCGGGAACGCGCCGCGCTCGCCGGGGAGATCGAGGCCGCGCGCGCCGAGGCCGCCTCCGCGTTCGGCGACGGCGAGGTCTTCGTGGAGCCGTACGTCGAAGACGGCCGCCACGTCGAGGTCCAGGTGCTCGCCGACGCCCACGGCACCGTGTGGACGCTGGGCACCCGCGACTGCTCGTTGCAACGCCGCCACCAGAAAGTCGTCGAGGAAGCGCCGGCGCCCGGCCTGGAGGACGGGCTGCGCGCCACACTGGCGGACGCGGCGCGAGCCGCCGCCCGCGCCGTCGACTACCGGGGCGCGGGCACCGTCGAGTTCCTCGTCTCCGGACAGGGGCGCCCCTACTTCCTGGAGATGAACACCCGCCTCCAGGTCGAACACCCGGTGACCGAGTGCGTGTACGGGCTGGACCTGGTCGCCCACCAGATCCAGGTGGCCGAGGGCGCCCCCCTCCCCGCCGACGGCCCCCCACCGCCCCGAGGCCACGCCGTCGAGGCGCGCCTGTACGCGGAGGACCCGGCGCACGACTGGCAGCCGCAGACGGGAACCCTGTGGCGGCTGGACGTGCCGGGGGACGTCCGCGTCGACTCCGGCGTCGCGGACGGCAGCGAGATCGGCGTGCACTACGACCCGATGCTCGCGAAGGTCATCGCCTGCGCGCCGACCCGCTCCGCGGCCGTACGCAAGCTGGCGCGTGCGCTGGAACAGGCCCGGGTGCACGGGCCCGCCACCAACCGCGACCTGCTCGTACGCTCCCTGCGCCACCCCGACTTCACCGCCGCCGTCATGGACACCGGCTTCTACGCCCTGCACCTGGCCGAGCTGACCTCACCCACCGACGCGGACGCCGACGACGCCGCCCGCGCGCTGCTGGCCGCCGCGCTCGCCCAGGCCGTACGCGACGAGCCCGCCCGCCCCCGCGTTGCCGCCAGGACGGGCGGCTGGCGCAACCTCGCCTCCGCTCCCCACCTGCGGCGGTACGCCGACCGCGACGGCACCGAGCACGAGGTGCGGTACGTGTGGGGGCGCGACGGGCGGCCGGCGCCCGTCTCGGCCCCCGAGGTGCGGGTCGTCACGGTACGCGCCGACGCGGTCGTGCTGGAGAGCGGCGGCGTGCGGCGCCGGTACCCGGTCGCGGCGTACGGCGACCGGGTGTTCGCGGGCGCCCACGCCTTCACCGCGCTTCCCCGCCTCCCCGAGCCCGAGGACGTGACGGAACCGGGCTCCCTGCTGGCCGCCATGCCCGGCACCGTCGTCCGCCTCGCGGAGGGCCTGCGCGAGGGCAGCACCGTCACCGCGGGCCAGACCCTCCTGTGGCTGGAGGCGATGAAGATGGAGCACCGGGTGGCCGCACCCGCGGACGGAAGAGTCACCGCACTGCACGTGGCCGAGGGCCAGCAGGTCGACGTCGGCACCTTGCTGGCCGTCGTCGCGGAGTGAGAGCTGCGGCCCACCCCTCCCACGGGCGCTTTTTCCAAGCCCGTCCGGCGTTTGAGGACCGGGGGTCCGGGGGCGGAGCGCCCGGAGGAAACGGGAAGGGGCGGGGAAGGGGCCGGACACCGCACGCGCACCCACAACGAAAGGACGCACCATGACCCACGGCCTTATCGAAACCGAGGAACACACCGCACTGCGCGCCTCCGTGGCCGCCCTCGGCAAACGCTACGGGCGTGAGTACTTCGCCGACGTCGTCGCGCAGGGCAAGCACACCGACGAACTCTGGCTGGAAGCAGCAGAACTCGGATACCTGGGCGTCAATCTCCCCGAGGAGTACGGAGGCGGCGGCGCCGGTATCCAGGAACTCTCCCTCGTCCTGGAGGAACTCGGCGCGGCCGGCTGCCCGCTGCTCATGATGGTGGTCTCGCCGGCGATCTGCGGCACGGTGATATCCCGCTTCGGCACCGACGAGCAGAAGCGGGCCTGGCTGCCGGGGCTGGCCGACGGCACCCGCAAGATGGCGTTCGGCATCACGGAGCCGGACGCCGGCTCCAACTCCCACCGCATCACCACCACGGCCCGCCGCGACGCGGCCACGGGCGACTGGCTGCTGACCGGCCGGAAGGTCTTCATCTCCGGCGTCGACATCGCGGAGGCGACGCTCGTCGTCGGCCGCACGGAGGACGCCCGCACCGGGAAACTGAAGCCCTGCCTGTTCATCGTCCCGCGCGACGCGGCCGGCTTCACCCGCCACCAGATCGACATGGAGCTCGGCGCCCCCGAGAAGCAGTTCGAACTCGTCCTGGACGACGTGCGGCTGCCCGCCGACGCGCTGGTCGGCGACGAGGACGCGGGCCTGCTCCAGCTGTTCGCGGGACTGAACCCGGAACGGATCATGACGGCGGCCTTCGCGCTCGGCATGGCCCGCTACTGCCTCGAGCAGGCACTGGACTATGCCCGCACCCGCCAGGTGTGGAAGGAACCCATCGGCGCGCACCAGGCGATCGCCCACCCCCTGGCACAGGTCCACATCGAGGTGGAGTGCGCACGCCTGATGATGCAGAAGGCGGCACGGCTGTACGACGCCGGCGACGACATCGGCGCGGGGGAGGCGGCGAACATGGCCAAGTACGCGGCCGGGGAGGCGTGCGTGCGCGCCGTCGACCAGTCGGTGCACACCCTGGGCGGCAACGGCCTGACCCGCGAGTACGGCCTGGCGCAGATGATCACGGCGTCCCGGGTGGCACGGATCGCGCCGGTCAGCAGGGAGATGATCCTCAACTACGTCTCCCACCAGACCCTCGGCCTGCCGAAGTCGTACTGATGGGCACGCCGACGGACGAGGACGACGGCGTCGCGGTGGCGTTGCGCGACGCCGTCCGCACCCTCACCCTCGACTCGCCCCACAACCGCAACGCTCTCTCCTCCCGCCTGGTGACACGGCTGTACGAAGAACTGGACCGCGCCGAGGCCGACCCCGGCACCCGCGCGGTGCTCCTCACCCACACGGGCAACACGTTCTGCGCGGGCGCCGACCTGAGCGAGGCGAGCGCCCGCGACGCACCCACGGACGCCCCCCTGGGCCTGGCCGGGCTCCTCCGTACGCTCGTCGCCTTCCCCAAGCCGGTCGTCGCCCGGGTCACAGGACACGTCCGCGCCGGTGGCACCGGCCTGCTCGCGGCGTGCGACATCTCCGTGGCCGGACCGGGCGCCACATTCGCCTTCACCGAGGCCCGCATCGGCGTCGCCCCCGCGGTGATCTCCATGCCCGTCCTGCCGCGCACGGACCCGCGCGCGGTGGCCAGGTACTACCTGACAGGCGAACGGTTCGACGCGCGGGAGGCCGCCAGAATCGGGCTCGTCACGTGCGCGGCCGACGACCCCGACGAGGCCCTTGCCCCCGTCCTCGACGGACTGCGGCGCGGCTCCCCACAGGGCCTCGCCGCGTCGAAACAGCTGGTCACCCGAGAGGTACTGGCCGCGTTCGACCGCGACACCGATACGCTCGCCGAACTGTCGGCGCGACTGTTCGCGTCCGACGAGGCACGCGAGGGCATGACGGCCTTCCTGGAGAGACGGGAGCCCGAGTGGGCGGTGCGGCAGACCCCCGCGCGGTGAACCGCACGGGGCACCTTGCGGTTCACCGCGCGGCGGACCGCGCCGAGAACCCACCCGCGGGGACGGGGAGCGAACGGATGCGGAGCGGACGGACGACGGACGAGGGCGCGCGCGGCGGACGGACGACGGGCGAGCGTGTTCCGGACGAGGCTGCCCGGGACGGGCGTACGGCGGACGAGGGCGCGCGGGACGGGCGGACCTTGGAGGGCCGTCGGGGTGGCCGCACGGCGGGCGAGGGCGTGCCGGGCGCGGGCGCGGCGGGCGCACGGGCGGCGGGCGCAGGCGCGCCGGGTGAACGCGCGCCCGGAGCCCGGGGGGCCGCGCCGAAACAGGACCGCAGCCGCGCCACCCGGCAGCGGCTGCTCGCCTCGGCCGTGACCTGCCTCGCCGAGCTGGGCTGGACAGGCAGCACCGTCACGGTGGTGGCCGAGCACGCGGGCGTCTCCCGGGGCGCGGCCCAGCACCACTTCCCCACCCGCGAGGACCTGTTCACGGCCGCCGTCGAGTACGTCGCAGAGGAGCGCTCCCGCGCCCTGCGCGAGCTGCCGACGCCGGCGTCCCCGCACGCCGCCGTCGAGACCCTGGTCGCCCTCTACACGGGCCCCCTCTTCCGCGCGGCCCTGCACCTGTGGGTCGCCGCCTCCAACGAACCGCAGCTCGGACCGCGCGTGACGGCGCTGGAGGCCCGCATCGGCCGGGAGACGCACCGGATGGCGGTCGAACTGCTGGGCGTGGACGAGCGCCGCCCCGGCGTACGGGAAACCGTGCAGGGCCTGCTCGACATGGCCCGCGGCCTGGGCCTCGCCAACCTCCTGACGGACGACAGCCCCCGCCGCGCCCGCGTCGTGACCCAGTGGGCGAGCCTGGTGGAGGCCGGTCTGGGCGACTGACCCGTGCGGAGCGGATCCGCGCGGCCGGTGAACAGATGACGGCATGCGCACGTTGTGCACGGGCAGGGAGCGTCACCGAAGGAGGAGAGCCCGATGCACCATCTGCCGCCACCGTCGCGTATGTGGCGATCAGCGCCTCCGGCGCACCCCCCGCGTGCCGAGAACCCCGGTGTGCCGCGACGTCGTCTTCTGGTCGGGGCGTCGGCCGCCGCACTGGCGGTGGCGGGATGCGGCGTCGGAGAGGACGGAGAAGGCGACCATGAGGGCGACGGGGCTCCCGACCGCCCCGCGACCGCCCCGAGCGGCATCCTGGGCGTCAACTTCAATGAGGACCCCACGGAGGTGAACTCCGAACGGCTGCGGGGCGCCTCCGCGAGCTGGGTGCGGGGGTTCGTGCCGACGCTCCAGGTCGACCGTGGCCCGGCGGAGAAGCAGCGGGCGGTCGCCGCCCTGCTGGAGGCGCACGAACACCACTACGGCACGGTGCTGTCGCTGAAGTTCCCCTACCAGCAGCGTCCGCTTCCCGCCCCGGGCAGCGGGGCGATGGACACCGAGCTGGCCCGCGTGGACAAGGTGGCCCGCGCGGTGCTCGGCAAGGTCGACATCCTCGCGATAGGCAACGAGCCGTTCCTGGAGTCGCGGCGCGCCGACCGCGAAGGGCCGGCGCTCAACAGGTTCTACGAGCACGTCGCCGAGCACCTCATCGCGTACCGCGAGAAGCACTTTCCCCAGGGGTGCAGGACCCGCCTGTACATGGGTGCGCTCAACCATCTCGACAACCCCGCCGAGCGGACACCGGCCACCCGACGGTGGCTGGAGTTCGTCCACGACACGCGGGAGCTCGAAGGCGTCGACATCCATCCGCACGTGACGTCCCTCGACGCCGCCCAGCAGTACCTGGACTACGTGCTCCCGCACCTGCGCTCCGACCAGAAGTTCCTCGCGACCGAGTTCTCCCTGGTCCTCACCTGGCGTGCCCACATGCGGGACAGGATCCCGCCCCGGTTCGCCCGGCGGTACGGCGTCGCCCCGGACACCCGCGTGTGGCAGCTCCTGCGGAAGGCGGCGGACAGCCCCTTCCCGCAGGACAAGTGGAACGCCTTCTTGTCGATGAGCCCCTGGTTCCACGGGAACAGGCACTACCTGCGCGACCAGGTCCGGCGCTTCCGCGACACGGGGAAGCTCGCGGTGGCCACGTACGGCGTGGCCCAGGGCGCCGCCATGGTCCGCGACATCGGCCCCGACAAACACCCCTGGATGCTCAACAGCCTCTACGCCACGCGCACCGTCCGGCAGGGCCCGGACGGCTCGACCGGCCGTACCCACCCCTGGTTCGAGGACTTCACGTCCCTGCAACGCAAGACCGACCGCCTCCCCGTACGCACGGGCACGACCGCCACCTGAGCCCGCGGGCGAACGCCCTGCCCGCGCCGAGCCCGCTCACTCGGGCAGGTCCACCTCCGCCCACAGCGTCTTGGTGATCAGGTCGTTCACCCGCTCTCCCCAGCGGTGGGCCACCGCGTCCACCAGGACCAGCCCGCGCCCCGACTCCTCCTCCGCGTCCGGCAGCCGACACGGGCCCGAGGGCAGGGGCTTGTCCGCGCGGGCGTCGGTGACCTCGATGCGCAGCACCGGCCCCCGTGCGGTTCCGGACGCGCCGAGTGTCAGCCGCAGCCGGAAGTCCCGGCCGATGGTGCCGCAGTGCCGTACCGCGTTCGTGGCCAGCTCGGCCACGAGGAGCGCCGCCGTGTGCGAGGTCGTACTCCGGTACGGCACCCCGTGCTCGTCCATCCACTGCGTGGCCAGCAGCCGCGCGAGGCGGGCGCCGCGCCGGGTCGAGCTGAGCTGCACGGCGAACGCGGCCGGGCCCGCCGTGTCACCGGGGCCGCCCACGCGTGGTGGCGCGGCCCGGCGAATCCTCTGCGTTTGCGTATTCATGGCGTGACGGTCCCGCTACACAGCTAGCGTTTACCAGGTCGGAAGAGTGTGCCCCGGCGACGGGTACGGCGGAGTACGCCTTCTGCGCGGGAATGTACGGGCCGTACGCCGTGACCACCGCACGGCGAACGGTGTTGACGCTGAGACCCGTTGCGGGCGCACAAGGACGTGAGGCCGGATGACCGTTGCCAATCGGAGGAAGGACGGCCGAGCCGTCCCCTCACCGCGTACGGTGGACGTAGCCCACCAGCGCAAACGCGAGGACGACCGCCCCGGCGTGTGGGTGGCCTACGGCAAGCTGCTGCGGAAGTTCCGCAAGGCTGCGGGGTATTCGCAAGAGGCCCTGGCCCCACTGCTGGGCTACTCGCCCGAACAGCTCGCCTCGGTCGAACAGGGCCGCCGCGCGGCGAAGGCCCCTCTCACGGAGGCCGCTGAACGGGTGTTGAACGCGGGCGGTGTTCTGACCACCCTCCAGGAGGACGTGGACTTGGCGAAGCTGCCCCCGTTCTTCCGGGACTTCGTCCTGCTGGAGATGGAGGCGGTGAGCCGGTTCGACGTCAATCCGACTTTGGTCCCGGGCCTGTTGCAGACAGAAGCGTATGCGCGAGCCCTGTTCGAGGGTCACGTGCCCGTGCTCGATGGAGACACCATCGATAGTCACGTGGACGTTCGCTTGACCAGGCAGAAGATCCTCACCAAAAGCCCGCTGGTGGACTTCTCCTTCGTGGTCGGAGAGGCCGCGCTACGCCAGGAACTTGGTGGGCCGGACACGATGAGGGAGCAGTACCGGCATCTTCTGTCCTTGGGCGGGCTGCGCAACATGGCGATCCAGGTCGTCCCAATCAGGTCGGGCTTCCATACGGGCCTTAACGGCGGTTTCGTAGTCGTGGAGACCTCGGAGCATCGGCAGTACGGCTACTTCGAGTCACAGGACATCGGCCATGTTGTCGGTGACGCCAAACAGGTGAGCACCTTCGCTCTGCGGTATGGCAAGCTGCGATCACAGGCTCTGAACATCGAGGAGTCAGCAGCCTTCATCGAGCAGTTGGCAGGGGAACGATGACGAACGAGCAGGAGGCAGCCCGGCTCCACGAGCTGCCCTGGTTCAAGAGCAGCTACAGCGGCTCGGGTGGTGGTGAGTGTGTGGAGGTCGCGCACACCGTCGGTGCCGTCCACGTCCGTGACTCCAAGGTGCAGCGCGGTGCTGTCCTCTCCGTGCCGTCCGCCGGTTGGGCGGACTTCGTTGCCTTTGCGGAGCAGTCCGCGTAGGTAGGCCCGAGGGAAGTCAGCGGTCTTCGTCCAATCGGAAGGGGAACGATGACGAACGAGCAGGAGGCGGCTCGGCTCCACGAGCTGTCCTGGCAGAAGAGCAGCTACAGCGGCCCGGATGGCGGCAATTGCGTGGAGGTTGCACAGGCCGCCGACACGGTCCACGTGCGTGACTCGAAGGAGCAGCGCGGTCCCGTCCTGTCCGTGCCGTCCGCCCGGTGGGCGGACTGCGTCGGGTTCGCGGGGCGGCCCGCGTAGCCAGGCTCGACGCGTCGGCCCCGCACCACGCGGGGCCGACGTCCGCTGTTACAGGTTGCGGACACAACCTCGTGAACTCTGACCGGCGGCGTCGCATCACATCTCTCGTAACGCACTCCACACGACGGGGAGCGTGGGGCGAGGGCCCTGCGCCGGGAAAGAGGGATCATGTCCGCCATGCTCAACCGCGCTGTTCGTTGCACCGCCGCCGTGCTGGCCGTCGTCGCGGTCGGCGCGGGTGCCACCGCGTGCAACTCGTCCTCCGACTCCTCGGCCTCCAAGGGCGGCGCCCACTCCGCTGAGCAGCAGGACAAGGCGCAGGAGGCATCGGGCATCAAGATGAAGGAGACGGCCGCGAAGAGTTCGCGTACGGACGCGATCAACGTCTCCTCGGGCAGCGCCGGCAAGCGCTGCCACACCGATGAGCTGGACTTCAAGTGGGGCGGTCCGCACGGCGGCCGTCCGGACATGGAGGCCGACCACCAGCAGGTGGCGAGCATCCAGATCGAGAACGACGGCGGGCGCACCTGCACGCTGCGCGGTTTCCCGGGCGTGCAACTGGTCAGCGAGTCCGGCGACACGTGGGACCTGCGGCGCTCCTCGGACACGCCGAGCACGATGACCCTGAAGCCGGGCGAGTCCACGGCGGCGGTCTCCATGAACCTCCTGCCGGTGCCCGAGGGCATGGAGGGCCCCAAGCGCTTCGCTCCGAGCAAGGTCCTGGTCACCCCGCCCGACGAGACCTCGCACGTCACCCTCGACTGGCCGTACGGCGGCGCCCTCCTCGACCAGTCCGGCGCCACCCGCCCCGGCACCTTCGTCAACCCGGTCGGCATCGGCTGAGGCCGCCACGTTTCTCGCCCTCCGCCACGGCCGCACCACGCGCAGCGCAGCGCGGGTGCGGCCGGCGCCGTTTCAGGCGAGGCGCCGTGCGCCGAGGTTGCCGAGGGCGTACGGCTTCGGGAGCGGGGTCTCCTTCGGCACGTAGAGCAGCAGGTCCACGGGGAGGGTCTGTCCCTTGGTGATGAGGTGGTTCTCACCGGGGGTGTCCAGGACCCACAGGCCCTGTTCCTTGTTCTTGGTCACCGTCGCCGCGGTGGTCTTCGGTTCGGATCCTGGTACGTCGTCGAAGAAGATCCGCCACTTGCGGACGTCGACGTCCTCGCCCGTGTGCTTCAGCTTGGCGGTGATGTTCACACGGAAGCTGTAGACCAGCATCGGCTTGCCGTTGAGCTGTTCCTCCCACGGGTTCGGGCTCCGCAGCACCTGGTTCACGACGAGCGCCTCGTACGAGGGCGGGTTGACCATCTTCTTCACGTCGCCGCCCGCGTCCCGGACGTTCAGGTCGTTGACGTTGATGGGGCCCCGGCCCACGGTGACGGCCGTGCCGATGGCGGACGGCGGGATCGGGTCGGCCTTCGTCGACGAGCTGAGGTCGAGCTTGTACACGTTCCCGGCGTTGTCGAAGGCGTAGAACCAGCCGTTCTCCTCGAAGAAGACCGCCGAGTAGCTGGCCCTGCCGGGCCCCTTCGCCTTGGGGAACGCCTCCGTCTTGAGTACGACCTTCTGCGGGTCCTTCGTCGGGTCGGCGTACATCAGCGCACCGGTGTCGCCGTCCACGGCGTAGAGCCGCTCGTCGACGGGGTGGTACGCCCAGTCGTACCACCCGCCGTACCCGGGCGGTTTCTGCGCGAGCGCCGTGACCGGATCGGCGGTCAGGTCCAGGACCGCACCGCTCGCGTGGCCGTCGCCGCTGATCACCAGCTTGTCGCCGTCGGGAGTGATGGCGCCCAGGACCCAGTGATTGGCGGACAGTTGGGAAACCTGCTGCGTGGTCAGCGTTCCGGCCACGGGGTCGATGACGACCAGCGTGTTGGAACTCTTCCGGCTCATCGCGTACAGCCGCCCTTTCGGCCAGGAGTATCCGAGGGCGTCGTACCCGTCCGCGTAGTCGGGGACCTTGGTCTTGTTCACGTCGCCGGTGAAGGCGTCGAAGGCGTAGAGGCTCGTCGGCCCCTCACCGATGGCCAGGTAGGTGAAGCGGTTGTAGCGGGGGGTGCTCATACCGGTCTCCTTGCCGAAGCGAGCAGGAAGTCTCGGAGACCAGATGCTCTGCCCGGCGGGCACCCAAAGTCGCCCACACCGGTGACGGAGGCGCACACCCGGGAGCACGCCGAGCAGGGCGTGCGACGGCCGACCGACGGCGCCCGAGGCCGCGGGCCGAGCGACGGCCCGCGCCCCTCACCACACGCGCGTGCTCCGGCGTACCCGCGGACCCGGCGGGTCCGGCACCCGTACCGTCCGGTGTGCCGGCCCCGACCCCGGTGCCGGAGTCAGCTCGTGTAGCCGTCCACGTCGCGGGGGCTGCGGGGGCCGGGCCCCACGTACCGGGCCGACGGCCGCACCAGTCGGCCCGTCCGCTTCTGTTCCAGGATGTGGGCCGACCACCCCGCCGTGCGGGCGCAGGTGAACATCGAGGTGAACATGTGGGCCGGTACCTCGGCGAAGTCGAGGACGATCGCGGCCCAGAACTCGACGTTGGTCTCCAGGACCCGGTCGGGCCTGCGGGCCCGCAGCTGAGCGAGCGCGGCCTTCTCCAGCGCCAGAGCGGCCTCGTACCGCGGGGCGCCCAGCTCCTTGGCCGTACGGCGCAGCACCCGGGCCCGCGGGTCCTCGGCGCGGTAGACGCGGTGGCCGAAGCCCATCAGCCGCTCACCGCGGTCGAGTTGCCGCTTCACGTAGGCGTCCGCGTCGCCGGTGCGTTCGATCTCCTCGATCATGCCGAGGACGCGGGAGGGCGCGCCGCCGTGCAGCGGTCCCGACATGGCGCCGACGGCGCCGGACAGCGCGGCGGCCACGTCGGCGCCGGTCGAGGCGATGACGCGGGCGGTGAAGGTGGAGGCGTTCATGCCGTGTTCGGCGGCGGACGTCCAGTAGGCGTCCACGGCCGCCACGTGCTTGGGGTCGGGCTCGCCGCGCCAGCGGCGCATGAAGCGTTCGACGATGGTGTCGGCCTTGTCGATCTCCTTCTGCGGCACCATGGGCAGGCCCTGGCCGCGCGCGGACTGCGCCACGTAGGAGAGGGCCATCACGGCGGCCCGCGCCAGGTCGTCGCGTGCCGTGGCCGTGTCGATGTCGAGCAGGGGTTTGAGGCCCCACACGGGCGCCAGCATCGCGAGGGCCGACTGGACGTCGACGCGGATGTCGCCCGAGTGCACGGGGATGGGGAACGGTTCGGCGGGCGGCAGGCCCGGGTTGAAGCCGCCGTCGACCAGCAGCCCCCACACGTTGCCGAAGGACGTGTGCCCGACGAGGTCCTCGATGTCCACGCCCCGGTAGCGGAGCGAGCCGCCTTCCTTGTCGGGTTCGGCGATCTCCGTCTCGAACGCGACGATCCCCTCAAGCCCGGGTACGAAGTCGGACATCTGGCGGCTCCCTCTTCAGAGCGCCGCCAGGAACAGCTGGCGGCGGAACGACCTGCTGGCATGGGCTGCGCGGGGGCAGCGTGGTCTGCTGTGCGGGCGGCGCGCGGTTCCGCTGCCGCGTCCCGCGGCTCACGGACCGGGTCTCCCCTCGGTCATGCCCGCCTGGGCGGATGGTCACGCTCCGCGGGCCCGTGGCCAAGCGCCCTGCCGGACGGAGCGGCAACCATAGCCCCTGACGTGGGGACCTCACAGCTCCCCGCGCAGGATTCTGGCGGCTCTCGGCCCCGTGCGGGAGGGTGAGAAGTGGCACAGGGACCGATTCCGGGCCCCCAGGTGTGCAGCGGGTGACCACCGGGCAGACTGTCGGACCGCGGCCGGGTTCGATGCTGCAAGATGGCGGCGTGCCTCACGCTGATGACGCTGCCGGCCACGCCGCCGGCAAAGCCGCTGACCCCGCCGTCGGACACCCCGACGGCCAGGCCGATGACGACTCCACCACCCTGGACCCCGCGGTGATGCGGGCCCACTACCGCGACGCGGGGCTCGACGAGGGCGACCTCGCGCCCGACCCGGTCACGCAGTTCGCGGGCTGGTTCGCACAGGTGCGGGCCGCGGGGCTGCACGAGCCCAACGCGATGATCTGCTCCACCGCCGACGAGGACGGCCGGCCCAGCTCCCGTACCGTCCTGCTCAAGAAGTACGACGAGCGGGGCTTCGTCTTCTTCACCAACTACGGCTCCCGCAAGGGCCGGGAACTGGACGCCAACCCGCGGGTGTCCCTGCTCTTCCCCTGGCACGGCATCGCCCGCCAGGTGATCGTCTCCGGCACGGCGGAGCGCACCGGACGCGATGAGACCGCCGCCTATTTCCGCACCCGTCCGCACGGCTCCCAGCTGGGTGCCTGGGCGAGCGAGCAGTCCTCCCGGGTGGCCTCACGCGAGGAGCTGGACGCGATGTTCGCCCGGCTCGCGGAGCGCTACCCCAAGGGCGAGGACGTGCCGGCGCCCGCCCAGTGGGGCGGCTACCGGGTGCGCCCCGAGACGGTGGAGTTCTGGCAGGGCAGGGAGAACCGCCTGCACGACAGGCTGCGCTACAGCCGCCGTACGGACAGCGACAGCGCCGGTGACAACGACGGCCGCAGCGGCGACGGTGGCGGCTGGCGGATCGAGCGGCTCTGCCCCTGAGGGGCGGGCGCGCGTCGCTGAGCGAGGAGGAGCCGAGCCAGGACGGGGAGGGCAGCAGAACGGCCCGTGGGCGACTCCCTTCGCCGAAGCGAACGGCGTCGGTCGGACGAGTCCGACGAGCCCACGGGCCGGGTGACTGCTGTGGATTGGCCGGCGAGCCGGCGTCACGCAGTGGCGTCGGCACTCAGGCCGCAGCCACCTCACACGTCCGGTGATTGATCATCAGCCGGATCACCTCCTTTCCTGTGTGCTCCACACCGTAGGCACCGCCCCGGGGCACCGGCAAACGATTTTCGGGACGGATTTCGGGCCGGACTCCGCGGCGGAGTCCGGGCGCCGCGCACCGGGCGGTTCCGGGCCCGTCACCGGCCTCGCCCGCGCGGACGAGTTTCGGGGCGACAACGATTTACGGGAACTGACTGTGCTCTGCGTCACGTTCGAGTTGAATGATCCGTGAACACTCCGTCGCTGTCCGCGACGGCAGAGCATCTAGGGGGGTGCCGAGGTGGCCGCTCGATCCCGGACTCACTCCGCGTCGTCCTCGGACGGCGACGACGGAGGGCCCGACGACGAACTCCTGCTCGCGGCGCTCCTGGACGGCATGGACGCCGCCCTGTGCGCCTTCGACGCCGACGGTGTGATCACCCACTGGAACCGCGAGGCCGAACGCATGCTCGGCTGGTCCCACGAGGAGGCCGTCGGCCGCCAGGGGCTCGCCGGGTGGGCGGTGCGCGCGGCCGACGCCGAGGACATCGAGAGCCAGCTGCTGGGCGCGATGCGCTCGCCCGGCC
Source organism: Streptomyces reniochalinae (assembly GCF_003323735.1). Classification (GTDB taxonomy): domain Bacteria; phylum Actinomycetota; class Actinomycetes; order Streptomycetales; family Streptomycetaceae; genus Streptomyces; species Streptomyces reniochalinae. The sequence continues at coordinate 97,133 of NZ_QOIM01000034.1, read as the reverse complement.
GCCACCTCCACGAGTTCGCGCTGCTCACCAAGGACGGCGGACGGGTGCTCGTGCGCATCCAGTCCTCGGGCGTCACCGGGGCCGACGGCCGGGCCAAGGGCGTCTACTGCGCGTTCAGCGAGGTGCACGCCCAGATCGACCTCGAACGCTCCATCGCGCTGAGCGAGGCGCTGCTGGAGGACGCCTCCTGGGGCGTCGTCCTGGTCGACGCCGACCTGCGCCCCACCGTCGCCAACGCACACGCCGCCCGCGCCTTCCGCGCCCCCGCACGGGCCGCCATGCTCGGACGGCCCCTGGGCGAACTGCTCGACCAGGGCATGGAAGAGCTCGAAGGCGCCCTCCAGCACGTCCTCGGAGAGGGCTCGCCACCGGCCCCCGCCGAGATCTGGGTGACGCTGCGCGCCCCCCTCGCCGACGGGCCCGACGCGGACGCCCGGGGGATGGGACGCACCACCGGCACCGGGCAGGAGACCGGGGCCGAGTCGCGGCGCCGCTGCTGGCGCAGTGGCTTCCTGCGGCTCGCCTCCCCTCTCGCGGAAGAGCCGGTACCGCTCGGTGTGGCCTGGCTCTTCCAGGACGTCACCGCCCACAAACGCGCGGAGCGCGACGCGGCACGGCTCCGCTTCCGCGACAGCCAGCTGCACCGGGCGGCACGGGCCGCCGCCGAGTGCCCCGACCCCATGGAGGCCGCCCGCCTCCACCTGGAGTTCGCCCTCGCCGGATTCGCCGACCGCGCGCTGCTCGACCTCGCCGCCGACCCGGGCCCCGAGCCCTCCCCGACGCTGGACGCCGCGCTGGACGCGCTGCCGCCCAGCGACACCCGGCTCGTGCGGGCCGCCTCCACCCCCGTCGCCGACCGCGGCAAGGCGCCGTACATCGAGCCGAACGCGCCCAGCGGCATCCCCGTCGCCTACAGCGAAGGGCACCCCGCGCTCCAGGCGTATCAGCGCTGCACCTCGGTCCGCGCCAGCGGCGGCACCAACGCGACCGCCGCGCACGAAGCGGGCGAGTGGGCGCGCGCCCGCAGCTGGCCCGCCGGGACCGTGCACGGCCTGTGCACGGTGCTGCGCTGCCGGGGCCGCTCCCTCGGCGTCGTCACCTTCCTGCGGGAGGCGGGCCGCCGCCCCTTCGACCGGGAGGACGCCGACTACGCCGAGCAGACCGCCGCACTCGTCGCGGCGGCGGTCGACCTGGCGGGCGTACTGGAGAGACGGGGAGCCGACCACGGGTACCGGCACTGAGCCGGCGGCGCAGGTGCCGGCGGCTTTCGGCGGCGGCAGGCAGGTGTCAGCGGAAGCCGATCCCGTCCGCTGTCAGCGGTAGAAGATCCGGTCCGCGTACTCGTCCATCACGCGGGCGTTCCAGTCGTGCCCGCCGTCCACGTTGCCCGAGCGCAGCATCGGCGGCTCGACACCCCGGCGCACCAGCTCACCCGTCGCCTCCGCGACGATCGCCTGCATCAACGCGCTCGTGACCACCGTGGACGCCGGAGCGAACGGCGCCTCCACCCCCTCGGCGGTCAGCTCCGCGTCCCCCAGCGCGATACGGCTGTCGACGACGAGGTCGCAGTGGTCCTTGAGGAACGTGCCCGTGCTGTGCCGCGAGCGCGTCTCACGCGCGTACGCCACCGACGTCACGCCGACGACCTTCAGCCCCAGCGCCCGCGCGTTCATCGCCAGCTCCACGGGCAGCGCGTTGCGGCCCGAGAGGGAGATGACGATCAGCACGTCACCCGCGCGCGCCGGGCTGGAGTCCAGCGCCGCCGCCGCGAGCCCCGAGACCCGCTCCAGCGCGCTGCCGAGTGTGGCGGGCCGCACGTCGACCCCCACCGCGCCCGGAACGTTGAGCAGGTTCATCACCGCCAGGCCCCCCGCCCGGTAGACGGTGTCCTGCGCCGGCAAGGACGAGTGCCCCGCACCGAAAGCGAAGATCCGGCCACCCTCGGCGACCGTGCGGGCCAGCAGCCCGCCCGCGGCGCGGACGTTCTCCGCCTCACCGTCCCTGACCTCGGACAACAGCGCGATGGCCGCATCCAGGAAATCCCCGGCCGGCGTCGTCCCCGCCCCCGCACCCGCACCCGCCGCGCCGTCACCCATCGCCTCGCCCCTCGCCGCTCGTCGGTCGGTCCCGTTCCGTAGTACGGCGATCACGTTGAGGTCTGGACCAGCTTCTGTCAACTGGTCGGCGGCGGCTGTCAATACCGTCTCCCCCCTTCCGCGGGACGGTTGTCAGCGGGATGCGTCAGAATTGCCAGCAGGGCCACCGCACGAGCTGACTAGGGGCTACGCATGTCAGGACTCATCGACACCACGGAGATGTATCTCCGCACCATCCTGGAACTCGAGGAGGAGGGTGTGGTCCCGATGCGTGCCCGCATCGCGGAGCGCCTCGACCAGAGCGGGCCCACGGTCAGCCAGACCGTCGCCCGCATGGAACGGGACGGACTCGTCACGGTCGCAGGGGACCGCCACCTGGAGCTGACGGAGGAGGGCCGGCGGCTGGCCACCCGCGTCATGCGCAAACACCGGCTCGCCGAATGCCTCCTCGTCGACGTCATCGGCCTGGAGTGGGAACAGGTCCACGCCGAGGCGTGTCGCTGGGAACACGTCATGAGCGAGGCCGTCGAACGCCGCGTGCTCGACCTGCTGCGCCACCCCACCGAGTCGCCGTACGGCAACCCCATCCCCGGCCTCGGTGAACTCGGCGAGAAGGGCGACGTCGACCCGTTCCTGGACCACGGGCTCGTCTCCCTCAACGACCTCGACGCCGAGGGGGACGGCAAGACGGTCGTCGTCCGCCGGATCGGCGAGCCCATCCAGATGGACGCCCAGCTCATGTACACGCTGCGGCGGGCGGGGGTGCAGCCCGGCGCCGTCGTCAGCGTCAGCGCCGGCGCGGCGGGAGGGGTCCAGGTGGGCAGCAGCGGCGAGGTGGCAGAGCTCGGCGACGACGTCGCCGCGCACGTCTTCGTCGCCAAACGCTGATTCGTCGCCGAACGCCGAGCGTCCCCCGCGCGGGGGCGGCACAACGGGGTCTCCACGAGACGAAGGGGAGGAAAGGGAGAAGGCGGCTGTCTTCCCAAACGCTGGTCGGCGTACCAGAGTTGCCGGAACACAATGGCGCCGAGCCCCCTCGGGCGGAAGGGAGCCACCGATGCGGCGCACGCCGGCCACGGCATCTCCACCGAGCAGGCGGGGCCCCAGCGCTTTCGGCAGCCGGAGCCCCGCCTCCCCATGTCCCCCCACGGCGACCCGGAGCCCCGAGCTCTCAGGGTCCGCCGCCCTCCCGGTTCCTGTCTCCCCCGGGGAACGGCGGACAACCCCGCGACCGTGTCACTCGAAGGTGGGGTGTTCACCGTGATCACCGGCTGTTCGAATAAAGGTTCGATAGGCTGAGACGGCGGTCACAGGAGTGGGGGTCTCACACGCATGGTGCGACGGATCGACGTGACGGGGGCGGACGCCATCCGGCTGGCCGCCTGGGAATTCGCGGACCCGCCCAAGACGGGCCCGGAGGCCGGGCCGGGCCCCGCCGGGCCCGCTGCCCCGGCGCGGGGCGCCCGCAAAACCCCCGGCGTGCTGTTACTGCACGGTCTGATGGGCCGCGCCTCCCACTGGGCGGGCACCGCCCGCTGGCTCGCGGACCGCTACCGCCCCGTCGCCCTGGACCAGCGCGGCCACGGCCGCAGCGACAAACCCGAGGACGCCCGCTACGACCGGGAGGCGTACGTCGCCGACGCCGAGGCCGTTCTCGAACAGCTCGGTCTGGGCCCCGTCGCGCTCGTCGGCCACGCCATGGGCGCGCTGACCGCATGGCAGCTCGCCGCCAAGCGGCCCGACTTGGTCCAGGCGCTGGTCATCAGCGACATGCGGGCCTCCGCGCTCGGCGAGCAGTCGCAGCACGAATGGCAGCACTGGTTCGACTCCTGGCCCGTGCCGTTCGCCACGCTCGCCGACGTCCGCAAGTGGTTCGGCGAGGACGATCCGGCGCTGGAGCGCTCCCGGCCCGCACGCGGCGCCTACTTCGCCGAGGTGATGGCGGAGCGGGAGGACGGCTGGCGGCCGGTCTTCTCCCCCGGCGTGATGATGCGGGTGCGCGAGACGTGGATCCACGACGCGCACTGGGACGAGCTCGCCCAGGTGCGCTGCCCGACCCTCGTCGTACGCGGCCTCGACGGCGAGTTGGGCAGGGCCGAGGCCCAGGAGATGGTGCGGGTGCTGCCGCGCGGGATCTACGCCGAGGTGACGGAGGCGGGCCACCTCATCCACTACGACCAGCCCGAGGAGTGGCGCAGAGTGGTCGAACCCTTCCTCCAAGCCGCCCTCCCCTCCAAACCCTGACCTCTTCCCGCCCCCTCGCCGCGCCGGAGCCCGCCGGCGCGGCGAGGTGTCAGCTGCCGTCGATCGCGCGGGGGCGGTCGATCGCGAGAGTGCCGTCGACCGCGCGGGGGCGGTCGACGGCTTCGCGGGCGCACGCGTAGGCCAGCGTGGGCACCAACTCCTCGGCACCGGGCAGCCAGCGGTTGGCCGCGTTGGGTTCGCGCGCCCACTGGACGGGTCCGCGTTCCCCCAGTCGCGTGGGTGGGGCCGCCACCCAGTCGCCGTCTCCTCTGGTGCGCAGGTCCAGCCAGGCGGGTGACCAGCCCAGGCGGCGGAGGGCGTGCGGCACGGTGGTGGTGGAGCCGGGCAGGACGAAGAAGGCCATGCGTCCGCCGGGTGAGCTGATGACGGGGCCGAGGGGGGCTGCCATGCGTTCGAGCCGGGCGAGGGCGAGGCAGCCGGCGGCTTCGGAGACCTCCAGGGCGTCGAAGGCCCGCCCGGTCGGCAGCAGGACGGCGGCGCGGGGCGCGGTCGTCCACAGGTGGCGGGCGGTGGTGGCGCTTCCCGTGGCCTCGTCCCTCCAGCGGAGGCGTGCGGGGTGAGCTCCGGGCGCGGGGCAGGCGGGGTCGGCGCAGGTGCAGCGCGGTACGCCGCCCACCGTCTCCAGCCAGGTGCCGGGGAAGACGTCCCAGGCGCGCTCCCGGGTGTAGCGCAGGGCGTGTTCGAGGGGGGAGCCGGTCGGCGGCGCGGTCCGCCGGCCGGGGACGCACGCGTCCGTGGCCACTCCTGGGGTGCGTGTGCGGGTCTCTTCCACGACCATCACAACTTTTGGTCCGGTCGGGGGTTACGGGGGCAGAAGGGGGCGTGCCGAGGCGCGCGGCGGGAGCCCGGGTGGTCTGGGCCCCCAGGGGTCCGCGTGGCGGTGGCGTGGGTGGGGCAGTCCGCGCTCGGGGCAGCGCATGGGGGCATCTGTGGGGGCGCGTGCACGAAAGAGCGGTCTTGGATGGGTAGACCCTCTGTCGTGCGTTGTGTCGAGAGGGTGTCGGTTGGCAGCGTTTCACCGGGTAGTCACGGGCTCGTGGCATATGCGTCACCAGTGGGTCGGCAGCTGAGCAGACGCCGGCGGCTGAGCTGAGTACGGGAGCAGGCAGACCTTCACCGTGGAGGGGGACCGTATGGCCGCCAGGCCGCTCGTCGCGAGGCAGCCCAACGAACGGCTGCAAGCGCTCATCCAGGAGGCCGCGTGCTCGAACGCGGGGCTCGCCCGCAGGGTCAACATGTGCGGCGCTGAACACGGTCTGGATCTGCGTTACGACAAGACGTCCGTGGCGCGCTGGCTGCGCGGCCAGCAGCCGCGCGGGCGTGCCCCGGGCATCATCGCCGAGGCGCTCGGCCGCAAGTTGGGCCGCACGGTGACGATCGACGAGATCGGAATGGCCAACGGCAAGAACCTGGCCTCCGGTGTGGGCCTCCAGTTCGCGCCGACGGTGGTCGGCGCGGTCGAGCAGGCGTGTGAGTTGTGGCGCAGCGACGTGGGGCGCCGGGATTTCCTGAGCGGTTCGACGGTGGCCGCCTCGGCGCTGGTCGAGCCCAGCAGGGACTGGCTGATCACCCAGCCCGACCACCAGGTCGCCCGCGCCTCGGGGCCGCGGGTGGGCGCCGCGGACGTGGCGGCCGTGACGTCCATGACCGAGGCGCTCTCCCAACTCGACCACCGGTACGGCAGCGGCCACATCCGGCCCGTGGTGGTGCACTACCTCAACAGCGTGGTGTCGGGCCTGCTGGCGGGGTCGTACCGGGAGTCGGTCGGCAGGTCGCTGTTCGCGGCCGTCGCGCGGCTGACCGAACTGGCGGGCTACATGGCCGTGGACACCGGGCAGCACGGCCTGGCGCAGCGCTACTACATCCAGTCGCTCCGGCTCGCGCAGGCGGCGGGGGACCGGGCGTACGGCGGCTATGTGCTCGCCGCGAGCATGAGCCACCTGGCCGCCTCCCTGGGCAGCCCGCGGGAGATCGCGCAGCTGGCGCGCGCGGCGCAGGAGGGGGCGCGAGGGCGCGTCACCCCGCGCGTGGAGGCGATGTTCCAGGCGGCGGAGGCCAGGGGGCACGCGCTGATGGGGGACGAGCGCGCCTGCCTCAGCGCGGTGAACCTCGCGCTGAGCGCCATGGACGCGGCCGACGCGGCGGAGGGCTCGGGGGACGACCCGCCCTGGATCGGCCACTTCGACCGCGCCTACCTCGCGGACGAACTCGCCCACTGCCACCGCGATCTCGGCCAGGCGCGGAGCGCGGCGGCGCGCGCCGAGGAAGCCGTCGCGGGACACCCGCAGGGCCGGGCCAGGCGGCGCGCCATCGGCCTGTTCCTGCTGGCGGACGCGCAACTCCAGCAGCGGGAGGTCGAACGCGCCTGCCACACCGGCACGCAGGCGGCGCAGGTGCTCGCCGGGCTGCGCTCGGACCGGGGCGCGGAGTATCTGGACGACTTCCGGCAGCGTCTGGAGCCGTACGCGGGGGAAGCCGTCGTGCGCGAGTTCGCCGACCGGCTGGAGCACGCGCGGGCCGCCGTCTGAGTCCCGGGCGGCTGTGGCGGCATGCGTGCGATAGGAGCCTTTAGGGGTATTCACTCCGCTATGAGGGGAAGGAAGGGTGTCCGCACATCTGGGTGCGTGGTCCCCCCTTCGGGGTAACCGGTAGCGTGAGCCGACGATTCCGTCGGCATGCGAACGAGGAGCCTCGGTGACAACGCACAACGGACGCGGACAGGACGGGACTTCCGGCTCTGCCGGTGACCCGCTGCCCGCTTCCACGACCCCGTACGAGGGTGTCGTGCTGCCCGCCAACGGTGAACCGTGGACTCCTCAGCAGCAGCGCGAGGCCCAGGCCGAGCGCGACCGGGTGAGCCCCCCGGCAGGCCAGCCGTGGGGCCAGCCCTGGGGCCCCGACTCCGCCCCCGCCTCCCAGCACAGCCCCGGCTACTGGGGCCCGCCCGGCGGCGAGGCCGACCCCGGCGCGGGGCAGCTGGACGCGGGCGCCCACACCGCGGGCCCCGGCGCCCTCCCGAGCGGCGGGGGCGCCTACGGCGGCGGCCCCGAAGCGGGTGCCTACGGCGGCGGTCCCGGCGCCTACGGCGGCGCCCCCGACGCGGGCTCTTACGGCGGTCCGGCTGCGACCTCGTACGGCGCCCAGGGAGACGCGGCCTACGGCGGCTCCGGCGACCCGGCCTACGGCGGCGGTCCTGGCGCCTACGGTGGCGCCCCCGACGCGGGCTCGTACGGCAGCGCGGCGCCGTCGGCCGGCGGCACCTACGGTGGCCCCGGCGTGGCGCAGCCGCTGCCGCCCGAGGGCACGCCTGCCCGCCCGCCGCACCCTCCCTCGATGCCGCCCGCCCAGGGCGCGGGTCCTGGCGCGATGCCGCAGCCCGCTCCCACCGGACCTCCCGTCCCGGGCGCCCCGCACGGACCCGGGGGGTACGCACAGCCGCCCGGCGCACACGCGGCGCCGCACGCCCCCGGCCCCGGTCAGCAGCCCGGCGCGACGCCGTACGGACAGCAGCAGCCGGGCACCGGCGCGGGACCCCTGCCTCAACCGGGTGCTCCGGGCGGCTACCCGCCCGCACCGGGCGGCCCACCCGCTCCCGATGCCTACCCGCCCGCGGCGGGCGGCCCCGGACAGCCGCAGGCCGGTGGAGCGCCGCAGGCCGGTGGGGGACCGTACGCGGGGCCGGCCGGTGCGCACGCCTCCGGGCCGGGCCCCCTTCCGCAGGAACCCCCCGCCTCCCGTGGACGGCACGCGCTGCCGCAGACGGGCCAGGCGCCGCAACTGCCGGCGCAGGCAGGCAACCATCCAAAGTACCCGTCCGCGCCGCCTGCCCCGCAGCCACAGGGGGCGGGGCCGGACAGCGAGGCCACGCAGTTCTTCCCGCCGTTCCCGGCGGGGGACCCGCAGGGGCACGCTGCGGTGTCCGCCGGGTCCGAGGACGGCACGCAGCTCCTTCCGCCGCAGCCCGCGGGCCCGGTGGGCGGCCCGGACAGCGAGGCGACCCAGTTCATCGCGCCGGTGCCCGGTGGCGGCGAGGCGACGCAGATGCTGCCGACCCCCGAGCCACCGGCCGACGGCGCCCCGTCCGGCCCGGCCGGTTCAGGTGAGCGGCGCCCGCTGCCGGAGTTCGAGAGCCTCTTCAGGGCCGAACCGGGGCAGTCCGCTCCGCCGTCCGCGCCCGGCGCAGGGCCGCGCGGCACGGGCGACGACGAGCCGGGCTCGACCCAGAACCTCCCGCTCTTCGACCACGCCTCCGAGCAGCAGGCCCCGCCGCGCGGCGGTTACGGCTACCCGCAGCCGGGCTCGGGCCCGCGCGGCGGTTACGGCTACCCGCAGCAGCCGGGGGGCGGGCAGCTCAGCGGCTACGGCTACCCGCAGCCCGGTTCGGAGCAGCACGAGCCGCAGGGCGGCCGCGCCGCCGCCCGGCGGGGCGGCGACCGCGGCAGGCGCCAGGTCCCGTCAGGTGTGCTGATCGCCGGTGGTCTCGCGGGTGTCGCGGTGATCGGCCTGGTGGTCGGCGGTCTGCTCCTCGCGGGCGGCGGGAGCGGCGGCGGTGAGGACAAGCCGCAGCCCTCCAGCGAACCGGCGGGGGAGGAGTCCTCCAAGGCTCCGGACCCGGCCGAGGCGCAGGCGAAGAAGCTGGACGCGCTGCTGGCGGACAGCAACAACAGCCGTGCCGCGGTCATCCGTTCCGTGGAGAACATCAAGCAGTGCAAGGCCCTGGACAAGGCCGCCAAGGACCTGCGTGCGGCGGCCAGGCAGCGCACCGGACTGGTGCGGCGCCTCGGGGAGCTGAAGACGAACGAGATCCCCGACAGTGGGCAGCTGACCACAGCGCTCACGAGCGCGTGGAAGTCCTCGGCCTCCGCGGACAACCACTACGCGGCCTGGGCGGATCAGGCGGGCGGCAAGAAGGGCTGCCACAAGGGGAAGGCCAAGCCGACCAAGCAGACCGCCCAGGGCAACACCGCGAGCGGCACCGCGACCACCGCGAAGAAGAAGGCGGCGGGGCTGTGGAATCCGACGGCGAAGAAGTACGGGCTCACGGAGCGCCAGTTCGGCCAGCTGTGAGACCGGTGCCGCCCGGGGGAGACGCCGAAGGGGTGTCCGGTGAGGCCAGGGCCCGCGCCGGGGCCGGTGTGCGCGGAACGTAGGGTCGGTGACCATGCAGCAAGCAGCTACCACGAAGTCTTCCCGACGTGGCCGTCGTTCCACCACCATAGGCGGTATGCCTGTCAACGACGTGCCCTGGTGGCGCTGGCGCAGCAACGTGCGCTCGGCGCTGCACATGCTCTCCGACCAGACGTTCCAGCAGGAGTGCTGGCTGGCGGGTCGCCCCGGATACGGTGACGTGACGGACGCCGTCTACCGCCTCGTCGAGGACACCTGGCTGGACAACTGGTCGGCGGAGAAGTACGTCGGGACGATCTTCCGTGACGACCAGGAGGCCGAGCTCGTCGACGCGGCCGTCCTGCGGGTGCTGCGCATCATGCACCAGGTGGGCGCCGACGCCCCCGTGGTCTCGTACCTGGAGCACCAGGGCTGGCCGGACGCGGTGCGGGCGGCGCGCGAGGCCCATGTGAGGCTCGCCACCGCCGACGGTGACGACCCGGACGAGCCGCCGCGCTCCCTCGAAGTGCTGGCGATCATGCTGCGGGCGGTGTGAACGCACAGCGGGCGGTATGACCTCGCGGCGGGCGTGTGACCGTCCGGCGTACGGACTGATCCCGCCGCGGGCGGTGTGCCGGGGCACCCGTCGCGATGTGCCAGTCTTGAGCCCATGAGCCAGTCGCACCCCGTTCCCGACGAGACCGGCAACCCGGAAGAAGGCCGCGAAAGCGGGCAGCCGGGTCAGTTCGTTCTCACCCTCTCGTGTCCCGACAACACGGGCATCGTGCACGCCGTCTCCAGCTACCTGTTCATGACCGGCTGCAACATCGAGGACTCCCAGCAGTTCGGGGACCGCGACACCGGGCTCTTCTTCATGCGCGTCCACTTCACCGGCACCACCACGGTGGACAAGCTGCGGGCCAGCTTCTCCGCCGTCGGCGACTCCTTCCGCATGGACTGGCAGATCCACCGTGCCGAGGAGAAGATGCGCGTCCTGCTGATGGTCAGCAAGTTCGGGCACTGCCTGAACGACCTGCTCTTCCGCTCCCGGATCGGCGCGCTCCCCGTCGAGATCGCGGCCGTCGTCTCCAACCACACCGACTTCGCCGAACTCGTCGGCTCCTACGGCCTCACCTTCCACCACATCCCGGTGACGAAGGGCGCCAAGCAGGACGCCGAGCGGCGGCTGCTGGAGATCGTCGAGCAGGAGCGCGTCGAACTCGTGGTGCTCGCCCGCTACATGCAGGTGCTGTCCGACAACCTGTGCAAGGAGCTGTCGGGGCGGATCATCAACATCCACCACTCCTTCCTGCCGAGCTTCAAGGGCGCCAAGCCGTACCACCAGGCACACGCGCGCGGCGTCAAGCTGATCGGCGCCACCGCGCACTACGTGACGGCCGACCTCGACGAGGGCCCCATCATCGAGCAGGAGGTGGAGCGGGTCGGCCACGACGTCACCCCGGAGCAGCTCGTCGCCGTCGGCCGCGACGTCGAGTGCCAGGCGCTCGCCCGCGCCGTCAAATGGCACAGCGAGCACCGCGTCCTCCTCAACGGCCACCGCACCGTCGTCTTCGCCTGACCGCCGCTCCTTTCCGGCCTGGGTCACATGCGGGAGAGGGACGCGGCGGCGAAGAGTACGTCACGGATGGCGTCGCGGTCGCCGTCCTGCCCGGCGGCAGCCTCCAGCGGCGGGACGTGCCCCGCCGCGAGCTGGCAGAACTCCAGGGAGTCCAGGGCGACGTGGGCCACCGTCTCCTCGGGCCCCGCGCGTGCGCCGGGGGAGTCGAGCGGCAGGTACCAGTCGCCACCGCCCTCCCCCTCGACCTCCAGGTGGAGCGTGCGGCCCGGAGCACCGGCCGGGGCGAGGCCGCGCGGCGGCGGAGCGAGCCCGGCCCGGCGGCGCGCGGCGAGCGCTCCGGGCAGCTGGCGTGCGGCCAGGTCGACCAGCGGCGTCAGATGGGCGGCGACGGGCGGTCCGTAGGGGTAGTCCACCGCTTCGGCGATGTCCTGGGCGTGCATCCAGCACTCGAAAGCCCGGTCGAGGAACGCGTCGGGCAGCGGCAGGGAGAAGCCGCCGTAGGACACGAGCCGGCTGCCCGCGCCCGTATCGCCCGTATCGGCTGTATGCGCCGTATCCGCCGCGTCTGCCGTATGCGCCGCATCCGCCGTACGCGCCGTATCGGTTGTGCCGATGCCGGCTTCGGGGCCCTCCGCGTCGGCGGCGGTGAGGAAGGAGACGTCCCGGATCATGGCGTGGCTCTGTTCCCGCCACGGCCTCCGCGCGGCCGGCGTGTGCGGGGCGGCACGATCGAGCGCCCAGTAGAGCTCCGTACGGGTCTGCGGGCCCGCGTCGTGTTCGACGCGCAGGGCTCCGGCGGGCAGCGGGTCGGGCAGGCCGAGACCGGCCGCGACCAGGCCGTCCACCGCGAGCAGATGGCCGAGTATGCCGGCGACCGTGGTCTCCCGGTCCGTCTCCCGGCGTCCGTCGAACCAGCGCAGCCGCACCGGCGCGCGCCACTCTTCCGCGGCCATGTCCCGCAGCAGCGCGTCGAGGCGGGCGGTCTCCGCGTCGAAGGGCGCCGCCCAGGTGGGCAGCGGGATGCGGGCGGGACGGCTCTCGAGGCAGCCTTCGAGGACCTGGGCGCGCAGCTCAGGGTCCAGATCGAGGCTGTCATCGGAGTGCAGCAGGCCGACGGCGTCGCGCAGCCGCAGTGCTTCGTCGGCGCAGGGCGCGCAGTCGGTCAGGTGCGCCTCGACGGCGGCGGTCTCCTCGGCCGAGCAGGCCGCCAGCGCCCAGGCGCCGAGCAGCGACTTGAGCACGGTGTGATCGAGCGGCTCCGCCGCGCGAGGCGGGCCGTGGCGCGGGCTCCCGGGCTGCGGGTCCGGCCGGCGGGAGGCGCCGAGTGCCTCCGCACGACGGGAGACGTCGGACGCGTCGGCCTGGCGCGGCACCTCGGGCGGGCCGCAGAGGGGCGACAGGTCGGACGCGTCGGCCTGGCGCGGTACGCGGTACGCCTCGGACGCCATCCCGCGCTCCTCGGCTCCCTCGGCCCCTTCGGCCACCTCAGCCACCTCGGTCCCCTCAGCCCCCTCGGGTTTCTCGCCCACCTCCGGCTCCCCGGAGAGTCCGGGCGCGGCGGACTCGTGGGTTCCGCGCGGGGCACGCGGCGGTCCCTGGCTCTCGGGGTCGGAGGGGCCGCTCATGGTCGGCCCCTCGGACCCGGCGGCGCCATGGCGGGCCGGGTCATGGCGGAGGAGAGGAGCTGGAGCCCCAGTCGCAGGCGCCGCCTGGCCTCGTCCTCGGTGACGCCGAGGGTGTCCGCCGCCTGCCGGTAGTCGCGCCGCTGGAAATAGGCGAGCTCCAGGGCGGCGCGCAGCGGGGAGGGCATGGAGGTGACGATGTAGTCCGCGCGGGCGGCGGTCGCGGCGGCCCGCACCTGCTCCTCGATCCGTTCCGCCTCCTCGGGCGAGCAGGGCCCGTCGCTGCGCTGGAGGCGGCGCAGCCTGCTCGTCGCCGTCCGCTGGGTGAGCGCGGCGATCCAGGAGCGCATGGGGCCTTCGCGGGGGTCGAAGGAGTGCGGGTTCTCCCAGATGTAGGCGAAGACGTCGCGGGTGGCGCGGCCGGCGGCCTCGTCATCGTCCAGCACGCGGTGGGCGAGGCCGTGGACGAGCGAGGCGAAGCGGTCGTACAGCTCGCCGAGCGCCGCCGCCTCGCCGCGCTCGAGGCGCTGCTGCATCTTCCGGTCCCAGCGCGGTGCTGTGTCGTGCGCCATGTCGCCCCCAGCTCTCGGCGTCGCCTTCCGCTCCCTGTGGCGCGGTGCCGCCGCGATCGGCGGTTCCGCTTCCGCTTCCGCTCGTGTGATGCCCGTCAACTCCTCGAATGTAGTGCGAGCCACTGACAGCGCACGCCCCTTTGCCGCAACGCGCTCCCCTGAGTGGTGGCGGACAGTGCGGTTTCCGTCACGTACGGCATGTGCACGGTGGGGGTCAACGGGGGTAGAGAGAAGGAAGATACGCGTGCTGCCGAGAGTTATGCGGGCGTGACCACAAGTTCCCGTAGGTTTCCCGGGGTAATACCTCAGGACGGCATAGGGTCGTTCCCTGGGACCAGTTTTGGAGGGGGCGCGCAGGGCAGCCGACTGCTGTAGGCGATCGACGAAGGGGTTGCGGGGAGTGTCGTTGAAGGTGCTGGAGGAGGAGCGCGGCGCGTGGGCCGTGCTCCGGGTCTCAGGTGAGCTGGACCTGGTCACCTCGCCCGCGGTGCGGCAGCACGTGCACGACGCCGTGGCCGAGGGGCGCAGGAGTCTCGTGCTGGACCTGTCCGACGTCCTCTTCTGTGATTCCAGCGGAGTGGGCGTGCTGATCGCTTCGCGGCGGCTGATGCGCTCCTGCGCCGGGCGCCTGCGGCTGATCCTGCCCGCGCGGGGCGCCGAGGAGGGCTCGCACGTCAACCGGGTGCTCTCCGCGCTGGGCGTGCGCCGCCTCTTCGACTGCTACCCGGATCTGGAGGCGGCCACCGACGCCCGCGCCGCCACGGGCCCCCTCACGGCGTAGAGCCCGCTCGCGGCCGTCCGTCAGCCGCCGGCCGCCCGCTGCTCGCCGGGCGCCCCGCCGCCGCGTGAGCCCGCTCCGGTCGTTTGGGCCGCTCCGGCCGCTCGGACCTGTCAGCCGAACCGTTCCCGCAGCCTGTACTTGAGCACTTTGCGCAGCGCCTCGTTGCGCGGCAGGGCGTCCACCACCTCGACCTGTTCGGGCAGCTTGTAGGTGGCCAGTCCGCGCTCGCGCAGATAGGCGGTCAGCTCGGTGAGCGCGACGGGCGGCGCACCGGGCGGCTGTTCGACCACGGCACACACCCGCTCCCCGCGCTCCGCGTCGGGCAGTCCGATCACGGCGGCGTCGGCGACGGCGGGGTGCTCGTAGAGGAGCTGCTCGACCTCTTTGGCCGAGATGTTCTCTCCCTTGCGGATGATGATGTCCTTGGTGCGCCCGGTGAGGACCAGGTGCCCGCTCTCCAGCACGCGCCCCAGGTCGCCCGTGATCAGGTAGCCGTCGGCGTCGAACGCCTCGGCGGTCTGCGCCGCGTCCAGGTACCCCTGGCAGACGGCCTCGCCGCGCAGCCGCACCTCGCCCTCGCTGCCGGGCGGCAGCGGGGTGCCGTCCGGGGTGGTGATCCGGATGTCCATGGCGGCGGGCGGGCGGCCCTCGGTGGTGGCCAGGTGGGTGGGGGTGTCGTCGGGCGTCCCCATGGTGATCATGGGGGCTTCGGTCATGCCGTAGCCGTGGGTGAGCAGGCATTCCAGCTCGGTCACCACCTCGTGGTACAGCTCGGCGGGCTTGGCGGCCCCGCCGCCCGCGAGCAGCCGCAGGCTCGGGATCAGCTTCTCGCCGGGCTGCTTGCGCTGTTCGGCGAGGAACATCGTGTAGAAGGCCGTCGAGCCGCCGGCCGTGGTCACCCCGTGCCGCCGGTACCCGGCCAGCGCGTCCGGCAACGCGAACCTCTCGAACAGCACGGCCGGAAACCCGTACAGCAGCAGCATCACCAGGTAGTCGGGGCCGCCGATGTGCGCGTACGGGAAGGCGATCGAGCCGACGTCGTCGGGCCGCGGCCGCAGCGCGTGCGCGAGGCACGAGCCGCCCGCGATGAGGCTGCGGTCGGTGTGGCGGACACCGCGCGGCTGAGAGGTGGTGCCGGACGTCCAGTAGATCCACCGCACCCCTGTGCCCTCGTCGGGTGGTTCCGGCAGGCGGTCCTGATCGCCGTCGGGGAGGGTGTCGTACGCGGTCAGGGTGCGGGGTCTCAGGTCGTGCCGTGCTCCGATGCGATCGGCGAGGGCCGCGTAGTCGGTGCCGCGCCAGGTGCCGGGGTGGACGTACCAGGCGGCGCCCGTCGCGCGCAGCGCGAGAGCCACCTCCCGCTCCCCGTACACCGGGATGACCGGTGTCTGGCGTGCGCCGATCCTGGCGAGCGCCAGGGAGAGCACGACCGTCTCGATGCGGGTGGGCAACTGCCAGGCGACGGTGTGCCCTGGACGTACGCCCTCCTCGTACAGCCCGGCCGCGGTGCGCTCGGCGTGGCGGCGCAGCATGCCGAACGTGACGGTGCGGTCCTCGGACGGGTCGTCGGCGGCCTGGATCAGCACGGGCGCCTCGGGAGTGAGCTCCGCCCGGCGGACGAGCAGCTCCCACAGGGTCCTGGCGGTACCGAGCGCGTGGGCGGTGCGCGCTCCGTGGTCGGTGCGCGCTCCGTGAGCGGTGCCGGAGGTGGGTGCGGCGGCCATGGCGCGTGCGTCGTTCGCCCGTGGTGCGTGGCCGGGGGCGTGTGTGGCGCTCGCTCCTGAGGCGCTGGCCGGGGTGTGCGCGGCGCTCGCTCCTGGTGCGCGGCCCGGGGTGTGCGCGGCGCGAGGTGCGGGCGGGGCTCCTGAGGCGGGTGCTGCGGGGCCGGGTGCGCGTGCGGTTCCTGGTGCGCGTGCCGCGGCTCCGGGTTCGCGTGCGACAGCGGACATGCTGCCTCCCCTTTTACTGACAGGTCGTCAGGTTTCGGGGAAGCGTAGAGGGCGACGCCTTGTCGGTCCAGAGGAGGCGGGGCTAGCCTCTTTCTGACGGTCCATCAGGTAGAGCGGTATGGCGAGGGGGTACACCAGTGACGGAACTTCCGCGGATCGTGAGTGTCGATGATCACGTGATCGAGCCGGCGCACCTGTTCGAGACGTGGCTGCCGGGCAAGTACCGGGAGGCAGGCCCCAAGCCGCTGACGGCCGGGATCGGTGAGCTGGAGTACGTGGGCGGCAAGTACCGGTTCACCACCGACCCCGAGGGGCAGCTGACGGACTGGTGGGAGTACGAGGGGTTGTTCTTCCCCTACAAGCGGGTGATCGCGGCCGTCGGATTCGACCGGGACGAGATGACGCTGGAGGGCATCACCCGCGAGCAGATGCGGCGCGGCTGCTGGGACCCGGCCGCACGGCTGGCGGACATGGACCTCAACCACGTCGAGGCCTCCCTGTGCTTCCCGACCTTCCCCCGCTTCTGCGGCCAGACCTTCGCCGAGGCCCACGACAAGGACGTCGCTCTGGCGTGCGTGCGGGCCTACAACGACTGGATGGTCGAGGAGTGGTGCGGTGACAGCGGCGGCCGGCTCATCCCGCTGTGCCTGATCCCGCTGTGGGACATCGACCTGGCCGTGGCCGAGATCCACCGCAACGCCGCGCGCGGGGTACGGGCCGTCACCTTCAGCGAGATCCCCACCCACCTGGGGCTGCCCAGCATCCACACCGGCTACTGGGACCCCTTCTTCGCCGCCTGCGAGGAGACCGGCACGGTCGTCAACATGCACATCGGCTCCTCCTCCCAGATGCCCGCCGCCTCCCCCGACGCGCCCCCGGCCGTCCAGGCGTCCCTGTCCTTCAACAACGCCATGGCCTCGATGATGGACTTCCTCTTCAGCGGCGTCCTGGTGAAATACCCCCGGCTGAAACTCGCCTACAGCGAGGGCCAGATGGGCTGGATCCCCTACGCCCTGGAGCGGGCCGACGACGTGTGGGAGGAACACCGCGCCTGGGGCGGCGTCCGCGACCTGATCCCCGAACCGCCCTCCACCTACTACTACCGGCAGATCTACTGCTGCTTCTTCCGCGACAAACACGGCGTCACCGCCCTGGACAGCGTCGGCCGCGACAACGCCACCTTCGAGACCGACTATCCCCACGTCGACTCCACCTTCCCCCACACCAAACAGGTCGCCCTCGAGCACGTCGCCGGACTCGACCAGACCACCATCCACAAACTCATGCGCGGCAACGCCATCCGCATGCTCGACCTCCACCTCGACGACAACCACCCCGGCAGCGGTGGCAACGGCAGCCACGGAGACAGCGGCGGCGCCCGCGACCGCGTCTGATGGACCTGACCTGTACGCCCGAGGAGGAGGAGTTCCGGGCCCGGCTGCGCACCTGGCTGGCCCGGGAACTGCCCACACTGCCGCCCCGCCCCGACCCGCTGGACTGGCCCGCACGACGCGCCTACGACATGGACTGGCAACGCCGGCTCCACGAAGCGGGATACGCGGGCCTGCACTGGCCCGAGGACGCGGGCGGCCAGGACGCGACCCCCACCCAGCACCTGATCTTCCTGGAGGAGACGGAGGCGGCCGGAGCCCCCTACGTCGGCGCCGGATTCGTCGGGCTGCTCCACGCGGGACCGACCATCGCCGCCGAGGGCACCGCCGAACAACGCGCCCGCTGGCTCCCGCCCATCCTGAGCGGCGACCAGGTGTGGTGCCAGGGCTTCTCGGAGCCGGACGCGGGCTCCGACCTGGCCTCGCTGCGCACCCGCGCGGTACGCGACGGTGACCACTACGTCGTCACCGGCTCCAAGATATGGACCTCGCACGCCGAGGTCGCCGACTGGTGCGAACTGCTCGTCCGCACCGACCCCGAAGCCCCGCGCCACCGGGGCATCACCTGGCTCGCCCTGCCCATGGACGCGCCCGGCGTCACCGTCAGACCGCTGCGGACGCTGGCAGGCTCCACGGAGTTCGCCGAGGTCTTCCTCGACGAGGTACGGGTGCCCGTCACCCACCGAGTGGGTGAGGAGAACGACGGCTGGCGCGTCACCATGGTGACCCTCTCCTTCGAACGCGGCACCGCCTTCGTCGGCGAGGTCGTCGCCTGCCGCCGTACGCTGCGGCTGCTCGCGAAGCGCGCCAGGAAGACGGGCCGCTGGGACGACGCCGTACTCCGCCGCAGACTCGGCCGGCTCAACGCCGAGTTCACCGCGCTGTGGCGGCTCATCCAGTGGAACGTCAGCGAGGCCGCACACGGACTGCGCCACGGCGGCACGGGCGTACCCGCGGAGGGCGCCTCCGTCTTCAAGCTGCGCTACTCCCACGCCCGCCAGGAGCTGTACGACGTGGCGGCCGCGGTCCTGGGCCCCGACGCACTGGATTTGACGCGGGAGTGGACCCGCGAGCGGCTCTCCTCCCTCTCGTACACCATCGCCGCCGGAACCTCCCAGATCCAGCACACCATTCTGGCCGAGCGCGTCCTCGGCCTGCCGAAGGGACGGTGACAAGCCCCATGGACTTCCGGCTGACCGACGACCAGGAGGCGTTGCGAGCGGGCATGCGGCAACTGCTCGACCGGCACTTCGGACCGACGGCGCTGCGCCACGCGGCCGACCCTCTCGCCCACCACGCCCCGAACGCGGAGCTGACCCGCCTGTGGGCAGAGCTGGGGGCAGCCGGACTGTTCTCACTGCGGGCGGACGAGAGCGCGGGCGGGGTCGGCCTCGGCCTGCCCGAAGCGGTGCTGGTCTTCGAGGAAACGGGCCGCGCGCTGCTGCCTGGCCCCCTGGTCGCCACTCATCTGGCGGGCAGTTGGGGACTGGTGCCCGGAGCGGCGGAGGGGCGGGTGGTGGTGACGGCGATGGACGCGGGGCGGCCGTCGCCGGACGTCACGTCGCCCCCAGGGGGAACCGCCCCGGACGGCATGCTGGTGGAGCACCTGGAAGCGGCGGACGCGGTGTTGGTCGTGGGCGACGGCGAGGTGCGGCTCCTGGAGACCACGGGCAGCGATCTGGCCGGGGCGGTGAAGGACGGCGAGCAGGCCGGCAGCCCGCCCGCCGCCGCAGCCGCTCCCGCGCCCGTACCCGTGCGGTCCGTCGATCCGCTGTCCCCGCTGCACCGGGTGGTCGCCCGACCGGCCTCCGACAGCCGTCCGGTTGCCGGAGACCAGGAGGAGGGGCCGGGTGCACGGAGGGGACAGCGGTCGGGCGACGGGGTGGGGCAAGAGCCGGGGGACGGACCGGAAGAGCGGCTGCCCACGGTGGCCGGGCGGGGAAAGTGGCTGCCCGCGGTGGACGTGCCGGGAAAGTGGCTGCCCACGGGGGACGCCGACGTGCTGCGTCGTGAGGCCGGTGTGCTCACCGCAGCGCAACAGCTGGGCAGTGCCCGCCGTACGCTGGAGATGGCCGTCGGATATGCCCGAGAACGCGAACAGTTCGGGCGGCCGATCGGCACGTTCCAGGCCGTGCAGCATCTGTGCGCGGGGATGCTGGTGCGGGCGCAGACGGCGCGAAGCGCGGTGTACGCGGCCGCCGTCACCCAAGAGAGCGAGGAGGCGTACGCCGCGAAGCTCCTCGCCGACGAGGCCGCCACCTCCAACGCCCGCGACTGCCTCCAGGTGTTCGGCGGCATGGGCTTCACCTGGGAGGCCGAGGTGCACCTGCATCTGAAGCGGGCCTGGTTGCGTGCCGAGCAGTGGGGGACGTCGGCGGCTGCTGAGGAGAGACTGGCGGCTGCTCTGCTGTGACCGTTCCGCACGGATACCCCGCCGATGCCCCGTTCCTGCCGATTCCCCGCTCAACCCACCGCTATGTGAGGAAAACCCGAACAGTGGTGGTTACGCAGGGTCATGAGGGGTGTCGCGTGGGAGGCGGGTGAGGAAGTGGCGGCGACGGAGCCCGTATCCGCACGGGAACCGGCGCGCAAACGTGCCGCCGCGCAGGACAACACCGAAGTGGCAACGTGACGCAGGCCGTCGCACAGGCCGTCGCACAGTATGCCGTGCCGATACTCCTTTGCGCCGGAATATGCCTGAAGCGCTTGTTGCCCTCACTATGAGCAACCATGCTGGTCTCGATGGAGTCACAATCCGTGACTACATGGAGACGCGAGGCGATGTGTCCGCCAGTTCGGATGGTGTGAGCGGTGCAGGTGCTTCTGGAGCAGTTGGAGATCGGATCCGATCCGACGGAGGTGGGGCGCGCCCGTAGGTGGGCCAGGGCCCGGCTCGCGGGAGCCGGGGTGGCTGCCGACGAACCGCTGGCCGAGACGCTGATTCTGCTGATCTCGGAACTCGTCACCAACGCGGTGGTGCACACCGGGTGTCCGGCTGTGCTGTGCATGCTGCTGCCCCGCAGGTGCGGGGGGGAGGGGGCGTGCGAGACGGTGGAGTCCGTACGCGTCGAGGTCGCCGACACGAGCAGCCGCGCTCCGCGCCACCGTCAGGCCGAGGGCGGGGACACCGGCGGCCGCGGCCTGGAGCTCGTCTCCGGCCTCGCCGACCGCTGGGGCTGGGAACACGAGCCGGGCGGCAAGCGCGTCTGGTGCGAACTGGACGCCGCGCCACCGGGGTCGGGATGCGTCCTCGCGCCGCCCGTGTACGGCGAGACGCGAGCCGGCGGGCGAGGAGACGGGGAGCGGCGGGCGTACCCGGAGGCAGCACGCCTGGAGGGCGGTACCCGCTCGCGGACGGAGACGTGCGCCGACGTCACGCTCCGCACCCGGGTCAACGTCGTGGAAGCCGGGGCTGGCGCGTTCGGCTGAACGTGCGCCGGGAGGATTGGGGCAAAACCCCCAAAGTCCAGACCAGGTGTTGACGACTCGTGTCGGTTTGATCACCCTTGGGTGGAGCGGTTCGTCGTGAGGGGACGCCGAGGAATCCGGGATTCCTCGGCGAGTACGGGTCGCTGTCCGGCGCCAACCTTCGTGCGAGGCCTGTCCGAGGGCCGTGCGAGGCAGGGCCCCCGAGCGCCGGAGTCGGGTGGCGGTGCGCCGTGCCGTGCTCGGGGCGCGCATCAGCGCGCCGCCGCCCGAACCGTTCACGTCCGTCCGGCGTCCCGGGCCCCGGCTCCTCTCCCGCCTCACTTCACAGCACCGCCACCGGTGCCACCGGAGCACCCGTTCCGCCCGTGAACGGTTCGGGCGGTGCCGAGAGCAGAAAGCTGTAGCGGGCCTCCTCCGCGCAGACTTCCGACAACTCCTCCAGATTCCAGTTCTGCCCCTGGAGCATGCCCATCTCGACGAGGTGGAGGGCGTGAACCGGCAGCCACAGGTTCTCGATCTGCGGGGGAACGATCTCGAAGGTGAGGGTGTCGTTGGCGACAGCGGCCACATCGCGGGCGTGGAACCACTCCGGCGCCCGGATCGAGAGCCCCGGGGACGGATGCGCGTAGGCGTGCTTGTCCCCGGCGAGGAAGTGGCGCAACTGCCCGGTGCGGACGAGGACGATGTCCCCGGCCTGCACCCGTGTGCCCGCGAACTCCTCGGCCTGCTCCAGGTCCTCGGGCCCCACCGCGTGGTCCCCCGCCAGTTGCCGCTCACCGCGGGCGCGCGCCACGTCGAGCAGGACACCGCGCGAGACCAGCGGGCGCGTCTTCTCGATGCCGCCGAACGCGGCTCCGCCATGCGCGGTGATCGACCCGGCGGGCCGGTCGTTGTAGATCCGCCCACCGTGTGAGACATGGCCGAGACCGTCCCAGTGGGTGGCGGCTTGCAGGCCCATGGTCACCACGTCGTCGCTGGTGGCAACGGTGCCGGGACCGAACATCTCCAGGTTGACGGCCACCATCGTGTGCAGTGGGTTCACCCGGCCCGGGATCATCCCGGTCTGCACGCCGTCCTGCTGGAGCGGCAGCGCGAGCGGGACCCGCCGACCGCTGCGCACGCCGGCCGCGGCCTGACGCACCACCTCGTCGGTCACCAGATTGAGCGTTCCCACCTCGTCGTCGGCTCCCCATCGTCCCCAGTTGTTGACCCGCCTGGCGATCTCGGCGAACTCGGGGCACTGCGCGGGCACGGTCATCTCTCCTCCTTCAGCCGGACGTCGGAAGCGGGGCGGTACGGGGCTCTTGTGTTCGCACGGCGCCTGCCCAAGAATCTAACGGGTCGTCAGGTAACTCGGGAGGGGGACGGACGTGGGCAATTTCCTGGCCGGAAAGGTCGTCGCCGTCACGGGCGCCGGGCGCGGTATCGGCCGCGCGGTGGCGCTCGCGTGTGCGAAGGAGGGCGCCTCAGTCGTCGTCAACGACTACGGAGTCGGCGTCGACGGCGGCGAGCCGCACAGCGAGATAGCGGAAGCCGTCGTCAAGGAGATCACCACGGCGGGCGGTCAGGCCGTGGCGGTCGCCGACGACATCTCCACCATGGACGGCGGCCAGCGCGTCATCGACACCGCCCTGGCCCGGTACGGGCGGCTCGACGGAGCCGTCTGCGTGGCCGGCATCCTGCGCGAACGCATGCTCTTCAACATGAGCGAGGAGGAGTGGGACCCCGTGGTCGCCACCCACCTCAAGGGCACCTTCACCGTCTTCCGCGCCGCGAGCGCCGTCATGCGCCGACAGCGCGGCGGTACCCTCATCGGCTTCACCAGCGGCAACCACCAAGGCTCCGTCTCCCAGGCCAACTACGCGGCGGCCAAGGGAGGCGTCATCTCCCTGGTGCGCAGCGCGGCCCTCGGTCTGCACAAGTACGGAGTCACGGCCAACGCCGTCGCCCCCGTGGCACGCACCCGGATGTCCGCGGGGGTGCCCACGGAGCTGACGGAGATCGGTGAACCCGAAGATGTCGCACCCCTCGTCGTCTATCTCCTCAGCGACTCGGCCAGGGCTGAGCAGATCACCGGGCAGGTCTACACCGTCGCCGGCCCCAAGGTCGCCGTCTGGGCGCAGCCCCGCGAACTCCGTGCCGCCTACGCCGAGGGCGCGTGGACACCCGAGCAGCTCGCCGAGGCACTCCCGGGCAGTGTCGGGCAGGACCCGATGCCCATGCTGGAGCGGCTCAAGGAGATGGCCGAGGCCGCCGCGCGCAAGGACCGCCCCAACGCCTGAACCGGTACGGCGGGGCGATGGCGCGCCCGGCTTCCCGCGCGCGGGGTGCTGGGCGCACGGCCCCGTGGGGCGCACATGCACGCGCCCGCGGCGGTGGTGGACGCGGACCGGTGCGGAGCGGCCCCGGTGCGGCGCGGTGCGGCGCGACGCGGTGCGGTCCGGTGCAGGGCGTTCTGTCGCACCGGCGCGGTACGGCACCTGGTCTCCGGTGCGGAACGGCGCGGTACGCGGTTTCCGCACCGGAGCGGTATGCGGCCTCTCGCGCAAAGCGACAGGCACTGTTTCCCGCGCGGGACTACAGGCACGGTCTCCCGCGCGGGGCGGCGCGCACGGGTCCGGCGCCGAGCGGCGCGGCACGGTCTCGGGCGCCGAGCGACGTGCGGGGTTCCGCAGCGGTGGCGACGTACGCGCCCTCCCCGTCGGCGCGGTGAGAGCCGACGGGAACATCCTCGTCCCAGCACGGCGCTGGGCCCGCCCAGAGAGGCAAGCACGTGACGACGAAAGCGAGCACACCGAAGAGCGGAACCAACGCGACACCGGGCATCGGGAAGGACCCCGGGACGCCCGCCCCCGGCCGGGCGGGCGTCCCGCGGACCTACCGGCACTGGATCGCCGGCGCCTGGCAGCAACCCGCGCGCGGCCACTACCAGATCACCGACCCGGCCACCGAACAGCCGGTCGGCTACGCCCCCGAAGGGGGCGCCGACGAGGTGGACACCGCCGTCCGCGCGGCCCGCGCCGCCCAGCAGGAGTGGGCCGACACCGATCCCCGTGAACGCGCTCGGGTACTGGAGAGGATCAGCGCTCTCCTCACCGAACGCGGCCCCGGGCTCGTACCGCTCCTCCAGGCCGAGACCGGCGCCACCCTCAAGGTGGCCCGCGGAATGCAACTGCCCACCGCCGCCGACCGCTTCCGCCGCTATGCCCGCGGCGCGACGGATCCCGGCACCGTGCCGCTCGCCCCGCAGCCCGTACCGGCCAGTGCCCTCGCCCCCGGCGGACTGATCGGGGCGGCCGCCGTGCACCGCCCGATGGGTGTGGTCGGGTGCATCACCTCCTACAACTTTCCTGTCGTCAACCTCGCGGGCAAGGTGGCGCCCGCGCTTGCGATGGGCAACGCCGTCGTCTGCAAACCCGCGCCGCAGGATCCGCTGGCCTGCCTGGAGCTGGGCCCACTGTTCCAGGAGGCCGGGCTGCCCGACGGGCTCTACAACGTCGTCACCGGCTCGGGGGCGACGCCGGGCGAGGCCTTGGTCGCGCACCCGGACGTCGACATGATCAGCTTTACCGGCTCCACCTCCGTAGGAAAGAAGATCGCGGAGCGGGCGGGACGAGGCATGAAGCGCACCCTCATGGAACTGGGCGGGAAGGGTGCGGCGTTGGTGCTGGACGACGCGGATGGCCGGATCCGCGAGGCAGCACTGGGCTCGGTCGCCTCGACCTGGACCTTTCACAGCGGCCAGATCTGTACGGCACCGACGCGTGCGCTCGTACACCGCTCGCTCTACGACGAGTTCGTGACTGCCCTTTCACGCTACGCCTCCGCACTGACGCTCGGCGATCCCACGAATGAGCGAATCGTAGTCGGTCCGCTGATCTCCGCGGCCCAGCGCGACCGGGTCGAGGCGCACATCGCCGCCGCCCGTGACCAGGGCGCGACGGTGCTGGTCGGAGGCGAGCGGCCCGCCGAGCCCGGTACCGGTTTCCATGTCGCGCCCACCCTGATCACCGACGTCACGCCCGAGATGACCGTCGCCCGCGAAGAGCTGTTCGGACCGGTCGTCGTCGTCCTCCCGTTCGAGGACGACGACGAGGCCGTGCGCCTCGCCAACAGCACCTCTTACGGGTTGTACGACTACGTCTTCAGTGGCGACACCGGCCGCGCGTGGCGGCTCGCCGGCCGGCTGCGCAGCGGAAACGTCGGCATCAACACCGCGCAGCGGCACCCGGAAACGCCGTTCGGCGGGTTCAAGGACTCCGGAGTCGGCCGGGACGGCGGGGTGTTCGGCCTCCACGCCTACAGCGAACTCCAGTCGGTCGTCTGGGCGTCGTGAGGCGGGCTGATCGGTGGCGGCGGATGGCGGGGGGCGTACCGCTGTGAGGCGGCGCACCGTTGCGTGGCGCATGGGCGCATGGGCGCATGGGCGGCGTGGTGGCGTGGCGGTGCGGTTGGGTCCCCGGGCCGGTGACGGGTGCGTTCGCATCCGGGCCCGCTGGGTCGGAGATACCAGGTCGCACCGAGGAGCGGGAGTGCAGCACCTCGTACCGCGGCGCAGGAACGCAGCGCCTCACACCGAGGAGCAGGAACGCGGAGCTGAAGGCAGATCGAGCGAAGTGAGGGCCATGGCATGAGAGGCGTGATTGTCGATGACGCGGCCGCCCCGGCGGTGGCCGCCGCCCACCCACAGGCGGTCGCCCGAAAGGGAGCCGCGGGCCCGGCACAGGTGGTGGACGACCTCGACGTACGTGCCCCCGGGCCCGGTGAGGTACTCGTCGGCATCCGGGCCGCGGGGCTGTGTCACAGCGACCTCTCCGTCATCGACGGGACGATTCCGTTCCCGCGCCCCGTCGTCCTCGGGCACGAGGGCGCGGGCGTGGTCGAGGCGGTGGGGGAAGGGGTGCGGCATGTGACGCCGGGGGATCACGTGGCGCTGTCCACCATAGCCAACTGCGGCGTGTGCCCCGAGTGCGCGCGGGGCAGGCCGACCATGTGCCGCAGCGCCATCGGGAGACCGGAGAAGCCCTTTTGCCGGGACGGCAGGCCGCTGCACAACTTCGCGGCCACGTCCGCTTTCGCCGAGCGCACTGTCGTCAAGGCGGTGCAGGCCACGCCGATCCCCCGTGACATCCCGCTGACCTGCGCCGCGCTGATCGGCTGCGGCGTCCTCACGGGCGTCGGTGCCGTGCTCAACCGGGCGAAGGTCGGCCAGGGCGAGTCCGTGGTGGTGCTCGGCGTCGGCGGCATCGGGCTCAACGTGCTCCAAGGGGCGCGGATCGCCGGGGCGGCCCCGATCGTCGCCGTGGACGCCAATCCGGCGAAGCAGGAGGTGGCCCGCCGGTTCGGCGCCACGCACTTCGTGACCGCGTCACCAGGGGCGGACGGCGCGGCCGCCGCGCGCGGTGGAGCCGATGCTTCCGTGTCGACGACCCCTGGGGCCGCCGATACGGAAGCCGCCGTCAGGGAGATCCTGCCCGACGGGGCGGCGCACACGTTCGAGTGCGTCGGCAGCACGGCGCTCGTACGGCAGGCCATCGATCTCCTGGACCGGCACGGACAGGCCGTGCTGCTGGGCATGCCGGAAGCCGACGCGGAGGCGACCTTCCTGCCGGCGTCGATGTTCTTGGACAAGTCCGTGCTGGGCTGCCGCTACGGGTCCTCCCGGCCGCCCCGGGACATCGCCCTTTACGCGGACCTCTACCGAGAGGGGCGGCTGCTGCTCGACGAGCTGGTCACCGAGGTCTACCCGATCGAGGATTTCGGCCGGGCGGCGCACGACGCTCACCAGGGGCGGGTGGCGCGGGCAGTGCTGACTTTCTGAGCGAGCGCTCGTCCGGCGAGCCTGTCCGAGGGAGCGCGCCGTCATCCTCACGGCGACGGCAACGGGGCGGCGCGTGCGACGGGGAGCAGCTGCCGTTCAAGAGTGGGCTTCGGCCATGACGGCGGTCCCGGCTGCACCAGCCGCGCCCGCCAGGGGATCGACGACATCCATGGAACCCCCGTCCGCCGCCGCGGCGCGGAACGTGCGGCGGTAGGCGCGAGGGGAGACACCGAGGGAAGCGTGGAAGTGCTGGCGTAGAGAGGCAGCGGTGCCGAAGCCCGCCTCGGTGGCGATGCGTTCGACGGGCAGGTCCGTCTCCTCCAGCAGGTGACGCGCGTGTTCGATGCGCTGTTGGGTCAGCCAGCGCAGCGGAGTGACGCCGACTTCTTCGCGGAAGCGGCGGGTGAAGGTGCGGACGCTCATGGCTTCCTGGTCGGCGAGTTGTTTGAGGGTGAGGGGGTGCTGGAGGTGGTCGAGGGCCCAGGCGCGGGCGGTTCCTGTGGAGGAGAGCCGGGGTTCGGGTACGGGGCGGCGGATGAACTGTGCCTGTCCGCCGTCGCGGTGGGGCGGTACGACGGTGCGGCGGGCGACCTCGTTGGCCACCGCCGAGCCGTGGTCCCCGCGCACCATGTGCAGGCACAGGTCGATGCCCGCGGCCTCCCCGGCGGAGGTCAAAACGGAGCCCTCGTCCACATAGAGGACGTCCGGGTCGAGGCGTACGCGCGGATACAGAGCGCGGAAACCGTCCGTGGACATCCAGTGCGTCGTGGCACGTTTCCCATCCAGCAGCCCGGCGGCGGCCAGGACGAAGGCGCCCGTGCAGATGGAGGCGATCCGCGCGTCGGGACGGACACGTGAGAGCGCGTGGCGAAGGGGCTGCGGCAGTGTGCCGTCCGTCTCCGTCGCGTCGGGCTCGTGCGTGGCCGGGACGACCACCGTGTCGGCCTCCGCCAGTGCCTGCGGCCCGTGCGTGACGTGGACGGGGAAATCGGCGTCCGTACGGACCGCTCCGGGCGTCAGGGCACACGTGACCACCTCGTAGAGCGGGTCACCCTTCGGCCCGGCCGCACGGCCGAACACCTGGTGGACGAGGCCCAGCTCCATGGGCACCACACCGTGCCGGACCAGGACGGCGACCCGGTGGCGGCCCGGATGGGTGAACACCCGTGCGGCGTCGGACATGGGGGTCGTCTCCTTCGCCCTCGGCGCGGTTGTCGGCAGCTCCCGCATACGGCTCACCCTTCGCAAGGCGCGGCAGGACTCGCGGCGACGTGTCCGCCGCTCCCCGTCCGGAACGTCCTGCGGTACGCGGTGGGGGAGACGCCGAGGGACGCCTGGAAGTGCATCCGCAGCGTCGAAGCGGAGCCGAATCCGGTCCGGGCGGCGACCTGGTCGACGGACAGGTCGCTCTCCTCCAGCAGATGACGCACCCGCTCCACGCGCTGCTGGGTCAGCCACTGTTGCGGACTGACGCCGACTTCTTCGCGGAAGCGGCGGGTGAAGGTGCGGACGCTCATGGCTTCCTGGTCGGCGAGTTGTTTGAGGGTGAGGGGGTGCTGGAGGTGGTCGAGGGCCCAGGCGCGGGCGGTTCCTGTGGAGGAGAGCCGGGGTTCGGGTACGGGGCGGCGGATGAACTGTGCTTGTCCGCCGTCGCGGTGGGGTGGCACGACGGTGCGGCGGGCGACCTCGTTGGCCACCGCGGAGCCGTGGTCCCTCCGGATCATGTGGAGGCACAGATCGACCCCGGAGGCGATGCCCGCGGAGGTCAGGACGGAGCCCTCGTCCACGTAGAGGACGTCCGAGTCGAGCTCGACGGAGGGAAAGAGGCGCTGGAACCGCGCGCCGGCGCTCCAGTGGGTCGTCGCCCGCTTGCCGTCCAGCAGGCCGGCGGACGCCAGGACGAAGGCGCCCGTGCAGATCGAGGCGATCCGGGTGCCGGGACGGATACGCGCGAAGGCCTCGGCCAGCGGTGGGCTCATCGCGCCGTTGTCGTAGGGCTCGTCCCGCTCGTGCGCCGCGGGCACGATGAGGGTGTCCGCCTCGGCGAGTGCCTCGGGACCGTGCTCCACGTTGATCGTGAAGTCGCCTTCCGTGCGGATCGCACCGGGAGCGGCGGCACAGGTGACGACCTCGTACAGCGGCTCCCCCGACGCGGACCACGCACGGCCCATCAGACAGTGCGGGATGCCCAACTCGATCGGCAACAGTCCGTGCCGAACGAGAACAGCGACCCTGTGGAGACCGGGACGGGCGAAAACGGCCATGGCCCGATCCTCGCACATGGTGGCCCTCGGGCCACTCGTTCCGCGCCAGCGGGCTCAGCAGGCTGAGCGGTGTGACCGAGACTCTTTCCTCACGGCCGCCCGAGCGGGACGGCCACGGCCCCCGGACGACGCGTGCCCGGCAGTCCCCGGACGCGACCCCACCGGCACCACGCGTACACCGTGCCTGGTGGGTCGCGCTGGTGTGCTTCGTCGCGCTGGTGGGGGCCGCCGGCTTCCGGGCGACCCCCAGCGTGTTCATCGACCCTCTGCACCAGGAGTTCGGGTGGTCTCACGGGACCATCTCGTTCGCCGTCGGGCTGAACGTCCTGCTGTACGGACTCACCGCACCGTTCGCGTCCGCTCTGATGGAGCGCTACGGCATCCGTCAGGTCGTCACCGCCGCGCTGTTGCTGATATCGGCGGGCAGTGGGCTCACCGTCTTCATGCGTTCCGAGTGGCAGCTGATCGTGTGCTGGGGACTGCTGGTGGGCGTCGGCTCAGGATCCATGGCACTGGCCTTCGCCGCCACGGTGGCCAACCGGTGGTTCGTCGCACGTACGGGACTGGTCAGCGGCATCCTGACCGCCGGCAGTGCCACGGGACAGCTCGTTTTCCTGCCCCTGGTGGCGCTTCTGGTGGAGGGCTCGGGGTGGCGCACCGCCTCACTGGTGGTGTGCGGGGCCGCGCTCGCCGTCGTGCCGCTGGTGGTGTGGCTGCTGCGGGACCGGCCCGAGGACGTCGGGCTGCGCCCCTACGGTGCGGGTCCCGACTACGTGACTCCCCAGGCCGGTGCGACCGGCGCGCTGCGGCGCACTCTCGCGGCACTGTGGCAGGCGGCCCGTACCAAGGTCTTCTGGCTTCTGGCAGGGTCGTTCGCGATCTGCGGCGCGTCCTCCAACGGCCTGATGAGCACCCACTTCGTGCCCGCGGCGCACGACCACGGGATGGCCGTTCCGGTCGCCGCTTCCCTGCTGGCCGTGATCGGCGTGCTCGATCTGGTCGGCACCGTCTGTTCCGGCTGGCTGACCGACCGGTTCGACGCCCGCAGACTGCTGGCCGTCTACTACGGACTGCGCGGGCTGTCGCTGCTGCTGTTGCCGATGCTCTTCGCCGGAAGTGTGCAGCCGCCGATGTTGTTCTTCATCGTCTTCTACGGGCTCGACTGGGTCGCCACCGTTCCGCCCACCATGGCGCTGTGCCGGGAGCACTTCGGTGCCGACGGTGCCATCGTCTTCGGCTGGGTGCTGGCGGCGCACCAGGTGGGAGCCTCGGTGGTCGCCTTCGTCGCCGGGCTCGTGAGGGACGTCACCGGGACGTACGACCTCGCCTGGACGGGAACGGGCGTCCTGTGTGCACTGGCCGCCCTCATGGTGCTCGTCGTACGGCGAGGGCCGAGGGGGACAGGGGCGCCGCCTGCCACGAGTGACGGAGCGGCGCGGCCCGCGGGTGCGGAGGGGGCTGCCCGGACGGGCGGAGGGAGCGGGGATTTGGTGGGCTGAGGAGCCGGTGCGCGGGAGGACGGCCGGGCGGGCAGTTGGCCAGAACCTTGCACTTGTCGTCCATACGGTCACTCGTTTCGGTTCGGGACAGGCCGCACGATCAGCCGTATGAAGACGCTCTGGATTTTCGCCCACCCCGAGACACGCTCCCTCAACGCCACCCTGCGGGACACCGGAGTCGCTGCGCTTGGCGAACGGGGCCACGAGGTGCGGCAGTCCGACCTGTACGCGATGGGGTGGAAGCCGGTTGTCGACCGGGAGGACTTCCCCGCAAGAAATGCGCAGGACCGGCTGCTGATCGGAGAGGCCCAGGAGCACGCGCACCACAGGGGTCTGCTCAGCCCGGACGTCCGCGCCGAGCAGGAGAAGATCGCCTGGGCCGACACACTGGTCTTCCACTTCCCCCTGTGGTGGCTGGGGCCTCCGGCCATCCTCAAGGGCTGGTTCGACCGCGTACTGGTACAGGGCTTCGCCTTCGGCGTGAAGGACCCGCACGGCCGTACCCGGCGCTACGGCGACGGGGGGCTCGCGGGAAAGCGCGCCATGGTCGTCACCTCGGTCGGTGCGCGCCCTTCCAGTTTCGGCCCGCGCGGCATCCACGGCTTCGTGGACGACATCCTCTTCCCTCTGCACCACGGCACGTTCTGGTACACGGGGATGGCCCCGCTGCCGCCCTTCGTTCTCTACGGAGCCGACCGGGCGGGTGCGGCCGACGCCAAAAAGTGGCAGGAACAACTGCGCGCACGGATGGACGCGTTGGAGACCCTCGCCCCCCTGGCGTACCGCCACGAGGCCGGAGGGGACTACGACGCGGACCTGACGCTGCGCACGCACCTGGCGCCCGGCCGCACGGGACTGGACATCCACGCGGCATGACGAGCGGAGGAGCGAGCGCGCGCCATGCCCACTCGGGCGCGCACATCTGTTCACTCGGCCGGGGTGAACGTCCCCAGCCTCCCCTGGTGAAAGACCAGCGGTGCCTCATCGCCGCACCCTTCGTCCAGCGCGCGCACCCTGCCGACGACGATCAGGTGGTCACCGCCGGTGTGCACGGCGTGGATCTCGCAGTCGATCCACGCCGTTACGCCCTCCAGCAGAGGCGATCCGGTCACAGGTGCGGGGGAGTAGGAGACCCCGGCGAACTTGTTGGCGCCGCTCACCGCGAACGCCCGGCACAGCTCCCCCTGCGCCTCGGACAGGACGTTCACACAGAAGACCCCGGCGCGGGCGATGCCGGGCCAGCTCTTGGACGTACGGGCCACCATGAACGAGACCAGCGGCGGATCCAGCGACAGGGAGGCGAAGGACTGGCAGGCGAACCCCGCAGGCCCTGGCAGGCTCTCTCCGGTCTCCGACACCCCCTCCGGCGCACCATTCGACGCCCCTTCCCGCGCAGGCGGCGGCGCTGGCGCCGTCACGACGGTGACCCCCGAGGCGAAACCGCCCAGGACACGACGGAAGACGGCCGGGTCGACGGGTGCGCGCTCGTCCGCCCGCACAGCTCGCAGGTCGGGCGGGGGAAGCGCCTCGGTGCGCTCCTCCCGTCGCTCCTCCGGAGGCAGCGCGCGCCCCGTGGTCTGTCCGGACGGTGAGCCGGCAGTCCGCAGATAGCGCACAGCGGCGGCTGCCATTCCCGCGTGTCCCATCATGGCTTCATCGTCCCTGTGACGTCGTCGGATCGGGTGGCATGCGCTGTGACGTCACCGGAGGTGGTGTCGTCGCAGCGGTCGGCCCGTTCGGGGCGTCCTGTCCAGCGTAACCACGGCTGTCCTACCGCCCCTCGAAGACGGGTGACCGCCGTTCGGCGAAGGACGCCACGCCTTCGCGTGCGTCCCGGGTGGTCATGTTGATCTCCTGGGCCCACGCCTCAGCGCCGAGGGCGGCCCTACGGTCCGCGTCCATGGAGGCGTTGACCAGCCGCTTGGTGAGCGCGAGCGCACGCGTCGGCCCGGACGCGAGGCGTTCGGCCCAGGCGCGCGCCGTCTCCGTCAACTCCTCGCCCGGCACGACACGGTTGACCAGGCCGAGCCGCTCGGCCTCCGCGGCGGTCAGCGCGTCCCCGAAGAACATCAGTTCCTTGGCCCGTTGCGGCCCGATCAACCGCGGCAGCAGGTAGGCGCCGCCCCCGTCCGGCACCAGCCCGCGCCGTACGAAGACCTCCACGAACGTGGCCTCCTCGGCGGCCAGGACGAGGTCGCACGCGAGGGCGAGATGGCAGCCGAGGCCGGCGGCAACGCCGTTGACGGCCGCGAGCACCGGCTTCTCACAGTCGAGCACGGCCGTGATCAGCCGCTGCGCCCCCCGCTCCAGGGTGCGTGCCACATCGCCCGCGACCCGCTCCGACCCACTGCCAGGGCCGCCTCTCAGGTCCGCGCCCGCGCAGAAGCCGCGCCCCCGACCGGTGAGGACGACGGCCCTCACCTCGGGTTCCGCCGAGGCGTCGGCGAGCAGGCCGACGAGGCGTTCTCGCTGGTCAACGGTGAGGGCACCCAGGGTCTGCGGCCGATCGAGCGTCAGCCACGCCACGCCGTTGTCAGTGGTCCGCGCTACAACTTTCTTCAGGGACTCGTCCACGGCCTCACACGAGGCCGCGGGCTGGGCTCGCTCGGCCTGTTCGGGCTGCTCGGGCTCGGGCTGCTCGGGCCGTTTGGACGACGACGGATCACGGGGGGAGGACATCGACGTGCGGCTCCTTTCACGGCGGACGGTGCGGCGCTGTGCACAGACAGCGCGGCTCCGCGCGCTGACGGCCTGGCTCCGCCTGCTGACGGCCTGGTGCAGCGCGCGGGCGCCACGGCCCCGTATGCGGGTGACGCGGGTGCGTGCGCGGGCGCCGGGGTCACGCGTGCCTGCGATGCGGGCTCCCCTGCGGGCGGCACGCCCGCGGCTGGCGGCGGCGTGGAACCGCGTGCGGGGACCGGGGCGCTTCGCGCGCTGGTCACCGGCACACCGCCAGGGCGTCGAGCGCCACCGCTCCCTGCCCGCGCGCCAGGACGACCAAGGGGTTGATGTCCAGCTCGGCCAGGCCGCCGGCGCCCTGGGAGCCGGGCGGTGCCCCGAGTTCCAGAGCCATCCGCTGCACCCGCAAGATGACCTCGACCAGCGCGTCGACGTCGGCGGGCGGCCTGCCGCGCACCCCTTCCAGCAGCGCGGCTCCGCGCAGTTCCCCGAGCATCGCGCGGGCCTGCTCCTCGCCGAAGGGCGGGACCCTGACGGTGACATCACGCAACACCTCCACCAGGACGCCACCGAGCCCCACCGTCACGGTCGGCCCGAACAGTTCGTCCTGCCCGATGCCGACCACCATCTCCACGCCGGGGTCGACCATCTGGCACACCAGTACGCCGTCCAGTTCGATCTCCTCGACGCGCGTGATGTCCATCAGCTCGCGGTAGGTGTCGCGGACCTGGCTCGCGGAGGTGAGACCGACGCGGACGAGGCCGTACTCGCTCTTGTGGGCGAGTTGCGGCGCCGACGCCTTCATGACGACCGGATAGCCGACCTGCGCGGCCGCGCGCACCGCCCCCGCCGCGCTGGTGCACAGCTGCTCGCGGGGGACGCGGACGCCGTAGGCGCGCAGCAGCTGTTTGCCGGCGTGCTCGCTCAGCTGCTGTCCGGGCCGCAGCAGTGCCTGCGCCTTGCGGTACGAGGGGGAGGGGGTGCGGGGCGCGTCCTGGAAGGGGGACCGGTAGGCGCGGGCGAAGCGGTGGTGGTCGAGGTAGGCGCGGACCGCCCGTATGCAGTTGCCGAACGTCCGGAACGTCGCCACGCGGGAGGAGCCGAGCAGCGTGGTCCTGTAGGCGTCCTCGGTGCCGACCGGAGAGCCCCACACGACGCAGACCAGCTTGTCGGTCTCCTCGGCCGCGGCCACCAGATCCCGGGCCAGCCTGTCGCTCATCGGCGGGAAGGGGCCGGTGATGGGGCAGATGAGGACACCGACGTCCGGATCGGCCAGGACCGCGTCGATGATCTTGCGGCCGCGCCGGTCACCCACCGGGTGGCCACCGTTGTCGACGGGGTTGGCCACCGACAGATAGTCGGGGATCCACTGGTGCAGCTCCGCCTGCTTGGTCTCGGAGAGCGTGGGCAGCGTCAGCCCTGCCGAGGTGGCCAGGTCGGCCAGGTGGGCTCCGGTGCCCCCGGAGATCGCGAGAACGGCGATGCCCTCGGCCCGTGGTGGCCGGGCCCGGGCCAGCAGTGTGGCCGTGTCCTGGAGCTCGTCCAGCCCGTCCACGCGGATGACGCCGTACTGCCGCATCGCCGCGTCCACCGTGGCGTCGGTGCCCGTGAGCTTCCCCGTGTGCGAGGCGGCCGTGCGTGCCCCCGTCTCGGTGCGGCCCACCTTGACCGCGACGACGGGGACACCGCCGCGTGCCGCGCGGTCGGCGGCGAGCAGGAACCGCCTGCCGTCCTTGAGCCCTTCCACATATGCCGCCACGGCCCCCACCTCGGGGCAGCCGGCGAAGTAGGAGAGGAAGTCGGCCGTCTCCAGGTCGGCCTCGTTTCCGGTCGGAGCCCAGTGCGAAAGCCGGATGCCCAGCTCCTGGAGGGCGAAGAGGGGGCGGCCCTGGTGTCCTGACTGCGTGACGAGGGCGATCGCGGGCCCGTCCAGGTCGGTGCGGAAGCGCTCGAAGGCGTTGAGGTTGGTGTTCGGGCCCAGCAGCCGTACGCCGGAGCGCGCGGCGGCCTCGGCCAGCTGCTGCTGGGCGAGGGTGCCGTCCTGGCCGGTCTCGGCGAAGCCGGAGGCGAAGGCGACGGCGAACCGTGTCTTGGTGTCCGCCAGCTGCTCCAGTACCGGCAGTGGATCGGCCACGAGGAGGACGGCGACGTCCACGGGTTCGGGGAGGTCGGCGACGGTGGGCGCGCAGGCGTGCCCGAACACCTCGCGCCGCTTGGGGTGCACCGGATACAGGCGGGCGCCGACGTGTTCGGCCCAGGCCAGCAGTTGCTGCGTGATGCCGGTGTTGGGGCGCCCTTCGGCGTCGGAGGCGCCCACCACGGCGACGGCTTCCGGGCGGAAGAAGCGGTCGAGATCGGGCACCGGGGCGTGCAGTGGCCGGCCGCTGACATCGAAGGCGACCTCGTCGCTGTCGTCGGCCCTGCTGTGGACGCGGCCGCCGCCGGCCGGTTCGCCGCAGGCCAGTACCCGGCCATGGCGGGGGGTCATGGTGAGGGTCCCGTGAGTCGATCCGAGCATGTGTACTCGCCCACTCCCGTGTGGTGCCGACTGGAACTGACGCTCCGTCAGGTTAGTGGAATTGACGTGACGTCAGGAACCCCTCTGTCGGCCAAGGAGACCCGCCGGCGCCTGAGCGGTCGCTTGAGGCCGCTGGAGGCTGTTCGAGACCGCTTCGGATCCCCAAGGGGTGGGAGGCGGGACCGGGCCTCAGTGGGCCGCCTTGGCGATGGCCTTCGCGATCCGTGCGGCGTCGAGTCGCAGTTCCCGCAGGGTCCCGCTGATCGGGTAGGAGAACCCGGTGAAGTGGAGAGCGGGGGCCGAAGGGTGCGTGCGAGGGCCGTGGGCGAGGGGGCGGCCACGTGTGTCCAGCACGCCCAGGTGGCCGACCAGTTCGTCGAGTCCCGTGCGGTATCCGGTGGCGGCGATGACCACCTCGGGGCTGATGGTCTCTCCGTCCGCCAGGACGGCCTTCGCCCCCTCGAACGACTCGAGGGCGGCGACCGGCTCGATCCTCCGCTGCCGCACCGCGCTGACCAGCCCGACGTCCAGCACCGGGATCGCACCCTGGCGCACGCGCGTGTACAAGCCGGTATCCGGGCGGGGCAGCCCGTAGGGAGACAGATCGGGCAGGGAGGCTTTGGCGAGTCGCGCCGCCATGCGGTCGACGAGGCCGACAGGCAGGCGCCGGCACAGGATGGCGCTGCGTTGGGAGGGCCAGCCCAGGGTGGAGCGGCGCATGATGTGCGGAGGCGTCCGCACGGCCAGGCGTACCCGCCCCGCTCCGCTTTCCGCGAGGTCGGTGGCGATCTCGGCTCCGGTGTTGCCCGCGCCCACCACCAGGACGTCTTTGCCCGCGTAGGGGGCGGGGGTGCGGTAGGCGGAGGCGTGCAGCAGGTCGCCCGTGAAGGTGTCGCGTCCCGGCCAGGGCGGCAGGTGGGGAGTGTGGTTGCAGCCGGTGGCCACGACGACGGCGGGGCTGGTCAGCCGCCGCCCGCCGTTGGCGTGCAGCACCCACTGGTCGTTCTCGTCGCGTTCGAGTCGGTACACCTCCACCCCTGTGGCCACCTCTGTGCGGTGGTGTGCCGCGTACTGTTCGAGGTAGCGCACCACGTCCGCGCGCGCGACCCAGCGCCCGTAAGCGCGGGGTATGGGCAGCCCCGGGAGTGCGGAGGCGGCGCGGGTGGTGTGCAGGTGCAGGCGGTCGTAGTGGGAGCGCCAGGAGGCGCCGACGGCGTCGGCCCTCTCCAGTACGACGGCGCTGATGCCGCGCTCCCGCAGTGCGGCGGCCGTGGCCAGGCCCCCGGGGCCGGCGCCGAGGATGTGGACGGGCGTCCCGTTCTCGGGCATGAGCATGACGACAATTCTAGGCGCCCCCACGAGCCGTCGGTGGTCGCTCCGCACGGCCCCCTTGCGGAGTGACGCGGAGGCGGCTTCACTGCGACGTGGCACCTGACGTACCGTCAGCTACGACCCCGTGGACGGGTGACGCGAAGGCGGAAGCCAAGCCTGGTGCGAGCGGAGGCCTCATGGGCACAACGTCGAAACAGCGGTTCGACGTCCCGGACGTGGACGCGTTCACCGCGCCGTACTGGCAGGCGGCGGCTCGGGGACGGCTGCTGATACGCCGCTGCCGCGCCGAAGGGTGCGGCACGGCACACCACTACCCGCGCGAATTCTGCCCGCGCTGCTGGAGTGAGGACGTCGTCTGGGAGGAGGCGGACGGGCGCGCCACCCTGTACACCTGGTCGGCCGTCCACCGCAACGACCTGCCCCCCTTCTCGGAGCGCGTCCCCTACGTCGCGGCCGTCGTGGAACTCACGGAGGGCCCGCGCATGATGACCGAGCTGGTCGACTGTCCACAGGAGGCGCTGGTGGTGGGGAGGGAGCTGCGGGTCGCGTTCCGGCAGCTGCCCGGAGAGGGCGGCGCAATCACCGTTCCCGTCTTCCGCCCCGCGTAGGCACTTCTCGGGACAGCTTCCACGGGGCCCTGGTCCCCGTAGAAGGCGCACGCTCCCGCGTGCTGCGCCCGTCGGGCCGGGGCGGCGTTTTCCGGTGGCGTCACGGGCCCCCGAGCGCGCAGGCTGTGTCCGTGCAGATCCGCGAAGCGACCGCAGCCGACTGGGCCGCCATCTGGCCCTTCTTCCACACCATCGTCGCCGCAGGCGACACCTACACCTACCCGCGCGACATGGACGAGGCCGCAGGCCGAGCGGCCTGGATGCTGGAGCCCCCGGGGCGCACCTTCGTCGCCGTGGACGAGGACGGCACCGTGCTCGGTTCGGCGAAGACGGGCCCGAACCACATGGGCGGCGCGTCCCATATCGCGGGAGCCAGCTTCATGGTCGACCCCGGATGCGGCGTCAAGGGTGTCGGACGGGCGCTGGGCGAACACGTGCTGGAGTGGGCCAGGGGTGAGGGCTACCGGGCGATGCAGTTCAACGCTGTCGTGGAGACCAACACCCGCGCTGTCGCACTGTGGAAGTCCCTCGGATTCGAGATCGTGGCCACACTGGCGGAGGGCTTCCGCCACCCCGAGCACGGGTTCGTGGGACTGCACATCATGTACCAGCGGTTCTGACAGCGGACATCACGCACCAGCGGTTCTGGCGGCGGGCAACCACCACCGGCTCCGGCGCCGGACATCACGGAGCAGCCGTTCCGACGCCGCACGCCAGGTACAGGCGGATCCCGCATCGCGCCCCCGCGGTCCTCAGCCGCGGCCCAGTACCAGGGTTCCCGACGAGCAGAACCAGCCGCCTGTGCCGGACGCGACGGCCAGTTCGGGCAGTGCTCCGTCGCGCCTGCGTACCTGTCGCCCGTCGTCGGCCTGGCCGCGTAACTGCCGTACGGCCTCCACGAGCAGGAAGAGGCCCCGCATGCCCGGGTGGCAGGCGGACAGGCCGCCTCCGTCGGTGTTGACCGGCAGGTCACCGTCGCGCAGCAGCCGGCCGTTCTCCACGAAGGGGCCGCCCTCCCCCTTGGCGCAGAAACCGAGGTCTTCGAGTGTCACGAGCGTCATGTAGGTGAAGGCGTCGTAGATCTCGGCGAGATCGATGTCGCCAGGCGTGACACCGGCCTGCGCGAAGGCGGTGCACCCCGATGCCGCTGCCGGGGAGACCGTGAAGTCCTCCCACTGCGACATCGTGGTGTGGGAGACGGCCGATCCCGAGCCGAGAATCCAGACGGGCCGGGTGGCCAGGTCCGGTACGAGGTCCTCGGCGACCAGCAACGCCGCGCAGCCGCCGTCCGAACGGATGCAGCAGTGCAGCTTGGTGAACGGGTCGGCGATCACCGGGCCGGACAGGACGTCGTCCACTGTGACCGGTTCCCGGTACATGGCGTCAGGGTTGGCGGCCGCGTTGGCGCGGGCCTGTACGGCGACCTGGGCGAGCTGTTCCAGGGTGGTGCCGTACTGGTGCATGTGGCGGCGGGCCGCCATCGCGTACTTGGCGATGAGGGTGTGCCCGTAGGGCACCTCGAATTGCAGCGGGCCGCGCGTACCGAAAGAGAGGTCTGCGGTGCGGCGGCGGGCTTTGAGGTCGGCGCGCGCGGTGGAGCCGTACACCAGCAGTACGGCGTTCGCACGGCCCTGCGCGATGGCGTCGGCGGCGTGGGAGGCCATGACCTCCCAGGTGGAGCCGCCGACGGAGGTGGAGTCGACCCACGTGGGCCGCAGTCCCAGGTATTCGGCGACCTCCACAGGCGCGAGGGTGCCCAGTCCGGCCGAGGCCAGCCCGTCCACCAGGGAGCGATCGAGGCCGGCGTCCGTCAGCGCCCGGCGCGCGGCCTGGGCGTGCAGCGCGTACGGCGTCGCCTCGTCGACCCTCCCTCCGTCCGAGAGCGCGACTCCGGCGACCGCGACGCGGCGGCCGATGCGGTGGGTGCTGTCGGCGGGCGGCATAAACCTGACGGTACATCAGTTTTGCGTGTCGGCGGGAGGGGGAATGGTGGCAAGGTGCTGCCCGTGCCCTGGGCATCTGAGCCGCGGCTGCCTACCATGACGCCCCGTCAGGTGACGAGGTGGCCGTTTGAGGGGGCGCTGCCGATGGACGCGGGATTCACCGCGGAGCAGAACGCGATACGCCGTACGTTGCGACACGTGCTCGACAGACACGGCGGGCCAGACGAGGTGCGGGCCGCGGCGCGGTCGCCGCAGGGGTACGACACCGGCCTGTGGGCCGCGCTCGCCCGGGACCACGGCCTGCCCGGCCTGGCGGTGCCGGTGGCCTACGGCGGCGCAGGGCGTGGCACTCTCGCGCTCGCGCTCGCCGGCGAGGAGACCGGTCGCGCCCTGCTGCCGTCACCGCTGGTGCCCACGGCCTGCCTGGTCGCCCCGCTGGTACTCGCTCTGGGCACTGAGGCGCAGCGTGCCGGAGTGCTGCCCCGGCTGGCCTCCGGCGAACTGACCGGTGCCCTCGCCGTACCACCTGGCACGCTGCCCGTGGCCCTCGGCCTCACGGGAGCGGCCGGATCCGGGGAGCCGACAGGAGGCGAGTACCGGCCCGGCGAGCTACCAGCCGGAAGCGGGCGCTCCGATGACGGGAGATTCGACAGCGGGCGGGCCGACAGCGGGCGGGTCGACGGTGGATGGCCCGTCGGCGGGTGGTCCGGCGGCGGGCGTGCCGGTGGTATCCAGGCGCACCGTGCGGCGGACGGATGGCGGCTGTACGGGGAAGCGGCACAGGTGCTGGGCGGTCACAGCGCGGGGCTGCTCCTCGTCGCGGCGCACGCGGGCGGCTTCACGCGCAGCAGAACGCTGCTCTTTCTCGTCGCGGACGACGCCGCCGGGCTCCTGCGGGTACGGCACTCCGCGCTCGACGAGACGCGCGCTGTGGCCCGCGTCGAACTGCGCGACGTGCGCGCGGAACTCCTCGGCGGGCCCGACGAGTCCGATGCGCGGCCCGCGCTGGCCGCCCTCGGCCCCCCGGTGGCCGCCGTCCTGGCGATGGAGGCCGTGGGCGCGGCGGACGGTGCGCTGACGCGAACGGTCGAACAGGTCACCTCGGGCGCGGGCGCCGGGCGACGGCCGTGCGGATCCCGCCAGGCGGTACGGACCCGCCTGGCGGAGGCGTACCTGCGGGTGCGCACCGCGCGGGCAGCGGCCTCTTACGCGGCGTGGGTGGCCGGGACGGACGAGGCGGAGTCACGGGCGGCCGCCGGGACGGCGCTGGCGGTGGGGCTGGAGGCGCTCAGGTTCGCCGCGGGCGAGGCGGTGCGGTTGCACGGCGAGGCGGGTTCGACCCGGGAGCAGACGGCGCACCTCTCCTTCAGGCGCGCGGCCGGGGACGACCTGCTCTTCGGGCCGGTGCACCGGCTGCGGCACCAGGCCGCCGAGGCGGCGGCGCTGTACGCCGCGGGAACGGGAGAAGCCGCGAACGTGCGGGAGGGGGACGTGGCGCGAAGGGACGCACGGGAAGGGGGAGTGGTGCGAAGGGACGCACGGGAGGGGGACGTGGCGCGAAGGGACGCACGGGAAGAGGCTGCGGCGCGGACGGACGCGGAAAACGGGGAAACAGCGCGAACGGACGAAGAAGAGGAGGCAGCCGCGCGAAGGGACGCGGAAAAAGGGGAAGCCGCGCCAACGGGCGCGGAAAAAGGGGACGCGGTGCGGACGGGCGCGGGGAAGGCGGCCGGAGTCTGATGGCCGGATCGGGCGGACGGAAGATGATTCAGTCGGTGTCGTCCACGCGGACGTTCTCGCGGGTCGCCCCGCATGTGATCCCCGTTCTGGACCGGGTGGTGCACCGGCTCTCGGGCGGGCGGACGATGCTCAGTACCCGCATGCTGCCCGGTGTCGTGCTGAGCTCGACGGGCGCCAAGAGCGGTGAGACGCGACGGACGCCGCTGGCGTGCATGCCGGAGAAGACACGGGGGAGTTGGTTGCTGGTCGGCAGCAACTTCGGCAGGCAGGGCCACCCGGGATGGACCGCCAACCTGCGCCGTCATCCCGAGGCGCGGATCACCTACCGGGGCCGCGACATCCCCGTGAGAGCACGGCAGTTGGAGGGTGCGGAGCGCGAGGAGGCGTGGCGGGAGCTGCTGAGGTTCTGGCCGCCGTACGCGGTCTACCAGGGCCGGATCGAGCGGCGGATCCGCGTCTTCCGCCTGGAGCGCAGGCCGGAGAGCTGACGGCTTCTCGGTGAGAGGCGAGGGACGCTGCGTACGGGGGATGCCACGTGCCGAGGGGCAGCGCGGCGTGCGGACGCACCACAAGGTGGGGTGTCGCGGTGCGTTACTTGGTGGGCTTCTTGCCGGTCACGCCGAGGTGCACGAGCAGAGCGAGGCTCGGCTTGAGCTCGGACTGCTTGACGCCCCAGCTCTGGAAGCCCTTCTGGTGGCCTGCGACGGAGGCCAGCATGGCGACCAGCGAGCCGGCCACGGCGGCGGCGTTGACGTCCTTGCCGACCCTGCCACGGTTTTGGAGGTCCTTGATGGCGTCGGCGAGGGAGTTGTTCACCGAGTTGAGGACCTTCATGCGGATCTTGTAGAACCGCTTGTCGCCCTCCGCCGCGCCCAGATCGACCACGCGCAGGATCGCGTCGTTCCTGCGCCAGAAGGCCAGAAAGCCCTCGACCAGCTCCTCGGCCGTCTGCCAGCCCGCCTTGCCCGTCCAGGAGCGTCCGGCCACCAGCTCGGTGAGCGAGGCGCCCTCCTTGGCCATGGCCTCGGCGATCTCCAGGACGGCGCCCTCGACATCGGGGAAGTACTGGTAGAACGTCGCGGGGGACGTGCCCGCTTTCCGTGCGACGTCGATGACCTTGACGTCGCGGTAGGGCGACGAGCTGAGCATCTCGCTGAGGCAGTCGAGCAGCTTCTGCCGCGTCGCTTGACCGCGGCGTCCGGCCACCCGGCCGTCGACGGTTCGAACTTGTCCTGTCATGCCCGTCAGCTTACCGAGGGGCGATCGGACCGCGATTCGTCCGCGGGCAAACGGGGTGCGCTCGATCGGCGAGCCGGGATGAGGGCAATCAGGGTGATACACGGCCAACGCAACATGCCGGATTGACCGGGCCATACGCACCTTTGTCGGGGCAGGAAGACACGTACGTGCCGCCCCCGGGTTCGCAACCGGCGCGTTCGCCAGGAAGAATCGGCGTCCGGACCGCCAGGTCCGGCACGGCAGTGAGAGGCTGCACGGGGCGGGAACGGGCAGATTTTACGGCCCCTACGGGGAGGTGGCAGGACAAGTGGTGGAGCAGCTTGCGCAGCACGATCCGCGGCGGATCGGCCCGTTCGAGGTGCTGGGCCGTCTCGGTTCCGGCGGCATGGGGCTGGTCTACCTCGCACGTTCGGCGTCCGGCCGCCGCGTCGCGATCAAGACGGTGCGCACGGAACTGGCGGAGGACCAGCTCTTCCGGGTGCGCTTCACCCGTGAGGTCGAGGCCGCGCGGGCGGTCAGCGGCTTCTACACGGCCGCCGTCGTGGACGCCGACCCGCGCGCCGCCATCCCGTGGCTGGCCACCGCGTACGTGCCCTCGCCCTCGCTGGAGGAAATAGTCACCGAGTGCGGTCCGCTGCCGGTGCAGGCGGTGCGCTGGCTGGCGGCCGGGGTCGCCGAGGCGCTCCAGTCCATCCACGGTGCCGGGCTGGTCCACCGGGACCTGAAGCCCTCCAACGTGCTGGTCGTCGAGGACGGCCCGCGTGTCATCGACTTCGGTATCGCCTCCGGCGTCTCCAACACGCGGCTGACCATGACGAACGTCGCTGTGGGCACCCCCGCCTACATGTCGCCCGAGCAGGCGCGCGACTCCCGCAGTGTGACCGGCGCCAGTGACGTGTTCTCGCTCGCCTCGACCCTGGTCTTCGCGGCGACCGGACACGCGCCCTTCCACGGGGCCAACCCCGTGGAGACCGTCTTCATGCTGCTGCGTGAGGGCCCCGACCTGGAGGGACTGCCCGACGACCTGCGGTCGCTGATCGACTCGTGCATGCGGATGAACGCGGAGGAGCGGCCCACCCCGGCCGACCTCCAGGCGCAGCTCGCCCCGCACCTGTTCGGCGCGGGCAGCGACGACAGCGGCACGGTGTCGGCCTGGCTGCCCATCACCGCCGTGTCCCTGATCGAGCGCCGCCGGGGCGGACGTGCCATGCGGCGCCAGAACGCGGCGTCCGCCGACGCGGGCCAGGCCGCGGGAGGCGCCCCCGGCGGGTCACCCGCCGGCTCCCTACCGGCCCCCTCCGTGCCCGCGCCCTCCGGCCCGCCCGCGTCCGCGCCGCCCCCCGCCGCGTCGTTCCCGCCCGCGGGGGCGGGGGGCAGTGGCGCGGACGGTTCGGCCATGGGGTCCGTGGGCCCCGGCGGCCCGCCCGCCGCGGGGCAGGCGGGGCCGAGCCAGGACGCGGGAGCGGCCGG
Source organism: Streptomyces reniochalinae (assembly GCF_003323735.1). Lineage (GTDB taxonomy): Bacteria > Actinomycetota > Actinomycetes > Streptomycetales > Streptomycetaceae > Streptomyces > Streptomyces reniochalinae. Next base: position 53,230 of record NZ_QOIM01000034.1, on the reverse strand, counting down.
AAACGCGGGTGTCGCAGCTTCCGCGGGGGCCGCTGGGTCCGCTGGGTCCGCCATGAGCGGAGGCGGCGCAGCGGGTAACGGCCCGGAAGTCCCCGGTGGTGGACCGGGGGTCTCCGGCAACGGGTCCGGAGCTGCGGGCGGCCACGGCGCGGCAGGCGGCGGCCCCGCCGCTGCCGGGTGGAACCAGGGGATTCCCGGCGGGCCGCCCGCCGTCGGCGCCGTCGCCGACGCGTCCGGTCCGTCAGCGGCGCCCGGTCCCTCCGGTGCGTCCGTCCGGGGTGTCCCTCACCCCGGTGATCCCTCCGCCCCCGCCGCCGGTGACTACGCCGCCGGCTCTCCCGGCGCTGCGGTGCCCGGCTCGGCACCTGTCGTCTCCCGCCCCTCCGCCCAGCCCGGCAGCCCGGAGGCGGACCCCGTCCAGCTGCCCAACACGCAGGTGCCGATCGGTCCGGGGCCGCGCCGCTCCGACGAGACGGGGCGCGAGGCGGGCACAGAGCCGACCTCGGGCTGGGTGCGGGCCCCCGACGGATCGGGGGGCGGGCCCAGGGACGGCACTCCGCCACCCTCCTACGCACAGCCGTACGCGGCGCCGCTGCCCCCACTGGCCGGCCCGTCCGCCGCGCACGGCGCCGCTGCCCCGCAGGCCGTCTCGCCGCCGCCCGCGCCCCCGTACGGTGCTCCTGGCCGGTCCGCCGGGGGTGCCGACCAGGGCGGGGACCCGTCCGCGGGGTCCGTGCCGCCACCCGGCGTGCATCCGCTGCACCAGCCGCCGGCACCTCCGCCGCCGTCCCCGCAGCATCCGCAGCCGCCCGCGCGGCCGCCGTCCCAGCCCCCCGCGCACTCGGCGGGTGGCGGGTATCCGGCGGGGTCCGGTGTCTCGTCGGGCGGGCCGCAGCGCTGGCGGCCGTGGCGTTTCCGGATGTCGAACGACGTGTGGGGCTCGCCGGCCGTCGCCGACGATCTGGTGTACGTGACCTCCTTCGAGGTGCACGCGCTGGACGTGGCCAGCGGACGCAGGCAGTTCAAGACGCGCGAGGTCGCCTGGTCCATGGCCGTCTCCGGCGGCCGGGTACACGCCTCCGACGGCCCGAGCCTCTACGCGCTCGACGCGGGCGACGGGTCCGAGCGGTGGCGGCTGGCCACCGACGGCTGGGTCTACGCCCTCCAGGTGGACCGCGGCACCGTGGTCACCGGGACTCGCGGGGGCGGGGTCCAGGCGTGGGAGGCGGCAACCGGCGAGAAGCTGTGGGACCTGACGGGCGCCCAGACGGATTTCGAGACCCCCGAGGGCGGGCCCGTCATCGCCGACGGCGCCGTCTACACCTGGGCGGACGGGCGGCTGTACGTCTTCGAGGCCCGCACCGGCACCGAGCGCTGGACGTACCCCGTCGGGGACGCCTCCGCGACGGGCGGGGTGCCCGTACGGGTGACCGTCGCCGAGGACGGTGTGGCGTACGTGTGCGCGGGATCGCGGGTGTTCGCGCTGGACGCGGCCACCGGACAGGAGAGGTGGCGTTTCGACGCGCCCGCGGCCTTCCTGAGCCCGGCCGCTTTCGTGCCGGGGCCCGGGGTGACCGGCGGCGGGGTCTACCTCGCCGACTACCTCGGCACCGTGTACGCGCTGGACTCCGGCAGCGGCAACGACCGCTGGCGTATCGCCACGGAGGCGCGGCACTCGGCGGAGCCCGTCGTCACCGCCGACGGCCTGGTCCACCTGGGCAGCGGCAGCGCCGTCTACACGCTCGACGCGGTCAGCGGCACGCCGCGCTGGCGCTTCGCCACGGGCGCCGACGTGGTGGGCGCCCCCGTGGTCGCCGAAGGGCGGGTCCACTTCGGCTCCGCCGACCACTGTCTGTACACCGTCGACGCCGTGGGCGGGCAGCTGCGCTGGAAGCTCGCCACCGGCGGGGAGATCACCGGCTCGCCGGTGGCGGTGGGCGGCGTGGTGTACGCGTGCAGCAAGGACCGCTGCGTCTACGCGCTGGACGCCACCAAGGGCACCGGACAGTCACGCCAGTCCGCCTGATCTGCGCGCGCCCGCCGGCCCCCTGCACGCGGCCCGGCGGGCGCGGGTTCTCGTCGTTGGTCGAGCACGACCGTGCCACCGTGCGGCCGTCTTACGCCGCGTCGCGTCCTCTGTGCGGCCAGGTGTCCTCGTTCTCGTCACCGGGGCGGTCGCCAGGCGGCGGGGGAGTTGTCGGGAAGGGACGCGTGTTGTCCATCGGATCGGATCCCCGCCCCGCCTCCGTCTCCTCTTCCGTCCTCGCCGCTTCCATCTCCCCTTCCGCCTGCGGGCCGGCTTCCGCTCGCCGCTCGGCTTCCGCCTGCGGACCGGTCTCCGTCGTGGCCGGGGCCGGCTCGTACGGTTCGTCCAGTGGAGCGCCCTGGGTGCCGGCACGTGACTCGTACGGCTCCGGAGCGTGCGGGTCCGTGCCGTACGGCTCCTGCTGGTAGGGCTCCGTCGCGTACGGCTCCTGGCGGTGGGGCCGCGTCCCGTACGGCTCCGGCTGCTGGTGGGCGGCCGGTCCGGGGGCGGGCTGCTCGTTAGGTGCCGCGCCGGGCTCGGGGGGCTGGGGGCCGGGGTAGTGCTGCTGCGGGGGAGCCCCGCGCATTCCGGGCTGTCCCGGATACGGCTGCGGATACGGCTCAGCCGGAGGGGGAGAGGGCGGCGCACCGGCGTACGGCTGCTGGGGCGGGGGAGCGCCCGCGTACGGCTGCTGGGGCGGGGGCTGCCCCGCGTACGGCTGCTCCAGTGTGTCCCCGTCCGGGTCTCTTTCCGTGCGGGAGGGCGCGGCGGCGCGGTGGCGCACGCCCCGGCGCCCCGCCATCATGGCGCCGGCGAGCAGCAGCAGGACACCGCCTCCCAGGCCGAGCCAGGCGCCCGAGGCGAGGCCCCCTGTGCCGCCGGCCGTGAGGCTGCCCGCGGCCTGCCCCTGGCGCACCATCCACAGGACGGTGAAGCCCAGCGCCAGCACGCCCGAGACGAGCACCAAGGCGCGCGAGCGCGCCAGCACCCCCAGCACGGCGATGACGGCCGCGACCAGCATCAGCACGAAGAGCCCTGTGAACAAGGCCGCGCCCGCGCCGGTGATGCCGGCGGACTGGAAGAGCGCGTCGAGGCGGAAGTCGCGTCCGAGGCGGCCGTCGTACCACGGTCGGAAGGGGCTGTAGACGGCGGCCGCTGCCCCGATGAGGGCGAGTAGCGACCCGATCGCGTTGCGGATCATGGTCTCGCCTCGCTTCCCGGCGCCGCTCCCGACGCCGTACGGGTGCGTGATCCGCTCTCGACGCTACGCCGCCGGGAACCTGCTCGCCACTGTGGACGTCTTGAGCCGGTGGCAATGATTGAACTGGACGCGACAAAGGTTGTGGTGTCCACGTGTTTTCGGGGGTTCTCATGAAGCGGTTGCGGCACCTGAAGCTGATCGCCGCCGTCTCGGTCGTCCTACTGACGCTGACGGGATTCAGCCAGGCCCGCTCGTCGGGCGGTCACAGTGGCGGCGGCAAGAGCCGCGGCGGCGGCCACGGCGGAGGCGGTTGCAGCAGCGAGAAGTCCAGCAGCCACAGCCACACCGGCAGCTCGGACAGCGGCTACGGCAGCGGCTCCACCAGGGGTTACACAAGCGGCCGCACCGCCTCCGGCTCCAGCTCCAGCAGCGGTTCGGGTGGCGGCAGCGCGAACGGGTCGGGATACGTGACCGAGTGCGCGGAGGCCGAGCCGGGGAAGAAGCCCGGCGCGACCGTGCGGGTGCGCAACGCGGGTGACAGGTCGGGCACCTTCGTGGTCGAGGTGGACTTCCTCGACGCGGCCGGTGAGGTCGTCGACTCCGGCTCCTTCCGCACGAGGGTCAAGGGCGGCAGTTCACGGTCGGTGAAGGTGCCGATGGAGACCCCGTCGAAGGTGCGGGACGTCGTGGAGTGCGAGGTCTCCTCGGTCAGGTGACACCCTCGCTTGAGATGTGCCCTCCCTCAGCCGCGCGGAGGGGCACCCTCTCCGCGCGGCAGGCACGGAATCGCGCTCCCTCGGACACAGAACCTCTGCGGTTACCGGGCGCGCTCGTGCCCCCTACCGGGTGCGGAAGGCGGCGCCGTCCCGCCCGCTCCGCCGGCGCCCCGCGAACAGCTCCGCCTGCCGCGCCGCCGGCAGGTTGCCGAGGGCGATCAGCTGCGGGGCCTGGGCCCTCGCCTGGCTGCGGGCCGCCTCCTTCGCGGCCCACACCGCGCGCACCGTCCCCTGCACCGCCTCGGGCGGGTACGAGGCCAGGGTCCGTGCGCAGTCCAGCGCGGCGTCCAGCGCCCCGCCCGCCGGGGCGAGTTCGGAGACCAGGCCCGTCTGGTAAGCACGCCTGCCCGAGATCCGTTCGGCCGTTCCCATCAGCGCCATCCGTGCCACCTCGCCGAAGGGCATCCGCTGCGCCATCCCCATGGCCTCGTACGCGCTGACCATGCCGTAGGTGGTGTGCGGGTCGAAGAAGGCGGACTCCTCCGTCGCCACGAGGAACTCCGCCTCGCTCAGCAGGTAGAACGCGCCCCCGCACGCCATGCCCTCCACGGCGGCCAGCACCGGGATCCACAGGTCGTTGCTCTTGGGACCGATCGAAAGCAACGGGTCCTCGACCGCGAACGGTGACGTCGGCTGCGGCACGGCCTCCGCGTCGGCGACCGCGGACCTGTCGACACCCGTGCAGAAGGCCCGCCTGCCCGCACCGGTCACCACGGCCGCACGCACCGCCCGGTCGGTACGCAACTTACGCCACGTCCGGGAGAGAGCCCGTGCGTCGGCGAGGTCCAGCGCGTTGTGCTTCTCCGGCCGGTCCAGCGTCACCGTCGCCACGCCGTCCCGGCACTCCAGCCCGATGCTCACGCCCCTCCCTCCCCGCCCCTCACGCCCACCGCCGCGCTGTCCCCGCTTCTCACGCCCCTCGCCGCGCTGTTCACGGCCGCTCCAGCATCCAGCGCGGCACCGTCACCCGCTCGCTGCCCTCGCCCAGCGCGCAGAAGACGGCCCGTACCGGTGCGCCGATGCGCAACCTGGCGGCGTCCACGGAGCCGAGCGGTGCGTCCGGCGCGGCGACCAGATTGCCGACGAGCCGGATCGCGGGGTCCTCAACGAGTTCCACTACCGCCACGTCGTACGGCGCGAGCGCGGCGTACGACGGCAGCAGCGGCGGGTGCGCCACCACGTACGACCAGACGCGCCCGCGCCCGCTCACCTTCTGCCACTCGCTCTCGAAGGACCGGCAGTGCGGACAGCACGGCCGGGGCGGGAAGCGGCGCACTCCGCAGTCGCGGCAGATCTGCACGCGCAGCTCGCCCCGCGCGGCGTAGGCCCAAAACGGCGCACCGTCGTCGTCGGGGACGGGCAGCAGCAGCCCGTCCGCGGGAACAGGGAACACGGAAGCGGTCACGGTCGCGGTCACAGCTCTCAGCTCCTCAGCAGCAGTGCGGAGGTGGGCACGCACTCGCCCGCCGTCACCAGACAGGTCGAGGCGTCGGGCACCTGCGCGGTCGAGGTGCCGCGCAGCTGCCGCACCCCCTCGGTGATCAGGTTGAAACCGTGCACGTACGCCTCGCTCAGTCCGCCTCCCGCGGTGTTCAGCGGCAGACGGCCACCGATCTCCAGTGCGCCGCCCTCGGTGAACGCGGCTCCCTCCCCGCGCCCGCAGAAGCCGTAGCCCTCCAGGGAGAGCGGGACGAGTACGGTGAACGCGTCGTAGATCTGCGCCACGTCCACGTCGGCGGGGCCGAGATCCGCCTGCTTCCACAGCTGCCGGGCCGCCGTCCAGGCGGGGCCGCGCAGCGGATCGTCGTTCCAGTAGTTGACCATGCCGTGGTGCTGGGCGGGCAGGCCCTGCGCCGCGGCGTGGACGTAGACGGGTCTGCGGCGGCAGTCGCGGGCGCGGTCGGCGGAGACCAGCACACAGGCGAGCGCCCCGTCGGTCTCCAGACAGTTGTCGAACAGGCACAGCGGCTCACTGATCCAGCGGGCCGTCATGTACATCTCGCGGGTCAGCGGCCGCTCGTACATCATCGCGGCGGGGTTCTGGTTGGCGCGGTTGCGGCAGGCCAGGGCGACGTTGAAGAGGTGGTCGCGGGTGGCCCCGTACTCGTGCATGTAGCGCCGGGCGAGCATGCCGATCTCGTCGGCGGGACGCAGCAGTCCGAAGGGACGCGTCCACTGCGCGGGTGTGGGGAGTTGCGCCGCGGTTCTTCCCCACGGCCGGGTGCCCGAACCCCGCTTGCGGGAGCGCCAGGCGACGCCCACGGTGGCCTGTCCGGTGGCAATCGCGGCCACCAGGTGCGCGAGGGTCGCGCACGAGCCGCCACCGCCGTAGCCGACCTTGGAGAAGAACGTGACGTCGCCGGCGCCGATCGCCTTGGCGACCTCGACCTCGTCGGTCTCCTCCATCGTGTACGAGGCGAAACCGTCCACCTCGAAGGGGGCGATTCCCGCGTCCTCCAGCGCGCCCAGGATGGCGCGGCAGGCCAGGCTCTTCTCGGATTCGTCGAGCCGCTTGGCGAACGGCGTCTGCCCTATGCCGACGATCGCCGTGGCGTCCTTCATGGCGTCCTCCTCGGGCGACCTGACTGGTGCACCGCTGCTGACAGTCCGGGAGGCTACAGCTAACCTGACGGTGTGTCAGGTACCGGTGCGCGACGAGAGCCGCGCAACCGTCCCGGGAGCCGCACCGCACAACTGCGGCGGTGCAGTGGCTCAGCGCAGTAGTGCAGCGGGCAGCGGCGGCGGCTCGGCCAAGGAGGCGCACAGTGAGTGGTAAGGACATCCCACCCGGAGCGGTCCCGGCGTCCACTGCCGAAGCGGCCCCGGCGGCCCGCACCCAAGCGGCGTCCGCCGCCGTCGCGGCCCCCGCCACCGGCGCCGGCGCGGAAACCGCTGCCGGGACCATCCCGGCTCTCGTCCGGGCCGCCGCGGACCGCTACCCGGAGCGCGAAGCCGTCGTCGAGGGGCGCACCCGGATCTCGTACGCCGACCTGGGTGAGCGCGTCGAGCGGGCCGCAGCCGCATGTCTGGCCTGCGGCCTGGAACCCGGCGACCGGGTGGCCGTCTGGGCGCCCAACACCCTCGACTGGATCGTCGCCGCGCTCGGAGCGGTCACCGCCGGCGGCGTCCTCGTCCCTGTCAACACCCGTTTCAAAGGCGCCGAAGCCGCCTACGTGCTCGGCAAGACCCGCGCCAGGCTGCTGTTCGTCACCGGCACGTTCCTGGGCACGTCGTACGTCGCCTCACTGCGCCGCGCCACCGCCGAGGGGCTGGGCGAGGGCCCACTGCCGGGACTGCCGCACCTGCGGCAGGTGGTGGTCCTGGCGCAGGACGCGCCCGCCTCCTTCCGCACCTGGACGGACTTCCTGGCCGGCGGCGCGTCGGTCTCCCGTGAGGCGGTCCGCGCCCGCGCCGCCCGCGTCAGCCCCTCCGCGCCGTCCGACCTCACCTTCACCTCGGGCACGACGGGGCGCCCGAAAGGCGCCGTGATCACCCACGAACAGACGCTCCGCGTCTACACCGTGTGGAGCGAACTGGCCGGTCTGGAAGAAGGCGACCGGTACCTGATCGTCAACCCGTTCTTCCACACCTTCGGCTACAAAGCGGGCGTCATCGCCTGCCTGCTGCGCGGCGCGACGATGATCCCGCAGCCCGTCTTCAACGTCGAGACCGCGCTCGCGCACATCGCCACCGAGCGCGTCAGCGTGCTGCCGGGGCCGCCCACCCTCCACCAGGCGCTGCTGGACCACCCCGCCCGCCGGCAGCACGACCTGAGCGCGCTCCGGCTGGTCGTCACCGGCGCCGCCGTCGTCCCCCTCGAACTCGTCGAGCGGCTGCGTGCCGAACTGGGGGTCGGCACCGTCCTGACCGCCTACGGCCTCACCGAGGCCGCGGGCACCGTCACCATGTGCCGCCGCGGCGACCCCGCCGAGACCGTCGCCGCCACCTCGGGACGGGCCATACCCGGTACGGAGGTGAAAGTCGTCTCCCCCGCGGGCGCTCCGCAGCCCCCCGGCGAGCCGGGCGAGGTCCTGGTACGCGGCTACCACGTCATGTCCGGCTATTTCGAGGAACCGGAGGAGACGGCGGAGGTCCTCTCCCCCGACGGCTGGCTGCGCACCGGCGACATCGGAGTCCTGGACGCCCGGGGCAACCTGCGCATCACCGACCGCATCAAGGACATGTTCATCGTCGGCGGCTTCAACGCCTACCCCGCCGAGATCGAGCAGCTGCTCAGCCGGCACCCCGACATCAGTGAGGCCGCCGTCATCGGCGTGCCCGACCCCCGGCTCGGCGAGGTCGGCAAAGCCTTCGCCGTCCGCCACCCGGGCGCCACCGTCACCGCCGACGACCTCATCGCCTGGTCCCGTCGGGAGATGGCCAACTACAAGGTCCCCAGGGACGTCGAATTCGTCGCGGCACTGCCGCGCAACGCGAGCGGCAAGGTGGTCAAGACGCGCCTCCGCGGCCGGCGGTGACGACGCACGTCACCGCCGGCATGCCCCTCGGCCCCCCGGGCCCGCGCCGACCGGTCAGCCGGCCGGGGTCGCGGTGGGTGCGACAGACCCATGGTTGTCGTCGAGGCCGGGAAGGAGGGTGGAGTTCCGCTCCAGGACGGAGATGGTCTGTACCCGATCGGAGGGTGCCATGCCGACGGCCACAGCGGGAGCGGACGCAGCCCCCAGCGCGCCCAGGGCGGCAGCACAGGTGACGATGAGCTTGGTGGAGCGGGACATGAAGGCACCTCCGGAAGCGGATACGTGTTCTGCTCTGTACTTTGACGCGGCACGGGCCTGAGAAACGGCAGAAGTCGGTCATGCGCCGAGGGCCGCGGCCGACGACTCCCCCTCTGCGTCGTCGGTCGCGGCCCTCGTGTCCCCCGTAGGACGGCCCCCGTCTCACTCGTTCCCCCTGGTGGGCGCCCTGCTCGTTGGCCTGGTGTGCTCTCCGGGGCCCTCCCCCCTGGATCCCCCGATCCTTTCGGGGCCCCGGAGAGCAGGTATCAGTTGGCCGGATTGATCGTCTGGTTGCGCTCGTTCGTGGTCACTTCGCCCGAGGCGCTGTCCGCGGCCGGCGGCTTGATGGTCTGGTTGCGCTCCTTGGTGGTCACGTCACCGCCCTCGGGCGTGACCTTCTCTTCGTGGTCGCTCATGGTGGCTTTCCCCTCCATGGAATCTGTGGGCAGGTGTCCGCCCAGCGGCTCCCCCGTGGGTCGCCGGGCGGACGAGTCGGGCCGTTCACCCTATCGGGGGAGGGCCGCCTCCCCCTGCCGATCCGCCTGCCCCCCGACGCGCCGGATCGACTGCTTAGAGCATGCCGGGCGTCGATAAACGATCGATGAACGTCTTGTTGGTGACCGTGTTTCACGAGCGGTCAGACGGCAGCCTCACGTTCCAGCAGCCGCCGCACGTCCTCCGCCTCCGGAGCGTCCAGCCTCTCGTACTGCTCCAGCGCCTCGCGCCAACACGCCTGTGCGCGGCGGTGATGGCCCAACGAGTCCAGCGCCTGGCCGAGCAGTGTCAACGCGTTCGCCCTGCGCCAGGGACCACCGACACTGCGGAGAATGGCCATGGCCTGTTCCGCCAGACCCGCGGCGTGGGCGGGCCGGCCGGCTGCCAAGCTGACCTCGCCGAGCCTGAAGTACGCCATGCCCTCCCACAGGCGCTGCCTGCTCTGCTGGAAGAGACGGAGCGCCTCCGAGAAGTTCGTCTCCGCCTCCGGCAGCCGCTCCGCCGTGGTCAGCGCGATACCGAGCGCGTACAGCGTGGTGGCGCGGCGCATGGAGACGCTCAGATGATCGTGGATGTCCAGCGCCTGCTCGGCCAGAGAGATGGCCGTGTCCGTCTTGCCCAGCACGGTGTGTACCCGCGAGAGGTTGCACAGGGCGCTCGCTTCGGCGGGCTTGTTCCCGTAGGAGCGGAACGCCTGGAGCGCGGCATCGAGGAAGTGCTCCGCGTCGAGTGGGCGGCCCTGGTAGTTGGCGACCAGACCGCGGTCGTTGAGCGCGTAGGAGGCGGAGATGGGATCGCCCGCCTCCTCGCCGAGCGGGCCCGCCGCACTGGCTTCCCCATCGGCCTCGTCGAAGCGCCCCGTCGCCAGGTGCATTCCCGTCAGTACGGAGCGCGCTCGGGCTTCGGCATGCGCGTCACCGACTTCCTGGGCGACGCGTTTCAAGGAGTGCGCCCCCTGCTCGTACTGCCGTCCGTAACTTCCCGCCTCCGCCAGCGCGCTGGTGGCCATCAGCAGATCGACGGCCGGGCGGAGTGTCGGGCCTGACGCCATCTGTGCGGCGCAGGCGAGGAAGCAGGACGACTCGGCGAACAACCACTCGATCGCCGCGCCGTGGTCGGCGAAGGTGCGGCCGGGGTGCTGCGTGGTCTCCAGGTGGTGGACGAGGGATTCGGCGGGCCGTTCGAGAACGTAGTAGTTCCGCGCCGTCGCCAGGTAGAAGTCCAGCAGCCTCCGCAGTGCGGCGTCGCACTCGCTCGGTGGCTGTTCGTCCCGCTCCGCGCACGCCCGGGCGAAGAGGCGGACGAGGTCGTGGAAGCGGTAGCGGCGTGGAGCGGCCGATTCCAGGAGGGAGGTGTCGACCAGGGACTCCATGAGGTCCTCGGCGTCCTCCTGGCTGCGGTCGAGAAGAGCGGCGGCAGCGTCGAGGGAGATGTCGGGGCCCTCGGCGAGGCCGAGGAGCCGGAAGGCGCGGGCCTGTTCGCCTTCGAGCTGGCCGTATCCGAGCTCGAAGGTGGCGCCGACGGCCTGGTCGCCGGCTTGCAGTTCGTCGAGGCGGCGCCGTTCGTCGCCGAGTTTCGCGGCGAGTACGGAGACCGTCCAGGTGCGGCGGGCCGAGAGCCGGGCCGCCGCGATGCGGATGGCGAGCGGCAGGAAGCCGCAGGCGGCCACGACGTCCATGGCGGCCTCGCGTTCGGCGAGTACGCGCTCGTCGCCCACAATGCGGGTAAAAAGGGCGAGTGCCTCATCGGGGCTCATGACGTCGAGGTCGACGAGGTGGGCTCCGGCGAGGTCGACCATGCGGACGCGGCTGGTGACCAGCGCGGCGCAGCCGGCGGCGCCGGGCAGCAGGGGCCTGACCTGTGCGGCGTCGCGGGCGTTGTCCAGCAGCGCGAGGACGCGGCGGCCCGCGAGCAGTGAGCGGAAGAGAGCCGAGCGGTCTTCGACGCCGCTGGGGATCGCGGAGTCGGCGACGCCGAGTGCGCGCAGGAACGAGCCGAGGACGGCTTCGGGATCGGCGGGCGCGGCTCCGGCACCCTGGAGGTCGACGTAGAGCTGCCCGTCGGGGAAGCGGTCGGCGGCGGCGTGGGCGACGTGGATGGCGAGTGTCGTCTTGCCGACGCCGCCGATTCCGGCGACGGCGGAGACGGCCATGACGGTGCCTTCGGCCTGGGCGAGCTGGTCGCCGAGTTCGGCGACGAAGGAGGAGCGCCCGGTGAAGTCCGCGACGGTGGCGGGCAGCTGTGCGGGTCGGGTGACCACGGGACCCGCGGCGGTGGGCTCGTCGGCCTGGTAGGTGAGCTCGTCGTCGGCTTCGAGGATGCGCTGCTGGAGTTCGGCCAGCTCGGGACGGGGGTCGACGCCGAGCTCGTCCGCGAGCAGGCGCCGGGTGTCGGCGTAGACGGCGAGGGCTTCGGCCTGGCGGCCGCTGCGGTAGAGGGCGAGCATCAGCAGTTCCCGCAGCCGTTCGCGCAGCGGGTGCGCGGCGGTCAGGGCGGTCAGTTCGCTGACGGCTTCGGTGTGGCAGCCGACCTGGAGGTCGAGGTCGAGCCGCAGCTCCAGCAGGCTGAGCCGCCACTCCTCCAGGCGGACGCGCTGGTGCTCGGCGTAGGGGCCCGGTATGCGGGCGAGGGGTTCGCCGTCCCACTGGGCGAGGGCCGCGCCGTACAGTTCGCGGGCCTGGGCGCGGTCGCCGCCGGAGGCCGCCTTGTCGGCGCGGACGGCGCAGTCGTGGGCGGTCTCGACGTCGAGCGGTGCTTCGGGGCCGGTGTGCAGGGAGTAGCCGCCGGATTCGCTGACCAGCAGATCGGCGTCCGGGCCGAGGGCTTTGCGGATGCGGGAGGCGTAGGTGCGCAGGGCGGCCTTGGCCTGCTCGGGCGGATCCTCGCCCCAGATGGCGTCGATGAGTTCCTCGGCGGTGGCGGTGTGGCCACCGCGCAGCAACAGCGCCGCCAGCAGGGCTCTCTGCTGGGGGGAGCCCATGCCGAGTGGCTGGTCCCCGCGCCAGGCGCGCACGGGACCGAGCAGAGTGAACCGCAACTGGCGGTCCCGCTGCCCCGCTCCGTTACGCGTGTCGTCCCCGGCGCCCATTGGTGTGCCCCCTGCTGTTCCGCACTCCTCCGTTCCCCGCAGGGGTCAGTCTGCCTTGTCGGCGGCGTTTCCGTCAGCTCAGGTACCAGCCTCTCTACGAAGCCTTCGAATTCGGCGGATGCCGGTTATGGCCTCCTGCCGGTCCGAGCGGGGCGGTGGGGGAGTCCGGACGGCGGGGTGCGACGGACCGTACGGAGCGACGCATCCCTGCTCACGGAGGGTCGCGAGGGTCCGGACGGAGGGTCGTCCGGATCCGGAGGGAGGGTCGCGCCGGCCCGGACGGAGGGATGCCCGCGTCCGCACGGAGATGCTGCTTCGGTCCGTACGGAGTGACGCCAGGGGCGCGCAGAGCGCCAAAGGGCCGGAGTGGACAGGCACTCGGGGGGCGACAACGGGGACCGAAGGCGGGTGCTTTCGGGCTGACGCGGTAGCTGACGGGCCGTCAGTTCCGGCGCTACGGTGGTGGGCATGGAGACCTTCCCCAGGATCATTTCGGTGGACGACCACACGGTCGAACCCCCGCACGTATGGCGGGACCGGCTCCCGTCCCGCTACCGCGACACCGGGCCCCGCATCGTGCGCGCCCCCCTGAAGGAGATGACCTTCGTCGGCGGCAGGTTCACCCCGACGATGGGCAGGGCGGGCGACGAGGGGCCGATCGCCGACTGGTGGGTGTACGAGGACCTGCACCGCCCGCTGACCAGGCTGGACACCGCCGTCGGCTACGACAGGGACGAGGTGCGGCTGGAGGCCATCACCTACGAGCAGATGCGCCCGGGCTCCTACGACGTACGCGAGCGTCTGGCCGACATGGACGTCAACCACGTCCAGTCGGCCCTGTGTTTCCCCACCTTCCCGCGGTTCTGCGGCCAGACGTTCACCGAGGCCAAGGACCGGGAACTGGGGCTGCTGGGGGTGCGCGCGTACAACGACTGGATGGTGGAGGAGTGGTGCGGGCCCGACGCGCACGGACGCCTCATACCGCTGGCTCTCGTACCGCTGTGGGACGCGGAGCTGGCCGCGCAGGAGGTACGGCGCAACGCGGAGCGGGGCGTGCGCGCCGTCTGCTTCTCGGAGATCCCTCCGCGCCTGGGCCTGCCGTCCATCCACACGGACGCCTGGGACCCCTTCCTGCGGGCCTGTGACGAGACGGGCACCGTCATCGCCATGCACATCGGCTCCTCCAGCCAGATGCCCTCGACGTCGGCGGACGCACCACCCGCCGTCGGATCCACCATCACGTTCGCCAACTGCTGTTTCTCCATGGTGGACTGGCTGATGAGCGGCGCGTTCGAGCGCTTCCCCCGCCTGAAGATCATGTACGCGGAGGGGCAGATCGGCTGGATCCCGTACATCCTGGAGCGCGCCGACGTGGTCTGGGAGGAGAACCGTGGCTGGGGCGGTGTGGCGGACAAGGTGCTGCGCCCGCCGTCCGAGCTGTTCGCCGAGCACGTCTACGGCTGCTTCTTCGACGACGCGTTCGGGCTGCGCAACGTGGAGTCCATCGGCGTACCCAACGTCCTGTACGAGACCGACTACCCGCACTCGGACTCGACCTGGCCCAAGTCCCGTCAGGTCGGGGAGCAGCAGATGGGGCACCTGCCCGCCCATCTGGTGGAACGGATCGTGCGGGGCAACGCCATCGACCTCCTCGGCCTGACGGACGAGGGGCTGTGGCCGGGGGCGTGACAACCGAGGCACCGCCGGCCCCCACGCCCCGAACGCCGGCAGGCCCGGCCCTCCGGAACACGCGGGCAGGCCGGGCGCTCAAGAAGGCGGCGGGGAGCGGCGGCCCGGCCCTGTCCTCCGGGCCGCCCGCCCCCCGCCGCCTCCGGCCTCAGGTGCCGCGGGGGTTCACCCTCGTGGCCGTACGGGGATGCCCGCGTATCCGAAGGCGATGCAGGAGGCGACCTGCGCCATCTCCTCGGGCGGCACCGCCGCACGCATCTTCGGGAAGCGGCCGAAGAGGGCGGGCAGTGCGGTGCGGGCCTCCATGCGGGCCAGTGGGGCGCCCAGACAGAAGTGCACCCCGTGACCGAAGGACAGGTGCTCTCCGCCGCCCGCCCGCCGGATGTCGAACTCCGCCGCGTCAGCCCCGTACTTGGCGGGGTCCCGGTTGGCCGAGGCGATCGTGGAGACGATGGCGTCGCCCTGCCCGATCACGGTGCCGTCGGAGAGCTCGATCCGGTCGACGGCGTAGCGCAGCGGCAGATTGGCGATGCTGGGCGCCCAGCGCAGTGTCTCCTCGATGACGTCGTCCCAGGAGGCCGCGCCGTCCAGGACGAGTTGTAGCTGCCCGGGGTGGGTGAGCAGGGCGTGGACGGCGTTGCCGATGAGGTTGACGGTCGTCTCGTGCCCGGCGCCGATCATCAGCAGCAGGGTGTCGAGCAGCTCCTTCTCGGAGAGCGCGGCGCCCTCCTCGTCCCGTGCGTCGACCAGGACGCTGGTCAGGTCGTCGCCCGGCTCGGCACGTTTGGCCTCGACGAGCGCGGTGAAGGCCGCCTGCATGTCCACCGCCGTCTGTCCCGCCTGTTCGGGCGTGCGGGTGGTGTCCATGACCATGTCCATCAGCCGCTTCATCTCGGGCCGCTGGTCCTCGGGCACACCGAACAGTTCGCAGATGACGTTCATCGGGAGCGGGTGCGCGAAGGAGGCGCGCAGGTCCACCGTTCCCTCACGTGCCGCGTCCTCGTCCATGGCGTCGAGCAGCTCACTGGTGATGCGCTCCACGCGGGGCAGCATGGCGGCCGTACGTCGCGCGGTGAAGGCGGGGGCGACCAGCTTGCGCAGCCGCTTGTGGTCCTCGCCGTAGGAGCTGAGCATGTTCTCGACGCTGACCCAGGTGCGGATCCACGTGTCGTGGAACTCGCCGCGCTGCCAGGCGGGCCAGTGTTTGCGCGGGTCCTTGGAGACGCGCGGGTCACGCAGGAGCTGTTTGAGGACGTCGAACTCGTTGACGTACCAGGCGTGGATGCCGGCGGGCAGCTCCACCAGTGTGGCGGCGGCGCCCCCCGAGCGGATGCGCTGCGCCTCCCCGTGAATGTCGCGGCCCTCCGGGTCGATGAGGACGCCCCTGGGGGCGTCCGCACGGACAGCGGGCAGGACGTCCGAAGGGGAGCCGCCGCCGACCGAAAGGGAGCCGCCTTCCGCGGAGGAGACCTCGGCCGAGGGGGAGACGTCGGAAGGGACGGCTATATGGACGGGCTTTTCCACGGGGTGCCTCCTACGTGGTCGGGAGAGACGGGGCTGAACCGTGCGGGCAGCGCGACAAGGCCCCGCTGGAACGGGCCCGGGCGCCACTTCAGCTCGTCGTACGTCACCGTGAGGCGGATGTCGGAGAGCCAGGCGGTGAGCCGCTCGATCGCGGTGCTGGCGATGAGCAGCGCCGGCTGCTGGGCCGGACAGCCGTGCGGGCCTGCCGCCCACGCCAGGTGCGCGCCGCCGCCCGAGCCGTCGGCGCCGGTGGCCTCACCGGGCGCAGCGCGTCCGCTTTGGGTGGTGGCCGCCGCGTAGCTGACCAGGACGAGCTGTCCCGCGCGCAGCCACACGCCGTGGAAGTAGACGTCCCGCTTGGGGAAGTGCGCGGAGTAGTTGGCCATCGGGGGCTCGTTGCGCAGCACGTCGTGGAGGGCGTCTCGGGGGGTCAGCGCGCCGCCGGACAGGTTGCTGTAGTAGCGCTCGTCGACGAGCATCCGGCCGAGCGCGTTGCCGATGAGGTTGGACAGCGGTTCGTAGCTGGCGCCCATCGTCAGGACGATCTGGTGGATGACCTCTTCGGCGCTGAGTCCGGCCGGGTGGTCCATGAACCAGGAGGTCAGGTCCTGGCCCCGCTCGCGCTGCTTGGCCTGGGTCAGTTCCGTGATGTAGCGGGTGTAGGCGACGTCGGCCGCCTCCGCCTCCTCGGTGGTCTTGCTGTCGAACATGCCGGCGATGCCCTGGATCAGCAGTTCGCTGCGGTCGTCGGCCAGGCCGAAGGCCCGGTTGAAGAACAGCAGGGGCAGCAGCCGTGCGAATTTGCTGATCAGGTCGACCTCGCCGTCCTGGGCGAACCGGGCGATCAGCTGGTCGGAGACCTCCCGCACGATCTGGCGCACCTGGTGCGGCTCCAGCCGCGCGAAGCCGTCGGAGATCACCTGACGGTAGCGCGCGTGCGCCTCTCCGTCGCTGAACAGGGCGTTGGGGCGGGCCCGCAGCATCGGCAGCACGGGCGAGTCCTGCGGCACGGTGTCCTGCCAGACGGAGGAGTCCTTCGACCAGGTCACCGGGTCGTGCAGCAGGTCGAGTGCGGCCCGGTAGTCGATCACGAGCATCGCGCCGACGCCGGGTGCGATCTCCACGGGCGCGAGGGCACCGTACCGGCGCAGCCGCTCGTAGACCGCGTACGGGTCCGCCGCGAACTCCTCGCCGTACAGCGGGGTGACCTCGTGGCTCGGCCGGGACAGCGGCGCCGGCATCGTGCCGGACGGCGTGTTCCCGGGGTGGGGCGCGGCGTTCAAGCGGTCTCCTGGGGCTGCTGGCGGCCGTGCTGCCGGCCGGGCGTGCTGTCGTCTTTCTGCTGCTGGTCGAGCACTTCGAGGACGTGGCCCACGAGCGCGATCAGCGCGTCGGCCGACTGGTCCCGGCTGCGCGCGTCGCACACCACCAGCGGGGTGTCGGGGTGCAGGTCGAGGTGGTCGCGGAGGGTGTCGGGATGGTGCGAGGGGGAGTCGGGGAAGGAGTTGACCGCGACCGCGTAGCGCAGCCCGGCCTCCTCGATCATGTCCATCACCTCGAAGGAGTCCGCCAGGCGCCGGGTGTCGGCCAGCACCAGGGCGCCCAGCGCGCCGCGCGCGATGTCCTGCCACAGGGGGCGGAAGCGCCGCTGCCCGGGGGTGCCGAACATGTACAGCACGAGGTCCCCCGGCAGCGTCAGCCGGCCGAAGTCGATGGCCACCGTGGTGGTGGTCTTGTCCCGTACCCCGGCCAGGTTGTCCACCAGCGCGCCGGTCTGCGTCATCACCTCCTCGGTGTGCAGCGGCGCCGTCTCCGAAAGCGAGCGGATGAACGTCGTCTTGCCCACCCCGAACGGCCCGGCGACCAGCAGCTTGACCAGCGTCTGCGGCTTGTCCTCCAGATATATGGAGCCGCCTGCCGCCGAGGCGCCGGCCGGGTCGCCCGGGCTAGGAGGACTTGAGAGTGCGGAGTCCATTGAGAACCTTCTCCAGAATCTGCCGCTCCGGCAGTTCGGCGTCGGGGATCGGGGCGCGGGCCATCAGCCGGCCCGCGTCCACCAGGTCGGCCACCAGGACCTTGACCACACTGACCGGAAGCCGCAGGTGCGCGGCGGCCTCCGCGAGGGACAGCGCCCCACCGCGCAGCAGTTCCAGCAGCCGCGTCTCCTCCGGGCGCAGCCCGGAGACGGTCGCCGGGTCCGACGCGCCGTGCAGCACGGTGAGCCGGTCGAGCGTGTTGCGGCTGGGCCGGGCACGTCCGGTCGTCGCCAGATACGCGGGCACCAGGCGCCTGTTGTCGGCGGGTGGGTTCATGTCGAGATGTCGTTCCTGGCCGGGCTGTTCATGGCCTTGCCCAACGACGCCACCTGTACCTGCATCTGGTGCGTCACGATGCCCATGTTCACGTCGGGCCCGGCGAAGACGGCCAGTGCGGTGTTCTCGCCGGCGGGGATGGCGAAAACCCATCCCTGGTCCGACTCGACGACCGTCTGGCGCAGCCGCACCTCGTAGGAGCCGGCGAACGCCGCCGTGGTCGTCCTTGCCGCGCCCTGGAGTGCCGAGAGCATCGCTGCGACGCCCTCGGCCGCCTCCCGCTCCAGGTTGGGTGAACGTCCCTCGATCAGGCCGTCACCCGAGATGACGGCCGCGTGGATGACGTGTGGCAGGTCCAGGAGCGGGGCCAGCACCCAGGAGGTGTCGTCGCGCAGCGACCTGCGTGCGGGGATTGTCATTCCTGCGGATTCCCTTCAGCGGAACGGGGATCGGCGTGGGGGTGTGAGGGTGCCTGGCCCGGCGCGGCCGCTTCGTCGACGGCCGCGCGGCCCGAGGCGGTGCCGCGCTGGAACGCCGCCCAGCGCTCCGCGCTCTCCTCCGGTGACGCCTGGGCGTGCGCGGCGGGCTGCGGGGCCTGTGGTGCGGACGTTCGGCCGTGCGGGGCGGTCTCGGGGGAGACGGCGGCCGTGGCGTCCAGCGACGCCTCGGGGGCCGGGCGCCTCCGCCGGCGGCGCGGCAGTTCGTCGCCGCCGTCGGGCGCGGCGGCTCCGCTCCGGTGAGCGGGCCCGCCAGGGTCTACCCCCGGCGCGGCGTGGGACGGCCCGGTGGCGGACGGTTGCGCGGTCGGCCTCACCGGCGGGGCGGCGTCGGCGGCCGGGCCGTGGACGGCACCCAGCTGCACGGTCTCGCCGTACGCGGGCTCCGGACGGGGAGCGGGCTGCCCGTGGGGCGGGGCGGGGGCCGCGGCGCTCGCGCTGCCGCGCGGCACGGGCGCCATGGGGGACATCGGCTGCTCCTCCTCGTCGAGCAGCGTCAGCAGCGTCTCGCCCGGGATGTGCACGATGGCGCGCACCCCGCCGTAGGGGGACGTCTCGATGGAGGTGGCGAAGCCGTACTGCTTGACGAGCTGGCCCACCGTGGCCAGGCCCGTCCTGGGCGGGTCGCCCAGCTCGGTCAGCAGCAGCACCTCCTCGCCGGTGATCATGCGCTGGGCGCGCTCCATCTCCTCCCCGTGCATCCCGACGCCCGCGTCGTCGACGATGATCGAGGCGCCCCGGTTGCCCTGCTGGATGGTGACGGCGACGGGGAGCTCGGGGTGCGAGTAGTGGAGGGCGTTGGCCATCAGCTCGGTCAGCGCGACCGCCACCGGCTCCACGGCGCGGGCCACGATGCCCACCGGGTCGCGCAGCTGGTTGGTGACCTGGACGCGGGCGTACCCGACCAGGCGGGACATGGCGCCGACGACGACGTCGCCCACGTGGGAGTTCTGCCGGGTCAGTCCCGGCCAGGCGCCGCAGACGATCGCGGTGGCCTGGATGCGGCGGATCGCCTGCTCGTTGAGGAAGTCGGCGCCCAGCAGGTCTTCCGCGACGAACGGGTCGTCGTAGCGCTCCTGCATCGTCTGCAAGCGGGTCTGCAACTGGTAGAGGAGGGCCTGGATGGTCGTGGTCGCGCCGCGCATCGCGGACTGCGCAGCGCCGTCCACGCGCAGCCGCTCCTTGGTGACCGCGTCGCCGACCTGGTCCAGCACCGAGGCGAGCGAGCGGTCCAGGTCGGTGCCCCGGAAGGCGGGGTCGGCGACACCGCGGACGGGGACGTTCGGGTGGGCCAGTGCCGCGGCCAGGTCCGGGATGCGGGCGGCCGCCAGGTGCCGTACCTCGGCTTCGACGGCCTGCGCGTGGGCGGCGAGGCCCGCCTGGTGCCGCATGGCGTCCTGGAGGTCCTTCTCGGCGACGGCGGAGCGCTGACGCAACCGCCTCGCCTCCCGCATCGAACGCGCCAGCAGGAGGGCGAGCGCCACGGCGGCCGCCGTCCCCACGGACAGGGTGACGAGCAGCGCCACCGGTATCTCGGTCATCGGCGTCCTTGAGCGATTGGGTTGTCGTGCGAGCTGATCCGTCCTCGCCGGGACCGATCAGGGAACAGCGGTGCCGCCATGTTCCCTCAGCGGCGCCTTTCGCGCAGCCGTATGCGGAATACACCCTGCCTGTTGCTGGAAGCAAATCCGTACGGCGGGCCCCTGACCGGCGATTTGAGCGCGCGTCAGCTGTTTTCGGACTTCCGTTCGCCCCTCTTGCCTGACGCCCCGTCAGGTACGAGCATGGGGGCGTGCTGACCTATCCCTCAGGGCGGCTGTCGTACGGGATACAGCTGCCGGTCCAGTCGCAGAGCACCCTCTACGCCGAGCCCTGGGAGGCGACGGCGGGACCCGCCGAACTCCTGGCCGTGGCCCGCGCCGCCGACCGGCACGGCTTCGCCTACCTCGCCTGCTGCGACCACGTGGCGATACCGCGCAGGCTCGCCGGCGCGATGAGCACCGTGTGGTACGACCCCGTCGCCACCCTCTCCTTCCTGGCCGCGGCCACCGAACGGGCGGCGCTGCTCAGCCATGTCGCCGTCGTCGGCCTGCGGCACCCGCTGGCCACCGCCAAGCAGTACGCCACCCTCGACCACCTCTCCGGCGGGCGCCTGATCCTCGGCGTGGGCGCCGGACACGTACGCGAGGAGTTCGAGACCCTGGGCGCCGACTTCGCCGCACGCGGGGCCGTGCTCGACGAGACGGTCGACGCGCTCAAGGCCGCCCTCGGCCCGGAGGAGTTCCCCGCCTGGGAGGGGGCACGCTTCTCCTTCGCCGGGCTCGGACAGCGGCCCAGACCCGCACAGCGGCCCAGACCGCCACTGTGGGTCGGCGGCTCCTCGCCCGCGGCCGTCCGCCGTGCCGCTCTCCGCGGCGACGGATGGCTGCCCCAGCAAGACCCGAGGGAAGCACTGGCGGCGAAGATCGAGCGCATCAGGCGGCTGCGCGGGGAGGCGGGCCTGGAGGCCGAGCCCTTCACCGTCGGTGCCCTCGCGGAGCCGCTGTACGTGGGCCGGGCCGCCTGGGACGTCGGCCGCCGCACCCTGACCGGTGCGCCCGGCGCGATCGCCGAGTCCCTGCGCGCGTACCAGGCCCTCGGCGTCACCCAGGTCCAGCTGCGCTTCCGCTCCCGCTCGGCGGACGAGCTGACCGACCAGATGGAGCTCTACGCCCAACAGGTCGCGCCACTGCTGGGCTGACCCAGGGGGCGGGCGGCGTGTGCAGCTGTCTGTCCCCCGAGTGCCGTTCGGACGCCTGCCGTCGCCGTTCTTCGAGGCAGTCGGTGAGGACGGGAAGACCGAGGAAGCCGGGAAGGCCGAGGAGGTCGTGGTGGGCAAGCTGGAGGGACGGGTGTTTCTCGTCAGCGGGGCCGCTCGGGGGCAGGGCGCCGCGGAGGCGCGCTTGTTCGCGGCCGAGGGAGCCAAGGTGGTGCTGGGTGACGTACTGGACGAGCAGGGCGAGGAGGTGGCGGCGCGGCTGGGCCCCGAGCGCGCGCTCCACGTCCGTCTGGACGTGCGCGACGAGGACAGCTGGCAGGCGGCCGCAGACGCCGCTGAGCGGGCGTTCGGCGCCGTGGACGGCCTCGTCAACAACGCCGGCATCCTGCGCTTCAACGAGTTGTCCGCCACCCCGGTGGAGGAGTTCCGCGAGGTGGTCGAGGTCAACCAGACCGGCTGTTTCCTCGGCATGAAGACCCTCGCCCCGCGCCTTGTCCGTGCGGGCGGCGGCACCATCGTCAACACCGCCTCTTACGCGGCGCTGACGGGCATGGCCTACCTGACCGCGTACGCCGCGAGCAAGGCCGCCATCGTGGGCATGACGCGCGTGGCGTCGATGGAGCTGGCCGGCAAGGGGGTGCGGGTCAACGCGCTGTGCCCCGGCGCGATCGACACCCCCATGACGAACCCCGCCAGGGCGGCGGACGGCGGGCTGCCGCTGGACGGTGCCGCGACGGGGCGGAGCGACACGGACGCCTTCTACGCGAAGCTCATCCCGCAGGGCCGCATGGGGCGTCCCGAGGAGGTGGCGCGCGCTGCGCTCTTCCTCAGCTGTGCGGACTCCTCGTACGTCACGGGTGCGCCCCTGGTCGTCGACGGGGGCTGGCTGGCGGGCGTGTCCGTGCTGTGAGGTCCGTGCACCGTGCGGCGGGGGCCGTTCCCCGTGCCGTGGGATCGGTGCACCGTACGGCGGAATCCGGGCACCCTCCGGACCAGTTGGGCGATTTGCTGCTTCGCTTGTGAAACGGAACGGGGGGTCGGCGGGAACAGTTTTCCGCTTCCCTCAGGAAGACTTCGCAAGGGCTGACGTTTTTGGTTTCCAATTCTTCACGAATCCTTCACGGGACCGGCTCGGGCGGGAGCGGTGCCGGCCTGCTCGCGTGGCGGCGGGTCGTCGCGTGTGACGGACATGTTGACGCCTTCACCCCGCGGTGCCAGAGTCGGACGCGACACGATCTGACGGGCCGTCAGGTTTCTGCCGTCGGAAACACACCGAGGGAGAGATGACACCGTGGAATTCGGGCTCTTTGTTCAGGGATACGTGCCCGCCGCGCGGGCCAGGACCGATCCGCAGGCCGAGCACAAGGCACTGGTCGAGGAGACCGAGTACGTCATCCAGGCGGACAGGTCGGGGTTCAAGTACGCGTGGGCCTCCGAGCACCACTTCCTGGAGGAGTACAGCCACCTGTCCGCCAACGACGTCTTCCTCGGGTATTTGGCGCACGCCACCGAGCGCATCCACCTCGGCTCGGGCATCTTCAACCCGCTGCCCCAGGTCAACCACCCGGTGAAGGTCGCAGAGAAGGTCGCGATGCTCGACCACCTCTCCGGCGGCCGCATGGAGTTCGGTTCGGGCCGGGGGGCCGGCTCCCACGAGATCCTCGGGTTCCTGCCGGGCATCACCGACATGAATCACACCAAGGAGATCTGGGAAGAGACGATCGCCGAGTTCCCCAAGATGTGGCTGAACGACGAGTACCAGGGGTTTCAGGGGAAGCACTGGTCGTTGCCCCCACGCAAGATCCTTCCCAAGCCGTACGGGGGCTCACACCCGGCGATGTGGTACGCGGCGGGTTCGCCGTCGTCGTACGCGATGGCCGCGAAGAAGGGGCTGGGGGTGCTCGGCTTCAGCGTGCAGAAGGTCTCCGACATGGAGTGGGTCGTCGAGTCCTACAAGGGGGCCGTGGGAGACGCGGAACCCGTCGGCGGATACGTCAACGACAACGTCATGGTCACCTCCACGGCCATCTGCGCCGAGACCACCGAGAAGGCCAAGCAGATCGCCGTGAACGGCGGCCTGAACTACCTCCAGTCCCTCCTCTTCCGCTACCACGACACCTTCCCCCGTCCCGAGGGCATCCCCCAGTGGCCGGAGCTGATCCCCGAGTACACGGCGGAGATCGTCGACCTGCTCATCGCCGAGGAACTGATGATCTGCGGCACCCCGGAAGAGGTACTGCGCCAGTGCAAGCGCTGGGAACAGGCCGGGGCCGACCAGCTCTCCTTCGGGCTGCCCATCGGGATCGGCTACGAGGACACCATGAACACGATCAAGCTCATCGGTGAGCACGTCATCCCGCAGATCGACACCGACCCCGTGCACCGCACCACCCGCTTCCGCGACGCGGCACGCGGCTGAGCCGGCCCCGTCCGGCGCCCGCGGGACGCCACGAGCGCCCAGCCGTCCAGGCAGCCGGACGTCCCAGCGGCCGCGATGCCGCGGTCCTGACCACCCATGACGAGCAAGGGAGGACGTGCGCAGCATGCTTGACCACCTCATCACGGGCGCCACCGTCGTCGACGGCACCGGAGCACCGGCGTACCGCGCCGACGTCGGCCTGCGCGAAGGGCGCATCGCCCTCGTCGCCGAGCCCGGCACCGTCCGTGAGCACAGCCGCACCCGTCAGGACGCGACCGGGCTCGTCCTGGCCCCCGGGTTCGTCGACCCGCACACCCACTACGACGCCCAGCTGTTCTGGGACCCGTACGCCACCCCCTCCATGAACCACGGCGTCACCACCATCGCCGGCGGCAACTGCGGCTTCACGCTCGCCCCGCTGAACCCGGCTCGCCCCCAGGACGCCGACTACACGCGCCGCATGATGTCCAAGGTCGAGGGCATGTCCCTCGTCGCACTGGAAGAGGGCGCCCCCTGGGACTGGCACACCTTCGGCGACTACCTGGACGCGCTCGAGGGCCGCACGGCCGTCAACGCGGGTTTTATGGTGGGCCACTGCGCGCTGCGACGGCACGTCATGGGCGAGGACGCCATCGGGGGGCAGCCAGACGAGGAGCAGCTGGGAGAGATGCTGCGGCTCTTCCACGAGGCCATGGACGCCGGGGCGTGGGGGCTGTCGACCACCCAGTCGGCCAGCCACTCCGACGGGGACGGTGAGCCGGTCGCCTCACGCCACGCGCGCCCCGAGGAACTGCTGGCCCTCTCGCGTGCCGTCGCCGACCACGAGGGCACCCAGATCGAAGCCATCGTCGCGGGCTGCCTCGACATGTTCTCCGACGACGAGATCGAGCTGTTCGCCCGGATGTCGGCGGCAGCGGGACGGCCGCTGAACTGGAACGTGCTGACGATCGACGCCGCCGTCCCCGACCGGGTGCCTCGCCAGCTGGCCGCCGGCGCACGGGCGCGCGAACAGGGCGGACGGGTCGTCGCGCTCACCATGCCGATCCTCACGCCCATGAACATGTCGCTGGGCACCTTCTGCGCGCTCAACCTCATCCCCGGCTGGGGCGAGATCCTGAGCCTGCCCGTACCCGAGCGCACCGCCAGGCTGCGTGACGCGGACGTGCGCGCCGAGATGCTGCGCCGGGCCGAAAGCAAGGAGGCCGGAGTCTTCCGCCGCCTCACCCACTTCGACCGGTACGTCATCGGCGACACCTACTCGGCCGCCAACGAGGGCCTGAGCGGACGCGTCGTCGCCGACATCGCCGCCGAGCGCGGCCAGGAGCCCTTCGCGTGCCTCGTGGACATCTGCGCCGCCGACGAGCTGCGGACGGTGCTGTGGCCCATGCCCACCGACAACGACCCGGCCAGCTGGGAGCTGCGCAGGCGCACCTGGGAGCACGAGGACGTGATGCTGGGCGGCTCCGACGCCGGCGCCCACCTCGACCGCATGTGCGGGGCCCCCTACACCACCAGGTTCCTCGGCGACTGCCTGCGCGGCCGCAAGCTGGCCCCACTGGAGCGGGCCGTACGGATGCTCACCGACGAGCCCGCCCGCCTCCTGGGGCTGCGCGAGCGCGGCCGTGTCCACGAGGGCTGGCACGCCGACCTCGTCCTCTTCGACCCCGAGCGCATCGACGCGGGCCCCGCCACCCTCGTCCACGACCTCCCCGGGGACAGCCCCCGGCTCGACTCCCGGGCCACCGGCATCGTCGGCGTCTGGGTCAACGGGACGCGGACCGTACGCGACGACACGGTGACCGGCGCCGTCCCCGGAACCGTGCTCCGTTCGGGACGCGACACGGAGACGGTCAGCACGCGGTAGCACCGCTTGCGCGGGCGTTCGGGACGGAGCCGCTCGGCCGGACGGCGAAGGCGTCCACAGGGTGCGTACAGACCATGGAGTTCCCCGCCACCGGGCTGCACAGTGACGGCATGCGGATCTCCACGACCATCCTGCTCACCGACGAGACCATCCGCCCCGACCGCCTCGCCCGCGAGCTGGAACAGCGCGGCTTCGGCGGCCTCTACCTGCCCGAGCACACCCACATCCCCGTCAGCAGACAGACACCCGCCCCCATGGGCGACCCGTTACCGCGCCCCTACGCGCGAACGCTCGACCCCTTCGTCGGCCTGGCCGCCGCCGCGACCGTCACCGAACGGCTCGCCCTGGGGACGAGCATCACACTGGTCGCCCAGCACGACCCCATCGTGCTGGCCAAACAGATCGCCACCCTCGACTGGATGTCCGGCGGCCGCTTCACCCTGGGCGTCGGCTTCGGCTGGAACGTCGAGGAAGCCGCCGACCACGGCGTCGACTGGCGCCGCCGCAGGGACGTGGTGCGCGACCGCGTCGCCCTCATGCGGGCCCTGTGGGCGGACGAGCCCGTCGCACACGACGGCGAGTTCGGCTCCGTCCGCGCCTCCCTCGCGCACCCCAAACCCGTGCGCCCCGGCGGCCCCCGGCTGCTCGTGGGAGGGGCCGCGGGACCCACCCTCTTCGACCACATCGCCGAGTACGCCGACGGGTGGCTCCCGGTCGGCGGCAGCGGGCTGCGGGACGCGGCGCCCGAACTCCACCGCGTCTGGCGCGCCGCAGGACGCCGGGGAGAGCCCGCGCTCGTCCCCGCCTTCGTCCAGCCCTCCCCGGGCAAACTGCGCCACTACCGCGACGAACTGGGCGCTGAAGAGGTCGTCCTCCAGCTCCCCTCCGGCACAGAACTCGAAGTTCTGCGCGCCCTGGACGACTACTCCAGGTACCTGTGAACAGCGTGCGCCCGAACGGGACGGCCGGGCCGTCCGGCCCGCTCGCCGCCCGCGGCGCTGTCGCTGCTCCGGGCTACGGTGGGGGGATGACCTCTCACGGACAGGTGTCGCCGACTGCCCCGACGGCGAATGCGATGCGGCGGGCGCTCAAGCGGGCCCGGGACGGGGTGGCGCTCGATCAGACGGAAGCCGCCGTCCTCCTCCAGGCGCGCGGCGAGGACCTGACCGACCTCACCGCCTCGGCGGCCCGCGTCAGAGACGCCGGGCTGGAGGCGGCCGGGCGCCCCGGCGTCATCACGTACTCCCGCAAGGTCTTCATCCCGCTGACCCGGCTGTGCCGCGACAGGTGCCACTACTGCACGTTCGTCACCGTGCCCGGCAAGCTGCGCGCCGAGGGACACGGCATGTTCCTCTCGCCCGACGAGGTGCTGGAGACCGCCCGGCGCGGTGCCGAGATGGGCTGCAAGGAGGCACTCTTCACCCTGGGCGACCGTCCGGAGGACCGCTGGCCCGAGGCCCGCCAGTGGCTGGAGTCGCACGGCTACGACGACACCCTCGCGTACGTACGGGCCATGGCGATCCGCGTCCTGGAGGAGACGGGACTCCTCCCGCACCTCAACCCCGGGGTGCTCACCTGGACCGACTTCCAGCGTCTGAAGCCCGTCTCGCCGTCCATGGGGATGATGCTGGAGACGACGGCGCGGCGCCTGTGGTCCGAGAAGGGCGGTCCCCACCACGGTTCCCCCGACAAGGAGCCGGCCGTGCGGCTGCGCGTCCTGGAGGACGCGGGACGCTCCAACGTGCCGTTCACCACGGGCGTCCTCATCGGCATCGGAGAGACCTACGAGGAGCGCGCCGACGCCCTGTTCGAGATCCGGCGGACCCAGCGGGCCTACCACGGGATCCAGGAAGTGATCGTGCAGAACTTCCGCGCCAAGCCGGACACGGCGATGCGCGGCATGCCCGACGCGGAACTGGAGGAGCTGGCGGCCTGCATCGCGGTCGCCCGCCACATCCTGGGCCCCTCCGCACGCGTCCAGGCCCCGCCGAACCTGGTGGACGCCGAATACGGCCGGATGATCGAGGCGGGCATCGACGACTGGGGCGGCGTCTCCCCGCTGACCCCCGACCACGTCAATCCGGAGCGCCCCTGGCCGCACATCGACGACCTGGCCGAGAAGACCTCGGCGGCCGGATTCGCCCTCCGTGAGCGCCTGACCGTCTACCCCGAGTTCATCCGGCGCGGAGAGCCGTGGCTGGATCCGCGTGTCCTCCCGCACGTGCGGGCGCTCGCCGAGCCCGAAACCGGCATGGCCCGCGAGGACGTGCGCCCGCGGGGGCTGCCCTGGCAGGAGCCCGACGAGGGCTTCACGGGCCTGACGGCCACCGGCCGCACCGACCTGCACCGCACCATCGACACCGAGGGCCGCACCAGCGACCGCCGCGACGACTTCGACGAGGTGTACGGCGACTGGGCGGAGCTGCGCGAGCGCGCCGCCCCCGGCATGGCCCCGCAGCGCGTCGACGCCGACGTGCGTGCGGCGCTCTCCCAGGCCGCCGACGACCCCACGAAGCTCACCGACGAGCAGGCCCTCGCGCTCCTGCACGCCGACGGTCCGGCGCTGGACGCGCTGTGCCGCACGGCGGACGACGTACGGCGCGACGCGGTCGGCGACGACGTGACGTACATCGTCACCCGCAACATCAACTTCACCAACGTCTGCTACACCGGCTGCCGTTTCTGCGCCTTCGCACAGCGCCGCACCGACGCAGACGCCTACACGCTCTCCCTCGAACAGGTCGCCGACCGTGCGCAGCAGGCCTGGGACGTCGGCGCCGTCGAGGTGTGCATGCAAGGCGGCATCCACCCGGACCTGCCGGGCACCGCCTACTTCGACATCGCACGAGCCGTCAAGGAACGCGTTCCGGGCCTCCACGTGCACGCCTTCTCCCCGATGGAGGTCGTCAACGGCGCCACCCGCACCGGCATGTCCGTCCGCGAGTGGCTGACCGCCGCCAAGGAGGCCGGACTCGACTCGATCCCCGGCACGGCGGCGGAGATCCTGGACGACGAGGTCCGCTGGATCCTCACCAAGGGCAAGCTGCCGACCGCCACCTGGGTGGAGGTCATCGAGACGGCGCACGAGGTGGGGCTCGGCACGACCTCCACGATGATGTACGGCCACGTCGACCAGCCCCGCCACTGGCTGGGCCACCTGCGGCTGCTGGCACGTATCCAGCGCACGGCGCTGGAGAAGGGACGGGCGGGGTTCAGCGAGTTCGTCACCCTGCCGTTCATCCACACCAACGCACCCGTCTACCTCGCCGGTATCGCCCGTCCAGGGCCCAGCACCCGCGACAACCGCGCGGTCACCGCCATGGCGCGCCTCCTGCTGCACCCCTGGGTCCCCAACATCCAGACCAGCTGGGTGAAGCTGGGCACCGAGGGCGCCGCCGCGATGCTGCGCTCCGGCGCCAACGACCTGGGCGGCACCCTCATGGAGGAGACGATCTCCCGGATGGCCGGCTCCTCCTACGGCTCCTACCGCTCCATCAAGGACCTGGTCGCCATCGCCGAGGCCGCAGGGCGCCCCGCACGCCCGCGCACCACCGGATACGGCCAGGTCCCCGCGGAACGGATGCGCGCAGCCCACGCCTCCGACGGCCACCTGCCCGAACTGCTGCCCGTGCTGGACTGACGGGCGCTCACCGCCGCCCGGCCCCGTCTATTAGAGTGCGGGGCCACAAGCCGGAGGAGGGGCAGCCAGGAGGGCGGCGGATCGTGACAGGTGCGGGTGGGGCGGACAGCGGCGCGAGCGCCATATGGGGACGCGCCGAACAGCAGGACTTCCGCAGCAGGGTGCGCGGATGCCTGCTGGGCGGCGCCGTCGGTGACGCGCTGGGCGCGGCCGTCGAGTTCGACTCCCTGGACAGGATCCGTGACGATCACGGCCCCCAGGGCGTGACCGACTACCTGCCCGCGTTCGGACGGCGCGGCGCCATCACCGACGACACCCAGATGACCCTGTTCACCGTGGACGGCCTCATCCGCGCCCACGTCCGCCGCGACACCGGCGCCTGGCATCCGCCCACCGACGTGCACGCCGCCTACCTGCGCTGGGCGGCCACACAGCGCGACTGGGGCCCCGACGAACGCCGCGAGAACGACGGCTGGCTCGCCCGCGAGGAATGGCTCTACTCACGCCGGGCGCCCGGCAACGCCTGCCTCAGCGGCCTGGCCGACCCCCGCATGGGCACGCTGGACCAGCCCAAGAACCCCGACTCCAAGGGGTGCGGGACCGTCATGCGGTCGGCCCCCTTCGGGCTGCTGGTCGGCTGGGAGCCCGCACTGGTCTTCCAACTGGCCGCCGAGTGCGCGGCCCAGACCCACGGCCACCCCACCGGGTACCTGGCGGCCGGGGCGTTCGCCGCGATCGTCCACACCCTGGCCCGCGGCGAGGACCTGGACACGGCGGTCCAGCGCACCCTCGTGCAGCTGGCCGCCCGCCCCGGCCACCAGGAGACCACCGAAGCCCTCAAGCGCGCACTCGGCGCCGTCCGTCAGGGCATGCCGTCCCCCGAACGCGTCGCCGCGCTGGGGGAGGGCTGGACGGCCGAGGAAGCGCTCTCCATCGGCGTCTACTGCGCCCTGGTCGCGCAGGACGTCCGCCACGGTCTGCTGCTGGCCGTCAACCACGGCGGCGACAGCGACTCGACCGGCTCCGTCTGCGGCAACCTGCTGGGCGTCATGCACGGAGAGACGGCCCTGCCCGCGGGGTGGGTCGCCGAGGTGGAAGGCCGCGCGACCATCCTGGAGCTGGCCGACGACTTCGCCATGGAGATGACGCAGGGCCCCGCCCTGCACGGCCCCGGCACGGCCACACCGGCCTGGCTGGCCCGGTATCCGCGCGCATAGGGACAGCGCTCAGGGGAAGCGCCGGGCGTTTTGGGAAGGAGCGCTCCGGAGAGAGGAACGCTCCGGGGAGGCGGAGCGCTCCTCGATAGGGGGACGCTCCGGAGAGGCCGGAGGGCCGGGGGCTGGGAGGCCGGAGGGCCCCCGGCGCGAAGGGGCGACCGTGCGGCCGAGTCGCCGCGCCGCGGGGTCAGCGCATGAGCTCTCCCGCGTTCACCAGCAGACACTGCCCCGTGATCCCCCGGGCCCGGGGTGAGGCGAAGAACGCCGCGGTTTCCGCCACGTCCGCGTCCTCCGCCATCCGCGGCAGCGCCATCCCTGCGTCCAGCCGCTCCCGGACGACCTCGGGCTCCACGTCCTCGGACGAGGCCTGCCACGCCACGTACCCCTCGACCATGGGCCCCCACATCCAGCCGGGCTGCACGGTGTTCACGCGTATGCCGTGCGGCCCCAGCTCGCGGGCGAGGGAGTACATGGCGGACACGAGAGCACCCTTGGACGCCGCGTAAGCCGCCTGCTGCACCTGCGCGGGCGCCGCGACGGAGGACTGGGTGCCGATCATCACCACGGAGCCGTCGCCCCGCGCACCGGCCTCCTTCAGCGCGGGCAGACAAGCACGCGTCATCCGCAGGGTGCCGAGGAGATTGACGTCCAGCACCGACTGCCACTCGGCCAGATCAGCACCCTCGAGGCCGCCCATGACCGTGTCGAGCGCCGCCACGTGCACGACGGCGTCGATACGGCCGAAGCGTTCCACCGCCGCGGCGGCCAGCGCCTCGCACTGCCGCTCGTCGCGGATGTCGACCGTCCGGTACGTGCTGCGGGCGCCGGAGGGATCGACCGTTTCGGCGCAGGCGGCGAGACGGGCCTCCGTACGGGAGCCGAGCACGACCGAGGCGCCCTCGCGTACGCACGCGGCTGCCACCTCGCGCCCGAGTCCGGCACCCACTCCCGAGATCACGACTGTCCTGTCCGCGAGCAGCACACCGATCCCCCTCCGTACAGGTATCGAATTCTGACGCCCAGTCAGTTACACCGTAGAGGAGAAGCCGAGGGGGAGGAAGAGCCACGATGGATACACCGGACGCACCGGATACACCGGATGTGCCGAGCGACTCGACGGCACGCCGTACGGACAGCGACGCCTACGCCCGGCTGGCCGCGGTCGGCCCCTACGGGGTGCGTCCGGGGCACGCCCTCATCACCATGGTCGAGCCGCACCCCGGCCACGAGTACGCCTACAACCGCTGGTACGAGGACGACCACTACATCGCCGGCGCCATGGCCATGCCCTGGATCTACGCGGGGCGCCGCTGGGTGGCCACCCGCGAGATGCAACTGCTGCGCTATCCGGCCCGCTCGGCGGTGGCCCAGCCGGTGACCGCGGGCTGCTACCTGTCGACGTACTGGATCACCGAGGGGCGCTACGAGGACCACATGAAGTGGACGGTCGCCATCAACAAGCGCCTCAACCGGGACGCGCGCGTCCATCAGGAGCGCACCCACGTCTTCACCAGCTTCCAGGACCACGAGGTCACCGTCTACCGGGACGGGGCCGCCGGGCCGCGCGACCACCACGCGCTCGACCACCCGTACCGTGGCCTGGTCCTCCAGGTGGTCGACGCGACGGGCCCCGGCGAGCGCGCCGGACTGCTGGAGTGGCTGCGCGCCGGCCATCTCCCAGCCCGTCTGGGCGGCTCTCCGGCCGCGATGGTCACCGTGTTCCGCCCCACCCCGCTGCCCACCGACCGGATGGCGTACGTGCGGCAGGTCGAGGGGGTCGGCACCCGGCTGACCCTGCTGTGGTTCCTCCAGGAGGACCCGCGCGAACACTGGGAGGCATGTTTCACGGGCCTGGAGGAAGCCGTGGCGGAGACCGGGCTGGGACGGACGGAACTGGTGGCACCCTTCGTTCCGACGATCCCGGGAACGGACACCTACGTGGACCAACTCCGCTGAACGGTGCCCCACGGGGAGGGACAGCGGGGCGGCAGCGCGAAGCCCCCTCGGCCGGGACGGCGAGCCAGTCGAGAGGGCTGTGTCCTGCGCTTCGACGCCGCATCAGGGCGTCGGGGCGCCACGTCGTACGCGGTGTGGCACCCGGTCCCGGCCTCAGTCCAGACCGGAGCCGAGCTCCCCGCCGCTCACGCGGGAGACGAACGCGTCCCAGGCCGCGGAGCGGAAGCTGAGTGCGGGGCCCTGCGGCTCCTTCGAGTCACGCACGGCGATCGAGCGCACCTGAGGGGACTTCACCTCGACACAGGCGCCGTTCCCCGTCGAGTAGCTGGACTTGGTCCACGTGTGGGTCTTTCCCTGCTGAATGGACATGTCTGCTCCGGTTGTTCCGAGTTTTTCCTGACGTGTGAACGACATTACGCGGCGGTTCGGGCGCAGGAAGGGGCTGTTCACTCAACCGGATGGCATATTCCAGGCTGGTCTTCACATCGCGATGGACCGCGGTGTAGCCTCCCCCGTCTCCACGGCATGTCCCGCTGGCACATGCCGTGAAGGCGGAGTGTGTGTCAGCCGCGGGCGTACTCCTTGGCGACCTTTTCGATGAACTCCCGTGTCTGGTCCGGATTCAGCGCCTGTGCCCGCAGGTGTTCGTACATGACGCTGTAGTTCTGGACGTCGTTCGCCTTCTCCAGATAGAGGTCGCTGGTCACGCCCTCCAGGTAGATGACGGTCGAGTCCGAGGCGTCAGGGAACTCCAAAATCGCGTACTGACCGTTCACACCCGGATGCGCGCCCATCGAGAACGGCATGACCTGGAGCGTCACATGGGGGCGCTGGGACATCTCGTTGAGGTACTCGAGCTGCTCGGCCATCGTGTGCTTGCCGCCCACCTCGCGGCGGAGCACCGACTCGTCCAGAACGGCCCACAGCCGCAGCGGGTTGCGCTCGTCCCTGATCCGGTCCTGACGGCGCAGCCGCACCTGCACGCGACGCTCGATGTCCGCCGCCGTGGCCTCCGGCAGCGCTCCCGCGACGACGGCTTCCGCGTACGGGTGGGTCTGCAAAAGCCCCGGAACCACCTGGGGTTCGTAGACGCGCAGCGAGGCCGCGTCCGTCTCCAGGCCGATGTAGACGCTGTACGGAATGTCACCGAAGGCGTGCCACCAGCCCTGCTGGCGCGACTCCTTCGCCATCTGCATCAGGGAGTCGACTATCCGGCGGTCCTCGACCTCGTAGACCCCGCACAGGTCACGCACGTCCCGCTGGCTGATGCTCCGTCTCCCGTTCTCCAGCCTGCTGATCTTCGACTGGGACACCAGCAGCCGGTCCGCGACCTCCTCGGCCGTCATGCCGCGCTGCTCACGCAGCCGGCGCAGCTCCTGGCCCAGTCGGCGACGCCGGACTGTGGGGTTGACGTTCGACGCCACGGGACCGCACCTCCGTGTAAGTACGACTACTCCCAGTAGGTTGCCATCAACATGTGCGTCCCCGCTGGGAAATGGCAACAGAGAGTGCGGACCTGAGTACGCAGGCGGCGGGTCGCCGCCTGCGCGGAGGAGGAATCCGGCCGTCTTCCTCCGGCCGGAACCCCACCACCCGCCGCGCACGCGGCGAACCCGTCACCGTGCGGTGTTGTCGTACGGGGTGACGTGATGCCCGTACGGATGTGATGCCCGTGCCCGTAAACGGACGTGATGCCCGTGCCCGAAACGGATGTGATGTCCGTACGGACGTGACACCTCCACGGACGTGACGCCTCCACGGGGACGACGCCGTACGGACGTGATTCTGGCCGGGCGGAACCGTTCGTCGAACGGAACCGCCCGCCCACAGTGGTGCGCGTCGCCTCCCGGGGGCGCGCCCGTAGGGGCGCGCCGTGTCCGGGGCCGGCGGGCGCGGACCGGCGGCGTCCGGCGTGCCGTGGTTCAGCGAGCTCCCGCGCGGACCATTCCGCCCGCCAGATGCCGCGCCTGTTCCGGTACGTGGCGAGCCGAGGGGGCCGCCGACGCCGTGGCACGCGCCGGAGGGCGGCCCGGCGGTGCACCGCCCGCCGGCGCCCTTCGGGGCTGGGCGCCGACGCCGTTCTGCACGTCCATCACCGCGTGCGCGACGAGACCGCCCATCGGATCGTGCCTGATCAGATCCCGCAGCCGGGAGCGGCACGACCGCCCCTCGTTTCCGGGATAGAGATGCTTGCCGAGGCCGACCGCGTGGGCCAGCGCGGCGAGCGCCGCCGTCCGTGGATCCGGTGGGACCCCGGTACGGATCGCGGCGTCCAGGCGGGCCCTGATCTCCCTGCTGATCGCCGTGTCCGTCGCCTGGTAGCGCGTTGTCGGCAGCACTCCGCACATCTGGCCGGAAACGGCATGCACCATGCCGCACCGTTCCAGATGTGTGAGATAGGTTTGGCGCAACCCCAACCGGGGCCCGCCGATCCAGTGGACGGCGCGCACCGGGCTGCCGCGCCTGCGCAGCAGTTCCAGTGCGGAGTCCAGTGTCGGATCTCCGGTCGGCCGTGGCAGCACCACGGCGATACGATCCCCATCCGGGGCTATCCGTCCTGCCAGAGCCAGCTCCACTAGCTGGGCCCCGGCCAGGCCGAGGTCAAGCGACTGCGGCTGCGCCGTGGTACCCGTGGCCGGGTCCAGAGCGAGCAGCAGAAGCTCCTCAGGAATTGTTCTGCGGCTCCTGCCCATCCATGCCTCCCCGCGTGGATGAATGACAGGGTGACCCCTCTCACAATGGTCTGTCGAGGGTGCCTGGACGTTATGGGCGGGAACCAGTAGGTATGTCGTTCTCGTCTGCCGCTTGGGGTGGCTGTTGCGGCCGCCTCTTGGAGGACCGCCGCCACGCCGGTGGCGGCTTCTGTGCACGGGACACTGTTAACTGGTATGGCGAGCGGCGAGCAGCAGCATCAGGAGGCATCGGTGGCGGGCGAATCCCCCGACAGGTCGGAGCGGGAGAGGTCGTCGGGGGAGACGACGGGGAGCGGGGGCACGGTTGCGCGCCCTGGCGAGACGGCCGAAAACGAACGGTTGAGCAGCTCCAAAGCTGCGAAGGGCGCGGGGGTCGCGGCCGAGGACGGTGGCGCGGACGCGCAGTCCGGCGGGGCCTCTTCCAAGATCCCGGCTCCGACGGCGCCGGGCGGGGAGCCCCCCACGGACGGGACCGCGGAGGGCCCCGAGGGCGCGGACCACGGCGGTACCGACGGCGCTGGTGGCCAGGGTGACGGCGAGGTCATGGAGGGCCGCGACGGCCGCGACGGTCAGGACGGCGGCGACGGACAGGGCGATCGGGCGGGCGCCGGCGACGAGGGCGACGAGCGGCTGAAGTCCGCCGTGGCGGCCTGGGTCGCGGGCGATTCCAGCCACCCCGAGGAAACCGACGGCGCCGATGGCGCGCCCTCGTCGGAGGCCGCCGGAGGGCAGCAAGAGGGCGGGCAGGCGAACGACGGCGAAGCGGGTGACCGTGCCGCTGCCTCGGACCTCCCCGTTCGGCCCAAGACGGGGGAGGCGGACAAGACGGCGGCGAGAGAGAGCGCGGCGGCGGGGAAAGACGCCGGGGCGAAGAAGGACTCCGACGCCCCCGGGCGGTCCGACGGTCGCGGTCGGCCGGACGCGCCGACCGCGATGTTCGGCGTCCTGCACCGTGACGACGTGAACGCCGCCAAGGAAAGCGACACGGCAGCGGCAGACCGCGCCGAGCGGCTGACCTCGGCGTTCTTCGGCGCGTCCAAGCGAGCGAAGGAAGACGGGGACGCCGGGGAGGCCGAGGAGGCCGCCAACGGGGCCGAGGGCGCGAAGACGGACGGTGGCGCGAAGGCCGGCGGCGGTGCCGAGAGGGGCGGCGCGGCGAAGCCCGCCGTCGACCAGCCGACGGCGATTTTCCGTGCGCCCGACGTCGAGCGGGCCGGGTCCCGGAAGTCGGGACAGGATCGGACCGACGGAAAGTCCCGGCAGCAGGAGCAGCCCGGTCAGTCCGGAACGTCCGAGAAGGTGAAAAAGGACGCTCAGTCGGGAAACTCCCGGAAAAAGGGTTCAGCCGCCCCGGAGGCCAAGGGCGGCGTGGCGGACCCGCGGGCTTCCGATCCCCGCAAGCCTGCGGCGACGGACGCCGCCACGGGCACACAGGACGCGACCGCCTCGCCGACGGCGGCACAGGACGCCGGAAAACAGGCCACGGGAACACCGGGCGCGGGTGCACCGGACACGGACAAGACCTCCTCGGGCGAACGGTCCCCGGACGGACCGTCCTCGGGCAAGGCGACTCCCGACAAGGCGACTCCCGACAAGTCGGCCACTGGCAAGGCGACCACTGTCGCGCCGGACCGGTCGGCCGAGGACGGCCGCAACGGTGGCGAATCGGACGCTGAGCGGACCAGCCAGTTCATTCCGCTCCGGTCCACCGACGGGCCGGGCGCGCCGGCCAAGCCGCTGCCGCCCGCCGCGCCGTCCTCAGCGGCGCCCACAGCGCCGCGTAAGCCCTCCTCGCCCCCTTCCGGGGCTCCGACTGCCAACCCCTGGCCGTCGGCGCCGCAGCAGGCGCCGGGAGCGCCGAGCGCCGCGGAGACCGAGCCGGAGCGTACGCGGCAGCAGCCGATGCCGGGCACCCCGGAGGCGGAGGCTGCCGGGCAGCAGAGCCCGCAGCCGCTGGACCTGCTGGCCCAGTTGACGAACACGCCGCCGCCGCCCGAGACGCCGCTGCGTACGGCTGCCCGACGGGTGAAGATCTGGACGCCGCTGGTGCTGCTGCTCGCGGTCGTCTTCGTCGTCGTCCAGTCCGTGCGTTCGGTGCCGGACCCCGAACTGTCCCTGTCGGCGTCGCCGTCCTACACCTTCGAGGGCTCCAAGCCGTCCATGCCGTGGCCCTCCGAGGGGCAGGCCGTGATCGACGTACAGGGTCTGGGCTCGTTCGGTTCGTACGGCAAGCAGAAGCCCGTGCCGATCGCCAGCGTCGCCAAGGTGATGACCGCCTACGTGATCCTCCGTGACCACCCGGTCAAGAAGGGCAGCAAGGGCGAGATGATCCCGGTCGACAAGAAGGCCGAGAAGGAGGCGGGTCTCAGCGCGCAGAACGAGTCGACGGTCGAGGTCCAGGCGGGCAAGAAGATCTCGCAGCGTGAGGCGCTGAACGCGATAATGATCGCGTCCGCGAACAACGTGGCGCGGCTGCTCGGGCGCTGGGACGCGGGGTCGGAGAAGGCGTTCGTGAAGAAGATGAACGCCGCCGCCAAGGACCTGGGCATGGCCAATTCGCACTACACCGACCCCAGCGGTCTCACGGCCTCCACCGTCAGCACCGCCGCCGACCAGGTGAAGCTGGCCAAGAAGGTCATGCAGTACCCGATCTTCCGCGAGGTCGTCCGCCAGCCGCTGTACGTGGACGGAAACGGCAAGACGCAGCGCAACTGGAACAGGCTCGTCCCGATGGACGGGGTCAGCGGCATCAAGACCGGCACGACCACCAAGGCGGGCGGCAACCTGGTGTTCGCGGCGGAGAAGGAGGTCGGCGGCACCAAGCAGCTGATCATCGGCGCGATGCTGGGCCAGTACAAGCCCTCGATCCTGGACACCGTTCTGGCTTCCAGCAAGAAGCTGATCGACGCGGCACAGGACTCGCTCACCTCGCGGACGGTGGTCAAGAAGGGCGAGGTCGTCGGCTACGTGGACGATCAGCTCGGCGGCAAGACGCCGGTGGTGGCCACCAAGGACGTGGAGGCCGTCGGCTGGTCGGGGCTGAAGGTGGAGCTGGGTCTGACCGACGGCGGCAAGACCATTCCGCACGAGGCCGGGGCCGGGACCAAGGTCGGTACGCTGACCGCGGGTGACGGCCCCGGGCAGGTGAAGGTTCCGGTCGCCCTGCAGGAGGATCTGTCCGAACCCGGGTTCGGTGACAAGCTGACGCGCGTCGGCTGACGTCCTACTGAACCTTTCGGCGCTCCGCGGCGTCCCCCGTCCCAGCCGGGGCGCCCGGCTCACCAACGTGTCCGCGCTCCCCGCGGCGAAAGCCCGGGGGCGCGCGGGGCGACGGGGAGCGCACGGGCGGCGTCCGGTAACGTCATGCGGATCTGAGCCGCACATCCGTACGGGGAGGATGGGGGAGAGAGCGCAGTGGCCACTGTGCACCCACCGCGGCCGCCGGAGTCGGAGCCTGACACCGGCGCCGACGAGATAGCCGAAGATCCGGGCGTGGACGACGCCGCGGATGCCGTTCGCACACCCGTTCCCGGGCAACGCCCGCGATGGGAACCGTCCGGACACGCCGAAGACTCTCCCGGAGACGCCGGAGAGCCCTTGGCGGGCGCCGAAGAGGGGTCCTCCGGACAGGCCGGGCAGCCGTCCGGTCAAGAGGCTCCCTCCGGCGAGGGGGGCTCGGACGGCGGAGCCCGCTCGGAGGGGGAGCTCCTGCCGACCCGTGAGAACGCCCCCACGGAAGGCGTCTCGACGCACGCCGTCCCGACGGAGAACGCCTCGGGGGATGGCGTTCGGACGGAGGACGTTTCCGGAAAGGGCGCTCGGACGGAGGGCGACTCCAGGGCCGGCGCCGACGGCGCCGACGGTGACGGTGCGGACGGGGCCGACCGACGGCATGCACTGCGCCTGTGGGCCCTGCGCATGCGGGGCGAGCCGGCGCAGGGCGACGGGGAGAAGCCGTCTGCCAGGCCGGCGTTCGTCGTCGGGGCCGCGCTGACCGCCGGGGCGCTGCTGCATCTGGTGTGGCTGTGGTTCCTCGCCAGCGGTGGCGGGGACCTGGCGGCCCAGGACGCCTGGGCCGAGTTCGCGGGTGAGCACCCGGGCTCCGCGTACAACCTCGCCTGGTACGGGGGGCTGCACCCGGTCTCCTACAGCGTCATCTCGCCCTACCTGATGGCCGTCCTCGGCGTGCGCTCGACGCTCATCGTCTCCGGGGTGCTCTCGGCCGGACTGCTGTCCCTGCTGCTGGCCCGGACGGTGCCCAAGCCGCTGGCGCCCTCGTTGTGGGGTGCGTTCGCGCTCGCGTGCAACGCGGCGTCCGGGCGGGTCACCTTCGCGCTGGGGGTTCTGTTCGGACTCGGCGCGGTGGCGGTCGTCTGGACGTG
This sequence comes from Streptomyces reniochalinae, assembly GCF_003323735.1. Classification (GTDB taxonomy): domain Bacteria; phylum Actinomycetota; class Actinomycetes; order Streptomycetales; family Streptomycetaceae; genus Streptomyces; species Streptomyces reniochalinae. The sequence continues at coordinate 13,957 of NZ_QOIM01000034.1, read as the reverse complement.
GCCCGCGCGCTGGCGCGGGGGGCGCGCGAGCCGCCCCGCCCGGTATCTGCGGGCCGCGCTCGCCATCGTGCTGGCCGCGCTGGCCACCGCGGCCAGTCCCGTGGCGGGTCTCTTCCTCGAGGTGGTCGCGGCCTCCCTGCTGCTGGCCCGCAGGCCGGCCGCGATGTTCGCGATCGCCGTTCCGCCGCCCTTGGTGGTGGCGTTCTCCGCGCTGCTCTTCCCGTTCACGGGTGTGCAGCCGATGCCGTTCGTGTCGTTGATCTTCCCCGTTCTCGGCGCTGTCGCGGTGACGCTGCTGATGCCCAAGACGTGGACGGCCGTACGGGTCGGCGGTGCCATCTACACGCTCGGCATCGTCGCGACCTGGGCGATCCCCTCGCAGGTCGGGTCCAACGTCGAACGGCTCGGACTGCTGTTCGGTGCGGTGGCGCTGCTGGCCGCCGTTCCGCTCGTGGTGGGGCACGGCTGGCAGCCGTGGAAGTCGCGCAGGGGCCTGGCGATGGCCCTGGCGCTACTGGTGACCATGGGCTGGCAGATCGCCAAGCCCACCTGGGACGTCCTGCACACGACGCCGGACACCAACTGGTCGCGGGAGCTGGAGCCGCTGGTCGCCCAGTTGCAGAAGGTCGACGCGGACCGTGCGCGCGTGGAGGTCGTGCCCGTCAACAGCCACCGCGAGGCTTCGGCCCTGGCCCCGTACGTCAATCTCGCGCGCGGCTGGAACCGCCAGGCCGACCTGGAGCGCAATCCCCTCTTCTACGAGGAGGACCTCAGCCCCGAGCGTTATCACGCGTGGCTGCGCCGCTGGGCGGTGCACTACGTCGTGCTGCCGGCCGACCCGCCCGACATCGCGGGAGGCGTCGCCGAAGCCAAGCTGGTGGGGGAGGGGCAGCCGTACTTGAAGGAGATCTGGTCGGACGACAGCTGGCGCCTCTTCCGCGTCAAGGACGCCGTGCCGCTGGTGGACTCGTCGGCTTCCGTCGAGCGTGCAGACGCCGAGAGCGTGACGGTGCGGGTCGAGGAGAGCGGGCACGTGCTGGTGCGGGTGCCGTACTCGCCGTGGCTCGGGCTCGTCGACGGGGACGGCGACCGGGTGGCGCCGCCCGCGCGCGAGGAGGAGAACGTCAACGGCTGCCTGCGGGAGGCCGAACCGACGTTCGGCGGTCCGCCACCTGAGGGCAAGGACGAGCCGGTGCTGGACACCTGGACGGTGCTGGACGCCCCCCGGCCCGGCGTCTACCACATCGCCGCGCCCTACAAGCTGCCGCGCGGCACACCGTGCCCGGACGGCGAGCGGGGAACCGAGGACGGGAAGAACTGACGTCCCCGGCCCCCACCCGGCGGCTCACCCTTCGAGAGCCGCCGGGTCCATCCACATGACCTCCCAGATGTGCCCGTCCGGGTCGGTGAAGGAACGCCCGTACATCGGCCCCTCCGCCTGCGGTTCCCCATGCGTGCCCCCGCCGGCTGCCACCGCGCTGTCCACCAGCGCGTCCACCTCCTCGCGGCTGTCGGCCGACAGGCAGACCAGCACCTCGCTCGCCCGCGCCGGGTCGGGGATCCCCCGCTTCGAGAAGGACTGGAAGAACGGCTCGACGAGGAGCATCACGAAGATGTCGTCGCTGACGACCATGCAGGTGGCGTTCTCGTCGGTGAACTGGGGGTTGAACGAGAAGCCGCACTTGGTGAAGAAGTCGACGCTGCGGTTCAGGTCCTTCACCGGGAGGTTGACGAAGATCTTCCGGGACATGGCTGCCTCTTCTCGGAAGCTCCGCAGTGCTGTGCACGACGGAGCGATGGTTGTTCGCGGAGCGTTCCGCCGCCTTCCGTGGGGAGACGCTTCCCCGGGAGGGCGTGCCCTGGGACGGCCGCCCATGGGACGTGTTCCGCGGGTCCGGTGTGGTGTACGTGGAGGCAGACCGGGCCCGTAGGCGAAACTCATCGCGGTGGCGCGGCCGTTTCCCGCTCCTTCCGCCGGCCGTCGGCTCCCGCCTGGGTCAGCGTGGCCAGTTCCGCGGGTTTGCCGCTGACCGCGGCCGCGATGAGCCGGTCCACGCCCGGCAGTCCCGACAGCCGCATGGCACCTCGGCGCACCCGCAGCAACGCCGTGCTCTCGGGCAGGAACCAGCGGGCTCCCTTACGGGCCGCCCGCTGCTTCTCCTCGGCGACCGGACGCCACAGACGCTCGTACCGCTCCAGGCCCGCACGGACGTCTCCTGGGGCCTCGGACAGCGCAGTGGCCAGCACGTGGGCGCCGGCGATGCCCAGTGAGGCGCCTTGGCCCGCCAGCAGGGAGACGGCGTAACAGGCGTCACCGACCAGCACCGTCCTTCCGGTGCTCCAGCGGGGCAGTACGGTCTGCGCCACATGGTCGTAGTAGATCTCCTCGGAGGGCGGGCAGGCTGCCAGCGCCCGGGGCGCCACCCAGCCGAGCGTTCCGTACGTCTCCCGCAGGGCACTTCTGGTGTCCTCAGGGAGCGGGGCGGAGGGGTCGGAGACCCGGTGGACGGCGAAGGTCGCGACTTTCCCGCCGCGCAGGGCGTAGAAACCCATCTGGCGTCCCACCGTGTCCGTCAGACAGAACCGCCCCGCCACCTGCTCGCGCACCTGAGGGTCGTCGAAAACGAATGCGGCAGTGTGGAAGCCGAGGTGGCGGAGACTCTGCTCGTCGCCCCCCTCCCGGCCGAACGCGAGAGAGCGCACCGTGGAGTGGATACCGTCCGCCCCTACGAGCAGATCGGCCTCGCGTACGGTGCCGTCGTCGAGAGTGACGCGCACGCCGTCCGGTCCGTCGTCGAGGCCGGTCACGCTCGTGCCGTACCGCAGCGTCACCTCGCGGGGCAGGCTCTCGCGCAGGGCCAGTTCCAGGTCAGGGCGCATGATACTGAGCAGCGCGCCGCCCGCGACCGCGGAGAACTGCGCGTAGTCGAGCCCTGCCCGGCGACGTCCCCGCTCGTCCACGAAGGCGGCCTCGTGGACCGTGTAGCCCAACTCGCGCAGGCGCGGCAACAGCCCCATCGCCTCGGCGGCCTCGTAGCCGGGACCGAAGAAATCGATCATGTATCCCTGGGTGCGCGGCCCGGGGGCGCGCTCGACCACCTCGCTGCGCCAGCCGTGCGCGGCGAGCCGGTGGGCGAGCGCCAGCCCGGCGATGCCCGCTCCGCAGATGACGGCCTTCATGGGTGCGCCCTCCTCGGGGTCGTGGAAGCGTGGTCGGTTTCCGGGTCGGTCAGGAGGCGGCGCAGCACGGGAGAGACAGATCCCGAGGCCGGCTCGGGGACTGCCGCGCGGTGCAGCATGAGCCCGTCGAGTGCCGCCAGCAGCACCGCTGCGGTCTCCTGCGGGCGAGGCACACCGTGGTCGCCCAGCCGTCCGGCCAGCTCCTCGCGCGCCGACGAGATGATCGCGGCCACGCCGCGCATCAGTTCCTCGTCGCGGGTGGCCGCCAGGTACGTCTCGATGAACAGCAGCGAGGTCGGATCGGTGCCCGGGTAGGCGTCGAGCGCCCCCATGACGCCCTCCAGCGCCTCCTCCGGCGTGGCGGCAGCCGCCAACATCGCCGTCATCTCCCGGGTCAGCGTCTCGATCGTGCCGAGGGCGGCCTGGGTCAGCAGCGCTCCGAGAGACGCGAAGTGGTAGTGGACGAGCCCGGGGCCGACCTGGGCGCGTTCGGCGACCGCGCGGGTGCTGACGCCCGACCAGCCCCGCTCCGCGATCAACTCGGCACCGGCATGGAGCAGTCGCTGCCGCACCTCACGGCCCCGGTCGGCGGCGGTGACGGGTGGTGGTGGCACGGAATCTCCCTCACTGACGGGGCGCTGAGGTGCGCCGACGTGCGTAGCGGACGGGCGCCCGGCCATCCGGTTCGTCGAGCGAACGCGTGCCGGGCTTTCGGCGTGATCGGACGCTTCCGGGTGTGAAGTGCACAGCTCGTGTGCAGGTCGGTCGCCTTGGGCGGGTGCACAAGTCGTATGCCCAAGAGGGTAGCGCCTGTCGTGGCGTTGCGCAGGTTTCGCAGGTCGAAGCGGTGTGGGCCGATCCCGTGCGTGGGCTGTGGAGATCCTTCGGCCCCCACAGCGGCGGCTTCCGCGTCTTCCGTTCCCGCTGCGCCCCGCACCTCCCGTGGACCTCCCCGGCTCCCGCGGTTACCGCGGCCTCAGGCGTTTCCCTGCGTCGTTGCGTCGTTGCGTCGTTGCGTCGTTGGGTCGGTCGCGGCGCGGCGCGGCGCGGTGGGGTGGGGCGGGCCGCGGGGGCGGGCCCGCGGTCATGCCTCGGCAGGGCGGAGTCCGGCGACTGCACCGGAGCGGGAGGTCCGGGACTGGCCGGGGACCGGCGGCCGTACAGGCGTGGAGGTCTGCGGCCCCTCCGGTGAGGGGTCGGAAAGCGGAACCGTGCCGGGCCGGGATCAGCGGCCGTGCCGCTCCGAGTTGTGATCTGGCAGGCGCGCAGGACCGGCTCAGCCCTCAGGCGGGACCCAGGACTGGCGCTCGGGCCGGCACGCGCCGGTCAGAAGGCGGAGCCGCGACAGGTAACGCTCGACGTGGCCCGGCTCATGCGTCGGCGGCCTGGTCCATGGCCTCCAGGGCGAGTTCCCACGGGAAAGCGTCGGGACGGCCCTGCCCCGGCGGGTTGGGAACGAAACCGCCCTCCCCGTACAGCACATGCACACCGGCACCCCGCAGGACCTCCAGCGAACGGGTGAACTGGGGATGCCCGGCGTAGGCGGCGTTCACGCACGGCATCGTCACCAAAGGGATGCCCTTGCCGATCGCCTCGGCGGCGAAACCGACGACGAACTTTTCCGTGATGCCGAGCGCCCACTGGTTGACGGTGTTGAACGTCGCGGGCGCCACGAGGGCCACCGTTGCGGGCGGCCAGACGTCGGGGCCGCCGGGCAGCTTGTAACGGGAGCGTACGGGATGACCGGAATGACGCTCCAGGGAGGGCAGTTGACCGTCCAGCCAGTGCGCCGCGGTCGGCGTGAGGCCCAGGCACACCTCCCAGCCCGCCCGCCGGGCGTCCCGGACGACATCGGCAACCCGCAGGACGGGGGGCGCGGCGCAGGCGAGCAGGTACAGGACGCGTGAGGCCATGGAGGCATCCCACCATGAGCGCCCGGAGCGCACCGTTGCCGCCCTCTCCGCCCCCATCCGCTGTCTCGTGCGCCTCTCTCACACCCCGTCCCACCGGCGCAACTTCACGGAACTCGATCGAGTGGTGCTCCCGGCCGCGAACCGGTGGACCACGCCACCGTGCGTACCGTGCCGGGGCATCGGGAAAGTCGAACGGAGTCGCGGATGCGCGGGCTGAAGGAAGAACACGCGGGCGTCCGTATCGCCCATCAACGCAAGCTGGCCGGACTGACCCAGCGTGGTCTGGCCGCCCAGATCCCCTACTCCTACAGCCTGTTACGACAGGTCGAGGAAGGCCGTAAGAACGCGTCGCCCGACCTGATCTCGGCGGTGGCGCGGCTGCTGCGGATCGATGTCACCGCGCTGACCGGGCAGCCGTACGTCACCGAACTCCAGCAGGACAGGCTCGCCGCCTTGATCCGGCCCATCCGTGAGTCCCTGGACCTCTACGACCTCGAAGACGGACTCGGGCACGTACCGGTGACGGAGGGGGACAGGGGCAGGTGGGACGGGAACGGGCACGGATACGGGGGAAACGAGGTCCGCCCCGCCGAACTCGCCGCCCGTGCGGACGACCTGTGCCGCATGGTGCGGGCCACCCAGCTGAGCAAGGCGGGGAACGCGCTCCCCGCCTTCGTCGCGGAAGTCACCTCCGCCGCCCACCGGACGCCCAGTACAGTGCTCTGGCAAACACTCGGGTCGGCCTATCGCACGGCGCACGACATCGCCACCAAGCTCGGGTTCTACGACCTGGCGACCATCGCACTCGACCGGCTCGGCTGGGCCGCCGAACGCGCCTCCGACCCGCGGCTGGCCGCCGTACGCCAGTACATGCGCGCCCTGACCTACTTCCGTGAGGGCGAGCACACCGTCGGACTGCGGCTCGTCGAAGCGGGCCACAGAGCTCTCTCGGAGATCGACAGTGCAGAGCGGGAAGCCCGGGAGACTCTCGCCGTGCGCGGGCAGCTGCACCTGGGGGCGAGCGTCATCGCGGCCCGCGCACACGACGCGGACGCCGTCGAGGGCCATCTGCACGAGGCCGCCGCGTACGCACAGCGCACCGGCGAGGCCTCGCGGGTCCACTGGCTCAGCTTCGGGCCGGCCAACGTCACCGTGCACGAGGTCTCCGCCCAGGTGGAGATGCGGCGCTACGGGAAGGCGCTGGAGAAGTCCCGCCAGGTGCGGCTGCCGCACGGCTGGCCCATGTCGCGCCGCGCCCACTTCTACGTCGACCGCGCCCGCGCCGAGATGGAGACGGGGCGCTGCGACGCCGCACTGGAGTCCGTCATGACGGCGCGCAAACTGGCCCCTGAGCAGACGCGCTACCACCCCGGCGCCCGCGAGACCATCAACGGGCTGGTGGCTCAGCGGCGTCGCACCCCCGACTCGCTGGACAACATGGCCGCCTGGCTGGGCCTGTGAAGCGCTCACCGGCGCGCCAGAACGGTCCCGTCGGGCAGGCGTGCGGCGGAACTCAGGGCGATAAAACTACGGTGTGCGATCAAAGTGTCACTCAGTGGTGACACTTCTCCCGCCGTCGTCGCGGCAGGCTGAACCCGTCACGACACCGAGGGGCGCTGCCGGCGTGACAATTGTCGGCGCCCCAAGGATCGGCGGAGCCACGGTTCGGCGCCCTCGGGCACCGGCTGGTTCCCCGAGTGCCGCCGTCGCACGACGGACGCCCGTCGCGCACGACGCACATGACGCACATGACGCACTGGACGCGCAGGACGCACAGGAGAAGCCGTGACCGTATGGTGGCCGCTGCCGAAGGGCCTGGATGCCGTGCTGTTACCCGCGGGGGAGTGGTGGGACGCCGTACGGGTCCCCGCCTATCTGGGAGAGGGCGTACTGGCACGGCTCGGCCCCTCCTCCGGAGCCGTCATCCGTGACCCGTACGGCAGCAGGCTTTACTGGCTCATCGAGCCGGACACCGCCCGCGACTGGTCCTTCGACGAGTTCGCCGCCGTCCAGGTTCTCGGGACGGCGAGCTGGGTGACCGTACCGCCCAGCAGCCGCCTGCACCCTCCGGGCCCCCACTGGGCCGTTCCCTGCACCCCTGCGGCGTCCCTGACCCACGCCGCCGCCCTCCACGCGGCCCTGCACTCGACGATCCTCCACAACCTGGGCCCCCGGGAGAGCACGCGCGCACGGGGCGCGGGATGAGGCCGGCCCCGGCCCCGCTCCCACGGGCGTTACCCCGGCCACCGGACACTTCCATCGAGCCCGAAGTGTCCCCAGCCCACACTCATCCCACCGACGGAATCCCCGACACTCGCCGCCGTCCCCACGACCGTCTCTCCTCCCCGCTCCCCGCCCACCCCTACGAACTGGGACCCACCGCACAGGAGGTGTTCGCCTGTCTGGGCGTCGATCTCTCGGAAACGGCCACCCCGCCCCGCCCCTCCCGACGCACCTTGCTGCGGTGCTGTCTGGACTGGACAAAGCAACGTCACCATCTGGCGGGCCGGCTGGGAGCGGCCCTCCTCGCCGCGCTCCTCACCCATCGGTGGCTGACGCCCGGCTCACGCCCCAGAGCTCTCGTCCTCACGCCTGAAGGAGCACGCCATCTCGCGGCAGCCCTCCCCCTGCCCGGAAACCTCACCCAGGAGTGCGAGGGCCAGTCGTCATAACCCCTCCACGCGCCACTACCCCACACCCCGAGGAGGGCCGAGAAGCCACCGAGCCGAAGAGCGCCACTACCGCACTCGCTCCGCTCCGTGCACCCGCCAGGCCCCTGCCCCCACGGGTGCACGAATCGGCTCGAACGCGTCAGCCGAGCTTGGCCGCCTGCGCCTCGATGACAGCGGTCGGCTGTTCGAACGCCTCCCCCCGGGTGATCGCCGCGATGTTGAAGGACGAGAAACCGGCCAGGGTGGTGCCCTGCCTGAAGACGACGACCTTGGTCTCGGCAGCGGCACCGTCCTGCTCCGTCCCCACGGTCCAGGCCACGGCCTCCTCACCCACGGAGAGCTTTTCCACGCTGACCTTGGTGACCTGCTGTTCGTCGCCGTCGGCCGTCATGGCGAAGCCCCCTGCGCACTTCCTACCGGCCTCCCGCAGCGTGGCGAGGGCCTGCTGGGCGCCGTCGGCGTCGTAGGACCACAGGGAGGTCAGCGTCTTGGTGACGTCCAGCGAGTCGAGCATCGCTTCCCCCGCCTCGCCTTCCTTCATGTCCGCCATCTCATCCGTGGAGGGCAGGTCCTTCTTGGCGCCTTCGGCCTCATGGACGACGAGCCGCTGGACACGTGCCGTCGGCTCACCCGCCGGCAGCGCCGACAGCACTTGGGCGACCGGCTTGCACTCGGCCCTTTCGGCAGAGACGGAGCCGGGCTCGAAGACATCCCTCTTTCCCGGCTCCTTGACCTCGTGGCCCTTGACGTCACCCTCGGCGACCACGCGCTTCTCCAACTCGCCGGCCGTGAGCGCCTTCGCCACCGGCTTCCTGCCCCCCGCGTCGCCGCGCGCCTCCTTGCCCTCACCGCCCTCGGCGTCGCCACCGCATCCGGTGACCAGAAGCGCGACGGAGACCGCGGAAGCGATCAGGACGGTACGACGTATGGCAGCGACTCGCACTGTGCATCTCCCTGTGCTGTTGTTCCCGCGCTGGGCGCAGATCGTGCAAGCAAGACCGGCGTGGCCGCGGCATGGTTGTGCGCTCAACCAAACCGTCCGCGAATCGAGATACCCGCTGAACGGGCCCTTTCCCGTGCCCCCGGGCGATGATCCAGTACGAGTGCGGAAGGCCGCCGGCGCTCGCGCGGAACCGAACCGTCCAGGACCGTGCGTACCGCGATGGAGCTGCTGTTCCGACGACGAAATCCGGACGCACGCGGCCACCGGCGTGATCAGAGTGCTGCAGCAGATTCAGCCGATCCGAGCACATGTGGTGAGGTAGCCCGGTCGCCCCCGGGCCTTCTCCCCGGGCGAAACAAACTCCACACGACACAGGTACGACTATGATCACCTGCGGCGATGGCTACCGAGGGGGGCATTCGCCACCGCATCGCCCGCAAGAGTGTCGCGACCCCTGCTCGGCTGGGCCGCCATCGCTGGGTTGTCGAGAATACGGTGTGTTCTGGCTGGCCGGGTGCCGACGTCTGCACCGCCGCCACGAGCGCAAGTCTGAGTGTTTTCTTGCTCTCGTCGATAAGCCGTGGCCCTCGTCGGCTACCGCTGACTGACCTACTGAAACGACCTCTCAAGGTCTGAGCCGTGTCTCGTAGGTGAGCGGTTGGCCGCTACGCGCGTCGAGCACGGCGCGATCACCCACGGGGCGGTCCAGCTTCACCGTCGTCTGCTGCGACTTCGCCCGCTTGAGGCAAAGGCCATCCTTCTTGCGACTCTTTAGGGGTGTTGTCAGTACCACGCTGCTGCGTGTTTCCCATTCATCCACCGCGGCGAGCTCATGGCAGCCGCTGAGGCGAACGTCCACAGTCACCGCCCGCCCGTCGGCGGAGATCCGGACAAGCCGCTCGACACCTCCAGCAACGCCGACAAGCTTCTTGATCGGCGGGCGGGGAAGTTTCGAGGGGATGGCAGCGGCCTGCTTCAGGGGGGAGTCGTAGCCTTTCAGGCTGAACAGCCAGGCGGGGACCGTGGCCGGGCCGCGACTGGTGGACACGCGCATGTCACCCAGCTTCGCCCCGGTCACGGTCAGATGCGTCCCGGCACTGTCATCGGCCAGGGCCTGATAGGTCTCCTCCGCCCCGGCCAGTGGCCGGGTCAGCGATTCATGCCTGTTCCAGGTCACCCGGCCGTCCTTGGGCTCGGCGGCGGGCAGCTTTGCCCGCAGGACGAATCTGCCGGTCTGGTACGCCCGATTTTCGCCCTTGCTACGCAGGCCGTCGCGCGGCAGTTGGGTCACTGCACCGGTGGGGTGGTATCCGGTACGCCACGCGGCGGCTGCGGGTGATCGCTCCCAGGCTTTGGCGACTTGCCGGGCACGGTGGCCCAGTTCCCGTCTGAGGTCCGCGTCGGCCTGCTGGTTGCTGTCGGCGTTCTCCTGCTGGTTGCCGCAACCGGCGGTGGCCCCCAGGCCGCAGGCCAAAACGGCCGCGGTCAGTTGGCTGACAGGGCGCCTCAACCTGGACCTCATGTGACCTCCTGGTTGAATGAGTTGCAGACTGCCCCGTTCATGCGACGGGCCTGGCCCGGGGTGGGTTCCGCCGGTTGCGGCATCGGACGGCGCCTCAGTAGACGCGAAGGCCGCGTTGCCCCAACACCGTCTGCACCGGCATGAAGTAGTTCCTGTAGGTGCCGTTGGCGGAGGCGGTGCACTTCTTCTCGTCGGTGCCGCCGGAGAGGAGCCCCAAGGCCGTTGATCCGCAGAGCGCCGGACCTCCGCTGTCGCCCCCAGAGCACAGACATCCGACTCGAACATGTTCTTGAGCTTGACCCCGTCGATAATGACCGTTACCACTTCGTTGGTGACGGTGCCCGTTGTGTCCTGACTGCTGACGCCAATCCGGTCGACATCCTTCCCGTTTGCGGGGAAGCGGGACTTGTCGATCTGCTTGTAGGTACCTCCGTAGTACCTGACAGTCCCGAGGGGCTTGATTTTGGAGTCGCTGGCTCTGATGGTGGCCCAGTCATCCAGGGAGCCGCTGAAGCCCCACGCGGTCTGGTCTTCCGATTCTTTGGCCGTTCCAGCTCATCAGCCAGTCGGTTCCCTTGCTGACACGGCGTGCACAGTGCCCGGCGGAAAGCTTATGGACCTTCCCAGCGGAGTCCTTCGTGTTGAAGCCGGCGCCGCAGTCAGTTTGGCTGAGGTGAATCCCGTTGCCACCACGGAGTTCGGTGGCCTTGAACCTCAGCTTCTGCCTGATCCGGTCGATGCGTATCGAACCTGGGTGTGCCGCTGCGACCGTCTCGATACGTTCCCGGCTGTCGGCGGGCGCTCTGTCGAAGATCTCGACCGATACCTGGTTGGTGCTCGGATCGGCACCCCACGCTGTATTGCGTATGTCTCCCAGCTCGTCCAGTTCACGGTGGATGGACTCCGGCTCAGCCTTGCTGCGGGTCACCCGTTTTGGGATCCCGCCCGCGTCCTGGACGGTCTGCGCAGCTGCCTGGTCGGTGATAGCGACCACGCTCACGTGTGACCTCCAGGGTCCTTGAATAGCGAGGGAACAGTCGTGCGAATTGAGACCTCTGCGATTGTAGGCGATTGGTCCCCCATTGCTCTCTTCAATACGAAAAATGGTGCCGAAGGTTTCGGTCGCAGCGCGAGTGACTTGTCCGCGCACTGGTGCACCATCTACAAGATTGAACTCGTGAGGTCGTAGGGGCTGAGGGGGTCGTCTTCTTGTGCGGTATCACCAGGCAGGCGCTACCCACAGGGAGGCGGGTCGGCTGTCGAACCGCAGCGGTTCCGCGAGAAGTTACGACTACAAGCGGCCGAGAGATTCGCCCGGGGCGAGGACAGCAGGCGTCGGAGGTCCCGGGCCTGGTAGATGGTTACTGACATTCAAAGCGTGGTGTCGTCATGGTGGCTGGTGCCGGAGGCCGGTGCCAGTGAGGCAACCGTCGAGGACGTCGGGACGGTATTGGAGTTGGCGTAGGCCGCGTCGGATGGCGGTGATCAGGTCGTCGGGGTCGGCGAAGGCGCGATTGGCCGTGGTGGTGCGTCGCAGGACGGACCAGATGCCCTCGACCGGGTGGAGGTCGGGCGCGTAAGGCGGCAGATGGAAGACCGTGAGCCAGTCGCGGTCGGCGATGTAGCGGCGCATTCCGGCAGTGAGGTGGGTGTTGAGATTGTCCCAGACCACCACGATCGGACCGCCGAGCTGCTGGTGAGCGGTCTGGACCAGGTCGCGGTAGTCCTTCCAGGAGAAGCTTTTGCGACCGTCGGGCCGAGCGTCCGGGCAGGGGCGGTAGATCAGCCGGGAGGATTCGCCGGCTTTGTGGCAGGCCAGGGCGGCGATCGATAAGCGGCGGCGGGAACGGCCCCGGACGCGGACCACAAGGGTGCGACCGCGGCGGGACCAGGTGCGAGTGGTCGGCGGCGTCATCGAGAATCCGGCTTCGTCCTCGAAGACGAGCCAGGCATCGAGCGCCGCCACGGTCCTTCCACCTGAGGCCAGGTCTCCTTCACCCAGCCGGCCACCGCCGCCTCGTTGCGCTCGATCGCGCGACGGGCGGGGGCCTGGCAGCTCCAGCCGTGCCGCTTGAGCAGGGCGGCCACACCTTGCACGGTGGAGCTCTTGTGGAACCGGCGCCCGATCAGGGTCTTGATCCGCGCCAGGGCCCACGTCTGATCCGGTCACCCATGTGCCACCGCTCCCTTGTCCAGCTCTTGCTCCAGCACGGCGAACAGGTCGTCGCTCAGCAGCGGCAGCGATGCCGGGCCCTTCGAGGCCAGGGCTCTGGGCCCGCGCTGGGACCAGGCTTTGCGCCAGCGCTGCACCGACCCGGACGCTGACCCGCAGGTCGTGCGCGATGACCGCGTTCTCGTCGCCGTGCCGGAACCGCTCGGCCGCCTCCAGCCGTAACTCCTCACGGAAGGACCGCCGTTCGTCGGTCAGACCACCGCCTTGGGCATACCTCATGTACTCGTGATACCGCAGGGATCAAGGGCCGTCAGTCCTACCGACACCACGCTTTGAAGGTCAGTAACCAGCTTGACCTGGGATGGAATCCGGAGCGCCAAGGTCTCTCCGCATGAGTGCGCGGAGTTCAGCTATGGCGTTGTCGAAGGAGTCTTCCAACTCGCGGTAGTCCGTGCTGTGGGCGTCCGCTCCGGCCAACAAGCAATCGCGCGTCTCTCTGAGGATGATGAAAGCCGTGCGGGAAGCCTCGATCACCGCCTGAGGGGCCAGTATGGCAAGTTGGTGCCGAAGCTCGTAGCCGCCAGGGCTGAGGAACAGCGCGCGGACTCGTTGAGCCCGGTCCTCACCCTGCGCCTCCTCCTGCGCACATTCGTTGAGCGCTGTCCTCATACGGGAGAGGGACGCTGAGTAGTCGGCGTACAGATGCAGCCGCTGTTCCTGTGCTCGGTCGGTCCGCTCACGACGCCAACGGGCGCGGTCAACGACCAGCGTCGAGCCCACACCTATCAGGGCACCGATAGCCGTACTGACTGGCGATATCCATTCCACGAGACGCCACATTAGGCACTCGGGCAGAGACGCACTGCGGAATTGGTGAGCTGGCTGTCAGGTTCGGCCCTCAGCGCTTGGGACACACGATTTTTTGGCGCTGGGAAGCGGATCTCACCTGCTGCAATGGCTTGTGATGACGCTCAGTAGCGGCTGTCTCAGCCACAGAAGGGACCAACTCGACATCCGCACCATCCACGGCCCAGCCTTCTACGACGGTCAGGCGCTCACTGACCGGGCAGTCGCGGCCTACATCGCCACGTACGCCACCAAGGGCGCCGAAACGGCGACGGGCACTCTGCACCGCCGCCTGCACTTCGTCGCCGAGTTGGCAGGCATGGACCTGCCTCTTCGCGCCGGACGCCTCATCCGCACTGCCTGGTCCCTCGGCGCTCGCAAAGGCTTCGAACACCTCAGGCTCTGCGCCTGGGCCACGTGCTCGGCTTCGAGGTCACTTCTCCACCAAAACCCGCCGCTACTTCACCACGTTCGGCGCCCTCCGCACCGCCCGCGCCGAATGGCGCCGTCTCTAAGCGGCCATCGCGTGAGGGGAGGAAACCGCCACAGATAGTGAGGAGACAACGCTCGTCCTCGCCCACTTGACCTGGGCTTGATTCGGTTTGACGGACATTCGAGATCAGGGGCGTTGCCCCGGAAGGATGTCCATCATGGAGAGCATGGGGAAGAAGAAGCCGCGTCCTCGCCGCTCGTTCACACCGGAGTTCA
>NZ_QOIM01000001.1 GCF_003323735.1 Streptomyces reniochalinae | reverse complement strand
GAGCGCATCGCCACCCGCAGCACCAACCCCTTCGGCAAGACCGCCGAGGCGGTGGACCAACTGGCGTTGCTCGCCAGCTTCCTCCACCGGCGTAACGTCCCCTTTCGATACACGCCCTAGTACTGCAACGGTGCTTGCGGTGACTGGTGGCCAGGTCAGGGGCTGTGTCCGCGTCGTTTGTAGTGGCTGATGCGGGCTTGGTGCTGGCGTCGTCGGCGCCAGTGTGACCAGTGC
>NZ_QOIM01000041.1 GCF_003323735.1 Streptomyces reniochalinae | reverse complement strand
TCGTGCTTGTCCATGATGGCCTTGGCCTCACGGATCCAGCCGTCCAGGTTGTCGGGGTAGGACTTGCCCTTCTCGGCCTTCTTCTCGCCGGCCTTGTCGGCCTTCTTGTCGCCCTTGTCGGTCTTCTTGTTGGCCTTGTCGTCCTTGTCGGCGGCCTTGGCGGCCTTGGTGGCGTGGGCCGCGGGCTTGGCCTGGGGCGCGGTGGTGGTGGCGTGGGCGGTGCCGCCCAGTGCGGTGGTGGCGATACCGGCGGCGCCCAGGAGGGTCAGGCCGGTGGTCAGCTTGGTGTTGCGCAGAGCAGTACGCATGCGAGCGGGATGCCTTTCGAGGGGGGACACATCCGGCCGCGTCTTCGGGCGGGTGCCCGGTCTCGTCGCGACCTGGGTGCCACCCTGCGGACCGGCTCCCCGCCCCGACAACTATGTGACGTACTATCCCGCTTCGTCCGCTTCACCGGCCGTCGTGCGCCACTCCACCCCACCCTCCCGGCCCCGGCCCCGGCCCCTCGGACATCCGAAGGCGCTTCGTATGTGACCTGGCCCCTATGGGTGCCCTCACACCCGGCCCCCACCACCCCCACCCCCAGCACACCGACCCCCTACGCACCGTCGGCGGTATTCAGCCCTCAACGGCCAGTTCCAGCTCGGCCGTCAGGCGGATGTCGGCCGCGCTGCGGCCCGCCGCGAAGGTGGCAGGTCCCGGACGGGCGTGCCAGGTCTGCGTCGCGTCGTCCCAGGACTGCACCGCGCGCAGCGGGACGGTCAGCCTGGCGTCCGCCGAGGCTCCGGCGGCGGCCTGCACGACGGCGAAGGCCGCGAGCCCGCGGTCGGCCCCGTCGGGTCCGAGGTAGAGCTGGACGACCTCGCGTCCCGCGCGTGAGCCACTGTTGCGGACGCGGACGACGACCTCCGCGACCGGTGCGTACGGGTCGTCACCTGACGTGGCGGGGGTGCGTTCCGTGACGTTCAGGGATTCGTACTCCCACGTGGTGTAGCCGAGGCCGTGGCCGAACCAGTAGGCGGGCTGCGGCCCGTCGGCCCGCCGCCAGGCGCGGTAGCCGATCCACGGGCCCTCGGCGTACGGGAGCTGTCCGTCGGGGCCGGGGACGACCTGGTGCACGGGCAGGTCCTCCTCCGCGTCGGGCCAGGTGGTCGGCAGTCTCCCGCCGGGTTCCGCCGCGCCGAGCAGCACGTCGGCGAGCGCGTCACCCCCTGCCTGACCGGGGAACCAGCACAGCAGTACGGCGGCGACGTCGTGACGCCAGGGCATCAGCACGGGCGCCCCCGCGTTGACCACGACGACGGTGCGGGGGTTGACCTCGGCGACGCGGGCGACCAGGTCGTCCTGGCGGCCCGGAAGGGCCAGGGTGTCGCGGTCGACGCCCTCGCTCTCCGACTCGTCCGTGGTGCCGACGAAGACGAGCGCGCTGTCGGCGGCTGCCGCCTGTCGTACGGCCCGGTCGATCAGCTCGTCCTCGGGCACGGCGGGGGCGCCGTAGCCGAGCGCGAAGGAGATCAGCCCGAACAGGCCGCCGGCACCGTGGGAGGAGACCGAGTGGACGAGCCGTACGGGGACGCTCGCCCCGGCCTCCGCGTCGAGGAGGAAGACCCGCTGCGGAGGGTTGAGGAACGCGGCGGCCGGGTCCTCGCTCTCGGGCTGGAGCTCCCCGTCGTAGAGCACCCGCTCCCCCGCCTCCAGCCGGAAGTGGCCGACACCGCTGACGGCCAGCCGGTGCGTGCCGCTCCACGCCGGGGTGAACGCGCCCGTCAGCTCGACGCGGCCCAGGTCGGAGAAGGAGGCACCGCCCGGCAGGCCGCCCATCCAGCGGACGCTGCCGTCCCGCTGGTCGGCGCGGGCGATCTCGGCGTCGTCCAGACCGTGCAGGACGGCCGTCAGCCGGAAGCCGTCGGCGTGGGTCGCGGGCCCGAGGCGGGAGCGCGGGTCGGGCCCGGGCTCGTAGGTCAGCTCGGTCCCGTCAGGGAGCGCGGCCCCAAGCGCGTCCACAGGGGAGCTGACCTGCGCGGGAAAGACCTGCGAGCTGCCCCCGCCGCCGAACCGGAGCACGGAGGCGTGCAGGCCGCTGACCGCGATCCGGCGGCGGGGTGGCGCTTCGGTGGCGGCATCGGGGGCCGTGGCGGTGCCCTCGGCGAGCGGCAGCACGGCGTCCTGGTTGCGCAGCAGGACGAAGGAGCGCGCGGCCAGATCGCGCACGGTGGCGGGCCCGTCGAGTGGGGCGGGCACCACTTCGGCGGGGACGGCCGGCGGGACGTCGCCGAGGACGCCGACGCGTGCGGCCAGCAGCAGCACCCGCCGGGCGAGGGCGTCGACCGTCTCCTCGGCCACCTTGCCCTCGCGGACGGCGGCGACCAGGTGCTCACCGTAGACGGTGTCGGGTCCCGGCATGGCCAGGTCGAGGCCGCCGAGGGCGCAGCCGACGGTGGAGCGGGCTCCCGTCCAGTCGGAGACGAGGGCGCCGTCGAAGCCCCACTCGCCGCGCAGCACCCCGCCCACGAGCACGTCGTGTTCACTCATGGTGACGCCGTTGACGCTGTTGTAGGCGGCCATGAGCGCCCAGGGCCGGGCCGTGCGGACCACCCGCTCGAAGGGCGCGAGGTACAGCTCCCGCAGGGTGCGGCCGTCCGCGCGCACGTCCACGGTGTAGCGGTCGGTCTCGGCGTCGTTGGCCACGTAGTGCTTGGGTGTGGCACCGACACCGCCCTCCTGGACCCCCGCGACCAGCGCGGCGCCCAGCACGCCGGTCAGCTGAGGGTCCTCGGAGTACGCCTCGAAGTGGCGCCCGCCGTACGGGGTGCGGTGCAGGTTGATGGTGGGGGCCAGGACGACGTGGGCGCCCTTGCCGCGGGCCTCCTGGGCCAGCAGCCGCCCGGCGCACCGGGCGGCCCCGGTGTCCCAGGTGGCGCCGATGGCCGTGGGCGAGGGCAGGGCGACGCTGGGGTCCTCGGGGCTCCAGTCCTCACCCCGCACCCCGGCCGGGCCGTCGGAGAAGACGAGGCGGCCGAAGCCGGCCTCCGTCCGGGCGGCCGCGGGGTCGAGCGACCACATGTCGGTACCGCCGAGGAGCGCCACCTTGGCGGTCAGGTCCAGCCGGGCGAGCGCGGCCTCCACGGCGGCGCGCGTCCGGCCGGGCTCGGCACGCGTCTGGTCGGGCGTCGGGGTACCGGGGTTCTCGCTACTCACAGCCACTCACACCGCTCATGTCGCTCACATCGCTCACTGGCTGTGTTCAGCCTCTCAGATCCGGCCCCGCCAGGCTCGCGAAAGCCGTCGAAGACCGCCGGCGTCGTCCCGAGCGGGTGCGTGCGCCGGCTGGTGCCGCTGGGCGCCGCCCCCGTGCCGGTAGGCGCCACCCCGTGCCGGTGGGCGCCGCCCCCCGTGTGGGTGCGGGCGCCGCCCCGTGTGGGTGCAGGTGTCGTCCCGTGCGGGTGTGGGCACGGGGGCACCGGGCCTGCGGCGACAACGGGAATCATGAGAAAACCGCAGCTCAGACGGGTGTTATCGGTATTGACAACCGTCACCGATGCAACCTTTGCACCTTTTGACGCTGTGGGTTTCACTTCAGGCAGCCGGAGCCGCGCGAGCGGCATGCCGATGGGGAGGATCGACGGTGAGCGGGAGTCACGAGCACGGGCACGGAGCGACCGGCCGGGCGGTGCCAGGGCGGCAGCAGCCGGCCGGCGGGCAAGGCGGCCACGGGCGGACGGACCATGGGCAGCACGGCCACGCGGGTCACTCGCACGGTGTCTCGGCGCACGCCGACCGGCGCTGGCTCTCGCTGGCGCTCGCCCTCATCTGCGCCTTCATCGTCGTCGAGACGGCCATCGCCGTACTGGCCGGCTCGCTGGCCCTGCTGTCGGACGCGGCCCACATGCTCACCGACGCCGTCTCGATCGTGCTGGCGCTGGTCGCGATGCGGCTCTCGGCGCGGCCCGCGCGCGGCGGCTACACCTTCGGCCTCAAGCGCGCCGAGATCCTCTCCGCGCACGCCAACGGGCTCACCCTGGTGCTCGCCGCGCTGTGGCTGGGCTACGAGGCGGTGCGCAGGCTGCTCGACCCGCCCGAGGTGACGGGCTGGATGGTGGTCACCACGGCCCTGGTGGGCATCGTGGTGAACCTCCTGGCGACCTGGTGCCTCTCGCGCGCGAACCGCTCCTCGCTCAACGTCGAGGGCGCCTACCAGCACATCCTCAACGACCTCTTCGCCTTCATCGGAACCGCCGTCGCCGGCCTCGTCGTCGTGGTGACCGGCTACGTCCGCGCCGACGCCATCGCCACACTGCTGGTCGTCGCACTGATGCTGAAGGCGGGCTACGGTCTGCTGCGCGAATCCGGCCGGATCTTCCTGGAGGCGGCGCCCGTCGGCCTCGACCCGGACGCGGTGGGCGACGACCTGGCCGCCGCCGACGCCGTGACCGAAGTACACGACCTGCACATCTGGACGATCACCTCGGGCGAGCCCGCGCTCTCGGCGCATGTGCTGGTCGAGCCCGGGGGCGACTGCCACAGGGTCCGCCTGAACCTGCACAGGCTGCTGGCCGACAGGTACGGCCTCACGCACACCACGCTCCAGATAGACCACGCAGGACGCCTGCCGTCCGGGGCGCACGCGCTGACGACCGTCGGCGCGGGACCGGCCCACTGCGACAGCCCCCACGGGCCCTTCCACCACGACGGGCCGCACCCGCACTGACCCGCCGTCCGCCCGGCCGGGACCTCGCAGAGGGGCCGTTCGGCCCCTGCTGGGTCCCTGCCGGCCTGGGGCACTCTGGGAGCAGTCCCGGGGAGCACGCGTCAGCCACCCGGGGCGTGCGCCACCGCTGGGCCGCCGCCCGCGGCCTGTGGGGGGTCCGCGGGCGGCTTCTTCTGTCCTGTGGCGCCGTGGGGCGCCGTCGAGCAGTCCTCATCTCGGGGGCGCTCAGTCTTCCGAGGGGCTCTCGCAGGGCGTGTCCGTCGGGGTGGGTGAGGGGGACGAGGTGGGGGTGTCCGTCGGGGTGGGAGTGGGCGACGGCGACCCCGTGTCCCCGTCGCAGGAGGGCGGCTCGGTCGGAGCCTCCGACGCGGAAGGCTCCGGGTGCGAGGGACGCGCACCCGGCGTGCCCGGTCCCGGTGAGCCGCCGCCGTGGTGGGTGCCGCTCCCCGTGCGGCTCCCCGGGCCCTTGCCGCGCTCCTTTTCCGCCGCCCCGCCTCCGCCCCCGCTGCCGCGTTTCCCGCCACCCCAGCCCTCGCCGCTCCCACCGGCGGTAAGGACGCCCTCTCCGTCGGGTACGGCGTGGGTGCCCTCACGGTAGAAGCGGAGCCAGGCCAGCACGGTGCGCAGGTAGGCGTCGGAGTGGTTGTAGCTGAGGATCGCCCGGCGCAGCCCCGGTGCGCGGGTCAGGTCACGGCCGTCGGCGCACAGGTAGCGGCCGGCGGCCAGTGCCGCGTCGTGGATGTTGTGGGGGTCCTTCCTGCCGTCCCGGTTCCCGTCGGACGCCCAGGTCCGCCAGGTGGAGGGGATGAACTGCAAGGGGCCGACGGCACGGTCGAACTCGTCGTTCCCGTCCCAGGCGCCACCGTCCGTGTCCGCGATGCGGGCGAACCCGTGCCCGTCGAGCACGGGGCCGAGAATCGGCCGGCGGGTGGTGCCGTCGGGCCGTACGTCACCTCCGCGGGCCTGTCCCGACTCCACCTTGCCGATGGCGGCCAGCAGTTCCCAGGGCAGCCCGCAGTCCGGTGCTGTCGAGCGCAGGGTTCCGGCGGCGTGCCGGTAGGCGCTCAGGACGGTGGCGGGGATACCGGAAGCGGCCGCGGTCGCGAGGGTGCTCGCGCGGTCGGCGAGCCTGCCGGACGCCCCGTCGAGGGGCGGCAGTTCCGTGTGGTAGGAACCGTCGTCGGCGGCGCCTGTCGGAGAGGGGGCGGCGGCGCGGTGGGAGTCCCACGGAGCGCGGGCGTCCCTGGCACCGGCGACGCCGGGGGCCTGCGAGGCCGTCAGCGCGGCGACCGCCACCACGGCGAGTGCGGTACTCGCGGTGCCCCGCCGCAGCCTCACGCGTCCGCTGCCGGCGGGCAGCGCCACGCGACCGCCGGCCGCGGTGTGTCCGCCCTGTCGCGACCGCCCGCCTCGTCCGCCCGGTCCGGATCGCCGGGACGTCTTCTTCCCGTCCTGCTGGGTCATGGGCCGTCCTTCAGCTGAGGGTGTCGATGGCCGCGATCTTCCATGTGCCGTCCTGCCGTACGGCGTTGACCGCGAGCATGGCGCCGGCGTAGGTGGCGTCGTCTCTCGCTCCGCCGTCCGCCTTCTCCTCGTCCGCCCGCGCCTTCTTCTCGCCCCGCGCTCCGGTACGGGCGCTGTGCTGGTCCGCGAACAGGAGGACGCGTGCACGGTCGCCTTCGAGCGCGGTGACCGCGCTGTCGGTGACGGCCGTGGTCAGGACGAGCTTCTGCTCGCGGCCCTGTTTCCTTACGGCGGTGAGCAGTTCGCGGTGCTGTTCGACGGCTTTCCCGGTCAGGAGACGGCGCGCCGCGTCCTCGTTCTTCTCCGGCTCGGCGTGGTCGTAGGAGAAGAGCGCGTTGACGGCGCTGGTGACCTCGCCCTTGACCTGGCTCGTACCGGCGGCGTCCGCGAGAGCGGTGTTCCGTGCGGACGCCGCGTCCCGCAGCCCGGCGGCCTCGGTCGCCGCCCAGGCGGCGAAGCCGCCGAGCAGGAGGGTGAGCGCGGCGCAGACGAGCAGCAGCGCGCGCCCACGCGGTGCCCACCCCCGTACGAGCCGGGCGAGCCGGCCGGCCAGGGCCAAGGGCGCGGCGGGCGTGCGCCTGCCGCGTTCGTCGGCACGCGCTTCGTCGGCGGCCGGCTCGACGTCCCGCGAGGCGGCGTCGCGGCGCTTCTCGGCGCCGGAATCGTCGATACGCGGTCGGTCGCCGCGGGGGTCGTCGCCGCGGGGCTCAGGTCCGGGTGCAGGGTGTGTCGGGTTCGGGCGGTCCGGCTGCGGCGCCCGGCCCGTGCGCGGCCGGTCGGCGAGGCGGCGTCGGCGGTTGACGAGGTGGCGGGTGGTGGACATGAATGTGCTGCTCCTCGCTCGGTCAGCCGCGCTCGTCCGGTGCGGTGGCCGAGTAGCCGACCGGCACCTGGGCGAGGGCGCTGAGCTTCCAGCCGTCCTCGGTACGGGTGAGTTCGCCGCGCATCCGGGTCTGCTTGGTCGCGGGCTTCTCCTTGGGGGCCTTGACCGTGGTCCTCACCGCGACCAGCACACCGGCCCGGCCTGCCCGCTCGTCCAGCTCGGCGACGGCGCTGGTCAGGATCCGCGCCGACGTGACGGTCTTGGCCGCACGGATCTGCTTCTCGAACTCCTCGCGGCCCTTCTTCAGCTGGCCGCGCAGCTCACCGGTGGTGGACTCCTCCCAGGAGTCGAGCCCCGCGTCGATCTCGCGGTGGTCGAGGGTGTTGAGGTTCTGCACCGCCTGTTCGCCCGCCGAGCGCACCTCGTCGCGGGTCGCGGCGTACTCCAGGGTGTCGTCGTGTGCGGCGCCGTACCAGGAGAAGCCCGCCCACACGGCAGAGCACAGCGCCGCGAAGGCCAGGGCGAGCGCCACCGTGCGGAGGGGGCCGCCGCCGGTGAGCCGCCGGACTCGTCCGCGCTTCGCCCGTCTCGCGGTCGTCCCAACCTTCTCGCTCCCGCCCTCCGTCCGTGCCGCTTCCATATCCGCCTCGGGGGCGTCGGCGTCTGCCGCGGAAGTGTCGGCGTCTGCCGCGGCGGCGGCGCTGTCCGCCTTCGGGGCGGCGGTGTCCGCCTCGCGTGCGTGGGTCATCGGTCTCACCTGGCCTTCATCGCGACGATCCGCCAGTCGCCGTGGTCGCGGTGTGCGGTGACGGAGAGCTGCGCGGCGGCGTGGGTGGGCTCCTGGCCCTCGCGGCTCGTGGTCTGGTCGAGGAAGACGAGCAGTTCGGCGCGGTCACCGCGCAGCCGGGCCACGCCGACGTCGACGACACGGGTGGCGAGCGTGAGCTTCTGCTCCCGCGCCTGCTTCGTCACCTGCGCGAACAGCGTGTCGTACTGGCGCGCCGCCTTGCCCGCGAGCAGGTCGTCGGCCGCCTGTTCGGTGCGGGCCAGGCCCTCGGGGGTATACGAGAAGATCCGGGAGAGCGCGTCACCGACCTCGCCGGAGGCCCTGCTGGTGGCCGCGCGGTCGGTCAGTGCGGCGTTGCGGGCCGCGTCGCCGCTCGTCAACTGGGCCGCCCGCACGAGGAAACCGGTCCCCGCGGCGAGCGCCAGGGCGAGCACCGCCACCACGTACCAGCGGGCACGCCGGCTTCCCAGCAGGGCGAGGAGCCGAACCGTGCGGGGGAAGGCGGGACGTCTCATCGGCGCTCCTCCCCCACGGGGACGGGGGCCAGCGAGGTGAGCTTCCACCCGTCGTCCGTCCGTTCGAGTCCGGCCGTCATGCGCTTGCGGTCGGCGGCGGGCGCCCCGCCCCTGGTCGTAGTCGTGATACGCACGGTGGCGATCAGCTCGGCGGTGCCCGCCGTGTCGTCCAGGCCGGTGAGCGCCGCGTCGGTGACCCGGGCGCGGGCGCTGGTGCCGCGCTCCTCCAGGGTGTCGGCGCTCGTGTTCTCGTCGCGGCGCAGCTGGTCGCGGAGCGGTCCCGTGGTCGCGTCGCGCCACTCGCGCAGTCCGGCGGTGATGTGCCGCGCGTCGATGGAGTTGAGGGTGGCCAGATGGCTACGCCCGGCGGCGAGTGCCTCGTCGCGGGCGCGGGAGTAGGCGAGGTCGTCGTCGGTGTGCGCGCTCCGGTAGAGCCATGCCGAGGCCGCGCAGAACAGCAGCGCGGCCAACAGCAGTCCGACCTGCCAGACCGCTCCGCGCGGCCGCCGCGCGCCGGCGCCGGTGCCCGTGTCTGCTCCCGTGTCCTCGCCGCACTCGGCCCCGTCGGCCTCGTCGACGGGCACAGGTGCGGGGGCCACGCCCTCTTCCGCGGGGGTATTCTCCCCCGTCGGGTCCGGCCCGGTGTCCGCTCGGCCCTGTACGTCGGTGCTCACTTTCCCTCCTTCCCCTGCTTCAGTCCGAGCAGAGCGGCCATGTCGTGCGGTTGCCGTGTGGCTCCGTCAGCGGAGCGGGCGGTCAGCCGGTCGGCGTGGTCGGTGGCGAGGGATCCCGGGCGCGCGGGTGCCGGCGGCGGGCCGCCCGTGGGGGCGTTGGCTGAGCCGCGTACGTTCTTGCCGCCTGCCGCCGGGGAGGCACAGTGCGCGCGCTCGTTGAGCGGCGGTGCCTTCCCCGTCTCCAGGCCGTTGCGGTAGTGGGTGCCCTCGTACCCCGCCGTGCAGGGCAGGGGGTCGAAGAAGGCGAGTGACATGCCGAGTGTGGCCCCTTCCTTGGTGATGGCGGTGGATCCCGCGGCGGCCACCCGGGGCAGGGTGACGAGGAGTTCCTCGATGCCGCGCTGCCGGGTGAGGGCGAGTTCGGAGGTGGTGGTGAGGTTGGCGAGCAGCACGCTGAGGCCGGGGTCGAGGTCGCGCAGCAGGCCCGTCACCTGAGTGGCGGCGCCCGGGGTACGGGCGATGAGGCGGCGCAGGTCGGGGTCGGACCGCTTCAGCTGTGCGAGCAGTTCCCGGGCGCCGGTGGCGAAGTCGCGCAGCGCGTCGCCCTCTTCGCGCTGGGTGCGCAGCACGGTTGCGGAGTCGACGATGAGTCCGGTGGTCTCGGGGGCGGCCGCGTCGGCGGAGTCGAGGAACTCGCTGCCCGTCTCCAGCAGGGCCTCCAGGTCGTCGCCGCGCCCCTCGAAGGTGGTGCCCAGCTCGTCGACGACGGTACGCAGTGCGTCGTGCGGGACGGAGGAGACCAGGTTGTCGACGCTGCTGAGCACCTTGGTGGGCGGCGCGGGCAGGTCGGTGTCGGCCTGCCGGATGACGGAGCCGTCGTGCAGGTAGGGGCCCTTCTTAGTGCTGGGGCGCAGGTCGATGTACTGCTCGCCGACGGCCGAGAGGTTGGCGACGACGGCCTCGAGCTCGTCGGGGATGCGGGGCGACGACGTGTTGATCCGCAGGTCGGCGGCGACGCCGGTGTCGGTGAGGTCGATGGTGTCGACCCGCCCCACGGACACGCCGCGGTAGGTGACGTTGGCGTGCTCGTACAGGCCGCCGGTGCGGGCGAGTTCCACGCGGACGGTGTAGTAGTCGCGCAGGCCCACGTAGCGGCCCACGTCGGCGTAGCGGACGCCGATCAGGCCGAGGACGAGCACGGCCAGGACGAGGAAGGCGATGTTCTTGACGAGGACGGCGCGGGCCGGCATCACCCCTCACCCCCGGCCGCTTCGGGTGCCGCGGCGACCGCGGGCAGCGGCAGTGCGGCCGGGCTGCCGGTCCCCCCGGCGCCCGGGTCGACGGGGATCGGTTCCTCCTCCAGTGGCGGTCGCAGTGTGGTGCCAGGTGGCGCCGTCACCCGCAGATAGAGGTTGAGGTAGTCGCCCTTGACCCCGGTCAGGACCTCGTCGGTGAACGGGTAGGTGAACAGCACCTGGAGCGAGTCGGGCAGGTCCGCCCCCGAGTCGGCGAGGCGGCGCAGGGTGGGGGCGAGGGCCTTGAGGTCGGCGACGATGTCGTCCTTGCCGCGGTTGACGGTGTCGACGGCGACGCCGGAGAGGGTGTCGAGGGAGCGCAGCATCGTCATCAGCTGCCCGCGCTGGTCCTCCAGCGTGGTCAGCCCTGGGCTGACCTCGGTGAGGACGGTGTCGATGCTCTTCTTGCGTGCGGCGAGGGTGGCGGAGAGCCGGTTGACGCCGTCGAGCGCGCCGGTGATGTCGCCCTTGTGCCGGTCGAGGTCGCTGACCAGCTTGTTGACGCGGCGCAGCATCGACCTGGCCTCCTCCTCGTTGCCGTCGAGGGCCTTGTTCAGCTCGGTGGTGATGGTCTTGAGCTGGCTGACGCCGCCGCCGTTGAGCAGCAGCGAGAGAGCGCCGAGCACCTCTTCGACCTCGGGGTTGCGGTGGGTGCGGGCCAGGGGGATGTGGGTGCTCCGGCGGCTGCCCGGGTGGTGGGCGGCGGATGCCGCGGGCAGGGAGCCGTCCCCTCCCCCGGCGTCCTCGCCCTTCGGCGGGTCGAGGATCTGCACGTACTTCTCGCCCAGCAGGCTGGACTGTTCGATGCGCGCGTAGGGCGTCGCCGGGAGCCGCACCCGCCCGTTGAGGCGCATGGTGACCTCGGCCGTCCAGCCCTTCCTGCCGAGCGTGATCTTGGTGATCTTGCCGACGGTGACGTCGTTCATCTTCACGGAGGACTGCGGGACGAGGCTGAGTACGTCCCGGAACTCGGCGGTCACCGTGTACGGGTGGTCGCCGAGGTCGGCGCCGCCGGGCAGCGGCAGGTCCTCGAGGCCGCCGAACCGCGGCAGGTCCACTCCGCCGCCCAGCAGGGTGAGCCCCAGCGCGGCGGCCACCGCGGCGGCGGCGACGCCGGTGCCGGCGCGCACCGCCACGGCCCGTCTCCCCGTCCGTGCGCGGCTCATCCGTCCGCCCCCTCACGTGCGTCGGTCCTCTTGTCGGGGGTGCCGTAGACCGGTCCTGCCGGAGGCAGGGGGACGGCGGGCAGCGCCTCGCGCTCGCTCGGGGTGACGGGCACGAGCCCTGCCGTGCCCGAGGCGGCGGAGCCCTGGGCGGGCAGCAGGGGGCCGCCCATGCTCAGCTCGTTGATGTCGGCCCGGTTGTCGAGGGTGCCCTGGTCCGGGTTGTAGATCTTGAGGAAGTTGCCGGCGGCCAGCGGCGCGGTGTCCAACGCCTCGGCGAGGGAGGCGCGCTGGTCGACGAGGGTCTGGGTAAGGGGCGCCAGTTTCCTGACGTTCTTCTTGAGGCCGCCGCGGTTGTCCTCGATGAACTTCTTCACCTTGCCCAGCGCCGTACCGAGTTGGGCGAGGGCCTGGGCGAGGTTCTCCTTGTCCTCGGCGAGGAAGGTGGTCACGTCCGAGAGCTGCCGCTCCGCCGTGCGGACGCGGGTGTCGTTGCGCTTGAGCATGCTGGTGAAGGAGCGCAGGTAGCCGACGGTGGCGAACAGGTCGCCGCTGTTGCCGTCGAGGGTCTTGGCCGCCTTGCCGAACTCCTCGACGGACTCGCCGAGGGCCGCTCCGTTGCCGTCCAGGTTCTGCGCGCCGACGTCCAGCAGTGCGGACAGCGCTCCGTCGGAGTTGGCGCCCTCGGGGCCGAGCGCGTCGCTCAGCTCGGTGATGCCGGCGTAGAGCTGGTCGACCTCCAGCGGAACGGAGTTGCGCCCCGAGGGCAGGACGGCGGAGTCGGCCAGCTTGGGCCCCGTGGTGTAGGCGGGGGTGAGCTGCACGTAGCGGTCGGAGACGAGGCTGGGCGCGATGACGACGGCACGGGCGTTCGCGGGGACCTCGACGCCCTCGTCGATGCGGAGGGTGACCTCCACTTTCTTGCCGTGCGGTTCGACGGCCTCGACGCGGCCGACGCGGACGCCCAGCACTCGCAGGTCGGAGCCCTCGTAGACGCCGACGGCCCGCTCGAACCAGGCGGTGACGCGGGTACCGTCCCGGCCGCCGAGCACGGTCGCGCCACCGGCTGAGGCGCCGATCACCAGGGCGAGGGCGGCGGCCAGGGCGAGGCCGCGCCCGCGCGGGCGTGCGGGTTCGGTGCTCATCGGCCCTCACCTCCGGGTTTCGGCGGGCGGCAGCCGGTCTCCGGCGGGGTACCGGGCGGCAGGTACCGCTTGGGCACGAGGCCGCACAGGTAGCTGTCGAACCAGCGGCCGTTGCCGAGGGTGTTGCCGATGAGGCGGTAGTAGGGCCCCGCGACGGCGAGCGCTTCGTCGAGGCGCCGGCGGTTGTCGGCCAGTACGCCGGTGACCCGGTCGAGGGCGCGCAGTGTGGGGCCGAGCTGTTTGTTGTTGTCGTCCACCACCCCGGTCAGCTCGCGGCCCAGGTCGCGGGTGCCGGTCAGCAGCTGGTGGATGGCGCCGCGGCGGGCGCGGACCTCGGCGAGCAGCAGGTTGCCGTCGCTCAGCAGAGTGGTGAACTCGTCGCGTTGGCCCTTGAGGGTGCGGGTCAGTTTCTTGGCTCCGGCCAGCAGGTCGGCCAGTTCCGTGTCGCGGGAGGAGAGGGTCCGCGACAGCTTGGAGAGCCCCTTGGCGGCGCCGCGCACGTGGGCCGGTGTGCCGGCGAAGGTGTCGGAGACGGCCCGGAAGCTGTCGGCGAGCTTGGCCGAGTCGATCTCCTCGAAGGTGCGCCCGAGCCCGGTGAAGGCCTGCGTCACGTCGTAAGGGGACGTGGTGCGTCCGACGGGGATGCGCTGGTGCGGGTCCTGCCGGCGGCCGCCGAGCGGATCGAGCGCGAGGTACTTCTCGCCCAGCAGGGTGCGGATGCTGATGGCCGCCCTGCTGGCGTTGCCCACCCAGGTGTCCTTCACCCGGAAGGACACCGCGACCTTGGCGCCGTCCAGGGCGACCTCGGACACCTCACCGACCTTGACGCCCGCGACGCGCACCTCGTTGCCGGCGCGCAGCCCGGCCGCCTCGGTGAAGTCGGCGGTGTAGGTGGTGCCGCCGCCGATGAGCGGCAGGTCGTCGGCGCGGTAGACGGCCGTGCCCAGCAGCGCGAGGAGGACCAGTCCGACGAGGCAGACGGCGATGGGGTTGCGCTCGGACATCGGCTTGACGCGCGGCATCCGCAGCCGCCGGGGGGCGCTCATCTTCGGCACCTCGGCTCGCTGGTACCGATGCCGGTGGGCGGCTCGCTGCCGTCCGTGGTGCGCAGTCCGCTGATCCGGGCCTCGCACAGGTAGGTGTTGAACCAGGAGCCGTAGGAGGCCGCCCTGGCGAGGGTGCGCATCTTCTGCGGTGAGGTGCGCAGGAACTTCTCGAACTGCGGTGTGCCCGCGTTCAGTTGGCCGGAGAGCCTGCCCAGTTCGCGGATGTCCGCCTTGAGGGGCGCCCTGCCGTCCTCGACCAGCCCGGCCGTGGTGGTGGCCAGCCCGCCCATGGCGCTGATGGCCTCCCCGAGGGGTTTCCGGTCCTTGGCGAAGCCGGACACCAGGTCGCTGAGGCTGGTGACGAGTTCGTTGAAGTTCTCCTCGCGCCGGTTGACGGTCTCCAGCACGGTGTCGAGGTTCTTGATGAGGGAGCCGATGACCTTGTCCTTGCGGGCGAGCCTGGTGGTCAGGGAGCTGACGTGGCCGACCAGCGAGGTCACGGTCCCGCCCTCGCCCTGGAGCACCTGGATGATCTCTCCGGCCAGCTGGTTGGTCTCCTTGGGCGACAGCCCTTCGAACAGGGGCTTGAAGCCGTTGAAGAGCTGGGTGAGGTCGAGCGCGGGTGTCGTGCGGCTGAGCGGGATGGTCCCGTCCGCGGCGAGGTCGTGCCCGACGGGTCCGCTGCCGCGCCTGAGGTCGACGTAGCGCTGGCCGACCATGTTGAGGTACTTCACCGAGGCGTGCACCGAGGCCGGGAGCCTCCGGCCCTTCTCGACGGAGAACCGCACCTCGGCGACGCGGCGGTCGACGACGGCGATGTGGTCGACCTGTCCGACCCGCACGCCCGCGATCCGGACGCTGTCGCCCTCCACGAGTCCGGTGACGTCGCTGAACCGCGCCCGGTAGGTGTCGCTCTCCCCGACGCCGGTGTGGGAGATGCTCAGCGCGAGGACGGCGGTGGCCAGGGAGGTCGTCAGCACGAAGACGAGCGACTTGATCAGGGGGCCTGCCAGGCCCGCGCGGTTCATCGCAGGCTCACCTCCGTGCCGCGCAGCGCGGGCCCGGCCAGGACGCTGCTCCAGCCGGGCAGGTCGGTGGCCGACGCGCCCGCTCCCGGCGCCAGCAGTTCGTTGATCAACCGGTTCTCCTGCGGCGAGTTGGGCATCCCCGTGCCGCCTTGGGCGTCCGCGACGGTCGCGCCTGGGGGAGCCGGCTCGGGCGCCTGGCCGGCGGCGTCCTCGGCCCCCGCTGCGCCCCGCCCTTTCTCGGTGGCCTCCGCGCCGCCGGACCCCTTCGCCTCGTCGGCGCCCTTCGCCCGCGTACCGCCGGCCGGGCCGAGGTAGGGAACCGAGTAGCAGCGCGGGCTGCCGCCGGTGTGGCCGTATACGGGGGTGTCCTTGCCGGGGCGGTATTTGCCGCGTGAGGGCACGACCTTCACGTCGACGTGCAGGCCCGGCTCGTCGGTGCCCTTGCCGAGCGCCTGGTCCATCACGGGCACGAAGGTGGCGAGCGTGCGCAGGGTGCAGGGGAAGGACGGGGACTGTGCGGCGAGGGTGCGCAGGGTGGGGCGGCTCGCCCCGGCCAGCCGGATGATGTTGCCCCGGTTCTCCCGCAGGAAGGCCGTCATCTCGCGGGCGGTGCCGGTGGCCGCGCCGTACGCGGTGGACAGGTCCTCCGCCTTCTCGGCCAGCGTGCTGCTGGTGGTGGCGAAGTCGGAGAGCGCGGTGAGGATGTCGGGCGCCGTGTCGGCGTACAGGTGGCTGACCTCGACGAGTTCCTCGATGTCGCGGTTGAGCGCCGGCAGGTGCGGGTTGAGCTTGGCCAGGTAGGCGTCGAGCGTGACGAGGGTGTCGCCGAGCGCGTCGCCCCTGCCCTCCAACGCCTGTGCGACGGCGGTCAGGGTCGCCGACAGCTTCTGCGGCTGGACGGCGGTGAGGGTGGGCAGCAGGCTGTCCAGCACCTCTTCGAGCTCGATGGCGTTGCGGCTGCGGTCCCGCGGGATGGTGGCACCGGCACTGATCGCCTTCGGCGAGGGGTTCTCGGGCGCCACGAGCGCCACGTAGCGCTGCCCGAAGACGGTGGTGGGCAGCATCTGGGCGCGCACGTCCGCCGGTATGCCCTCCAGCTTGTCGCGGTGGAGAGCCACCCGCAGCCGCGCGCCCCGCCCGTCGGAGCTGATCTCGCGCACCTGGCCGACGACGACGCCGCGCATCTTCACGTCCGCGTTGACGTGCATCTCGTTGCCCGCCTGCGAGGTGCGCACGGTGATCTCGGCGTCGTCGGAGAACTGCTTGTCGTAGACGGCGACCGCCAGCCAGATCAGCAGCGCGGGCACCAGCAGGAAGACGACGCCGGCCATCCGGCGGCGGGCCGTGGCGCCGCGCCGTCCTTCCGCGGGGGCGCTCATCCGGCGACCTTCACGGTCGTGGTGGCGCCCCACAGGGCCAGGCTGAGGAAGAAGTCGGTGACGCTGATGAGCACGATCGCGTTGCGCACCGACCGTCCCACCGCGATGCCGACGCCCGCGGGGCCGCCCTCGGCGCGGTAGCCGTAGTAGCAGTGGGTGACGATCACCATGACGCTGAAGACGAAGACCTTCAGGAAGGAGAGCAGCACGTCGGTGGGCGAGAGGAACAGCGCGAAGTAGTGGTCGTAGGTGCCGGCCGACTGGTCGTTGTAGAAGACGGTGATGAAGCGGGACGACAGGTAGGAGCTGAGCAGTCCGATGCCGTACAGCGGGAGGATGCCGATGACACCGGCGATGATGCGGGTGGTGACCAGGTACGGCATGGAGCGGATGCCCATGCTGTCGAGGGCGTCGATCTCCTCGTTGATGCGCATGGCGCCCAGTTGCGCGGTGAAGCCCGCGCCGAGGGTCGCGGACAGGGCGAGGCCCGCCACCAGCGGGGCGATCTCGCGGGTGTTGAAGTAGGCGGAGATGAAGCCCGTGAACGCGTCGGTGCCGATCTGGTTGAGCGCGGCGTACCCCTGCATGCCGACGACCGTCCCGGTGAAGAGGGTCATGGCGGTCATCACGCCGACGGTGCCGCCGATCACGCCGAGGCCGCCGCTGCCGAACGCCACCTGCGCCAGCAGCCGCAGCACCTCGTGCAGGTAGCGCAGCAGCGCCTTCGGCACCCACAGCAGCGCGCGCAGGTGGAAGAGGAACTGGTCGCCGGGTTTGTCGAGCCAGCCGAACAGGCGGGCCGGCGGGCCGGGCTGGGCCATGGGTCAGCCCCCCTTCGGCGGTACGAGCTGGAGGTAGATCCCGGTGAGGATCATGTTGACGAAGAAGAGGAGGAGGAAGGTGATGACGACGGACTGGTTGACCGCGTCGCCCACGCCCTTGGGCCCGCCGCGCGGGTTCAGCCCCCGGTAGGCGGCGACGATGCCGGCGATGAACCCGAAGATCATGGCCTTGATCTCGCTGATGTACAGGTCGGGCAGCTGCGCCAGCGCGGAGAAGCTGGCCAGGTAGGCGCCCGGGGTGCCGTCCTGGAGGACGACGTTGAAGAAGTAGCCGCCCAGCGTGCCGACGACGGAGACCATGCCGTTGAGCAGCACCGCCACGCCGACGGTGGCCAGCACCCGCGGCACCACGAGACGCTGGATCGGCGAGACCCCCATGACCTCCATGGCGTCCAGTTCCTCGCGGATGGTGCGCGAGCCCAGGTCCGCGCAGATCGCCGACCCTGCGGCGCCGGAGATCAGCAGCGCGACGATCAGGGGGCTGGCCTGCTGGATGTTGACCAGCACGCTGGCGGCCCCTGTGAACGACTGGGCGCTGATCTGGCTGGTCAGCGAGCCGACCTGGAGGGCGATGACCGCGCCGAACGGGATGGAGACGAGGGCGGCGGGCAGGATCGTGACGCTGGCGATGAACCAGAACTGCTCGACGAACTCCCGCAGCTGGAAGGGCCGCCGGAAGACCGCCCGCACCACCGTGAGCGCGAGGGCGAAGAGCCTGCCGGGCTCGCGCAGGAACCCGAGCCCCCTGAGCGGTGCCTTGACGGCCTTTCGCCGAGCGGGGCCCGGCTCGGGTCTCCCGCCCGCGCCGGGCGGCGTCTGCTCGGTGGCGGTCACGGGCGCTCCCTGGGCCCTGACGACAGGTCCGGGCGGCCGGTGTCCACGGAAGCCGTCGCCGCGTTCGGGTCCGCACCGGCCGCGCCCGCCTCGCCTCCGCGCCGCGCGACGCCGGTGCGCTGCGGCAGAGGCGGCATGTTCTGCGGCAGGCTCGCCTCGACGGCGCGGCGGGCGGCGGGCGGCAGTTGGTCGAGCATGCCCAGCACCCGCTCCCTGCGCCGCCGCACCGCCTGCCGCTCCGGCAGCCCGGGGGTGGGCTCCAGCTGCGGAACGACCTCGCGGGGTACGGCGTGCAGCGGCCCTGCCGCCTGCCCGTCGGCCTCGCGGGCGAGGGTGGCCGCGTCCTTCTCCTCCGACATGCCGATGGGGCCGGTGCGGCTGCCGGACAGGAACTGCGCGATGACCGGTTCCTCGCTGGTGAGCAGCACCTCCCGCGGCCCGAAGGTGACCAGGTTGCGGCGGAAGAGCATGCCCATGTTGTCGGGCACCGTCGCGGCGATGTCGAGGTTGTGGGTGACGATCAGCATCGTCGCGTCGATCTGCGCGTTCAGATCGATGAGCAACTGCGAGGTGAAGGCGGTGCGCACCGGGTCGAGTCCGGAGTCGGGCTCGTCGCACAGGATGATCTGGGGGTCTAGGACGAGGGCGCGGGCGAGGCCCGCGCGCTTGCGCATGCCGCCGGATATCTCGCCCGGCAGTTTGTCCTCGTCGCCGGCGAGACCCACCATCTCCAGCCGCTCCCTCACGATGCGGCCGATCTCGGTCTCCTTCTTCTTGGTGTGCTCGCGCAGCGGGAAGGCGATGTTGTCGAAGAGGTTCATGGAGCCGAACAGCGCGCCGTCCTGGAACATCAGCCCGAACTTCTTGCGGGCCTCGTACACGTCGCGCTCCCGGCTGCGCACCATGTCGACGCCGTCCACGAGCACGCTGCCGCGCTCCGGTTTGACCAGCCCGATCAGCGACTTGAGGAAGACCGTCTTCCCCGTGCCGGAGGGGCCGAGCATGACGCTGACCTCGCCTGCGGGCAGGGTGAGCGTGAGGTCCTGCCAGATGTTCTTCGTCCCGAAGGACTTCGTCAGCCCCTCAACGGTCACTTCGATGCCCATGACGGCGCCCCCTCCCGGTGCGTTTGTGCGACCGCGCTCATCTCGGCAGCTCCGGAACCTCGGGCGGCGCCGCGCATCCCAGCCCGCCGGGGCGCATCAGGCACGGTTGCCCCTGGATGAGCTTCATGTAGTTGCCGCTGCCCGAGATGCTCGCGGTGAACAACCGGTCCAGGTCCTCGCCGCCGGTTCCGCACCCGGTGAAGGCGGGGATGTCGAGTTCGGCGCGCAGGACGCCGCCCTTGAAGACGTGGTACTCGTCCGGGCCGACGCCGTGCAGTTCGATGTCGACCGGTTTCTCCGTACGGCAGTGCGGCCCCACCGGCAGCGGGGTGCCGTTCACCGCCACGTGGTGCATCCGCAGGGTCTGGCTCATGAAGACCGTGGCGTAGTTGGGCAGCGTGTTGCCGCGCTGCTCGGTCACGATCGTCATCGGGGTGCCGGTGAACTCGATCTTCGCGGTGACGGGCATCAGGTCGAAGTCGAGGAAGGTGGCGGAGGCGTCGGGCAGCGTGACCTCGCCGACGCTCCGGGTCTGGTTGTAGGTGCCGTCGCTGCCCGACTCGACGTTGATCAGCAGGTTGGCGGTGGTGGCCCCGTCGGCGGGGTCGTTGATCGCCATGCCGCCCCGCAGCTTGAGCACGTTGGCCACGGCGACCGGGACCGTGCACCAGTGCGTGCCCGCCAGTTTCACCATGGTCACGCCCGGCGGCGGCTCGGGCAGCTTCGAGCGGTCCAGCTCGGCCGTGGGCCGCTCGGACTCGCACGGCTTCGCGGGTGGCAGCGGGTCGTCTCCCACGTCGATGTCCGCCTCGCGGCGTGCGCTCCGCCCGTCCTCGTCCCCCTGGCCCCCCTCGTCCCGCCCCGGCGGCGCCGCGCTCCCTGTCGGGGTGGGCGAAGCGGACGGGCGCGGCGACCCCTCCTGGCCGCCGACCGGGACGGTGGCCAGCACGGGGCCCCGCTCGTCCGCCGGTGTGCACCGGGCCGCGGGCGGTGCCTTGGCCGGAAGTGTCGACGGTCCCGCTGAGGGCTCCCCCTGCGGGGCGAGGTCCAGGTCGAGCGCGCCGACGGTGAAGGTCACCTTGCCCGCGCGCTCGACGGTCACGGGCGGGGGCTCTCCCCGGTGCGCCAGGGTGAGGTCCGCGGCGTCCCGCACCGGGGCGGAGGGGGCCTTGAGGCCGTCCCATCGGGCTTCGGCGTCAGAGGTTCCCTGGGCCACCCGCACCGTCAGCGTCGCGGCGGAGGCGACGTCGGTGGTGCCGGCGGGCAGGATCTCGGCCAGCGTCTTCGCGGAGAGCACGGTGTCGACTTCGAGCCGGCTCACCCGCAGCGGGCTGCCCGGTGTGCCGGATGTGGGGAACCTGGCGGAGACCTCGGCCGCCACGCGCTGTACCCCCGTGGGGAACGCGCACGTGTAGGCGAGGCGCACCGTGGCCTCGCTGTCCCGCGCCTGTGAGCCCGTACCCGGCAGTACCCCGGCCACCAGCGCGACCGCCGCCACGGCGGCGCCCCGTGCGGTGCGTCGCCGGGTTCGGGCACTGGGTCTCACGCGTGACTCCAACGGTCGGCTCGTCGCCCGGGGCGGGCGGGGCTGCTGTTTCCCCGCGGCCGGGGCGGGCTGGTGCGCCGCACCCGCACGGGGAGTGCGGGTGCGGCGGGTCGTTCGGGTGCCGGCCTGGTGCGGCCGGCGGTGCGGGTGTCCCGGGCGTCAGTCGGCGGTGATGGTCTGGGCCGGGTCGGTGTCGTAGGCGGCGTTGAAGGTGGCCGAGTCGCCGGCGTTGATCAGGCCGAGGCAGTCGGCGTCGGTGGCCTGGAGGTTGCCGCCGTTGATGACGAGCTGGTGGGTGGCGTTGTCGAAGTAGCCCGTCACCGTGGCGTCGCCGCCGTCCGGGCCCGCGAAGGAGGCGCTGCACAGGCCGTCGGCGTCGGAGATGGAGGCGGTGATGCCGCTGATGGAGCCGGTGACCCGGTCGGGGTTGCCCGCATCGACGGACTCCGCGTTGATGCTGAGCGGGCTGGAGACGGTGACGTCGAAGCTGATGCCGGCCAGGGAGCAGCCCGTGAAGGTCAGCGAGTCGATGGTGCCGAGGCCGGCGCCCGCGTTGCCGGAGCCCGTCTTGAGGTCGCCGCCGGCGTCCGAACTCGAACAGACCAGCTGCGCGTTGGGGACCGACAGGGTCGGCTGGGAGGCGTTCGCGGAGAACGCGCCGCCCGGGGTGACCGTCCAGGTGCCGGCCGAGGTGGCGGCTGCCGAGGCGGCGGAGAAGCCGAGGGCCGCGACCGCGGCGACGGCCGCGACCGCGGCCCGTCTGGTGAATTTGCGCACGTGACATTCCCTCCACTGGATGTGGGATCCTGAAGAGCTGTGCTCCGCACCGGGGCGACATTCTCGGCACAGTCGCTGCTCATCGCAGAGAACGCTGCGCCACGCCATTTTCCGTATGCCCTTTTCGAGGGCTGGCACGACGGGACGTTACGCACTGGTAATGCGCCGGTGCAATACCTCCGCACAAGAAGTGAGGGGGCGTTTCCCGCAGGCCGGATTTCTTGTCACCGCCTGCGCGTCGACGGCCTTTTCACACAGCGCGGTTCATCACCAGGTGCGCATTCCGGCTGCGCACTGGTGACGGCGCCCGGCGGCGGTGGCAGCGTGGTGACTCGCGCGTGTACCGGCCATCTTCCGCGTTTCCGAGGGGCTGCGCCGCCGCGCCCGCTGGTCTAAGGTCTCCCGTGCACGAGCGCCGATGCCGTACGCCACCGACGCGAGGCGCCGCCCCCACGCGGCACGGCAGCGGAGTGCGCGATTCCATCGACAGGCGGCCGGCCGCACCGGCCGCACGAGGCCGGACTCGTCCCCCACCTTGGCCGGTTGGCTCGTCTGACCGACGCAGGCCGACAGTGGAGGGTACGTCCATGGTGCAGACAGCAGCAGCGTCCCAGTCCCGCGCCCAGGCGCCGGGCCCGCTCCCCCAGGAACTGGCGTCCGTGATGTGGCCGGAACTGCCCGCCGTCGCCGACGAGATGGTGCAGGAGATCGGCCGGGCGGTGCCCGAGTACGGCCCCTTGCTGGAGGGCCCGAGCCGGACGGTTCTGCTGCACTGCGTGCGGCAGAACCTCACCACCTTCGTCGAACTCGTCGCGGACCCGGCGGCGTCCACGGCGCAGCGGGACGCGCTGTGCCGCAGCCTCGGCCGGCTGGAGGCGCACGAGGGCCGGGGGCTGCACTGTCTCCAGTCGGCGCTGCGCGTCGGGGCGCGGGTGGGACTGCGCCGCGCCACCGGCGTGGGAACCCGCTACAACCTGCCCGCCTCGCTGATCGTCGCCTTCGCCGACGCGGTCTTCGCCTACGCGGACGTCATCGAGTCGCTGTGCCGCGAGGGGTACCTGGAGGCCAGGGGCGGCAGGGACGACGCGTGGGAGTCGCAGCGCTCACGGCTGCTGCGGCTGATCCTGGCGGGCTCGGCGGCCGCGGACGAGCCGGGGCTCGCCGGTGCGGCACCCGGCGACCGCGGGGCGCACCGCGGTGACGCCGTCTCGGGGCCGGGGCGCGCGGCACCGCACCCCGCCGTCGTGGACCTCGCCCAGCGGGTCGGGTGGCCCGTACCCGAACGGGTGACCCTGGTGGCGCTGCGGCCCGGTGCCGCCGGTGATTGGTTACGCCTGCCCGGGCTCGACGACGTACTGGCCGACCTGGAGGACCCGCGACCTCACCTGCTGGTGCCCGGCGAGGTGGACGAGGCCCGCATGGGCACGCTGGCGCCCGCGTTGGGGGGCCGCCAGGCGGTGATCGGGGTGACCGTGCCGCTGGGCGGCGCGGCCGACTCGCTGCGCTGGGCGCGGCGGGCCCTGTCGCTGATGGAGACGGGGGTGCTGCCCCAGCGGCGGATCGCGCGGTGCGAGGACCATCTGGTCACCCTGTGGCTGACCGGCGATCCGGCGCTGGCCGAGCGGCTGGCCACACGGCAACTCGCCCCGCTGGACGGGCTCACCACCGGGCAGCGGGAGCGTCTGGTCGGCACCCTGCTCACGTGGCTGACGACGCGCGGTACGGCGGCGCAGATGGCGGAGGCGCTGCACCTGCATCCGCAGACGGTGCGCTACCGGATGCGGGCGCTGAAGAAGACGCTGGGCGCCCAACTCGGCGACCCCGAGCAGCGGTTCGCCACGGAGCTGGCGCTGCGGGCGCTGCACCTGCGGCGCCCCGGCACCGCGCGGCCCCCGGCCGGTGCGCACGCACAGGGCCGGGAGCCGGAGATGCCCCGCGGGCACGAGGGCGTCTGAGTGTCGGGGCGCTACCGGGCCGCGGCGGCCGGTGGCTGTGCGGCCTTGCCCAGGGTGAGGGTGAGGGTGTTGCCCTCGCCCGGCACCATGCTGTTGATGACCGGGGTGGCCAGCAGGCAGTGCTCGAACGTGGGGATGGTGTAGGTCCCGCTCAGTTTTCCGCCGGAGAAGACGTTGAACCCCTCCTCGGACTCCAGGTCGATGACGGCGGGCGTCCTGGTCTTGCAGCGCGGGCCGACGGGGGTGGGGATGCCGGCGACTTTGAGGTTCTTCAGCCGGAGGGTGAGGTGCGAGGTGGTGGCGACCGCGCCGGTCTTCAGGTCGAGGGTGCCGGTCGTGGGCTCCTCCTCGATGAACTCGGTGGTCACCGTGACCGGGATGCCGAGCGCCTTGAACGAGCCCGGCGCGTCGGGGAGTCGGGTCTCGGCGGTCAGCTCGCCCGTGGTCAGGTCCGCCGACGTCTTCAACGTGCCGGGCCCGAGGGTGAGGTCGCTGCCGGGGCCGGCGAGGTGGGTGGTGCCGTTCAGCGGGTAGTCGAGGCGGACGGGGGCCGCGGCGGCGCCCGCGTCGGCCTGCGGGCTGTCGGCGTGCGCGGTGCCGGTGACGAGGGCCGGTGCCACGCAGCCGAGGGCGAGCGCGGCGGCCACACTCGCTCGCCGGGCCGTCCGCCGGGGGCGGGCGGTGGGGGCGTCGGCCGGGAACGCGGACGGCGTGCGTCTCATATCAGCTCCTGGATGTCGGAAAACGCGCTGACGCGCATGAGCGGACCCCGCGGCCGCCTCGGGTACGGCCACGGGGTCCTCGGCCGCACGTGACGGCCTGCGGTACGACTCGCGAGCCATGGCGCCGACGGAAAGGCGGCGCCCCGGTGAAAAGGAACGCTACGAGCGAGTAACCGGTCACGCAACAGCGGTTTCTTGATTTCTTGACGAAGGCGGCGGAGGGCGCTTTTCTTTGTCTGTGCCCGCGCAATGCGCGCGATTTCAGGGCGCGTTCTTCATCGGCCGCTGAGCACACCGCGGGACGTGGGGCGGCCCGCCGGTGGCGCCTTACGTGGGCGCCGCCGCTTCCGCG
Organism: Streptomyces reniochalinae; assembly: GCF_003323735.1. Lineage (GTDB taxonomy): Bacteria > Actinomycetota > Actinomycetes > Streptomycetales > Streptomycetaceae > Streptomyces > Streptomyces reniochalinae. The sequence goes on along the minus strand of NZ_QOIM01000041.1, from coordinate 327,716 downwards.
GAAGAGAGCGACGCCCTCTACAGCCGGCAGGCTCCGCGCAGTAGGGTGCGCGCGTTCCCAGGTCACCGGCCGGAAGGAAGGACCGCACATGCGCACACCCGCGCGGATACGGACCCGCTCGTGGCTGCTCCCGGCGCTGGCCGCGGCCACGACACTCACCGTCGTGGCCGTCGCCGCTCCCGGGGACGCCAAGAGCCCGCCGGGCGGCTCGGCGGCGGCCGCCGCCGCGGCAGCGCCCGCCAAGAAGGCCGAGCCGGACGCGCGGAACGTGGTACTCGCCGTGCACGGCGGCGCCGGGACCGCGCTCGACCGGGACGAGACAGGCCCCAAGGAGGAGAAGGCCTACCGCGACGGTCTCGAACGGGCGCTGCGCGCCGGGCAGAAGGTGCTCAAAGCGGGCGGCAGCAGCACGAAGGCCGTGGAGAAGGCGGTCAACGTGCTGGAGGACGACCCACTGTTCAACGCGGGCAAGGGCGCCGTCTTCACCGCGGACGCCGGGCACGAGCTCGACGCCTCCCTCATGCGCGGCTCCGACCTGAAGGCCGGTGCCGTCGCGGGCGTCAAGCACGTACGCAACCCCATCACGGCGGCCCGGCTGGTCATGGACGAAACCAAGCACGTGCTGCTCGCCGGCCAGGGCGCCGACGACTTCGCGCTCCAGCAGGGCCTCAAGCCGGTGACGCAGGACTACTACTGGACCCAGCGGCGCTGGGACGAGCTGATGAAGGCCAAGGGCAGCGACCCGGGCAAGCCCGTCAAGGACGCCACCAAGGGCACGGTCGGCGCCGTCGCCGTGGACGGCGAGAAGGACCTGGCCGCCGCCACCTCCACGGGCGGACTCACCGACAAGATGGCGGGCCGCGTGGGCGACTCGCCACTCATCGGCGCCGGCACCTACGCCAAGAACAGCACCGTCGCGGCGAGCGCCACGGGGCAGGGCGAGGTCTTCATCCGCGGCGCCGCCACCGCGACGATCTCCGACCTGATGGAGTTCGAGGGCGAGGACGTGGCCTCCGCCGCCTACGAGGTACTGATCAAGCGGCTGCCGAAGCTGGGCGGCGACGGAGGGGTCATCGCGCTGGACCGCGACGGCACCTTCGACGCGCCGCACAGCAGCGAGGGCATGCTGACGGGATACCTCACGCGGGACGGCGAGTTCGTCACCCGCATCTTCTCCGACGAGTCGCCGCCCAACACGTGACGCGGTGGCAGGCCGCCCTCACATGGCGTCGATGCCGGTCAGGGCCCGGCCGATGAGCAGCTTCTGGATCTGGCTGGTGCCCTCGTACAGGGTCAGGACGCGGGCGTCCCTCAGGTACTTGCCCGCGGGGTATTCGTCGATGTAGCCGTAACCACCGAAGGTCTGAAGGCAGTTGTTGCTGACCTTCACGGCCGTCTCACCGGCGTGGTACTTCGCGACGGACGCCTCGGTGGCGTACTCCTTGGGCGAGGCGCCCGCGTCCGCCATCCGCGCGACCTGGTGGGTGAGCAGCCGCGCGGCGCGGATCTCGACCTCCGACTCGGCGAGCAGCTCCTGGACGAGCTGGAAGGAGGCGACCGGCTTGCCGAACTGCTCGCGCTCCGTCGTGTAGCGCACCGCGGCGTCCAACGCGCCCTGCGCCAGGCCCACCGCACCGGCCGCCACGGAGATCCGGCCGCGGCTCAGCGTGCCCAGGGCGATGCCGAGCCCCCTGCCGACCTCGCCGAGGCGCGCCGAGTCCGGCACCCGCACGCTGTCGAAGGCGAGTTCGGCGGTGGCCTGGCCACGCAGCCCCAGCTTGCCGTGGACCGGGGTGGCCGTGAAACCGGGCGCGTCGGTGGGCACCAGGAAAGCGGTGACGGCCTTCTCGCCGGTACGGGCGAACGTCAGGGCCACCTGCGCGACGGTGCCGTTCGTGATGAACATCTTGGCGCCGTCGATGATCCAGTCCCCGCCCTCACGGCGGGCACGGGTGCGCAGCGACCCCGCGTCGGACCCGGTCCCCGGTTCGGTGAGTCCGAAGCAGCCGAGCGCTTCCCCGGCCGCCAGCCGCGGCAGCCACCGCTCCTTCTGCTCCGTGCTCCCGTGCGCGGCGATCGTCTTGGCGACCAGCCCGAGCGAGACGGAGACGATGCCCCGCACCGAGGAGTCGCCCCGGCCCAGCTCCTCGGTGGCCAGCACGTAGGAGAGCATGTCGGCCGGCACCCCGCCGTACTCCTCGGGGAGGGTCAGCCCGAGGAAACCGAGCTCGCCCAGCCGCCCGGGTATCCCGGGGTCCACGGCCTCCCGCCTGTCCCATTCGCGCGCGTACGGGACGACCTCGCGCTCCACGAAGTCGCGCGCCATGGCGCGCATGTCCCGCTGGGTCTCGCTGAGCCCGAAATCCCGGTGGTCCATTGCTACCTCTCCGTCTGCGAACGGTTGCCTGCCGGCCCCAGGCAATGGGCCGGCAGGGGCGCTGTCGTCATTCCGGCAGCGGCGCCATGGGGGTGGTCAGGGGCAGGCCCAGGCGGGCCCGCTGCGCCAGCCACGGGGTGGGCCGGTAGCGGGGGTCGCCCGTCTCGGCGTGGAGAGCGCGCAGGAGGGCGAGCATCCGGGCGGCGCCGACGGTGTCGGCCCAGGCGAGGGGGCCGCGCGGATAGCCGAGCCCGAGGGTGACGGCGACGTCGATGTCGTCGGGTGCGGCGATGCCGCGCTCGGCGATCTGGGTGGCGACGTTGACGAGCGAGGCCAGCATCCGCTGCGCGGGCGACCCGGCGGTGTCCCTGACCACGGTCACCGCCGCCCCGTCCCGCGCCAGGACGGCCACCGCGTCCCGTACGGCGCTCTCCTCGGTCGCGGGCGTCACCGCCAGCACCCGGCGCGGGGCGTCCAGGCAGAGCGGGTCGAGCCCCAGGGTGCGCTCGGGGGGCAGTCCGCCGTCGGCGACGGCCGCCGCGACGGAGGTCCCCCAGGTGGGCACCAGGACCAGCGACGTGTCGGAGGGTGCGGCGACGGTGGCGAGGGCGGCCGCCGCGTCACCCGTCACGGCGACGTCCCGCGCGGGGTCGCCGCCCTCCGTCCGGGGCTCGGCCACATCAGGCCCCACCTCACCCTGGCCATAGGCGTAGAAGCCCCGGCCCGTCTTGCGCCCGTGCAGGCCCGCCGCGACCCGGTTGGCCGTCAGGTACGAGGGCCGCAGCCGGTCGGCGTGGCGGAAGCCGGTCCAGACGGTCTCCATGACGGAGGCCGTCACATCGAGTCCGGTCAGGTCCATCAGTTCGAAGGGGCCCATGCGCAGCCCGAGGACGTCGCGGGCGACGCGGTCCAGCGAAGCGGGCGCGGCGACGGACTCCTCCAGCAGGGCGAACGCCTCGGTCACCAGCCCACGTCCGGCGTGGTTGACGAGGAACCCCGGGGTGTCGGCGACGGTGACGGCGCGGTGCCCCGACGTCTCGACCAGCTCCGTCAGCCGCTCGGTGACGGCCGTGCGGGTGGCGGCGCCCGGCACCACCTCGACGAGCTTCATCAGCGGTACCGGGTTGAAGAAGTGCAGCCCCGCCAGGCGCCCCGGGTCCGCCAGCCGTGCGCCGATCCGGGTGACCGACAGGGAGGAGGTGTTGGTCGCGAAGGCGGTGGTGGCGGGCAGCACCCGCTCCAGGCCGGTGAACAGCTCGGCCTTGACCTCCAGGTCCTCCACCACGGCCTCGACGACCAGGTCGGGCGCGGCGCCACCGTCCGGGGCCTCGTGGGGCGAGTCCAGGGCGAGGAGACCGGCGAGCGCGCGGTCGACCTCCGCGCGGCTCATCCGTCCCTTCTGCGCGGCGCGCTCCAGCATGGAGCGGACGAAGGCGACCGCCTCGTGCACCGACGCGGCCCGCGCGTCGGCGAGTTCCACCGTGTGCCCGGCCACCACGGCCCACTGCGCGATGCCGCGCCCCATGGTGCCGGCTCCCACCACCCTGATCCGCATGAACGGCTCCCTCTCCGCGGCTGGCGCGGTCTCTCCGCTGTCGGCGACCATTGATCTGTGTTCCCCACCAAATTAGAGTCTCTTTGAGACGAAGAACAGATCAGTTGGCCGAACGCCCCGGGGAGCGGAGGGTGAGCCGTGGAGCTGCGCTACCTCGCCGCGTTCGTCGCCGTGGCCGAGGAGCTGCACTTCGGGCGGGCGGCCAAGCGGCTGCGGATGGCGCAGCCACCGCTCAGCCGCCAGATCCGCCAGCTGGAGCGGGAGTTGGACGTCCAACTGTTCGAGCGCAGCACGCGCTCTGTGCGGCTGACCGGCGCGGGCGAGGCCTTCCTCGGGCCCGTACGTACGGTGCTGGCCGATCTGGAGGCCGCGACAAGGCTGGCCAGAGCCGCGGGGCACGGCGAGTCCGGGCGGGTCAGCGTCGGCTTCGCGGGCGCCTCCAGCCACACCACACTCCCCCGCCTCACCCGCGCCGTCCGCACCCGGCACCCCGGTATCGAGCTGGTGATGCGGGGCCAGACCTACGCCAACCGGGCCCTCGACGAGGTGGCGGAGGGCTGCCTCGACCTCGGCTTCGTCCGGCTGCCGGTGTCGCTCCATCTCGAGCGGCCAGGCGTCCGCACCCGGGTGATCGCCGAGGAGGAGCTGATCTGCGCGCTCGCCTCCGACCACCCGCTGGCCCGCCAGGAGCGGATCGAGGTCGCGGACCTGGCCGCCGAACCCTTCGTCAGCTTCCCCGCGAACGCCGGGTCCAGCCTCCGGGACGTCACGTTCCTCACGTGCGAGCGCGCGGGCTACCTGCCGCGGGTCGTACAGGAGGCCCCCGACTCGTACACGATCCTCGCGCTGGTGGCCATGGGCGTCGGCGTCACCCTCACGCTCACCTCCTGCTGCCACATCCAGCAGACCGGGCTCGTCTACCGCCCGCTGGCGGGCGATCCCGTGGTGCTCCGCTCGGCGTTGGCGTGGCGCGCGGACAACCCGTCGGCGGCGCTGCGCAGCGTGCTGGAGGTCGCCCGTGAAGCGCTGCCCGCACCGCCGGGCCGCACGGAAACCGCCGAGGACGGCGGGGAGGCCGGGCCGCCCCCATGAGCAGCCCTGACGCGTGCGGCCCCTGCCCCACCGCGTGCCGCCCCTCCCCCGTCCGCCGCCCACCCGGGCACGCCGCCCTTCCCTCTGCGTGCCGCCCTCTCGCGCGCCCGTCACGCCCGCATCCCCTCCCACCCCCTGGACACAGGAAGGCCGCGACATGACCGACATCGTCGTCTGCGAACCCCTGCGCACGCCCATCGGCCGGTTCGGCGGCGCCCTCGCCGGGCAGCGGCCCGAAGCCCTGGCCGCTCTGGTCATCGCCGAGATCGTCGCCCGTACGGGCATCGATCCCGCACGCGTCGACGAGGTGATCCTCGGCCAGGCGTACCCCACCTGCGAGGCGCCGGCGCTGGGCCGGGTGGCCGCGCTCGACGCGGGGCTGCCCGAGACGGTGACGGGCACCCAGATCGACCGGCGGTGCGGCTCGGGCCTCCAGGCGGTGCTGGACGCGGCGATGCAGATACAGGCCGGTTTCAGCCAGGTCGTCATCGCGGGCGGCGCCGAGGTGATGAGCGCGGCGCCCTACTACACGCACGAAGGACGCTGGGGCATCAAGGGCCCGGGCCTGACCCTGCACGACTCCCTCGCCCGGGGCCGCGTCACCGCCGGCGGCGTCAACCACCCGGTTCCCGGCGGGATGGTCGAGACGGCCGAGAACCTGCGCCGCGAGTACGGCATCAGCCGCGCCGACCAGGACGCGCTGGCGCTGCGCTCCCAGCAGCGCGCCGCGCACGCCGTCGAACAGGGCCTGTTCGAGGCGGAGACGGTGCCGGTGCCCTTCCGCACCCGCAAGGGCGACAGCGTGGTCGCAGCCGACGAGCACCCACGCCCCGACACCACCGCCGAACAGCTCGCCGCACTGCGCCCCGTGCGGCTGGGTCAGGACCCGGAGGCGACCGTGACGGCGGGCAACGCCAGCGGCCAGAACGACGCCGCGGCCGCCTGCCTGGTCACCACGGCGAAGGCCGCCGACCGGCTGGGGCTGCGGCCACTGGTGCGGCTGGTCTCGTTCGCACGCGCCGGGGTGCCCGCCGCGACGATGGGGCTCGGACCTGTCGGCGCCACCAGGCAGGCGCTCGCCAAGGCCGGACTCGACCTCGCCGACCTGGACCTCATCGAGCTCAACGAGGCGTTCGCCGCGCAGGTGCTGGCCTGCACGCGCGCCCTGGGGCTGACCGGCGAGGACCACGAACAGCGCGTCAACGTGTGCGGTTCCGGCATCTCCCTGGGCCACCCGGTCGGCGCCACCGGCGCGCGCATCCTGGCGACCCTGGCCCACATGATGCACCGCTCCGGCGCCCGCTACGGCCTGGAGACCATGTGCATCGGCGGCGGCCAGGGCCTCGCCGCCGTCTTCGAACGCGTGCCGGAGTAGGTCGTATCCGACGCACGTTCTCGGTGAGGTGCGGAGGTCGTGCCAGCGCACGTCCGGGGTGCGCGGAGCCGGAGGAGGAGCGCGGCCAGGCGAGACCGGCGAGGCGCCGACCTGCGGAACGCGGTGTTACGAGGCCAGCGACGGATGGTGCGTGAGGGGCGGCGCCGGCTGCTCCTCGGTGGCGCGCTCCGCCTGGCTGATCTCGGCCCAGACGGCGTCGAGAGACAGGCCGAGGGTGTCGGTGATCGCGGCGATGGTCGGGAAGGCGGGGGTGGCCACGCGGCCGGATTCGATCTTCCGCAGCGTCTCCGGTGAGATACCGGAGGCCAGCGCCACATCCAGCATCGAGCGGACGCCCCGGGCACGGCGGAGCAGGGCGCCGAGGCGCTCTCCGCGTGCGACCTCGTCGGGGGTGAGCGGCAACCTGACCATGACCCCATTCTAATGCCGGTATAGTTAGACCGTGATAGTTATTGGCCACCCGGGAGAGGTCCCCCCGTGATCGAAATTCTGAACTCCGCGCAGCTTGAGCAGGCGGCGGACACCGGCGCCCTGGTCGGAGACATCCTGCACACACTCAGGCGGCGCAGCACGGTCGGGACGAACCTGCTGGACATCGACCAGTGGACCAAGGAAATGATCACCGAGGCGGGGGCGCAGTCCTGCTACGTCGACTACGCGCCGTCCTTCGGGCGCGGCCCGTTCGGACACCACATCTGCACGGCCGTCAACGACGGAGTGCTCCACGGGCGGCCCCACCACTACACGTTGGCGGACGGAGACCTGCTCACCCTCGACCTCGCCGTCGCCAAGGGCGGGGTGGCCGCGGACGCCGCGATCAGCTTCCTGGTGGGTGAGGCCAGGCCGGCGGAGAGCGTCGCGCTGATCGAGACGACCGAACGCGCACTCGCCGCCGGCATCGCCGCCGCCGAGCCCGGCGCGCGCATCGGCGACCTCTCCCACGCCATCGGCACGGTCCTCAGCGAGGCGGGCTACCCGGTCAACACCGAGTTCGGAGGCCACGGCATCGGCTCGACCATGCACCAGGACCCCCACGTCGCGAACACCGGGAGGCCCGGCCGGGGATACCCGCTGCGCCCGGGGCTGCTGCTCGCCCTGGAGCCCTGGATCATGGCCGACACCGCCGCACTCGTCACCGACGCCGACGGTTGGACGCTGCGCAGCGCGACGGGCTGCCGTACCGCGCACAGCGAGCACACCATCGCCATCACCGACAACGGAGCCGAGATCCTCACCCTGCCCACGGGAGCGCGACCGTGAGCCCCCCGCTCGCGCACCGCAGCCGCCTTGGGGGTCGTCCCACTGGGCGTGTTCGGTAGCCCGGCGGGGGTGGAGAGCGTTGAGCGGCTTGTGCCGGACGAGCTGTGGGAGTCGTTCCGGCGAGTGGTTCCGGGGGTGCCGATCGTTCGGCTCGTCGGGATCGACGGCCCACCGACGATTCACGGAGTGGTCGAAGGCGAGGGTGTGGGCGAAGCTCCACCGGCTGGTACTGGATGACCTCGGGTCCCAGGGCGAGCTGGACCGGACCCGCCGCGCGATCGACTCGGTGAACATGAGGGCCCTGAAAAGGGGGAGTTGACGGGCCCGAATCCTGTGGCCCTGGGCAAGCATGGGTCGAAGATCCACGTGATCACCGAGCGGACCGGTCTGCCCTTGTCCGTCGGGGATCTCAGGCGCCAACGTCCACGACAGCCAGGCCGGCATCGCCTGCGCTCTCGCCTGCTATCGCAGGCTCGCCGGATGAGACCGTACGGAATTGTGACGGAGCGAGTTCGCCGAGTGCCATACGGTGCTTTGATGTCCGCTTTCCTACAACAACTGCCTGCACTGGTCGGTGTAGTGATCGGCGCTCTCGGGTCTTACATGGTGGTCATGCGGGGCGACGCTGCTCGGTTCCGCCGTGAGCAAGCGGCACGGGGCGAGGATCGTCGACTGGCGGCATACTCGGAGTTCGCCAAGGCCCAACGGACGTCCGTCAGCACGATGTTCAGAGTCGCCGCCCAACTGGGCAATGATCCGCACCCTCATCCGCTACCCCTGGATGAGGCGGCCGTGCGGCTGGGAGAGACATCCGAAGCTCGTGATCTCGCCTGGGAGTCGGTGTTGCTGTTCGGCTCACCGGAGGTGGTGGACGCGGCCAGGGAGTGGGCCGTGGCTGTCGCCGAAATGGAGCAGGCGGTGCGGGCTGAGCGGCACGACTCGGAGGGATGGAAGGCGCTGGTCGAGAAGCAACGCACCGGACGTGAGGGGTTCTACGCTACGGCGCGTCGCGATGTCGGACTCCCGGCGGGGCACTCGGGCCGGTGGCAGACCCGCCCGGATCGCGATGGAGCCTAACGGTCTCCCCCCTTCCTGGCCTTCGCTTGCCACGCCTGCACATCCGTATCTGCTACCGCAGATTGGCCGAATGAGACGACTTCTCAGTGACCCGCAGCAAGGCCGAGCTCACCGCCATTCACCGCGAACTCGTCCGTGGAGCTCTTCGACGGGGCGCCCGCCGACGGTCGGGCCCGGATCGAAGAGGTCGCGGCGGCACACCCGAGTGCGGTACGTATCGACCGGATCAAGCGAAAGCTGATGTTCAAGGCGGGCCGATTCCCTACAAGCCCCCGCACGGCCTCTCACCGAGTCGGAGGTGAGTCGCGCACGCTCTGCTGTAGCCCCTTGTCACCGATGCAGTGGCCGGACCGCGCTGGGGGGCGCCCCTGGTCCCGAGCGGGGCACCCCTATTGGCAACGCCCGCCCGCGGCTGGTGGCATAGCCGAGGAAGACCCCGACCGGGGAGTTCTCGATGCGTCCCGCGGTACCGGTGTAGTGGCGCTGCCCTCCAGCCGAGGCGTGGCCCTTCTTCAGGAAACCGGGCTCGTCCACGATGGGGACTCCACCGTCGGTGCCGAGGTGTTCGACGGCGTAGGCGCGGAGGTCGTCGCGGACGGCATCGGCGTCCCAGCGGGCGTAGCGCAGCGGGCGCTGCGTCGGCCCCGGCCGGGCGTGGCCGGCCTGTTCGGCCGGCTGCCGGTAGTTCTTCCGCCCGCCAGACGACAGCAGCCCCAGCAGATGAGCGCGGGCGCTCGCCCTCGGCTCAACCCGGCCGAAACGTCCCGCGATCCGGGCCATCGCCTGATCGGACGTCGCTCGCCGGCGAGCGGGATCTACGCTATGGGCCCGCGGGCCACCGCACGATCTTCGTTTGTCCGCACACCAGCCGATGATCACGCGGTGGCCGTACCCGTTCCCGGCCGGGTACGGCCCCAAGATCGTGAAACCAGACCGGAGTACTAGCGGGCCGGGAAGTGTCCGGCAAGGGTGGCGGCGGGCTCGCTGTCGGGGAGTTCGTCGGCGATCCGGCGCAGCAGACCGCGCGTCTCGCCCGGGGGGAGCGAGCGGGTCACCAGGCGGTCGGTGACCCGGCGGTAGGCCTCGATGTCGGCCTCGTCCTCCAGGTAGCTGGCCGAGTCGAGCTGCTCCAGGTAGACGACGTCGGGCAGTTCGCTCTCGGGCAGTCGCAGCAGCGTGACGGGTCCACCCGCCGCCGCGTGTCCGCCCGCGCTGAACGGCATGATCTGGACGGTGACGTGCGGCTGCTCGCTGATCTGCGACAGGTACCGCAACTGGGCGCGCATCACGGCCGCTCCCCCGACGGGACGGCGGAGCGCGGCCTCGTCGATGACGGCCCACACGCGGGGGGAACGCGGTCCGAAGAGGATCCGCTGGCGCCGCATGCGCAGGTCCACGCGCCGCTGGACCGCGGACTCCGGCTCCTCGTCGTGTGCCAGTTCGATGACGGCGCGCGCGTACTCCCGGGTCTGGAGGAGGCCGGGCACGAACTGCACCTCGTAGGTGCGGATGACGCCGGCCGCCTGCTCCAGACCGATGTAGGTGTGCAGCCACGAGGGGACGACGCCCTGGAACGCCTGCCACCAGCCGGACGCGTTGGCCTGCTGGGCGAGCGCGGTCAGCACGGCGCGCTCGCTCTCGTCGGTCACGCCGTAGATGGTGAGCAGGTCCGCGATGTCGCGCAGCGCGCAGCCCGTGCGCCCGTGCTCCAGGTCCTCGATCTTCCTGTTCGTGACCCGGATGGCCTCGGCCGCCTCGCGGCGCGATATGTACTGCGACTCGCGCAGCCTCCGCAGCCGGATGCCCAGCACCTTCCGGGGAACCGCAGGCGACGCGGCGGTCCCTTCCTCTCCGCTGTCCTGCTCGGCGTCTCTGGCGGTCGGCTCACCGCCGGAGACGTCACTGATGCGCATACCACTGCTCCCATACCGTAGCCGCATAGGTCTCGCCACCTTCCAAGTTTCCCTCCCCGCTCCGATGTGGCCTCACAGGGGGTACTGCCCAACTCGCCCTGAAGTCAGGCACGTCGTGCCAAGGCTTCTTGCCTTTGGCACATCCCAGGGCCCGGTCGGAACTCCGCCGGGACCATCGTGGGACGCTCAGCCGGGCGATGTGCGCCGACTTGCCCAGATCGCGAACGGGGAGTAAGAGCCTGCTGCATGGGAACCACACGGCGGACATCGCCGCAGCACGCGGGCACGGCAGCGGGAACGACGGCAGACCCGGCTGCGAGGACGAGGGAGGGGGCGGAGCCCGGAGAAGCCCCGCAGGAGACCGGGCGTGCGCACGAGCAGGCGCAGGCCGCCGCGGCTCGGCTGGTCCGCGCCGGGGCGCACGGGGTGGCGCTCACCTGGGTGGACAACGCGGGGCTCACCCGCGTCAAGGCCGTACCGGCGAGCCGGCTGGGGCAGGCGCTCACCGCCGGGGTGGGCATGTCGCCCTGCTTCGACGTCTACCTCGTCGACGACTCCATGACGGACAGCCCGCACATCGGCGGTCCCGACGGCGACCTGCGGCTGGTGCCGGATCCCGAGCGGCTGACGGTACTGGCGGCGCAGCCTGGCTGGGCCTGGGCCCCTGCCACCCGGTACGAGCAGGACGGCACCCCGTACGCCGGCTGTCAGCGGGGGTTCGCCCGGCGGATGGCCGGACAGGCGCGGGACGAGCACGGGATCGAGCTGCGGATGGGCTTCGAGACGGAGTGGGTGGTCACCCGCGGACCACTGCCGGACGCGGCCGGTGAGCCGGCGTATCCGACCAGCGGCCCCGCCTACGGCATGGCCCGGCTGGTGGAGACCTCCGACTATCTGCGGGAGGTGCTCTCGGCTCTCACCGCGCAGGGCGTCGAGGTGCTCCAGATCCATCCGGAGTACGCGCCGGGCCAGTTCGAGGTGTCGGTGGCGCCGTCCGATCCGGTGGGCGCGGCGGATCTGGTCGTACTGGTGCGCGAGACGGTGCGCGCCGTCTCCCTGCGGCACGGACTGACCGCCATGTTCGGGCCCGTGGTGGACCCGGCCGGAGTGGGCAGCGGCGGCCACCTGCACCTGAGCCTGTGGCGGAAGGGGCGGAACCTGTGCGCGGGCGGCGAGGGGCCGTTCGGCATGACGCGTTCCTGCGAGACCTTCCTGGCCGGGGTGTTGCGCGAGCTGCCCGCGCTGCTGGCGCTGGGCGCGCCGACACCGGCCAGCTACCTGCGGCTGCGGCCCTCGCGCTGGGCGGGGGCCTACCAGTGCTGGGGGCTGGAGAACCGGGAGGCCGCCCTCCGCTTCGTCGCCGGGACGCGGAACGCTCCGCACTGCGCCAACGCGGAGGTCAAGTGCGTGGACGCGGCGGCGAACCCGTACCTGCTGGCGGGCGGCGTCCTGGCGGCGGGCCTGGCGGGCCTGGCCGAGCTCACCGGGGACGAGGGCCCCCGGCTGCCGGAGCCGGTGCGCGGCGACCCGGCGCACGCCGCGCCGCGGCAGGCACCGCCCCGCCTGCCCGGTTCGCTCGACGAGGCGCTGCGGCACTTCGCCGCGTCCAAGGTTCTGCGCACGGCGCTGGGCGAGCCGCTGTTCGGGGCCGTGCGCGCGGTACGCGAGGGCGAGATCGCCCTCTTCGAGGGGGCGAGCGACCAGGGACTCGCCGCCGCCACCCGGGGGAGGTACTGAGTGGCCGCATCGGAGCAGCACCCGCACCCTTCGTCCCCGTCGGACGAGCCGCCGGTGTCCGCTCCCACCGCGCCGTCCCTCCCCTCTTTCCCTTCCTTCCCACCGCTGCTCGACCAGCACTGTCACGGGGTACTGCGGGTCGGGCCCGGCCGTACCTCGTTCGAGGGGTATCTGACGGAGGCCCACGTGGCCCGCGGTTGCGACGGCGGCCAGGGAGCCCGTGCCCCCTTCAGCTACTTCGACACGCAGCTGGGTTTCGCCGTACGCCGGTGGTGCGCACCCGCTCTCGGACTGGAACCGCACTGCCGCCCCGAGAGCTACCTGGAGCGCCGTGCCGAGCTGGGAACGGGGGAGGTGACGAGGCGGCTGCTGCGGGCCGGCGGTATCTCCGCGTTCCTCGTCGACACGGGGCTGCCCGGTCCCCTGCTCACCCCCGGGGAGCTGGCCGAGGCGTCGGCCGGGGAGGCGCACGAGATCGTCCGGCTCGAACGGCTGGCCGAACGTGCGGCGGACACGGCGCGCGACGCCCACGGTTTCCTGGCCGAGGTCTCCGAGGGGATCCGGGAGGCCGCACGGACCGCGCGCGGCTTCAAGTCGGTCGTCGCCTACCGCTGCGGCCTCGACGTGGAGCCCGCGCCCCCGGGGGCCTCCCGGGTCCACGCGTCCGCCGACCGCTGGCTGAGCGAGCGCCCGCCGGGCGGCCGGCTGAGCGATCCGGTACTGGAGCGCCATCTGCTGTGGTCGGCGGTGCGCACGGGGCTGCCGCTCCAGTTGCACACCGGCTTCGGCGACCCCGACCTGCGGCTCGACCACTGCGACCCGCTGCTGCTGACCGACTTCGTCCGCGCGACCGCGCCCTACGGCACCCCACTCGTCCTGCTGCACTGCTACCCCTACCACCGCGGCGCCGGCTATCTGGCGGCCGTCTTCCCTCACGTCTACGCCGACTTCGGCCTCACTCTCTCCCACACGGGTGCCCGGGCCCACGCCGTTCTCGGCGAACTGCTGGAGTTGACGCCGTTCGGGAAGCTCCTCTTCTCCACCGACGCCTACGGCCTCCCCGAGCTGTACCTGGTGGGCGCCCAGCTCTTCCGCGAGGCCATGACGCGGCTGACGTCCGAGTGGGTGGCGCGCGGCGAGTGGTCACGGAGCGACGCCGAGTCGGTGACGGCGATGATCGCGGGCGGTACCGCGCGCCGGCTGTACGGGCTCTGAGGACACAGCGCGCGACGGCTGCCCGGGTCCGGCAAGGCGGCACGGGGTCCTGCCCACCGCACCACGGGCCGTGGCGCTGTGATCCCCACGTGCACGTGAAGCGCCCCCTGCCTCGCTGACGCGGCGGGGCAGAGGGCGCTCTCCTGCGGGGGGCTCAGCCGGCCTCAGCCGATGTTGACGTCGACGCAGGCGTAGAACGCGTTGTCGGTGTCGGCGACGTTCCAGACCGCCAGGACGGTCTGCCGGCCGGAGAAGCTCCCGAAGTCCACGTCGTGCGAGAGCTGGGACGGGGGCTGCTCCCCGCCCTGATCGAACTCGGCGATCTGCTGACCGTCGATGAAGTACTGCCAGGTGGTGGTGCGGTGGGCGGCGGTCAGCTTCCAGTTGAAGGTCGCGGACTTGCCGACGTCGGCGACGTTCCAGCCCTTGTTGTCGTCGCGCAGTTCGGCGTACGACTCGTTGCCGCCCGCGCAGTCCTGGAGCCCCTTGGGGCCCTCGACGCTCTGCGGCTCGTACTTGATGGATCCGCACTCGACGACGCCTTCGGCGCACTGCGCCTGACGGCTGGCGGGGTCGCTGATGTAGCCGTGGGCGCTCGCCGGTGTAGCGGTGAGCCCGAGGGCGAACAGCGGGGAGAGTCCGGCGCCGATGAACGCGGCCAGCTTCCTTTTCTTGTGCATGTCAACTCCTCCGGCGGCGAGGCCGGTACGGCACGACCGCGCCGGCCTCGGTGGGGGGCATCCGATTGGTCTAGACTTTAGTCACTGACCATGCACCGTCAAGACGTCGCGCACATCCGGAAATCGAGAGAGTCACTCGCCACGGGTGAGCACCAGCACCGCCATGTCGTCCTGGCGCTGACCCCCGGTCCACTCGGTCACGGCCTTGACCAGCGCCTCCGCCAGTTCGTCGGCCCTCCGCAGCCCCGTGCCGCCCAGCCCCCGCGGCACGTCGAAAAAGGTACCGTCCGGGTTCCGGGCCTCCGTCACGCCGTCGGTGACGAGCACGAGGGAGTCCCCCGACGCGAGAGGAAACGTCTCCTCCACAGGCGAACCACGGGAAGGGCCCAGACCAGTGGAGAGCGGCAACTCCGGATGCGTCGGCTCGAGACACACGACCGTCCCGTCGTGCAGCAGGTAGGGCGGCGGATGCCCCCTGTTGAGCACGGTGACCGTGTCACCGCTGGGCGGGATCTGGACCAGCAGCGCGGTGACGAAGCCCTCGATGTCGTCCTCGGAGTTCCTGCGCCGCCCGCCCTCGCGGTCCAGGGCGCGGTCGAGCCGGTCGGCCAGATCGTGCAGGGTCGGCGCGTGCTCGGCCGCCTCGCGGAAGGCACCGACCGCGACCGAGACGGCGGAGACGGCACGCAGCCCCTTGCCCCGCACATCGCCGATCAGCGCCCGGATGCCGAACGGCGTCTCCTGGATCGCGTACAGGTCGCCCCCGATCGCGGCCCCGGCCTGTGCCGCCACATAGCGGTCCGCCACGGTCAGCGGCCCCACGTCGGTGGGGGGAGCGGGCAGGACGGCGCGCTGCGCCGCCTCCGCGACGGTCAGCGCCACGGCGAGGTTGTGGCCCTGACGGTCCACCAGCCACTTGATCCACAGGCCGACCAGGCTGACGACCAGCACGGCCGCCACGTCCGTGAAGAGCGCCGAGGACTCCCGGCCCGTGTATCCGGCGGACCCGGCGGCCGCCGCGCAGGCGGCGAACCCGAACAGGGCGCTGATCCGGAAGGAGTACACCATGCCCGCCACCATGGAGGTGCAGGCCAGCAGCGGCAGTCCGTAGTACGGCTGGGGCGCGAAGAGGTCCGCGGCCACGCCTCCGAGCAGAAGCAGCGGCGGTGCCACGTACGGCACCCTGACCTGTGCAACCGCGGGGCCGACCACCCAGCCCTCCTCGTCCCTGTCCGTCTGTCGCGTCGCCAGGGCGCGCGCCCCGTCATGCCGATTCTCCCATTTGCGTACATTTCTGCACGCTCATGACGACCCGCGAGCCGCCGTTCGGGGACGGGCGCGCGCCCCCGGGGGAAGGCGCCCGGCAGGAAGGAGCCGCCCGGGGATCACAGCAGCGGACGCAGGTGCTCCCAGGCCCAGGACCCCAGGGTGGTCGGCGTCGTGGTCAGCAGGGTGCGGGAGTCCTCGGGCCGGAAGCCGTCGCGCATCCAGGCCGACATCCCCACGACCCCCTCGACCTGCCGGGCCCCGAGCCCGGCGGCCCGCAGCCCGGCGCGCAGCTCGTCGTCCGTGATGTGCTCGGCCCGCACGGGGCGGCCCACGGACTCGGTGAGGATCGCGGCGGCCTCGGCCCACGTCAGGTCCGCTGGGCCGTGCACCCCCTGGGTGTGCTGCCCCGTCCAGCCGGGTGACAGCAGGCGGGCCGCCGCGACGTCCCCGATGTCGCGTGGGTCCACCCAGGGCATCGGATGGTCCAGCGGCGAAGTGGTGCGCAGTACGCCCTCGGTACGCAGCGTCTCCACCTCGAAGAGCAGGTTCGTGTAGAAGAAGCCGCACCGCAGGTGGAGCACGTGCGCGCCGGTCGCGTTCAGCATCTCCTCCGTGCGGCCGAGACCGTCGATCTCCCCGGCCCCCGAGCGCTTCTCGGCGCCGCCGCTGCTGAGGAAGACGGTGCGGGCGATGCCGTTCTCGCGCACCGCGCGCGCCGCGTTGGCGCCCATCCGGGCGTACCCCTCGACCGGGTCCTCGTCGCCGGTGGGCGGGTCCACCCAGAACAGCGCGTCCGCACCCTCGGTCGCCCGCACCACGGCCTCGCCGTCGCCCTGGTCGCAGCGGACCACCTCGGCGCGCTCGCGTACCCGGTCGGGCAGCCGTGCGGGGTCCCGCGCCAGCAGGGTGGGCCGCACCCCGGATTGGAGGAGCAGGCCGACGACACGGGAGCCGACACGTCCGGTGGGTGTGGTCACGACGATTCTCATGGACGCCAGCCAAGACCATCGAGGCGCGGTGCGCGAGCGGATACCCGCCCCGGCGCGCGAGCGGACACCCGCGGCCAGGGGCTGCCGGGCGCGCGCTACCCCCGGTGAGGGGTAGCGCGCACCTCGCCGCTACCGGTACGTGTGACCCACGACACCCGACGGACCACCGTGGAGGCCATCCGTGCCCGCATCCGTTCCGCAGAGTGCCCCCGCGACGCAGTCTCCGCCCCGGCCTGACGGCCCCGCGCGCAGCTACGCCTCGGGGCCGTCGAAGAGCCCGCTGCTGGGCGACACCATCGGGGAGAACCTGGCTCTGGCCGTCGCCGCGCACGGGGACCGGGAGGCGCTGGTCGACGTGGCGGGGGGCCGCCGCTGGACCTACCGCGACTTCGCCGCCGAAGTGGACGCGCTCGCCCTGGGGCTGCGCGGTCTCGGCGTGCGCAAGGGCGAGCGGGTGGGCATCTGGGCGCCCAACTGCCCGGAGTGGACGCTGACCCAGTACGCCACGGCGAAGCTGGGCGCGATCCTCGTCAACGTGAACCCCGCCTACCGCGTGCACGAACTGGCGTACGTGCTCCAGCGGGCGGGCATCCGCACCCTGGTCGCCGCCGCCGGCCACAAGGGCTCCGACTACGCGGCGATGATCGAACAGGTGCGCCCCGAGTGCCCCGAACTGACCGACGTCGTACTGATCGGCGGCACGGGCACCCCGACGGCGCGGGCGGCGGGCGGCGGCAGGGGCGTCTCGGCGCCGCGGCCGGCGGGCGAGTGGGCGGATCTGGTCGCCCGGGGCCGGGAGCAGGGGCCCGAGCACGCCCGCCGGATCCTCGACGGCATCGCCGCCACCCTCTCCGCCGACGACCCCATCAACATCCAGTACACCTCGGGCACCACCGGCTTCCCCAAGGGCGCCACCCTCTCCCACCACAACATCCTCAACAACGGCTACTTCGTCGGCGAACTGTGCGGCTACACCGAGGCCGACCGCATCTGCCTGCCGGTGCCCTTCTACCACTGCTTCGGCATGGTGATGGGCAATCTGGCCGCCACCAGCCACGGCGCCTGCATGGTGATCCCGTCCCCCGCCTTCGAGGCGAAGACGACCCTGCGCGCGGTCCAGGAGGAGCGGTGCACCTCCCTGTACGGAGTGCCGACCATGTTCATCGCGCAACTGGCAGAACCCGACTTCGCCTCCTGGGACCTCAGCAGCCTGCGGACCGGCATCATGGCCGGATCGCCGTGCCCGGTCGAGGTGATGAAGCAGGTCATCGACCGGATGGGCATGGCCGAGGTGTCCATCTGCTACGGCATGACGGAGACCTCCCCCGTCTCCACCCAGACCCGCGCGGACGACTCGCTCCAGCGGCGGGTCTCCACGGTCGGGCGCGTCGGCCCGCACCTGGAGGTGAAGGTCGTCGACCCGGCGACGGGCCGGTGCCTGCCCCGCGGCGAGCCCGGCGAACTGTGCACACGCGGCTACTCGGTGATGCTCGGATACTGGGAGCAGCCCGAGGCGAGCGCCGAGGTCATCGACGCGGCCCGCTGGATGCACACCGGCGACCTCGCGGTGATGGACGAGGACGGGTACGTCAGCGTGACCGGACGCATCAAGGACATGGTCATCCGCGGCGGGGAGAACATCTATCCGCGCGAGATAGAGGAGTTCCTCCACACCCACCCGGACGTTCTCGACGCACAGGTCGTCGGCGTGCCGGACGAGCGCTACGGTGAGGAGCTGATGGCGTGGATACGGATGCGGGAGGGCGCGGCGGCCCTGACGGCCGACGACGTACGGGAGTTCTGTTCGGGGAAGCTGGCCCACTACAAGATCCCGCGCCACGTGCACGTCGTCGACGCGTTCCCGATGACCGTCACCGGCAAGATACGCAAGGTGGAGATGCGCGAGAAGTCGATCGAGCTGCTGGCACCCGAGCCGGGCACGGTGGCATCCGGTGCGGCGGCGCCGGGCGCGGCACGCGAGGCAGACCAGCGGAAACCGAAGTGATCACCGTTCCGTAGCCCAGGAGTCGAGGTTGCCTTCCCCCGACCGTTCCCCCTCCCCCTCCCGCTCGCGCACGCCCGGCGGAACACCGGGCGTGCGGCCGCTGCTGCGCCCCCACGACGCGGACGCCTTCCGGCACGCGCTGCGCCTGGCCAGACAACGCACCGGCGTGCGCTGCGTCTTCGGCGGCGAGGTGGGGGACGGCACGCTGCGGCTGACGGAGTTCACCGGCACGCTGACCGACTCCATGAGCGGACTGCGCGTCGGACCAGGGCGGGGGCTGGGCGGCTACGTACTGACCCACCAGCGCCCTCTCGCCGTCAACGACTACGTCCCGGCCACCAGCATCACCCACGACTACGACAACCCGGTGCGCCAGGAAGGCATCCGGGCCATCGTCGCCGCGCCCGTCACGGTGCGCAGCGGCGTACGCGGCGTGCTCTACGCGGCCGTCCGCGACGCCGCGCCGCTGGGCGAACGCGCCACCGCCGCACTGATGGAGGCCGCACGACGGCTGGCGGGTGAGCTGGCGGTACGGGACGAGGTCGACCGGCGGGTCCGCCTGCTGGAGGCCGCCGCCGAGGCCCCGCCCCAGGCCCCGCCGTCCCCCGGTCTGGACGCGCTGCGCGACCTGCACGCCGAACTGCGCGGCATCGCGCACGAGATCGAGGACACCGCGCTGCGCGACCGGCTCCGCCACGCCTGTGACCGCTTCCTGCGCGCCGAGACCGCCCCGGACGGCGAGCGGCCGGAGGCGGGCCCCGCGGGCCGTCCGCGCCTGTCGGCCCGCGAACTCGACGTCCTCTCCTACGTCGCCCTGGGCTGCACCAACGCCGAGGCCGCCCAGTACCTCTGCCTGGAGCCGGAGACCGTCAAGGCCTACCTGCGCAGCGCCACCCGCAAGCTGGGCGTCCACAGCCGCCACCACGCGGTGGCGGCGGCGCGCCGCCACGGCCTGCTGCCCTGACCCGGCTCGACTCGCCCCGGCTCCCCACGGCTGAGCCCGACTCGGCTGGGCTGGGCTGGGCTGGGCTCGGCTCGGGCACCGACGACGCCTCCCGGGCGCCGACGCGTCGGGCCGGGTGAGAAATCGATTTCAGCCCGAGTAGGGTTCACCCATAGGGTGACGGGGGCCGACGCCGGAAGCGAGGGAGACGGGTGGCAACCATCAGTGATGTGGCGCGTGCCGCCGGGGTGTCGCCCGCCACCGTCTCGCGCGTCTTCAACGGAGGCCGGGTCACGGCCGAACGCGCCCAGCGCGTACGCGAGGCGGCCGACACGCTCGGCTTCTCCCCCAACCGGGTCGCCCGCTCCCTGCGCACCCAGCGCGCCAGCGTCATCGGGCTGCTCATCCCCGACATCGCCAACCCCTTCTTCACCGCGCTCGCCCGGGGGGTGGAGGACGCCGCCCAGCGCACCAACCTCTCGGTCGTCCTGTGCAACACCGACGAGGACGTGGACAAGGAACGCCGCTACCTCGACGTGGCACTCGCCGAGCACATGGCGGGACTCGTGGTGGCGGCCGCCTCCCGCAGGCGCACCGACCTGTCGGCGGCGGCCCAGCGGGGCATGCCCGTCGTCGCGGTGGACCGCCGCCCGCGCGCGGCCGAGGTGGACGCGGTGATGGTCGACAACCAGCACGGCGCCGAGGACGCGACCGCACACCTGATCGAGCGCGGCTACCGGCGCATCGCCTGCGTGACCGGACCGGCAGGCGCCTCCACCTCGGAGGACCGCCTCGCCGGCTACCGCGCTGCGCTGCGCGACGCGGACGTACCCGACGACTGGATCCGCGCCCACACCCGGCACGCCGACTTCCGCGTGGAGGGCGGCTACACGGCGATGAAGGAGCTGCTGGCTCTCGACGTGCCCCCGGACGCCGTTTTCGTCGCCAACAACCTGATGACGGTCGGCGCCCTGCGGGCGCTGCGGGAAGCGGGCATCGCGCCGCCCGGCTTCGGCATCCTCTCCTTCGGCGACGTGCCGTGGGCCTCGCTGGTCCACCCGTCGCTGAGCACCGTCCACCTGCCGGCCTACGACCTGGGCGAGGCCGCCGCGACCCTGTTGCAGGAGCGCATCGCGGGATCGGCCAAACCGCTCCAGACCGTGGTGCTGCGCACCTCGCTGGAACCGAGAAAGAGCACGGCGGGACCCGGCTGACCCCGATCGGCGGATCGACCTGCGGCCGTTTCATTCGTTAAGCCCCACATGATCACTGCACGACGACACCCTGATCAGCTTTCCGCACGGCGGCCCCTCGGGCAGGTGAGCGCGCGATGAGCAAGCGCCAGAGGGGACGCAGGCACCGCCAGGTCAACCGCACGCCCCGCCCGGTCGGCCCCGCCGTCCGGGTGACGGCCACCCGGGCGGCCGCCGTCCCGGCGGCCCGCCCCCGGACACCGGCCGCGGACCCCACCACCACAGGACTGCCCCCGGCCGCGGTACCGGAGCCCGCACGCGCGGGCGACACCGCACCGGCCCCGGAGACCGCCCGTCCACAGGACCACGTGGCCGGACCCGTCACCCCGCCGGCCCCCGAGCCCGCGGCCGAACCGGGCCCGGACCCCGTGGGCGTCGCCCCGTCCGCGCCCACGACCGTGCCGGCGCCCGCGCACGCACCCGCATCGCTCGGCGTGCTCTTCCGTACGCCCGCGCGCGACGGCGGGTTGGGGCAGAGCGCGGCCCGTACGTGGCAGGAGGTGACGGAGGCGGGCACCGACGGGCTGACGGTCGAGGAGCTGTCCGCCCGGGTCGGCTACCAGAGCCGCACCATCGCCAAGCACTTGCTGGGCCTGGCCGAGCACGGCGTGGTCGAGCAGCACGCGCCCGACCGCTGGCGCGCGGTCTCCCAGGACGCGGACTCGGGTGACGGCCCGCCGGTCGCGGCAGCGGAGGCGGGGACCGTGGACCGCGTTCCGCAGCACGCCTGAGGCCGGGGCGCGGCCCTGACCGCCCGACGGGGCCCGGCGCGGCGTCCGCCCGTGCCGGGCCCCGCCGGGCCCGCCCCTCCCCACCGCGTACGAGCACCCCACCTCTGGAGCCGCCGTGAACGCCCCCGTCAACGATTCCGTGAACGCCCCTGCGCACGAGTCCGCCGCCGAACGCGCCGCCCCGATCCTCGTCGCGGGGATCGGCAACATCTTTCTGCGTGACGACGGTTTCGGGGTGGAGGTCGTCCAGCGGCTGGCCAAGCGGTCGTTGCCGCCGGGCGTCGAGGCGGTGGACGTCGGGGTGCGGGGGGTGCACCTGGCCTATCAGGTTCTCGACGGCTGCGGCGTTCTCGTCCTGGTCGACGCGGTCCACCGCGGCGGCGAGCCGGGCACGGTGCACCTGATCGAGGTCGGCGCGGACGACCGGGTCGCACCGGAGGGCGTGCCGGTGATCGACGGGCACCACATGTCACCCGACACGGTGCTCGCGCTGCTGGACACCCTGAGCGAAGGGACCGGCGGCAGCAGGCCCCGGCGCGTGTTCGTCGTCGGCTGCGAACCGGCCGCGCTGGACGAGGGCATCGGGCTGAGCGCACCGGTGGCGGCCGCCGTGGACGACGCCTGCGAACTGGTGCTGCGGTTGCTGGACGAGCTGGAGGCGACTTGCTGACGGCGCATCACACGGGCGGCTCGCGGGGAACCGCCGAACGGCGGACGGCCCGCCCGGGCAGCGGCGTGGCGGCGCGGGAGCGGCCACGGGCGACCCTGTAATGGTGCGGGCCGCAGCCCGGTCCGTACCACAGGGAAGTGCCCGATGCACGAGATGTCCATCGCGATGGCAGTGGTCTGCCAGGTCGAGGAGGCGGCGCGCGCGCACGGCGCCGAGGGCGTCGAGACCGTGACGCTGTCGGTGGGCGAGCTCGCGGGCGTGGTCCCCGACGCGTTGCGCTTCTCCTTCTCCCTCGCCTGCGAGGGCACCGTCCTGGCGGGCGCCGAACTGGTCACCGAACACGTCGCGGGGCGCGCCCGGTGCGAGTCCTGCGGCGGTGAGTGGGCCACGGGCGTGCCGCCGCGGCTGTGCTGCACGCGGTGCGGCGACTCCCGTACCCGGTTGCTGTCCGGCCGCGAGCTGGGCATCGCCACCGTGCGCTGGGCCGAGGGCCCGCAGCGCGCCCGAGCCCTCGAGGAGCTGTGATCCCATGTGCCGCGTCACCGATCTCCAGCAGGCCGTGATGGCCCGGAACGACGACCGTGCCGAGCACCTGCGCGCCGAGCTGGCCGCCGGCGGGACGGCCACCGTCAACCTGCTCTCCAGTCCGGGGAGCGGCAAGACGGCGCTGCTGGAGGCGGAGTTGGCCCTGGCCCGCGAGCGCGGGGTCGCCGTGGCCGCGCTGACCGCCGACCTGGCCACCGAGAACGACGCGCGGCGCCTGGCCCGTTCGGGCGTGCCCTGCAAGCAGGTACTGACCGACGGGCTGTGCCACCTGGAGGCCGACATGCTCGCCGGGCACCTGGCCGGCTGGCTGCCTGGGGACACGCGGCTGCTGTTCGTGGAGAACGTGGGGAATCTGGTCTGCCCGGCCTCCTACGACCTGGGCGAGTCGCTGCGCGTGGTGCTGGCCTCGGTCACCGAGGGCGAGGACAAGCCGCTGAAGTACCCCACGGCGTTCGGAACGGCGCAGTTGGTCCTCGTCACGAAGGAGGACATCGCCGAGGCCGTCGGCTTCGACCGTGACGCCTTCCTCACCCACGTGCGTCAGGTCAACCCGGGTGTCGAGGTCGCCTTCACCTCGGCGCGGGCCCAACTCGGCGTCGGTGTGCTGCTGGAGCGGGCGCTGGCGGTGGCAGACGGTGCCGCCGCCCACCGCCCGGTGATGGACCGGCGTACGGCGGCGCACGGGCACGCACACGACGACGGCCACCGTCACGAACACGCCCACGGGCACGAACACGGGCACCGCGACGGGCCCGAGCACGAGCACAGCCACGGTCACGCACACGAGCACGGCCCGGACCAGGGGCTGAGCCATCCGCACGCCCCCGCGCATGTCAGGGGCTGAGCGCAGCCGCGTCCTGGTCAGGGGCGTGGTGCAGGGCGTGGGGTTCCGCCCGTACGTGTACGGCCTGGCCGGACGGCTGGGCCTGGCCGGACACGTCACCAACACGGGCGAGGGCGTGGTGGCCGAGGTGGAGGGTGCCCGCGAGGCGGTGGCCGCCTTCCGGCAGCGGGTGGGGAGCGAGGCGCCGCCGCTGGCGCTGGTCGAGTCGGTCACGCACGAGACGCTGCCGCCGCAGGGGGGCTCCGGTTTCCGTATCGTCGCCTCACGGCCGGGCGGTACGCCCTCCGCCCTCTCCACGCTCGTCGCCCCTGACACCGCCACCTGCGACGCCTGCTTGCGGGAACTGGCCGACCCCGCGGACCGCCGCCACCGCCACCCGTTCGTCACCTGTACCGACTGCGGGCCGCGCTTCACCCTCGTGACCGGCCTGCCCTACGACCGCGCCAACACCACCATGGCGCGCTTCGCGATGTGCGAGCGCTGTGCCCGCGAATACGAGGACCCGGCCGACCGGCGCTTCCACGCCCAGCCCGTCTCCTGCCACGACTGCGGTCCCCGCGTGCGGCTGCTGGTACCCGGGGCGGCGGGCGCGGGCTGGACGGAGCACGGCGGCGATCCGGTGGCCGAGGCGCGGCGGCTGCTCGCACGGGGCGCGGTCGTCGCCGTGAAGGGCCTGGGCGGCTACCACCTGGCGTGCGACGCGTCCGACGAGGAGAGTGTGCGGCTGCTGCGCTCCCGCAAGGCGCGCGGGGACAAGCCGTTCGCGGTGATGGCACGCGACCTCGCGGATGTCGAGGAGTTCGCCACCGTCGGCCCGCACGAGCGGTCCGTGCTGGCCGGAAGCCGCCGCCCCATCGTGCTGCTGCGCAGACACCTGTCCGAGGCGGGAGACGGCCTCGCCGCGGCGGGGCCCCGCCTCGCCGCCGCTGTGGCGCCGGGCAGCCCCGACCTGGGCGTCATGCTCCCCTACACCCCGCTGCACCACCTGCTGCTGGGGCTGCCCGGCGACCCGCCGGGGCCCCGGCTGCTGGTGATGACCAGCGGCAACCTGGGTGGCGAGCCCATCGCCTGGGACGAGGACGAGGCGCTGGAGCGGCTGGCGCCCCTCGCGGACGCCTTCCTCACCCACGACCGCCCGATCCACGTCCCCTGCGACGACTCGGTGGTGCGTGTCGTGGACGGTGAGGTGCTCCCGGTGCGCCGCTCGCGCGGGTACGCGCCGGTGCCGGTGCCGCTTCCCCTTCCGGTGCGGGCCGCACTGGCCGTGGGCGGGGACCTGAAGAACGTCCTGGGTCTGGGCGAGGGGCGGCGCGCGTGGCTGTCGGCCCACATCGGGGACATGGACGACCTGGCCACGCTGGGCACGTTCGAGCGTGCCGGCGAGCATCTGGCGGGTCTCACCGGAGTCGTCCCACAACTGCTGGCCGCCGACCTGCACCCCGGCTACCGCTCCACCCGGTGGGCCGAGGGCGCAGCGGCCGGCCGGCCGCTGCGCCGGGTCCAGCACCACCACGCGCACGTCGCCTCGGTGATGGCCGAGAACGGGCTGGACGGCTCGTTCCCCGTACTGGGCGTCGCCTTCGACGGCACGGGGTACGGCGACGACGGCGCGATCTGGGGCGGAGAGTTCCTGCTCGCCGACTACGACCGCTCCACCCGCGTCGCCCAGCTGCGCTACGCGCCGCTGCCCGGCGGTGACGCCGCCGTACGCCACCCCTGGCGCATGGCCCTCGCCCACCTGTGGGCCGCGGGGCTGGCCTGGGACGCGGACCTGCCGTGCGTGGCGGGCTGCTCCGAGGCGGAGCTGCGGGTGCTGGCGCGGCAGCTGGACCGCGGCCTGTACTCCGTGCCGACCTCCAGCATGGGACGGCTGTTCGACGCGGTGGCCGCGCTGACCGGCGTGTGCCGACACGCCGGATACGAGGCGCAGGCCGCCGTCGAGCTGGAGGCCGCGGCAGCGGCCTGCTCCGCCCCCGACCCCGGCGGCTACGCGTTCGAGCTGCGCTCCCCCACCGGCGGCGGCCCGCTGCCGGGCGCCCCGGGCCCACCGGCCGCCCCGGAACCGCTGGTGGCCGACCCGGGGCCGCTGCTGGCCGCCGTCGTCGCGGACCTGCGTGCGGGTGCGGGACGGGGACTGATGGCGGCGCGCTTCCACGCGGCGGTCACCGCGCTGGTGCTGCGCGTGTGTGCGGCGGCCCGCGAGCGGCACGGGGTGGAGACCGTGGCGCTGACCGGTGGCGTGTTCGCCAATGCGCTGCTGTCCAAGACCTGTGCGCGCGACTTGCGCGCCGACGGCTTCACGGTCCTGCGCCACAGGATCGTCCCGCCCGGCGACGGCGGGCTGGCCCTGGGCCAGCTCCTGGTCGCGGCCCACTGACCCGACCGTCGAACGAGGAGAACGAGCCCATGTGCCTGGCGGTACCCGGCAAGGTCTTGGACATCGAGGAGCGTGACGGCACGCGCATGGCGTCCGTCGACTTCGGTGGCGTGGTCAAGGAGGTGTGCCTCGCCTACGTGCCCGACCTGCGGGTCGGCGAATACACCATCGTGCACGTCGGATTCGCGTTGCAGCGACTGGACGAGGAGTCGGCCCGGCAGACGCTGGCGCTCTTCGAGGGTCTGGGGCTGCTGGAGGAGGAGTTCGGCGACCCGTGGCGGGCGGCCGAGGAGGCGCGGCGGGGCGAGGAAGAGCAGCCCGTGCGCAGCGGGCAGCAGGAGGTGCGGCTGTGAAGTACATCGACGAGTTCCAGGACCCGCAGCTGGCCCGGCGGCTGCTGGACGACATCCACGCCACCGTCACCCGCCCGTGGGCGCTGATGGAGGTGTGCGGCGGGCAGACCCACTCGATCATCCGGCACGGCATCGACCAGCTGCTGCCCGAGGGGCTCGAACTGATCCACGGGCCCGGCTGTCCGGTCTGCGTCACCCCTCTCGAACTGATCGACAAGGCGCTGGAGATCGCCTCGCGTCCCGATGTCATCTTCTGCTCGTTCGGTGACATGCTGCGCGTGCCGGGCACCGGGCGCGACCTCTTCCAGGTCAGGTCGGAGGGCGGCGACGTCCGCGTCGTCTACTCGCCGCTGGACGCGCTGCGGATCGCCCGGGAGAACCCGGAGCGCGAGGTGGTCTTCTTCGGCATCGGTTTCGAGACCACGGCCCCGCCCAACGCCATGGCCGTCCACCAGGCGGCCGAGCAGGACGTGCGCAACTTCAGCCTGCTCGTCTCCCACGTGCGGGTGCCGCCCGCCATCGAGGCGATCATGGCCTCCGAGGAGTGCCGGGTGCAGGCGTTCCTCGCCGCGGGGCACGTGTGCAGCGTCATGGGGACGGACGAGTACCCCGCGCTGGCCGACAGGTTCGGGGTGCCCATCGTCGTCACGGGGTTCGAGCCGCTGGACATCCTGGAGGGCGTGCGGCGCGCCGTACACCAGCTGGAGAGCGGGCGGCACACCGTCGAGAACGCCTACCAGCGCGCGGTGGTCGCGCAGGGCAACACGGCGGCCAGGGCCATGCTGGATCAGATCTTCGCGCCGTGCGACCGGGGCTGGCGCGGCATCGGCGTCATCCCGGACAGCGGCTGGCGGCTGGCGCCCCGCTACCGCGCCTGGGACGCGGAGTACCGGTTCTCCGTGGACTCGATCACGGCCAGGGAGCCGGCGGCCTGCCGCAGCGGCGAGGTGCTCCAAGGGCTGCTGAAACCGCACGAGTGCGAGGCGTTCGGCACCACCTGCACCCCGCGCACCCCGCTGGGCGCCACGATGGTCTCCAGCGAGGGTGCCTGCGCCGCCTACTACCTCTACCGCCGGCTCGGCGGGACGACGACCGCACCACTGGAGGCGAGCAGCGTTGACTGACACCGAAACCGCCGAGCCCGCGACGGGCGCGCCCTCCCCCGCGCCCGACTTCTCCGGCTGGACGTGCCCTGCGCCGCTGCGCGGGCAGCGGCGGGTCGTGATGGGCCACGGCGGGGGCGGAGCGCTCTCGGCCGAACTGGTGGAGCACGTCTTCGCCCCGGCGTTCGGGGGCCGGGCACTGTCCACGCTCGCCGACTCCGCCGCGCTGGAACTCGGCGGCGCCCGGCTGGCCTTCTCCACCGACTCCTTCGTGGTGCGGCCGCTGTTCTTCCCCGGCGGCAGCATCGGCGGCCTGGCCGTCAACGGCACGGTCAACGACCTGGCGATGAGCGGGGCCCGGCCCGCCTACCTGTCCTGCGGGTTCATCCTGGAGGAGGGCGTGGAGATCGCCCTGGTGGCGCGGATCGCCGAGGCGCTGGGCGCCGCGGCGCGCACCGCGGGCGTGGAGGTCGCCACCGGGGACACCAAGGTCGTGGAGGCGGGGCGCGGTGACGGCGTCTACCTGAACACGGCCGGGATCGGGCTGATCCCCGAAGGGGTCGACATCAGGCCGCAGCGCGCACGCCCCGGCGACGTGGTGCTCGTCAGCGGCGCGATCGGCGCGCACGGCGTGGCGGTGCTCAGCAAGCGCGAGGGGCTGGAGTTCGAGGTCGGCATCGAGAGCGACTGCGCGGCGCTGGGCGGTCTTGTGGACAGCGTGCTCGCCGTCACCCGGGACGTGCACGTGCTCCGCGACCCCACGCGCGGCGGTGTCGCCGCCGCCCTCAACGAGATCGCGTCGGCCGCCTCGGTGGGCGTGGAGCTGCACGAGCGCGCGCTGCCGGTCCCCGACGCCGTGGCGAACGCCTGCGCGATGCTGGGCCTCGATCCGCTGTACGTCGCGAACGAGGGCAAGCTCCTCGCCTTCGTGCCGCGTGCCGAGGCGGACGCCGTGCTCGCCGCGATGCGCGCCCACCCCCTCGGGGCCGAGGCCGCGGTGGTCGGCGAGTGCGTCGAGGAGCACCCCGGCATGGTCGTCGCCCGCACCGGTCTCGGCGGCCGGAGAGTCGTGGACCTGCCGCTGGGCGAACAACTCCCCCGGATCTGCTGAACCACCGAGGAACGTGCCCACCAGTCCGCCAGGACATCTGCCGACAGCTCACCCATCAACCACCAGGAGGTCGTGGTGCGGATCCTGCTCATCGCGAGCGCCTTCAACAGCCTGACCCAGCGGGTACAGGCCGAACTGCGCGACGCCCGGCACACCGTCGCCACCGAGGTGGTGCGCGACGCCGACGACGTGCGGCACGCGGTCGCCGGGTACGAGCCGGAGCTGGTGGTCGCGCCGATGCTGCGGACAGCCGTCCCCGAGGACGTGTGGTCGCGGTACACCTGCCTGATCGTCCACCCGGGTCCGCCAGGCGACCGCGGCCCCTCCTCCCTCGACCGGGCCGTCGCCGAGGGGCGCGGCCGCTGGGGCGTGACCGTGCTCCAGGCCGAGGCGGAGATGGACGCGGGCGACATCTGGGCCTCCGCCGAGTGCGAGGTGCCCGGCGGCGTCGCCAAGAGCGACCTGTACCGCGGTGAGATCTCCGACGCGGCCCTCGAAGCGGTCCGCAGCGCCCTGGCCAAGTTCGCCACCGGCAGCCACCGCCCGCGCTCGCAACGGGACCTCACGCCGACGGTGCGGCCGGTCATGCGGCAGTCCGAGCGCCGCATCGACTGGCAGTCGGACGGGACGGTCGCCGTGCTGCGCACCCTGCGGGCCGCCGACTCGCAGCCCGGAGTGCGCGATGCGATGCTGGGCGCCGAGTGGTACCTGCACGGCGGCCACCTCGAGGACCAACTGCACGGCACCCCGGGGGAGATCGTCGCCACCCGGGCGGGCGCCATCTGCCGGGCCACGGTGGACGGCGCGGTCTGGATCCCCCAACTGCGCCCCGTGCGCGCCCCCGGCGGCCGTGCGACGTTCAAGCTGCCGGCCACGCTGGCGCTGGGCGACCGGCTGCCGGACGTGCCCGAACGCCCGGCACCGCTCGAACTCGCTCCGGAACGCCTCACCTACTCCGAGATCCGCTACCGGGAGCGGGACGGCGTCGGGTATGTGCACTTCTCCTTCCCCGGCGGCGCGATGAGCACCGTCCAGTGCCGACGGCTGCTGGCCGCCTACCGGTACGCCTGCACGCGGCCGACCCGGGTGGTGGTGCTCGGCGGTGCGCGCGACTTCTTCTCCAACGGCATCCACCTCGGCGTCATCGAGGCGGCCCGCGACTCCGCGGCCGAGGGCTGGGCCAACATCCAGGCGATCGACGACGTGGTCGAGGCGGTCTTGACCACCACGGACCGGCTGGTGGTCGCCGCGCTCGGCGGCAACGCCGCGGCGGGCGGCGCCATGCTGGCCGCCGCCGCCGACGAGGTGTGGTGCAAAGCGGGCACCGTCCTCAACCCGCACTACCGGCTGATGGGCCTGCCGGGCTCCGAACTGTGGACCTACACACTGCCCCGCCGGGTCGGCCCGGAGATCACCGAAGCGCTGATGCGGGACGCCGAGCCGATGAGCGCGGCCACCGCGCGCCGCATCGGCCTGGTGGACCGGGTGCTGCCGGCCGGGCCGAGCGAGTTCGCGCCGCGCGTGGCCGAGCTGGCGGCCGCGCTGGCCGTGGATCCGGCCACCCACCAGCGGCTGGCCGTCAAGAAGGCCAACAGGGCCCGGGACGAGGCGGCCGAACCGCTGGCCTCGTACCGCGACCAGGAACTGGCCGCCATGCACCGCGTCCTGTTCGACCCGGGCGCCCCGCACCACGCGCTGCGGGCCGCGTTCCTCCGCAAGGAACCGGTGCCCCGGGACGTGGCGAGCCGCCGGGGTTAGAGCCTTCCTGCGGCGCTTGCTCCCCGGGGGGGTGCCACTGTCCGCGGCGTGCGGTCCGCGGGTGGGTTGTGGCTGGTCGCGCCGTTCCCCCGCGCCCCTGCGGGGGCGTCCCCCTCTGTCCTGAGGCCGCCTGGTCCGCTCCCAGCGGGGTGGCGGCGGCCCCACAACCGCGAACGCGCGAGCGCCCCGCCGGTGTGCCGGCGGGGCGCTCGACTGACAACGGAGAGCCCGCGGGAGAGGGGAATACCCGCCTCAGGTACCGCGGGGTGGTGTCAGTCGTTGT
This sequence comes from Streptomyces reniochalinae, assembly GCF_003323735.1. Taxonomy (GTDB): domain Bacteria; phylum Actinomycetota; class Actinomycetes; order Streptomycetales; family Streptomycetaceae; genus Streptomyces; species Streptomyces reniochalinae. The sequence continues at coordinate 297,179 of NZ_QOIM01000041.1, read as the reverse complement.
AGCAGAAGTTGCCGAAGGCGGGGTTCAGGACCCCGATGACGTCGACGGTGTTGCCGCACACGTTGATCGGGATGTGGACCGGGACCTGGACGACGTTGCCGGAGAGCACTCCGGGCGAGTTCGTCGCCGCGCCACTGGCGCCCGCGTCGGCGAACGCCGCGCTCGCGCCGCCGAGAACGGTGGTGGCGGCCAGCCCCGAGGCGACAACCGCGGTACGGATGCGCATGGCGATCCTCCTTGTTCTGTGTACCAAGACGCGCACAAGGGTGCACCGCGACCCGAGCCGGGGATTCCGTCGCCACGCCCAACGGGCGGGGACTCACCCGATCGGCGGTGTTTCCCTTCGGCGCCTCACCCGTGAGTGGACCACCGCGTCACCGGCGGCGGCCCTGCGCGGGGATGCCCGGAGTCCGGGGCCGAGGCGGCCATTCGGGTCCCTTATGCCGTGTCTTTCATATATTGCTCTGTAATGCCCGGCGAAGCGGTGACGATGGACCGGTCCTTGTTCTTTCGTGATCTCCACGGAGGTTTCCATGCGCATGCGCACCCTGACGCGCTCCCTCGCGGTCGGCCTCGCCGCCCTCGGTCTGGCCGCCGCCGGCACCACCGCGGCCTCGGCCTGCGGCGGGGACGAGTACAACTGGGTCCACAAGGACGTCCACAAGAAGTGGACGTCCGTCAACGTGTCGGACGACGACCACATCATCAACGACTCGGTGATCTTCAAGTTCGGCCCGATGCAGAACGACTGACCGGTTCGCCGGCGGTTCCCCTTAGCCGGCGCGGAGAGGCCCTCCGAACCTCCAAGGATGATCCCTCCGCGTCACGGCCGGACCGCGAGGCCGGCCGACCCCCAGGGGCCGCTCCCTCAGGAGCGGCCCCTGGCGGCATGCACGGAAGGCGCCACAGCACCGGCTCTCCACGAGGAGTTGGCGACCTGGCAGCTATCCGGCGCGCGTCCGCTCGCTGAAGCGGAAAGCGGGTGGACACGGGTTTCACCTGCCTGCCGAAGCCTGTGAGCGCACCGATCGCGGGCCGCCGCGACACCGGCGGCCACCCGTAGGCTCTCCGCATGAGCCACCCGCCTCTCCCCTCCCCCGGTCCCGACCTGCCCGCCGCGCGCGTCACCGAGATCAACGCGGTGGTCGCCGAGGTGACCGGCTGGGCGGCCCGCCGCCCGGACGTGGCCGGGTTGCTGCTGGTCGGCTCCTGCGCCCGGGGCGCGGCACGGACGAGTTCGGACGTCGACCTCGTGCTGCTGGTGGCCGACGTGTCCGCCTTCGACGGCGACGCCTGGGCCCACGGGCTCGGGCTGCCGCTGCCGGTACGCACCCGGCAGTGGGGTGCCATTCGGGAGCGCCGCTTCAAGACGCGCGCGGGGCTCGAGGTCGAGTTCGGGATCGGTACGCCGTCGTGGGCGGCCACGAAGCCGGTGGACCCCGGGACCCGCCGCGTCGTCGGGGACGGTGCGCTCGTCCTGCACGACCCGGTGGGCCTGCTCGCCGAGCTGACGGCCGCCTGCCGCGAGGGATGAATGCCGCCGGGACGGGGAGCTGCCGCGAGGCGTGAGCCCCGCCGGGGCGGGGAGCCTCGCTACGGCGCGCCGGTGACCGCCTCCGCCACCAGGTACTCGGTCGCGGCCGCGAGGTCCGCCTCGATCCGGCGGGCCGTCGCGCGCAGTTCGGGCAGGACGGCGGTGCGCAGTTCGTCCGGGGTGCGCTGGGCGGCGTGGGCGGCGACGTCGAGGGCTGCGGCCACCCGGCCGTGGCGGTCGAGGAGAGGGACGGCGAGGGAGCGCAGCCCTTCCTCCAGTTCCTGGTCGACGAGGGTGTGGCCGTCCCGCCGTGCGGACTCCAGGGCGGCGGCCAGCTCGGGCCGCCGGGTGAGGGTGCGGCCGGTGAGCGGTCGCGGCGCGGAGCGGGCCAGCCGGTCCGCGGCCTCCTGGCGGTCCAGCCCGGCGAGCAGGACGCGGCCCGCGGCGGTGGCGTACGCGGGCAGCCGGGTGCCCACGCCGAGGTCGACGCCCATGACGCGGGTGGCGGTGGCGCGTGCCACGTAGCGGACGTCGGTGCCGTCCAGGACGGCGATCGAGGCCGAGTCGTGGACGCGGCCGACCAGTTCGGCCAGGTGCGGGGCGGCGATCCGCTCGAACGTGAGGCCCGCGTGGGCGGCGAAGCCGAGCCCGAGCGTTCTGGGCAGCGGCACGAAACGGGTCTCGTCGGTGCCCGCGCCCACGTAGCCGAGCCGGCGCAGCGCGTGCAGGAAGCGCCGGGCGGTCGCCCGGGAGAGACCGGTGACGGCGGCGACCTGGCTGAGGGTCAGCCCTTCGGGGGCGCGCAGCGCGCTCAGGACGGTGAGGCCGCGGGCGAGCGACTGGAGGAAGCCGGGCCCGAGTTCGTCCTTGACCGCCCGCAGGGCCGTCGCCCGAGTGGGGGCGGCGGCTGCCGCCGGCGGCCCGGGCGCCGACGCCGACACCGGTGCCGGTGGCGCGGGGTGGGCGAGGGTGGAGGCACGCTCCCGGGTTCCGCGCCCTGATGTGGCGAGCGTCTCGCGCATCGTCGCGGCGCAGGCGCGCAGCCGGGGCAGCGCGTGGGCCGTGAGGCTCTCCGCGGTGTGTCTGCTGGTGTGGCTGACGACGCTGACCGCGCAGACGAGCGTCGAGTCGGGTCCGTACACGGGCAGCGCGACGGCGACGAGCCCGGGCTCCACGAGCTGGTCGTCGACGGCAGCGTCCGCCGCGCGGGCCTCGGCGACGCGGGCCGTGAACTCCCCGGCCCCCGGAGCCTGCCGCGGGCCGCTCCGCGGCGGCAGGGCGAGGAACCCGGCGGCGTGCGGGTCCTCGGCCAGGCGCCGCCGCCAGCACCGCCATGTGGCTTCGTCCCACCGGGCGGCGAACAGGGCGCCGGGCGCGCACCGTTCGGCGGGCAGCAGGTCACCGATGTGGAAGGTGACGGCCATGGCGCGCCGCCGCGGGCACTGGATGACGAAGCGCACTCCGTCGCGGTCGGGGACGGCGACGGAGACCGACTCGTCCAGCTCGTCGGCGAGCCGGTGCGCGTGCGGGCCCAGCGCCTCGGGCAGGGTGCTCGCGGCCAGGTAGGCGTTGCCGAACTCCAGGACGCGGGGAGCCAGCTGGAGGTCGCTGCCCTCGGCGCGCAGGTGTCCGAGGCGGACGAGGGTGGCGGCGACGCGGTCGAGGGTGGCACGGGCCAGCGGGCAGACGCGCACGAGCTCGGCGCGGCTGAGCCGGCCACCGGGGGCCGCCGCGAGGGCGCTGAGAACTCTCAGGCCGCGCTCCACGGTGGCCACGGCGTCCCCACCGGGTGCGGCACGGGGCGGGGCGGGCGCCGGCGGGTTCGCTGCGCTGCGGGGCATGCGGTCCTCCGAAGTCCTCACGGGGCGGGCGCCGTCGGGCGCCGGCCGCCGGCCCGTGTCCGACGAGGCCACGGGCGCGGATCTTTCGGGTGCGGCGCCCATTGACAAGACCTCGCACCCGGATGAGACTCACCGGCATTCGGGGACGAACAATAGTTCACTCTGCGAACACCGGACAACAAAGGTCACGCACCCGCCGCCGACGCACGGCGTCGCTCGGCACCGGACTGCGCGCGTGCGCGCCCGGTGCCGAGGCCGCCGAGGCGGCCGCACGCACCGCCGCCCCGCTCCGCTGTCCCCGAGGAGGCCCGATGACCGCACAGCGCCCTTCCCCGCCGGCCGAGCCCGGCTCGGCCGCCCCATACGAGCAGCGCGTCCCACCCCCGGACGCGCGCGGCGGCACCGCCAGGAACGGTGGTGCGCCGCCCCACTTCCCCGCGCCCTCGCAGGCGGACATCGACGAAGCCATCGGCGCGGCGCACGCGCAGGCCGCGCACGCGGCGCCCCTGGACCATCCGCCGCGCGACTTCCCGCCGTACCGCAGCAGTGCGCTGCGCCACCCGCTGGCCTCGCCGCTGCCGCTGCGCGACCCGGAGGCCGTCGAGCTGACCGGCCCGGTCTTCGGCGTCACGGACGTCACCGCGCTGGACAGCGATCTGACGCGCCGGCACCACGCGGAGCCGCTGGGAGAGCGGATCACCGTCACGGGGCGGGTCCTCGACCGGCGCGGGCACCCCGTGCGCGGGCAGCTGGTGGAGGTGTGGCAGGCCAACGCCTCCGGCCGGTACGCACACCAGCTCGACCAGCACCCGGCGCCGCTCGACCCGCACTTCACCGGGTCAGGCCGCTGCCTGACCGACGACGAGGGCCGGTACGCCTTCACCACGATCAAGCCGGGCGCCTACCCGTGGCGCAACCACACCAACGCCTGGCGCCCGGCGCACATCCACTTCTCCCTCTTCGGCGACGCGTTCGCCCAGCGGCTGGTGACGCAGATGTACTTTCCCGGGGACCCGCTCTTCCCGTACGACCCGATCCTCGGGTCCGTCACCGACCGGGCGGCACGCGAGAGGCTGGTCGCCGACTACGACCACGAGTTGTCCGTTCCCGAGTGGTCGCTGGGCTACCGCTGGGACATCGTCCTGGACGACCCGGCCGCCACCTGGTGCGAGGAGGGCCGCGCCTGATGACCGAACCGACCAGGGCCGCGCCCGCGCCCGCCGCCATGCCGCTCGGGCCCACCCCGTCGCAGACCGTCGGCCCCTTCTACGGCTACGCGCTCCCGTTCGCCGGTGGCGGCGACCTCGTCCCCGCCGGACACCCCGAAGCCCTCACCCTGCACGGGTACGTCTTCGACGGCGCCGGAGAGCCGGTGCCCGACGCGCTGCTGGAGTTCTGGCAGGCGGACCCCGCGGGGTCGGCCACCGGCGCGCCCGGCTCGCTGCGCCGCGACCCCGTGACCGGCGAGGCCGCGGGCCGCGATGGCGTGCGCTTCACCGGCTTCGCCCGGATACCGACGGACGCCGACGGGCACTGGATGATCCGTACCCTCGCGCCGGGCCCGCACCGGCCCGCCGCCGTTCCTTACCTGGCGCTCCTGGTGTTCGCGCGAGGTCTGCTGCACCACCTGTACACCCGCGTCCACCTGCCCGAGCACGCCGAAGCGCTGGCCGCTGATCCGGCGTTCGCCGCGCTGCCGCCCGAGCGCCTCGGCACGCTGCTCGCCGTCCGTGAAGCCGAGCGGCGCTACCGCTTCGACCTCCGCCTCCAGGGCGAGAAGGAGACGGTCTTCCTTGACTTCCCCCTCGAACCCCACCAGCCCGTCGCCGCCCCCGTTCCAGGGGCCCGGTGACGCACCCGGCGACGGGGCCGATCTCGGGCTGCTCTCCCCCGTGCGGGCGGGCTCCCCCGCCGAGTCCGCGACGGGCGACCGCGCGTTCCTCCAGGCGCTGCTCGACGCCGAGGCCGCCCTCACCCGCGCGCAGGCCGGGCTCGGACTCGCCCCCGGCGAGGCCGCACGCGCCGTCACCGCGGCGGCGGACGCGGCACACTTCGACGTGCGGGACCTGGCGCTGCGCGCCAGTGCGGGGGGCAACCCCGTCATTCCGCTGGTCGCCGATCTCACGGCGGCGGTGGGAGACGCGGCCGGGCCCTGGGTGCACCGGGGCGCCACCAGCCAGGACATCATGGACACCGCCGCCATGCTGGTCGCCCACCGCACACTCGGCCACCTGCTGGCCGACCTGGAGCGCACCGCCGTCGCGCTGGCCGCGCTCGCCGCCACCCACCGGGACACCGCCATGCCGGGCCGCACTCTCACCCAGCACGCCGTGCCCACCACCTTCGGCCTCAAGGCGGCCGGCTGGCGGGCCCTGGCGCTGGACGCGCGGCGGCGGCTGGCCTCCGTACGGGAGGCGCTGCCCGTGCAACTGGGCGGCGCGGCGGGGACGCTGGCGGCGTTCGCCGCAGACGGAGGCGGGGAAGCGGCGCTGCGGCTGCCCTCCCTCCTCGCCGAGGAGACGGGTCTCGCCGAACCGCCCCTGCCCTGGCACACGCTGCGCACGCCCGTCGCCGACCTGGCCGCGGCCCTCGCCCACACCGCGGGCAGCCTCGGCAAACTCGCCGCCGACGTGCTGGCGCTCACCCGCACCGAGACGGCGGAGGTGGCCGAGGGCGCGGGCGGCGGTTCGTCGGCCATGCCGCACAAGGCCAACCCGGTAAGGGCCACCCTCGTCGCCTCCGCCGCACGGCAGCTCCCCGCGCTGGCCGGCGTGCTGTTCGGCGCGCTCGCCGCCGAGGACGAGCGCCCCGCGGGGGCCTGGCACGCCGAATGGCAGACCCTGCGCGAGGCGCTGCGGCTGACCGGGGGCGCGGCACGGTGCGCCGCCGAGCTCGCGGAGGGGCTGCGCGTGCGGCCCGCCCGTATGCGCGAGAACCTCGCGCTGACGGGCGGGCGCCTCGTCTCCGAGCGCGCGGCGCTCGTCCTCTCCCGGTACGTGGGGCGGGCGCGGGCCGGCGCGCTGGTCACCGAGGCCGCCGCACGCTCGGCGTCCGAACAGGCCCCTTTCGTCGACGTCCTGCGCGAGTGCGGCGAACTGGCCGACGTCCCGCAGGAGGTCTGGGCCGACCTGGCCGAGCCCGCGCGCCACACGGGCTGTGCGCCCGCGCTCGTGGACCGGGCACTGGCGCACGGCCCGCCCGCACCGTCCCCTACAGCACCGCGATCCGAGGAGACTCCGTGACCCTGCCGCACCACCGCCTCGACGGCCCCGCAGACGGCACCCCGCTGATCCTGGGCCCGTCCCTGGGCACCTCCCTCGCCGTGTGGGAGCCTCAGGTTCCCGCCCTGACCCGGCGCCACAGGGTGCTGCGGTACGACCTGCCGGGCCATGGGGGCGACGCCGTCGGCGGGGGCGCCGCCGCGTCGGGCGCGGGGTCCGCCACCGTCGCCGAGCTGGCTTCGCGGGTGCTGGCGCTCGCCGACCACCACGGCTGGGAGACCTTCAGGTACGCGGGCATCTCACTGGGCGGCGGTGTCGGCACCCACCTGGCCGTCCACCACCCCGGGCGGATCTCGTCACTGGCGCTGGTGTGCTCCTCGGCCTGGTTCGGGGAGCCGGCGGGGTGGTACGAGCGGGCCGCGCTCGTGCGCGACGACGGCACCCGCTCTCTCCTGGAGGCGGCGCCGGGACGCTGGTTCGCAGAGCCTGAGCGCATGGCCGGCACGAAGCTCGGTGCGCGGCTGCTCGCGGACCTCGCCGAGGCCGACCCGGCCGGGTACGCCGCCTGCTGCGAAGCCGTCGCCGGCTTCGACGCGCGGCCCGCGCTGTCGCGGATCACCGCGCCGACGCTGATCGTCGCAGGCGCCGCGGACCCCGCCATCCCGCCCGCCCACGCCAGTGAACTCGCGCACGGCATCCGCGCGTCCACGCTCGTGCGGGTGGAGGGTGCGGCGCACCTGGCCGGTGTGGAGCGGCCCGAAGCCGTCACCGAAGCGCTGCTCGCCCTCTGGGACGGTGCCACCCCGCCGTACGCCACCGGGGAACGGGGCCGCGCATGAGTCACGGTCCGCGCACGCGGGTGGCCGTCGTCGGCGCGGGCCCCGCCGGTCTGCTGCTCGCCCGGCTGCTGCACCTGCACTCCATCGACTGCGTCGTCCTGGAGAGCCGGGGGCGCGGTTACGTGGAGCAGCGGCAGCGCGCCGGGATCCTGGAGCAGAGCACCGTCGACGTGCTGCGCCGGGCGGGCGCCGCGGACCGGCTGGAGCGCGAGGGGCTGCCGCACGACGGCATCGAACTGCGCTTCGCCGGGCGCCGCCACCGTCTCGACTTCCCCGCGCTCACCGGCGGCCGCCGCGTGTGGGTCTACGCCCAAACGGAGGTCGTCAAGGACCTCATAGCCCTCCAACTCGCCGACGGGCCGCCCCTCGTGTTCGAGGCGCCGGTGCACGCGGTGGAGGGCGCCCAGGACGGCGGCTGCACCGTCCGCTACACCCACGGGGGCCGGGAGAGGGCGCTGACCTGCGACTGGGTCGTCGGCTGCGACGGCTTCCACGGCGTCGTACGCGACGCCGTCCCCGCCCCGGCGCGCCAGGTGCACGAGCGTGTCTACCCCTACGCGTGGCTGGGCATCCTGGCGGACGCGCCCCCCGTCCACGACGAGCTGATCTACGCCCACTCGCCGCGTGGCTTCGCACTGGCCAGCATGCGCTCCCCGGCGGTCAGCCGGCTCTACCTCCAGGTGCCGGTCGGCACGGAGCCCGGCACCTGGCCCGACGAGCGGATCTGGGACGAGCTGGACGTCCGCTTCGGGGCGCACGCCGACTGGCGGCTGACGCGTGGCCCGGTCACCCAGAAGGCCGTGCTGCCGATGCGCAGTTCGGTGACCGAGCCGATGCGCTACGGGCGGGTGCTGCTGGCCGGAGACGCGGCGCACATCGTCCCGCCCACCGGCGCCAAGGGCCTCAACCTGGCGGTGTCCGACGTGACGGTGCTGGCCCGCGCCTTCGCCCACCTGCACGAGACCGGCTCGGCCACCCTGCTCGACACCTACTCCGACGACTGCCTGGGGCGGGTGTGGCGCGCCGAGCACTTCTCGTACTTCATGACCACCACCTTGCACACCGCGCCAGGCCAGTCCTCCTTCGACACCCGGCTCCAGCTCTCCCAGCTGGAGCGCGTCGCCGCCTCCCCGCACGCCGCGGCGGAACTGGCCGAGAACTACACGGGGGCGCCGCTGCCCGGCGAGGGGTGACCCGCGCCGGGTGACGCCTGACGCGGGCGGTCGGACCTCGCCACCCATGGACGGGCGGTCACTGGGTACCGCGAAGCGCGAGACCACCGCGCACAAGGGCACGAGATCCGGCGGCACGAAGGAGCCGATCATGAGGTACGACGAGTTCCTGGCCCAGGTCCGCGAACGCGGCGAGTACCGCGACCGGCAGGAGGCCGAGCAGGTCACGTGGGTGGTACTGAGCGTGCTCGCCAACCGCATCAGCCCCGTCAAGGCCGGGGAGCTGGCGGCCCAGCTGCCGGGACCGCTCGGGCCAGTCGTCGCCGAGGCGGGCGAGGACGAACCCGAGACGTTCGGCGTGGGCCGGTTCTGCGAGCGCGTCGCCGCGCAGACGGGCGCCCGCCCCCGCACCGCGGAGTGGGACGCCAGCGCCGTCCTGTCGACCCTCGCCGACGCGGTCTCGGGCGGAGAGCTCAACCAGCTGATCAGCCAGCTGCCGAGCGGCTACGCGGCGCTCTTCGGCAAGGCGGAACTGAGCAGGTGAGGCGCGCGCCGCGGGGTGCGGCGGGTCCGGTGCCGCCGGGCCGAGCCGCGGCGGCCGGTGTCAGGCGGAGCGGTCCACCTCTTCGAGGGCGTTCAGCCGCCGCGCGGCGGTGGCGCCCTCCGCGGCTTCACGGAAGGCCCGCAAGCCCTCCCCCAGGACCGCGCGAGCCTTGGGCGGCATCGCCGCCAGGGTCGCCGTGAGGGCCTCCTCACGGCGCAGCCGCAGGTCGCTCAGGTACTTCTTGCCCTGACGGGTCAGGTGCAGCTCCAGCTCCCGGCGGCTGACGGGGCTGGGGAGGCGCTCCAGGAAGCCGAGCGCCTGGAGCCGGTCGCACAGCCTGCTGACCGAGGAGGGGGCAGAGCCCAGCAGCTCCCCCAGCGTGCGGAGATTCATGCCCTCGTCACGGTCGAGGCAGTAGAGGACCCGCAGCTGGGAGGCGGAGACGGGCGAGGTGGAGACCGCGTCCCTGCCGTGCTCCCACAGGACCTCCAGCAGTTCGATGACCTCGCCGGCCGCCCCGGCTGCCTCGTGCGAGGTCGAGGTCACGTTCACTCCCCATTTCCGGCGCTCCTGCCCGTCGTCACGGGGCACACTCGTCGCCTGTCCGTCTCCGTGCAAGGGGCTCACAAGAGCCTATCGCCCTCCGGCCCCCTTCGGACAGGTCGCCGCGGCAGGCCCCCACCCGCAGGTCAGGGCCTTTGCCCGGGCCGCCGAGCAGCCATCTGTTGTCATTCAGCGAATGTTGCAGTGCGACGATAATGTACTGGTCCGGCCCCAGGGTACGCAGTGCCCCCTGCCAGGCCGTCGCACGATTCGGCAGAACGAGAAGCAGGAGACGTGGACAGATTCGCCGTGGTCGAGCGGGCCTTGCGCGCCGCCGCACCCCACGCATTGATGGATGTCGTCGAGCAGGCACTGCGGGAACAGTACGGAGCGTCGGGGGCCGAGCTGCGCATGGCCGACCTCGGCATGCGCACCCTGCAAAGGGTCGAGCCCGTGCCCCTGACCGCCGAGCCGCTGCGCATCCACAACAGTCCGCAGGGGCGGGCGCTGCGCGCCCCTGAGCCGCTCGTCCTGACCGACAGGGCGGCACGCACGGTGACGGTGCATCTGCCGGTGAGCGTACGGGGGGACCGGCTGGGCGTGCTGTCGGTCACCTTCCCCTCCGGCACCGACGCGCACGGCCTGCTGCCGGAGCTGGAGGACCTGTGCCGGGCCCTCGGCCACGAGATCACGGTCGCCGAGCGCGACACGGACCTCTACCAACGAGCCCGCCGGACCACTCGGCTGACGCTCGCCGCGGAGATGCAGTGGCAGCTGCTGCCCGGCCGGTCCCTGCGGCGCAGGGAGTTCGCGCTGGGCGCCCACCTGGAGCCCGCGTACTCCACGAGCGGGGACAACTTCGACTGGTCCGTCTCGGCCGACCACCTGACCGTCGCCGTCGCCAACGGCATGGGCGACGGCGTGGAGGCGGCCCTGCTGACCAACCTCGCCGTCAGCGCGATGCGCAACGCCCGCCGCGCCGGCCTCGGACTGGCCGACCAGGCCGCGCTCACCGACCAGGCGGTGTACGCACAGCACCGGGGCGCCGCGCATGTCGCGATGGTCCTGATCCGCTTCGAGCTCGCCACGGGCCGGGCCGAGGTCGTCGAGGCCGGCTCACCGCGCGCCTGGCTGCGCCGGGAGGGCAAAGTGGAACCCCTGGTCTTCGACGCGCAGTTGCCGCTGGGCATGTTCGAGGACACCCACTACGTGACGGAGCGCTTCCGGATGCAGCCGGGTGACCGGCTGCTGCTGGCGACGGACGGCGTCTACGAGGCCCGCTCCCCCGCCGGTGAGGTCTTCGGGGACCACGCGCTGGCCCGCTCGCTGACCGCCAACGGACTGCTGCCCGCCGCGCAGGTGCCCCGCGCGGTCTTCCAGGAGCTCACCTGCCACCGCGGCGAGGGCCCCGTCGAGGACGACGCCCTCGCCGTGTGCGTCGACTGGTACGGGCGCTGCGGGACGGAGCACGCCTGACGCCCTCAGCGCCCTGCCCCGGCCCGCGCCCGCTGTCCAGGGGCGGGCCGCTTGCCCGAGAGGTGGCGCTTGCCCGAGGGACCGGCCCTTGCCGGAGGGGGCGCTTGCCGGAGAGGGGGGTGGGCGGGGAATGTGGGGCCCGGCGGGGCTTGTTTCCCGCCACACCAGGGCGCGGCCCGTCCTGATGCCCCCATCGCAGGAGACAGCATGAGCACCATCGAGCTGACCACGGACAACTTCGAGGAGATCATCGCGGGGAACGACTTCATCCTGATCGATTTCTGGGCGTCCTGGTGCGGCCCCTGCCGCAGCTTCGCCCCGGTGTACGAGGCCGCCGCCGAGCGCCACTCCGACCTGGCCTTCACCAAGGTGGACACGGAGGCCCAGCAGGAGCTGGCAGCGGCCTTCGAGGTGCAGTCGATCCCGACTCTGGCGATCATCCGCGACCGCACCCTGATCTTCTCCCAGCCCGGTGCGCTCCCCGAGGCCGCTTTGGAGGACGTGATCGGCCAGGCCCGCGCGCTGGACATGGAGGAGGTCCACAAGACCGCCGCCGAGGCCCAGCAGGACGGCGGCTCCGAGGGCGGCAACGCCTGAGGGGTCGGTATCAGGAGGGGGCAGGCGGCCGCGGCCGGGCGCCTCACCGCCCCGCACCCACACGACGACGGCCGCCCGGGTCCGTACCCGGGCGGCCGTCGTCGTGGTCGCCGCACCCGGCTGCTACCGGCCCGTGCCCGCGGGGACGGGGCGGCGGTCCAGGCGGAAGTCCTGCCGGACGGGGTGGCCGTCCCGGGCCCGTACGCGGGCGACGGCGGCGAGCCGGTCGGGGCTGCTGGCGATGACGTTGACGAACTCGTCGGGGAGTCCCGCCGCGGCGTACTCGCCGTTCTCGTCGGTGATCGCGCGCACCAGCTCCCTGCCGTGGGTGCCGGTGACCGTGATGGCGACGCCCTGCACCGCCTGGCCGCCCTCCTCGGTGACCCGTCCCGTCAAGGTGGGCTGCTGCTGCCCCATGCGGTGCAGGTGCGGCGGCACGGCACTGGGCCGGGGCAGCTCGAAGGAGGGGTCCTCGACCGGGGGCTCGGCGGGTGTGACGGCCGCCTGCGACTCGTCGCCCGCCACCTCGGCCTCGGCGCCGTTCGCGGCCTCCTTGCGGGCCGCGCGCCTCTCCTTCCAGACGCCGAGCGCGAGCAGCGCGGCACCGGCGACGACCCACGCGCACAGCACCAGCACGTGCCGCCACACGTCCTTGCCGTCGAAGTAGAACAGCCCGCGCAGCGCCTCGATGAGATTGCCCATCGGCATGACCGGGTGGAGCGCCCGGAAGAAGCCGGGGACCATCTGGACGGGTATCGCGCCACCGCTGGAGGGCATGCTCAGCAGCACGAACAGGCCCATGGCCACGCCGGGGAAGAACTGCTTGAAGAACGGCACCAGACCGAAGGAGGTCTGCGCGACCGCCTGGGTCATCAGGAAGATCAGTGGGATGGCCAGCGGCTCGTTCGGTATGACGTCCATGCCGCGCGCCACGAAGAAGGCCACGACGCTCTCGACCGCTCCGACGGCCGCGAGCGTGAGCACCTTCTTGCGCCGCCCGAAGGTGGTGGCCCGCAGCAGCATCATCACGCTGATGTACGAGGGGATGGTGCAGGCGAGGACGACGTAGAACAGTCCGGTTCCCATGCCGTCGCCCGGCGCGGTGGGCGCCGCCTCGTGGACCTGGAGTTGCCCGCCGTTGTGCTGGGCGACGGAGGTGAAGGTCTTCTGGAGGACCGACTCCAGCGAGTAGCCGTCGGCCTTGGCGACGTAGAGCTGGGGCTGCTTGGCGTCGGGCACGTAGCCCGCGGTCGCCTCGCGCCCTGTGACGGCGTCGTGCGCCGCGTCGGCGTCGGCGACCTGGTGGAGGTCGAAGGCGCCCGGGCTCTTGTGTTCGAGCGCCTGCTCCAGCTGCGGCGCCGTGGGCCCTGCCACGGCCACGTCCACGTGATGGGGGACGGGGTTGTGGAAGGGCAGCAGGTAGCAGACGAGGAAGCCGGTGAAGAAGAACGCCGGGAACCAGAGCGTCTCCGCCAGGGTGCGCACGGTCGTGCGGAGCGCGGACGGGCCGCCTCCGCTCTCCGGTTCCGCCTTGTGTTCCGCCATGGGCTGGGGTCCGCCTCCTCGCAAAAATATGTGGCATAGCCAACGATTAGCTACGCTAACAGAAAGATGCAGCGCTGCAAAAATGCACTAGTGTAGGAAGCGCCACAGGTGAGACCGCGGACGAGGGCCGCGGAGGAGAACCGCAACCGGGAGAGCACGGGAGCACAGATGGCCGCCGAGACCGCCGAGACCGCCCACGGTCTCCGGGAGCGGAAGAAGCTGGAGACCCGCTCGGCGCTGCGCGCCGCCGCGGTGGCGATGTATCTGGAGCGCGGCCCCGCCGCCGTCACCGTGCACGACATCTGCGAGGCCGCCGGGGTCTCCCCCCGTACCTTCTTCAACTACTTCGAGACCAAGGACGACGCGGTCTTCGACTGGGACAACAGACTCACCGGCCACCTCGTCGAACTACTGGCCGCACGGCCGGCCGACGAGCCGCCCCTGACGGCCCTGCGCCAGACCCTGCGCACGGCGATTCCCGCGCTGGTCGCCGACTCGGGCTGGCGGGAGCGCCGCAAGCTGCTGGGCGCCCACCCGGAACTGGTACCGAAGCTGGTGCACAGCAACAGCCACATGGCCGAGGCACTCTCCGACGCCGTCGCCGCCCGCACCGGACTGCCCTCCGACGCCCTCTACCCGCGCCTCCTGGCCGGCGCGGGGATGACGGTACTGCGCTCCGCCATCCGCGCCTGGGACCCCGAGTCCTCCGCCGAGGACCTGCTGGCCATGCTCGACTCCTGCTTCGACTCGCTGGCCGCGGGGCTGCCCGAGCCCACGGAGGGCGACCCGGCGCGGTCGGCGCGCTGATCGCTCACCGCCCGCCGAGCGCCTCTTGGAGGTCGTACCGTACGGGCTGCTCCAGCTGCTCGTACGTGCACGAGTCCGGTTCCCGGTCGGGGCGCCAGCGCCGGAAGAGCACCGTGTGACGGAAGCGCTCGCCCTCCATGTGGTCGTAGCCGACCTCGCACACCCGCTCGGGCCGCAGCGGCACCCACGACAGGTCCTTGGCGCCGCTCCACCGGCTGGGCGCGCCCGGCATCCGGCCCTCCTCGTGCGCCGACTCGTCCTCCCAGCGGGCCCACGGGTGCTCACCCGGGCGGTCCATCCGCAGCGGCGCCAGCTCCCGCATCAGCTCACGCCTGCGCGCCGCGGTGAACGACGAGGAGGCACCCACGTACTGAAGGGTGCCGGAGGCGTCGTAGAGGCCCAGCAGCAGCGAGCCCAGCGCGTCGGCGCCGCTCTTGTGGGGGCGCAGCCCGGCCAGCACGCAGTCGGCGGTGCGCTCGTGCTTGACCTTGAGCATCACCCGCTCCCCCGGCCTGTACGGGAGCTCGGGCCGCTTGGCCACCACCCCGTCCAGACCGGCGCCCTCGTAGTGCGCGAACCAGTCACGCGCCACCGCGCTGTCGTAGGTCACCGGTGCCAGGTACAGCGGCGGACGTACCCCCTTGAGTGCCTTCTCCAGCATGGCGCGCCGTTCGCTCAGCGGCCTGGGCATCGCGTCGGTGTCACCGAGGGCCAGCAGGTCGAAGGCGACGAAGGAGACGGGCGTCTGCTCCGCCAGCAGCCGCACCCGGGAAGCGGCAGGATGGATACGCTGCTGGAGCGCCTCGAAGTCCAGCCGGGCGCCGAGCGGGAGCACGATCTCGCCGTCCAGCACGCAGCGGCGCGGCGCCCGCTCCCGCACCCCTTCGACCAGCTCGGGGAAGTAGCGCACCAGCGACTTGCCGGTACGGCTGATCAGCTCGATCTCGTCGCCGTCCCGGAAGACCAGACAGCGGAATCCGTCCCACTTGGCCTCGTACTGCATGCCCTCCGTCGCCTCGGGGATCGAGGCGACGGGCTTGGCGAGCATCGGTTTGACCGGTGGCAGGACAGGGAGCCGCATGGCTGCGATTGTCCCGGCCGGAAGCGATCGGCGCGCGCCGGCCGGGCCGGGTCAACCCTTGAGCCCGGCCACGAAGGCCGTCCACGCGGCCGGCGAGAACGCGAGCGGCTCGCGGGCGGTGTCCTTGGAATCACGGACGGGAACGGCTCCGGCGTCGGCCACGCGGCCAGGGGCCCACTCGACGCAGTTGCCGCCCTCCCCACCGCTGTACGTGCTCTTGACCCAATCGGTGGGGCGGCTGGTGGAGGTGCTGCTCATCGGGTGTGGTCTCCCCTCGCACTGTGAAGCAAGCCGAGTGACTGAGCCGGTGACAGCGCGCCCGCGCGTCACCGGTCAAACCAGTTACGGGCGTCATCTACCCGCTCCGGAGAGTCAATCACGCGCCCGAGCCCCTGTCCCTCCGAGTACAGCACCGGCGGCTGACCTGTGGCCATGGCAAACCGCAACAGCGTGAACGGCGACTCCGCCGGGGCGCGCCGGACGCGAACGGCAACACTTGCATCGTGACGGCTGGACGCTCCGCCACGACGGTCGGGTACCGGAGTTGAGCGCGCATCACCTCCGGACCTCCGACCTGCCGCCGCAGGCACGCTTCGTCCAAGGCCGGCCGAAGAAGCGGCGGTTGATCCTGCTCGTGCAGCACCGGCTCAGACTGGACGACCCTCCGGGGGTCGTCGTCTACAGGTACGGCGACCAGTTGCTCCCGGTGAGCCGCCGCGGGGGCCCTGGGGCGCCCGGCGCGTCCCCACGGACGTAGCGGAAGTCCGCCGGGTGCCACGGCCCCGCGCCGGCCGAGGGGCGGGCGCGGGCCGCATGGGTGACGATGGGGTCATGCTGCTGGCAGACATCGCACAGACGTCCGCCCGGATCACCGAGGCGTCCGGCCGCAACGAGAAGGTGGCGCTGCTCGCCGAGCTGTTCGGGCGTACCGGACCCGACGAGGTCCCCGTCGTGGTCACCTACCTCGCCGGGCGTCTCCCCCAGCGCCGCACCGGCGTCGGCTGGAGCACCCTGGGCGAGCTGCCGCCGCCCGCCGCGCGGCCCACGCTGACCATCGCCGAGACCGACGCGGCGTTCGCAGCGCTGGCCCGGGTGAGCGGCAAGGGGGCGCAGGCGGCGCGCAAACGGCAGCTGGACGCGCTGCTGGAGCGGGCCACCGAGGACGAGCAGCACTTCCTCGTACGGCTGATCGGTGGCGAGCTGCGGCAGGGCGCACTGGACGCCTTCGCCGTCGAGGGGCTGGCCGCCGCCATCGGCGCCGAGCCGGGCGAGGTGCGGCGCGCGGTGATGCTCGGCGGCTCGCTCGGCACGGTCGCGCAGGCGCTGCTGGCCGAGGGGCCCGCGGCGCTGTCGCGGTTCGGGCTCGAGGTGGGAAGGCCGGTGCTGCCCATGCTGGCGCACACCGCGCGGAGCGTGGACGAGGCCCTCGACAAGCTGGGGCCCTGCGCGGTCGAGGAGAAGCTGGACGGTATCCGGGTGCAGGTGCACAAGGACGGCGACCTGGTGCGCGTCTACACCCGCACCCTGGAGGAGATCACCGACCGGCTGCCGGAGGCCGCCGAGGCCGCCCGGCAGGCCGACGCCGGCCGGGCGGTGCTCGACGGGGAGGTGATCGCCCTGGGGGAGGACGGCTGGCCGCGCCCCTTCCAGGAGGTCTCGGGACGTGTGGCCTCCCGGCTCGACGTGGCGGGTGCCAGCAGCGAACTGCCGCTGTACCCGGTCTTCTTCGACGTCCTCTCGCTGGACGGCGAGGACCTGCTGGAGAAGCCGTCGGTGCAGCGGCACGCCGCGCTCGCCCGGGTGCTGCCCGAGGAGCGGCGGGTGCGCAGGGTGCCGGTACCCGACCCGCAGGACGAGCGGGCACGGGAAGCCGTACGGGGGTTCGCCGAACAGGTACTGGCCCGCGGCCACGAAGGCGTGGTCGTCAAAGCGCTGGACGCCGGCTACTCCGCCGGACGGCGCGGGGCCTCGTGGCTGAAGGTCAAACCGGTGCACACCCTCGATCTGGTGGTGCTCGGCGCCGAGTGGGGGCACGGGCGGCGCGCGGGCAAGCTGTCCAACCTCCACCTGGGAGCGCGCCGCGAGGACGGCACGTTCGCCATGCTCGGCAAGACGTTCAAGGGCCTGACCGACGCGCTGCTGACCTGGCAGACCGCACGCCTCGGGGAGCTGTCCTTGGAGGACACCGCCTGGGGGGTACGGGTCAGTCCGGAGCAGGTCGTGGAGATCGCCTTCGACGGGGTGCAGCGCTCCACCCGCTATCCGGAAGGCGTCACGCTGCGGTTCGCACGCGTGGTGCGCTACCGCGAGGACAAGCGCCCCGAGGAGGCCGACACCGTGGAGACGGTCACCGCGATGCTCCGCTGATCCTGCGGCCTGCGCCACTGGGCCCGCCCGCGCCGCCGGGCCCGCGCGCGACGCCGCCGAGGCGGTTCACACTTCCGCCCGGACGCGGGCTGCGACCCGGCGGGCCTCCGTCTCGTCGGCGTAGTGGTGGCGCGGCCAGAAGAAGCCGCGCAGACCGTCCTTGCGGCGGCGCGGCACCACATGCGTGTGCAGGTGGGGCACCGACTGGCTGATCCTGTTGTTCTCCGCCACGAAGGACCCGTCCGCCTCCATGCCCCGCTCGACGGCGGCGGCGACGCGGCGCACCGCGGTGAAGTACGGGCCGACCGACTCCTCCGCCAGGTCGGTCAGCGTCTCCACGTGGGCGCGCGGGACGACCAGGGTGTGGCCGGGGAAGAGGGGACGCTGGTCGAGGAAGGCGACGGCGGCACCGTCCTCGTGGATGCGGTGGGCGGGCAGCTCACCGGCGACGATCTGACAGAAGACGCACTCCGCTGCGGTGGCCATGGCGATGCCGCCCGTCAGCTCAGGGTGCGGGGGTCGGGGCCGACGCGGGTGCCGGTCTCCAGGCGCTGGATCTCCCGCAGGTCGTCGCCGTCGAGTTCGAAGTCGAAGAGGTCGAGGTTCTCCCTGATGCGGGAGGGCGTCACGGACTTCGGGATGACGATGTTGCCCAGCTGGATGTGCCAGCGCAGCACCACCTGGGCCGGGGTCTTGCCGTGCTTGGCCGCGGCCCTGCGTACGGCGGGATCGTCCAGGACGCCGTTGCCGCGGCCCAGTGGCGACCAGGCTTCGGTGCGCACGCCGTGCTCGGCGTCGAAGGCGCGCAACTCCGGCTGCTGGAGGCGGGGGTGCAGCTCGATCTGGTTGACGGCAGGCACCACACCGGTCTCCTCGAACAGCCGTGTGAGGTGCTCGGGCTCGAAGTTGGAGACGCCGACGGCCCTGGCCCGCCCGCTCTCGTGGATCTCGGCCAGCGCACGCCACGTCTGCACGTACAGGTCCTTGGAGGGCACCGGCCAGTGGATCAGATACAGGTCGACGTAATCGAGCCCGAGCCTCTCCAGCGAGTCGTCGAAAGCGCGGAGCGCGACGTCGTGGCCGTGGTCGGTGTTCCACAGCTTGGTCGTGACGAACAGCTCCTCGCGCGGGACGCCGGACTCGCGCAGCGCCTTGCCCGTGCCGCCCTCGTTGCCGTAGAGGGCGGCGGTGTCGACACTGCGGTATCCCGCCGCCAGGGCCGCGGCGACGGTCTCCGCGGCCTCGTCGTCCGGCACCTGGTAGACGCCGAACCCCAGCTGCGGCATCTCCGTGCCGCTGTTCAGCAGGACGGTGGGGACGTGTGCGGTGTTCACGGTGCGACCTCGGCTCTCGCTCTGGGTTCCGGCGGCGTGGGCGGGCCGGGTTGCCCGGCCCGCCGCGGTCCATTCACGCACACACCGCCCCCTTCCGCGCCGCAGCCCTCCCCCGGACACGCCCCCGAGAGCCCCCGCCCCGACCAGGGCGGTCGCCTGCCGCCGACTGGCCCGAGAGCACGCCCTGGCCCCCGGCGGAGGGCCGGGGGCCAGGGGTCGGGTACCGGGGGCCGGGGGGTGGAGGCGGGCCGGGAGGCCGGAGCACGAGCGCCCGGGCACCAAGAGGCCGGGGGCCAGTAGGCCACACGGCCGGAAGGCCCGGAGGCCCGGAGGCCCCGAGGCCGGAAGGCCCCCGAGGCCAGAAGGCCCGGAGGCCATCCGAAGCCCGCGCGGCCGGCTGAGGCCAGCAGGCTTGGTCCCGTTCGGCCGGGGGCCGGTCGGCTCAGGCGGCGGTCCGCAGCTCCTTCTCGCGGGGCGCGGGCAGCACCGCGAACAGCACCGCGGCCAGCAGCACCGTCGCGGCCCAGCCCAGGCCGTTCTTGCCGATCCAGGTGTCGACCAGCGGGCCGGCGAACCACTCGCACTTGGTGAAGCCGAGCCCGAGCAGCAGGGCGACGCCCCAGGCCGTCATGGCCTGCCAGCAGAAGCCTCCGACGTACCAGTAGCGGCTGGTGCGCGAGGTGTCGAGCAGCCCGGCCGCGTCGTAGCGGACGGTCTTGTGCCGGCGGCGCAGCATGTCCACGGCGTAGACGCCGACCCAGGCGGAGAAGGAGACGGCCAGCAGCGAGAGGAAGGAGATGAACGAGCCGTAGAAGCTCTTGGCCACGAGCATCAGCAGCAGTCCGCCGACCAGGCTGATCACGGCGTTGATGGAGACGGCCCAGGCGCGGGGCAGCTTGACGCCCATGGTCTGCGCGGTGAATCCGGCGGAGTACATGGAGAGGCTGTTGATGAGCACCATGCCGATCAGGGCGATGATCAGGTACGGCACGGCCAGCCAGCCGGGCAGGGCCTCGCCGAGGAAGGAGACGGGGTCGTTCGTCTTGGCCAGCGCGGGGTCCTTGAACGACATCACGCCGCCCATCAGCACCATCGGCACCAGTACGAGCAGCGCCCCGGAGATGGTGGTGCCGAATATCTTGCGGCCCTCCGCGCTGTGCGGCAGGTAGCGCGCGAAGTCGGGGCCTGTGGGGATCCAGCTGATGCCGCCGGCCGCGATGGTGCCGATGCCCGCGATGAACATGGCCGTGCCGCCCGCGGGGCGCGAGAAGACCTCGCTCCACTCGATGGTGGTCACCAGGTAGGCCAGCACGAGGACGGTGAAGACCCCGAACAGGTAGGTCGACCAGGTGTTGCAGATGTTGAGGACCTTGCGGCCCATGCCGCTGACGAGGAACGTCACACCGACGAACACGAGCAGCGTGACGACGATGAGCGGGGTGTTGCTCTCGATGCCGAACAGCAGCCGCAACACGGTGAGCACGGCGTACGCGCCCGTGACCGCGTTGATCGTCTCCCAGCCGAAGCGCGCGACCCACAGGATCATGCCGGGGAAGTAGTTGCCCCGTACGCCGAAGGTCGCCCTGGAGAGCATGGCGCCGGGCGCGCCGCCCCACTTGCCGGAGACGGACAGCAGCCCGACCAGGCCGAAGGAGACGGCTCCCGCGATGGCGGCCGCGAGGAGCACCTGGAAGAAGTTGAGGCCGTTGAAGACGACCAGCCCGGCGCCCATGGTGAGCAGCAGGACGCTGATGTTGGCGGCAACCCAGGTGGGGAACAGTTCGCGGACCCGGCCGCGCCGCTCGTGGTCGGGTACGGGCTCGATGCCTCGGGTCTCGACGGTTTCGTCGACGGCTGCGGCGGTCGCCGGGGCGGAAGCGGAAGGGTCGGCCGAGGAGGCCGAAGGGGGCGCCGTAGCGGCGCCGTCGGCGCCGGCTACGCCGGGACGAACTGCCATGGGATGGGGCTCCGTGCGTGGTTCTCTGGTGCGACGTGCGTCATTGCAGGGTCCTGACCAGGACGTGAGGGGACTCTACGCGCGTTGCATTGCGCCCTCTATCGTACAGAACCACACGATCGACCCCCGCCGCTTCGGGCGATCCTACGAAACGGAGGGAGGTGCCCGGAGAGCGGGCCGGACGACGGAAGCGGAACGACAACCACGCCGGGAGGCGACCCGCAGCATCGAGGGGGTGAGGAGCCGGTCCGCCGAGGGGCGGCGGCCCCTCAGGGCACCGGCACCAGCACCACCGAACACGCCGCGTGCTGGAGGACCGCGTTGACCACGGGGCCCACCTGGAGGCCGAGGCGCCGGTGCTCACGCCGCACGCCCAGCACGATCCGCTCCGCGCCGTCGCTCAGCCTGAGCAGGTTCTCGGCCGCCGCGCCCTGGTGCTGCGCGGTGTGCACCTCCACGTCGCCGTAGCGCTGCCGGAACGGCTCTACGGCCTCCGCCAGGAACTTCTCCGCGCGCTTCGTCTCCTCCGACGGCTCCTTGGGCGACAGTTTCAGCGACACCCCGGGCAGCGTCGGATAGTTCCAGGAGTGCACGACCCACACCGTCGACCCGTCGCGCCGCGCCGACTGGAAGGCGAACTCGACCGGCTCGGTGGCTCCGGCCCACTTCAGCCCGACCACCGTGTCACCGACCCGCGCCGTGCCGGGCTCGGGCACCTCCCCGCGCACCACCATCAGCGGCCCGGCGGCGTGCGCCGCGAGCCGCAGGCCCACCGAGCCGAGCAGCAGGCCGCGGAAGCCACCGCGCCCCCTGGTGCCCACCACGGTGAGGTCGGCCGTGCGGCTCGCCCGCACCAGCGCGTCGACCGCGGGCTCGCGCACCCCCGCGGGGGTGACGGTCAGCCCGGGCACGCGCTTGCGGGCCCGCTCGGCGGCGGCGTCGGCCACCTCCTGTCCGGCCCGGCGGATCCGTTCGGTGTCGGAGTCCGTCTCGGGTACGACGCTGCGCCGGGGCGGCGCACCGCCGCACAGCACCTCCAGTTCGGCGCCGCGGCGGACGGCCTCGTCGGCGGCCCGGTCCAGCGCGCGGAGGGAGTGCGGGGAACCATCGACACCGACCACCACGCGGCCGGTCGAGGGGGCGGGCGCCTCGGCGGAGCGCTCATTGGTCTGCGACATGTCCTTCTTCTCCTCGCGTCCTGAGACGTCCTCGCGTCAGGGCCGGGTACCCCGCCAGTGTCGGTCACACGGCGCGGTCACGGGAGAAGGCGCGGCACGGCGGAAACGGCCGGGACAGCGGGCCGCTGGGCACTCGGCGCAGACGGCGAGCCGCCCTGCGCACCTCAAGGCACCATCACGGCGCGGCCGTTGACCTTGCCCTCGTGCAGGAGTTCGTAGGCGCGCGGCGCCTCGTCCAAGGGGAACCGCTCGACGTGGATGTCGAGCACACCTCGGCGCGCCAGGGCCAGCACCTCCTCCAGCTCGGACCTGCTGCCCCAGTACGGGGAGCGCACCGTCGTCTCGTACGGCAGGATGCCGAATCCGACGGGCAGCGAGCCGCCGCCGATGCCCACGAGCGTGACGTCACCTTCGATGCCCACGCTCTGGCCCGCCAGCGCCGTGGTGGGCGGGACGCCGACGAAGTCCAGTACGGCGGTGGCGCCCTGCCCTTCGGTCAGCTCGCGGATCCGGTCGGCGGCCTTGGTGTCCGAGAGCAGCGCCTCGTGGGCGCCGACGTTCCTGGCGAGCTCCAGCTTCTCCTCCGCGACGTCCAGCGCGACGACGCGGGCCGGGGTCATGGCCCGCAGCAGCTGGATGCCGATGTGGCCGAGGCCGCCGGTGCCGATGACGACGGCGGTGGTCCCGGCGACCAGCTTGGGCACCGACAGCTTGACCGCGTGGTAAGGGGTGAGCCCGGCGTCGGTCAGCGGAGCCGTGGTGACCGGATCGAGGTCGCCCAGCGGCACCAGGTGGCGCGCGTCGTCGACGAGCAGGTACTCGGCCATGGCGCCCGGCGCGCCCAGCCCCGGCGGGAAGATGCCCTCCCGGTCGGCGCGCAGGCAGTAGTTCTCCTTGCCCTGGGCGCAGTTGTGGCAGACACCGCAGCCCCAGGGCCCGTACACCGCGACGGACTCCCCCACCTGGACACCGCCCGCGCCCTCGCCCAGCGCCGCGACCGTGCCGACACCCTCGTGGCCGAGGGTGAGCGGAAGGGGGAAGCGGAGCTGTTGCGCGGTCATGCCCATCACGGCGAAGTCCGAGTGGCAGGCACCGGCCGCGGTGACCTCCAGCAGAACCTGCCCTGGGCCGGGTTCGGGATCCTCCACCGTGGTGAGGACGGGCGGTTCTGAGATGCGCTGGTACTGGAGGGCCTTCATACGGGCTCCTGGCTCGAGGCGGTGGCTCCTGGCAGGTGGCTCCTGGCTGGCGACTTTGTCCGGCGGCTTCTGGCCGGCGGCTTCTGGCCGGCGGCTTCTGGCCGGCGGCTTCTGGCCGGCGGCTTCGGTGTCTGGCTGCCGGCTTCCGGCCGCCGCTCGGTGTGGTCGGTCGGTCCCCGAGCACCGTCGGCGTGCTCCGCGGCGGCCGGCCGGCACGGATGCCGTGGCCGGCCGCCGCGGAGTGGCAGTCCAGGTCGCGACCTGTCCTGACTGCCGGCCGCCCCCGCCTGGTCCGCGCCGCGCCGCGAGCGGGCTCAACTCCACTACAGCAGCACGTCACGGCCGCCGCAAAGGGAACGCGGACACGTTGCCCGCCATGCAGATACCCGGTTATGAATGTAACTCGGTTACATTTCCCTGCTACGGTCGTCCCCATGAGCGAATCCCCCTCCGGGCTGCGCGAGCGCAAGCGGCAGCGCACCTACCAGGCGATCTCCGACGCGGCCGTGTCCCTCTTCCTGGCCAAGGGGTTCGACGCCGTCTCCGTGTCCGAGATCGCGGACACCGCCGAGGTCTCCAAACCGACCCTCTTCCGCTACTTCCCCGCCAAGGAGGACATGGCCCTCCACCGCTTCGCCGACCACGAGGACGAGGCGGCGCGGGTGGTCGCCGCCCGCACACCGGGCGCCGCACCGCTCGGCGCGCTGGAGGCGCACTTCCTCGCCGGGCTCGACGCCCGGGACCCGGTCACCGGGCTGTGCGACGACCCGGAGGTACTCGCCTTCCACCGGCTGCTGTACGGCACCCCCAGCCTGGTGGCCCGCCTGCACTCCTATACCGCGCGCTCCGAGGCGGCGCTGGCCGCCGAGCTGGCCGGGGTGGCCGACGGCTCGGACGACGGCCCGAGCAGCGGCTCGGCGGACAGCTCAGGCGCCGGGCCAAGCGACGAGCCGGCACAGGGCTCGGCGCACGGCTCGGGCGCCGGACGCGCGGCCCTGACGGCACGGCTGGCCGCCGGGCAGATCATCACCGCCCAGCGCGTCCTCGCGCTGGAGAACTGGCGCCGCGTCGCGCGCGGCGCGAGCGCGGAGCGCTGCCTGGTGACGGCGCGCGAGGACGCCGTCCACGCCTTCGCCCTCCTGCGCACCGGCCTGGCCCCGTACGCCTGACCACCACCGCCGCGCCCCGCCACAGGGCGGCGCGGCACCCACCACGAAGAGGAGCGTTCCATGCCGGGGGAAGACCCCACCCACGACGCCGCTCCCGGCGCCGAGCCGGCCGCCGAGTTGGCCACGGAACTGGCCACTGAGCGCGCCTACACCGACACCTGCCGGGCCGCGCTCGACCGTACGGACGCCGCCACCCGTCAGCGGGTGCGGGAGGGCGCGGGCGTGGTGACCGGCCGCCATTCGGGCGACGCCGCCGAGGAAGGCGTCGCGGGAGACGGGGCGAGCGCCGAGGCGCTGGGCCGGTACCTGCGCAGCCGCGCCAAGGAGGTGCGGGAAGAGCCTGACGGGCCGCCGTTCTTCGGCCGGCTCGACTTCCGCAGCGAGGGTCCGGCGGGCGACGAGGCCGGGGAACACCGCGGCCAGCGGTACTACATCGGCCGCCGCCGGGTCAGCGCACACCCCTCGGCCCCGCCGCTGGTGCTGGACTGGCGGGCGCCCGTCTCGCGCGCCTTCTACCAGGCGACGGCCCGCGCCCCGCAGGGCGTCGGCTCGCGCCGCCGGTTCGGCTGGGCGCCCGGCGGCCCGGGCACGGCCGCGGACTTGACGGGCCTGGAGGACGAGCCGCTGGCCGACGCGGGAGCCGGCGGGGACGGCACCGCCTCGGCGCTGAGCAGCGGCATCGTCGCCGAGGAGATCGAGCGCCCCCGCGTCGGACCGATGCGCGACATCGTCGCCACCCTCCAGCCCGAGCAGGACGACCTGGTCCGCTCGGGCCCCGGAACGTCCCTGTGCGTCCAGGGCGCGCCCGGCACGGGCAAGACCGCCGTGGGACTCCACCGCGCCGCCTACCTCCTCTACACCTACCCGCGCCGGATCGAGCGCGGCGGGCTCCTCGTCGTCGGACCCAACGCGGCGTTCCTGCACTACATCTCCGCCGTGCTGCCCTCTCTCGGCGAGGGCGGCGTGCGCCAGTGCACGGTGGCGGATCTGCTGCCCGCGCACGAGGTGACGGCCGAGGACGCCCCGGACGCCGTGGAGGTGAAGCACGACGCGCGCATGGCGAGCGTGCTGCACCGCGCCCTGTACGCACGGGTGCGGCTGCCGGACGGGCCGCTCGCGGTGCCGGACGGCTCCTACCGGTGGCGGCTCGACGAGGAGGAGTTGCACGCGATCGTCGAGGAGACGCTGGCCCAACAGCCGCCCTACGAGGTCGGCAGGGAACGGGTGCGGGCGCGTACCGTCGCGCTGCTGCGCGACCGCGCCGAGCGCCGCGCGGGACCGCCGGGCGGCGAGTGGCTGCGCCGCATGGGCAGGAAGAGGGAGCTCACCGCCTTCCTGGACGCGGTGTGGCCCAGGACGCGGCCCGAAGAGGTCGTCGCCGGTCTGCTCGGCGACCCCCGGGTGCTGGCGGCGGCGGGCGAGGGGCTGCTGGAGGCACACGAGCAGCGGGCCCTGCTGTGGGCGGGCCGCCGCCCGCGCACGCCCCGCACGGCACGTTGGTCGCGGGCCGATCTGCTGCTGCTCGACGAGGTGGCGGGGCTGATCGAGCACCCCGAGGAGAGCTTCGGGCACGTGGTGGTGGACGAGGCGCAGGACCTCTCCCCCATGGAGTGCCGCATCCTGGCGCGCCGCAGCCGCTTCGGCTCGCTGACCGTGCTGGGCGACCTGGCTCAGGGCACCACCGCATGGGCGGCCCGCGACTGGAGATCGCAGCTGACGCACCTGGGCGCGCCCGACGCGGTCCTCACGCCGCTGACCACGGGGTTCCGGGTGCCCGCTGCGCTGGTCGAGGTCGCCAACCGGCTGCTCGGCTCACTCGGGGTGCGGGTGCCTGCCGCGCGGTCGCTGCGCCCGGGCGGGGAGTTGACGAGGGTGCCGGTGTCCGCGCCCGCCGAGGTGCCGGCGGTCGTGGCCGAGCGGGTACGGGGCGCGCTGGAGCGGGAGGGCTCGGTCGGGGTGATCGCCGCCGGGGCGCGGGTGGCCGCGCTGCGGGACGCTCTGTCCGCCGCGGGCGTCCCGTCCGCGGAGCCCGGCGAGGAGGCGTCGGCTCCCCGCGCAGCGGGCGAGGAGGCGTCGGCGGCCCGGGTCACCGTCGTGGGCGCCGAGCTCTCCAAGGGCCTGGAGTACGACCACGTCGTACTGGTGGAGCCGGCCGAGATCGCGCGGAGCGGGCCCCGCGGCCTTCAGCGGCTCTATGTCGCGCTCACCCGCGCGGTCTCGCGGTTGGAGATCGTCGGCGCGCGGGAGCTACCGGCAGCCGTGCGCGCGTGAGGCCCCTCCTGTGGCTGCGAGATCGCGGAGCCAGTCGGGCCGATCGGCGATCTCCAGCAGCAGAAGCAGCCGCGTGAGGGGGTTGTCCACGTCGGAACCGTCTTCCACCGGGTCCGCTGCGGCGGGGGGTCGGGCGCCTGGTGTGGTCACTGGAGCTCCTGTAGGCGGACGGATGATCGTGAACTCCGTTGTCGAGCGGCGGAGTTGGGACCCCAGAGGTACAGGGGTGCAGTACGACGGGCATTGTGGCGGGTCCGCACTTACTTCTGCAAGTACAGATGCAAGTACAGATGCAACCACGCCCGGCTGTGAGACGCTTTTCGATGTCGCAACCGCCCACGGGGGAAACGCAAGTGACGTAGGGAGAGACGTACATGCAGATCGAAAACGGCATCGAGGCCACCCGGATCGAAGGCGCGGTGTGGCGCAAGAGCCGCCGCAGCAACCCGAACGGCAACTGCGTGGAGGTGGCCGCCCTTCCCGACCGGGGGGTCGCGGTGCGCAACTCCCGCTTTCCTTCGGGCCCTGCCCTGGTCTACACCCCCGCCGAGATCGCGGCGTTCGTCCAGGGCGCCAAGGACGGCGACTTCGACGACCTGCTGGAGAGCTAGAGCTGACCCGTCACACCCCCGGCTGAACAGCAGGACCCCACGGCGCCGCCGCCGCACGACACGGACGTGCGGCGGCGGCTCACGTGTGCACCGGCGCACCACCCCGCGCCGGGGGCCACACCGCCGCACTCGCCTCACAGGAACGCCGTACTGCCACACGAGCCGCTGAATCCGGTCACGTCACCGGTATGGCTGTACGCCCGGTGAGCAGAATGGGACACTGAGCGTCCGGACAGTCACTCAGGGAAGCAAGGCGGGCGCGATGGCAGGACAGCCGCGGCGCGAGGCGTCGCCGGGACGCATCCTCGACCACCCCAGAGGCGGTCCGACGATCCTGCGCATCGTCCTGGGCACCCAGTTGCGGCGGCTTCGCGAGGAGCGGGGCATCTCACGCGAGGACGCGGGCGAGGCGATCCGCGGCTCGCACGCCAAGATCAGCCGCTTGGAGCTCGGCCGGGTCGGCTGCAAGGAACGCGACGTCGCCGACCTGCTGACGCTGTACGAGGTGTGGGACCCCCAGGAGCGGGAGGAGTATCTCGCGCTCGCCCGCCAGGCGGGCTCCCCCGGCTGGTGGCAGAAGTACAGCGACGTGATGTCGCCGTGGTTCGACCGGCTCATCGGGCTGGAGGAGGCCGCCTCCATCATCCGCATGTACGAGGTGCAGTTCGTCCCCGGCCTGCTCCAGACCCGTCAGTACGCGCACGAGGTCATCCGTCTCGGCCACCCCAGGGACGACGCGCGGCGCAGCGAGCGGCGCATCGAGTTGCGCATGGAGCGGCAGGCCATACTCGACCAGCCGCACGCCCCCCGGCTGTGGGCCGTGATGGACGAGGCGGCGCTGCGCCGCCCGCTCGGCTCCCGCCAGGTGATGCGGGACCAGATCGAGCATCTGATCGAGGCGGCGCAGCGGCCCAACGTCACCTTGCAGATCGCTCCGTTCAGCCTGGGCGGCCTCGCCGCGGCCGGCGGTCCGGTCACCATCCTCCGCTTCCTGGAACCCGACCTGCCCGACATCGTCTACCTGGAGCAACTCACCAGCTCCCTCTACCTGGAGAAGCGGGACGAGGTGGAGGGCTACCTGGTGGTGATGGACCGCCTGTGCGCCATGGCCGATCCCCCGGCCAGAACGCTGACGTTCCTGGAGAAGCTGCTCAGCGAGTACTGAGCGCCCGGCGTCGGGCGCCACGGCCCCGGCGGATCAGCGTTTGCGGGCCACTCCTCCGTACTCGAACCAGACGTCGTCGGTGTGGCGGCAGCACAGGTCCGAGTCCGGGCGCCAGCCCGTGATCTCGACCAGCCCCGGGTCGAGCACGTCGAGCCCGGCGAAGTAGCCGGCCACCTCGTGGGGTTCGCGGACGCGGCCCCACTGCCCCTGGGTGCTGCGGCCCATGAAGTCGGTGACGAAGTCCCGGGTTTCCGCGTCGAGGCTGACCAGTTGGTTGAGCGCGATGAAGCTGCCGGACGGCACCCGTGCCATGACCCGTCGTACGAGGGCCGCCGGGTCGCAGGAGTCGGGCAGACAGTGCATCACCGAGACGAAGAGCAGCGCGACGGGTTCGCCCCGGTCGATGAGCCGGCCCACCTCGGGGCTGTCGAATATCGCGTCGGTGTCCCGCATGTCAGCGCGCATCACCGCGGTGCGGGCGTTCTCCTCCAGCAGGGCGCGGCCGTGGGCGAGGACGATGGGGTCGTTGTCGACGTAGACGACGCGGGCGCCGCTGTCCACCCGCTGGGCGACCTGGTGGACGTTGTCCTGGGTGGGCAGGCCCGAGCCGTGGTCGATGAACTGGCGCACCCCGTACTCCCGGGTGAGCACGTGGACGACGCGCCGCAGGAAGCTGCGGTTGTCGAGCGCGAGCGCGCGGGTGCCCGGGACCTTGCGGTCCAGTGCCGCGACGGCCTCGCGGTCGACGGCGTAGTTGTCCTTGCCGCCCAGGTAGTGGTCGTACATCCGGGACACGCTCGGAACGGTGACGTCGACCGCGTCCACTCCGAGATCGTCCGCCCCGGCCAGCTCTTCCCGCATCGGTGCCCCACGTCTTCCCCGTGCATCGCGCACTCTGCCAGCGCGTGCGCCTGCCCTTGCGGGAAGCATGACACGCCGGAGCGGTCTGGACCACGTCAATCGGCCTGTCACGTGGGGAAATCGAGCAGGCGCGCGGAACATACCGGGAGGTACCCGGGCGGTTGCGACGCGCCCCAGGCGTGCCCCTCCCCTGGCGCGTGGCGCGGCTCAGCCGTCGCCGTACCGCTCAGCCGGTCGTGCCCAGCTCCGCCCAGACGACGCGGCCGCACCGGGCTTCCCGGGCCGATACCCCCCATCGCTGGGCGAGCGCGCCCACGAGCTGGAGGCCGCGGCCGTTGACCTCGTCGGGCCCCGCGCTGCGCGGCTGCGGGGCCCGGGTCTGGGTGCCCTCGTCCGTGACCTCTATACGCAGCCTTCTGCCGTCGAGATGGATGCTGCACCCTATGCGCCCCGTGTCGGTGTGCAGGACGGCGTTGGTGACGAACTCGGAGATGACCAGCTGCGCCGTGTGCCCGAGGTCCTCGGGGAAGCCCCAGCGGTGCAGATGGCTGCGCAGATGGGCGCGGGCGCGGGCCACGGACGAGGTGTGTGCCGGAAGCTCGAACCCCTCCTGCCACCCTTCGTCGGCCACGGCGGCCGGTGCGGGTGAGGAGAGCTGTGCAGGGGGATACGAGGGGGCCACGGGATCGCCTTCCGTCTACCTGTGGGGTGTGGGGACGGCTGCCGGCAGGTGTTCCGCACGGGCTTCAGAGGCGCTGGCGCACGCGTGAGTGAGCCGGGGGGCTGTTGCTGGCAGGCCCTCCGGCGATGCGGACGATGGTGTGCGGCTCCGGTGCCGCAGCTGCATGAGCTGGGTCACGCTCTTCACTATGCGCAGCCTCATTCACAGATGGCAAGAGGAGTTCTGCAATTCGCAGAATCGAATGGGCAGTATGGCTGCTGCACGAGAGCCATGGCAGACTGCTCACGCATCGAGGTCCGCCCGGGGAGGCAAGTCGAGGAGGCAGTAGTGGCCGAGGCCCGTTCCGCGCCGACTGTGGGGCAGATAGTGCTCGGCCTGCGCCTGCGTGATCTGCGGGAGCGCGCGGGCTGCTCCTTCGCGGAAGCCGCGCACGCACTGAGCGTGAACACGACCACGGTGCGCCGCATGGAGAAGGCTGAGGTCGGGCTCAAGCCCCCGTACGTGGAGAAGCTGCTGCGCATGTACGGCCTCTCCGCCGACGAGGCCGCCTCCTTCCTCGCCCTGGTGGAGGAGGCGAACCAGCCCGGCTGGTGGCACAGCTTCCGCGACGTGCTCCCCGCCTGGTTCAGCCTCTACGTGAGCCTGGAGGGCGAGGCCAGCCTGATCAGGGCGTACGAGCCGCACTGCGTTCCCGGGCTGCTCCAGACGGAGGACTACGCGCGTGCGCTGCTGCGCACCGGGTTCCCCGCCGCGGACGAGGAGGAGCTGGACCGGCGGGTCCAGCTGCGCATGGGGCGCCAGCGGCTCCTGGAGGGCCCGCAGGCTCCGGTGCTGTGGGCCGTGCTCGACGAGCAGGTGCTGCGGCGCCACGTGGGCTCTCCCGAGGTCATGCGGGGCCAGATCGACCACCTCGCCGAGATGACCAGGCAGCAGAACGTCACGCTCCAGATCATCCCGTTCACCTCAGGTGCGCATCCCGGCATGTTCGGGCCCTTCCAGCTGTTCCGTTTCGACATTCCGGAGCTCCCGGACATCGTCTACACGGAGAGCCTGACGGGGGCCACGTACCTGGACCAGCGTCCGGACACCGCCGCCTACCTGGAGGTGCTGGACCGCATGGGCGCGCAGGCCGCGCCAGTACCACACACCGAGACCGTCCTCGGTGAGATCCGCAAGGAGTTTTAGAACCATGGGTCACACAGGCCACACCCGCCCCCACATATACAACGGCATGCCGGCCAAGAACCTCGGCACCGAGGGCTGGCAGAAGCCGTGGAGCGGCACCAACGGGGGCAGCTGCGTGGAGGCGATGAAGCTCGGCGACGGCCGGGTCGCCCTGCGCCAGTCCACCGACCCGGAGGGTCCGGCGCTGATCTACACCACCCACGAGTTCGAAACCTTCCTCCAGGGCGCCAAGCAGGGCGTGGCCGACTTCCTGCTGGCCTCCGACTGACGCGACGACCCCGGGTGGCGCCACCGAGCGGTGAGCCGCCCGCCAGCACTGGACCGGAGAACGGAGAGGCCGCATGACGGCAGAGGGAAACCTCCCCGGCATAGACACCACCAAGCCGCACTCGGCACGGATGTACGACTACTACCTGGGTGGCAAGACCCACTACGAAGTGGACGTCCAGGCAGCCGAGGCGGTCATCGAAACGGTGCCGGAGATCGTCGCGGCAGCGCGAGCCAACCGCGACTTCATCGCCCGTGTCACCCGCACCCTGGCCACCGAGTACGGCATCCGGCAGTTCCTCGATCTCGGCAGCGGCATCCCCACCAAGCCCAACCTGCACCAGGTCGCCCAGTCGGCCGCCCCCGACGCCCGCGTCGTCTACACCGACAACGACCCCATCGTCCTCCAGTACGCCCACGCGCTGCTGAGCAGCACCCCCGAGGGCCGCACCGCCTATCTGCACGCCGACATCACCGACCCCGCCGCCGTCATGAACTCCCCGGAGGTCCGCGACACCCTCGACCTCAACCGCCCGGTGGCCCTGTCGATCAACGCGATCCTCCACTTCCTCCCCGACGCGGCAGGCCCCCACGAGATCGTCGCCGCACTCCTCGAACCACTCGCCCCCGGCAGCTTCTTGTGTCTGACGCACGCTGCGGCCGACGTCGGCGATCCGGCGCTGGACGAGTTGGGCCGGACAGTCGAGGAGATGTACGCCAAGGTCGGGACGACGCTGCGGCTGCGCGACCGCGCCGAGGTCGCTCGCTTCTTCGACGGCCTGGAGTTGGTGGAGCCGGGCCTCGTGATGGCCCACTACTGGCGCCCGGAACCGGGGCAGACCACAGAGCTCAAGGAGGGGCAGCCCAGCATGCTGGCGGCGGTGGCCCGCAAGCCCTGAGGGAGCACGGCCGGGGGGACGCACGCACGGACGACGGAGGGGGAAGCACGTGCCCGAGCACAGCAACGCGCCACCGATCGACACGACCAGACCGCACGCGGCGCGGATGTACGACTACTACCTCGGAGGCAAGACCCACTACGAGGCGGACGTACGGGCGGCCGAGGCGGTGGTCTCCGTGCTCCCCGAGATCGTGGCGGCGGCCCGTGCCAACCGCGACTTCATGGCGCGGGTGACCCGCACGCTGGCGGCCGACCACGGTGTCGACCAGTTCCTCGACATCGGCAGCGGCATCCCCACCGAACCCAACCTGCACCAGATCGCCCAGTCGGTGCTCCCCGGGGCGCGGGTCGTCTACACCGACAACGACCCGATCGTCCTCCAGTACGCCCACGCGCTGCTGCGCAGCACTCCCGAGGGGCGCACCGCCTACCTCCACGCCGACGTCACGGATCCCGTGAGCATCCTGGGCGCCGCGGAGCTCGGCGACACCCTGGATCTGCGCCGGCCCGTGGCCCTGTCGGTCAACGCGCTCCTCCACTTCGTCCCCGACGACCGCGATCCCCACGGCATCGTGGCCGCGCTCCTCCAGCCGTTGGCCCCCGGCAGCTTCCTGTGCCTGAGCCACGGCATCGCGGACCTGCCGGACGACGGGACCTCGGACCGGGCCGACGACGTGATCGGGATCTACCAGCGGGGCGGTACGGCGTTCGTGCCGCGCAGCCGGGAGCAGGTCGCCCGGTTCTTCGACGGTCTCGACCTCCTCGATCCCGGGGTCACGATGGCGCACCTGTGGCGGCCCGACGGCGATCCGGCCCAGCGCCTGCCGAGGGAGGCGCTGACGCTGCACGCGGGGGTGGCCCGCAAGCCGTGACCCGGTCGGCCGTTGACAGGGCCTGACGCGGAAGCGAACATAAGCAAGCGCTTAGACATGCGCCGTCGCCGCCGACGGCGTGGCGCTCGCTCACGCCCGCCGCTCCCGGGGATCGGAAAACCGTCATGGCCACACCCGCCACCCTGCTCTCACGCCGCGACCTCGACTTCCAGCTCCACGACTGGCTGAGGATCACCGCGCTGACCGAGCGCCCCCGCTACCGGGAACACTCGCGGGAGACCTTCGACGACGCGCTGGAACTGAGCGCGCGCATCGCCGCGGACCACTTCGCCCCGCACAACAAGCGCAACGACCGGGAGGAGCCCTGGTTCGACGGCGAGCGGGTGCACACGCACGAGGACGTCGGCGACGCGCTGGCGGTGTTCGCCGCGTCGGGGCTGCTGGCGGCCGCCATGGACGAGGAGTTCGGCGGCATGGGGCTGCCGCACGCCGTCAGCACCGCCTGCTTCGCCTACTTCCAGGCCGCCAACGTCGGCACGTCCGCCTATCCCTTCCTCACGCTCGGCAACGCCCGGCTGTTGTGTGCCCACGGCTCGCCCGAGCAGGTCGACACGTTTGTGCGGCCGATGCTGGAGGGCCGCTACTTCGGCACCATGTGCCTGTCCGAGCCGCAGGCAGGCTCGTCGCTCGCCGACGTGGCGACCCGGGCCGAACGGCGCGAGGACGGCACCTACCGGCTGTTCGGCACCAAGATGTGGATCTCGGGCGGCGACCACGAACTGTCCGAGAACATCGTCCACCTCGTGCTCGCCCGCACGCCCGGAGGGCCCGCGGGGGTCAAGGGGCTCTCCCTCTTCGTCGTCCCCAAGTACCTGGTCGAGGCCGACGGCACCCGCGGCGAGCGCAACGACGTGGTGCCCGCGGGACTCAACCACAAGATGGGCTACCGGGGCACGACCAACGCACTGCTCAACTTCGGCGAGGGAGCCCGCCACCGGCCCGGCGGCGAGGCGGGCGCCGTCGGCCACCTGGTCGGCGAGGAGCACCGCGGGCTGGCCTACATGTTCCACATGATGAACGGCGCGCGCATCGGCGTCGGCGCGGGGGCGATGGCGCTCGGCTACACCGGCTACCTCAAGTCGCTGGCCTACGCCCGTGAGCGCCCGCAGGGACGGTTGCCGACCGCCGCGGGCAAGGACGCGGACGCCGGGCAGGTACCGATCGTCGAACACACCGACGTACGGCGGATGCTGCTGGCACAGAAGTCGTACGTGGAGGGCGCCCTCGGACTCCTGCTCTACTGCGCGAAGCTCGTCGACGAAGAGCGCTCGGCCGCCTCCCACGAGGAGCGGGCGCGGGCCGCGCTGCTGCTGGACGTGCTGACCCCGATCGCCAAGAGCTGGCCCTCGCAGTGGTGCCTGGAGGCCAACAACCTCGCCATCCAGGTGCACGGCGGCTACGGCTACACCCGCGAGTACGACGTGGAACAGCACTACCGCGACAACCGCCTCAACCCCATCCACGAGGGTACACACGGCATCCAGGGGCTCGATCTGCTCGGCCGCAAGGTGGTGCGGGGCGGCGGCGAGGGGCTGCGGGCGCTGGGCGCCGTCATCGGCCAGACGCTGGAGCGCGCCGCGGCGGCCGGGGAGGAGGCGGCCGGCCTGGCCGCGACGCTGCGGGCCTACTGGGAGCGGGCGGTGTCCACCACGGCCCGCGTGTGGGAGCCCGGTGACCCTCAGGTGGCGCTGGCGAACGCGTCCCTCTACCTGGAGGCTGTGGGGCATGTCGTGGTGGCGTGGATCTGGCTGGACCAGTTCCTGGCCACACTAAAGGCAGGGCCCGACGACGCGTTCCTGCGGGGCAAGCGGCAGGCGGCGCGGTACTTCTTCCGCGCGGAGCTGCCGCGCACGAGGCCGCAGTTCGACCTGCTGGCGGCGCGGGAGACGGTCGTGCTGGAGACCGACCCCGCGTGGCTGTAGCGGGCCGGGGGCCGCTCGCCCGCGCGACCTGGCCAGGCACGGGAGACCGGCTCGGGACCGGTCACCGGGGCGGAGCGCGGGGGCGTCACTCCTCGCCCAGGTCGCGCGGCTCCAGCGGCCGGGTCGCCGGGCCCTGGATCACCGAACCGTCCGTGCCGAACCGGGACCCGTGGCAGGGGCACTCCCAGGCCGCCTCCGCGTCGTTGAACCGCACCAGACAGCCCAGGTGGGTGCAGCGCGGCGAGAGGGCGCGCAGCTCGCCCTCGGGGGTGCGGTGGACCGCGCAGCGCCTGCCCCGCACGCGCACGATGGCGCCCGTCCCCGGGGTGATCTCCTCCACCGAGTCCACGTAGCCGGGGCGCAGCCGGTCGCCGACGAAGCGGCGGGCGACCGTCGACTGGAGCCGCAGCAGCGCGGCTCCCTCGCTCGGGCGGAGCCTGACGGGGTCGTAGAGTCCCGCCCACGCGGGCAGCTCGCCACCGGTGATGTGCGCGGCCAGCAGCTGGCCCGCGAGCACGCCCGAGCTCATGCCCCAGCCGCCGAACCCGGTGGCGACGTAGGTGTGCTGGGTGGCGGCGTGGAAGCGGCCGATGTAGGGCACGCGGTCGGTGGTCTCGTTGTCCTGGGTGGCCCAGCGGTGTGCCAGACGTGCCCGGGGGAACCGCTCGTAGGTCCAGGCGGCGAGGCGTTCGTAGCGGGCGGAGACCGAACCGATGCCCGGTGTGCCGGGGCTGAAGGTCTCCCCCGTGACGATCAGCAGCCGCCTGCCGTCCCCGAACGGGTAGGGAGCCGTGCGCACCGAGCGCGTCCCGCGCTCCGGCGAGAGGTAGGTGCCGCGCGGATCGTCCTCCTGCGGCAGCAGCGCGGAGATGACCAGTTCGCGGCGCGGCTGCAACCGGGAGAACATCAAGGCCCGGTCGAAGACGGGGTAGTGGGTGGCCACCACCACGTCGCGGGCGGCGACCTCGCCCCCGTTCTCCGCCGTCACCACGCACGGTTCGCCCTCGTCCAGGGCGACGACGCGGGTGCGCTCGTAGAGCAGTCCGCCGCTGCGTCGGATGTCCTCGGCCAGCGCCAGCAGGTACTTGCGCGGGTGGAACTGCGCCTGGTCCTCGACGCGTACGGCGGCGCGCACCCGGAAGGGCAGCCCGGTGGCGGTCACGTACGAGGCGGCCAGCCCGGCCTCGGCCGCCGCGCGGGCCTCGTCGTGTATGTCCGCCACGTGTCCGGCCGACTCGACGTAGGTGTGCGCGGGGACCCGTTCGAACTCGCAGTCGACGCCCAGCCGCTGGGCGACGGCGGCCGCGTGCTCGACGGCGCCCTGCTGCGAGAGCGCGTAGAGGCGCGCGTCCTCGGCCGAGCGGTTGGCGCGCAGCCAGCTGTAGGACAGCCCCTGGAGCGCGGAGAGCTTGGCCGTGGTGTGCCCGGTGACGCCGGCGGCCAGCCGGTCGGACTCCAGTACGGCGACGCTCCGCCCCGCGCGGGCCAGCTCCCACGCCGTCGACAGCCCCGCTATGCCGCCGCCCACCACGGCGACGTCCACCTCGACCCTGCTGTCGGGCGGCAGCGGCTCGTGGGGCGTCGCCGCCGCTGAAAGCATCCAGTAGGACTCGTATCCGACGGGCAGTGTGGTCACCGCCGCGCTCCCTTCAGCCGGGGCCCGTCCCCCGTGTGTCCATCAGTGTCGTTCCCCCTCGGGCGTCGCTCACCCCCGGTTCCGGGCCGGGTCACCGTCCGGAACCGGCCGAAAAACCGCTGCCTCACCGCGCAGAGGCGAGCGGAATTCCGCCAACTCCTCCCGCTCACCGCATCCGGAGCGCTACGGTGTGTCCGCGCGGGGACGGTCGGTAGTCTGTTGCACGCCGGGAGGGTCCGCGATGAGCGAAGAAGCTCACCTGACGCCTGCTCACCACCTTCAAGAGCTGCTGGCCCGCGCCCAGAACCCCTTCGACGTCGCCGACGCGGTCCTCCACCGGCTGCGCGACGCGGTGATGTTCCAGGTCGAGCTCCACGGCTGGCGGCATCGCAACTCCCCGGCTCCCGCGCTGCGGTGCAGCAGTTTCCGCCACGTCTTCCTGCTGGCCGACGGGGACAGCGTGCTGCTGTGGGAGCTGTGTTACGACGGCCCCCAGGGCGTCGGCGAACTGCACGAGGTCTACGACGACGCGGAGGCCCTGGCGCGCTCCGAGCGCCGGGTACACCGCAGGATGGGCGAGGCCCATACACCGGACGCCTCGTTCGGCGCCACGCGTGCCTCCTGGGACCCGGCGCCCCCAGGGGCGGGCGCCGAGGGGTTCCCCGCCCGGGACTACGTCCGCCGCGGATCGGCCGAGCACGCCCGGCGGCTGCTGCGCAGAGCCGAGAACCCCGACCGTCCTGGTGAGGAGACGCTGCGGCTGCTGGCCACCGCGCTCGGACACCACATCACCCACGTCCCCAAACCGCACGCGCACCCCGGCGAGGGCCAGGTGTGGTGCGCGGTCTACGAACACGCCTTCCTGCTGGCCGACGGGTACGAGGTCAGCCTCTACGAGCTGGAGCACAACATGACGGGCGGCGGGCGCCTGGTGTGCGAGGTGTACCTGGAGGAGTCCGTCGCCGACCAGGCCGCGCACCGCCTCGGGCGCGGGCGGGGCCTGGACCTGTAGCCACCGCGTCACCCCACCACCGGCCGCGCGGGCGCGCGGACCGCCGAGCACCGGAGGAACCGGATGTCCGCACGTGGGCGCCACCGCCGACCCCAGCCCCGCTCCGCCGCGCGCGTCTCCGCAACGGTGACGGCGGGTGGCGCGGGTATCGCCTTGCCCCTCGTCGCCGCCCAGCTCGCGTACGCAGCGCCGCAGGACGTGTGGGAGAAGGTCGCCGCCTGCGAGAGCAGCGGCAAGTGGGACATCAACACCGGCAACGGCCACTACGGCGGACTCCAGTTCACCGCGGACACGTGGGCGGCGTACGGCGGCCGCGCGTACGCACCGCGAGCCGATCTGGCCTCGCCGAGCGAGCAGGTCGCAATCGCCGAGAGGGTGCTGGCGGGGCAGGGCCCGGGGGCGTGGCCGCACTGCGGTCCGCGCGCCGGGCTCGCCCGGGGCGGCGCGGAGGCGCAGGGCGGCGGTGCCCGCCCGCAGGCCGAGCAGCCCGGCTCCGACGAGGCGAAGAGCGTGAAGGCGCGGACGTCTCAGGGCCAGGAGGCCGGGCGGGCCCGGGCGTCGAAGGACAAGGCGGACCGGGCCAGGGCCGAGCGGCTGAAGAAGCAGACGACCTACGAGGTGGTCAGCGGCGACACGCTCTCCGGTATCGCCGAAGCGCGCAGCGTGGAGGGCGGCTGGCACCGCCTCTACGACTGGAACCGCTCCGCCATCGGAGGCGACCCGGACCTGATCCTGCCGGGACAGCGCCTGGAGACGACGGGTCCGCCGCAGAAGACCGGGCGGAAGCAGAGCGGCCCCGACCGCGCCGAGCACCCGCCGGCCTCCGGGCACAAGGCGCGCCAGAAGCAGTCGCCCGAGAAGGAGGCAGCGCAGAAAAAGGCCCCGCAGAAGAGCGCCCCTCGGCAGGATGTCCCGCAGCAGCAAGCCCCGCGAGGGAGGGCGCCGGAGAAGAAGGCGCCCCGCGCCTCCGGGGGTTCGGCGACCGCTCCGGTGGCCGGTGTCGGCCCGAGCACGGCCTACCGCGCACCGGGCGGCAGCTGGTCGTCCGGACACCACACCGGCGTGGACTTCCCCGTCTCCACCGGCACCTCCGTCAAGGCGGTGCTGGGCGGCACGGTGGTCTCGGCGGGGTGGCAGGACGCCTACGGGTACCAGGTGGTGCTGCGCCACAGCGACGGCAGGTACAGCCAGTACGGGCACCTGTCGGCGATCTCCGTACGAGCGGGTCAGTCGGTCGGCGCGGGGACGCGCATCGGCCGCTCCGGCGCGACGGGCAACGCCACGGGGCCGCACCTGCACTTCGAGGTCCGCACAGGCCCCGGCTACGGCAGCGACATCGACCCGCTGGCGTACCTGCGGCAGCACGGGGTGCGGCTGTAGGTGTGCTGTCCCGGCCCGTCGGTGACAGGTGACACGCCCATTGCGGGCATGGGAACCGGGTGAGGGATCTGGGGCCCTCACCCGGTTCTCGCGGAGGGCGTCAGCCCTCCAGGTGCTTCCAGAACGCGTACTTGTGCGCGGTACCGAAGTCGGTGCGGCCGGTGTGTCCCGGTGCCAGCGCCTGGACGTACGAGCCGTTGTACGGCTGCCATCCCGGCAGGCCGCCTCCGGTGGGTTCACCGTCGCGGGCGAAGGTGGTCCAGTAGTCGATCATCTGGTCGCCGAGTCCGCGCTGTGCGGCGTCCTTGCCGTCGAACACCTCCGCCGCGAACAGGTAGTTGAGTTCGGCCATGTGGAACGCACCGGTGGGGAAGCTGGGCTTGTCGTAGCCGGCGAACCACGGAGCCTTCGGGTCGGCGAATTCGAAGGTGTAGGTCGGCACGTGCCGGCTGAACGCCGCGGAGGTGTCGAGCAGCCCCGTGGCGTACTCGTGGTCGGTCTGGGCCGCGGCCAGCGCCTCGCTCGGCGAGCCGTAGTCGCTGAGCGGGTACTCCTTCTCCACCTCGGCGGCGTTCTCCTTGAAGCTCTTCTTCAGCAGTCCCGGGTACTGCTTCCTGGTGATCGGCTCGCCCCCCAGGGCTTCGGCGCCGCCGATGAGCAGGCGCTGTTCGTCCCGGTTGACGCCGTGCAGCACCGGGACGCGGTGGAAGGCGCCGTCGGCCAGGGCCTGTGACGGCGCGGTCGGCAGCAGCGGGTCATCGGTGATCAGTTCGGCGGTGGGCTGTCTCCCGTATGCCTCCAGCACGTCGGAGACCGGCACCTCACGGAGGCATGCCGCGACGTGCTGACCTTCGCAACCCAGCTTCGCGGCCAGCTTCTGCCCCTGCTTGTCGGCCTGGGCGCGCGGGATGCCCTTCATGTTGCCGCAGGGAGCGCTTTCCAGGATCGCCTTGTCGAAGAGCCCCTTGGCCGCGGGTGAGGTGAGGTTGGCGCAGGCGCTGAATCCTCCGGAGGACTCGCCCATGAGCGTGATGTTGCCGGCGTCGCCACCGAAGGCCGCTGCGTTGTCCTTGGCCCAGGCCAGCGCCGCCTGTTGGTCGGCCAGGCCGAGGTTGG
Source organism: Streptomyces reniochalinae (assembly GCF_003323735.1). Classification (GTDB taxonomy): domain Bacteria; phylum Actinomycetota; class Actinomycetes; order Streptomycetales; family Streptomycetaceae; genus Streptomyces; species Streptomyces reniochalinae. Next base: position 256,873 of record NZ_QOIM01000041.1, on the reverse strand, counting down.
CGGTCCCCCCGTCGTCGAGGCCGGGGTGTGAGAGGAAGCCGAAGGCGCCCAGCCGGTAGTTGACGGTCACGACGACGGCGTCGCCGCGTGCGGCCATCCGGGCAGGGTCGTACTGGCTTCCGGCGCCGTAGATGCCCCCGCCGTGGACGAACACGATCACCGGCAGGTTCTCCTTGTCGGCGCCGGCCGGCGCGGTGACGTTCAGGTACAGGCAGTCCTCGTCCTTGCTGGGGACTCCGGCCTGGTCACCTTCGAGCTGCGGGCAGGAGGCGCGCGGCCTTGTGGCGTCGCGGGGCTCCTCCCAGGTCTTCACCGGCTGGGGCGGCCTCCAGCGCCTCTCGCCGACGGGCGGCGCGGCGTACGGGATGCCCTGGAAGCTGCGGTGGCCGTCGGTGACGGTTCCGCGCACCGGGCCTTCGGCGGTCTCGACGGTCTCCGGGGCCTGGGTGCCGGTGGCCGCCGAGCCCCCGACCGTCAGCACGGTGATGCCGGCCACCGCCGCGGCGGCGCCGCCCCACAGAAGTCTCCTTAGCCGTCTCATGCCCTCTCCCCCTAACTGTGTACCTCGCATACAGTAGAGTATATCTACTACACAGTTCTTCCCCGGCGTCAACCCGCCCTCGCGCACCTGGAAGAGTCGAGCCCATGACCGCAGCCGGAGACAACCAGCGCACCGTCGCCCTGCTGTGGGGCGAGGCCATCACGCCCACCCGCGGCCCCAAGCCCACCCTCAGTGCCGCACGCATCGCCCGCACCGCCATCGACATCGCCGACACCGAAGGGCTGGCCGCGGTCTCCATGCAACGCGTCGCCGCGAGCTTCGAATACACCACGATGTCGCTGTACCGCTACGTCGGCGGCAAAGCCGCACTCGTCGAGCTGATGGTCGACATCGCCCTCGAATCACCGCCGGCACCCGACGCGTCCGCCGACTGGCGCGCCCGGCTGGAGACCTGGGCACAAGCCGGCCTGGAACGCTACCGCCGTCACCCCTGGCTGCTGGGCGCCGCCACCGCCGAACACCGCGTCATGGGGCCGCACGAGCTGTCCTGGCTGGAGGCCGCACTCGACGCGCTCTCCGGTACACCACTGACGGTTCCGGAGAAACACGACGCGTTCCTGGTCATCAACGGCCACGTCCGCAACGTCGCCCAGGAACTCGCCCACTCAGGGGGCGACGCCGAATGGAACGCCACCATGAGCGGCATCCTCGACAGGCACGGCGACCGCTTCCCCACCCTGACGGCCGCCCTGAGCAGCGGTGAACACCACACGGTCGGCGCCGACTCGCTCCAGTTCGGACTCGCCTGCATCCTCGACGGTCTCGCCGCACAGATCGCGCGGCGACAGCGGTGACCGACCGCGCACCGCGAGAGCCCGTAGGCCGCGCCCCGCTGGTGCGGCGGGGCCGATGGGTGATCGCTCCGTGCGGGCGGGGCACCTCGTCCACTCGGCCACCGACAAGATCAATGATCGGACGGGGCCTCGGGCCCGAACCCGGGCACGGAAACCGGGTCCGGGGCCCGGGACCGGAGCGGCGGCCCCCCGGCGGCCGTGCAGGGCATCTCCTCCGTGCGGTCGCACCACCGCTCCAGCAGCGTGCGATCGTGGCCCACCGCCAGCAGCGCGGCGCCCGTCGAGGTGCGGTACTCCTCCACGACCGTCACCAGCGCTGCCGTGGTGGAGGCGTCGAGCATCGCGGTCATCTCGTCGCAGACGAGCACCCGGGGGCGCAGAGCCAGTGCCCTGGCGAGGCAGGCGCGTTGCAGCTGACCGTCGCTGACCTCGTGCGGGCGGCGGCCCAGCAGGTCGGTGCCCAGGCCGACGGAGCCGGCCAGCTCCCCGGTGCGCGCGAGCGCCTCGGCCTTCCGCCCGGTGGCGCGCAGCGGCTCGGCGATCAGCGCGGCGAGGGTGAGCCGGGGGTCGGCGGCCAGCCGGGGCTGCTGGAAGACGACGCCGACGGCGGTCCGTTGGGCGCGGGGCGCCCGGTGCCGCCAGCCGCGCGCCTGGACGCCACCGAGGTGGACGGTGCCCCCGTAGGGGCGGTGCAGCAGCGCCGCGACCTTGGCCAGGGTGGACTTGCCGCAGCCGCTGGGCCCCAGCAGCCCGACGGCCTCGCCCTCATCCACCGTCAGGGACGTGTCGCGGACCACGGGTGCGCTGCGGTCGTACCCGGCGGTGACCGCGCGCAGCTCCAGCGCGGGAGGGGTCCGCGTCATGTCCGGCTCCCTTCGGAACGTATCCCGCACCCGGCGGGCTCGGGCGCCGTCACCGGGTGGTGGCAGGCCGCCGTGCCGCTCAGGGCGGGCACGGTCGAGCACGCGGCGTCCGCACGGGCGCAGCGCGGTGCGAAGGCGCAGCCCGCGGGCAGGTCGCCCAGTTCGGGCGGCATGCCGGGGATGGGGCGGAACGCGCGTTCTGGCAGCGCGTCCAGCAGGCCGCGGGCGTAGGGGTGGCGGGGTCCGGGCGCGCCGAAGAAGCCGCGCGCCTCGGTGAGTTCCACCACGCGGCCCGCGTACATGACCGCCACCCGGTCGGCGATGCGCTCGGCCGCCGCCAGATCGTGGGTGATGATCAGCAGTCCGCGCCCCGCGTCGGCGTGGCCGCGCAGCTCGTCCACGGTGCGCTCGACCAGGTCGCGGTCGAGCCCGGTGGTGGGCTCGTCCGCGAGCAGCAGCGGCGCGTCGCCCACCAGCGCGAGCGCGGTGGCGGCCCGCTGGGCGAGTCCGCCGGAGAGCTGGTGGGGGTAGCGGTCGAGGTGGTCGGCGGGGAAGGCGGCGCGCCGCGCGGCGGCCACGGTGGCGGTGGCCAGCGCCTGGCCCTTCGCTCCGGTCAGCTCCCTTACCGTCTCGGCCAGGTGGGAGCGGACCGTGCGTACGGGCGTCAGGTGGGCCGCCGGGCTCTGCGGGACGAGGCCGACGCGCCGGCCGCGCACGGTGCGGGCCAAGGTGGCCTCGTCGGCGGCCAGGAGGTCGGTCGCCTCGCCCGGCCCTGGACCGGACAGCAGCGCCGACCCGCCGACCCGCGCGTTGCCGGGGAGCAGCCCGAGCAGCGCGGAGGCGAGCACCGACTTGCCGCAGCCGCTCTCCCCCACCAGCGCCAGGCACTCCCCGTGGGCCACGTCGAGGCTGACGTCGGTGACGGCGGCGATCTCGCGCCCGCCGCGCATCCGGAAGCGTACGGACAGGTCGCGGACGGACAGCAGGGGCTCGGGTGCGCCGGTGCCCTGGCTCACAGCATCAGCTCCGATCGGCGCCGCGGGCTGATCCGCTCCCGCCACACCCCGGCAAGAGAGGCGATGGCGAGGGTCGGGACGATGAGGAACAGGCCGGGGAAGAGGGTGGGCCACCAGTCGCCGGCCAGCAGGGTGCCCCGCGCGTCCTGGATCATGTTGCCGAGGCTGGCGCGGTGGGTGGGCAGGCCGAGCCCGAGGAAGGAGAGCGCCGATTCGTGCCAGATGGCGTGCGGCACCATCAGCACGGCGGCGAGCCCGGCCTGCGGCAGCACGCCGGGCAGCAGGTGCCGTACGCCGACCCGCCAGCGGGAGGCGCCGCCCGAGACGGCGGCGTCGACGAAGTCGCGGGAGCGCAGGGACAGCACCTCGGCCCGCACGATCCGCGCGGTGGACAGCCAGTGCGTGAGCCCGACCGAGATGACGACCGGCCATACTCCGGGGCGGAACATGGCGACGATGAAGATGCCCAGCAGCAGGTGCGGGACGGAGGAGAAGACGTCGACGACGCGCATCACCATCCGGTCGGTGCGGCCGCCGACCGCGCCGGCCGCGGCGCCGACCGCGGTGCCGATGACGGTGGCGGTCAGCGCGGCGACGACTCCCACGAGGAGGGAGACGCGGAGTCCGTAGACGCAGCGCAGCAGCACGTCGCGGCCCACGTCGTCGGTGCCGAAGGGGTGGGCCAGGGAGGGCGCGTGGAGCTTGTCGGTCAGGTCGACGGCCTGCTCGTCCAGCGGGACGAGCAGCGGCACGAGCACGACGGCCAGCAGGACGGCCGCCACCGCACAGGACGAGAGGGGCAGCCGCAGGCCGCGCCCCGCCGTGGGCTTACCGCGCGGGGTCCTGCGCCTGAGCGCCGCGGGGATGCTCACATCTCCTCCATGGCCACGCGGGGGTCGGCGAGTCCGTACCCCAGGTCGGAGAGCAGATTTCCGGCCAGTACCGCGACCGTGGCCAGCGTGGTGAGGGCGGCGAGCAGCGGGAAGTCGGTCGCGGTGGCGGCCTCGACGGTCGCCGAGGCGATGCCCGGCCAGCTGAAGACGGTCTCCACCAGCAGTGCGCCGGTGATGAGTTCGGGGACGCGGGACCCGATCAGGGTGAGTACGGGCAGCAGTCCGGAGCGCAGCGCGTGTCCCAGCAGCACGGTCCGCTCGGACAGGCCGCGGGCGCGCGCGCCGCGTACGGCGTCCTCCGCCAGCGCGTCGCCGACGCCCTGGCGGACGTACAGCAGGAACCACGGCACCTGCGAGACGCCCAGCACCAGCGCAGGCAGGGCGAGGTGGCGCAGCAGCGCCGAGGCGGTGACGGTGTCGCTGCCGCTGTCGGTGAGTCCGCCCGCGGGCAGTACGTCGAGCTGGAGGGCGAAGAGCCAGATGCCCAGCAGCCCGAGCCAGAACGGCGGTGCCGCCTCCAGCGTGTAGGACAGGGAGGTGACCGTCCGGTCGAGGAGGCCGCCCCTGCGGCGGGCCGCGGCGAGTCCGAGCACGGTGCCGGCGAGCACCGCGAAGGCGAAGCCGGCCGCGCACAGCAGGACCGACCAGCCGAGCCGTTCGGTGATGACCTGTGCGACGGGCTGGCGCAGGGAGGTGGAGTCGCCGAAGTCGCCCCTCACGGCGCTGGTGAGCCAGTCCCACCAGCGCTGCGGGAAGGGGCCGTCGACGTTCAGGTTGGCGCGCAGCTGCTCCAGGGTCTCCTGGGAGGCGTTGAGCCCGGCGGAGCCCGCGTACTGCTGGACGGGGTCGAAGGGGGAGGCGGCGGCGACGGCGAAGACGCCGAAGGTCACGGCGGCCAGTACGGGGACGGCGGCCAGCAGCCGCCGTCCCACCAGCCGTGCCGCGGGGCCCCACAGGGCGCGCCGGGCGGGGCGCGGCCGCACGGCCGCGGGTATGTCCGTTTCCGTCACTTCTTGGGCTGCCAGTCCTGGACGTTCCACCAGGGTCCGGCGCCGATGCCGTGGTCGTGCGGCTCGACCTGCGTGGTCAGCCCGCGCCACTTGTCGTCGATGACGTAGACGTGGTCGATGGTGGTCAGGAAGGTGTAGCCGGGGTTGCCGGCCAGGGCGCGCTGCGCCTTGGCGTAGGCGGCCTTGCGCACCTGGGGGTCGCGGCTGCGGCGGGCGGCGTCCAGCTGCTCGTCGACGGTCTTGTCGTGGTAGTAGGCCAGGTTGTTCCAGCCATTGCCCGCCTGCGAGGAGTGCAGCGTCGGGTAGAGGTCGAAGTCCGGGTCGGCGGGGAAGCCGTTGCCCAGCAGCATCGCGTCGTGCTCGACCTTGGGCCGGATGACCTCGCGGCTGCCGGCCTGGACGTGGACGTCGATGCCGGCCTTCTTGGCGTCGGAGGCGTAGGCCAGCGCGTGGTCCTGGCGCAGCTTGTCGCCGGAGAAGTACCAGAGGGTGAAGGCGGCGCGCTCACCGTCCTTGCGGCGGACACCGTCCTTGCCGGGCTTCCAGCCCGCGTCGTCGAGGATCTTCTTCGCCTCGTCCAGGTCGTGCGGCCGCTCGGTGCCGTCGGCGAACCAGGGGCTGTCGGTGGGCAGGGGCCCGTAGGCGGGTTTGCCCGCACCGTTGAGGACCGACTTCACCATGGCTTTGCGGTCCACGGCCAGGTCGAGTGCCCGGCGGATCGCCTTGTCGCCGGTGACGGGGTTGTCGCTGGGCAGGGTGACGGCGCGGTAGTCGGCGGTCTTGGCGCTGAAGGTGCGCTTGGCCTCGTCCTTCTCGTACGCCTTGGCGAGGTTGGGCGGCAGGATGGCGCCGTCCAGGTCGCCGGAGCGCAGCCGGGTGGCGCGCACGTCGTCGTCCTCGATGACGGCGACGGTGAGACGCTTGATCTTCGGCTTGCCGCCCCAGTAGCGCGGGTTGGCCTTGAAGCTGAGCTTCTCGCCCTTGCGCCAGCTGGTGAGGACGTAGGGTCCGGTGCCGACGGGCTCGGTGTTGTAGGAGCCGGTGTTGACGTTTGTCTTGGAGGCGACGGCCTTCGAGGCGATGGGCAGCACGGTGCGCTCGGCGAAGGCGGCGTAGGGGTATTTCAGCCGGAAGACGACGGTGTGGTCGGACGCGGCGCGGACGCTGTCGACGGCGTCGAGTTCGCTCTTGGAGGCGTTGTTGGTCTTCTTGTCGAGGATCGTCTCGTAGGTGTAGACGACGTCCTTCGCGGTGAAGGGTTTCCCGTCGCTGAAGGTGACGCCCTTGCGCAGGTCGTAGGTGTAGGTCCTGCCGTCCTCGCTCACCTTGGGCAGGTGGGTGGCGAGAGCGGGCTTGAGGTTCATCTGCGCGTCGTGGGTCAGCAGGCCGTCGAATATCTTCGAGTTGCCCTCTTTGCCGTACCCGAGGAGCGGGCTGAGGGTCTCGGGTTCCTGGGCGACGCCGACCGTGAGCCCGTCCGTGCCACCGCCGGGACCGCCCCCGTCCTCAGGGGCTGAGCATGCCGCTGCTGAGGCGAGTACGACGGCGGCGGTCGCCATCGCGGTGGCCGTCCGTACCGTCCGGGCAGTCATCCGTGGCACACTCCTTGTTGGGAATCGGAGGTTCTTGCAAACAGCTCGCAATTAAATCATGCCGGAATGCGCTATGCCCCGATACCTCCCGCCCGCACTGTCAACACCCGGGCAAGATCCAGCCCCAGTAACGCTGTTTCCTTCCGTGCGCCGCTCCCCGGTCGTTAGCCTCATGGGCCCGACCGGAACTCCCCGGTGAACGCAGCGAGCTGGAGACCCCTCGATGGAACGTCCCGCCTGGGCCCCCCACGGCATCGACCTCACAGTGCCGAGCGTGTCGCGGATGTACGACTACTACCTCGGCGGCTCGCACAACTTCGAGGTCGACAGGGAGGCGGCACGCCGGGCGATCCAGGCGTGGCCCGGGCTGCCGAAGATCATGCAGAACAACCGGGCCTTCATGCGCCGCGCCATCCGCTTCGCACTCCAGGAGGGCGTCACCCAGTTCCTCGACATCGGCTCCGGCATCCCCACCTTCGGCAACGTGCACGAGGTGGCGCACGCGCTGGAGCGTGCGGCGCGGGTCGTCTACGTCGACAACGACCCGGTCGCGGTCGCGCACAGCCGCGCCGTGCTCCAGGGCGAGGGGCGGGTGGGCATCGTCTCGGCGGACTTCCGCTCCCCGCAGGACATCATGGAGTCCCCCGAGGTGGAGGACCTGCTCGACCTGCGGCAGCCGGTGGCGCTGATGCTCGTCGCGCTGCTGCACTTCGTCGAGGACCGCGACGAGCCGGGCAAGTACCTCACCGAACTGGCCCGCCACCTCGCGCCCGGCAGCCTGCTCGTGCTCTCCCACGGCTCCCCCGAGGCGGGCCCGAGACGCGACGGCGGGGTCGGTCTCAAAGAGGTCTACAGCACGGCGAACGCCCCACTGGTGATCCGCACGAAGGACGAGATCCAGCTGTTCTTCGAAGGGTTCGAGATGGTCGAGCCCGGCCTGGTCCCGGTGCCGCAGTGGCGGCCCGACGGACCGCCGGAGTACGAGGAGAGCGGCGCCTGTGGCGGCTTCGCCGGAATCGGCGTCAAGGCGGTAGGCGCCGCGTGACTTCGCAGAACGAGCGCGGGGAGGACCGCGAGGACCGCAACGACGGGGAAGACGGGCTGCGCAGGTTCGCGCGGATCTGGAGCCGGACGATCTACCCGGCGACCCAGACCTCCCTCAGCCGGGCCGAGTTGGAGGAATTCCTCCACCCGCTCGCCGTCCGTCTCGGCGAGGCGCTGCACGCCCACCCGTTCACGCCCTCGGCAGGCCGCGAGGTCGGCCGGGCGCTGGTGGACGAGGCCCACTGCACCAGCCCCGACGCGCTGCCGCACGTCCTGGGCGTGGTCGAGTCCTACCTCGTGCTGTACGCGGCCGGGCTCGCGCCCGCCGCCGGCGCCCCGGGCGCGCTCGGCGTCGACGAGATCCGCTCCCGCTGCGCCCGCCTCCAGCACGCGCTCGCCGCGGGGTTCGCCTTCGCCGTCCGCGAGCGCACCCTGGGCGAGCAGGAGGCGCTCTCGCGGGCCGCGCTGGCCGCCCAGACCGCCGTCGAAGAGGCCCTGCACGCCTCCGAGACCCGCTTCCGCGCCGTCTTCAAGGACGCCACCATCGGCATCGGCATCGCGGACATGAGCGGCAGGCTGCGGGACGCCAACGGCGCGCTGGCCCGGATGTTCGGGCGCTCCGAGGAGGAGATGCGCCGCCGCAACCTCAACGACTGGGTCCACCCCGACGACGCCCCCGAGGTGTGGCGGCTCCACCGCGAGCTGGCCCGCGGGCGACGTGACCACTTCCGGGTGGAGAAGCCCTACCAGCGCCCCGACGGCACCATGCTGTGGACCAACCTGACCGTCTCCCTGCTGCGGGACGCCGAGGGCGAACCGCGCTACCAGCTCGCCCTGATGGAGGACGTCACCGAGCGGCGCCTGCTGCACCTGCGCCTGCGCTACGAGGCCACCCACGACGAGCTGACGGGGCTGCCCAACCGCACCCTGTTCGCCGAGCGCCTCGAACGGGTCCTCAGCACCGGCGGCGGGGTGCGCGGGTTCGGGCTCTGCTATCTGGACATCGACGGCTTCAAGGCCGTCAACGACAGCCTCGGACACGCGGTGGGCGACCAGCTGCTGATCGCGGTGGCCGAGCGCCTGCAATCCTGCACCACCGCGCCTGCCCACCTGGTGGCCCGGATCGGCGGGGACGAGTTCGCGGTGCTGATGTCCGACCCGCGCGACACCGAGGAGGTCACCTGCCTGGCGCGCTCCCTGCTGGCGGCGCTGGCCACACCGATCAGCGTCGAGGGACGTGAGCTGTCCGTACGCGCCAGCATCGGCATCGTGGAGGGCGCCTCGGGCCGGCTGGAGCCCGCGGAGGTGCTGCGCAGCGCCGACATCACGATGTACCGGGCCAAGGACGCCGGGGGCAACCGCTACGCGCTGGCCGACCCGGACTCCGACGCCCGCGCCATCGACCGGCACAGCCTCACCAACCACCTGCCGGGGGCGCTGGAGCGCGACGAGTTCTTCCTGGAGTACCAGCCGCTGATCCGGATGAGCGACGGGCAGGTGGACGGCGCCGAGGCGCTGGTCCGCTGGAAACACCCCGTGCACGGCCGCCTCGGCCCGGACCGCTTCATCCCGCTGGCCGAACACACCGGGCTGATCGTCCCGTTGGGCCGCTGGGTGCTGGAACAGGCCGTCTCCCACGCCTGCACGTGGGCCGGCGGGCAGCCACTGCGCGTCAACGTCAACCTCTCCCCCAGGCAGCTGCACCACCCCGACCTGGTGCCGGACACCATCGCGGTGCTGGAGTCCGCGGGGGTGGCGCCCTCGTCGCTGTGTCTGGAGGTCACGGAGTCGGCGCTGATCAGCGCCGACGAGGACGAGCTCAAGCCGCTGTGGCAGCTGGCCGAGTTGGGGGTGGACATCGCGCTGGACGACTTCGGTACCGGCTACTCCAACCTGGCCAACCTGCGCAGGCTCCCGGCGACGACGCTCAAGCTGGATCGTTCCTTCACCCAGGGGCTTCAGCGCCACCCGGCCGACCCGGTGGATCTGACCTTCGTCGAGGGCATCGTCTCGCTCGCGCACGCGCTCGGCCTGGCCGTGACGGTGGAGGGTGTGGAGACCGAGAGCCAGGCCGACCAGCTGCGGCAGCTGGGCTGCGACACGGCGCAGGGCTGGTACTACGCGCGTCCGGCTCCGCCCGGCGAGTTCGCCAGGGACTGGGCGCGAGCGGGATAGCGCCCCGCGCGGGGTTACGGACCGACGTCCAAGTGGCTCTCGAACCACTCCAGCAGGTCCGCCTGGACCTCGTCCCTGTTGGTCTCGTTGAGGATCTCGTGCCGGGCGCCCTCGTACGCGCGCCAGCTCAGGTCGTGCGAGCCCAGGTAGCGGAAGTCGTCCAGCAGTTCGTAGACGAGCGTCATGCGCTGGTTGCAGGGGTCCAGCTCGCCCACGGCGATGTGGACGGGGAGTGAGCGGGGGATGCGGGCGAACTGCTCCGGATCGTTGATCTTGCGGTTGGCACACACCCAGTCCAGGGACAGGCCCGCGCTGAAGGAGAACCCGCAGCGCTCGTCCTCGGCGTAGGTGTCCACCTCCGCCTCGTCGCGGGAGAGCCATTCGTACCCCGTGCGGTGGGTGAACGCGTCGTTGAACGAGGCGAACAGCTCGCCGGTGAAGTCCGAGGGCGCGTTCCTGCCGCGCTCGGCGATCTCCCGTTCCAGCCGCTGGATGGCGCTCTCGGTCTCGGTCCCCGGCAGGGAGCGGAAGGTGCCGGAGAGCACGAGCCCCGACAGCTCCTCGCCGTACTCCTGGGCGTAGTCGCGGGCGAGCTGGGAGCCCAGGCTGTGCCCGAGGAGGAAGCGGGGCGCGTCGGAGGGCAGGTGGGCACGCACCCGGTCACCGACCTCCTTGAGGTCGGTGACCGTGGCGCGCCAGCCTTCCGCGCCGACGGCGCCCAAGCCGCCGGTGAACTGCGCCGTCGCTCCGTGCCCGCGGTTGTCGGAGGCGACGACGGCGTACCCGTTCCGGGTCAGGAAGCTGGCGAAGCGGTCGTAGCGCCGGGCGTGTTCGGCGGCGCCGTGTGCGAGCTGCACGAGGGCGCGTACGTCCCCCTCGGGGAGCCAGGTGTAGGTCGCCACCCGCGTCCCGTCCGCCACGGTCGTGAAGTCGTCCCGCCGGTCCGTCACATCCAGCCCCTTCCCGCTCACCTGTGCTCACCTGCCACCTGGGCGCCGGCCGTCACACCGCGCGCAGGCGGTAACCGTAGCGGTAGGTGCGGTCCGCGTGAAGGAGGTACTGCTCCAGTGGCGCCGCGCCCCAGGAGTCGTTGCCGCCGAGCCCCATCTGGCGGTGGTTGACGCCGAGCACCGTCTCGTCGCGCGGCGTCAGCTCGTACGGGTGCTTCGGCCCGTCGAGATCGGCGGGGGTGTACCGCAGCGCGCTCAGCTCCAGGTGGTCGCCGGGCTCCGTGCTCACCCGCAGCCCGGTGCCGTCCTTGCCGGTCAGCTCGCCCCACCGCACGTCGGTGACGTTGCCGCACTGCTGCGGCCGCACGTACGGCGTGAACTGCTCTTCGACACTCGAGCGGTAGCGGCCCACGGCGGCGCCCGCGCGGCGGTCCCAGTAGTTCTCCTGGGGCCCGCGCCCGTACCAGGTGAAGGCGGACAGGGGCGCTGGCAGGGTGAGCAGCGCGCCGACCATCGGCAGGTCGGGCAGGCCCTTGCCGGGCTCCAGCGTGTGGACGACGCGGACCTCGCCGTCCCCGCGCACGGTGAAGACGGTGGTGAACGCCGAGGCCGTCGGCGAGGTCGGCAGGGTGCTGCGGACCTCGATCGTGACGACGCCGCGGTTCTTCCTGGCCACCTTCACCTCGTCGGTGGTCCGCTTGGCGCCCGCCTCCTTCCAGGTCGCCGCGGTCTCGTGGAAGCCGCGGCCGATGTCGTTGTCGGTGGGGCCGCGCCAGAAGTTGGGCACGGGGCCCGCCGCGAGCACGGCTGCGCCCTTGTGCCGGAAGTCGGAGAGGGTGCCGTGGGTTTTGTCCAGCGTGAGGGTGAAGTCCCGCCCGGTGACGGTGACCTGCTCGCCGCTCTCCTCGTACTCGACGGGAGGCAGCTTCTCGTCGCCGGGTTCCCGCGGCGCCGGGGTCTGCCAGTCCTCCAGCTGGAGCTGCCCGGTGGCCACCTCGTGCCCGGCCTTGGCCCAGGAGGTGCCGTGACGCAGCACGAGCGAGAGGTTGAGCCAGTACTCGGCGCCCGGCGCGGGCTTGCCCGGGCGGCTGAGCGGGAGGCGCACGGTGCCCGTCTCGCCGGGACCTGCGGCGGGCGGCTTCGCCGTGCCGTGCTGCTGCCGCTCGCCGTCGCGGGTGACCTCCCAGCGCAGCTCGTAGGCGTCGAGCCCGAGGAACAGCTGCTTGTTGACGACCTCGACCTCGCCCTCTGCGGCCTTCTCGCCGCGGAACGCGATGCGCTGGTAGACGTGTTTGACCTCGGCCAGCTCCGGCTCCGCCTGGCGGTCGGAGCCGATGACCCCGTTGCAGCAGAAGTTGCCGTCGGTGGGATAGTCCTTCACCCAGTCACCGCCGTAGGAGAGGTAGGTGCGGGACGCGTCGCCGGGAACGGGCTTGCGGATCGCCTGGTCGACCCAGTCCCAGATGAAGCCGCCGTGCAGGTTGGGGTACTTCTCGAAGAGGTCCCAGTACTCCTTGAGGTTGCCGGTGCTGTTGCCCATCGAGTGCGCGTACTCGCACAGCAGGAACGGCTTGGAGTTGCCCGACTCGCCGTACTTCTCGACCTCGGAGGGCGGCGCGTACATCCGGCTCTCGACGTCCGCCACGGAGCTCATGCCCTCGTAGTGCACCGGGCGGCTCGCGTCGCGCTGGTGGATCCAGTCGGCCATCTTCGCGAAGTTGTCGCCGTCGCCCGCCTCGTTGCCCAGCGACCACATCACCACGCAGGCGTGGTTCTTGTCGCGCTCGACCATGCTGCGCGCCCGGCCCACACAGGCCTCGGTCCACTCCGGGAGGGACCCTGGGACGGTGTCGCGGACGCCGTGGGTCTCCAGGTTCGCCTCGTCGATGACGTAGAGGCCGTGTTCGTCGCACAGCTCCAGCCAGCGGGTCGCGTTGGGGTAGTGCGAGGTGCGGACGGCGTTGATGTTGTTCCGCTTCATCAGTTCGATGTCGCGCACCATCGTCTTCTCCGGCACGGCCTGCCCGTGGTCCGGGTCGGACTCGTGCCGGTTGGTGCCCGCGAAGACGAGCGGCTTGCCGTTGATCTCCAGCTTGCCGGGGCCGAAGGCCAGCTTGCGGAACCCGAACCGCACCCGCTGGATCTCGCTCCTGGCGCCACCGGGCCCCTCGACCGTCAGCACGAGGGTGTAGAGGGCAGGACTCTCGGCGGACCACAGCTTCGGGCGGCGCACCGTTCCTATCAGGTCGACGTCCGCGATACCGCCGGCTGGCGGGCGTACGGTGCCGCTGAGCCGCCCTGTCTCCACCCGGCGCCCGTCCGCGTCGTAGAGGACGCCGGTGACGGTGCGGGTGCCGACCGTGCCGCCGGTGGTGTCCCGCACGCGGGTGCGCACGGTCAGCTCCGCGCTGGTGAGCGCGTCGTCGAGCGCGGTGCGGACCTCCACGTCGTGCAGGTGCACGCGCGGTACCGAGTACAGGTAGACGTCGCGGAAGATCCCGGACAGGTCGATCATGTCCTGGTCCTCCAGCCAACTGCCGTCCGACCAGCGGTAGACCTCGACGGCCAGGGTGTTCTCGCCGCGCCGCAGATACTCGCTGACGTCGAACTCGGCCGGGGTGTAGCTGTCCTCGCTGTAGCCCACCTGCCGGCCGTTCACCCACACGAAGAAGGCGGACTTGACCCCTTGGAAGGAGAGGAGGGTGCGCCTGCCGTCCCAGCCGCGCGGCACGGTGAAGGTGCGCCGGTAGGAGCCGACCGGGTTGAAGTCCTTGGGGACGGCGGGCGGCTCGGGCTCCTCGTAACCGCTCCAGGGGTAGCGGACGTTGAGGTAGATGGGTTCGCGGTAGCCGTGCAGCTCCCAGTTGGAGGGGACGGGCAGGGTGTCCCAGTCGCCGTCGTCGTAGTCGGCGCGGTGGAACCCCTCGGGCCGCTTGTCGGGGTTCTCGGACCAGCGAAAGCGCCAGTCACCGTTCAGGGAGCTCAGGAACGGCGAATGCTCCAGCGCGCCGCGCAGCGCGGACTTGGTGTCCTCGTAGGGGACCAGGACCGCGCGCGCCGGTTCCCGGTTGATCTCGAAAGTGGTGGGGTCGGCGTCCCACTCCCTCTTGGCGCGGGCCGCCGCCGGTCTCCGTCCGGCCGCGAAGGCCGCCTTCTGTTCCGAGAAGGCGGCATAACCCGCGAGAACGCCGCCACTTGCCGCCAGAAAACTCCGTCGTGCCCAGGGCTTCGCTTCCATAACCCACAAGACACCACAGAGACAAAGCAATAACAACGGTTCCGCACAACTTCTCTCACCATGCCCCTGTCACGTTCCCGTTCGGAGTCGCCGGCGAAGCCCCTCCGATACCGCCTCCAACACCTCACGTTCCAGCGGCTCGTGACCGGCGCTCATCCGCGCCGGAGCACGCACGGCGACGGCACCGCTGTCCAGCAGATCGCCGAGCACGGCCTTCGTCACCACCACGGCCAACCGCAGCTGCGCGGCGAGCTCGGCCACCGAGCGGGCCGCCCGCGCACAGCCGGAGCAGCCGCCGGTGCTCCGGACCGCAGTACCGCAGCGGCCTGACCCCCGTCGCCCGCACGAGCGTGGTCAGCTCGAACCCGGAGACCGGCCTGGTAAGTCCGCTGCTCGCCGTGTACGGCCGCCCCGCCGCCTCGTCGAACTGCGGAGCGCTACCCCCCGACGACGGTGCCTCGCTGCCCAGCGGCGACACCCGGACGTCGGCGTTTCCCCGTCCGACAGCGGCGCCCCGGGAGGTGGCGGTGTCGGCAACGGGTTGAGCGGCCGCGCGGGAGGACGCGGCGGCGGGGGTGGGGACAGGGTGCGCACGAGGTCCGCTCACGCGGGCCCTGGCTGCCGCGCCGGGGTCGAGAGCAAGGAGCGCACCCGTTTCACGAGCATCGCCATCTCGTACCCCAGCACCGCCGCGTCCGCCTCCCGCCGTGCCAGCACCGCCAGGCAGGCCCCCTGCCCTGCCCGCGTCACACAGAGCAACGACCGGTCGAGTTCGGCCACCACCTGCCGCACCCCGTCCCCGCCCGCCATGCGCACCCCCAGACTGCGGGAGAGCGAGTACAGCCCCGAGGAGAGCGCCGCCATGTGATCGGCCGTGTCGGGCTCCAGACCGTGCGCCGCCTTCACCAGCCCGTCGGCCGACAGCAGCAGCGCGCTGCTCGCGTGCGGCACCCGCTGCACCAGCCCGGCCAACAGCCAGGACAGGTCGGTGTTCTGGGCCCCGGGGGTGGTGCCGGAGCCCTGGGAGGCATGGGAAGCCCGGGTTTCACTCGCCATGGTCGCGCTCTTCTCCTGGGTGGGGCGGCGGGGGGCCGCCGACCGGATGGTCGATGCCGTGCGCGAGGGTGCTGCCCCGGCGGAAAGCAGCCATGAGACCCGGATCGTGCCCGCCCTCGTCGCGCGCGCTCCCGACCGGCGGCAGAGGTTCGCGCAGCTCCGGTGCCAGATGCGTCTGCCGGCGCCGCCGGGGCAACGGAGGCCGGTCGACCAGCGGTTCGCCCCCCACCGCGCCCCGCCCCTGCGGCGAGGCTGCGCCCCGTCCCCCCGCCGGAGCGGCTTTCGGTCCCTGCGCCGGAGCGGCTTCCCGTCCTTGTGCCGCACCCGCGTCCCGCCCCTGCGCCGGAGCGACGTCCTGCCCCCATGCCGTGGGTGCCGCCTGTCCCTGCCGCTGCTGCTCCTGCCCCTGTCCCCGCGTCGAGGCCGCGGCCTGTCCTGGCCCGGAGGAGGTGCCCGGTACGTGGCGGCCGCGGCCCTCGGCCCTCCGCGCCCTCGCGGCAGGTCCCGGAGGGCCGGGCGCACGCCGGTCGCGATCGCGTGCCCCGCCCTCGGGGCTGCCCGTGGACTCCGTCTGCCCCGACGCGCCCAGCGGAGCCGGGGTGGCGGGACCGCGCTGCCCGCCCCGCGCCCGTGCGCGTGGCCGGGGATCCGCCGGAGAGACCGCGCTCGCGTCGGCGTCGCCCGCCGCCCGCTCCTCCCCCACGGTGCGGGTCTGCTCAGGGGGGAGCGCAGGGTGGTGAGCGCCGCTCCTCGGCTCGGAGCCGACTTCCGCAAAACCGGTGGCCGCGGCCGCGCCGCCCGGCGGGGCGGCCGGTCCGGCGCCGGCGCCGCCGGACCGTCCGCCGTTCGGCAGCGCCGCCTTGCCGTGTCCTGCCGGCTCGCCCAGCAGGCTCCGGGGCAGAACGGCCACGCCCTGCACCCCGCCGTAGATGTTGTTCTGGAGCTGGACGACGACGCCGTGGCGGTGGGCGAGGGCCGCCACGACGTACAGCCCGATGCGGCCGTCGCGCACCAGTGCCGGTACGTCGATACCTTCCGGGTCGGCGAGCACGGCGTTGAGCTGGTCCTGCTCCTCGGGGTTCATGCCGAGCCCCCGGTCCTCGACCTCGACGGCGAGCCCCGCGGTCACCGGTTCCGTGCGGACGAGGACACGGGTCTCCGGTGCGGAGAACACGGTGGCGTTCTCGATGAGTTCGGCCAGCAGGTGGACGACGTCCGCGACGGCGTGCCCGCGCACGGCGCCCTCGATCGGTGGGACCAACTGCACCCTTGTGTAATGCTCCACCTCCGCGACGGAGGAGCGCAGCACCTCGGAGAGGGAGACGGGACGGGTCCACTGGCGGTGGGCGACGGCGCCGCCGAGGACGGCCAGGTTCTCGGAGTGGCGCCGGATGCGGGTGGCGAGGTGGTCGACGTGGAAGACGCCCTTCAGCAGGTCGGGGTCCTCCACCTCGTGTTCGAGGTCGTCGATGAACCGGATCTCGCGGTGGACGAGGGACTGGAGCCTGCGGGCGAGGTTGACGAACACCTCCATCTTCTCCTCGCCTTCCCCGCGCGCCCTGCCCATGAGGGCGACCGCCTCCGCGACGGCGGCCTCGGCGCCGCACTGGGCGAGCGCGGCCTGGTGGACGAGCAGGTCGAGTCCGTCGCCGACCGGCTCGCCCTGCGGGGCGCGGGTGCGGGGCACGGGGCGTTCGCCGTGCCGCAACGCCCAGAGCATGGACTTGAGTTCGGCCTGGCCGCGGGCGGTGGCTCGGCGCAGCGCGGCGCAGCGCTCGGCGGTTCCCCGCGCCTCGGCCGCGGCGAGGTAGGCGGCGGCGCCCGGCACGACGCAGCAGATGAGTGCCCCGGCGGCCAGCACTCCCCAGACCGGGGCGCCGAGGGGCGCGGAGCCGCGGCCGCGCAGGACGCAGACGACGACGGCGGCGCCGGTGAGGGCGACGAGTCCGGCGGGCAGGACGGCGAGTCGTACCAGCCGCCGGCGTACGGCGGCGTCTCCCACGTTCTCTCGTGTGTTCTCTCGGGCACGGGGCTTGCCGTGGCGGCGGCGCGCGGCGCCGTGCCTGCCGCTGTTTCCGGAGGCGGACGCGGACGCGGAGGGTGAGGCGACCAGAGAAGCGGAAGTGGAGGTTCCTATTCCTGCGGATGCCTGCACCGCGTTGCTCGGAGGTTCGACCATGGGGTCCTCGGGAAGTTGAGGTGTCAAGACGGTGTGAGGGAGGTGACGACGCCATGGTCACGCTAGCCCGCACCCACGGCCCCGGCTGACACGAACGGGGTATTCGCCAGGGTCCGCCACCTCCCAAAGAGTGAACCCACCCGGCTTTCGCTTGACAGGGCCGCGCAGTGCCTCACCCTCAGGGCCGGGCACGACCGGCGGCGGGACCCGCACCGTGACTCGGCAGGCCCGCACGACGGCGGCCTCGGCAGGCCCGCACGACCGTGGCCTCAGTAGGCCCGCACGGTGACGTTGACTCGTCCGCGCAGCCCCAACGCGGGCGGCGCCGAGCCGGGTTCGGTGCGGGGCACCCCGTGGTAGGCCAGGCGCGCGGGCCCGCCGAAGACGAAGGCGTCTCCGCTGTGCAGCCGTACGTCCCGCCACGGCCGGCCCCGCCCCTCAGCGTTCCCGAAGCGGAAGACGCAGGCGTCGCCGAGGCTGAAGGAGACGACGGGCGCGTCGGAGCGCTCGTCGCTGTCCCGGTGCATGCCCATCCTCGCGTCAGCACCGTAGAAGTTGACGAGCGCGATGTCGTACGCGGCGGCGCGTGCTCCCGCTCCGAAAGGGCCGTCGCCGGCCGCCGCGGCCGCGTCGTCCACCGCGCGCTGCGCCCACTCCCCCAGCCACGCGGGGAAGGTCTTCACCCGCTCACCGCCGCCGTCCACGACGGTGTCCGCGTAACCGTAGGGGTACCAGTGCCTCCCCAGGCTCAGCTGGCGCACCGACATCTCGCCGCCGCCGGGCATGCGCACCGTCCGCAGCCCGGCGGGCGGCAGTGCCCAGCGCCGGCAGGCCGCCAGCAGCTCTTCCTGTGCCCCTGCGTCCAGCCACCCCGGCAGGTGCACGGCGCCCGGCGCCACCTGGGCAGGTGGACGCGGAAACAGCTCCTCACTCACGGTGCGAGCGTACGGGGACACCCGCGGTGCGCGCGTACGGGGCGCCGGCGCGAGAGCCCGCCGGCCGGCCTGTCGCGGGGGTCACGCCCGCCGGAACTGATCGCCTCAGGCATCCATGTCGTATGGTCGAACGGACGGTCGTCTTACACGCTAGGGAGCGCACTCGTGACGCAGGAGTCCGCCGAGAAGGTGCTGGCCGGAGTACGGAACTTCCGGGACGTCGGAGGGCTGCCCACGGTGGACGGGCGGCGGGTACGGCGCGGGGTGCTCTTCCGCAGCGGACATCTGGCCCACGCGACGCCGGAGGACGCCGCCTTCCTCGGCGGTCTGGCCCTGCACACGGTCTTCGACTTCCGCAACGACGCCGACCGCAAGCTCGACGGCCCCGACGTGGCGCTGCCGGGTGTGCGCAACGTCAACATTCCGCTCTCCGACCCCGCCGACGGCGCGGAGTTCTGGAAGATGGTGCGCGACGGCGAACTCGACCAGCTCCAGACCATCCTCGGCGACGGGCTGGGCGCCGAGCGGATGACGACCTCGTACCGCACCATGATCACCTCCCGGACGGCCGAGCACAGCCGGATCCTGCACGCGCTCGCCGAGGACAGCGTGCCCGCGCTGATGCACTGCGCCGCGGGCAAGGACCGCGCGGGGCTGTCGGTGGCGATCACGCTGCTGGCACTCGGCGTCGACCGCGGCGCGATCGAGGCCGACTACCTGCTGTCCAACGACCCGCACCGGCGGTACAAGGTGCACCGCAGCGCCAAGTCGAAGGCCGGGATGTCGGCGGAGGTGCTGGCGCTGCTGGCGCCCCTGTTCGACGCCCGCGCCGCGTACCTGCACGCGGCCTTCACCACCATCGACGAGACCTGGGGCGACGTGGAGACCTACCTGGCCAAGGGGCTCGGTCTCACCGACCGGACCCGCACCCGCCTCAGGTCCAGGATGCTGGAGTCCTGAGCCCCGGCGTCGGCCCCCAGGGCCCCGCAGACACCCGCGCGCCGAGCCGCTTGGCCGGCCGGCGCAGCTGGTTCGCCCCGCCCGCCAGGCGGAAGGCGTCGCGAGAGGGAACCCGGTGGGAATCCGGGACTGCCCCGCAGCGGTGAGTGGGAACCAGAGCCGTCATACGCACTGGATGGAACGGTCCGGGAAGCGACGGCCGGTAGGTGCCCGCCGGGAGTCCGGCAGGCGTGCCCGCGAGTCCGGAGACCTGCCCGCTGCCCGCACGCACCCGCGTGCGGTTCTCCCGAGACCTCGAGGGCGGGTCGGAGACGGCCTTGGGGAACATCGGTACAGCCGTTAGCGCTAAGCACTTGATCTTGGGCGGCTATCACAGGGGATCCGCTGGTGTGCGGGTGTTCGGGGGAAGATCGTCGGCAGTGTGTGGGGCGTCGGTACCGTCCGTCGGGTGCCGGTGGAATTTTAACTGATGAGCAGGCTGAGGCATACGGGAAGTTCGCCGAGGAGCCGACGAGACCCGAGCTGGAGCGCTTCTTCTTCCTCGATGACGAGGACCGGAAGCTGATCGCGAAGCGCCGTGGTGACCACAGCCGTCTCGGCTTCGCCTTGCAGATATGCACGGTCCGGTACATCGGGCTGTTCCTGGAGGACCCCCTCGCGGTGCCGTGGCCGGTGATCGAGCATGTGGGCGAGCAGCTGGGGCACCGAGGACGTCTCGTGCATCAAGCGGTACACCGAGCGGCAGATGACCGCGTACGAGCATGCGTGGGAGATCCGGGACACCTACGGCTACCACCCGTACGACGATCCCGAGTGGTCCCGGAAGTTCCGCACGTTCCTGCACGGGCGGGCGTGGACGCACGCTGAGGGGCCGGTGACGCTGTTCAACCAGGCGGTGGGCTGGCTGCGCCGGAACCGGGTGCTGCTGCCGGGCGTGAGCGTGCTGGCCCGGCAGGTGTCCGAGGTCCGCACGGTCGCGGAGAAGCGGCTGCACGCCACCGTCGCCAGGGCCGCGGCCCGCGCGGACCGGGAGCTGCCCGAGCATCTGATGGCCACGCTGGTGACGCCGGAGGGGAAGCGGCACTCGGAGCTGGAGCGGCGCCGGCCGCCGACGCGCACGACGGGCACGGCGTTCGCCCGCGCGCTGGAGCGGGTGGAAGAGATCGGCGCGTTCGGCCGGGCCGGGTGAGGCTGAACAAGATCCCACCGAACCGGCTGGCGGCGCTGGCCCGCTACGGGCTCGGCTCGAAGGCGGCCGGGCTGGAGCGGGCGGCGGAGCCGGAGCACACGGCGATGCTGACTGCGGTGATGCGGCACCTGCAGGCCAAGGCGATCGACGAGGCCCTGGACCTGTTCCAGGTGCTGATGGCGACGCGGTTGATCAGCACGGCGAAGCGGGCCACGGACAAGGAACGGCTGTCCACGCTGCCGCAGCTGGACAAGGCGTCCCGCACGCTGGCGCGGGCGGCGAAGGTGCTGTTCGAGGAGCTGGAGCTGGTCGAGACCCACGGCGCAGACGTGGACACGGCGGCGCTGTGGGCGGCGATGGAGGAGGTCGCCCCCAGGGCGGTGGTGATGAGCGCGGCGGCGCTGGTGGTCTTGCTGGTGCCGGAGGACGAGGACTCCGCCGAGGTTGCCATGCGGGCCGCGCTGGCGAACCGGTACGCGACGGTGCGGCCGTTCCCGGCCCTGCTGGGCGAGACGTCCGCGCTGGGGGCGGCGCGCGGGCATCGGGCAGATGGTGGTGCCGGGTACGCCGCGCGACTCGCTGCACATCCTGGACGCGCTGCTGAACCTGGACGGCGGGGTGAAGCCGGAGATGGTGGCGACCGACAACGCCTCCTACTCGGACATGGTGTTCGGCCTGTTCAAGATCCTCGGCTACAACTTCAGCCCGCGGTTCCGCGACCTGGACGACCAGCGGTTCTGGCGGGCCACCATGCCTGGCGTGGAGACGGGCACGTACGGGCCGCTGGAGGACATCGCCCGCAACCGGGTCAACCTGAACAAGGCGATCACGCACTGGCCGGATATGCTGCGGGTGGCCGGCTCCCTGGTCACCAACCAGGTCCGTGCCTACGACCTGCTGCGGATGTTCGGCCGCGACGGACGCCCCACTCCGCTGGGGCAGGCGTTCGCCGAGTACGGGCGGATCGCCAAGACCCTGCACCTGCCGGCCGTGGTCGACCCGGTCGACGACACCTACCGCAGGCAGATGAACCGGCAGCTCACCGTGCAGGAGTCCCGCCACAAGCTCGCCCGGGACGTGTGCCACGGCAAGCGCGGCACCATCCACCAGGCGTACCGGGACGGGATGGAGGACCAGCTCGGCGCGCTCGGCCTGGTCCTCAACGCCATCGTGCTGTGGACCACGAAGTACATCGACGCCGCTGTGGCGCAGCTCCGCGCCGAGGGTCACGAGATTCACGACGAGGACGTCGCCCGGCTCTCTCCGCTGAAACACAAAAACCTCAATGTGCTGGGCCGCTACGGCTTCAACGCCTCCGTTCCGGCCGGCGGCACCTTGCGCCCGCTGCGCGACCCGGAGGCCCCTGAGCTGGACGACGACGAAGAGGATGGAGCTGAGCCGTGACGGCCCTGCGGCATCGGGGTGTCAGGTAAGGCCCGCGTCGCGGGCGAGGAGTGCGGCCTGTACGCGGTTGGTGACCTCCAGGGCGGTCAGGATGCGGCTGACGTGGGCTTTGACGGTGCTCTCACGCATACCCAGGGCGGTGGCGATCTCGGCATTGGTGTCCCCTTGCGCGAGCAGGCCCAACACGTCCTGCTCGCGGGGAGTGAGCTGATCAATCCGTTCGCGGGCGGCGGCGGCCTGGGGCCGGCCGGAGTGGTGGTAGCGGTCGATGAGGCGACGGGCGGCGGTGGGGTGGAGCATGGCGGAGCCGGTGGCGACGAGGTGGACGGCGCGCAGAATCTCGGCGGGGTCGGTGTCCTTGAGGAGGAAGCCGTCGGCGCCGGCGGCCAGGGCGTTGTAGACGTATTCGTCGAGGTCGAAGGTGGTCAGGGTGATGACCTTCGGAGGATGGGGCAGGGCGCGCAGGCGGGCGGCGGCGGTGATGCCGTCCATGCGGGGCATGCGGACGTCGACCAGGGCGACGTCGATACGGCGTGCGGTGGCCAGCTCGATGGCGTGCAGACCGTCGGACGCCTGAGCGACGACGTCGATGGTGTCGTCGCCGTCGAGGAGGTCGGCCAGGCCGAGGCGGACCAGGGCGTCGTCGTCGACGATCATGGCGCGGATCATGTGCGGGAGCCGTTCTGCTCAAGGTCTGCGGGGTGGGGGATGCGGGCGGCGAGCCGCCAGGAGCCGGCGCCGTGCGGTCCGGCGTTCAGGTCCCCGCCCAGGGCATGGACGCGCTCGGCGAGGCCCACCAGCCCGAAACCGGACGGTGTGGTGTGCTCGGCCGGCTGGCCGGAGGTGTTGACGATCTCCACGACCGTGGCGGGCGGTCCGTAGTCCAAGCGGATGCGCACTAGTGCGCCGGCGGCGTGCTTGCGGGCGTTGGTCAGCCCCTCCTGGACGAGACGGTAGAGCGCCAGTCGGTGCGCGGCCGGCGCCTGCTCTGGCCGCCCCTCGATGTTCAGATCGACCTGCTGGCCCGCTTGGCGTGCCTGCTCGGCAAGCTCGCGCACGTCCCGCAGGGCCGGAGCGGGCGCCGCATCACCGCTCGTGGGCCCGGGCTCGTGCAGGGCCCCCAGGACGTCGCGAAGGTCGGCCAGGGCCTCGGTGGAGGCGGTGCGCAGCAGCGTGAGCCGTTGAATGACCGCATCGGGCAAGGTGTCGGCGCGAGTGGTCAGGACTCCGGTGTGCAGGGCGATGAGGCTGAGGCGGTGGGCGAGCACGTCGTGCATCTCGGCGGCGATGCGGGAGCGCTCCGCGGCCCGTGCCGCCTGTTCACGCAGTTCCCGTTCGATCCGTAGGTGCTCGACCTGGCTGTTCAGTGCTCGGACCAGGCGGCGGCGGTTGCCCATCCACAGCCCGCCGACCACGGCCAGGAGGAGGAAGAGACTGGCGCCGTACTGCTGGGGCCGCCACAGGGAGACTGAGGCCGGCAGCACGGTGCTGGCGGCCAGTACGATGCCGCAGCATGCGGCGGCCACCGCGGTGCGGCGGCGGGCGGCCAGGTCGAACAGGGCGATGAGCAGCAGCGGCAGCATCAGCCACCCCCACAGCGCGGTCGCCACGGTGGCTAGCAGGGGGGCGGCGTACCAGGGAAGCCGGCGCACCACCAGAGCCGCCCCGCACAGCACCGCCGCCACGGTGCGGACCGTCAGGTACTGGCCTCCGACGGTCGCGGCACCATTCTGGACGGCAGCGGCCGTCAGCAGCAGCACCAGAACGTACCGCCCATACACGGCCCACCAGGGGCTCTCATTCCCGCTCACCCCGAAGAGCCTAGAGCGCGGTCAGAACGCCTCCTTCCGACGATCTTCCCTCCCGGGCCCCGACTTTCGTAGGGGGTACACCATCGCACAACGGCGGATCTACCGGTGAGGCGTCGTTTCTAGCGTCGAATCCATGGACAACTGGAGCACTTCGCACGACCGTGTCCTCGCACAGCGCCATGCCGAGGGCTGGATGTTCCTGCTGGAGGCCGCCCGCGACATCCGCACTACCGGCGCCATCGCCCCCAGCGGCCGGGCCCTGGCCCGTGCGCTGACCGACCCGGTGCGCACTCAGGCGGGGCGGCCGCTGAACATCCTGGAGGCCGGCGCGGGCAGCGGAGCCATCACCCGCACCCTGATCCCCCGGTTGTCGCCCGGCAGCCGCCTGGATATCGCCGAGGCCAACCCTCGCTTCGCCGACCGGCTGCACCACCTCGCCCGTACCCACCCGCACCTGGCCGGCCACGGCCAGCAGGTCCACATCCACACCCGACGCGTGGAAGGTCTAGACATCACCCGACGCTACAACGTGATCGTCTCCGGCCTGCCCTTCGCCAACTTCACCCCCGATCAGGTCGACACGATCATGGACCGGTACCTGAACCTCCTGCACCCCGGTGGGACCCTGACCTACTTCGCCTACCTCGGCACCCGCCGCGCCCGCACCCTGCTCGCCTCCCGGCCCCAGGCCCACCGCCACAGGGCCGTGGAAGAAGTACTGGCCGACTACCAGCGCCGCTACGCCACCGGCTGCTGGACGGTCTGGGCCAACCTTCCTCCCGCCAGGGTCTGGCAGCTCACGCGCCCCGCACCCACCCTTTCCAGCCCGGCTCCCGCCGAAGCCGGAGCACATCGGTGAACACGCTGACCACCGCCCTCGGCCATGTACCTCCGGCCGGCGCGTACGCGATCGTGGCGCTGGCAGTCCTGGCCGAGTCGGTCCTTCTCGTCGGCGCCTTCATCCCTACCCTCACCCTGCTGCTCACCGCCGGCGCGCTGGCCCGCGCCGGACAGCTCAGCCTTCCACTGCTGGTCGCGACCGCCACACTCGCGGTGGTTGTGGGCGACTTCCTCGCCCACCGCACCGGGCACGTGCTCGGCACCCGCCTGCGCACCGGCCGCCTCAGCCGCCGCCTGCCCGCCGCCGCATGGCAGCGAGCCGAAACGCTGATGGCCCGCCGCGGCGGACAGGCCGTCTTCTGGGCCCGCTTCCTGCCAGTGATCCGCACCCTCACCCCCCACCTCGCCGGTGCCACCCGCCTGCCCTACCGGCGCATCGCCCCCTACAGCCTCGCCGCCGCCCCACTGTGGGCCATACTCGAAGCCGGCACCGGATACGCGGCCACCGCATCCCTCCAGCACGCCCTCACCCTCGGTGGCCCAGCCCTCGCCGCGACCGCAGCCGTTGTCGGCGCAGTCGCGCTGATCTGGACCAAGATCCGCCATCGAGCACCTGCCATCCGAGCCCTCGGACCTGACACCGGTTCTGCGGGCCCGACCAGTGCGCCCGCGCACTCTCATAAATGACCATCTGTGAGAGTTCTGCGAGAGGCCCGGAAGCGATCACGTTTCCGCAGGTCGCCATTCGCAAAAGTCCTCTCGAAACCCACGCGTTGTGCGAGGCACTTCTGAGAGACTGCCCGGATGGATCTCACGACCGATCAGGCAGCAATTGCGGTAGAAGGTCGCGACTGCCCGAACTGTGACGCGCCCGCCGGCAGCGCCTGCCGCACCCGGGGCGGGAAGACCGCCGCGAAGTACCACACCCCCGCTTCGTCCTCGTCCCCGCACTCCGCGAGGAACTGAAGATCCCCGTCCCCGCCGACCGGCAACCCGGCCGCGCATGGAAGCAGGGCCCGGCGCTCGCCGTCGTGCCCGTGCCCCGCACCGAGCGGCCGGTGAGGATCGGGTACGCCCGATAGCCGGGCATGAGACGTGTCCGGTCGATCCATGTCGACTGCGCGCCTGACGGTTTGCCGCCCACGTCGGCGGGAGTGCGCGTGGCCGTGTCTCACGTAATCGATCTCTAGGACTGGGATCCTTCGAGGATCGCGGCGAGTTCCTACGATTGGGTAATCCGGTCGCGCAGCCAGGACTCGACGCCGCTGAGTGCCGTCCTGGCCATTGCCGTGGGGTGGCCCGTGAAGCCGTGGGGTGACTCGGGGTAGACCCGGAGCTCGACGTCATTGTCGGCCGCTGACAACCGACCTGCCAGCGCCAGGTTGTCTTCCAGCAACACGTCTGCGCTTCCGACGATCAGCAGCGTTGGGGGAAGCCCGCTAAGAACGCCGTAGGTGGGAGAGATGTCGGGAACAGCGCGGTCTTCCACGTGGCCGACGTACGCCTGGATGAAGTATTCCTCCGCGATGCGGCGACCAGCCGGGGTTCGTGCGCTCAAGTCGTAGGTGCCGAATTGGAGTGCAGCGCCGGTGAATCGGCCAACGGCACCTTTGTCTCTCAGCCGGAGCAGGGTCGCCAAGGCGAGTGTGGCTCCCGCGGAGCTCCCGCCGATCGCAAGTCGGGACGTTCCGAAGCGGGCACCGGCTTCTTCGACGAGCCAGAGCGCCGCTGCTTCACAGTCGTCGGGTGCCGCCGGCCAGGGGTGCTCAGGGGCCAGCCGGTAGTCGACGCTGACAACGGCGAGGTGCAGGGCGTCTGCGAGCTCGCGGTTGCGTTTGTCTCCTCGCGCTGCGGAGTCCATGTAGAAGCCGCCGCCGTGTATGTCCAGGTAGACGCCCTGCGGCGGACCGTCGATAGGAGTGAAGATCCTGACAGGGACGCGCGCTTCCGCGGCTTCGATCGTCTCTTCGATGGCGGGCGGATCGGCGGCAGGAGGAGCAGACCTCTTCGCTCGGGCCTCCTTCAGCTCCTCCAGTGTGCTGGGGCCACGGCCTGCCGGCCTCGACTTGTAGAAGTCACGAGCTTCATCGACCTGCTCCGCAGGCACGTCAGCGAACAGTGCGTCCAGCGCGAATCGCACGTGCCCTCCTCATCACTCGGTCTCAACTCCACGCTATCGAGGAAGTGCGCGGACTGAAGCCGCTGGGGTGGCGTCAAGCTGTCGTCGAAGGGTGGTGATGTCATCGTGCTGGGCTGCGAGGCGGGACAGGGCCGTGGCCTGCAACTTCTTCAGAGCGTCTAGTTCAGTGTTCTTCCTGCTCAGGCGCTCGCGCAGAGTGGCAACCTCGGCTTTGAGACGTTCGATCTGGGCCAGGCGTGGGTCGGGCTGCTGTCCGGCTTCCTGGGCGGCTTGGCGCTGACGGTCGAACTCGGCCTTGAGGTGTGGATAGGTGCGGTAGAGCGTCGCCCGCGGTACTCCTGCGAGGGTGCACAAGCTCTTGACGTCGCACTTCAGCCCGTCGGGAACGGGGCCAGTGAGGAGTTGCCGCATCGCGTTCCGAATCCTGGCCTCGGGTTCCGCTTGGGGGCTGTGCATCATGAGCGCGGCTCCTCGTCAGGGTGGCCAGCAGCGTCGATATTGGCGACGATGCGAGTGGCACGGTCGAACGCGGCCTGGGCTCGGGCCCGTTCAGGTTTGGAGAGTCGGGGGTTGCCGAGGAAGACGGCCTGGGTGTTGTCGGCGTGGTCGGCCCAGATCTGCCGGTGCTGAGGGTGGTGGGTGGCTTGTGGGGGCAGCGGGCCGAGTCACACATCCCCATGAGGGGTTCGTCGGCGTCCGGGGTGCCGGCGAGTTTCAGGCACAAAGCCTTGCCAGGATCAAAGAACCAGCAGGAGTTGCCGACACCGAGGCGCAGGGTCTTCGCCTTCGCTTTAAGGACACGCTCGACGCGCCGGTCGTCGATGACGGTGACCGGCCCGGCGTCGTGCCGCTCCAGGGCCTGGTCGACGGTCTTGAAGGCGCCGATGAGGTCGCGGGCACCTTGCCCGCTGGGCAGGACGCCGCGCTGGTAGTCCTCGTAGGCGGCGACGGTCAGCCGCAGATGTTCGGCTTCTTCCTCGGCGGCGACTTCGGCGGCGAAGGCGGCCTGGTGTCCACCGGGGCGGGCGGCATAGCCCTCGGCTGTGGCCACGCTGACATGTTTGAGGTGCAGTTTCACGGCCATCAGTCCGTGCGGACGCTGGGCGATGGCCATCGCGAGCGTGCGCCGCAGGGCGCGGGGATTGACCGGGCCGTCGGGAATGGGCTCCAGCCCGAGCCGCTGTCCGTACTCGCCGTTCGCCCACGAACTCAAGGCCGTATATCGGCGACCGCTGTTGTTGGATGCCTTGGCGAACAGCCGCTCACCCGGGGCGGTGCCGGTGAGGGCTTCGGCGATGGCGATGGCCCAATGCACGTCTTCGGTGACCACCCACGCGTCCTCGATCCCCCCCCCCCGAACGCCTCGCCCTTGATGCGGCGGGAGACCAAACGGTAGCGAGTTCCGCCACCGGGCCGTTCTTCCTGCCGACGGCAGCCGCTCGTCAGTTCCGCCAACTTCGAGGAACGCATCCCGCAAAGCTGAGGTGAGGAAGTAGGCAGCTGAGGTGACGACATAGGCCGTGGCGTCCAGTTGGTGCCGGGCCAACGGCAGAGTCCAAGGCACCAAAGTGCCGTCACCGGGGCGGGGCACCGGTGCCGCATCGCGGCACCAGGGGTGTGCTGAAGGCCGCACTCACTCACCCACCGTTCCCAGTTCGGGACGGAGAGTCTCCAGGTCCCTGCGGTGCCCCATGGCCCCCGCTGCCTGAACGACGAGCGGATGCCACGACATGTGCAGGAGCGGGTCACCCCGGTCCCATCCACGCTTCAAGCGCTGAGTGACGGTCGCTTCAGCGACCCGTGCAGCGGGAAGCCCGGTCTCTCGCCGTCGCTCGATGACCTCCCGCAGGCCATCGACCTCAGTGACCAGCAGGCTCCGCCGCGAGGCGGCCTCGTGCTGGTCGGCAGCGCGGGCCGCGGTCGCCTCGGCCGCCAGCAGCGGGCCGATCGTCTCCAGCAAGTACAGACAGTTCGCCAGCAGAAGCCGCAACAGAGTGTCCGGGACCGGCGGCACCTGGTTCTCGTCACTGCGTACATATCCCGTGACCTCGTCCGCGCTGCGGCCCGGCCACGGCCCCAGGACGCCGCCGACACCACGGACGACACCCCACCCCGGGCCTCCACGGCCCACGCCACCGTGCACGGCTACCCGCGCCAAGGCTCCGGGCGTGAGCTGAAGAAGGCCGTCGAGGGCTACTGGCGGGGCCGGGTCAGGCCGCCGCGCTGCTGCGCAAGGGGCTGACGGCGCTGCCGGCGGACCCGCTGTGGGTCAACCCCGACTGCGGGCTCACGACGCGGAGCCGGCCCGAGGTGCGCGCCTCGCTGGGAAACCTCACCGCGGCGCCGCGAACGGTACGCGGGCAGCTGCCCGGAAGGGCGTGAGCGGCGGCGTCCGCGGGCCGGCGGGGTCACCGCGCGGTGGCGGCACGGCCCGCGGGCCGGCGGGGTCACCGGGTCGCCAGTGCCTGTTTGATCAGGGTGCGCCCGAAGTCCCACATGAAGCCGCCGCCGCTGTGCGCGTCGTCCATGACCTGCGTGAAGGCGGTCACGAAGCGGTCCACCTCGGCCTCGCCCACCACCAGCGGCGGAATCAGCTTGATGACCTCCAGATGATCGCCGGAGACCTGGGTGAGGATCCGGTGCCTGTGCAGCAGCGGGGCCACGACCATCTGGGCGAACAGGCCCTTGCGCGCGGTCTGGAGCATCGTCCAGCGGCTGCGCAGCCCCATCGACCTCGGCTTGCCGAACTCGATGCCGATCATCAGCCCGCGGCCGCGCACCTCGTGCAGCAGTTCGTACCGGTCGACGAGCGCGGCGAGGCGGGTGCGCAGCTCCTCGCCGGTGCGACGGGCGTTCTCGGTGAGCCGCTCGTCGTCCATGACGGCCAGGGTGGCGAGTCCGGCCGCCATGGCCTGGGCGTTGGACCCGAAGCTGGCGGAGTGGACCAGCACCCGGTCCATGGACGAGTAGACCTTCTTGAAGATCCACTCCTTGCCGAGCGTCGCCCCGACGGGCACGTAGCCGCCGGACAGCGACTTGGCCACGCACACCAGGTCCGGGTCGACACCGTCCTCGTGCTGGTAGGCGAAGAAGTCGCCGGTGCGGCCGAGCCCGGTCTGCACCTCGTCCGCGATGAGCAGCGCCCCGTGCTTGTGGAGCAGCTCGCGGGCGGCGCGCAGGTATCCCGGCGGTGCCGCGTGCACGCCCTTGCCCTGGACGGGCTCGACCACCAGCGCTGCCACGTCCTTGACGCGCAGCTCGCGCTCCAGCGCCTCCAGGTCGCCCAGCGGGACCGGGGTGTCCGGCAGCAGCGGCGCGAAGCCGTCGCGGAAGCCGTCCTCGCCGTTGACCGACAGCGAGCCGGTCGTCAGGCCGTGGAAGGCGTGCGCGCAGTACAGCACCCTGGGCCTGCCGGTGGCGTAGCGGGCGAACTTGAGCGCGGTCTCGACGGCCTCGGTGCCGCTGTTGCCGAAGAAGACCCGGTCGAGCCCCGGGGCGTACGACAGCAGCTTCTCGGCCAGCAGCCCGGGCAGCGGCTGGCAGTCGAACCTGGTGAGGTCGGCGAGCTGCGCGTCGAGCACGTCGTGCAGCGCCTGCCGTACGACGGGGTGGTGGCGGCCCAGCCCCATGACGCCGAACCCGGCGAGCATGTCGAGGTAGTCGTTGCCCTCGGCGTCGTAGAAGTAGGCGCCCTCGGCCCGCTCGTAGACCTTGTCGAAGCCGAGGGTGTGCAGCATGCGCGGCAACTGGTGGTTGAGGTGGCGCGCGTGCAGGTCGTAGCGCTCGGCTCCGCGCCGGGCCAGCAGCTTCGCCAGGTCGAAGTCGCTCACACCACCCTCCCCTCACCCGTGCGCGCGGCGCCGTCGATGGACTCCAGCAAGGACATGGTGGGCCCCCCTGCTCGAACGAGACAGTACTCCGGTGGATCCGTGGTGGCGTGCGGCGGCGGCCCGGCGCTAGCGCGAGCCGCTCGGCGCGGCCGTCTCACGGGCCGCGCGCAGCGACTCCTTGAGAGAGCCCATGGTGGCCAGCACGGCGGTCGGTTCGTAGCCGCAGTGCGCCATGCAGTTGGCGCAGCGCGGGTCCTTGCCGCGGCCGTACTTGTCCCAGTCGGTCTCCTCGACCAGCTCACGGTAGGTGGGTACGTAGCCGTCGCTCATCAGGTAGCAGGGGCGCTGCCAGCCGAAGAGGGAGTAGTTGGGGATGGCCCAGGCGGTGCAGTCGAAGTCGGCCTTGCCCTCCAGGAAGTCGAGGAAGAGCGGGCTGTGGTTGAGCCGCCAGCGGGCCCGGTTCCCTCCGGCGAACGCCTTCTTGAACAGCTCCCTGGTCTGTTCCACGCCCAGGAAGTGCTCCTGGTCGGGCGCCTTCTCGTAGGCGTAGGCGGGCGAGATCATCATCTCGTCCACCTCGATCTCGTCGTTGAGGAAGTTCAGGACGTCGATGATGGTCTGCGGCGTGTCCGTGTTGAAGAAGGTGGAGTTCGTGGTGACGCGGAAGCCGCGCCGCTTGGCCTCCTTCATCGCCTCGACCGCCTCGTCGAAGACGCCCTCCTTGGCGACGGATTCGTCGTGCCGCTCACGCAGCCCGTCGATGTGCACGGCGAACGCGAAATACGGCGACGGCTTGAACTCGTCCATCTTCTTGCGCAGCAGCATGGCATTGGTGCAAAGGAAGACGTATTTGCGCTTGGCCACCAGCTGCCGCACGATCTCCCCGATCTGGGGGTGCATCAGCGGCTCGCCGCCCGCGATGGAGACCATCGGGGCCCCGGACTCCAGCACGGCCCCCACGGCCTGTGCCACCGGCATGCGCTGCTTGAGCACCCCGGCCGGGTGCTGGATCTTTCCGCAGCCCTCACACTTGAGATTGCACGCGAAGAGCGGTTCGAGTTCCACGATGAGGGGGAACTTCTCACGCTTGCGCAGCTTCTGCTGAAACAGGTACGTCCCGATACGGAACGTCTGGCGGAGCGGCATGGCCATTTCTGGCTCACCTCCAGGGGAGCAGCAGGGATCGGTGCCATTCGAGGAATGCGGGCAGGACACCGCGAAGGACGCGGAATGCCGATATTCCACCCCGCAGTGTCCCGATGCGGATCAGTTCATGTCCGGGAGCGTCCACGACCACCCGTACAGCCGCAACCGGGCGCCGGGCCGTGCCCGCGGCGGCGGCGTCCAGGGTGGCGGCCGACTCCATGTCGGCGGCGATCGCTCCGGCGGTGTGCAGCGCGGCCCGCGCCTGGCCCCGCACCACGCGGTCGGTACCCGCGAGGGCGCCCACGTGGACGGTGCGCCCCGTGGCGTGCCGGGCCAGCGCGGCGGCCAGCAGTTCGGTTCCGGCGCAGCGGGTGCGCCCCACCTGGTCGCGGGTCTCCTCGGCGAGGACCAGGTCGCCGGGGCGCATGCCGGGGACCAGGCCCGCGCAGAAGCCGGTGGCCAGCACGGGCGTGGCGCCGGGCACCTTCTCCTGGGCGAGCGCCCTGGTCACGGCGCGGCGCGCGGCCTGCGCGCCCATCCCGCTGCGCAGCAGCGTCACGTCGGCGGCGCCCGGCCCGCCGTCTCGGTGGCCGTCGCCCGGGCGCCCCAGGCCGCGGCGGAGTGCGAGGTGCTCGATGCCGAGCGCGCACGCGACCAGCAGCGGCTGAGGGGCGTCCGGGCTGGCCATCACGCGACCCGCCGCGCGAGGCGTTCCAGGCCGTCGCCGTGCAGGTAGCGGCCCAGCGCGGTGAGCGGGAAGACCATCCGGTAGAGGTGGTAGTTGATCGAGAAGTCCCACGGGAAGCCGGTGCCGGTGAAGTACGGCTCGTCCCAGTAGCCGTCCTCGCGCTGGGTCTCGGCCAGCCAGCCGACGCCGCGCTCGACGGCCTTGCTGTCCTTCTCGCCCGCCGCCAGCAGCGCCATCAGGGCCCATCCCGTCTGGGAGGCGGTGGAGGTGCCGTTGGCGACCCATTCGGAGTCGATGTAGGAGCGCAGGTCCTCGCCCCAGCCGCCGTCCTCGTTCTGGACCTTCTCCAGCCAGCGCACCGCGCGCCGGATCGCCGGGTGTGAGGCGGGCAGCCCGGCGGCGACGAGAGCGGGGACCACGGAGCCCGTGCCGTAGAGGTAGTTGACACCCCAGCGTCCGAACCAGCAGCCGTCGGCCTCCTGTTCGGACAGCAGCCAGGCGAGGGCCTTGCGGGTGCGCGGGTCGTGCTGCTTGCCCTCGGCGGCCAGCATCTCCACCACGTGAGCCGTCACGTCGGCGGACGGCGGGTCGATGACCTCGCCGAAGTCGCAGAAGGGCAGGCGGTTGGGGAACTTGCTGGTGTTGTCGACGTCGAAGGCGCCCCAGGCACCGTCGCGGGACTGCATGCCCAGATTCCAGCGCACCGCACGCGCGAGGGCCCGCTCGACCCGCTCGGGGTCGGGGTGCTGGATGCGGCGCAGGGCCAGGGCGACCTCGGCGGTGTCGTCGGTGTCCGGGTAGGTGTCGTTGTGGAACTCGAACGCCCAGCCGCCCGGTGTCAGACCCGGCCGTCGCACCGACCAGTCACCGGGCCGCACGACCTGCTCGCCCAGCATCCAGTCGGCGGCCCTGACCAGCGCCGGGTGGTCGCGCGGCAGCCCCGCGTCGGCGAGCGCGATGGAGGCCAGGCAGGTGTCCCAGACCGGGGACTGGCAGGCCTCGACCATCCTGGTGTCCGCGTCGGGCCAGACGGCGAACCTGTCGAGGGACTCGAGGCCCGCCTTCAGCACGGGGTGGTCGAGGTCGTAGCCGAGCAGGCGCAGCGCGATGACCGAGTAGACGGCGGGCGGCTGGATACCGCCCCAGCAGCCGTCGTTCTCCTGCCGCTCGATGATCCAGCGTGAGGCCTCCCGCAGCGCTGCGCGGCGCAGCCGGCGCGAGGCCACCTTGCGGTAGGCGTGCAGGGCGCGGTCGATGCGCTGGAAGGCGCCGTCCCAGGTGGTGGCGGGCGCCATCTTCGCGTCGGGCCGGGGGTGTGCCGGGTCGCGGTGGAGCTCGTCCAGGGCGAAGGGCGCCGGGTGGACGGGGCGGAAGGCGCACACGACGGTGAGCGGCACGATGGTCTGGCGGGCCCAGCAGCCGAAGTCGTAGATGTTGAGCGGGAACCACTTCGGGAAGTAGATGATCTCCGGCGGCATCTCCGGGAGGTCCTCCCACCTCCACCAGCCGAAGAGGGCGAGCCAGATGCGGGTGAAGACCCTGCTGCGGGCCACTCCCCCCTTCTCGCGCACCCAGGCCGCCGCGCGCGTCATGTGGGGCGCCTCGGTCGCGTCACCGGCCAGCTTGAGGGCGACGTAGGCCTCGATGGTGGTGGACAGGTCGCCCGGGCCGCCGTGGAAGGTGGCCCAGGTGCCGTCCTCGCGCTGCTGGGAGCGGATCCAGCGGGCGGCGGCCGCGTAGGTCGTCTCGTCGCGGATGCCGAGGAACTCGCGCAGCAGCAGGTCCTCGGCGTCCATGGTGACGTTGGTGTCCAGGTCCCCCTTCCACCAGCCGGCCTCGTCCTGGCGGGCGAGCAGGTGGTCGACGGCGCGGGCCGCGGTCCGCTCCGCCAGCGCGGTCACGCTCTCCTGCGCCGCGGGGGCGGCGGGGGGCGCGACGCGCGCGGTGTTCTTCGTTCCGGAGACGCCTGGGCCGGCGGGTCCGTCCGTCGTTGCGGTCATCCCTTTCTCCTTCCGAAGTGTCCGATCGCTCGGAGCCATGTGGTGCCGGGGCACTCACCTCTGCCGTACGACGACGAAGTCGGCCAGCGCGACGAACTGCTCGCGCACCCGACCCGGCATCTCGATGGAGTCGAGCGCCTGAATGGCCGTGGTGTGCTGGCGCTGGGCCTCCTGGGAGGTCCACTCGCGGCCTCCGGCCTCCTCGATGAGGGCGGCCCGCTCGGCGAACTCCGCCTCGTGGAAGTCCTCGAACTCGGCCTGGCTCTTGGCCGCGTCGGCCGACAGCAGCGTGGCGAGCCGGGCTGCGGCCGGGCCCCGGGAGCCGAGTGCGGCGGCCACCGGCAGCGACTTCTTGCGCTGCCGCAGGTCGCTCCAGGCCTGCTTGCCCGTGGCCTGGGGGTCGCCCCAGATGCCGAGCAGGTCGTCGACGGCCTGGAAGGCGAGGCCCAGGTGGTGGCCGTACGCCTCCAGCGCGTCGGCGGTGCGGTCGTCGGCGCCGCCCAGCACCGCGCCGACGGAGGCGGCGCAGGCCAGCAGCGCGCCGGTCTTGTTGCCCTCCATGTCCAGGCACTCCTCCACCGTGACGAGGTCGCGGTGCTCGTAGGAGATGTCCTGCGCCTGCCCGTCGATGAGCTTGCGGGAGGCCGTGGTCAGCCTGCGGGTGGCCCGTCCGGCCTCGACCGTGCCCAGCTCGAGCAGTATCTCGCCGGCCAGCGCGAACAGCGCGTCGCCGACGAGGATGGCCTGGGCGGGTCCGTGCACCTTCCAGACCGTGTCGCGGTGGCGGCGCTGTTCGTCACCGTCCATCAGGTCGTCGTGCAGCAGGGAGAAGTTGTGCACCAGCTCCACGGCGACGGCGCCCGGGATGCCCACCTCGGGCGCCGCCGAGGCGGCCTCGGCGGACAGCAGCGCGAGCGCGGGCCGCACGGCCTTGCCGCCGGCCGACTCGGAGGGGCGGCCCGCGGCGTCGATCCAGCCGAAGTGGTAGGCGGCGACGGTGTCCATCGGCGGGGCAAGACGTTCGATGGCCGCCCGCAGCACGGGCGTGCTGAGCGTCCGTCCGCGCTCCAGCAGCGCGGTCACCGCCCTGCTGCCGGTCTCCTCGCTCGTGGTGCCCTCGCCGTCGTCGTTCTCGGCGTTTGCGAGATGCGGCTTCGCCGGGATCACAGGGTCTCCTTGGTGCGGTGCTGTCGGGCCGGCCGGCCGGTCCTGGCTGGCGGTGCTTGCTGCGTCAGTGGTGCTCATGCGCTCTTCCTTCGATGCCGGGGACCGGTTCCCTCCCGTACGGGCGGCCCAGCGCGACGAGAGCCTCACGCGCGGCTTGCGCCCCGCTGCGGACGGCGCCTTCCATGGTCGCGGGCCAGCCGGTCGCGGTCCACGCGCCGGCGAGGTAGAGCCCCGGGGACGCGGTGCGCGCGCCGGGGCGCAGACGCCCGACCCCGGGCGACGGCGCGAACGTGGCGGTGCGTTCCCTGGTGACGAAGAAGTCGCGCACTCCGGCGCCGCGCGCCGCGGGCAGCAGCCGCTCCAGCTCGGGCAGGTAGCGCTCGCGCAGGGTGGCGACCGGCAGGTCGATCTCCTCGTGCGCGACGGACTGGGACAGCGCCAGGTACTGCCCGCCGCCGGTGAGCCCGGAGGCGCCGGAGCGGTCGAAGACCCACTGGACCGGGGTGCCGAGCGCGGTGAAGAAGGGGCGGCGCAGCACCTTGCGGTCGTAGACGACGTGCACGTTGAGGATGGGCGCTGTGCCGATGTCCAGCAGCCTGCCCGGGTCGGCGAGGGCGCCGGGGGGCAGCAGCCTGTGTGCCTCCCGCTGCGGTACGGCGAAGACCACGGTGTCGGCCGTCAGCTCCGCCGCCCCGTCGGCTCCCTGGTCGACCGTCACCCGCCAGTCCCCCTCGTCCGTCCGGGTGACGGCGCGTGCCCGGGTGCGCAGCAGGGTGCGGGCCCCCGCCTTGTCGAGGGCGGCGCGGGCGAGGACGTCGTGGATGTCGCCGAGCGGCACGTGGGCCCAGCCGATGTCGGCGGCACCGGGGTCGCTGAGCAGTCCGGTGCGGAAGACCTTGGCTGCCAGCCCCATGGAGGCGTGCGGGGCGCGGGCGTTGAGGGTGGCGGTGCCCACCAGGTCCCAGAGCGCCTCGATGGCGCGCGGCGACTGGCCGTGCCGGTGCAGCCAGGTGCCGAAGTCGACGGCGTCGAGCGCGGGGTCGGCCGGGTCGAGGTTCTTCAGGGCGAGCGCGGCGCGGGCGACCGAGGCGCGTTCGACCGCGGACAGGTGCGGGTAGGTGCTCAGGCTCGCCGCCAGGTGCAGCGGTACGGGCAGCCCGGTGCGCCGCAGGCGGCCGAGCCGGGGCCGCCTGCGGCCGACGTCCAGCACGGGGACGTCGAGCCGGTCTTGGAGCGGTGCGAGCCCGGCGGCGCCGACGCGCTCCAGGAACCAGGTATAGGCGGTGCAGCAGCGCAGGTAGACGTGCTGGCCGTTGTCGACGTCCAGCGGCCCCGCGGCGGAGTCGCGGCGGAAGGAGAAGACGAGCCCGCCGAGCCGGGGCCTGGTCTCCACCAAGGTGGTCTCCAGGCCCGCTTCGGCGAGTCTCAGCGCAGCCGTCGTCCCGGCGATGCCGCCGCCGAGCACCACGGCACGCCGGGAGCCGGCGCGGCGGTCACCGGACGGTGCGTCGTCCGCTGTCATGAGCGCTCCTCCCCTCGGGCCGGCTGCCGGGTGCCGCCGTCCGCGCCCGCTGGGACGCCGCATCCGGGCGGCGGGTTGCGCCGCGCCGCGGGGTGGCGGCCATCAGGCGCTCCGCCGGGAGGCCTGCCGGGCGTCGAGCCCCGCAAGGCCGCGGACCGCCACGTAGGCCTTCTCCCGTCCCGGCAGGGAGACGCGGCCGCGCAGGACGGCCGCGGGGTCGGCCGCGATGCGGTCCAGCAGGCGGTGGTAGATCCCCGCCATGGCGGCGACGCAGGCGCCGGAGCGCCGGTCGAGCATCGGCAGCAGCCGGTATCCCTCGGTGAACAGTGCCCGTGCGCGACGCACCTCGAAGTGCACCAGTCCGGTGAAGTCGGCGCCGTCCGGCACCGTAGTGCTCTCGAATCCCGCGGCACAGCCAAATTTCTCGAGGTCCTCCGAGGGAAGGTACGTACGCCCGCCCTCCGCGTCTTCCCGAACGTCCCGCAGAATATTGGTGAGTTGGAGCGCCAGCCCCAGGGTGTCGGCGTATTCGGGGGCGCGGGCGGTGTCCGGCGCGCCCGACACCGTGCCGAAGACACCCAGCGAGAGCCGTCCGATGGCCCCTGCCACGCAGCGGCAGTAGACCTTCAGCTCGTCCCACGTCTCGTACGTGGCGCCGGTGACGTCCATCAGGACGCCGTCGATCAGCTCGTCCAGCGCGTCGAGCGGGAGGGGGAAGCGGTCGGCGGCGTGGCTGAGCGCGACGGCGACCGGGTCGGTGTCGTCGTCGCGGACCTGCCGGTCCTTGACCAGGGCGAGCAGGTCCCTGGTGCGCTCCAGGCGCTCGCGCTTGGCCTCGGCGGGCAGATCGCCGTCGCCGATGTCGTCCACGCGCCGGGAGAAGGCGTACAGCGCGGACATGGCCTGCCGCTTGGGCCCGGGCAGCAGCCGGATGCCGTAGGCGAAGTTGCGGGCCTGCTGCCCCGTGACGGCCTCGCAGTAGCGGTAGGCGGCGCTCACGGGGCCCGGGAGCTGCTGCGCGGACCCGGCCGCCGTGGCCCGGCCCGC
The DNA here is from genome assembly GCF_003323735.1 of Streptomyces reniochalinae. Taxonomy (GTDB): domain Bacteria; phylum Actinomycetota; class Actinomycetes; order Streptomycetales; family Streptomycetaceae; genus Streptomyces; species Streptomyces reniochalinae. The sequence goes on along the minus strand of NZ_QOIM01000041.1, from coordinate 218,822 downwards.
TCTGGCGGTCTTCGCTGTCTTGCCCACCGTCCCGGTCACCCCTCTCCTCGCAGACTCGCCCAGGACTCGCGCAGTACGCTCGCGGCGCCCGCCCGGGGAGCCCCTGCCAGTACGTCGTACCGCGCGGCCCGCAGCGCCCCGGCCGCCGCCCGGCCGCCGCCGGTGAATCCGGCGAGCAGCAGCCTCAGCCTGCCGCGGACGCTGCGCACCAGCGGTGTGCCCTCGTCCAGCAGGCCGAGCGCCCGGTCGGTCTCGAAGGCGACCAGGGCGCGGACGGAGGCGTTCGCGGTGGGGGCCGCCAGGTCCGACTCGCCGACGCGGAAGCGGTCCATGTCCTCGGCCGGCAGGTAGATCCGGTCGCGGGCCAGGTCTTCGGCGACGTCCTGGAGGTGTTCGACGATCTGCAGGCCGGTGCAGACCGCGTCGGAGTGGCGTACCCGCTCGGGCGTCGAGGTGCCGGTGATCGCCAGGACGAGGTGTCCGACGGGGTTGGCCGACAGTTCGCAGTAGGCCAGCAGTTCGGCGTAGGTGGCGTAGCGCCGGACCTTCTGGTCCTGCCGGTTGGCCTCGATCAGGGCGAGGAACGGCTCGGGGGTCAGGCCACGGCGGCGCACCGTGGGAACCAGGGCGCGCAGCAGCGGATGACCGGGCTCGCGCGCGGCGGCGGCGCGCGTAGGACCGGCGGAACCCGTACGGCCGGTGGAGCCTGCGGGACCCCCGAAGACGCGGTGCAGGTCCGATTCGAACGCGTCGAGCATGGCGAGCGGATCGCTCGCCTGTTCGGGTGCCAGGCCGAGGGCGACGGCGTGCTCGGCCCCGAAGGTCAGGTCGCTGTCGCCGATGTCGTCGACCAGGCGGGCGAATCCGTAGACGGCCATCAGGTCGTCCCGCCACTCGCGAGGGAGGAAGCGCGGCGCCACCGGGAAGTTCTCCGCCCTGGCCTTGGAGAGCACCGCGCTCGCGTGCGCGTCCTCCTCCGCGGTCACCACGTACTGCCCATGGCCATTGCCGTCACATCTCCGTTTCTACACCGCCGCGCCAGAACATCCTATTTCGGACACGCCGCACGCGCTGGCCTGCGGAAGCAGCCCGTGGCACAGCTCGCCCAGGACCGACTCGCCCGACTTACCGCGCATCAGCACCGAAACAGCTTACGCCGTACATCAATCCCCCGTGCGGTGGGTCACCATCCCGGGTCCGACATGCGTGATCGCCCGTCAGGGGGACATCAGTCCGGCGAGGACGTCGGTCAGGACGCGGTCGATGACGTAGGAGGACTCCTCGTCCGTCAGGGTGTCGAGCGGCCCGTCGAGGAAGAGCATGGCCACTCCGTGCACCATGGCCCAGGCGCTCAGCTCGGCCCCGGGACGGCGCTCCGGCGTGATCAGACCGGCCGTGACGGCGTCGTCCAGCGTCTCGGTGAGCAGTTCGAAGGAGCGGGTCTCCCAGCCGGGCTGCTCCCCCTCCGCGTCGGCCAGACCCCCCTCCTCGGTGATGCCGACGGCGCCGAGGGCCTTGCGGCAGAAGGCCGTGCGGTAGAGGCCGGGCTCCTCACGGGCGAAGCGCACGTAGCCGCGACCGAGCTCCATCATCCGGTCCCTGGCGGCCTGTGGCCCCACGCCCTCGCTCGCGCGGCCCACCGCCTCCATGCAGGCGACGAGGCGCTGCTGGCCGTACTCCTTGACGGCGCCCAGCAGATCGCTCTGGCCCTCGAAGTGGCGGTAGGCGGCCGTGGCCGAGACGCCGACCTTGCGGGCGGCGGCGCGCAGCACCACGGCGTCGGGACCGCCTTCGGCAGCCAGTTCGATGGCGGCTCGGATCAACGCGTTGCGCAGGTCGCCGTGGTGGTAGCGGCCCTCTTTGCCGCCGCTCGCCCTGGTTTCGCCCGCGGCCGCCCGCCCTGTCGCTGCACTGTTCGCCTCCATGGCGTCCATCCTGCCCGATGTTGACGGGCATAACATTCACCGCCATCATCATGTTGACGGCGTAAACATCCGCGGGGTCGCCGCCCGCCCTCGCACGGCCACATCCACCGGGGGGAACCACGTGCTCGACCGCACAGCCGACTTCACCTACCGCAGGGCACGCACCGTGCTCCTGCTCGCCCTGCTGGCGGTGGTGGCACTCGCCGCCGTCGGCTTCGGCGCCTTCGGCAAGCTGAAGGGCGGCGGATTCGACGATCCCGCCTCGCCCTCCTCACGGGCCGCCGCACTGATCGAGGAGGAGTTCGGGGGAGAGAACAACCTCGTCCTGCTCGTCTCCGCCAAGGAGGGCGACCTGCGAGCTCCCGCCGTCGAACAGGCCGGGGAGGAGCTGACCCGCGGCCTGCGCGCCGAGCCGGGCGTCTCCCAGGTGACCTCCTACTGGTCGCCGGGAGGCTCGGGCCTCACCTCACGCGACGGCGACCGCGCCCTCGTGCTGGCCCACATGGACGACGCCGACACCGAGCGGATCACCGAGGTGACCGACGAGTGGACCGGCGAGAGGGGCGCGGTCGGCGTCCAGGCGGGTGGCCCGGCCGCGCTGAACGGCGACATCACCGCGCAGGTCTCCGGTGACCTCGCACTGGCCGAGGCCATCGCCGTCCCCGTGACACTCGTGCTGCTGATCATCGCCTTCGGCAGCGTCGTCGCGGCCCTGCTGCCCCTGGCCATCGGGCTCGTGGCCATCCTGGGCACCTTCGCCGAGCTGTACGTCCTCGGCAGCCTCACGGACGTCTCCGTCTTCGCCGTCAACCTCACCACGGCGCTCGGTCTGGGACTGGGCATCGACTACGGACTGCTGCTGGTCAGCCGCTTCCGCGAGCGGCTCGGCGCGGGCGACGGGACGGCGGGGGCGCTGCGTACGACCGTGCGCACAGCGGGGCGCACCATCCTCTTCTCGGCCGCCACCGTGGTCGCCGCGCTGGCCGCGCTGCTGCTGTTCCCGCCGTTCTTCCTGCGCTCCTTCGCGTACGCGGGCATCGGCGTGGTGGCCATCGCCGCACTGGCCGCGCTGCTGATCGTGCCCGCCCTGCTGGCGGTGCTCGGAGAGCGGGTCAACAAGGGGCGGCTGCCCTGGGCCGACGCGGTGCGCCGCCCCGAGGCCCCGCTGTGGCGGAAGATGGCGGCCACCGTCATGCGGCGCCCTGCGCTGACGGGCCTGCCGGTGCTGGCCGTCCTGCTGCTGGCCGCGAGCCCGCTGCTGGGCGCCACGTTCGGCTCACCCGACGAGCGGGTGCTGCCCGAGTCCGCCGAGAGCCGCCAGGTCGCCGCGGTGCTCCAGCAGGACTTCGCGGGCAACGACGCCGCGAGCATCGCCCTGGTCACCGAAAAGAGCGCCGGAAAACGGGCCGTCGCCCGGTACGCCGCCGGCGTCTCGCGGCTGGAGGGCGTCGTGCGCGTCAGGTCCGCCAGCGGTACCTGGGCCGCGGGGCACGCCGTACGGAAGCCGGACGCCGCGGCCGCCGCCTTCGAGCACGACGGCATCCACCGGCTGACCGTCACCACGAAGACCACCCCCGCCTCGGACGCGGCCGCAGAACTCGTCCGCGACCTCCGCGCCATGCCGGGGCCCGACGGTGCCCGCGTGCTCGTCGGCGGCCAGGACGCGGCGCTCATCGACTCCAAGGCCGCCATCGCCGGCAAACTGCCCGCGGCCGTGCTGTGGGTCCTCGGCTCGACGTTCGTGCTGCTGTTCCTCTTCACCGGCAGCGTCGTCCAGCCGCTGCGGGCCCTGGTGCTGAACGCGATCAGCCTGACTGCGGCCATCGGCGCCATGGTCTGGATCTTCCAGGACGGGCACCTGTCCTCGGTGCTGGGCTTCACCGCGATGCCGATGGACACCTCGATGACGGTGCTGATGTTCTGCATCGTCTTCGGGCTGTCCATGGACTACGAGGTCTTCGTGACCAGCCGCATCAAGGAACTGCACGACGCCGGCACCGACGACCGTGAGGCCGTCGCCGGCGGTCTCTCGCGCACCGGACGCCTCGTCACGATGGCGGCGGGGCTGCTGGCGGTCAGCTTCTTCGCCTTCGCCACCAGCCAGATCTCCTTCTTGCAGATGTTCGGACTCGGCAGCGGGCTCGCCATCCTGATCGACGCGGTCGCCGTGCGCGGCGTGCTCGTACCGGCCGCCATGCGGCTGCTGGGCCGCACCGCCTGGTACGCGCCGGGGCCGCTGCGGCGGCTGCACGCCAGGGCCGGGCTGAGCGAGTCGGATCCCGGCAGTGCGGCGAAGGACGCGTCGCAGACCGCCGACACGGACCAGGAGCCGGTGCACTCGGGGGTGTGAACCGGCTCCGCCGAACGGCGAGTGGCCCGCGCCCCCCGTGGGGGCGCGGGCCACTCGCCGTTCGAGACGCCGCTGAGGAGCGGGCTACTTGCTGGTGAACTTCTCGTACTCCTTGAGGACCTCGTCGGTGGGCCCGTCGAGGAGGAGCTCGCCCTTCTCCAGCCACAGCACCCGCTCGCAGGTGTCGCGGATGGACTTGTTGTTGTGGCTGACGAGGAAGACCGTCCCGGCCTCCTTGCGCAGCTCGCGGATGCGGGCCTCGGAGCGCTTCTGGAACTTCTTGTCACCGGTGGCCAGCGCCTCGTCGATCATGAGGACGTCGTGGTTCTTGGCCGCGGCGATCGAGAAGCGCAGCCTGGCCGCCATGCCCGAGGAGTAGGTGCGCATCGGCAGGGTGATGAAGTCGCCCTTCTCGTTGATGCCGGAGAAGTCGACGATGCCCTGGTAGCGGCGGGCGACCTCCTCGCGGGACATGCCCATGGCCAGGCCGCCGAGGATGACGTTCCGCTCGCCCGTCAGGTCGTTCATCATCGCCGCGTTCACGCCCAGCAGCGAGGGCTGGCCGTCGGTGTAGACGCGGCCCCGCTCGGCCGGCAGCAGCCCCGCGACGGCCTTCAGCAGCGTGGACTTGCCGGAGCCGTTGGAGCCGATCAGGCCGATGGCCTGGCCGCGGTAGGCGGTGAAGCTGACGCCCCGCACCGCGTGCACCTCGCGCATGCCGCCGCCCGGCTTGCGGCGGATGATCCGGTTGAGCGCCGCGGTCGCGCTGCCCTTGCCCTTGGCGCCGCCGTAGACGCGGTAGACGATGTGCAGGTCCTCCGCGACGACGGTCGGCACCCACGGGGCCGGGGTCCGCTCGGCCTGGGCCTCGGTCTTCGTACCGGACTGGGCCCTCGCTCCGCTGCGCTCGGTTTGCTCAGCCACGGCCATAACGCTCCTCCGCCTTCCAGAAGAAAACAAATCCGCCGATGCCGAAGACGACCGCCCAGACGACGGCGAGCGGCCAGGCCAGCGGCGACATGTCCGAAACCCCGTACTCGTCGATCAGCGCGTACCGCATCAGGTCCATGTAGACCGTGGCGGGGTTGCCCTGCATCACGTCGACCAGCCAGTCGGGCGCGTTGTGCTTGGTGAGCATGTACGGCAGGGAGAACATCACGCCCGAGGCGTACAGCCAGGTGCGGGTGATGAACGGCATCAGCTGCGCCAGGTCGGGAGTCTTGCTGCCCAGCCGCGCCATGATCAGCGCGAGCCCGGTGTTGAAGACGAACTGGCAGGCCAGGACCGGGACGACCAGCAGCCACGAGAAGCCGGGCAGCTCACGGAAGCCGAGCAGGATGACGACCAGGACGATCATCGAGAACAGCAGCTGCTGGAGCTGCTGGAGCGAGATCGAGATGGGCAGCGAGGCCCGCGGGAAGTGCAGCGCCCGCACCAGCCCCAGGTTCGAGGAGATCGCCCGCACGCCGTTGAGCACCGAGGTCTGGGTGAAGGTGAACACGAACACGCCGGTGACCAGGAACGGGATGTAGCGGCCCTGCCCGCCGGGGATCCCCTCTCGACCGCCCATGATGATGCCGAAGATGAGGAAGTAGACCGCCGCGTTCAGCAGCGGGGTGGCGACCTGCCACAGCTGGCCCAGCTTGGCCTGGCTGTACTGCGCCGTCAGCTTCGCCCGGGAGAAGGCGAGGATGAAGTGCCGCCGCGCCCACAGCTGCCGCACGTAGTCGGGCAGCGTAGGGCGCGCCCCGCTCACCGACAGGCCGTACTTGGCCGCGAGTTCGGCCGGGGTCAGACCGTCGTCCGGTGACGGCGGGGGCGTCACACCAACGGCACTGTCGTGGGTTGTCTCGCTCACGATGGAAACTTTCGTCCTCACACTGCGCAGGTGTTTGGGAGCCGATGCTCTCAAAGGGAGAGCTTGTCAGATCACGGGCGGGCGTCCGAGCCGCGTCAGACGCCATACCGTACGCCACCGCATGGGGCGGCGGGGGCCCGCGGGTGTGGCCCAGCCCTCCTTGAAGCCGCCCAGCCACGCCTTCAACGCCGGCATGGAGGGGCGGCGCGCCAGGGTCAGCAGCAGCCAGACGCCCAGGTAGACCGGGACGAGAGGGGCCGGGAGGTTGCGGCGGGCCAGCCAGACCCGGTTGCGGGCCACCATGCGGTGGTAGACCGCGTGCCTGCTGGGCGCCGTGGTGGGGTGGTGCAGCACCATGTCGGCGCGGTACTCGATGGACCAGCCCGCGTCCAGCGCACGCCAGGCGAGGTCGGTCTCCTCGTGGGCGTAGAAGAACTCGTCGGGGAGACCGCCGACTTGGGCCAGCACTCTGGTGCGTGCGGCGTTGGCGCCGCCGAGGAAGGTGGTCACCTTCGAGGAGCGCATCGGGTCTGAGGCGCGGAGCCGGGGGACGTGGCGCCGCTGGGTCACGCCGGTGTCCGGGTCGGCGATGCGGAAGCTGATGATGCCGAGGCCGGGATCGGCCGCGAACGCCTCGCGCACCAGTTCGGCCGTGTCGGGCGAGGGCAGCAGCCCGTCGTCGTCCAGGAAGAGCAGCGCGTCCACCTCGCGGCCCGAGGGCCCGAACGCCTCGATGCCGACATTGCGGCCCCCGGGGATCCCGAGGTTCTCCTCCAGCTCGACCGTGCGGACACCGTCGGGCAGGTCGGGCAGCGGCGCGCCGTTGCCGACGACCACGACCTCGATCCGCTCGCCCTTCTGCCCGGCCACCGAGTCGAGCAGCGCGCGCAACTCCTCGGGGCGGTTGCCCATGGTCAGCACGACAGCCCCCAGTCGCATCGTCGCTGCGTCCTGACTGTCCCGGCTGTCCTGGTTCACGTCGCCCCCTGTCACTTCAGCCTGCTGGAGGCGAGGATGGACACCAGGTGCAGCAGCGTCTGGAGGACCGCGATGCCCGCCAGGACGGCGACGCCCAGCCGGGAGAAGAACAGGTCCCCGCGGATCTGGTCCACGACTGCCAGCACCAGGATCAGCAGCGACGCCTCGATGCCGAGGACCAGCCGGTGGAACTTCAGCGCCGCCGCGGCCCTGCGGGCCAGCGCCATCCCGGAGGAGCGCGGCTCGGACGCCGACTCCTTGACCGGCGGCAGCCCACCTTGGTGCCGGGCGACGCCGACCAGGTCGGACTCGGCCTTGATCAGGATGGCGCCGAGCGCGGCCAGAGTGCCCAGGAAGGCCCACAGCCAGTCGATGCGCCCGCTCCCCCACAGGTCGGCGGCGCGCAGGCCGAAGCCGGCCAGCACCGCCGCGTCGCACAGGTAGGCGCCGACCCGGTCCAGGTAGACCCCGCCCAGCGAGAACTGCTTCTTCCAGCGGGCCACCTCGCCGTCGACGCAGTCGAGCAGCAGGTACAGCTGGACCATCAGCACGCCGAGCACGGCCCCGGCGATCCCGGGCAACAGCAGCGCGGGCAGCGCCAGGACGCCGGCGAGCGTCATCACGTACGTCAGCTGGTTGGGCGTGACCCGGGTGTTCACCAGGTGCCGGTCCACCCGCAGCGAGATCTCGCGCATGTAGAGCCGGCCGGCCCAGTGCTCACCGCTGCGCCGGTCCTTCACCCCGGCGGGGTGAACGACCGGCCGCAGCTCAGCTACCGATGGTTTGTGCATAGTCCGCGTACGCGTCCCTGATCTGGTCGGTGGACAGGTCGAGGTGTTCGAGGATCGTGTACCGCCCTGGGCGGGTCTGCGGTGCGTACGCGACGGCCTCGACGAACTCGTCGCGGTCGAAGCCGATGTCCGCGGGCAGCACCGGCAGCTTGTGCCGGCGCAGCACCTCGACCATCAGCTTGGCCGTGTCCTTGTCCCCGCGCAGGTAGGTGGCGAAGGCGGCGCCGAGTCCGCACTGCTCGCCGTGGGGCGCGGCCCGCTTGGGGTAGAGCAGGTCGAAGGCGTGGTTGATCTCGTGGCAGGCGCCCGACGCCGGGCGGCTGTCACCCGCGACCGACATCGAGATGCCGGTGAGCACCAGGCCCTCGGCCAGCACCTGGAGGAAGCCGTCGTCGGACACGTCGCCCGGGTGGTGCAGGATCGCTTCTCCCGCCTGGCGGGCCATGGCGGCGGCGAGCCCGTCGATGGCCTCGCCGCGCTGCTCGTGGCCCAGCTCCCAGTCCTTGACCGCGGAGATGTTGGAGATCACGTCGCCGATGCCGGAGCGGATGTAGCGCTCGGGCGCCTCGCGGATGACGTCGAGGTCGATGACGACGGCGATCGGGTTGGGCACCCCGTAGGAGCCGCGGCCCGCGTCGTTGTCGAGGGTGGCGACGGGCGAGCACAGGCCGTCGTGCGACAGGTTCGTGGCGACGGCGACCAGCGGCAGTCCGATGCGGGCAGCGGCGTACTTCGCACAGTCGATGATCTTGCCGCCGCCGAGCCCGACCACCGCGTCGTAGCGGCCGGACTTCATGGCGTCGGCGAGCTTGATCGCGTCGTCCAGGGTGCCGCCGCCGACCTCGTACCAGGAGGCGTTGGGCAGCAGCGGCGCGAAACGGTCGCGCAGCGCCGCGCCCGAGCCGCCGCTGATCGCGAAGGCGAGCTTGCCGTTGGTGGAGATCCGCTGATCGGCCAACAGGCCCGCCAGGTCGTCCAGGGCGCCGCGGGAGATGTCCACGACGACCGGCGACGGAATGAGGCGGGTCAGTACTGGCATGCGATCTCCCGGCCCTTGGCGAGGTCGTCGTGGTTGTCGATCTCGACCCACTTGACGTCGCCGATCGGGGCGATGTCGACCTTGAAGCCGCGGCCCACCAGCTCCTGGTAGCCGTCCTCGTAGTAGAGCTGCGGGTCCTTCTCGAAGGTGGCCTTGAGCGCGTCGGCCAGCTCGGCGCCCGCCTCGGCCTCGATGAGGGTCAGCCCGATGTACTCGCCGGTGGCCTCGGCCGGGTCCATCAGCTTGGTGATCTTCTGGACGCCCTTCTCGGGGTCGACGACGACCTTCATCTCCTCGTCGGCCAGGTCCTTGACGGTGTCCAGCGCCAGGATGATCTTCTGGCCGTTGCCGCGCGCGTCCAGCAGCGTCTTCTCGACGGAGACGGGGTGCACGGTGTCGCCGTTGGCCAGCAGCACGCCCTCCTTGAAGACCTCACGGGCGCAGTAGAGGGAGTAGGCGTTGTTCCACTCCTCGGCCTTGTCGTTGTCGATCAGGGTGAGCTTGACGCCGTGCTTGGCCTCCAGCTCGGCCTGCCGCTCGTAGACGGCCTCCTTGCGGTAGCCCACGACGACCGCGACGTCGGTGAGACCGACCTCGGCGAAGTTGGCCAGGGCGATGTCGAGGACGGTGGTCTCGCCATCGACGGGCACCAGGGCCTTGGGCAGGGTGTCGGTGTAGGGGCGCAGACGCCGTCCGGCGCCGGCGGCCAGCACGAGGCCGATCATGCGGGTTCTCCTGTTTCGTCGTGTACTGCGGGTGCTTGCGAGGACACCCAGAAACGGATGCTCTCGACGAGCACCAGGACCGCGATGACCACGGCGAGCGCGGTCAGCGCGAAGATGAAGCCCTCGGGGTGCCCGCCGCCCAGCCAGAGGGCGGCGACGGCAGCGACCACCAGGGTCCGTCCTTCGTGCCCCCCGACCGCCCGCACCAGCCAGTGCGGAGGCGCTCCGGTGCCACCGCGGATGCGGTACACCGTGTCGTAGTGATGGTAGGCGAGAGCCGCGACCAGCCCGAAGGCCGCGGGAAGCGCGCCGTCGGCCCCGGAGCGTGCGGCCAGCACCAGGATCGTGCCGTATTCCGCGATGCGGAAGATCGGGGGCAGCAGCCAGTCGAGCGGGCCCTTGAGCGGCCGGGCGAGCGCCACCCCGGAGCACAGCGCGTAAAAGGCGGCCGCCACAACCGGCCAGTAGCTGCCCAGCGGCGTGGCCCACGCGGTGGCCAGGATCACGGCGCCGCCCAGCAGGGCGAGCGCGGGCACGCCGAGGCCCGGCAGAGCGACCGGGCGCAGCAGACGGGCGGCGAGCTCGGCGAGCGGGCCGCTGTCGGTGAGCGCGCGCACCCCCTCGGCGGCGCGGTCCGTACGCGCCCTGCGGCGCACCGAGCGCAGCAGCCGCCCAGCGGTGGTGTAGCAGGCGGCGAAGGCGCCCGCGATCAGCAGCACCACGAAGGTGACGCGCGGCGTGGTGGCGGCCGTCAGGACGGCGATGAGGGCCCAGCGCTCGCCGATGGGCAGCACTATCATCCGGCGCACCCACACCGTCCACCCGGCGGAGTCCAGCCGCTGGGAGAGCACGGCGGTGGGGCTGCTGTTGGCCGAGTCGTCGTGGCTGGCCTCGTTGAAGGAGAAGTCGACGGTGTGCCGCGCGGTCATCAGCAGCATGGCGCCGAGCGCGAGCGCCCACACGCCGTCGTCACCGCCGCCGCGGGTGGCGCCCAGCGCCAGGCCCGCGTAGTAGGAGTACTCCTTGGCGCGGTCGAAGGTGGCGTCCAGCCAGGCGCCGAGCGTGGAGTACTGGAGGTCGTAGCGGGCGAGCTGGCCGTCGGCGGCGTCCAGGACGAACGAGGCGATCAGCAGCACGCCGGCCGCCACGAAGCCCCAGCGCTCCCCGGTGGCCGCGCAGGCGGCGGCGATCAGCGCGGTGACGAGCGAGGCGGTGGTGACCTGGTTGGGGGTCAGCCCCCGGCGGGCGCACCAGCGGGCGACGTAGCGCGAGTAGGGGCTGATGCAGAAGGTGGTGAAGAAGCCGTCGCGGGACTTGACCGCGGAGCGCAGCCGCACCTGCTCGTCGTCGACGGCGGCGACGGCCTGCTCGCGCTCCCGGCGCGCCGTCTCGTTCGCGGGCACGTCCGCGACCAGCACGCCCAGCTCGGGACGGTGCACCTCGACCCCGGCGGCCTCCAGCGCACGGGCGGCCTCGTCGGGGTCGCCCGCCAGCCGCGGCGCCAGCGCGGCGCGCGCCTCCGGTGTGAGGCCGAGCACGCCGGGCAGCGCGCCCGCCGCGAAGCGGGGGTCCTTCAGCGCGAGCCGCAGCGCGTGGGTGTGCCCCACGAAGCGGGGGTCGACCAGGGCGAGCCGTTCGCCGGCCGCCGTCGCTGCCAGGTGGGCGCCCACAGCGGTCGCGTCGTCGGCCACGCGCACGTCGAAGCCGAGGGAGCGCAGGTCGGACTCCAGCGACGACCCGGCGACCGGCGGACCGGTGAGGATGGCGGTCGACAGAACGAACTCACTCCTTGGAAGCTGGCATGCCCGCGCGAGGAAGGGGACAACGAAGGCAGCGGGCAGCGTGCGCCGTCGCCCCTCGGGGCCGGCAGCACGTCGGCAGAGAGTATCCGATCGTCGGAACGAGCCTTCACCGAGCGTTCATCGGCCCGCTGTTGCCGGTGGCGCACCCGCGCGCACCAGCATGGTCGATCACCGGCACGGCTCACAACCGGGGCCGATAGGGTGCGGGACATGACGTGGTTGATCACAGGTGGCGCCGGGTACATCGGCGCGCACGTCGCGCGGGCCATGACCGCCTCGGGCGAGGGGGCCGTGGCGCTGGACGACCTCTCCACGGGCCTGTCCGAGCGGCTGCCCGCCGAGGTGCCGCTGGTGCGCGGCTCGGTGACGGACGCGGGGCTGCTGTCCCGCACGCTCGCCGAGCACCGGGTGACGGGTGTGATCCATCTCGCGGCCAGAAAACAGGTGGGCGAGTCGGTCGAGCAGCCGCTGCGCTACTACGAGGAGAACGTGCACGGCCTGGCGTGCCTGCTGCGGGCCGTGGTGGACGCGGGCGTACGCCGGTTCGTCTTCTCCTCCTCCGCCGCCGTCTACGGGATGCCCGACGTGGACCTGGTCACCGAGCGGACGCCGACGGTGCCGATGAACCCCTACGGGGAGACGAAGCTGGCCGGAGAGTGGCTCGTGCGGGCCGCGGGCCGCGCCCACGGGCTCAACACCGCCTGTCTGCGCTACTTCAACGTCGCGGGCGCCGCCGCGCCCGAACTGGCCGACGTGGGGGTCTTCAACATCGTGCCGATGTTCTTCGACGCCCTCACGCGCGGCGAGGCGCCCAGGATCTTCGGGGACGACTACCCCACCGAGGACGGCACGTGTGTCCGCGACTACATCCACGTCCAGGACCTGGCCGACGCGCACGCCGCCGCCGCGAGCGCGATGGCCGCGGGCGGCGGCGCCGCGGACGGCCGCGACCTGACGCTCGACGTGGGCACGGGCGAGGGCGTCTCCGTGCGGGAGATGGCCGAGCTGGTGGCCGAGGTCACAGGGCGGCACGAGCCCGCGCCCGAAGTGGGGCCACGCCGCCCGGGCGACCCGGCGCGGGTGGTCGCCTCGGCGCGGCGCATCCGCGAGGAGCTGGGCTGGCAGCCGCGGTTCGGGGTGCGCGAGATGGTCGCCACGGCGTGGGAGGGCTGGCTGCTGCGGCACCCCGAGGCGCGCACCGCGGCCGGCTGAGCCGCACGGTGCGGTCGGCGCCGTGCCGGCCGCACGGCACCGTGCCGACCGCGCCGTGCCGGCTGCCGGGTGAGGGCCTCTGAACGGCACGCACGGCGACGCGGCGGACACGAAGAGGGCTCGCGCGATCGGACAGCGGCACGCTCGTGCGCGAAAGCGACAGATTCGCGCAGAATGCTCAGTTGCGGCGCAACCTGCGGCACACTGGGTCGCGCTGCCCACCGGCCCAGGCCCACGAGAAGGATGACCATGGCGAACAGCTCAGCGGCCCCGATCATGCTCGAACTGGTCGACGAGGACGGGACGACGATCGGCACCGCGGAGAAGCTCTCCGCCCATGTGGCGCCCGGCCGACTGCACCGCGCCTTCTCCGTCTTCCTCTTCGACGACGAGGGAAGGCTGCTGCTCCAGCGCCGCGCGCTGGGCAAGTACCACTCGCCGGGCGTCTGGTCGAACACCTGCTGCGGGCATCCGTACCCCGGCGAGGCGCCGTTCGCCGCCGCCACCCGGCGCGTCGGCGAGGAACTGGGCGTCGAGCCCGCGCTGCTGCGGGAGGCGGGCACCGTCCGCTACAACCACCCGGACCCGGCCTCCGGCCTGGTGGAGCAGGAGTTCAACCACCTGTTCGTGGGGCTGCTGCGCGAGGAACTGCGGCCGGACCCGGAGGAGATCGCCGAGGTCGCGTTCGTGACCGCGGGGGAACTGGAGAAGCGGCACGCGACGGACACCTTCTCGACCTGGTTCATGACCGTGCTGGACGCCGCACGCCCCGCGGCCCGCGAGGTCACAGCCGGCGCCGGCGACTGGTGACCTGACGGGACAGCTGCCCTCAGCACGGCAGCGAGGAACTGGACGCGCCCCGAAGGGGGCGCGGGGAACTGCGCGGCCGACCACACCCCACCCGCGGACCGCACCCCACGGCCAGTGGCACCCCGTGGTCGGCTGGGGCTGGTCGGCTGGGAGCCGGCCGACAAAAGAGCCGCAGGAAGCCCTAGGCGGCAGCCAACGGCAGTGCCGCCCAGACGACCTTGCCGCCCGCGCCGGTCTGCTCCACGTCGCAGACGCCGCCCGCCTCCGCGGTGAGCGCCTTGACCAGCAGCAGCCCGCGGCCGCCCGTGTGCTCCCCGGTCGGCTCGGCGGCCAGCGCCTTGGGCCGGTAGGGGTGGCCGTCCTCGACGGCCACCCGCAGCCGGCCGCCGCCCAGCGAGACCTCGACCGCGATCGTCGGTGAGAGCAGCGCGGCGTGCCGCACCGCGTTGGTGACCAGCTCCGAGAGGATCAGCAGCACGCCCTGGAGCGTCTCGTCGGGGACGTGTGTGGGCTGCCGCGCCAGCAGGTCGCGCACGGCGTGGCGGAGCCGGGGCACCGAGGCGTCGGCGGCGGGCGCGGTGAACCGCCAGCTGCCCTCCTGCCAGGCGCCTTCCTGGGCGGGCCGCCAGGCGCCCTCCTGAACGGGCGCCTGCGTGCGGGTGCGCGCGTACTCGGGCCCGCCGTCGCGCGCGCATCCGACGGTGCGGTGCACGGACCGCTCGCCGCGCTCGGGCAGCGGCGCGGCCGTCGCGGCCCGGTTCGCCGTGCCCGTCTGCCCGGTGCTCCCCGCGGCCGGGGACGGTGTTCTCCCGGTGGCCGTGGGGGCTTCGTCGATGACGGCGGAACGCTGTGCACCGCGGCTCTCCATCTGAGTACCCCGCTCTCTCGGTCGGACTCGTGGGCCACACATCTGGTCTGTACTTGCAGATGCACTTGCGCTGAATGGTGGTACCGCACGGGGCCCGTCTGTGCGGCTGACCGCAACTGGGCACTTATCGATGGCATTTGACAGAAGACTTACCGCCCCGGTCGCCGCGCTGACAGAAACCTGGCGGGCTGCGGATACGATCACGCACCATGGAGCCCACCCTGCTCATGGCGTGCGACGACGCGGGCGTCGCCACGGTCACCGTCCACCATCCGGCCAAGCGCAACGCGATGACCCCCGGCATGTGGCGCCGGCTCCCCGTGCTGCTGGCCGAACTGGCCGCCGAGCCCCGGGTACGGGTGCTGGTACTGACCGGCGCGGAGGGCACCTTCTGCGCGGGCGCGGACATCGGCGCACTCCGCGACGCCGCGCACGGTCACGCGGCGGACGGCCACACGGCAGGCGGCGCGGCGCGGGAGCAGCAGACGCTCGCCGTGGCGGCCGAGGAGGCACTGGCGGCCTTCCCCAAGCCGACGCTCGCGGCCGTACGCGGACACTGCGTGGGCGGCGGCTGTCAGCTCGCCGCCGCCTGCGACCTGCGCTTCGCCTCTCACGACGCGCTCTTCGGCATCACCCCGGCCAGGCTGGGCATCGTCTACCCGGCCTCCTCCACCGAGCGCCTGGTACGCCTGACAGGACCGGCGACCGCCAAGTTCCTGCTCTTCTCCGGGGAACTCGTCGGCGCCGCACGCGCGCTGCGCACCGGACTGGTCGACGAGGTGCACCCGGCCGGCGCGCTGGACGAACGGGTCACCGCGTTCGCGCACGCGCTGACGGCGCGCTCCGCACTGACCCAGGCCGCCGCCAAGGAGTTCGCCGACGGCCACACGGGGCCCGACCGCCTCGCGCACTGGCAGCGCGAGGCGGCGGGGAGCAACGAGGCAGCCGAGGGGGTGGCGGCCTTCCTGGAGCGCAGGGAGGCACGCTTCGACTGGCGGCTGTGACACGGGGCCCCGGCCGAGCGGAACAGCCGGTTCCCCTGCCCTTCTGGTCGACCGTACCGCCCGGTAGCGTACGGGCATGACGTCACTTCCCGAACGCGCCGGGCGGCGCTGTCACAACGCCCTCAACGTCCTGCACTCCGCGCTGTACTTCTCACCCGCGCTGGGCAGGGAACTGGCGCCCTACGGCATCGACGACCCGCACGCCATCAACCTGGCCACGCGCTCCGCGCCGCTGGGTGCCGTGGGCGCCGGCACGGTGACGGCCACGTTCTACAACTACAGCCACTCCCTGGTCGCCCGCTTCGTCCCCGAGGTGTGGGACGCGGCCTCCCCCGAGACCGTGCTGGCCGCTCGGCTGCGGGCCGTCGACGCGACGCTGCGGCACCTGCTGGGCGAGGAGACCGTCGCCTCCCCGCAGATGGCCGAGGCCGCCCGGCTGGCCCTGCGCGCCGCCGAGGGCTGCACCCGCTCCGGACGTCCGCTCCACTCCGCCAACGCCGACCTGCCCACCCCACCGCTCGAGACGGCCCCGCACCTGGCGCTGTGGCACGCCGCGACGCTGCTGCGCGAGCACCGCGGGGACGGCCACATCGCCGCGCTCCAGCACGCCGAGCTCGACGCGCTGGAGGCCGTGGTCAGCCACACGGCCAGCGGGCGCGGTATGAGCCCGAAGTGGGCCATGAGCACCCGCGGTTACAACGCGCAGGACTGGGCGGCCGCGCAGCGCAGGCTGACCGAGCGCGGGCTGCTGGGCGACGACGGGGAGCTGACCGAGCAGGGCACCGCGCTGCGCAAGCACCTGGAGGAGGAGACCGACCGGCTCGACCGCCGCCCCTACGAGCTGCTGGGCGCCGCGGACGTGGCCCGGCTGACCGAGCTGGCGTCGGACTTCGCGCGCACCGCGGCCGAGGCCGGCGCCTTCCCCGCTGACGCGTTCGGCAAGGACTGAGCGGAGCCCGCCGAGCGCCGCGTGCGGAGCCGTCCCGCGCCCGCGCGTAACGGCTCCGACGGCGCCCGCCTGCGCCCGGGTGTCGGACCGGCCTGCCACAATGCATGCCTACCGGGGGACCACAGCACCGAGAAGGCGGAACCAACCATCGTGACGACGACCATCGAAGGCAGGATCGCCGAGGAGCTCGGCGTACGCGAGCGGCAGGTCCGTGCCGCTGTCGAGCTGCTCGACGGCGGGTCGACCGTGCCCTTCATCGCGCGCTACCGCAAGGAAGCGACCGAGATGCTCGACGACGCGCAGCTGCGCTCACTGGAGGAGCGGCTGCGCTATCTGCGGGAGCTGGAGGAGCGGCGCGAGGCGATCCTGGAGTCCGTGCGCTCGCAGGACAAGCTCACCGAGGAGCTGGAGACGCGCATCCGTGCCGCCGAGTCCAAGGCGCGGCTCGAGGACATCTACCTGCCGTTCAAGCCCAAGCGGCGCACCAAGGCGCAGATCGCCCGCGAGGCCGGTCTGGAGCCGCTGGCCGAGGGGCTGCTGGCGGACCCGACGGTGGAACCGGCCGTGGCCGCCGCCGCCTTCGTCGACGCCGACAAGGGCGTCGCGGACGCCTCAGCGGCGCTGGAGGGCGCCCGCGCCATCCTCACCGAGCGCTTCGGCGAGGACGCCGACCTGATCGGCGAGCTGCGCGAGCGCATGTGGGAGCGCGGCCGGCTGGCCGCCACGGTGCGCGAGGGCAAGGAGGCGCAGGGCGCGAAGTTCGCCGACTACTTCGACTTCTCCGAGGCGTTCACCGAGCTGCCCTCGCACCGGATCCTGGCCATGCTGCGCGGCGAGAAGGAGGAGGTCCTCGACCTGACCCTCGCCCCGGAGCCCGCGGGTGATCAGAGCGAGGGCCCCACGTCCTACGAGCGCTCCATCGCGCAGCGTTTCGGCGTGCGCGACGAGGGGCGTCCGGCCGACGCGTGGCTGGCCGAGACGGTGCGCTGGGCGTGGCGTACGCGTGTCCTGGTCCACCTGGGCATCGATGTGCGCACACGGCTGCGGACGGTCGCCGAGGACGAGGCGGTGCGGGTCTTCGCCACCAACCTGCGTGACCTGCTGCTCGCCGCGCCCGCCGGCACCCGTGCCACCCTCGGCCTCGACCCGGGGCTGCGTACGGGCGTGAAGGTGGCGGTGATCGACGCGACGGGCAAGGTCGCCGCCACCGACACGGTCTACCCGCACGCGCCGCAGAAGCAGTGGGACGAGGCCCTGGCCAGGCTCGCGGCGCTCGCCGAGACGTACGAGGTCGAGCTGGTCGCCATCGGCAACGGCACGGCCTCCCGGGAGACGGACAAGCTCGCCGGTGAACTCCTCGCCGCCAAACCCGAACTGAAGCTGACGAAGGTGATGGTCTCCGAGGCGGGCGCCTCGGTGTACTCCGCGTCCGCCTACGCCTCCCAGGAGCTGCCCGGCCTCGACGTGTCCTTGCGCGGCGCCGTCTCCATCGCCCGCCGCCTCCAGGACCCGCTGGCCGAGCTGGTCAAGATCGACCCGAAGTCCATCGGCGTCGGCCAGTACCAGCACGACCTGTCCGAGGTGAAGCTGTCGCGCTCGCTGGACGCGGTGGTGGAGGACTGTGTGAACGGCGTCGGTGTGGACGTCAACACCGCCTCGGCGCCGTTGCTCTCCCGGGTCTCGGGCATCGGCTCGGGCCTCGCGGAGAACATCGTCGCCCACCGGGACGCCAACGGGCCGTTCAAGAGCCGTACGGAGCTCAAGGACGTCTCGCGGCTCGGGCCCAAGGCGTTCGAGCAGTGCGCCGGCTTCCTGCGCATCCGCGGCGGCGAGGACCCGCTGGACGCCTCGGCGGTGCACCCGGAGGCGTATCCGGTGGTGCGCGGGATCGTCGCCACCTCGGGTACCGACGTGGCGTCGCTGATCGGCAACACGAAGGTGCTGCGGGCCCTGGATCCGCAGCAGTTCGTGGACGGTTCGTTCGGTCTGCCGACGGTCACCGACATCCTGGGCGAGCTGGAGAAGCCGGGCCGCGACCCGCGACCCGCCTTCCGTACGGCGAGCTTCAAGGAGGGCGTCGAGAAGCTGGGCGACCTGGCCTCCGGCATGGTGCTGGAGGGGGTGGTGACGAACGTCGCGGCGTTCGGCGCCTTCGTCGACGTCGGCGTCCACCAGGACGGACTCGTCCACGTCTCGGCCATGTCCAAGACGTTCGTGAAGGACCCGCGCGACGTCGTCAAGCCGGGCGACATCGTCAAGGTCCGCGTACTGGACGTGGACGAGGCGCGCAAGCGGATCTCGCTGACGCTGCGCCTCGACGACGAGCCGGGCGCGCAGGGCGGCGAGGGCCGCCGTGGCGGCTCCCGCGACCGGCAGCAGCAGCGGGGCGGCGCCCCGCGCCAGCGCCAGGGCTCGCCCCGCGAGGGCGGCAGGAACGGCGGCGGCAAGGGCGGTGGGGGCGGCAAGGGCGGCGGCGGAGGCCAGCGTCGCGGGTCCGCCGCGTCCGCGCCGGCGAACAGCGAGATGGCGGAGGCGCTGCGCCGGGCCGGCCTGGCCTGAGGTTCCGTACCGCTCCGGTGGTGTCCGTGCCCTGGCGGGACGCGGACACCACCGGAGCGCGCCTCAGCTGGTGACGCCCGGCATGCGGCCCTCGGAATCGGTGCCGGGCGCCGCGCCCGTCATGATGTATTCGGAGGACAGCAGCCGGGCCTTGCCGTGGGGCGGCAGGTGGGCGCTGGACTGGTGCAGCCAGTCGACGAAGAAGGAGGGCCGTCCCGTCTCACCGACGTAGACCTTCATCTCGCCGGAGGGGTGGATGGTGGCGGTCGCCTGTGTGCCCCGGTCGTGCTCGCGCACCTGCGTGCTGAAGAGGGCGAGCGCGCCGCCGTCGCTGGTGCGCAGCGCGTGCAGCTGCTCGTCGCCGGACTCGCCGCGGCTGAAGACGGCCTCGGCGTAGGGGCTGAGCAGCTTGTTCTGGGTCTTGGGCACCTTGCGGATCCAGCGGGTGGCCTTGGAGGAGGCGAACCCGGTGGACTCGGTCGCCCCTTCCTCGCTGTAGAGGTCGAACAGGGCGTCGGAGAGGCCGGAGGGGGCGAGTGCGCCGCGCTTCTTGTCCGGGTCGGTCACGGGCTGCGCGAAGCCGTCCTTGTCCTGGGCGATGCGCGGGATCTTGGTGGTGTCGCTGTAGCTGGCGGCGACGAGCCGCCAGCCCTGGCTCTTCTTCTGCATGACGAAGATGCCCGGGTACGTGTTCTTCTTCTGGCCGGGGCTCTTGGAGTGGGCCACCATCACGAACCAGTCGGCGGTGCCCTTGCGCGGTATGTAGAACTTCCGGTCGATGTAGTTGAAGGGCTCCTTGTACTCCTCGATCCGCTTCTTCTTCCAGTTCTTCTGGAGCCGGAAGGTGGCCTTGCTCTCCTGGTAGAGGGGACCGGCCTCGGCCTGGGAGATCACTTTCGCGTCCGAGTGCTTGTTGGCCCGGTTGTTGATGCGCTCGTAGCGGTCGAAGATCTTGCCGGCCTGCGCGCGGGTGACGACCCCTCTCGCGGGCCGGTCCTCGGCGTCCGCGGCCTTGGCTCCGCCGCCTGCCGCGTCCCGCGCGCTGTCCGAGCCGCCGCACCCGGCCGCCGCGAGGACGAGGCTGCCCGCGCAGGCGAGACCTGCTGTCCCCCGTGCCCAACTGTGCATGTGTGTTCCCCTTCGTCACTGTGGTGAGCAGGAGTATGCACGGTGCCGGGCACGGGCGGGACGGCAGGATGGTCACAACACGATCATCACTTCTTCCAGTGGCTTGCGCCGCAGGTCGGGCACCCGTGCGTCGGGGGCCGGGTAGCCGACGGGGATGACGTAGGCGCCGCGCTCCTCCGCGGGCCGTTCGCAGACCTCGTTGAGGAAGCGCATGGGGCTGGGCGTGTGGGTGAGGGTGGCCAGGCCCGCCTGGTGGAGCGTGGCGAGGAGGAAGCCGACGGCGATACCGACGGACTCCTTCGTGTAGTAGGGGCGCGGCGTGTGCGGGCCCTTGTGGACCTCGAAGACGACGATGACGGCGGGCGCCGTCTCCAGGAACGGCTTGTGCGCGTCGGTGCCCAGCGGAGCGAGGGCCGTCAGCCACTCGTCGGAGGCCCTGCGTCCGTAGAACTCGCGCTCCTCTGCCTCCGCCGCCTCGCGCAGCCGCCGTTTGCGCTCGGGGTCGGTGAGCACGACGAAGCGCCACGGCTGGACGTGGGCCCCGCTGGGTGCGGTGGAAGCGGTGCGCACGGCCCACTCCAGCACCCCTTCGGGCAGGGGCCGGTGGTCGAAGTCGCGGACGGTGCGGCGCCGCTCCATGAGGGCGTGGAACGCCTCGGCGCGCTCTTCGGCCTGCTGGGCGGTGACCCGCATCGGGCGCAGCGGCACGGTCGGGTGCCGGGCAGGCCCCGGATCGGACTGCGTGGTATGGACCATACCGGCAGCACAGCACACCGCCGCGTGCCCGAAAAGTCTTGCACGGCGGGCGGGCGGCCCGTATGGTTTCGGGCGGCTCTGTTGTCGTTGATCGGAGAGGTCTTGCTCGTCTGAGGTCTGAGACGCCGTGTGCCCCGCTCTGTGTGCCACGTGTGTGACCTCGGAAGTGAGCCGACCCCGTGTCGGAGCCGCTCTCCTGCTGGTTTCCGCCCCCGTGTATCCCGTCTTCGGGGTCCGGTGTCTCCCGCGTTGTCCACCGCCCTTCGCGAGGCGACCAGGAGGCCCCCGTGAATACCCATTCCCCCGCTGTGACCTGTACCCGGCTGGCCTTTTCCTGGCCGGACGGTACGCCCGTCCTCACCGATCTCGACCTGTCCTTCGGCCCCGGGCGCACGGGGCTGATCGGGCTCAACGGCACCGGAAAGTCCACCGTGCTGAAACTGATCGCCGGCGTACTGCGGCCCGAGGTGGGCAGCGTCAAGGTCGCCGGGGAGGTCGGCTATCTGCCGCAGGACCTGACCCTGGACACGTCGCTGCGCGTCGATCAGGCGCTGGGGATCGCCCGCGCCCGCGCGGCGCTGCACGCCATCGAGGCGGGCGACGTCGCCGAGGAGCACTTCACCGCCGTCGGCGACGACTGGGACGTGGAGGAGCGCGCACGGGCGACGCTGGACGAGCTCGGTCTCGCGCACGTCGGTCTCGACCGCTCCATCGGCGAGGTCTCGGGCGGCGAGTCGGTGCTGCTGCGGCTGGCGGCGCTGCTGCTGGCCCGGCCTGACGTGCTGCTGCTGGACGAGCCCACGAACAATCTCGACCGGGTGGCGCGGCGGCGGCTGCACCACGCGGTCGCGTCCTTCCCCGGCGTGCTCGTGCTGGTCAGCCACGATCGCGAACTCCTCGCTCTCGTCGACCGGATCGCCGAGCTGCACGACGGCGGGGTGACCTGGTACGGCGGCAATCTGGAGGCGTACGAGGCGGCGGTCGAGGCCGAACAGGAGGCGGCCGAGCGCATGGTGCGCGTGGCCGAGACCGACCTGAAACGCCAGAAGCGGGAGCTTGCCGAGGCCCATACGAAGCTGGCCAGGCGGGAACGGTTCGCCAACAAGGCGTACGCGAACAAGCGGGAGCCCAGGGCCGTGATGAAGCTGCGCAAACGGGCGGCGCAGGAGTCGGCGGGCAAGCACCGCATCATGCACGAGCAGCGGCTGGAGGAGGCCAAGGAGCGGCTGGAGGAGGCCGAGGAACGCGTGCGGGACGACGCGGAGATCCGCGTCGAGCTGCCGTTCACCGCGGTGCCGCGCGGGCGGCAGGTCCTCAGCCTTCAGGACGCGGAGCTGCGGAACGGCGCGCGGGCGACGCTGCGGGTCAACGGCCCCGACCGGATCGCGCTGGTCGGGTCGAACGGCGCGGGCAAGACGACGTTGCTGCGTACCCTCGCCGGGCAACTGGAGCCGGTGTCGGGCGAGGTCCGCACGCACGTGCCGCTGCGGTATCTGCCCCAGCGGCTCGACGTCCTCGACGACGCGCTGTCCCTGGTGGAGAACGTGGCGAAGCTGGCGCCGCAGGCCACCAACCAGCGGATCAGGGCCCAGTTGGCGCGGTTCCTCTTCCGGGGCGCGCGGGCCGACCAGCAGGTGGGCACCCTCTCGGGCGGCGAGCGCTTCCGCGGCACGCTCGCCGCCGTGATGCTCGCCGAGCCTGGTCCCCAGCTGCTGATGCTGGACGAGCCCACCAACAACCTGGACATGGCGAGCGTCCGCCAGCTGCGGCAGGCCCTGGCGGCCTACGAGGGCGCCTTGGTGGTGGCCGGCCACGACGTCCCGTTCCTGCACGAGGTGGGCATCACCCGGTGGCTGGGCCTGGTGGACGGGGAGCTGCGGGAGGTGGACCCGGTGGAGCTGTGAGGCGTTCAGCGCAGTGCTTGGGCGAGCAGTTCCTGGAGCCGCAGCCCGCGTCGGGCATCGAGGTCGCCGGCGCGGCCGCCGCGCGCCGCGGTCGCGAAGTCGCGGCGCAGTACCGGCCAGCATTCCTCGTGGTCGAGACCGGCGGTGTCGTGGACGAGTTCGTCCGCGTCCTCGGGCCCGTACAGCTCGATGCGGGTGCGGGCCCGGGGCAGTGCCACGGCACCGGACAGGGACGCCTGGCTGACGGCGCCGTTCTCGTGTGCGCAGGTCAGCTCAATCCAGCGGCGCGGGTCGCCGGTGGAGCGCACGGTGGTGACCGGGCCGACGGCCAGGTCGAGCAGGTCCAGCAGGTGCGGGCCGAGGTCGAGGAGGGCGCCGTGCTCCAGGCGCCAGGTGGTGGCCTGGTCGCCGCCGAGGAAGGCGCCGTGCAGGTAGCAGGAGCGGGCGCCGGTGACGGTCGTCGCGCGGGCCCGTTCCAGGAAGCGGCGGGTGGCGGGGTGGTACCGCTTGGTGAGGACCAGTTGGGAGACGACGCCGCTGTCCGCCACCGCGTCGGCGACGGCGCGGGCGGC
Source organism: Streptomyces reniochalinae (assembly GCF_003323735.1). GTDB lineage: Bacteria > Actinomycetota > Actinomycetes > Streptomycetales > Streptomycetaceae > Streptomyces > Streptomyces reniochalinae. The sequence goes on along the minus strand of NZ_QOIM01000041.1, from coordinate 195,592 downwards.
CGCCAGGTCGGGGCCGAGCGGCTTCTCCAGCAGCAGGGCCCGGCCGGCGCGGGCGGCTCGCGGGGCCAGTTCGGCCTGGACGGCGGGCGGCACCGCGAAGGCCACCGCCTCGCACGCGTCGAGGAGTTCCGCGAAGGAGGCCGCGGCCTTCGTCCCGTACTCGGCGGCGAGGGCGGTGGCCGCCTCGTCCCTGCGGGCCCAGACGGCCGCCAGCTCGGTCTCGGGCCCGGCGGCGAGCATCCGGGCGTGCATGGTGCGGGCCCAGGGTCCGGCGCCGACGAGGCCGACGCGTATCGGCGGGTGGGGCCAGACTGGATTCACGGTGCTGTTCTCCTGTGTACGGGGCGGGAATAGGTCACCCGGCGGCCGTGGCGGAGGCGGCCAGCCGGGCGTGCTGCGGCTCGGGGACGAGTTCCACCACAACCGGGCCCAACTGGTGTGCTCGCAGATCGGAGGCGTCCCGCAGGCGCTCGACGGCCGCTGGAGTGTCGAGCGGTTGCAGCGCACCTTCCTGCGCCTGGTCAAGGAAGGCAGGGTGGACGTGGCCTCGCTGGTCAGCCACGTGCTGCCGGTCGCGGACGCGGCACAGGCGTACGAGCTGCTGGACGAACGGCCCGGCGAAGCGTTGCAGATGGTGCTCGCGTTCTGACCCCGCCCGCCACCCACCACGAAAGGCCACAGATGTTCCGCACCGCCTGCCAGGAGCAGCTTCTCCCCGGCGCAACCCTCCAGGAGAAGTGGGAGTTCGCCGCAGCGGCCGGCTACGACGGCATCGAACTCCGGGGAAAGGGCGACTTCCACTTCCGCGAGCGCCTGCCCGCGCTGCGCAAGGCCCAGGCGGACGGCGTTCCCATGCCGACGGTCTGCGTCGACATGCCGCACTTCTTCGCCGCCTTCGACCGAGACCGGCGCCGGGACGCCCTCGCCCAGATGAAGTCGCAGCTGTCCGTCATCGCCGAACTCGGCGGCGCGGGGGCGCAGACCCCGGCCTCCTACGGCATGTTCTCCCGCAGGCTGCCGCCGTTCACCCCGCCGCGCGGCGAGGAGGAGGAGCGCGAGGTCCTGCTGTCCGGGCTGACGGAGCTGGGCGAGCACGCCCGCGCCGAGGGGGTCACGCTCTTCCTGGAGCCGCTGAACCGGTACGAGGACCACATGGTCAACAGGCTGGAGCAGGCCGTCGAGTTGATCGGTGCCGTGGGGCTCGACTCGGTGCGCGTCGGTATCGACAGCTACCACATGAACATTGAGGAGGCCGACCCGCCGGCCGCGATCCTGGCGGCGGCCCCCTACATCGGGCACGCCCAGGTCAGCGACTCCAACAGGTTCCAGCCGGGCGCGGGGCATCTGGACTGGGCGGCGTGGCTCGGCGCGCTGGAGAGCGCGGGTTACCGGGGGCACCTGGCGCTCGAGTGCCGGCTGACCCCGCACCTCGACCCGGCGGAGGCCGTGCGCTCCGTACCGCCGTTCCTGGCCCGGATGAGCGGCGCCGCACCGAGCGGGGCCGGCCGATGACGTCTCCGGCCGTGGCGGTGGACCGGGATCCGGCTCCGGCGCCGCCGCCCGCTCCCGCGCGGGCGTTCGGGCAGGCGGCCCCGCCGCTGCGGCGCAGCGCCTGCCGGGTACTGATCGGCAACTGGACGGGCCACTCGACGGTGCCCTCCCACGGGCTGTATCCGCACCAGTGGAGCTGGAATTCGGCGTTCATCGCGATCGGACTGCGTCACCTCTCGCCGCTGCGGGCGCAGCGCGAGCTGGAGACGCTGCTGGGCGCGCAGTGGGGAGACGGGCGGATCCCGCACATCGTCTTCAACCGTGCGGTGCCGCTGGGCGCCTACTTCCCCAGCCCGGACTTCTGGCGCTCCTCGACGGCGGGAGCGGCGGCCGGTGCGCCCCGGGCGCTGGAGACGTCCGGGATCGTGCAGCCGCCGGTGCACGCGCTGGCGGCGTGGCTGGTACACAGGGCCGACCCCGAGGCGTCGGCCCGGCGCGGCTTCCTCGCCCGGGTCCACCCGCGCCTGGTGGCCTGGCACCGGTATCTGGCCGACCGGCGCGACCTGGGCGGCGGCGGTCTGGCGGCCGTGGTGCACCCGTGGGAGCCGGGCATGGACAACAGCCCGTGCTGGGACGGTCCGCTGGCCCGGATCGAGCCCGCGGCGGCGGACTCCTTCCGCCGTGCCGACCTGGTGCACGGGGCGGCCGCCGACCGGCCCACCGACCTGGACTACGGACGGTACGTGCGGCTGGCCGCCGAGTACCGCGACCACGGCTACCGCGACGCCGCCGCCGCGCACCCGTTCGCCGTCGAGGACCCGGGGTTCAACGCGCTGTTCGCCGCCTCCGAGCACGCCCTCGCCCGGATCACCCAGGCGCTCGGCGGTGAGCCGGACGTCCACCGGGAGCGGGCCGCCGCGCTGACGGACGCCCTCGTGGCGCGGCTCTGGTCGCGCGAGGCGGGACAGTTCCTCAGCCGGGACCTTCGCGCGGACGGCGCGGGGCCGGTCACCGGGCGGCTGGTGCGGGCCAGGAGCGCGGCCGGGCTGCTCCCCCTGCTCGCACCCGACCTGCCGCCGGCGGTGGCCGGGGCGCTGCTGGAGACCGTACGGGGCGCCCACTTCGGCCTGGGCACGACGGTGCGGCTGCTGCCCAGCTACGACCTGCGGGGCGCGGCCTTCGACCCGCACCGCTACTGGCGCGGGCCCGCCTGGTTCAACGTCAACTGGCTGCTGGAGCGCGGGCTCCGGCTCCACGGTGCCGGTGAGCGGGCCGACGCGTTGGCGGGGGAGATTCTGCGGGCGGCGGAGGACAGCCACTTCGCCGAGTACGTCGACCCCTACACCGGTGCGGGCCGCGGCACCCGTGACTTCAGCTGGACGGCAGCGCTCGCTCTCGACCTGCTCGCACGGCGGGCCCGCCAGGATCCGGCGCCCGTGCCCGCTCCGAGGAAGGACTCGTGACCCGATGACGGCGACCGAGCACCGGATGCTCGTGCACGACGGCACGTTCGCGGTGCTGACCCCCTCAGGCGACATCGCCGAAGCGCCGGCGGCCACCGTGCCGCACGGGCTGTTCCGCCGCGACGCCCGCCATCTGAGCCGCTGGGAGCTGACGCTGGACGGTGCGGCACCCGTCGTGCTGGTGCCCGGGGACGCGGGCGACGGTGGCGGCTGCGCCGTGCTGACCCCGCGCGGTACCCGTGAGGCGCCCCCGGCCTGCACCGTCTTCCGCGAACAGGCCGTCGCCGACGGCGCGCTGACGGAGCTGCTGCGCGTCGTCGGCAACGAGGGTGCGGCGGCGACCGTACGCCTCACGCTGACGGCCGACGCCGACTTCGCCGACCAGATGGAACTGCGCGCACAGCACCGCGTGTTCACCAAGCCGGGAGCCGCGCCCGGCAGCGACCGCCGCACCGACGGCGTCGAGTTCCGCTACCTGCGTGGCGCGGACTGGCACGCACGCACGGTCGTGACGGCGGATCCCGCCCCTCTCACGGTGCACGGGCCGGACGGGACAGACGGGGCCGACGCGACCGGTGGGGGCTCAGGTACGGCGCGGCGGTTGCTGTGGTCCGGCATCCTCGAACAGGGGCGGGGACGGACGGTGGGGCGCAGGCTGATGGAGCCGGACTTCTTCTCCGGCTGGGGCGTCCGTACGCTCGCGGCGGGACAGACGCCCTACCATCCGCTCTCCTACCACCGCGGCAGCGTCTGGCCCCAGGACAACGCCCTGATCGCCCTGGGCCTGGCCCGCTACGGACTGCGCGAGGAGCTCCGCCGACTCACCGGCGGCCTGCTGGACGCGGCCGCCCGGCACGGCTACCGGCTGCCCGAGGTGCTCGCCGGCTACCCCCGCGCCGACCCTCAGGGCCCGGTGCCGTACCCGCACGCCTGCTCCCCCCAGGCCTGGGCGGCCGCCACCCCGCTGGCCCTGCTGACCGCGCTGGACGGCGACCCGGCGCGGTGCTGAGCCGGCTCGCTCACGTGCGCGGCGCCGCCTCGCCGGCCGTGCCGCCGCGTGCCGCGCGCTCGCGGACGAGGGTGATCAGCGAGGGGCCGCCGCGCAGGCACCACAGGGCGATGACGGGGTCGCAGAGGGCGCAGCCGAGGGAGGAGTCGTGGGAGAAGGGGATGATCGGGTTCCCCTTGACGTGGTGGAGCAGGTCCCAGGCGGTGTGCATCAGCCAGGCGACGCCGATCCAGGTCCAGGACTCCAGCCCGCGGTAGGCGACGTAGGTGAGGGCGGCGACGGCGGGGAACTCCCAGACGCCGAATCCCCCGCCGCTGATGTAGGCGGCTCCCGCTCCGGCCACCATGATCGCGTTGAACGGGCGGCGGTGCGGTGCGCGGATCAGCGACATCGCCAGGACGTAGAGGACGCCGACGACGATCGGCGCGAGGTAGCTCATCACTGTGCGGCCCTCTCGGGGTGCGGTGCGGGCATGACGTGTGCGGGAGGGGAGGCCCTCCGGCACGGATACGGGGACGTCCGGCCTGTGCCGGGACGCGCCTCGAACCTAAGCGGCGGTCCCCCGCTCTCCCAGTGGCACGAGTGACACCTTCCAACGGGATGGTGCCAAGGCCCCGAGCGGCGCTCCATGGCCGGTGTGCCGGGGTGAGCACCGCGGACCGAGCCCGGTGCCGGTGTCCCGCGGGGCGGTATGTTCCCGCCATGCACACCGTCGCCGTTCTCGCGCTGGACCAGGTGATCCCGTTCGACCTGTCCACCCCGATCGAGGTCTTCACCCGCACCCGCCTCCCGGACGGGCGCCCCGGCTACCGGGTCCGGGTGTGCGCCGCGCGTCGGGAGGTCGACGCCGGGGCCTTCGCGCTGCGCGCGCCCTGGGGACTGGAGGCGCTCGCGGACGCGGACACGGTCATCGTGCCCGGCACCGCCGCGCCCGCGCCGCTCGCACCCGAGGTGCGCGACGCCCTGCGGGCGGCGGCCGCGGACGGCACGCGCCTCGCCTCCATCTGCGCGGGCACCTTCCACCTGGCCGCCACGGGGCTGCTCGACGGCCTGCGGGCCACCACCCACTGGAGGGCGGCCGGCCTGCTGGCCGCGACCTACCCGCGCGTCGAGGTCGACCCGGACGTCCTGTACGTGGACAACGGCCAGTTCCTCACCTCCGCGGGGGCCGCCGCGGGCCTGGACCTGTGCCTGCACATGATCCGCCGCGACTACGGCTCGGCCGTCGCCGCCGACGCGGCCCGGCTGTCGGTGATGCCGCTCGAACGCGAGGGCGGCCAGTCCCAGTTCATCGTCCACGACCACGACCCCGCACCCCAGGGCTCCACGCTCGAACCCCTGCTCGCCTGGTTGCGGGCCGACCTGGGGCGCGCGCTCACGCTCGCCGACATCGCCGCACAGGCCGGGACCAGCACCCGCACCCTGATCCGCCGCTTCCGCGAACAGACCGGCACCACCCCGCTCCAGTGGCTCCACCGCGCCCGCATCCGCCAGGCCCAGCACCTGCTGGAGGCCACGGCGCACTCCGTGGAGCGCATCGCGGCACAGGTCGGCTTCGGCTCGGCCACCGCGTTCCGCGACCGCTTCAAACGCACCACAGGCGTCAGCCCCCGGACCTACCGCCGCTCCTTCGGCTGACGTGCCGGAGGGCGGCGGGGTGCCGTAGTGTCCGGACATGGTCGATGTGACAGCGGGCGACGGCGGTCGCGGCAGGCCGGACGCCGTCGTCATAGGCGGCGGGGTCATCGGGCTGACGACGGCCGTGGTGCTGGCCGAGCGCGGGATGGACGTGCGGCTGTGGAGCCCCGAGGATCAGGCGGAGACGACCTCGGCGGTCGCCGGGGGCCTGGTGTGGCCCTACCGGATCGAGCCCGCGGCCCAGGCGCTGGACTGGTCGGTGCGCTCGTTCCGGCACTTCTCGTGGCTTGCCGAGCAGCCGCGGAGCACCGGGGTGCGGCTGCTGCGGGGGCGGATGGCGGGCAGCGCGCCGCCCGCCGCGTGGACGGCGCTCACCGGGACTCCACCACGCGCCCCACTTGTCGACATGGAGACCTATCTCCCGTACCTGGCGGGCCGGTTCGAGGCCGCGCACGGACGGGTCGAGCGGCGCGCCGCGCGCTCCCTGCACGAGGCGGCGGCCGCGGCACCCGTCGTCGTGAACTGCAGCGGGCTCGGCGCCCGCGAACTCGTGCCAGACCCCGCGATGCGTGCCGTGCGGGGACAGATCCTCGTCGTGGAGAACCCGGGCGTCGAGGAGTGGTACGTGGACGCCGGCAGCGGGGCGAGCGAGACCACCTACCTGCTGCCCCAGCCCTACGGGCTGATCCTCGGCGGCACGGCGCACGAGGACGCCGAGGAGCGGGACCCTGACATGGCGACCGCCGAGGCGATCGTGCGGCGCTGCGCCGCGGTACGGCCCGAGGTGGCCGACGCGAAGGTGCGCGCGCACCGGGTCGGACTGCGCCCTTCCCGGCCCGGCGTCCGGCTGGAGAGCGAGCTGCTGAGCGACGGGCGGGGCGGGGAGTCGCTGTGTGTGCACAACTACGGGCACGGCGGGGCGGGCGTCACCGTCTCGTGGGGCTGCGCCGTGGACGCGGCGCGGCTGGTGGGCCCGGCCACCGGAGGGTGAGCCGGGCCCACGCCGGCCGGCCGTCCGTACTCAGCGGCAGCCGCGTACCGGCGCCCCCGCCGTCAGCGCGTACTCGGCACGCGCGTCCAGCAGCAGCGGGACCAGGGCGCGCTGCGACTGGCGCAGCGGCACGAGGACGCCGCCCGCGCGGGGCTCGGCGCGCACCCCGTGCAGGTCGAGCACCGGTTCGACGTCCTTGAACTGCGCGGCGGTCAGCCGGTAGCCGCAGGGCGGATCGTCCAGCACCTGCTCGTCGGTGGGCTGCTCGTTGTCGGCGCCGCCGAGGTACACCGGGCCGCGGTCGGCCCAGCCCGCCTCGCGCGCGGCCCCGGTCGCCTTCTCGATGCGGGCGCGGCGCTCGCCGGCGAAGTCGAACGCGCCCTGGAGAGCGGCCAGGTGCGAGCCGACACGGCGCCGGTTGTTGCGCGCCTCGTCGCCCTTGTCGGCGTCGGTGAGCGGTTCGATGCGGGTCTCGGCGAGCAGCCCGACCGCGCCCTTGACGCCGACGGTGTTGCGCAGGATGCGTTCTTGCCCGTCGCCCGCGACCTGTTCGACGGGGTCACCCGTCTCCGGGTCCGTCCAGATGCCGTAGATGCCGGTGCTGTGGCCGCTGTCCTCGGCCGACGGGCGCGCGTACTTCTCCGAAAGCGTCACGGACTCCTTGTGCACGCCCTTCGCGGTGTTCAGGTTGCGGGGCCACAGTGCGAGCAAATCCTTCACGTAGTACGGCTCGTGGGCGCCGTACTCGTGCAGGTCGTAGACGGTGTCGGGCCGGTAGTCGCGCATCACGGCGGCCATCGCGCGGGCCTCCGCGGTCTCCAGCGCGAGGTGGTCGCGGTTGATGTCCACGCCGTCGGAGTTGCCGCGCGTGTCGGCGGCCCGCCCGTCCGGGTTGGCGGTGGGCACGACCAGCACCGTCGTACGGGACAGGAAACGCCGGGTGGCGCGGTCCTTGGCGAAGGCGAGGTCGCGGATGGTGCTCAGACACGCCTCGCGGCCCGCCGGCTCGTTCCCGTGCTGGGAGCAGATCAGCAGCAGGGAGTTGCCGCGCCTGACCTTCGCGGGGCCCTCGGGCGAGGGGGCGCCGATGCGGGCCAGCCGCAGCGGCCTTCCCTGCTCGGTGCGGCCGATGGTGTCGAGGCTGACGCGGCGGCCCGCGGCGTCGACGGCGCGCAGGAACTTCTCCTCCTCGGGCTGCGTCGTCCAGCGCTGGCCGTGGGTGCGTTCGAAGCCGGTACGGGGTGCGGCGGAGCCGTCTCGGCCGGCGGCCTGTGCGGTGGTGGCGAGCAGGGGGACGAGGAGCGCCGCCGAGGTCAGGGCGGCGGTCTTCCACCGGGAGCGGCCGAGCCGCGCACGAATCACCATGCCGGGAAGGTAACCGGGTCCACGCGTGTGCAGAAGGGGGCGTGTGTCGGCCGGATGACGCTCACATGACGGTAGTTGCTGTGGACATGCGGTGTGCCACGTGAGTACATACCCTTCGGACGAAGCGACACCCCGCGCGCCACAGGGGCGGGATGTGAACCCGATGGTGGCGCCGCAAGGTTGACGGAAGAGCTGGAGGACTCGTGCGTCACAGACTGATCGTCCCGGGTGCCATGGTGGCGGCCTCGCTGCTGCTCGCGGTCCCGGCCTCGGCGGCCGAACCGTCCCCGGGAGCCCCGGGCGTGGGCGACCCCTACTACCCGGACTACGGGAACGGCGGCTACGACGTCTCCCACTACGACCTTCGGCTCACGTACCAGCCGAAGACGGACGAGCTGAACGGCACGGCGACCCTGCTGGCCACCGCCGAGCAGGACCTGTCGCGCTTCAACCTGGACTTCGCGCTGGACGTCAGCGAGGTGCGGGTGGACGGAAAGAAGGCGCGCTTCGCCACCTCGGGCGCGCACGAACTGCGGATCACCCCCGCCGAGCCGCTGGCCAAGGGGGAGAAGGCCACCGTCGTGGTCCGCTACTCCGGCACCCCCTCGAAGGTCGAGGTGAACGGCTTCACCTCGTGGCTGCGCACCGAGGACGGCGGCGTGGCCGCCAACGAGCCGGAAGCCGCCTGGTGGTGGTTCCCCAGCAACGACCACCCCTCGGACAAGGCGAGCTACGACGTGAGCGTCGCCGTGCCCGACGGCACCCAGGCCCTCAGCAACGGCACCCTCCAGTCGAAGCGCTCCGAGGCCGGCTGGACGCGCTGGAACTGGCGCTCCCGCGCCCCGCAGGCCACCTACCTGGCCACGCTGGCCATCGGCAGGTTCGACATCACCACCTCGAAGACGGACTCGGGACTGCCCGTCATCAACGCCTACAGCAAGGACCTGGGCGAACACGCGGGCGCTGCGCGGGCGAGCGTCGAGCGGACCGCCGAGATCACCGAGTGGCTCCAGGGCTACTTCGGCGCCTACCCCTTCGACGCGATGGGCGGGTACGTCCCGAACACGGACACCACCTACGCGCTGGAGACCCAGACCCGCCCGTTCTACAGCCCCGACGACTTCGCCGACGGCTCCAACACCTCCGTCGTCGTCCACGAGATGGCCCACCAGTGGTATGGGGACAGCGTCTCGCTCAAGGGCTGGAAGGACATCTGGATCAACGAGGGCTTCGCGGCCTACGCGCAGTGGCTGTGGTCCGAGGACCAGGGCGAGGGCACGGCGCGCGAACTGGCCGACTACGCCTACGCCTCCCGCCCGGCCGACGACGACTTCTGGAAGGTGAAGCCGGGCGACCCGGGCCCGGACAACCAGTTCCACTCGGCGGTCTACGACCGGGGCGCGATGGCTCTCCAGGCGCTGCGCGAGAAGATCGGGGACAAGGACTTCTTCGCCCTCCTCAAGGGCTGGCCCCGGCAGCACGAGGGCGGCAACGCGGACGTGGGCGACTTCGTCGCCTACGCGGAGAAGGTGTCGGGCGAGCCGCTGGCCGAGCTCTTCGACACCTGGCTGTTCCAGCCCTCCAAGCCGCCCGCCTCCGCGGCGGGCCTCAAGGCGAAGGCCGCTCCCGAGCAGCCCGAGTCGTGGAAGAAGATCCACACAGCCGACCACCCGCACCACTGACGGCGCCGGGGCCGGCCCCGGCCCCGGTCGGTGCCGGCCCGGTGCGTTGGCCCGGCCCCGCCCGGCGCGAGTCCGGCGGACCGCCGGGCCCGGCGCACGGCCTCACGGGGCGCGTTCGGCGGACCGCCCCGCCTGATGCCGCCTCACGCGCGAGGGCAGCGGGCCGCCGCTGCCCGGGACGGTCTCGAGCGCGATGTCAGCGGGCCGCGCGGGCCCGGTACGCGTACGGCAGGTAGCGCAGGCGTTCCGGCAGCCGGGGCACGACGGAGGCGACGACGCGTCCCAGCCGCCGCAGCCGCCGCTCCTGGCGGGGGCTCCAGGGCAGCCGCAGCGCGCGCCGCGCGTCCGGGGGCATCAGGCCGATGATCAGGAACCGCCGCAACCGGGCGAGTCCGGGCGCCAGCAGCGGCCAGGCCGCGCGCAGCGCCCCGCGCACGGGCCGTGGACCGTAGGGCGGCGGCGGGATCCTCATGTCGAGGGCGACGAGTTCACGCACGACGCCCGTGGGCTCGACCTCCTCGGCCAGCATGCGCCGCCAGTAGGGCCAGAACTCCTCCAGCGTCTGCGGCATGTCCCGCTCGTGGAGACCCAGCACGCGGCCGACCTGCACCCACTCGGCGTACAGCTGACGCTCCTCCGCCTCGGTGAAGGGGCGGCGGGCGAGGTAGCGCTGTCCGTGCTGGAAGGAGGGGAAGCCGGTGGCGTGCACCCACGCGTAGTAGGCGGGCATCAGCGCGTGGTAGCGGTGGCCGTGCGCGTCGACACCCTGGATCGTCTTGTGCAGCTCCCGCAGTCTGCGGCCTTCGGCGGCGGCTTCCTCGCCTCCGTACACCCACAGCAGCACGCTGCGCACCGAGCGCTCGCCCCGGCCCCACGGATCGGTGCGGAAGACGGAGTGCTGGTCCACTCCGGCGCCGACGGCGGGGTGGGCGACCTGCATGGTCAGCGCGCCGGGCAGCGTGCACAGGATGCGGAGGTCTCCGGCCACGTCCCACAGGATGCCGTCGGACGGTGGCGGCGCCGGATCGGTGCGTGCTGGATGCCTCTCGCGTGCCTTCACACTCCTCATGATGCCTTCCCGAGCGGTGGCACGCGCGGTGCGGTCCGGGGCCGGGGACCGGGACCCCGAGGGGCGGCATTACGCCATCTTTCGAACCGGAACGCCCCTCCGTCATTTCGTGATCACTAACTGACTTATATTGGTGCGACGTTGCTCGGAGGGCTGCGGCATCAGCTCTCGCCTCTGCCCGGTTCCGTCCCCTAGGACCTGATTGATGACCTCCCCCGAGATATCACCGCCACCGGCCGCAGGCGCGGGCCGACCGGCCGCAGGCACCGGCAGAACGGCCGCGGGGCCCGGGACCGCGACCGCAGCCCCGGGCACCGGAACCGGCACCGGCACCGGCACCGGCACGGGAACCGCACTGGCGCTGCTGGTCTCCGCCGCGCTCGCCGCAGCCGCCTGCCTGGCGGCCGTGTACGCGGCCGACGAGTCGGCACGTACCGCCGTCGCCTGGGGCGGCGGCGCGGCCGGGGTCGTGCTGTGCGTGGCCGTCACCGTCGCGGCACGCGCCGTGCTGACGGGGCGTCGGCTGCGGGCCGCCCTGGCGGCCGGCAACGCGCGCGCGGCCGAACGGGAGCGGGCCGAGACCTACTTCGCCGACGCGGTGGTGCCCGCCGTCGTCGACCGGCTGCGCCGCGGCGGCTCGGCGGAGACCGCGCTGGCCGAGGCGCCCGCCGCGGCCAGCGAGACGCAGCGCCGGGTGCTGGTCACCCTGGCGCGCGAGGTGCACAAGGGCGAGAACATGCGGGCTGCCGCGATGTCGGCGTGCGCCAACGCGGCCGGGCGGGTCCAGGCGCTGGCCACCGGCATGGCCGCCGACCTGCGGGAGATGGAGCACCGGCACGCCGACGAGGACGTGCTGGCCGACCTGTTGCACCTGGACCACCGCACCGCGCAGGCCGGCCGCATCGCGGACTCCATCGCGGTCCTGACGGGCGCCCGTTCGGGGCGCCGGTGGGCCAAGCCCATCGTCATGGAGTCGATTCTGCGCGGCGCGATGGGCCGCATCAGCGGCTACCAGCGGGTGCGGCTGCACTCGGCGAGCGAGGTGGCCATCGCGGGCCACGCAGCCGAGGGCGTCATGCACGCGCTGGCCGAGCTGATGGACAACGCGGCGAACTTCTCCCCGCCCACCTCCGAAGTCCACGTGTACGTCGAAGAGGTGGCCGCAGGGGTGGTCATCACCATCGAGGACGGCGGCCTGGTGATGGGTGAGGTGGCGCTGCGCCGCGCCCAGCAGGCCGTCTCCGCCGAGCACAACGACCTGTCCACGCTGTCGGGCACCCGGCTCGGGCTGGCCGTCGTCGGGCGCCTGGCCCGCAAGCACGGCCTGTCCGTCTCCTTCCGCCCCTCCGCGCACGGCGGTACGGGCGTCCTCGTCCGTGTCCCGCGCGAGTTGGTGACCGAGCCGCGCCGTCCGGAGAGCGGCGCGCCCGCGCCGGCCGCCGCCGCGCCCGCCACGAGCCGCGGGCTGCTGAGCGCCGCACCCGGCACTCCCCCGGCCGGCACGCACACCCGGCAGCCGGAGCCCTCCACCTCCGGCGGTCCCGCACCGGGCCACGACGGGAACGAGAGCGCGCGCACGGGCGAGCACGAGAGCGCACGCACCGGCGAGCACGAGGCCGCGCGGACCGGCGAGCACGAGGCCGCGCGGACCGGCGAGTACGCGACCGCGGCGCCTCCGCCCCAGGAGTTCGGGGCCAGCGGCCTGCCCAAACGGCGCCGGGGCCAGACTCTGGCCGCGGTCGCCCGCGCTTCCGCCTCCCGTCCCTCGGCCACGGGCTCCTCGCCCGACGCGACCGGACAGTCCGCCGCGCTCGACCGCGACCGCGACCCGGCCGCCGCCCGTACCAAGCGGCCCTCGGGCACGCGCTTCGGCGACTTCCGCCGGGCCGTGCAGGGCGCCGCCCCGTCGGACGAGAACGCCACCGAGTCCGGCGAAGAGACCCCCGCATCCGGCGCGACGGGCCGACACGCCACGGCCCCTGGCGCCCCCTCCCCCGCCCGCTCCTCTCCCTTCTCGGAGGACGACACCGAATGATCACTGACAGCAAGCTCGACTGGCTGCTGGAGAGTCTGCTGGAGCGCACCCCCGGCGCCCGGCACGCACTCGTGCTGTCCCGGGACGGCCTCAAGCTGTGCCGCACCCCGGAGCTCTCCGTGGACCAGGCCGACCAGCTCGCGGCCATCTCGGCCGGTATCCAGAGCCTGTCGCACGGCGCTTCCGTGGAGTTCGGCAACGGTGACGGCGGCGTACGGCAGGCCATGGCGGAGTTCTACGGCGGCATCCTGTTCGTCGTGGAGGCGGGTGACGGCGCCCACCTGGCGGTCGTCGCCGACGAGGAGTCGGACGTGGGTCTGATCGGCCACAACATGAACGAGCTGATCGAGCAGCTCAGCGAGTACCTCAGCGCCCCGCCGCGCCAGCAGGCGGCGAGTGACGGGCGCGGGGGCGGGCAGGCATGACGCGGCCGGGCCGGGACGAGGACCCGGACCGGCTGTACACCGTGACCGGCGGGCGCAGCCGTTCGGTGGCCGGAGCCGACACCTTCGATCTGGTGACGCTCGTGGTCAGCGAGAGCGCCCCCGTGCGCGGCATGCAGTCGGAGCACGCCGCGATCCTCCGCATCTGCCGCTTCCCCACGGCGGTCGTGGAGCTGGCCTCCGATCTGGGACTGCCGGTGAGCGTCGTCCGCATCCTGCTGGGCGACCTGCTCGCGCAGGGGAAGATCACCGCCCGTCATCCGCGGCGTGCCCAGACCGCTGACGCACTGCCCGATCCCGACATCCTGAAGCAGGTGCTCGTTGGACTCCGCAACATCTGAAGCGAACCCGGTGGCCACCGCTGACGCGCCGGTCCGTCCCCCGCTGCTCAGCACGGCGGCGCAGGGGCTGAAGATCGTGATCGTCGGTGGGTTCGGGGTCGGCAAGACGACCATGGTCAGGGCGGTCAGCGACATCCGCCCGCTGAACACCGAGGAGACGATGACCCGGGCCGGTGAGGGGGTCGACGACCTCTCCGGCGTCCAGGACAAGACGACCACCACCATCGCCTTCGACTTCGGGCGCATCAGCCTGGACGACGAGACGGTGCTCTACCTGTTCGGCGCGCCGGGCCAGGAGCGGTTCTGGTTCCTGTGGGACCGGCTCTTCTCCGGCACGCTGGGCGCCGTCGTGCTGGTGGACACCCGCAGGCTGGAGGAGTCGTGGTACGCCATCGACCGACTCGAGGCGCACGGCACCCCGTTCATCGTCGCGAGCAACGACTTCGGCGGCTCCCGGCACACCCCCGACCAGGTGCGCGAGGCGCTCGACCTGCCCGACGACGTCCCGCTGGTCGAGTGCGACGCGCGCTCCCGTGCCTCCAGCAAGGACGTGCTGCTCGCCCTCGTCCACCACCTGTACGCCCTCTCCACCGCGCGCCGGGAGAACACCCCGTGACACCCGCTCAGCACCACAGCACCGTCTCCGCGCCGCCGCCCGGCTGCCCCGCGCACCCCAGCTCCCAGTCCGTTCCCCTGCTGGGGCCGCGCTTCCAGAACGACGACCGCGCCAGGCTCTACCGCGACATGTACGAGCAGCACGGGCCGCTCGCCCCGGTGACGCTGCCGGGCGACATCCCCTGCTGGCTGGTCCTCGGCTACCGGGAACTGCACCAGATCACCTCCGATCCGGTGCTCTACAGCCGCGACTCGGGCCTGTGGAACCAGTGGCCGAACATCCCCGCGGACTGGCCGCTGCTGCCGATGGTCGGCAAGCAGCCGTCGATCCTCTACACCGTGGGGGAACGGCACCAGCGCCGCTCCGCCCTGGTCAGCGACGCGCTCGCCGCCGTGGACCCGTTCGAGTTGCGCGACCACGCCGAGCGGTTCGCCGACCGGCTGATCGACGAGCTGTGCGGGCGCGGCTCTGCCGACCTGATCGCCGAGTACGCCAAGGTGCTGCCCGCGCTGGTGCTCGCCCGGCTCTACGGCTTCACCGACGAGGAGGGCGCCGCGCTGGTGCCCAGCATCAACGACCTCGTGGACGGCGGCGAGGGCGCACTGGCCGGACGCGACCGGGTGAAGGGGGCGATGGAGGCGCTGCTGGCCTCCCGGCGCCGCGCCCCCGCCGCCGGAGTCGCCTCGCGGATGCTCCACCACGACTTCGCCGAGGGCTTCTCCTTCGAGGAGATCGTCGAGGACATGATGGTCAACATCATCGCGGGCCACCAGCCGACCGCAGACTGGATCGGCAACTCGCTGCGGCTGATGCTCACCGACGAGCGCTTCGCCGCCTCTCTGACCGGCGGCCGGCACAGTGTCGCCGAGGCGATGAACGAGGTGCTGTGGGAGGACACGCCCACCCAGAACATCGCGGGCCGCTGGACCACCCGTGACACCCAGCTCGCCGGGCGGCACGTGGCGGCCGGCGACCTGCTGATGCTCAGCTTCGCCGCCGCCAACGGCGATCCGCAGGTGCGGCCCGACCGCACCGTCCTCACCGGCGGCAACAACGCCTTCCTCTCCTTCGGGCACGGGGACCACCGCTGTCCCTACCCCGCGCAGGACATCGCCGAGGGCATCGCCCGTACCGGCATCGAGGTCCTGCTCGACCGCCTGCCGGACGTCGACCTGGCCGTCAGCCGCCAGGCCCTCGTGTGGCGGCCCTCGCCCTTCCTGCGGGGGCTGGCGTCGCTCCCCGTCCGCTTCACCCCCACCCCCACGAGCGCCCAGGGAGGCCCGCGATGACCGGGCCCGCCTCGTGTCCCTTCACCGGTCCTGACGCGCCCGGCGCGCAGGGCGGCGTGATCGCGCTCGACCCGCTCGTCGGCGACCTGGCGGGCGAGGGCGCGGCGTTGCGCGCCGCGGGGCCCCTGGCCCCCGTCGAACTCCCCGGCGGGGTACGGGTGTGGGCGGTCACCCACCACGCTCAGGCGCGGCGGCTGCTGACCGACAGCAGGCTGGTGAAGAACATCGACCACTGGGCCGCCTGGAAGCGCGGGGAGATCCCCGACACCTGGCCGCTGATCGGACTGGCGGACCCGGGCCCCAGCATGCTCACCTTCGACGGTCCCGAGCACCGCCGGCTGCGCACACTGACCGCGCAGGCTCTCACCCCCCGCCGGGTGGCCGCGATGCGGCCCCGCATCGAGGAGATCACCCGCGGGCTCCTGGACGGCCTGCGGGCCGCGGCCGACGCGGAGGGCCGGGTCGATCTGAAGTCCGCGTTCGCCTACCCGCTGCCGATGGCGGTCATCGGGGACCTGGTGGGTGTCGACACCGACCGGATCCCCCGGCTGCGCACCCTCTTCGACGGCTTCTTCAGCAGCGTCACACCGGGCGAGGACGTGCAGGCCGTCATCGCCGAACTCGGCGCGCTCTTCGGCGCGGTCGTGGCCGAGAAGCGCCGGTCCCCGGGCGAGGACCTGACGAGCGCGCTGCTGGCCGCCGCCGAGGGGGGCGACTCGCTCAGCGACGAGGAGATCATCGCCACCGTCCAGGTGCTGATCACGGCGGGGCACGAGACCACCATCAGCCTGATCGTGAGCGCCGTACGCGCCCTGCTGACCCACCCGGACCAGCTCGCTCTCGTCCTGTCGGGCGAGGTGAGCTGGGAGGCGGCCATCGAGGAGACGCTGCGGTGGGACGCGCCCACCACGCACGTGCTGATCCGGTTCGCCACCGAGGACATGGAGGTCGGCGGCACCCTCCTCGGGCAGGGCGACGCGGTGATCATCGCCTACGGCGCCATCGGGAGGGACGAGCGCCAGCACGGGCCCGACGCGGAGCGTTTCGACGTCACCCGGGCCCCGATACGGCACCTCTCCTTCGGGCACGGCCCCCACGTGTGCCCCGGGGCTCCGCTCTCGCGCCTGGAGGCCCTGGTCGCGCTCCCCGCCCTCTTCGAGCGCTTCCCCGGGCTCTCCCTCGCGGTCGACCCGGCCCGGCTGCGCAACAAGCCGGCGGTCACCCAGAACGAGCTGTACGAGCTGCCGGTACGGCTGAGCTGAGGGGCTCGCCCAAACAGGCGTCCAGCGCGGCGGCGCCGGTCGGCATCGCCCGTCCGCGCGCCGCCAGCCGAGCGTGCCAGTCGTTCAGCGCCCCTTCCAGCGGCTCCACCCCGCCGGCTGTCCTGACCTGGGCGATCAGCGGGGCGATCTCCTCCAGCAGGTAGCCGCCGCGCCGGAGTTGGTGGGTCAGCATCGCGTCCCGCGCGGCGGCCTCGTCGAAGACGCGGTACGCGGTCCGCGGGTCGCGGCGCGGGCGCACCAGCCCGGCGCGCTGCCACTTGCGCAGCGTCGCGGTCCTGATACCGAGCCTCCCCGCGAGCGGCCCGATGAACGTCCCGCCGCGGCCGGACGGTGCAGCCGGTGCCGCGCCCGTGCCGGGGCCGGGTGCCGCTCGCGCCGACGAGCTGTGGACCGAACCTGCCGCGATGAGGAACCCGGACAGGTCCGTGGGGCGCTCGGCCGAGGCCCAGCGGCTGCGGCTGCTCGCCGACGAACTGGTGGCGCTGCTCGACGCGCGGACGCCGCACCTCACCGCGGCGGCCGCACGGGAGGACGGGGAGCGGGCACGCCTGTACGGACGCACCGCCGTCGGCCTGCTGCGCTACCACTACCGGATGGCCGACACCTCGAAGGCCCGCATGACGCGGCTGCCGGGCCTGCGGGACCAGATCATGGCCGACAACCTCCTGGCCCTGGCTCTGAGGTTCCCGCCGGGGCCTGGAGGCGCGCGGGTGACCTCCCGGGCAGGCTGTGCGCGGCCCGTCCGGGAGGCCCCGTGCTACTTCACCTCGCGCTCGGCCGCGGCGGCCCGCACCCGTCCGCGCACGCCGAACCACCCCGCGACCAGCGCGGCGGCGATCACCGGCACGAGCATCACGGTGCGCCGGCCCACGTCGGGGTCCTTCCACATCAGCACGACGACGCCGACCAGGAAGGCGATCGTGACCCACTCGGTGACGGGCGAGAAGGGCAGCCGGAAGGACGGGCGCTCGATCAGCCCGGCCTTGGCGCGCCGTACGAACACCCAGTGGCACAGCATGATGGTGCACCAGGTGCTGATGATGCCGAGCGCGGCGATGTTCAGCACGATCTCGAACGCCTTGCCGGGCACCACGTAGTTGAGCCCGACGCCGACGACGCACACGGCGGAGGTCAGCAGGATGCCGCCGTAGGGCACCTGGCTGCGGTTCATCCGGGCGGTGAACTTGGGCGCGGACCCCGACATGGCCATGGAGCGCAGGATGCGCCCGGTGGAGTAGAGCCCGGAGTTGAGGCTGGACATGGCGGCGGTCAGGACGACGAGGTTCATCACGTCGCCGGCGCCGGGCACCCCGAGCTTGGACAGCACGGTCACGAACGGGCTCTCCCCGTCGGCGAACTGGTCCCAGGGCAGCAGCAGCGCGAGCAGCAGCACGGAGCCGACGTAGAAGAAGCCGACGCGCCACATGATCGCGTTCACGGCCTTGGGGACGACCTTGTGCGGCTCGGCGGTCTCGCCCGCGGTCACGCCGACCAGCTCGACGCAGGAGTAGGCGAAGACGACGCCCTGCATGACGATGACGACGGGCATCAGGCCGTTGGGGAAGATGCCGCCGTGGTCGGTGATCTGGCTGAGCCCCGGGGTGGTGCCGCCGACCTCGTGCTGGGTGGCCAGCAAGACGATGCCGATGCCCATGAAGACCACCAGGGCCGCCACCTTGATCACCGCGAACCAGAACTCCAGCTCACCGAAGATCTTCACGGAGATCATGTTGACGGCGAGCACCACGGCGAGGGCGATCAGCGCGAGCACCCACTGCGGGATGTCGGTGAAGAAGCTCCAGTAGTGCGTGTAGAGGGCGATGGCGGTGATGTCCGCGATGCCGGTGGTCGACCAGTTGAGGAAGTACATCCAGCCGGCGACGTAGGCGCCCTTCTCTCCCAGGAACTCGCGCGAGTAGGAGACGAAGGAGCCCGAGGAGGGGCGGTGCAGCACCATCTCGCCGAGCGCCTTGACGACGAAGAAGGCGAAGAGGCCGCAGACCGCGTAGGCGATCGCCAGGGCGGGCCCTGCGGAGGCGAGGCGGCCGCCCGCGCCCAGGAAGAGACCGGTGCCGATCGCCCCGCCGATGGCGATCATGTTGATGTGGCGCGCCTTGAGGTCTTTGCTGTAGCCGGTGTCACCGGCGTCCTGTGCCGGTCCGTGGGGGGTCTGCGCTCCGGCCCGGTCACCCCCGCCGGGTCGCGGCGGGATGGCGTCCTGGACGACGTCGTTGCTCACGATCGTTCCAACTCACTTGAGGTTCGGGCGTTGCCGGGCCGGCCGCCGCGATCACGGCTGCGGACCAAGGCGTCACCTTTCCCTGCATAGGGCAACTATGCGGTGATGCAGGTCACACCGGGGAACATCTCACACGTGATCTCCATAGAGCGCGTCGATCTCGCGCCGGTAGGCGTCCGTGATCACGCGGCGGCGGAGTTTGAGCGAGGGGGTCAGCTCGCCCGTCTCGGGGCTCCACTCGCCGTCCAGGAGGCGGAAGCGCTTTACCTGTTCCGTGCGGTTGAGCCGCGCGTTGGCGGCGGCGACGGCCCGCTCGGCCTCGGCGCGTACGGCCGGATGCCCGCTGAGGGCGCCGCCGGTGGCGTCGATGCCGTGGCGGGCCGCCCAGGCGCCGGCCGCCTCGGCGTCCAGCACCAGCAGCGCCACCAGGTAGGAGCGGCCGTCCCCGTACACCAGGGCCTGCCCGACGAGGGGGTGCTCCTTGAGCGCGTTCTCCACCAGCGCGGGCGAGACGTTCTTGCCCGAGGAGGTGACGATCATGTCCTTCTTGCGGTCGGTCAGCCACAGGAAGCCGTCGTCGTCGACGCGGCCGATGTCGCCGGTGGCGAACCAGCCGTCCGCGTCGGTGGCGGGCTCGACGGAGCCGTCGGGGCGCAGGTAGCCCTCGAAGACGGTGGTGCCGCGCACCTCGATCTCGCCGTCCGCGGCCGTACGGACCTCAGTGCCTTCCAGGGGCCGGCCGACGGAGCCGATCCTGAAGGCCCGGGGCCCGTTGAGGGTGAGCGCTCCGGTCGTCTCCGTCAGCCCCCACGCGTCCATGATCGCGATGCCGAAGCCCGCCCAGAAGTCGAGCACGTCCGGCGGCATCGGCGCCGAGGCGCTGGCCGTCCACACCAGCGACTCGAAGCCCGCCCGGGCCAGCAGCGGCTCGATCACCTCGCCCCTGGCCTTCGCGTAGGCCGCCGCCAGCTCGGGCTCGGGCGGCTGCCCGCGCTCCCGGCAGCGCACGTGGGCGCGCGCCACCTCACCGGCGGCCGCGACGGCGGCGCGCCGCTCCGGCCCCAGTGCCTCCACCCCGGCGCGCAGCGAGGCGGCGAGCTTCTCCCAGATCCTGGGTACGCCGAAGAGCTCGGCGGGGTGCAGCCTGCGGGCCAGCGGGGCCAGCAGCGCCGGGTCCGCGCACAGGTGGACGTGTGAGGCGCGGAAGACGGGCAGGTAGATGCCCAGCATCCGCTCGGCGATGTGGGCGAAGGGCAGGTAGCACAGGTGGTCGGCGTGGTCGGGCAGTTCGGCCACCTGATCGAGCGCGAGGGCGTTGAGGACGACGTTGCGGTGGCTGATCACCACGCCCTTGGGGTCGCCCGTGGTGCCCGAGGTGTAGACGACGGTCACCGGATCCCGGGAGCGCACCCGGCGCCAGGTCTCCTCGAAGACGGAAGGATCGTAGGGGCGCGGCAGCGTGTCCCACGCGGTGTGCGGGCCCACAGCGTCCTCGTCGGCCACCACGAGCCGCCGGAGGCCCGGGCAGGCCGGCAGCCGCTCCCAGCGCTCCCGCTCACCGGCTCCGCCGATGACGGCGAGCCGTGCCCGTGAGTGGCGCACGATGTGGGCGATCTGCTCGGGCGCGGCCGTCTGGTACACGGAGACGGGGACGGCGCCCAGGTGGACGAGGGCGAGGTCGGTGAGCCAGTGCTCGGGCCGGTTGCCCATCATGAGCAGCACGTGGTCGCCGGGGGCGACGCCCAGCGCGGTGAGCCCGGCGGCCACCTCGGCGATCCGGTGGCGGGCCTGGGCCCAGGTCAGGGTGGTGCGCGTGCCGTCGTCGGCGTACCAGGACAGGGCGGGGAGGTCGCCGTGGTCCTCCACGTCGCGCAGCAGCAGGTCGCAGAGGGTCAGTGCGGAGGGGGTGTCGCCGGGGAGTCGCAGGAGCGTGGTCATGGCACCTCCGGAAGCCGAAAGACGCCTGCGAAGGTTTCACACGAGTGGTGCGACAGCAATACTGTTGAACGTGATCGGTACGGACGGCACGCCGCTGACGCGGCGGTGAGGAAGGCGCGGCACATGGAGCGACAGGACGGGACGACGGAGGCGCTCACCGACCAGCTCACCGTCGACCAGCTCGCGGCCCGCGCGGGGGTGACCGTTCGCACCATCCGTTTCTACAGCACGCGCGGCCTGCTGCCACCGCCCACGATCGGTCCCCGCCGCGTCGGCAGGTATGGGCCCGAACACCTCTCCCGGCTGGCGCTCATAGAGGAGCTGCAGAACCAGGGCATGACGCTGGCCGCCATCGAGCGCTACCTCCAGCGGCTCCCGGACGACATCAGCGCACACGACCTGGCCATCCACCGGGCCGTGGTCGCCTCCTGGACACCCGATACGGTGGACGAGACGACACGCGGCCAGCTTCAGTCGCGCGTCGGACGGGAGCTGACGGACGACGACCTGGACCGGCTGGAGGCGATGAGCGTGCTCGCCGGCACCGACGACCCCGACGTCTTCCGGGTCGATCCGGCGATGCTCCAGCTCGGGGTGCGGCTGCTGGACGTGCCGATCTCCCAGGAGGCGATCCTGGCCGCCCGCGAGGTGATGCTGGAGCACACCCGTTCGGCGGCGCGTGAGCTGAGCCGCCTGTTCAAGAGGGAGGTGTGGGACCCCTACCGGGAGCAGGAGTCGGATCCGGAGCGGCTGGAGCGGATGAAGTCGCTGTCCGCGCACATGCAGCCGATGGTGGTGCAGGCCCTGGTGACCACCTTCCAGCGCTCGATGAAGGAGGAGTTGCGGGAGGCGTTCCCGCAGGAGAGCGCCCCGCAGCCGGACGCGGAGCCCGAGCCCGCGGCTCCGGGCCGCGGCCCCGCGCCGCGGTGACGCGCGGGCGGGCGCTGTCCGGCTGCCCCGCGGCGTGATCGGTACGGGGCCCGCGCGCCTGACGGACCGGCCCGGGCGGTCCGGCGGACCGGCCCGGGGCCGTGGCGGCCGTCAGTCGGTGAAGGTCTCGCCCTTCGCCGCCTTCTCCTCCAGCAGCGCGGGCACCGCGAACCGCTCCCCGTAGCGTGCGCCCAACTCGCGGGCACGGGCGACGAACCCCGCGGGGCCGCCCTCGTAGCCGTTGATGTACTGGATGACGCCGCCCGTCCAGGCGGGGAAGCCGATGCCCATGATGGAGCCGATGTTGGCGTCGGCGACCGTGGTGAGCACGCCCTCCTCGAAGAGCCGTACGCTGTCCAGCGCCTCGGCGAAGAGCATCCGCTCCTGCATGTCGGCGAAGGGGATGTCGGCGCCGCCTGCGCGGGAGCTCGCGCCGCCCTTCCCGAAGTGCTCGCGCAGCCCCGGCCAGAGCCCGACGCGCTTGCCGCTCTCGTCGTAGTCGTAGAACCCGGCGCCGCCGCTGCGCCCGGTGCGGCCGAACTCGTCGACCATGCGGTCCAGTACGGCGTCCGCCGGGTGCGCGGGCAGGTCCTTGCCCTCGGCGCGCAGGGCCTGGCGCGTCTCGTCGCGGATCTTGCGCGGCAGCGTCAGGGTGAGCTCGTCCATCAAGGAGAGCACCTTGGCCGGGTAGCCGGCCTGCGCGGCGGCCTGCTCCACGGTGGCCGGATCGACGCCTTCGGCGAGCAGCGCGACGCCCTCGTTGATGAAGTGCCCGATGACGCGGGAGGTGAAGAAGCCGCGCGAGTCGCCCACGACGATCGGGGTCTTGCGGATCTGCTGTACGAGGTCGAAGGCGCGGGCCAGCGCCTCGTCGCCGGTCCGGCGGCCCTTGATGATCTCGACGAGCGGCATCTTGTCGACGGGCGAGAAGAAGTGCAGTCCGATGAAGTCCCGCTGCCGCTCGACACCTTCGGCCAGGCCGGTGATGGGCAGGGTGGAGGTGTTGGAGCACAGCAGCGCTTCGGGTGCGACGATGTCCTGGATCTCCTGGAACACCTTGTGCTTGAGCGCCGGGTCCTCGAACACCGCCTCGATCACCGCGTCGCAGCCCGCCACGTCCTGCGGGTCGGCGGTGGGCGTGATGCGGCCCAGCAGCGCGTCGCGCTTGGCCTCGGTGGTCCTGCCCCGCTTGAGCGCCTTGTCCAGCAGTGCCGCCGAGTGGGCCTTGCCCTTGTCGGCCGCCTCCCGCGAGACGTCCTTGAGGACCACCTCGATGCCCGCCTTGGCGCACGAATAGGCGATGCCGGCTCCCATCATGCCGGCGCCGAGTACGGCGACCTTCTCCACCTTCCGCTCCTGGACGCCGTCCGGCCTGCTGCGGCCCGCGTTGACGGCCTGGAGGTCGAAGAAGAACGCCTGGATCATGTTGGTGGAGATCTGCCCGCAGGCCAGCTCCACGAAGTAGCGCGCCTCGATCACCTGGGCGGTCTCGAAGTCCACCTGGGAGCCCTCGACGGCCGCCGCCATGATGTTGCGCTGCGCCGGGTAGGGGGCGCCGCCGGTCTGCTTCTTGAGGTTGGCGGGGAAGGCGGGCAGGTTCTCGGCGAACTTCGGGTGCGCGGGCGTCCCGCCGGGGATCCGGTAGCCCTTCTCGTCCCAGGGCTGCCGCGCCTCGGGGTTGGCCTCGATGAAGGCGCGCGCCGCGGCCAGCATCTCCTCGCGCGTCTGCACGACCTCGTGGACGAGCCCGACCTCCTTGGCCTTGCCCGGGTGGTACTGCTGGCCTTGCAGCAGCACGTTCAGCAGCGCGTCCGTGACGCCGAGCAGCCGCACCGTACGGGTGACGCCGCCGCCCGCAGGCAGCAGGCCCAGCGTGGCCTCGGGGCAGCCGATCTTGGAGCCCTGCGCGTCGAGCGCCACCCGGTGGTGGCAGGCGAGCGCGATCTCCAGGCCGCCGCCGAGCGCGGCCCCGTTGACGGCGGCCACGACGGGCACGCCGAGGGTCTCGATACGGCGCAGGTCGCGCTTGATGCGCATGCCGTTGTCGAAGACCTCCTGGGCGTTCTCTGGCCGCGCCTGGATGAGCAGGCGCAGGTCGCCGCCGGCGAAGAACGTCTTCTTCGCGGAGGTCATGATGACGCCCCGTACGCTCTCGCGTTCGGCCTCCAGCCGGTCGGCGGTCGCGGTCAGCGACGCCTGGAAGGCGGCGTTCATGGTATTGGCCGACTGGTCGGGGTCGTCGAAGGTCAGCGTGACGACGCCGTCGCCGTCCTGGTCCCAGCGGATGGTCGATGCGGTGGTTTCAGACATGGATGGTCTCCAAGGTGCGAGCCGGTGGGGTCGGGTGAGGGAGCGCGCGTGCCCGGCGGGGCGCGCGACTACAGCCGCTCGACGACGGTGGCGACCCCCATGCCACCCCCCACGCACAGCGTGACCAGCCCGTACCGCTGGTCGGTCCGCTCCAGCTCGTCCACGCAGGTGCCGAGCAGCATCGCCCCTGTGGCGCCCAGCGGGTGGCCCATCGCGATGGCTCCGCCGTTGACGTTGATCTTCTCCAGCGGGATCCCCAGGTCCCGCTGGAACCGCAGGACGACGGCGGCGAACGCCTCGTTCATCTCCGCGACGGCGATGTCGTCCGCCGTCAGCCCTGCCTTGGCGAGGGCCTTGCGGCAGGCCGGCGCCGGGCCGGTCAGCATGATCGTCGGGTCGGCTCCGGAGACGGCCACCGAGACGATCCGGGCGCGCGGGCGGAGCCCGTACCGCTTGCCGACCTCCTCGTTGCCGATCGCGACCAGCGCGGAACCGTCCACGATGCCCGAGGAGTTGCCCGCGTGGTGCACGTGGTCGATCCTCTCGACCCAGTGGTACTTCTGCAACGCGACGGCGTCGAAGCCGCCCATGTCGCCGATCGCCGCGAACGACGGCTTGAGGCCGGCGAGCGTGTCGGCCGTGGTGCCGGGGCGGATGTGCTCGTCGTGGTCGAGGACGGTCAGCCCGTTGCGGTCGCGCACGGGCACGACGGAGCGCTGAAAGCGGCCGTCCTTCCAGGCGTGGGCGGCCAGTTCCTGGGAGCGGGCCGCGTACTCGTCCACATCGCGGCGGCTGAAGCCCTCGACGGTGGCGATGAGGTCGGCGCCGATGCCCTGGGGCACGAAGCCGGTGTCCCAGTTGGTCATCGGGTCGTTGAACCAGGCGCCGCCGTCGCTGGCCATCGGCACCCGGGACATGGACTCCACACCGCCCGCCAGCACCAGGTCCTCCCAGCCCGAGCGGACCTTGGCCGCGGCCATGTTGACCGCCTCCAGGCCCGAGGCGCAGAAGCGGTTCTCCTGGACGCCCGCGACCGTGTCCGGCAGCCCGGCGGCCAGCGCGGCGATCTTGGCGATGTCCGAGCCCTGGTCGCCGACGGGGCCGACGACGCCGAGCACGATGTCGTCGATGGCCTGCGGGTCCAGATCCGGCATCCGGCGGCGCAGCTCGTCGATGAGACCGACGACCAGGTCCACGGGCTTGGTGCCGTGCAGGGCTCCGTTGGCCTTGCCGCGCCCGCGCGGGGTGCGGAGGGCCTCGTACACGTACGCTTCTGAGCTCACGAGGGGTGCCTTTCGTGGGAGTACGGGATCAGGCGGTGGGGAGCCGGTGGCCGTCGTCAGCTGAGCAGCGACCTGCCGATGATCTCCTTCATGATCTCGGTGGTCCCGCCGTAGATGGTCTGGATGCGGCCGTCCGTGAACGCCTTGGCGACCGGATACTCGTTCATGTATCCGTATCCGCCGTGCAGTTGCAGACAGCGGTCCGCCGCCCGCTTCTGCAACTCGGTCGCCCACCACTTCGCCATGGAGGCGTGCACCGCGTCCAGCTCGCCCTTGGCGTGGTCCTCGATGCAGCGGTCGAGGAACGCACGGGTGACGGCGCACTCGGTGGCCAGCTCGGCGATCTCGAAACGGACGTGCTGGAGCTTGCCGAGCGGACGGCCGAACGCGGTGCGCTCCTTGACGTACGCGGTGGTGATCTCCAACAGGTGCTCGGCCGCGGCGATCCCCGCCACGGCGATCGCCATGCGCTCCTGGGCGAGGTTGGTCATCAGATGGACGAAGGCGCCGTTGAGCTCCCCCAGCAGGTTCTCCTTGGGAACGCGCACGTCGGTGAAGAACAGCTCGGCCGTGTCCTGCGCCTTCTGACCGATCTTGTCGAGGTTGCGGCCCCGTGCGAAACCGTCCATCCCGCGCTCGACCACCAGCAGGCTCAGCCCGTGCGCGCCGCCCTCCGGCGTCGTCCTGGCCGCGACGACCACGAGGTCGGCCAGGATCCCGTTGGAGATGAACGTCTTGGATCCGTTCAGCAGCCAGTGGTCGCCCTTGTCCTCGGCCGCGGTGCGTATGCCCTGCAGATCGGAGCCCGCGCCGGGCTCCGTCATGGCGAGGGCGGTGATGATCTCGCCCGAGCAGAAGCCCGGCAGCCAGCGCCGCTTCTGCTCGTCGGTGGCCAGCGAGGTGAGGTAGGGGCCGACGATGTCGTTGTGCAGCCCGATGGCCAGACCTGGCGCGCCCGCGCGGGTGAACTCCTCGGCCAGCACCGCCGCGTAGCGGAAATCGGCCTCTCCCCCGCCGCCGTACTCCTCGGGCACGGCAGGGCCCAGCAGCCCCTGCCGTCCGGCCGCCCGCCACACCTCGCGCGAGACGACGCCGTCCTGCTCCCACCGGGCGTAGTGCGGCTCGACCTCCTTGGCCAGGAAGGTGCGGACGGTCCGCCGGAACGCCTCGTGGTCCTCGGTGAAGATCTGGCGCTTCATGACGTGGGGTGCTCTCCTTCGAACGGGTCGGCCGGGGCGTCCTGCGTGTCGGCCAGGGCCTCGGACGGGCCGCCCTGAGCCCGGGGCGCGTCGCCCGGCACTTCGGAGGTGCCGGACGTCGGCCGGGCGTCTCCGGCGGAGGGGGCACAGGCGGCGGATGCGGCCGAGGGGGCCAGGGAGGGGACATCCCAGTCGTGGGCGACCTGGGCGGTGTGCGCGCCGGGCCTGGCCGGACCCGCGTACACGCCCGTGGGTGTCGCGGAGAACCGGGGGGCCGGGGCGGGCTGGGTGATGCCGTCGTGCTCCAGATAGGTACCGCGAGCCGCCAGATGCGGATGGGCGGGCGCCTCGGTGAGGGAGAGCACCGGGGCCACACAGGCGTCGGAGCCCTGGAAGACCTCGGTCCACTCCGCGCGCGTACGGGAGGCGAACCGGGCGGCGATCAGCTCGCGCAACTCCCCCCAGGCCGCCAGGTCCTCGCGGGGCGGCGCCTCGTCGGCGATGCCGAGGAGTCCGGCGAACCGCGCGTAGAACCGCGGCTCCAGCGCGCCCACGGCCATGAAGCCGCCGTCGGACGTCGCGTAGGTGCCGTAGAACGGGCAGCCGCCGTCCAGCAGGTTGGCCGCCCGGCGGTCCTGCCAGCCGCCCGCGGCGAGCATCCCCTGGATCATCGCGGTCAGGTGGCTGGTGCCGTCCACGATGGCCGCGTCCACGACCTGCCCCTCACCGCGCGGCCCGCGCGCGTGGTGCAGGGCGGACAGGATGCCGATGACGAGGTAGAGGGAGCCGCCCGCGTAGTCGCCCAGCAGATTGGCCGGGGCGACGGGCGGGCCCTCGGCGGGCCCCGTCATACCGAGGGCGCCGGTGACGGCGATGTAGCCGATGTCGTGCCCGGCGCGCTCCGCGAGCGGACCTTCCTGCCCCCAGCCGGTCATCCTGGCGTACACCAGGCGCGGGTTGCGGGCGAGGCAGTCGTCCGGGCCGACGCCGAGCCGTTCGGCCACTCCGGGGCGGAACCCCTCGATCAGCACGTCCGCCCGGTCGGTCAGCGCGAGGGCGGTCTCACGGCCCTCCTCGTCCTTGAGGTCGAGCAGGACGGACCTCTTGTTGCGGTTCGTGACGTCGTACTGCGCCGGGATGGCCAGCGAGCCGCCACCGGGACGGTCGACACGGACGACGTCGGCCCCCAGGTCGGCGAGCGTCATCGCGGCGAAAGGCCCTGGCCCGATCCCGGCCAGCTCCACCACGCGCACCCCGCTCAGCGGGCCACGGACCGGTTCGCGCTCCGCCGCTTCTCGCGCTGCCGCCATCGAGCCCCCAGCACTGTGACACAACTGATGTAACACCAAGGATGCTAT
This sequence comes from Streptomyces reniochalinae, assembly GCF_003323735.1. Lineage (GTDB taxonomy): Bacteria > Actinomycetota > Actinomycetes > Streptomycetales > Streptomycetaceae > Streptomyces > Streptomyces reniochalinae. Next base: position 167,620 of record NZ_QOIM01000041.1, on the reverse strand, counting down.
GGACACCGTTCCCATTCCACAAGCCCTCGCCCCACAGGTTCGCCACGCGCCCCCACGGGCCTGACGCGCGGCGAACGCCACGTCCGGATGACGCCGGCAGGGGGCGGCCCCGCGGAGGCAGGCTCGCTTTATGACGACGCACTACACGATCCTTGCCCTCGCTCCCGGAACCCTCGCGGAACTGCGGATGCGTGACGACGCCGGCGCCCCGCCCCGCGCCGTGACCGACACCGAAGGCGGCACCCCTCTCCGGTGCTGCCTGCGGCGGAGCGAACCGGAGGAGACGCTCGCCCTCGTCTCCTACGCGCCACTGCGCCGCTGGGCCCGCGAGACCGGCGCGGACCCCGGCCCCTACGACGAGGTGGGCCCGGTCTTCATCCACCCGACGGACTGCGGCGGCTGGACGGCCAGCCCGAACGGCGCGTACCCCGACGCCATGCGGGGCGCCCGCAGGGCACTGCGCGCCTACTCCACCGAAGGCCGCATCCTGGGCGGCCTCCTGGTGGAAGAGGGACGAGAGGACGCCCCCGCCATCGAGGAATCCCTGACCCGGCTGTACGCCGATCCCCTCGTGGCGGCGGTCCATGTACGCGCCGTCGAGTACGGCTGCTTCCACGTCGAGACACGGCGGTCGGCGATGCGGTGAGTCCGGACGGTCGTCGCCCCCTCACCTACGGGCGACGGGGCGACGGGGCGGCGTTCACTCGCGCGTGGGATGGACAGCGCAGCGCTCTTTGCGTAAAGTTGCGTGAAAGTCAGTTGTTTCATGCATCTTCACGCAAAGGGCCTGCAAGGGTCCGGTCCCAGGAGGGGGTGCTCGCGCATGGGCGAGACGTCGTACATGGAGCAGGAGCTGCGCAGCCAGCCGGAGACGTGGCGGGCCGCGGCGCGGATCGGCGCCGGGGACAACCCGCTGCCCGCGGCGGGTGCGCGCGTGGCCGTCGTCGGCTGCGGCACATCCTGGTTCATGGCCCAGGCGTACGCAGCCCTGCGGGAGGGCTCCGGGCAGGGCGTGACGGACGCCTTCGCCGCTTCGGAGGCCTTCCTCGGCAAGGCGCGCGGTTACGACGCGGTGGTCGCCATCACCCGTTCCGGTACCACGACCGAGGTGCTGCGGGTGCTGGAGGAGCTGCGCGGCGCCACCCCCACCGTGACGGTGCTGGGAGACGAGGACACCCCCGCCACCTCCCTCTCGGACGCGACGGTCACGCTCCCGTTCGCCGACGAGAAGTCCGTGGTGCAGACGCGGTTCGCCACCTCGGCCCTCGCTCTGCTCCGTGCCCACCTGGGTGAGGACCTGGGCGGCGCGGTCGGCGACGCGGAGGCGGCACTGACCGCGCCGCTGGAGCAGGAGTGGCTGGACGCCGAGCAGTTCAGCTTCCTCGGCACGGGCTGGACGTTCGGGCTGGCCAACGAGGCGGCGCTCAAGATGCGGGAGGCGTCCCAGAGCTGGACGGAGTCCTACCCCGCCATGGAGTACCGGCACGGGCCGATAGCCATCGCCGCGCCCGGGCGGGTCACCTGGCTCTTCGGCCAGGCACCCGAGGGGCTGGAGGGTGACGTCACGGCGACGGGCGCCCGGTTCGTGCACCACGGCAGCCGTGACCCGCTGGCCGATCTGGTCCTGGTGCACCGCGTCGCGCTGGAGCGGGCGCGCGCCCGGGGGCTCGACCCGGACAACCCGCGGAGCCTGACGCGCTCGGTGATGCTGGACGGCTGAGCCGGGCCGGAGAGCACCTCTTCCGCCCGGGGCCTCACCACGCTCCGGGCCTCTCCCACTCGGAGCCTGTCCCGCCCGAGGGCCGCACCCCGCTCCGGGCCTCGCCCACTCCGCGTCTCTCTCCCCCCCCAGCCCGTCCCACCCGCCCAAGGAGTCCCCCGATGCCCCTCGTCTCCACCGGCTCGATCCTCGCCGACGCCCGCGCGGCGGGCACCGGTGCCGCCGCCTTCAACGTCATCCACCTGGAGACGGCGGAAGCGCTGGTCGCCGCCGCCGACACCACCGGTATACCGCTGATCCTCCAGATCAGCGAGAACTGCGTCCGGTACCACGGCAGCCTGCTGCCGATCACCCGGGCCACGCTCGCGCTGGCGGAGGCCGCGCGGACGAACGTCTCGGTGCACCTGGACCACATCACCGACGCGGAGCTGGTCCACCAGGGCGTCGCGGCGGGCGTCGGCTCCGTGATGATCGACGCCTCCACGCTGCCGTACGCGCGGAACGTCGAGACGACGGCGCGGCTGACGGCGTGGTGCCACGACCGTGACGTGTTCGTGGAGGCGGAGCTGGGCGAGGTGGGCGGCAAGGACGGGGTGCACGCGCCGGGCGTGCGGACCGACCCCGAGGAGGCGCTGGCGTTCGTGGCGGCCACGGGGGTGGATGCCCTGGCGGTCGCGGTCGGCTCTTCGCACGCGATGCGGGAGCGCACGGCGAAGCTGGACCTGGAGCTGATCGGGAGGCTGCGGGAGAAGCTGCCGGTCCCGCTGGTGCTGCACGGGTCCTCGGGGGTTCCTGACGAGGAACTGCGCGCGGCCGTCGCCGCGGGGATGACCAAGATCAACATTTCGACGCATCTCGTGTCGGTCTTCACCCGGGGGGTGCGTAAGGTACTGGAGGCCGATCCCGCGCTCATCGACTCGCGCAAGTACGTTGCCCCGGCGCGGGACGCGGTCCGGAGCGAGGCGGCGCGCCTGCTCCATGTGCTGGGGGGCGGAGGGGCGGGGGAAGGAGAAGACGTCAGGTGAAGCGCCATGAGCGGATGAACGCTCTGCTGGAGCTGCTCGGTGAGCGCGGCAGCATGGAGGTCGAGGAGGCCGCCACGGCTCTGGAGGTCTCCGCGGCCACGACGCGGCGCGACATGGACGCGCTCGCCGAGCAGCAGCTGCTCACCCGCACCCGGGGTGGTGCGGTCCTCAGCGCGGTGACCTACGACCTGCCCATCCGCTACAAGCGCGGGCACCACGTGGGGGCGAAGCAGTCGCTGGCCAGGGCGGCGGCCGCGATGGTGGAGCGCGGCAGCGTGGTGGGCCTCAGCGGGGGTACGACGACGACGGAGATCGCCCGCGCCCTGGTGACGCGCGCCGACCTGGCCGAGCCAAGTCCGCAGCCGCATCTGACGATCGTGACGAACGCGCTGAACATCGCCTACGAGCTGGCGGTCAGGCCCCAGGTCAAGACGGTGCTGACGGGTGGGGTGGCACATTCCCGCACCTTCGAGCTGACCGGCCCCTACAGCGAGTTGATGCTCGGTGAGATCACCGTGGACATCGCCTTCATCGGGGCCAACGGCATGGATCCCAGGACGGGCGCCACCGTGCACGACGAGGCGGAGGGCCGGATCAACGGGCTGATGGCCCGGCATGCCGAGCGGGCCGTCGTGGTGACGGACTCCTCCAAGGCCGGTGTCCGGTGCTTCGCCCGGATCGGCGGGCCTGAGCTCTTCGACACGTTCCTCACCGACAGCGGTCTTCCCGGGCCGATGCGCCGGAAGTTCGAGGAGCAGGGTCTGCCGACGGTGCTGGCGGAGCCCGACCCCGACGAGGACGGGGGCAGGTAGCCGAAATGCGTACCACGCTCCCTTCCACCGCCCGGCGGAGCCGGCGGCCGGCGGCGGTCGCTCTCGCCGCCGTTCTCACGGCCGTGGCCCTCGCCGGTTGCTCCGACGCGCGGGGCGCGGCGCCCCGCGGCGAGGGCACGCGGGAGGCGGCCAAGGAGGTGCGACGGCCGCCGGTCCGCGCCGGGTTCGACTACCAGATCGGCGGCGGCTACCGACCCGCTGCCGGCGTGCGCGTCGTCTCCCGGGACCGGGGCGACAGGCCACAGTCCGGGCAGTACAACGTCTGTTACGTCAACGCCTTCCAGGCGCAGCCCGACGCGCTCGACTGGTGGCAGGAGCACCATCCCCGCCTTCTTCTGCGCACCGAGAGCGGCGAGCCGGTGCTGGACCGCGAGTGGGACGAGGCGCTGTTCGACCTCTCGACGTCCGAGCGGCGCGAGGCGCTGGCGCGCATCGTCGGCCGGTGGATCGACGGCTGCGCGGACAGCGGCTTCCAAGCGGTCGAGCTGGACAACCTCGACTCCTACGAGCGCTCGGGCGGCCGGCTCGGCCACGCCGACAACGCCGCGTTCGCCGCGCTGCTGACCCGGCGCGCGCACCGGTCCGGGCTGGCGGCGGGGCAGAAGAACGCGGCGGAGCTGCTGCCGCGGCGCGCCCGGATGGGCTTCGACTTCGCGGTGACGGAGGAGTGCGGGCAGTACGACGAGTGCGAGCAGTACGCGGCGGCGTACGACGACCGGGTGCTGGATGTCGAGTACGGCGCCAAGGGGCTGGCGGCGGCGTGCCGTACGTGGGGCGACCAGGTCTCGATCGTCCGCCGCGACCTGGATGTACTGCCCGAGGGCCAGGAGGGCCACGTGTCCGAGCGGTGCTGAAGGGGGCCGCTCACCCCCCTGGCGGGGACGGGCCGCTCGCCCCCGTGGCGGGAGGGTGCGGTCGTTCCACGGCTCGGGCGGAGTGGGCCTGCGGGCACGGGCAGCGTTGCGCCTGCGGGCACGGGCAGCGTGCGGGGGCGAGCACGGCAGGGGCCGAAAGCCGGCACGGTCAGCGGGCGCAGCGCGGGCGCGGCCCCGAGCAGGGTGTGTCGGCGGGATGTCGGCGGTAGTGACCCGGGGGCGGCACGGCGCGACACTGGGCTGATGCCCTGCCAGGACCGTTGGAGGGACACCGCCCATGTACCCGGGAGTCCACGCGTCCGCACAACCCGACAAGCCCGCCGTCATCGTCGCCCGCACGGGCCGGGTGGTCACCTACCAGGAGTTGGAGGAGCGTTCCCTCCGGCTCGCGAACCACGTGCGCGCGGCGGGTCTGGTACCCGGCGATCACCTCGCGCTGGTGTCCGACAACGACCCGCACTGCCTGGAGGTCTACTGGGCGGCGCTGCGCTCCGGCCTCTACGTCACCGCTGTCAACAGTCATCTGACGGCTGACGAGGCCGCCTACATCGTGCGGGACTGCGGGGCACGGGTCATGATCGTCTCGGCGGGCCTGCCCGGGCTGGCGGCCGAACTGGTGCCACGCACGCCGCAGGTGCGGGAGCGGCTGGCGTACGGTCCCCCCTGGAGGATCTGCCGGGCGAGGCGGCCGCCTACGACGACTACGAGCGAGCGCTGGCGGCGGCCTCGTCCGAGCCGCCGGCACGCCAGCCGCGGGGTGCCGACATGCTCTACTCGTCGGGAACCACGGGCCGTCCCAAGGGGGTTCGGCCGCCGCTGTCGGGTGACGACATCACCGACTCGCCCAATCCGCTGGCCGTGCTCTTCTCCGAGCTGTACGGCTTCGACACCGACACCGTCTACCTCTCCCCCGCTCCGCTCTACCACGCGGCGCCGCTGCGGTTCTGCGCGGTGGTCACCGCGGCGGGCGGGACGGTGGTGCTGATGGACGCGTTCGATGCCGCCGGGACGCTGGAGGCGATCGAGCGGTACCGCGTCACTCACGGCCAGTGGGTGCCGACGATGTTCGTCCGCATGCTGAAGCTGCCCGAGGCGGAGCGGGCGCGCTACGACGTGTCGTCGCTGCGGGTGGCGATCCACGCCGCCGCTCCGTGCCCCGCCGAGGTGAAGCGCCGCATGATGGAGTGGTGGGGCCCGGTCCTGTACGAGTACTACGCCGCGACGGAGGGCAACGGACTGACCGTCATCACCCCCGAGGAGTGGCTGCGCAAGCCGGGCTCGGTCGGCAGGTCGGGGCTGCTGGGTGAGGTGAGGGTCTGCGCGGACGACGGCACGGAGGTGGAGGCGGGAACGACGGGGACCGTCTACTTCGCCCGCGAGGAGCTGCCGTTCACCTACCACAACGCTCCGGACCGCACGGCCGAGGCCCGGCATCCGCTGCATCCGGCATGGACGACGACGGGGGACATCGGCCATGTCGACGAGGACGGTTACCTCTTCCTCACGGACCGGGCGGCGTTCACGATCATCTCCGGCGGCGTGAACATCTACCCGCGGGAGATCGAGGACTGTCTCGCTCTGCATCCCAAGGTCGCCGACGTGGCGGTGATCGGCGTGCCGGACGCTGAGATGGGCGAGTCGGTGCACGCCGTGGTCGAAGCCGAGCCGACGGCACCCGCGCGTCCGGAGGGTTCTCAGGTTCGGGGAGGTTCGGAAGGCCCGGGGCTGGAAGAGGAGTTGCTGGCGTATCTGCGCGAGCACCTCGCCGGGTACAAGGTGCCCCGCTCGGTGGAGTTCACCGACCGCCTGCCTCGTACCCCCACGGGAAAGCTCGCCAAGGGAGTCCTGCGGCGGGCGCGTCGCTGAGAGTCGCCGAGACCGGCGAGCGGTGAGCGGCATGCTCAGTGGTCCGCGCCGTGGACCTCGGTGGTGGGCGCCATGGTTTTCCCGGGGGCCTTCACGCTGCCGGCAGGAGGCCACTTGGGCAGGGAAAACGCAACTTCGACAGGGCCCGCACAGGCGGCTACCTTCACCCTGTCCTCGACGATCGCCCACGGTCGCACGGGAGTTCCTTCGGGGTGAGCGGCCCGCGACGGGGTGAGGGGGCCACGCCCCACGACTCCTCACCCCCTGCGTAAGCCACCCATCCGGCTCCCCTCGGAGCACCGCCCGCACCTCCGCACCCCTCCGCGCCGTCCCACCAGGTCCGCACCGTCACCACCAGGGAGAAACGCATGTCCCATCTTGCGCTGTACACCTTCGGCGTCCTGAAGACACCTCTGGCCGATCCGGCACCTCTCACACGCGAGTTCTACGACATAGGTGAGGCCGTCTACCGGAACATGAGCCGGCACCCCGGGTACCTCGCTCGTGCTGAAGCGGCAGACGGCGACCAGGGCGTGTTCTTCGAGGCGGACTGGGGCGCATGGGGAGAGTTCGCCGTACCGGGCTGGTACGGCAAGGGCCGTACGGCGGAAACCACGGCGCTGGCCACGACCCTCTCGCTCTGGGCCGACCTGCGCCCCGCCTTCGACGCCGTCTACACCGGTCTGCACCGTGAGGCGCTGAACAGGCGTTACGACTGGTTCGAGAGGACGGAACACCCGGGTCACGTCTTCTGGTGGGTTGCAAAGGGCGCGACACCCACCTGGCAGGACGGCGTTTCCCGGCTGGAACACCTCCACGACCACGGTCCCGCGCCGCACGCCTTCACCTTCCACCACGCGTTCGCCCCGGACGGCACTCGGACCGAGCTCAACGGCATCGGGCCGAAGAGCGACCGTGCTGCGGTGCGATGACGCGCAGCAGTGCGAGCTCGTCCCCGCGTCGGTGCCCTCCAGCGGGATCAGCGCCACGACCTCCGAGTCCTCTTCCGGGGTCAGCGGAACCTCGCAGCCCCCACGGCGCGGCAGACCCCCGACGCGGCAGGCACCACGGCACAGCAGACCCCATAGCGCGGTGGAGCGCGGTGGCGCCACAGCGCGGTAGCGCGACAGCTCCGTAGCGGCCGCTACCGCAAGCGCTACCGCGGAGCCGAGCCGTGCCACGTCTGGCAGGCACCTCTCCGGGCGGGGGCACACGGCGAAGCGAGCCCGGCCAATGGCTTGCCCGCCCCCGGGCACGGGCCGGGGTCTCGCCCGGGCCCTCATACGGCCACCAGGCCACCAGGCCACCCTGCCGCACAGCCGCCCCACCCCACAGCCGCGCCCGTCCCGGCCCGGCCAGGGCCGCCGCCCGGCACCGGTCCGGCCGGGGCCGTGCCCGAGGGCACCCCGAGGGCGTACGGCACGGCGCGGCACCCGCTCGGAGTAGTCGTCCGCGAGGACCGCGGCCCTCTCGCGGGCCGCCCTGTCGGGGTGGCCACCCCGAGAGGGCGGTCCGGTACCCGCCGCCGTGTGCTGCACCGCAGTTCTCCTTCCGGGCCCGCCGCCCGGGCCCGGGCGGCGACCGGCGGCCGGCGACCTGGGCCCCCTCACCGCCCCGCCGTCCCGGCCTTCCGTGCCTCCGGGTGTGAAAATGCGTCGCATGGATCAGTTTTCTGCTGCGGCCGGGAAGCCCGCGTCGCCGGGGGACCTCTCCGCGCGCGGCTCCGCGAGCGCCGGACCGTTCGACACCGAGTTCGAACCGGGCGGACCGGCGTCCGCCGCCGGCGCCTCCGGCCGGGTGTCCGGTGCGGCCTCCGGGGTCTCGGACCCTGCGTCCGAGCGGGACTCCGTGGAGGGGCGAGGGGACGGGACCCCGTCCGGGGCGGCTCAGGCGTGGGCCGCGCTGGGCGGTGACCCCGCTCTTTTGGGGCGCGTCTCGTACGAGCGCCGCCCCGGGGTCCTCCCGTCCGCGCTGCCCGTGCGGGAACTGGCCTCCGCTGCGGTCGCCGCCTGCTCGCTGGCCGCGGCCGAGTTCTCCTGCGTACGGGCGCGGAGCGCACTGCTGCCGCCGGTCCGGGTCGACGACGGCGCGGTGGCGACGGCCTTCCACAGCGACCGGCTGGTCCGTATCGACGGGCACGGCCCGGCCGCGTTCGCGCCGCTGTCGCGCTTCTGGCGTACGGCTGACGGCTGGGTCCGCACCCACGCCAACTACCCGCACCACCGCGCCCGCCTGCTGTCCGCGCTGGGCATGCCGGACCACGGCCCGGCCGACGACGAGGCCGCGGCGGGCCGGGTGGCCACCGAGCTGGCGAGCCGCCGGGCGCGGGAGGTCGAGGAGGTGGTGTTCCGGGAGGGCGGTCTGGCGGTGGCCGTCCGCACCCCCGAGGAGTGGGTGGCGCATCCGCAGCGGGAGGCGGTCGCGGCCGCCCCGCTGGTGGGGGTGAGCGGTCTGGACACGGCGCCGACGCCGGCCCTGGAGGGCCCGCCGGGAGCTGGCGGGCTGCGGGGGCTGCGCGTTTTGGACCTCACCCGTGTGCTCGCGGGCCCGGTCGCGACCCGCACGCTGGCGCTGCTGGGCGCCGACGTGCTGCGCGTCGACGCGCCGGAGCGGCCCGAGTTGCCCGGCACGCACGCGGACACGGGCCTGGGCAAGCGCTCCGCGCTGCTGGACCTGTCCAGCCGCGCGGGGCAGGCGACGTTCGAGGAGTTGCTGGCGTCGGCGCACGTGGTCGTCACCGGGTACCGGCCCGGCGCGCTGGACCGGTTCGGGCTGGCGCCCGAGTCGCTGATGGACCGACGCCCCGGCCTGGTGGTGGGCCAGCTCAGCGCCTGGGGCCAGGCGGGGCCCTGGCAGCGTCGGCGGGGCTTCGACAGCCTGGTGCAGGCGGCGACGGGCATCGCCGCCGTGGAGGCGGCGCGGGGCGCGGGCGGGGAGGCCGGTTCGCCTGATCTGGTCCCCGGGGCGCTGCCCGTGCAGGCGCTCGACCACGGCTCCGGCTATCTGCTGGCGGCCGGGCTGCTGAGGGCGCTCACCGAGCAGCGCACCGGTACGGCGGGTTCACGGCTGGTACGGCTCTCGCTGGCGCGTACCGCCCACTGGCTGCTGCACGAGCTGCCCGCGGCGCCTCTTCCGGACGCCGCCGGGCAGGGCGCAGGCGGGGCCGCGACCGGAGGGGGGCGGGCGGCGCGTGACGGTCAGGCGGCCGCCGAGCCGCCGCTCGACCACGCGCCGTGGCTGACGGAGGCCGACAGCCCGCTGGGCCGGCTGCGGTACGCGCTGCCCGCGGTCGGTTTCGGGGCGGCCACGGGGGCGGGCGGTCCCAGGGAGGCGGACGGTACGCCGGATGCCGCGTGCAGCCCCCGCGACTGGGCGCGCGTGCCGGGTCTGGTGGGCGGCGACACCATCGAGTGGATCTGAGCGCCGGGGTCGTGGCGCCGGCGGTCCCGCGGGGCCGTGCCGGTCACACCAGCCATTCGCCGAACACCACGAGGACGAAACCGAGCACCAGCACCGCGGTGGCGACCCGGGTGCGGCCCCTGCGGCTGAGGGCGATGGCGGTTCCGGAGAGGATCAGCGCCAGCCCGTAGAAGCCGACGGTCAGCACCGAGGGGGCCGCGCCCAGGCGGACGGCGAGGGCGACGGCGACCGCCAGCATAACGACGGTGGACAGGACGATGCGTATGCGCCGCGCCTGACGCGGTGTCAGCGACGGGCGTTCCTCCTCGGCCGGGCCGTCGCCCTCGGCTGCCGGGCCCTGGTCCGCCTCGGCCTCATGGTGCTCCGGGTGCTTAGGCGCCTCACGGGCAAGGCCGGCCTCAGGCTCCGGTCCGACCTCACGGGCGGGGCCGCTCTCACGCTCCGGTCCCCTCTCACCCGCTGGGCCGGTCTCCGGGCCCCTCGCCTCGGCGCCGGTGTGCCCCTCCACGGAGGTGCGCCGGTCCACGGAGGTGCGCCCTTCGGTGGGGGCGTCCTCCGTGGAGGCGCGGCCCTTGGGGGGTGTGCGTTCCGCCGTGGGGGTCCGCTCCTGGGTGCGTATCCGTTCGTCGGCGGGGACCTCCGTGGGGGCGTGGGGGGACGTGGACGAGGGCGAGTTGGCTTCCGGCATGAACGGGAGCGTATCGGCAGCCGGCGTCGGGTGGGACCCTCGGCCGCCGTCGGCGGCGTTCGCCCCGGCGGCGTGGGGTCGCCTGCGGGCCCTCGCGCGTGGTGCGGGGGCGCCGCGCGGCTACTTCTTGCCGCCCGCCCAGCTGCGCAGGGCGTCCCGGCTGTCGAACTCGCCCAGGTTCGTGTCGAGGGGGTCGCTGGTGTACTGGTGGAAGCGCCAACGGTGCTTGACCCCCGGCTCGCCGGGCTTGCCGTTGTAGTGGGCGATCCACAGACCGTCCCCCGCGAACGAGGTCTTGTCGCGGTTCAGCCAGAAGTCGACGTTGCAGTAGAGCATGACCTTGTGCTTGGGGGCCTTGTCCTGCACGTACTTGATCCACTCGTCCTTCTCGTCGTTGCCGACCCCGGCGTCCTCCCAGTCGAGTGCCAGCATGTCGCCCGCGACGAGGTTGATCTTCGAGAGGAAGTAGTCGGCCTGTTCCTTCATGCTGCCCGGCCTGACGAAGTGGTAGAAGCCGGTGACCAGTCCCGCGTCGCGGCCCGTCTTGCGCTGCGCGACCCACTTGGGGTTGGTGTACGACTTCCCCTCGGTGATCTTGATGAAGACGAACTCCATGCCCCGCGTGCTGTAGTCCTCCGGCTGGTAGGAGGAGACGTCGATTCCCTTGATCATGACTGTGGGCCACCCACTTCCTTCTCACTCTCCGAATGAGGCTGGTTACTCTTTGATACCCGCTGGGCGTCACACCGTACCGCCACGGAAGCCGCGGGACGTACGGAAGTTGTTGTACGGGGTACCCAGTCGTCCGGCGCGTCGTCGCACACAACTCTCGCGGGGCGCGCGCCCCCTTGGCACAATCTGCCCGGTCCGCACACCACTCCTCGCGCCTTCCGGCACGGGCTGAGGCCCCGCCCGGTGCCGGCGGCAGGAAAGGTGGCCCATGAAGTTCAGTTACGCGATGCTTCCTGACTACCCCCTCACCGAGTCGCTCGAGGCGGTACGCCTCGCCGACGAGCTGGGGTTCCACGCGTGTTACGCGGCCGACGAGACCTGGCACAAGGACATGTGGCTGCTGTTCGCCGCGGCGGCGGGATCGACCACGCGCATCCGTCTCGGGCCCAGCGTCTCCCCCGTGACGCTGCGGGAGCCCTCCCTGATCGCGCAGGCCGTCGCCACGCTGGACGAGTTGTCCGAAGGGCGCGCCGAAGCGGTGCTCTCCAGCGGCAACTTCGGGCTCCTCGCCCAGTACGGCATCGACTGGCAGCACACCAGGCCGCTGTCCCGCACCAAGGAGGCGCTCGCCGTCGTGCGCACGCTGCTCGACGAGGGAGCGATCACCCGGCAGGGCGAGTTCTACTCCTACGAGGGGCTGTTCACCTTCGCCCGCCCTGTGCAGCAGCGAGTGCCGCTCAAGCTCGGAGCCATGCGCGGGCCCCGGTCCTTCGAGGCGGCCGGTGAGCTGTCGGACGGCTGCCACCACGCGCTCAGCTACACCCGTGACGCGTACGAGTACGCCGTCCGGCACATCAGGGCGGGGGCGGAGCGGGCGGGCAAGGACTGGCGCGCGCTGGACATCGGCGCCTGGGTGGTCTTCGCGACGGGCCCCGACTCGGCCGCCGCGAAAGACGCGGCCCGCAGCATGGTGGGCATCTACGCGTCCTCGATGCCGGCCGAGCAGCTGGTGCGCAACGGCGTCGACCCGGCCGAGCTGAAGCCGGTGATCGACGCCATCGGCGCGGGCGACCTGGCCCGCGGCATCGAGTTGACCACCGACTCGCTGACCGAGCGGCTCTCGGTGTCCGGCACGCCCCAGGAGTGCGCGGCCAGGATCCGGGACGAGATCGCACCGGCCGGTGTCAACCACGTGATCTGCGCCGTCACCGACCGGGCCCTGGTGCGGGCCTTCACCGGGCGCGATCTGGAAGGGGTGGCGGACGCCGCGACCCAGCTGAGGGCGATCCACGGCGAGATCATGCCCGTCTTCGCCTGAGGCCGGCGACGGCGGCGGGGGCCACGGCGACGCCGAGGGGGAGGGTGAGCGCCCTCCCCCCTCGGCGCGTCGGGGGCTGTCCTGGGCGTGGCGAAGGCGCAGGATCGGGTACTGCGAGACTGGCACGGGGTGTCCCGCGCCGGGGCAGGACACGGCTCGGCGCGCCCCGTGCCTGTTGACACCGATGTGAGGAAAGAGTGATCACCATGGCCACCACCCGTACCGCCCACACCGTCTGGAACGGCGCCTTGCAGGAGGGGGCGGGGGCCGTCACCTTCGACTCCTCGGGCATCGGCGAATACCCCGTCTCCTGGGCGGCGCGCGCCGAGGAGCCCGGTGGCAGGACCAGCCCGGAGGAACTGATCGCGGCCGCGCACTCCAGCTGCTTCTCGATGGCGCTCTCGAACGGGCTGACCGGTGCGGGGACCCCGCCGTCCAGGCTGACCACCAAGGCCGCCGTGGACTTCCAGCCGGGTACCGGCATCACGGGCATCCATCTGACCGTCCAGGGCGAGGTTCCCGGCATCGACCAGGCCGCCTTCGCCTCGGCCGCCGCGGACGCGGCGCGCAACTGCCCGGTCAGCCAGGCGCTCAAGGGCACCACGATCACGCACGAGGCCAAGCTGGTCTGAGGGCGGACCCGGAGGGCCGGGGCGGCCTCGCGGTGAGGCCGCCCCGCCGTTCCGCTTCTCCCGGAAGGAGACACCGTGCCGGAGCTTCCCGAGGTCGAGGCGCTGTCCGGTTTTCTGGACGAGCGGCTGAGCGGACGTTCCGTGTGGCGCGTGCTGCCGGTCGCCGTGAGTGTGCTCAAGACGTACGACCCGCCCGTACAGGCGCTTGAAGGGTGCACCTTCACGGGGGTGCGGCGTGCGGGCAAGTTCCTCGACATGGCGGCGGACGGCGGGCCCGCGGGCGGTCTGCACCTTGTGGTCCACCTGGCCAGGGCGGGGTGGCTGCGGTGGCAGGACGCGCTGCCCGCCGCGCCGCCGCGCCCCGGCAAGGGGCCGCTCGCGCTGCGGCTCGAACTGGCCGACGCCTCCGGCGGCGCCGCCTCGGGTGAGGGCTTCGATCTGACCGAGGCGGGTACGCAGAAGCGGCTGGCCGTCCACGTGGTGCGCGACCCGCGGCAGGTGCCGGGCGTCGCCAGGCTCGGCCCCGATCCCCTGGCACCGGAGTTCGACCGCGAGGCGCTGGCGGCGCTGCTGGGCGGCCGGCGCCAGCGGATCAAGGGCCTGCTGCGGGACCAGTCGGTCGTCTCCGGCATCGGCAACGCCTACTCGGACGAGATTCTGCACGCGGCGCGGATGTCGCCGTTCAAACTGGCTGCCGACCTGTCCGAGGAGGAGGTCGACACGCTGTACGCGGCGCTGCGGGACACGCTCGCCGATGCCGTCGAGCGGGCGCGCGGGGTGCCGGCCGCCGGGCTGAAGGCGGGCAAGCGGCTCGGGTTGCGGGTGCACGGCCGCGCGGGCGAGACCTGTCCGGTGTGCGGGGACACCATCCGCTCGGTCTCCTTCCGGGATTCGGCGCTGGAGTACTGCCCGACCTGTCAGACCGGGGGCAGGCCCCTCGCCGACCGTCGGATGTCGCGTCTGCTGAAATGAGAGGCGACGCCCTACTGATCGGTAAGAGCCGCTCGTGTGGAGGAGATCGCCGTGGAGACTGGGACAGCTGAGCGCGGGGCGCGGGAGTTCGACGTCGTCCTGTTCGGGGCCACCGGGTTCGTGGGAGAGCTGACGGCACGCCACCTGGCCGCGCACGCGCCCGACGGGTGCCGCTGGGCGCTGGCGGGACGCGGCCGCGACAAGCTCGCGGCCCTGCGCGCCCGGCTGGCCGCCGACCATCCCGCCGCCGCGGACGTCCCCCTGGTCACCGCCGACGCCGCCGACGCGGGTTCCCTGGCCAAGCTCGCCGCGCGCTCGCGCGTGGTCGCCAGCACCGTGGGCCCCTACATCCGCTACGGCACCCGGCTGGTCGCCGCCTGCGCCGAGGCCGGCACCGACTACCTGGACCTGTCGGGCGAGCCGGAGTTCGTGGATCTGATGTACCTGCGGCACCACTCCCGCGCCAAGGAGACCGGGGCGCGGCTCGTGCACGCCTGCGGCTTCGACTCCGTCCCCCACGACCTGGGGGTGCGCTTCACCGTCGAACAGCTGCCCGAGAACGTACCGCTCAGCGTTGACGGGTTCGTGCGCTCCAACGCCATGATCTCCGGCGGCACGTTGGCGAGCACCCTGCTCGCCTTCGCGCGCGCCGACCGGATGGCCCGCACCGCCAAGGCCCGCCGCGCCGCCGACCCGCACCCGGCACACCGCGTCATCCGCACGCCGACGGGCACCGTGCGGCACGACGATGAGCTGGGCGTGTGGGCGGTGCCGCTGCCCACCCTCGACCCGCAGATCGTCGGCCGTTCGGCCGCCGCGCTGGAGAGGTACGGGCCCGTCTTCACCTACCGCCACCACGCCGCCGTCAAGCGGCTGCCCGTGGTCGCGGGCGGCCTCGCGTGCGCGGGCGGGCTCTTCGCCGCCGCCCAGCTGCCCGCGCTGCGGCGCTTCCTGTCCGCGCGGCTGGCTCCCGGTGAGGGCCCCGACGAGGCGCGCAGGGCCCGCAGCTGGTTCTCGGCGCGGTTCGTGGGCCGGGGCGGCGGCCGCCGGGTCGTCACCGAGGTCGCGGGCGGCGATCCCGGTTACGACGAGACGGCCAAGATGCTCGCCGAGGCGGCCCTGTGCCTGGCCCACGACGACCTGCCGCCCACGGCGGGCCAGGTGACGACGGCGGTCGCCATGGGCGAGGCGCTCACCGCACGGCTGGTCCGTGCGGGCCTCGAGTTCCGCGTGCTGGAGGACTCGCCGGAGTGAGGTGCCGGGCGGCCCGCCCCCGCGGCGCGCGGAGCACGGCCACGACGTTCTGGCCGCCGAACCCGAAGGCGTTGACGACGGCGGTGCTCACGTCGGTCTTGCGCGCGGTGTGCGGGACGTGGTCGAGGTCGCACTCGGGGTCGGGGGTGTCCAGATTGAGGGTCGGCGGCACCGCGCCGTCCCGCATGGCCAGCGCCGCGACCATCGCGGAGAGCGCTCCGGCGGCTCCGATCATGTGTCCGACCATGGACTTGGGCGAGCTGATCAGCAGCCCGTCCGCCGCCTCGCCGAAGACGGACCGCACGGCTCGCGTCTCCAGCCGGTCGTTGATCCGCGTCGCGGTGCCGTGCGCGCAGATGTAGTCCACCTCGCCGGGCGCGGTGTGCGCCGTGGCCAGCGCGCGCCGCATCGCCGTGGCCGCGTGCTCGCCCGAGGGGTGCGGTGCGCTGACGTGGAAGGCGTCGGAGGTGAGGGCGCCGCCGCTGATCTCCATGTAGGGCCGTGCGCCCCGGGCCGCCGCGTGTGCGGCGGACTCGACGACGAAGACGACGGCGCCCTCGCCGAAGACGAACCCGTCGCGCTCCGCGTCGAACGGCCGGCTCGCCCGCTGGGGCGCGTCGTTGCGGGTCGAGAGCGCGCCCATGGTGCTCAGCCCGGTGAACATGACCGGGGTGATGGCCGAGTCGGTGCCGCCGGCCACCACGACGTCGGCCTCGCCCGCCAGGATGGTGCGGCGCGCCTCCAGCAGCGCGTGGATGCCGCTGGCGCAGGCGAGGGCCGAGGCGTTGACGGGGCCGTGGGCGCCCAGGTCGATGGCGACCTCGCAGGCGGGCATGTTCGGGATCACGGAGGAGACGAAGTAGGGGCTGACCTTGCGCGGGTCCTCGTGCCGCTGGTCGGTCGCCGCTTCGATGCCGGGGAAGCCGGCCACCGCGTTGTTGATCTGGACGCCGACGCGGGCGTCAGGGTCGCCGTCCACGGCCAGCGAGGCGTCCCGTGCGGCTTCCCGCGCCGCGACGACGGCGTACTGCGAGAAGCGCTCCGAGCGGCGGAGGCGCTTGCGGTCGAAGTGCTCTTCGGGGCGGAAGTTCTTGACCTCGGCGGCGATGCGGGTGGGGAGGTCACGCGCGTCGAAGCGGGAGATCTCGGCCACGCCTGATCTTCCGGCCAGCAGCGCCGCCCAGCTGGTCTCCCTGTCGTTGCCTACAGGGGTGAGGGCGCCGATGCCGGTGACGACGACGGCGGGTTCTGCGGGGGTGTGGGACACGGTCACGCTGCTGCTTTCGTCGCGGTTGCAAGGGGAGGTCGAGGGGGCTCGGGGCGAAGCCCCCGAGGACGGGAGGGGACGGGCGGGACTCTCACACGGTTGAGGTACCCAGTCGGTGGGCGGCTCGCAAGCCTTCGGCGGTGGCGCGCACCGCGTTGACCCCGGCCGCGTCGCGCGCGCCGCCGACGGCCTCGAAGGGGACACCGGCGGCCCGCAGCGCGGGCACCGCCGCGCGCTCCGGCTCCTGCCCGGTGGCGAACACCACCGAGTCGGCGGGGAGCAGCCGCTCGGCCCCGTCGGCGCCCTGGACGACCACGCCTTCTGTGGTGATCTCGCGGTATCGGACGCCGGTCACCATCTCGACCCCGTGGGCCCGCAGCGCGGACAGGACGACCCAGCGGGTGCTGGGCCCGGTTCCCGCGCCGATCCGCGGGCCGCGCCTGACCAGCGTCAGCCGGTGCCGCGCCGTCGGGGGGCCGGTGACGGGGCCGTCCCCGAGGCCGTACGCGGCGAGGAACGCCTGCGGGGTGGCGGGCGTCCGCTCTCCGGTGAGCAGGTGCGCGAGGTCCGTCGCGATGCCGCCGCCGCCCAGGAGGACGACGCGTTCGCCCAGGGTTTCGGGGCGGGCGAAGACCTCCGGGTAGGTGAGGGTGTGCAGCAGGGGCCAGCCGGGAATGTCGGGGATCCGGGGCTGGACACCGGTGGCCAGGACGGCCCCGTCGAAGTGGCGCAGGAGTCCCGCGTCGCCCAGGCCGAGGCGCCGCCCGAGGCGGATGTCGACGCCGAGCCGGGCGAGTTCGGCGGCGAAGTAGCGGGCCGTGGCGCCGAAGTCCTCCTTGCCGGGTACCTGCCGGGCGAGGCGGAACTGCCCGCCGAGTTCCTCGTCCGCTTCGAAGAGGGTGACGCGGTGGCCGAGCGCGGCGAGCGCGCGTGCGGCCTCCAGACCCGCGGGGCCGCCGCCGATGACGGCGAAGGAGCGGGGCGGGTCGGCCGCGGCCTGCTCGGGGAAGGCGAGTTCGTGTCCGGCGCGCGGGTTGACCAGGCAGGAGACGCGTTCGGTGCCGAACGAGCGGTCGATGCAGGCTTCGTTGCAGGCGAGGCAGACGTTGACGAGCGCGCTGCGTCCTCGGGTCCACTTGGCCGGCAGGTCGGGGTCGGCCAGGAGGGGCCTGGCCATGGAGACG
This sequence comes from Streptomyces reniochalinae, assembly GCF_003323735.1. Lineage (GTDB taxonomy): Bacteria > Actinomycetota > Actinomycetes > Streptomycetales > Streptomycetaceae > Streptomyces > Streptomyces reniochalinae. Next base: position 149,894 of record NZ_QOIM01000041.1, on the reverse strand, counting down.
TGGTCGATGCCGCCGCCGCGCAGCAGGCTCTCGGCCTGGTCGAGCCCGACCACCCGGTTGGAGGCGATGACGGGCACGTCGGCGTGTCCGGCCGCGCACAGCGCCTTCTTCACGGCCTCGGCGTAGGAGGCCCAGGCGCCGGGCGGCACGGCGGACTGCACGGTGGGCACGCGCGACTCGTGCCAGCCGACGCCGATGTCGAGGGCGTGAACGCCTTCCCGGGCGAGGGCGACGGCGAGCGCGTCGGTCTCCTCCTGGGTGCTGCTGCCGGGGACGAGGTCGGCGCCGGAGATGCGGAAGAGCACGGGGAAGTCGTCGCCGGCCGCCTCGCGTACGGCGCGCAGCACCGCGAGCGGGAAGCGGCGGCGGCGTGCGGCGTCGCCGCCCCACGCGTCGTCACGCAGGTTGGTGAGGGGCGAGAGGAACTGGTTGATCAGGTAGCCCTCGGAGGCCATCACCTCCACGGCGTCGTAGCCGAGTGCGCGTGCCGTGGCCGCGCCGCGGGCGAAGTCGGCGACGGTTGCGCGGATGTCCGCTTCGGTCAGCGCGCGGGGCGTGGTGCGTGAGAAGCGGCTGTACACGGCGGACGGCGCGACGGGGGTGAGGCCGCTTCCGTCCGTGAGGGCGTAGCGTCCCGCGTGGAAGAGCTGGAGGGCGATCTTTCCGCCGGCCTCGTGCACGGCGTCGGCGGTGCGGCGCAGCGCGGGGTGGTGCGCGGGGTCGTTGACGTGGCTGTAGCCGGGGCCGCCCGCGGCGACGGGGCTGACGGCCGAGCCGCCGGTGATGATGAGTCCGGCGCCGCCGCGGGCCCGTGCCGCGTAGAAGGCGGCCAGTGCGGCGCCCCCGTCGTCCAGGGTCTCCAGGTTGAGGTGCATCGCCCCCATGACCAGGCGGTTCGCGACCTGGAGCGAGCCGATGGCGCCGGGCCGAGTGACGTGGGTGAACACGCGGGACTACTCCTCGGTGTGGTGCGTGCGGGGCCGCGCCGGGCGCCCGCCGGAGGGGTGGGCGGGCGCCCGGCGGGCCGTCATGCGGACCGCTGCCGGGCGCGGTCGGTCGTGCCGTGCCGCCGCGGCGCGCGGTCGGTCATGCGGGGCGCTGCGGGCGCGGTGGGAGGCTCAGTTCGGGCCCCGCGTCGGCGAAGAACGGCGGTGCGACGGCGCTGAGTCCGCCGTCGACGACGAGCGTCTGCCCCGTGATGTACTCCGATTCCGGCGCCAGCAGGAAGGCCAGCACGTCGGCGACCTCGGCCACGGTGCCGGGGCGGCCCTTGGGGATGCGGTCGAGGACGGTGCTCATCTCGGGCATGCCGGGGACGTCGTAGAAGAACTCCAGCGAGTCGGAGTCGATCAGCCCGCCGTTGACCGCGTTGACGTTGATGCCGTAGGGGGCGAATTCCAGCGCCATGTAGCGGACCCATGCCTCGATGGCGGCCTTCATCCCGCCGAGGGTGGCGTAGGTCGGGTAGGCGCGCAGGGAGCCGTAGGAGGACAGCGTCACGATGCGGCCGCCGTCGTCCATCAGCTTGACCGCCTCCTGGGCGCCGAGCACGAAGGGGCGCAGGTTCATGGCGTAGGAGCGGTCGAGGTGGTGGGGCTTGAGGTCGACGATGTTCTTGAACGCGCTGGCCGCCGCGTTGGAGACGAACCAGTCGAGCCGCCCGCAGCGCCTGGCGACCTCGTCGAAGAGCGCGGTGACGCCTTCGGGGGTCTCCACGTCGGCCTGGACGGCGAAGCCGCTGCCGCCGAGGGAGGCGATGTCGGCGACGGTCTTCTCGGCGAGGTCGGCGTTCTTCTTGTAGTTGACGGCGATGGTGGCGCCCTCGCGCCGGGCGAGGGTCAGCGCCAGCTCGCGGCCGATGCCTCGCGAGGCTCCGGTGATGAGTGCGACCTTCGGGCTCTCGGTGTCGGTCACGGGTTCCCTCCCTGGGTGTGTGCGCGCAGCAGTTCGCGGAAGACGACGGTCTTCTGGATCTCGTTGGTGCCCTCTTCGAAGCGCTGGGCGCGCGCGTCGCGGTAGACGCGTTCGATGGGGCTGGTCTTCCAGTAGCCGAGGCCGCCGTGCACCTGGAGCGCGTTGTCGGTGACGCGGGTGAGCATGGATACGGCGGTCATCTTGGCCATGGAGGAGAGCATGGAGGCGTCCTCGCCACCCTCCTCGAAGGTGCGCGCGGCGTGCATCACCAGCTGTTTGGCCGCCTCGATGTCGGCGGCGTTCTCGGCGAGCATGAACTGGACGGCCTGCCGCCCGGTGAGCTTCTTGCCGAAGGTGTGGCGGCTGCGCGCGTAGTCGAGGGCGAGTTCCTGAGCGCGCTGGGCCAGTCCGACGCAGCTCATGCCGACCGAGATCCGCGAGGGCGTCAGAAAGCCGCCGAGTGCGACGTCGAGCCCTTCGCCTTCCTTGCCGAGCCGGTTGGCGACCGGCACGGGGGTGCGCTCGAAGCGGAGGGTGGCGTGGTCGGTGCCGGTCACGCCCATGGTCTGGGAGGTGTCCTCGACGTGGACGCCCTGCGCGTCGCGGGGCACCAGCAGGCAGACGGTGCCCTCGTGTCCCGTGGAGCCTGCCACGCGCGCGGCGAGCAGATAGTAGTCGCAGCGCACCCCGAAGGTGATCAGGTGTTTGTCGCCGGTGAGGTGGTAGGTGTCGCCATCGCGTTCGACGGAGGTGGTGATGTCGGCTCCGGTGCCGTTGCCCGGCTCGGTGAGGGTGAAGGCGATCTTGAGGTCGCCCTCGATGGCGGGCAGGACGAACTTCTTGCGCTGCTCGTCGGTGGCGAAGGGGTCCATGGCGCGCCAGATGCCGTTGACGACGTGGACGATCATCCGCAGGGAGCCGTGCGAGCGGGAGAAAATCTCCATGAGGCCCATCCACTGGGTGAAGGAGAGCCCGTGGCCGCCGTAGGAGCGGGGCGCGGCCATGCGCAGGAACCCCTCCTCGCGCAGTTCGGCCCAGAGCTGTTCGGGCACCTGGCCTGTGGCCTCGATGCGCGCGGCCCACTCCTCGCCAGGGCCCGTCACCCACGCGGTGACCTTCTGGCGCAGCCGCTCGTACTGCGCGGGCCCCACGCCCTGCTGTGCCGGCCGGGTGCCGTGCTGCTCACTCATCATTCCGCTCCTTCTCCGCGCTGGGGACGCAGGCCGCGGGCCCGCTCCCTGAGCACGAACTTCTGGATCTTTCCGACCTCGTTGCGGGGCAACGCGTCCGCGACGGTCTCCAGCCGCTCGGGCCAGTACTGCTTGGCGACCTGGTGGGAGTCGAGGTACTTCTGCAACTGCTCGAATCCGAGGGGCGCGCCGCCGGGCTCGGGGACGACGAAGGCGCAGGCGCGCTCCCCGAGGCGTTCGTCGGGCATCGCGACGACGGCCACGTCGGCCACCGCGGGGTGGTCGTGCAGCAGTTGTTCGACCTCGGCGACGGGGATCTTCTCGCCGCCCCTGTTGATGACGTCCTTGACCCGGCCGGTGATCCGCAGGAATCCGGAGGCGTCGATGGTGGCGAGGTCACCGGTGCGGTACCAGCCGTCGGCCGTGAGCGCTTCGGCGGTCAGGTCGGGCCGCTCCAGGTAACCGTCGAAGAGGGTGGGCGTGAGGATCTCGAAGTGGCCCTCCGTGCCGGGGGGCATCTCGGCTCCGCTCTCGTCGGTCACCCTGATGCGGACGCCGGTGAGGGCGCGCCCGTCGGTGCCCCAGCGCTGTGCCGGCTCGTCGCCGGGGGCCGCGAGGGCGGCCAGGCAGGTCTCGGTGGAGCCGAAGGCGCCCAGCACGGTGGTGGACAGCACCCGGCTCGCGCGTTCGGCCAGGCCGCGGGGGACGGTGGCGCCGGTGGCGACGAAGATCCGCAGGTCCTGGGGGGCGCGTTCGCCGTCCTCGACGGCGCGGACGAGGTCCATCAGAAAGGGTGTCGCGGCCTGTACGAAGGTGGCGCGGTGCTCGCGCAGCGACCGCAGCGCCAGGGGCGCGTTCCACTCGGCCTGCACGATCTGCGGGACGCCGAGGACGAGCGCCAGCCACATGCCGTAGAGGAAGCCGGTCTGATGGGCGAGCGGCGAGGGGATCCAGATGGTGTCAGCTCCGGTCAGCCCGAGGTGCCGGATCTCCATGGAGACGGCGCGGCTGAGGGAGGCGGAGCGCTGGAGGACGCCCTTGGGCTCGCCGGTGGTGCCGGAGGTGAACAGGAGCTGGGTGAGGTCGCCGGAGGTGGGCACGCGGGCGGCGAGCGCCGCGGGGTCGACGGGTGTGGAGTCGAGCGCGGCACTCCACTCGTGCCAGTGGACGCTTCCGCCCTCGCGGGCCGCGGCGGGGAGGTCGGCGGGGCCTTCCCCCGAGGGCAGGACGACGACGTGCGCGAGCCTGCCGACGTCGGTGCTGCCCTCGGCCACGAGCGCGGCGATCTCGGCGGCGTGCCGCCGGCCCCTGAAGTGGTCGGGCAGCAGCAGCACCCGGGCCGAGGAGCGGCGCAGGGTGAAGGCGGCCTCCCGCTCGCGGAAGATCGGCATGATGGGGCAGCACAGCGCGCGGACGCGCAGGCAGGCGAGTGCGATGGCGGTGAACTCCCAGCGGTTGGGCAGCTGGAAGGCGACGGCCTCGCCGGGCTGCACGCCCAGCCGCAGCAGCAGCGCGGCGATGTGCTCGCCGCGCTCGTGCAGTTGCCGCCAGGTGAGGGTGGTGGCGCCGCTCGCCCGTACGTCGACGAGGGCGGTGCCGTCGGGGTCGCGGGCGGCGCGGTCGGCGACGAGTTCGGGGAGGGTGTGTTGGGCCGCCTCGTCGGGGTGCGAGACGTCCGTCGTGGTGCGGGGGGCCTGTGGGGTGAGGGGGTCGTGCGGGCGGCGGTCGGCGGCGGGGCGTCTGCCGCTCTGGACAAAAGGACTGGTGCCGCCTTCGACGGTCATGGGGATGCCGAGCGTGTTCATCGACTCCAGGAAGGCCGGGTAGGAGATCCGGTAGGCGTTCGGGTAGGTGAGGGTGGTGCGCCCGGAGGCCCGGGAGGCGGCGACCGCCAGGGACATCAGCACCCGGTGGTCGTTGAAGGAGGAGAGCCCGGTGCCCACCAGGCGCCTGGTGCCGCCGCCCACCCGCAGGGTCTCGCCCCGGAGTTCGAGTTCGCCGCCCATGGCGTTGAGCTGGAGCATGGCGGCGGCCCTGTCGGACTCCTTGAGCCGGGTGTGGGCCACGTTGCGGAAGACGGACTCGCCCTGCGCGAAGGTGCCGAGGGTGGCCAGGACCGGCAGCATGTCGGGGACCTCGCGGCAGTCGACCTCGACGCCCTTGAGGTCGATGCCCTCGTGCCGGACGCGGACCCCGCGCCCTGCCTCGTCCAGCTCCATGGGGATGCCCATGGCCCTGGCGAGGTCGAGGAAGTGGGCCTCGGGGTGGTCGGCGGGGCCGCCGTGCAGCTTGTGCATGCCGCGCAGCAGTACGTCGCAGGGGTGGAGCGCGGCGGCGGCGAGACCGAAGGCGGCGGAGCCGATGTCCGGCGGGAGGGTGAGGTCGCAGGGGGTGGCGTGCTGGCCGCCCTCGATCTCGAAGCGCCGCCAGTCCTCGGAGACGGTCACCGCGAGGCCGAACTGCCGCATCATGGCGACCGTCAGCTCCAGGTACGGCTGCTCGTTCAGCTCGCCCTCGACCTCGACGACGCTGGGTCCGGTGGCGAAGGGGGCGAGCAGGAGGAGGCCGGAGATCCACTGGGACAGCGTGCCCGCGACGCGTACGTGACCGCCCGTGGGCCGCTTGTTGCGCACGTGTACGGGAGGGCATCCGTCGGCCGACTCCAGTTCGACTCCCAGGGTGCGCAGCGCGTCCAGCAGGGGGGAGACGGGGCGGCGCTTGAAGTACTTCTGCCCGGTGACGGCGACCGGCCGGTCGGTGAGGGAAGCGAGTCCGATCATGAAGTAGAGCGTGGTGCCGGAGCTGCCGGCCGAGACCGAGGCGCGGCGCGCCCGGTAGGGCCCGCCGTGGACGACGAAGGAGTCGCCGTCGACGTCGACGCGGACGCCGAGGCCGCGCAGGAGCTGCACGGTGTACTGGACGTGCCGGGCGTCCGAGAGGCCGCGGATGACGCTGGTGCCCTCCGCGAGGGAGGCGAGGATCAGGGCGCGGTGCGCGTGGTACTTGGAGTTGGGGACCAGGACCTCGCCGGCCAGCGGCTGACGTGTCCCTTTCACAAGAAGGTGCATATGGTGCGCTTCCCATACCCGTCTGTCACGGCACGGCAGGCGTGCCTAGGGCGGATGAAGATCGGTACTTTTCAGACGTCTGCGACATTTGGGGCGGATTTCCGCCGCGACGATCCTGACGACCGGCCTCGCGGTCCGCGCGGAGCCGTGCCGTCGAACCCGTGGACCGACAACCTCACGGAGTAACGCCGGGCGCCGGCGACGGCATCGGGCACGCCGGCCGGCCCACGAGCGGCGGGGGGGGGCGACATCCGGACGTACCGGTGGGCGCGCCGCCGCCCCGTATACGGACACGCTCCGCCGGGGCGGCGGACGAGAGGACGCGAGGGGTGGCGGGGACCGGCGGCGCACTCGGGCCGCCGGCGGAGGGAGACGCTAGGTCCGGCCGTCCGGCCCGGAGAGGTCTACGTGCCCCAAGAGGTCTACGCACCTCAGGAGGCCCGCGTGGCCTGAGAGGTCTACGTGAGAAGTGAGAGCCCTCATCCGAGGGGACCCGCTGTGGCTGCTGTCGCGGCGCGTGGTCGTGGCAGGAGCCCCGTGGCGGGCGTCCCGGATGACGAGCTCGGCTGATGCGTGCTCGGTCATACCACCGGTATATCAGGTGTATACGACACCTAAGCAGTCACCCCCCGACGCAGTGGCATGACACCCCGTCAGGCCACGGCGCCGTCCAGATAGACCCACGCCCCGTCCACCCGCACGAACCGACTGCGCTCCTCCTGGGTCCCGAACCTGCCGTCGCCGTCCGTCCAGTGGGCCCGGAAGGTCACCGTGCCCTCGCTGTGGAAGGCACTCCCGCCCGTGGTGGCGAGGATCTCCAGCCCCGTCCACCGGGACGGTCCCGCCAGGTCCAGCCGCGCGGGGCGGGTCCCGGGGTGCCAGGTGCGCCGCAGATAGGCGGCGTCGCGCACCGCGAAGGCCGCGTAGCGGGAGCGCATCAGCTCCTCGGCGGAGGCGGGAGCCGCCGCACCGCGGTGGAAGCGCCCGCAGCAGTCCTCGTAGCGGGCGAGCCCGCAGGGGCAGGGGGCCCCGGGAGCGAGCGGCGCGGGCCCTGGGGCGGCGGGGCGGGAGGTGGCGGCGGGGCGGCGGCCCTTGGAGGCGCCCTTGCGACGGGACATGAGCTCATCATGCCGGACCCCTGGACAGCGCGCCGATCCGGAACCAACCTTGCAAAACGATCAGTTCGAACCGGGGTGCGAGCCTGCCCCGCCATGAGCGCTGTCCGAGGGCGAAGGGTGACCATGTACCGTCCCGACCTGTCCCCCGTGGCCGACTCCCTCGCGCTGTCCGCGCTGGTGGGCGCGCTGCCGCTGCTCACCCTTTTCGTCCTGCTGGGCGGCCTGCGGCTCAAGGCGCACTGGGCGGGGCTCGCGGCGCTGGGCGTCTCCGTCGTGGTGGCGGTGGGCGCCTACGGCATGCCGGTGGACCTGACGCTGCTCGCGGGCACGGAAGGTGCCGCCTTCGGCCTCTTCCCGATCATGTGGATCGTGGTGGCCGCCCTGTGGGTGCACCAGCTGACCGTCTCCAGCGGACGGTTCGACGACCTGCGCCGCGCCTTCAACCTCGTCAGCGACGACCCCCGCATCCAGGCGCTGATCATCGCCTTCTGCTTCGGCGCGCTGCTGGAGGCGCTGGCCGGGTTCGGGGCACCGGTGGCGATCACCGGCGTGATGCTGATGGCGCTGGGCTTCTCCCCGGTGCGGGCCGCCGTCACCGTGCTGGTGGCCAACACCGCGCCGGTCGCGTTCGGCGCCATCGCGACGCCGATCATCACCGCGGGCAGCCTCACCAAGATCAGCTACGAGGACATCGGCGCCTACGTCGGACGGCAGACCCCGCTGCTGGCGCTGTTCGTGCCGTTGCTGCTGGTGGCGCTCGTGGACGGGGTGCGGGGCATGCGGCAGACCTGGCCCGCGGCCCTGGTGTGCGGCGGGGCCTTCGCGGTGGCGCAGTTCGTCAGCTCCAACTACATATCGGTCGAGTTGACCGACATCATCGCCTCCCTCGTGGCACTGGCCGCCGTCGTCGTCTTCCTGCGCGTGTGGCAGCCGGGCGACGGGGAGCGCGTGCGCCGGGACCTGCGGGAGGCGGCCGAGCGCGAGCGCCAGGACGGGGGTGACAGCGGCCCGGCTCCCGAGGCGGCGCGGACGGCGCAGCCGGAGAGCGGGGGCGCGATGACCGGTGCCCGCGTCCTGATGGCGTTCGTCCCCTACATCGTCGTCATCGCCGTCTTCTCCGTCGCGAAACTGCTGGACCCCGTCACGGAGTTCCTAGCCGACAGCGACGTGTCCCTACGGTGGCCGGGGCTCGACGGCGAGGTACTCACGGCCGCCGGCGAGCGCTCGTCCACCACCGTCTACGTCTTCCCCTGGCTCTCCTCCCCCGGCTCGCTGCTGGTGCTGTGCGGGGTGCTGGTGACAGCCGTCTACCGCGTGCGGGCGCCGGACGCCGTGCGGGAGTTCGGACGCACGGTGCTGACGCTGCGCTGGGCGCTGCTGACGGTTGGCTCGGTGCTGGCGCTCGCGTACGTGATGAACCTGTCGGGCCAGACCATCACCATCGGGACCTGGATCGCAGGCGCGGGAGCGGCCTTCGCCTTCTTCTCCCCGCTCCTCGGCTGGCTGGGCACGGCCGTGACCGGCTCGGACACCTCGGCCAACGCCCTGTTCGCCACCCTCCAGCAGACGGCCGCGGGCAAGGCGGGCCTGGATCCGACACTGCTGGTCGCCGCCAACACCTCGGGCGGCGTGGTCGGCAAGATGGTCAGCCCGCAGAACCTGACCATCGCGGCGACGGCCGTCGGCCTGCTCGGCAAGGAGGCGGTGCTCTTCCGCAAGGCCGTCGCCTGGAGCCTGCTGCTGCTCCTCGCCATCTGCCTGCTGGTCCTGCTCCAGTCGCACGTGCTGGCGTGGATGCTGCCGTGAGAACGGCGCTGGGGCCCGCACCTGACGGTGCGGGCCCCAGCGGTGGTACGACGCGTCGCGCGTCAGGCAGGAGTGATGTTCTCCGCCTGCGGGCCCTTCTGGCCCTGCGTGACGTCGAAGTTGACCTTCTGGCCCTCGTGGAGCTCACGGAAGCCCGTGGCCGCGATGTTCGAGTAGTGGGCGAAGACGTCGGCGCCGCCGCCGTCCTGCTCGATGAACCCGAAGCCCTTTTCCGAGTTGAACCACTTCACGGTGCCGGATGCCATCTTCTTCTCCTTCAGGGTGGCTGGAAGCCGCACACCTCGCACGGCTCCGCGTCGCCGCAATGACCCCCTCCAGAGTGACTCCGGAAAAACAGAACGCGCCCGAGCCACTGAGCTCAGGCGCGCACACGTTCATGGGTACCAAAACCGCAACACCGTCAGCCTAACACGGTCCGAAGGCGGGCGGACGGCGAAAGATGACCGAGCACATTACAACAGCGTTGTTATATTAGCCCCGTGTCATCCTCGGACTCCCCGGATCCCACGACGGTGCCCGATCCCTGGCAGGCGCTGAACGAGCTGCTGGCCGCCATGGATGCCGAAATCGAACAGGTCTACCTCGCGCGCGGCATCAAGGGCGTGCGCCCCCGGTTCGCCTATCCGCTGGTACGGCTCGCCCACACCGGGCCGCTGACCATCCGCGAGCTCGCGGAGTCCCTCGGCCGCTCGCACTCCGCGATCAGCCAGACCGTCGCCGCCATGCGCAGGGAGGGTCTCGTCACCTCCGAGCCGGGGCCCGACGCCCGTACCCGGCGCGTCGATCTGACAGAACGCGGCCGGTCGCTGGTGCCGTTCATAGAAGCCGAGTGGCGCGCGACCCACGCGACGGTCGCCGAGCTGGACGCCGAGCTCCCGCACCCGCTGACCACCGTGGTCGAGGAGCTGCGGCGGGCGTTGGAGCGCCGGTCGATGCGGCAGCGCGTCCTCGAACACCTCGTCGAGCCGCCACGATGAGGACCCCCCTCCGGTTACTCGACGTCCGCCCGCTCCGCGGCAGTCGGCCGTTCCGCGCCCTGTGGATCGGCTCCTCGGCCTCCCAGCTCGGTGGTCAGGTCGCCACGGTGGCGGTGCTTGCCCAGGTCTGGGACGTGACCGGCACTCCGGTGGGCACCGGCGCCATCGGGCTGGCCACCGCCACCTCCGCCCCCTTCTCCCTGGTGGCCGGGGGCCTGTCCGCCGGCTTGGCGATCGCCCTCGTAGCCACGGCCAACACGGCCCTGCGTGCTTACCGCACGCCGGCTCCCGCACCACCCGCCTGCGAACCGGACGCCTCCGGGACCGCCGGCGCGGCGACAGCCGCGGGATAGGCCGGCGCCGGAAGACCGCAGGACCGCCGGGACCCGGGGCCCCCACAAGGCGACGGTGATCGGCCCGCGGCCGGAGACGACGACCGGTACCGGAGGGCGGCGCAGTCGGATGTGGTTCACGCCGCAGGGCGGCCGCCGCGGGTGACGAGGGCTCAGCAGAGCGCGGAGGTGCCGCGCACCCGGGGTCGGCGGCCCCGGCCGGGCTCAGTCGGTCGTCTTGAGCACCCGGGCGGGGACTCCCGCGACCACAGTGCCGGCAGGAACGTCACGAGTGACCACCGCGCCCGCGGCGACCACCGCACCGGCGCCGATGGTCACCCCTTGTGTGACCACGGCAGCCGTCCCGATCCAGACGTCGTCTTCGAGGGCGATCGGGGCGAAGGAGAGGTACTCGCGGCGCTCGGCCAGGGGCAGTGGATGGCCTCCGGTGATGAGGCTGACCTTCGGAGCGATCATGACTCCGTTGCCGATCCGGATGCCTCCCTTGTCCATGAAGGTGCACCCCTGATTGACGAAGACGTTCTCCCCGAACGTCGTGTTCAGCCCATGCTCGGTGAAGAACGGCGGGTAGATCGTCACCGACTCCGGCAGCAGGCCGCCGAACACAACCGAAAGTAGTGCTGCGCGGCCTTGGCCGTCGCTGAACGGAAGCACGTTCAGTCGGGACGTCGCATCGGTCACCTCCACGATCCGCTCCGCATGGCGCGCGAACTCAGGCGTGTGGACATACATGGTCTGCTCTGTGCGGGTGGACATGCGCCGATCCCACCACCGCGCGGAACACTCGCTCAAACAACCCGCACCACGCCGGACACAACCGGCGGTTGTTTCCGTAGGGTGGGAGCGTGGATGTGGAGGCACTGCGGACGTTCGTGACCGTCGCCGAGACCGGCCAGTTCCAGGCTGCGGCCGACGAGTTGGGGATCAGTCAGCAGGCGGTCTCCAAACGGATCGCGGCCCTGGAGAGGCGTACCGAGGTCCGGCTCCTGGTGCGCACCTCGCGCGGCTCCCGGCTGAGCCCGGACGGGCAGGTCTTCCTGCCGCACGCCAAGAAGGTCCTGAGGGCCATCGAGCTGGCCGAGCAGGCTGTGCGCCCCGGCAGCCGGCCCCTGCGTGTCGATGTCCTCAACCGGCGCATCGCTCCTGCCCAGGCCGTCTACCGGTTCTACCGCTCCCACCCCGGGACGGACCTGGACGCGGTCACGCTCAGCATGGAGAACGCCGCCCAGGCCGCCCAAGCGGTAGTCGAAGGGACCATCGACGCCTCCTTCCGCGCCCTGCCGGCAGACCAGGTCCCGGCCGGGATCAGCGCCGAGCGGCTCCTGGACGCGCCCTTGGAGCTCCTGCTCGGCCCCGGCCACCCGCTGGCTGACGTGCCCTGGGTCAGCCCCGCGGCCCTGGCCGGCCACCGCATCTGGATCCCCGGGATCAGGTCGGACACGGAGTGGGCGGCGTTCTACCAGGAGCTGGCCGATGCGTTCGGGCTGAGCATCGACGCGCTCGGCCCCCACTTCGGTGACGAGGCTCTGATGGACGCGCTGGCGGATTCGGCCTCGCTGGCCACGCTCGTCGGCAGCGGGGACCGGTACCTGTGGCCTCGAACCCACGACCTGCGGCGTATCCCGTTGCACGACCCGACCCCGGTCTACCCGCACGTGCTGCTGTTCCGCAGCCAGGAGCAGCACCCGGTGCTGACCGCGCTACGCGACCATCTGCGCACCACGGGCCCGCGCACGCCGTGCGACGTGTGGGTGCCGGGCTGGGCGGACCGCTGACCGGACGACCGCGTGAGCGGACACGCCTCGCGTGGCCCTAGGTCGTGTCTTCAAAGTCCCGCCTGCCTGGCGGGCGCCTGGCACGCACGCTCGCGGCGTTGTCGTCGGTCGCCGCTTCCCCCAGGGCTCGGCTTCGCTCGCCCCGGGAGGTGCCCCCACGCAGGGACTCCCTCCTCCGCCTTGCGAGCGCACGCACCAGACACCGCCAGGCCCGCCCTCCGGGCGGACGCCGCTACTTTGAAGACACTCCCTAGTGGTGCTCCCCATGCCCCGGCACCGTGCCGTCCGGTTTGGCGATCAGCAGCAGCCCTGCCATGCCCATGTCGGAGTGGCTCTGGACGTGGCAGTGGTACATCCACGCACCGGCTCCTACGCCCTCGCCCGCGATGAGCTGGAGTCCGAAGGAGTCGGCCGGCCCGGTGATCTTGTTGTCGATGACCCGGCAGGTGTCCTCGGGGCCCTCCAGCAGGCCGGTGCGGTTGTCGGCCCAGCGGTGCCCGTGCACATGGAACGTGTGGTAGTACTCGCCGTGCGTGATCATGATGATCTCGATGCGGTCGCCGACCGTGGCCTTGAAGTCGGGCCCCTTGGTGAGGTTGTTGGTGGTCATGTCGTTGAAGACGATGGTGAACTGCCGGTCGGGGTCGGGCAGGATGTCGCCCTCGCGGCGCACGATGAGGGGCCCGTAGAGGCCGGCCCTGATGCCCCCTGTGCCGTGCTCGGTGCCGACGACGTGGTCGTGGTAGTGCCAGTACCCGGCGGTGCCGGGGCGCCACGTGCCGTCCTTGCGGCGCCCCGGGGCGTGGGTGCGCCAGGTGTAGGTGCGCTTGCCGCCCGGCTCGACGTGGCTGTCGTTCATCTTGGTGCCGTCGTTGTCGATGTCGTAGTCGACGCCGTGCGGGTGGAGGCTGGCGGCGACGTCCATGGTGTTCTCGAACTCGATGTGCAGGGTGTCGCCCTCGACCAGCTCGATCAGCGGTCCCGGGACGGTCGCCTTGCCCTTCTCCAGGCCGTAGCCCATCTGCCCGTCGGGCAGCTTCTCCGCGTACATCTTGATCCGGCGGGTCTCGCCCCCCTTGCCCGCGCGGCGCAGTTGCCCTGAGGCCGCGGGGGCCGCCTGTGCGGGGCTCGTACCGGCCGTCAGCGCGGTGCTGCCGACGGCTGCGACGGCGCCGCCCGCCAGGAGGCGTCTGCTGAAGGTGCGGCGGGTGTGGGTGTGCGCGTTTCCGGTCATCGTTCTCGTTCTCCCCGGGGCGTGAGGCCATTGGTGCGCCGGCGTGGAGCCAACGGAAGTGCGAGTGAGGCGAGTTGACGGATCAGTCTGGGACCGTAGCGCCGAGCCGGGAGTTTATCCACACCCTGGACAAAGTTCGTCGAGTTGTGGTCATAGCTCTTGGCGAACCACCGAAAGAGGTCTAGCTTCTGCCACGTTTCTGTGACAGAAGAGGGGTGGATCACCTATGCGGCACCAACCGCATACAAAGCGGGCCAGACCCCGGCGCAGAAGGATCGCCGCGCTGCTGGCCGGAACACTCGCCGCCGGGCTGCTCAGTGGCCCCGCACTCGCCGGGCCGCCGCCGGACACGCCCGCGCAGAAGCTGGCCCTGCCGAGCCCGCCGGGCGGCGAGGACGTCCGCGTGCTGGTCTTCCACGGCGCCACGGGCGAGGAGTCGCCCACCGTCAACGCCGCGATCGAGGCGATCGAGAAGATCGGCGGGCAGGGCCCCGCCCAGGAGCACTTCACGATCTCGGCGACCGACAACCCGGCGGTCTTCACCAACGCCAAGCGGCTGGGCCGCTTCAACGCCGTCGTCTTCCTCACCGGCGACGGCGACGTGCTCGATCCCGAGCAGGAGGCCGGCCTGGAGAGCTTCATGGAGGCGGGCGGCGGGTTCCTCGGCATCCACGACGCGGCCCGCGCCGAGCCGTACTCGGACTGGTTCACCGGGCTGATCGGTGCCCGGCCGGCCGAGCACAGCCCCGCCACGGCGCAGCGGGCCGTGGTCGAGATCGGCGACCGCGAGAACCCGGCGACCAAGGGACTGCCCGTCGAGTGGAAGCGGCTGGACAAGTGGCTCAACTGGAAGGAGAACCCCTCGGGCAAGGTCCACACGGTCGCCCGCGTCCGCGCCAACAGCTACGACCCGGGCGAGGACGGCGGCGGCTGGGACCACCCCGTCTCCTGGTGCCGTGACTACGACGGCGGCCGGTCCTTCTACACCGCCATGGGCGGCACGGCCTCCAGCTACCAGGAGACCGACTTCCGCAGCCACCTGCGCGGCGCCCTGATGTGGACGACGCGGCTGGCCCGCGCCGACTGCCAGGCGGCGATCTCCGACAACTACGAGGCGACCCGCGTGACCGAGCCCAACCAGCCCGGCAAGCACGATCAGATCGGTGAGCCGCACGGGCTGGTCACGGCGAAGGACGGACGGGTCTTCTACATCGGCCGTGGCGGCGAGGACGCCTCGCAGCCCGTGGTCACCGACTGGGACGACCCGGACGTCGGCAAGGGGAAGGGCACGGTCCACGTCTGGGACCCGGAGACGGAGAAGGTCACCCTCGCGGGCGAGCTGACGGTCTTCGGCAACAAGGGCGGCGGCGAGGAGCTGGTCAAGAACGAGGAGGGGCTGCTCGGCATCGAGCTGGACCCGGACTTCGCGAAGAACGGCTGGATCTACCTGCACTACACGCCGCACAGCGAGATCAACCGGGACACGCACATGGCCGAGCGCCGCGTCTCCCGCTTCACCCTGGACCAGGAGACCGACAAGCTGGACCTCGGCTCGGAGAAGGTCCTGCTCAAGTGGCCGGTGCAGATCCACAGCTGCTGCCACGCGGGCGGCGGCATGGCGTGGGACTCCAAGGACAATCTCTACATCGCCACGGGCGACAACAACTCCTCGCAGTTCAGCGACGGGTACTCGGGCAACAACCCGGAGCCGAACTTCAAGGGCGTCTCCTTCTCGGACGCGCGCCGCACCGCCGGCAACACCAACAACCTCAACGGCAAGATCCTGCGCATCCACCCCGAGGACGACGGCACCTACACCCTGCCGAAGGGCAACCTGTTCACCGGCGAGGAGCCGGACGAGGGCGGTGGCAAGACGCGGGGCGAGATCTATGTGATGGGGGTGCGCAACCCCTCGCGGATCTCCGTCGACAAGGAGACCGACACGCTGTACGCGGGGTGGGTCGGCCCGGACGCGACCGAGCCGAGCGAGACGTGGGGCCCGGCCAAGTACGACACGTTCGCCAAGATCACCGAGGCGGGCAACCAGGGCTGGCCGTACTGCATGGGCAACAAGCAGCCCTACCGCGACCGCAACCTGCCCGACCCGAGCAAGCCGCTGGGCTGGTACGACTGCGACCATCTCAAGAACGAGTCGCCCAACAACGACGGCCTGGTCGACATCCCGCCCGCGAGGCCGAACAACATCTGGTACTCGCCCCAGGGCGGTGGCCCGGACTTCCCGCGCGACGAGAACGGCGTGCCCAGCTACAAGCTCGACGAGCAGGAGCTGAGGCTGGACTGGCTCAAGGGCGGCGGGCAGGCCGCGATGAACGGCCCGCTCTACCGCTACGACGCCGACAGCGACTCGAAGGTCAAGTGGCCCTCCTACTGGAACGGCAAGTGGTTCG
This sequence comes from Streptomyces reniochalinae, assembly GCF_003323735.1. Classification (GTDB taxonomy): domain Bacteria; phylum Actinomycetota; class Actinomycetes; order Streptomycetales; family Streptomycetaceae; genus Streptomyces; species Streptomyces reniochalinae. Next base: position 134,030 of record NZ_QOIM01000041.1, on the reverse strand, counting down.
TGGGCGACCTGTACGACGGTGACCAGCCGCGGCACGCGCTGCTGATGCCCGAGGGCGGCGAGACCGGCGCCCTGCCCGCCCACGCGGAGAGCCTGGATCAGATCGTGCCCGTCGGCGAGGGCGGCATCCGCAACCTCATGGGCTGGAAGTTCGGCCCGGACGGCGCGCTCTACGTCCTCGACTACGGGCGCGGCTTCTTCACCTCCGACGACAAGTCGGCGCTGTGGCGGATCACCTACAAGGGCGGCGAGCCGACGCCGGCGCCCGGTGACATGGCCGAACCTGCGCTGCGGAAGGGAGCGGGCCGATGAGCGCGAGGCCCCTGGGAAGACGACGGGATAGACGGGAGCGTGCCAGGCTGCTGACCGCCGTGCTGGCGGCGCTGCTGATGGTGCTCGGCCTGACCTCCGCGACGGCGTGGGGCCAAGGGCAGGCGTCGCCCGCGGCGGCACGCGCCGACGACACCCCGAAGGCGGCGGACCAGGTGCTGACCTGGACGGCCGACGACGACATGACCAAGTACGCCTCGGCTCCGGCGACGGCCGTGGCGGGCGAGGCGACGATCGTGTTCGAGAACAGCGCGGCCACCGGCAACACCACCGGCATGTCGCACACGCTCACGTTCGTCACCTCGGATCCCGACTACAACCAGGACGTCAGCCTGAACATCCTGGCCTCGCCCGCGGACGCCGAGGGCGGCAAGCACACGGCTCAGGTCACCCTCACCCCGGGCACCTACAAGTACCACTGCACGATTCCGGGGCATCAGCAGATGCAGGGCACCCTCGTGGTGACCGGCGGGGAGCCGGGTGAGGACACCACGCCGCCTCAGACCTCGGCCACCGTCGAGGGCGACAAGGACGCCGACGGCAACTACCTGGGCACCGCGACGGTCACCGTGACCGCCTCGGACGCCGACTCGGGTGTCGACACCATCGAGTACGCGCTCGACGAGGGCGAGTTCCAGACCTACACCGAGCCGGTGACCGTCACGGACGTGGGCGAACACACGATCCGCTACCGCGCCGAGGACAAGGCGGGCAACGCGGCTGAGGAGAAGACGGCGGACTTCACCGTCGTCGAGCCTCCGAACGTGGACACCACCCCGCCGACGACCGAGGGCAAGGCCGAGGGCAAGAAGAACTCGGACGGCGACTTCCTCGGCAAGTCGACGGTGACGCTGTCGGCGACGGACGACAAGTCCGGCGTCGAGAAGATCGAGTACGCGCTCGACGGCGCCCCCTACCTGGCCTACGGCGATCCGCTGGTCGTCGACCGGGCCGGGCACCACTCGGTCGCCTACCGGGCCACCGACAAGGCGGGCAACACCTCAAAGCCGCGCACGCTCTCCTTCCGTGTCGTGGCGGGCGGCGGCGTACCCGCGCCGAACTGCCCCGAGTACGACGAGCGCGAGACGGTCTTCACCGGCACCGTCGACACCGGGGTGCCCAACCGGATGACGCAGCGCCGCTGCACCGTCAACGAGCTGATCGAGGACGAGAAGGAGTGGACCTCCCAGGCCCTCTTCCTCAAGCACGTGCGCGGCGTCACCGAGGACCTGGTCGGCGAGGGCGTCCTCGTGCCCCGCGAGCGGAAGCTGATCAACCAGGCCGCCAAGCGTTCCGGTATCGGCACGCCGGGTCAGAACACCGGCTACCGCGACCTGTTCGACGGCAGCGAGGAGTCGTTCGCCGCCTGGGAGCAGGTCGGCGGCGGCAAGTTCGGGCTGAACGAGGACGGCTCCATGACCAGCGACGACAGTGTCGAGGGCATGGGCATGCTCTGGTATCCCACGCGCCGGTACGGGGACTTCTCGCTCAAGCTCCAGTTCCGCGACGACGCGCCGGGTGAGGGCCGGGCCAACGGCGGCGTCTTCGTCCGCTTCCCCGACGTCCACGACCACCCGGAGGAGTCCCGGCCCGAGTGGGTGGCCATCAAGTACGGGCACGAGATGCAGATCCTCGACCGCCCCGACGGGGACATGTACAAGACCGGGTCCGTCTACGGCTTCGACCGCGTCGGCCTCGCCGGCGCCGGTGTGACGCCGAAGGGCACCTGGAACGACTACGAGATCCGGGTGATCGGCCAGCACTACCAGCTCTACCGCAACGGCACGCTGATCAACGAGTTCGAGAACGACCGCGGCCAGGTCTTCAATCCGCCGCGCGACGACGACCCGGGCACCGACGGGCGTCGCTACGCCTCGGGGTACGTGGGCCTCCAGGTCCACAGCACCACCGATGTGATCTCCTACCGCAACATCCGCGTCAAGGAGCTGTAGCCCGACAGCGCGAGAAGGGCGGTGGCGGTCACCCGACCGCCACCGCCCTTCGTGCTCCGCCCCGCCGGGGCGTTCCCGCGGCGCCCGGGCAGCGCCCGGGGGGACGTCATGCCCGGCGCTGCTCCGGGAGGCCCATGTGGGCGGTGAACTCCTCCGGAGTGCCGTCGTAGCCGCGCAGCACGACCTTGTGGTGCCACTCCCCCGACTCGCCCCGGACGAACTCCGCGACGGTGGCGGCGGTGGAGCCCTCGACGCCCGCCAGGTCGCTCTCGGACAGCTCCTCGTACCCCTCGCGGATCTGCACCGCGGTGTTCTCGATCTGCCCGAACGTCTTGCGGCCCTCGCCCTGCTGGATGGCGACGCCGATCACGACACGGACGTACGTCTCCGCGAGCCGGTCGAGTTCGAGGGTCATCACCTCGTCCGATCCGAAGCCCTGCCCGGTCTTGCTGTCGCGGTTCAGCGTGATGGTGCCGTCCGGCGAGCGGCTGTCGAAGTGGACTAGGTAGTCGGGGTCACCGAACGGGGCATCGGCGGTGTAGGTGCCGGCCACTATGTCCAGGTCGTGGTCCGGCTCCCCCAGGGGACTGGGGTCCCATTTGAGGGTGACCTCCACCTTTTCGAGGCCCTTGTTGAGACTGCTCACCGTGCACCCCTCCTCGTCCCGCTTCCTCGCGCGGCCGTACGCCGATCCGTGTGGTGGTTCCATCTTGCCACGTCAACGCCGGTCGGCTCAGGAGAGTTTGCGCCCGAAGCGGGCGGACGGGAGGCGGGCGGCATAGCCCTTCGGTGCGGGGTACCCGCCGCCTCATGAGTGCCAAGTCGACGATTCCGAGAAGCGGCGCGGTCCCGGGCCCCGCCTCGACGGGCGACCTGTCCGATTCTGTGGCGCGCCTGGTACGCGAGCAGGTGGAGTCCGTGGAGAACGACCTGCGCGCCGAGTTCCGCGCCAGGCTGGGAACCCGCGCCCTGAAACTCAACACGGGCGCCGGTGTCCTCGCCCTCTACGCGGGTGCGGCACTGGCGGTGGCGATCGGACTGCTGCTGGCGTCGGTGATGCCCGGCTGGGCGGCCGCCCTGGTCGTCACGGCGCTGCTGGCGGCGTGCGCGCTGGCGTTGCGCAACGCGGCACGGGGCGGGACGCGCGCCCGCCCGGGTGCGGCCGCTCTCGGCGCCGCACCCGCGGGATCGGGCCAGGGCACGGCCACGGCGCCGGACGCCAGCCCTGCGGGCGTGGCGCACGTGCCATCGCCCGACGGCGCGGTACCCGACAGCACGGTGCCCGACAGCGCGGTACCCGACAGCACGGTGCCCGACAGCGCGGTGCCCGGCAGCGCGGGAGCGACGGCGGCGGAGCCTCCCGCCGCGGAGTCGTGCGACCCGGAGTCTTCCGCCGCGGAATCCCCCTCGACGGAGCCCTCCGCCACGGAATCCCCCTCGACGGAGCCCTCCGCCACAAAGCCGCCCGCGGGCGCGCCCGGTTCGGCGGAGGAAGGCCCCCGGGTGCCTCCGCCGCCGCAGGGTCCGCCCGCGCAGCCCGGTGGTGCGCCCGCCTCGGTGCCGCTGCCGCCGACGACACCGCCGGCCACGCCCCCGCCGGCCGCGGCACGGAACCCGCACGAGACCGGCGCACCGACGCCTTCCGGGGCCGCGAAGGGCCGCCGCCCACGTCCCCGCCCGCGGTCCGGCTCCGGGCCCGGGTCGGACACCGGGAGGACGTAGCCGGCCGCATCGGCGCCCGACGCGCTGCTCGCCCCCGTCCGCGCGTCCGGCGCCCCCGCACGCCGCTCCCGTCACCACACGCCGGGCACGGCTCTCACGGCTGCGCCCCCGGCGCCTTCGCCGGGGCGCGGCCCGGGCGATGCCCCGGTGCGCAGGTGCCGGGCACCCGACGGGTGTGGCCGTGAGGGGCGGTTGACGCCGTCACCCGGACGCGCCGCCACGGTCGCGTGGCGGTCCACCGGTCGTCTCCACCCCGTCTCCACCGGGCCCCGCACGGGCGGTAGCGTGATCGACTGGATCATGCACGGGGCCTCGGCACGGCGCGGGGCCGGAACGGGGCGAGGGCGCGGGGCCGGAACGGGGCGAGGGGTGTACGCGGTAGGCGAGCAGGACGATCACGAGGACATCTTCCCCGTCGTCGAGAACGAGGGCGGCGGTCACTGGCAGGCACCGGCCGATCTGGAGCGGCGGCTCTACAAGCTGACCGCGGTCGACGAGAGTTACACCTATCTGCGTGCCCTCGCGCACCACGGTGTGTACCACCCGATGCCGATCGAGCAGACCACCCGCGCGCCCGGCGAGCGGCGGCTGTGGACCAGCGAGGTCACCGGCTCCGACGGGGTGGTGCGCACGATGACGCAGGTCTACACCGACGGGGTGCTACCCCCTCCGCACCCCTACGTGGTCTACGAGTTCATCACCCTGGGCACCCTGGCGGACGTCGTGCCGCCCGAGGTGGACGTGCTGGTGGTCAACGCGGCGACACCCTGCCAGGTGATGTTCCAGGTGGACGACGAGGAGCGGGAGGTGTGGTCGGACCTGCACGAGGAGCTGTTCGATCCGGAGGGCCTGCTCAACCGTGTCGTCACGCGCTTCACCGGTGCGCCCGGGTCCGGGCCGCTGCTGCACGGCCTGGCCTGCGGTGCGCACCTGTGCTACTACAACGGTGATCCGTGGAACACCCTGGACTGGCACGGCGCCGGCTACAGCAGCGAGGTCGAACGCCTGGAAGACTTCTGGGATGTCGGTGACCGCGAGGACTGGCTGGAGATCCAGCAGCGGTTGCTGGAGTGCGAGGTCAGCCCCTGGTACTGGGACTTCGTGCTGGGGGCGCGGCTGGCGCTGCGCAAGGAGCACGGGGACCGCGGTCCGGTGGACGCGGGGCTGTGGCGGGACTGCGTGGAGAGCACGTTGCGGCGCGTCGTCGAGGCGCCCGAGGGGGCGGAGTTCGAGACGTTCATCGCCGACATGCGGGAGATGGTCGGCAAGATCCTCCGCTACGAGGCGCGCTTCCGCGCCGACGGGCTGCTCGGACCCGACGAGACCGTCCGCACCATCGCCGCGTGGGATCTGGGGCGGGGCTCGAAGATGGCCCGCTGGGGCCGCGGCGCCCGCTACGCGACGCGCGCGGAGATGTACGACGCGCTCCAGCGGGTGAGCGCGGGCGTGCGCGGCACGTACACGTCGTGGGCCGAGTTCTCCGCCGCGTATGTGATGGGGCGCTGCCTGCACTTCGACGACGAGCACTTCGGCGACTGGTACACCTCCGTCCTGGAGGCCCACCATGCTCTGACGCGGGCGCCGCGCAGCCCGTGGAACACGGTGCCCTTCCAGTTGCCGACGAGTTGAGACGACTGCCGGTCAGGCGACTGCCGGTCAGGCGCGCGGCGCGCCCCGTCAGCGGCTGCCCGTCAGTCGAGGACGGCCGCCACCGCCTCGATCTCGACCAGTTGGCCGGTGTAGCCGAGGACGGTGACGCCCATCAGCGTGGAGGGGACGTCGTGCGCGCCCATGGCGTCCCGGTAGACCTCCCAGGCGGCCACCAAATCCTCCTGGCGGCTTGAGGCCACCAGGACCCGGGTGCTGATCAGGTCCTCCAGCCCCGCGCCTGCCGCCCGCAGCGCGGTGCGCAGGTTGCCCACCGCCGTGGCGGCCTGGCCCGCATGGTCGCCGAGCGGGGTGACGGCCCCTTCTGCGTCCAGCGGGCAGGCACCGGCGAGGAAGACGAGGCGGGCCTTGGCGGGTGCCGTCGCCGCGTAGGCGTACTCGGCCACGTCGGACAGGGTGCTGGAGCGGATGAGGCTGACGGCGCGCGGCATGGTGCTCCTCGTACAGGGGCTCGACAGGGATGCGCGCACAGCTCAGTCCATGGCCGCCGTGGCCGCAACGGAATTTCACGGCCGGCACCTCCACACGGGCGTCAGCCCCCCCCGCAGGGGTCGGCTCCCCCACAGGGGCGGCTCCGCACGGGCGTCAGCTCTTCGCGGGCTTCAGCTCCCTGAGGCGGCTGATCAGTTCGGCGTCGCAGAAGTCGAGGAAGGCCCGCGGGTCGGGGCCCGCGTTCATCAGGACCAGGCGGTCGAACCCGGCGTCCGCGAAGGGCTTCGCGACCTCCAGGTAGCGCGACGGGTCGTTGCCGCAGGCGAAGCGCTCGCGGATGTCCTCCTCGCGGACCTGCGCGGTGGCGGCCTCGAAGTTGACCGGGTTGGGCAGCTCGCTCATCACCTTCCAGCCGCTGAGCGCCCAGCGGAAGTAGGTGAGGGCCGACTGGGCGCCCTCGCTCTCGTTCCCGGCGAACGCCACCGGCACCTCGGCGTAGCCCGGCCCCGTGCCGCCGGCCTCGCGGTAGTGGCGGACGATCTCGGGTTTCTCCTCGGTGGCGAAGAGGGCGTCGCCGAGTTCGGCGGCGATCCTGGAGGAGGCGGCACCGCTGGCGGCGACGGCGATCATCGGCTGCTCGGGCGGCAGGTCGAAGACGCGGGCGTCCTCAAGCCGCAGGTAGGTGCCCTCGTAGGAGCGGTAGCCGCCCTGCCACAGCAGCCGGATGATCTCCAGAGCCTCGCGGAACATGGTGTGCCGTTCGGAGACCGCGGGCCAGCCGCGTCCTGTGACGTGTTCGTTGAGGCGCTCGCCGGAGCCGACGCCGAGGACGAAGCGGCCCTCGGAGATGAGCGCCATGGTGGCGGCGGCCTGGGCGACGATCGCGGGGTGGTAGCGCATGCTGGGGCAGGTCACGCCGGTGACCAGGCCGATGCGCTCGGTCTTGGCCGCGATGGCGCCGAGCACGCTCCAGGTGAAGGCGGAGTGGCCCTGTTCGTTCAGCCACGGGTGGTAGTGGTCGCTCATCTCGACGAAGTCGAATCCGGCGGCCTCGGCGGCGATGGCCTGTCGGATCAGTTCCTGGGGCCCGTACTGCTCGGTCGCGAGCTTGTAACCGATCTGCATGTGTGCTGCTCCTTGGTCGCTCTCGTCTCACGGGTACCTCCTGGGCCTGACGCGCATGCGCACTGTCCTGCGGGTGGACGCGGGTGGACGCGGGTGTGACTCGGCCGATGAGGGGAACCGCCGGATACCGACGGCTCACCTGAGCCCCCCGTCGTTGAGGAGGCAGTCGATGGACGCACTCTCGGATCTGTCGGTGCTGGTGACAGGCGGCTCCAGGGGGCTGGGGCTGCTGCTGGCCCGGCAGTGCGTCGAGCGGCGCTGCGACGTCACCGTCGCGGCCCGCGACCAGGAGGAGCTCGACCACGCGGTCGGCCTGCTGCGCCGCAGAACACGCGACAACACGGTGACCGGACGGGTGTGCGACGTCACCGACCGGGAAGCCGTCCGCACGCTGGTGGAGCGGACCGCCGAAAACCAGCGGGGCCTCGACGTGGTCCTGGCGAACGCCGGGACCATCCAGGTGGGGCCCGCTCAGGAGGCGGGCACCGAGGCGTTCCGCAGCGCCATGGACACGATGTTCTTCGGTGCGCTGCACACCTCCATGGAGGCGCTGCCGCAGCTGCGGGAGAGCCCGGCGGGCGGCCGTCTTGGGCTGATCGGCTCGGTGGGCGGGCTGCTGCCGGTTCCGCATCTGCTGCCGTACTCGTGTGCGAAGTCGGCGGTCGCCGCGCTCGCCGAGGGGCTGCGGGCCGAAGTGGCCGAGGACGGCGTCAGCGTCACCGGCGTCCACCCGGGTCTGATGCGGACGGGATCCCACGACCAGGTGGAGCTCGCCGGTGACAAGGGCAAGGAGTACGCCTGGTTCGCCACGCTCGCGGGCCTGCCGGGGCTGTCCATGGACGCGCTGCGCGCCGCCGAGCGCATCGTGCACGCCGTCGAACAGCGGCGGACCCGGGTGGTGCTCACCCCTGCGGCGCAGCTCGGCGCGAAGGCGTACGGCGTGGCTCCGACGCTGGTGACCCGCACCAACGAGCTGGTGGCCCGGCTGATGCCGGGGCCGCAGCCCTCCGGACGGAAGGGGCGCTCCCGCTGGCAGTCCACCGTCAGCGCACTCAACGACCGGGCGGCGCGCCGCCTCAACCAGACCTGAAAGCCACCCGTCGGGCCGGGCCGCGGCCGAAGCGGTACCGCCCGCGATCCGAGGAGACGTGATGAGGGCCCTCACCTACCAAGGCAAGCGCAACGTCAGCGTGGAGACCGTCCCCGATCCGGAGATCACCCAGCCGGACGACGTCCTCGTCCGCGTCACGACGAGTGGGATCTGCGGTTCCGACCTGCACCTGTACGAGGTGCTGGGACCGTTCCTGGACCAGGGTGACGTGCTCGGGCACGAGACCATGGGCGTGGTCGAGGAGGTCGGCCCGGAGGTCGCGGCGCTGTCCCCCGGCGACCGGGTCGTCATGCCGTTCAACGTCAACTGCGGCACCTGCTGGATGTGCGAGCAGGGGCTCCAGTCCCAGTGCGAGACCACGCAGGTGCGCGAGTACGGCACGGGCGCTTCCCTGTTCGGGTACAGCAAGCTCTACGGCCAGGTGCCGGGCGGGCAGGCGGAGTTCCTGCGGGTGCCGTTCGGCAACCACCTGCCCATCAAGGTGCCCGACGGGCCGCCGGACGAGCGCTACGTGTACCTGTCCGACGTGCTGCCGACCGCCTGGCAGGCCGTGGCCTACGCGGACATCCCCGCCGGCGGCAGCGTGACCGTGCTGGGCCTCGGCCCGATCGGTGACATGGCGTGCCGGATCGCGCTGCACCAGGGCGCGGGCCAGGTCATCGGCGTCGACCTGGTGCCCGAGCGTCTGAAGCGGGCGCGGCTGCGCGGCGTGCACACGCTCGACCTGCGGGAACACGACGACATCGGGGCCGCCGTACGGGAGCTGACGGACGGCCGGGGCACGGACGCCGCGATCGACGCGGTCGGCATGGAGGCGCACGGCGCTCCGGTCGCCAAGGCGGCGCACCAGGCGGTGGGGCTGCTGCCGGAGGCGCTGGGCCAGAAGATGATGCAGCGCGTCGGTGTGGACCGGCTGGCGGCGCTCAACGCGGCCTTCGACGTGGTGCGCCGTGGCGGCACGGTGTCCCTCTCGGGCGTCTACGGGGGCGCGGCCGACCCGCTGCCGATGCTCAAGCTGTTCGACAAGCAGATCCAGCTGCGCATGGGACAGGCGAACGTGCACCACTGGGTGGACGACATCCTGCCGCTCCTCACCGACGAGGACCCGCTGGGTGTGGACACCTTCGCCACCCACACCCTGCCGCTGGAGAAGGCGCCCGAAGCCTACGGCACCTTCCAGCGCAAGGAGGACGGCATGGTCAAGACGGTACTCAAACCGTCCGCTGCCTAGGCGCTCCGCAGGGGCGCGGGGAACTGCGCGACGAGCCACAGCCGACCCGCAGGCCGCACACGGCGACCAGTGGCACCCCGTTATCGGGTTATCGGCAAGTCCCCGCGAGGCTCACGCCCAGCGGGCCAACAACGCCGCGCAGTACGTGTCGACCCCCATCACCGGCGGCGGTGGGGTCGGCGGATGGATGGCGTGAACAAGATCGGCCACCTCGTCCGACCAGCCCCGCAGCGGCAGCCACGCGGCGACGTGGGCCTGTTCGCGATCGGTGCCGGGCTTGCCGCCGCCGCTGACGTCGTGCCGCATGCGCGGGCGCACGCGGGGGCGCCCGGAGCCGCCGTCCGTGCCGCCTTCCCGCTCCACGACGTGGCGGGTGAAGGTCGCCGCCACGGACCGCAGGTCGCCGTCGTCGAAGACCGGCGGCAGCAGCCCTGCCGGCTGGCTGTGGTAGAGGTGCAGGAAGTCCAGGTCGATGAGGGCGTGGGTGACGTCCTCCGGAGCGGTGACGGGCGCGTAGGCGGGGCGGTAGGCGGAACCGTCCGTTTCCGGGCTGCCGGTGGCCGTCCAGCCGCAGTGCACCCGCCCGAAGGCGGGCCAGTAGGGCCACGTCGCGGCACCCTCCTGCCGCCCTTCGCGCCGTACCAGGTCGGCGCGGAGGGAGTGGGCCATGGCGGCGGCCCGTTCCGCGTGCTCCTCGTCGCCCGTGAGCGCGGCGAGGTGCACGAAAGTCCGGCCCATCGCCAGGAACTCGTTCGTCGGGAGTTCCGCGCCCGCGAAGGAGACCGGCTCCTCGGGCAGCCACCGGTAGCAGCCGCGCCGTCCGGACGCGGACTGCCACTGGTGGTCGTGCGCCTGCACGGCCCGCAGAACGGCGTCGAGATAGCCGTCGAGACGTGCCCGTACGGACGGCGGTACAGCCTTGTGGGAGGGGTCCTGGCGGGCCAGCCTGACGAGTCCGGCGATGGGGTAGGTGATCATGCCCGTCTGTGCCGCGAGGGCGACCCGTGCGGGCCGGACGGGGTAGGTGCCGGGCTGCACCCGTCGTGGCGGGGCGGCATCGGGGCGCAGCCCGGTCCGCAGCCGCCCTCCGGACCGCTCGCCCTCGGCGACGAGCCGCCCGGTGACCGCGCTGCGCTGCTCGTAGGCCGCGTAGAGCACGCGGTCCGCGCGGCGCTCGTCGGCCGGGTCGAGGCTCAGGCCCTCGACCGTGAACGTCTGCCGTCCCTGCCCGGCCACCGTGAGGGTGAAGCGGCCCTCGTCCCCCTCGGGCCGCACCGTCACCCGTGCGTCCAGCGCGCGCGGAGGGCAGACGGTCACCTCCAGCGCGATCTCGCCCGCCTCGTCGGGCACGCTCGCGGTGGCGGCGGTGAACTTGGTCGCCGTACTCCACACGGGGGCGGAGACCCCACCGTGGTCGGCGACCCCGCGCACCTCGTCGCGCGCGGCCAGCACGTGGTCGATGAGCTCGGCGAGACGGGTGGCGTAGACGGGGTTGCCCGTCCGCTCGGCCATCAGCAGGTAGCCCTGCATCCGCCAGGAGGTGCCCCAGCCGATGACGCCCGCCTCGTTGTCCTCCGGCACGCCGCCGGTGGCCGAGTCCCGGGTGAGGGTGTCCTCCACCTGATGGAAGGACCGCGCCCCCACCCGGTGTCTGCGGGCACGTGTGGGCAGGACGAACCGTCGCTTGGGACGGGCATGGCCGGGAAGGACGCTCATACCGGCAGTAAACCGGCACTTCTCTCCTGCCGCGCTCCCAGGATGGCGAACGGGTCGGCGGTGCTGCGCAGGCCGGCGGCCGCTACACCGGGACGCCCGCCCCCTGGGGACGCAGGTCGCGGACGCGGCGGAACTTGCCGACCGAGCGCTCGACCGTCTCCGGGTCCACCACCCGCGCCTCGACGCTCACTCCGACCCCGTCCTTGACGCCCCGTACGAGCGCTGCGCGGGCCGCCTCGCGTTCGGGACCCGTCGCGTCCGCCCGCGCCTCGACCAGCACGCTGAGGTGGTCCATCCGCTCCTGCCTGGTGAGCAGGAGCTGGAAGTGCGGGGCCAGCGCGGGCAGCCCCAGCACGATCTCCTCGATCTGGCTGGGGAAGACGTTGACACCGCGCAGGATGATCATGTCGTCGCTGCGCCCTGTGACCTTCTCCATCCGCCGGAAGGCGGGCCGCGCCGTGCCCGGCAGCAGCCGCGTCAGGTCCCTGGTCCGGTACCGGATGACGGGCAGCGCCTCCTTGGTGAGCGTCGTCAGCACCAGTTCGCCGCGCTCGCCGTCACCGCCGCACGGCTCCTCCCCCAGCGGGTCGACGAGCTCCGGGTAGACGTGGTCCTCCCACAGGTGCAGCCCGTCCTTGGTCTCGACGCACTCCTGGGCGACGCCGGGACCCATCACCTCCGACAGCCCGTAGATGTCCACGGCATCCAGCGCGAACCGCTCCTCGATCTCCCGGCGCATCGCCTCCGTCCACGGCTCCGCGCCGAAGATGCCCACCCGCAGCGACGTCGTACGCGGGTCGATGCCCTGGCGCTCGAACTCGTCCAGCAGCGTGAGCATGTACGTCGGCGTCACCATGATGATGTCAGGGCGGAAGTCCTGGATGAGCTGCACCTGCCGTGCCGTCATCCCGCCGGACGCGGGGATCACCGTGCATCCGGCGCGCTCTGCCCCGTAGTGCGCCCCCAGCCCTCCGGTGAACAGCCCGTACCCGTAGGAGACGTGCACCTTGTCCCCCGGGCGCCCGCCCGCCGCACGGATGCACCGCGCCACCAGGTCCGCCCATGTGTCGAGGTCCCGCTGCGTGTAGCCGACGACCGTCGGGCGCCCCGTCGAGCCACTGGAGGCGTGCAGCCGCCGCACGTCCTCCATCGGCACGCCGAACATGCCGAAGGGGTACGACTCGCGCAGGTCCGCCTTCGTGGTGAACGGGAACTGCGCCAGATCGGCGAGCGAACGGCAGTCCTCGGGGCGGACCCCAGCGGCGTCGAACTTCTTGCGGTACAGCTCGACATCCTCGTACGCGTGCCGCAGTGTCGCCTGGAGCCGTTCGAGCTGGAGGGCCTCCAGCTCGGTGCGGGTCAGGTGCTCGCCCGGGTCGGGAAGACGGTCCGTCACGCGGGGGCCTCCCCCCGTTTGACGGGCGTCGCCGTACGGCTGCGGCCCCGGAACTCCGCGACGACCTCGCGCTCTCCGCGCAGCACCGTCACGTCGTAGAGGCCGCTGCGGCCGTACCGCGTGCGCTCCTGGGCGACCGCCCGCAACTCGTCGCCCTCCCACGCGGGCGACACGAACGAGATGTCCGCCCCCGCGGCGACGGTGACCGGACCGTGGCTGTTGCAGGCGCAGGCGAACGCCGTGTCCGCCAACAGGAAGACGTAGCCGCCGTGCGCGGTGCCGTGCCCGTTGACCATCCCGCCGGTCACCGTCATGCGGCAGGTGGCCGTCCCGGCACCCTTGTCGACCAGTTCGATCCCGAGCGCGGCCGAGGCCCTGTCGGCCTCCAGCATCGCCTCCACGGGGCCACTCCCCACGTCTGACCTCCCGCTTTCGCGCCGACCGATCATTCGGTGCGGTCAGTAACGCAGTGGCGCACGCCGGCTGTCAAGACATACGCACCGAGGCCCGCACCGTGCGGTGCGGGCCTCGCAGTGCCGGTACCTGCCCGAACGCTCAGCCGCGTGCGGTGTCCGCGAGGAACTCCGTCCACGCGGACGGGGAGACCACGAGGGCGGGAACGGTGACGTCCTTGGAGTCGCGCACATGGACGGCGGCGGGGGTGGTGGCGACCTCCACGCAGGCGTCGTTCTGGGAGCCGCTGTAACTGCTCTTGAACCAGTCGAGAGCAACCTCGACGCAACTGTCGCCCTGCGAGCCGCTGTAACTGCTCTTGAACCAGTTGAGCTCGGCCGGATTGCTCATAACGCTCCTCGCATTCGCTTCAGCAGGCTCAGGGAGTCAGCCGGGGTCAAAGCCTGTGAGCGAAGTTTTGCATACCGCATGTGCAACCTACTGAGAGTCCTCTCGTCGGAGATCAACTGGCCAGTTTCCTGCCCTTCCGAATAGCCGTACCACCGCATCTCCGCCGTCTCCATGAGCATGATCGTTCCGTCCAGTCCCGCATGTTGAGGCTGCACCAGCGGCATGATCTGGAGCTCCAAATTACGGCGGCCAGCGCACTCGACCAGGTGGTCCAGCAACTCTCCGGTGACTCCCTCACCACCCGTGCAACGCTCAAGGACAGCCTGCTCGATGACGAAGCTGAACGTGATCGGCACATGCCGTCCGAACAGAACCTGTTGCCGTCCGAGTCGGTCAGCGATGTGCGCCTCGACCCGCTCCTCGGCCATAGAGGGCGGCACATCCTCGATCAGTGCCCGCGCGTATGCCTCCGTCTGCAACAACCCCGGCACCGCCCGGCACTCGTACGTGTACAAACTCAGTGCCGTCAGCTCCATCTTGGCCCACTGGCGGAACCAGGCCGCCAGCCCGTGGCCCCGCGACAGGAACTTGGACGCCTTCCGCAGCGCGCCGAAGGCGTCGAACTTGTCCTCCGCGCGGTCGATGAAGCCGGGCGGCGGGAACCGGCGCCCCTGTTCCACACCCGCGCAGGTGCTCAAGGAGTAGCCCGACTCCTCCGCCCACGCCTCCTGCGTGTACCCCGCGCGCTCGCGGAAGGCCTTCACAACGGCGCCGAACGTCTGCAAGCTGTCGGAGCGTTCGGGTTCCTTGCCGCAGCCCTGGGGGCCGGGGTCTTCGTCGGTCATTTCGCGCCACCTCCCTGAACTCACCCAGGGTTACGGCTCATCGGGTGCGCTGTCCACACTCCGCACCCCTACGCTTGCGCAGCGTAGGGGTTGGTGACCTGGCTCAGGGGCCGTGGAGCCGCGACCGTGACGCGCATGCAGCAGCGTCGCTCACCAACTCCCGTACCCACGCCCGCTACCGAGCGTATGTTCGTCCAGCGCTTCTCCGCCACCCCGCGCGGCGCGCGCCTGGCGCGATTGCTCGCGCTGCACGAATGGGACAGCTGGGGTGTGCCGTACACCAGCAGGTACGCCCAGGACGCGGCGGCCGTCCTCGCGGAACTGGCCGCGAACGCGGTGCTCCACGGCCGCGTTCCCGGACGGGACTTCGAAGTCGCCCTGGACCTCCCCCAGCCGGGCACGCTCCTCATCGAGGTGACCGACACGAGGGGCGAGGCGCTGCCGACGTCCGCGCCGGAGCCGCCGGATTCCGACGCGGAGTCGGGGCGCGGGCTGGTGCTGGTCTCCGCGCTCGCGAAGGACTGGGGCGTACGGCCCCGTACACCCGCGGCTCCCGGCAAGACGGTGTGGGCGCACTGCGGGTGCCCGCCGGGAACCGGGCGGATGTTCTTCTGGAGGTGACACCCCGCCTCCCCACGATCGGTAACCTGACCGGCGGGGGCGACCCGCCCCCGCCGGACCGCACCGCGAGGAACCGATGCACGACAGCCGCCGCCGTCACCTGCCCCAGCTGCTCGGCGAGGCGAGGCGCTGGTTCGACGAGGCGCTGCTGGCGGCGTTGGCGGCGGCCGGCGCCGAGCCGGTGTCGCCGACCCAGGCGCAGTTGTTCGCGGCGCTGGACGAGGAGGGCACCACGGTCGCCGCGCTGGCCCGGCGGATGGGCGTCACCCGGCAGACGGCGCACCAGGCCGTGCACGGGCTGGTCGCCGCCGGTCTGCTGGAGCGGGCGCCCGACCCCGCTTCGGCGCGGCAACGGCTCATCCGGCGTAGCGGGGAGGGCGAGCGGGTCCACGGGCAGGCGGAGCGGATCCTGGACGAGCTGGAGGCACGCCTCGCGGAGCGGATCGGTGCCCAGGCCGTCGCCGCGCTGCGGGCGGCGCTGGAGGCCCCGTGGGGGCCGCCGCCCGCAGCCGGGGGTCCGCCGGCTTCAGCCGGCGAAGCGCCGCCGTCAGCCGACGGCTCGGCGCCGTCAGCCGCCGGCTGACAGGTCGCTCAGGCCACCGGCGAACGGCGCGGCCCGCCAGCTGTCGAGGGCGGGCTCCACCGCTTCCACCAGCAGCGGAAGCTGCGGGGCGAGCGCGAGGCAGGCCACCGCGCGGCACGCGCCCACGGCGTTGACCAGGCGCAGCACGCGCTCGTCCAGCTCCCGCGTTCCGGCGCGGCGCGCCGCGGCGTTGTAGGCGGCCTCGCCCTCGGGGCCGAGGCCGGCCAGGTCCCACTCGGCGGGCCCGTAGGTGACCAGCTCGAAGTCGGAGTACAGCTCGCCGTCCTCGGTGGTGACGATGTTGGCCGCCGGGGCGTCTCCGTGGATCGGCTGGAGGTCGATGCCGGGGAACGCCGCCTCGAACCCCGCGCGGGAGCGGACGACGGGTTCCAGGATCTCCCACTCCCGCCGGGCTCGGTCCAGGTCGGCCGCGGGGAGGAGGTCGGGGCGGTCCGCGAGGACGGCGAACGAGTCGGTGACGAACTCCGGTTCGGCCGCCGACAGGAACGGCAGCTGCCCCGGGTACGCGCGCAGCGCGGCGTGCAGACCGGCGACGAGGCCGCAGTTGCGCACGTAGTCGGGCTCGGCGCCGCTGTCCTGCTCGACGTACTGCCACAACGTCATCGAGAAGCCGTCGCGCCGTACGGGTTCGGCCGGTACGAGCGGGCTCGGCGGGATCACCGGGGTGCCCTCCCGAGCGAGCCGGCCGACCACGTCGAGTTCCCGGCGCTGCCGCTCCGCCTGGGTGTCCGGGTCGGCGTACGAGGGCAGCACGGTGGGCACCCGGACCACCACGGGCGAGGGAGCGAGGTGCACGACGACGGAGAACACGTCGTGCAGCACCCGCGCGTCGGTCACCGTGAGTCCGAGAGCGCGCCCCGCCGCGACGGCCGCGTCGCGCGCACGGGACGTCCGGGCGGCGAGCTGGTCAGGGGTCAGGAAGCCTGGCATGCCGACGGTGGTGCCACGTTCGGGTGAGGGGCCTCGCGGCTCCGCTCCGTACCACTCAGCTTTCGCTCGGTGGCTGCGTCCGCTCCCGCAGCGCGTCCGCCGCCTCCCGCAGCCGCTCCTCGTCCCAGCCGTCACGGCGCCACGGACGGTCGGGGTCGGGCGGCGGTCGGAAGGCGGCCAGCAGTGGCAGCACTCCGTCCACGGTGTGCCGGGCGCTCCCGAGGACTTCCCGCACGACCACGAGCGCGGAGTGCGGCGGCACACGCGTGGCGAACAACCGCTCCAGCACCGCCGGGAGGCCGCCGTCGGCGAAGGCGGTACGGCACTGCGCGACGAGCGGGGCGAGCCAGCGGGCGGACAGCTCGTAGCGGGAGGCGGCCGCGCCGCTGCCGTCGTCGGCCGCGAACGTGGGGGCCAGCGCGGCGGTGAGCCGGTCCGCCCAGACCGCGGCGGGCGCGTCGTGCGCGAAGCCGGGCGGTCCCGCGAGGTGCGGGTGCTCCTTGGCGAACTCGAACCACTCCACGCACCGCGCCGCGTGCGCGAGGTCGCCGGGGAGGACCGGATCGCGGTCGTACTGTCCGTACTCGACGTCCCGGAAGACCGCGCGGAACGTCTCGAACGACAGCGCGACCGACGGGTCCTCGGCGAGCAGTACCGCGTCGTAGAGATCCTTGCCCTCCGGGTAGGCGTCGCTGACCAGCCAGAGCAGCTTCCAGGCCAGCGACAGTCCGCGGGAGGCCGCGCGGACGGTCGACGGCTCTTCCGCCACGCCCGCCGGGCGCGGGACCCGCGTGCGGACGGCGGGCGCGGGAAGGGTCTCGTTGAAGACGAAGTCGAGCTGGACGGTGCCGCCGGGCAGGCCCTCGGCAGTCCACGGGATGACGAGGCGGCGGCCCGGCACCCGGTCGTAGGTCCAGATCTCGTCGCGGGCGGCGTTGTCCGCGTCCAGCCTGACGGGACCGTACGACTCGGGGAAGGCCGCCGCAGGTGCGGCCGCCGCGTGGGAGGCCGCCTCGGCGGCGTGGGCGAGCTCGTCCAGCATGTGACCGGTGCGCTCGTCGGTCACCTGCCAGTCCGGCGGCTCCACGACGAAGTCGAGGTCACCGGGGTCGCGGGCCGCCTGCCCGTACCAGGCGCGCAGCAGCACACTGCCGCGCAGCACCAGGTGCTTGGCCCATCCGGAGGAGGCGACGGCGGCCAGCGCCAGGTCCAGTGCCCTGCGCCGCGCCGCATACCAGCGCTCCCCCCGCTCCGCGTCAGCGAACTCCGGGTCCCCCAGCCGCATCGCCTTGGCGTGGTGCACCGCCGAGGGATCGAACACCGGGCGCTGCACCACGTCCTGACCGCCGAGGACGGGCCGCAGCGTGGACGGGAGTTCGAGCGCGGCCCGCGTGTCCTCGTCCAGCTCCCGCTGCGGCACCGTCTCCTGAGCCGCCCACGGCCCGGGACCGAACTTCCGCCAGCCCGCCGCCGCGTACGCGCGCGGCCTGGTGACCGCCGCTCCCCCTTCGGCTATCCAGCCCTCGTCCAGCGCCTCCGCACTGTCGTGGACGACGAACTCCCGTTCGACGGCGAGGATCGGGTGCCTGAGGGAGGACAGGCTCGCGAGCAGGTCGTTCAGCCGGCGCCCGGCCGTCTCGTCGCCGACCTCGCGGCAGCGCTGGGTGACGAAGTACTCCCGTCGCCCGTCCGCGCGGGTCCGGCGGGCGTTGCGGGAGAGGTGCGCGTCGTGCCGTACGGCCAGCCGGGCCAGCCGGACGAGCTCCCCATCGGGGTCGGCGTCCGGAGTGCCGGTGCCGGTCTCCGGTGGCAGCAGCAGCTTGACGTGGTGCTCGAAGTAGTACGCCGGGCCGAGTGCGGCGCCCTCGTCGTCGGTGCGCGGGACTCCGGAGGCCCACGGTGCCGCCTCGATCTTGGTCCGGACCACGGGAGCGCCCTCGGCGGCCAGCTCCCGCGCCGCCGCCCGCGCCGCCTCGCGGACCGCGTCGAAGCCTCCCTCCGCGGTGAGCGTGACCATGGGCTGGTCCGGGGTGCGCCCGCGGTCGAGGACGATGCGGGCGTACTTCCACGCCCTCTCCGCCGCGTGCGCGGCCAGCGCCCCGGACGCCACCCCAGGGCAGGCGGCGTCGACGGTCAGGTGGACCTCGAACTCGCCCGAGAAGACGGGCGCATGTGCGGCGTGGATGTCGGACACGCGTGCGATCGTCTCAGGTCGCGCGATCCCCGCGCGGCCCGGTCTCCGAGGGCTCCGTGCGCGTCCCGTGGTCCCGCAGATAGGCGTGCAGCAGTCCCGAGCCCTCCAGCATGGCCGTCGTACGAGCCGTGAGCTCCGTCGCACGGCGGTCGAGGGCGGCGCGCAGCTCCTCGGTGCTGCCGGCCTCGCGCAGACCGTCGAGCACGGGGCGGATCTGCGGCAGCGGGTAGCGGCTCTGCCTCAGCAGGGCGACGAGGCGGGCCTCTCGCGCCTGGGCGGGGCCGAACAGCCGGTAGCCGGTGGCCGCGTCGCGGTGCGGCCGCAGCAGTCCGGCGGACTCCCACACGCGCAGCGTGGAGGGACGGACGCCCAACTGGTGCGCGAGCTCTCCGACGCGCAGCGAGGAGGCGGGCGGCGAAGCCCGTCGGAGGGCGTGCGGCGAGGACCCGGCTCCCGGCGGTGACGCGGCGCGCGGCGGCGACGGCGCCTCGCCGGGGCCCTGCCGCACGACCTCGGCGAGGGCCTCACCCGCCGCCCTCAGGGAGAGCCGCTGCTCGTGCAGTTCGGCGTGGACCGCGTCGACGAGCGCGAGCGCTTCGGGGACCTCGCCCGCGTGGACGGCGACCATGATGTGCCGGGCCCTGACGACGCCGTAGCCGCCGGCCAGCGCGCGGAAGGTGAGCAGGGCGGCGCGGTGGCGCTCGGTGAAGGCACGGTAGTCGGAGGGCGTACGCGTCGCCGGCGGGAGGACGCCGGCCTCCTCGTAGTTGCGCACCTGCTGCGTCGAGATCCCCACCGCCCGCGCCAGGTCCACGGACCGCAGGGTGCCGCGCCGTGTGCCGTCGGCTTCCATGTCCCGTGCGCCCTTTCCCTCTCGCCCGCCCGCACCCCCTCGTGCCCGCGGGAGTGCGAACGCTACGGGATACGGCGAGTCGGTGTTCCGGAAGCCCGGCGACACCCGGACGAGGGATTCATGGGGGCGCATCGCTGCACTGTCGTTCCTCCGCGCGCCGAAAAGGCGGACGATACCGCCGACATTCCCGTTCTGGGTCATTTCCGAGCGAAAGAGATGTTCGATGCCTCGTACCGCCACCCGCCGCGGCATCCGCAGGGCCGTCCTCGCGGCCTGCGCCGCCACGGCCGCCGCACTCGCCCTCGCCGCGCCCGCCGTGCAGGCGGCCCCGTCCGAGCCCACGCACCGGGTCCACGCGCCGTCCGAGCCCACGCCCCAGATCTACGCGCCGCCCGCCTCGTCGCCCCAGGCGCAGGACTCGCCCCAGGCACAGGACCGGCACACAGGCCCGGAGATCCGCCGTTTCCTGGGCTGGTTCTACGGGGAGCACGGGCCGACCGACCAGCAGCGCGAGAAGTGGGTCTCGGATCTCCTCAAGACCAAGCAACAGCAAAACCCCGGCCACGACGTCATCCTGTGCGCCCAGAACGCGCCGCGGAACATCGAGGTCGGCCCCGTGACCGTCGCGCAGTCGGCCGGCTTCGGCTGGGCCACGGTCACCGCCTACTGGGCCGACGGCACCACCAGCACCTCCACCGCCTACGTCGCCCTAGACTCCAACCCGATCGAGTTGCACGACGTCGTGTGCGCCGAGTGAGACGGAGAGACGGAGCAGCCCCATGGGGATACGAGCGGGGGAAGACCGGGACCGCCGAGAACGTGGCCGGCCGCAGTGGCCCACCACGGAGGCGGAAGCGGTGGCCCTCCAGGAGCGGCTGCGCGAGGCCGCCGACCTGACGGCTGAGGGGCCGGCCCCCGACCAGGTGCGCACCGTCGCGGGCGTGGACGTGGCCTACGCGGACGGCGGCGGCCTGGTGGCCGCCGCCGTCACCCTGGACGCGGCCACTCTCGACGTCGTGGAGGAGTCCGTGCACGCGGGGCGCACGGACTTCCCCTACGTGCCGGGCCTGTTGGCCTTCCGCGAACTGCCGTCGGTGACCGCGGCGCTTGACGGCCTGGCCCACCGACCCGACGTCATCGTCTGCGACGGCTACGGCCTCGCACACCCGCGCCGCGCGGGACTCGCCGTCCACCTGGGCGTGCTGACCGGCATCCCCTGCTTCGGGGTCGCCAAGACGCCCTTCCTCTTCGACTTCGAGCAACCCGGCCACGAGCGCGGCTCCTTCTCCCCGCTCACCATCGAGGGCGAGGAGGTGGGGCGCGCGCTACGCACGCAGGACGGCGTGAAACCCGTCTTCGTCTCCGTCGGCAGCGGCATCGGCCTGGAACACGCCACCGCGCTCACCCTCCGGCTGGCCCCCACCTACCGCCAGCCGGAAACCACCCGCAGAGCCGACCACCTCGCGGGCCGCCACCTGGCGGCCTCCGGCCAGAAGTGACCGCCAGGGGTGACCAGGGGCGTGCTCCGTTGGACGGGAGAGTGCAAGGTCACACCCGTGCCCCCTGCTACCAGCGAGTCGGCTCACCTAATCTGCGGCCATGACGGTCCCGCCTGAAGAAGGGCTCTCCCTCGCTCAGGACTTCCCGGACGCGACGCACGAGCAGTGGCAGCAGCTCGTCGCCGGGGTTCTGCGCAAGACGGGAGCGACGGCCTTCGACGACGCCGCGCCCGACTCCGCCCTCACCACGACGCTCGCCGACGACATCAGGGTGCGCCCCCTCTACACCCGAAGCGACGCGGGAGGACCGACCGGGCTGCCGGGGTTCGCCCCCTTCACTCGTGGCGCCCGCGCCGAGGGGAACACGGCCCGGGGGTGGGACGTACGGCAGCGGCACACCCGCGCCGACATCGAGGGCACCCGCAGTGCCGTGCTCGACGACCTGGAGAGCGGTGTCACCTCGCTGTGGCTGACCGTGGGCGCCGCCGGACTGCCCGTCGCCGGGCTCGCGCGGGCCCTGGAGGGCGTCTACCTCGACCTGGCACCCGTCGTGCTGGAACCGGGTGCCGCGTTCGGGCCCGCGGCCGCCGAACTGCTGCGGCTGCGCGGACAGCTGACCGGTGGGGCCGAGCCCGCGCCCGGCAGCGTGCTGGGCGCCGACCCGCTGGGGCACGCCGCCCGCACGGGCGCCCACGACACGGTGCCCGAACTGCGCCAGGAGGCCGCCGAACTCGCGGCGGGGTGCGCAGGGGACGAACCCGGACTGCGCACGTACGTGGTGGACACGCTGCCCTACCACGAGGCCGGCGGCTCCCCCGCGCGGGAGCTGGCGTGCGCGCTGGCCACCGGCGTGGCCTACCTGCGCGACATGACGCGGGCCGGACTCCAGGTGGCACAGGCGTGCGAGCAGCTGGAGTTTCGCTACGCGGCCACCGCCGACCAGTTCACCACCATCGCCACGCTGCGGGCCGCCCGCAGGCTGTGGGCGCGCGTGGCGCAGGCGTGCGGCGCCCCGGCGGCCGCCGGGGCGCAGCGGCAGCACGCGGTGACCTCTCCGGTGATGATGACCCGCCGCGACCCGTGGGTGAACATGCTGCGCACGACCGTCGCCACGCTGGCCGCCGGAGTCGGCGGCGCCGACGCGGTCACCGTGCTGCCGTTCGACGACGCGCTGGGGCTGCCCGACGCCTTCGCCCGGCGCATCGCCCGCAACACCTCCGCCATCCTGCTGGAGGAGTCCCACCTGGCCGGGGTCATCGACCCGGCGGGCGGCTCCTGGTACGTCGAAGCACTCACCGACGAGCTGGCGCACACCGCGTGGGCGCACTTCCGGGAGATCGAGGGTGCGGGCGGCATGGCCGCCGCGCTGCGCGACGGGCTGGTCGAGCGGCGGCTGCGCGAGAGCTGGGAGCTGCGCACCACCGCGCTGGCCCGGCGCCGCGAACCGGTCACCGGCGTCAGCGAGTTCCCGCTGCTGGACGAGCGGCCCCTCGCACGCGAGCCGGCACCGCAGCCTGCCGGTGGCGGACTGCCGCGCGTGCGCAGGGACGACGCGTACGAGGCGCTGCGCGTCCGCTCGGACCGCCATCTGGAGACCACCGGAGCGCGCCCGAAGCTCTTCCTGGCCGCGCTCGGTCCCGCCGCGGCGCACACGGCACGCGTCTCCTTCGTCTCCAACCTCGCCCAGGCGGGCGGCATCCAGCCGGTACACGATCCGGTGACGGTGGACGCCGCCACCGCGGCCGCCGCGTTCACCGCCAGCGGCGCCACGGTGGCGTGCCTGTGCTCCAGCGACGCGCTGTACACCGAGGAGGCGGCACAGGTCGCCACCGCGCTCAAGCGGGCGGGCGCGGCGCGCGTGCTCCTCGCGGGGAAACCCGACGCGGAGCGGCGCGAGGCGTACCGGGCCGCCGGTGTCGACGCGTTCGTCCACGCGGGCGGTGACGCCGTCGCCGCCCTCACCTCCCTCCTCGACCGCATGGGGGTCGACGCATGAGCCGGCAGACGACAGGCGCGGAGGACTCCGCCGCGATCCCCGACTTCACCACCGTCGGCCTCGAATCCGACCCCGGGGCCGAGCGCGGAGCCGAGGGCGGCCGTGGGTCCGACGGCGAGCGGTGGCGGGAGACCGTCAAAGAGCGCACCGGGCGCTCCGTCGAGGACCTGGCCTGGCACACCCCTGAGGGCATCGCGGTCAAGCCCCTCTACACCGAAGAGGACCTGCACGGCCTCGACTTCCTGGGGACGTACCCGGGCATCGCCCCCTACCTGCGCGGCCCGTACCCGACGATGTACGTCAACCAGCCGTGGACCATTCGCCAGTACGCGGGCTTCTCCACGGCCGAGGAGTCCAACGCCTTCTACCGCCGCAACCTGGCGGCCGGACAGAAGGGCCTCTCGGTCGCCTTCGACCTGCCCACCCACCGCGGCTACGACAGCGACCACCCGCGCGTGACGGGCGATGTCGGCATGGCGGGCGTGGCGATCGACTCGCTCTATGACATGCGGCAGCTCTTCGACGGCATCCCCCTGGACCGGATGACCGTCTCGATGACGATGAACGGCGCCGTCCTGCCGGTGCTGGCGCTCTACATCGTCGCGGCCGAGGAACAGGGCGTACCGCCCGAGAAACTGGCCGGGACCATACAGAACGACATCCTCAAGGAGTTCATGGTCCGCAACACCTACATCTATCCGCCGCAGCCCTCCATGCGGATCATCTCCGACATCTTCGCCTACACCTCGCAGAAGATGCCGCGCTACAACTCCATCTCCATCTCCGGCTACCACATCCAGGAGGCCGGCGCGACGGCCGATCTGGAGCTGGCGTACACGCTGGCGGACGGCGTGGAGTACCTGCGCGCCGGACTGGACGCGGGCATGGACGTCGACGCTTTCGCCCCCCGGCTGTCGTTCTTCTGGGCGATCGGGATGAACTTCTTCATGGAGGTCGCCAAGCTGCGCGCGGCGCGGCTGCTGTGGGCGAAGCTCGTGAACGGGTTCGAGCCGAAGAACCCCAAGTCGCTGTCGCTGCGCACCCACTCGCAGACCTCGGGCTGGTCGCTGACGGCGCAGGACGTCTTCAACAACGTCACCCGCACGTGTGTCGAGGCGATGGCCGCCACCCAGGGCCACACGCAGTCGTTGCACACCAACGCGCTGGACGAGGCCCTGGCGCTGCCCACCGACTTCTCGGCGCGCATCGCCCGCAACACCCAGCTGCTGCTCCAGCAGGAGTCGGGCACCTGCCGGGTGATCGACCCGTGGGGCGGCAGCGCCTACGTGGAGCGGCTCACCCACGACCTGGCGGCACGGGCCTGGCAGCACATCGAGGAGGTCGAGGCCGCCGGCGGCATGGCCAAGGCCATCGACGCGGGCATTCCCAAGCTGCGCGTGGAGGAGGCCGCGGCCCGCACCCAGGCCCGGATCGACTCGGGGCGGCAGCCGGTCATCGGCGTCAACAAGTACCGGGCGGCGAGCGACGAGCAGATCGACGTCCTCAAGGTCGACAACTCCTCCGTCCGCGCCCAGCAGGTGGCCAAGCTGCGGCGGCTGCGCGAGGAGCGCGACGAGGGCGCCTGCCGCGCCGCGCTGGAGGCCCTCACCCGGGCCGCCGGGGCGGCCTCAGGACCGGGCCTGGAGAACAACCTGCTGGCCCTGGCCGTGGACGCGGCGCGCGCCATGGCCACCGTCGGGGAGATCTCCGAGGCGCTGGAGAAGGTCTACGGGCGGCACTCGGGACAGATCCGTACGATCTCCGGTGTGTACCGCGAGGAGGCAGGAGTGTCGTCGTCCCTGGCCCGTACCCGGGAGCTGGTGGACGCCTTCGAGGAGGCGGAGGGCCGCAGGCCGCGGCTGCTGGTGGCCAAGATGGGCCAGGACGGGCACGACCGGGGCCAGAAGGTGATCGCCACCGCGTTCGCCGACCTGGGCTTCGACGTGGACGTCGGTCCCCTCTTCCAGACCCCGGCCGAAGTGGCACGGCAGGCCGTCGAGGCGGACGCGCACATCGTGGGCGTCTCCTCACTGGCGGCCGGACACCTCACCCTCGTACCGGCGCTGCGGGAGGAACTTGCGGCGGCCGGACGCGAGGACATCATGATCGTCGTCGGCGGTGTGATTCCGCCCGCCGACGTGGAACCGCTGCACGAGGCGGGCGCGACGGCGGTCTTCCCGCCCGGCACGGTCATCCCCGAGGCGGCGTACGACCTGCTGCGCGAGCTGGCCGCCTCGCTCGGCCACGACGAGTTGGCCGAGCCGGCGGAGTCCGCCGAGCCGAGCGAAGGCGCGACGGGCTCCGAGGGCCCGGCGGAGGGTGAGGGCTGAAAACGTGCCCCGGACCATCGACCCCGACGACTACGCCAAGGGCGTACTGGCAGGATCCCGCGCCTCCATCGCGCGGGCCATCACGCTGGTGGAGTCCCGCAGGGCCGACCACCGGGAGCTGGCGCAGCAGTTGCTGACGGCGCTGCTGCCGCACGCGGGCGGCTCCCGGCGCGTCGGCATCAGCGGAGTACCCGGTGTCGGCAAGTCGACCTTCATCGACGCGCTGGGCACCCTGCTGACCGAGCGCGGCCACCGGGTGGCCGTCCTCGCCGTCGACCCCTCCTCCACCCGTACCGGCGGCTCCATCCTGGGCGACAAGACCAGGATGGAGCGGCTCGCCGTCAACCCGGACGCGTTCGTGCGCCCCTCCCCCACGGCGGGCACGCTCGGCGGCGTCGCCAAGGCCACCCGCGAGACGATGATCGTGATGGAGGCCGCGGGCTACGACGCCGTCCTCGTCGAGACCGTCGGCGTCGGCCAGTCCGAGGCGACCGTGGCCCAGATGGTGGACTCCTTCCTGCTGCTCACCCTCGCCCGCACGGGCGACCAGCTTCAGGGCATCAAGAAGGGCGTGCTGGAACTCGCCGACGTACTGGCCGTCAACAAGGCCGACGGCCCGCACGAGCGCGACGCCCGCTCCGCCGCCCGCGAACTGGCGGGCGCGCTGCGGCTGATGCGGTCGGCCGACGCCTCCTGGACCCCGCCGGTGCTCACGTGCAGCGGCCGGGAGGGCACCGGACTCGACGAGGTGTGGGAGCGCGTCGAGCGGCACCGCGAAGTCCAGGAGTCCACCGGGGAACTGGCCGCGAAACGCCGCGACCAGCAGGTCGAATGGGTGTGGTCCATGGTCCGCGACGACCTGCTGGGACGCCTCGAACAGCACCCCGGGGTACGGCGCCTCGCGCCCCTGCTGGAAGAGCGCGTCCGCGAGGGCTCCCTGACGGCCACACGCGCCGCCCAACGGATCGTCGAAACCTTCGGCGGGCGGGCCGCGGACTGAGCCCCGCCGCGTCTCCCGCGGTCCTGGAAGAGGGCCGCGCGAGCGGGCCTTACGGGCGCACAGGCAGCAAGCCCCTCACACCTGTCGCCACCTCTTGAACACACATCGGTCTGGACCAAAGCCTTGACGGCTCGTTCGGGCAGGCTTACAACAAGTCATCAAGAAAGCCCGGGGCTCAGCGGAAGCGCTACGCGCGCCTCAGTTGATGTCTTGTCACTTCTTGTCATGAGCACGCCCTACGTCCACCCCCACGAAAGGACGGGCTGACATGAGACTTCCCTGGCGGCTCCGCACAGCTGTGTGCGGAGCGACCCTGCTGTGCTGCACAACCGCCGCGCTCCTCCCCGCCACGGGCTCGGCCGGCGCCGCGGACAGCGGACGGCCGGGCAGCGGCGCACAAGCGGTCGTCTTCTCCGACGACTTCGACGGCCCGGCCGGCTCCCCTGCCGACAGCGGCAAGTGGCAGACCGAGACCGGAGACAACGTCGACAACCACGAACGGCAGTACTACACCCCCGGCACCGACAACGCCGCGCTCGACGGCAACGGCAACCTCGTCGTCACCGCACGCAAAGAGAACCCCGGCAACTACCAGTGCTGGTACGGCACGTGCGAGTACACCTCGGCACGGCTGAACACCGCCGGAAAGTTCACCCAGACCCACGGGCACGTCGAAGCGCGCATCAAAGTGCCACGGGGCCAGGGCATGTGGCCGGCCTTCTGGATGCTCGGCGACGACATCGGCAGCGCCGGATGGCCCGCCTGCGGCGAGATCGACGTGATGGAGAACGTCGGCTTCGAGCCGAACACGGTGCACGGCACGCTGCACGGCCCCGGCTACTCCGGCTCGGGCGGCATCGGCGCCGCCTACTCCCTGCCGGACGGCGCGGCCTTCGCCGACGACTTCCACGTCTTCGCCATCGACTGGTCTCCCGGCGCCATCAGCTGGTCGGTGGACGGCAACGTCTACCAGACGCGCACCCCCGCCGATACCGGCGCCAACCCGTGGGTGTTCGACAAACCGTTCTTCCTGATCCTCAACCTGGCCGTGGGAGGCTACTGGCCCGGCGACCCGGACGGCTCGACGACCTTCCCGCAGCAGATGACCGTCGACTACGTGCGGGTCACCGCCGGCGACTGAGCCGCGCGGGCGTACACCTGCCCGCGCCTCGGCCGAGTCCCCGTCCGGCCGAGGCGCGGGCCACATGGTGAGACCCCCATTCCCCTCACGGCGTGCCGCGTTGACCATGATCCGGCTGCGGAACATCGGGTTTCCGCAGGTCGGACGGGAGACGAACGATGGACAACCCGGCACCTTTGGTGCACACGGCCATCGCCATCGCGGCGGTGGTCGTGCTCATCCTCAAAGCGAAGGTCAACCCCGCGCTGGCGCTCGTACTCGGCGCCGTGTACCTCGGCCTCGCCGGCGGCCTGGGCGCCGAACGCACCCTGAAGACGGTCAACAAGGGCTTCGGCGACCTGATGGCCGAGGTGGGGCTCCTCATCGTCCTCGGCGTGCTGCTGGGCACCCTGCTCTCCGCGCTCGGCGCCATCGACAAGCTGGTCACCCTGCTGCTGCGGACGCTGGGCCCCAAGCGGCTGCCCTACTCCTTCGCCATCACGATGGGCACCGTCTTGCAGTCCATCTTCGCCGACGTGCTGCTCGTGATGACCGCCCCGCTCGCCCGGTCGCTGGGCACCCGCATCGGTCCTGGCGGACTCGCCCGGATGGCGGCCGCCATGGCGCTGGGCGTCGAGGTCGGCATCGCGCTGTCGGTGCCCGGCATCGGCGCGCTGGCCCTCGCGGGCCTGCTGGACATCCCGCTGGGCATCATGCTCCTGTACGGCTTCCCCCTGGCCGCCGTGACGATCCTGCTGACCCTGCTGCTGTTCAGCGCGCTGGTCAAGCGCGGCTTCTGGAACCCGGACCGGGACGAGAGCGCGGTCGCTGAGGGCGAGGCGGTCGTCGAGGGCGGCGCGGCCGTCGAGGGCGGCGCGGGCTTTCATGACGGTGCGGTCGCCCACGACGGCGCGGCAGCGCGCGGAGACGCGACGGCGCACGGAGGCGCCGGGATGAGTGGCGACGCGGCCGTAGGTGAGGGTGGTGCAGGGCATGCTGGTGCGGGCGTCGGTGACGCAGTGGCGGCGGACGGCGACGCCGGTACCGCGCGCGGCGACGGCACCGCGCCGCCCCTGGGGCTCTCGCTCACACCGCTGCTGCTGGCCCTCGTCCTGATCGCGACCGGCGCCTTCGCCCAGGTCGCCGGCTGGGACTCACCCGTCGTCGGCTTCCTCGGCGACCCGGTCGTCGGGCTGTTGACGGGGCTGATCCTCGCCTGTCTCGTCGCACGGCGCCGCCTGCCGGCCGGGGCCGTCGGAGAGGCGTTCGGGCAGGGTTTCCGCACCAGCGGGCAGATCCTGGTGCTGACCGGGGTCGGCGGCTCGCTGGCCGCCGTGGTGGAAGCCGTGGGGCTCGGCGACCTGATCAAGGACTCGTTCTCGGCCGGCACGTGGGCACCGCTCGCACTGGTGTGGCTGATCGCCGCCGTCCTGCACATGGCGATCGGTTCGGTCACCACCTCCGCCATCACGGCAGCGGGCATCCTCGCCCCCGTGGCGCCCAGCCTGGACGTGCAGCCGGTACTGATCGCGCTCGCGGCCGGCGCGGGCTCGCTGTTCGCCATCCACGCCACGAGCAACACCTTCTGGCTGTTGCAGACCCTGCTCGGACAGACGACGCGGGGCACGCTCAAGACGGTCACGCTGACCGTCTCCGGCGCGTCCGTGATCGCGCTGGGACTGATACAGACGGTGAGTCTCGTGATGTGAGAAGCCGGTGACGGCCGGGAAAACCTGGGAATCGTCGCTGCGGTTTCCTCGACCGCCAAAAACCTCTCCATAAGGGGCTGCGCCCCCTCGGAACAGTGGTCAACACCTCCTCACATGACGGATTCCGTTGAATGGAGCCCTTGACTCCACTTCTCCGCAACCGCTTGTATGCGCTGACCGGAACGCGCTTCCGGCACCGCACATCCCGCACCGCGCCCGCGGTGCCGCGCCGGAGGCGACACCGCTCCCCGCCCAGTACGCGCCGTATCCCGTACGCAGTACGAACGGAACCGCATGACCGACACCCACGAAGACACCAGCCGGCCCCGGCTCACGCGCTCCATCGGCGTCGTGGGCGGCACCCTGCTCACCCTGTCCTGTCTGACTCCGGCCTCGTCGCTCTTCGTGATCGTGCCGGACTCCTTCGGCACGCTCGGCACGGGAACGGCCCTCACCCTCGCCATCGCCGCCCTGCTGTGCGTCGGCGTCGCCTTCACCTACTCCGAACTCGGCACCCTCGTCCCGTCGTCCGGCGGTGAGTACGCCATGGTCGGCACCCTGATGGGCAGGCTGGCGGGCTGGCTGGTCTTCGTTCTCTCACTGATCGTCGTCATGATCGTGCCGCCCATCATCGCCCTGGGCACCGCGGACTACCTCGCCCCTCTCGTGCAGCTCGACCCGCGCGTCGCGGCCGCCGCCGTGATGCTGCTGTCCACCGCCATGGGCCTGCTCGACCTGCGGGCCAACGCCTGGATCACCGGCGTCTTCCTGGCCCTGGAGGTCGTGGGCGCCGCCATCGTCGCCTTCCTCGGCTTCACCCACGCCCAGCGCCCCGCCTCCGTCCTCCTCCACCCCGTCATGGACTCCGGACAGGGTCACACCAGCCCGGTCACGGCCGGACTGATCGTCACGGGGCTGGCCACCGCGCTGTTCATCCTCCAGGGCTTCACCACCGCCGTGTACCTGGCGGAGGAGATGGAGAACCCGCGCCGCACCGTCTCCCGCACCGTGCTGTGGACGCTGAGCATCGGCTTCGCCATCGTCATCGTCCCCGTCGTCGCCCTCACCCTCGGCGCCCCCGACCTGCACGCCCTCGCGGGCGGCGACATCGCGGGCATGGTCCAGCAGTGGAGCAACTCCGCCGTCGGCACGTTCATCAGCCTGTGCATCGCGCTGGCCATCATCAACGCCGCGATCGTCATGGTGATCCAGAACTCGCGCGTCGTCTTCGCCTCCGCCCGCGACGCCGCCTGGCCCGGCCCGGTCAACCGCGCCCTCTCCCGGCTGGGCACGCGCTTCGCCTCGCCCTGGGTGGCCACCCTCGTCGTCGGCGTCCCCGGAGCCGTCCTGTGCTTCGTCAACCTCGACGTGCTCAACGAGGTCACCGGCGTGGCGGTGGCCGGCCTGTACGTCTTCGTCGCCCTCGGTGCGCTGGCCGCCCGGCGGGAGGCGTTCAAACACCGGGCCGCCTGGCGGATGCCGCTGTGGCCCGTCCTCCCCGCGCTCCTGATGGCCGCACTGATCTGGGTGCTGTACCAGCAGAGCGCCGAGAGCCTCGCCGTCACCGGAGGCATCGTCGCCGCCGCCGCCCTCTACTGGGCCTGCTACCTGCGGCCGCGCCGGGCCACGCACTGGGTCATCTCCGTCCCCGAGGAGGAGCACGCCGGTGCGGGTTCCGGTGACGCCACCGGAGGCAGCCCTCAGTGTTCCCACAACCCTCCGAGCGCCGGCCACGACGAGTCCCTTCAGAACGTCTGACCCGCCCCCTCCGGCGGGCCCGGGACGCTCAGGGCCGGCGTAGGCACGGCGTCCCGAAGCGGTATCCGGCCCCGGTCCGGCGTAGTGGGGGCGGGGCCGGACCACGCCGGACCGGGCCGGCTCGTCACGGCACCATGCGCAGGCCGTCCTTCTTGGCGCCCCGGCTGAAGACGGCCTCGCGGATGGTCTCGTAGGCCTTGTCCTGTGCGGGGTCGCCGGCCGACCTGCTGCTGCCGGACGCGAGGTTGACGAGCGTGTACCGGGGCGAGGACCGCATCAGGAAGGGGGTGAAGGACGCCTTGTCGATCGTCCAGGCGCCCTTGTGCCCCCGGTCGGAGGTGCGGCCGGGCGGGACGAAGTGGAAACGCGCCGCGGTGCCCATGGAGCCGCGGGGGTCGTTCATCTTGCCCGCGATCTGGTCGCCCATGCCGTAGACAACCCAGGTGCCGTTGACCTTCTCGTACGCCTGCGGCACGTGTGCGTGCGTGCCGAGGATCAGGTCGACGTCCCGGCGGCCGTGGGAGCGGGAGGCGGTCAGCGTCTTGGCCATGGACCGCTGGAGCTGGTCGGGCTTTTGCTGCCACTCGGTACCCCAGTGCATGCTGACGACGACCACGTCGGCGCCCGCCCGCCGTGCGGCCCGGGCGTCCCGGATGATGCGCTGGGGCTCGATCAGGTTGACGAGCCAGGGTTTGTTCTCGGGCACGGAGATGCCGTTGGTGCCGTAGGTGTACGCCAGCTGTGCGACCTTGGCGCCGCCCGCCCGCAGCACGGCGGGCCGCCCGCGTTCGCGGGCAGAGCGGGCGGAGCCCACGTGCTGGAGCCCCGCGGAGTCCATGGCCTCCAGGGTGCGGTGCACGCCGTCGCTGCTGTCGTCCAGCGTGTGGTTGGAACCCGTCGAACACGAGTCGTAGCCCACGTTCTTGACGGAGCGCGCCAGCTGCGGCGGGGTCTTGAAGAGCGGGTATCCGGAGAACGGTCCGCCGTCGGGCCCGTAGACGGTCTCCATGTGGCAGATTGCCAGGTCGGCCTTCCGCACCATCGGCTTCGCCGCGTCGATCATGCGGCCGAAGTCGTAGCCCGGGCCGCCCGCGTCCGCGCGCGCCTGCCGGATGATCGAGTCGTGGACGAGCAGATCGCCGGTGGCCACCAGGGAGAAGCCCTGCGCGTCGCCCTGCCCCCGCTCGTGCACGGACTGCTGTCCCTCCCCGCGCTCCGCGCGCGCCCCGGTCCCCGCGGAGCCGCTGCGCACGCCGTCCGCGGCCGTTCCGCATCCGGCGACGCCGCCGAGCAGTGCGGTGACGGCGACAGCCGCGAGGAGACCGCGTGCGCGGAGGCGACCGCGAGTGGGACGGACGCGCCCCACGGGATGGATGCGCGGGAGGAGGCGCACGCGCCGGAAGAGGCGGGCACGGGCGACGAGGTCCGTGGGGAGGAAGGGCCGGATCGGAGAAGAGAGGCGGATCGGCGAGGCCAGGCGGGCGTCGCGCGGTGCGCGGCGGCGGCCGGGACGGCGGCCCGAGCGGCGACCGCGGCCGGGGGGAACGTGTGTGCGCATGGATGCTCCTGCGGGGCGAGCCAGTCATACAAGTGCGATAAACGCACTGGACGACGACTCGCCCTCGCTCCCCGGGAGCGACACAGCGCCTGTCCCCCGACCGGCCCACAGGGAGCACCCGGGCTCCGTAACGACGCTCCGGAAGGGCCCCCTCAGCCCCGGGCGACCGTGTGACGGAACAGCGCCGTGAGCGCGGCGTGGGTGGCGGGCGGCAGCGCGGCCTTGTCCAACTGGGTGAGCGCTTCGGTCAGCTGCCAGGCCGATATCTCGTCGGCGGCGGCGCGCCCTCCCGCGTGGTCGATGAGAGCGGCCAGCTCGTCCGGCGGCGGCGGACAGGCGGGACCGCCGCCCAGCGACTGGGCGAGCGTCCGCGCCGCGGGGTTGCCCGCGCGCAGTGCCGCGATCAGCGGAAGGCTGGGCCCGCCCTCCCGCAGCCCGCTCATGACGGGACGCCCGCTCAACGCCGTCCCCGACCACAGGTCCTCGATGTCGCGGGCCACCTGCGCCGCCACGCCCAGGTGGTGTCCTGCACGCGTCAGCGCCTCGACCACCCGCTCGTCCGCCCCCGCCAGCAGCGCGCCGCCGGCCAGCGCGCACTCCAGCAGCGAACTGCGCCGCGCACCGGCCACCACCGCGTACTCCTCCACGCTGATGCCCTCGGGCGCGCGGCGCCGCAGCGCGAGTTCGGCCGACCGGCCGGAGACCAGCCGCGACGTGGTGCGGGTCAGCAGACGCAGCACGGCGCCCTCCGCCTCGGGGTCCGCGCCCGTGGGCAGCACGCGGCGGGTGGCCGCGCCCAGGAGCGCGTCCCCTGCCAGGACGGCCCAGCCGGTGCCGTAGACGGCCCACACCGCGGAGCGCCCGTGCCGGAGCGCCTCACCGTCCATCACGTCGTCGTGCAGGGACGCCCAGTTGTGCACCAGTTCGACGGCCGCGGCTCCGGGCAGCGCCGCAGCCGTGGGGTCCGTGGCGGAACCGTCCCGCCCGGTCTCGCTCGCGCCCGCCGCGCACAGCGTCAGGGCCGCGCGCAGCGGGGGCTCGGGGGTGACGCCGTAGGTGGGGCTGCCGTCCGGCTGGCTCCAGCCGAAGTGGTAGCCGCAGACGCGTCGCAGCTCGGGCTGGAGAGCGCCGACGGCCTCCCGCAGCAGCGGCTCGATCCGCTCGTGTGCGGTGGACAGCAGGGACGGGGCGGCGGGCAGACCGTGCGTGTCGGAGAGTTCCTCAGTCGTCATACCGGAGCGCCTCCTGATCTCTCCGTGCCGGACATCCGGATCACCCGGGCCGTGCCGGACATCCGGATCACCCGGGCGGATGCGAAGCGTGCGGGAATGGTGTGCTCTCAGTAATCGGCTTTCCCCACCGAGGGACCCGCGACTCCCGCCGCACCGATTCCGTACGAAGCACGCGGGGCGCAGGGGCGCGGCTCGGCGGAGCGGTGCGTGCGAAGTGGGGGGTGTGAGGCGCCGGGGGCGTGAAACCCGGGCACACGAACGCACGGCCCGGGATGCGGTGGCGCGCACCTCGGGCGACAGTGGGAGCGCGCTCGTCCCGGGCCCGAGGTCCCCCGCGGCCCGGGACCACTCAGGAGCAGGAGAAGCGATGGCACGCCCGGTCTGGAGCGGAGTGATCACCTTCGGGCTGGTGACGGTCCCGGTGCGGATGTACGCCGCCACCGAGGACCACACCACCCATTTCCACCAGTTGCAGCGCGGCACCAACGACCGGGTGCGCAACAAGCGGGTGAACGAACGCACCGGAAAGAGCGTCGGCTACGACGACATCGTCAAGGGATACGAGATCGCCGACGGCCAGTACGTCACCGTCGAGCGGGAGGAGCTGGAGGAGATCGCCCCCGGCAAGTCCCAGGTCATCGACGTGAGCGGCTTCGTGGAGGCGGACGAGGTCGATCCGGTCTACTACGTGCGCTCCTACTACCTCTCGCCCGGCGACGAGAAGTACCGCAAGCCCTACGAACTGCTCCGTGCCGCTCTGGAGTCCTCCGCGAAGACGGGCATCGCCACCTTCGTCATGCACGGCAAGGAGTACCTGGTCGCCCTCCGCGCCGGCGAGAACGTCCTGGCGCTGCACACCCTGCACTGGGCGGACGAGGTCCGCGATCCCGAGGAGGAGCTGTCCGAACTGCCAGGACGTCAGCGCTCGGACAGCAAGGAGCTGAAGACCGCGCGGCAGCTCATCGACAGCATGAGCACCACCTTCCACCCAGAGGACTACAGCGACCGCTACGAGGCCCGGGTGCGTGCGCTGGTCCAGGCCAAGGCCGAAGGTGAGGAACTCACCCCCGAGGAGGGCCCCCCGGAGGCCACCAACGTGGTGGACCTCAGCGAGGCCCTCAACCGCAGTATCGAACGGGCCCGCTCCGGGAAGAAGGGCGGCGACGGGGGCCGGAAGACCGGAGGCGGCCGCCAGAAATCCACCGCCAGAGACCGCACGCATCCTGCGAAGAGGCGGCAGAGCACGTCCAGGAGCGGGACAGGTGCCTGGAAGAGCCGGGCAGGCACCTCGAAGAGCCGAACGGGGGCCCCGAAGGGCCGGACAGGTGCCTCGAAGAACACTTCGCCGCTCCGGGACCTGGGCAAGGACGAGCTCTACCGGCGCGCCGGCGACCAGGGAGTGAAGGGCCGTTCGAAAATGACCCGCGAACAACTGCTCGAAGCACTCGAAGCACTTGCCGGCAGCGGCAGCTCCGGCAAGGCCGCCTGAGCCCGTACATCCGAGCCCCTGCATGAGGCCGACCCGCTGGGAGGACGTGGGATGGGCGTACGAACCTGGATCAAGGACTGGCCCGTGTACCGGCAGGCCATGGGCGGCGATCCGACGGGAAGAGGCGCGGCCGCCTCCTCCGCGTACACCCGCTCCCTGCGGCCGCGCACCCACTCCGCCGACCGTGTCGTCAAGTCGATCTGTCCCTACTGCGCCGTCGGCTGCGGCCAGGACGTGTACGTCAAGAACGAGCAGGTCGTCCAGATCGAGGGGGACCCCGACTCCCCCGTCAGCAGGGGCAGGCTCTGCCCCAAGGGCGCGGCCACACTCCAGCTGACCACGGGCGACGCCCGCCGCCACGAAGTGCTCTACCGGCGGCCCCACGGCACCGACTGGGAGCGGCTCGACTTGGAGACGGCCATGGACATGGTGGCCGACCGGGTCATCCGCACGCGCCGCCAGGGCTGGGAGCACGAACGCGACGGCGTCCGCGTCAACCGCACCATGGGCCTTGCGGCGCTGGGCGGCGCGGCGCTGGACAACGAGGAGAACTACCTCATCAAGAAGCTGCTCACGGCCCTCGGCGTGGTGCAGATCGAGAACCAGGCGCGGGTCTGCCACAGCTCCACCGTCGCCGGGCTCGGCACCTCGTTCGGGCGGGGCGGCGCCACCACCTTCCTCCAGGACCTCCAGCACGCCGACTGCATCGTCATCGAGGGCTCCAACTTCGCCGAGGCGCACCCGGTCGGATTCCAGTGGGTGATGGAGGCCAAGGCACGCGGCGCCACGATCATCCACGTCGACCCGCGCTTCACCCGGACGAGTGCCCTGGCCGATCTGCACGTGCCGATCCGGGCCGGCACCGACATCGCCTTCCTCGGCGGCATCATCAACTACGTGCTGTCCCACGAGGCGGACTTCCGCGAGTACGTGCTCGACTACACCAACGCCTCCACCCTCGTCGGCGAGGACTTCCGCGACACCGAGGACCTGGACGGCGTCTTCTCCGGGCTCAACCAGGAGACCGGACACTACGACACCGCCAGCTGGCAGTACGAGGGCGACGTCGTGCAGGCCGCCTCCGGGGAACGCGACGCGCTGTACGAGGAGCGCACCCGCCAGGGCCGCTCGGTGGCCGCCGCGGGCGGCTCCGAGTCACACGGCTCCGGCGGCGCACCCGTCTCCGGGAACCGCACACACGACCGAACGCTGCGCCACCCGCGCTGCGTCTTCCAGATCCTCAAGCGCCACTACGCGCGCTACACGCCCGAGATGGTCGAAGAGACCTGCGGCATCCCGCCCGAGACGTTCCTGGGCGTGTGCCGCGCCCTCGTGGACAACTCCGGACCCGACCGCACCTCCGCGTTCGCCTACGCCGTCGGCTGGACACAGCACACCGTCGGAGCCCAGTACATCCGGGCCGCCTGCGTGCTCCAGCTCCTGCTCGGCAACATCGGCCGGCCCGGCGGCGGCATCCAGGCACTGCGCGGACACGCCAGCATCCAGGGCTCCAGCGACATCCCCACCCTCTTCAACCTGCTGCCCGGCTACATCCCGATGCCCCACGCGCACAAGGCCGAGGACCTGGACACCTTCACCGGAGCCATGCGCACCGACAAGGGCTACTGGGGCGACATGCGCAACTACGTCGTCAGCCTGCTCAAGGCCTACTGGGGCGAGGCCGCGACCGCCGAGAACGACTACTGCTTCGACCATCTGCCCAGGCTGACCGGCTCGCACAGCACCTACGACACGGTCCTCGAACAGCTCGCCGGACGGTGCAAGGGCTACTTCCTGATGGGCGAGAACCCGGCGGTCGGCTCCGCGAACGCGAAGATGCAGCGGATGGGCATGGCCAACCTCGACTGGCTCGTCGTGCGCGACTTCTCCCTCATCGAGTCGGCCACCTGGTGGAAGGACGGCCCGGAGACGGAGACCGGCGAGCTGAAAACGGAGGAGAACGCCACCGAGGTCTTCTTCTTCCCCGCCGCCTCGCACACCGAGAAGGCCGGCTCCTTCACCAACACCAACCGGATGCTCCAATGGCACTACCCGGCCAAGGAACCGGACGGCGAAGCCCGCAGCGACCTGTGGTTCATGTACCACCTGGGCCGGCGCATCCGCGAGAAGCTGCGCGGCTCCACCGACCCGATCGACCGGCCGGTACTCGACCTGACCTGGGACTACCCGGTCGACGGACCGCTGGAGGAACCCGTCGCCGACGCGGTGCTCGCCGAGATCAACGGCCGCCACGCCGACGGCAGTCCGCTGTCCCGCTACCAGGAACTGCGCGACGACGGCTCGACCTCGTGCGGCTGCTGGATCTACTGCGGCGTCTACAAGGACGGCGTCAACCAGGCCGCCCGCAAGAAGCCCCACACCCAACAGGACTGGATCGCCGCCGAGTGGGCCTGGTCCTGGCCGTCCAACCGGCGCATCCTCTACAACCGCGCCTCCGCCGACCCCGAAGGCGCCCCCTGGAGCCCGGGCAAGGCCCTGGTGTGGTGGGACGCGGAGCGATCCGCCTGGAGCGGTCACGACGTTCCCGACTTCCCCGCCGACCGCCCGCCCTCCCACCGGCCCGCCCCGGACGCCACCGGCCCCGACGCGCTCTCGGGCATCGACCCGTTCATCATGCAGGGCGACGGAAAGGGATGGCTCTACGCGCCGGCCGGTCTGATGGACGGCCCACTGCCCACCCACTACGAACCGCAGGACTCCCCCGTCCACAACCCGCTCCACCCCGACCAGCAGCGCAGCCCGGTCCGCGAGACCCACTCCCACCCAGCCAACGCGTACCATCCCAGCGGCCACGAGGCGGGCACCGGCGTCTTCCCCTACGTGGTGACGACCTACCGGCTGACCGAACACTTCACCGCGGGCGGGATGAGCCGATGGTCGCCGTACCTGTCGGAACTCCAGCCCGAGTTCTTCTGCGAGGTCTCCCCCCAACTCGCCGCCGAGCGCGGCCTCGAACACACGGGATGGGCCACCGTGGTCACCGCCCGCGGCGCCGTGGAAGCACGCGTCCTGGTCACCGAACGGATGCGCCCCCTGCGGGTGGGCGGCCACGCCGTACACCAGATCGGACTCCCCTACCACTGGGGACGCAACGGCTACACACGCGGCGACGCCGCCAACGAACTCACCTCCATCGCGCTGGACCCGAACGTCCACATCCAGGAAGTAAAGGCCCTCACCGCCGACATCAGGCCGGGCCGCCGCCCACGCGGCCCCGAACTTTTGACCCTCCTCGCGGACTACCGCGAACGAGCAGGCATCACCGAGCACACTGGGACGGAGGTACGGGGATGACGGACGGCGACGGTGGCCGCGACGGTCGCGCCGGTGGTCGCGATGGCGTGGGGGCTGTTGGGGGTGGCGCGGGGCCCGCTGGGGGCGGCGCGGAAGCGGCCGGGGGCGGCGTGGGCGCCGCCGCGGGTGGCGTGGAGGCCGCCGGGGGCGGCGGCCATGGCGGCTCCGGGGGCAGCTGGGGCACCAGCGGCGGCGGAGGCACGGGGGTGGCCGCGGCCGACGGCACAGGGACCGCTGCTGCCGGCGGTACGGGGACGCGTGAGGTGACGGCCACCGTCGAGCGCATGGGCTTCTTCACCGACACCTCCGTGTGCATCGGCTGCAAGGCGTGCGAGGTGGCCTGCAAGGAGTGGAACGCCATCCCGGAAGACGGCATGGAGCTGACCGGGATGAGCTACGACAACACCCAGGGGCTCGGCGCCTCCACCTGGCGACACGTCGCCTTCATCGAACAGAGCAAGCCGGTCGTGCCCAAGGAGCACCCCGGCCAGCACCAGCACCAAGGGGACGGCGCTCAAAGCCCCCAAGGCGAAGGGCCACAGGACGACGCCGACGTCTTCGCGCTGGCGGCCCAGGGCTCCGGCTCCTCCGAGCTGCGCTGGTTGATGTCCTCCGACGTGTGCAAGCACTGCACCCACGCCGCCTGCCTCGACGTCTGCCCGACCGGCTCCCTCTTCCGCACCGAATTCGGCACGGTGGTGGTGCAGGAGGACATCTGCAACGGCTGCGGCTACTGCGTACCCGCCTGCCCCTATGGCGTCATCGAGCAGCGCCCCGACGACGGCCGCGCCTTCAAGTGCACTCTGTGTTACGACCGGCTCGGCGAAGGCCAGACGCCCGCCTGCGCCAAGGCGTGCCCCACCGAGTCGATCCAGTACGGCCCGCTGGACGAGCTGCGCGAACGAGCAGCGGACCGGGTCGAGGAACTGCACCGCGCGGGCGTACCCGACGCACGGCTCTACGGCCACGACCCGGACGACGGAGTGGGTGGCGACGGCGCGTTCTTCCTGCTGCTCGACGAACCCGAGGTCTACGGCCTGCCCCCCGATCCGGTGGTCACCACCCGTGACCTGCCCGCCATGTGGAAGCAGGCAGGCGCAGCCGCACTCACCCTGCTGGGCGGACTCGCCGCCGCCTTCGCGACAAGCGGCAAACCGAAGACCACGCGCGGCTCGTTCACAAGGAGGCGGCCATGACGACGGCCCCGCTCAACGGCGGCAAGCGGCGCCGCAAGCGCCGAGGCGAACAAACGGTCGTCCCCGACGCGGAGTTCACCTCCTACTACGGCAAACCCATCCTCAACACCCCCGAGTGGAAACCCCTCAACATCGGCGGCTACTTCTTCCTCGGCGGACTCGCCGGAGCCGGCTCGCTGCTGGCCGCCGGAGCCACGGCGACACAGCGGCCCGTGATGGCGCGCTCCATGAAGATCACCTCCACGGTGGCCATCGCGGGCTCCGCCGCGGCCCTCATCCACGACCTCGGCAAACCCGCCAGATTCGCCAACATGCTGCGCGTCCTCAAACCGACCTCCCCCATGAGCGTCGGCTCCTGGCTGCTGGCCGCCTACGGCCCGCTGGCCGGCGCCGCCGCCGTCTCGGACCTGACAGGCGTCCTGCCACGCGCCGGGCACGCCGCCACCGCGGGCGCGGCACTGCTCGGGCCCGCCGTCGCCACCTACACGGCCGTACTGGCCTCCGACACGGCGGCGCCCGCCTGGCACGACGGCTACCGCGAACTGCCCTTCGTCTTCGCCGGGTCGGCCACCGCCGCCGCGGCCGGCACAGCGCTACTGACCGCGCCCCTGCGGGAGAACCGACCCGCCCGGCACGCCGCCCTCTTCGGCGCCGGGCTGGAGGCCGCCGCGACCCACCGGCTGGAGTCCCGGCTGGGCATCGTCGCCGAGACCTACCGCAAGGGGCTCGCGGGACGGCTGATGCGCTCCGCGAAGGTGCTCACCGCGGCCGGGGCACTGGCCGGCGCCGCGGCGGGCGGCCGCAACCGCGGCCTGGCGGCGATGAGCGGGGCGGCCCTGCTCGCCGGATCGGTCTGCACCCGCCTGGGAGTCTTCCACGCAGGCCGCGCGGCACTGGCCGATCCGAAATACACCGTGGTACCGCAGCGGGAACGACTCCGCGCCCGCGAGGCCGCCCAGGCCACCATGGCCACCCCGTCGACGGACCACAACCACGCACCCCCCACCGAACCCACCTGACCCGGATCACCAACCGGCCACGGCCCGGTCGACCAGCCGACCGGGCCGACCGGGCCGACCGGCACCCGACTGTCCGACTGGTCGGCTGCCTAACCCCTGGCCCCTGGCCGGCACAGGCCGACAGGCCGACAGGCCGACAGGCCAACAGGCCAACAGGCCGAGCGTTGGTGCGCCTGGACCGAGCCGGGAATCGCCCGTCCCGTACAGGCTGACGACCAGAAGCCGCGTGCCCGGCTCCGGCCGACTCCCGGCAGAGCCCGGCTCGAACCGGGCGACGACCGGGAGATTCCTGCCCGTACTGGCCGCACGGCCGCGAGTCGCCTGTCCGTTCCGGGCCCACACCCCACACAGCCCAGCTCGAACCAGCCGCACGACCACGAACCGCGTACCCGATCCGAGCCCGCGACCCGCACCCGGCAACCCGCAACCCGCAACCCGCAACCCGCAACCCGCAACCCGCAACCCGCAACCCGCAGAAACCCAACTCGAAGCCGGCCGCACGACCACGAGCCGCATATCCGGACCGAGCCCACAACCCGCAGAAGCCAACTCGGGCCCGGCCGACAACCACGAGACGCCCGCTCTGACCGGCCCGCGACCGGAAAACGCGACTGGCCAAGTCAGGCCGAAGTCAAGGCGGAGGCCGACGCGCAGCCTGCCCGGGTCGGCCTCAAGTTTTCCCTCCCGCCGTGCCGAGCGTCGGCACGCTCCGGTCCGATTCGTAGAAGGGGACGCCAGCGATCGATGACGACGCCGCGAGAGCGCGTGTGCCCCCACGAGCCCAGCCGCGCGCCGCCACGCGAGAGCTCTACGGACGCCAGCGACGCAACTCGGTGGTGTCCTCGTAAGGCATGGGATCGGGGTAGGTCAGCAGTTCCAGAGTGCTCCCCCACGGAGTGCGGCAGTAGAGGAACCGGTTGCGCGGACCGGCCTCCGGGCCCGGCAACGGACGAGGCTCGCCCAGCACGGTCCCGCCCGCCCCGCGCACGGCCTCACATGCGGCGGGCAGATCCTCGACGTAGCAGGCCAGATGCTGCCAGCCCAGATCACTCGGAACCACCGCTCCCCGCCGGCGGGGACCCCGGAACTCGAACAACTCCAGACCCGGACCGCGCGGCAGCCGCAGCATCCGCATGGCCACCTGCTCGGTGCCTGGTGGTACCCCCAG
This sequence comes from Streptomyces reniochalinae, assembly GCF_003323735.1. Lineage (GTDB taxonomy): Bacteria > Actinomycetota > Actinomycetes > Streptomycetales > Streptomycetaceae > Streptomyces > Streptomyces reniochalinae. The sequence continues at coordinate 92,108 of NZ_QOIM01000041.1, read as the reverse complement.
ACGCCGCACGGTCTCCTCGCCTCCCTTGGGCCCTTCCTCCCGCGGCAGCGTGTCATACAGCTTCTCGGCCCCGAGCGCCCGAACGAAGAATTCCGTTGCGGCCTCGATATCGGGAACGGTCACTCCGACGTGGTCGATTCCCCGTACACCATGCATTTCCCGTACCACCCTCACCCGCGTAGCCGCTTCGCCGAGCCGCATCCGGCTTCGCAGGACATCACGGTGGCCAGTGCCGCCACCCCCGGGCGATCCCCGCAGGCTCTCAGCGTCTCCTCACATCGGAATACCCGCGTGAATGATCTTCCCATTGTTACGACGCAGCCGAATGGTGATGTCGTGGGCCAGGTGGCGGATGATGGGCCAACCGAACCCTCCGTTTTCCCCGCCCTCAAGGCTCCCCGGGGTTCGCTCCCTCGGGAGCGCGGAATTGGAATCCCCCACGTCGATCGTGAGGGTGTCGCACGTGGCTCCCAATTGGAAGTCCGTGACTCCGTTCCCGTACCGTAGTGCGTTGGTCACCAGCTCGGATACCACCAGCAGGAATGTCTCCGTGGTCTCCTGCGAGGGCCGCGGAACGAGAGTGGTGAGGAAATCCCGGGTGAGCTGACGGGCCTCGAAACTGCTGCTCACATAAGCGGTCTGTGCCATGGCCGCCGGAAGATTTCGCTCCTCCTCGTCCTGAAGGGCTGTTGCCTGATCCATGTCTGTCTCCCGTCTTCGCGGACGCTCACCGTGGAAACGGCCGGTCCCCGCGAATGTGGGGGTCTTTCCTCTCCTCGGCGTGGTAGTACGCAAAGCGTGCTACCACGCCGCCCGTCGAACGGTGCCCCGCGTGAACGCTCGAACGGATGCAGGGTCAGTTACCCGGCGCCTCCGTCTTCATGCATCGGCCCCTGCGGGGCTGAGAGAGGTCAGACCATTCCGGAGACCGTGACGGTGACACGCACCGGGGTTTCGCCGAAGGAATCCGCCACCGCGGACCGCACCGCCCGCGTGACGTCCAACGCCCGGTGACCACGTTGCAGCACAATGTGCACCTCCGCCGTCCACGGCGTGCCCTGGCGCACCCGGACACCCGCCGCCGGGTCGGTCCGGCGACGGTCCGGGCCCCTCCCCGTTCTGGCGAGAGCCGAGGCGGAGGCCCGCAGCCTGCCTGCCAGGCCAGGTTTCAGAAAAGCGACACCCTGCACCTGGAGAGCGGCTGCCGCCGCGGCCGCGACGCGCTGCTCCCGTTCGTCACCGGTCATCGAGAGTCACCTCCCAGCCACCGGCCGGGGCCCGCCCCGACCCACTCCTCCCGTGACCCGGCCGGCCCGGCATGCCTATCTCCTCGTCGTCGTCCTCGTCGGCGTAGATGTCGGTGATCCGGATGTCGATGGCGGCGACATCCATCCCCAGCTCGTGGTCCACCGCCATGCGCACCCGCTCACGCACCCCGTCGGCCACCTCCCACAACGGAGCGAGATCGGAGACGGCCACCTCCAGCTCCACGTGGGTCGGGCGGCGCCGCTCCTCCGTCGGCCGGGCGGGGACGAACTGCTCCGGTGGCGGGCCGATGCGGCAGGCTCCCGCGTGTACCCCTGCCAAGGACTCGGCCGCAGCCCGCACCGTCTTCGCCGCGGCCGCCTCCATGATCCACAGGTCCTCGGAGGTCTCCCCCAGCGGGAGGGGGCGCCCGGGGCGCAGCTCCAGCCGCACCACGTCCATGACCCGCGCGGTCAGCGCCGTGGTGTCCCACCCCTGCCCGTCTCTGTCGTCCGGCTCCGAGGCGAGCACGTCCCGCACCGTGTCACCGAGCAGACCGAGCTCCGCACGCGCTGCGGAACAGTGCGGGCACTCGTACAGATGCGGGTCGCCCGTCCCCTGGTCCTCCGCTTCCCACACCTCCGAGAGCAGCCGGCCGCACGGCAGCCGCTCATCAACCCCCTCGTCCTCGGTCTCCTCCATAGCGGCATCCTCTTCGCCCCTGGTGGGAACTTCTGCCGGACTGATCGCTCCTGCCGGAGCGCCCCCCTCCTGCGGGAGGAGCTCGTCCTGGATTCCGTCCGTCCCGTACGCCGGACGGGTCTCGTCGTTTATCGCCATGCGCCCATCGCCTCCGTCAGACAGCGCCGCGCGCGGAAAACCCGCCCCCGAACCGCCTCGGGACGGATACCGACCGTCTCCGCGATCTCCTCGTGGGTCAGCCCGTCCATCTCCCTGAGCACCCAGCACACGCGCTGCTCGGGTGAGAGCCGCGCCAGGGCCTCGAACAGCGCCTTGGCCGCCGCCTGCGACTCGGCCGACCGCTCCGGCGAGACCAGGTGGTCGGGCGCGGCGGGCTCGGGAATGCTGTCCAGGCCGGTGAGGGGCCTGCGACTGCGCAGCACATTGAGACAGCGGTTGCTCACGATGCGGTATATCCACGTCTGGAAGCTGGCCTGTTGCCGGAACTCCGGCAGCTTCCGCCACGCGCTCACCAATGATTCCTGCACCGCGTCCTCAGCCTCCGCTCGGTTGCCGAGCAGCCGTGTCGCCAGCCGCAACAGCGCGGGCGCGTAGCGGCGTACGAGGGCCTCGAAGGCTTCCTCATCACCCTGCCCCGCCCGCACGGCCAGCAGCGCGTCGCGCAACGCGCCCTCCGCGTCCACTGGCGGCCTCGTCTTCTCATCCCCCGGCAACGGCGGCTCCTTTCACTCGCCTCTGCGGGTTGGACACGCCGACTCCCGATCGCGTTACGCGCTCACGGCGGCGGTTTTCAAAAATTCTTCTTCCTCCATCTGCGTAACGGATCGGCGCCGGGTGTGTCGGAAGCAGTAGACACGCACGATCCCGACTCATCGAGGAGGCAACGATGACCACGCCGCAGAAGACCCTCACCCCGGCGGAGAGCAAGCTGAACCAGGCCAGGACGCCCGGCTCCACGACGGTGAGCGGTGGCGCCCCTGGTTCCTCGGAGCCGGCGCCCACCCGCGGCAAGACGTCGATCGCGGATGTCGTGGTCGTCAAGATCTCGGGGATGGCCGCCCGGGAGATCCCCGGCGTCTGGGACATGGGTGGCGGCCTCTCCCGCACCATCGGCGCAGTCCGCGACCGGGTGCCCGGCGGCCGTCCCAACGTGGGGCGCGGCGTCAAGGTGGAGGTCGGTGAGCGGCAGACCGCGATCGATCTCGACCTGGTTCTGGAGTACGGCGTCCCGATCATGGACGTCGCCCGCGACGTGCGGGAGAACGTGATCTCGGCGGTGGAGCGCATCACCGGCCTGGAGGTCGTCGAGGTCAACGTCGCGGTCAACGACATCCACCTGCCCGACGAGGAAGACACCGGCTCGGACACCCGCGTCGAGTGACCCGAAGAGCCTCCTGCCGATCGCGGCGGCCGGCACGGTCCCATGGTCGGCGTGGCCCGGCCTGGAGGCCGTCGGCAGGACGCGTGGGGCGATGACGGACGAGTTGAGGGGAGACAAGGTGAACGGAGCGTTGATCGGCCTGGTGGTCGGCATGGCCTTGGCGTTCGCCGCGTGGTTCGGCGGCTTCGGGGCGTTCCTGCTGGTGGCCGCGCTCGGAGCGATCGGGTTCACGGTCGGCCGGATGGTGGACGACGGCCTCGACTGGCGGGAGTTCCTGCGCGGCCCCGATCGGAGGCGCCGGTGATCGAGCCCGGCCGACGCGGCTCCACCACCGTCGCCGACCGCGCGGTGCGACGGATCGCCCAACGGGCCGCCACCGAAGCACTACCCAAGGGCCAGGTCGAGGTCACGGACACGTCGGCCTCCGTGCAGGGGCAGCGCACCCACGTCGCCGTCGACGTCACACTGCCCTATCCGACGGCGCTGGAAGAGACCGGCACCCGGGTGCAGCAGCATCTGACGCACCGCACCGCGCGGTTGACCGGGCTGACAGTGACCAAGGCCCAGGTCCGGGTGGGCAGCCTGGCGAGCCAGTCGGCGGCCGACAGGCTGACGCGTCGGCCGGCCGACGCGCCCGCAGAACCGCCCACCGCGCCGCAGCGCCGGGCGCGGCGACCGTGGTCGCAGCGGAGAGTGCCCATGGCTCTGCTCATTCTGCTGGGGCTGCTGGCGTGCGCCGTGCTGCTCGCCGACGTGGTGTCCGTACACACGTCCGACCGCCCCCCGTCCCCCTGGCGCAGGAATGTTGTCGAGTGGCTCTCCAGCCACGGCCCCGGGGACGCGTCCGTCGCCGTTGGCGGCGCGGTGGCCGCCGTGGCCGGCTTGTGGCTGGCATGGCTGGCTCTCACCCCTGGGCTGCGGCGACTCCTGCCGGTCTCCCCTCCCGGCCAGGGGGCACGCGTCACGCTGGAGCGTCCCTCCGTGGCGACCCTCGTGCGAGACGCTGTCTTCGCGGTGGAAGGCGTCGCCCGCGTCGCGGTTCGGTGCGGGCGCCGCCGGGTCCGGGTCCACGCGGCAGTGAGCTTCGGCGTGCGGGACGCCGCGCGGGAGGCGGTGCGGGGCGCGGCCGCCGAGGCTCTGCGCGGCTGTGGTCTGGCCCGCACCCCACGGCTCCGGGTCACCGTCCGACCCGAGCCCCACTGGCGCCCGCCCGGGGAGATCCCCACCCCGGACGGGACACCCCGCGCACCAGGCAGCAGCTCCGCTCCAGCCTCCCCAGGTCCAGACCTCACGGATGAGGAAACTCCGCCGAGTGAAGACCCGGGCATGACGACCACCACAACACTGCACGTGGCGGCCGGCTCCGACACGGAGACCAACCCGGCCCGGAGCGCCGACGGCGAAGGAGACGACGGGAAGGAGGACACGGGGCATGAGCAGTCCACGTAAAGCCGCCAACAGGACACTGCTGCTTCTGACCGGCGCCGCGCTGCTCGCCGGTGGCCTGTGGCTGCTGAGCACGTCGTCCTGGGTTGCCGACCGGGTGGGCCACCACCTGCCGTCATGGTGGCCCGCTGCCGAACCGGGCTCCGTACTGCTGGATCGGCCGGGGCTTAACGAGCTGCGAGGGCGCGAATGGTGGACGCCTGTGGTCATCGCCGGCACGGCGTTGCTGCTCGTGGTGCTCTTGCTATGGCTTCTGGCCCAGACCAGACGAGGTGGATTGCGAGTGCTTCCGCTTTCCCACCCGGAGGTCTCTGTGCGCACGCATGCCCTGGCGGATGCCCTGACGCGTGAGGTGCGCGCCTTGCCTTCGGTTGCGGGCGCCCATGTGCGGGTGCGGGCGAGGGCGCGGGACGTGCGGGCGCACATCCATCTCCGGCTGGAGCCCGGTGCTCGACCCGAGACCGTACTCAGCCAACTGTTCGACGAACCGCTCGCCCAGGCACGCTCCACGGCGGCCCCCCGGCCGGTCAGAGCGGACGTCCGGGTAAGCGTACGTTCACACAGTTCCCAGCGTGCTGCCTAGCGAGCTCAGCCGCACCGAACGGCGCGGCATCCGACGGCCGGCCTCGGCGGCGAACTCACCAGCGGACCCCGACCACCGAACAGCGCCGACAGCATCCCTCAGCAGCCGATCGGCAAGCGCCCACAGAGTGCCGCACGGAAGGCCGACCGACCGGCAGACCTGTATGGAGATCAGTGCGGCGCAACCGCACCCCGCCAACACCGCCCCCAACCCCAACCCCACCCCCTACACACCACCCGCAACCCGATCGACAGGCGAGAGAGAAAGCATGGCAAGGCCCCAGGCGCCCACCGGCGGATCCATGCCACCGCCGCCCCGGGACTGGCGGACGGCACTGCGTCGCACGCCCGTCTCGATGTGGAACGACGACGTGTCGGACTGGGCGGCCGCACTCACCTACTACGCGATTCTCGCGCTGCTCCCCGCCCTGCTGGTGACGGTCTCGCTCATCGGCCTGGTCAGCCCGGCCGCCACCGACGAGTTGATCGAGCACATCACGGCGTGGGCGCCGGCGCAGGCCGGTGAGTCGCTGCACCAGGTGCTGCGCAACATGGCGGATGAGCGGTCTGCGGCGCTGACAGTGGTCATAGTGGGCGGGGTCAGCGCGATGTGGTCGGCGTCGAGCTACCTGGCGGTGTTCCGGCGGGCGCTGCACGCGATGCACGCGGTGGAGGACCAGCGGCCGGTCTTGCGCAAGGCGCACCGGATCGTGCTGACGGCGCTCGCCGCGCTGGGACTGCTGGTGACCAGCGCGTTGGTGCTCACTCTTTCGGGGCCCGTGGCGCAGACGATCGGTCGCTGGCTGGGAATGGGCGGCACGGGCGCCGTGGTGTGGGAGCTGCTCAAGTGGCCGGTGCTGTTGTGCCTGGTCACGTTGCTGGTCGTGGTGGTCTTCCGCACCGGCCCCGCGACGCCCCTGGCACGGCGTTACCGACTCGCGGGCGGAGTCCTGGCCGCACTGCTGTGGCTGGTGGCCTCGGCGGGGTTCACCCTGTACGCGTCGTTGAGCGCGTACAGCAGGCTGTACGGTTCACTGGCTGGGATCGTCGTCTTCCTGATCTGGCTGTGGTTGTCCAACTTGTCCCTGCTGGCCGGTGCGCAGTTCATGGCGGAACTGACCGGCCCGCACGGCAAGACGGGCAGGCGGGCAGCGTGCACGGCTCCGCCCGAAGGGGGCGCAGGCCGGACGGAGAGCGAGTCCGCCGGGAGTGGAGGGCTTCGGGGAAGCGGCGCCGAGGAGAGTGACTCGGCCGACGCGCCGTCACATATGGCGAGCGGGACGTACGATCTCCGTGGACGGGAACGACGGAAACGTCCGCAAGAAGTGGTACCAAGCGAGCTCTGAGAGCGACGGGCGGGTTGAGGCCCCTCCCTCACCGACGGTCTCGCTTGTGCGCGGGCAGTGTGGGGGTGTCTGATGCGCGCTGGCTTGGCCGCCGGATTTGTCGGGCTCCACTCCGGGGAGGCCCGTTCGAATGGTCGGGTTTGGGATACTCGGAGAGCGCGGGTCTGTGACCGGGCAGGCGCGCACAGAGCACCGGCACTCTGCCGGGGGACGGAGGCGGAGTGAGGTCGCGGGAGAACGACCGTCTGACCATCACCCCGCTCACCGTCAAGGACGAGTGCGCGGTGCTGCGGTTCAGCGGTGAACTGGACAGGGCATCGGAAGAGTTCTATCTGGACCGCATCGGTGCCGTGGTCACCTCGGGGTACCGCCATCTGGTGCTGGATGTGACCGCCCTGGTCTTCTGTGATTCGCGAGGGCTCAACTGCCTTCTCGCTCTGCGCTGGCTGCTGCACCGGAGAGAGGGCAGTCTCCTGCTCGCCTGCGTGGGGCGGCGGCTGGCCGCAGTGCTCGCCCTCACGGGCAGCACCGAGGTGCTGCCCGTCTTCACCAGTGTCAGTGAAGCTCTGCGCACGCTGCCCGCCGATCAGCGCCCGGAATGGCCGCCCGTCGGCAGCGTCGATCCGGGCATCCCGCTGCACAGCCCGGAGCCGCTGGAGACTTCGTGGCAGCAGGATGCGAACCCGCATCTGCCGTTGGACCAGAGGGGCCTGGACTCCAAGGGCCCGGACACCCGAGCCTGAGCCCGGCGGCTCCTGTCCCGTACCGCCCGGCCCCGTGCCGACCCGTCCCGTGCCGACGCGTCTTGGTTCATCCCGTCCCGAGGAGCCGCGAGCCCGGCCACCTCGACTCGGCTGTGTCCGATCGGGTCACGTTCCTCGTGGCACGCCCGCAATACCACTCCACTCCCCTGTTCCACCCTCATCCCCGTTCCCCTTCCTCCCGCGCGGTTCGCGCGGTGCCGCGCAGGTGCCGCCGTCCGTTCCTCCCGCGCGGTGTCGCAGTGTCGCGGTGTCGCGACGAGTGCCGGGCCGGGTCCGGGTGAGGATGGGGGCCGGACCTCGCAACGGGAGCGTCGCACGCTAGGAACGGGCCATGAAGCAGCTGGAGCAGCAGCACAAGAGGGTGGACCGGCTTCGGCCGGCCGCGCTGCACACGCAGGGCGGTGTCGAGCAGCAGCGGCCGAAGTCCCTCTCGACGCGCGTGTTCGTCGCGTGGCTGGCGGCCTTGACGCTGCTGGTGCTCGGGTTGAGCCTGGCGGCCGGGTCCGAAGTTCGGCTGATCGGTTTGTTGATCTTTCTGCCGGCGATCGCGGCGAGCCTGGGAACGGTGCGGCAGACGCAGGTGGCCTCCCTGTGGGCGCTGGCCGCGGTGACCGCTTCCATCGCGCGGTCGCCCGGCTACCACTTGGACGACGGCATCACGTTGGCTTTGACGCTCGTCTTCGCGGGGCTCGCGATCTACGGCAGCCGCTGGCGTATCGCGCGGGACACCGAACTGCTGCGGCTCCGCTCGACGGCGGCCGTCGTGCAGCAGCACATCCTGCATCCGCTGCCCGAGCTGACGTCGCAGGTGCGGGTGGACGGGATCTTCGAGCCGGTGCAGGAGGACAAGCTCTTCGGCGGCGACATCTACGACGTGGCCGCCACGCGCTACGGCACCCGGGTGCTGATCGGTGACGTGCAGGGGAAGGGGCTGTCGGCGGTGGGGGTGGCGTTCGCCGTGCTGGGGGGTTTCCGTGAGGCGGCGCACCGGGAGCCGAGGCCGGCCGGGCTGGTGGACGCGCTGGAGATGTCCGTCGTCCGGCACAACGCCTATGCCCGCCACTCGGGTGAACCGGAACGGTTCGTGACGGCGCTGGTGGTGTGCGTGGACCCGGTGGGCCAGGGGACGGCGCAGGCCGTCAACTGCGGTCACCTGCCGCCCTTCCTGGTGCGGGATTCCTGCGCTCCCGTCCAGGTCGAGCTGCGGGATACGGGTGTGCCGTTGGGCCTGGCGTCGCTGGTCAGGGAGGGGCGTGTTGCGGACGGTTTCAGTTTTCCGCCGGACTCGACGCTGTTGCTGTACACGGACGGGCTGTCGGAGGCCAGGGACGGGAACGGATCCTTCTATCCGCTGGCCGAGCGGCTGGCCGCCCTGGTGGAGGAGTCGAGGGCTGCCGGTTCGACGCCCTCCGAGACCGAGGAGGGCCAAAACAGGGACGGGAAGGGTGAGGCCGCGGGGAGGCCAGAGGGATCCGCTCTGGGGCTGGCGCAGGCCCTCAGAGAAGACGTACGGGCCTACACTCACCCGCATCAGCAGGACGACCTCGCCATTCTCACTCTGGAGCGACTGTCGGCACCTGCCGCGGAATCGGCGGGCGACGGCCGCGAGTGAACCCACCTCTGGGTTTCTGAACCCCTGATCGCGGTGGCGGCAACGGGCCGGTTGTCGAAAACGGGTGCCCCCTGCGGCGCGGAGGCGACTGCGGAGCTGCGCGCCGCCTACTTCCCCGATCAGCGGGTCGACGACAGTCCGTACTCCGCGCAGGAGGACGTCACTCCGCTCCCGCACGAGATCGTCCGTGCCCTCCGGCACAGGACCGTGCGGGAGAAGCCCGGTTCCGGGAGCCCGTGCGCCGTGTCGGTCCCGGCGGTTATCGTCGGTGCCGACAGGGGACAGCGGGGGATCAAGGGAGTACCGGATGGCATCGGGCCGTGGACGTCTGCTCGCGGTCAGCGACCTGCACGTGGGGATGGCGGACAACAAGCCCGTCACCGAGTCGCTGCGGCCGCACACGGACGAGGACTGGCTGATAGTCGCCGGGGACGTCGCGGAGGTCTTCGCGGACGTCGAATGGGCGCTGCGGCTGCTGGCGGACCGGTTCTCCCGCGTCATCTGGACGCCCGGCAACCACGAGTTGTGGACCCCGAAGGGCGATCCGGTGCAACTGCGCGGTGTGGCACGGTATGAGCGTCTGGTGGAGCTGTGCCGGTCGTTGGGCGTGCTGTCCCCCGAGGACCCGTACGCGCGTTGGCAGGGGCCGGAGGGCGAGGTGGTGATCGCGCCGCTGTTCCTGCTGTACGACTACACCTTCACGGCTCCCGGGACGCGGACGAAGGAGGAGTCCCTCGCCCGCGCGCACGAGACGGGAGTGGTGTGCACCGACGAGTTCCTGCTGCACCCCGACCCGTATCCGGCGGTCGACGACTGGTGCAGGGAGAGGGTGGCCGTCACCCGTGAGCGGCTCGACGCGCTGGGCACGGACACTCCACTCGTCCTGGCCGGCCACTGGCCGCTGCTGCGCGAGCCGACGAACGTCATGTGGTATCCGGAGTTCGCCCAGTGGTGCGGTACGGAGCTGACGGCGGACTGGCACACGAGGTATCCGGTGGCCGCCGCCGTCTACGGTCACCTCCACATCCCGCGCACCACCCACCACGACGGCGTCCGCTTCGAGGAAGTCTCCGTCGGCTACCCGCGGGAGTGGCGCCGCAGAGGCCACCCGCGCGGGCTGCTACGCCAGATTCTGCCCATGCCTGAGGCCGGCTGAGCGGCGGACCAGACCTCCCAGCAGACCTCCGCGGAGCTGCTCGGCAGCGGACGGGCCAGACCTCCGGAGAACGACTGAGCAGCGGGAGGACCGCCCTCAGTCGACCGGGTGCAGCAGCTTCTTCACCCGGCGCGCGGTGGCGAACAGCAGTCCGGCCGTGAGGGTCAGTGTTGTCATCACGGGGCGCAGGAGGGCCTCGGCCGGCGCGCCGGGGTCCAGGGCGCCGCTCCGGGCGAGCCCGGCGGTCAGCGAGGTCACGGTCGTCAGGAAGGGGGCCGCGTACCAGAAGAGGAAGACGAAGGCGCTGGCGTCCCCGGCGGGCGTGACCAGCCCCAGCGACATCAGCTCCGTCCGCACAGGACCGCGTACCGCCGCCAGCACCGCTGCGGCGGCGAACGGCGGAGCGCACAGAGGCATCAGCAACAAGGCACGCTCCCCGCCGTACAGGGCGAACGGGACAGCCGCGAGCGCGGCGAGCACCGCGCCGAGCGCCGCCGGCACGAGCGCGTGCTGGAACATGAGACCGCGAAAGCGGAACGGGGACCAGGAGGAGCGCCGCAGGTCGTCCGCCTCCAGCCGCGCGGTCTCGGCCAGCCTGCCCACCCCGAACCAGCCGAGCGCCAGCGCCACGGCCAGGACGACCAGGCGTGCGGCCCCCTCCGACGCGACCGCGACGGACGCCGTCCCGGCCCCGGCGGCGATCCACAGGGCGGCGCCGACGAGGCGCCCTGGGGCGCGCAGCAGCGCGACGGCGTCCCGCCAGACGACCACGAGCCGGCGCGAGCGTGGCGCGGGCAGCCGCCGCCGGGTGCCGGAAGCGCCGTCGGCGAGCGCCTCGGCGACGGCGAGCTTGGCGGCGCGCAGCTCGACGGACCACAGGACGGAGGCCACGGTCGCCGCCGTCGCGGCGCGGGCCCGCAGCCGCCGGGTGGGGATCGTTCCTGCGCTCCGGTGGGCGTGCGACACGGCGGCGGCGGTGACCGCCACCAGCAGCGCGGTGGCCACCGGCCAGCCCGGCGCGTGCCCGCCCGTCGCGTGCAGGACAGGCTGTGCCGCCCAGCCCCAGGGGCCGGACCACAGCTCGGCCGCCTCCAGTACGCGCAGCACGGCTCGTTGCCCGTCGGCCGGTCGGTCCGCGCTCGCCGCCCATGCCGCCTGTCCGGCGAGCGCGACCAGCAGCAGGACCGCGTAGGGCGTCAGCTTACGGACCCGGCGCGCCCATCTCGCGCGGCGTTCGACATGCAGCGCCAGCGCGGCGGCCAGCAGCGGCAGGCACACGCCGGCCGGCAGGGACAGTGCCAGTGCGGGGCCCAGCGGGGCCGACCCCGTCAGCCGCAGCAGCACCGCCCCGCCCACCGCGCACAGCACCCCGCCGAGCGTCATCAGGGACGCCGTCAGCCGGAAGGCGGGCCGCAGCATCCGCTCCCGCCGCACCGGTTGGGCCAGCGGCCATGACAGGTCGGGGCGCGAGACCAGGACGGGCCCGCGCCACAGCGCGTCCCGGGCCGCGAGCACCGCCAGTCCGCACGCCAGCAGGATCAGGACGGCCGGCAGGGCGCGGCGTATCGCCTCACAGGTGTGGTCGTCCGCGGCGAGGTGGCCGAGGCGCTGCGCGAAGCGGTAGCCGAGGGTGCTTCCGTAGCCGACGCCCAGCAGCAGGACGGCGTAGGCGGTGACGGCGAGATCGCGGTTGCGTTGGCCGCGGTGGGCCCGCCGCTTGTCGCGCAGCCACCTGAGCGTCTCGCGGGTGCGGTCGTACTCGGGGCTCCAGGCGGCGTCTGCGGCCGGGTCGTCAGCGGCGTCGGCCCCGTGGTCCGGCCCCGCGTCGTCCCGGGCCGCGACCGGGCCGGGGGGCCAGTCCTCGCCGTCCTCCCGACGGGGCTTGTCGGACAACCGGTCAGCAGACCCGCTCACCCGCCACCGTCCCACTCGTGCAGCACGTCAGGGGGTCCCTCCGCACGGACGTGGCCGTCCTCCAGGACGACGACGTGGTCGGCCACCGCGTGGACGAGTTCCGCCTGGTGGGTGGCGAGCAGCAACGCGACCCCGTCGGCTTTTTCACGGCGCAGGAGTTCGGCGAGCCCAACGCGGGCCGCCGGGTCGAGTCGCTGTTCGGGCTCGTCGAGGACGAGGAGATCGCGCGGTCGGACGAGGGCGGCGGCCAGTTGCAGGGCCTGGGTCTGGCCCGAGGAGAGGGCCGAGGGGAGCTGGTGCGCGTGTCCGCTCAGCCGGCGGTCCGCCAGTACCTGGTCGATCCAGCCGTCCGCGTCGGCCACGTCGTGGGCGACGGTGATGAGTTCGAGGTGTTCGCGGACCGTCAGGTCCGGGTAGAACGCCACGGTGTCGCCGGCGACGGCGACGCGTGCCCGTACCTGGGGGTCGTCCTCGTCGACGGTTCTCCCCTCGAACAGTGCCCTGCCCACCGTGGGTTCGTCCCGGCCGCACGCCAGGCGCAGCAGTGTCGACTTGCCCGATCCGTTGTGCCCGAACAGGGCCGTGCACGTGCCCGCCGACAGGTCCAGGTCGAGGGGGTGGAGGGCCTGCCGCTCGCCGAAGCGGCGGCCGACGCCTGACAGTCTCAACAGCGGCTGTTTTCCGCCACGTACGGCGCCGCTCTCCCTGCCGGTTCCCGCCTCGCCCTTTCCCGAGTCCGCCATGGCGCCCGCGTCACCTCTTCTCGTGGCCGGGACGGTGCAGGGCGTGGACGAGGACGTCGTGGCCGAGGAAGTGGTCCTCGCGCAGCGGGGTGAATCCGAGCCGCTGCGCGACCCTCGCCGAGGGCGTGTTGGCCGGGTCGATCATCGCGGTGAAGTAGGGCGTGTCCAGTCGCCGGAATCCCCACTCGACGCAGGCTCGTGCGGACTCGGTGGCGTAGCCGCGGCCCCAGGAGGCACGCCGGAAGGTCCAGCCCGCCTCGACCTCGTCGAAGATGTCCCAGTAGTTGAGGCCGCAGCGCCCGAGGAACTCGCCGGTCTCCTTCAGTTCGACGGCGCACAGCCCGTGTCCGCGCTCCGCCCACTGGTCCTCGATCTCAACCAGCCGCGCGTACGCTTGTGCACGCGTGAACGTCGGGACGAACCGGGTCACTTCGGGGTCGGCGTGCAAGGTGACCATGCGGTCGACGTCGTCGCGGGTGAGCGGTCGCAGCAGCAAGCGTTCCGTCTCGATGACGGCGGGCTCGCGCCGGCGCGCGGGAGAAGGACTGTTGTTCGGGCCCATTCCGGCATGATCGCAGTGCGGTTCTCACCCGCTGTGGTCGGGGCCCAGCGCACGCGCGAAGGCGTCGAGTGCGGTGAAGTCCTGCTGCCTCAGGCCGACCCGGGGGTCGACGTGGCGCAGCAGTGCCGGGGCGTCGTGCTCTCTGGCCACGAAAGCGCGGTCCGCCTCACCGACCTCGTCGTCCACCCAGGCGAAGGGCCGCCCGGCGGCGTGGCCGATCAGGTGGCTCGTCTTCCAGTAGGTTCCCTCCTCACCCTCGCCGAACAGCGCGGGCCACGCCACGACGGGCAGGTGGGGAAGCCCGAGGACGGGCGCGATGTGCACGTTGGCGTCCTCCCCCCAGGTGGTGGCCCACACCAGGTCGTACAGGCCGCTCAGTTCGAGGAGCCGGGGGCCGTGTGCGGGGTTGAGCCACACGCGCAGCGTCGGTACGGCGTCCGGCGGCGCACCGGCGTGCAGGGCGACCCAGCTGTCCGGTTTCATGCGGTGCGCCGCGTACCCGGCGGGCCGCCGCTCGGGGTCCGCGGCCCAGGGGTTGAGCGGGCCGTCGACGTCCAGGTAGAGGAGGGGGCGACTCATCGGGGCATCCTGTCAGCAGCGGGGACGCGGGCGCAGGAGGCGACGCTGCATGCGCTTTCCGCGAGCCGGAAGGCGAGCGGTCCGGTGACGGCGGGGTCCCGTGTCAGTGCGGGACGTCATACTCCTGTCACAGCCCCGCGTTCGGCGCTGACCGGCTCGTGGGTTGGTTGGTTAACCTTCGAAGGCAGCGCATCGCGGGTGACGTGGTGCGTGGACGGACGGGGAGGGGACGTCGATGCCGGAGGCCCGGGGGAACTCCGAAGGAAGCAGGACGCCGGGGTTACGCCCTCGGCGGCTGGTCGACGAGGGCGGCGGCGAGGCGGTACGCCGTCCGCGCGGTCCTGCGGCGGTCAGGGCTCGCTGGGCGGCGCTGGTGGCGTCCGCGTGGGCGGCCGTGCGCCCGAGTCGCCGCCGGGCGACAGGGTACATCGCGCTGTGTTCGGTGGGCGCGCTCGTGGGCACGTCCGTCGTGGTCGGTTCGGGCAAGGCGGGCGCGGTGCCCGATCTCTCCGACATCGGTGCCTGGCTGACCAGTTCGCGCACCGGCGAGGCCGCGCACGCCAACGGGTTGACCGGCGACGTGGACGGCAAGGTGAAGCTGCCCGGTATGGGCGATCACCCGGTCTCCCTCTCCCAGGACGGCAAGGCGGTGCTGGTGCTGGACGAGAAGACGGGGAAGCTGGTGCGGATCGACCCCTCGCAGCTGACCGCCGAGCAGTCCTCGCGCTACGGCTCGGGGCTCCAGCTGGTGTCGGGGGGCTCGTACGCGTACCTCGTCGACCCGGTCGAGGCGCAGGTGCAGCGCATCGATCCGGTACGCACGACGCCGCTGGGCGCTCCGATGGATCTCGGCGCGGGGCCGCTGGGCAGAGCGGTCGCCGACCCGAAGGGGACGCTGTGGGTCCCGGTGCCGGGCGAGGGCACGGTCGTACCGTTCCCGCGCGGCAAGAGGGGCGACGCCATCAAGGTGGGCGCCAAGGGGGGCAAGGCGTCCACCCTGGTGATGACCCTGGCCGACGGCCGCCCGGTCGTCACCGACACCGAGGGCGGCACGGTGGCGGTGTTGAAGCGCACGGGGGTCGGGCTGCGTTTCCAGCTGCCGTCCGCCATTTCCAAGGCGCCGGCGGGATCGGTTCTGGTCCCCTCCTCGGCAGCCGGTGACGTGGTGCCGGTGCTGGCCCGCGAGTCGGGCCGCATGACGCTGGTCGACACCCGTACGGGCTCGCTGTTGAACGCCTCTCTGGGCGCGGGAAGCCACGCGTACGGCACTCCCCAGGCGCTCGGTTCGAAGGTGTACGTACCGGACCACTCCGACGGCACGCTGAAGGTGTACGACACCGAGGCGGCCGCGATCACCGAGCCGGTGAAGGTGACCGGCAAGCGCGGAAAGCTCAGCCTGTTCGTGCGCGACGGCCTGTTGTGGGTCAACGACGAGGACAACGAGACGGCCGTGGTGATCAACTCCTCGGGGCACGTCAACCGCGTCCACAAGTACGACACGGATGTGCCCTCGGGCCGCAAGCCGCGCGAGGACGCTCCTTCGGGTGATGACGGCAAGCGGGACCCGGCACCCGGCCAGGACGCGCCTGACGCCGCGCCCCAGGGCCCCTCGAACCCGGGGCGGGATGAGACACCGTCCGGCCCCGATGCGCCCGCGCGGAAGCCGGACGGCGGCGGTGAGCCGAAGGAACCCGAGCGGAAAGAGCCGGAGCGGCCGCGGAAACCCGAACAGCCCGACAGGGGCGGGGAGAAGCCGGAGGCGCGGCCACCCGGCACTCCGCAGGCCCAGTCCGGCGCCGGCGTCATCCGGATCTCCTTCGCCCCGTCGCCCGGCGTGAAGCCGACCGGATACCGGCTCAAGGGGGCACCGCCCGGCGCCAAGATGAAGCCGGAGAAGGTGGGCCCGGACGGCCCGTTCACGTTCGAGGTGAAGGGCGGCTCCTGCGCCCGGCAGTACAGCTTCTCGGTGGAGGCTGGGTTCGCGGGCGGGCAGACGGCCGAGTCGGGCCGCACCGTACCCACCCGGCCGTGTGTGGCCCCCGCCGCCCCGCAGAAGGTCGAGTACGCCTTCCCGCAGGGCGGCAGGGGGATCAACCTGACGTGGCAGGCGCCCGCCAACGCCGATGGCGGCACCAGGTACACCGTCACCGGCGGCAAGGGGACACAGACCACGAACGCGACGAAGGCGCGGCTGACCGGGCTGGCCAACAACCGCACGTACAACCTGACGGTGGCCGCGGCCAACGCGGCGGGCTCGGGAGGGAGCACGGCCGTGGCGGTGAATCTCTCCAACCCGAAGAAGATCGAGATCACCGACAACGCCGACGACGGTGAGGAAGTCGGCATCCGCACCAAGCCGAGCACCAAGGAGGGCACCCGGCTCGGTTACGTGCCGGCCGGAGCGACCCCGACGCTCACGTTCGTCTGCCAGGTCAGGGGCACCCCCGAGGTCCACGACACCTACGGCTGGAAGAGCGACGTGTGGGACCGCATCGAGTGGGAGGGCCGAACCGGCTACGTCAGCGACCTGTGGGTGGCCACCAGCAAGCACAGGGAAGGCGATTTCTCTCCGGAGGTCTGGCAGTGCGACTAGAACCGCAGCAGCCCGCTGCCCCGTCCGCGTCGCGAGAGTCGGTCGCGCTGCTCGCCCAGTGCTTCCACGCCCTGGGGGACAACGTCGAACGCGTCGTCAAAGGCAAGCGCGACACCGTCGAGCTGGCGCTGGTGTGCCTGTTCTCCGAGGGACATCTGCTGATCGAGGACGTGCCCGGCACCGGCAAGACGACGCTGGCGCGCTGTCTGGCGGCCTCGCTGGAGGCCAGTTGGCACCGTGTGCAGTTCACGCCCGACCTGCTGCCCTCCGACATCACCGGGGTGACGATCTACCGCCAGAACACCGGCGCGTTCGAGTTCCTGCCCGGCCCGGTGTTCGCCAACGTCGTGCTCGGCGACGAGGTCAACAGGGCCTCGCCCAAGACGCAGTCGGCGATGCTGGAGGTCATGGAGGAGCGGCAGGTCACCGCGGACGGCCGCACCCATCCGGTGCCGCGCCCCTTCATGGTGATCGCGACGCAGAACTCGGTGGACATGGGCGGCACGTATCCGCTGCCGGAAGCGCAGTTGGACCGCTTCTTGATGCAGGTCACCCTCGGCTATCCGGACCACGCCTCCGAGGTCGCCGTCCTGTCGGGCGCCGCCTCGAGCTCCACCATCGAACAGCTGCCCACCATCGCGACGGGCAAGCACATCGCCGAGTTCATCCAGGTGGCCCGGCAGATCCAGGTGGCGCCGCAGCTGTACGACTACCTGGTGCTGGTGGTGGCGGCCACCCGCGAGCTGCCCGAGGTGAGGCTGGGAGCGAGCCCGCGCGGCTCCGTGGCACTGCTGCGCGCCGTGCGGGTGCGGGCCGCCTCGCAGGGGCGTACGTACGCGCTGCCTGAGGACGTGAAGGCGCTGGCGGAGCCCGTGCTGGCCCACCGGCTCATCCTGACCCCGGAGGCCGAGCTGAGCGGCCGCAGGGGGGCCGACGTCATCGCGGAGGCGCTGGCCACGGTCCCCGTCCCGCAGGCGGGAGCCCCTCTTTGATGCTGTCGCCGACGGGTTGGGGGGCGCTGGTCGGCGGAGCGGCACTCCTGGGAGCCGGGTACGGGTTCGGCTATCCGGAGGCGGCGGTCCTCGGACTGGCGTGTCTGCTGGCCGTGGGGGTGGCCCTGGTGTGGACGGGGCGCTCACCGCGGCTGTCGGCGCGCCGCCGGGTCACGCCGCGGAAGGTGGCGCGGGGCGACGGGGCCGAGGGGTGCGTCGCGCTGACGAACACCGGGGGCCGCGGCCGCCGTGGGCTCGATCTGAGTGACCGGTGCGGCGGGTCGCCGCTGACGCTGCACGTGCCGGCGCTCGCCGCCGGGGCGGAGCACACCGTGCGCTATCCGCTGCCGACCGAGCGGCGCGGCCGTATCGCGCTGGGGCCGCTGCGGCTGGAGCGTACGGACCCGCTGGGCCTCGCCCGCCGGGTGCGGGTGTTCGGGCCGCGCGAGGGCGGTACGGACACGCTGCTGGTGCGTCCCCGGGTGTGTCTGCTGCCTATCCTGCCGTCGGGAACGGCGCACCATGTGGAGGGGCCGACGTCGGACACCGCGGACGAGGGGTCGTTGACCTTTCACGCCCTGCGCGAGTACGTGCTGGGGGACGATCTGCGCCGGGTGCACTGGCGCTCCTCCGCCCGCACCGGGACGCTGATGGTCAAACAGCTGGTCGACGTCTCACTGCCGCACACCACCGTGGTGCTGGACACGCGTGCGGTGGCCTACCCGGCAGAAGACGACTTCGAACTGGCGGTGGACTGCGCCGCGTCCGTGGCGTTCGCCGCGGCCCGCTCCAACTTCCCCGTGGACGTGCTCGGTGAGGCCGGCCCCGTCCTGCGCACGGACGGGGCGGGCGGCGGCGACGCCGACGCGCTGCTGGACCGGCTCGCGCTGGTGCGCCGCAGCGAACACGCCTCGGCTGCCGGAGCGTTCGACGACCTGGAGCGGGCTCGTCGCCGCGGCTCCCTCGTCGTCATCACCGGGACGGGTGACACCACCGGGCTCGGGGCGCTGGAGCGGGTGCGCCGCCGCTTCGACCGGACGGTGGTGCTGCGCGCGGGCGCCGGAAGGGACGGAGCCCACGCGGAGCCGCGCGGCCTCGGCAGCGACGTCCCGCAACTGCGGGTGACGGGGCTGGATTCCCTGCTGGCCGCCTGGCGTCGGGAGGCGGCGCGATGAGGGCCGCGCCGACACCGCGCTTCGCCGCGCCCGGCGCGCGGCCGGCGGCGCACGACGGCCCGTCCTGGGCGCCGCCACGCCCGGCCGCTCCCGACCCGGCCACCGGGGCCTTGCCCGGCGTCCCGCGGCGGCCGCGACCGCCGGGTGCGGAAGGGCCCGACGGCCCAGGGGCCGGCGTGCGGCACCGGCTCTCCCCGGCACGCCGCGCGTGGTCGCTGCTGCCCGTCGCCGGGATGCTGGTCTGCGCGGGCCTGGGCTTCCACCGGGTCTTCGCCGTGGGCGCGCTGATGCCGGTGCTGGCGGTGGCCGTGCCGGTCCCCATGGTGGTCGCGGCCGGCCTGTACGCGGGGCAGCGCCGCAAGGGACGCGTGGCACCGCTGTGGCCTTCGCTGGTGCTGAACGTCGTGGTGTGGCTGGTGGTGGTGTGCGCGACACTGTTCCGTGGCGACGCGTCCGCCGGGCTGCCGACGGGCGAGGCGGGGGCGACGGTGTGGGCGGCGCTGCTGGACTCGCCGCACGCGGTCCTCACCACGATCCTGCCCGCACCCTCGGGCGCCGACTTCCTCGTGCTGCCGCACGCGGTGGTATGGCTGGCGTCGCTCGCCGCCACGGAACTGGCGCTGCGCACCCGTGGGCCGCTGCTGCCCGCGCTGCCGCCCGTGCTGGCCTTCGGCTTCCCGCTGGTGCTGGGCGTGGCGGGGCCGGGCTCCAACACGCCGGTCGCCGCGGGGCTGGTGGCGTGCGCGGCTGTGCTGGTGCTGCTGCGGTCGCGGGCGGCGGGGCGCGGCACCGTTCGGATGCTGAGCACCGGGCTGCCCGTGGTGGCGGTGCTGGCGCTGGCCGCCGCGCTGCTCGGCCCGCGGCTCCCGGGGCTGTCCGGACGCGACCCCTACGACCTGCGCCAGGAGGTGCGGACACCCACCGTCCATCCGCGGTCCACCAGTCCGCTGGACCAGGTGGCCGCCTGGTCGCAACACCCCGAGTCGCGGCTGTTCACGGCCAGGACGACGGCGGACCGCAACTGGCGGCTCGCCGTGCTGGACCGCTACGACGGCGTGAAGTGGACGTCCGGCGCCCATCTGGCCCGTTCGGGCGGCAGGGTGCCCGAGCGGCGGGGGCCGGATCCAGGGCGCCGTGAGCGGGTGGAGCAGCGGGTCACGGTACAGAACCTGCCCGGCATCTGGCTTCCGGCCGCCGACCGCCCCTCGTCGGTGACGCTCACCGGCATCTCCGGCGAGCGCGGTGCCCACGGCGCCGGGGCCGGACGGCTCGCCGTGGATCCGGACAGCGGCGTGGTGGCGGTCGGCGAGGGCGGCGCCACCGGTACGCGGAGCAACCGCGGCCTGTCCTACACCGCTGTCTCCCAGGCGCCGGTGTACGACCCGGAGCGGCTGCGATACGCGGCCGTGCCGAAGGGGACCGGTTACAAGTCCCTGCCCCGTACCGACCAGGCGGGCGAGCCGGTCGAGGCCGTCGAGACGTTCCGCCGGCTGGCGGCGACGGCCACGGCGGGCAGCAGTTACCCGTACCAGCAGGCGTACAAGCTGGCCGGCTGGCTGCATGAGCACTACGGCTTCGACCCCAAGGCGCTGCCGGGGCACGCCTACCGGAATCTGGAGTTCTTCCTCACCACGGGCAAGCACGGCACCTCGGAGCAGTTCGCGGCCTCCTTCGCGGTCATGGGGCGGACGCTGGGGCTGCCGACGCGGGTCGCGGTCGGCTTCCGCGCGGAGCGAGACGAGCGGCCGGGTGCGGGTGGGAAGGGCACCAGGCAGGTGACCGGTCAGGACGCGTTGGCGTGGCCGGAGGTGCGGTTCGAGGGGGTCGGCTGGGTGCCGTTCTACCCGACCCCGGGGCAGGCTTCCGAGGAGGGCGCTTCGGTGCCGCCCGCCGGACAGCCCGAGGAGCGCGAGGAAGCCGACCGCGACATCGCGGAGCGGCCGCGCCCGTCCGTGCCGCCCCAGCAGCCGGAGGACAGCGGCGGGAAGGACGGGAGGGCGGCGCCTTCCGGGGGTGGCGGACTGCCCGTGTGGGCCTACGTTCTGCCGTCGGTGCTGTTGCTGGTCCTCGCCTACGGCGGCTACGCGGTCTGGGCGCCGTACCGGGCGCGCAGACGGCGGCGTGGGGCCCGTGATCCGGGGCAGCGGGTGCTCGGCGCCTGGCAGCAGATCGTCGACCGGCTCACCGAGATCGGTCTGCCCGCCACCTCGGCGCACACCGCGACCGAGGTGGCGGCGTTCGGCCTCGAGCGGGTCGGCGGGCGCGGCAGTGAACAGCTGCCGGCTTTGGCACGGCTGGTCAACGAGGTCGACTACGGGGGCCGGGTGCCCGACGAGGCCGCCGCGGACGCCGCCTGGCGGCACTGCGACGCGATCGAGGAGGTCGTCACGCGTACGGTGCCGCGACGCGAGCGGGTCAAACGGGCGCTCCGCTGGGGAACGGTGAGACGTCACAGCCGAGCCAGAGCACCCGTTCGCGCGAGCCGCGCGGAAGGGCCCGTGCGCACGGGCGGCCCGGGCACGCCCGTCCGCACGGGCGGCTCCGGAGCGCCCGTGCGCAGCGACAGGCCGGGGGTGCGCCGGTGAACGCCGTCCCGGACTGGGGGCCTCCCAAGGCGCCTCCCGCCACCGGGCCGCTTCCCGCCCTGCCGGAGGGCTATCAGGCCCAGCGTGTGCTGCACACGGGCCCGCGCGGCACGGTCGTGCTGTGCAGAGAGGCGGGAAGCGGCCAGGCGGTGGCCGTGCGGGTACTGCCGCAGGTGCTGGAGGATCCGGCGCGCCGGCTGGCGGCGCACTCCGAACTCCTGGCGGCGGGCGCCGCGGCCGGGCACCCCTGCGCGGTCACGGTGCGGGACGCCGGGTGCACGGACGCGGGGCAGCTGTACGTGGTGACGGAGCACTGCCAGGGGGGTTCGGCGCAGGACAGGCTGACCGCTCGCGGACCGTACCCGGTCGAGGACGTGCTGGTCGTCGGCGTGCGGCTGGCGCTCGCGCTGCACTCCTCGCACCGGCGTGGGGTGCTGCACCTGGGTGTGCGCCCGTCCTGCGTGCTGTACGGCGCGGCGGGTGAGGCCCTGCTGACCGGGCACGGGCTGGGCCGGGTGGTACAGCGTGCCGTGCCCTCGGCGGGTGCGGACGTGGACCCGGCCTACGCGCCCAGGGAGCTGTTCGGCTGGGAGGCGCCGGGACCGGCCGCCGACGTGTACGCGCTGGGGACGACGCTGTACGCGCTGCTGACGGGCGAGCCGCCGCGTGCGGGTGCCGTACGGGAGGGCGGGCCCGCCGCCTACGAGGCGGCGCTGGCGGGCGGGCTGCCCCGGCCGCACCGGGGCGACGTGCCCGAGCCGCTGTTCGCGCTCTTGCACCGGATGACGGCCCCACACGCGGAGGGGCGGCCGCCGCTGACGGAGGTGCACCGGGTGCTGCGGTCGCTGCTCCCTGCGGACCGCGCCGCCCAGGTCCCCGACCTCCAGCCGGAGGCCGACCCCGAGGTTCCGCTGCCGGGCTGGGATCCGGCGGACGACGCGCTGAGCGAGCCGCCGCCGGTCGTCGACGACGACGACCCGGACTCGGCCGAGGCCCTGGCCGGACGGCGCAGGACGCGCAACAGGATCGTCGCCGCGTGCGGCGCCCTGCTGCTGGTGGCCGGCGCCGCGGCGGCGCTGTTCCTGGTGCGGGACGCGGGTGGCGAGGCGGGCAGCGCGAAGGACCGTCCCGCCGAGCAGCCGGCGAAGTCGGCCCATCCGCTGCCCAGGGGCCAGGTCCCGGACTTCCAGGCCCAGGAGGTCAGGGTCACCAGGGTCGGCGAGCAGGTCCAGATCGCCTGGGGCAGGCCGAAGAAGCCGCAGCCCGTCTACGGCTTCGCCATCACGGCCCAGTCCTCGGACGGGAAGACGGTGAAGGTGAAGAACACGAACGCGGACGAGCCGTCCGTCGTCTTCTCCTCCCCGCCGGTCGAGCCCGGCTCCTGCTACGTGGTGACGTCACTGGTGCAGACCGCCGACGGCGGCGTGGGGCTGGCCTCGGCTCAGGCGGTGTGCGACCGAGGGGAGTCGCGCGAGTGAGCGGGAACGCCACGGGAGCGCCGAGCGTCCTTCCTGGTGCGGGGCGCGGCGGGGAGGAGCGTCGACGCGGCCGGGCAGGTGGGCCGCGGCGGCGCACGGTGCGCGCGACCGCCATCGGGGGAGGAGCGGGCGGAATGGGTGAGTTCACAGGCGTCGACCCGTATCGGCTGCGCGAGTTGGCCAACGCGCTCAAGAGCTTGGCGGACACGCTGGAGCAGGAGGGCAAGACGGTGCGCGACCTGTTCGCGAAGTGGGAGGGGGCGGTCGGCCAGTCCGTTTTGACACAGCAGACCGCCCAGGTGGGCGACGACGCACGGAACATGGCGCTGCGCGCCGACTGGGCCTTCACGCTGCTTACGCAGCCCCGGTTCGTGGCCGAGAACGGCCCGCTGCCGCATAGCTGGGTGCACATCCCCTGGGACATCAGCGAGATCGATCCGGGGAAGCAGGGAGGGCTGGACGCGCGGACCCTGCTGGCGGCGCTCGACAGCCCCGACGTTTCCCAGTCGCGTACGACCGTGCGCATGCTCTCCCAGTCGCTGGCCGACCATGCCGACGATCCCGCCTACCTCGCGGCCTTCATGAACGCCGGCGGGCTGGACGCGGCGGCCCGCGCGGCGCGGTTCCTGCACTCCCAGGACGGCACGCACGGACAAGCGGTGCTGTCCCCGGAGTCGGAGCAGATCCTCAGGCGTTTCGGGCAGGCCGTGCAGACGGCCACCAGCCTCGCAGGGCAGGGGAAGATCCAGCTGACGCCCCGGTACCTGGAGAAGCTGACGAAGCCGGGGGACGGCGACATGTGGTCCGTCGGCATGCTCTTCAAGTACGGCCCGAAGGGCGGCAAGTGGGACGCCAAGGTGCTCTCGGCCGTCGGCGGTGCGATGCTCGACTGGCGGTCCCGGCAGCAGATGCGCCCCCACTACTCGCCGCCGGCCATGACCGTCGGCGGCTACGTGCCGGGAGGCTACGTCGAGTCCGAGCACCCGTGGTACGAGAACCTGGGGCTGAACGTCTCCTACCTCTCGGTGGGGGCCGACGACGCCGCAGCGCGTATCGGGGGCATCGCCGCGAACGACCCGTCACTCGTCCTCATGCGGCGTGTCAGCGAGAATGCCGCCGCCTCACGGCAGTTGCTCACCGGCCCTGACGGCGTGAAGCACGCCGAGGCGCTGGTCGACGACAGGTGGCACACGCCGGGCCCGCAGTCGTTCGACGACGCCCAGTGGCCCGCGGCGGTCATCACGGCGGCGACCACGGACCGCACGGGGCATCCGGCGCAGTCGGCGGAGGCAGCGGCCAACATCATCAACGCGGGGGCGGCCGAGTACGGCGAGGAGAAGAACAAGAGCGCCTACGACACGTCGCAGTATCCGGTCCCCGCCGGTATCACCCGCGCTCTCTCGCAGGTGTTCGCGGCCTACGTGCCCGACTTCGCCGAGTCGCACGGCATGGGGAAGAACCAGCCCGCGGCCGCCGCGACCGGCACAGGCAACGCGGGCAGGCTGATCGTCGGCCACCAGACGGCGTCGCATTTCCTCAGCATGATCATGCAGAACAAGGACGACGCGGGGAACGTGGTCAACGCCGTCAACGCGCAGATCTCCCTGACGGCCGCACGCGGCATGGACAGCCCCGAGGCCCGCACCTACCTGGAGAACCTGGCGGAGCTCCAGGGCGGAGTCACCACGGCCGCGCACCACGTCGGTCTGGACGCGGAGAAGCTCAAGGACGAGGCGAACAAGAAGACGGTGCTGTGGGTGGACTCCCTCGGAGGCGCCGTCACGGCCATACCGGGACTGCCGATCGAGGGTGAATGGGTGCAGACGGCGATCGCGGGCGCCCTCCCGGCGATCAAGGAGAGCTTCTCGACGGACAACGCTCAGAAGTACCAGGAGGGCGCCGAGACCACGTTCTACGACGACCAGTCGGCGATGCGGCTGCCACTGCTGCGCGGCCTGCTCATCGGCGGGAAGATCGCACCCCCGCAAGGGCACCCCGAGTGGGCGGACGGGCAGCTCAGTCTCAAGTCGGCGCAGGACCTCACGGACTTCAACAGCTGGTGGCAGCAGGTCGCCAAGCAGCAGGGCGGCCGGCTCGACCGCTTCGACGACGGGATGAGGGCCGCTTTCGCCCTGGGCAACAGCGCCGACTGACGCGTGGCCCTCAGCCGGGCCGCGACCAGCTGACGAGACCGACGAAGGGGAGCCATGGGGCAGCACGAGGCCGATCTGTGCCGGCAGGACATGGGGAAGATCGACACCGCGGTCGGCACCGTCCGTGCCGCGATGAAGCGCGTGACCGACCTGATGGGAACGCAGACCTGGGTGGGGCCCGCCGCCGACCAGTGGGGTGGTGACTTCCACGGCCGCACGGGGTCGCTGAACTACCTCTTCGACTCCTACCCGGCCGAGCAGCAGCGGTTGATCACCAAGGCCGAGCAGTCCGACCCGAAGGGCGGCGGGGAGAAGTAGGGCGCGCAGGCGAGGGCCGGGGACCGGACACGTACAGCGAGCGGGGGCTCATATGGAACTGCGGCTGACCGCCGTCGACGCCACGGGTGGGCTCCGCGCCGACCTGCTCGTGGACGCGGAGCCCGACACCGCCGTCGGGGCCGTCGCACGGGAGATCGCCCGGCACGTGGGCGGGGAGGACGGGGGCGGCCGGGGCGCACCCCCCGCGCTGCACGTGGGCGGCTGTCTCCTCGACCCGGCACTGCCGCTGGCGGACTCCCCCGTGCGGGACGGCGCGACGGTCTCCCTCGGCACGCCCGGTGCGTGCCCGCCGCCGCAGGCCCAGGGGACGGTCGAGGTGCGGGTCGTGGGCGGCCCGGACGCCGGGCGGGTGTACCGGCTCGGCCCCGGTGTCGCCGTCGTGGGCAGCGGGCCGGAGGCGTGGGTGCGGCTTTCCGACAGCACCCTGCCCAGCTCCGCCTTCGAGATCGACGTGGCCGTCGACGGGTCGGTGACCGTCAGCCCCGCGTTCGGCAGCGGCGTGACGATGGACGGCGACCAGGTGGAGCGGGCCACCGGCTGGCGCCGTCGCGGCACGGTCGCCGCCGGGCACTCGCTGTTCGAGCTGAGCGAGCCGGTCTTCCCCGACACCGCGCTCAAACCCTCGCAGGACGGCACGGGGCTGGACTACAACCGACCGCCGCGGATCAAGCCCTCGGCCCGCACGACGCAGTTCCAGCTGCCGCCCAGGCCCACGCAGTCGGAGACGCGGCCCATGCCGTGGGCGGTGGCGCTGGCACCGATGCTGGCGGCCGTCGCCCTGGTGGTGCTGCTCGGCAGCGCCATCTACCTGATCATGGCGGTGCTCACCCCGGTCACGCTGGTCGCCAACCACTTCTACGACCGCAGGCAGGGCCGCAGTTCGCACCGCCGCAAGCGCCGCGAGTACGAACGGCAGAAGATCTCGATCGAGTACCAGGCGCGCAAGGCGATGGCCCAGGAGACGGCCGCGCGCCGGCTCGCCTGCCCGGACCCGGCCGCCCTGTACCTGACCGCCACGAGGCCGAGGCAGCGGCTGTGGGAGCGGCGGCTGGAGGACGAGGACTTCGGCGTGCTCCGCGTCGGCACCGGGGCGATGCCGTCCGAGGTGGAGGTGAGCGACCCCAACCAGCAAGAGCACCTGCGCGCCGAGCCGCGCGTGCTGTCCGACGTCCCCGTCCGGGTGGCGCTGCGCACGCACGGCATCCTCGGTGTCGCGGGCCGCGGCGAGCTGCCCCGCGCCCTCGGACGCTGGCTGGTCGCCCAGGCCGCCGTGGTGCACAGCCCGGCGGATCTGAGCGTCTACGTGCTGACGGACCACTCGGGCCGCGAGGCGTGGGAGTGGGTGCGCTGGCTGCCGCACGCGCGGGGCCGCCAGGGGCACGACACAGTGGCACTGATGGGCACGGACACGGCGAGCGTCGCCCAGCGGATCAGCGAACTGCTGGCCTTGTTGGGAGCCCGCCAGGAGTCGAGAGGCGAAGGTCAGTCGGGGTCCGACCGCCGGTGGAGCGGCCCGCGTGTCCTCGTCGTGCTCGACGGTTCCCGCCGGCTGCGGGCCCTGCCGGGGCTCAAGCAGCTGCTGGTCGAGGGTCCGCACTGCGGGATCCACCTGGTGTGCCTGGACGCGGACCGGCGGTTGCTGCCCGAGGAGTGCCGCGCCCTCGTCGAGGAGGACCACTTCGGGCTGTTGCAGGTCTCGCAGTTCGGGGAGCGTCCGGTGCAGTCGGTGCGCCCCGACTGCGTGCCGCCAGACTGGTGCGAGACCGTCGCCCGCGCCATGGCACCGCTGCGCGACGTGAGCGACAGGGAGGCGGGCGCGCTGCCGGACTCCTGCCGGCTGCTGGACCTGCTGGGTCTCGAGCCGCCTTCGGCCGAGGCCATCGCGGCACGCTGGGCGGTGGGCGGGCGCTCGACCGAGGCGGTGGTCGGCGTCTCCTTCGACGGCCCCTTCACCATCGACCTGGTGCGGGACGGGCCGCACGGACTCGTCGCGGGCACCACCGGAGCCGGCAAGTCGGAGCTGCTCCAGACGCTCGTGGCGTCCTTGGCGGTGGCCAACAGGCCGGACGCGATGAACTTCGTCCTGGTCGACTACAAAGGCGGCGCGGCCTTCAAGGGGTGCGAGCAGCTGCCGCACACCGTCGGCATGGTGACCGACCTGGACTCCCACCTGGTCGAACGGGCGCTGGTCTCGCTCAACGCCGAAGTGCGCCGCCGTGAACGCATCCTGGAGTCCGTCGACGCCAAGGACATCGAGGCCTACGAGCCGCTCGCCCGCAAGGACGCGTCACTGGCCCCGCTCCCCCGGCTGCTGATCGTCGTCGACGAGTTCGCCTCGATGGCCAGGGAGCTGCCGGACTTCGTGACCGGCCTGGTCAACGTCGCCCAGCGCGGCCGTTCCCTGGGTGTCCACCTGATCCTGGCCACGCAGCGGCCCAGCGGCGTGGTCTCCCCGGAGATCCGCGCCAACACCAACCTGCGCATCGCCCTGCGGACGACCGACAGCGCGGAGAGCCAGGACGTGATCGACGCGCCGGACTCGGCCGCCATCACCCGGGCCACACCGGGACGCGCCCTGGTGCGGCTGGGCAGCTCCTCCCTCCTGCCGTTCCAGTCCGGACGCGTCGGAGGGCACAGGCCGCAGGCGGCGGCCTCCGAAGCGTCCGGGCCGTGGGCCGCGCCGGTGGAGTGGGCCGGTCTCGGCCACGCCCCGCCGGCCCGTCCGAAGCCGCCAGGGCAGGAGGACGACGACCCGCTGACCGACTTGGCGGTGCTGGTCGCCGCCCTCGGTGAGAGCGCCGCGGCCATGCGGTTCGACCCGCCCTACCGGCCCTGGCTCGAACCCCTGGCCGACCTGGTGACGGTCGCCGACGTGCCGCGCCCTGCGGGCGGCCGCCAGGGCGACGTGCCGCCCGTCGCCTTCGGCGTCACCGACGTACCGGCACGCCAGGACCGCTCGCCACTGACGCTCGACCTGGTGGACGGGGATCACCTCCTGCTGGTCGGCGGGCCGCGCTCGGGACGGTCGACGGCGCTGCGCACCGTCGCCGCCGCCCTCGCCGACGTCTCCTCCCCCGCCGACGTCCACCTCTACGGCGTGGACTGCGGCTCCAACGCGCTCGTTCCGCTGGCGATGCTGCCGCACTGCGGAGCGGTCGTCACCAGGGACCAGGCCGACCGGCTCACCCGGCTGCTGGGCAGAATGCAGGCGGAGATCGTGCGCCGCCAGCAGCTGCTGGCACAGGCAGGCGCGGCCGACGTCGCCGAACAGCGGGCCGCGGCCGGCTCGCCCGAGGAGCGTCTGCCGTGGATGGTGCTGCTGCTGGACGGCTGGGAGAGCTACACCGCCACCTACGAGTCGTACGACTACGGCAAGCTCATCGACGCCATGACGCAGCTCTTCCGCGAGGGCCCCTCCGTGGGGCTGCGCGTCGTGATGACCGCGGGGCGTGGCGGCCTGTCCGGCACCGTCTCCTCGTCGTTCGGCGACCGGCTCATCCTGCGTCTCGCCGACCCCAACGACTACAGCACGGCCGGAATGACACCGCGGGACATTCCCTCGCACCTGCCGCCAGGACGCGCTCTTCGGCCGGGCGACGACGGGGTGCTGGAAAGCCAGATCGCGCTGCTGGACCCCGACCCCGCCGGGCAGGCCCAGGTCGGCGCGGTCCGCGGCATCGCCGAGCGGGCCGCCGCCACGTACGGCAGGACCTCGCCCGCGCTCCGCCCGATGCGGGTGGACCCGCTCCCGGCCCGCGCCACGACGGCCGAGGCGCTGGCGCTGGCGGCGGAGTCCGGACTGCCGGGCGGGCTGTGGGCCCTGGTGGGCGTGGGCGGGGACGAACTCGCTCCGGTCGGCGCCGACCTCGCGCAGCACGGCCCCGGCTTCGTCATCGCCGGTCCGCCCAAGTCGGGGCGCTCCACGTCGGTGTGCGCGGCGGCCCGCTCGCTGCTGCGCGCCGGGACGCCCCTCGTCCTCGTCACCCCGAAACGCTCCCCGCTGCGCGAACTGGAGGGCGAACCCGGCGTGCTCGGCGGGGTGCGGGAGACGGCGGAGTCGGCGCGGTTGCAGGAGCTGCTGGTACAGGCCCACGAGCGCGGACGGTACGCCGTGATCGTGGACGACGCCGAGCTGGTGTTCGACACGCCGGTGGACTCCGTCCTGGAGACGGTCGTGCGCGGCGGCGTCGACGGCGGGCACGGGCTCGTGGCGGCCGGCACGACGGACTCGCTGACCTCGCAGTACCGGGGCTTCGTCAAGGAGGCACGGCGGGCGCGCAGCGGGCTGCTGCTGTCGCCGCAGAACATCGCGGAGGGCGAACTGTTCAACATCCGGCTGCCCCGTGCCGCGGCCTCCGGCGTGGCGGGCCGCGGGCTGCTGATCCTCAGCGGCGACATGATGCCGGTCCAGGCGGTCACGGACGCCTGAGCGGGCCCGTGCGCGGGGTCCCGCTCCCGGGGCGGCGTCGCGAGAGCCCTCTGCGACGGGGCTCGCCTCGGGCGCCCGGCGGACCTCCGCCTGGCGATACGGTCCCCACCGGGGGTCTCGTCCCGCCCGACGGCGGGGCTACTACCGCCGCCGGACGGCGGGCCTCCACCGCAAGTGCGGCCCACCAGGCGTCTGGCCCCGCGCCGCTGTCGGGGCTGCGCTTGCCCGCGCGCCTCCGCGCGCCTCCGCGCGGCGACGCGGCGCCCGGCCTCCGCACGACTGCGGGCCGGCCTCCATGGCGGCAAAACCTCCGTCGGGCGCCCGGCCCCGCACGACGTCCGGCCTCCACCAGGCACCTGGCCCCGTCCGGCGGCGAGGCACCACAGAACAGCGGGGCGCCGCACAACGGCGCGCCCCGGCACCACAGCGGGCCGCAGCCGGGGCGGCTGCGGCCCGTCGGAGCCGGGGCGGCGGCCAGGGCCCGGGGCCCTGGCCGGTAACCCGCCGCGGCCGTAGGTCAGTTGGTGGCGTGGTCGATGTTGTCCGCGTTGGTCCGCGCGGCCCGGCCGGCGTCCCGCAGCGTCTCGACGAAGCGGTCGAAGGTCGGCTTGAGGCTCTGCCACTCGGAGCGGAACTGCTGCGCCTTGCCGCCGGTCCAGTAGCCCCCGCTCTCGTCGCACGCGTTCTGGAGGCTGGTGATGAGCCCCTGAAGCTGGTTCGCGTCACCGTCGAACTTTCCCGCCAGTTCACGCAGCCGCGCCAGGTCGGCACCGTTCATTCCCATCGGGAACCCTCCCCGTTATCCGGTTATGACACGTCTTTTTGACGGTAACGCACATCACCTCGGCCCGGGCACCGTTCGTGTCACAGCGCGTCCACAGCACCGTCACCGCCCGCCGCGCGAGCCGGGCAGGACGGTGATCTGGTGCTCAACAACGGCGTGCGGCACAGTGGTTGACCACGTGAGGTTTCACAGGAGTGACGCATGAGCCAGCAGATCCCCCCGGGCACCGCGACACGGCCGCACACCGCGCGGCTGTACGACTTCTACCTGGGAGGCAAGACCAACTACAGCCCGGACCGGGAAGTGGCCGTCGAAGGACTGAAGCTCTTCCCCAACGCGATGATCGCCGCCCGCCAGAACCGGGCCTTCATGCACCGCGTGGTACGCCACCTGGCGCGGGAACGCGGCGTCCGGCAGTTCCTCGACATCGGCACCGGCATCCCCACGGCCCCCAACCTGCACCAGGTGGCGCAGCAGGAGCAGCCCACCGCACGGGTCGTCTACTCCGACAACGACCCGATCGTGCTCGCCCACGCGCGCGCCTTGATGACCAGCACCCCCGAGGGGGTCACCGAGTACGTGGAGGCGGACGTCCGCAGTCCCGAGGCCATCCTGGAACGCGCCCGCGAGACCCTGGACTTCTCCGAGCCGGTCGCGCTGACCGTGATCGCCCTCTTCCACTTCATCGAGGACACCCACGAGCCGCAGGCTCTCGTCCGCCGGCTGCTGGAAGAGTTCCCCTCGGGCAGCGCACTCGCCCTCTCGCACGCCACCGAGGACTTCGATCCCGAAGGCATGCGGCTGATCGCCGACAGGTACCGGCAGGCGAACATGCGCGTGCGGCTGCGCAGCCACAAGGAGGTCGCCGGGTTCTTCGACGGCCTGGAACTGGTCGAGCCGGGCCTGACGGCCACCTGCGACTGGCGACTCGACCTCGACACCGACGACGTACCGCAACTCCCCGGCATGGTCACCCCGGCCGAGGCCGGCGTGTGGGCGGGCCTGGGCTTCAAACCCTAGTCAGCGGGCGGCGCCGCCGGGCGAGCAGGGGCGGCTCAGATGACGGGCATGGCTGTCAGCACGTTGCCCTGGCAGAGGAAGACGCGGTTCCCGTCGGCGCCGAGGCGCCAGGGCCCCGACGCACCCTGGATGTACGTCCACGCCTGGGCGCCCTTGCGGGTGTCCACGGCGGTCACACCCTGCGAGCCGTCGTCGTACATGGCGACCCACGCGGTGTTCCGCTGGAGCGTCGGCGCGTCGAGGGGCAGCGTGGTCGTCCGGAGTGTGACCGTCCACGTGCCCGTACCGTCCGCGGTGCGGCGCGCCTCCACGTCGGCGGCGTTCGCGGCGTACAGCACCTTTCCGCGTACGGCGGGCGCGCCCCAGCCGCTGTCCTCGGCGGCCGGTTGCGCCCACTTCTGCGAGCCGTCGGCCAGGGACAGGGCCGTCAGGCGGCGGCCTCCCAGGTAGACCAGGCCGTCCGCGCCGCGCCCCGCGGCGGGGGTGAGCGCGATGCCCTCGGCGCTCTGCTTCCTGGGGCCCCAGACGGCCCGGCCGCTCCCGGTGTCCACGCACGCCGCCTTCCCATCGGCCCCGTGGACGACCAGCCGGCCGTTCGTCACCACCGCCCGTGCGGGGTGTTCGGCCGAGGACTCGACGGGCAGTTTCGCGGTCCACCGCGGCTTGTGCGTGGTGAGGTCGACGGCGCGCAGCTTGTTGCTCTTCGTCGCCAGGTACACCGTCTCGGCGTCGGCCGCGAGCAGGACGGCGGCGTCGGCGGGCGCGGACCAGCGGCGCTTGCCGTCCGCGCCGAGGCCGAGGACCTCCCCGGACCGGTCGGCGGCGAGCAGCACGGGTTCCTCGGCGCCGGTGACGAGCAGCGGCCCGCTCCCGACGGACAGGCGGGCCTTCCACCGCCGCCCGCCGTTGCGCACGTCGAACGCGTGCAGGCCGCCGCCCTGCGCCGCGACGACCACGACGTCGCGCAGCGGTACCGGCGCCGGGGCCCCTTCGCGGGTCACCTCGAAGGGGCCCCACAGGGGCGCGGGAGGCTTTCCTGCCTCGTGCTTCGCCAGCGGTTCGGCGTCCCAGTCACGGGGGGCGTCCTCGTCCCGGCCCAGCAGGTACCAGGCTCCGGCGCCACCGCCGACGGCCACGACGACACCGCCGCCGGCCAGACCGGCGAGGAGACGCCGCCGGGACGGGCGCACGGCACCGTCGGTGTCGCCCGCGGCGGGCAGTGTGGTCATCCGCTCGGCGGTCTGCTCGCGCTCGGCTATCTCCCCGGCGAGGGGGCCGCGCCGCCACGCCAGGTCGGCGCCCTTGGGCGGCGCGAAGGCCCGCGCCACGTCCTGGGGCGTGGGGCGCCGCGCCGCGTCCTTGTCCAGGCAGGGCGCGACGAGTGGGAGCAGTTCGGGTGAGAGCCCCTCCAGGCGCGGCTGCCCGTGCACCACCTCGTAGCTCACCGCCGCCACGTGCTCCCCGGTGAAGGCCCGCGCGCCCGTCGCCGCGAACGTGAGGACAGCGCCGAGCGCGAACACGTCCGCCGCCGGGCCGACCCGCTCCCCCAGCACCTGCTCGGGCGGCCCGTATCCGGGTGTGACGGGTACCTGCCCCGTGGTGGTGAGCGTCAGCCCGTGCTCGGGCCTGGCGATACCGAAGTCGATGACGCGCGGGCCCCGTGAGGTCAGCACGATGTTCGCGGGCTTGAGGTCCCGGTGCACGAGGCCCGCGGAGTGGATCTCGGCAAGGGTTCGGCCCAGCGCCGCGGCGAGCGCGCGCACCGCCGCGTCCTGGAACCGGCCGTGCCGCTCGACGGCCTCCTGCAACGTGGGGCCCGCCAAAAACTCGCTGGCGATCCACGGCCGACCGCCCTCGGTCTGCGCCCCGAGCACCCGCGCGACCCCTGTGCCGCGCACCGCGCCGGCGGCCTCGGCCTCCCGTACGAAGCGCCGCGCCATCTCCGGGTCGTACGCCAACTCGGGCCGCAGCACCTTCAACGCGGCAGCTCTCCCCCGCCCGTCCCGCCCCAGATACACCTTCCCCATCCCGCCGGCCCCCAGCACACCAACCAGCCGGTACGGACCCAGTCGCAGCGGGTCGCCGACGCCGAGAGGTTTCATGGGAAGTGGCTCCTGGAGGTGGTGTCCGACAACGTTTCCGACGAGGTTTCCGACGGTTTCCGACAACGGGGCAGGGCGGGCGCTGCTGGTGCGGCGGAGGCGGGCCGCTTCGGCGGATCATTTCAAGGGCAGGCCGAAGACTCGCTTGTCGGTGGCGACGACGAGTTGGCGTGAGCCGTGATGGGGCATCAACGACGCTTCCTCTTCCCCCTTGCCAGGGACAACCCACTTGGTCTCGCGTTTGTCGCGGTCGACTGCGGTTATCAGGCGCGCACCTTTTGAGGCGAAGTACAGATACCGATCACCGGCGGCAGGCACGGCGTGGGGCGGGATCTCTGTCGCCCATGGCGCTTCCATGTCCCATTGGAGCTTTCCGGTTTTCGCGTCCAGGGCCACCACACCGCTTCCGGGCACGGAGGCGTAGACAGTGCCGTCATGATAGAGAGGCGTACCGTAATACCCGTCTTTTTCGCCTTTTTTCGGCTCGGGAGGCTTTCTTCCCTTACCGAAGCGCCACGCCGTCTTGCCGTCCTTCACACGAAGCGCCACTACTTCGTCGAGGCCCAAGTAGATGTGGCCACCCTGATCCGTACCGGCTGTGGACAGCTCACTGTTCACCGCTGCGTCGAACTCTCTCGACCACACCGTTTTTCCTGTAACGACGTCGACGGCGAAGACCTGATCGATATCGACCATGACCATCATGCCGTCCGACGCGGCGATGACCGTCACCCCAGCCGTTTTCCTCGTCTTACGCCAACGCACCTTCCCCGTGCGAGCGTCCAGACCCACGTATCGCCGCTGCGGCTCTTCGAACTCCCCGTCGAAAGCGTCCTGGATGACGACGAACCCTTCATGCACACCGAGCACGTCCGCGCCGTTCCCGTCCCGCAGACCCACCTTGTGCAGGTCCGCCACACGGTCTGCGAACTCGGCGGTCTTCGGATCCACCCGGTAGAAGTCGAGCTTGTGACTGACCTGGTAGAGATGGTCACCGTCGACGTGAGGGGGCTTGTTCCCCTGAATGTACTTGTTCGTGCCTTTCCGCTTCCCTTCCATGTCGAATACGGTGAGGCGTACGTCCGAGGCGACGGCCACGTAATCGCCCGCCATCACCGCTTGAAGGTCCCCTTCGTCGAACGGAGACTGCCACGAGGGATCGGGGCCGCCCGCGGCCGCGGTGTCGGAAGGTGGTGACACTGCCGGCTTCTCGGTGCCGTCGGGCCGCGTCGTGGCCCAGGCGCCGGCCCCCGCCGCAGCAGCCACGAGCCCGGCACCGCCCCAGAGCAATACCCGTCGTCGAGTCGAACCGGTGACGCCCGAACAGGTCGTCCTCTCCGCCTGGCCATCCGTCGGCGCGGCCAGGCGAGGAGGAACCGCATCCCAGACGGCCTGGCACCGCCGCAGGATCTCCGCGTGCACGCCATCGGGCAGCAGGTCAGCGAATTCGACTCCGCCTCCCAGCTGTTCGGCAAGCTCGCGAGTCGTCGGCCGCTGGGACGGATCCTTGGACAGACACCGTTCGAAAACTTCCACCAACCCGGGCGGCACCCGGGAGAGGTCCGGCTCTCCGTATCGAACTCGGTACAGGAGGTCCGCTGCCTGGCCGACTCCGAAAGGAGCACTGCCGGTGCACGCGAAGACCAGCACCCCGGCCAGGGCGAAGACGTCACCCGCAGGGGTGTGCTCTGCGCCGGTGGCCTGCTCCGGCGACATGAAAGCAGGGGTGCCCGCCGCGGCGCCCGTCCGGGTAAGCCGGTCATCTCCGGCGGCCCTCGCGATACCGAAGTCGATGACCTTGGGACCGGCCGCAGACAAGAGGATGTTGGAAGGCTTCAGGTCACGGTGCACGACATCGGAAGCATGGAGTTGTGCGAGGGCGTCGCACAGCCGCGCTCCAAGAGCTCGGGTGGCATCCTCGGGCAGCGGTCCACTCAGGGCCACTGCATCGTCCAGCGGAGGTCCGAGAACGTATTCGGTCGCCAGCCAGGGGGTCTCCCCCAGGACGTCCGCGTCCACCACTTCGGCTCCGTGGCGCCCACCGATCACCCGGGCCGCGTCGACTTCCAGCTGGAACCGGGTCCGGAATTCCTGCTGCGCGGCGAACTCCGCGTGCATCGTCTTCAGCGCGACGGTACGCCCGCGCGGGGCCCGTCCGAGATAGACGGTCCCCATGCCACCACTGCCGAGCCTGGCGATGAGCCGGTAGTCACCGAGACGTACGGGATCGTCGTGCGTGAGAGGAAAGGCCACGGCAATCAGTCCACCGGCACTGCGTAGATGTTGCGACGGTCATCAACGATGACCACACCTGGGCGGCTTGCCACCACCGTTCCGGGATTCCCCGAGAACTCTCCGGATCCGGCCATGGCGAGCCGCCACACGAGGGAGCCATCGCGAGTGTCAAGGGCGTCGATCTCGGCCATACCCGCCCGGAGAAGCACACGTCCCGACGCACTGAGTGACATGGACGAGAGGTTGTAACCCTGCTCGTGCGGGTTGGCGTGCTTTCTTTTCCACTTGACCCTCCCGCTCCGGTAATCAATCGCATAGGTCGTCACATCGCTGTCGGCGATGTACACAGTTCCCCTCCGTACTGCTCTGTGCGCGTTCACTCCCCCTTTGACCGCGACAGTCCAGCGTTCCTTGCCCCTGCTCAGGCTCATCCCGCGCAGCCCCTCGACGGTGTCGGCAATCAACAGGTCACCTTCCAGCGGGAGGACGAGACCGTCGGACGTGCTGGAGATGTCGTCGTACTCCTTCTTCCACTTACGCCTGCCATCACGTCGGTCGAGAGCGACGAAGGCGAAGTTGTCCTGCGAAAACTCCAGCCCCGTGCCGGCCACGAGGATTTCTGACTTCAGCAGCGCAGGACCGATCACCCCGGGGCCGGGTGGCGTCAAGGTCTCGACGAACCCGGCGGGTATGGGCGCACGCCACAGCTTCTTGCGCCGCCGAAGGCTGTACGCGATGACAGCCTGCTCCAGCTCGTCCCCCCCGCTGAAATCCTCAGCGAGGAACCACAGCACCCCGGCCTCGGCCGCCAGGAGGAGAGCCATTGAGGGAGGCTGCATGTACGCCCTCTCGCGCCATTTGACCTTTCCCGAGCGCGCGGAGAGAAGAAGGAACTCCCCTTGGGATCCTCCGGATGCGACCAGGACATCACCATGCCCCGCATCCAGAATCTGCGAGGGCAGCACGTCGTCGCGGGACCACTCCTTCTTCCCCTTGACGATGTCGAACGCCACGATGCCCCCCTTGTGGCCCATGAGCAGGTATCTCCGCTCGGCCAGCAATGAGGAGTCCTCCGTAGACCTGTCCGGGAGCCCGAAGTGCCACAGCGGTGCGGGCGCGGCCCCCCGGATCTGCTGGGCGTGGGGGCCGGTCTTCTCGGGGCCGAAGACTCTCCAAGCCGTGACGCCGGCGGTGCCGAGCGCCAAGCCGGCCGCAGCCGGTGCGACCGCGGTGAGTACGGAACGGCGGGACGGAGATGAGGACGGGGCGGCGGCAGCCGGGGGGCCCGCTGGGGAAGCAGTCTCCACCTCGGCCGTCCCATTGACCGGCGGTGGCGATGTGGGAGCGCCCTCGAAGGACTCGGGAGTTTGTGCGGCCTGCGAGTCCATCGCAGCGACGAGGCGCTCGGGAAGTTGGCCGTCGGGAACCGGCGTCGAGTTCTGCAAGACGCGCAACAGCTCCTCGGCCCGCGGCCGATCAGCCGGATCGGCCGACAGGCAACGGGCCACCACCTCTTCCCATTGGTGCGACGGCCCGTCCTGCTCGTCTTCCGCCCCTCCGGCGAAGGCGAGGACAGCGGCCAGTGCATAGACGTCTCCCGGCGGCTGAGGTCGGCCCCCCGCTCGCTGCTCGGGCGGCAGGCTCACCTCAGCGACACCGGGGACCGCGTGGCGCTCGGTGCCCTCCACCGAAGCAGCCCTCACGAGCCCGTACCCGGTAAGCAGTGGACCGTGCGGCGTGAGCAGCACCGACCGCGAGGATATCCCGGCGTGGACCAGACCCTGGCTGTGCGCATGCCACAACGCCTCGGCCAGCGCCACTCCCCAACCCCGCACCACCTGCCCGGGAAACGGCTCGCCATGCGCCGTCAGAGCGACTCCCAGTGGCAGAGCGGGGAAGCAGTCGTAAGCCACCCACGGAATCCGAGCGCCGGCTGCCGAGGTGCTCTTGACCCTGGCGACAGACCGGTGACCGAGTCGGCGGGAGTTGTTGGCCTCCGACCAGAAGCGCAGGCGGTAGCTCGCGTCGTCGGCACGCGCGCCTTCGGGCGCCATCAGCACGCAACGATCGCCGTCGGGACCGGCCGCGAGCCACCACCCCACACCGTCTGCGGACGTGTCGAGCCGCTCGACGCGGCGATATCCATCCAGGCCGCCTTCCTCCCCTCGGGCAGGTGCCGTGGCCTGGTGTTCTTCGGTAGCCGGCACGGGCTCACTCGGTATCGGCATGTCTTCTCGTTTCGGTCAGCCCAGCGGCAGGGCGTAGACACCGCGCCCACTGACGACCAGGGCGTACTCGTCATTCAGCGCGACTTTGCGCCGTCGCAGCACCGTTCCCGACGCCGACGGCCGATCGGTGAAGCGCCACAGAAGTGAGCCAGTGCGGGTCTCGAAAGCGTCCACCTCGACGTCGTTGGCGGAGAGCAGCACTCGCCCGTCCGGAGTGACGGCAGTGTCCGGAGTGGCATTCCGCGTGGTCGGCTCCAGGTCGAATGTGGCCTCGGTGCGCCAGGCGAGGTTACCTGTCCGCGCGTCGACACAGTGGGTCGCATAAGTGCTGTCGCTCACGTAGACCGAGTGCTTGTGTGAGACGGGGACGCCGAGGAAATCCGGTTTCTGCTCGTTCTTGTCCTCAGCCGTGACCTTCCACCTCTCCTTGCCCTTCTCCCCCAGCCCGTACGCCCGCAGGGACGCCCCCTTGGCCGCCACCAGGGTCGCCGGGTCGGCGACCGTGGTCAGGTGGGCCGACGCGGCCGGCTCGTAGGTGCGTGTCCACCGCTCCCTGCCCGTTTCGCGGTCGTAGGCCGTCAGGCGCGGGGGCTCGCCCTTCTTCGCCGTGACCACCACGAGGGTGTCGGCGAGCAGGTGACTTTCCCGGTAGCCGGCGGGCAGGGGGTTGCTCCACAGTTCGCGGTCGTCGGTGATGTCGTACGCGACGACGGTGCGGGACGTGGAGGACGAGCGGGCGCTCTCCACGACGAGCCAGACGACGTGGCCGTGGGCGGCAAGCACTGCCGTGTACGGCCGGCGGCCCCCTTTGCGGTAGCGCTCGGAGTGCCATCGGGTCTTCCCGTCCCGGGCGCCGAGTGCGAGCAGGTCGGAGCCGGCGAGCAGGACCAGGCCGTTGCTCAACGGCCATGCGCGGCCCGAGGGTTCGGCTTCCGCACGGCGCCAGAGTTCGTCGCCGGTGCGTACGGCGACGCCGACCGCTGCCTTTCCGTCCGCGAGGACGGCGACCTCGTCCTTGTACAGGAGAGGGGCGAAGTCCCGCACCGGATCGGCGAGGTCGTAGCGCCATGCCGGGGTCGGCGGGGCGCCCTTGAGACGTTTGCGGGTCTTGCGTCGCGCGGCCAGCTTCTCGGCCGGGGTGGGCTCCGGTGCGGAGTCGGACGTCACGGCCCAGGCCACGGAACCGCCCACGGCGGCCCCGGCGACGCCGGTCCCGACGGCCGTGAGGAGCGAGCGCCGCGAGGGGGTGGGGAGGCGGCGGCCCCGGGCGCGGGCGGAAGGGGCGGGCAGGGGCGCGGAGGGCGCCGGGCCGGACACCGGTGCGGCGGCACCGTCGAGGGCCGTCGGCTCCGGGGCCGGTTCCGCCGCCGGCGCCGCCTCCTCGTCGGCCTCCGCCGCCAGGACCGCGGCGGCCTGCGCCGCGAGGGAGGCACTGACGCGCCGCGGGAGCCAGCCCGGGACGATCATGCTCGCGGCCCGGCCGCCCCCCGCACCGTCCAGCACAGTGCCACCCGTCATGGCGCCACCCTGGGGATCGGAAGGGCCCGACGGGGCCGCCGGCCCACCGTCCCACAGCGTGGCAACAGGACCGATCGACGGCGGCCCAGAGGGCGGCAGCGGCTCCGAGGGCGGCAGCGGCCCCGAGGGCGGCGTCGGCGGCGGCACGGTCGCGGATGCCGCCGGAGGCGTCGTGGGTGGTGTCGCCGGAGGTGCGGTCGGAGGCGTCGTGGGCGGTCCGGTGGGGGGCACCGCCGGCGATGTCTTCGGAGGTGACGGTATGGACGCCGATATGGACGCCGGCGACTGTGCGCGGGGCGGCGGTGGGGGAACGCGCGGGGCAGAGGGCACGTACCCAGGCAGAGGCGGGCCGCAGGTCTCCAGTGCCGCCAGGAAGTCCGCCGCCGTCGGGCGGGCCGAGGGGTCCTCGGCCAGGCAGGAGGCGAGCAGTTCGCCGAGCTGCCCTTCGAGCGGTCCGGTCGGGGCGGCTCGCTCCGCCGGGTGGGGGGCGGCGCTTTGGGGCTGTCCGGTCGCCGCGTAGGCGAGGACGGCTCCGAGGCCGTAGATGTCGCCGAGGGGGCGGGGGCGTCCGCCCGCGATCTGCTCCGGGGCGAGGAAGGGGTGGGGTGGGCGGGGCGTACCGTCCGGGGCGGTGACGCGGGCGGCTCCGTAGCCGGTCAGCCGGGGCCCTTCGCCGGTGAGGAGGACGGCGTCGGCCCGGACACCGGCGTGCGCGGTGCCGTCGGCGTGGAGGCGGGCGAGGGCCTCGCCGAGCGCCGTGCCGACGGCGAGCAGGGTGCGGGTCCGCAGGGGACCGTGCGCTTCCACTGCGGCCGGGAGCGGCAGCGCGGGGCGGTACGGGGAGGCGTACCAGACGGGCCCACCGGCGGGGCCGCTGACTTCGCCGACCGGCAGCAGCCAGGGGCCGCGCGGCGTCCCGTCCTGGCCGGCCCGCTGTGCTGCCAGGGCTTCCGTGTGGAAGCGGCGGGCGTGGCCGGGGTCTTCCACGGCCTCCAGCGGCACCGTGCTGATGAGGACGGTCCGCTCTCCGCCGGGCGCGACGCCCACGAAGCGGCGCGAGGCGGCGCGTATCTCACTCGTGTCCGCGTCGAGCCGGCCGACGAGGGTGTAGGGCCCGAGCCGTCGTGGGTCGTCCTGACGTAGCGCTTCCATTCCCCCTGTCGCCCCTCCCCCTGAATGACAACGCTGTTGGGCAGCCGCGCCGTGGACGCGCCGCCGCTGATGACGGCCGTACGCGTGGCGGCCCTGTGGTGACGGAGGGGAGCGAGCCTACGCCAACCGGTGTCACGGCAGCCACATGGTGCACGCGTGCCCTCACCTTGCGGAGTGGAGTCCTGAGGAGCACGGAGGGACGCGGGGCGGGCGCGGAGCGGCAGGGTGCGAGCGGCCGTGAGACCACTCGGCCGTGTGACCTAAATCACATAAATTCGGATGCATGGCCGTGAAAGTCGCCCCTCCACTGTTCACCCGGTGACCGGTGGGTGAGTCCCGCTCGCCCACCACAGGCACTCTCCGGAAGGAGGAGGACAACCATGGCAGTGCCTACGACCGGCAGCAGCATCGAGCACCACCCGGATCTGGTGGAGATGCGTGCGCGGTACGAGAAGGCCGGATCCACTCCGACCGCACAGCTCGTGGAGGGCCTGAGCTTCCTCGCGGGCCTCTACATGGCGATCTCACCGTGGGTCGTCGGATTCAACACCTCGACGAGCCTGGCGGTGAGCAACCTCGTCGTCGGCTTGGCGTTCGCGGTGCTCGCCTTCGGTTTCGGATCCGCCTACGAGCGGACGCACCTGCTGGGGTGGACGGCGCCGCTGCTCGGAGTCTGGGTGATCATCTCGCAGTGGGTGATCAACGGTGCGCCGGACACGACGTCGATCGTGGTGAACAACGTGATCGCGGGTGGTGTCGCGGCACTGTGCGGCCTCGCGGTCATGGGCCTGGCGATGGGAAAGAAACGGAAGGGGTGACGGCCACCCTGAGCAACCCGTAACGGGCGGAGCGGTACCCCACCGCTCCGCCCGTCGCGTACGCCGCAGGCCCTCGCGGCCCACCGCCGGATGGCGCCGCAGCGCGTGCGCGGCCGGGCCGGGTGGGCTTGGCTGGAGTGAGCGACGTCGGCGGTGGAGCCCGGATACCGCGGACGGTCAGGGAGGAGGCGGCTGACGCCCCATGGGCAGCGGTACGGCGCAGCGGATCGACGCCTTCCAGCAGCGGCACCGCTGGGTCGGAGGGCCCCTCGCCGTCGTCTACAAGGTCTTCGACGACCAGGCCCTCTACCTGGTCGCGCTGCTGACGTACTACACCTTCCTGTCCATCTTTCCCGTGCTGCTGCTGTTCGTCTCGGGCCTGGGGGCCTTCCTGGAGGACAACCCGGACCTCCAGCGGAGGCTGATCGACTCGGTCCTCGGCGAGTTCCCGGTGCTCGGGGACCAGCTGCGGGGGCGTATCCACCCGTTCCGCAGCAACGGGATCGCCCTGGCGATCGGTGTGATGGGGAGCCTGTACGGCAGCCTGGGCGCGGCGCAGGCAGCGCAGTACAGCCTGAACAAGATATGGGCGGTGCCCCGGCACCTGCGGCACAACCCGTTCCGGTCGCGGCTGAAGGGCGTGTTCTTTCTGGCCACGGTCGCGGCCGGACTGTGCGTGACGCTGCTGTTGTCGGTGGCGGCCTCGAAGTCGCAGACGTTCGGCACGGAGCTGGGGACGGGGCTGCGGACGGCGATCACCGCGGTGGCCGTCGCCGTGAATACGGCGTTGCTGCTGGCCACCTACATTTTCCTCACCCACCATCAGGTGCCGCTGCGGCGGCTGTGGGCCGAGTCCCTGGGGGCGGCCTGCGCCTGGCAGGCGCTCCAGTGGGGAGGCGGCTACTACGCCACCAGTGTGCTGCGGGGGGCCAGCGCGACGTACGGCATGTTCGGGATCGTGCTGGGCCTGCTGGGCTGGATCTATCTGGGGGCTCTCATCTTCGTCCTGGCGGCGGAGGTGAGCGTGGTGCGCACGCACCGGCTGTGGCCGCGCAGTCTGCTGACTCCGTTCACGGACCGGGTGTGGCTGAACTGGGCCGACCGCAGGGCGTACACCTCGTACGCGACCACGGAGACCTTCAAGGACTTCGAGACCGTCACCGTCGAGTTCGACCAGCGCCCGCCACCCGGCGACCCGCCGTCCGACGACCCGCCCGAGGACGGCGGGCCGCCCGAGGACGGACCTCTCCAAGACCCGCGCTGAACTCGCCGTGAGCCACGGAGGGAGAGCGTGCGGCACTTGCCCATTCGGTTCGCCGCCGTCCGGGTCCTCCGCCGGTTCGAGCGACTGGCGCCGGGCCGGTCAGCCCGGGTGCCGGGATCCGGCGCGGAATCCGACCATCCGCCAGATCCGCACCTCCCGTACCGCCCCGGGCAGTTCCCGCACGAGAATGCCCGCGGCGAGCATCCCGACCACCGCGACCTGGGCGATCAGGACGCGTCGTGCCCAGCAGGGCGTGTGGTGTGGCGCCGCGGTGGCCGCGGTGTCCGCCGGTCGCGTAGCTCGCGTAGGTCGTCGCTGCATGGTGCTGCTCCTCAGCCGGGCGAGATGTTCGGCATGATCTTCATGATGGCGTTGTGCTTCTTCCAGTGGATGCCCGTCGAGCGCCGGGCGTCCGCCGTACCGTCCTCGTGGTGGCCGGTCTGACGGCTGTTCGGTCCCTTGTTGCCCTGGTGGATGCCGAAGACGTGCGTCGAGGCGTCCGGCTTCACGTGGGGCTTTCCGACCCTGATCCGGCCCATGGGGTCCTCCTTGGCTGGTCTGTCTCCTCGTGCCTCGCCGGCTCGCCCCGGCTGTCGGTGCGCTTCACCCCGACTGTTCGGTCAACTCGGCGAAGAACCTGTCGATCTCCGGCCACACGCGGCTGCCGCCGGTGAGTCCGCGCCACTCCCTGCGGACGACGGCGACCATGCGGAAGCAGTCGTCGACCGGGACGATCCAGTGCTGCCGCCGGCCCTGCACGGTGTTGACGAGCAGAGCTTCGACGTCGGCGGCGAGTGTCGCCAGCGCAGGGCACTCCCGTACGGCGCCCTGCCACGCCTCGGGGTCCAGCTCCCACTGCGTCGGCCCCGCCGGGCTCGGGTAGTGGGCGTGGACGCCGCCGTCGGCGTGCGGGACGAAGAAGGCGAGGCCGACCGGAACACCCAGCGGGGCCGTCGGGACGGGTTCCAGACGCGTGCGCCGCTGCGGGATCAGCCGGTAGTGGCCCTCACTGGCCGCCTCCCGGGCGAACAGCACCGAGCACGGGCGGCAGGCGCACAGCATGTGCCCGCCCGCGGGCCCCGCCTCGCCCGTGCCCCCACCCGTGACCCCGCCCGTGCGCGCCCCGGCGCCGGGCCCACCGGCCGGAGGGTCCTGCGTACCGCCGTCCGTCCCGGTGTCGAGCAGGTGTCTGTGGTCGGC
This sequence comes from Streptomyces reniochalinae, assembly GCF_003323735.1. Lineage (GTDB taxonomy): Bacteria > Actinomycetota > Actinomycetes > Streptomycetales > Streptomycetaceae > Streptomyces > Streptomyces reniochalinae. Next base: position 48,011 of record NZ_QOIM01000041.1, on the reverse strand, counting down.
CGGGACCGGGGCGCCGCACAGGTCGCAGCGTTCGGTGTCGGGCGCCGGGCCACCGCGCTCCGCCGCGGTGCGGATCACGCGGGCGAGCGCGCCGGAGGTCACGTCGCCCCCGCGGCCGGTGCGGCGGTGGGCAGCATGTCCGTCAGCGGGACGAACGCGGGTGCCGGTGCGCTCGCCACGCGCTGGACGGCGGTCAGTTCCGGGGCGGCGGCCAGCAGCGTCTCGCGTACGGCCTCCTCGACGGCGGACGCGGAGGATCCGCACCCCTTGGCCGTCACCCGTACCGAGGCCACACCCGCCTCGACGCCCACGAGTTCGACGTCGGCACCGCGCTGCGCGAGCACGGCCCGCACGCCCTCGACGGCGTCGGCGACGCGCCGCTCCACCGGGTGCGGGTGCAGTTGGTGCAGCACCAGCAGGTGGTGCAGCAGCCGGTCGCCGGTGAGCGCTCCGGTCAGCTGGGGGCCTGCCAGGTCGCGGACGCGGGCCAGGGCCTCGCCGTAGACCTGCGTCAGTCCCCGTACGGCCTCCAGCGCGGCCTCGGCGGTGGGGCCCGCCACGCCCTCGACCCGTTCGAGCAGCTCGTCGAGGCGGGCCAGGCGCGCTTCGACGTCCGCGTCCGCCAGCCGGTGGGCCGAGACGGCCGCCCGGTCCTCGGCGGTGGCCGGCTCCTGGTCCTCAGCCATGGCCGGCTCCGGTGGCCGCTGCCCCGAAGGTCGGTGAGTGGATCTGCCGCAGTTCCTTGCCCTTGCCCAGGTACATGTGCACGCCGCACGGCAGGCAGGGGTCGAAGCTGCGGACGGTGCGCATGATGTCGATGCCCTTGAAGTCGTCCTGGCCGTTCTCCTCGAAGATCGGCTGCCCGGTGACGGCGTCCTCGTAGGGGCCCGGTGTGCCGTAGTGGTCCCGCGGGCTGGCGTTCCAGGGGGTGGGCGGGTACGGGTGGTAGTTGGCGATCTTCTTGTCCTTGATCACCAGGTGGTGGGAGAGCACACCGCGGACCGCCTCGTGGAAGCCGCAGCCGATGCCTTCCTCGGGCAGCTCGAAGTCGTTGAAGATCTTCGTGTCGCCGCCCCTGACCAGTTCCATGGCCCGCTCGAGGAACTCGAAGGCCATGGCGGCCGAGTAGGCGACGAAGTAGGGGCGGGCCCGGTCACGTTCGATCGTGTTGGACCACTTGGGGATCTTCCACTCCAGCGTCATCTCCGGCAGTTGGCTGCTCTTGGGCAGCGTGATCTTCACGCTGTGTCCCGTCGCCTTGACGTAGGTGGTGTCCACCAGGCCGTTGAGCGCGGTGGACCACAGCCTGGCCAGTGGGCCGCCGCCGGTGTCCAGCGCGAGGTGCTCGCCGCTCTTCTTGTCGAACCAGCGGGGGCTCATCACCCAGCTGTACTTGTCGTCGAAGTCGCGTTTCTGCGGCGCGGGGACCGTCGTCTGGTTCCAGGGGTGGCGCATGTCGACGGGGTTGCCGAGGGGGTCGTGGGTGACGAACGGCTCCTCGTTGACCCAGTCCTCGTAGTACGAGGAGCCGAGCAGGATGCGCATGCCGAGGTTGATGTCGACGAGGTTGTTGGTGACCAGTTCGCCGTCGACGATGATGCCCGGGGTGACGTACATCGCCTTGCCCCAGGTGTTCATGTTCTCGTACCGGTAGTCGCACGCCTCGTAGTTCTGCCAGGCGCCCCAGCACCCGAGCATGGTGCGGCGCCTGCCCACCTCCTCGTAGCCGGGCAGCGCCTCGTAGAAGAAGTCGAAGACGTCGTCGTTCATGGAGACGGACTTCTTGACGAAGTCGAGGACCTTCATCAGCCGGGAGAGGTAGTCGGTGAAGGTCGTCGGCTCCGGCATGGTGCCCACACCGCCCGGATACAGCGTGGAGGGGTGGACGTGGCGGCCCTCCATCGTGCAGAACATCTCCCGGGTGACGCGGCTGACTTGCAGCGCCTCCTTGTAGACGGCGCCCTCGAAGGGGTTGAAGGCCCGCATGATGTCCGCGATGGTGCGGTAGCCGTGGATGTGCCCGCGGGGGGAGGCGGTCTGCTCCGCCTTGGCCAGCACACCAGGGTTGGTGATCTTGACCATCGCCTCGCAGAAGTCGACGAACACCATGTTGTCCTGAAAGATGGTGTGGTCGAACATGTACTCGGCCGCTTCGCCGAGGTTGGTGATGTGCTCGGCCAGCGGCGGCGGCTTGACCCCGTACGCCATCTGCTGCGCGTAGTTGGAGCAGGTGGTGTGGTTGTCGCCGCAGATGCCGCAGATGCGGCTGGTGATGAAGCCGGCGTCCCGCGGATCCTTCCCCTTCATGAAGACCGAGTAGCCCCGGAACAGCGACGAGGTGCTGCGGCACTCGGTCACCTCCCGGTTGGCAAAATCGATCTTCGTGTAGATCCCGAGATTGCCGATGATCCGGGTGATCGGGTCCCAGGACATGTCCACCACTTGCGGTGTCTTGCGCTCCGCCTGGGGCCGGGCCGCGGTTGCCGTCATGTCAGTCCTTACCTCGTCGTTCGTGGTGTGGGTACGCGGTGGTGGTCGCTCAGGCGCGCCAGTGCGGGTCGTAGCCGCTGGTCAGTTCCGGGCCGTTGTGGTGCCACTTGGGCTCCCGGTTGACGGCGATGTTGGTCAGGCCGCGCATCCGGCGGATGAAGGCCCCGTACGGCTTGATGAGGGTCGAGGAGAGGCTGCCGCCGGTCGGCTCGTCCATGAACGGCATGAACGCGTCGGGGAAGCCCGGCATGGTGCACCCGATGCAGATGCCGCCTACGTTCGGGCAGCCGCCCACCCCCGACATCCAGCCGCGCTTGGGCACGTCGCAGTTGACGACCGGGCCCCAGCAGCCGATCTTCACCTGGCACTTGGGCGAGTTGTAGTCCTTGGAGAAGTCGCCCTGCTCGTAGTAAGCGGCGCGGTCACAGCCCTCGTGCACGGTCTTCCCGAACAGCCACTGCGGCCGCAGCATGTGGTCCAGCGGCGGGGGCGGCGCCGAACCGGCCGCGTGGTGGAGCACCCAGGTGAGGGTCTCCATGAAGTTCTCCGGCTGGATCGGGCAGCCGGGCAAGTGCACGATCGGCAGCGCACCCGCTGACCTGAAGTCCCATCCCAGGTAGTCCGCGAGCCCCATGCATCCGGTCGGGTTGCCCGCCATCGCGTGGATGCCGCCGTACGTGGCGCACGTGCCCGCCGCGACCACCGCCCAGGCCCGCGGCGCGAGCCGGTCGAGCCACCAGTTGAGGGTGAGGGGCTCGCCGGTCTCCTGATCGTTGCCGAAGGAGGTCCAGTAGCCGTCGCCCTCGATGATGTTCTGGTTGGGGATCGAGCCCTCGATGACGAGGATGAACGGGTGCGGCTGCTCGCCCTTGGCCGCCGCCCGGAACGGAGCGAGGAAGTCCTCGCCGCCGACGGTGGGCGAGAGCACCTTGTTGTACAGATTCACCTTCGGCAGGCCGGGGACGAGGCCGAGTACGACGTCCTCGATGGCGGGCTGCCCCGAGGCCGTCATCGAGACGGTGTCCCCGTCGCAGCTCATGCCCTCGGAGATCCACAGAATGTCGATCTCCTCGATGCCCTGCCGCTGGTCGGCCCCGCTCGGGTGCTCGCTCTTGCGGGCTGTGCCGCTCTCGATCGTCATGTTTTCGGCCTCCCTTGCAGCCGGTCACGCAGTCGGTCGTGGACGGCCGTGACCGGAGCCGCCGTCGCCAGCCCCGGTGGCTGGTGGTCGGGGGCGCCGGGATGCGGCCTGGTGGGGGCGGTCTGCTTGGCGTGCTGGGACGGTTCGCGGACGAGTGGCGCGGAGGCGCCGGTGTCTGCGTCGGCATCGGCGTCTGCTTCTGCTTCTGCTTCCAGGGGGTGGACTTCGTCGGTGCGGAAGTAGAAGTAGCGGCCGTACCAGGCGTTCACCTCGGCCGCCGGGTCGTCGTCGAGGGTGACGGCCAGGTGCACGCTGCCGTCCACGTCGTGGAAGACGCCCGCGATCTGCGCCGTGCGGCCGGCGAGGAAGATGTCGTGCGCGTCCGCGCCCCGGGCCCGCGGCCGCAGCACCACCCGGTGCCCGCGCCGCACCGGTACGCCCGCGACCAGCACGCTGTCCGTCGACGGTGAGATCCCCTCGTCGCCGCCCTCTTGCCACCAGGGCGTGGTCGCGCGCGCCGGCGCCGGGTCGTCGCCGTCGGGCGGGGGCTCGGCGGCGGCCGGCACCGGCGTCGATGTCGACGTCCGTGCGGCGGAGTTCCCCTCGGGCTCCAGCGAGCGGATCGCGCCGTGCAGACGCGCGAAGACCTCCCGCGGCATGTTCTCGACCTGGTCGAGGATCGCGGCCGCGCGCGGGTCGGTGGCCCTGGCCTCCCGCTTCTCCTCGTCGGTCAGCAGGAAGGTGCGCAGGGAGAGGATCTCGTCGATCTCGGCCGCGTCGTGCAGGTCGCCGGGGCTTTCCGGCGCGACCTGCGGGTGGTCGGACAGGAGGATCGGCGAGGAGAGCATCATCCGCCGCGTGCCCTCCTCCCCCGCCAGCACGGGGAAGGTGTGCAGATTGCGGCACGTGTCCGCGTGAGGCGCCGCCCAGGCGGGCGGGTCGATGAGGGAGACGAACTCGACGCCCTCTCCGCCCAGCAGGGTGTGGGTCGCGATCAGGGCGTGCCGCAGCGCCTCGTCGCGGGGCGTGCCGGGCGGGACGGTGTCGTCGGTGTTCTCCGTGCGGACGCTCAGGCGGTGCGCGCCGGGGCGGTCGGCCAGCGGGTGCGCGGACAGCGTGGTGCGGGCCGCCAGCGGGCGGCGGTACCTGACGACGCGGAGTGCTTCACCGTCCGCTCCTGCCAGGGCGGTGGTCTCCTCGCCGCCGGGGACGCCGGCGGGGAAGGTCCGCTCTCCCGCGAGCAGGTCGGCCAGTTCCACCTCGATGTCGGTCTCGTGCTCCACCGCCTCGTCGAAGGACAGGTGGAGCTCGCCGCCGAGGTCGGCGGACTCGACGGGCTCCCAGATTCCCTCCCCGTCCCGCGTCGGGACGCGGCGCTCGACGCGCTTTCCCTGCACCTGGAGGTACCGCACCCGGACGCGCAGCAGGGCGTCGGAGGCGGCCTCCACCAGGCACGCGGTGTGCTGCCGCCAGGACTCGGCGGCTCCGGCGACGCTCGGCGGCACGGGTCCGTCGGCTTCCACCCAGGGGCGCGGCGCGAGGATGCCGAACTGCCAGCGCACCCGGTTCTTGGGCGAGGAGCGGCGGTAGGGGTAGAGCAGGTAGCCCTCGTAACAGATGGCGTCCGCGACCGCGCGGACCTGCGCGAACTCCGCTTCCGCCGACCGCGTGCCGGGCTCCGCCCGAGCCGGACCGTCCACTGCCGTGCCTCCCGGTCGCCGCATCGGTGCGCGTCCGCGCACACCGGCGTCCATATTTGCACCGTTTTGTCAGATTTGCGCGCTCTGTTGGCACGGGTGTGGCGCGGCGGGTTCGTCGGGGGCGGCCGACGTTTGAAGAGGATTCTTCCTGGTACTTCGTGATGCGTGTGGCTCCTGAGACCGCCTGGGGTGTACGCCCCGCAGGGCGATTCCGAACTGTTGCTCGAAGCCCTCGCGGGGACGACCTTCCCCCCGGGCGCGCGGATGCTGGACGTGTGCACAGGCACAGGCGTGGTCGCTCTCGCGGGCGCCCGGCTGGGCGCCCGCGAGGTGCACGCCGTGGACATCTCGGCGCGGGCCGCCCTGGCCGCCGCCTGGAACGCCCGGCTGCGAGGGCTGCCCGTCCGCGCGCACCGCGGTGACTTCCTGGAGCGCGCCACCGGCCGCTTCGACATCGTGACGGCGAACCCGCCCTACGTGCCGTACGCGGGGCCTGGCCAGGACTCCGGACGACGTGCGCGCGCCTGGAACGCGGGGCGCGACGGACGCAGGTTCGTGGACCGCCTCTGCGAGGCGGCGCCGCGGCTCCTCGCGAACGACGGCGTCCTGCTGATGGTCCACTCGCGACTGTGCGGCCCCGACCGGACGCTGGAGATGCTGCGCGGCTCCGGTCTCGACGCGGCGGTGACCGCGCGCCGCGTCCAACCCTTCGGCCCGGTACTGCGCGCCCGCGCGCGGTGGCTGGAACAGCAGCAACTGATCTCCCCCGGACAGCGACACGAGGAACTGGTGGTCATCCGTGCCGACCTCGTCCCCGCACGAGAACGCCCCGAGCGCGAAGAGCGGTCCGCCTCCCGACAGCCGTGAGGCGCGGCCCGTACGACGCGTGACCCTCGAACGCGGCGGCCCCGTCCTGGTCGAGGGCCCGCTCGAGGTACGCCTCGACGACGGGCGCACGGTCACCTCCGACCGCTTCATGGTGGCGCTGTGCACCTGCCGCCGCAGCCGCACCTACCCCTGGTGCGACACCAGCCACCGCCGCCGCTCCCGCCCCGGGCCGGAGAGGACGCCGGCGGACGCGGACGCCTCCGCCGACTGCGAAGCGGCTGGACGGCGTCGCTCACCGGAAGGCTGAGCCCACCCGGTTCGGGCCCGGCGCGGTCCTCGCCGGTTCAGGGCAACGGGGTGCCGCCGGTGGCGTTGAGGATCTCGGCGGTCACGTAGGTGGCGTCCTCGGAGGCGAGGTAGACGTAGGCAGGCGCCATCTCGGCCGGCTGGGCGGGCCGCTGGAACAGGCTCTTGGCGCCGAACTGGCTGGTGTCGGGGAGCGTCGAGGGGATCAGCGGCGTCCATACGGGCCCTGGCGCGACGGCGTTGACGCGGATACCGCGCTCGGCGAGGTTCTGGGCCAGGCCCTGGGTGAAGGTGACGATGGCGCCCTTGGTCATGGCGTAGTCGAGCAGGTGCGGCTTGGGCTGGTAGGCCTGGACCGAGGTGGTGTTGATGATGCACCCGCCCTGCGGGATGTGCGCGAGCGCCGGCTTCGTGACGAAGAACATCCCGTAGAGGTTGGTGCGCACCACCCGGTCGAACTGCTCGGTGGTGATGCCGTCGATGCCGTCGGACTGCGCCATCTGGTAGGCCGCGTTGTTGACGAGCACGTCGATCCGGCCGAGGCCGGCCGCCGCCCGCTCCACGAGGCGGCGGCACTCGGCCTCCTCCCGGATGTCGCAGGCGACGGCGACCGCGCGGCGGCCCGCGTCCTCCACGAGACGTGTGGTCTCCCGCGCCTCGTTCTCCTCTTCGGGCAGGTGGCTGAAGGCCACGTCGGCGCCCTCGCGGGCGAACGCGAGCGCGACGGCGCGCCCGATGCCGGAATCGCCACCGGTGATCAGGGCGCAGCGGCCGGCCAGCCGTCCGCTGCCCCGGTAGGTGCGCTCGCCGTGGTCGGGGCGGGGCTCCATCTCCTCCGTGTCACCCGGATGCCGCTGGTCCTGCTGTGGGTACTCCGGCTTGGGGTGCTTGTCGGCGGGGTGCCCGCCGGTCGGTTCGTTGCCGGTGGACTCGGGGCTCATGGTGTTCCTCCAGATGCGGCAGGTGGGTGACGGCACGCGGCGGGCGGTGGCGTGACCGTTGCCGGGCCGTCACCGGCCAGACCGGTGACGGCCCGGAGGGGCCCCGGGTCAGGAGGCCACGGTCTCGCCAGGCGGGAAGCGGTCCCAGACGCGGTGCGCCCCCAGCAGCTCGGTGACCTGCGCGAGTACGGCCTGCGGGTCGTCGGACACCACGATGCCCGCTCCGCCCTGCGGACACCCGGCGGCGGCCAGCACGTCCGCGCCGCCGCCCCAGGCGCCGAGCGCCTTGGCGTGCCGGTAGACCTCCGAGACCAGCAGCAGCACGCGGGGGTCGACGTTGCCGCCGCCCGCGCTCTGTGCGGCCTTCACGTCCCGCGCGCCGTAGGCGTCGTCGCCCATGCCGGGTGCCCCGGCGATCAGCACCGCGTCGAACTCGACGGAGCGGGCGTTGGCGAAGGTCCGCTGCGCGAGGACCGGGCCGCCGTTGCCCGTCAGTTCACCGCCGTGCGGGGCGATGACCAGCGGCACCATGCCGCTGTCGTGCACGGTGGAGCGGAGGCTGCTCAGGGCCGCCAGGTCGCTGTTCTCGTCGGCGATGATGCCGATGACCCGGCCGTCCGTCGGCCAGGTGTGGCCGAGCTGGGAGAGCGCCGGGCTGGGCTCGACATCGGCCAGGGGTGCCGAGGGCTCGGGCGCGGGAAGGCCGAGCCCGGCGGCGACGCCGGCGCACAGCCCGGGGTCGATGTCGGCCAGTACCCGCAGATTGCGTTGCTTGATGGCGTCCTCGTAGCACTTGCTCAGCTCGAACGTGTACGCGGCGATGACGTGTTCGCGTTCCACCGCGCTGAGGCTGAGGTAGAAGCGCCGCGGGTGGCTGGTGTGGTCGGCGAAGGAGGCGGGAGCCGCCCTGACCTTGGATGCCTGGGGCACCGTGACCGGCGCCTCCACGTACGCCCCCTCACCGGCGCCCGCGAAGAACGGGCAGCCGCCGTCGAGGGAATTGGGCTGGTACGGGGCCACTCCGCTGTGCACGCCGGTCTGGTGCATGCCGTCGCGCAGCATGTCGTTGACCGGCGCGTGGGTCCGGTTGATGGGGAGCTGCGCGAAGTTGGGGCCGCCCAGCCGGGTGATCTGGGTGTCGATGTAGGAGAAGAGCCGCCCGGCCAGCAGCGGATCGTCGGTGATGTCGATCCCCGGCACGAGGTGGCCCACGTGGAAGGCGACCTGCTCGGTCTCCGCGAAGTAGTTGGACGGGTTGGCGGTCAGCGCCATCAGCCCGATCGGCTGCACCGGCGCCCACTCTTCCGGCACGATCTTGGTCGGGTCGAGCAGGTCGATGCCCTCGAAGGTCTGTTCGGGGGTGTCGGGGAAGGTCTGGATGCCCAGCTCCCACTCGGGAAAGGCCCCCGCCTCGATGGCGTCGGCCAGATCACGACGGTGGAAGTCGGGGTCGACGCCGCTTGTGATCTGGGCTTCCTCCCACATCATCGAGTGGACGCCGAGCTTGGGCTTCCAGTGGAACTTCACCAGCGTGGTGCCGCCCTCGGCGTCGACCAGCCGGAAGGTGTGGATGCCGAAGCCCTCCATCGTCCGGTAGGAGCGCGGAATGCCCCGATCGGACATGTTCCACAGGGTGTGGTGGGTGGCCTCCGTGTGCAGGGAGACGAAGTCCCAGAAGGTGTCGTGGGCGCTCTGCGCCTGCGGGATCTCCCGGTCGGGGTGCGGCTTGCCCGCGTGGATGACGTCGGGGAACTTGATGGCGTCCTGGATGAAGAAGACCGGGATGTTGTTGCCGACGAGGTCGAAGACGCCCTCTGACGTGTAGAACTTGGTGGCGAAGCCCCGGGTGTCGCGCACGGTGTCGGCCGAGCCCCGGTTCCCCAGGACCGTGGAGAAGCGCACGAAGACGGGGGTCTCGACGTCCTTGCCGAGGAAGGCCGCCTTGGAGAGGGACGAGGCGGTGCCGTAGCCGCGGAAGACACCGTGGGCCGCGGCACCCCGCGCGTGCACGACGCGTTCGGGGATGCGCTCGTGGTCGAAGTGGGTGATCTTCTCCCGCAGGTGGTGGTCCTGGAGCAGGACGGGGCCCCGCTCCCCCGCCTTGAGTGAGTGGTCGGTGTCGTAGAGCCGGGTGCCCTGCGCGTTGGTGAGCCTGCTGCCCTTCTGCGCCCGCACCGTGGGGTCGGCGTCCAGGTGTTCGCCGGTGGCGGTGTAGACCTCGGGGCCCGACTGGTCCTTCTTGGGCGGCAGCGGCTCACGCGGCTCGGTGGGCTCCTCCACAGGGGGCGGCTTCGGCCCGGGGCGGCCGGGGATGAAGGGCCCCCCGTCGTGCTGGTCGTCGTGCGTCGGGCCGGGCATGGGGACCTCCTGGAGCGAGTGGACGGGCCACCGCAGGGGTAACCGGAGGATCTTTTGCCCAAACGGGAGGTACGCGAAGTAACCGCTGATGCCTCATGACAACGGCCCGGAACGGGCGGGGCGCGCCCCTCGGCGTCGGGGACCTCAGTCCTCGTCGGGCGCCGCGTCAGGAAGGCGGACCTCCAAGAAGCCCTCCCGCACCCGCGACTCGAAGCAGGGCTGGGGCGCGGTCGCCGGACCGCCGACGTTCCAGCCGTCCGTCAGCCGGAAGGTGCTGCCGTGCCACGGGCACGTCACGCACCCGTCGGCGACCGAGCCCTGGGACAGCGGCCCGGACTGGTGGCTGCACCGGTCGGCCAGCACCCGCGTCTGCCCGGACGGTTCGCGGTAGACCAGCAGCGCCACCTCGCCCAGCGCCGCGCTGGAGGCCTGTCCCACCGGGAAGCTGTCGGCCTTGCCCACCGGGTGCCAGCCCTTGCCGACCAGGTGCTGGACCGGCTCCGCCTTGTTCGGCCCCACGGCCTGACGGTAGGCCAGGTGGCCGCCGATCATCGCGCCGGCCCCGGCGACCGTCAGCCCCGCGAATCCGAGCATCCGCCCCCGGTACTCCCGCCTCCGCGCGCGGGCGGCCAGCGAGGCCGCGTACAGGCCCAGCGCCACGGTGTTGGCGGCGCCGTGGACGAGGCCGGTGCGCAGCTGCGGCTTGTGCAGCTCGGCCCAGTCGACCGACCCGCTGACGGCGGCCGGGATCGAGGCCAGGATGCCGGTGCCGATCAGCACCCTGCTGGCCCGCCGGGTGCCGGGCAGCATGTCCAGCACGCCGGCGGACATCCAGGCCCCGAGGGGCAGCTGCACGAGTGCCGGGTGGAGGGGGTGGCCGAGCCACCGGCCGTGCAGCACGTCGCGCAGACCCCCGAGGGGGAGCTTCTGCACCGCGTTCTGCAACGGGCTGACCGCCGTATCGAGGGCGCGCAGTGTGCCGAGCCTGTCGAGCGGCCCGGCGAGCGGCAGCTTCGCCAGTCCGTGCTCGGCGGCCCGGACGGCGCGGGGGCGTTCGAGAGTCTCGTAGCTCTCGGCTTCGGACGAGGGCGCATCAGACGACATACGGCTCCGGTTGCCACGCCTGCCCGGGCACAAACGGCCCCGGGCCCGCACCACTCCGTCAGCTCTGGCGGGCACCTCGTTTCGGCGTCCACCGCGTCGGCAACCCGGCACGGACCCACCCGCCAGTCCGCAAGAAGGTGCTGGAGGCGCCCGGTCCGAGACACCGGCCCCCACGGTGCCCGCCGTTTCGGGGACCGTGCACCGGCGTTCGGGTCACTCGCCGCCGTGAACCGTTTGGGAACGTGGCACGCGGGCACTGGGGAATGCGGTCTGGTACAGGGAGGGCGACCGCATGAAACACTCCCGGGTCAGGGCCGCCCGGCGGGCCGCACTGCGCAAGGCGGCCCAGCGAGGCTTCGAAGCCGCCGACGAGAGGCTGCCCGCCGCGTCGGGCGGCAGAGCCCTGCTGCGCAAGGCCTTCCCCGAACACTGGTCTTTCCTGCTGGGCGAGTTGGCGCTGTACAGCTTCGTCGTGCTGCTGCTGACGGGCGTCTACCTCACCCTCTTCTTCGACGCGGAGATGACACAGGTCCGCTACCACGGGCCGTACGAGCCGCTGCGCGGCCAGCTGATGTCGACGGCGTACGCCTCCACGCTGGAGATCAGTTTCGAGGTGCGGGGCGGCCTGCTGATCCGTCAGATCCACCACTGGGCGGCTCTCCTGTTCGCGGGATCCATCGGCCTGCACATGCTGCGGATCTTCTTCACGGGGGCCTTCCGCAAGCCGCGTGACGTCAACTGGCTGGTCGGGATGACCCTGTTCGTCGTCGCGCTCGCCGAGGGCTTCTCCGGCTACTCCCTCCCCGACGACCTGCTCTCCGGCACCGGGCTGCGGATCGCCGAGGGCGTCATGCTGTCGATCCCCGTGGTGGGGACGTATCTCGCGCTGTTCGTCTTCGGCGGGCAGTTCCCGGGACACGAGATCATCGAACGGCTGTACCCCCTGCACATCCTGCTGCTCCCCGGCCTGCTGATCGCCCTGGTCGTCGTCCATCTGATCCTGGTGGTCTACCTCCAGCACACCCACTTCAGCGGCCCCGGCCGTACCAACAAGAACGTCGTCGGGCACGCGATGGTGCCCCAGTTCGCCGCGCGTTCGACGGGGCTGTTCTTCATGGTGGCCGGGGTGATCGGTCTCCTCGCCGCGGTGGCGCAGATCAACCCGGTGTGGGATTACGGACCCTACGACCCCGGCAAGGTCTCCACGGCGGCCCAGCCCGACTGGTACGTGGGCTTCCTGGAGGGCTCGCTGCGGCTGATGCCGCCCTTCGAGACGACGCTGTTCGGGCACACGCTGATGTGGAACGTGCTGGTGCCGGCCGTGATCCTGCCGGGGCTGATGTTCTCCCTGCTGTACGCGTATCCGTTCTTCGAACGGTGGATCACCGGTGGGGACGAGACGCCGCACGTGTGCGACCGTCCGCGGAACCGCCCGGTCCGCACCGCGCTCGGTGCCGCCGGGATCACCTTCTACGGCGTCCTGCTGCTGGCCGGCGGCAACGACGTCATCGCGGACACCTTCACCGTCTCCCTCAACGGCCTGACCTGGGCGTTCCGGGTCGCGTTGGTGCTGGGTCCACCGGCCGCCTACCTGCTGACGAGGCGGCTGTGCCTCTCGCTCCAGGAGCGGGACGCGCAGCGGGTCTCGCACGGCGACGAGACCAGTTGGGTGCGCCAGTCGGTGGAGGGCACCTTCAGCGCGGACCACGAGCAGCTCTCGCCCAGCGAGCGCTACCGCCTGGTGGCCCAGCGTTTCCCGGGGCCTCTAGAAGCGCCCGAGGGGGCGGGCGGGCCGCGCAGGTTGCGGGCGGCGCTCAGCCACTGGTACTACCGCGACGCGATCTCCCCTGCCTGGCGGACCATCGGCCACCAGAGGGAACGCGCGCACGCCGCGGTGTCGGGCGCCGGGCGCGGCTCCCGCCAGGACGTGTCCGAGCCGCGCGGCACCCGGCGGAACGAGTCCTCGCCCCGCGGCTCCCGTCAGCAGGGCGCGGCGCGGCGGGCGCTCAGTGGTCGGTCCGGGCGTACTGGAAAACGAATCCGCACACCGCGGCGCCGGTGACGCCCACCCCGATCAGGAAGAGCCACAGCCCGATGACCGTGCCGGCGCCCAGCAGGGCGACGCCGAGCGCGGTCATGGCGGGCCACGGGCTGCGCGCGGGAAAGAAGTCCAGCGGCCCGCCCCGTTCGCTGATCTGCCCGTCCCTGCGGTCCTCGGGGCGTTCGCCGCGGCGCTTGTACTGCACCGTCAGGAAGAACGAGACCAGCGACGCCATCAGGCAGGCGATCAGGACGGCGGCGGTTCCCGCGGGGTCCCTTGACCAGATCGCGTAGGGCACGGTGACGCAGGCGAAGAAGCCGGCGACGCCCGCGAAGAGGAGGGCTTCGAGTTTCACGAGGGCATCCCCTTCGTGGGCGGCTGCTGGGAGGCGGGGTCCTGTATGGCGGGGGTCTCGGGGCTGGGCGGCTCCCCTGGTCCGACAGGCACCACGCCCGGGCTCTCGGGGGCGCCCGGCTCGACGACGGCCGCCCCTTCCGCGGCTTCGGGGTGGTGGAGCCAGAAGGCGGGCGAGTCGGAGCGGATGGTCGGCAGGGCGACGAAGTTGTGGCGGGGCGGCGGGCTGGAGGTCGCCCATTCCAGGGAGCGGCCGAAGCCCCAGGGGTCGTCCTCGTCGGTCTTCGGGGCGTGCGTGGTCGTCCACCACACGTTGTAGACGAAGACGAGGGTGGAGACGCCGAGGAGGAAGGCGCCGAGCGAGGAGATGCCGTTGAGGACGGTGAAGCCGTCGGCCGGAAGGTAGTCGGCGTACCGGCGGGGCATGCCTTCGGCGCCCAGCCAGTGCTGCACCAGGAAGGTGGTCTGGAAGCCGACGAGGGTCGTCCAGAAGTGCACCTTGCCCAGGCCCTCGTTCAGCATCCGTCCGGTGAACTTGGGCCACCAGAAGTAGAAGCCGCCGAACATGGCGAAGACGACGGTGCCGAAGAGGACGTAGTGCAGGTGGGCGACGATGAAGTAGCTGTCCGTCACGTGGAAGTCCAGTGGCGGTGAGGCGATCAGGACGCCGCTGAGGCCGCCGAGGAGGAAGGTGACGAGGAAGCCGACGGACCACAGCATCGGTGTCTCGAAGCTGAGCGAGCCGCGCCACAGGGTGCCGATCCAGTTGAAGAACTTCACGCCTGTCGGTACCGCGATCAGGAACGACATGAGGGAGAAGAAGGGCAGCAGGACGGCCCCGGTGGCGAACATGTGGTGTGCCCACACCACGGCGGAGAGCATGGTGATGGCGGCCGTCGCGCCCACCAGTCCGATGTAGCCGAACAGCGGTTTGCGGCTGAAGACGGGGAAGATCTCGCTGACGATGCCGAAGAACGGCAGCGCGACGATGTAGACCTCCGGGTGCCCGAAGAACCAGAACAGGTGCTGCCACAGGACGGCTCCGCCGTTGGCCGCGTCGAAGACGTGCGCCCCGAACTTGCGGTCGGCTTCCAGGGCCAGCAGCGCCGCGGACAGCACGGGGAAGGCGAACAGGGCCAGGATCGAGGTGAACAGCACGTTCCAGGTGAACAGCGGCATCCGGAACATCGTCATGCCCGGGGCACGCAGGCAGATGATGGTGGTGATGAAGTTGACGCTGCCGAGGATGGTGCTCAGACCGGCCACCGACAGTCCCATGGTCCACAGGTCGCCGCCCATGCCGGGGCTGTGCTCAGGACCGTTGAGCGGCGCGTAGGCGAACCAGCCGAAGTCGGCGGCCCCGCCGGGGGTGAGGAATCCGCTGACGACCATGAGTCCGCCCAGCAGGTAGACCCAGTAGGTGAAGGCGTTCAGCCGGGGGAAGGCCACGTCGGGCGCGCCGATCTGCAGCGGCATGATCGCGTTGGCGAATCCGGCGAACAGCGGGGTGGCGAACAGCAGCATCATGATGGTGCCGTGCACGGTGAACAGCTGGTTGTACTGCTCTTCGGAGACGAGTTGCATCCCGGGGTGTGCCAGTTCGGCCCGCATCACCATGGCCAGGGCTCCGGCCGCGAGGAAGAAGCAGAACGACGTGACGAGGTAGAGGTTGCCGATCACTTTGTGGTCGGTGGTCGTCAGCCAGCGCAGCACCATGTCGTCCCTTCCTCAGCGTCCGAGGCCGCTTGCGCGCCGCAGGCGGCTCATAAATCCTGTGCGCCTGTTCGCCCGTGCCGCACGCCGTGCCGCCGGCGCGGCCGCGGCGGCCACTGCACCGATCGCTGCGGCCGGTGCGGCCAGCCGTGCGGCGCGCCGGTGCCACGCCGGTACGGGCTTGCGCGTGAGGTCCCCGTCCGCGCCGGCGGTGCCCTGGTGCCGGTACGCGCGGCGGACCAGTTCGGCCAGGTGGACGGAGCGTTTGCCGGTGCCCGCGTGCTCCAGCTGGGTTTTGCAGGAGAAGCCGTTGGCGACGACGTCGGTCGCGGGGGCGGCGTCGCGGACGGCGGGCAGCAGTGCCTGTTCGCCGCAGTCCATGGAGATGTCGTACCTGCCCTGTTCGAAGCCCCAGGAGCCGGCCAGGCCGCAGCAGCCTCCGGTCAGGTTCTCGGCGCTCACGCCGAGCTTTTCCAGCAGCTTCTGGTCGGCTTCGGTGCCGCCGGTGGCGCGCTGGTGGCAGTGGCCCCACAGCAGTGCGTCGCCGGCGCCGTCCAACCGGGGCGGGGTGATGTCGTAGGTGTCGAAGAACTCGGCGAAGTGGTGCACGTTGCGCCTCAGGCGCCGGGCGTCGTCGTCGTGCGGGAGGAGCTTGGTCAGCTCGTCCTTGAAGACGGCCAGGCAGCTGGGTTCCATGCCGACGACGGGGGTGCCGGCGCGCACGTGGGGCCGCAGGACGTCCAGTACGGTGCGCAGGTAGCGCTCGGCGGTGTCCAGGAAGCCGAAGTCGTAGAGCGGCCGCCCGCAGCACACGTGCGCTTCGGGCAGGACGACGGCCCAGCCTGCGGCCTCTATGGCCTCCACGCAGGCGACGCCTACGTCGGTGTCGAAGTAGTTGTTGAAGGTGTCGGGGAAGAGGACGACGGGACGGCCGCCGGGGTTGGCGGTGCCGCCGCGCTCGCGGAACCACTGCTGGAGCGTCATCGGCGCGAAGGCGGGCAGCGGCCTGCGCCGGTCGATGCCCGCGGCGAACTTGGCGAGGTGCGCGAGTCCCGGTGTCCGGGTGACGAGGTTGGCCAGTTCCGGCATGCGGGAGGCGAGGCGGGCCGCCTGGTCGATGAACCCGAAGGCGTACGCGCTGCGGGGGCGCCACCTGCGGACCGACTTGTAGTGGTGGTGGAGGAACTCGGCCTTGTAGGTGGGCATGTCCACGTTGACGGGGCAGTCGTTGGTGCAGCCCTTGCAGGCCAGGCAGAGGTCGAGCGCGTCGGCGACCTCCTTGGACTGCCAGCCGTCCTTGACGGTCTCGCCGCGCAGCATCTCGTGCAGCAGCCGCGCGCGGCCGCGTGTGGTGTGCTTCTCCTCGCGGGTGACCTGGTAGCTGGGGCACATCGTCTGGGCCGGCTCGGGCACGCGGCAGGCCCCGATGCCCACGCAGCGCATGCTGGCGTGGACGAAGTCGCCGTTGTCCTCGGCGTAGGCGAACTTGACCTCGGGGCGGGGCGGGTTGAAGTCGGCGCCGAGTTTCAGGTCCTCGTCCAGCCGGTAGGGGTCGACGACCTTGCCGGGGTTCATGCGGGCCTCGGGGTCCCAGATCTGTTTGAACTCGCGCATGGCCTGGACGAGCTCGCTGCCGTACTGGCGCTCCAGCAGCTCGCCGCGCTGCTGGCCGTCGCCGTGCTCTCCGGAGAGGCAGCCGCCGAAGGAGCTGACCAGGTCGGCGGCGTCCTCCAGGAAGGCGCGGTAGGTGGCCAGCCCGTCGGCGGTACGCAGGTCGAAGCTGATGCGCGAGTGGACGCAGCCCTGCGCGAAGTGCCCGTACATGGCGCCGCGCAGCCCGTGTGCGTCCAGCAGCTCGCGCAGCGCGGGCAGGTAGTCGGCCAGCTTGTCGGGGGGTACGGCGGAGTCCTCCCAGCCGGGCCAGTGGTCGCCGTCGGGCGGGAAGGCGGTGGCGCCCAGGCCGCCTTCGCGGACGGTCCACAGTTCCTTCGCCGTCTCGGCGTCCTGGTCGCTGGTGGTGATGCGGTCCCCGGAGTAGCCGCGTTCCTCGGTCAGCCACTGCGCGAAGCGCTCGGACTGGTCCCTGGCCTCCTCCTTGGTGTCGGCGCCGAACTGGACGAGCAGCCACGCGGCGCCGCCCTGCCGGGGCAGCTGCTCGATGGAGGCGAGGTTCATGTGCTGGAGCTTCTGGTCCTGGATGAGCTGTTCGTCCAGGGCCTCCAGGCCGATGGGGCGGAACTGGCGGCAGCAGATGTCGGCGTCCCTGGCAGCGTCGGCCAGGTGGTCGTACTCGACGACGACCAGTGTGCGCTCCAGCAGCGCGGGGGTGAGCAGCACCTGTGCCTGGAGGACGGTCGCGCAGGTGGACTCGGTGCCCACGAGGGCGCGGGCGACGTTGAAGCCGTTCTCGGGCAGCAGTTCGTCCAGGTTGTAGCCGGACACGCGGCGCGGCATCTCGGTGACCGAGGGGTAGGAGGCCCTGATGGCGTCGGCCCAGCGGTCGCGCAGGTCGCGCAGGCGCGCGTAGATCTCTGCCTTCGGGCCGCCCTCGGCGATGATCGACTCCAGGTCCTTCTCCTCGTCGACGCCGACCCAGAAGCGGTGGCCTTCGCTGGTGACGATCTCCAGCGCGTGCACGTTGTCGGAGGTGCGCGGCCCCGGCCCGTACAGCTGGGCCTGCACGGAGTGGGTGCCGCAGGAGTTGTTGCCCAGGTTGCCGCCGATGGCGCAGCGGGAGTGCGTGGAGGGGTCGGGGCCGAAGACGAGGTTGTGCGAGGCGCCGGTGCGGCGGTTGAGCTCTTCGTTGATGACGCCGGTCTGCACGGTGACGCGGCGGTTGTCGCCGTCGACCTCGCCGATGTGGGTGAGGTACTTGGAGTGGTCGATGACGACGGCGTGGTTGACGGTCTCCCCTGACAGGCTGGTGCCGCCGCCGCGGTTGAGGACGGGCGCCCCGTACTCGTGGCAGATCCGGTGGACGGCGACCACGTCGTCCAGGGTCCTGGGCACGACGACTGCGATGGGCACCTGCCGGAAGTTGGAGGCGTCGTGGGAGTAGAGCGCCTTGGAGGCGGTGTCGAAGCGCACCTCGCCCTCGACGGCGTCCTTGAGCGCCTTGGCCAGCCTGCCGACGGCGATCACCTGCCGGGCACGCGGCGGCCCCGGGACCGTGGGGGAGGTCTTGGCGGGGATCTGCTCGCCGCGGGCTGGGGAGGTCTTGGCCATGTGGGGTCGCCTTCAATCGTGAACTCGTCGGTACTGCTACGGGGGTGTGCCCGGTGCACCGCTGCGGCGCGACGGGCCGCGGCGGTGCCGTCAGCCGGGGCGGTGGCCGTGGACCCGGTAGGGCTCGGCGTCCGCCCACCGCACCCGGATGCCAAGCCCGGGGCGGTCGTGCGCGGGCCGCAGCGCTCCGCCGACCGGACGCAGCACCCCATCGAACAGGAGTTCTTCGACTCGTACGTGATCGTGGAAGTACTCCAGATGGCGCAGCCGCTCCACGGCGCAGAAGGCGTGCGCGGAGGCAGCGGGCGCGCAGTGCGCCGACAGGTCCACGCGGTGTGCCGCCGCCAGCCCGGCGACCTGGAGCAGCCCGGTGATCCCGCCGCAGCGCGTCACGTCGGCCTGGAGGCAGTCCACCGCACCCGCCTGGAGCAGGGCTGCGAAGTCTCCCAGGACGAAGCCGTACTCCCCCGCGGCGATCTCCAGCCGCCCGGGGCCCTGATCGCGCAGCAGCCGGAGCCCCGCGGTGTCGTCCGAGGAGACCGGCTCCTCCAGCCACCGCACGTCCCACTCCCCGGCCATCCGCCGCGCCCAGTAGAGCGCCTCCTTGCGGCTCAGGGCACCGTTGGCGTCGGCGAACAGCTCGGTGTCGGGCCCGATGGCCTCGCGGGCCGCCGACAGCCGCGCGGCGTCCTGCCCGGGGCGCCGGGACGTCTTGATCTTCACTCGGGGAATGCCCTGCTCGACCCAGCCGGCGAGCTGGTCGGCCAGCAGTCCGTGCGCGTAGTTGGTGAAACCGCCGCTGCCGTAGACGGGCACCTGGTCGTGCACAGCGGGCAGCAGGCGGTGGAGGGGCAGGCCGAGCAGCCTGGCCTTGAGGTCCCACAGGGCGATGTCGACGGCCGAGAGCGCCATGGCGCCCACCCCGGGCCGTCCCGCGTTGCGGACGGCGGCGCGCATCCGGTGCCACAGGGCGGCGGGCGCCAGCGCGTCGCCGCCGGTCACCAGCGGAGCGAGCTGCGAGGCGACGAAACCGGCGGTCGAGACGTCACCGTAGGTGTAGCCCACACCGGTGCGGCCGCCGCCCTGCACCTCGACGACGATGGCGGTCGTCGCCTCCCAGCGCAGTGTGCCGTCCTCCTCGGCGCCGTCGGGGCCGTCGGTCGGCACGGAGAAGGCGTGGACCCGCACGCCCTCGACGCGCACCCCGTCCGCGCCGCCCACCGGCCCGGTGGGACCCGTCACCCGCCCGGGATCCGCTTCATGCGTCTGCCGCGACGCGCCCCTCGTGGTCACCCCGCGCCGTCTCCTCTCACCGCCCGGTGGCCGCACCGCGGCCCGCACAGGGGCCACCGTCTCGCTTCGCCGACCGGTCATGGGTACCTCGCGGGGAGGCGGCGAAACGGGCGCTGGTACGGGCGGACGCGCCCCGCCCGGTGGCGACGGGACCCACGTGGCCGCGGCACGGGCGGACACGGCACGGCCGGCGGCTCGGCCCGGGCGGGCGGACGCGGCTCGGCCCGAGGCGTCGGCGGGGCGGCCACCGGTTTGCGGGCGTCCACGGCGTGGGACCCGGCCCCGGACCGTCGCGTCAGCCACGTGAATGGGAGCACCAATGGCGCAGCAAGTAGCCGACTACGTTCTGGCACGCTTTCGCGAGTGGGGGGTCCACCGGGTCTACGGCTACCCGGGCGACGGCATCAACGGCATGCTCGGCGCCTTCGACCGTGCCAAGGGTGATCCGGAGTTCATCCAGAGCCGGCACGAGGAGATGGCGGCGTTCATGGCGTGCGGACACGCCAAGTTCACCGGCGAGGTCGGTGTCTGCGCCGCCACGTCGGGTCCCGGCGCCATCCACCTGCTCAACGGCCTGTACGACGCGAAGCTGGACCACCAGCCGGTCGTGGCGCTCGTCGGGCAGCAGAAGCGGCTCGCGCAGGGCACCCATTACCAGCAGGAAGTCGCCCTCGAACACCTCTTCGCCGATGTCTCGGAGTTCTGTCAGATCGTCATGGACCCGGGCCAGATGCGGCACGTGATCGACCGGGCGTTCAAGACGGCACTGACGATGCGCGGTGTCGCCACCATCATCGTCCCCGAGGACGTCCAGGAGTCCGAAGCCGTACCCTCGCCGCCCAAGTCGCACGGGTCCGTCTACTCCAGCGTCGGCTGGAGCCGGCCGCGGGTGCTGCCCAACGAGGACGAGCTGCGCAAGGCGGCCGACGTCCTCAACGAGGGCAAGAAGGTCGCCATGCTCATCGGACAGGGCGCGGCGAACGCCGAGGCGGAGGTCGTCGAGACCGCCGAGGTGCTCGGCGCCGGCATCGCCAAGGCGCTGCTGGGCCGCCAGGTCGTCTCGGACGACCTGCCGTTCGTCACGGGCCCGATCGGGCTGCTCGGCTCCAAGGCCAGCGACGAGATGATCATGAACTGCGACACGTTGCTCATGGTCGGCACCAGCTTCCCCTACGCCGAGTGGCTGCCCGACGAGGGCAGTTGCAAGGGCGTCGAGATCGACATCGACGGCCGCATGATCGGCATTCGCTACCCGATGGACGCCCACCTCGTCGGTGACGCCAAGGAGACACTCAAGGAGCTGCTCCCCCTGCTCAACCGCAAGGAGGACCGCTCCTGGCGCGAGAAGATCGAGGAGAACGTCCGCACCTGGGACGACGTCCTGGAGAAGCGGGCAGGACAGACCTTCGAGGGCAAGATCAACCCGCAGGCCGTCGCCCACGAGGTCTCCCCGCTGCTGCCGGACAACGCCCTCCTGACCGCCGACTCCGGCTCCGCCACCAACTGGTGGGCCCGCCACATCAAGCTCCGCAAGGGCATGCAGGCCAGCCTCTCCGGCACCCTGGCCACCATGGGCCCCGGCGTCCCGTACGCCATCGCCGCACGCTTCGCCCACCCCGACCGCCCGGTGATCGCCTTCGTCGGTGACGGCGCGTTCCAGATGAACGGCATGAACGAGATGATCACCGTCAAGCGGTACACCGACCGCATGGCCGGGTCCCCGCCGCTGATCTTCTGCGTCTTCAACAACCAGGACCTCAACCAGGTCACCTGGGAACAGCGCGCCATGGGAGGCGACCCCAAGTACGAGGGATCGCAGTACCTGCCCGACTTCCCCTACGCCGAGTACGCGGAACTCGCCGGCCTCAAGGGCATCCGCTGCGACGACCCGGAGAAGGTCACCTCCGCCTGGGAGGAGGCCCTCGCCAGCGACCGCCCCGTCGTCCTGGAGTTCGTCGTCGACAACGAGATCGCCCCCATCCCGCCGCACATCATGAAGGAACAGGCCAAGAAGGCCGTCAAGGCGGGCATCCGCGACCCCGAACGCACGGGCATCGCCGCCCGCGGCTTCCGGCAGAAGCTCACCGACATGTACGAGAACCTGCCCGGCCGCAAGCACGACTGAGCCGCGGCACGGGCCACCGGGCCGCGGGCCCGCGGCCCGGTGGGTCCCCCGCCGGGCACATTTCTCCCGTCTCGCTGACGGTCCGTCTCCCGGCTGACTACCGTGAGCCGCATGGACGATGACTGGGACACCGACCCGGCGGACACGTGGCCACTGCCCCCTGCGTGGATGTGGGGGTGCGAGACGTGCGCGGACCTGTACGGGGCGATGAAACGGGCCGGCGAGGTGTTCGGCGCCGCGCTGGAGGAGCTGGGCCCCTCCGTGGACTGCGACCCCTTCGACACGGTCGTCACCACCCAGATCCGGCTCGCCGAACACCTCGCCGTCCGGCACCCCGAACAGCTCCCCGAAGAGGATCCGACGTGCGCCAAGTGCACGTCACCGGAGATGTTCCAGCTCCCCGAACGCTTCCTCCTCGAACACCGCGCACGCCACCTGTTCGCCCCACCGAGCGTCGTCGACCGGCTGTGAACCCCGCGCGGCGCGCGCCAGGGGCCTTTCCTACCGCCCCCAACGGTGGTTGGCCGTCGCCACCTTCACCGATATGACCTCCGCACGCGTCGCCGCCCTGAGGTCACCGGACTCCGCCCACCACGCCGGGCCACCCGGCCGTACGAGCCGCACGGTGCCGTCCTCCGCGACCGAGTGCACGACCCCCGCCGTACGCCGGGCGAGGTCGGTGACGACCTCACCCGGCCGCCACCCCGCCTCGCTCAACGCGGCTGACCCGCCAGCGCCCCGGCCAACCGCTCGGCGGTGGCCAGGTTGCAGCCGCCCAGCTCCAGCAGCGGCCCCCGCAGCACCCGGTCGGCACACGAGGCCAGATCCACCCGGAGCGAGGGCAGCACGACGCCCGCCTCCGCGAGCGCCCGGCGCAGCCGCTCGTACGTCTCCTCCGCCTCGCGGAGCCTGACCAGTGCGACGTCCGTCCCACGGTTGCCTTCCAGCATCACCAGCGCCTCTCTTCCGGGATTCTCACTTTCCGTGATCCCAGCGTGGCGCTGCGGACATAATTCTGGGAGAGCACGAGCTGTGCACCTGCGCTTGTCAAGACGCGGAGAACGAGATGACGGCAGAACAGCATGTCGACGGCAACCCCAAGGCCGACCCCAAGGTGTCGACCCTCGCCTACTTCGGCACCGAGCTACGCATCCGCAGAGAGGAAGCCGGCCTGAGCCAGACCACGCTGGGACGGCGCACCTTCTGCACCCACTCGTACGTGTCACGGATCGAGTCCGGAAGCCGCGTGCCCAGCGAGGAGTTCGCCCAACGCTGTGACGACGCGCTGTGCACAGGCGGGCTGTTCGCCCGCCTGTGGCCCGTCGTGATCGAGCACGCCTACCCGGACTGGTTCCGCCCCTTCGTGGACCTGGAGAAGGACGCCACCTGCATCTGGGACTTCGAGAACCAGGTGGTGCCGGGGTTGTTGCAGACGGAGGAGTACGTGCAGGCGGTGTTCGGTGGCGGACGCCTGCCGAACGCCCACGAGCTCGTGGCCGCACGAATGACACGTCAGAGCCTTCTGGAACAGGAAACCCCGCCGGAGATCTGGGCGGTACTGGACGAAAGCGTCCTGCGACGGGCCATCGGCGGACCTGGCGTCATGGGTCGCCAACTTGAGCACCTGCTCGCATGCGCCGACAACCCGCGCATCGTCCTCCAGGTGCTCCCGTTCGACACCGGTGCGCACGCGGGCCTACCGGGGGCTTTCGCCGGCCTGACCATGCACGAGGGGCCAGATGTCGTCTACGTCGACGGAGTCGTACGCGGCCACGTGTTCGCTGATCTCGCGGATGTCAAAGCAGCGCGGCGTGCTTATGATCTGTTGATGGCCGACGCCCTCTCTCCCAAGGCCTCTCTCAACCTGATTGCGGCAACGGCAAAGGAATATCTCGATGACGAGCGCAGCCAGTCCCGCCAACCGAACGTGGCGCAAGAGCAGCTATAGCGCCAACAACGGCGGTAACTGCCTGGAGGTCGCCGACGGGCACACCGGCGCGCGCCTTCCCGTCCGGGACTCCAAAGACCCCCACGGTCCCGTGCTCCTCTTCGGCAATCGAGCGTGGACGGCCTTCCTCTCACACGTACACGACGAGCAGGCCGACGACCGCTGACTCGGGTCGCCCTCTAGCGGACGTGAGGCCCCCGTACCCGGTGGCAACCGCTCACTGCCGCCACCGTCACCTGTCTGAGCGGTTACGGGAAATGATCAGCTCACGCCCGCCTCCTTTCCACCGCGCTCGCGACAGCAGTTGTCCGAGGTGAGAGTGCTGAGCATTTCTTCTCGGTCCTGCACTCATCACAGGCAGGCCGCCGAAGGGCGGAAACTTCGACGGCGCAGCGCGCCGTGACGGGCACGGGCGCAGAGGTGTTACCAGTCCCGCCCCTCGGGCAGGTCGCCCAGTCCGGGAGCGGACAGGTGCAGCACTTCGTAGCGCTCGGTCGCTTCCTCGTCCGGTACGGAGGAGTCCGCCCACAGCACGAACCGCAGCAGCTGCCAATGGTGGATGACGTACGCCTTCAGTCCCAGTCCGGCCCGGTCGTCGAGGAGGTGACCGCTCTCGGACACCCGCTTGCGGATGGTCTCCATGTCGTAGTCGGCGGGCAGGGTGATCTCGTACTGCTTGGCATACACGAACGACGCCGCCTCTCTCTGTGACTGGTCAGTGAGCCGACGGGCCGGCGAGGTATTCGGCCTCGGTGACGTGGGGGCCGCGTTCGGCTTCGGTACCGTCCTCGGCGACTTCCTGGACGGCCAGATGTGTCATGAAGGTGGTGGGAGAGGCGCCGTGCCAATGCCACTCCTCCGGCGCGATCGCACGCTGTCGCCGGCGCGGAGGGTGTGCATCTCCTCGTCCCGGCACTGGACGAACCCCGCCCCCTCAGTGACGTGCAGGACCTGGCCGAAGGGATGGCGATGCCAAGCGGTACGGGCGCCCGGCGCGAAGTGCACACTGTTCACCGGGAAGCGTGACGGTCCCTCGGGCCCGGCGATCTCGTCGAGCCATGCAGCGCCGTGAACCAACTCGGATGGTGCGACGGCGGTTGGCTGCGGTGTCCGGGCAACACGCATGGAAGACCTTTCCCCAGTGCTCATGCGGAAGTACTCAATGCCAGCAGTGTACATACCAGTAGGTACAGAAGGATCAGCATGTACCGGTGAGCCGTACGGCGAACCGGCACCGCTCCCGGCGGGTGCACGCACGCACCGGGGCGGTGACGCCGGTCCGAAGCCTGTGCCGACCGAGCCGGCACAGGCCGGACTCAGACCTCGGCCTGGCCCCGGTCCGGGCCCGGGCCCTGGTCCGGGTTCACGGTGACGACGAGGCCGCGTACCTCGTAGCTGCCGAGGCTCTCCTTGATACGCACGGTGGGCTCGTCGCGCATCCGCAGGCCCGGCAGGGCGAAGAGGCGGGTGAGGAAGATATCGGTCTCCTGGATGGCGATGGCCGCGCCTGGGCACTTGTGGGGACCGTCACCGAAGGAGAGGCCGGGACCGGGGAGGTGGCCATCGGCACCGCGGGCGGGACACACGCGTTCGGGCGCGGCTCCGAACGCGTCGGTGTCGAGGTTGGCGTAGTCGACCCGTATCTCGACCAGTGAGCCCGCGGGAACGGTGACAGTGGCGCCGTCACCGTCGGGCAGGTCGAGCGGCGCGGTCGTCCTGCGGTGCAGGGCGGAGACGACGGGCTCCAGGCGGAGGATCTCGTGCAGGACGGCGTGCCGTCCCGCCTCGTCGGCGGTCAGGTACTCCTCGCGGAGCGCGTCGTCGCCGAAGAGGTGCCAGGCGGCGACGTTCACGAACTCGCGGGTGGTGATCATGCCGGCCGCGGCGAAGGTGACGCACTCGCCGAGGATCTCCCCCGTCGTGCAGCCCTCGTCCAGCAGGTGGGAGAGGAGATCGTCGCGCCGGGCGTGACGGCGGGCGCGTACGGCGGGACGGACGTCGCCGAAGTAGAGCCCCAGCCACGCCCTGTTGCGCCTCAGCATGAAGCGGAGCCCGCGCAGGCTGGTGTAGCCGGGCTCTTCGAACGTGTCCGGAAAGAAGCGCTCCAGCCGGCGCAGCAGACCGGGCCTGCTCTCGGTCAGGCCGATGACGCCGGCGGTCACCTCGGCCGCGAGGACGAAGGAGAGGTCGGACAGGTGAGCGCTGCCCGCCTGCCGCAGCCGGGTGAGCTGCTGGTCGGTGACGCGGATCATCAGGTCGCGGTAGTGCTCTGAGACGCGGCGTGGAGTGAAGTACCGGGCGGTCTGGCGGCGGTGTTCTCGGTGTTCGGGTCCGTCGCGGTAGAGGACGGGGCGCCGTACGGAGGCGGGCAGTTTCTCGACGGTCTCGATGCCGAGCCCCGCCTGTACCGTTCCGCCGGCGCGCAGTGCGGCCCTTGCGGTGTCGTAGGTGGCCGTGCGCCACGTCCCGTCGGCGTCGTGCCGCACCGGGCACCGTCCGGTCTCCTTCTCGACGGGGCCGGTCTTGCGTCCGCTTCTCTCCCGGGCTGGCTTCACTCGCGTTTCCTCCCCGACGGCGTGCCGGCGCGCCGCCGCACCGGCACATGAGCGTTCACGTGTTCGGACACTATGCGACAGGGTGGTGGCGAAGGAGACCGGAACGAGTCAGCCGGGGTTGCCGGTTGGGCGACAGTGCGCCTACCGGTTCGGCCCCTGGTGTCCGAAGACGGCCAGTGCCTCCGCGTCCGTGGCGCGGGCGCGCAGGAAATAGCCGGCCCAGGCGGCGGCCCCGTCGAAGGCCGAGTTCTCGGCGATCCGCGCAATCGCCGCTTCGATGTCGAACTCCGTGCGCCGGAGGGTGACGCCGGGTCCGAGGAGCGCCCAGTGGGCGCCGGGCATGCCGTAGGGCATGCCGACACTGCCCGGGTTGACCACCAGGCGCCCGTGGGCGAGGCGGACGAACGGCATGTGGGTGTGGCCGCAGACCACGGTGCGGATCTCGTCGGCCACGCCGCCGAGCGCCTGCTGCCAGTGGTCGAGGGTAGAGTCGACCAGGACGACTTCCTCGTCGTCTGACGGGACGGCGTGGCAGAACAGCACCCGGCCCACCCCGGCGACGTCCAGTTCGCGGGTGAGCGGGAGGCTTCCCAACAGGTCCAGGTGGTCGGGGCGCAGCTGTTCGGCGGCCCACGGTGAGACGGCGTCGGGCATCTGACGGCGCCCCTCGCGGCGGTACTCCAGCAGTTCGCGGTCGGCGTTGCCCCTTGAGCCGGACGGCACGGTCGCCGAGCCCGGTGAGCAGGTCGAGGACCTCGACGGGCTGCGGCCCGGACGCGAGGTCGCCGGTCAGCACGATGCGGTCCGCCGTTCGCACGTCGGGCTCGGCGAGGACCGCTTCCAGTGCGGGGAGTACCCCGTGGATGTCGGACAGGACCGCCACACGCTCCAGCATGGCCTCATGCTCGCCGCTCCTTCGTGTCCGTGTCGCGGCTTTCGCCCGCCGCGTAAGCGGGCGCGGAGGATCGACGTCCGGCAGCAGCCGCACGCGCGTGACGTGCGCAGGTACGCGGCGGCCGGCGATCGGGTGCGCGCGCCCGCTTGTCGCCGCTCTCCCCCGCTGCTTGACTGCGCCACGTCAGTCCGGCTTCCGGGGGGAGACCCATGGAGATCGCGCGCAGACATGTCCTGTCCCTCCTGTCCGCCGCCGGGCTGGCGGCGGTGATCCCCGCGGCCGACGCCGCCGCGGCACCGTCGGGTTCCGGCGCCACGGGCGCCGGGGCGGCCGCCGGGGCCGGCACCGAGCGGCTGCTGGCGAACGCCGTCGCCCTCTTCGCGGGGACGCGGGAGTCCAACGCACGCCCGGAGACGTCCGCCAAGCTGGCGGCGCTCGCCGAGACGGCCACCGCGCACCTCGCCAAGCTGGACGCGGCAGGCGAGGGCGAGCTGTTCGAGGGGCTGCCGCTGGGCACGAGCGACGCGCATCTGGACGCGTCCTTCCGGATGCTGTACGAGATCGCGCTGGCGTCGTGTGCGCCCGGGGTCGGTACCGGTGGCGCCGCGGCACGCCGCCGTGTCGTGGAAGGACTGGTCCGGCTCCACGAGGACTACTACGGCGACCAGTCGCGCGGCTACTACGGCAACTGGTTCACCTGGGAGATCGGCATCTCCACCAGCGTGACGGCGACGCTCGTCCTGCTCGCGGACGAGATCGCCGAGCGGCGTCCCGACCTGACGCGCACCTACATCGCCTCGATGGACGCCTACCTGCGCAACGGCGAGGACGGCGACGTCGACCTGGACTCCCGGTTCCACACCGGCGCGAACCTCGCCGACATCACCACCAACCGCCTCCTGCAAGGCGCCCTCCTCGGCGACGGGAAACGCGTCCGCAAGGCGCTGGAGGACCAGCTCACCGTCTACGCGACCGTCGACCCCTACCACGTGCGGCACGGCGTGACCGACGGGCACTACGCCGACGGCTCGTTCATCCAGCACGGTTCGGTCGCCTACACCGGGTCGTACGGAAAGGGGCTGCTGACGCGGGCGGTGCAGGCGCTGGGGCTCCTCGACCGTACCGGCTGCGCGGACACCGCGGCGCTGGTCCCGGTCGTGCACCGCTGGGTCGCCGACGGCTTCGCGCCGCTCGTCTTCGAGGGCTGGATGATGGAGATCGTCAAGGGGCGCGCCGTCTCGCGCACCGGCGGCGGGTACGCGGACAGCGCCGCCGTCGTGGAGGCCGTCACCGCGCTGTCGGCGTACGCGGACGGCGAGCGCTCCGCCGCGCTCAAGAGCTACGTCAAACACGTGGCCGGCTCCTCGGCCGACGCTCCCGATCCGGCCCGCTTCGCCTCGCCGCTGACGGTGGTGCGGTACGCGGAGATCCTGCGCGACGCGTCGGTGCCGGCGAAGGACCTCAACCCGGCCGCGCGCAGCACCGCGTTCAACGCCATGGACAAGACGGTGCACCGCCGCCCCGGCTTCGCCTTCGCGCTCTCGCGCAGTTCGGACCGCGTCAGCAAGTACGAGTACATGAGCGGGGAGAATTTGACGCCCTGGTTCCAGGGCGACGGCGCCCACTATCTGTACCTCGCGGGCCAGGACCAGGCGCGCTCGTTCGGCGTCGACTACTACACCGCCGTCTCCCCGTACGGACTCGCGGGGGTGACGGCGCCCGAGGAGCGGCGCGAGACGGTGCCCGAGCTGTACGGGAAGCCGTACTACGACAACCCCGGCCACCCGCTGCACTTCACCCCCTCCTCCGAGTCGCAGAACACGTACGTGTACTTTCCGCGCGGCACCAACCGGCACTCGGGCGGAGCGGTGCTCGGCGCCTACGGGGCGGCGGGCATGGTGCAGTCGGACGATGTCGCCTACGCGGAACACGACCGGCTCCCGGACGACTTCACCGTCTACCGGAACGCGACGGCGACCAAGTCGTGGTTTCTGCTGGACGAGGAGATCGTGGTCCTCGCGGCCGGTGTCGGGGACCGTGGCGGCCGCCCGGTGCGGACCACGGTGGACGCCCGTGTCGCGGACCCGGACGACAACCTCGTCGTCACCGGCCGGCGGGCCGGGGGCGGTACCTGGTCCGGCGAGGGCACGGCACGGCTGCGCTGGCTGCGGTACGCCAACGAGACCCGCGGCGGCGCGGTGGGCTACCTCTTCCTGGACGAGCGGCCACGCCCGCTGACCGTGGGCCTGGAGACGGTGACCCGCAGCCGCCGCGCGGTCCGTACGGCGAACTCCGACACGCCCGTCACGCGCCGGGTCTTCAGCGCCGCGTTCCGCCAGGAGGCGGGCGCCGAGCCGCGCTCCTTTGCCTACGCGCTCGTCCCGCACGCCACGGAGCGGGAGCTGGGCGCGTACGCCGAGCGCCACGGTCACCGCCGTGCTCTGCGGGTGCTCGCCAACACCACCCGCCTCCAGGCGGTCCACCACTGGGGGCTCGGCCTGCTCGCGGTCAACTCCTTCGCGCGGGGCCGTCAGACCGTCGCGGGTGTCCGCCTCGACGGACCCGCCTCGGTGCTGGTGCGGCACGAGGGGCGCGGGGTGACCGTCGCCGCCTCCGACCCCACCATGCGCCGGGACGAGGTGAGTCTGCTGCTGCGCGGCCGCCGGCTGCGCCCGGCCGAGGCCGGTGAGGGCGTGCACGTCAGCCACGCGCGGGGCGGCACGCTCGTACGCTTCCGCACCCGCCACGCCTACGGGCGCAGCCTCACCGTCACCCTCCGGTAGGGCTTTTTCCGCGGGGCTTGTTCCGGCGAGGGGGTGCCGCTGTTCGCGGTGTGCGGGGCCGCGGGTGGGTGGTGGCTCGTCGCGCGGTTCCCCGCGCCCCTTCGGGGCGCGTCGTCCACGTCTCCCCCTCCGCGGCCGGTGCGCGACCGCGCCCGCAGACCCGGCGTAGGCTTATTGCGTAGTGGTTGCAATAGCAGATGTGACGCAAGAAGGTGTGTGGTGAGCTCTCCGACCGTCCTGGGGATCGAGACGTCCTGCGACGAGACCGGCGCGGGACTGGTGCGCGACGGCCGGCTGCTGGGCCACGCGGTCGCGTCGAGCATGGCCGAGCACGCCCGCTACGGCGGAGTCGTACCCGAGATCGCCGCCCGCGCCCACCTCCACGCCCTCCAACCGGTGATCGCGCAAGCCCTGGCGGACGCCGGACTGCGCCTGTCCGACGTCGGAGCCGTCGCGGTGACGGCAGGGCCAGGACTCTCCGGCGCGCTCCACCTCGGGGTGGCCGGCGCCAAGGCCCTCGCCCACGCGCTGGACGTGCCGCTGCACGGCGTGCACCACCTGGCCGGGCACGTCGCCGCCGACACCCTGGAGCACGGGCCGCTACCCGACCCCTGCATGGTGCTGATCGTCTCGGGCGGACACACCTCGCTGGTTCTGGTGCGGGACCTGGCCACCGAGCCGATCGCCCACCTCGGGGACACCCTGGACGACGCGGCGGGCGAGTGCTTCGACAAGGTCGCACGCGTCTTCGGCCTGCCCTACCCGGGCGGCCCCGCCATCGACCGGGCGGCACGCGAGGGCGACCCGCACGCCGTCGCCTTCCCCCGGCCGCTGACCGGGCCGGGGAACGATCCGTACGCCTTCTCCTTCTCCGGGCTGAAGACCGCCGCGGCGCGCTGGGCCGGGCGCCACACCCCCTCAACGCCGCTGCCGGTGGCCGACGGTGCCGCCGCGCTCCAGGAAGCCGTCGCCGACGTGCTGACCCGCAAAGCCGTGGCGGCCTGCGCGGACCACCAGGTGGGCACCCTGGTGGTCGTGGGGGGCGTCGCCGCCAACTCCCGGGTCCGCGCCCTGGCCGAGGAGCGGTGCGCGGCGGCGGGCATCACGCTGCGCGTACCGCCGCTGGGGCTGTGCACCGACAACGGCGCCATGATCGCCGCCGTCGGGGATCTGCTCGTACGGGCAGGGGCTGAGCCCGCGCCGCCGACGCTGGCCATCGATCCCTCCGCGCCGCTGGAGCGTGCCGCCCTCCAGCCCGTCACCGGCACCGCCCTCGCCCCCTGACCGACTGCCCGGCCGGCCGATCCGCCCGGCCCGCGCCACCACCGGCCCGGCCGGCCGCGCCCGGCCCGCGTCACCACTTCGGAGCCCCCCTTGCGTACCGCCGAGATCCGCAGCCGCTTCCTCGACTTCTTCGCCGAGCGCGGCCACACCGTCGTCCCCAGCGCCCCGCTGCCGACGCCCGACCCGACCCTGCTGTTCGTCAACGCGGGCATGGTGCCCTTCAAGCCCTACCTGACCGGCGAAAGCGCCCCGCCCTGGCCGCGGGCGACGAGCGTGCAGAAGTGCGTGCGCACACTGGACATCGAGGAGGTCGGCCGCACCACCCGGCACGGCTCCTTCTTCCAGATGAGCGGCAACTTCTCCTTCGGCGACTACTTCAAGCCGGAAGCCGTCGCCCTCGCCTGGGAGCTCGCGACCAGCCCCGTCGCCGACGGCGGCCTCGGCCTGGACCCCGACCGGATCTGGGTGACCGTGCACCGCACGGACGCCGAGACGCGCGAGCTGTGGCGGCGGACCGCGGGGCTGCCCGACGAGCGGATCGTGGCACGCGGCGACGAGGACAACTTCTGGTCCATGGGTGTGCCGGGGCCGTGCGGCCCGTGCTCGGAGCTGTACTACGACCGCGGCCCGCACCTGGGCCGCGCCGGCGGCCCCGCGGTCGACGAGGACCGGTACATGGAGTTCTGGAACCTCGTCTTCATGAGTCACGAACGCGGGGAGGGCGGGGGCAAGTCCGGATATCCGATCTTGGGCGAGCTGCCACGGCCCAACATCGACACCGGCATGGGTCTGGAACGCATGGCGACCCTCCTCCAGGGCGTCGACAACCTGTACGAGACCGACGAATTGCGGCCGATTCTGGACCGCGCCGCCGCCCTCGCGGGCGTCCGCTACGGCGCCGACCGCGAGGCCGACGTCTCGCTGCGCGTCGTCGCCGACCACGTACGGACCGCGCTGATGCTGCTGGCGGACGGCACCACCCCCGGCAACGAGGGACGCGGCTACGTGCTGCGCCGTATCCTGCGCCGCGCCGTGCGCGCGATGCGGCAGCTCGGGTACGCGGAACCGGCGCTGCCCGCACTGCTGCCGGTGGCCAGGGACCGCATGGCCGACGGCTATCCGGAACTCGCGCGGGCCCTCACCTACGACCGGATCGCCGACCAGGCACACGGCGAGGAGGAGGCGTTCCGGGCCACCCTCAGACAGGGGACCACCGTCCTCGACACCGCCGTCGCCGACCTCAAGGCACACGGCGGCCGCACCCTGGCGGGCGCCCAGGCGTTCCGGCTGCACGACACCTACGGCTTCCCCATCGACCTGACCCTGGAGATGGCCGCCGAGCAGGGCGTCGAGGTCGACCGCGACGGTTTCGCCGCCCTCATGCGCGACCAGCGCGAACGCGCCCGCGAGGACGCACGCGCCAGGAAATCCGGCACCACACACGGCAGCTCCGGGCTGCGGCCCGTGCTGGAGGCACACGGTCCGACCGAGTGGCTGGCCTGGGAGACCCTTCAGACCACCTCCCGCGTCCTGGCCCTCCTCGGCCCCGGCGGCCCCCTCCCGGTGGCGCACGAGGGAGACCTCGTGACGGTCGTCCTCGACCGCACCCCCTTCTACGCCCGGTCCGGCGGCCAGGAGAGCGACGCCGGGCACCTGACGGGTCCCTCGATGGCGGCCGAGGTCGTCGACGTGCAGCGCCCGCTGCCGGGGCTGGTCACCCACCAGGTCCGCGTCACCGCGGGCGAACTCGCCCCCGACCGCGTCGTGCAGGCGGCCGTCGACCCTGAGTGGCGGCTCGGGGCCCGCCAGGCCCACTCGGGCACCCACGTCCTGCACGCGGCGCTTCGCGAGGTCCTCGGGCCCACAGCCCTGCAATCCGGCTCCTACAACCGGCCCGGCTACCTGCGCCTCGACTTCCCCCTGCGCGGCGGCCTCTCGCCCGCGCGGCGCAGCGAGATCGAGGAGACCGCCAACCGGGCGCTGCGCCGCGACCTGCCGGTGACCGCACGGTGGATGACGCTCCCGGAGGCCGAACAGCTCGGCGCCCTCGCCCTGTTCGACGAGACGTACGGGGAACGCGTACGCGTCGTCGAGATCGGCGGGGCCTGGTCCCGCGAGCTGTGCGGCGGCACCCACGTCGAGCACGCCGCGCAGATCGGCACCCTCGCGCTCACCGCGGAGACGTCGGTCGGCGCCGGGCTGCGCCGCCTGGAGGCGGCGGTCGGCATCGAGGGGTTCGGCTACCTCGCCCGCGAGCGCGACCTGGTCTCCCGCCTCGCCGAGCAGCTCCAGGCGCCGCGTGCCGAGATCCCCGACCGCGTCGGCGCCCTGCTCGACCGCCTCAAGACCGCCGAGCGGGAGAACAAGCGGCTGCGGCAGCGGGCCACCGCCGCGCGGGCCGCCGAGATCGCGGACGGGGCCGTGGACGCGGGCGGCGTCCTGGTGGCCGTCGCGACCGCCACGGACGAGACCGGTGAAGCCCGCGCGCTCGCCACCGCCGTACGGGACCGGCTCCCGGCGCGCCGGCCCGGCGTCGTCGCCGTCGGACAGGTGACCAACGGCACCGCGACGCTGGTGACCGCCGTCAACGCCGCCGCCGAGGAGCAAGGACACAGCGCCGCGCACCTGGTCGCACAGCTGCTCCAGGGCCGGGGCGGCGGAACCGCACGGCTGGCCCAGGGCGGCGGCGTGACCGCCACGCGGCTGCCGTCGCTGCTGGCGTCGGTTCCCGGGCTGGTCGCCACCGCGTGAGCGGTCCGCTCGCCCACCAGGGCCGTGTCCCCCACGCCGTCAGCGGAAACCTTCGCGCGGAGCGGGAGACCGGGCCCGGCACGGGGTACCCGTGAGGCGTGGCAAGGTCGTCTCCGAGGGGAGATCACGATGAGTGACCAGACTCCTTCGCAGGCCGAGGGCGAGCGCGACGACGACGTCCAGGAGGTCCGCTCCGGGGCGCCCGCCGAACGCCGCAAGGCAACACAGCACCCGGACTGCCCGCGCACCACGCCCTCGCAGGCGGAGGGCGAACGCGACGAGGAGTCCGGCAGGCGCTGAGGGGGCGCGGACCGCCGCCCACCCGCTTGGAGCCCCGGGTCCGCGCCCCACGTCCGACCGCCTCAGGCCGGAGCGTCAGCCGCCCCGGGCCCGGTCGGGCTCAGCCCCCTCTCTCCCACCTGACGCCCCTCTCCGCCGTCCGACGTCCCCTCGGTGCGCCGTCGGCGCGGCCTCCGTGCTGCTCACGACCCGTCGGCGAGCCGGTCTGCGCGGGCGGTCGCCTCGTCGGCCTTGCGGCGTGCTTTCGCCTCCTCCCGCTCGGCACCGCGCAGCCGGTCCTGCGCGGTGCGGGCCTCGGAGCGGGCCCGCCGGTGATCGTCCTCCGCCTCGCGCAGTTGCTCCCTGAGCGCGGTGACGCGCTGCTCCGCCTCGTCCTGCCGCTCCGCGGCCTGCTCAGCCGCTTCGCGCGCGGCGCGGTGCTCGCCCTCGCGCGCCTCCAGCGCGCGCCTGGCCTCGCAGTCCTGCTCACGGGCGCGGGCGAGCTGCTTTCGGTGGCGGGCCCTCTCCTGCCCGGTCTGGGGCCCGGCGTCACGGCCCTGGCCGCGGGCCTGGCCCCGGCCGCGGTCACGGCCCCGGTCGCTCTGGGACGAGCCGCGGTCGCTCTTCGTCGCACGGCGCCGGGATCGTGCGTCCGCCGGGGCAGCCGCGCCGCCCGCTCCGGCACCCCCACCGGGGATGGAGGTCCCGGCTTCGCCCGGGGTGAAGCCGACCGGCGCGGCGAGGGGGCGCTCAAGGCGGCCCGCAGCCCAGTCGCGCCCGGCCTGCGGGTCGGCCAGCGCCGCGTGCAGCGTGCCCGCCACCTCGCTGCGGACGGCCTCACTGATGCGGTGTCCGTGCTGGTCGGCAAGACGGGCAGCCTCGCCCGCGAGCCGGGCGGTCGCCTGGTGCTGGCGGGCCGACAGCTCCCGCAGCCGCCCGCCGTCCAGGTCGCGGTGCGCCTGCCGCAGCGCCTCGCCCAGCTCCAGGAGCAGCCGGGCCTGCTCGGGCTGCTCGCGGGCCAGCAGGTTGGCCGACCAGGCCGCCAGAGTGGGGCGCCGCAGCCGGTGGATCTCCCCGGCCAGCTCCCGCGCCCCCTCCTGCCGTGCCTGCTGGGCCCGCTGCTCGCGGGTGGCGGTGAAGTCGTCGGGCGGCAGCCCGTACAGCTCGTCGGTGACGGCGTCCAGGTCCACCTGTCCTCCCGAGCGGTCCGAGGCGATGCGGGGGTGCTCAGGCGGCGGTACCCCGCACGGTCCCGGGGCCCTCGCGGGGTGGCGGAAAAGCACTCCGCGGCACCGTTGCGCCACCCCTGCGGAAGACAGTCACCCTTTCGGCGGAATGCGGCAGCTGCGTCATTCAACCGGCCCATGACGGGACATGCTGTGAGTGACCACCTTGTCAGGGAGAAAGGCAGCTCAAATGCGCAAGTTCCGTCCTGTGCTCGTCGCCGCGGCAACCGCTCTTACGGCTCTCGCACTGGGCAGTGGAACCGCCAGCGCGGCGACCGGTGACGTGACCGTGTTCGAGACGGAATTCCAGCCGCTCACCCGCTACGAGAACCCCGAGGGCTGCCACAAGCTGCCTCTCGGCGCGCATGTGCTCACCAACACCACGGACAAGCCGGTGAAGATCTACGGCGATCCGTTCTGCATGACGCCCAGCCTGACGGTGCAGCCCGGGTACGGCTCGCACGTCGCCCCGGGCAGCGGCAGCTTCTCCGCCTGAGACCGCTCCATCCCCGCCTGCGGAATCCGCAGGGGGAACGGCATACGGGCAGAGAGGTGCGCATGACATGTGACCTGGCCGTCGTCGGCCTGGGGTACATCGGATTACCACTGGCCCAACGGGCCTGCGCGGTGGGGCTGTCCACGGTCGGCTACGACGTCTGTGCGCCGGTGGTCGAGGGGCTTCAAGCGGGAAGCTCACACGTCGACGACGTCAGCGACGGGGACGTGGCCGCCATGGGGGCCGCGGGCTTCCGCGCCACCACCGATCCGTCGGTGCTCGCGGGAGCCGGCACGATCGTCGTCTGCGTGCCCACCGGGCTGAGCCCGGCCGGCGATCCCGACCTGGACTCCCTCAGGGCGGCGATCGGTGACGTGGCCGCGCAGCTGCGCCCCGGCACTTTGGTGGTCGTGGAGTCCACCAGCCACCCGGGCACCACCGAGGAGATCGTGCGGCCCCTGCTGGAGCGGGGCAGCGGCCTGACGGTGGGTGAGGACTTCCACCTGGCGTATTCACCGGAACGCATCGACCCGGGGAATTCCTCGTTCACGATGAGCAACACCCCCCGCGTGGTGAGCGGCTGCACTCCTTTGTGCGCCAAACACGCCGTCGCCTTCTACGGTCGGCTGGTGGACACCGTGGTGGTCGCCCGCGGCACACGGGAAGCCGAGATGGCGAAGCTGCTGGAGAACACCTACCGGTACGTCAATATCGCGCTGGTCGACGAAGTCGCGCTCTTCTGCGACAAGATGGGCATCGACATCTGGGACGTGCTCCACTGCGCCGCCACAAAACCCTTCGGTTTCACCGCGTTCAGCCCCGGCGCCGGCGTCGGCGGGCACTGCATTCCGGTCGATCCGCGCTATCTGGCGGTGAAGGCCGAGTCCGAGGGTTTCTCCTTCCACATGCTCTCGGCGGCCAGAGATGTGCTGGGACGTATGCCCCGGCACGTCGTCCAGCGGGTGGCGGGGCTGCTGGAGGCGCAGGGCAGACCGTTGCGCGGAGCCCGGGTGCTGCTGCTCGGGGTCACCTACAAACCGGACATCGCCGACACGCGCGAGTCCCCCGCCTTCGCCGTGGCCGCGCTGTTGCGCGCCAGGGGCGCCCACGTCTCCTACCACGACCCGTACGTGCCCTCCTTCGAGTGCGAGGGCACGCCGCTGAGCCGGAGAACCGACCTGCCGGAGGCGCTGGCCGGCAGCGACCTCGCGCTCCTGTTGCAGGACCACTCCTGCTACGACCCGACGCTGCTGGCACGGGCGCGGTGCACCGTGCTGGACACGCGCGGCAGAACCGCGGGGGTACGCGTCACCCGTCTGTGACACCCCCGCTCCCCTCCCCCGGCCGGGGCCCGCACGGGCCCGGCCCTCCACGAACTTGCGTGCCCCCAGGGGAGAAGCACGCGAGGGCGGCGCGGGCACGCACGCCCAGGCGCCGTCTTGCCACCGCACAACCCGAAAGGAAACCGGCATGACCACTGCCATCGCGAACGACCGTCTGCAGAAGCGCTTCGACAAGTGGGACGCCGACGCCAACGGCGTCCTGGAGAGGGAGGACTTCCACGAGGAGGCCGCCAAGATCGCGCACGGTTTCGGCAAGTCCCAGGACTCCCGGGAGGTGGAGGCCCTCAAGGACGCATTCGACGGGCTCTTCGACTACCTCGCCCGGGAGGCGGGGGTCGGCGCCACCGGAGCCGTCACCAGGGAGCAGTTCCTCCAGGTGACCGGGGACCTGATCTTCCGGGCCGGCGAGGCCAGCTTCAACCGCGTCCTGGGCCCGGTGGTCAAGGGCATCATCGGCATCTGCGACAAGGACGCCGACGGGCAGATCAACGCCGAGGAGTTCCAGGCGTGGCTGGCGGGTGTCGGTGTCAACCGCGCCGAGGCGAAGGAAGCCTTCCAGCAGGTGGACACCAACGGTGACGGGCAGCTCTCGCTCGAGGAGCTGCTCGCCGCGGTCCGCGAGTACCACTTCGGCCGGCTCGACGTCGAGCTGCTGGGCTGAGACCGGCTACGGCGCACGGCAAGCCGGTGGCCCCGCTGAGCGGGGCCACCGGCCTTCGCGCTGTCGCCGCCGGGTGAGAGGCGGCCCCCGGGGCAGCCGCAGCCGCCGGGTGCGCGGCCGCGGTTCACACGGCCTGGGTGAAGGAGACGGACAGCTCGGGGCACAACTTCAGGTCCCCGCCCGTGAGCAGCCGGCCGGCGTCGATCAGGATGTTGTAGTGGTTGGGGTGGTGGCAGGCGTCGAAACCGAGCACCGCCCCGACGTGTACGCCGCCGATCCACACGTCGTCGCCGCGGTCCAGGACGCCCGCGCACGACAGCTCGACGAAGCCGAGGAAGCCCACCCGGTCGATGCGGGTGCCCGGAGCGGTCTCCCGGTGGTCGGTGGTGACCAGTTCGTGCACCTCGCCGCGGCGTACGCAGCGGCTGGCGTACGGTTCCAGGCTCATGCCGCGTTCGCTCCTGCGGTGCAGCAGCACTTTGACGAGCGCGCCGTGCACGGAGCGCTTCGCCCCGTTCTCCCGCGGGGGGCCGGGTGTCCGCTCCGGTGCCGGTGCCACGGTCGCCGCTGCCGTCTTCGCTGCCGTCTTCGCTGCTGTCGTCGCTGCCGGTGTCCGTGCCGTCATCGGGTCTGCTCCTCTTCCGCCGCGCGGGCAGGCGGCTCCTCGCAGTCGTAGGTGTCCGCCACCAGTTGCAGCGCGGCGAGTCCGCCGTCCGCCCGGGTCCCCGTGTGCACCGCGTGCGCGAAGTCGTCGAGGATGCCGGCGTACTCGTGCCACAGCGACGCCTTGAACCCGGGATGCAGCGCGAGCATGTCGGCGTGCAGGACGGTGCCGTCCGCCCTCCGAACCTGGAGGTCCTTCGTCTCGCCCGGCCGGCTCCAGTCCAGTTCCACGCGTGCCGTCCTGCCCCCCGCACCACGCAGGTCGACGACGGCCTGGCGGTCGGCTCCGTGCGCGTCCCGTGCGACGGTGGCACGCTCGACGGCGACCTCGCCGATCAACAGGCGCACGAGGTCGAAGGCGTTGGGGCCGTTGTCGGCGACGCAGCCGCCGCCGCAGCGCTCCGGGTCGAGATACCAGGTGTCGCCCTGGATGTGCTCCTCGATGCGCTCCAGGTAGCGCACGCGCACGGAGGCGATCCCGCCACCCGCGGACAGCTGCCCGCGCAGGCGGGCCACGGCGTCGTTGTAGCGGCGGTGGAAGGCGGTGAACAGCGGGGTGTCCGTCTCCGCCGCGAGCGCGACCAGCGCCCGCCCCTCGGCGACGGTCAGGGCGAGCGGCTTCTCCACGCACACAGCCACGCCGGCGCGCAGCGCGTCACCGCACACGGACGCGTGCGCGTGGTTGGGGACGGCGACGACGACGGCGTCGAGGCCGCACTCCGCCAGCATCCTGCGGTGGTCGGTGAAGCGGGGCACGCGCCCGTGGTGCGGCCGCAGGGCAGGGGTCCGTACGTCGCACAGCGCGGCCAGTTCCCATCCCGGCGCGGCGTCGATCGCGGCGAGGTAGTACCGCGAGATGGCGCCGAGGCCGATGATCCCGATACGGCGGGGACTCACCGGACACCGCCCCGCGCGCCCACGCCGGAACGCGCGGAGCGCGGAAGGAGGCCGAGCCCGACGAGTTCGTCGTACAGGTGCGCGGGCAGCGGGACGCCCTCGGCACGGCGGACGCGGACGCGTTCGGCCTCCCACCAGCCCGGGTAGCGCACACCGGTGTGCCCGTCGGCCGGCGGGCACTGGGTCAGCGTGGCGAAGAGGGCGCGGGCCCCGGCGAGGAAGTCCTCCTCGGCACGGAGCGCGCCGGGCGCCACGGCCAGGGCCAGGAAGCCGATGTCGTCGTCTCGGCCGTGCGGACGCCCGTCGCCGTCCAGCGCGTCGGGGGCGGGCCCGACGCCGGCGCCGGGCAGCAGCGCCGCCAGCGTCTCGACGGCCAGCCCCAGCCCGTAGCCCTTGTACGCGCCGGTCTCCACCTCGCCCCCCAGCCACCGCAGATACGCCTCGCCGCGGTCGAAGGCGGCCGGGTCGGTCACCGGGGCGCCGGCCGCGTCCTCCAGCCAGCCGGCGGGGATCGGCTCTTCTCGGCGGGCCGCGGTGCGGATCCGGCCTGTAGGGACGGCCGTTGTGCTCATGTCCAGCACGAACGGGTGGTCGTCGTCCAGGGCGGGCGCGGCGACGCTGAGCGGGTTGGTGCCGAGCATGGCGAGCGCCCCGTGGGGCGGACGGGCGATGCGCTGGCCGCCGCAGTTGCCCGCCAGGACACCGATCATCCCCTGCCGGGCCGCGCGCGCCGTGTGGTAGCCGGCACAGCCGAAGTGCGTGGCGTTCCGTACGGACACCAGGCCGACCCCGTGCCGCCCGGCGCGTTCCGCGGCCAGGTCCATGGCCTGCGCTGCGCTCCACAGCCCGAGGGAGCGCTCGGAGTCGATCAGGACGCAGGCGCCCAGGTCCGTCACCGTGCGGGGCTCGGCGGCGGGCTCGGCGCGCCCCGACTCCAGCAGCGGGAGGTAGAGGCGGGCGAGGTTGAACAGCCCGTGTGAGCCGAGTCCGGCCAGGTCGCCGTAGCACAGGGCGTCCGCCGCGGTGGCCGCCTTGGTCTCGGGCACGCCGCGCGCGGTGAACGCCTCATGCGCGGCCGCCAGCAGTTCGCGGTGGTCGACGATCACGGTACCGGCACCGCTGTAGGCGGGGGCGGGGGGCCGGGGCGCGGTGCGCTGGTCTGGCGGTGTCATGCGAGGTTTCCTTTGCTGGACTGGCCGGGCTTGCCGGGCTCGTCGAACGTGCCGGGCTCACTGGACTCGGCGTGCTCGCCGGGCTCGCTGTGTGGCGTACGGGCACAGGCCCGCAGCCGGTCGGTGAAGGAGAGAAGAAGCGCCCGCACCTGCGCGGCGAACGCCTCCAGATCGGCGAGGGCGACGAACTCGCCCGCCGCGTGTGCGTTGTTGGTGTCCAGACGGCCGGGCCCGAGGACGGTGGTGTAGGTATCCGGGATGCCGTGCATCCAGATGGCGTCGCAGGTGAAGGCGGGCTCGGCGGCGGGCTGCCGGGGCACCCCGGCGGCAGCCAGCACCTCCTCGGCCCACAGGTCGCCGAGGAGGTCGGCGCGCAGCGCGGGCAGGCCCCGCTTGTCCCACTCCAGCCGGGTGAGCGCGGCGGCCTCGGCGGCGGTGCGCGCGAAGTCCCGGGTCCCGGCGAAGCGGGCGGTGAACGCGCGCAGGCCGTCGGCGACGGTGTCGCTGAGCGCCCGCTCGGCGGCCGCGCCCTCGGCGGCGTCGGCGTAGGCGACGTTGACCAGCAGGCTGCCCGTGCCGTAAACGCGGTTGTGCGCGTGCCCGGTGTGCAGTCCGGCGACGCACGCCGCGCCGGCGGCGCCGGCACGGGCCGGGTGGGACCCGAACTCGGCGGCCAGGTACTGGGCGAGGAAGCCCAGGAGCACGCTCGCGTTGTGGCCCGCCTCCGGGCGGTCGTCGACGGCGTCCTCGCCGGCCACCCGAAGGCGTGCCGTCATGGACGCCGTCGCCCTGGGCAGGTGACGCAGCCCGGTCGGCTCGCAGAAGACGTTCAGCCTGCCGACGTACCCGGCCTCGACGAGCGGCCGGGTACCGAACGTGCCCATGGCGCCGCCCTCTTCGCCGCACACCGCCTGCACGAGCACGGACACCTCACGGCCGAGGGCCGGTTCGGCGGCGGCCGCCGCGCGCACTCCGGCCAGCAGCGCGACGGCGGGGCCCTTGGCGTCGACGGCGCCGCGGCCGGTGAAGCGCTCCCCGTCGAAGGTGGCCGGTTCGCCCCCGGCGACGGTGTCGAGGTGCACGTTGAACATGACGGTCTCCCGGCGCGGTCGCGCGGGCCCCAGGCGCAGCACCAGGCTGGGTTGTCCGGCGAGGAAGGCCGGGTTGCGGGCGGCGGCCCGCACCGCGGCGGGCACGTCGTCGCGGTACAGGGTGGCCGCACCGGGTGCCGCGTGCCGCACGACGCCCAGACCCGCCTCCCCGGCCGCCTCGGCATACGCGCGCTGGGCCTGCCACAGCCGCTCCCCCGTGTCCGGCCCGCCCGTCTCCATCGGGCTGACGGTGGGGGTGCGCAGCAAGGCGAGGAGCAGTGCGTGGTCGGCTGGGGTCAGCAAGGCGGCGGGCGGTCCTCCGCTGCCGGGCCTCGCGGCGTTGCTGCCGGGCCTCACCGCGTCACCGCCGCGCTTCACGGCGTTCCCGCTGCACGGGCGGCGGTGTCGTGGTGCGGCGCGAGGAGCTGTTCGAGCCGTCGTCCCGCCGCCACGAAGGGGCGCGCCGCGTCCGTGCCGGCGTCCACCCCGGCGTGCGGCCGCGCCGACAGGTGGGGTTCGAGGGAGAAGGCGCCGCGGTATCCGGACTCCAGCAGGGTCCGCAGGCAGTCGGCCACCTGTGCGTCGCCGTCGCCGGGGAGTACGTACTCGGTGGTGCCCTGCGGGGTTCTGCGGGCGTCCTTGATGTGGACGTGTGCCACGTAGGGCAAGATCTGCCGCAGCAGAGCCGCCGCGTCGTAGCCGTGGGGGACGCCGTTGCCGGTGTCGAAGAGCAGGCGCAGCGCCGGGCTGTCGGTCTCCCGCAGCAGGCGCAGCATGCGGGTGGCGCTCTGACCCGCCCACCCGGCGCAGTTCTCGTGCAAGAGGGTGACGCCGGCTGTCCGGGCGCGGTGGGCGAGACGGCCCAGCCGGTCGATGGCCTGACTCGCCCACTCGCGCGCTCCCAGCCCGTCGTTCGGGTACGACATGACGCGGACGAACCGGCAGCCCAGTACGGCGCACTGGTCGAGCAGCGTCTCCAGTTCGGCCAGGTCGGTCTCGAAGGGCGTGGTGACGGGCCGCGCCCAGTTGCCGATCCGGGAGGCGAGGCACACCACCGCGAGGTCCGCGTCGCGCAGCCGGTGCGCGAGGTC
Organism: Streptomyces reniochalinae; assembly: GCF_003323735.1. Classification (GTDB taxonomy): domain Bacteria; phylum Actinomycetota; class Actinomycetes; order Streptomycetales; family Streptomycetaceae; genus Streptomyces; species Streptomyces reniochalinae. The sequence continues at coordinate 5,257 of NZ_QOIM01000041.1, read as the reverse complement.
GCGCACCGCTTCGGGCGGGAGGTCGGCCAGTGCGGTCCGCTCGACGGTGCGCAGTTCGATGCGGCTCCAGCCCAGCGCGCGTACCGCTTCGATCTGTCCTGCGAGGTCGGGCGCGGCCTCGTCGCCGATGCCGGCGCACCGGTCGGCGAACAGGCCCTGCGTGTGATCTCGTTCAGCGGGCACGGGCATCCTCTTCAGCGGTGAGCGGATCGGCTCGGGTGGGCAGGGAGTCGGGGGTGGACTCCCCAACCGCGCCGCAGTGTGCTTTGGCCTGGCAGAGCAGCCGCGCGACGGCCTGGTGCAGGGCGAAGTCGTCGGTCAGCCCCCGGGCGTAGCGCTGGTAGGTGCGGCGCAGGAAGGGGCTCAGCGCCTCGTCGCGGAAGGCGTGGTGGGCGCGTACGGCGCCGGAGACCATCAGCTGGGCGTGGTCGTCGCGCTCGCTGATCGGATAGTGCGCGGTCGCCGTGCCGTCGGAGAAACGGAGGGTGAAGCTGCGCTGCTGCACCGGTGACGTCAGGTCGGAGACGATGTCGGTGCGCACACCGCCCGCGTGCCTCAGGGTGAGCGCCGCGCTGCCCATGTGCGGGACGACGGTGGTGCCGCGGCGCATGTCGGTGCAGTGGGCCGTCTCCAGTTCGGCGGCTCCGGCCAGGTCGAGGACGACGCCGAGCGAGTGGGGTATCTCCACGTCGAAGGCGGTCGGGTGGCCGTGTGTGGCCAGGGTGCGGTCGAAGCGGGGCTTGTGCTGGGCCACCTCGACGCTCAGCAGCCGGCCGAGGCCACGGTCGGCGATCAGGTCGCGGAGCCGCTGTGTGAGCCCGGCGGCCAGCCAGTGGGCGACGACGGTCACATCGAGCCGGTACTCGTCGCGGAGCCTGGTGACGCTCTGGAGCTGGCCGGGCTCGCAGGCCAGCGGTTTCTCCACCAGGACGCGGGTGTAGCCGAGCCCGGCGAGCCGGCCCAGCACTCCGGCCCGCGCGGCGGGCGGGGTGCACAGGTGGACGACGGTCTCCTCCGGCGGCGTGCGGCGGGCGGCCTCTGCCAGGGTCCCCAGGACGGTGACGTCGTCGAGGCCGGACGCGGCGGTGGGGCGGGGGTCCCAGGCCAGCGGCGGCCAGTGGAACAGCGGGTCCTCTTCGGCGTCGCGGGCCGCGCCGGAGGGCGTGTGGAGTTTCCTCAGGGCGGCCAGGTGGAGGCCGGCTCCGGAGCGGCCTAACCCGACGATCAGCGGTCGCAGCATGGTGTCCTTGCAAGTGTGACGGCTCTGTCAGTTCAGCGACCGACTGTGACCCCCGGTATGAAGAGCGGTCAAGCAGAACCCGGGAACTCGTACCGGCACGGGTGAACGTGCGGGGGCGTGCGATTGGTCCCAGGGGTCGGGGGTATGCCTCGGGTCGCTGACAATCCGCCGTTCGCGTCAAGTAATTGAGGTGGCAGTGTCTTTCGGAGGAATCTCCGGAGGGGTGGAGCGACGTTCCGGGCCCCGGGCCGGAACCGACGAGGTTCCGTTCTTCTCCCAGGCAACGACTTTCGGTGTGCTGTGGCCTCTCGTGGAGGAGAGGGTCAACGAAGTATTCGCGACAGGGAAGTTTTCACACGGCCGGCATGTCGCGGAGTGGGAGCGGGAGCTCGCCGCCTACACGGGAGCCGGTTTCGCCGTCGGGGTGAACAGCGGCACGGACGCCCTCGTCCTGTTGTTGCGCGCGTGCGGCCTGAGGCGCTCCGAGGGGGTGCTGGTGCCGGCGTACTCGTTCGTCGCCACGGCCTCGTCGGTCGTCCTGGCCGGCGGCCGCCCGGAGTTCGTCGACATCGACCCGGTCACCTACGCGATGGACGCGGCCGCCCTGGAGTCCGCCGTCACCCCCGCGAGCCGCTTCGTGATGCCCGCGCACCTGTTCCACCAGATGGCCGACATGGCGGCTCTGGGCGCCGTCGCCTCGCGCTGCGGGCTCACGCTGGTCGAGGACAGCGCCGAGGGCATCGGGATGCGCCAGTACGGGCGCCACGCGGGCCTGCACGGCAAGGGCGGTGTCCTGTCCTTCTTCCCGAGCAAGACCCTGGGCGCGCTCGGCGACGCGGGGGCCGTGTTGACCGACGATCCGGAAGTCGCCGAGATGGTGCGCGCGTTGCGCCATCACGGGCGGCTCGGGCCGACCCTCGGGGACTTCGCCACCATCTCCACCGAGACCGACGTGCCCGGCTACAACAGCAAGATGGACGACATCCAGGCGGCCGTCCTCTCCGCGAAACTCACCTGCCTGGACAACGACATCGCCCGCCGAGACGAACTCGCGGCCGCCTACCACGAGCGGTTACGCGACATCCCCGGCATCACCCGGCTCCCCCACGTCGTCGAGCGCCCCGCGCGCAACACCGAACGCCCGCGGGACGGCGGGGAGTCGCGGCCCGTCTACTACGTCTACCTGATCGAGGCCGACGACCGCGACCGGCTCGCTGAGCACCTGGCCCGCCACGGGGTGGGCACGGAGATCTACTACCCGACGCCGCTGCACCTCCAGCCGTGCTTCGCCCACCTCGGCCACTCGCGGGGCGACTTCCCCCGCGCCGAGGCCGCCAGCGCCCGCGCGCTCGCCCTGCCCCTCTACCCGGACCTGGACGTGGAGCAGATCGACCGGGTCAGCGAGACCATCCGTGAGTTCTACACGGGGAAGCCCACGTGACCGACCGGGATACCGACGTGACCGCCCAGCGCACCAGTGCCATCTCCTTCTTCCAGCCCGACGTCTTCGACGACGACCGCACCGCCATGCTCGACATCATCCGCCAGGTCGGCACCGCGCCCGAGCAGCGGTTCATCCTCGGCGAGCACACCCGCGCCCTCGAACAGGCGCTGGCCAGCTCGCTGGGCGCCGCCGACGTCGTCGCCTGCGGCAGCGGCACCTCCGCGCTGGGGCTGGCGCTGACGGCGATGGACGTGGGCGCGGGGGACGAAGTGGTGGTGCCGGCGTTCGGCTGCGCCCCGCTGGCCGCCTCCGTGGTGCAGCTGGGCGCCAGGCCCGTCTTCGCCGACATCGACCCGTGGACGATGGTCGCCGATCCGGCCGACGTGCGGCGGCGCATCACCCCCCGCACCAAGGCGCTGATGCCCGCACACATGTTCTCCGTGATGGCCGACATGCCCGTCTTCGCGGCGCTGGCGCGGGAGTACGGGGTGCGGCTGCTGGAGGACTCCGCCGTCGCACAGGGCGCGGTGCTGCGCTCCACGCCTGCCGGGCTGTGGGGCGAGGCGGGTGTCTTCTCCTTCGTGCAGGTCAAGTCGTTCGGCATGCCGGGCGAAGGCGGCGTGGTGGTCACCCGCGACGCGGCCCTCGGGCAGCGCGTGCGGATGCTGCGCAACCACGGCCAGGACGGGGCGCACCGGTTCGTGCACCACATGATCGGACACAACAGCCGGTTCGACGAGATCCAGGCCGCCTTCCAGCTGCGCCGACTGCCGGGGCTGCCCGGACGGCTGGAGCGGCGCGCGGCCATCGCCGACTACTACACCGAACGGTTCGAACCGCTCGCCGAGAGGGGCGTGGTCCCGCCCCCGCGGGGGCGGGAGGGCCGCTGCTACTACGTCTACTCGCTGCTGGCCGAGCGGCGTGACGCGCTGCGCGCCCACCTGACGGAGCGCGGCGTCGACTCCCACGTGTACTACCCGCTGCCGCTGCCGAGGCAGTCGGCGTTCGCCCCCTTCGCCTCGCCGGGCGAGCGCTGGCCGCACGCCGAGCTGGCGAGCAGGCGGATCCTGGCGCTGCCCGTATACCCCCATCTGACGGACGCGCAGGTCGAGTACGTCGCCGACGCGGTGTGCGACTTCGTCCGGCGCGGCACCACGGCCGACCGCCACCACCCCCGCTGACCCGGCCAGGCCCGAACACCACCACTGACCCGACCCGACCGCCGCCGCGCCTGACCCGGCGCAACCCGACCGGGAGACCCGACCCGGCCCGCCGGTGACCTGACCCGGCCCAGCCAACGCCCCTGCCCCGGCCCAGGCCCGGAGATCCGTCCGGCCGTCCGGGACGCCCGACCCGGCCCAGCCGGGAGACCGAGGAGAAGTCCAGCACATGACCACTCACGCCCCTTCCGGGCCGCTCACCGCCACCGGACCGCGCGTGGAGCCCAAGGCGCGCAGCTTCGTGCGGCTCGGCAAACTCGACGTCTACGACTACTACCCCAGCATCCTGGTGGCCCTGGCCGCGGTGGCGCTGCCTTGGGCCCGGTTCGAGGCGGCGGCCGGCTGGACGATGGCGCTGTTCCTGCTCGGCGAGGTCTTCGTCGTCATGTCGATGGTCGCGCTGGACGACGTGACCGGCTACCGGGACGGCAGCGACGCGGCCAACTACGGGCCGAACGACCCCCTGCGCAGGAAGCTGCGCAAGCCGCTGATCGCCGGGACGCTGAGCCAGCGCGAGGCGCTGGGCTTCGCGTGGGCCACCGCCGCGGTGGGCGCCGCGCTGTGGACGGGGACCGTGGCACTCGCCCCGCACCGCCCCGGCTGGACGCTGGTGCTCGTGCCCGTGCTGTTCGTGGTCTCGCTCCAGTACTCCTACGGGCTCAAGATCAGCTACCACGGTTTCCAGGAGGTCTTCCTGGTCGGTCTGGGCGTCGCTCTGGTGCTGGCCCCCTACGGGCTGGTGGCGGGGCACTTCTCCGGGTTCGTGCTCGTCGCGGGCGTGCTGTTCGGGGCGGGGCCGCTGCTGTTCGGCGTCTACTCCAACACCAACGACATCCCCGGCGACCGTGCGGTGGGCCGCCCCACCGTCGCGTGCCTGGTGGGCCCGCGGGGCAACGCCGCCTTCATCGGCGCGCTGTCCGCCGCCGAGTTCCTGCTCGGCGCGGCCGCGAGCGCGACGGGCGTCGCGCCCTGGTGGTTCGTGGTGCTGATGCTGCCGGTGACCGCGCTGCGGGCCCGCCAGTACGTGACGGGCTTCCGCGGGGAGGGCGACATCATGCGGGCCCGCAGGCAGGGGTTCGTGGTGCACCGGGTCAGCACGGTGCTGCTCATCGCGGCGGGGCTGCTGCACGGCGCGGAGGTGGCTGCCTAATGCTTCTGTCAAGCGATGAGACGCAGGGGTGGCCGGTGCTGGAAGGGCTGTCGGTCGCGGAGCATGGCGTAGAGGACGTTGGCCTTGCGTCGAGCCAGAGCGATGAGAGCCTGGTGGTGCCGTTTGCCTTCGGCCCGCTTCCGGTCGTAGTAGGTCCGCGAGGTGGGGTCACGCTGGATCGAGCAGAACGATGCCTGGTAGAA
>NZ_QOIM01000059.1 GCF_003323735.1 Streptomyces reniochalinae | reverse complement strand
AGAAGCGCGGGAGCCGGAGCCGGCTCCCTGGGCCAGGGCGGCTCGCGGCTGGGCGCCCTGCCCACGCGCGGCCAGAACGGCGGCGGCGCCCGTCCGGCGCTGCCGGGCGGGGGCGGTGCGCAGGGCGCCTCGGGCGGCAGCGCCGTGAACTTCTTCGGAGCCCCGCCGAGCCCGGCCCGTCCGGGCGAGGCCCCCGCGGGCCCGAGCGGCGCCGGTGCCCCGCAACCCCCGCTGCCCACCCGCGGCGGCCCCGCCGGCCAGCTCCCCGGCGGGGCGAGCGAGGCCGC
>NZ_QOIM01000002.1 GCF_003323735.1 Streptomyces reniochalinae | reverse complement strand
TTGTGGAGGTGAGTGCGCATCCGGTGTTGACGTCGGCGATTGAGGACATCGTCGAGCAGCATCCCGGGCGTCCTGAGGCGACGGTGACGGGCTCGTTGCAGCGTGATCAGGGTGATCTGCGCCAAATGCTGACCTCCGCCGCGCAGCTGTGGGCACACGGCACCGACGTCACCTGGCCCACATCCACGCCGAGTGTCAGCACTCTCGTGCTGCCCGGGGACGACGCCCAGATTGACTGCGCGCCCACCGAAACACAGTCGATTCCTGTTGCGGATTCGGAGCCGGTGGTTTTTGCGTTGTCGGCGAAGTCGGAGTCGGCGTTGCGGGTGCAGGCGGGGCGGTTGGGGGAGTTTTTGGAGGCGCGTCCTGAGGTGGATGTGCGGTCTGCTGCTGGTGTGT
>NZ_QOIM01000003.1 GCF_003323735.1 Streptomyces reniochalinae | reverse complement strand
CGAGCGGGTGGGAGGGTGTTCCTCCCACCCGCTCGGGGTGTCGCATGCGTGGTGCGTGTGTGCTGGGTGTGGGGGGTGTTGTCGGCTGGGGGCCTTCTGCTCAGTAGGCGGAGTCGACGTTGTCCATGGTGCCGTAGCGGTCGGCTGCGTAGTTGCAGGCGGCGACGATGTTGGCGACGGGGTCGGTGAGCTTATCGGGGGTGCCCTTGACGTGGTACTGGTCGAAGGTGGGCTGGATCACCTGGAGCAGGCCGCGGGAGGGGGTGCCCTTCTGGGCGTTGACGTCCCAGTCGTTGACGGCGTTGGGGTCACCGGCGGACTCGCGGATGATGTTGCGTTTGATGCTGTCGTAGGAGCCGGGGATGTCGTGCTTGTCCATGATGGCCTTGGCCTCACGGATCCAGCCGTCCAGGTTGTCGGGGTAGGACTTGCCCTTCTCGGCCTTCTTCTCGCCGGCCTTGTCGGCCTTCTTGTCGCCCTTGTCGG
>NZ_QOIM01000004.1 GCF_003323735.1 Streptomyces reniochalinae | reverse complement strand
TGCTCGGCCTGGTTGCGGGTCTCGGCGGCCTCGCGGCGCTTGTGGTCCTCCTCCGCGTACTGCTCGGCCTCGCGCATCATGCGCTCGATGTCGTCCTTCGGCAGGCTGGACCCGCCGGTGACCTGCATCTTCTGTTCCTTGCCCGTGCCCAGGTCCTTCGCCGAGACGTGCATGATGCCGTTGGCGTCGATGTCGAAGGTGACCTCGATCTGCGGCACGTTCCGCGGCGCCGGCGGCAGACCCGTCAGCTCGAACATGCCCAGCTTCTTGTTGTACGCCGCGATCTCCCGCTCGCCCTGGAAGACCTGGATCTGCACCGACGGCTGGTTGTCCTCCGCCGTGGTGAAGGTCTCCGAGCGCTTCGTGGGAATCGTGGTGTTCCGCTCGATCAGCTTGGTCATGATGCCGCCCTTGGTCTCGATACCGAGCGACAGCGGCGTCACGTCCAGCAGCAGGACGTCCTTGACCTCACCCTTGAGCACACCCGCCTGGAGGCTGGCACCGATGGCCACGACCTCGTCCGG
>NZ_QOIM01000053.1 GCF_003323735.1 Streptomyces reniochalinae | reverse complement strand
GGAGGGGGTGGGTGGCCTGGGTTTGTTCGTGCCAGTAGGTGAGTTCGTCGAGTGTGGTCGTGGTGGCTGCCTCCTGTCGCAGCCGTTCGGCCCACTGGCGCCATGAGCTGGACTTGGCCGGCAGCTGCGGCTCCTGGCCACCGCGTGCTTGCTCGACCAGCGTGCCCAGGTCCTCCAGCAACACGCGCCACGACACCACGTCGATCACGAGATGGTGGGCGGCCAGCAACAACCGGGGGCCCCGTTCGTCGACTCCCGTGAACAGGGCGGCCCGGATGAGTGGGGGCTCGGCGAGGTTCATGCTGGACTGGGTCTTGCCGGCGATCTCCAGCAGCCGTTGGTGGCGCTCGTGGGCTGGGATGGTAGAGAGGTCGTGGGTCCGCCAGGGCAGCTCCGGCGGCAGGTCTGTCAGTTCGGCTTGCCATGTGCCGTCCTGTCGTACGAACCGGGTGCGCAGGCCGTCGTGCTGCTCGAGCAGTTTTCGCAGGATCTGTTGCCACTGCTCGGTTGTCACTTCGGCGTCCACGTCGAGCAGCAGCGACTGGTTGACGTGGTGCGGTCGTGCGAAGTCCTGTGCGAAGAACCAGTGTTGGATCGGTGTCAGTGGGACGGGGCCGGTGACCAGGTCTTGTTCGGCCTGTATCTGCGGGGCGT
>NZ_QOIM01000005.1 GCF_003323735.1 Streptomyces reniochalinae | reverse complement strand
CCGCGTCTGGCCAAGACCGGGGAGACGGCCGCGTCCCCGGCTGACAGTGGTCTGTGGGGGTTGGGTGCCGGGGGCACGGTGTTGGTGACCGGGGGGACCGGTGTGTTGGGTGCGGCTACCGCGCGGCATCTGGTGGCCCGGTACGGGGTGGAGCGGTTGTTGCTGGTCAGCCGCAGCGGTATGGACGCCGCGGGTGCCGCCGAGTTGGTGGCCGAGTTGGAGGCCGCGGGGGCGCGGGTGGAGGTGGCCGCGTGTGATGTGGCCGACCAGGACGCGCTCGCCGATCTCCTGGACACCGTTCCGGCGCAGCATCCGTTGAGTGCGGTCTTCCATACCGCGGGGGTGCTGGAGGACGCGACGCTGGACTCGCTGACCCCGGCGGGTTTGGCGCGGGTGTTGCGGCCGAAGGTGGACGCGGCCTGGAATCTGCATCACCTCACGCGGGGGGCGGGGTTGTCGGCGTTCGTGTTGTTCTCCTCGGTCGCCGGGACGCTGGGCACTCCGGGTCAGGCCAACTACGCGGCCGGCAACACCTTCCTGGACGCGTTGGCCCAGTACCGTCAGGCGCAGGGTCTTCCCGGTGTGTCGTTGGCGTGGGGGTTGTGGGAGGAGGCCAGTGGCATGACCGGTGCCCTGACCGGCACCGACCACGACCG
>NZ_QOIM01000006.1 GCF_003323735.1 Streptomyces reniochalinae | reverse complement strand
GAGACGATAGGCAACACAGGCTCGTGATAACTGAGCGTCGCGGCCACAGCCGCGAACTCCTCCAACATCGGATCCATCAACGGCGAGTGGAACGCATGGCTGACCCGCAACCGCCGAGCCCGCACCCCCCGCTCGGCCAACACCGAAGCAACCCGCTCAACCGCCCCCTCCACACCCGAGACCACCACCGAAGCAGGCCCGTTGACAGCAGCAACACCCACCCCCTCCAAGCCCTCCAACAACGGCGACACCTCCCCCTCCGACGCCGACACAGCCAACATCGCCCCACCCCCAGGCAACCCCTGCATCAACCCCGCACGCGCCGCCACCAAACGACACGCATCCTCCAGCGAAAACACCCCCGCCACATACGCCGCAACAACCTCACCAATCGAATGCCCCACCAACACACCCGGCACCACACCAAACGACACCAACAACCGATACAACGCCACCTCAAACGCAAACAACACAGGCTGCGTCACACCCGTCTCATCCAACCGCTCCCCCACACCAGAACCCACCTCAGCCAACAACACCTCCCGCAACGAGAACGACACCAACGGATCCAAAACCCCCACAACCTCATCCAACGCCTCAGCAAACACCGGGAACGCCGCCACAAGCGACCGCCCCATACCCAACCGCTGACTCCCCTGACCAGCGAACA
>NZ_QOIM01000007.1 GCF_003323735.1 Streptomyces reniochalinae | reverse complement strand
CCAGCGACTGGTTGACGTGGTGCGGTCGTGCGAAGTCCTGTGCGAAGAACCAGTGTTGGATCGGTGTCAGTGGGACGGGGCCGGTGACCAGGTCTTGTTCGGCCTGTATCTGCGGGGCGTCCTGGTGTTCGACCACTGGTGCCAGCTCGGCGATCGTCTGGTGGCGGAAGAGCTGTTTGACGGTGAAGTACAGGCCCTGTTGCTTGGCCCGGAAGATCATTTGGAGGCTGAGGATGGAGTCGCCGCCGAGCGAGAAGAAGTTGTCGTGCACGCCCACCGGGTGGGTGGTGCCGAGGACCGTCTGCCAGATGTGTGCGAGCTGTTCTTCCACCGGGGTACGCGGCGCCACGTGCTCCTGCTCCGCGACCGCGTGCTCCTGCCACGACAGCGCGGCCAGAGCCTTACGGTCGACCTTGTCGCTGGCGTTGAGCGGCATGCTCTCCAGCGGCACGACGATGCCGGGGACCATGTAGTGCGGCAGCCGTTCGCCGAGGAACGACTGGAGAGTCTCGGTTGCCACTGTCTGGCGGAAGACCGCGTAGGCGATCAGCCGCTTGGCCGCGCCGTCCTGGTCGAGCAGCACGGCGGCGTGCCGCACGTCGGGGTGCTGGGCCAGCGCGGACTCGATCTCGCCCAGCTCGACCCTGAAGCCGCGGATCTTCACCTGGTCGTCGGCGCG
>NZ_QOIM01000008.1 GCF_003323735.1 Streptomyces reniochalinae | reverse complement strand
TGGGCGGTGTTGGGGGGTGGTGTCGGTGAGTGGTGGGAGCCGGTGGAGGGTGCGGGGCCGGATGTCGCTGTCTATCCGGACCTGGCGAGTGTGTTGCGTCAGGTGTCGGACGGTTCGGTCGGGTCGGCGTCGTCGGCGGAGTCGGTCGGGTCGGCGTCGTCGGCGGAGTCGGTCGGGTCGGTGGGGTCGGTGCCGGGGGTGGTGGTGTGTCCGGTGGGTGGCTTGGATGTGTCCTCGTCGCCTGCGCAGGCCGCTCACGGGGTCGCTCGTCGGGTGCTCGGTCTGGTGCGGGGGTGGTTGAGTGAGGAGCGGTTGGGTGGGTCGCGGTTGGTGCTCGTCACTCGGGGTGCGGTTGCCGCGGGTGTGGGTGAGGGTGTGGCCGATGTGGCGGCGGCGACGTGCTGGGGTCTGGTGCGCAGTGCGCAGAGTGAGAGTCCGGGCCGGTTGGTGCTGGTGGACGCGGAGCCCGGTGGGGGCCCGGTGTCGTGGGCCTCGATCCAGTCTGCGGTCGGGGCTGCGGTTGTGGCGGGGGAGTCGCAGGTGGCGCTGCGCGGAGACCGGGTGCTGGTCCCGCGTCTGGCCAAGACCGGGGAGACGGCCGCGTCCCCGGCTGACAGTGGTCTGTGGGGGTTGGGTGCCGGGGGCACGGTGTTGGTGACCGGGGGTACCGGTGTGCTGGGTGCGGCTACCGCGCGGCATCTGGTGGCCCGGTACGGGGTGGAGCGG
>NZ_QOIM01000009.1 GCF_003323735.1 Streptomyces reniochalinae | reverse complement strand
GGAGGGGGTGGGTGGCCTGGGTTTGTTCGTGCCAGTAGGTGAGTTCGTCGAGTGTGGTCGTGGTGGCTGCCTCCTGTCGCAGCCGTTCGGCCCACTGGCGCCATGAGCTGGACTTGGCCGGTAGCTGCGGCTCCTGGCCACGGCGTGCCTGCTCGACCAGCGTGCCCAGGTCCTCCAGCAACACGCGCCACGAGACGGTGTCGACCACGAGATGGTGGGCGACCAGCAACAACCGGTGCGTGCGCCCCTCGGGCCCGGAGGACTTGTGGCCCTCCGGGCCCACCTCACCGGAACCGGCCGACTCGTGGCCGCCGGAGCCGGTGGACTCGTGCTCGCACACCCCGGTGAACAGGGCGGCCCGGATGAGTGGGGGCTCGGCGAGGTTCATGCTGGACTGGGTCTTGCCGGCGATCTCCAGCAGCCGTGTGTGGCGCTCGTGGGCTGGGATGGTGGAGAGGTCGTGGGTCCGCCAGGGCAGCTCCGGCGGCGGGTCTGTCAGTTCGGCTTGCCATGTGCCGTTCTGTCGTACGAACCGGGTGCGCAGGCCGTCGTGCTGCTCGAGCAGTTTTCGCAGGATCTGTTGCCACTGCTCGGTTGTCACTTCGGCGTCCACGTCGAGTAGCAGCGACTGGTTGACGTGGTGCGGTCGTGCGAAGTCCTGTGCGAAGAACCAGTGTTGGATCGGTGTCAGTGGGACGGGGCCGGTGACCAGGTCTTGTTCGGCCTGTATCTGCGGGGCGT
>NZ_QOIM01000036.1:316905-360709 GCF_003323735.1 Streptomyces reniochalinae | reverse complement strand
GGTGGGGCAGGGGGATCAGCCACCTGAGCCATCGAGGGCAGCCAGCATGAAAACCATCCCTGCCCCACCCGCGCTGTCCCAGAGTCGCGAACTCCCGGGACGCGCTCAAGAAGGTAGGGCCTCGTGACTGCCTGCTCCGGCGCTGCCTTGACTCGCGCGGCGCTGTGGGGGCAGCCGCACTTCCGGCGGTACGTGACTGGTCAGACAGCCAGCGTGGCGGGCAGCAGCTCCGTCAGCATGAGGGTGGTTCCCGTGCTGGCCGTGACAGAACTGGACGCCACCATCAGCGAAGTCGCCTGGCTCATCTTCCTGGGCCAACTTCCACCGGCGCTGCTCGCCTTGCCCGCCGGCGCGCTCGCCGGCGCGCTCGCCGACCGCTCGCCCAAGCGGACACTGATGATCACCGGTGACCTGGTCAGCGCCGGTGCGATGGCCACCGTCCCGGTCACGGCCGCGTGGGGATCGCTGGCCTTGCCGCAGCTCATGGCTGTCACGGTGGTCCAAAGCGCCACCAACGCACTGCACGACGCGGTGGCCATCAGCTTCCTGCCCAGCTTGGCCGACCGGTCCCTGATCCAGCGGAGCAACAGCCGCGTGGGCGCGCTCTTCGCGGTCACCGCCACTGCCGGCAGCCATCTGGGCGCCGTCTTGACGGCCCTCCTCGGCCCTGCCCGTGCGCTCCTGGCGGACGTCGGCTGCTACCTGATCAGCGCCTGGCGCACCGCCCGCGTCCACCCCCTCTCCCCCGACCGGGCGGTCGGCAGAAAGCACACCGTGCGCCGAGAGATCGGCGCGGGCCTGCGCTACGTGCACCGCGACACCCGCCTGCGCACGCTCACCTGGGTCAATGCCGGCGCCTCGTTCGCTCTGGCGCCGCTCAACACTCTGGGCGCTCCACCTGCTGCGCGCCCTCGCCATGAGCACCACGGCCTTCGGCGTGACCTTGGGGATCGGGGCGCTGGGTGCACTCCTCGGAGCGTTGAGCGCACCGGGGCTCGCGCGCCGCTTCGGGCCCGGCCCGATGATGCTCACGGCACTCGCCGGGACCCCGCTCACACACGTCCCCGTGCTCCTCGCCTCTCCTGGCCTCGCGTGGCAGGCCGCCATCGGCGCTGCCCTGATACTGCGGTTGGGCTGGGCCAGCGCCGTGGGCACCACCCAGCGCTCCGTCCGCCAGGTCATCACCCGCTCGGACACGCGAGGACGCATGCAGGCCGCGAGCACATGGCTGACCGCCGGCTCCCGGCCCCTGGCCGCGCTCCTCGCCGGCACGCTCGGCACGCGGCTCGGCGTGCGCCCCACACTGGTCACGGGCGCCTGCCTGCTTCTGGTACCCCTCGCGGTCCTCGCCCGCTCCCCGCTGCGCGCGCTGCGGAAGATGCCCGATCCACCCTCGACGCCCAACCGGGAAAAAGGCCCCCTCTGCCACCGGCGGCTTCCGCCCCGCCGCATGCCCCACCGTCCCACGGCCCGTACATCCGGACGAGATGCGAGATGAGGGCGTCGGGAAGTGGAGGCTGACATGAGCGAGGACAAGCGCCACCGCGAGCCGGTCGACGTCCACCTGATCCTGCGCCGCGGCGGCACCGCAAGCCCCGAGATCCTGCTTTCGCGGCGGGCAGGCCCGGTGTATGCCTCCGGGCTCTGGCACCTGCCCTCCGGGCATCTGGACGGCCCCCACGAGGACATCGTCGAAGCGCTGGTGCGCGAGGCACGGGAGGAGACCGGCGTCACCATCGACGCAGCCGACGTCCACGCCGCCGTGACCGTGCACCACCGCAGCCCCGGCGGCGCGGCGCGCATCGGCGTCCTGTGCGAAGTGCGGCGCTGGGAGGGAACGCCCGGCGTCCGGGAGCCGCAGGTGTGCGATGCCATGGACTGGTTCCGCCTGGACGACGGCCTCCCCCACCCGATGGTGGCGTACTGCCGCGCCGGCCTGGACGCCTACCGGGCCGGCGCGCGGCTCGCACTGCACTTCCAGCACCCCGCAGACGCGATCGCCTACACCCCCGAGCAGGACCGCCTCCGACTCGTCACCGCCGCCGGGGGTCCGGTCGTCGCGAGCGAACCGGATGGTCGGGTACGGCAGTTCGCCGAGCGGGCTGTCGGCCGCATCGTTTCCTGGACGGACACCTCGTGGGTCCGGGAAGGCAGCCGGGTGTGGCGTGCGCACGGCGCAGCGGGCGGAACCTGGTACGTGAAGGTCCACCAGGGTGATCGGTTCCATGCGCGAGAAGTGGGCGCCTACCGCACCTGGGTGCCGCGTCTCGGCGCGGCCGCGCCCCGGCTGGTGGCCGCCGACTCCCGGCTGCGAGCCGTGGTGGTCACCGCGGCGCCGGGACGTCCGCTGCACGGCACGGTCCCTTCATCCCGCGAGCAGCAGGTCCTCTTCCGCCGGATTGGTGCTCTCGCCGCGGCCATCCACACCAGCGCGCCCCCGCAACCAGGTCCGGCCCCTGGGGACATGCAGCTGGAAAAGATCGAGCACCACCTTCGCCGAGCACGTCCCCATCTCGGCCCGGGTGATGAGGACTTCCTCCGTGTACGGGCGGGGCGGGCCCGGGAACTGCCTGACGTGGAGTGTGTTGCGACGCACGGGGATTTCCAGCTCCGCAATCTCCTGTGCGCCGAGGACGGCGGCCTCGCGGTGATCGACTTCGAACGCAGCGAGCCCGGGCCCGCCGTCCGGGATCTGGTGCGTCTCTCCGACGCCTGGGCCGGAAGGCCGGATCTGTACGACGCCTTCCTGACCGGCTACGGCCGCACACTCACCCTGGTCGAAGAAGAACGCCTGACCGTCGACTCAGCCCTCGACGCCCTGTCCGGCATCCAGTACGGCGCCGCCCATGGCGACCCCGAACTGCTGGAGCGCGGCCTGCGCACCTTGGCGCGCCTGCGCGCCGATGACCGCTGTAAGCCCTGCCCACACCACCGATGAGGAGCGCACCTGTGGCATACGCCCGATCCGACTGGTCGCGACACTACCAGCAGGGCCGCGGCTTTCGGCCGCTGCGCGAGGTGGAGCGCGATCTGCTTGCCCGGCACACGCCCGCACCCGACGGCGGCCGGGCGCTGGAGGTCGGCTGCGGCACCGGCGAACTCGCCGCTCACCTCGCCGGGCTCGGCTATGAAGTCGACGCACTCGACTTCGCTGAAGGCGCCCTGACTCGTGCGCGGAAGGCACACGAGGGTGTCGAAGGTCTCCGTTGGCTGTGTCTGGACATCGAGCACGACGACCCGGCCGACCTCGACGACGACGGCTACGACCTGATCACCATGCGTCTGATGCTCGCCTTCGTGCGCGACCGGACCCGGGTGGTGCGCGATCTGGCCGCGCGGCTGCGGCCCGGCGGCGCCCTGGTGGTCATCACCCCGGTCGCGGCGAACACCCCCGCGGAGCGGCGGCGCATCGCCCTGGACGAGGACGAACTCGCCCTGCTCACCGAGGGCTGGAACCAGGTGGAGCGGCACGACGCCGACGGGCTCGCGTTCTTGGTGCTGCGCGAGTCGGCCACCTCCTTCGAAGCGGTGGAGAAGGGGCGTCCGCAGCCGCAGGCGGTCCTCGGTGCGTGCGTGGTGGTCACCGACGACTGCGGGCGCGTCCTGCTCGGGCGTTCCACCCGCGGCGTGTGGGAACTGCCCGGCGGCCGCATCGAGACCGGCGAGTGCGCCCAGGAGACGGCCGTACGGGAACTGGCCGAGGAAACCGGCCTGAGCGCACACCTCGACGACGCGTACCTGCTGACCATCCTCCACGACGACCTCGCCGACGTCCGCCGCGTCTCGGCGGTGGTCCGCGTCACCGCCTGGACCGGCACCCCCCAGGTCCGCGAGCCGCACCACTTCACCCGCTGGGAGTGGCACCCGACGCACACCCTGGCCAGCCTCGGCGCCGTCTTCGCGCCCTCCGCACAGGCGCTCGAGGCGACCTGGCCCGGCGTGCTGCCCGGCCTGCCCCGGGTGCATGCCTACGCCCTGGCCGAAGCCCTGACCGCCATGGGCAACGCACATGAATGAAGCGCACACCCGCACGGTCGCCGGCACGCTCGTCCTCGCCCACCACCTGCTTCCGGTGAACGTGGAAGAAGCGGGCGGCGGTCGAGCTGGCCCGGTTCGCGCGTACGGAACGAGTGCCGGTACCAGCGGAGCGGCGCACGATCGAGGGCGAACTGGCGGAGCACGGTGGGCAGCTGACCTGCTGCGACCCCAACTCAATCAACCAGCGCCCCCGATTCCACCGACGGAACCTTCCAGGAGGACGGCATGAGCGGTACCTGGCTCCCGCCCGAGCAGTACGTCGCCACCTTGCCCAAAGCCACCATCTACGGCTGCTTCTACGCCACTGACCAGGACGATCGTCCGATCCAACTGCGCTCCGCCCACGACCCGGCGGTGTGGCAGTGGCCCGGCGGCAACCTGGACGACCCGGACGAGACACCGTGGGGCTGCGCGGTACGGGAGTGCATGGAGGAGACCGGCCTGCGCATCGCGGAGGTGCCGCGGCTGCTGGCCGTGCACTTCCTTCCTCCCCTCGGCGGCTGGACCACCCACAAGATCGGCTTCGTATTCGACGGCGGTCAACTCGACCACCGGCAGATCGACCGCATCGTCCTGGACCCCGATGAGCACATAGAAGTCGCCATCCGGCCCCTGGAGGAGTGGCGCACGCAGATGAGCGCCTTTGCCTTCCGCCGTCTGGCCGCAGTGGCCGAGGCCCGCCGCAGCGGATCGGTCTGCTACCTGGAGCAGCCACCTACGTCCTGACCGCCGCCCGGTGCGGCGGCCGTCGCCGCACCGGGGCCGCACCGACCGTCCGTCACGTGAGGGAAGCCGAGATGGAATCACCGATGCACAGCACGCCCTACGTTCCGGAACAGCCGAGGATGAGTCAGGAGGAGTACGCCCGCTCCCGGCACGCGGTGTGGCTGGGCGCGACAGCCCTTTTCACCGACGAGTTGGGCAACGTCCTGCTGGTGAAACCGACCTACCGCAGCCAGTGGCTGCTGCCGGGCGGCGCCGCCGACCCCGGCGAGAGCCCCGAGATCGCGTGCCGGCGCGAAGTCCGGGAGGAACTCGGGCTCTCGCGCTCTCCCGTCAGGCTTCTGGCCGTGCACTGGCTCACCCCAGGGCACCCGGACATCGCCGCCGACCTGCCCTTCCCCGGGGAGGTACGGTATGTCCTGGACGGCGGAGTCCTCACCGAAGCGGACATCGCCGCCCTGTGTCTGCCGCCGGACGAACTCAGCGGGTACGAGTTCCTCGATTCGCGGGCCGCGGCCGAGCGGATGACCCCGGTGGATGCGCGGATCATGCTGGCTGCCTTGCGTGCCCGCCTGGCCGGCACGACCGCTCACCTCGCCGACGGCCGGCACGTCACCGAGGCGCCGCCTCTGGATCGGCACGACGTGCACACCCGGCCTCGATCCGGCCGCCAGTGGCCCTGGCACCCCGGTCAGGTCCCGGACGGCCTGCGAGTGCGCCAGGCATGGGGCTGGCTCTTCGCCCCCGACGGGCGTGTGGTGGTGGTCGTCGACCCGGCCAAACGGCTGGTCATGCTCCCCGGAGGCACCGTCGAGCCGACCGACGCCTCCCCCGAAGACGCCCTGGTGCGGGAGGCCGAGGAGGAAGCCCGGCTCACCCTCGGCCAGGTGCAGCGACTGGGGTGGGTGTACGACGCGGCGGGCGAGGCCTATGGCGGCATCGGCGAGTGCGCCCGCCTCCGCCTGACGGCCCCCATCACCGCGATCGGCCCCTCCGCTGTCGACCCAGCCGTGGGTCGCCGCCTCGTACGGCTGCTGGCCATGCCCGAGCAGGCCGCCGCACTGCTGGGCTGGGAAGAACAGGGCTACGAACAAGCCCGCCTGGCTGCCGGCATCGCGCACGCGCGATGGGGCATCCCCCTCGCCCCGCCCTCGCCGATCACGGAACTGCCCGCCGATGACGGGTAGAGAACGATCAGAGGGCACACGTGATCGACATCAGCGACATCAGCCCCTTCCCGGAC
The DNA here is from genome assembly GCF_003323735.1 of Streptomyces reniochalinae. Lineage (GTDB taxonomy): Bacteria > Actinomycetota > Actinomycetes > Streptomycetales > Streptomycetaceae > Streptomyces > Streptomyces reniochalinae. Next base: position 354,705 of record NZ_QOIM01000036.1, on the reverse strand, counting down.
CGGACGTCGGCAAGGGCGAACACCACGCCACCGCCGTGACAGCGAGCCCGAACTTCGCGAGGTGCTCGCCAAGCTAGGTCAAGCACGGCACCGTAGGACACGGACTCAGTACCCTCCGGGCACGCGGATGGACAGCAGGCGGGGGGAGTCGGCTTCCTGGGGCACGGCACAGCCGAGTTCGTGCTGAATCTTCCGGAGTACGACCTCGGGGACGCCGTCTGAACCGCCCCGCTCGATCACCTTCCGGTACCCGGTGATCCCGTCGAGGACGTCCGGTCGGCTTCCGCTGTCGACATGAGGGAGGGCGGGGTCGAAGGAGGAGAGGATTTCTCCGTTCTCCGCGTAGGAGATCCAGGCGGGCCCTGTTTCTCCTTTGAACGCCGAGAGCGCGACCGTGCCGCGCGATACGGAACGGATGACCTCCTTCTTGGCGAGGTAAGGGCCCTCCGATTCGATGGCAAAGCACCAGTCACCATACGTGCCTGCGCGCACCAATGGCCCCTCGGCGCAGATCATCCCACTGTTGCTCAGCTCTTCGATGTCAAGCTCGGGGACGTCTTCCTCTTCGAGCCCCTCTCCTGCCATTTTGATCATCTCGGCTTCCATGCGGTCCAGAAGCACAGGGCAGCAATTTTGTCCTGTTATCTCACAGAGAAGGCTTGCGGGAGAGATACCGCGCACGAAAAGAGCACAGTATCCCGTGTCATACAGGTCTCGGTTCGGCAAAAGTCTCATGGCTTCGGTGATCGCCTTACTTGTCAGCTCCTTACCATGTGGCCTGGTTCGCCGATGACGAGCCAGACCACACAGCGCTCTGCTTCTGTTCTGGTCTTCTTCGCTGGTGCCCCGGCATCCACCCAATAGTGACCATTCTCCAGCAAACACCACTGGACGGTCTTCCGGCCGAGTTCGCCGCCTACGCCCGTATTTTACGAACTGGGCATGCTCGCACGGCTGCACTTTGCGGAGGCGGGTACATCCTCCTCGCCATTACAGAAGCGGGTCCGGTTGTGCTGGGGTGGTGCGCCTTCGCAGCCGCGTCCGCGTGGGTCCTCCGGCCCACGGGTACCAGCCCGAGATGTGGAAGGCGATGGCGTGTTGTCCGGGACCGATGTGCAGTGCCCAGCGCCGACGCGGCCAAGGTGAGGCCGGCCAGTTGGGTGCCGTCCAGCCACCACGCCGTGTCGTCATGACGCGAGTATGTATCGGCACCCGTGGTGGCGGACATGTGTGGCCACTTCCCCTGGTTCCGGCGGACGGACTTCACCCGGAGACCGTGTCGCGCTTCTTCGTCGTTTCAGCTCCGGGGGAAGAGGCGCGCGAGTTCATTCGCCAGTGCGGTCAACTGGTCGCGGTCGGGCCGGCCGGTGGCGGCGGCCAGTTGGAGCAGCGAGACGGAAGTCCGGACCGTCAGCAGTTCGGAGTCGGTGATGCCGGGCACGAACCGGCGCACCGCCTCGACGGCCACCGGGTCGGACAGCAGCACGGCCAGTGGTGTACGCAGGCCGAGTCTGCCCTCGGGGAACTCCTCGGCCCGTGGCGCGTGCTCCAGCGCCGCCGATTGCCGTGGCTGCCGCCGGTGTGCGGCGGCCTGGAGGTGGGCGGTGGTCACCGCTTCCGGGGTTGGGGGCAGGCCGAGGCGCTCGTACTGGTCCGGTGGGGCATCGCCGTCGCGCAGCTGCTCAACCAGCAGGCGGATCATGCGCAGCTCCACGTCGTCGTCCACGACCGGCCGCTCCTGGCCTGGGTCGTCGGCCAGGTCGTAGAGCAGCGCTCCGAACCGTGAGGGGTCGAAGCCGGGCGCTGTTGTGGCGGGGACCCGTAGCGTTCGGACGCCCTTGGTGAAGTCGAAGGGCTCGGCGAGTTCGGCGTCGGCCAGCTCGGCGGGGCTGAAGCGGCCCCGCCCGTGTGTGGGCATCAGGGTGTGTTCGTAGAGGGGCTGGTTGGTCGCGTCGTGACAGGAGCGCATGTAGACCCAGCGGCCGTCGGTGATGTTGACGTGGCCGCCGAACATGCCGAAGACCGCCGAGGTGCGCAGCGGCACTTCGCCCAGGGCGCCGTCGGTCGCCTCGCCCAGGGGGCGGCCCTGCATGTCGGGGGTGGGTTCGAGGCCGAAGAACTCCAGCATTGTCGGGGCGATGTCGATCGTCTGGACGAGGCCGGAGTGGCGGCTGCCCGCGTGCGCGGGCCGGCGCGGGTCCCATACGAACAGGGGGATGTTGGACAGCTCGTTGTACCAGGGCTGAACCAGCTTGCCCCACCAGCCTTTTTCGCCGAGCAGCAGCCCGTGGTCGGTGCACACGATCAGCAGGGTGTCGTCCCACAGGCCGTAGGCGTCCATCGCGTCCAGGACCCGGCCCAGTGAGTTGTCGCACATGGACAGCAGCGCCGCGTACTCGAAGCGTGCGTGGGCGGTCTGTTCCTCGGTCTCGGTGACCTTGGTGTAGTCCGGCCAGTCGAAGTGCGGTCCCTGGTAGTCGTGCGGGTAGAGGTCTTTGTAGCTTTTGTGGCTGAAGAAGGGTTCGTGCGGGTCGAAGGTCTCGATCTGCACGAACCAGTTGTCCTGGGCCCGGTTGACGCGCAGGAACTCCAGTCCCGCGTCGAACGTGAGCGTCTGCGGGTGCTTGTCCTCGGTTTCCATGTGCGCACGGTTGACCCAGTCCTGGCGCCAGAGGTCGTTGCGGTTGCTGTGCAGATCCTCGGGCGGTTCCGGGTCGGCCACCTGCCCCCTCCAGGCGTCGCCTTCCTGGCCTCGGAAGAACTCCCAGGTGTTGTAGCGGCCGTGGTAGGTGGCGCCGCCGTCCTCCCAGTAGTGCTGGTGGTCGCTGACCAGGTGGGTGTACACACCGTGCTGCTTGAGGATCTCGGGCATGGAGTCGTCGAACGGCTCCAGCGGGCCCCAGCTCCGGTGCAGGAAGTTGTGCCTGCCGGTGTGCAGTTCGCGGCGCGCCGGCATGCAGGGCATCGAGCCCACGTAGCAGTTGTCGTACGTGGTGGACAGGGCGGCGAGCCGCGCGAAGTTCGGGGCGTGGACCCAGTCCGCGCCGTAAGGCGGCAGCATGTGCCGGTTGAGGCTGTCGAACATGACCATGACGGCCTTCATGCGTGTGCTCCTCCCGCCGGGCGCGGCCCGCCCGTGGGGCCTGGCTCCTGGCTGCCGCCGGTGGCGTCGTCGCTGCTGACGCGGCCGGCGGTGGCGTCGTCGTTGGTGACGTGCTGCGGCCGTGCGCCGGCTTCGATGGCCGCGGGACGCAGCTGAGCCGAGCGGATGCGCCGGATGTCGAACTTCTCCGACCGGTCGAACCCGTAGATCCCGTTCTGTTCCTGGAAGACGTCGGTGAGCTGCGTGTAGCAGTAGCCGAACATGTCCGGATGGTCGAGCAACACGCCGACCAGCCCCGCGAACCGGGTGTGGAACTCCTCGACGCTGCGTACGCGGTCGCCGTAGCCCCAGGATCCGGTGGCCGTCTGCGGCTGGCCGGCCTCGGCAGGGTTCCACCAGATGCCGCCGAACTCGCTGACGAAGAAGGGCTGTCCGCGGTAGCCGATGGACCAGGACTCACCCGTGGTGTCCGAGCGGTTCACATAGGGCGCGCCGTCAGTGAGTGCCCTGTGCGCGGCGGCGAAGGCTTCCGGATCCTGTTCGTAGTCGTGGCTGTCGAACACGTCGGACTCGGCGATCCGGTGTGCGTAACCGGAGGTGTCGAGGACCGGCCGGGAGGTGTCGTGGGCCTTGGTGGCCAGGAACATGCCGCGCATCACGTCATCCAGCGCGGTGATCCTGTCGCCGTAGTCCTGCCACGTCTCGTTCATCGGGCACCAGCCGATGATCGACGGGTGGGAGTGGTCCCTCTCCAGCACCTCCAGCCACTCCTGGACGTACGACGCGTCCGGTTTCTGGTTGGCGGCCTGGCCCTCGCCCGTGTTGCAGCCCCAGTCCCCGAACTCGCCCCACACCAGGTAGCCCAGCCGGTCGGCGTGGTAGAGGTAGCGCTCCTCGAAGACCTTCTGGTGCAGTCGCGCGCCGTTGAAACCGGCCGCCTGGCCGAGCTCGATGTCCCGCACCAGAGCGGCGTCGCTGGGCGCGGTCATCAGCCCGTCGGGATAGTAGCCCTGGTCCAGCACCAGTCGCTGGAAGACGACGTCGCCGTTGATCCGGATCTGCTTGCCGGTGATGGCGACGCTGCGCAGCCCGGCGTACGACTCGACCGTGTCGACGGCCCGCCCGTCCGGGTCCCGCAACTCGACGACGAGGCCGTAGAGATGCGGGTCGGACGGTGACCACAGCCGGATCCGCTCGGGTGGCAGTACCAGGCTCAGCCGGGGGGTGAGGTCGAGGTCGGCGCGTACGGTGCCGCTGACCACGTCGCCTGCGTCGTCGCTGACGCGGATGTGCACCGCGCCACCGGGCAGGTTCGCCGAGAGCGGCACCTCGACGTCCAGCGCTCCCGCCGCGACGTTCGGTGTGATGCGGGGGCGGCGGACGGCGGTCTGCGGGACCGGTTCCATCCAGACGGTCTGCCAGATCCCGGTGGTACGCCAGTACTTGGCCGCACGCGGGGTGTAGGGCACCGACTGCTTCCCCCGGGCCTGCGGCGCCTCGGGGTCGTCGCGGGCCCGGACCACGAGCGGCACCGGCACCCCCGCGGGGGCGGCGTCGGTGATGTCGAGGCTGAAGCCGGAGAAGCCGCCCCGGTGCCGGCCGACCTCGGTTCCGTTCACCCACACCGTCGCGTCGTGATCGACCGCGCCGAAGTGCAGCAGCACGCGGTCCCCCGCCCACTGCTGCGGGACGGTGACCGTACGGCGGTACCACACCGCCCGCATGAAGTCCTGCTCCCCGACCCCCGACAGCTCGGACTCCGGTGCGAACGGCACGGTGATCGCACCGGACAGCTCCCGCTCGGCCAGTCCGCGCTCCCGGCCGGTGTCGGACCGGTCGGTCTCGAAGCCCCACCTTCCGTTGAGGTTCAGCCAACGGTCACGCCGGAACTGCGGCCGCGGATACTCCGGCCGAGGCGGATCGGACAGGTCAACGCCGGGTTCGGCCGACATCGGGACCACCTTTCGTCGGGCTCTCAGGCGACCGGGTCGCGGAAGCGAAGTGTGAGCAGTTCGAACGGGCGCAGTTCCAGGGCGACCTCGCTCCCCGGCGTCGTCCCCCGGACGGCCTCGCCATCCACGGGACGCTCCAGCAGGTCGGTGGCGAGGGCCTCGCGCCAGGAGAACCGGGTGCGCACGGTCGCGCGGGAGCGGTTCCCGTGTGCCTCGTACAGACGCACGACCAGATCCCCCGAGCGGTCCTCGGCGAGCTTGACGCTCTCCACCACGACGGCCCGGTCGGAGACCTCCAGCAGCGGCTCCGCCGTGGCACCGGGCACCGGGCGCAGGGGAAGCTGCAGCGCGTACCCGTCCGCGACGGCGTCGGGGATTTCTCCGGGACGGAGGCTGACGGAGAAGGCGTGCCGCCCCTGGTCCGCCGACGGGTCCGGGTAGCGCGGCGCGCGCAGCAGGGACAGCCGCACCGTCGTCATCGGGCGGCCGCCCGGCCCCTGCGCGTTGCGGATGTCGTGTCCGTAGACCACGTCGTTGGCGAGGGCGACGCCGTAGCCGGGTTCGCCGACATGCACCCACCGGTGCGCGACGGTCTCGAACCGGGCGGCGTCCCAGGAGGTGTTCTGGTGGATCGGCCGGTGCAGGTGACCGAACTGGATCTCGGAGGTGGAGCGGTCCGTCCTGATGTCCAGCGGAAAGGCGAGCTTGAGCAGCTTCTGCGACTCGTGCCAGTCGATGTCGAAGGAGTAGGTGAGCTTGCCTTCGGACAGCCGGACGGACATGGTGATCACGGTCTCGCCGCGCTCGTGCCGCACCACCACCGCGTCGTCGGCGATGCCGACCGACACCGGTTCGACGAGGTCACACCCGCTGCGCTTGTCCTCGTCGTTGATGTCCCACGCGTCCCACTCCCGCGGGGTGTCGCGGAAGAGCTGGAGGACGCCTCCGGCGAGGCCCGGCGGCAGCAGTTCCCGGTCGGCGACCGGGTCGAGGACCGAGACGAGCGTGCCGCGCCCGTCGATCTCGACGTGCAGCCGCCCGTCGTCGAGCACGAACCGGTCGTCCACCTGGACCGGGACGGCTGCCGGGGGGATCGAGGCGGGTCCGACGCCCCCGGCCGGAACGCCGTGCAGCGGGTACGGTCCCGCGTTGGCCGCGACGAGGCCCGCGCCGTCGTCGCCGCTGCCCCGGCCGCCGGCGTCGGTACCACCGGTGTCGCCGCCGAGCGCGTCGAGTGCGGCCGTCACGAGGGAGCGCAGTTCGGCGGTCACACGGTCGTAGTCCCGCTCGGCGTCCTGGTGCACCCAGGCGATCGAGGTGCCCGGCAGGATGTCGTGGAACTGGAGCAGCAGCACCGTCTCCCAGATCCGCCGCAACGCGTCGTACGGATAGGGGGCTCCGCTGCGCAGGGCAGCGGTCGCCGCCCACAGCTCGGCCTCCCGCAGCAGGGCCTCGCTGTGCCGGTTGCCCCGCTTGCTGCGCGCCTGCGAGATCAGCGTGCCGCGGTGCAGTTCGAGGTACATCTCGCCGACCCACACGGGCGGCGTGGGCAGTTCGGCCTCGGCGGCGCGGAAGAAGCTGTCCGGATCGTCCATCCGCACCCGCGGCGATCCGTCCAGATCGTGCTTGCGTGCGGCCGCTGCCAGCATCTCCCTGGTGGGGCCGCCACCGCCGTCGCCCCATCCGTACAGTCCCAGTACGTGGCGTGCCGCACCCTTCTGCCGGAAGGTCCGCTCGGTGCGCGCGAGGTCGGCGGCGCCCAGGTCGGAATTGTAGGTCTCGGCGGGCGGGAAGTGGGTGAACAGCCGGGAGCCGTCGATGCCTTCCCAGTGGAAGCTCGAGTGGGGCATCGCGTTGGTCTCGTTCCAGGACGGTTTCTGGGTGAGGAAGTAGCGGGCGCCCGCCGCCCTGGCGATCTGCGGCAGCGCGGCCGTGTACCCGAAGGAGTCGGGCAGCCACACCTCCTCGCTGTCCACCCCGAACTCCTCGGCGAAGAAGCGTTTGCCGAGCACGAACTGACGGGCCAGGGCCTCGCCCGAGGGCATGTTGGTGTCGGACTCGACCCACATGCCGCCGACGGGACGGATGACGCCCGCGGCCACTGCCGCTCTGACCCGTTCGAACAGGCGCGGCTGGTGTTCCTTGAGCCAGGCGTACTGCTGCGCCGACGAGGCGGCGAACACGAACTCCGGGTGGCTCTCGCTCAGTTCCAGCACGTTGGCGAACGTCCGCGCCACCTTCCGCACGGTCTCCCGTACCGGCCACAGCCAGGCGCAGTCGATGTGGGCGTGCCCGACAGCGGAGACGATCAGCGCGCTGTCGGCCGCGCGGCCCGCCAGGACGGGGGCGAGGACCTCCCGGCCGCGCGCCGCCGTGCCCGCCACGTCCTCGGGGTCCATGACGTCGACCATGCGCTCCAGCGCGTACACGATCTCGGCGCGCCGCGAGCCCTGCTGGGGAAGGACGTCAACCAGCCCGTCGAGAGTGACGACGTCCTGGAGGAGGTCCCACACCTGCCGGTCGCGCGAGGCGACCGACAGCTCTCTGAGGCGGTAGAGCGGCTCGTCACCCGCGGTCGCCTTGTCGCCCAGCGCCGTGGGCTCGTACTCGTAGGGCACCTGCACGATCGGGTTCGCAGCCGCCTCGATCAGCAGCCGGAAGGGGCCGGGCTCCGGGAGGGGCACCCAGGAGTTGTAGGGCTCGATCGCTTTGACGATCTCTCCGTCCGGGCGGTACACCATCGCCTCGGCCTGGAAGCCCGGCTGGTCCCCTGTGAAGCCCAGGTCGACGACGAGTTCGGCCTGCCCACCGGCCCACTCCGCCGGTACCTCGCCGCAGACCTCGAACCAGGTCGTGTCCCAGGGCCTGCCCCACAGCCGGCCGAGTGCGAACGGCTCGAACGGCTTGTCCACCGCCTCGGCGAACGGCACAGGCTCGCCCCCGACCGTCCACGCGGCGATCCGGACGGGGCGGGTGGCACGGTGGAGGGCAGGCCGGATCCGGAACGTGGTGAACCGTCGGACCCGCTGCATCGCCAGTGCGGTGGCGTCGAGTTGCACCCGGCCATGCGGATTGTCGTCAGCCAAGAGAGCGTCTCCTCTTACGTACTGCTGGTCATGCTGGGGCTTGTGTGCATCGGTCGCTTCGGGCAGGGACAGGGTGCGGCGGCCCCTCGCCATGGGGGAACGAGGGGCCGCGGGGGTGTCAGGCCTTGACGGCACCGCCGAGGCTCGACCGCATCAGGTTTCGCCGCAGGAAGAGGTACAGCACGGCGGGCGGCGCCATGTAGACGACGGCGCTGGCGGCGAGTACACCCCAGTCGACCTGGTTGAAGGCGGTGAACGAGCGGAACAGTCCGATCGAGAGCGGGTAGAGGTCGGGCGACTGCAACAGCACGAGCGGGGTGAGGAAGTCACCCCACACGGCCATGAACGTCAGCATCGCGGCGGCGCCGAGCCCCGGGCCGACCAGCGGCAGGATGACCCGGCGGATCGCGCCGAACCGGCTGCTGCCGTCGAGCCACGCCGCCTCCTCCAGCTCGAACGGGATGGCGTCGATGGTCCCCTTCAGCAGCCACAGTGTGATCGGCAGCGCCGCCGAGGCCTCGACCAGGATCAGTCCGAGATAGCTGTCGTCCAGCTCGATCTTCACCATCAGCAGGTACAGGGCGACGATCGTGGCGGGCGGCGGGATCACCCGGATCAGCAGGATCGCGAACATGAAGGTCCTGCGTCCGCGGAACCGGTAGCGGGACAGCGCGTAGGCTCCGAGAACTCCGCAGGCCAGATTGAGCGCGGTCGCGGCGAACGAGACGATGACGCTGTTCAGGAACAGCCGCGGGGTGGCGCCGTCGGTGAAGAACCGGGCGAAGTTGTCCAGCGTGAACGCCGGGAGGCCGACCGTGGGCCCCCCGTCGGCGTCGACGGCCGTGAGCACGACCCAGGCGAACGGTACGACGCAGAACAGCGCCAGCAGCACCATCAGTACGTACTGCAGCGCGCGCTGCACCACCGCCCACAGCGGCGTGCGACGGCGCGGACCGGCAGGTGCGGGGGCCCCTCCGGGCTCGACGGTTGTCGTGGCCGCCATCAGACCTCCACCTTGGCCAGCCGGGCGTAGGTCATGCCCAGGATCGTCAGCAGGATGAGCAGGATCACGGAGGCGGCACTGCCCAGGCCGATCTGGGAGTACTTGAAGGCGCTCTGGAAGATCTGGATGGAGGCGATCTCCGTGTCCTGGCCCGGGCCGCCCTGGGTCAGGAAGTAGACCAGCCCGAAGACGCCCACGGTGGTGATGGTGGTGAGCAGCAGGTAGAGGAAGACCGGACCGCGGATGAGGGGCAGGGTGATGTGCCGGAAGATCTGGAGGGCGCTCGCACCGTCCATCCGCGAGGCCTCGATCAGCTCGTCGGGCACATCCTCCAGCGCCGCCTGGAACATGATCATGGCGAACGCGATACCGCGCCAGACGTTGATGAGGATCACCGATGCCATGGGGTACTCCTGCAACGGTGCCGCGGCGCCCGATCCGAACACCCCCAGCAGCCGGTTGAACGTGCTGTCGCTCTCGGAGGAGAGCACGCTCGCCCAGGTCAACGAGGCGACCACCTCGGGCACCACCATCGGCAGGAGCATCAGCGCACCGAACAGGCCCTTGCCGCGCAGCCACTTGTGGCGCAGCAGCAGTGCGGCGAGCATGCCGAGCACCGTCTGCCCGATGATCGCCGACCAGAACACGAACTCCGCCGTGCGGCCCAGCGATCCGAGGAAGTCCTCGGAGCCGAGCAGGTTCCGGAAGTTCTCCAGCCCGACGAACTGCGGGTCACGTGCGGCGAATCCGGTCAGCTGTGTGTCGGTGAGACCCAGGTAGACGCCGTAGGCGGCCGGGGCGACCACGAAGACCGCGATCAGCAGGACGGAGGGGCCCAGCAGCAGGGGCAGCGCGGCACGGTCCCGCCGGCGGCGTGCCGTACGGGCGGCCAGGGCTTTGGCCGTGCTCATTTCGCCACCCGGGTGCTGCCGAGCAGCTCCTCGGCCTCCTCGGCGAAGGCGTCGGCAGCCTGGCTGCCGTCGGCCTCGCCGGACACGATTTTCGCCGTCGCGCCCTGGACCGCCTGGGAGACCCGGTCCTCTCCGTCACCCAGTGGTGGCTGGATGCTGGACTTCAGCTTCTCCTCCGTCTGGAGCAACGACGGCTCGTTCCGGTAAGGGGCGGTGTGGGAGAGTCCCTTGCGCGGGGAGACCGCGCCCACCGCTGCCAGCTGCTTGGCCAGTGCCTTGCCGGAACTCAGCCACTTCGCGAGCTCGACAGCGGCGTCGGGGTGCGCGGCGTCGGCGTTGACGCTGTAGCCGAAGCCACCGCCGCTGATCGGGGCGGGCTCGGTTCCCGGCACCAGAGCCGGATAGTCCCACGTGCCGATCCGCTTGCGGGAGTCCTTGATGGGCGCAGCCCCCTCGGGGCCCCAGTCGTACTTCCATCCCCAACTGCCCTGGGCCGCTACGGGGAGTGTGCCCTCGGGGAACTTCTGGTACTTCGTGGGCTCCCACGGGTTCGGGTTCTGCAGGTCGCGCACCGGGAGCAGCTTCGCCTTGACGAGGTCCGCGTACAGGTCGAAGGCGGCCGACAGGCCCTTGCTCCGCAGCTTCCACTTCCCCGACTTCTCGTCGTACAGGGTGCTGCCGGTACCGGCCACGATGGGAAGCAGACCTTCGGACCACGATCCGTCGCCCCAGGCGGTTCCGGCGGGAAGCACGATCGGGGCCTCACCGGTCTTGGCACGGACCTGCTTCAGTCTGGCGACCAGCTCGTGCCAGGTGCGCGGCTGCGAGGTGTCGATGCCCAGCCGTTTCAGTACGTCCTTGCGGTAGAAGAGGCTCTGCACACTCGCTTCGTGCGGGACGGAGTAGTAACTGCCGTCCCGCTGCCGTGCGCCGTCCTTCACCGACGGGTAGTACTCGTCCCAGCCGTCCCACGCGTGCAGGTACTTGTCGAGCTTCAGCAGGTAGCCGGCGCCTGCCATGCCGGTCACGTTACTGCCGCCCATGTCCACCACGTCCGGTGCCGTGCCGGAGTAGAACTGCTGCGTGATCTTGGTCCGGAACTGGTCGTCGGTGAGGATGTCGGTGACCAGCTCCACCTTGACACGGCGTCCTTTCTTGGCCATCGCCCGCTCGAACTCCGGTATGAGGTCCTTGACGACAGCGGCGCGGGCCTCCTGGTACTGCAACAGCTTCACCGTCACCACACCGTCCTCACCGGAGGCCGAACAGGCCGTGAGCGCCCCGGTGAGCAGCAATCCGGCCGCGACAGCGGCAAGGACACGATTTCGCCGCATGGTCACCTCTCCTGGCCGTGGTTCGACCCACGCTTTTATCAAACGGATTGGATAAAGTTCGGTGATGCTATGGAGCCAGATCATCCGCCGTCAAGAGATGACGCCAAGTCCCGTAGCGTGTGCGGTGCCCCGCCGGGACGACCCGGCGGGGCACGGTTCCCCCACCCGCCTGGGAAACTTCTACGGGAAGCCCACGGGCCCGCGCCGTTGCGCCGGTCTGGGAAGGAGGCGGAAGGGGAAGGTGGAGCGGGGGGGCTTCGAGACAGGCCGGAGCAGGCTCGAAGAGCCCAGAGGTAGGCGGGCGGAAGCGAGGGACTCCGGGGCAGACGGAGGGACTCCGGGGCAGACGGGAGCGGACTCGCAGAGCTCCGGGGAGGCGGCAGAGGCGAAGGACTCCGGGACAGGCTGGAGCAGACCAAGAGCTCCGGGCCAGGCAGGCGAAGGCGAAAGACTCCGGGGACGGGGACAGGCGGGCGAGGGTGTTCGGGAAGGCAGGGAGGTTTGAATGCGGCGAGGCAGCAACCAGCTCCGGCTGGCGGACTACAACCAGTCGGTGGTGCTGGAGGTGGTCCGCAGGTCGCACGGGGTGAGCCGAGCCGACCTGCAACGCGCGACGGGTCTGAGCTCCCAGACCATCACCAACATCACACGCCGGCTGATCGACGATCACCTGGTCCGCGAAAGCACACCGGGCGGCAACACCCGCGGCCGGCCGAGCATACCGCTGGTCACCGACCCGGACGGAGCCTACTCCGTCGGTGTACACATCGACCCGGCCCGGCTGACCATCGTCCTCCTCGACCTCGACGGCCAAGTCCGGCTCGCCCGCCACGAACGCACGCCACAGGCCACCAACCCCTCCGAGGTGACCGCGTTCATCGCCGACGCCGTCGACACTCTGCTCACCAGGGCAGACATCACCCGCACCCGCGTACTCGGCCTGGGTATCGCCGCTCCCGGCCCGCTCGATCTCGACGCAGGACTGCTACTCGACCCGCCCCAGCTGCCCAACTGGCGCAACGTCCGGCTGCGCGCCGACCTCCATGAAGCGACCGGACTGCCCGTCCTCCTCGACAAGGACGTCACGGCCGCCGCCACAGCCGAACTCCGCTCCTGTCCCACCGCGTCCAACACCTTCATCTTCCTCTACCTGGGCTCGGGCGTCGGCGCCTCGGTCGTACTGGACAACCAGGTCCTGCGCGGCACAACGAACAACATCGGCGAAATCGGCGACCTGATCGTCGACCCCGATGCCGAACGACTGGAATGGAGCGGCCGCCGCGGCGGCCTGGCCGCAGCGTGCGTCCCCGAAGCACTCGTCCTCCAAGCCGCCCGCGTAGGACTGTTGCCGCTCCCCAACCTCAGCGACTACGGCGCCATCGACGACGCCTGCTCCTCACTGTGCGATCTCGCCGCCGCCGGAGACGCCGGCGCCGCCCGCATCCTCGACCACGCCGCACGCCGGGTAGCCGTCGGCCTCGGAGTACTCGTCAACCTCCTGGACGTACCCCGAGTGGTGATCGGCGGCCCACTATGGAACCGCCTCAGCCCCGCGTTCCTCCCCGTCCTCCCCGACACCGTCACACACGAACTCGTAGGAACCCGCCACAACATCCAGATACACGGATCCTCCGTCGGCGACCAAGTAGCCGCCCAAGGCGCCGCCGAACTGGTCGTAGACCACTTCCTCGCACCCCGCGCATCCGCCCTGATGGTGCGCTGACCACCCAACACACACTCGACAGTCAACGGCTCACGGCTGACAGACGACGGCCCACGACACACAGATGACAGGTGAAGGTCCAGCAGACACCCGGGACGCCGCCGGCAACGAGGCCGCAACCGGCCGGACAGCCTTGGAGCCTCCAGCGGATCTAGGATGCCTGGCATGGCGAAGCGCAACGTTCATCGCCGGGCACGGAAGCTTCTAGGAGAAGACCCTGTTGCCCTGGTCTGGTGCGAGATACCGACGGCCATTCCCAAACCGCCCAAGGATGTCCACCGGGCGGCAGGCAAGGGCAGGCTTTCGCCTGGTCACCATTGGCTGTTCTATGTTGGCGCCGGGGCGTTCTTCTTCATCGTCGTCCCGATGATGCTGCTGCAAACGGTGCTCGACCTGCTATCGCCCAGGGAATCGCGCGATCGGGGTCACCGGCGCCGCAGGCCCCGGCCTGCCGGACGGAACGGCCCAGGATGCCGCCAGATCTTCGACGGTGACTGGAGCTTGACCGCGGGCCGACTCCTGCTGGGCTGGTACGGCCAGTCGCCCAACCCGAAACGTCTCGTGCTGGTGGCCCGCGACCGGATCTGCGTGGCGGCATCACCCGGCCGTCGGCTGACCCCGACCAAGGCCGACGATTTCCAGCCGACGACGCAGTTTTCCTGTCGCGAAGCACGCATCGAGGCCGAGGCAGGACAGCCACGTGGCTTCGCGACGTTCCGGCTTCGCTTCGCCGACGGCTCCTGGCTCGAGCTCGGTCGTCTCGCCGATCCTGAGGACGCCGACCACTTCCTGCGAGTTGTCGCCCAAGGGACCATCGAGTGACATCACCATGGAAAGAGGCCGCCCAGGAGTTTGACGGGGAAGTGGCAGGTCAACGCCGCTCCCGTGAGTGTTTGCCGACCGCGGCCGAACGGCCCGGCGCTGCTGGGCACTCCTCCCTCACGCCCGTGTGCGGGTACGCCCGGAAGGCCCGGTGAAGCTCGACCGGCAGCCCCTTGCCTGGCAGGCCGGCACCACCGCACTCGTCGGCCCCGTACACGACTGAAACGATGGCTTCCATGGCGACTCACGGCTCGGCCGCCCCCACCCGAAGGCCAAGCGGCTTGGGGTCACGCAAAGCGGCAGCGGTGGCCGCCTGCGCTCTGGCCACCCTTACCTCGTGCACCGTCCTGGACGACGCGTCCGGCCCGTGTCCGACGTCGAGCACCACGGTGCGCGCCAGCGACCTGCACGGCGGCTACCAGGCCCGCGCGGCATGCGCTTCACTCTCGGGCACGCCTCCACCCAGTACCCCGAGGGGCGTACCACTCGCGCCGGCGTGGTGCGGGTGAAGAATTGGGCGATCCCGCTGGAGGAACTGGGCGAGAACGACCCTGCCGGCAACGGGTTTCAGGGCGAGGGCACCTGGGAGTTCCGCAAGGGGGAAACTACCGGTGGAGAGGGGTTCCGCCAGATCAAGCTCGACTTCCTCCGCGGTACACCCGAGCAACGGATGCCCGCCGAATCGCAGTATCTGGAAATCGGCGGTACCCGGAGCGAGCCCGAACTGTTCGTGGAAACGGATCCCGACACCTGCCCAAGCATCGTCTTCCACCGGTAGCTGGCCGCTCCGCTGCACTTGCCCTTCAGCAGGGCTTCGCCCCACCGTGCTGCCACGCTGCCAGCCGGGGGCCAAGAGCGGCAGAAGCCGAGCGCCCTTCCCATCCCGTCCGCACTTCCGGAGCACGCCCCGGCCTGCCTGAAGTTGACACAGGCTTTCGCCACTCGCGCCACACGTTATCGGCAGACGATCTCAGAACCTTCTCCCTGTTCAATCCGGGTCATCCACTGACATCTCAGTGGGAGTCAGCGACTGGCACCTCATACAGCCCATCAGTCCGGACGCTCACCTGCATACCTCGGTCATCACCGAATTCCCTTTCCGGCAGCGCCGCGCACTTCTTACAGTGGCCTTCGAGCGAGGAATCGAAGTTCCTCAGGAGGCATCACTGTGCTCAGAAAACTACTCGTCCCACTGTGCACGCTAGCCATGGCCTTCAGTCTGGCGGGGGCGGCACAACCCGGAGCGGAGAAGAAGTCGGTACCGACTTCGGAGACGGAAGCGGTCTTCAACGATCCCGGTTCCGATTCCGCTAGTGAGCGGTCCAAGGTCCTTGACCATCAGAGGAACGTCACGGTGCAACGCCTCCTGGACGGGAGAACCGAACACCACGGCAGCAGGAAGGAGAAACCGTTCCGTGACCTGGTCAAGGAGCTCGGGGACGGGCCCGGCGAGGGGTCGTGGGCCCGCTACTGCGGTGAAGGCCGGTCCTCCGGGGACTCGACAGGTCCCGGCTGCATCGGCGAAGACACCAAGCACGACCGAGACTCCATGCACAACAAATTCTCCCTCTTCACGAGGACGCTGGGCAAGTCCTGGGTGGTGTCCAACAGCACCAGCAACGTGACGCCCGCCATGCAGGAGATGTGGAACAGCCAGTACACCGTGGTGGGCGATCACCCGCTCTACGACCGGTACCTGGGGTACTTCACGAAAAGCATCAGCCTGGCCTGCTGAACGAGCAGGCCCGACCCGATCGTGGAAGAACTCGACAAGGCCACTTGCCCTGACACCTCCGTCCGTATCCGAGCCTGGGCCATCAACCGGAAAGTTTTGGCGACCAAACTGCGCAGAATGGCCAACGAAGGCTGCAAGGTTTCACTGATCGTCAACAACATGCGGCGTCATACGTGCTGGAGTCTGCTGCGGGGCCCCTGGAACACCTCGACCTTCGCATGTTCGACAAAGAGAGGTAGCCCAGGGTATCCATGAGAAGAACATCCTCATCAGCCGGAAATATCCCAGGCCGCACGGAGGTCTTCACGGGAAGCGCGAACTTGGATGATCCATCGCTCCATCTGCGAGATGAGAACTACCTCCGAACGCGATGAAAATAAAAAAAATCCACAACCCGTTCGAGGAGAAATTCGACGAGATGAAGGAGAAGGCGCTCCTACGCATCGGCTACAACGAAACCTGTACGCGGTTCGACGAAACATAACCGCGTCCCTCTGTGAGGCGGGCGGGTCGGGCAGACGCTGACGCCCCGCCTCACAGAGTCAAAGTGGGAACGCCTGCGGCAGTTCCCGCCGGTCGGCAATGGCAGGTTGTGGCAGGCGAGGGACATCGCTGTCGATTCCACCATCGTGCGTGCCCATCACCACGCGGCCGGCGCTCGGACCGAGCCGCCGCCCGGCGCCCATGTCACAGGGGGCCGGAGAAGTGAACACCGGGACGAAACCCTGTGGCACAGCCTGGTCGACCGTCTGATCGAACGGGCGATCAACAGGCCGCAGCAGTCGCGGGCAGTCCGCTGCCCGCGACGACAAGCGCGGATACATCTTCCTCAGCACCGCCATAGCAGCAGCCTGACCATCTGGCACCGCACATCATCGGCCGGACAAGGCGGCTGTTCCTGCCTGCCTCCTGGTACGGGCTCGAAGCGGAGTCCGCCGAGGGACCTGCCAGATCCTGAGACCGCGCGCCACCGGCCCCAGTGGCAGCTTGCCTCGGAGATGCTCGACGGACTCGCCGCCACCGGGCTGCGGCCCGCTGTCCTGGCCGCAAATGCCGGTTACGCCCTGAACGGCGGCTTCCGTCATCGTCTGAACGCACGGGTCCTGGCCTGGGTGCTTCAGGCCAAGGGCGAGGTGACAGCTCACAGCGAGAAAGCGATGCCGCACCAGCCCGCATATCGGTCCCCGCTACCGCACCCGGCTCGTCTTCTGGCACGGGCATATCCCGGCCGCGGGCAGGGTCCAGGGCCGGACCGCGACCTGGCGTAAGGGCTCCAGGGCGGCGACGAGTTCGCACCCATCCCCATGAGCGGCACCGTCCGACGGCGTGTTCCTGACGCGCCGGGGAGCGTACCAGGCCCCGCGCCGGAAACCGCCACCACGGGACGACGGCAACGCACGGGCGTACGCGGGGTTGTGCTCGAATCCGAGATCCCTGATCTTAAGAGTGTGATAACAGAAAGCGCGCGGTGGGCCTACTTGGCGGATGAGGGTCACCGAGAGGCGGACGGCCGGACTCCGGTTCTCTCCTGATTGCCTTCTTGGTGTCGTCCTGCCTGGTGAGCGGGGCATCGGACGGCACCCGTCGTTCGGAGACGCACGACATCTACCGTTCGGATAATTGTTAAAACGTCAAGGAAGAACGTTAAGGAGGGCCGGGCTACACTTCGCGAAACATGTGCGTAAGTATCGATGGGCAGTGCACGGGGGCACGTGATTCGTTGATGCGACTGGCCCCGTAGCTGCCCTGTCGGCATACGGGGGTAGCCGCAAGTGGTAATGGCTGAGCGGACACGCGAGCTCGAACTCCTCGATGAGGATCTCGTCGAGAGTGCCTTGGGCCGGGGCAGGGTCGTCCTGCTCAGCGGCACGGTGGCAAGCGGGAAGACCACGCTGCTGAGGGCCTTCTGTGACCGGCACGCCGACGGTGTGTGGCTGCTCTTCGCCACCGCACCACCGACGCCGCACGACGAACCCTTCGGCGTGCTGCGGCAGTTGCTCAAGGACACGCCGTGGCCCCGCGACCGGTTGCAGGGCCTGCTCGGCACCGCGCAGGTGGCGGACTGCGCCCATTGCGCCGCGGCGGCGCTGCTCGAACTCGCCGAGGACACCCCGCTGGTGGTGGTGGTCGACGACGTCCACTACGCCGACAAGCCCTCCATCCGCTGCCTGCTGAAGGTGGCGCACCGCAACAGGTCGAGCCGACTCATGCTCGTGCTCGCAGAGTCCACGTACGACTGGTCGGTGCGTCCCGTGTACCGGATGGAGCTGGTACGGCAGAGCCACTTCCGGCGCGTGCCGCTCGCGCACCTGTCGGTCGCCGGCGTACGCGAGGTGCTGGCCGAGCACCTCGGCGCGTCGATGGCACAGCAGGTCGCCGAGGAGGTACACGACACCACGGGCGGCAACCAGTTGCTGGTCCGTGCGCTGGCCGAGGACTACATCGACTCGCTGGAGTACGCAGACCACGACGGATGGACGGTCGGCGAGAGCTACCGGCAGGCGGTGCTGACGTGCCTGTACCGCAGCGGCCACGAGGTGCTTGAGGTGGCTCGCGCCCTGGCCGTCCTGGACATCGCAGGCTCCGCCCAGCAGATCGCGCACATGCTGGAGAAGCAGCCGCACCCGGTGAGGCGCGCACTCAGGCGGATCAGACGGCTCGGCCTGACCACTGGCGACCGCTTCCGGCACCCGGCGGCCCGTGCCGCCGTATACGACGACGTGGACCCGGACGTCCTCGCCGACCTGCACTTCCGCGCCGCGCTGCTGCTGTACCGCGGCCGTTCGTGCGGCCGGGCCGCCGACCACCTGGTCGCCTCCCGCAGCGTCGACAAGAGCTGGGCCGTCGCCGAGCTGCGGCGGGCGGCGGAGGAGGCGCTGGCGGAGGACGACGACGAGACCGCGATCCGCTACCTTCAGTTCGCGCTGCACGGGTGTACCCGGCCCCGGGAGCGTGCGGGGCTTTTGACGCTGCTCGTCGTCGCGAAGCGGCGCAGCGATCCGGCAGCGGCGGTCCCGCACTGGCCGGCACTGATGCAGGCGCACCGCCAGGGGCTGCTGTCGGTGCCTCAGGTGGCCGGCCTGCTCCGTTTCGCACTGTGGCACGGCTTCACCCAGGACGCCGAGGAACTCGTCGACTGGCTGGGGCGCGCGTACCACGCCTCCGACGGACCGCCCGACGGTGTGCTCCTCACCACCGGGCACCTGCTCAGACACACGTATCCCTCCTTCCTGCCCCCCGGCCGCCAGCAAGGGCCGAGTTGCGCCAAGGACTGCGTCCCGCTGCCGTCGGGCTTCCCGGCCCAGGCCGCCGAGATGCTCAGCACTCTGCTCAGGGAAGGCGTGGATATCGATGGCACCTGTAGCCGCGTGGCTGAGCAGATCCTGCACAACATCCCGCTGTCTGACGACTCCTTCGAGGCCGTCATGTCGGTGCTCCAGACCCTCGTCTTCTCTGGGCAGCTGTCGCAGGCGGCACGCTGGTGTGACGACCTGCTCGCCGAGGCCGCGCGGCGCGGTGTGAAGCGCTGGCAGGCGCAGCTCATGGCCTGCCGCGCCGAGGTCGACCTTCGCAGGGGGGCTCTTCCCGACGCCGCGCGGCATGCCGAGGGCGCCCTGACGCTGCTCGGACCGGACGGCTGGGGGGTGGGCATCGGCGCCCCCATCGGCATCCTCGTGAGCGCGGCCACGGTGCGCGGCGACTTGACGGCCGCACGCGGCTATCTCAGGAGGCGGGTGCCGGAGGCGATGTTCCAGACCCGCTACGGGCTCCAGTACCTCCAGGCACGCGGCCAGTACTACCTGGCCGTGGGGCAGCCGCAAGCCGCGCTCGCCGACTTCCGCTACTGCGGCAAGCTCATGACGTCGTGGGACATCGACGCGCCCGCGTTCCTCCCCTGGCGCAGCCAGGTGGCGGGGGTGCTCCTCCAGTTGGGCGATACCGAGGCGGCGCGCTCGTACGCCAAGCAACAGATCGCCCGCGCCGGATCGCATACCACCCCCGCCTACGGCATGGCGCTGCGGCTGCTGGCCCAGACCGCCGGCCGCCGGGAGCGCCTCCGGCTGCTGAAAGAGGCCGCCGAGGTGCTGCACGCCTGCGGGTCGCGGCTGCCTCTCGTCCAGACCCTCACCGATCTCGGCTGCACCTACGAGGCCGGCGGCAACTCCCAGAAGGCTCGGATGTTGCTGCGCAGGGCCGGTCGGCTGGCAATGATGTGCGGTCTGCCGGACGTGCCGACGCAGACCGTCGCGTCCAAGCAGGACCAGCAGACCCGCGGTTCCGAGGGACGTCTCGCTGGAAGAGTGGAGCGGTGTCCTGCCGAGAGCGGGCCGGGTACCCTCACCGTCGCCGAGCGCAAGGTCGCCGCGCTCGCGGGCCTCGGTTACAGCAACCGGGAGATAGCCCAGAAGCTCTACGTCACGGTCAGCACGGTCGAGCAGCACCTCACCAAGGCGTTCCGCAAACTGAACGTGAAGAGTCGCGACGAATTACCACTTGAGCTCGAGCTCGACATCGAGCTGCCCTCGTCTTCCGCGTCCGCACACGTCGACCCGTAGCAGACCTGCCCCACGGAGGGCGATGCCGCGCACCCGTTGGAACGGGCTGGTCAACTCCACACCACAAGAGGCGGCGGGCGCGGCAGGGGGCCGTAGCGGCCCCGTGCCACAGCACAACTAGGGCATCTTCTACGACTGGGTCGCAACCGTGGCAGCCAGGCAGGACCGTGCCTACGCTGTGGCCGGATCAGTGCTTCACCGGCTACCCCGACGGCCTGACGCCTTCCGGCCCCCTCCATCCGGCCGTCGTCGAGCACTCTCCTGTGCGCACCCGACCTCTGGAGCGTCCCCATTCGCTCCAGCCGTACGTCAGTCGGCCGACCGAGCCGCACGGCCGCATTTTCACCGAGAGGAGGTCTGCCATTGACGACGACCGTCAACCCGGTGCAGATGAGCACGCGCCGGCTCGGAGCGACGGCCGAGTCCGGTTACTGCAACGCCTGCACGCCGCCGCACCGCAAAGTCGTGTGCCCCGACGGGCCCGCGATCCCCACCCACCGCCACTGAGTGTGCCCGCGTACCAGACATGAGCCTGTAGCAGATGTGGAGGATCCGAGCATGGACGAGCTGGTCGAGCGCCTGTCCGTAGAAGGTCAAGAGGTCATGGTCGGCGGCCCGTCCCCCTCTGTGGGGGAGTTCCAGCGGCGCGTCACCAAGATGGGTTATGTGTTCATCAAGTTCGTCGCCACCAACGGCGGGACGGATCTCGGCGTACGTGTCGACGAGGCCCGTACGGACCTGAGCAAGGCGGACTTCGCGAACGGCACAGGCACCGCGCACGTCGAAGGGACCCTCACGCTCAACTACGTGAAGGTGCGCTGTGTCGCCGACGTCGACATGGCCACGCTGAGCGGCACCGGCCACCTGGTGGCGCTCGAAGCGGCGCACGTCTAGGCCACTCCAGCGGACCGCCGGCCGCCCGGAGCCGGCAGGAACGGTCCGGGTGGGCCTCGGGATGGCCGCTCCCGGCGTGCTGGGAGCAGCCATCCCGGTCTGTCAGCAACCCATGAGCTCACCAGGAGGAGCAGTGCAGGCATCGTCGCCGGCTGTCCGCTACACCCGCACCCTCACCGCATTGGCGATCGGCACTCTGCTCGGCACGAGCATTGCGGCCGCCGCGCCCGAACCCGCCCACGCCGCTGTCGGGCACGTCGTCAACGCCGGCAGCGTCCGGGCGGTGAGCAACAGCTACCTGGTGGTGCTCGACGAGGGCGCCCGACCTGACGTGGCCGCGAAATACGGTGCGCGGGTACAGCAGCGGTACGACAGCGCGCTCAACGGAATGCTGGTCCACGCCAGCGCGGAGCAGGCGCGCCGCCTGGCCGCCGATCCGTCCGTGCGCCTGGTGGAGCAGAACACCAGAGTGCACCGGCCGAAGCGGCACAGGACCGTGTCGCAGTCCGAGCCGACCTGCGGCCTCGACCGTATCGACCAGCGGACGCTGCCCCTGGACGGCTCCTACAGCTATCCGTCCGAGGCGGGTTCCGACGTGGACGTCTACCTGGTCGACTCCGGCATCGACTACGACCACCCCGACTACGCGCCCCGTGCCAAGCCCGGCTTCGACGCCTTCGGCGGGGATGGCAGCGACGAGTTGGGCAACGGCACCTTCATGGCCGGCATCATCGGCGGCACCACGTACGGGGTGGCCAAGAAGACGAACCTGGTCTCGGTCAAGGTGCTCGACGCGGCCGGCGGCGGCACCATCGCCGGGGTGCTGGCCGGGATCGACTGGGTCACCGAGCACGCCTCGGGGCCGTCGGTGGCGAACTTCGTCATCGGCCTCCCCCCGGACGACGCGCTGGACGCCGCGGTGCGCAAGTCCATCGCGTCCGGGGTGACGTACGTGCTGGAGGCGGGGGCGGACACCGACGATGTCGACAACGCGTCCCCGGCCCGGGTGCGCGAGGGCATCACCGTAGGCTCCTCGGACTGCCAGGACGCGGTGGCGACCTTCAGCAACTACGGGACGGGCCTCGACCTGTACGCCCCCGGGGTGGACATCACGTCCGACCGGCCGGGTGGCGGGACGACCACGGACTCGGGCACCACCGTTTCCGCCGCCCATGTCTCCGGTGCCGCCGCGATCTATCTGAGCCGGCACCCGAAGGCCGCGCCTCACGAGGTGGCCGGTGCGCTGGACGATGCGGCCGTGGACGGCGTCCTGACCGGTGTGCCGTCCGATGGCACACCCAACAAGCTGCTCCAGATCGCCCGGTAGTCCGGGGCCGCCGACCGCGCCCCGGACTCGCCTGGGGACCGGGGCCGGCCCGGTTCGGGCCTCGGGCCTGGCCTCAGGCGAGCGGCTCCACCACCGCGCCCTCACCCGGCACACCGCGCTCCCTGAGGCCGGCCTGGCCCCTCCCCCGCGGCCATTCACGAAAGCGCCTGAACTCCACGGGCACGCCGCGGGCGGTGACCGGGTCGGGGGCGTCCATCACCTGAAGGTGCAGGTGCGGCTGGGTCGAGTTGCCCGAGTTGCCGCAGTCCGCGACGTGCTGTCCCTCGGTCACCCGCTGCCCCGGGGACACCCGCACGGAGCCGGCCTTGCAGTGCGCCAGGACGACATGGGCGCCGCCCTCGGACAGCGCGATGACCACGTGGTTGCCGGCGATGGCGCCGACGCCGCGCCGCGCCCGGCCCGCCTGGCCGAGCGCGTAGGGCACCAGCGTCAGCTGGGAGCGCCGCGCCTCGTGGTCGGGCTCGGCGTCGTGCACCGCGACCACCGTGCCGCCGCCGGGTGCGAGCAACGGCCGGGCGAAGGCGACGAAGCGCTCCGGCGGCTCCGTGGCGAAGAGGGTCCGCCAGTCGCTGACGGCGGAGGTCCGGTGGCGCTCGTCCACGCCGACGAAGTCGATGGCGTAGCGCCCACCGAACAGGTCCGTGCCATGGCTCGGGACCCGCCGGGCCGGGCTGTTCTCGATCAGCCAGCGCCCCGTGAACGGCAGGGAGAGCTCGATCGCCCGGGGGTTTCGACCTCGCGACGGCGATTCCTCGACAGCCATGGCGTCAGCATAGGTGAGCGGTGTCGGCGCGCGCGGCCTGTTCTCTCCATCGCTCCGGGAATGTGGCCGGCGAGCGCCGGGCCGACGCCACCGACGATCAGCCCGCCGAGGTCACTGTGCGTCATGCGGTAGGAAGGACTTCTCGTTGGAGAATGGGGTTCCTTTTCGGCCAGGTGCGATTCTGTCGCTGTGCGGCGGTCGACTGACCGCCCTTGAGCTGGGCTGTTGCCCCCGCGCTCGCTGGTGCTCTCAAGTTCTCCACGACCGAACAAGGCAATCCCGATCGGGAAGTTCTGGGGTTTCTTACAGTGCTGGGCAGCAGCACTGGCAACTCTCCGGAGCCACCAGGAGCATGGTCGGCGAATCCGTACGCGACTGCGCGGATACGGGCCGGCAGCGAGTCGGGCAGCCGTTCCCACAGTCGCGGATCTTTGAATCTCCTCCGGGCGACGGGCAGGAAATTGCTGATTATCGAAGATCTCGTGAAGTGCTATCGCGGCAGCACACGTGCCAACGACGGCATCAGCTTGCACGTCGAGGCAGGCGAGGTGGTCGGCCTCCTGGGGCACAACGGCGCCGGAAAGACCACCCTGATCAACCAGGTCGCGGGCCTGGCGATGCCGACGTCCGGCACCATCCGGGTGAGCGGGATCGACCCGGTCGCAGAGCCCGCCAAGGTGCGCCGGATGGTCTCGATCATGCCGCAGGCCCACGCGCCGCTCGCCGGCGTGACACCCCGCCAGGCCACCAGGACTCTGGCCCGCATCCGTGGTCTGGACAAGCAGGCCGCGCGGACCAGGACCGACGAGCTGATCGCCGCCCTGGACATCGAGGCGTGGGCCGACACCACAGGGGAGAAGCTCTCCGGGGGCGTCCGCAGGCTGACCGCCTTCGCGATGGCCGCGGCGGCGGGGCCCGGCCGGGTCGTGATGCTCGACGAGCCGACCAACGACGTCGACCCCGTGCGGCGCAGGCTTCTGTGGGAGCAGATCCGGGAACTCGCCAATCGCGGCTGTGCCGTGCTGCTCGTCACGCACAACGTCATCGAGGCGGAGCGCAGCGTGGACCGCACCGTCGTGATGGCCTCGGGCAAGGTCGTGGCGGAGGGCACGCCCGCGCAGCTGCGCTCCCGGGCGGTCGGCGAGTTCCGGCTGGAGCTGACAGCGGCCACCGACGGCGACTTGCCGAAGCTGCCGGACCACATCACCGCCGCGGGTCCGATGATGAACAGCACCCGGCGGCTGGTGGTGCCCCTGGACTCCGCCGCGGCATCGCCGGCCTTGGCCTGGGCCCAGCGGTTGCGCGACGAGGGGCACATCGACGAGTTCGCCCTCGTGCCGGTCGGACTGGAAGACGTGTACGTGCAGTTGTCCGGCGACGAGGCCGCCCTCGAAGCCGAGAAGGGGGCGCAAGGTGAACCACTGGTTGCGTAGTTACGGCCTGCTGCTCGGATGGACGGCGCTGCGGAGCCGGGCGAACCTGGTCCTCAACCTCGTCATCCAGACCTGTCTCGCGGTGGGCATCATCATCGGCTTCGCCTACCTGGTGCCGCAGGTGGACGACGCCACCGCGCTCTACTTCGCGACCGGCGCCCCGGTGCTGGGCCTCATCACCGTCGGCATGGTGATCGGCCCGCAGGAGGTCGCCTCCGCGAAGCAGGAGGGCATCTTCGACTTCAACCGGTCGCTGCCGGTGCCGAGGACCGCCCTCATCGCGTCGGACGCCACGGTGGCGCTGCTCACCGCGCTGCCTGGCATCGTGGCCGCGCTCGTGGTGGCCGCCCTCCGCTTCGACCTGACCCTCGACATCAGTCCGCTGGTCATCCCCGCGGCGCTGCTGACCGCCTTCACCGCCATCGGCCTCGGCTACGGCATCGGCTACGGCATGGCGCCGCCGGTCGCCCGGCTGGTGTCCCAGCTGGTGGTGTTCATCGCGTTGATGTTCTCGCCGATCACCTTCCCGGCCTCCCGGCTGCCCGACTGGTTCGAGACAGTGCACAAGGTGCTCCCCTTCCAGTACATGGCCGACGCCGTGCGGGACACGCTGAACACGCCGGCGGGCGGGGTCGGTCTCGTCTCCTTCGCTGTCCTGGCGGCCTGGGCCGTGGTCGGTTTCCTGGTCACGTACCGGATGACGGCCAGGAGGCCGTAAGGCCGGCACACGAGAGCCCCTCCCGTCGCGCACCCTGGCCGGGGCGCGTGGCGGGAGGGGCTCGTTCGTGTTCCGGCCCGCCGGACCGCTACGACCGCAGCGGCTCCACGACCACCTCCTCCCCCGGCATGGCGCGCTCCCTGACGCGGCCCGCGCCCGTCCCCGACGGCCACTCCCGAAAACGCCGGAACACCATGGGCACACCGCGAGCCACGGACAGGTCGTCGCTGTCCATGGCCTGGATGTGGAGGTGTGGCTGGGTCGAGTTTCCGGAGTTGCCGCAGTCCGCGATGTGCTCTCCCTCGGTCACCTTCTGGCCGGTGGTCACCCGCACGGACCCGGACCTGAAGTGCGCCAGGGCGACGAACGGGCCGTGCTCGGACACCGCGATGATCACATGGTTGCCGGCAACGGCGTTCACCCCGCGGCTCAGCCGTCCCCCCTCGCCCATCATGTACGGAAGCAGCGCCAGTTGCGAACGCCGCGCGGCGTGGTCGCTCTCTCCGTCGTGGACCGCGACGACCGTGCCGGTGACCGGTGCGGTGATGGGCCGGCCGAAGGCGTGGAAGACCTCCGGCCGCTCGGTGCCGAGGAAGGTTCGCCAGCTGCGACCGGCGGCCGTGCGGCACCCATCGTCCACGGCGACGAAGTCGATGGCGTAGCGGCCGCCCAACGAGTCGGTGCCATGACTCGGCACCTGCCGGGCCGGGCTGTTCTGGGTCAGCCACCGACCGGTGAAGGGCATCGCGACCTCGAGGCCACGGACGTCAGGCCCCTGCGACGGTCCCCCTCCAGGCCGGCTCGCGACCGCTCCCCCCGTGGCGAGGACGACGGCGCCGAGCGCGACGGTGCGCGCGACGAAAAGCCTCCGGGAGGCGTCGGAGTCCGCCGCGCCTGACGCCCCGTGCGGCGCTCCGGCTACGTCCGGCGCCGCACGGGACGCATCGGCCGTGTCGGGTACCGGCCGGGCGGCCCGTGCCCTGCTCCGCCGGGCCAGGACACGTCGGAGCAGGGGGCGGGCCGCCTCCCCCAGGAGCAGTACGAGGGTGAGCCAGAGCAACAGAGGAAGCCAGAAGGACGCCGTGGCGTCCGCGAAGCGGCGCAGGGCGATGCTCGGCTCCGCAGGCCCGATCGTCAGCAGCGCCGCGGTGAACGCCGGGGCCAGCACGGCGAGTACGGTGCCGGCCCGCCGCCATCCGCTGACGGCGCGGGTGGTGTCCTTGACGAGGCGCAGGTAGTGGTACCAGTGCGCCGCTGCCAGCGCGGCGATGATCAGGACACCGCTGACGAGTGCGACGGCCATATGGGTGAACTCCCGTCGTGGGTCACGGGGGACGATGCCTCCGGCGGATACAGAACACCACTGTCCTGGGGGACATGACGGCGCGCACGCACTTCCAGTCCCCCAGTAGTGGGTTGGACCAGGTGGCCGCCGGTCGGTGCCGCCGACCGGAGTGGCCCCCTGGAACCGCTGACAGGACAGAGCCTTCCGCAAGCGGCCTCAAGTACGGCAGGATGAAGTCGTTTCACAGCAGTTCTGGTGGGTTCCCCAGACTTTCCGGACAGCTTCTTGCGATCGCCCGCCGCATGGCCCACCGCGTTCCGTGCGCCCGTAGAGCCGCAGCTCACGGCCCCTTGCAAGACGACATAGGGGAGGGAGCGCCGGGGATAGGGGGCCCCCAGACGTTGACCCCTGTGGTGGCGCCTGCCTAGCCTGCCGAGGCGAATCCCGATCCTGAGCGAAATATTCCGATCCGACATGGGGGACTAACGTGCGGGCAGCCAACTCACTTACGCAAGCGTCTTTTCCCGTCGACCCGAAGGTACTTCCTTCCGAGCCGGCTCATTGTGCGGAGAGAACCGGCATGGGCGCATGCATTCCTCCCCCACCGCTGATGGACGCGGTTATCAGCGGTGCTGAATACGGGGATGTGCTGCTTTCCCTTTTCGAAAAGACGGGAATCGGTCTGGCTGTCCTGGATTCCGCTCTCCGAGTACGCGCGGTAAACGACGTCTTCAGCGAGCAGTGCGGCCGCCCGCGCACGGCCATAAGGAACCACAGCTTTGCCGAGTTGCTCCACCTGAGCGTCCGATCGCACCTGCTCCGTCAGTTCGAACGGCTGATCCAGGGCGACCACGCGCGGGTCGACTGCCAGCCTATCGCCACGCGTTTCGAGGGCACCGGCATCGTCGGCCAGCTGGCCGCGTTCCCGGTCGACAACGGAACGGACAAAACGCAGTCGATCGTGGTGCAGTTCGCGCCGGAACGCACGAAGGAATCGCTTCCGCCGGCCCGGGGGCAGGTGAAACTGACGAGCCTCACCTCACGGGTTCTGGAAGGTGTGGCCGCGGGCGATCCGACCGCGCGGCTGGCGGCGAAGCTGTTCCTCAGCCGGCAGGGCATCGAATACCACGTCAGCCTTCTCCTGCGGCAGTTCAAGGTGCCGAACCGCACCGCGCTGGCCGCGAAGGCGTATTCGATGGGGATCTTCAGCATCGGCTGCTGGCCACCCAAGGTGCTCCCCGAGTGCATACGCAACTGACGCCTCCACGCCGTCGGCGTCACCCGCTGCCGGACCGCTCCACGACGGTGCGCAGGGACCTCCGGTAGTCGTGCGCGATCCCCCGGATGGTCCGTTCGTCGAACAGGCCGGTGCCGCATTCCCACGTCGAACACGACCCCCTCGGGCGCGTGTCGACATCCGGCGTCCGCTCGCACCCGGCATACGTGCTGGGAGCGGCCCCGGCGCACGACGGCTTCGAGTGCGGGCAGCTCCACCTCCAGGCCCTGACGTCGCGTTGGAACATCGCCGTGCACAGCCGGTCGTGCCGGCACGGGGTGGGTGGGCTCCCCCGCCTGGTGAACGCCGTGACGTAGAGGTGGGCGATCTCCTCCGGGATGGCCTGGAGCGACCGGGCGTCGACGGCCACGTGGCGAGACGCTCCCCGTGCGGGAGGTCGTCCTGCCCGGAGGCCGGACCGACGTAACCGAAAGACTGTGTCATGGCAACCGAAGTCTCGGGGATTCTCCGACGAGTCGGGCACGCACTTCTAGGTCATTCCCCAAAATGTGCGCGGAGACGGTTCTGAGCGACGCCCGTGCCTTTACCGCAACCGGCGGCCCGGGGACGTAACACTAGAACAACACCTACCCAAGGTCCGGAGCCGTGGCGGATTCCCCACCGCCCTTCTACGTTTCCTTCACGAGCGAAGGTACGGAGGAGGACGAGATGCTGGCGCATGGCTGCGTGATCGAGCGGGTCAGCGGTTGGGTGCCGCCGGCACGGGCCCCCGGCGCTCAACTGCTGGGCTACGGGGACGTGACGGACCTCGGGGTGCGCTCCCGTGCCGGGGCCGCCACGCGGTACCGGGCGCGCCCCGGCGAGGCGCTCTCGCACCTGGCGGTGCAGGCGGCCGCCCACGTCCTGGACGGCGCAGCCCGCCCCGGCGCCCTGCCGCACGTCACGTCCACCCCGGGCGACCGCGCCCGCGCTCGCCGCGGCGCACGGGCCCGGGCCCGGGCCCTGCTCGCCGGACGCGGGGCGAGCACCGGCGCTTACCACGCCACCGCGCCGCACCCGCAGGAGCGTGGCGCGCGGGTCACGGTCCGGGCGACCGCCGACGCCTGTCCCGTGCCGGGCGACACCTCGCACGTCGACGCGCGCGCCACCGCGGCGCCGGCGGACGATGTGGCCGAAGCGGCGATGACCGGCCGGCTACTGCCGCACCGGCCGAGTGCGGCGGTGCCGAAAGGCGTCCTCAGCCGCGGTCCTCGGGGCCGCCGGCGCGATCGAGGCCGCGCTGACCGTGGTCAGCATCGGGCACGGGCTGGTCCCGGCCCGTCGCGGGCCTAGGTCGTGTCTTCAAAGTCCCGCCTGCCTGGCGGCGCCTGGCACGCACGCTCGCGGCGTTGTCGTCGGTCGCCGCTTCCCCCAGGGCTCGGCTTCGCTCGCCCCGGGAGGTGCCCCCACGCAGGGACTCCCTCCTCCGCCTTGCGAGCGCACGCACCAGACACCGCCAGGCCCGCCCTCCGGGCGGACGCCGCTACTTTGAAGACACTCCCTAGCGGGGCCGGGTGCCGGAAGGCCCTGGACGGCGTCACGCAACAGGCCCGACCCAGCGGTTCAGCGCAACCGTGCGCGATTCCTCCGGATTCGGTAAGCACAATGCCTCGTTGGGGGCGCTCGCCCTTCAAGACTCACGACGAAGGCGGCAGACGCCGTTTACAGGCCCCGGGCCTCTGGCATCCCCCGAGTCGGGGGCCCGGACTCATCCCCCCGCGGTGCACCGGCATGCGATCCGGTGGGATTCCGGCGGCAGCCATGCCCGCACCGGACGATTGCACGCCCTCCTCCAGCGAACGGCCAGACATCGGACCGACCTGGAAAACCCTTGAACAGCACGCTACTAGGGGCAGCCCTAAAACTCCCGGCAGAACACTCGACATCCACGCCGTGGCTGCGAAAACTGCCCTACGAACGAATTTCTACGCGGCAATCGGGCGCCGCTCGTGCGAGGTCCCGCCACCTGTGAATTCAAGAGGATTGCAGCATTGAGCACTTTTGAGGACCCAGCGAAAGACCTCCCCGCCGTATCAGGAACTGAATCGGGCGAGGTCAGCTATCCGTTGACGCCTACCCAGCAGGGCATCCTGTTCCAGTCCCGGCACGGAGGCCCCGGCGGCCTGTACCACGTACAGGTCGTGCTGGAGGTGGCGCGGGAACTCGACGTCGACACCTTCCGCAGGAGCTGGGCGCACGTCGCCGACCGGCACGCCGCGCTCCGGACAAGCGTCACCGAGCTGCCGGGTGGCGAGCCGGTGCAGCGGGTCAGCGGCAGCGTGGACGTTCCTTACGCCTGTGAGGACTGGAGCGGCACGGGCGAGCAGCGCTCCGAACGGATGCGGGCCCTGCTGCGCCGGGACCGCGCGCGGGGCTTCGACCTGGAGGCGGCGCCGCTGTGGCGGCTGCACGTCTGCCGGTTGGGCGAGGCCCGCTTCCAGATCCTGTGGAGCCTGCACTACCTGCTGCTCGACGCGCGTAGCCAGAACAGGGTGCTGCGCGAGGTGGAGCAGGTCTACGACCGCCTCGTCGCGGGTGAGCCGCTGCCGGTGCGCCCTGCCGCGCAGTTCCACGAGTACGTCGGCTGGCTGAGCCGGCAGGACGCCGGCCGGTCCGAGGCCTTCTGGCACGACGCGCTCGACGGCGTGCCGTCCGCCCGGCCGCTGCCCCTCGAACTCAGGCCGTCCGCCGACGAGGAGACCGGGAGCGAGGCGCAGGCCGTCGCCTACGAGCAGGTCCCCCTCGTGCTGGACGCCGCGCAGACCGCGGCGCTGCGGGACGCGGGCGCCCGCCAGGGCCTGACCCTCACCACCCTCCTCCAGGGTGCCTGGGCGTTCCTGTTGAGCCGCTGCCTGGGCACCGACGAGGTGGTGGTCGGCGTCACCTCCTCCGGCAGGTCCGCCGACCTGGCCGGCGTCGATGCCATGGTGGGCCAGTTCGTGAACACGCTGCCGCTGCGCGCCGAGGTGCCGCCCGCGATGGGCTGGGCGGAGTGGATGCGGGGCATCCAGCACCGGTACGAGCAGATCCGGGCGCACGAGCACAGCCCGCTGCTGCTCGTCCATCAGTGGAGCGGAATCGGCTCCGGGGAGTCCCTGTTCGACAGCGTCGTCACCGTGGAGGAGCCCGAGGAACCGGGCCGGGCCGGCGGCCTGTGCATGGTCAGGAGCTGGGAGGAGAGCCACCCCGGCTACCCGTTGAGCATGGTGGCCACCCCCGGGGAGCGCCTCACGGCCACCTTGCACTACGACACCCGGCGCTTCGCGGCGCCCACCGTCGAGCGGATGGCGGGGCACCTCCACCGGATCCTCACCGACCTCGTCGAGAAGCCCGAGGCCGGGCTGGGCGAGCTGACGCTCCTCACCGAGGCCGAGCACACCCAGCTCGTCCACGACTGGAACGACACGGACACGCCCTACGCGCGGGACCTGTGCATCCACCAGCTCTTCGAGCGCCGCGTGGCGCAGGCCCCTGACGCGCCCGCGCTGCTCTTCAAGGACGAGCGCTGGACCTACCGCGAGGTCAACGAGCGGGCCAACCAGATCGCGCACCACCTCAAGCGGCTCGGCATCCGGCGCGGCGACCAGGTCGCCGTCCTCATGGGGCGCTCAGCGGAGATGGTCCCCGCCCTGCTGGGCATCCTCAAGGCGGGCGCCACCTACATCCCGCTCGACGCCAACGCCCCCGTCAGGCGGTGGCACCAGATACTCGACTCGATGGGCGTGCCGTGCGTCCTGACGCAGCACGCCCTGCTGCCGCGCGTGCAGACCGTCGACCCGCTGCCGGCCCTCGCCCACGTGGTGTGCCTGGACACTGCGGACGACGACGCCCAGACCGGGGCCGGCCTGCCCTGGCCGGTGCACTCGGCCACCGAGACCGCGGGCATGCCCCGGGAGAACCTGCCCGTCCAGGGCGGCCCCCTGGACCTCGCCTACGTCATCTTCACGTCGGGCTCGACCGGCACTCCCAAGGGCGTCATGGTCCAGCACTCCCCCGCGGTGAACCTGATCGAGTGGGTCAACAACACCTTCTCGGTGGGGTCCGAGGACCGCATCCTCTTCGTCACCTCGCTCACCTTCGACCTGTCCGTCTACGACGTTTTCGGCATCCTCGCCGCCGGCGGCCAGGTCCGCGTCGCCACCAGCGAGGACATCCAGGAGCCGGCGAACCTGCTGCGCTACCTCGCCGAGGAGCCCATCACCTTCTGGGACTCGGCGCCCGCCGCCCTGATGCAGCTGGTGCCCTTCCTGGCGACGGACGGCGCGGGCGTGCCGGAGACCGTCTCGCACGCGCTGCGCCTGATCTTCATGAGCGGCGACTGGATCCCGGTCCACTCCCCGGATCTGATGCGGGCCGCGTTCCCGAACGTCCAGGTCGTCGGCCTCGGCGGCGCCACGGAGGCGACCGTCTGGTCGAACTTCTTCCCGATCGGTGAGGTGGACCCGTCCTGGACGAGCATCCCGTACGGGAAACCCATCCAAAACGCCCGCTACTACGTGCTCGACGACGGCCTGCGCCCGTGCCCCCTCGACGTGCCGGGCGACCTCTACATCGGCGGACCGTGCCTGAGCGACGGCTACGCGCACGCGCCCGAGCTGACGGCGGGCAAGTACGTCGCCTCCCCCTTCCACGGCGCCGCCGGGGAACGCATCTACAAGACGGGCGACATGGCCCGCTGGCGCCCGGACGGGAACCTGGAGTTCCTCGGCCGCACCGACTCGCAGGTCAAGATCCGCGGGTACCGCATCGAGCTGGGCGAGATCGACGGCGTGCTGAGCGAGCACCCCGCCGTGCAGGACGCGGCGACCATCGTCCGTGAGGATCAGACGGGCGCACGTGCCCTCCTCTCGTATGTCGTGCTGCATCCGCAGCGGGCGCAAGAGGCCGTCCAGGAGCGCGAGGAAGCCCTGGCCGACAAGCGCGTCGACCACTGGCGCGAGGTGTACGACGCCTTCGACCCGAGCGGGGAGCGCCCCGAGGACGGCGCCGACTTCTCCGGCTGGAGCAGCAGCTACACCGGGCAGCCCATCCCCCTGGAGGAGATGCGGGCCTGGCAGGACGACACGGCGACGCTGATCCGCGGCTACGAGCCGCGCACGATCCTGGAGATCGGCTGCGGCACCGGCCTGCTGCTCTTCCCGCTCGCCACCGGGTGCCGGCGCTACTACGGCATGGACTTCTCCTCGTCGGCTTTGCAGTCCGTGCGCAACCGTCTGGAGTCCCGCCCCGAGCTGCGCGAGACGGTCGACATCCGGCAGGGCGAGGCGGACGAGGTCGGTGAGCTGGACGTGGAGCCGGTCGACACCGTCGTCGTCAACTCGGTTCTTCAGTACTTCCCCGACGCCGACTACCTCGTCCGCGTCCTCGAAGGCGCGCTGGCCCGGGTCGCCGACGACGGCCGGATCATCATCGGCGACGTGCGCAGCTTCCCGCTGCTCGACGCCTTCCACGCCAGCGTGGAGGCGAGCCGTGCGCCCGACGCCATGACGCGGCAGCAGCTGCGGCAGCGGGTGCAGCACCGGGTGCAGCAGGAGAAGGAGCTCACCCTCGATCCTGCGTTCTTCCGGGACTGGGCGGCGAGCACAGGGCGGATCTCCCGGGTCGAGATACGGCCGAAGCGCGGCCGCCACCACAACGAGCTGACGATGTTCCGCTACCAGGTGGTCCTGCACGTCGGCGCCCCGGCCACCGCCGACGAGGAGGACCGCCGGGACCAGGACGGCACCGAGCTGGACTGGGCCACGGAGGTGGTGACCCTCGCGGACCTGCGGTCCAGGCTCACCGGCGAGTCGCCCGACCGGCTCCGGCTGCGCAACGTGCCCAACGCCCGTGTCGAGGAGGCGGTGCGCACCCTGCGCTGGCTGAAGGGCGACGCCGGGCTCGAAACCGTCGAGGCGTGGCGTGCCCAACCGCGGCCGCAGAACGGCGTCGACCCCGAGGATGTCTTCGCGCTCGCCGAGCAGGCCGGTTACACCGCCGCTGTCGACTGGGGGCGGCATGGCGCGGACGGCGGCTACGCGGTCGACCTGACCCGCGCCGGTGCCGAGCCCCGCTGCGAGGAGGGCGAGCGTATCGCCCTGGCCGGGCACGGCGAGACCCGCGACTGGGCGGGCTACGCCAACCAGCCGCTCAAGGGGGAAATCCAGCATCTGCTGCTGCCGCAGCTGAGCGGCTACCTGGCCGAGCGGCTGCCGCCCTACATGGTGCCCTCCGACCTGGTCGCGCTGGACGCCCTGCCCATCACCTCCAGCGGCAAGCTCGACCGGCGTGCCCTGCTGTTCCCGCCGGCCGCCGCGAGCACGGAGAGCCGCGTGCCCGCCCGCAACACCACCGAGGCGCTGCTCGTCACGATGTGGGAGCAGGTGCTGGGGCGGTCCCCGATCGGCGTCTTCGACGACTTCTTCGAGCTGGGCGGACACTCGCTGCTCGCCGTGCAAATGGCGTCCCGGGTGAGGGAGGTCTTCTCCCTGGAGGTGCCGGTCCGGCTCTTCTTCGACCTGCCGACCATCGCCGAGATCGGGCGCGAGCTCCAGCGCAGGCAGGAGGAGCTGCAACCGGTCCGGATGCCCCCGCTCACCCCCGCAGGACGCGGCCGCCCGCTGCCGGCCACCTTCGACCAGCAGCGGCTGTTCTTCATCGACCGGCTGAGCCCCGGAACCTCGTCATACACCGTCAACTGGCTCA
The DNA here is from genome assembly GCF_003323735.1 of Streptomyces reniochalinae. Taxonomy (GTDB): domain Bacteria; phylum Actinomycetota; class Actinomycetes; order Streptomycetales; family Streptomycetaceae; genus Streptomyces; species Streptomyces reniochalinae. The sequence continues at coordinate 320,079 of NZ_QOIM01000036.1, read as the reverse complement.
TCCCGCTGCCCACGTCCATCGAGCAGTCGGTGATCAGCGACGCGCTGCACGAGATGACGCGCCGCCACGAGCCGCTGCGCACCACCCTGCGCGAGGAGGACGGCCGGGTCTGGCAGGTCATCGCCGACGAGCAGCGCCTCGACCTGCCGGTGACCGACCTGTCCGCGCTCCCCGAGGAGCAGGCCGAGGCCCAGGCGCAGGACCAGATCCGCGGTTGGTGGGCGCAGCCCTTCGACGTGGTCACCGGGCCCCTGGTGCGGGCCCGACTGATCAAGACCTCCCGGACGGAGCAGGTCCTGGTCCTCGCGGCCCACCACACGGTGTTCGACGGCTACTCGATCGGCCTCTTCGACCAGGAGTTCCTCCAGATCTGCCGGGCCCTGGCGGACGGCGAGCCCTCCCTGCTGCCGGACCTCGCGGTGCAGTACGCCGACTACGCGGTGTGGCAGCAGCAGTGGATGGAGGAAACACGGCTCGCCTTCCACCTGGACTACTGGAAGGAGCAGCTGGCCGAGGCGCCCGAGGTGCTCTCGCTGCCCACCGACTTCCCCCGGCCGGACGAGCGGAGCTTCGCCGGCGATTTCGTGCGGCGCCGGCTGTCACCCGCGACGACGCAGCGGATCACCGAGGTCAGCCGCGAGCACCAGGTGACCAACTATCTCACCCTGCTCAGCGGGTTCGCGGTTTTCCTGGCCCGCTACAGCGGGCAGGACGTGGTCGTCATCGGCGTGCCGATCGCCGACCGGAACCGCGTCGAGCTGGAATCCGTGGTCGGCTTCCTGGTCAACACCGTCGCCGTCCGGGTGGACCTGCGCGGCGACCCCGGCTTCGCGGACGTACTGCTCCAGGTCCGCAAGCAGCTCTTCGACGCCCAGACGCACCGCGAGGTCCCCTTCGAGCAGGTCGTCGAGGCGCTTCAGCCGGCCCGCAGCCTCGCCTACAACCCGCTCTTCCAGGTGATGTTCGCCGACGAGAGCCTGCCCTACCTGGAGCACGCGGCGGAGCTCGCCCGGCCGAAGCCATGGATACACAGCCTGATGGAAGAGGGGATGAGCGTCGGCGTCGCCCGCTTCGACCTCACCCTCATGATCCAGGCCGACCGTGCCGGGATGCGCTTCGGCTTCGAGTACAGCACCGACCTGTTCCGCGCGGAGACGGTCGGGCGCATGGCCGACCACTTCGAGGCGCTCGTCGAGGCCGCGCTGGCGCGCCCGGACACCCGGGTGCGGCACCTGCCGATGGCCGCTGAGGCGGAGCGCGACCGGCTCGTCGAGCAGGGCCACGGGCTCCGCACCGAGCGGGACCTTCAGCGGAACACCCTGCACGGGCTGTTCGCGGCGTGCGCCCGCCGGAACGCGGAGAGCGTGGCGGTGGTCTGCGGCGAGAGCCGGCTCGGCTACGCGGAACTGGACCGGCTCTCGAACCGGCTGGCCCATCTGCTGCGGGAGCGCGGCGTCGGCCGGGAGAGCCTGGTCGGCCTGTGCGTGTCACGCTCCGTGGAGTCGATCGTGTGCCAGCTGGCGATCCTGAAGGCGGGCGGGGCGTATGTGCCGCTCGACCCGGAGTATCCGCCGGACCGGCTGGCTCTCATGATCGAGGACGGTGGTCTCCGCCTCGTGCTGACCCGGCGCTCGGAGGCCGCGTCGTTGCCCGGGTCCGACGCGGCGGTGTTGGTCGTCGACGACGTCTGGGACGGGCTCGCCGACCGGCCCGACACACCGGTGGCGTCCGGCGGCACCCCCGACGACCTCGCGTACGTGATGTACACGTCCGGTTCCACCGGCCGCCCCAAGGGCGTCGCCGTCACGCACGCCGACGTCGCCGCGCTGGCGTCCGACAGCGGCTTCGCGGACGGGCACCAGAGGGTGTTGCTGCACTCCGCGCAGGCCTTCGACGCCTCGACGTACGAGCTGTGGGTGCCGCTGCTCTCCGGCGGTCGCGTCGTGGTGGCGCTGCCCGGTGCCGTTACGCCGGCGGTACTGCGCGAGTGCACGGCGGCCCACGGGGTCACCGCTGTCTGGCTGACCGCGGCGCTGTTCCACCTGCTGGCGCAGGAGGACCCTGGGTGCATGGCCGGTCTGCGCGAGGTGTGGACCGGTGGCGACGCCGTGCGGGCCCACGCGGTGCGTCGGGTGCGCGAGGCATGTCCGGGCCTGGTCGTGGTGGACGGCTACGGGCCGACCGAGACGACGACGTTCGCCACCGCGTACCGGATGGAGCCGCGGGACGAGGTGCCGGCGACGGTGCCGATCGGCAGGCCGCTCGACGACATGCAGGTGTACGTGCTGGACCACGCCATGCAGCCGGTGCCCGCCGGGGTCGCGGGCGAGCTGTACATCGGCGGCGCCGGGCTGGCGCGCGGCTACCTCGGCCGGCCGGACCTGACCGCCGAGGCGTTCGTCGCCAACCCGTTCGGCACGGGCGGCCGCCTGTACCGGACGGGCGACCTCGCCCGCTTCCATCCCGGTGGCGACGTGGAGTTCCTCGGGCGCGCCGACGACCAGGTGAAGATCCGCGGCTTCAGGGTCGAGCTGGGCGAGATCGAGTCCGCGCTGGCCCAGCACCCCGACGTGCGGCACGCCGCCGTGCTGCTCGACCAGGACGGCGCGGCCAAGCGGCTGATCGCCTACGCGGTCTTCCGCCAGACAGTGGCAACCGAGACTCTCCAGTCGTTCCTCGGCGAACGGCTGCCGCACTACATGGTCCCCGGCATCGTCGTGCCGCTGGAGAGCATGCCGCTCAACGCCAGCGACAAGGTCGACCGTAAGGCTCTGGCCGCGCTGTCGTGGCAGGAGCACGCGGTCGCGGAGCAGGAGCACGTGGCGCCGCGTACCCCGGTGGAAGAACAGCTCGCACACATCTGGCAGACGGTCCTCGGCACCACCCACCCGGTGGGCGTGCACGACAACTTCTTCTCGCTCGGCGGCGACTCCATCCTCAGCCTCCAAATGATCTTCCGGGCCAAGCAACAGGGCCTGTACTTCACCGTCAAACAGCTCTTCCGCCACCAGACGATCGCCGAGCTGGCACCAGTGGTCGAACACCAGGACGCCCCGCAGATACAGGCCGAACAAGACCTGGTCACCGGCCCCGTCCCACTGACACCGATCCAACACTGGTTCTTCGCACAGGACTTCGCACGACCGCACCACGTCAACCAGTCGCTGCTGCTCG
>NZ_QOIM01000036.1:0-316379 GCF_003323735.1 Streptomyces reniochalinae | reverse complement strand
TGCCGGCCAAGTCCAGCTCATGGCGCCAGTGGGCCGAACGGCTGCGACAGGAGGCAGCCACCACGCCCACACTCGACGAACTCACCTACTGGCACGAACAAACCCAGGCCACCCACCCCCCCCCCATGGACAACCCAGCCGGCCGCAACACCATCGGCCACAGCCGCACCTACCAAGCCGTACTCGACCAAGCAGCAACCCGCGCCCTGCTCCACGACATCCCCGCGGTCTTCCACACCCGCATCAACGACGTACTCCTCACCGGCGTCACCTCAGCAATCGGCACCTGGACCGGCGACGACCACATCCGCCTCGACCTGGAAGGCCACGGCCGCGAGGAACTCTTCGACGACATCGACATCTCCCGCACCACCGGCTGGTTCACCACCATCTCCCCCCTACGACTCCCCGTACCCGCCACCACCGCACTCGGCAACGGACTCAAACACATCAAAGAAGCCCTACGAACCCGCCCCCGACAAGGCATCGGCTACGGCCTCCTCGCCCACAGCCCCACCGAAACCCGCAACACCCTACAAACAACCACACCCGCCCAGATCAGCTTCAACTACCTCGGCCAATTCGACGAAACCCTCGCAAGCAGCTTCGCCGCCTCCTCCGGACAGGCCGGCCCCGACTGGCACCCCGACAACCACCGCCCCTACCTGATCGACATCGTCAGCCACATACACAACGGCCGACTCCACATGCAATGGACCTACGACAGCGACACACACACCACCCACACCATCCAACAAGTCGCCGAGAACACCCTCGAGACCCTCAAGGGCCTCGCCAAGGAGGCCGTCCGCCCGGACGTACAGGGTTACAGCCCCTCGGACCTGCCGCTCAGCGGCCTGACCCAGGCGCAGATCGACGCCCTGGTCGCCGAGCTGCGCACGCTGCCCGCCTGGCGCACAGGCGCCTCGCCGCGCCCACTGGAGGACTGCTATCCGCAGACCCCCACGCAGGAGGGCCTGTGGTTCCAGAGCCGGTTCGCGCAGGGCGAGGGCGCCTACCACGTCCAGCAGATCCTCCGGCTGAACCAGACGCTGGACGTCGCGGCCTTCCGGCACAGCTGGGCCGAGGTCATGCGCCGGCACCCGATCCTGCGCACCAGTTTTTGGCAGGCGGCCGACGAGGCCCTCCAGCTGGTCTGGGCCGACGTTCCCGTCCCGCTGGAGGAGCAGGACTGGCGCGCCGCGCCTCTCCAGGAGCAGCAGGACCGGCTGCGCGGCTATCTGGAGCACGACCGCGTCCGCAGCTTCGAACCGGACGATGTGCCGCAGTGGCGGATGCTGCTCGCACGGACCGCGGACGACGCCTACCAGCTCGTGCTGAGCGCCCACCACACGATCCTGGACGGGTGGAGCATCAGCCTGGTCCTGAGCGAACTCGTCCAGTGGTACGAGGCGGCCACCCGCGGCGGGCACGTCGAGTCGGCACCCGTGCGGCCGTACCGTGACTACGTGACCTGGCTGAAGCGCCAGGACATGGGGCAGGCCGAGGAGTACTGGCGCACCGCCCTCCAGGGCCTCGACGAGCCCACCGCGCTGGACGTGGGCAAGCGGACGGACACCGAGGGCGATGCGCCGGCCACCCAGGCCTGGACCAGTACCGACCTCAGTGCGGCGGAGGCCGGGGCGCTCCAGGAGTTCGCCGCCAGCCACCGCCTCACCCTCAACACCGTGCTCCAGGGCTGCTGGGCGCTGCTGCTCAGCCGCTACGCCCGTACCGACGACGTCGTCTTCGGCACGGTGACCTCGGGCCGCCCGTCCGAGGTCGAGGGCGTCGAGCGCATGGTCGGCCTGTTCATCAACACGCTGCCGATGCGGGTCCAGCTGCCCGGCCAGGCCCCGGTGCTCGATTGGCTGCACGGCCTCCAGGAACAGAACGTGCAGATGCGTCAGCACGAGCACTGCCCGCTCGGCCAGATCCAGCAGTGGGCCGAGACGCCCGCCGGCGCGCCGCTGTTCGAGACGCTCTTCGTCTTCGAGAACTACCCGGAGGACGAGCGCCGCGGCAAGGCGCTGAGCTTCTCGGAGATGGACTCCCAGGAGCAGACCCACTACCCGCTCAACACTGTGATCACAGTGGGCGAGCGGATCGGCGTGAACATCCTGTACGACACGCGGCGTTTCGACGCGCGGACCGCCGAGGCGATGCTCGGGCACCTCAGGGAGCTCTGCCGTGAGGTGGTGGCCGCGCCGCAGCGCCCGCTCGGCCAGGTCACCATGCTCACCGACGGCGAGCTGGACCGTGCGGTGAACGAGTGGGCGACCGAGACCACGTCCGACGTCGAGGCCGTGTATTACCACGAGCTCGTCGCGCGGCAGGCGCTGTCGACGCCGGACTCTGTCGCGGTGGTCCACGAGGACGAGCACCTCACCTACGCAGAGCTCGAGCGCCGCTCCGACCGGCTGGCGCACTGGCTGAAGCGCCACGGCGTCGGACCCGACGTGCTGGTCGGGCTCTGTCTGGAGCGCTCCACCGAGAGCATCGTCGGCATGCTCGGCATCCTCAAGGCGGGCGGCGCCTACGTCCCGATCGACCCGCGCTACCCCCGCGACCGGATGGCGTTCGTCGTCGAGGACGCCCGGCTGCACCTGATGCTCACCCAGGAGCACGTGGTGCCGAAGCTGCCCGAGGGCGACTTCGAGGTCTTCTGCATGGACTCCGAGTGGTCCGCGGTCGCCCAGGAGCCGGTGGGCGCTCCGGCCACCACGCTGACGCCGCGGAACCTCGCCTACATCATCTACACCTCGGGCTCGACGGGACGGCCCAAGGGCGTGATGGTGACGCACCGCTGCATCCACCACCTGGTGCCGTGGATCCGCCGGCACCCGTGTTTCGACCGGCGCCAGCACGTGCTCCAGGTCGCCTCGACGAGCTTCGACTTCTCCGTCTGGGAGATCCTTATGCCGCTGGTGACCGGCGGCACGGTGTACATCCCCGGCAAGGACGTCCGCATGATCGGCACGGAGCTGCACGACGTGCTCGACGAGCGGGCCATCGAGAGCCTGAACTTCACGCCCGGTGCCCTCGCCACACTGCCCACCGACGAGCCGCTGCCGCATTTGCGCACGCTGGTCGTCGGCGGCGAAGCCTACCCGGCCGATCTGATCAGAACCTGGGCGCCGGGCCGTACGTTCTTCAACGTCTACGGGCCGACCGAGTCGACGGTGTTCGCCACCGGCGGCCTCACCGACGAGCACCTGGACGTCATCCACATGGGCCGCCCGCTCACCAACGTCCGGCTCTACGTCCTCGACCAGCACATGCAGCCGGTGCCGGCCGGGGTGCCCGGCGAGCTGTACATCGGAGGCGTCGGCGTGACCAGGGGCTATATGAACCGCCCCGACCTGACTGCGGTGAACTTCGTCGCGGACCCGTTCGGCGACGAGCCGGGCGGCCGCCTCTACAAGAGCGGCGACCTGGTCAGGTACCTCCCCGACGGCAACATCGAGTTCGTCGACCGGGTCGACTCCCAGGTGAAGATCCGCGGTTTCCGGATCGAGCTGGGCGAGATCGAGACCGTGCTGGAGCAGCATCCGCTGGTCCGCGGCTGTGCTGTGCTCGCCCAGCCGGACGGGTCGAGCAAGCGCCTCGTGGGCTATGTCGTGTCGCACGAGGAGACGCCGGACACCACCGAGGTGCTCCGGGCGCATCTCAAGGAACAGCTGCCCTCGTACATGGTGCCGCCGTCCTTCGTCTACCTCGACGAGCTGCCGCTCAACAGCAACGGGAAGCTGAACCGGAAGGTGCTCCCGCTGCCTAAGGAGACCGAGGCGCCGGAGTCCTCGACGGGCGCGCCGCCGCGCACCACGACCGAGGCGCAGCTCGCCGCGGTCTGGCAGGAGGTGTTGGGCCAGAGCCGGGTGGGCGTCTTCGACGACTTCTTCACCCTCGGCGGGCACTCGCTGCTCGCGGTGAAGGTGCAGGCCCGCATCCGCCAGACCTTCGAGGTCGAGATGCCGGTCAGGGTGCTGTTCGAGCAGACCACCGTGGCCCAGGTCGCGGCCGAGGTGGACGCCGCGCTACGGCAGAAGGAGCCGCACGACGTGGTCCCCCTCGTGCCCGTGGAGCGCGACCAGCCCATCCCCGCGACGTTCGAGCAGCAGCGACTGTGGTACATGGACCGCCTGCACCCGGACAGCCCGCTGTACACCGTGGGCTGGCTGCTCCACAGGCCCGAGGCGGTGGACGCGGCGCGGCTCACCAGCGCCCTGGAGGCGCTGGTGGAGCGCCACGAGACGCTGCGGACCACCTTCCGGGAGAGCGGCGGCCGCGTCTGGCAGGAGATCGCCGAGGCCGGGCAGGTCGTCCTCGCGGAGGCCGACCTGTCGGCCGAGCCGGTCGAGCGGCGGCCGGAGGCGGCACGGGACCGCGCCCGTGAGCTGTGGAAGGAGTCCTTCGACCTCACCACGGGGCCGCTGCTGCGCACCCTGCTCATCCATCTGTCCGACAACGAGTCACTGCTGGTGTTCAGCGCCCACCACGCCATCGTCGACGGCTTCTCGCTCCCGATCCTCAACGAGGAGCTGCTGCGCGGCTACGACGACCTGGGCTCGGGCCGGCCGGCCACCCGGGAGCCGCTCCCCGTGCAGTACGCCGACTACGCGGTGTGGCAGCAGCAGTGGATGGAGGAGGACCGGCTCCGTTCACACCTGGAGTTCTGGAAGGGACAGCTGGCCGAGGCGCCCGCGCTGATCTCGCTGCCCACCGACCGCCCCCGGCCCGCGGTGCAGAACTTCGAAGGCGCCTCCGTGAGCGTCTCGCTGCCGGCGGAGCTGGGCGAGCGCATCGCCCGGGTGAGCGGCGAGCATCAGACGACGCAGTTCGTGGCGCTGCTGAGCGCCTTCGCCGTGCTGCTTTCGCGCTACAGCGGGCAGGAGAAGGTGGTGGTCGGCATCCCGGTCGCCAACCGGGGCCGGGTCGAGACCGAGCCGCTGATCGGCTTCCTCGTCAACACCGTGGCCCTGTGCGTGGACCTCTCGGGCACCCCGGACTTCTCCGACGTGGTGGAACAGGTCCGCTGGAAGCTGCTGGAGGCGCAGAGCCACCAGGAGGTGCCGTTCGACCGCATCGTCGAGGAGTTGAAGCCGGAGCGCAGCCTCAGCTACAGCCCGGTGTTCCAGGTGATGTTCACCGGCCTCGACAAGCTCTTCGAGGACATCGCCGAGGAGCAGGAGCAACCGGCCTGGATGCAGGACGTGATGGAGGCCGGTATCGGCGTCTCCAAGTTCGACCTGGGCCTGAGCGTGCAAAAGCGCGACGGCGCGCTGCGGCTGACGTTCGAGTACAGCACCGCCCTCTTCGAGCGGGACACCGTCGCCGGCATGGGCGAACACCTGCGGCTGCTCACCGAGGCGGCGCTCAGGGAGCCACGGACCCCGGTGGCGCGGCTGCCGCTGCTGACGGCCGCGGAGCGTGACGAGATCGTCGACGGGCGCAACGCGACGCGGGACGCGTCCGTGTCGCGGCCCACCACCCTCCACCACCTCTTCGTTGAGCAGGCCCGCAGGACCCCCGACCGGATCGCGCTGTCCTGCGAGGACGGCCAGCTCAGCTACGCCCAGCTGGACCGGCTCGCCAACCGGCTGGCGCACACGCTGCGCGAGAGGGGCGTGGCCGCGGAGGCCCGGGTCGGCATCTCCCTGCACCGGTCCCTCGACCTGGTGATCGCCCTGCTCGCCGTCCTCAAGGCCGGGGGCGCCTATGTGCCGCTCGACCCGGACTACCCGGCGGACCGGATCGCGTACATCGCCCAGGACGCGGCGGTACAACTCGTCCTGGTCCAGCCCGGCACCAGGGAGCAGGTCGGCTTCCTGGCCGAGCGCGGCGTCGAGCTGGTCGAGCTCGGTGGTGCCGACGACGGCTGGCTGGAGGCGAGCGATGAGCCGGTGGGCGCACGGGTGCACCCGGACAACCTCGCCTACGTGATCTACACCTCGGGCTCGACCGGCAGGCCCAAGGGTGCGATGCTCTCGCACCGCGGCATCTGCAACCGGCTGCTGTGGATGCAGAGCGCCTACGACCTGCAAGAGGACGACCGGGTGCTCCAGAAGACGCCATTCAGCTTCGACGTGTCGGTGTGGGAGTTCTTCTGGCCGCTCATCGCCGGTGCCCGGCTGCACGTCGCGCGTCCTGACGGGCACCGCGACGCCGGCTACCTGGCCGAGCTGATCGAGCAGCAGCACATTTGCGTCCTGCACTTCGTGCCGTCGATGCTCCACAGCTTCCTGGCACAGCGGACCGCCGCCGAGCGCTGCCCGGACGTCCGGCACGTGATGTGCAGCGGCGAAGCGCTGCCGCTGGAGGTGCAGGAGCAGTGCATGCAGGCCCTGCCGAAGGCACGGCTGCACAACCTGTACGGGCCCACCGAGGCGTCCGTGGACGTCAGCTTCTGGGAGTGCGTGAGCGAGCCGGGGGCGAGCAGCGTGCCTATCGGCCGCCCGGTGGCCAACACCCAGCTGTATGTGCTGAACGAGGCGATGGCGCCGGTGCCCGACGGCGTCGTCGGCGACCTGTTCATCGGCGGCGTGCAGCCGGCCCGCGGCTACCTGGGCCGGCCGGATCTGACCGCGGAGCGCTTCGTCGCCAACCCGTTCGGTCCCGGGCGCCTCTACGCCACCGGTGACCTCGCCCGCTTCCGCGCGGACGGCGTCATCGAGTACGCGGGCCGCAAGGACCACCAGATCAAGATCCGCGGCTACCGGATCGAGATCGACGAGATCGAGGCCGTCCTCGCCGACCACCCGGCCATCCGCCAGTGCCTCGTCGTCGTACACGAGGTGACCCGCGCCGACAAGCGGCTGATCGCCTTCGTCACGGCGCGGGACGGCCAGGAGGCGGTCACCGCGGACCTCCGGGCGCACCTGCTGGAACGGCTGCCCGAGTACATGGTGCCCGCCTACTTCGTGCCGCTGGAGGAGTTCCCGCTGAGCCCCAACGGCAAGGTCGACAGGAAGGCGCTGCCGGCACTGCCGGACGTCGTCTCCCAGGTACAGACGAGCGAGAGCTACGTCGCGCCGCGGGCCGGCACCGAGGCCGCACTCGCCGGCATCTGGGCGAAGCTGCTCGGCCTGGAGCGCGTGGGCAGCCAGGACGACTTCTTCGCCCTGGGCGGCCACTCGCTCCTCGTCGCCTCGCTGGCGACCGAGGTCCAGGACCGCTGGGGCGTGGAGCTGAAACTCCCGGTCGTCTTCCAGAACCGGACCATCGCATCGCTCGCGCAGGTCATCGACCACAGCGCCGACCAGGACGAGGAAGCGGACGCGGACGAGCTGTTCGACCTGCTCTGAGCGGCCCCCGCGGCACCCGTGACCGACCTCAACGGCTTAAGGAGAAACGACCCATGTTCGCTCCGGAGAAATCCCTGGTGAGTCCCCGCATCTCCCGCGTGGCCGAGGCGGTGGCGGCGGGGAACCACGGGGCCGTCGACGAGCTGTGGAAAGAGGTGGCGGAAAAGGGGTCGCCGCTGAGGGAGCAGGTCGCCGACGACCCCTCGAAGACCCTCGTCACCTTCCTGTGGCGGGACCCGGGCGACACCGAGAACGTCCTGGTGTTCTTCTACAGCGTGCCGGAGGGCTCCGACCCGCGGGACTTCGGTATGCGGCGGATCCCGGCCACCGACGTCTGGTACGCGTCCTACTTCCTGCCCTCGCACCTGCGGACCACGTACCTGTACTCGGTGAACGACTCACTGCGGCCGTTCACGTCCTACGCCGACGTCGTCTCGCGCATCCCGTCCTACGGGCCCGATCCGCTCAACCCCGTGGAGCACACGATCCTCGGCCAGGAGGGCGGCATGCGGGTGTCGGTGCTCGAACTGCCCGACGCCCCGAAGCAGCCCTGGAACATCAAGCGCCGCGGGGTGCCGAAAGGCTCCACCCGCATGCAGACGATCGAGAGCGAGATCCTGGGGACGCAGCACCACGTCAGCGTGTACACGCCGCCCGGCTACGACACCTCGGGCGAGACCTACCACGTCTTCGTGCTCTTCGACGGCTGGGCGTACTACAACTTCGCCGACATCACGACGGTGCTGGACAACCTCGTGTACGTCGGGCGGATCCCGCCGTACGTCCTGGTCATGCACAGCAACGTCGACCAGCGGACCCGGGCCCTCGAACTGCCCTGCCACCGGCCCTTCGTCGACTTCCTCAACCGCGAACTGATGCCGTGGGTGCACGAGAACTACCACATCACCGACGACCCGGCGCGGACCGTGGTCGGCGGCTCCTGCTTCGGCGGCCTCGCGGCCGCGTACGCCGCGCTCACCTCGCCGGAGCGGTTCGGCAACGTGATTTCCCAGTCGGGCTCCTTCTGGTGGCCGGAGAAGGACCACTCCGAACTCGAACCAGAGTGGCTGACCCGGCAGTTCGAGCGCCACCCGCGGCTGCCCGTCCGGTTCTCCCTGGAGATCGGGAGCCTGGAGGAGGCCATCGTCGACTACGACCCGATGACGGCGCACCTCAACTTCCACGACGTTCTCAGGGCCAAGGGCTACGAGGTGGACTACTCCGAGTACATGGGCGGCCACGACCTCATCTGCTGGCGCGGCTCCATGGTCGACCGGCTCCTGTCCTTCCACCCCAAGCAGAAGGAGACGGCCCGATGAGCGAGGCCACGATCACGGTGCTCCCGGGCGACGGTGTCGGCCCCGAGGTGACCGCCCAGGCCCTGAAGGTGCTGCGTGCCGTGGAGAAGCGGTACGGCCACACGTTCACCGTCCACGAGGGCCTCGTCGGGCTGGACGCGATCGCCTCGGAGGGCTCGGCGATCTCCGAAGCCACCTTTCAGACGTGCGCGCAGAGCGACGCACTCCTCTTCGGCGCGGTCGGCGCCCTGCCTGCTGCGGAACGCCGCGCCGGCGGGCCCCGTCCCGAGCTGGCGCTCTTCCGGCTCCGCAAGGAGTTCGGCTTCTTCGCCAACCTGCGCCCTGTACGCCCCGCCGAGGCGTCATACGCGGCATCGTCGCTCAAGCCCGAGTGCCTCAAGGGCACGGACATGGTGTTCGTACGGGAGCTGTCGGCCGGCCTCTACTACGGGCACATGGAGACGGTCCCCGGCAAGCCGAGCGAGATCCGGCAGCGCGACGGGCGCACGGAGGCCGTCGACACGCTGCTGTACACCGAGGAGGAGATCGAGCGCGTCGTGCGGGTCGCCTTCGACGTCGCCGCCGGCCGCCGCGGAAAGGTCACCTCGGTCGACAAGGCGAACGTGCTCAGCTCCTCGGTGCTGTGGCGGCAGGTCGTGGACCGGGTGGCCGCCGACCACCCCGGCGTCGCCTACGAGCACATGCTGGTCGACGCCTGCGCCATGCGGCTCATCAGGACCCCGGCGGAGTTCGACGTCATCGTCACCGAGAACCTGTTCGGCGACATCCTCACCGACGAGGCCTCCATGCTGACGGGCTCCATCGGGATGCTCCCGTCAGCGAGCCTCGGCACCCGGCGCACCGCGGGCGGGCTGTTCGGCCTCTACGAGCCCGTGCACGGCTCGGCCCCCGACATCGCCGGGCAGGACGCGGCCAACCCGGTCGGCGCGGTGCTCTCCGCCGCCCTCCTGCTGCGCCACTCGCTGGGCCTGGAGCGGGAGGCCGCGGCCGTGGAGAAGACGGTCGAGGACGTGATCAGGGACGGCTACCGGAGTCCGGACATCCACGAGGAGGGGTGCACAGTCGTCGGCACCGAGGAGTTCGGCCGGCTGATCGTGGACAGGCTGGAGGCACGTCCGTGACCGCACAGCACACCGCAGCCGCGGCCGGGGGCACCCTCGACGAGCAGCGGCAGCTTGTCCGCAAGGCGCGCGTGGAACTGCTCCAGCGCCACCGCGGCGGGCAGGAGGGCGGCACGGAGCCGCCGATCCGCGTGATGGCGCGCATCGTCGAGGACCTGCAACGGGAGTGCGCCGAGCGCGGCTTCGACCCAGCGGCCACCCGCCTGGAGATAGTGAACCGGACGATCGGCGACGTGAACGTGCGCCTCATCACCGAGTGCGAGGGCGAGGAGGGCGGCTCCGGCGACTACCGGATGCTGGGCGACGAGCTCGGCATCGCCCTGCCGGGCGAGGACATCGGCGGCTACACGGCGTCCGGCACGTGCTACCGGTGGCTCAGGGGCCAGATGCTCGACGCGGAGCGGCAGCTCCTCGCGGTCGGCTACGACCCGCGGATCTACGACATCCACGGTGTCGGCAACCCGGTACTGCGCGACTGGCTGGCGGCGGACATGCGGGAGTGGGGCCTGGAGGCGACCGCCCAGCAGGTGGCCCTCGGGCTCGGCGCCACGGACTGCATCGACAACGTGCTCCGCGGCCTCGCGCACCTCGCCCAGCGCCACGGCGAGCCCGTCGGCGCCATGCTCTTCCCCGCCCCCGGTTTCAACATCCCCGAGTTGCAGGGCGCGTCGTACGGCTACCGGCTGCATCCCGTGCAGACCCGGGCGGAGGACGACTTCAAGCTGACCGACACGCTGCTGGCACGCCACCTCGAAGAGCACCCGGACGTCACGGCCATCTACCTGACGGTGACGAACAACCCGACCACGTTCGCCTACTCTCCCGCCGAACTCTCGGCGTTCCAGCAGGTGGTGGAGCGTTTCGTCGCACAGGGCCGGCGCCTGCACGTCATCGCCGACCTCGCCTACGTCGGCACCGGGGTGCCCGAGGAGGACCGGGCGCGGATGCGCGCCCTGACGTCGAGACCGAAGACGGCCGGCGCGATGATTTATGCGAACAGCTTCTCCAAGACGCACACGCTGACCGGCGAGAGGTTCGGCTGGGTCGTGTTCGGCGACGCCGCTTTCGCGCGGGCCATGGGATCCAGCTGGACGAACAGCGTGGGTTCGCTGCCCGGCGAATGGCAGCTGCGCTTCATGGCCTACCACAGGCTGTTCCGGCAGAATCCGCACCTGCTTGAGAAGATCCGCGAACTGTACCGGCTCCGCCGCTCCCGTCTGCGCCGACAGCTGGAACGGTTCGACGCGGAACACGGCCTGTTCGAGCGCATTTACCTCGACGACGACGCGACCATCTACAACTGGAGCAAACTCAGGCCCGGCGAGGACTGTTTCTCCGTTCTGGAGAAGACCGGACTGGCCGGAATTCCCGGCTCCACCTTCGGCTACAGCGACGATTACGTGCGCTTCTCGGTCGGCATTCTGCCGGTCGAGACGGAATGACGGCCGGTCGAGTCAGCGCAGCGATCACCTTTCCAAGAAGGAGAGATCGTGCAGCAGAGAAAGCACCAGATCCGCATCAACGGGGAGGACGAAGAAAATGGACTCTGTTGACATCCCGGTGAACTTCAACTGGAACCGCGACGAGGACCCGCTCTCGCCCCTTCCAGCGCAGATCCCCGGTGAGCCGTCGCCTGAACAGGTCGCCGGCGCGCAGGTACTCTCCGAATGCCTGCGAGACGGCCTTCAGGGCATACCCGGATATCCGACGGTCGATGAGATGATGCGGTATCTGCACCTTCTCGACGGGTTCGGCGTCAAGTACGCCACCGTCGGCATCTACCCGGGCGACAAGGGCCGGCTCAGCGGCATCATGAAGGATCTGCTGCGGCGGATGAAGGACGAGGTGCCGGATGTCGTCCCCTCGGTCCTCTCCATGTGCACGGAGGACTCGCTCCAGTGGACCGCCGAGTGCAAGGCCATCCACCCGGCCCTGGAGTCCGTCGTCTTCATGGGCACCGCACCCTCGCGCCGGCTCGTGCAGGGCTGGGACCTGGACTTCATCCTGGACCGCCTCGACACGTTCATCAGGAAGACGGTGGAGCTGGGCGTCCCCGTCATCGCGGGGACCGAGCACACCACTCAGACCTCCCCCGAGGACCTGCGCGCCATCGTCCGCACCCAGATCGAGGCCGGCGCCTCCACCGTCGTGCTGGCGGACACCATCGGCATCATCCGGCCGCTCGGCACCTACCGGATCGTGCGCTTCGTCCGCGACGAGCTCGACGCCCTCGGCGTACCGGACGTGCAGCTGGACTGGCACGGCCACCGCGACACCGGCAACGCGCTGGGCAACGCCATGATGGCGGTCGCCGGCGGCGCCAAGCGCATCCACGTGGTCGCGCGCGGCGTCGGCGAGCGGTCCGGCAACGCCTCCCTCGAGGAGACCGTGCTGAACCTGGCCGCCATGCAGCAGGAGGCCGGGCTGCCGGTCTCCTGGGAGATGCCCCGGCTGTTGGAACTGATCACGTACTACCAGGACATGGTGGGCGTCCCCACCGCGGAGCACGGCGTGCTCGGCAAGCGCTTCAGCCACACCTCCTCCGGCATCCACTCCGACGCCATCCTCAAGGCCCACGCCCTGGCGGAGAAGGCCCACAACGAGGGGAACCCGGAGCTGGAGGCCCAGCTGGTGGACATGGCCCGTACCGTCTACTCGGCCATCGACCCGGCCTTCGTGGGCGGTACCCAGTCGGTGACCGTCAGCCCCTGGAGCGGCCAGAGCACGGTCAGGCTCGCCCACCTGCACAGCGGACGCGACCCCCGGGAGCTGTCCGCCGAGACCATCGAGAAGGCCCTCGCCCTCGCCAACCAGCTGCGGCGCGAGCTGACCCCGGACGAACTCGAGGAGTGCCTGGCCAAGGCATAGGCACTACGCCACGGAGCCCGGGCGCTCCTTCGCCGTCACGACAGCACCACGTATGGGAGTTGCCGCACGATGCCACGAACCATGTTCGACAAAATCTGGGACGCGCACGTGGTGCGTGACGAACCCGGTGAGATTCCGATGCTGTACATCGATCGGCACCTCACCCACGAGGCGACCTCGCCCCAGGCCTTCGCCGGCCTGCGGGAGCGCGGCCTTCGGGTGCACCGCCCCGAGAGCGTCGTCGCGGTGATCGACCACAACGTGCCCACGGTGCCGGGCCGCAGGCTGGTCGATGTCGTCGACGACCAGAGCGTCATGTGCATCGAGACGATGGAGGAGAACGCCCGGGACTTCGACATCATGCTCCTGGGCATGAACGACGAGGAGCAGGGGATCGTCCACGTCATCGGCCCCGAGCTGGGCCTGTCGCTGCCCGGCATGACGGTCGTGTGCGGCGACTCCCACACGTCCACGCACGGCGCCCTGGGGATCTTCGCCGTGGGCATCGGCACCAGCGAGGTCGAGCACGTGCTGGCCACCCAGTGCCTGCTCCAGCAGAAGCCGAAGACCATGCACATCAACATCGGCGGGGAGCTGTCGCCCGGCGTGACGGCGAAGGACGTCGCCCTCGCGGTGATCGGGCGGCTCGGCACCGGCGTCGGCACCAACCACGTCATCGAGTTCAGCGGCTCCCTCGTCAGCTCCCTGTCGGTCGAGGGGCGGATGACGTTGTGCAACATGGCGATCGAGGCCGGTGCCCGGGCGGGCATGGTCGCCCCCGACGACGCCACGATCGAGTACCTGCGCGGACGGCGGTACGCGCCCACCGGTGAGCTCTTCGAGCGGGCGGCCGAGCAGTGGAAGCAGCTCGCCGGCGACCCCGGCGCCCACTTCGACGCCGCGCACGAGGTGACCCTCGGCGCCCTCGCCCCGCAGGTCACCTGGGGCACCAACCCCGGCATGGTCACCGACGTCACGGGCACGGTGCCGGACCCGGCCGTCGAGGAGGACCCGGTGGCGCGTCTGGAGACCGAGCACGCCCTGGAGCACATGGGCCTCACGCCCGGACAGCGCCTCCAGGACGTCGGCGTCGACGTCGTCTTCATCGGCTCCTGCACCAACTCGCGGATCGAGGACCTGCGGCTCGCGGCACAGTACGTCTCCGGACGGCGGGTCGCCGACGGCGTCCGGGCCATCGTCGTGCCCGGTTCGATGACCGTGCGCCGGCAGGCCGAGAAAGAGGGGCTGGCGGACGTCTTCCGCGCGGCCGGCTTCGAGTGGCGCGAGGCAGGGTGCAGCATGTGCATCGCCATGAACGGCGACCGGCTCTCGGCCGGCGAGCGGTGCGCCTCCACCAGCAACCGCAACTTCGAGGGGCGCCAGGGCCGCGGCGGGCGGACCCATCTGGTGAGCCCCGCCACCGCGGCCGCCACGGCGGTGGCCGGCCGCTTCGCCGACGCACGAGAGCTGTAGAGAAGGGGCTTATCGTGGAGCAGTTCGTCACGCATTCCGGCGTCGCCGTGCCGTTGGCGCGGGCCAACGTGAACACCGACGACATCATCCCCGCGCGCTTTTTGAAGTCGATCCGCCGCTCCGGGTTCGGCAAGAACCTCTTCGCCAACTGGCGCTACCTGGAGGACGGGCGCACCCCCGACCCGGAGTTCTCCCTCAACCGGCCGGGCTACGAGGGGGCGAGCATCCTCGTCGCGGGCGAGAACTTCGGCTGCGGGTCCTCCCGTGAGCACGCCCCGTGGGCACTGCGCGAGTACGGCTTCCGGTGCGTCGTCGCCCCGGGTTTCGCGGACATCTTCCACAACAACTGCTTCAACAGCAGCATCCTCCCGGTCACGCTGGAGTCCTCAAAGGTGGACGCGCTCTTCAAAATCCTTCAGGACGGCGGGCCGGCCACGTTCCACATCGACCTCCCCGGGCAGACCGTGACCGCTGGAGCAGGGGAGGTGTACCACTTCGAGATCGACCCGTTCAAGAAGAGCGCGCTGCTGGAAGGGCTCGACAACATCGGCTGGTCGCTGAAGCATAGGGACGAGATCCTCGCCTACGAGCAGCGCCGCCGCCAGGAGGCCCCCTGGCTCTTCCCCGAGAAGTCCGCCAACTGATCCGTCTACCGCAAGGGGTAGGAGACACTCATGGCAGAGTCGCAGATGAAGGTCCTCGTCAACGACGAAGAGCAGTACTCCCTGTGGCCGGAGTACCTCGCCATTCCGAACGGCTGGCGGGACACGGGCGTCGCCGGTTCGAAGGACACCTGTCTGACCTACGTGAAGGAGGTGTGGACCGACATGCGTCCGCTGAGTCTGCGCAAGCAGATGGAGGAGTCGGCCGGCCGGGCCGCCGGGGTGTAACCACCGTGGCCGGGTCCGGCGGCGTGGGCGGCCGGCCGGACACCACGTGCGTGTCGCCTTCGGCACAGGCGCAGGGTGCCTGCGCCTGTGCCACTCCCCGGCGGGTGGGACCGCGGTGCTCCAAGAGGAGCGCCGCGGTCCCACCCGCCGGGCGGAAAGAATATGTCCGTCCGAGACCTTCCGTCCCCGTATGCCGGCGGTGGGCCGGCGCCCGGCGCAGGCTGCCGCGACGCCGCCACGAGCGCGGTGTGTGGCGCTACGGTGCGGGCGGAGTGCGTGGGCGCGGTGCTGCCGCTGAGGGTCCACGGCCGGGTCCCGGGCGACGGTACATGCGTGTGCCGCCTGCGCGGCACCGTACGTAGGATCACGGGCATGACCTTGCGGCTTGTGCAGATCGCGATGAACGCTCAGGATGACTCCGCGCTCGGCCGGTTCTGGGCGGAGGCACTCGGCTGGGGCTCCTCCGTCGAGGTACCCGGCGTGGTGACCAACCTCGAACCCGAGGGACTCGCCTACCCCGACCCCGCTGTCGTCTACATCGACGTCATCACCGTCCCGGAACCCAAGACGGTGAAGAACCGTGTGCACCTCGACCTCGCCACCACGTCCCCGGCCCATCACGCGGAACTCGTCGCACGCCTCCAGGACCTCGGCGCGACACCCGCCGACGTGGGACAGGGCGACGTTCCGTGGACGGTTCTCGCGGACCCGGACGGCAACGAGTTCTGCGTGGCAGAGCCTCGGGAGGACTACCGGGACACCGGGCCGATCGCCGCGATCGTGGCCGACTGCATGGACCCGCGGGCCATGGCCCGGTTCTGGGACCAGGCGATGGACTGGACCCTGCACGAGGTCACCGACGACCACGCGGTGCTGCGCTCGGGCCAGGGTGTCGGCCCCTACCTCAGACTCGTTCGCACGCCTGACGTCAAGACCGTGAAGAACCGGGTCCACCTCGACCTGCGGCCCTACCCCGGCGGGGACCGCGCGGTCGAGGTGGCCCGGGTACGGGCCCTCGGCGCCGCCGACATCGACCTCGGCCAGGGCGACGACGTGCCGTGGACATGCCTCGTCGACCCGGAAGGCAACGAGTTCGACATCCTCGCGCCGGCGTGAGGCGGCGCATGGGCCGCACCCCGGCGTGAGTACACGAGGCGGTCGAAGAGCTGGTCTTGTCGCAGGAGCCCCGCCCCGGTACGACCGGGGCGGGGCCCTTACTCGACGGCTGGAAGGCAGCCGTGCTCGCGGCGGACGCGGTGCACCTCAAGCCGCGGGCGCCATCACGGCTGCCGTGGGCAGCGCGGCCTCGATGAGGAAGCCGCCCTCGCCGGTCGGCCCGGACTCGATGGTGCCGCCGGCCAGCTGTACCCGCTCCGAGAGGCCGATCAGGCCATGTCCCCCGCTGGGCAGCAACGCCCCGCCGGCCGGCCCGGCCGGCCGCTCGGGCAGTCCGTTGACGACACGCACCCGCACGGACTCCGGAGTGAACGCGAGACGGACCTGCGTGGTGGCACCCGGGGCGTGCTTGTGGACGTTGGTCAACGCCTCCTGTACGACTCGGTGCACGGCCCGAGCCACCGGTTCCGCCAACGCCTGCGGCGCACCCTCGATACACAGGGCGACCGGCAGCCCGGCGTTCCGTGAGCTGTCGGTCAGTTCGGTGATCCGGTCGACGATCGCACCGGGCGCGCGCCACTGTTCGGAAGGTGCGGTCCGGGCGTGTGCCGCGGCTTCCGCCTCACTCTGCGCAGGGTCGCTCCCCGCTGGTGCCGCTTCGGTCGCGGCGGAGGCCGGGCCGTTCCTGAGCACCCCGAGCATCTCGCGGAGCTCGGTGAGCGCGCGCCGCCCGGCCGTCTGGATGATCCCGGCGGTCTCATGCGCCACCTCGGGGTCGTGGGAGACGGCACTGAGCGCGTTGGCGTGCACGACGATCAGACTCACCTGGTGGGAGACGATGTCGTGCATCTCCCCCGCGATGCGCCGGCGTTCCTGCGCCCTGGCAGCCTCAGCGACGAGCCGCTGTTCCCGCTCCGCGCGCTCCGCCCGCTCGACGAGGCCGGCGACCACGGCGCGCCGTTGCCCCACATACAGCCCCAGCAGCAGCGGCACCAGGCAAGTCAGGACGAAGTTCACCGTGAACCAGGTCACCACCGTCCGCGTACTCGACCATCTCTCCGCGTCCCAGGGGGCGAGGGCCACCAGGCCTACGGCTGCCCACGCCCAGACGGTTTTGCGGCTGTGCGGACCACGGAAAGCACCCTCCGCGTAGTAGGCGAGAGGCACAACGAAAAACGAAACCTGGAAGAACTTGGCAATCAACCCCACAGCGAGCACCAACTCCGGAGCCCGGCGCCGCACCAGCAACAGCAACGTGACCGCCGCGCCCAGCAGCAGGTTCGCCCAGGGAGCGGCCAGGACCCAGGAACGGGTTGTTTGCACTGTCCCACAACGACAGCAACAGGGCGGCCGTCGTCAGCACCACGTCTGCTGCGCGCGGCGTCAGGAGGGGAGAGCGCGGAACCGGCCGTACTGGAGCGCTCGAAGCTGCGTGCCCGTCGTCGGGGGGCAGGAGCGTCCAGCGGCGGAGCGTGCGAAGAAGGTGGCGGGTGCGGCTGACGGTACTCACCCGGTGGGGATAAGAACCTGCGCATGACCGCTCCCACGGCGACCCCGTCAGCGACCTGACGGCACCGGAGCGCGTCGGGGCCGGGACGGTCGTTGTCGGCGCGGTGCCGGTCGCCGCTGGCCCGCGTCCCGCCCTCTCCCACCCCGTTCCGCAGCGAGCCGTGACAGCCGCCCGGACGGCGGCCCGCCTGCGGCCCCGAGCCGGTGGGGTCGCGGTTGCTCGTCATGGGGCGGGCACCCGCCGTAGTCTCCCTCGGCGAACGCCCGGCTCGGCCGATCGCGCGGTCACGAAGTAACGTTCTCGGTGTCGCACATGACGAACCAGACCGTCTTGCCTACTGCTTCAGGACGCACGCCCCACTGAGCGGCGAGCGCGTCCAGCAGCATCAGCCCCCGCCCGCCGGGCGCCAGTTCGCTGGGGGTGAGTTGGTGCGGCATGTAATCGCCACCGTCGGTGACCTCCACATACAGTCTGTGGTGCGAGGTGAGGGCGGCATGGATGCTGGCCGGCGCGTCGGTGTGGACCATGACGTTGCCGATGAGTTCCGTGGTGAGCAGGGCGGCGCTGTCCACTTGGTCGCGGTCCGTCCAGTCGTGCAGGAGCCCGCTGATCTCCTGGCGCGCCATCGCGACTTCGTCGGCGCGTTCCTGCGTGATGGTCAGGGCTAGGTGACGGAGCGTGGGTTGCTTCGTGTGGTCGGCCGGGTCGCGGCGCACGAGCAGCAGGGCCATGTCGTCGGCACGTGTCTCTCTTCGCCTGCCGGTGTGTGCGGGCAGGGAATCGGTCACGACGCGGAGCAGACGTTCGGCCATTCCCTCCAGATCGCCGGCCGGTGCGGGAGACAGCACGTCGCGGAGGCGCACCCAGCCGGTGTACATGTCGTGCCCGCCGGATTCGATCAATCCGTCGGTGCACAGCATGAGGATCTCGTCGGGGGCCAGAGCGAGTGTGGTGACGGGGTAGTCGTCGGCCTCGGACATGAGCCCCAGCGGCAGGCCGCCGGGGATGTGTTTGAGCAGGCAGGTGCCGTCCGGCAGGCGTAGGACCGGGTGGGGGTGGCCGGCGCGGGCGAGGTGGAGCTCTCCGCTGTCCGGGTCGGCTTCGACGTAGAGGCAGGTGGCGAACCGCTCGCTGTTCTGGCTGCTGAGGAAGCGGGAGGCGCGGGTCAGGACGGAGTCGGGCCCGTGACCTTCGAGGGCGTAGGCGTGCACGGCGGTGCGCAGTTGGGACATGACGCCGGCGGCGTGTACGTCGCTGCCTTCGACGTCGCCGATGACCAGCGCGAGGTGGCCGTTGTGCAGCCGGATGCAGTCGTACCAGTCACCGCCCACCAGGAGACCGCCGCCGGTGGGGAGGTACCGGGCGGCCACGGTCATGCCCCGCGGGGCGACGGACTGGTCCATGCTGTGCCGGAGGCGTTGGGAGAGGGTGTGTTCGGCGGCAGTGGCCTGCATGTCCTCCACGGCCGCAGTGAGCAGTTCCGCGGTCAGAGTGAGCAGGTCCTGCTCGTCGGAGGTGAAAGCGACAGGTTCGCTGAAGGCGGCGAGCCACACACCGACCAGCTCTCCCCTGACGGTCAGGGGCAGGGAGGCCCACGCCTCGTGTCCGGCACGGACCGCGAGCTGGTAGGTGGCGGGAAAGCGAGCAGCGTACTCGTCCGGCGAGGCCAGATAGACGGGTCCGGTGGTGCGGGCTGCTTCGGCTGCCGGGGACGCGGAGTCGAGCCGCACCTGGAAGGGTTCGCCCGCGGTCAGCGGCATGTTGTGCTGGCCCATGGAGTACAGCGCGTCCTCGGTGACGCTGAAGACCATCTGGCCGTCGAGGGGAAAACCCTCGTCGTGCAGCTGGGAGGCCAGATGCAGCACGTGGTGCATCGAGGTGGCCCGGGACATGCCGTAGCCGGCTTCCAGCAGGCCGGCATCCCGGCGACGGGGGGCGGTGCGGGCGTGTGCGGGACGTTGCGGAGGCCGGGGGTCGGCTGTCGGCGGCAAGCGGCGGATACGTTCCGCAGTGGACATGTCATTGAGCGCCTCTACTTGCCTGACCGCTTCCGACTCGTCCTCGGGCCGCTCCCGGACCATCGACGCTCCTCCCGTCCCGGTGTCGCGCTGACGTCATCGTCCGACGGCGGAGAATGCGACGCAGCTTGTGCCGGCGGCGCGGGGTGCCGGGCAGGACGGTCCGGCCGCCGGGTGAGGTGCGGCCGGTGGGAGAACACGAGCTCGTTGTCACGGCCGGGGCGGTGAGTCCCCACGCAGGTGGCCCGACTCGAACCGGCCAGATGCCACCCCGGCGACAACGTGTGCCACCCGCACCGCCGGGTGAACCGCCTCGATTGGTCCGTTCAGGTGAACGCGCCGACGCGCGAGCGCCCCGACCGGCGATGGGACGGATTCGGCCGATGAGCCGGTTCGCCCTCGACGGTGTCAACGGGCATCGGCTCCGTCGTCGTGAGCGACGCGTCACGGCGCCGGCCCGGCACTCCACCGGCGGCCCCCGCCCGACGCCTGGCCCGGCACGCCCGTATGCCGGGTCCACGCCGGCAGCTCTCAGCGCAGCGGTGTGGGCCTAAGAGCCAGAAGGGCGATGTCGTCGGCGTTGTCGGCGCCCAGTCCGATGAGCAGTTCGTCGCAGAACACGTCAAGAGGCTCGCGTGCCAGTGCGGCGGTGTGCCGGCTCAGAAGATCCATGGCTCCACCGAAAGACTCGCCCCGCCGTTCGATGAGTCCGTCGGTGTACAGCAGCACGGTGGAGTGGGCGGGGAGCGGGTTCCTGGCTCGGGGCCTGGGCGGGTCGGGATCCATACCGAGAAGCAGGCCCGAGTCCTCCCCGAGGAAACGGGTGGCGCCCTCAGCGGTGGTCAGCAGCGGTGGCGGATGTCCCGCGGATGAGTGTTCCAGGTACCAGGGGCCGGTCTCCGGGCCTTTGACGAGTCCGTAGACGCACGTGGCGGTGACCTCCTGGTTCAGGCTGTGATTGGCCCTGTCGAGCCGGCGCAGTACGGATTCGGGAGGCTCTTGGCGGTCGACGGCGATACCGCGGAGCATGTTGCGAAGCTGACTCATGGCGACCGCCGCCTCGAGGTCGTGCCCGGCGACATCGCCGATGACCATCGCCGTCGCGCCGTTGGGGACGATGAAGCTGTCGTACCAGTCCCCGCCGACCTGCGCGGTGGTGGACGAGGGCGCGTAGCGCGCGGCCATCTGAAGGTGTCCGACGTCCGGCAGCGCGGGGAGCAGGGAGTGCTGGAGACGTTCGGCGATGTCCCGTGTCTCCTGGTACAGGCGGGTGTTGTCCACACCCAGCGCCAGGCCGCCCACGAGGTCGTCCACGAGGGAGAGGTCGTCCTCGGTGAACGGCCTCGTGGCGTCCTCACGTGCCAGTGTCAGGGCTCCCAGGATGTCCCGGCGAGCCTGCAAAGGTGCGATCAGGGCGCTGCTTCCCCCCAGTTGCTCGAAGACCTCCAGGTGGTGGGCGTCCAGCCTGCTCTGGGCCTGCCGCGAGGCAGGGATCTCCCTCAGCAGCAGCGAGCCCGCACCGCGCAGCACCCGCGCCAGCGGACCCCGTGCCGCCTCGGACAGCGGAGGCAGTTGCCCCGCGCGCAGGTCGGAAGGTACTCGGCCGGGATCCCGATGAGTGACGCAGGCCCTGCTGACGCAGCCGTCTTTCTCCAGCAGATCCACCACACACCAGTCAGCCAGCCGCCCGGAGAGGATGTGGCACACCTGCCGCAACCCCTCGCTCAGCACGGAGGCGCTGCCCAGGGCACTGCCGGTGTCCGCCAGCAGCGACAGACGTTCGAGTGCCGACACGTCCGGCTCTCGAGCGCTCGGCCCCGGCACCGGGCCCGGGCCGGTCGGCGAGGGCGACTCGTCCTCCTCCGGCTGCGGCACGCGGAGACCGGTTCGCGGACCCTGCGACGAGGTTGTGGCCTCCGTGGATCTCGGGGAGAGCTGGGCGACGAAGACGGTGCGGCCATCGGCTGTCTGCTGCGGCTGGATGACCAGGCGGATGGGGACCAGCCGGCCATCGCGGTGCAGTGCCGGCAGTGGAACGGAGCGGCCAAGGATCCTCGGCTCACCGGTAAGCAGGAGGGAGCTGAACGCTGACCTGTGACGTTCCCGCAGGTGCTCCGGGATGAGCGCGGTGAGCCACTGCCCGACGAGTTCGTTCGCCTGCCAGCCGAGCAGGTGGCCCGCCGGGTCGTTCGCGGCGATGATCCGGTGCGTGTCGTCGGCGGCGACGGTCGGGGTCCTGCTGGTCTGCACCTGGTCGGCGTCCCACGGCGCCAGCTCCGAGAGGCTCGCGCTCGGCCCGCGGGAGACTTCCGTCCAGGCGGTGGGGTCTTTGCCCGAGATCTGACCGGTGATCTGGTCGAAGAGCCACTGCCGGAAGACGCGGTTCTGCGGCAGAGACGGCAAGGTCAGGAGGCGTTCGTGGCCGGCGGCCTCCTCACCCAGGTCCAGCGTCCGGCGCGCCGCGAACAGCGCCGGGGTGGCGTCCGCCGGGATCGTCACCTGCAAGGACCGGACTCCCGCGGCGGAACGCTGCTCCTCCAACGCGGCCGTCACCCGGGCGCTGACGACGTTGCTCATGTCGTGGGCAGTGGCCAGTTCCTCGGGCCGTACACCGACCGGATCTCCGGCGAACGCGGCGAGGGTGAGCTCGCGCAGCAGCGCGTGACGATGCTGTAGGGAGGTCACGTAGAGGGCGTCCGGCAGATCCACCAACGTGATCGTGACACCGGGCTGGTCGGGGGGCAGGGTATGCCCCCACCCGGAGGGCGGCGGTGACGTCCCCTCGGGCCACAGCTCACACCACACCGTCTTCTGCCCGTCGCCGACGCGGACTCCGTAACACGAGGCGAGTTCCTCGACGAGGGTCAGCCCGAGCCCCACGCTGGCGTACGGGTGACGGTCAGGTGACACCACCCCCCGGGAGGGCCGGTGGTCGCTGACCTGCACGTGGACCGTTCGCCCGAGGGACCATGCCGAGACCTCCGCCTCGGTGCGCGCGTGCAGTACCGCATTGGTCATCAGCTCACTGACGAGCAGCTCAGCGGTCGCGAGCATGTCCGGCGCGACGCCTGACAACGCGGTCCTCACGAAGCGCCGAGCCTGCGTCACGCTCTCGGGCCGGGGGGCGAAACGCTGCGAGAGCGCCTCCGGCGCACTGAGGTTGCCCATGCCACCAGTCTGCGCCAGACCCTTGCACGACGGCGCTGCTCGCCGCGTTTGAGCAGGTCAGCGAGTTGCGTCTGTCAGCCAGCGGAGTGAGGCCCGCCGCCTCGGCGAAGTGCCGCACTTCCTCGCTCTCCGTGTCAGGGCCCTGCATGGGCGCTTTGCCTGGCCGAAGGTCCGAGAAAAGGTGACGAGGGAGACAGCGGGGAAGCCGCACACCCGCCTCCCCGATCGCGTGCGTACGGCTTTTCGTTCTCCGCTGACACCGTGCCGGGGACCGGGTACCGTCCCTGATCACTCTTCCGTTCGACCATGCACGCTCCGGCCCGCGAGAAGGGGCCGGTGCCCGCGACGAGGTACCGGAGCCGCCAGGTGGATGCCCTCGACGACATACGCCCCAGGCTGCGGGCGGACGCGCTGTTCACGGCGACCGACCATGGAGTGCTCCTCCAGTACCCCGAGGGCCGGTTCGTGCTCAAGGGGCGTGGCGGCCTCGGCGCCTGGCGCAGCACGAGCACCACCCCGGAACCCCGGCACGGGGACCTGCACCGGCGCTACACCCTGCGCACGCTCGGCATCTGGCTCGCCTCCCTGGCCGCAGGCGGGGCCCCCAACCCTCACCGGCCGCTTCTGGGCATGCACGAGGACACCCGCCCCGTCATGCTCTCCATCGGCCTCGGTACGCTCGGCGAGACCGTCACCCTGGGCGCCCGCGCCCTCGCCACCGGGCTCCCCTTCGCCCCGTCCGCCGACGGGCGCGGACACTCTTCCCAGCCCGTCGGCCCCACCCCGGACGCCGCCTCCCGCCGAGCCCGGGAACAGCCTTCTGAAGACTCGCCCACCCTCACCGAGGCCGTGCGCCGCCTCCGCGGTGACGCCGCCGGTGGCCACCGGTGGCGCGACTGACCAGCCGCGAATCACCTGATCGTCTCTCCAGCGGGCTCACCACCTGAGCCACCGTGAGGCGTCCAGTGGAGCGTGGCGTTTTCGGACGTGCCCGAAACACCTACCCGACTCCACGCTGCCCGGACAAGTATGGGGGCGTGGACGCACCGGTGACGGAGCAAAGGGGGCCCTTATGTGCGGAAGGAAACCGGCGACAGGGGTCGCGGTAGCCGTGCTCGCTGGAGCCGCCCTCTAACTCACCACCGAGGCTGCCGCGGCACATCCCCGCGGCGGCCACGCCCACACCACCAGCCCGGACGACAACGGCGGCGCATCGGGTGCGAGCACTCTCGCGCCACCGGACGAGATCGGGGGCGGGCCGGGCGGTGGTGTGTGACGTGGGAGCGGTGCAGCGCTCCCACGTCACACAGTGGAAAGGGCCGGAACGCTGTCCGCCAGGCAGCAACAGAAGACCACTTCAACACACTCACCAGTAGGGGGAAGGCCATGCTGTTCAGGAAAAGCACCCGCTTGGGAGCGGCGATGCAGATGACCGCTGTGGGTATCGCATTCGGCGGCGCCACCCTCGTCGGCGCCATCGCACCCGCAAGCGCCGCACCGTCGGTGGACTCGGCGCACGTGGAGACTCAGGCCGGCAAGTGCTGGCGGGACAACGACGGACGTCTGCGCTACTGGTGCCACAACCGGGTCGGGGCGTTCGTGTACTCGCACCCGAACACGGGCTCCAAGGTGGTCGGCTACATCGACTCGAACCCCAGTTGGTTCGAGTGCAACTACGACACCGGAGCCAACCACGGCGGGCCACATCCCACGCGTTACCTCTACACGACCGCCGACAACGGCAAGGAGGGGTACGTGAGCGACAACGAGATCATCGACGAAACCGACCCGCTCCCGGCCTGCTCGCTGCTGGCCGCTGACCGCTGACGTTCTGGGCGAGATGCTCGACCCCACGGAGCCTGTTCGCCTCCGTGGGGTCGGGCCGCGGGCTGCGGGTGCTCGTCATCAGCGGCGGCGCCGACAACGCGACACGCCTGGCCGCGGAGTTCGTGGGGGCCGAGCAGCGCGTCCGCGGCGGGCTCAGATCATGCGTCGGCCGTTGCGGCGGGCCTCCGCCCACTCGCGGAAGAACCCGCTGCTGATGACGACCAGCACGACAGCCACGATGGCGGGCCACATCAGGATGTACACGCTCAACGCGAGCGTACTCATGGTGTCTCCTTCCGTTGTCACTTCGCGCTTCCGGCGGGCTCACGTCCGCCGTCGGAGTCCCCGGACCGGTGCGGGACGCCGCTTTCCGGCCCTGTGCCGGCCCCAACCGATTCAGCGGCCGCCGCCGCGGCCCCGTCGTCGAAGTCTCCGGTGCGCTCGGCGATGACGGCGAAGTCGAAATGCTCGTCCCGCCGCGCGGACATGGCCCAGCAGACGAGGGTGGAAACCGAGTAGGCGACGAGGGAGCCGCACAGCGTGGCGTACTCGTGCAGGGAGCCGATGGCGAACGGTGCCGAGGCCACGACCGCCACCACCGCGATGACCTTGGCGGGTTTGAGGCCGAAGAAGCCGAACGCCATCAGTCCGAGTACGACACCGATACCGGCGACGGACAGGACGTCCACCGCGACGCCGAAGACGCCGTCGACGGGGATCCAGCCGAAGCGGACCGGCAGGAACACCGCGAGCGCGACGAGCACCGAGGTGGTGAACGCCTTGTTGGTGACCTTCTCCCAGTAGAAGCTGGCCAGGACGGGGAAGACGAGGGCTCCCCACAGCGCGCCGACGAACACCAGCAGGTCGAGGATGCTCAGTTGCAGGCTGGCGAAGGCGACCGCGGCCGCGGTCGCCACCACCATGGTGAGACGCCCGATCAACAGCATCGTCTTGGGGTTGGCCTTCTCCTTGCCGGTCATGTTCTGGCCGTAGACGTCGGCCATCACGATCGAGGAGAGAGCCGCGAGGTCGGAATCCGCCGTGGAGGACAGAGCCCCGACGATCATGATGAAGAAGAACGCCAGCAGCACGGGCGGCAGGTACTCGGCGGCCATCTCGGGAATCAGGTTGTTCAGGTCGCCGCCGGTGGGCTCGAACCCCAGATAGAGGGCGAGCACGCCGAGCATACCGACGCCGATGACCATGGCGCCGTAGCCGACGGTCGCGGTGATGAACGTCGGCTTGATCAGGCTTTCCTTCACCGCGAAAAGCCGCTGGGCGATGGTCTGGTTCCCGATGGCGTACGCCAGTACCGCGGCGATGTACGGGGCGCCCTGCTGCATGAACGCCTCGCTGGAGAAGAAGTTGCCCTGCTGCGCGGTGAGGTGGTGCGCACCGCTCTCGAACGCCGCGGGGAAGTCCGCCGCGAAGAAGATGAACGGGACGATCACGGCGACCGCGCCCAGCATCGCGACGACCTGGACGAAGTCGGTCAGCACGGAGGCGCGGAACCCGGACCACAAGGTGTACAGCAAAACGCCGGCGGCGACCGCGAAGACCCCCTGTGTGAAGGTGAACGGCGACAGCAGGGAGATCAGCACACCGCCGGCGATGAAATTGGACATCAGGCTGATCAGGCTGCCGACGATGTTGGATCCTGCGAGCATCAGCTGACTCGAGCGGCCGTGCCGGGCGAACATGACCTCGGCGAGCGTGTGAGCCCTCGGAGCCACGGCGCGGATGCGCTTCCCGAAGGGGTAGATGAACAGGATCATCAGCGCGCCCCAGAGCCCGTAGTGGATGGGCCCCGAGATGCCGTAGGTGTAGCCCGAGGTCGCGGATGCGTACATCGACGAGGCCCAGATCCAGGTTGCCGTCATGCTGGCAGCAGAGATCCCGAAGCCGATGTTGTTGCCGCCGGTCATGTAGCCGTCGGCGTTTTCGTCCTTCTTACCGATGCGTGTCGAGATCAGGAAGGTTCCTCCGTAGAAGAGGACCAACAGGCCCACCACGGCCAAGGCGCCGAACTGTGCTGTCTCCGTTCCGTCCACACGTCACCTCCTTCGAATCGTGGAGCCCGGTCCCCTCCGCACACCCCCGGCTTCGCGCCCGGCGTCTCGCGGACCGCCCGCGCCCTACGCGGCACGGGAAGCTCCGGCCCGGCAGCCTCGTCGTCGCTACCGAGACGTCAGCAGAAAAGCGGCTTCTTTGAGCGCGCAAACTGCTATGGACCGTAACAGGATCGGGAACCACGTCAGCCTGCGGCCGCACACCGGACCACAAGGTAAAGAGACGTCTATTTTGCCTGGTATGCGGGGAGAGCCGGTCTTGGCGCTATGGGTTTGCCTCATATGTGACCCTCCGGCCCCACTCCGCACGGAGGTTCGTTTGCAGCATCACGTCTGCGATCCACCGCGTTTCGTTATGCAGTAGAGACCCGTGGATGATCTCGATACGCCATGACTCGGCAAGAACTTCCGAAGGGGGATGTGTCCTGACTTGGCAGGTCCTGGCGGGGCCACTCGACGCCCGACACCTCCCCACGACTCGGGCGATGCGCACCCCGGGGGTCGCGGGGGTCGCACCCACCGCGTGATGTTCAATGTCCCAAGCCGACTCGGCACGAGAAATTCTCACAACGGGAGAGCACATGAACAGACTTGGGCGCGCACTGATCGCGGTTCCCGCGGCGGTTCTCATCACCGCCGGGACGGCGACCGCGGCAGCCGCCACGACCGGAGCCCCCAGTGGCGCGCCTCCGTCCGGCGTTCCGTGCGTGTCGACGTCCGGTGCCAAGGCGTGTTTTGTCGCGAACGGAGACGCTGTCTACGTCAAGGACACCAAGGCGAACGGAGACTCCGTCGCGGGAACGCTCAAGTCGCGTCTTCCGGCGAACTGGGGCCGCGAGTGCTTCAACGTCCGTGGCGCTGCCGGCGGCTGGGTGAAGTGCAGCTTCGACGTGCCGGAATACCAGTGGGCCGATCTGTGGGCCGCCAACAAGCCCTTCATCGGCAGCCAGTCGTCCACGAAGGTCTACACGAGCCCCATCATCTGAGGCCCGCGCGGTCGACCGGCCGGGGCGGAAGGTTCGGCCCGGCCGGCGGCCGCGGAACACTCGGGTGACGCCTGACGGCAGGTGAGCCCCGACGGGTCTGCTCGGCGAGGTCGTCGGGGCCGGCGACCGGAAACTCCGCGCTGTCTCCTCCGCCCGGGTTGCGTGTGAGAACGCCCGCACGGCGCTCTGGCCGGGCACCGCTGATGACCGTGAGCGGCGTCATCCACCACCTCCGCTGGGTCGAGTACTACGGGTTTCAGGTGGTCTTGCCCGGTGAGGAAGACCAGGCCCCCATGACCGAGAGGGAACCATCCGCGACGGCCTCCACGTCGACCTGCGTTGGATCCTTCTGCGCCTCGCAGAGGAGACGGCCCGCCACAACGGCCACCTGGACATCCTGCGCGAGATGCTCGACGGCACGACCGGCGACTGAGAGCTCGCGGCTTGTCTCCTCTGGTGAGGCGACTGGCGTTGAGCCGTGGTGTGGAGTGAGGCGGAGTACCTCGGCTGTCTGCGGTCTGAGCGGCGCGGCTACGCGTGGGTGATGCGGCATCATGCTGGGTTGACGTCGGCGGAAGCCCGGGAAGCCGCCCTGGAGCGATCCCCGTACGAGCCGCAGGACGCCCCGTGTCGCGGGCTCATTTTCCACGATGAGGCATGGCACCGGGCCATGGTGGCGATCCATGGCGATCGGTACGTGGGGGAACACCCCGAACTGGCCGACCCCTCATCTGACTACCGAGCCCTGGCGTGAACGTCGAGCGCAAGCGGCGGCGTACGGCCGCTGTGGCCCTGGTGCGAGCCGAGGGGCTGGTGCGCAGCCGGATGGCCCTGTCCGCTGTCGGCATGACGCTGGTCGGCCGACGGACACTGACCCCGAGAACCGCGGGTACGCGTTCCCCGCACGCTCTGCATGCCCTACGGCGCGCGTGAGCCGTTCCCACAGTGAAGGAGGTCGGTTGTGCCTGAGATCCGCCGCGTAGCGATCCTCGACGACTACCAGGAGGTCGCGCACCAGTACGCCGACTGGAGCGCGCTGCCGAACGACGCGCGCGTCACGGTGTTCACCGAGCCGCTGGGCGGCACCGAGGACGTGGCCGCCGCCCTCCAGCCGTTCGACGTCGTCGTGGCCATGCGTGAACGCACCCCCTTTCCTGCCGCGGTCACCGGCAGTCTGCCGAACCTGCGCCTGCTCGTGACGACGGGGCCGCTCAACGCGGCCATCGACGTGGCCGCCGCGCAGCAGCGCGGCATCGTGGTGTCGGGCACGCGGGGGGCGGGACTGGCGTCGACGGCCGAACTCACCTGGGGCCTCATCCACGCCCTGGCCCGTTCCGTCCTCGCCGAGGACCGCGGCGTCCGCGAGGGCGGCTGGCAGCGGACCATCGGTCGCGGGCTGGAGGGGGCGCGCCTCGGTGTCATCGGGCTCGGCGGTGTCGGGGCACGCGTGGCCCGGGTGGGGCTCGCCTTCGGCATGGACGTCGTCGCCTGGAGCGCCCACCTCGACCCCGAGCACGCCCGCGCTCTCGGCGTCACCCCGGTCGGCGAACGGGAGCTGCTGACCACCTCCGACGTGGTGACGCTCCACCTCAAGCTCTCGGAGCGCACCACCGGGCTTCTGGGCCGCGACGAACTCGCCCTCATGCGACCGGACGCGCTGCTGGTCAACACCTCCCGCGGTCCCCTCGTCGACGAAGAGGCGCTCCTCGACGCGCTGCGCGCCGGCAGGATCGGCGGAGCCGGACTGGACGTGTACTCCACCGAGCCCCTCCCTGCCGACTCACCGTGGCGCGACGCACCGCGCACGGTCCTCACTCCGCACCTGGGCTACGTCACCGCGGATGCCTACGGCGTCTTCTACACCGACGCGCTCGAAGCGGTCCTCGCGTACGCCGCCGGCGCACCGGTCCGAGTGATCGCCCCGTGAGCGTGCTCCCTCCGACCCCACTCCCCCGGCAGACTCTCACGAAAGGCACGACCTCGTGACGCCCAAGGCAGAGCGCACCACGACGACCGACAGCCATCAAGACAGCGACGACTCCGGGTCCCGGCTGCCCGAGCTGTGGACCCGCACCCTGGGCGAACTCACCCTGAGTTACGTTCCCGACTCGGGCGTCGCGATGATCCCGGGCCGGGTCTACCCGTCAGTCGCGGCGGAGGAGTGGAGCGGCCACCAGGCGCACATGACCCACGCAGGCCATCTGTCCGTGGGCTGCGGAGCGCTGCTCGTGGAGAGGGGCGCCACGCGCCTGCTCATCGACGCAGGACACGGCCGCATCTCGGGCGAGGTGGAACACTTCCAGCACGCCTTCAGCCACGTGCGGGACCTGCCCGGATCGCTGGCGGCCCTCGGTGTGGCCCCGGGCGAGCTGGAGATGGTCGCCTTCACGCACTTCCACGGTGACCACACCGGATGGGCACGGCCCGAGGCGTGCGAAGACCCGCGCGGTTTGTTCACGAAGGCACGGTGGATGGTCGGGGAGGGCGAGCTGGAGAGCGTCCCGACCGAGGCCGGGCCGGTCCTGGCCGGCCAGAGCGAACGCGCGGTCGTCGTACCCGACGGGGCAGAGATCGCCGACGGCGTCCGCGCCTGGTCCCTGTCCGGGCACACCCCGGGGCACACCGCGTGGCTCCTCGAGACCGGCGACGGCCGACAGGTGGTGGCTTTCGGTGATGCCATGCACTCACCGGTCCAGGCGGAGCACCCGGACTGGGAGGTGCTGCTCGACAACGACCGGAAGGAGGCCGAGCGTTCACGGCGTCGCCTGGTGGAGCACCTCGCACGGGACGGTGTGCTCGGCTTCGGGGTGCACTTCGCCGACCAGCAGCTCGGAACCGTCGGCAGGAGTGGCCGCTGGCTGCCCTGGCCCGACGAGACCGCCCAGCACTGATGTACACCCCGTGGTTCCCGCCGGCACCGGGGAACTCGTGCGGGACACGGTACCGATCTGTCCGACGCCGAGACGAGCCTGGTACGCGGGATGTCGGAGGGTCGGGCTTCAGTGACGCGCGCGCTCAGGGGCTGGAGGACGAGCGAGGCCCGTCCGCCTCGGCGACCTGTCGTGCTCGGTGCAGACGCGAGGTGATCCGCGCCATCGCGTCACGGAGTTCGGCCGGCCGCACGTGGCTCAGATCTGCGTCGAAGGTGACGACCAGGCCGGCGATCCCGGCCCACGACCAGCCGCCGACGGTGAACCGGCATCGGTGGGAGTCGACGACTTCGACGTGGGATCCGCCGGGGGCCCAGCGTGCCACCAGGTGTGCGGGCAGCTCGATGCTGGCCGATCCGAGACATTGCCAACTGCCCTGCGAGGTCACCGCGTTGGTGTTCTGCACGACGAGCGTGATCGTCAATCCGCTGATCACGGGCGTACCGCCGGTCCCCTCCCGCCGGGCCCTCGTCGGCGCAGGCCCGGCAGCTGAGTCCTCCCATGACGTGAGCCCGCGCCAGTGGGTCGTGTGAGTCCTTCCGGCCGTGCTAGTTCTTCCAGGAGAAGCCCATGCGGGCTCACATCGCCGACCGACGAACCGGAGTAGGAAGGCCTCGACACCGTGGATCTGGACGAAATGTTCGGCGAAGGCTGGTGCGTCACCCTCGCCCCCTGCCCACTCACCGAAACACTCCGCCTCATGGGCGTCGCCGACCCAGTCCCCTGCCCCGAGGACCCGAACCGGGCCGCACACCTGCCCCACCTCGGCCGGGACGGAGGCGCCTTCATACTCGCCCGGGAAATGCCCGGCGGCTGGACCCTCACCGTCGAATGCGAGAGCTGGATCGGCTTCGACGACGAGGTCCTGCGCGCTCTCGCCGCCGACGGCCGCACCGCCCTCAGTGCCTACCGCGACCCCGACACGAAGACGGCCACCCTCGCCCAGGACGGCGCCGTGCTCGGCCGCCTCGACCTGTCCGGTGGCTACTTCGAGGGCCCCTCGGGCAGCGTGGACACCACCCACCCCGTCGTCGCCTCCCTCACCGCGGTCGGCTTCGACGCCTCCGACGACTGCGAGCCGACCGGCGAAGCCGATACCGGGGAGCCCGAGGGCTGCCTCATCCTCGCCGTACGCGTGGTGACCGGCGTCACGCTCACCGCTGCCGACTTCGACGGTCCCTGGACCGGCGGCCTCTCACTCACCGCGGTCTGACCCGGTTCTCGACGCATGCGACTCCCCACGGGGGGAGAGGACTTCGCGGGAAGCCCGTGGAATATCGTCTTGAAGGTGATGTTGTCGAGTTGGGCTCGTCAGCAGTTGGGTGGCCGGAGGCAGGGGAAGATGACCGACATCGTGATGAAGCTGTCAGCCCGTGACTTGCTGCACGCGGACCTGGCATCGTGCGGGTGGGCCGGGTCCGACCACCACCTGTCTGTTGTCGCCGAGCAGTTGGAACGTGCGCGAACCGGGGAGGTCGACTACCTTGCGGTCTGCCCCGCAACCGACATCCCGGTGGCGAAAGGTGGCGTCGACTACCAGGCCAAGGACGGAGTCGGCACTCTGTGGCAGCTGGCGGTCCACCCCGCGTTGCAGTCGTGCGGGATCGGCACGTTTCTTGTCGAAGCCGCAGAACAGCGCATCAGGAGCCGCGGTCTGCGGCAGGCCGAGTTGGCAGTGGAGGAACACAATTCCCGCGCACGGGCACTCTACGAACGACTGGGGTATGTCGCGTACGACCGCCGGCCGGACGCGTGGGACGAGCAAGCGCCTGATGGATCGTTGCGCCGCTACGAGACCACCTGCACGTTGATGCGGAAGGATCTCTTCTAGCCCCGTCACCTTCACAGGGCATGCCGCCCAAAGCGCTGAGCCACCGATCATGACGTCCCTGCCCCCGAACGGTCAGGACGCGAGCAGGGCCAGTTCCTCGTCGATTGCCTCGCGTAGAGCGGCATGCCGAAGGCCGAGCGCATGGCCTTCATCGCTCCACCATTCACGCGGATACAGCCACACAGGTTTACCCAGCAGTTCGGGTGGCTCCCAGGCGAACCGCGGCCACACGTGCGCGTGGAGGAACGGGTCGGTGTTCCCGAGGATCTCCAGGTTGACTCGCCGGAAGGCCGGGTCCAACCGTTTGCAGGCGCGTTCGACGGCCTCGCCGAGTTTGTCCATGTCGGCCAGGAACGCCAGCCGCCTACCGCGAGACAGCTCCGACAGCCGCTGCACGTGAGGGTCGTCGACCAGAAGCACCGAGTACCCAGGCAGGAACTGCACGTCCCCGATCGCGGCGAATCCGGCTGCCAACCTCCTGAGCACCGTCGGATTCTCGCCCCGCAGCGCGCTGCCTACGCGATCCTGCCGCCACTCATCAGTCACGGTCAACGACTCTACCCACAGCCGGCCAATCGATTGCAGCTGTTCGGCTTCGGCAGTGTCCTGGAGGAGCGGGCGGATGCCGGCCTCGGCGCGGACCACGCGGACCACCTCGCTGTCCCGCCGATCGCTCACGGGCCCGGGCCCGCGTTCGGGGCAGGTCTGACTCCACTCTGGGACGGCGTGACACACCGTGGGAGTACACACGGGCAGTGGGACGAGCTGGCGCGCCTTTCGACGCCGCACCGCGCAGCCGCAGGACGTGCAACCGATCCGGCTGAAGCACACGCGTGTCGCGTGGTCAGTCCCGGCCGTCGCGCCGTTCGCTTTCCTCTCCGCGGTGGTAGAAGAAGGCGCTGAAGATGCCTGCCAAGGTGCTGACCACCGTGATGGCATAGATGTCGATGATGACGGAGATCGCCTTGCCGACGCCGGTGAGAGGGTTCGTCAGCGACGAGGAGAGCGTCGTCATCTGGGCCGTCGTCCAGAACAGGGCGTCGCCGAAGTTGTGCACCCCTGTGGTGGGAGCATGCCGCTCCGCGAAGTAGATGCAGACACCGGCGATGACGTCGACGATCACGGTGAGGACGAAGGCCTTCACGAGCCTGGTACGCAGGCTCAGGTGTGTCGGGCTCGCGGCACGGACGACGTCCCACACGTCCGCCGCCAAGGACCTGAGAACACGGTGAACCATCATGGGGCACCCTCCAGCCTCGGTTCGAGACCGACGGGAGAAGGCAAACAGGCAGCCTCCTCGTCGGCCCTTCGCTTCGGAGCCGTCGCGGCGCGGGAGGGCGGATCGTCAAAGGAGAGGCGTCCTCCCGCCGCTTCGTGCTGATCTCGGCTCAAGTGGCGACGATCAGGGTCTGCGGTGCCGCGGCCTTCATACGCATGCGGAGCCAGTCGAGTTGGGCCGTCGTCTCCTCGCCGTACTGCTGGGTGAGGTGGATCAGGTCGCGGTCCCGGGCGGCGCTGGCTGCTTGCCGGATGAGCGTCCAGGTGATGTCGACCAGGTTGGTGAGCTGGTAGAGGTCCTGTAGGTCACGCAGCAGGCCGGCCGGTCCGTTGCGGGCCGAGGTCACTCCTTGGGCGTGCAGGCGTTCCGGGGCGGGTTCCTCCGCTGGCGCACAGCGGTCCAGGACGGGTGTCAGCGCTCGGGCGTGTGCGGTGCACTGGCGGGCGAAGCGTGC
This sequence comes from Streptomyces reniochalinae, assembly GCF_003323735.1. GTDB lineage: Bacteria > Actinomycetota > Actinomycetes > Streptomycetales > Streptomycetaceae > Streptomyces > Streptomyces reniochalinae. Next base: position 282,216 of record NZ_QOIM01000036.1, on the reverse strand, counting down.
CGTGGTCCAGTGCACGTCCCCGTCTGCGAAGTGTCCGTCGGAAACGGTCCGGTAGCCGGCGCTCAGCGTTTCCTCCGTCGCGTGGAGGAAGTGCAGGTAGGTGACCAGGTGCATGGGTTCTTCTCACTCCCTGCCGGTGTCGGCGAAAGGACGCACGGGCGCGGAGGCCGTGGTGGTGGGGGCGGGCGCGGGGCCGTCCCCGGGTCGGATCCGGGTGACGGATACCGCGGCGACTTTGAGTTCGGGCTGCTTGGAGACCGGGTCCCAGCCGTTGAGCGTGAGTTCGTTGGCGGCGGTTTCCGGGTCTCCGTAGTGCCAGGGAGCGAAGACCACACCTTCGCGTACGTGGGAGATCCGGGCGGGTGCCTCGATGCTGCCGCGCCGGGACGTGACGCGCACGACGTCGCCCTCGGCGATGCCGAGCCGCTGCGCGTCGGGCTGGGAGACCTCGACCCACATGGCGGGGGCGGCCTCGTTCAGCTGGCGGCTCCGCTTCGTTTTGGTGCGGGTGTGCCAGTGGTAGACGGTGCGGCCGGTGGTCAGCCGCAGCGGGTAGGTCTCGTCGGGTACCTCGTAGGGGTGATCGTAGGCGGCGGTCTTGAGGATGGCCCGGCCGTCGACCCTGCGGGCCCGGTAGGCGGTCTCGCCAACCGGGGCGCCGGTCGCCAGGTGGTGTCCGTAGGTCTCGCACCTCTCGTCGGCGGTGTTGAAGACGCCGTCGGTGAAGAGGCGTTCGGTGCCGTCGGGGGCGTCGCGCGTGCACGGCCACTGCACGCCGCCGACGTCGTGGAGTTTCCGGTAGGTGAGGCCCGAGTAGTCGCAGGGCCGGCCGGCGCTTGCCGCCTTCCACGCCTCGAATGCCTGCTCGGGGGTGTCCCAGGCGGGGAGCGGGTGTCCGTCCTTGTCGGCGAATCCCATACGGCGTGCGTAGTCGGTCCAGATGGCCTGGTCGCCGCGGGCCTGGCCGGGCGGTTCGACGGCCTTCTCCTGGAGGTGCACCGTGCGGTCCACGTTGGTGAACGTACCGGTCTTCTCCGCCCACAGCGCCGCCGGCAGCACCACGTCCGCCAGCTCGGTGGTCTCCGTGCGGTAGCCGTCGGAGACCACGACGAAGCACTGGTCGCCGGAGAGGATGCGGCGGGTGCGGGCGAGGTCGGTCTGGGACACGGCCGGGTTCGTGCCGGCGATCCACAGGAATCCGATCGACCCCTGCTCGGCGAAGCGGAGGATGGCGTTGGCGTCGGTGGGTGCGGACCAGTGCGGGATCACCAGCGGGTCCACGTTCCACAGGTCGGCCAGCTCGCGCACGTGGTCGGGGTTGTCCCAGTTGCGGAAGCCGGGCAGAGCGGGCCCGCATCCTGCCTCCCGGTTGTTCTCCGCCGAGGGCTGGCCGTTCATTTGAAGGATCCCTGCGCCGGGGCGGCCGAGCATGCCTCGCAGCAGGTGGAGGTTGTTGACCTGGCAGGAGGCCGCGGTGGCCTGGTGGGACTGGTAGAAGCCCATCGAGCAGGTGGAGACCACCCGCTCGCCGGTGCCGAAGATCTCTGCTGCCGCCCGGATGTCGCGCGCGGGCACTCCGCAGATCTCTGCCGCCCACTCAGGGGTCGCGTCCCGGGTGAGGCGGTCGAGCGCGTCGAAGCCCACCGTGTGCGCCCGCACGTAGTCCTCGTTCACCCAGCCGCGAGCGATCAGCTCGTGCACCAGGGCGTTCATCAGCGCGAGGTTGGTGCCGTTGCGGACGGGCAGGTGAACCGTGGCACGTTCGGCCACTTTGGTGCGCCGCGGGTCCACACACACCAGCCGAGGTGGGTCGGCGGCGTCGAGGCGGTCGAGCATACGGGTCCACAGCACACTCTGCGTCTCGGCGACGTTGTGCCCGAACAGGAACAGCGCGTCGCAGCTGTCGACGTCGGTGTAGGAGCCGGGCTGGCCGTCGGAGCCGAAGGACTCCTGGAAGGCGGAGGCAGCGGTGGCCGTGCACAGGCGGGTGTTGCCGTCCATGTGCGGGGTGCCGATCCCCGCCTTCCCGATGACGCAGAGCGTGTAGTACTCCTCTACCATCAGCTGCCCGGAGGTGTAGAAGGCGTGGCTGAGCGGGCCCTTGGTCTCCAGCAGTGACCGGGAGCGCTCCACCACCGCCGCCATGGCCGTTTCCCAGTCGGTCTCCACCAGCCGTCCGCCCTCGCGGATCAGCGGGGTGGTCAGCCGGTCGTGCTGCTGGCCCTGCCATCCGTACAGGCCCTTCGGGCCGAGCCGCCCGTGGTTGACGCGGTCTTCGGCCCGCCCCCGCACACCGACCATCTGCCCGTCCTTGACGGCCACTTCGAGGCCGCACCCGTTCGAGCACAGCAGGCAGGCGCCCCGTACCCACTCCTCCACGTCGGCCTCGGTGACTCCGTCGGCGAGGTACTGGTCCACTCGCCGGGGCCACGAGGTTCCCGAGGTGAAGGGGGTACGCGGCCCCCAGATGTCCACGACACGCTCGCTGCTCATGTTCCACCGTCCCTTTCATCTCGCTGCTGCGAAAGGTCACCATCGACTGCCCGCCTACCGCGCAGCGACCCGTTCGCAGCGCCTTTCGACGGCTGTGCCCGCCCCCTCACCGGTCCTGGTGTGCCTCGTGCTGTGCCGGGGCGGCTTCTTCCTTTCTCGGGAACAGGAGCGCTCTGCCCATGGCGACGGCTACGGCAGCCCATGCGGCGAGGCCGATCCACACCTCCACCCGGGCGATGTCGACCATGAAGTCCATGCCCGTCACACGGCCGTAACTCGCGCTGGCCGCGCCGTACATGCCGAGGGGGAAGACCATGCTCCACAGCGTGGGCTCGTATCCCACCCGCTCCCGCTCGATCAGGTGGCGCCGCACGCCGAACGACAGCAGGAACGGAATCCACCACGTGCCGAAGGCCCACAGCAGGAACGCCAGCCCGGAGATCACCTGCCGGGTCTCCGTCATGACCGGCAGGGAGGCGGGCAGCGCGAGGAGGCCGGCCGCGGCGAGCACGCTGATGGCCGTGGCGCCCATGTAGACCCAGTAGGTCGGGCTCAGCGCGTGCGGGGTGACCGGGTCGTCGAGGAGGCGGACGGTGACGAGGCCGACCAGCATCAGGTACAGCACCACCCCGATCCCCCAGAACGCGACGGCCAGCGGGGCGAAGGCCGCCGTCAGACCGGGTTCGGCCGCGGCGAGGGCGGCGGTCACGCCGGCCAGCGACTGCGTGCCGACCACCCACATGAACCAGCTGCCGTTCGTTCTCGGCAGCACCGGTCTCCGGCGGCGTCCTACCACCATGGCACCGGGGATCGCGTAGGTGAGCACCAGCCAGACCGGAACACTCGCCGCGGCGAGGGCTGCGGTGGCCAGCGTGTGACCGTCGAGAGCCAGCCGGCTGGCCAGCACGTTGGGAGCGGCTACGAGGGAGAAGTAGCCGAACGCCCGCCCGGGATCCCGGGTATCCGCCCGTACCCGCCCGGGAAAGGCGACCGCACGCCATACATAGGCCACCACGAGCAGGACGAAGGCGAGGGCGGCCACGGCCAGGAGGATGTCGGAGAGCACCTGCCAGTCGAAGGCTGCGAGCCCGGTGGAGACGATGCCGGTCGCCATCACCAAGGCGGCGTAGGCCGGGTGCAGGTCCGCGACTCCCCGGCTCAGGCGAGTCCTCATCGGGAGGCCACCACCGACTCCGGTGGTGTCACCCCGGGTGCGGTCTCACCACGGCGCGGCCGACGCGCTGTGCAGGTGCCGACGACGTAGCCCCTCCGGACGTCCGCGAGGGCCCGCGTCCTGGGAAGCACCACAGTCAATGGTCGTCTCCCTGCTGTTCAAAGCGTTGCCACGCGCTCGTAGGCCGGCGCGTGGCGGCAGTCGCTGCGCGGAGTCGGTTCGCTGCCGCATGAGGACATCCCCACAGGCCGGCACAGGTGGAACGCCCCTCTTGTCTACGCGTCGAGGGCGTAAATCCCCAGCGCATCCCTTCGTGTCGTCACCCGTCCGGCCGGTCACCTCGCCGAACGGCCCGCATGTGCCGCGGTCGCGGCGACAGCCGTGCGGATCCAGGTGCACCAGGGCGGATCCAGGTGACACACGCGCGGTCCAGATGCACCGGGGGCGAGGCGACACCAGGGCCGGTCCACGTGGCACACGGGCGGTGCGGGTGACACACGGGCGGACCCAGCGGCCCGGTGGTCCCCGCCAGAGCGCCGGAGCCCCAGCCTGCTCCGTCAGGCCCCGCTCGGAGGGGGAAGAGCGTGCTTCACCTCTGAGGCATCACGACCGCGCTCGCCCGGTCGACGCCGCAGCGGTGCCGGTGCCGTACTGGCACGTGGGGCCGTGGCGAGTTGCTGGTGCCGCTGCTTTCGCGCCTGACACTCAGGACGGCTGGAGCTCGTCGAAGAGGGCGAGGGCTTCGGCCGGGTCCAGGTTCCTGTGCCAGTCCAGTGGCACGCGGAACTGCGCGTACACCTTGACGTGGCCACCGCTGTTCCGCTGGGCGACGAGTGCGCGGTTCACGCCGTACACGGCCACGGAACCGTCGCCGACCAGTTGGCCAAGGCCGTGTACGACGGCACGGAGGTGGACGCCGAGACCTCCTTTTCGACCGGATCGGACTGGATCCTCGATTCCGTCGCGGCCGGACTCACGTGCCCGCCGACGTAACGCGCGGCCCCCGCGCGATGTGAGCGAAGGCGGGGGCGGCGCCTCACGGGCCGCGCGGTTGTGCGCCACGAGCCGCTTCATGGCTCTGACGTCGCCGTCGGGGTGCCGTGTGGGCTTCGAGACCGCCGGCACGCACTCATGGAGACCACTGCTGGTGGGGGCGTGGTGCCGCCCCGACGACGGGGCTCCGGGCGCTGGCAGCTGCCCGGCGGCACGACCGAGCCACCCGCCGAGGGCGGCCGACTTGACACGGCGAGCTGGCCCGGAAGTCCGCCAGGAGAGGTGGAGCCGGAGAAGCGGGAGCTCGCGGGTCGACCACACGCGGCACAATAAGTCCCATGCCAGACGTATCCGTTCGACTCGCAGGCGCCGCCGACCGCCCCGTCGTGGAGCGGCTCTGGCTGATGTTCAGCCATGACATGTCGGAGTTCGTCGGCCGGTTGCCCCACGCCGACGGAACCTTCCGCAGCGACCGGCTCCACAAAGCCTTCTTGGAGCCGGACTGGGCGCCCTACCTCCTCACGAGTGGTGACAGTCCTGCCGGCTTCGCGTTCGTCCGCGGTCTGAGTTCCCCGACGCGGGTGCTGAACAGCTTCTTCGTGGTGCGCGGCGCACGCCGAACGGGCATCGGGCTGCGCGCTGTTCAGGAGGTCGTGGCCATGCACCCGGGCCCGTGGGAGGTCGCGTTCCAGGAGGCCAACGACTCCGCTGTGCGCTTCTGGCGTCGCGTCGCCACGGAGATCGCAGGCGAGGCATGGTCACAGGAACGCAGACCGGTGCCAGGCCGGCCCGACGTGCCTCCTGACGTCTGGATCTCGTTCAACACCCCCGCGCACTGACTGACGACTGAGTCGCGAAGCAGGGGAAACCGCCGAGCACATTCGGGGGCACTCGCCGGCCCGGCCATACCCGGCCGGGCCGCGATGACGGGCTCGGCCGCCAGTCCCGGGACAGCGGTCGAGCCGATGTGTTCCAGTTCCGGGAACAGTCCGGGTGCCGCTGCCCGCACTGCGCCGATCGCGGCAGCGGTCTGCCGGGGCCGGCTCGGGTCGTAGTCGGCCACACGGATGCCACTGGGCTCTGACACGGCCGTCACCGTGGTCAAGGCCCGCCGCGATGTCCAACGGAGTGTGCCCGCGGGGCACGCCAGACGCCGTACCGGGCGCTGATCGCCGGTGAGGCAGCGGGTCGGCGGCTCTTCTGGGTAGGAATCCGCTCCTCGGTGGGAAGAAGGAAGAGGGGCCCGGGTTCCGCCGGGTGCTGGTACCGCCATCGTCCGTCCGTGGCCGTTCCCGTCCGCTCCGTCGCCCCCACAGGGGAACCGTTGCGCTCCACAGGGGGAACCATGCGCATCACGACCGTCCTCGCCTTACTCGTCGCCTTGCTCGGGGGTACCTTCATCGCCTCGCATGCCGCCTCTGCGGCTGCCCTATGCGGCCCCGCGCAAGCGTCCAACGCCACGGGGACCCCCGCAGGAGCTGGAGCGGGCGCCCTCACTCCGGCCCGTACCTTCGCCGTTTCGGGAACTTCGGGTGCTTCGAGCGGCAGCGTCGGCAGTCTGAGCAGCGCGGGCGGCCGCTATGTCACGAGCGGTATGGACGGCATGAGCGGCACGAGCGGGATGACCAGCACGACCAGCGTGGGCGGCATGAACAGCATGGGCGGTACGAGCAGCGCGGGCAGTACGAGTGGTGCCACTGGCGAGGGCTCCAGCAGCGGCTCAGGGGGCGCACGCGGCTGGTCCGCCGGCTCGTGGATCACGTCTGCCGTGGTTGCCGGCGTCGCGCTGCTCTTCCTCGCCGGACCCCGACTCGTCGCCCTGCTGGTGCACCCTCTGCGACGCACGAAGCGCGCACGGCGCCACAGGCAGTGACCCCCAAGGCGCGGATCTGTGTGCCGTCGTTGCCGACGTTCTCGAGGATGGCGGGGAACCACGAGCTCTCTCCGTGAGGCACGGCGTCGAGCGGACGGCGATCATCGGGGGCGTGTGCGTCGCGTGGGAAACGACGAGACCTCCGAACCAGGTGGCTCGAAGGCACGTCAGGTGCAGCGCTGGAGCGGCTGGGGGCTTATGCGGTGGCGTGGCCATGGCCGGGCAGCTCGACGCGCTTGATCTCGCGGACGATGACGAGGTAGCTGACCACGGCCATGGCCGCGCAGGCGCTGACGAAGGCGAGGGCCAGGTCGAAGGAGCCGGTGGCGTCGAGGAGCCAGCCGATGACGAGCGGTGTGACGATGCCGGCGACGGCGCCGAAGGTGTTGAAGACACCGCCGGCCAGGCCCGCGATCTGCTTGGGGGCGACATCGGACATGACAGCCCAGCCGAGCGCGCCCATCCCCTTGCCGAAGAAGGACAGGGACATGATCAGAACGACGAGCCAGGAGGCGGTCACGTAGTTGCAGATGATGATGCTGGTCGACAGCAACAGGCCGGTGACGATGGGGATCTTGCGGGCGGCGGTCAGGCTGACGCCCCGCCGGGCCAGACGGTCGGAGAGCCAGCCGCCCAGGATGCCGCCGACGAATCCGCACAGGGCGGGCAGCGAGGAGACGAACCCGGCTTCGAGGATGCTCATGCCGCGCTCCTGCACCAGGTACACCGGGAACCAGGTCAGGAAGAACCAGGTGATGGTGTTGATGAAGTACTGGCCGATGAAGACGCCGAGGGTGATGCGGTTCCTCAGCAGCGTCCCGATGTGCCGCAGATTCTGCTTGTCCGCCGTGGCTTCCTCGGCTCGCGCCTCCTCCTGGGCGGTGGGGGCGTCCAGGTCGACCAGTGCGCCGCCGGAGGAGATGTGGTCGAGTTCGCTCTTCCGGATGCGGGGGTGGCTGCGGGGAGCGTAGATGACCTTCGTCCACACCAGGGCAAGGACCACTCCGATGCCGCCGATGACCGTGAAGACGTGCTCCCAGCCCATGGCGGTGACGAGCCATCCCATCAGCGGGGCGAAGGCGACGGTGGCGAAGTACTGGGCGGAGTTGAACAAGGCGGAGGCGAAGCCCCGTTCCTTGGTGGGGAACCAGGCGGCGACGATGCGCGAGTTGCCGGGGAACGAGGGTGCTTCGGCGAAGCCGACAGCGAAACGGAGGACGAACAGCAAGGCGACCGCGGCTCCGGTGAAGAAGCCGATGGCGCCCTGCAGCATGGTGAAGACCGACCAGACGAACAGGGCCAGGCCGTAGACCTTCTTCGACCCGAACCGGTCCAGTAGCCAGCCGCCGGGTATCTGGGCGATGAGGTAGGACCAGGAGAAGGCGGAGAAGAGTACGCCCAGCTCGCCGGAGCTGATGTGCAGGTCCTCCTGCATGGAGTCGCCTGCGATGGAGAGGGTGGAGCGGTCCGCGTAATTGATCGTGGTGACGACGAAGAGCATGGCCAGGATCAGGTGTCTGATGTGACCTGTCCTGGCGGTCGCGGTGGGGATGGCGGTCGTCGGCTCGTCCTGCCGGTCGACAGCGGGCATGATCGGATCTCCTAGACCTGGGTGATGCGGCTGCGCCGCCGCGTGTGGTCCGCGCCACACAACCGGTGGCTGAGTTGACCGTAGGGACCCTCACGATGCACGTCCATGTCCAATTTTGTTGGTTGCAATACAGTGCTTGAATGACGCCTTCGTGACGCGCGTATGCCGGGCACATGTCGGGTGGGGATGTTCTGACCGCTCGCCGGAGACCGCGGGAGTGCGGCACATGCTCTTCCTGAATGAGCGCATCCAAAACTTATGTTGGACGTAAATCGTGACCGCGCCTAGCGTCGAACCCGTCGCACATGGCGCACCACGGCCGCTCACCGTTCCACGGCGGCGGAGCGCCAGGAGTACACCCACCTCACCGTGCGTCATCCGGCACCGTACTGCCACGATCCGCACCGGCCCGCACGATTCCGCACCCGCCGACCCCAGGGACACGAAGTGGTGACCACGACGAACACGACCTCTGATGCCGCGCGTACCGAGGGCGAGGCGACACTCGACAGGATCGCCTGGTTGCGTCTGTCCTCGGTGACGCTGCCGCTGGCGACCCCGATCAGCGACGCGAAGGTCTTCACCGGCCGGCAGAGGCCGATGACCGAGGTGGCGTTCCTGTTCGTGGAGCTGGCGACCGAGCAGGGGCACGAAGGTACGGGCTTCAGTTACTCCAAGCGGGCCGGCGGTCCCGGTCAGTTCGCCCACGCCAAGGAGGTCGCCGAGGCGCTGATCGGCGAGGACCCCAGCGACATCGGGAAGATCTGGACCAAGCTCGTGTGGGCCGGTGCCTCCGTGGGCCGCAGCGGCCTGGCCACCCAGGCCATCGCGGCCTTCGATGTCGCCCTGTGGGACCTCAAGGCCAAGCGGGCCGGACTGCCGCTGGCCAAACTGTTGGGCGCCCACCGTGACTCCGTGCGCTGCTACAACACCTCCGGCGGCTTCCTGCACGCCCCCACCGAGCAGGTGCTGGACAACGCCGAGGCGGCCCTGGCCAGCGGAATCGGCGGGATCAAGCTCAAGGTCGGTCACCCCGACGGGAAGTACGACCTCGCCCGCCTGACCGCGGTACGCGAGCACATCGGTGACGAGGTGCCGCTGATGGTCGACGCCAACCAGCAGTGGGACCGGCCCACCGCCCAGCGTATGGGCCGTGCCATGGAGGAGTACGGCCTCGCCTGGATCGAGGAGCCTCTCGACGCCTACGACGCCAAGGGGCACGCCGCCTTGGCGGCCTCTCTCGACACCCCGGTCGCCACCGGCGAGATGCTCGCCAGCGTCGCCGAGCACGTCGAGCTCATCCGCCACGACGCCGCCGACATCATCCAGCCCGACGCGCCTCGCATCGGCGGCATCACACAGTTCCTCAAGCTGGCTGCCCTGGCCGAACACCACCAGTTGCAGCTCGCGCCCCACTTCGCCATGGAAATCCACCTCCATCTCGCCGCGGCCTACCCCATCGAGCCCTGGGTGGAGCACTTCGACTGGCTGGAGCCCCTGTTCAACGAACACCTGGAGATCCGCGACGGTCGGATGCACGTCTCTTCCCGGCCCGGCCTCGGCTTCACCCTCAGCGAGCAGGCTCGCGCCTGGACCGTCGCCACCCACGAGTCCGGCACACGCCCCTGACATGCCGCCGTCGGCCAGGGAGCGACGGCCGGCGCTCGGCGTCACCGAGCCCCGGCGCGGACAAGTCCGGCAACGGGCGGCGGGACCCCTACGCGGGCACCGGGCCTCTCCGGCCCCCGGTCGGACCGCCGGTCCCCCACGCCGTCTCGCGCAACCTCCGTCTCGCGCGGCCCCCGCCTCGCGCAACAGACACACACACTCGCCAACTACAGGAGACGCAGTCCCATGACGTCCTTCACCCCGGCAGAACTCGGCCGCCGTATCGGCTCAGGGCTGCTGTCCTTCCCGGTGACCCACTTCAAGGACGACCTGTCCTTCGACGAGGACACCTACCGCCGGAACATCGTCCGTCTCGGCCGGTACGACGTCGGCGGGCTCTTCGCCGCAGGCGGCACCGGCGAGTTCTTCTCCCTCACACCCGACGAGGTCGAACGGGTCGTCACCGCCGCCACCGACAGCGCCCCCGACGGCACCCCGATCCTGGCCCCGGCCGGCTACGGGACCGCCACCGCGGTCGAGTTCGCTGCCGCGGCCGAACGCTCCGGCGCCGACGGCATCCTGCTCTTCCCTCCCTACCTCACCGAAGCCGGCCAGGAAGGGCTGGCCCAGCACGTCGAGGCGGTGTGCCGCGCCACGTCCCTGGGTGTCGTCATCTACAGCCGCGCCAACGCGGTGTACCGCGCCGACACCGTCGCCCGTCTCGCCGACAGCTGCCCCAACCTGATCGGCTACAAGGACGGCGTCGGCGACATCGACACCGTGACCCGCATCCACGCCCGCCTCGGCGACCGTCTCACCTACATCGGCGGGCTGCCGACCGCTGAAACGTACGCACTGCCGTACCTTCAGCTGGGTGTGACGACCTACTCCTCGGCCATCTTCAACTTCCTGCCCGATTTCGCCCTCGACTTCTACGCGGCCGTACGCGAACTGCGCCAGGTCGATGTGACCCGCATGCTGTCCGACTTCGTGCTGCCCTACACCGAGATCCGCAATCGCCAGGCCGGTTACGCGGTCAGCATCGTCAAGGCCGGCATGGCCGCCACCGGACACGCCGCGGGCCCGGTCCGGCCCCCGCTCACCGACCTCACCCCGCAGGAGTTCGACGAGCTCTCGGCCCTGATCGACAAGCTGCCCGGCACGACAGCCTGACTCTGACCTTGTTCCCACGTGGAGGTGGCGGGCCCGGGTGACCCGGCGCTCTGCTGGGGGGCCGCCGCCGGCCGGGCGCCGCCGGGCACCCGGCCGCGCTCACCGACGAGCGGCCAGCACCGCCGCGAGGCCCTCTTGCAGGTCTTTGACGAAGTGCTCGGGGACCTCCAGCGACGGGAAGTGTCCTCCGGCTTCGGGCGACCTCCATCGGACGATCTGCCGGTACCGCTCCTGTGCCCAGGCGCGCGGCGACTTCTCGATGTCGCGGGGGTACATGGTGATCGCCGAGGGGACGTCGACCCGCAGTTCCGGGTCGAGCGAGTTGTGGCTCTCGTAGTAGATGCGAGCCGACGACGCGCCGGTCCGCGTCAGCCAGTACAGGGTGACGTCGTCGAGAATCCGGTCCCTGGATATCGTCTCGAACGGGCTGTCCTCGGTATCTGTCCACTCGGCGAACTTGTCGAGGATCCAGGCGAGGAGCCCGACGGGCGAGTCGACGAGCGAGTAGCCGATGGTCTGCGGCCGGGTCGCCTGCTGCTTCGCGTATGCCGCGCGGTGGCGCCAGAAATGGCGGGTCTGCTCGGTCCATTCGCGCTCGCCCGTCGTCAGCCCGTCCGTTGTCAAGCCGGGCGGTGCCTCCGCGAACGTGGTGTGGATGCCGAGGACGTGCGCCGGGAACCTGCCGCCGAGAACCGTGGTGATGTTGCCTCCCCAGTCGCCGCCGTGGGCCACGAACTCGCCGTAGCCGAGCCTGTCCATCAGTTCCACCCACGCGCCCGCGATCTTCTCGGTGCCCCACCCGGTCGTGCTCGGTTTGTCGCTGTAGCCGAAGCCCGGGAGCGAGGGGATGACGACGTGGAACGCCGGCGCTTCCGCGTTTTTCGGATCTGCCAGCTCGTCCACTACGTCGATGAACTCGGCGATGCTGCCTGGCCAGCCGTGGGTCAGGATCAGTGGAGTGGCATCCGCGCGCGCCGACCGGCGGTGCAGAAAGTGGATTCCCAGGTCCTCGATGGTCGTGCGGAACTGGCCGATCTTGTTGAGGCGCTCTTCGAACGACCGCCAGTCGTACCCGGTACGCCAGTAGTCCACGACCTCGACCAGGTCGGCGAGAGGAACGCCCTGCCCCCAACGGCGAGGGCCGGGCCCGGCGCGGTGCACCGTCTCCGCCTCGGGCAGCCGCGCCGCGGCCAATCGTGCGCGCAGGTCTTCGAAGTCGGCGTCGGTCGCGTGGGCTTCGAAAGCTTGCACGTCACTGGTGGGGCGGGGCATGAGACCTCCTGGCCGTCGCGGAACCGGTCACGACCCATCGCGAACCGGCTTTGCCGGTTCTAGCAGGTTGTCGAGCCATGCCGCAACCGCCTAAGGTGGTTCCATGCGTGATGGGTTTCCTGACTTCCGCCTCGGCAACGTGCTGGCGACCAGCTTCACGGGGACTCTCTCGGAGCGTCAGGGCAACGCCGTGGAGCGCATCCCCACGCCGCAACGGCTGGTCGACTGGCTGGTGGTCAACGGCCTCGCCGTCGACTCCTGCACCCCTGTCCAACTCGACCTCGCCCGGGAGCTGAGGGAGTCGATTCACGCCGCCGCGACAGCGGCCGCGCTCCAGGAGGCTCTCCCCGCGTCCGCGCTCCAGGTCATCAACGACCGCAGCGCCCAGGGCCGGGCCGCGGCGATCCTGACGGCGGAGGGCGAGCGGCACTGGCGGCTCGGCTCCGCTTCCCGCGTGGAAGACGCCCTCGGCGTGATCGCCGCCGACGCGATCAGCGTCGTCGCGGGCGAACGGGACGGGAAACTGGCCTTGTGCGCCTCACCGACCTGCCGGGCCGCCTTCTTCGACACCAGCCAGAGCCGCACCCGCAAATGGTGTGACATGAACACCTGCGGGAACCGCCAGAAGAAGGCGCGATTCCAGGCGAACCAGCGCAGAGGCGCCAGGCCAGCAGGGTGACCGCAGGCCCTTGGCGGACCGGATCACCGGGTGCCGTCGGCCGACCGCGGCGGGTCGGCGTCCTCCTTCTCGAAGGAGGACAGCGTGGTGTCGTAGTCGGTCGGGACGTCGTACATGGGCGTCATCCAGTGGAAGAAGTTGTCGCCCCGCTCGCGCAGCAGGTGATACAGGCGGTGCGTCAACTCCGTGCGCACACCGCTCAGTTCCGGATGCTCGTACCGGTTGAGGAGTTCGTCCGGGTCGGTTTCGAGATCGTAGAGCTCGTTGTGCGACTCGGGGTTGACGACGAGCTTGTAGCGCCGCGTGCGCAGCATGCGTTGCGGGTACGGGAAGTGGTGGCCGTGGTACTCGGCCAGGTGGTGCTCGTCCCATGCGGGGTGCTCGCCGCGCGCCAGCGGCAGGAGGCTGCGGCTGTCGACGGCCGGGGCGGGGTCGCTGCCGGAGAGCTCCAGGATCGTCGCCGTGAAGTCGGTCAGCGAGACGAACTCGTCGCGCACCTGTCCCGCCGGCGCGCCCGGCACCCGCAGCAGTCCCGGGATGCGGTAGATGTCCTCGTACATGGCCGGGCCCTTGTCGTGCAGCCGGTGGGCGCCGGTGAACTCACCGTGGTCGGCGGTGAAGCACACCGCGGTGCGCTCGTCGAGGCCCAACTCCCGTACACAGTCGAGGATGCGGCCGATCTGTTCGTCGATGAGGGTGACGTAGCCCCAGTAGACGGCGATCAGTTTGCGGCTGTCCTCGATCGGCATGGTGTCGAACGCCCACAGCTTGCTGTAGTTGCTCTGGACGGGCGGCTTGCCCGCGAACGTCTCCCCCACCGACGCCGGCAGCTCGACCAACTCCGGGTCGTACAGGTCGAAGTACGCGTCGGGGAGGATGTACGGCAGGTGGGGGCCGAAGAAGTGGGTGGCGAGGAAGAAGGGGTCGCCGTCTTTGCCGCTCTCGCCCTCGGCGAACCGGTGGAGCATCTCGATGGTGCGGCTGGCCAGATAGTGCTCGAAGGTCGCTTCGACGGGCTGGTGGAGCCGGGCCGCGAGGAGGTTCCCGGGGCTCCCGTTGGGGGTGGTGCCACGCATCCGGTCGCTGATGGCGTAACCGGGGAGGTCGTTTTCTTCGAGGTAGGCCAGGTAGTCGGGGTGGTCGACGGGGTTGTGCCAGCCCGCGAGGTCAGGACCTTCGAAGCCGTAGTCGGCGGCGGTACGCCTCACGCCGCCGTGCCACTTGCCCAGCAGACCGAGGTTGTAGCCCCGGCTGCGCAGTTGCCCGGCGAAGGTGAACTGGTCGTCGGCGAGGTCTTCCAGGTACCCCACGTTGCGCTCGTAGTTGGCGAGGAGTTTGTGCCGGAAAGGCGCGGCTCCGGTGAGCAGGCTGGCCCGGGCGGGCGTGCAGATGGCCGTGGGGGTGTAGCAGCTGTCGAAACGGGTGCCCCGCGCGGCCAGGCGGTCCAGGTTCGGCGTGCGCACGTGCGGGTTGCCGTAGGCGCCGAGGGTGTCGACCCGGTGCTGGTCGGTCATGAGGAAGAGCATGTTGGTACGCACTGCGGTGCCTTTCCGGTCGTTCGAGTGCGGTCCGGTCGAGACCGGGATCACGACGCGGCGGTGGCCGAGGCCGCGTCCGCCACGCCCGGGGCCGGTGCGCCTCGCATCGCATAGCCGGCGAGCAGGGGCGACTCGTGGAAGACGAGAGCGAGCGCGCCGAGCGCCCCGGCCTTGTCGGCCAGGACGGCCGGGACGAAGCGCACACCGCGGTTGACCCGCGCGGCCGTGTAGCGGCGGAAGGCGGCTTCGGCCGGGTCGAGGAAGAGTGGGCCCAGTTCCGCGACCTCACCGCCCAGGACGACGCGCTGCGGGTTCGCCGTGCTGCACGCGGCCGCGAGGGCCCGGCCAACGGCGCGCGCAGCGCGTTCGAGGGCCGCGCACTCCCGCTCCTCGCCGGCTGCCAGCGCCTCGGTGAACCGGCTCCAGCTGCGCCGGCCCGCGGCCCGCAGCAGCGCGGGCACGGACGCGGCCTGCTCCAGGCAGCCGTGCCCCCCGCACCAGCAGCGGGCGCCCTCGGCGTCGACGCTGATGTGGCCGATCTCGCCCGCCGCACCCTGGGCGCCCCGGAAGAGCCGTCCCTGCGCGACGAGTCCGCCGCCGACGCCGTACGACAGCGTCACGTGCAGCGCGTCACCCGCGCCGCGCGCGGCGCCCCAGATGGCCTCGCCGAGCGCGGCCAGGCGCGTGTTGTTGTCGGCGAGCACGGGGACGCCGAGGGATTCGGCGACGCGGTCCGCGACGGACTGCCGGTGCCGGGGCACCCCTGGCGCCATGTCGCCGGCAGGCCCCGCGCTCCCGCCTGTCGTCTCCCCGGGACCCGGCGTGCCGATGCCCACACCGCTGAGACCCGCGAGGTCGATGCCCTCACGTTCGGCGAGGTCGCGGAGCAGGGCGAGGGCGGCGTCGGCCTGCTCGCGGGCGCTGCCGCGCTTCGGCCAGTGGACACCGCCGGAAGCGGTGACCTCGTGCGCCGCGTTGGCGACCGCGATCCTGAGACGCTCGCGGCCCATCTCGATGCCGACAGCCTGCGCCGAGCTCGGGTTGAGCGTGAGCCGGTGCACGGGCCGGCCACGGCCTGCGGGGGCTCCGCCCGTGCAAGCGGGCTCCTCCAGCAGCACGTTGTCGGCGAGGAGCCGGCCCACGATGCCGGACAGGGTGGTACGGGAGAGTCCCGTGGCCGTGGCCACGTCGGCCCTGCTGCTCGGGCCCTTCCGACGGAGGACCTCGAGTACGCGCTCCATGTTTCCGTAGCGCAACTGACGCAGCACGGTGGGGTTCTTGACCACTGCCATGGCACCCATGCTGCCCAGGCCCCCTATTTTCGTCAACACTTCGACACAAGCCTGTGAACTGGTTACCGACCTCTTGATTTTCGACGAGGACTTGACGCTAATGAGGCGCAGCCGTCAAGCAAGGGAGCCCGTCATGCCTGCCGCCACCCCGGCCACGACGCACAACCCACCCGACGCACGCGCCCGGTCCCGCCGCACCTTCCTGCTGTATCTGTGCGGAGCGTTCGGCGGGCTGCTGTCCGGATACGACATGGGCATCGTCGCCGGGGCCCAGCTGTTCCTCACGCGCGACCTCGGTCTGAGCTCCTGGATGCAGGGGGCGTTCGTCAGCTCGCTGATGATCGGCGCCATCGCCGGCTGCTTCGGCGCCGGACCGGCCACCGACCGCTGGGGGCGCCGCCCGGTGATGCTGGCGACCGCGGTGCTCTTCGGCGCGGGTGCGCTGGGCATGGCCCTGGCCACCGGCCCGTGGACACTGATCGCTTTCCGTGTCGCGACCGGAGTCGGTGTCGGCGCCGCCTCCGCGGTGATCCCCAGCTACCTCTCCGAGCTGGCGCCGACGCGTATCCGCGGCCGGGTGTCCACGCTCAACCAGATGATGATCGCGATAGGCATCTTCGTCTCGTACCTGACCTCGTACGCGCTCTCGGGCGCGGGCGCGTGGCGGTGGATGCTCGGCCTCGCCGTCGTGCCCGCGGTGGTGCTCTTCGTCGGGATGTGGCCCCAGCCGGAGACGCCGCGCTGGCTCGTGACGAAGGGCAGGGAGGACGAGGCGCGCACCGTGTTGCTGCGGCTGCACAAGCCCGCCGAGGCCGAGGCCGCGCTCCGCGACATCCACGCCGCCGCGCAGACCGAACGCCACTCGCGCGGCCGCGTACGGGAGCTGTTCGCGACCCGCCAGGTGCGCCGCGGTCTCGGCATCGCGGTCGCCATGGCCGTCATCCAGCAGGTCATCGGCTCCAACACGATCGTGTTCTACGCGCCGACGATCCTCAAGGCGGCCGGGTTCGAGGACTCGGCCGCGCTGCTCAACAGCGTCGGACTCGGCATCCTGTCGATCTGCACGACCTTCGTCACCGGACGTCTTGTCGACCGCGTCGGCCGCAAGCCCCTGCTGCTGACCGGGCTCGTCCTGATGGTGATCAGCATGAGCACCCTGTGCGCGGTCTTCTCGCTCGGCCTGCTCGACCAGACCGCCGGCAAGGTGGCCGCCGTCGCCAGTCTGGCGGTCTTCAAGGTCGCGTACTCGCTGAGCTGGGCACCGCTGCTGTGGGTGATGCTGCCCGAGCTCTTCCCGCTCCGGGTGCGCAGCGTGGGTGTCAGCGTCGGCTCCGGCACCAACTGGGCCGCGAACTTCGCCGTCTCGCTGGTCTTTCCCACCCTCCTCGCGGCAGGCGCGGGTGCTGCGTTCGCCCTCTTCAGCGGCGTCTGCGTGCTGGCCTTCGCGTTCACGGCCGTCTACATCCGGGAGACTGCGGGCCGCTCCCTCGAGGCCCTGGAGCGGGCGGCGAGCTGACAACAGCCTGAGTCCGGACCGGGAGTCGGAGCGCTCGGCTGGTCCCGGGCGGGACAAGACCTGGGCGGTCGTCTCCCCGCCGCCACGCCGGGTGCTGTCCGCGTCCGCGAAGGTGAAGCGGCGTGCGTGCAACCGCGAGGGGGCCGGGAGAAGTCAGAGACGAGAGAAGGAATGGAACGTGCGGGGCATCGGACCCTGAGCTGCCCCGCCACAACCGCCAACGCGCTTTTGGAGAACTTGTGACCGAGCGAACCGGCCTCCGTCAGCATTCCCTCCGTCGGCGGAACGGCCGTATCGCCGTCGCCGCCGCGGCGACCGTGATCGTCGCCGCCGCGGTGCCGCTGGCCTGGGACGGCGTCACCGGTTCGTCGAGCGATCCGGCCGCAGCGCACAGTCAGGCCGGCCCCGCGAAGACCGCGCCGCAAGCCGACTTCGACAACGACGGGAACGCCGATCTGGTGGCACTCAGCGACTTCGCCGACCACCTGGCCGTGAACTACGGCTCCGACGACGCGGGCAGAACCGGGCGACGCCAGTTGATCGGTCAGAAGGTCACCGGCACCCCGTCCAAGAGGGGCGACGGTGTCGGTTTCGGCGAGCACGCCGTGACACGCGACCTGGACGGCGACGGCTACACCGATCTGGTCGCGGACGTCGAGACCTATGGCAATCCCAAGAAGGACGGCGCGCACAGCGGTGCCCTCGTCCTGTGGGGCTCCGACGACGGGCTCGACGCCGGCAGTGGCACGTATCTCGACGATGTGCCCGGCAACTTCAGCGTGGACCAGCCCGGCAAACACACCCTTGTCGGCGGCGACTTCGACGGCGACGGCCACGCCGACCTCGTCGTGCAGGTCGGCGACGGCAAGGGTCTGCTGAAGGGGCCGTTCACCCGCGACGGACGAGCGGCAGCGACCGCCGAGGTGCCCCGGCAGTCGCTGCCTCAGGGCGCGTCGCTGTCCGACACGGTGGCCGGAGACCTGAACGGCGACGGCACCGACGACCTCGTGAGCGTCCACGAGTACGAGGACGACGCCGCGGGCGGCGGAAAGAAGTCCGCCTTCCTCGCGGGAAGCAGGGACGGCTTCGAGAAGCCCGATACCTCAGTCCTTCCCGGCCTGGCCTCCGGCGCCGTCGTCGGTGACGTCGACAAGGACGGTCACGCCGACCTGATGGCGCGCAGGCACCCCGAGGGAGCCGCGGCGGACAGCAACGTCGACGGTCCTGTGGAGGTGTTCTACGGGTCCGACGAGGGGCCGGAGCCGGATGACGCGCGGCATACCGAGATCGACCAGGACACCGAAGGGGTGCCCGGGAGGAAGGCGGACGAGGAGCAGTTCGGAGACGCACTCGACGCCGGCGACTGGGACGGGGACGGCTACGCCGATGTCGCCGTCGGCACCCCCGACCAGTCCGGTGCCGAGAACAAGGACGGACCGTCGGCGGGTGCGGTGACCCTGCTCAAGGGCGGGCCAAAGGGCCTGACCGGCCATGGGGCGCAGCTGCTCGACCGGCCCACGGGCGGCGGTGCGCAGGACGCCGAGGACCGTGAGGCCACGGGCGCCGAGGACGCCGGGGCGCCCGGGGACGGCGACCGGTTCGGGGACGCCGTACGCCTGCTCGACGCGGACGGCGACGGCCGAAGCGACCTGGCCGCCGGCGCCCCAGGACAGGGCGGCTCCGGGGCGGCGTGGGTGGTGCCGAGCACCGGCGGGAAACCGACCGGCCGCGGCGGCTACTCCACCGTGCCGGAGGACTACGGCACCATCCCACGGCACGAGGCTCGAGACGGCGACTTCGCGAACGGCTTCGCGCGGTAGCCCCCTGCCGCGTGGGCGGCCACGAGCGCCTGGCCGAGGCCCGGTTCGGGGCGCTTCCGCCGCGGGCCGCCACAGCACCCCGCAAGGACGGGGCGGCGTCCGGCCCGTCCGCTCGCATACAGTTCCATGAAGTCAATTCCGTCACCGGATGGCCTGAGAAGGAATCAACGGATCATGTCGAGCGAGACCACCGAGACCACCGAGACGTTCGAGTTCCAGGTGGAAGCCCGTCGGCTTCTGCAGATGATGGTGCACTCCATCTACTCGAACAAGGACGTGTTCCTGCGGGAACTCGTCTCCAACGCCTCCGACGCGCTGGACAAACTGCGCCTTCAGGCGCTCCGCGACGACTCCCTCGACGCGGACATCTCCGACCTTCACATCGACATCGAAGCCGACAAGGAGACCCGTACGCTCACCGTGCGGGACAACGGCATCGGCATGTCCCGCGACGAGGTCGTCGAACTCATCGGGACGATCGCGAACTCGGGCACCGCCCAGTTCCTGGAGAAGCTCTCGGACGCGCAGCAGGCCAAGGACGCCGGCGAGAGCGGTGACTCCCCCGCGGCGGAGGAGCTGATCGGGCAGTTCGGCATCGGCTTCTACTCCGGCTTCATGGTCGCCGACGAGGTGACGCTGGTGACCCGTCGCGCGGGCGAGAAGCAGGGCACCCGCTGGAAGTCGGCCGGCGAGGGCAGCTACACGATCGAGACCCTCCAGGACGCCCCGCAGGGCACCGCCGTCACGCTGCACCTCAAGCCGGTGGACACCGAGGACAGGCTCTACGACTACACCTCGCCCTGGAAGATCAGGGAGATCGTCAAGCGGTACTCGGACTTCATCACCTGGCCCATCAGGATGGCCGCCGAGCCGGTGGACGTGCCGGCCGGCCAGGAAGCGGACGGCGAGGAGGGCGAGACCGGACAGAGCGGCGAGGACGAGGCCACCGAGGCCGCCGCACGCGAGCCGGAGACGCTGAACTCCAGGAAGGCCCTGTGGGCCCGCCCGCGCAGCGAGGTCTCCGAGGAGGAGTACCACGAGCTGTACAAGCACCTCAGCCACGACTGGAACGACCCGCTGGAGACGATCCGCCTGGCGGCCGAGGGCACGTTCGAGTACCAGGCGCTGCTCTTCATTCCCTCCCAGGCGCCGCACGACCTGTTCCAGCAGGGTGCCAAGCGGGGCGTGCATCTGTACGTGAAGCGCGTGTTCATCATGGACGACTGCGAGGCGCTGCTGCCGCCTTATCTGCGGTTCGTCAAGGGCGTCGTCGACGCGCAGGACCTCTCGCTCAACGTGTCGCGCGAGATCCTGCAGCAGGATCGCCAGATCCAGCTCATGCACAGGCGTCTGGCGAAGAAGGTGCTCTCCACGGTCAAGGAGATGCGGACCGCCGCGCCGGAGCGGTACGCCACGTTCTGGCGGGAGTTCGGCAGCGTCCTCAAGGAAGGTCTGCTGAGCGACTTCGAGAACCGCGAGACCCTTCTGGAGGTCGCCTCCTTCGCCTCCACTCACGACAAGGACGAGCCCACCACGCTCGCGCAGTACGTGGAGCGGATGAAGGAGGGCCAGGAGCACATCTACTACGTCACGGGGGACTCGCGCTCGGCCGTCGAGAACTCGCCGCACATGGAGGCGTTCCGGGCCCAGGGCATCGAGGTGCTGCTGCTGACCGACCCGGTCGACGAAGTGTGGGTCGAGGCCGTCCCCGACTTCGGCGGCAAGCAGCTTCGCTCCGTATCCAAGGGCGAGGTCGACCTCGGCACCGAGGAGGAGAAGCAGGAGCGGGAGACGGAACGCGAGGAGCGGCAGCGGGAGTTCGCGGACCTGCTGTCGTGGATGACCGAACGGCTGGGCGAGGACCTCAAGGAGGTCCGGCTCTCCGCACGGCTGACCGACTCGCCGGCCTGCATCGTCTCGGACACGCACGATGTGACGCCCGCGCTGGAGCGGATGTACCGGGCGATGGGGCAGGAGGTCCCGCACAGCAAGCGGATTCTGGAGCTCAACCCCCAGCACGCGCTGGTCAAGGGGCTCAACCGGGCCTACGGCGAGCAGACGGACCACACGGAGCTGGGCGAGACCGCCGACCTGCTGCACGGCATGGCGCTGCTGGCGGAGGGCGGTGAGCTGGAGGACCCGTCGGGCTTCGTGAAGGTGCTCGCCGACCGCCTGGAGCGCACCTTGTGAGCGCCCGGGTGGCTGTGTTCCCGCGGACGGCGCTGACCGAGGGGAGCCGAGCGGGGAACACAGCCACCCGGCGCGCGGTCGGGGCGATCGCGGTCTTCCCGCCGTGGGCCGCTGCCGCAGCATCGCTCGCGGCAGAGGGCCCACGGCCCGCGGGGAGGGCCGGCCGCCCTCTCAGGACACCGTGGAGGCGGGTGCCGTCGGCGTCCCGCTGTCCGCGGGTCCGGCGTCGTCGGTGTACTGCGGCGCCTTCAGCAGGCACGCGATGCTCAGCGCGCACATGGCGACGAGCAGCACGATGACCGGGACGATGCTGTCGGTCGCCTGGAACATCAGCGTCGAGACCACGGGTGAGAGGCCGCCGAAGAGTGCGCCCGCCACCTGGTAGGTCACCGAGATGCTGGTGTAACGCGCCTGGGGCCGGAACATCTGGGCCAGCACAGCGGCCACCGGACCGTACGTCGCGGCCATGACCAGCCGCATCGCCGCGAAGACCAGGAAGATCAGCACGGTCGAGCCGGAGGAGACCACCAGGAACTGCGGCGTGGCCAGCACGGCCACCGCGGCCAGGCCCCAGATGACGACGCGGACGCGCCCGAGCTTGTCGCCCAGCCACGCGACGCCCAGGGTGGCGACGAGTTCGACGACGGCCGCGACGCTGAGCGCGTTGAGCACCACCGTCTCCGAGAGCCCCACGCTGGGGTCGGTGGCGTAGGCGGTGATGAACGTGGTCACCAGGTAGTAGCCGCCCACCGCGATCGGGAGCGTGCCGATGCCCAGCAGGATGGGCTTCCAGTTCGTCTTCAGCGCGTACGTCAGCGGCAGGCCCTCGTCCGGTTCGGGCTCCGCCTCGAACACCGGCGACTCCTCCACCTTGAGCCGGATGAGGACGCCGATGACGATGAGCACCGCGGACAGCAGGAAGGGCACACGCCACGCCCACTCCTTGAGCGCGCCGTCGCCGAACGTGGACAGCAGGCTGAACAGGCCGGTGGACAGGAGGGCCCCGGCCGGGTTGCCGAGCTGGGCGAAGCCGCCGTAGAAGGTCTTCTTCCCCTCCGGCGCGTGCTCGACGGCCATCAGGACGGCACCGCCCCATTCGCCGCCGACCGCGACGCCCTGCACGAAGCGGAGCAGGACGAGCAGGATCGGGGCGAGCACGCCGACGCCGGAGTACGTGGGCAGCAGGCCGACGAGGAACGTCGCGGCACCCATCATGGTCAGAGTGATCACGAGCGCGCTGCGCCTGCCGAACCGGTCGCCGATGTGTCCGAAGACGATGCCGCCCAGCGGCCGCGCGAAGAATCCGACCGCGTAGGTGGCGAAGGCCGCGGCGATGCCGGTGAGCCGGTCGGTTCCCTCGGGGAAGAAGACGCTGCCGAAGACGAGGGACGCGGCGGTGGCGTAGACGTAGAAGTCGTACCACTCGATGGTGGTTCCGACGAACGCGGCGATGCCCGCCTTGCGCGCCTTGCGGGATTGAGCGTGTCGCGTCACGGCTGCCCCTCGGTCGACGTGGCTGTGGTGGAGTGCTGGAGCGCGCCGTCGACCCACGTCTGGAGGACATCGATCGCGGCGATGGATCCGGGGTCGACGGTGAGCGGGTCGGCGCCCAGGACGGTGAAGTCGGCCAGTTTGCCCGGGGTGATGCTGCCGATCTCGTGCTCGCGGCCCAGAGTGCGGGCCCCGCCCAGCGTGTGCGCGGCCAGCGCGTCGGCCGCCGGGATCCGCAGGGAGGTCTCGCCCAGCCGGTGCCCGCGCCGGGTGACGCGGGTGACGGCCGCCTGCACCGCCTCCAGCGGCTTCGGCTCGGCGACCGGCGCGTCGGAGCTGAGCGTCACGGGCACCCCGGCCTCCAGGAACTCCCCGAGCGGGTTGAACCGCTCCCCCGGGGTGCCGATCGCCTCGGTGACGCCTTCGCCCCAGTTGTAGTAGTGCTGAGTCTGGTTGACCGGGTGGACGCCCAGCCGGCGCATCCGCTCGATCTGTGCGGGCGTCGGCAGTCCGCAGTGCTCGATCCGGTGCCGGGTGTCAGGGCGGGGGTGACGCTCCTGGGCCGCCTCGACGGCGTCGAGCACCATCTCTATCGCGTCCGGCGACTGGGCGTGGGTGGCCGTCTGGAGCCCCACCGCGTGCGCCCTGGCGATGAGCTCGCGGTACGCCTCCGGCTCGTGGTAGAGCTGCCCGGTGCGGCAGGGGTCGCCGACGTAGCCGTCGGGGAAGTAGGCCGTCCAGCCGCCGAGGGTGCCGTCGGCGTAGAACTTGATGCCCGCGAAGGAGAGCCGGGCGTTGCCGAACGCGCCGTGCATGCCGGTGTCGATCACCTGGTCAAGCAGGTGGCTGAGCAGATACATGCCGACGCGGGTGCGCAAATCGCCGGCGTCGGCCAGCCGCAGGTACGTGTCGAACTCGCGGCGGGTCACCTGGCAGTCGCCGATCGTCGTCACGCCGTGGGCGAGGAACCGCTCCTGGGCGGTGCGCAGTTGCCGCAGGTGCTCGTCGGGTTCGTCCCCGAGGTGGAAGTTCGGGCCGTGGCGGCCGATCTTGACGCCGCCGACGCCGGTGAGGATGTTGCAGGCGGCGTCCGACACCTCGCCGGTCAGCTCCCCTTCGGCGTCACGGAAGAACGTGCCGCCCTCCGGGTCCGGGGTGTCCCGGGTGACGCCGTGCCGGGCCAGGGTGGCGCTGTTGACGACGCCGCCGTGGCCGCTGGCGTTCATCAGGTACACGTCGCGGTCGGTGCTGACCTGGTCGAGCTCCGCCCTGGTGGGGTGGCGGCGCTCGGCCAGGTTGCGGTGCTCGTAGCCGTAGCCGCGCACCGGCCGGCCGGGCGGCAGGGTCTCGGCCGCCGCGCGCAGCAGGGCGACGATGGCGGGGATGTCGGCCGCCTTGTCGGGCCCGCAGTCGACCCAGCTCATCATCTGGCCGTACATCAGGGGGTGGGCGTGCGGGTCGACGAAGCCCGGCACCACGACGGCGCCGCCGAGGTCCACCTCCTCGGCCGTGCGGCCGAGCCGCGCCGCCGCGGCCCGGCACTCCCGGAGAGTGCCGACGGCGCCGAACCTGTTGCCGTGCACGAGGAACGCCTCGGCCCTTTCGGTGTCCGGGTCCACGGTGCGCAAGGTGGCGCCGGTGAACAGGGTGGTGGTCGCGTCCAGGACTGACGTCTCCTGGTGGCGCAGTGCGCGCATGTGTTTCCTCGTGCGGGGTCTCGGGGGCGTGTGCGATGGTCGGCACCGTAGGACCGTCCACCCTGCTCAGCAATGCCATGTGCGCTGCCCTGTGCACGCGTTGCCGCGTTTCTGTCACCCTGGGCTCCCGATTTGCGGCTGATCAGCTTCCTGTACCCGCGTCGACCGTAAACTTGTTCTTCCCCTGGTACGGAATCACTCTGTAAAGATTGGGTCTCGGCACTCATGAGCGAGGATCTGGACGCACGACTCATCGCCGCCCTCCAGCAGGACGGCAGGGCGAGCTACAGCGAGCTGGCCGCCCGGGTGGGTGCACCGCGGACGGCGGTCTCCGCGCGGGTACAGGCACTGCTCGACTCGGGTGCCGTGGGGATCGCCGCCGTGGCGCATCCCCAGCTCCTCGGGCTCACCTCGCTCGCCCACGTCTCCGTCGCCGTGTCGGGGCCCGCCGACGACGTGGTCGACGCGCTGTGCGCGACGGACGCGTCGGTCTTCGTCTCCGCGGTCAGCGGCGCCTACGACCTCGTCGCGGAGCTGCGTGTCGCCAGCGACCGCGAGCTGTACGGCGCACTCGCCCACCTCCGCGCGCAGCCCCGGGTGCGGGCGGTCAACACGCTCCTCTACACCGACGTCGTCACCTCGGTCTTCATGCCGCAGGGACCGCTCCGCAGTGACGTGCACGTCAACGACACCGATCTGCGGCTCATCGAGCTGCTGGAGCGCGACGGCCGCATGTCCTTCGTCGAACTGGCCCGCCGCGTCGGCATGTCACCGAGCGCCGTCCGCGCCCGGGTCAGCAGGCTCGTCGGCAACCGCGCCCTGCACGTCGCCGCCGTGGTGCGGCGCGGCACGGGCAGCGGCAGGCCGGCTCTGGGCGCGGGCCTGAATCTCGGCGGGGACGACGAGCGCGTCACCGCGTTCCTCGCCGCTTCGCCCGGGGTGGAGTTCGTGGCCCGCACCGTCGGCCGCTTCGACCTGGTGCTCACCCTCGGCTCCGACTCGACGACGCGCCTGCACCACGTCACGGAGCAGATCAAGGCGCTCGACGAGGTACGCGGGCTGACCACGTGGGCGCACCTGGAGGTGTTCAAGGAGCACTACTCCCGTGGCATCGCGAGGACGTCGGCATAGGGCACAGGGGGTTCACGGACGGGTTCGCCTGCGGCTCTCCCGGCGCCGCCCGATCCCCCTCGCGGAGCCCGGCACCGTCAGCGCGCTGCTCCGAGTACGGCTTGCGCCGCCTGACGGGCGTGCAGTGCGGCCTCCGTGTTCCCAGTGAAGGTCGCGATGGCCATGGCCCCGTCGAACAGCACAGCCAGTTGTTTCCCGACCTCTTCGGGGTCGACGACGTCGGTCTGTTTCGCCAAGTCGGTGAAGAGCTCCAACAGCTGCCATTTGTGGTGTTGGACCACCTCCACCACCTCGGGCGCGGCGCCCCCCACTTCGCCGAAGGCGCCCGCGAAGACACATCCGTGAAAGCCCGGCTGCCGGAACCAGTCGTCGAGGAAGTCGAAGACCGCGAGAACGTTGTCGCCCGGATCGGCGTACCGGCTCGCGTAGGAGTGGAGAGCCTCACGGGCGGTCAGGTCCCGCTGCTTCAGACAGGCCGTCAACAGCTCGTCCTTGGAGCGGAACATGCGGTAGAGCTGCCGCAGTGGTACGCCGGAGACTTCCCGGACACGCTCCATCGTCACCGCACGGACTCCATGTTCGAAGAACAACTCATCGGCGACGTCGACCACGAGTGAGAAGCTGTCTTCTCGCATGGCTTGTTTTCTCCTCCCGAAAGAAGGCCGGCCCCCTCTAACCTAAGTGAGAATCACGATTCTCGCAGGGGGGAATCACATGGCCGCGCCGACCACTCCACGAGGCGCCTCGTGGCAACTTCCGCTCTGACCCCTCGGGTTGCTCACCGCCGCGCCGCACCCGGCGGCGGTTACCCGCCCCGGGGGCTCATGCGCGAGGCCGGTGTCGCGCGCTGCTTGCTCCGGCGCATGCGGAGCGCCGGGGTCCGCCGTACGCCGGCGGACACACGCGTCACAAGCCGGGGGGCTGTGGCGGATACGAGGGGGGAATTGTGCTGCGCATACACGTGGACGAGACAGCTCTGACCCGAGTGACCGTGGGGTCCGATCCCTTGTGGGAGACCGTCTTGGCCGGGCACCAGTTGGTGGCTCGCGGCCCGAAGACCTTCACCGCCTGGAGGCAGCGAGCGGGCCGGCTGGCGAGTCGTACGGACACCCTGTCCTCCGCCGTCCAGCTGCTGCACGCGCTCGCACCGCCCCGGACGGGGTACTTCCCCGACTTCCTGACGCCCCAAGACGGGCAGCGCGGTCTACAGGCCGGGCTCGAGGCGCTGTGCGCCACACCGCGGGCGCGGCTGCGCCCTGAGCTGGTCAAGGCCTTCGACGGGCGCAGGGCACCGGTGTGGGTGCAGGAACTCGCCGAAGGCCGCAGCGGCCGTGTCCGGCAGGTGGCACAGGCGGTACGCACGGTGCACCGCACGCTCGTCGCCCCCGACTGGGCAGGCACGGACAAGCTGGTGGAGGCCGACCGCGCCGTACGCTCACGGGCACTGCGGGACGGCGGCGTCCACGGGCTGCTGTCCTCACTGCGGCCCCACCTGCGCTGGCAGCCACCGGTACTGGAGATGGACTATCCCGAGTCGCGCGATCTGCATCTGAACGGACGGGGACTGTGCTTGATCCCCTCCCGGTTCTGCTGGGGCAAGCCCGTCGCGCTGGAAGATCCGTCGCTGCCGCAGGTCGTGGTCTATCCCGTGGACCACTCCCCCCTGTTCGCCACGGCGGACCCGCGCGCACTCGGGGCGCTGGTAGGCCGTACGCGGGCCCGGGTCCTGGCCGCCGTCGAAACGGCCTCGACGTGCAGCGACCTGTCCCGGCGCCTCGGTATCGCCCCGTCATCGGTGAGTGAGCACGTCTCCGTGCTCCGCGCGGCGGGCCTCGTGGTCAGCGTGCGTCACGACAACCGCGTCCTGCACACCCTCACCCCCCTCGGCCGCGGCCTCGGACGAGGCGAGTCGCTCCAGTCCACAGCGGAGCGATGACTCGATGCGCGGTGGTCCGCCCCGGCCGTCCGTGGAAGCCCGGGGCAGGTGACGCCGGCCCCAAGGGTCAGGTTTCGGCGGCGCGGGAGGTCTCCGGTGCCGCACGCCGGATGGGCATCATCGTCTCCACCGTGTCCTGCGCGAGATGGTCGAGGATCAGCCGGCTGACCAGGTCCGGCTTCTCCAGGGGCACCAGATGGGAGGCCGCCGGAACGACGGCCAACCGCGCTCCGGGGACCGCACGGTACAAGGCGGTCGTGTGCTCCAGCGTCACCATGTCGTCGTCACCGGCCATGACGAGGGTGGGCGCGGCGATCCGGGCCACCTCCTCGGGGGCGAGCGTCGGCTGGGTGCGCCACATGTCGGTGAGCTTGGTGACCACCGTCGCCCAGTGACCCTCACCGTCCGGTGTGACCCGCTCGTACAGTTCACGCAAGAGAGCAAGGTCCGGGCTGTCCGGCGCCATCGCGTCCAGCATCGCCGGTCGCTCGAAGCACTCGGGTCCTGGACGGTAGTTGGCGCCGATCACGACCACCTTGCGCACCAGGTCGGGCCGGTCGATGGCGACGAGAAGCCCGACGACGCCGCCGTCGCTCCAGCCGACGAGGTGCGCGGGACCTTCGACGACCGTTTCGAGGAAGGCCACGGTGTCGTCGGCCATGTCCCGATACGACAGCGGCCCCGCGACGTCGGGGGTGTGGCCGTGCGCCCGACGCTCGGGGAGAAAAGCGCGGTACTCGGCGGCGAGGGCGGTGCGCATGGCTCCCCACGTCTCGTTGGTGCAGAAGCCGCCGTGCAGCAGGAGCAACGGGTCGCCGTTCCCCTCGGTCTCGTACCAGGTTCTGACGCCCGGGAGGTCCGCGTATGCACCCATCGGTCAGCGCCT
Organism: Streptomyces reniochalinae; assembly: GCF_003323735.1. Taxonomy (GTDB): domain Bacteria; phylum Actinomycetota; class Actinomycetes; order Streptomycetales; family Streptomycetaceae; genus Streptomyces; species Streptomyces reniochalinae. The sequence goes on along the minus strand of NZ_QOIM01000036.1, from coordinate 253,863 downwards.
CTCGTGACTGTCCGCTCCCCGGCCAGTCTCCGCCGCGCTCCGCACCGGCGCAACACCGAGGCGGAGGCCCTGTTCATGGCGGCTGCGCTCACCTCGCGGTCTCACGTCGTCGTCCCCGCGCACCGACGGGACGCGGGGACGACGACGTATCTCGGCTACTCTCCTCCGCCACCGTCGGAGTCGTCTCCCCCGGAGGAACCTGAGTCGTCACCGGACCCTGACCGTCTTTTCCGACCATCTTCCGTCATGACGACAGCCTTCCTCCCCGGGCGCTCGTGTACGCGCGGCCCCTCCCGGCTTCCCGAGGACGAGACACGTGGCCCGCCTCGCGGAGCGCACACACGATGACCGGCTGGGAGGTGCCCCGGCCTGTGCCGTTCGCCCACGGGCGGCTCAGCCGCCGTTCAGAAGTGACCGAGCAGGTACTGCAAGCCCAGGCTGGTCGCGGACACCACCAGCCACAGCAGGCCGCCCAGCAGCAGCGGGGCGGGGCCGGCGCGCCGCAGTTTGGCCGGTTCGGTGGACAGGCCGATGGCGGAGAGCGCGACAGTGATGAGGAAGACGGCGAGTGTGCTGAGCGGCTCGTGCGCCGCCTGGGGCACGAGCCCCGCGGTGTTGACCGCGGCCAGGGCGATGAAGCCGACCAGGAACCAGGGGATGAGACGGCCGACGCGGATCCGCCGGGGCTCGGTCCTGTCCGCCTCCGCCGCGTTCGCTGTGGCCGCCGTGCGGCGGCGGACCAGCGCCGCCAGCCCCAGGCAGATGGGGATGATGAGCAGGGTGCGGGCCAGCTTCACGACGACGGCGTAGTCCGCCGCGGGACCGCCGAAGGTGGTGGCCGCGGCGACCACGGAGGACATGTCGTTGACCGCCGTACCGGCGAAGAGCCCGAAGGCGTGCTGGCTCATGTCCAGCAGGTGGCCGAGGAACGGGAAGGTCAAGACCGCGGCGACGTTGAAGACGAAGATGGTGGAGACCGCGTAGGCCACCTCCGCCTCCATCGCGCCGATGACGGGCGTCACCGCGGCGATGGCCGAGGCTCCGCAGATCCCGGTGCCGACCCCGATCAGGGTGCGCAGGTCACGGACGATGCCCAGGCGCCGCCCGAGCCAGTACGCCGCGGCCAGGCACGCCGCGAGGGTCACCAGCATCACCGGAAGTGACCCCAGCCCCACCTTCATGATCTGCCCCAGCGACAGTTGTGCGCCCAGTACCACGACCGCGGTCTGTAGCACGCCGCGGCCGGCGAAAGCGATGCCCGGCCGCAGCACGGCCTGCGGCCTGACCGCCACCGCCACCAGCACGCCCAGCACGATCCCGCTCACCGGCCCGCCGACCACCGGCATCAGCCTGCCCAGCACGGTGGCCACGGCCGCGATGGCGACGGCGAGGGCGAGGCCGGGCAGGCGGGAGAGGACCGCACCGCTCACGCCCCGGCCTGAGGGGCGACTCGTGTCCGGTGCCTGGGCGGGCGCGCCCGTGTCCTCGGCGGCGGTCGCGGAACCGGGCGGGGCCGGCCTCGGGGAGCCGTGGGCGGGAGGTGAGACGTCGCTGTCGTCAGTCATGATCCACACTCTCCGGGCCGGCGCGGACCGGCTGTAGCCCCCGATCGCACAGCAGGTCATAGCGGCACGCTATGAGTGAGTCATACGCTGGTGCTGTGACAGCCGACTCGGCGGAACCCCCCGCCGCTCCCACGCCCGGCGCCGCGCCGGTGCCCTCCCGTACCCCCGACCTGGAGTCGCTGCGGCTGCTCGTCCTCGTCGCCGAGCTGGGCAGTCTCGGTCGGGCCGCCGAGCGGCTCCGGATCGCGCAGCCGTCGGCCAGCCGCCGCCTGTCCACCCTGGAGCGGGCGCTCGGCCTGGTGCTGGTCGACCGCACCCGCCGAGGCTCGCGGCTCACGGCGTCGGGACAGATCGTCGCGGGCCACGCCCGGCGTGTCCTGGACGAGGTGGAGGCCCTGCTCACCGGTTCCGACGCGCTGCGCGACCGGCGGGAGGCCGAGCTGCGGGTGGCGGCGAGTCTGACGATCGCCGAGTACCTGCTGCCCGCCTGGATCAGCGAGCTGCGCGGCCGCAGGCCCGAGCTGTACATAGGGCTCCAGGTCACCAACAGCGAGCACGTCCCCGGACTGGTCGAGTCGGGCGAGGCCGACGTCGGCTTCGTCGAGGGCCCGCATCTGTCGCAGGTGATGTCGACGCGGCAGGTAGCCGAGGACCGGTTGGTCGTCGTGGTCGACCCCGGCCATCCGTGGGCCCGCCGCCGGCAGCCGCCGGACGCGCGGGAGCTGTCCACCACGCCGCTGGTGCTGCGTGAACGCGGTTCAGGTACCCGCCAGACGTTGGACCGCGCGCTGCACCTTGCCGGGTGCGGCCGTGCCCGCGCGCTGCTGGAGCTGGGCTCCACGGCCGCCGTCCGGGGCGCGGTGATCGCCGGTACAGGACCGGCGGTGCTGAGCGAGCTCGCCGTGCGCGGAGACGTCGCCGAGGGTCGCCTGGTCGGAATAGACGTGGCGGGGGTGGACCTCACGCGTGCGCTGCGTGCGGTCTGGCCGATGGGACGGCGGCTGGTGGGCCCGGCGGCGGAGCTGGTGGCGGTGGCCAGGGGAGACGACCGCGCGGGGCGCGGGGGCGTACGTCGCGGAAGGGCGGCGCCGCGCGGTGACCACCCGTCGCGGGCAGGCGGCGGTGCGGGGTGAACGGGCCTCGCGGAAGGCGGCCGCGTACGGTGTTCGGCCCTCGTACGCGCTGCGGCCGGGCCCGGAACCGAGGCGGTCGGCGGCGAGTGGGGGCTCTCGGCGCAGCCGGCGCGATCCGGCTCGGCTACCCGCACGACATGCTCGTCCCAGACATGCAGGTAGAGCAGATCGATGTAGTCGGTCTTCAGCTGTCGCAGACGGCCTCCACCGAGGCGAACAGGCTCTTGCGGTGAGGGCCCCGGAGTTCGGGTCGCCGGGGCGGCGCAGCGTCGTGTACTTCGTCGCCAGCACCAGGCCCTCGCGCCTGTCGCGGGCGCATCGGCCCAGCAGGCGCTCGGAGGTGCCGTTGGTGTAGGCGTGCCGCGTGGGGCGCGCGCGGACGACCAGGTGTTGACCGGCCTCATCGCCGAGTCCACGGCCCACGACGAGGAGTTCGCGCTGCTGTGGACCGAGCGGGACGTCAAGGTCAACGGCCGTGGAAGCAAGGCCATGCTCCACCCCGACGTCGGTGCGCTCGCGGTGCGCTTCGAAGTGCTCACGCCACTGGAGGACCCGGACCAGCGGTTGATGATCTGCCGTGCCGCAAACGAGGAGACCCAGGCAGCGCTGGACCGGCTGTGCGGGGGATGACGCCGGACCGTCCGCCCGTCCACGGAGCCGGCCGGGGACCAGGACCGGACGGCACCCAGGACCATCCGTCGCGGCGGGCCGGGACCGCTCAGCTGTGCCGGACCGCGCCGACGCGTGAGGTGTCCAGCCCGCTGTCGGCGAACTTGCGGGCCACGGTGCGCAGGACGGCGCCCATGCCCTTGCCCGCAGGGGTGACGGCACGGGACCTGGCGCGGGCGCACAGCACGCGCCGTACGGGAGCGGGGCTGTCTCCGCCCAGCGCCAGGAGGCGCACATCGCTGCGGCGGCTGGTGAGCGCCAGGCGCGGGGCGAGGGCGATGCCCAGCCCGGCGGCCACCATGGCCTGGGCCTCCTGGTAGTCGTGCGACTCGTAGGCGATGCGCGGCGCGAAACCTGCCTGGTGGCAGCTGCGGCGCAGCACGTCGGCGACGGGGTGGTTGTCGGCACGGATGATCCACTCGGCGTCGGCGAGTTCGGCGAGGTGGACCTGCGGGTGTGCGCGCAGCGGTGAGTCGGCGGGCACGACCAGCACGGTGGGGTCGTCGAGCAGGTGGGTGAGGGCGAGCGCCTCGTCCTCCACCCGGTTCCACTCGTACTCCCACAGCAGCGCCAGCTCCGCCTCGCCGGTGTGCAGCATCTCGCGCAGCTGGGCCAGTACACCGGCCCGCACGATCGTCCGCACCCCGGGGTGGCGCCGCCGGAAGCGGGTCAGCGCCAAAGGCAGCAGCGAGGCGCTGGCGGTGGGGAAGGATCCCAGCCGGAGCGTGCCGCGCTCCAGATGCGCGAAGGCTTCCAGATCGGCCTCTCCCGCGCGTAGTTCCCGGCGTATGGCCCGGCCGCGCTCGGCCAGTGCCGCGCCCGCTCCGGTGGGGCGTACCCCGCGCGGCAGCCGTTCGAGGAGCGGCTGTCCCGACTCCCGCTCCAGCAGCGAGACCTGCTGCGAGGCGGCGGAGGTGGTCATGCTCATCGCCTCGGCGGCAGCGGTCAGCGAGCCCCGGTCGACGGCCTCGGTCAGCAGGAGCAGTCGGCGTACGTTCAGCATGGCCGTGAGTTTAGCTGTGCTGAACCCACCTGCAGAAAGTTGGCATTGTGGCCAACCCGTGCCTCTGCGAAGGTCTTGGCACCGCCCGGGCCACCCGGGTGCACTGCCCGGGCTTCACCCGGGAGCACCATCCGTGAGACACAGGAAGAAGCTCCGAAGACGTGCACACTCCCGCGACTCTCGTGCGTGGCGGCACCAGCAAGTGCTGGCTGTTCAGCCAGGTTCACGTCCCCACCGACCGCGACACCCTGGAGAAACTGCTGGTGGGAGCCTACGGCTCGACCGACCCCGTCGAGCTGGACGGGGTCGGAGGGGCCACCCCGACCACGTCCAAGGCGGCGGTCGTCGCCGCGTCGCCGCAGGAGGGGGTGCACGTCGACTACCTCTTCGCCCAGGTGGGCATCGGCACCGGCACCGTCGAGTGGGGCAGCAACTGCGGCAACTGCGCCACCGGGGTCGCCCTGTACGCAGTCGCGAAGGGGCTGGTTCCCGTCTCGGGTGATGAGACCCGGGTCGTGATGCGGAACAGCAACACGGGGGCCGTCCTCGAAGGTCTGGTGGACACCACGGGCGGCCGGGTCAGGAAGTTCGGCGAGCAGACCGTGCCGGGCACCCGCGCGGGAGGCGTCGCGGTCGGCCTCACCTTCCTCGACCCGGCCGGGCGTGCGACGGGTTCCCTGCTGCCCACCGGGGCAGCCGCCGAGGATCTGAGCGTGGGCTCCGGTGCCCCGCTGCGGGTCAGCATGGTCGACGCCGGGGCGCCCGTCGTCCTGGTCGACGGCGAACGCTCGGGACGTACCGGCGCCATGAGTCTGCACGAGGTGGAGGCCGAGGTGCCATGGCTGCGGGCCGTCCGGCACACCGCCGCACCGCTCATGGGCCTTGCCTCTCCCGGCTCCGAACCGGTGGACGCCGTGCCCAAGGTCGGCCTCGTCCACCGTCCCGTGCCCTACACCACGACGCTCGGCGAGTACGTCGGCGCGGAGGAGTACGACGTCTCCGTCCGCATGCTCACGATGAACTCCCCGCACCCGGCCATCGGCCTCACCTCCGCCGTCGCCGTGGCCACGGCCGGTCTCCTCGACGGTTCCGTGGTCGCAGCCGCCTCGACCGGGCGGGGAGGCGAGTGGCTGCGGATCGGCACCGCCGCGGGCGTGGTGGCCGTCCGCTGCGCCGGCGCGGGCCCGGGCGGCCCGGCACGTGTCACCGTGCAGCGCGCGGCACGCCTGCTCGCCGACGCGACGATCTACGTACCCGGTGAGGTCGCCGCGGTCCACTGAGACGGCGCTGAGCCACCGCACTTTCCGCACCGACGATCTCCGTACCGAAGATCTCCGTACCGAGGACAAAGATGTCTCCTGAAGTGATCTCCATAGGCGCCCTGCTCGTCATGTTCGTCGTCGGCACGGTGCTGCCGATCAACCTCGGCATCCTCGCCTTCGTCGCCACCTTCGCGGTGGGCACCGCCTCGCTGGGGCTCACCGAGGACCAGATCTTCGAGGGCTTTCCCGCCGACCTGTTCGTGACCATCGTCGGCGTCACCTACCTGTTCTCCATCGCGCGCCGCAACGGCACCATCGACCTGCTCGTCGCCTACGGGGTGCGCCTGGTGCGCGGGAAGGTGGCGCTGCTTCCGTGGGTTCTCTTCCTCGTCGCGGCGCTCCTGACGGCCTTCGGTACGTTCACGCCCGCCGCCGTCGCGATTCTCGTGCCGATCGGCATGAACTTCGCCCACCGGTACCACATCAACCCCCTGGTGACGGGGATGATGGTGATCAGCGGCGCGCACGCGGGCGCGTTCTCCCCCATCGCCGTGTCCGGTGCGCTCGTGCTCGGCATGGTCGAGGACACCCGGCTGCATCTCGCCCCGGCGACCCTGTTCGCCGCCAGCTTCGCGATCAACTTCGTCCTGTCGCTGCTCACCTTCCTCCTGCTGCGCAACCGGAGGGCGCCGCTGGCGGAACCGGACGAGGCGGGCACACCCGCCGCCGACTCCTCCGAGCAGGCGGGGACGAACTGGCGTCAGTGGCTCACCATCGCCTGTCTCGCGGCCCTGGTCACCGGGGCGCTCGCCTTCGACCTGGAGATCGGCTTCCTGGCCCTCGGCGCGGGCGCGCTCCTCGCCCTCGTCGACATGAAGCGGCAGGAGAAGGCCGTGGAGGGCATCAGTTGGTCCACCATGCTCCTGGTCGCGGGCATGATGACCTACATCGCGATGCTGGAGAGAGCGGGGGTGATCGAGGACATCTCCCGGTCCGCGGCCGGGATGGGCACCCCGCTGCTCGTCGCACTGCTGCTCTGCTTCACGGTGGCGATCACCTCGGCTTTCGCCTCCTCGACGGCGATCCTCACCGCGATCATCCCGATCGCCGTGCCGCTGCTGCTCTCCAGCCACCTCAGCGTCGCCGGGTTCATCGCCGCTCTGGCGGTGTGCACGACGATCGTCGACACCTCCCCCTTCTCCACCAACGGCGCGCTCGTTTTGAGCAACGCCCGTGGTGTCGACGCCCGCCGGTTCTACCGGCAGGTGATCGGCTACACCGGAGGCATCGTGGCCTTCGGCCCGATCGTCGCCTGGGGAGCGCTGGTCCTGCCCTGGTCCTGACCGCGCCCCGGCTTCCCCGGCGTGCTCTCGGTCACGACCGGTCCGCTCAACCGCCGCGGCGAGCCCCTGCGCCCACTCCCCCGGCCGGGGGGGGGTGGGCGCAGGGGTTCGGACCTCCGTGTCAGGGAATCGGCGGGACCGTGGGGCCCTCCTGCGCGAGCAGGTCACGCGCGAACTGCTCCCACTGCGCGTAGCGGTCGGGGTACGCCGATACCTGGACCGCCTGGCAGACGTCGCCGGGCGGCATGGTCTCCCAGCCCTCGATCTGGATCAGCCCGGGGTTGGTGCCGAAGTCGGCCACTCCGTAGAACGACTTCGACGAGGTGGGGACGTCGGTGATCTGCTCGGGCGTGCCCCACCCGGTGCTCGGGCGCTGCTGGAAGATGCCGAGGGAGTCGTGGTCGACGGGCGTGAGGTAGTTGACGAACTTGGACTCCTGCATGGCCGTCATCAACGCGATGACCTGGCCCTGTTCCGGGATGCCCGCTCCCTTTCCGACGCCGATGACCGTGCGCGCGTTGGCCAGCTCCTCGGGGCCGAGGTCGGCGGCGGTTGTGAAGGTCTGGTGCAGCTCGGCCTCGGAGGCCTGACCGAGCGCCTTGGCGGTGGCTCTGTCGACCGAGCCGGTACGGGGCAGCCCGTGCCGCTCCTGGAACTTCTTCAGGCCCACGCCGCTTCCTCGGGCGGACGCCTCCGCGGCGGACCCCGAGGCCGAGGTGTGGGGGGTGGACGACGCCTGGGCCGTACCCGGCACGGCGAGCAGCGTGCCCGCGGCGACGAGAGAGGCGGCCAGGACGGCGGGGCGGGTGAGGTGGGTGCTCAACGCCGGCTCCTTGAGAGGTGGTCGTCGCGTCCCCCGCCCCTTCCTCGGTTCTCCGCACAGGTCTCCTGTGCGGAGAAGCGCGTACGGGACGTGCTGCCGGGACACGACGTGGTGGGAGGTTCGGTGTGCGGCAGCCCGAACAGAGTCATGGCGAGGACATGACAGCCGCAACGGCTGAAAGCCCAGGCTTACGCCGCTCCCGGGCCGCACGCGCCGCTGCGCAGCAGGGCGCGGCCCTCCGCGGTCGCGACGTGGAGGGACCGCCCCGCCCTGCGCGCCGTCGTGACCAGGCCCGCCGCACGCAACACCTTCACATGCTGGCTCACCGCCGGGTGCGTGACCCCCAGCAGACGGGCCAACTCCACCGTGGAAGCGCCGGTGCGGGCCGCGCTCAGAACGGCGGCCCGGGTGTGCCCGATGAGCTGCCCCAGGGCCGCGTCCGTGTCCGGGCGAGCGGACGGCTGCGGCCGCGACCAGTCCCTCTCGTGGTCGATCGGATACACCAGGACGGGCGGCAGCGCGCCGTCCGTGAGCGTGACAGGGGTGGGCCAGCAGAAGAACGAGGGCTGGAGGAGGAGACCCCGGCCGTTCAGCCACAGGTCGTGCTCGACGGGATAGTCGGCCTCCAGCACCGGCGGGCGCCAGCGGAACCTGGGCCCGAGCCCTGCCAGCAGCCCGTCGACGGCACCGTCGAGGAGGCCGTGCACCCGCAGGACGCGGTCGGCGTCGATGTGTGCGCGCACGCGCTGCCAGAAGGGGGCCATCACCTGCCGGTGGTACGCACCCAGCACCTGCCCCAACCGGTGGAGAGCGGCGCCGTCTCCGTCGGCCAGCGCGGTCGTCCACCCCGGGAGCCGCCGCGTGGCGGCCACCCGCGTCAGGTCGGCACGCAGGCGCGGGCGGGGTGTGCGGACGAGGGTGTCCACCGCTGCCTGGAGGGACTCGCGGTCGCCGTACGTGGGCGTGAGGAAGTCCGGCGAACAGCCCTGGGGTGGCAGGAGCGGCGTCAGCAGGCGGCTGCTCTCCGGCAGCCGGGGCCGCGCCCAGCGGCGCCACTCGCCGAACTCCCGTGTACCGTCCGCGCGTTGGAGCGTCTGCACGCTGTTGCTGATCTCCCACAGGTAGTCGGGCCCGGAGGCGACCCGCACCCGCGCCAGATCCTCGGACGTGAAGTACACCCGCAGCATGGCCCACCTTCTCCCCGTGTCCGTACCTCCCGCGGCGCGGTGCCTGAGCCGCCGCGCCGCAGAGGCTCAGGCGACCGTCGCGGGGCCATCGCTGTCAAGAGTCCGAAGCCCGAACTGAGGGCTTCCCGCGCCGATCGCCCGCCGCCCCCCGGCCGGTACGCTCGCGTGACGCTCTCTCTCCGGCGCCGGGGGCTGCTCGGGAAGCCCCTCGTCAGCCGGGTCGTACTCCGGCCACCGGCTGTCCCGCTTCCGCGGTAGAGACTGGGGTGAGGCACGCGCCGGTGCGGACGCCGGCCCGGGCAGCGGGGCGGGCCGCTGAGTCCGCGCGGCGTCCACGCGCCCCGGCCAGCCGACCGGGGCGGTGGCGACTCCCCCGGTCAGCGGTGTCAGCCGTGCATCGCCACGTGGTGGAAAGCGGCGAGCGCGTCGTCGATGGGGTGGGGCCGCGGCCTGCCCGAGGGATCGAGCGCGTTCCACCTCTGCGAGTTCACCGCGAGGGCCAACTGCCGCTTCCCGTCGGCACGGGTCATGGCCAGTGCCCCACCGCCCCAGACCGTGCCGCCGTGCCCCCAGAAGGTGCCGTTCCCCGACGTCTCAGCCGGATGCAGGCCGAGCCCGTAGTCGATCGTCTTCCCCTCCTGGGAGACGACAGGGACCGTGCGGCGCATCTCCTCCAGCGACGACGGGGTGACGATCTCGCCGGACATCAGCAGGCCGAAGAAGCGGTTGAGGTCCGTGACGGTCGATATCAGCGAAGCGGTCGGCCCCACCCACGACATGTCGAAGACGCTGTAGTCGCGCGGCGGGTCGATCATGCCGAACCACGCCTCGTAGAGCCGCGAGTGCGGCCCGTGCACGTACGGGCCTGCGGGGAATCCGGTATGCCCGAGCCCGGCCCGCTCGATCACGTTCCGGGCGATGCACCGCTCCGCCGTGGTGCCCGTCACCTGCTCCAGCAGCACGCCGAGGAGCAGGTAGTTGGTGTTGGAATACACGCCCGGTGTGCTGCCGGGGGCGCCGACAGCAGGCGCGGTGACCCCCCATTCGATCAGGTCGGTGGCGCGGAAACGCGTGAACCTGTGGTCGTCCAGGCTCTGGGGCCCGGTCTCCGCAAGGGCGGGGAAGGCCCTGAGGGAAGGGTAGGCGTAGGGAAGGTATTCGGCGAGGCCGCTGGTGTGGTTGAGCAGCATCCGGACGGTGATCGCCTCACCCCGCGCTCCGGGGACCAACCGCGGAAGGTACCGGCCGATCGGGGTGTCGAGACCGATCCGGCCGCTCTCGACCTGCTGGAGGACCGCGGCGGCGGTGAAGGTCTTGGTGATGCTGCCGACGCGGTGCCGCATGTCGGCGGTGACGGGGCGAGCCGTGGCGACATCGGCCACCCCGGCGGCGCCGCGCCACACCCGGTCGCCGTCGCGCACCTCGGCGAACAGGCCCGGCATACCGGCGCGGTGGACGTTGTCGAGGGCCTTGTCGAGGGCGCCGCCGAGGGCCTTGTCGAGGGTGGTACCGAGGGCGTTGCCGGGCTCGGCGGGATCCGGTGCGTTCCTCACAACGTGCGTCCTTTCGTCGTTCCCGAGGTGGACTCCGCAGGGTCACCTGGCCCCGGGCCACAGGGGCACGAGCGGCACGCGGGATCGCCTGCCGAACACCTCGGCCCACTCATGTCCTCATTATGCACGCGGTGCGTGCAACACCAAGTGCAAAGGGTAGACTGAGACCCGGCGATGAGACGCGACGAGGTTCGACGACGGGAGCGGGATGGCAGGCAGAAGGCGCTGGTCGACCGAGGAGATCCTCAACGCGGCGGCGGAGCTGCTGCGCACGAGCGACGCCGAGTCGTTCAGCGTGCGCAGACTCGCCGCGACGCTCGGGACCGACTCCTCGAGCCTCTACCGGCATTTCCGCAGCAAGACCGAGCTGTTGCGGGCGGTCGCCGACCGCATCCTCGCGACCGCCATGGACGGCTACCGCCCCGAGGGCGACTGGAAGCAGCGCATCACAGCGCTGGCCCTCCGCGTGCGAGAGGCCTTCGGCCGCCAGCCCCAACTCGCCGCCGTCTGGGGGCGCTACGCATCGGGCGGCGCCGGATCCCGGCTGGTCATGGAAGAGGTGCTGGGGGCACTGCGGGCGTCGGGGCTGCCGGATGAGGAGATCCCCTCGCGCTACCACCGGATCGCGGTCCTCATCGCCGCGTTGATCGCCTCCGAGGCCGGAGCCGGCTCCCTCACCGCAGAGGAACACGAACAGGGCATGGAGCACTTCCGCGTCGCGGTACTGGGCGCCGACCCCGAACGCTTCCCGGCCCTGGCGCACTTCGCCCGCGACATCCGCCCCCTCGGGGCGGACCGCCGCGCCGCGTTCGAAGAGATCCTCGCCGCCCACCTCGCCGACATCGAGAGCGCCGCGCTTTCGAGCTAACCGAACAGTCCGGGAACCGGTCGTCTACCGGTCGGTCGTGGCCTTCCCGAGAAGTGAAGTGAGAATCGGCTCGGCATGTGTCCACAGCAGGGCGCCGCCGATCCCCGGTACGACACGGTGATGCGCGCCGGGGACACGGGTGGCAAGCAGTGCCCCGTTGTCGGGCGAGTGGCCGGTGTCCCGTTCGCCGTACCAGATATCGGCCGGGACAGCGATCCGCTCCAGGGCGAGCGGCCACCGCCCCATGGCCAGGACCGTGTCGCGGGCATAGCCAGCGGCGCCTTGGCCGAAACCCTCCTCCAGGGCCCTGCGGTAGGCATGCGCGAAATCAGGATCCCGATACACGGCCAGGTCGCACCCAGGGCTCCCGGCCATGATCATGTCCCACATGGCATGCGCGGTGAAGCCGCCGAAGAACTCCTCGGCGCCGGCCGGGTCGCACGCGGTCCGCTCGACCAGGCCACGCAGCTCCGCCGCCAGAGAAGCAGCGTGCTCCGGCGCGGCGACCTCGTCGGCGCCGGAGACGACAGCCAGTGCCGAGGCGACTCCCTCCGCGGCGCAGGCGAGAGCGAACGGCGCGCCTTGTGAGTTGCCGACCACAGCCGGGTGCCCCAGCCCCCGCAGCACGCAGAGGCGCCGAACGTCCTCGGCGAAGTCGGAGAGAGTGCGGCCGGGCGCAGGTGTTGAGGCGCCGAGTCCGGGGCGGTCCACACAGACGAGACGCACTCCGAGCGCTTCCACGACCCCCGCACCGAAGCCGAGCCACCGGCTCGTCGCCGCACCCGGGCACAACACGACGGGCACCCCGTCCGACGGCCCCCACTCGGCCCAAGCGAGCAACCGTCCATCGGGCAGACGGCTCTCACCGAGCCGGGCAGGATCGTCGACGTACACGGTCATGACCCCCATCATGGCCGTGGACGCGACGTCTCGCACCCGACTTCCAGCGCGGCACAGCTCAGGGCGCGCGGGGCCTGATGCGGCACCATACGGAGGTACCGGCGCGGCCTGCGCTCGGTACGGGGCGTGCGCTACGGATTCGGTGTGGGGCGTCGTCGGCCGTGGCCCGGAGAGCCGTCGTCGGCCCCGTCTCGGGTCACGGGGGCCGCGGCTTCGTGCCGGGCGGTGCGCCTGGCACCATTGCGCAGACCGAGAGCGGAAACCGCCGCTCCCAGCAGCACCATGACCACCGGGACCACGAGAGAGGTGCGGTAGGCGTCCAGTACCGCGTCCGGTGAGCCGTCGCCGCCGAGCGCGGCGATCCCGTACACCGCGGTCACCGTGGAGATCCCGACCGCCGAGCCGAACTGGGTGAATGTGTACAGCAGTCCGCTCGCCAGGCCGTGTTCCTCTTCGGTCACGCTGTCGGTCGCCGCGATGGTAAGCGGACCGTAGGCGAGGGCGAAGGCAGTACCCGCGATGATCAGGCTCGGGAACATCGCCGCGTATGACCAGTCCCTGTCGACCGGCAGGAAGAGCCCGTAGGCCACGATCGCCAGCAGGAAGCCACCGAAGACCACCCGGCTGTTGCCGTAGCGGTTCACCAGCCGCGGGGTGAGGGCGGGCGCCAGTACGACGTCGCAGCCCATGGAGAGCAGCGCGATCGCCGTGCGCAGGGAGGACCAGCCGCGCAGCTCCTGAAGGTAGAGCGTGACGACGAACTGGAAGCCGAAGAACGCGCCCACAAAGAGCAGCGCGCCGACGTCGGCCCGCACCATCGCGGCCCTGCGGAAGATCCCCAGTCGGACGAGCGGCGCCTTGGCGCGCCGTTCGATCACGGTGAACGCCGCCACCAGCGCCATCCCGGCGGCGAGCGCGCCGAGGGTCAGCCCGAGCCCTTCGCCGCGGTGTTCGAGCCTGACGATGCCGTAGGCGAGCAGCAGCATCGCCGCGGCGGCGCTGGCCGCGCCGAACAAGTCGTGACCGCGCGGCGCGGGCTCGGGGCGGGGCTCGGCAGGCAGCAGCCTGAGCGCCGCGAGCAGGATGGCTCCCGCCAGGAACACGGGAGCGAAGAACACCCAGCGCCAGCCGAGTTCGGTCAGCAGTCCGCCGATGACGAGACCCAGCGAGAAGCCGCCGGCGCCGACGCCGGCGAAGACGAGCAGGGCCTGGTCACGCTGCGGTCCCTCCGGGTACGAGGTCGTGATGATCGACATGGCGGCGGGGGTCATGAAGGCCGCCGCCACTCCGGTGACGAACCGGGCCACGACCAGCACCCAACCGTTGATCGCGAAACCACCCAGCATGGAGAAGACGAGAAAGACGCCCAGCCAGGTGAGGAACATCCGCCGCCTGCCCAGCAGATCGGCGGCGCGGCCTCCGAGCAGGGTGAAACCGGCGTAGCCGAGGACGTAGCCACTCATCACCCACGCCGCTGACGCGGTGGTCAGGCCGAGGTCGGCGCGGATGGTGGGGACGGCGACGGCCAGCATGGCGACGTCGCTGCCCTCGAGGAAGATCGTGCCGCACAGGACGAGCAGCAGGGGCCAGGATCGTCCCGTCTTGCCGGCCGTCGGGACGGTGGGCACAGGCCCGCTCTTCACCGGTCGAGTCGCTTGGTCACTTCCAGGCCATCGGCGACGGACGCGGTCCGTCGCGGAAGCCGCACGGGCCCGGCCACCTCGCCCATGCCCACGCCTCGAACCATCCGCCCCGTATCCCACGCCTTCGTCATGGCCGCGACCGTACCGAGCAACAAGCAACCGGGCCACACCTTTTGTCCGTGCCCCAGGGCCCGCCTGGTGGTGTGCCGAGGCCGTGGGAGAGCCCCGCGTCCTGTCGTCGGCCGGCAGCTCAGCATGCCGCCATGCGGCTGCGTCCGGTGCGAGCGCGCACCCCGGAATCCGCGGCGGGAGCCGTCGACGCGCAGCCGGCGCAGGCGCAACACGCGCTCGCGGGGTACGCCGCACGGCCAGGCCCCGCCGTCCACTACGGTCGCGGGGTGCGACTCCTGCTCATGTCCGACACCCACCTGCCCAAGCGGGCCAAGCGGCTGCCCGAGCAGCTGCTGGCCGAGGTCCCGCGCGCCGATGTCGTCCTGCACGCGGGCGACTGGGTGGACACGGCCACCCTCGACCTGCTGGAGTCGCGTGCGCGCCGGCTGATCGGTGTGTACGGCAACAATGACGGCGCCGAGCTGCGGGCCCGGCTGCCGGAAGTGGCGTACGCGCGGCTGGAGGGGCTGCGCTTCGGCGTCGTCCACGAGACCGGTGGGGCGCGGGGCCGGGAGCGCCGGTGCGCCGCCGGCTTCCCCGACCTGGACGTCCTGGTCTTCGGACACAGCCACATTCCGTGGGACACCACGACGGAGGACGGACGGCTGCGTCTGCTCAACCCTGGCTCGCCGACGGACCGGCGGCGCCAGCCGCACTGCACGTACATGACCGTCGAGGTGCGGGCCGGGCACGTGGCCGCCGTGGAGTTGCATCAGCTTCCCCCGCGCCGATGAGGGTCTCGCCGATGAGGCCGCGCCGATGAGGGCCCTCGCGTCTCTTACCTCAGAGGTAATGGCGCCGGATCAGGGACCCGCTTAACGTCTCCCCCATGGCAACCGCAGCACCCCCACGGGTCGGACCTCTGCTACGCGCGTGGCGCCGGCGACGGCGGCTGAGTCAACTCGAGCTGTCTGTGCGCGCACAGACCTCGGCACGGCACCTCAGCTTCGTCGAGACCGGCCGCTCGCAGCCCAGCAGCTCCATGGTGCTGCGCCTGGCCGAAGAGCTGGACGTGCCGCTGCGCATGCGCAACCAACTCCTGCTGGCTGCCGGTTACGCGCCGGCGTATACGGAGAGCCCGCTCGACGCGCCACGTATGACAGCCGTACGTACAGCCGTGCGGCAGGTGCTGGAAGGCCACGAGCCGTACCCCGCGACCGTCGTCGACCGGGCCTGGAACATCGTGGACAGCAACGCGAGCCTCGCCCTGTTCACCGGCAAGGTGGCACCCGAGCTGCTGAACCAGCCGGCCAACGCACTCCGCGTCTCACTGCACCCGGACGGCCTGGCACCGCACATCGCCAACCTCGGGCAGTGGCGAGCCCACCTGCTGGGCCGCCTGCGCCGCCAGATCGCCACCGGCCTCGATGACACCCTGCGTGAGTTGCACGACGAGCTGGTGGCCTACCCCTGCACCGAGCCGGAGCCCGACGTCGAGTTCCCCGGTCCCGCGGACATCTTCGTGCCACTGCGGCTCCGCCACGGCGGTGGCGAACTCGCCTTCTTCAGCACCGTCGCCACGTTCGGCACCCCACTGGAGGTGACGACCGCCGAGCTCGCCATCGAATCGTTCTTCCCGGCGGACGCCGCGACGGCAGCGGCGCTCCGTGGCCCGACCCCTCCTCAGTGAACGGAATCCCATGACCGCGGACACCCGCACCCTCGTGAACCAGCTCCTGCGACGCATCGGCGAGGGCGACCCCGAGCGCATCGCCGAGCTGTACGCCGAGCACGCCGACTGGAAGCTCAGCCGGCCGGAGTCCCGGCATGGCAGGGACATCCTCCCGTGGATCCGCCCACGCTCCAGCCGGGCCGATGTCGCCGACCACTTCCGCTCGCTGGCCGAGGAACACGCACCCGAGCGGGCCGACACCCGGACCGAACGCACCCTGGTGGACGGAAACGACGCCGTCGTACTGGGTGAGATCCGCCAGACCGCCCGCGGCACGGACTCCTACCGCGCCAGGTTCGCCCCGCACCCGACCGTGGCGCACGGCCTGATCACCCGCCACCGCGTCTGCGAGGACAGCCTGGCCGTCCTCGATGCCTTCGACGCAGGGGTGGCACCATGACGACGCCTCGACCCGCCGAGCTCGCCGCCGCCATGCCCTACGCCTCCCGGCTCGGCATCACCCTCGACGAGGCCGCCCCTCAGCGCGTCACCGGCAGCCTCGCGTGGGAGGCGGACCTGTGCACGGTCGGCGGGGCACTGCACGGCGGCGCGCTGATGTCCCTGGCCGACGCTGCGGGCGCCGCCTGCGCCTACCTCAACCTGCCGCCGGGTGCGAGCACCTCGACGATCGAGTCGAAGACGAACTTCTTCCGTGCGGTACGGGGCGGCACCGTCCACGCCACGTCCCGCCCGCTGCACATGGGCCGCACGCTCGTCGTCGTGCAGACCGATCTGCACGACGACGAACACCGCCTGGTCGCCCAGACCACCCAGACCCAGACGGTCCTGCCTGCGAGCTGACACGCCCGGCCCGGCCCATCTACGTACCGCCGTGAGGTGGGTTCGGGCGGCCGGATGTCTCGGGTGGTTCGGGGGCGTTGAGGCTGAAGCGGAGGCCGAGCATGCGGATGAGGAAGCAGGTCAGGGCGGCGCCCAGTGCGGCCGGCAGACCGTAGACCCCCGTTCGGACGGTGAGGACGGTGAGCGCGGCGCCCACGAGGGCGGGGACGGCGTACAGGCCGCTGCTGAGCACCGAGGGGATCCGGCGGACGAGCGTGTCACGGAGGGTGCCGCCGCCTACCGCGGTGAGCACGCCCAGCAGAATCGCCGGTGCGGGGGCCAGCCCGAAATCGAGGGCTTTGCCCGCGCCGATGACGGCGAACGCGCTCAGTCCGACCGCGTCGAGGATGTTGATCGGTGTCTCCAGCCGGTGCAGGTGCTTGCTGAGGGCGAAGGCGATCAGGCCGCCTGCGGCGGCGAGCGTGTAGTACCGCCAGTCGCGGAGGGTGGCGGGTGGCAGCGAGTCGAGAAGGACATCGCGCAGGACGCCTCCGCCCAGCGCTGTCATCATGCCGAGGACGATCACTC
Organism: Streptomyces reniochalinae; assembly: GCF_003323735.1. Lineage (GTDB taxonomy): Bacteria > Actinomycetota > Actinomycetes > Streptomycetales > Streptomycetaceae > Streptomyces > Streptomyces reniochalinae. The sequence goes on along the minus strand of NZ_QOIM01000036.1, from coordinate 236,703 downwards.
CGACCACGTCCAGGCGTGCGGCGCGCACCGCTGTCAGCGCTCCGTTGAGCCCGAAAGCGAACGTGCCGGCCAGGTCCAGGGCGAGCAGGGGCGGTGGTTCGGAACTCATACAGACCGCATACCCGGTGAGGGCTCGCGTCGCGGCGGGCGTACTGCACATGCCGACCTCGAATGCGGCAATCGGGTGCGGTCGGCCACCACACAGGCGGTGGGCCCCGCCGAGCTGTGTTCCCGCCTGCTGTCGGAGACCAGGGACGGGGGGCGCGACGTCCGGAAGAGCGGGCGGCTCACACGTGCGCGGCAACAAGTGCTCGGCACACGGACGAGGCAACGCGTACGAGACGACAACTATGTGGCGCCGCGTTGTACGAGCTGCTCGATGCCCGGCGGCTCCCCCGGTGCCCGCGTTATCTTACTCGGGCAAAGATTCGTTTCAGACGACCAGCCCGGCGTCACCGCTACCGCCCGCGGCAACTCGTCACTTCGTCGTGGCTCCGGGGGATGGGCCACCTCGTCGGCCCGGCAGGCAGGGCGGCGACACAGGCAAGGAGCTGCACATGGGCGCGCCGGACGCGCAGGACCCGCAAGACACGCAGGACCCACGCGACACGGCACGGAAGCTGCGGGCGATCAGCGACGAGTTGTCGGACCGTTTCTACGAGCGGGACGACGTGGTGCGGACGCTGGTGGTGACGCTGCTGGCCGGGCAGCACTCGTTGGTGCTCGGCCCGCCGGGAACGGCCAAGTCCGAGATGGCCCGGGAGCTCACGGGCAGGATCGAGGGGGCGTCCTACTGGGAGATCCTCCTGTCCAAGTTCACTTCCCCGACGCGGATGTTCGGGCCCATCGACGTCGCCGCGCTGACCCGGGGCGAGTACCGTCAGGTCTACGACGGCCGGGCCACGACCGCGCACGTCGCGTTCATAGACGAGATATTCAAGTGCTCAGCGGCGGCGCTGAACGAGACGTTGGGCTACCTGAACGAGCGGATCTACCATCCCGAGAACGGCGGCGCACCGGTCTCCTGTCCCTTGATCGGGGCCATCACGGCGAGCAACGAGCTGCCCAGCGGGGAGGATCTGGCCGCGATCTACGACCGGCTGCTGGTGCGGATCGAGGTCGGTTACCTGTCGGACCCCTCGAACTTCGCCGCGCTGGTCCGCTCCGCCGTCAGCCGCCCGGCACCACCGGCGCGTACGACGGTCGGGTTGGCCGCGCTGCGACAGGCCGTGGCGGAAGCCGTTCCGGCGGTCGAGGTACCCGACGTGATCGTGGACGCGGTGTGTACGCTGCGGGCCGCGCTGCGCCACAAGGAGCTGGTCGCCTCCGACCGCCGCTGGCGCCAGTCGGTCGGCCTTCTCCAGGCGTCCGCGTATCTCGACGGACGTCCGGCGGTCGCCGAGACCGACCTGTCGGTGCTCACCCACGTGCTGTGGGACTCCCCCGCCCAACGCCCGACGGTCGAGCGCGAGGTGCTCCAGCTGGTCAATCCGGACGCCAAGGAGGCGCTGGACCTGGCCGACACCATGGACGAGCTGGAGGCCCAGCTCGATGCCATGGCCGGACAGTCTCGTGAGGCGCTGAGCGAGTGGGTCATTACGAAGGCCCACAACAAGCTCGCCACGGCCGGGAGGAGGCTGGAGAAGCTGCGCGAGGAGGCGGCGGGCGCCGGGCGTTCCACCGCTGCCATCGACCGGGTCACCGGGCGCCAGCGCGCGGTCCGCGTCCGGGTTCTCACCGAGGCCCTCGGGATGGACGCGAGCATGGTGCAGTCCCAGCTCTGAACACCGGGAGGCAGCCGCGATGGACACGGCACGGCAGGGACTCGACGCGCTGACCGGCCGGTCCGCGAAGTGGCTGGGGCTGTCCGCCGCCGCACCCGAGCGGCACACCTCGGCCCTGGTCGCGGACCGGTTCGACCTGCTCGCCTGGCGCGACACCTGCGCGCAGTCGGCCGCACTGCGCGAACTGGCCGAGGAGCTGGCCGGCCACCACGAGCGCACCGACGAGCTGCTGGCCGACGTGTTCCTGGCCGCCTACCAGCTCGATCCGCGGTTGCGTGAGCGCGCCACGATGCACCCTTCCCACCTGGTCAACCACCGGATCATCGGCGAGCTGGCGGAGTCGCCTGAGTGGGCCGAGCTGCGCCGGGAGACGTGCGGCGATCCCTACGTCTCCGCCGTGGCCGTACTCGCCCAGGCCCCGGTCCTGCGCCTGATGCTGGAGCGTTCCGGTCAGGCGCGGGCACGATCGGAGCGTGCGAGGAGGACCCAGCGGGACGCCGCCGGTGCGGCGAAGGCCGTGGCCGAGGCGCTCCGACGAGCCGCGGAGCAGGCGGACGGGGACGGCACGGTTCCAAGCGCGGCCGCCGACGCCGTGGACGAGGCGATCGAGACCGCCGAGGCCGCGGAGGCCGACGCGCAGCGGGCCGCCCATCACGCCGACCGCAGCCTCACGGCGGCGGCCCCCGGTATCGGTTCCGCGGCGCGGAGCGCGGCGGCGGAGGCGGCCGCGACCGTGCGGGAGGAGACCGCGCTGGTGCGGGCATGGGGCGTCGGCGCCGGCGAGTTGGAGCGGGTGTCGTTCGACGAGCGTGCCCGCCTCGCCGACCGGCTGCGCACCAGCCGCCTCGCGCAGTGGGCCGAGCTGATCGGCCGTTTCCGGCAGATGGCCGGCGGTGAACGCGCCCGCAAGGTGGAGAGCGCCACTGGTCAGCTCGTCGGCGTCACGCTCGGCGACGACCTTTCCCGGGTCATCCCCTCCGAGTTGGCCAACCTGGGCGTGCCCGAGCTGCGCGCGGTGTTCGCCGCGCGCTACGCAGCAGGGGAGCTGATGCTCTACGACAGCCAGGACGAGGAGACCGCGGGCCGGGGCGCCGTCATCGCGTGTGTGGACACCTCGCACTCCATGTACGAGGCGGGTCCCGGCGGAGTCACCCGGGAGGCGTGGGCCAAGGCCTGCGCGCTGGCGCTGCTGGATCAGGCCCGCCACGCCGAGCGCGACTTCGTCGGCATTCTGTTCTCCGCCGCCGACAAGCTCCGGGTCCACCGCTTCCCGGCCGACCGGCCCGCCGGGATCGCGCAGGTGCTCGACTTCGCGGAGGCCTTCCTCGGCGGCGGCACCAGCTACGAGAGACCCCTGAGCGCGGCCAGTGAGCTGCTGGAGGAGGAGTACAACGACTCCGCACGCAAGCGCGGCGACATCGTCATGCTCACCGACGACGAGTGCGAGGTCACCGAGGGGTGGATGCGCGGCTGGAACGAGGCCAAGCGGCTGCTGGGCTTCCGTGTCTTCGGCGTGGCGATCGGCGCGCCGGACGCCGCCGGAGCCGGCTCGGTCCTCGAGGCCCTGTGCGACAACCTCCGTTCCGTCGAGGACCTCACCGACGTCCACGCCGCCGCCGACCTCTTCCGCGTGATCTGACCCGGCTGCTCTCCCCCGGCCCCCGGCCCGGCCCCGGCCTCCAGCGGCCTGTGCCGACCCACCCCTCGGCGAGTTACTTAGGTTAGGCTAACCTGCATGCATGAGCGTTGGTGAACACGCCGCCGATGCCCCGCGACCACGCGGGCACGGTCTGGCAGCCGAAGGTGTGACCGTGGCGTACGACGATGTCGATGTCGTGCACGAGGCCGCCCTCACCCTCCGTCCCGGCCGCGTCACCGCGCTCGTCGGCCCGAACGGGAGCGGGAAGTCGACGCTGCTGCGTACCCTCGCGCGCCTACAGCGCGCACGCAGCTGCACGCTGACCCTCGACGGGGAAACGGACGGCCTGGCCCTCACCTCGCGCGAGTTCGCACGCCGCGTCGCGCTGCTCACGCAGGGCCGCCCCACGCCCAGCGGCCTCACCGTCCGCGACCTCGTCGAGTTCGGCCGCTACCCCTACCGGGGCCGCTGGGGCGGACAGGACCCCGACGGGAGCGCCGCTGTGGACCGCGCACTGCGCATGACGGGCGTCGAGGACCTGGCTCGGCGGGGGGCCGAGCACCTGTCGGGCGGTCAGCTACAGCGCGTATGGCTCGCGAGCTGCCTCGCCCAGCAGACGGGTGTGCTTCTTCTCGACGAGCCGACGACCTATCTCGACCTGAGATACCAGGTCGAACTCCTCGACCTGATCCGCGACCTGGCCGACGACCACGCGATCTCGGTGGGTGTCGTCCTGCACGACCTCGACCAGGCGGCAGCCGTCGCCGACCGGATCGCCCTGCTCCACGCGGGGCGGGTCACCGCCGAAGGTGTCCCGGCCGACGTCCTGACGCCGCAGCGCCTGACCGAGGCGTACGGCATCCGCGTCGACGTCGACACCGACCCCCTGACCGGCCGGCTGCGGACCCGCGCCGTCGGCCGGCACCACATGCGAAGCGAAAGGCTCAGCACCATCCCATGAGACGCCCTGTGATCACCGCGTTCGCCGCCGCCACAGCGGCCGTCGTCCTGGCCGGCTGCGGGACGACCGAGTCCGCCTCCACCGGTGCGGACGCGAAATCCGGCCGCATCGCCCTCACCGACGCGACCGGTGCCAAAGTCACTCTCGACGGTCCTGCCAAGAAGGTCGTCGGCACCGAGTGGAACGTCGTCGAGAACCTCCTCTCGCTCGGCGTCGAGCCCGTAGGCGTCGCCGACGTCAAGGGCTACAAGACGTGGAACACCGCGGCTGAGCTGACCAACAGCCCCAAGGACATCGGCACGCGCGGTGAGCCGAGCATGGACACGATCGCCTCCCTCGCCCCTGACCTCGTCGTGGCCACCACCGATCTGCCCGACTCCGCCGTCAAGCAGCTGCGGAAGATCGCCCCGGTCGTGGAGGTGCGCTCCGCCGACGCGTCCGACCAGCTCGGACAGATGAACGAGAACCTGGACCTCATCGCCGAGGCCACCGGCCGGGAGAAGCGGGCCGGCACCGTCAAGAAGCGGTTCGCGGCGAAGCTCGCCGCAGGCCGGAAGGCCCTTGAGGACGCCGGACAGGACGGGACGGAGGTCGCCTTCGCCGACGGCTACGTCGCCTCCAACCAGGTCACGATCCGCCCCTACACCCGGCGGTCCCTCATCGGAGCCGTCAACGAGAAACTGGGCCTGAAGAACGCCTGGAAGGCCAAGGGCGACAAGAACTACGGGCTCGCCAGCACCGACGTGGAAGGGCTCACGGACCTCGGGGACGTCCAGTTCGCCTACATCGCCGACGAGCAGGACAGCCGCGACCCGTTCGCCAAGGACCTGGCAGGCAACAGAACCTGGAAGTCGCTGCCCTTCGTGAAGGCCGGCGACCTGCACCGGCTGCCGACCGGCATCTGGATGTTCGGCGGCCACGCCTCGATGGGGGCCTACGCCGACGCCCTCGTCGACGCCCTCGAGAAGTAGCGCCATGGCCGCCACCGCAACAGCCTCCAGCACCACCACGGCCGGGTCCAGGCCGGCCACGACGGGCGCGGTCGCGGTGACGGCCGCACTCGTGCTCCTGGTCGCCGTCCTCGCCGTCGTCGACCTCACCCAGGGCACGGCCGCCGTCGGCCCGCGCGAGGTGGTCAAGGCGCTCACCGGGCGCGCCGGGCAGTCGGACGCCGCCGTCGTCGTCGCCTCGCGCCTGCCGCGGATGGCCGCAGGGCTTCTGGTCGGCGTCGGTCTCGGCGCCGCGGGCGCCGCGTTGCAGGCCGTGAGCCGCAACGTGCTCGCCTCCCCCGACACCCTCGCCGTGAACGCCGGCGCGTACCTGGGCCTCGGGCTGCTCGCGGCCACCGGCGTGTCGGTACCGTTCCTGGCCTCCTCCGCTGTGGCCTTCGCCGGTGGTCTCGTCGCGGCCGCCGTCGTGCTGGGTCTGTCGGGCCCCGGCACGGGAACGGTACGGCTCGTGCTGGCGGGCAGCGCCCTCGCGCTCGGCGTCACCTCCGTGACCGAGGGCCTGCTGCTGCTCTTCCCCGAACGGACGGAGGGCCTCTACCAGTGGAGCCACGGCGCCATCGCCCAGAACGGGGCGGACGGTGTGGCACAGATGGCACCCGTCGCCCTGCTCGGGCTCGTCGGGCTGCTGCTCCTCGCCCGCCGCGTCGACGTGCTGGGCCTGGGGGACGACGCCGCTCGCGGCCTCGGCGTCCGGGTCAAGAGCACCCGCTTCACGGTGGTCGCACTGGCCGCGCTGCTGTCCGCGGCGGCCGTGACACTCGCCGGTCCGATCGGATTCGTCGGGCTGTGCGCCCCGGCGCTCGTGCGTCCGCTCGGGCGTCTTCACCGGCCCTTCACCCGGGCGCGGCTGACCATCCCCGTGGCCGGTCTGGCCGGCGCGGCGCTCGTCCTCGGCTCCGACGTGCTGTTGCGGGCAGTGGCCGGCTCCCAGCCCGCGGTCGCGGTACCCACGGGCGCGGTCACCAGCGTGGTCGGTGCCGTCTTCCTCGTCACGATGGCCCTGCGCATGCGGGACACAGGCGGCGCGGCCGAGGCCGACAGGCTGCGCACACCGAGCAGGACCGCGTTCGTGACGACCGTAGTCGTACTCGTGGCCGTGCTGGTCGGCGTGACGGTCGCCGCCGTGCTGCTCGGCGACGCCAAACTGCTGCTCGGAGACGTCGCGAACTGGGTGCGGGGGCAGGCGGGCCAGGCCACCGGGTTCGTCCTCGACACCCGGGTACCGCGGGTGCTCGCCGCGCTCCTGGCGGGGGCCGCACTCGCGTTGGCCGGCACGCTGGTGCAGGCCGTGACCCGCAACCCCCTCGCGGAACCCGGCGTGCTCGGTGTCTCCGGCGGGGCGGCGCTGGGCGCCGTTCTCGTCGTCACGACGGTGCACGGGGCCGGCTCGTGGGGCATCGCCGGCGCCGCGTTCGCCGGCGCCTCGGCCACCGCGCTGCTCGTCTTCGGCCTCGCCGCGCGCGGCGGGTTCCAGCACAACCGTCTCGTCCTGGTGGGCATCGGAGTGGCATCCGGAACGACCGCGCTCACCAGCCTGCTCGTCGTCCTGACCGATCCCTTCAACGCGACGAAGGCGCTGACCTGGCTGTCGGGGTCGACCTACGGGCGCACCGCGACCGACGTGCTGCCCCTCGCCGTCGTCCTCACCGCCGGCGCGGCCGTGGCGGTCGCACGACGCAAGGAACTCGACCTCGTCTCACTCGACGAGGACACCCCGAGGCTCCTGGGCCTCTCCCTGGCGCGGAGCAGGCTCGGCTTCCTCGCGGCCGCCGTCTTGCTGAGCGCCACCGCCGTCGCGGCCGCCGGAACCATCGGCTTCGTAGGGCTGGTGGCACCCCACGCGTCCCGCGCCCTGGTGGGGCGCCGGCATGTGCGGAGTGTGCCGGTGGCCATGCTCCTGGGCGCCGTCCTCGTCGCCGTGGCGGACCTGCTGGGCCGTACGGTCATCGCCCCCGCGCAGCTCGGCGCCGGCCTCATGACGGCCGTCGTCGGAACCCCCTACTTCCTCCATCTCCTCGTCCGCAGCCGACGGTAGGAAGCGACAGGAGCGGCCGGCCGCCGAAGGCAGCCGAACCCCACCATCCGTCCACGACCTGTCCGGGCGGCGCAGCGCCGCCTCCCGCAGACCCACACCTGGAGTCCGCACGTGCCCAGCCCCATACCGGCCACCGATACCGGCTACGCCACCGCCGCTGACACCATCGATGCGAACGGCACCGGCAGCGCGGTCGGCGGCGAGCGGCCGCCACAGACCGCGGACCGCACCGGCTTCGTGCCGGTCGACTCCGCCGGGGAGCTGCGCGAGATCCTCGGGCAGCCGCACCCGGTGGTGGTCGACAAGGTGCACCAGCGGCTCACCGACGCCGACCTGGGCATACTGGCGCGTTCACCCTTCGGCATCCTCGCCACCTCCGACGCGGCCGGCAACTGCGACGCCTCACCGCGAGGCGGTCAGGCCGGGTTCGCCCGGGCACTGGACCGCGGCACGCTGGCGCTGCCCGATCTCCCCGGCAACCGCCGGGGAGACAGCTTCCACAACATCCTGGAGAACCCGCACGCCGGTCTGGTCTTCCTCGTCCCCGGCTCCGCCGAGGTACTGCGCGTCAACGGCCGCGCCCGCGTCCTCAAGGACGCGCCGTTCTTCGACGCGATGGCCGTCAAGGGCCGACGCCCCCGGCTCGCGCTGCTGGTCGAGATCGACGAGATCTACCTGCACTGCCCGCAGTCGCTCAACCGCTCCCAGGTGTGGGACGCGAAGAACACGCGGGCAAGGCGCGGATGACGCGCACCGGGGCCGGCCGGCGGGCCGCTGTGTGCTCGGGGCGAGCGGCCCCTCGCGCGGGGGCGCGCGTTCAGCTGCCGTACTTCTCGCGCATCTCCGCGAGGAACTCGGGGGACGGCGTTCCGGGTGTCGACACGTCGATCACCTGTCCGTTGGGGTCTTCGACCAACATGCTGCGCTGCCCGTAGAAGGTGTCGCGCGGCGGTTCGACGATTCTCGTGCCGGCCGCCACCGCCCGTGCGTACACCGCTTCCACGTCGTCCACCACGAAGGTCAGGACGGCACCCTGGGCTCTGCCCCGGTACGCCACCGGGACCAACTCGTGCTCACGGCGCCAGATCCCCAGTTCGTTCAGCGGGTTGTCGGGCGCTTGCAGGTTGACGAACCAGTCGCTGTCGAACGCCACCGTGAAACCGAGGAGATCGACGAAGAAGTCCCGTGTTCCGGCCAGATCGTCGGAGAGGATGTTGGCAAAGGCTCGGTTGATGGTCATGAACCCTCCCTATCAGGAACTTGCCACAGCAATCACGCCTGCACTCTACGTGCGCTCGTTCGGTGCGTCGCGGAAGATCCCGCGGCCGTTGCCCTCGCTCTCCTGTGGCCGGCCGCCGATCGCCGACCGGCCCCGGACGAACCGGCGAAGAGGTGACGTGACACAGATCGCTAGCACCTCGAAGGCCGCGCTGGTCAGTGCTCTTCGAAGACCGGGGTGACTTCCAGGGTCCCCTCGGACGCGTTGCTCACTGGCAGGTTGACGACGACGGGGGCTGTGGCGGAGTGCGTCTCGTTGGGAGGGGTCACCACGAGCGCGGTGCCGTGCACACCCGAGCCGCCGGTGTCGTTGACCGGATAGACGACGCTGGCGGTGGCCGTCTTCCCCGCTGTGAGGGTGAACGCCGTCCCCACCTCTTGCTTGTTGCGGTCCACCGATTGCGTGCCGTAGTTGGTCTTGAGATCGACGCCCGGGAATCCGGACATCCGGCAATCACCACCGGTGTTCGCGAACGTGATGAGGATCGAGCCCACCCCCTCGCGGGCCTCGCCCTGGTCCTTCGCCGAGATACGCAGATCCGAGGTGCGACACGTCGACATCTTCGAAGGCGAAGGGGGACCGTGCCCGCCGCTGCCGGACGACGACCGGGATTCGCCGGAGGAGTCGTCCGTCCCGCTGCTCTTCCCGCTCTGCGACGGCGGCGGTGAGGTGTTCTCCTTGTTCGAGGCGCTCTCGGCGGGATCGCCCGGCACGGGCGCCGCTCCTCCGCTCATCTTCTTGGGGCCCTCGTCGTGGGAACCGCACCCCGTCAGTGAGGCCACAGCCAGTCCCACACCGACGACCGCGGCGAGGCATGCCCGCGTGCCGCACCTCCGCCGGACACCCCCGGCCCGTTCGGCCCGCCCGCCCGCGCTCTCCCCCGGACGCTGTTCTCCCACCACCGTCACTCCCTGGTCACCCTCTCTCCCACGCGCCCTACGGCGCCGGACTCCGGCCGGCGTCCCGCCCCTTGGACAGTCAGATGGTCCGGAGCGCGAAAAGGTTCACGAAGTGGGCCGTGCGCTTCGAACCGCATGCCTGGACGAGCGCCCCGGCGCCCCTGACCGGAACCAGCCCGCTGCGGTCAGCGCAGCCTGACGGAACCCCCGTCGGCCATGACGGTCTGCCCCGTCATGTACCGGGCGTCGTCGCTCGCGAGGAAGGCCACGATGGGGGCGACGTCACGGTCAGGGTCTCCGAAGCGCCCCAGGGGCACGGCGACGCGCGTGCCGCACAAGGGGCACGTCACCGGCAGCTGCACGACCGGAGCCCTGCCCGCCGCGCCTATGGCGGGGGCAGCTCACGCGCATACGGGCAGCAGGCGCGAGCGCGGACAGCAGGGTCCCGACTCGTGAGTGCGCAGCACATCGGCGTACCGGCTATACGCCGCGGGGGCCGTCCGGGCGGGCGACGGCCCCCGGGCCGAGAGGGAGATCCCCGGGCGCGGTGGCTGGTGTGAGGTGACAGGCGATCAGCCGCGCGGGGGCCGCCCGGCTCATCGAGGCGGCGGAGTGGACCGAGGAGAAGACCCAGCAGTTCCTCAGGCTGCTGGCCGAGTTCAACCACGGCATCGAACAGCTCGAAGGCCCTGCCTAGGTCGTGTCTTCAAAGTCCCGCCTGCCTGGCGGCGCCTGGCACGCACGCTCGCGGCGTTGTCGTCGGTCGCCGCTTCCCCCAGGGCTCGGCTTCGCTCGCCCCGGGAGGTGCCCCCACGCAGGGACTCCCTCCTCCGCCTTGCGAGCGCACGCACCAGACACCGCCAGGCCCGCCCTCCGGGCGGACGCCGCTACTTTGAAGACACTCCCTAGGCCCCTGGCTCAGGCAGGGCCCGTCACGGGGTGGGCAGGCCGCCCGGGCGGGCGGGGCGGCCGAAGCGGACCGGCACGCCGGGCGAGTACAGCACGCTCACCGGCGGCCCCGCGGGTGGAGGAACCCCGGCCGCGGCCACCAACTCGTCCCGGCACTCCAGGAGCTCAGCGCGGTGCAGCGGCCAGCGCGGGTGGGCGTTGGGCATGTACACCGGCCGGCCGAAGAAGCTGTTGTGCATGCCCCAGCGGGCGGTCAGGAAGTGTTCGAGGGCGCTCGGCTCCCCGATCCGCTCACCGACCCGCACCCTGATCCGGCAACCGAGCCCGCGTGGCCCTGGCCGGCGCCGGCTGCTGACATAGCTGACGGTGTCCGCGTCACGCCGGACCGACATCCTCGCCCAGACGTACGGCAGCCGGAAAGCGAGGCGCGCGACGGCCACCGGCAGCAGCCGCGAGGCCTCCAGCGAGCGGAAGACCACGCCGCGCCGGCCCTGCCGGTCCACCGAGTAGAGGCGGACGTTGGTCTCGGGAAAGGTGCCGAAGTACGGAACACCCGGCAGCCCGAACCAGCCGACCCGGTGCATGCGGAACGCCACCAGACCGACGTAGGCGCGCCCGTCGTGGGTGTCGGGGACGGTCCCGGCAGGAAGCAGCGGCGCCACATCCGCCGGATCGACGGCCCAGTGCAGGAACGACAGGTCGAGCCAGGACTGGGTGGAGAGCGCGACCCGGACCTCGCGCGTCGGCTCGGGCGTGATCATCTCCACGGGAGCGCGTTCCATGGCGCCAGCCTGGCACACGCCCACACGAGCGTCGGCCCGGGCGCCCGGGCGCCGGCGTTGCCTGTCTCAACTGTTCGTGCGGACCACTTCGGCGGATTCCGCCGGCGCGACGGCAGCCTGTTGTGCGGCGGTGCGCCGACGAGTGAGGCGGCGGGCGAGTGGCTCGGTCCAGCGGGCGGTCAGCGGCCCGATGATGACGAGAATGAGGACGTAGGCGGTGGCCAGCGGACCGATGCGGGGCTCGACCCCTACGGCGAGGCCCGCGATGACGATGGAGAACTCCCCGCGGGCCACCAGTGTGCCCCCGGCGCGCCAGCGGCCCGCGGTCTTGATTCCGGCGCGGCGAGCCGCGTACCAGCCGGTCGCGATCTTCGTCAGCGCCGTGACGACGGCGAGGATGAGAGCGGGCACGAGGACGGGCGGGATGTCGGCCGGGTTGGTCGAGAGGCCGAAGAAGACGAAGAAGACGGCGGCGAAGAGGTCACGCAGTGGCGTGAGGAGGCTGCTGGCGCCCTCGGCGACCTCTCCGGACAGGGCGATGCCGACGAGGAACGCGCCGACGGCGGCGGACACCTGGAGTTCCTGTGCGATGCCGGCGACCAGGAGGGTGAGTCCGAGGACGACGAGGAGGAGCATCTCGGCGTTGTCGGAGGAGACCGCCTTGCTGATCAGGCGGCCGTGACGCAGGGCCAGGTAGAGAACAGCGGCGACCGTGCCCAGGGAGATCAGCAGGGTCAGGGATCCGCCGGCCAGGCTGACTCCGGCGAGCAGCGCGGTGAGGATCGGCAGGTAGACCGCCATGGCCAGGTCCTCGATGACCAGGACGCCGAGAATGACAGGGGTCTCGCGGTTGCCGAGGCGTCCGAGGTCGCCGAGGACCTTCGCGATGACGCCGGAGGAGGAGATCCAGGTGACTCCGGCCAGCGCCACGGCGCCGACCGCTCCCCAGCCGAGGATCAGCGCGGCGAGGGCACCGGGAAGCGCGTTCAGTACGAAGTCGACCGCTCCGGAGGGATACTGCGTCTTGAGGTTGGTGACGAGGTCGGAGGCGCTGTACTCCAGCCCGAGCAGGAGCAGCAGCAGGATGACGCCTATCTCGGCGCCGGTGGCCACGAACTCCTCACTTGCCTGGAGAGGGAGGATGCCTCCTTGTCCGAAGGCGAGCCCTGCCAGCAGGTAGAGAGGGATGGGTGAGAAACCCACCCGTCCGGCGAGGCGCCCCAGGAGACCGAGGGCGAGAATGATCGCCCCGAGTTCGATGAGCATGGCAGTGGTGTTGTGCACGGGCGTCTATCCTCCGATGATCAGTTCGGCGACGGCGTCCACGCCCTCCCGGGTTCCGACGACGACGAGGGTGTCGCCGATGGCGAGGCGGAAGTCCGGGGTGGGCGAAGGGACAGCCGCGGTCCGGCGCAGAACGGCGACGATGGAGGCGCCGGTGCGGGTACGGGCCTGGGTGGAGCCGAGCGTGCGTCCTGCGTACGGCGAGCGTTTGGTGACCTCGATGTGTTCGGTGACCAGGTCGATCTCGACCTGCTGTTGCAGGTGGGCCACCGGGTCGTCGGTCAGCAGGTTCGCCAGCGCGGTCGCCTCGTGGGGTGTGAGGGTGGCCGCGTCTTTGCAGCTGTCGTCGTCCTCGGGGTCGTGGAAGGCGAGGATGCGCCGGCCGTCCTGGCAGACGACGACCGAGAGGTGGGGACCGGCACCGGTTTCCAGGTCGTAGCGGGTGCCGACGCCGGGCAACGACGTCTTGCGGGTGTGGGTGGAAGGCTCCATGAGGTGCTCCAGAAGGCGCGGATCGGGATGTGCGGCCGGCAGGCGTCGCGACGTGGGGACCGCGTCGCGACATGTGCCTGTACTGCCTCTGCCCGGGAGGACTCCTGCGGCATGCGCCGGACGGCGTGCGTGCGCTGTCAGGGCACGCGGCCGGTGAGCGCCCCTGGTCTGGTCCGGCAGGGGCGGCGATCCGGGAGCGTCAGCGTCAGCGCAGGCGGCAGGTATCCGGCACGCTGCCGCGCGCGGCGTTCTCGACGCGCACCGGGACGGGCGGCGGTGCCGGTGGGCGACAGACCACCGCGACGGACAGATAGAGGGCGTGGCTCCCCTGACCCATGTCACGCCCCCCTTGCCCTCTCGGTGCCATGGCCGTCAGCCGCCAGGACTTCACGTAAGCATTCACCCGCTCAATGGAGCGTAATGCTTCGGCAAAGAATTGTACCGCAGGAAGAATGGCGCAAATGTGCTGTTGCTATTGCACAGGGGGAGAAGAAGGGCGCTGTCCGATCCGCGAATTCACGGAGACCGGCGCTCGTCGCGGTGCGTCCGACCGGCGTCCGGCCTGCCGGGGCGACGCCGCTCGGGGTCGAAGAGGTGCCCGGCGGCCCCGGCGACCACGAGGCCGGAGGTGATGAGCAGTCCGTCACTGATCACCACGCCGAGGCCGAGCAGGACGACGCCGACGGCCAGGGACGACCACGCGCGACCGCGCCGGTACTCCCGCGGCAGGCACGGCCTGCCGCTCTCCATGGCATGTGCGAACCGCGGATCCTCGCTCCGCATCCGGGCGTCCATCTCGTCCAGGAAACCGTTGCCGTGGCGGCCGGCCATGGCCCCTCCCTCCCACTCCCCGGTCTCGTCCGTCGGCGGCCGTCCCGCGGCGGGCGGGCCTGGCCCCGGGGAAGCTGGTGCCGGTTCCGTCTCCACGATCGCGCGGCCCCGCGGCCGCCGCCATCCGCAGCGACACCCATTCCCCGGGGGACCGGAAATGTACCTGCGCTTCTCAGCGGTGCGCGGGACGACCGGGACGCGCCACGCCCCCGCTGCGAACGGAGCGGGGGCGTGGGAACGCGTGGGTGGGGTGTGGCGGTGCTACTTGCGCTGCCACACGTCCGCGACGGCCTCACCGACAGCCGTGGGGTCGGGCCTCTCGGCCGCTTCGGTAGCCCCACCGCTCGGCAGCTGGTGCAGACCGGGCAGTAGTTGTGCCGCCAGCAGCGTGGCCAGCGCGGAGGTGTCACTGCCGGCGGAGCCGTCGGTGCGCAGCACGACCGGCTGTGGAGCCTTGCCCGCGAGCACAGCACCCACGTCCAGCCTGCGCCGCGCCAGCTCGTACTGCAGTACCGCGCGGTTGTCGCGGTAGGCCTGCGCGAGGGTGCGCTGGGCGCGCGCCTCGTTCTCGGCCGCGATCAGCCCGCTGCGGCCCCGCGTCTCGATCTCGAAGCGCACGTTCTGCGCCTCGGTCTCCTGCTCTTCCAGGAGCTGCGCGACCTGTTCGCGCGCCTTGTTGAGCGCCGCCTTCACCTCGACGATGCGCGCGTCGCGCACCTTCTTGGCACGCTCGATGTCCATTTGCAGGCTGTCGATGCGGCGCTTGCGCGAGAGCCCCCACTCCTGTTCGTACGCGGTGGCCTCCTTGGCGACCCGCTCCCGGGTCGCCAGGTGCTGCTGGTACTGCGCGGGCAGTTGCACATCGGGGATGTTGGCACCGGTGATGCGCACGCCGTAGCGCGAGAGCTGCCGGTTCAGCAGCTCCTGCATGTCGGCGACATCCGAGCCCCGCAGGTCGTACGCCTGCTCGGTGCGCACGCGGCGGCCGCGCTGCCGGATCGCGTCCTGCACGGCGTTGGAGAGGACGAGATCGAAGTTGCCCGCGCCGATGGTACGCACGAACAGCACCGCGTCCGTGATGCGGAACTTCAGGAAGAACTCGATCGCGCGCAGCGGCACGTTCTCCCGCGTCGGGCAGGCCACCACCGGTGCCGAGTACGGGATCTCGGTGGCCGTGTCCACCACGAAGTCCACCCGCGACCAGGGATGCCACAGGTAGTGCCGGCCCGGATCCAGGGTGCGCGTGATGGCACCGTACCGGGTCAGAATCCCGTTGGTGCCCTGCTCGATCTCCACGATCGAGGAACGCCACCACCACAGCGCCCCGACGACGAGGAAGAGCAGCCCGAACACGAAGGTGACGGTCGCGAGCGTGTCGAACACCTCGCCCGCGGTGCCGTCAGGGGCCTGCACGGTGGCCATGGCGCCGGCGGCCACGGCGAGCAGACCGAGCCAGAACGGCACCATCCACCACACGCGGCGGCGGTGCTTGGGGATGATGACGGGGACGAGTGTGCCCGCCTCGCCGCCGCGCAGAAGCTGCGGAATGTCGCTCCAGGGCGCCACCTCCTCCGAGATGACGGACCTGCGGCTGCCCACCGCCGTGCTCATTCGGACTCCCCCCAGACATCATCGCTCGGCCCGAAGGGATCGTCGGCGCCGTCCCAGGACCCGCGCCCGCTCCGCTCCGCGGCGGACCGGCCGTCGTTCTTCTCTTCTCCGGCGCTGTGCGGCCCCGCGCCCTCGGGCGCCGCCGCACCACCGCCGCCCACCTGCGCGGGCACGGTCGGCTGATCGGCCTCGCGCAGTGCGCTGATCTCGGCTTCCCGCTCCTCGATCCGGGCCGACACCTCCGCGAGCCGTGCGCGGACCGCCGCCATGTCCTCCTGGGAGAACAGCTCTCCGCCCCGCTCGCCGACCAGTTCGCGGGCGAGCGAAAGGAAGTTCACGCCGACAGCGCCGTCCGCGCCTTCGTCCGCACCGCCGATCCGCACCAGCCTGGGCAGGTGGTCGGCGACCTTTTCCAGGGTGTCCAGCACCTGCTGCTGGTAGCGGTACTCCAGGATCTCCGGCGCCTCGGCGGCGGTGACCGCGCGGATGTCCAGTGCCTGCGCTTCCAGAAGCGCCGCGTTGGCCTTCGCCTCGGACTCCGCCTGTACGTAGCGCTGCCTGGCCAGCGCTCCGGCGCGATTGGTCTCGCGCTCGACGGAGGTGTCCATCTGCGCCTGGTACTGCGCGATCTCCGCCTGGATCGCGGACAGTTCCTCCTGCTGGGAGGCCAGCTCCTTGGTGAGGTCGCCCTCGTCCTGCTCCTTGCGCAGCTGGAGCGCGTACTCGTGCGTGTAGGCCTCCTTGGCGACCCGCACCATCTCCGGCGAGGCCAGGTCCATGCGGTATCCGCGATCCGAGGGTTCGGCGTGTGTGATGTTGGCGTTCGTCAGCTCGACAGCGGGCCGGAACTGCTGGTTGAGCTGCTCCAGCAGTCTGCCGGTGTCCTCGCCCACCATGTCGTAGATGCCCGCGGCCTCCTGCTCGTAGATGAGGCTGCGGATGGTCTCGCTGACGGCGTTGCTCAGCTTCTCCTCGAAGCCGCGCACCGCACCGAGCGTGTAGACGAACTCCACCGGGTCACTGATCCGGAACTGGATGAACAGGTCGATCGACGCCTTCACCCCGCCCCGTGTCGGCGCCTCGCGCACCGGCGCGTTGAACGGGTACTCGCGCGTGGTGTTGATGATGTACGAGACGCGTTTCCACGGGTTGAGCAGGATGACCCGTCCCGGGCCCACCACCTGTTCCAGCTTTCCGAACCGGGTGATCAGCGCGTGGCACCCGTCCGGCACCATCACCATCCCCTGTCGCCACCACACGAAGGCGACCGCTGCGAGGGACAGCACCCAGTAGTGGATGCCGAACAGCGGATTGAGCAGCGGACCGCTGTCGGTGAACGACGAGATGGCGGAGGTGATCGCCACGCCGATCAGGCCCACGACGAGCAGCATCGAGACCGGCAGCATGGTCATGAACGACCGCCCACGCGGCAACACCATCGGACAGATGCGGTGCACCTGTTCCAGCCCGTCGCGTTTGAGCGCGCTGTGGTTGAGTTCCTCCCCGGCCTCGTCGAGCGGCACCGTCTTCTGTTCCATGACGGTGTCGATGGAGCCACCCTGTTCGCGCGCGGCGGGGAAGTCCGACGGATCGATCCCGTCCTCCCTGCGCTCCCCGTCCTGCGCCGCGCCGCCGGCCCTGCGGCGCACCTCCGACTCGGCAGCTTCGCGCGCATCGGCGCCCTTGGTCACGGCCCGTGCGACTCTGCGCACACTCTCCCGTGCCACACAACCCCCTTGTTCACGTGGGACGCGCGTCGCACGCCCCCGTTGCTCTGCACCTGTGAGGGGCCCCGCCCAGAACACGGTGAAGTAAAGGATTCATCAAGGCCCCCGGTAAGCGGCTGCTTCCCCGTTGCCGGCGGTTAACACATACGCGCGCCAACAGTTGCCGTCTCACATGCGGTGTCGGGGCGGATTCGATGCTTGGCGCAGGTTCGGTGCCGAACCAGGTACGCCGCCCGAGCGGACTCGGTGTGGCCCGGGCGCGGGACATCCGCAGGTGTCTTCGTGCCGGACACCTGGGTCACGCCGCACTCCTCGCACCGCGGGCGATGTCCCGGGCGAGTCCCGCGGCGTTGCTGTGCGAGACGACGATCTCGTCGAAGTCACCGCCCGCGGCCGCCCTGTCGAGCAGGACCCGCACCCCGGGCTCGCCACGTCGGGCCGAGACGAGTTGACGCGTCCCGGTGAAGAGGCCCCACACACCGATCTTCGTGAAGAAGGACTGATAGCCCTTGCGGCCTCCGCGGGTCTCGCGCAGCGGTCGCTCGACGCACGTGACCTCACGCACGGCCGCCAGCGGAACCGTCACCGACCGCCTGCGGGCCCACACGCTCTCCCGGCTGCTGAACTCGACCGTCAGCGCACCCCGGTGCACCTTCACCATTGCCATGGACACTCTCCCCCTCTCGTCCGGCACCGCCGGAGGGTGCCGACCCCCGATGAGCACCTGTTCTAGTGAATGTATAACAGATAGAGTGGACTGGTGCACCTAGTACTCGACCTCGACAGTGAGGTGCCGATCTACCAGCAGATCCGGGACCGCGTGGTGGAGGCCATCGCCGACGGCCGGCTGCCCGGCGGCACCTCGCTGCCCTCCACCCGGCAGCTGGCGGTGGACCTGGCCATCAACTTCCACACCGTGAACAAGGGCTACGACCTGCTGCGCCGTGAGGGAATCATCAGAATCAACCGCAAGAGCGGAGCCGTGGTGCGCCCGGACGCGGGCCAGGGCCCCGCGGACGCGGAGGGGGCCGCGCACTGGGAGCGGCGGGCGCGCACGCTTCTCGCCGAGGCCGTGGTGCGCGGAATCCCCAGGCACGAGGTCGTCGACCGCGTGCGAGCCGTCCTGGACGGTTTCGAGGCGGCGGAGGACCTCGGCTGAGCGGTGCCGAGGCGCGGCGCGCTCCCTGCCGCAGGCGTCAGGCGAACAGTCCGGCGGTCGCGAGAGCGGCGGAGCCGAGGGCGACCAGGGCGACGATCATGCCGGTCAGTGCCCGCGGGTTGCCGAGGTTGAGGGTCCAGCCCATACCGACGCGACACGGCACGAGGATCGCCGGGTCGCCGCCGTTGGCGTAGACGGTGCCGCCCGCGTGCCAGTACCGGTCGTCGTCCCGCTGCACGAGCCCGGTGTTCTCCGCGCCCTCGGTGTCCCGCCCTTCCACGAGCCGCTGCCCTGCGGGCCCGACCCGGACGACGAGTCCTGCGACGATCCCGAACGTGACGAGGGCCGGGATGCCGACCACGGCGAACAGCGGCGCCGTGGAACGGACGCCGGACCACACCATGACGGACAGCCCCAGCAGCATGAGGTCGGACACCGCGCAGATCGCGAACAGGGCACGCGAGGTGGCGGCCAGAAAGCGGCGGTGGCGTACCGCTCCGGCCCGCGGTCGCGACGCGTCCAGACCAGGCCGCGAGCGCAGCACGGCGGCGACGAGCGCGAGCACCGCAGCGGTGCCCACGAGCTGGCCGAACACCAGGCTGAAGGCCGTCCAGAAGGTCGTGGCGACCTCGTGGTACCGCGTCCCGTCGCCCGTGCGCGTCGGTATGGCCAACGTCTCCGGCAGCGTCGGGTAGACGGCAGTGCCCACCGCGGCGGTGGCCACGATGACGAGGTACGACGGGACCGACCACGCCCACGGGACGCGCACCGGGTCGGTACGCAGCGAGGTGTCGGCCACCACCCCCTGCCGCAGCCCGGCGTACCACTGTTCCCGCTTCTTCGTCTCGGCCAGGGCACGGTGCGCGCGCAGCCACACCGCGGCGGCGACGGCGCACAGCGGCAGGCCCGCCACCGCCCCGGCCGCGACGCCGTCGAGGAGCGCGCCGAGTCCCGCCGCCGCCGCCGTGGCGGCCGCGGTGGCCCACAGCACCGCCGCGCGGTACTGCCGGCGTACAGCGCCGACCCGCGGGTCCTGGGTCCGGCTCGGGGGCACCCGGACGCCGAAGGGCACCGTTCCGGGGTTCAGCAGCGCGCTCGGCGCCGCGTAGAGGGCGGCGCCCAGGAGCAGGAGCAGACCCGCGTTGAGGAGCGAGCTGACGAGCACGGCATTCACCTGTTCCGTTCCGCACCGGATCGTTCCGCCCCACCGGGCTTCGGTGGTCACCGGTGCCGCCTGGCCTGGACCGTTCGGGCCGAACAGGGAACCGCCGCGCGTGTCCCTCCGGGCCGGTTCCCTGCCCTTCAGTAGCGTAACCGCGCACGGCGGGCCGTCTCGCGGGGCCGCCACCTCAACTGGGCGGTCACCGCGCGGATTTCGTCGGCACGAGCAGGTCAGGTGCGCATGGCCTTGTACAACTCCGCACGACTTGGCATGCTCACTTCGCTTCCATTCCCCCCACTGCAAGGGAGCGCTCATGCGTATCAGATCCGCGGCCATGGCCGTGGCCCTCTCCGCCACCGGGCTTTTGACCGTCCCCGCGCTGGTGCAGCCGGCCGCTGCCGAGTCCTCCACCATCCACGCCCAGCCTCTCGACGCGGGCCGGGTCGCCCAGCAGGTCGACGCGCTGCCGGGCGGCGCCGCCCGGCCCGTGGACATCACACGTGACGGCTCCACGCTGCGCACCGACGGCGCCAGCACGAAGGCGTCCAAGACCCTCGACGTCGACTACCAGGTGCAGGAGACCGGGTACTGGTGCGGTCCCGCCGCCACCCGCATCGCCCTCTCCGCACGGACGGCCCCGCCCTCCCAGGCCGACCTCGCCGCCCAGCTCGGCACCGACGAGAACGGCACCGACCACATCGGCCAGGTCACCACCGTCCTCAACAGCAACCTGGGCACGGACTGGTACAAGACCACGGAGATGCCGAACGACCCGCCCACGCAGCAGCAGAAGGACCAGCTGTGGTCCGATGTCGTCAGGGGCATCGACAACAACTTCCCGCTGGTGACCAACATCGTCGCTCCGCCCGGCAACCAGCCTCCCGGCTATCCGTCGGACCAGACGATCTACCACTACTTCACCGTCATCGGCTACGACGACGCCAACGGCAGCGTGCTGATCGCCGACCCCGCCAACTTCGGCGGCAACCAGATCTACTGGCTGTCCTTCGACCAGCTGGCGAGCCTGGTACCGCCCAAGGGCTACGCCGGCTGAGTCCGATGTCCCCTGCGGCGGTCTGCCGGACGCAGCCACCGCAGGGGCGCTTCCCCCACCTTTTCGATGCTCAGCGCAGGGCCGCCAGGACGGCGTCGCTCGACGAGCACCACACACGGCGTGCCTCGCCGAAACCCGCTTCGCGCAAGGCGTCCAGGTGCCAGGCCGTGGTGACGGGGCGGTCCTCGCGGATCTGTCCCTCACCTCCGGACTTGGGCTGCCGCGGGTCGTCGAACAGGTCGAACCGCCGACGGGCCTGCTCCGCGAGGGCGGGATCCTGTGCGACGCCCGTCCACCACGCGCGCCAGTCCTGCGCGCCCGCCCCGAGCTCACGCTCCTTACGGGCGGCGTGGTGGGTCTCCAGTGCGGCATTGAGCCGCGGCGCCTCGTCGTCGCGCATGTGGTCGGCGTTGAGGAACACACCGCCCTCGCGCAGCACCTCGGCGACCTGACCGTAGACGACGCGGAGCGCGTCGGCGGTGAGCCAGTGCAGCGCCGTCGCCGTGACGACGGCGTCGTAGGGGCGGCGCGGCAGCGCGTCGGGCCAGTTGGGGTCGGTCAGGTCCGCCGTCACGAACTCCACCCTGTGCTCGTCGCGGAAGGTGCCCTGCGCGACGGACAGCAGCACCGGATCCAGGTCGAGGGCCGTACTGCGCGCACCGGGCAGGCGTTCCAGCAGCCGGGCGGTGATGCTGCCAGGTCCGCAGGCCAGGTCCAGCACCACGGGCTCGGGGCCCGCCACCGCCTCGACGACCTCCAGCATGACCCGGAACCGCTCCTCGCGGTCGGGCATGTACCACTCCTGCTGCCGGTCCCAGCTGGTCTGCCACGCCTGCCAGTCGGTCGTGAGGGACGTGTCGGTCACCGTTGTTTCTCCTTCGTCGCTGTCATGGGTCCTCCTGTCGGTGGCGGCTCAGCTCACCTGGTTCGCCCCGGTCTCCGCCGGGAGAGCCGTCTGCCGCCGCCGTCCCAGCTCCTCGGCGTCCAGCAGGCGCCGCGTCGCCTCGGAGACGGGCCGCTCCAGTACCCGGGCGCACGGCCCCGCCTCGGCGGCGCGGCCGCCGTCGAGCACCAGGAGCCGGTCCGCGACGCGGCGCATCAACCGCAGGTCATGGCCGATCCACAGCACGGCTGTCCGGGTGGTGCGCAGGTGCTCCACGTGCGTGAGAACGCGTTCGGCCGTCTCCGCGTCGAGTGCGCTGGTGATCTCGTCGCACACCAGCACATCAGGGCGGGCCAGAGCCGCGCGGGCGAACGCGGCACGCTGGAGCTCGCCGCCGGACAGCGCGCCGGGCGGCCTGGCGGCCGTCCCAGGCGGTACGCCGAACTCGTGCAGCAGTGCGCCGGCTTCTTCGCTGGCCTGGCCGGCCGCAAGGCCACGCAGCCGCACAGCCGTTCGGGCCACCTGGTCGAGAACGGTGCGTCGAGGGTCGAACGAGTCGTGGACCTCCTGCCACACGTACTGCACTCGCCGCTTCTGTTCCCTGTCGCGGTGCACGAGAGCGGGCAGCGGCACCCCGTCGAGCAGGATGTCGCCGCCGCGGCGCTCGTGCAGTCCGGCCAGGCACCGCGCCAGGGTGGTCTTGCCGCTTCCCGAGGGGCCCGCCACCCCGACGCACTCCCCCGCGCGAAGGCGGAGCGAGACATCGTGCAGCACGTCGTGTCCGCGCCGGCGGTGCCACGCGCTAAGTGAGCGTGCTTCGAGCAGCGGCGTACCGTCAGGATGCTCTTCCCCGCGCCCCCGCACGGTGACGGGAGCGGGGGCGGCGGGCAGGACCGCCTCGGGTGTGCCCCGTGCGGTGACGCGTCCCGCTTCCAGGACAACGGCGTCGTCCGCGAGCGCGCGCACCATCGCGTGATCGTGGCTGAGCAGCAGTATCGCCGGTCCCGAGCGGGCCAGTCGGGCCAGCTCGCGGGTGAGAGCCGCCCGCGTCACCGTGTCCAGGCCGGTACCCGGCTCGTCGAGGACGAGCGCCCGGGGTCCGCAGGCGAGTACCTCCGCCAGCGCCACCCGCTGCTGCTGCCCGCCGGAGAACTGGTGGGGGAAGCGCCGCAGCACCGACCGCTCAGGCGGCAGTTGCGACTGCTCCAGCGCCGCGCGGGAGAGGGCGCGGGAGGCACCTCGCCCGCCGCCGGAGGGGGCGTGCAGGGCGGCGATTTCGGTGAGGACCGCGCCGATGCGCCGCGCCGGGTTGAGCGCGTTGCCCGGGTGCTGCGGCAGGTAGGCCACGGTGCCGCCTCTCACACCGGCGGCGTGCGCGGTGATTCCGTGCGCCCCAACGACCTCGGTCTCCCCCACCCGCACGTGTCCCGACAGCCGTACGCCCGTACCCGCTTCTCCCAGCAGGGCGAGGGCCGTGGTGGTCTTGCCGCTGCCGGAAGGACCGACGAGGGCGGTGACGCGCCCGGAGACCATCGTCAGATCGACACCGCGCACCAGAGCCGTGCCGTCGGCGGCGTGAGCGGCCAGCCGCCGCACCTCGATCAGCGGCCGCGTCATGTCCGGCCCTCCTTCCGCGCGACGGGTACCCGGGCCCGGCGGTCACGGCGGTCTCCTGGGGGACGACGGTCGCGCCTGTCGAGCAGGCGGTCGCCCAGGAGGTTGAGGCCGACCGTGAACATCAGCAGCATCGCGGTCGGCGCGCACACCGACCACGGCTGGACGAGCAGCGCCTCACGGCTCGCCGCGATGGTCACCCCCCAGTCGGGCGCGGTGGGCTCCATGCCGAGCCCGAGGAAGTTGGCGGCGGCGACGGTGAACACGGCGCCCGTGACGCGGGTGCCGACATCGGCCGCGACGACCGGCAGCACCGAGCCGCCCACATAGCCCAGCTGGACCCGCAGCCGCGACTCCCCCTGCATCCGCATGGCCTCCGCCACCGGTCCTGCCGCCGCCCGCAGAGCGGCCGCTCGTACGAGGCGCGCGGCGACAGGTGTGTTCACGAGTGCCACCGCCATCGTGACGGCCCACGCGTTTCCGTGACGGCCGACCCCGACAAGGCTGATGACCAGCAGCGAAGGGATGGGGAGGACCACCTCGACAGGGCGCATCAGCAGTTCGTCCACCCAACGGTGCCGGCTGACGGCGGCCGCGAGCCCCACCGCACCGCCCACCAGATAGGCCAGGGCGACCGCGCCGAGGGCGGATCCCAGCGTGCTGCCGCCGCCGCGCAGCAGCAGCGCCAGCACGTCGCGCCCGAGGCCGTCGGTGCCCAGCGGGTGGCGCCCGTCGAGAGCGTAGGGGGCTCCGGGGCCCGAAGCTTCGGCCAGCGGCGCGAGCAGCGGCCCGAAGAGGGCCGTCACGACCGGCACGGCGAACAGCACGGCGGCCACGGCGGTCGTCGCGGCGCCGCCGGCGCCCTTCTTCCGCGCCGTACCCGCCCGCCCCCCGCTTCCCCTGGCCGCGGGCCGCGCCGGCGGGGGCTGCGCAGTGTGTCCGCTCACCTCAGCACCTCCACCCGCGGTGAGAGCCGGTGGGAGACCAGGTCCGCGGCGACGTTCAGGAACAGCGCGGCCGCCGCGAGCAGCAGCGTGAGCGCCTGCACGGTGGGGACGTCCCGGCTGCGCACCGCGTCGATGAGGGCGGTGGCGGCGCCGGGCACCGCGAACACGGCCTCGACGACGAGGACGCCGCCGAGGAGCGCGTCGCCGGTGCGGGCCAGTTGCTGCACGCCGGGTACGGCGGCGTTGGGCAGCACGTGCCGCAGCAGGAGACGCGTGCGGGGCACACCCAGTCGACGGGCGTGCCGCGCGTAACCGGAGTTCAGGGCACCGAGAGTGCCTGCCCGGAACTGCCGGATGAGCTGGGAGACCGTCCGCGCCAGCAGCACGACGACGGGCAGCACGAGCAGGCCGGGGCGGGTGAGCAGGTCACCGGTCGTCGCCCCGATCCAGGTGGACGGCAGCCAGCCCAGTTTCAGCGCGAACACCGCGACGAGCGCGAGGGAGAGCACGAAGTCGGGGACGGAGCTGAGCGCCAGGGTGACGGCGGTGACCGTCCGGTCGAGCCGGCCGCCCGCGCGGCAGCCGGTGACCAGGCCGAGGACGAGGGCCACAGGCACCGCGATCGCCGCGGTGACCCCGGCCAGCAAGGCGGTGGCTCCGACGGAGTGCGCGACGATGCCGGACACGGACTGCCCGCCGGTGAGAGAGGTGCCCGCGTCGCCGGTCACCAGATCCTTGGCCCAGTCGAGGAACCGCTGCGCCGGCGGCTGGTCGAGCCCCATCTCGTGGCGCAGCCGGGCGATCTGCTCCGTGCCTGCCTTGTCGTTGAACAGGACGTCGGCCGCGTCGCCGGGCAGCAGCGAGGTCAGCAGGAAGACCAGCACGGCCAGCAGCACCAGCTGTGCGAGGGCGAGCAGGACGCGGCGCAGTGCGTGGCGTGCCATCAGTCCACCCAGACGGCGTCGAACCGTGCCCAGTCGTCGGTGTTGGGCGGTGCGGGCTTGACCCCGTGCACGGAGGTGGCGACGGCGTTGAGCCAGTCGGGGTGCCCCCACAGCACCAGGCCGCCCTCGTCCCGGATGGTGCGTTGCAGCGCGCCGTAGGCGCGCGTGCGTGCGGTCTCCTTCTTGATGCCTTGGGCGTGCACGAAGTCCTCGTCGAAGTCCGGGTGCTTCCAGGCGCTGGCGTTCTGCGGGGACCCGTCCAAGAGCCGCTCGGAGATGTAGGTGGGTATGGGCATGGCCCCGCACCTGTGGTTGCCGATGTCGCCGGTGGTGAGCTGGTCGGTGTTGTACGTCTCCGGCGGTCCCGAGACGACCTCGACCCTGAGCCCCGCCTCCCCTGCCATGTCGGCGAACAGGTGGGCGGCGTTGACGAATCCGTCGACCACGGTCGAGGTGTAGAAGGTGAGCCGCCGGTTGAGGAGGCCGCTGCGGCGGGCGAGCCGGCGCGCCTGGGCGAGGTCCTGCTCGCGCTGCGGCAGGTGGGAGGGGTAGTAGGCGTATCCCTTGCCGTAGAGGTCGTTGCCGGGTTGGGCGCGGTTGCCCGAGACCACCTCGATGAGCCGCTCGCGGTCCACGAGGAGCTTGGCCGCCATGGCGGCGTCCGGGTCGTCGAAAGGCGGCCTGTCGGTTTTGAGGGCGAAGCCGTCGACGCCGCTGAGCGGCGTCGATACCAGCGCGACGCGGGAGTTGCCCTCGATCAGCCGTGCGAACGTGGGGCTCATCTCGTGTGCGTAGTCGATCTCTCCGGCCTGGACGGCGCTGTTGCGTGCCTCCGACTCGGCCGACAGGATCCGCAGCTCGTCCAGGTACGGGGCGCCGGCCCAGTGGTCGTCGAAGCGGTGGGCGCTCAAGGAGCGGCCGGCCTGGAAGGAAGCGAACCGGAACGCGCCGGTGCCCACCGGCTTCTCCGGGTTCCGGTAACCGCGCCGGACGATCAGCGCGCCGGTGACCGCGAGCAGCGAGGGGAACTCGGCGCTGGGCTTCTTCAGCCGCAGCTCGACGGTGTCCTTGCCCACAGCGCGGCAGTTGCCGAGGTCGAGGGCGGACAGCGAGTTGGCCGCGAGATGATCGGCGGCGTGCGGGTCGAGGATGCGGTGCAGGCTGTAGAGCACGTCCTCGGGCTCCAGCCGGTGCCCATCGTGGAAGACGGCCTTCCGCAACCTGAAGCGCCACACCGTCGAGTCGGCGCTCGACTCCCAGCTGCGGGCCAGCCGCGGCACGGGGCGGAGTGTCGGGCCGAGCTCAACGAGCTTGTCGAACATCGCCTTGTGGCGGGCGATGTCCACGAACTGCCGCTGTTTGTGCGGGTCGAGCGTCTCCTTGGCGCCGGCACCGGGGAAGGCCGCGCGCAGCGTCCCGCCGCGCCGCGGGCGCGTGGTCCCGGCCGACGCGGACCCGTCACAGCCCGACAGCAGCGCCGCCGCGCAGCCGCCGCCCGCCAGTCCGAGGACGTGTCGGCGGGTGCGTTCCTCGGGCACGGAACCGCTCCCCCCTTATTGCGCATCGTATGCAAGTGCGGGTTCTGATCATTGCATCCTCCATGGACCGGGGCAAGGTGCTCAAGTCGACGTCGCACGCTGCGGCGCGCCCCGACGAGGTGCCCCGACCGGGTGCTGTCGCGCGGTGCGGGAGAGGGCATCGACGCAGCAGGCAGGAACCGTGGCGGCGCGCACGGCAAGGGACCCGATGACGCGACCACCGGCGGCACTCATGGGTACGCACCGAGAACCTGTTCAGGACACTGACCGCGTGCCCCGTCTTCACTCGGGTCCTGGCTCTCAAGGAGAAAGGGTCGCCCGGAACTGCGGGTGTCCGGCGAGAAGGAGAAGGTCCCGGCGGAGTCCGGGCGGGGATTCGGCTATGCGGAGACCCAGCGGCAGACGTCAGGGACGCCAGGGACACCGACCACGGCCAAGTGGGCCGCGGCAGGTGCCGTGAGTGCGGCTACGACGGGCCGCTGGTCACGCCCGGCCTGGGCGGAGCGGCCGGCGGTGCCGGGGTGCCGGACCGCTCGTCGGTGTGCCCCACACACAACCGCACGGGCTGCCGTCGGGCACGGGAGACCTGGGCGTTCCACGGGCGGGTGACGGAACCCTCGCGTTCGTACCGCCACCCGCCCGGCCCCGCCTCTCAGCTGGTGTAGTCCTTGATCCAGTACGAGCAGTCGATCCACCCCGGAAGCCCGCCGCTGAAGTCCTTCGCGCAGGCCTTGATCTGAACCTCTGAGTTGTGCGGGATGTTGCTGATCCGGCAGTACTCGAACCCGTTGTTCGCACCGTTCCGGTCGTCGCACGTCGTGATCTCGGAGCGGCCGGGGAACTTGATGCGGAGCACCATGCCGTAGCCGTCCGCCTTGGTGTCCGCGATCCGGAACTTGTTGCTGTCTCCGCTGTTGAACGCCCCGGTTCCGCGACCGTTCGACGCGTCCGCGATGTGCCAGGACCCGACGGCGTTCGCCGGGGCCTGCGCCAGGGCGACACAGGCGGCAGCGCCGACCGCCACGGTCAGAGCACGCTTGATACGGGACATACGCCCCCCATTCTCTTCACTCACGGAATCCCCGAGCGGCGAGCCCGTCGGGGTGTCAGGAGAGGATCATGCCCCGGACAAGCGTGATTTGCCAGCCTTGCTTGGACACTTCTTGGCTGACGCGATGTGTGCGGTATGTCGAGGAGATGAGTTCCCGGTGGCCCGCGTGCCACATGCTCGGACCCGTCCGTGTCTGGGCGTTGTGCGGGCGGCGGCGGAGCCCGTGCTCGTTGCCGCGCCGCACCCGCAGGCCCCCGGTGCGGCGCACCCGTGGCGGCCAGGCGATCCAGCCCTCGTGTGGCCGCCACTCCCCCGCTGCACAAGCCGCCGACGACGATCAGCTTCCGGCCGCGCGTGCGATGCTTGCCGCCATGACGGGGACCGTGTCCGGTGACTTCGAACTGACGATGGACGAGTTGCGCGTGGTGGCACGCTATGTGGCACGGGCCGCTGACGACGTCCTCCCCGTGTTCGAGGACGCGGCACCCGAGGATCCGCGGCCCCGCGCGGCCCTCGACGCCGCGTGGGAGTTCGTCAACGGCGCGAGGCGGACCAGGTTGCAGCGTGTCACTTCGATGGACGCACACCGGGCAGCAAAGGACGCACCCACCGAGGTCTCATGTCTCGCCGCGCGCGCCGCCGGGGACGCCGCGTCCGCCGCCTACCTCCATCCGATCGCGGAGGCTCACCAGGTGGGTCACATCCTGCGTGCCGCCGCGAGCGCGGCGCGCATCGCCGAGATCGGTGCGGGTGGCAATCGCGAGGCCGGGAACCGGGTGATCGAGCAGGCTCGGCACCGCGCCACACCGGCCCTGGTCGATGTTCTTCTCCGGTTTCCCTCCGCTCCCGCAGGCAGGAGCCGTGTCGCGCAGCTCATGGCCGCCCTGGACGCCTCTCTGCGCGACGGCGAGGCAAGTCCCGACCAACCCCGCCTCTCCGGCGGGAGGTGAGGCCAGGCCCACCGAGCTCGCCACGCCGGCGTTCCCTGGCGTGGTGATGACCGCCCTGCGCACGCGCCCTTGGCGAGATGCCCGGCCCGAAACGGCTCTCGAACAGGGGCGCTCGCCTGAGTGATCGTCGCCAAGCACAGGACACATGGGCGGCACCGGCGCGAGCATGTGCTCCGGCCGGTTCTCCACCAGCCCGGAAACGGTGACCTGGGGGAATACGGGAACTTGCCGACGAAGGTGGGCGCAGAGCCTAGAGTGAACGCGGCACCCACAGCGACGGAATGACGTGGTCGCAGCGCGGCCCGGCAGGCGGAGGAGTTCTGTGTCATCGCCCTACGATCCCCAGTACGCTCCCGCAGGCGACGTGGGTGCGGCACTCATGATGGTCGACTCCCGGCTCAGGAGCATTCACGAGGGGAAAAACGCGAACGATCCGGAACACAAGGCGCTCGTCGAACAGTTGACGGCGTCGATGGGCCGCAAGGGTGCCAAGGACATCCTGGACGGCGCGTGCACACTCATCTACATGTTCATGAGGTGGCTGCAGGAGGCCCACGAGGACCATGACAAGGACGTCCTCGAGTACGTGGTGCCCAACCTCGTGGCCACGATGCGCATGATGCCCAAGAGCGTCCGGCCCGAGGCCATCCCCACCATGGCAGGTCTCGTCATCGCGGCGGGCACCGGCCTGAGCCCCAACCTCTGGCGCAAACAGTACGGGGAGTGGACACAGGCGGAGATGAACCCTCTGGAGGTCACCGCCTTCCTCCTCGCGGAACACATCAACCGCATCACCGACGACCAGGACTTCGCCACCCGCATGATCGCGGAAGCCCTGTCCGCCGCGGACGAGGACTGACGACCTACCGCACCCTCGCGAGTCCACCGCGGCGATCAGCGCACCCGAGGCGACGGCGCACGCGGATCAGCTCGCGGCCGCCGGGGCGGGGAAGCACACTGCGGCTCTCCGTCGCTCTCGACGCGGCGCTCGACCGTCTCACCGCTTTCGGGCCCCCTCGCCCGTGCGCGGGCCCGGGGCGGTGGTGAGCGACTCGATGCGGTCGAGCGTCGTGTCGAGAGCGGCCCTCATAGGGGCGGTGTCGCGGCGCAGTTGCGAGAGAAGGATGCCACCTTGGAGAGCGGCCAGGAGGGCGAGGGCCAGCTCTTCCGGGTCGGCGTCTGGACGCAGCTCCCCCCGTTCATACATGGTGGTCAGCCCCTCACGCAGGGCGGTTTCCCACCGGGCGAACCCGGCCGCCAGCGCTCCGCGTGCGGAATCGCCCGCCTCGGCCAGTTCGCCCGCGAGAGAGCCGAGCGGGCAGCCGCCCGCGCAGTGGTGTGAGCGCTGCAACTCCACGACGTGGTCCCGCCACGCGCGCAGGGCCGCCATCGAGTCCAGCTGCCCCAGAACCGGTTGCTGCGCCTCCAGCACGAGGTCGGTGGCGTGCCCGATGACAGCCCGCACGAGCGCGGGTTTGTCCTCGAAGTAATGGTAGATCTGCGACGCGCTCACGCCCGCGGCCGCACGTACGTCGTCGGTACGCGTCCCGGCCACGCTCGTCTCGATCATCAGCCGTGCGGCAGCGTCGACGATCCGGGCACGGGTGGCCTGCCCCTTCCGGGTGAGCCGCGCGGGCACGCGGCTCAGGGCGGCTGAGTCATCGTCGCGGGCGTTCATGGCTCAACCGTATCGGGACCAGCGGCGGAGCCTCCAACGCCCGCGCTCCGATTGACACTTCACTCCGCGCAACCACAGAATGGAATCACCACTCCAGAAAGGGCGTGCCATGACCGTTCGGACCTACGCCGAGCAGGTAGCGGAGTTCCACGCACGTACGGGCGAGCAGATCCCCGAAGAGCAACGTCCCGCCTTCGCCGTTCTCCGCGCCGAACAGGAGCGGCTCGCCGCCGAAGGCGTACCTGCCGGTGCCGCGAAGCCCGGGATCCCGTTGCCCGACGCCGCACTTCTCGACCCGGCGGGCGCACCCACCACCTTGTCCGCGGCGTGCGGCGGCCGGCCCACCGTGCTGGTGCTCTACCGCGGTGCCTGGTGTCCGTACTGCAACCTGGCCCTCCGCACCTACCAGCAAGAACTGCTCCCCGCGCTCGTCTCGCGCGGGGTGGAGCTGGTCGCCGTCAGCCCTCAGCGGCCGGACGGATCGCTGACCACGCAGGAGGTCAACGAACTCAGCTTCACGGTCCTGTCCGACCCCGGGAACCAGATCGGCCGCGCGCTGGGCGTCATGAACACCTGGTCCGCGCAGGCCCGGGAGGCGGTGACCGCCCTCGTCACGGATGTGTCCGCGGCCAACAGTGACGGCACGGACGACGTTCCCATGCCCACCGTCGCCCTGGTCGACGCGCAGGGGGTCGTCCGATGGCTCGACGTCCACCCGGACTACGCGAGCCGCACCGAGCCCGCCGCCGTCCTGGAAGCGCTCGCACTGCTGGACTGAGCCCTCGTCCGGTGCGCGTGAGAAGAACGAGCCCCTGAGGCCTGTCAGGCGAGAGGCCGCGTGCCGGTCCGCTCGCCGCGATGCTCTCCGCCCGGCGGCCTCATCGGCCGGCGGTGTCGGCGCCGGTTTCGCTCGTGCGCCGGCTGGAGCCGGACCCGTGCCAGTCCAGGCACACCACCGTGGCGTCATCCAGCAGGTTGCCGCCGGTGGCTTCCACCAGTGCCCGGGTCATGAAGCGCACGGCTTCGCGCGGATGCAAGTGAGCGTCGCGTGCGATGACAGCGGGCAGGTCGAGGCCGACGGTGTTGCGTTCGGTCATCCCGTCGGTGTACAGCACGAACCGGTCGCCGGGCCGAAGGCCCAACTCCTGCACCCGGTAGGCGCCGTGCCAGGGCGAGCCGAAAGGAAGGTCGATGTGCGGTTCGACCACCGTGACCCGGCCATCGCGCAGCCGCATCGGCCAGGGATGGCCCGCGTTGACCAGCAGGGCCCGCCCGGTGGTCAGGTCGATGCGCAGGAGCTGACCTGTGACGGTGGCCTCGTTGCCGTGGTCGAGGATGGCTTGATGGGCGGCGCGCGCCTGTTGCGCGAGGGTCGCGTGGGCGCGGCGGGTCTGGCGCAGGGCACCGATGACGAGAGTGGCCAGGAGGGCGGCGGGCTCGTTGTGCCCCATGGCGTCGGTGACGGAGAGGTGCAGGGTGTTCTCGTCCAGGCTGTAGTCGAAGGTGTCACCGGCGATGTCCCCGGCCGGCTCCAGCCCCCCGGCGACGGTGGCCTGGCCTGCCTCGACGGTGAGCGCGTCGGGCAGCAGGTTCTGCTGGATCTCGGCTGCCAGGGTGGGGGTGGTGCTCCGCCGGCCCCATTCGTACAGGTCGGTGAAGCGGCGGTTGGCGGTGACCACATAGGCCAGGGCGTGTGCGGCCTGAGCGATCTGCTGCCGGCCGAGGGCGCTGGGCGGATCGGGGATGATCAGTTCCAGTACGCCGATGGCGTCTCCCCGGAGGGTCACCGGCGACAGCACCCGGTGCCCGCCCTGCCGGCCCTCGGATGGCGGTGCGTCGGTGACGTGCAGCCGCTGGGTGCGGATCACCGTGTCGAACACGGTTCCGGGCACCCGCACGGGGTCCTGTTTCCCCTCACGCGACGGCCACAGGGCGGGCAGTCGCCACAGCGTCTCACCACCGAGTTCCGTGATCAGGAAGCACACGTCGCGGGCGTCGAGCTGCTCGGACAGGATGCGGGCCACCACCGCCACGGAGTCGACCGGCGGTGCCTGCTCGACCGCCGCCAGCAGCTGTTCCATGATCACGTTCCGCTCCGTCACCAGAACACCTTCTCAGCGCCCGACGTCTCGTCCCCGCGCCGCTCGTGCGAGCGTCATACGCCGTGGCCGAAGTGGACTTCACCGCTGTGCCGGGCCAGAAGGCCGACTGCGGTCAAGCGGCCACACCCCATCTGACCACTCCGCCGCAGCACGCGGTCACACAACGCACCGAGCGACAGGGTGACCGGCCGTGCGCACGGTGAGGGATCTGAAAGCTGCGGCCCGCCCGCCGAACCCCACCCCCGCCCTGCCCGTCTCTGCCCTTCGCTGCCCTGGTCAAGCCCGCCGCGAAGTCGCTGTGGGGCTACGGTGGTGTCGTCCAGGCCCCTGACGGGACGCTCTGGAAGGTCGCGACCTCGGCGAAGAAGGACACCGGCCCGGCCGAGGACCTCGGCGTCGCCGCCGACGGCACCGGATCGGACCGCGTCGTGCTCGGCAGCACCGCCGGTCCGTTCACCGACCCGGACGGGTACAGCTGGGAGGCCGCGGCCTCTCCACCCACGCTCCGTCCACGGCCCCGGCCCGCTCCTGACCCTCTCCCGTGGGGGCATAGAGTGCGGGCCGCCCGTGCGGACGGCCCGCGCGGGCGGGCGAAAGGCGGACAGATGGAGGGCCAGGGGCGACGCGGACGGGCGCTGCGGCTGCGGGAGACAGGGCGGGCGGTGGGGAGGATGGCACCGGGAGTGCTCAACGCGATCACGGACGTGCCCGGTCTGCGGGTGGGGCAGACCACGCTGGTGGACGACGAGCGCGGTGTGTACTCGGGGGTGACAGCGCTGGTGCCCGACGCGTTGGAGGAGACGCGCGCGGTCCCGGCCGGTTTCCACATGGTCAACGGCTACGGCAAGTTCGTCGGTGCGACACAGCTGATGGAGCTCACGGAGCTGGAGACGCCGGTGCTGCTCACCTCCACGCTGTCGGCGTTCCGCGCGGCGGACGCGCTGGTCGGCTGGGTGCTGGAGCGGGCCGCCACCCCTGTGACCTCACTCAATCCGGTCGTGGGAGAGATCAACGACTCCTGGCTCTCGGCGGAGCGGCGGCCGGTGACCGAAGCGCACGTACGGGCGGCACTGGACGGGGCCGACGAAGGGCCGGTGCCGATGGGCAACGTCGGAGGCGGCACCGGGGCGTGTGCGCTGGGCTTCAAGGCGGGCATCGGCTCGGCGTCCCGAAAGGTGCCGCTGTCCGCCGGTCCTGCGACCGCGGGGGTGCTCGTGCTGGCCAACATGGACGGGGACCTGCGCGTGGCGGGGCGCACGGTACTGCCTGAGGACCTGGGGCTGGAGCGGGCCGGACACACCGCACCCCGCGGCTCGTGCGTGGTCGTCGTGGCGCTGGACGTGCCGTGCTCAGGGCGCCAGTTGGAGCGGATCGCCACGCGGGGCGTGCTGGCGCTCGGCCGGGCCGGCGCCGCGTTCAGCCACGGCAGCGGCGACTACGGGCTGGCGTTCTCCACCCGGGTCGCCGACGCCCCTGTGGTGCTCTCGCCCGCCGATCTGAACCTGGTGTTCACGGCGGTCCTGGACGGTGTGGAGGAGGCGGTGGTCGACGCGCTGCTGGCCGCGCGGACGGTACGGACGCCCGGCGGGCGCACCGCCCACGCCCTGCCGCACGAGGTGCTGCGGGACTGATCCCGCCGGGGCCGGCCCCCGTGCGGCGGACAGCGCCACGGTCGCAGCCCTGCCGTATCGAGGGCGCCGACGCTGCCGGACGCAGAAAACCTTCGCGCGCGCCGCCCTCCGGGTGATGGGATGGCACGGTGACCGATCACGATGAGGCACCGCCTGTCTCCCCGTCGACGCTGAGCTGGGTGAACCGGCACCTGGAGGTCGGCGAACGGGTCGTCAGGGCCGAGACACTGCACGGCGGCATCACTGCCGCGATGCGGAGGCTGACCGTCGTCACGCGGAACGGAACCACCCGCGACCTGGTGCTGCGGAGCTTCGTCGACCCGTTCTACCTCGACCACGCCGAGGACTGGCTGAACAGGGAGACCGGGGCCCTGGCGCTGCTCAGAGGGACCGGCATACCGGCGCCCGCACTGGTCGCGGTCGATCCGGCCGCCGAGCAGTGCGAGTATCCGTCGCTGCTGATGACACATCTGCCGGGCCGCACGGTTCTCGACGACGCGGGAGTGGAGACGCGTGTTCCCCTGCTGGCCCGTCAACTCGTCGCGATCCACGCCTTGCGGCCCGCGGAACGGCCCCGGGAATACGTGGCGTTGACGACCGCGGACACCGTCGCGACGCCGGAGGGCGCCGACGCGGCGGCATGGGCCGCGGCGATCGACGTGATCCGCCGGCCCGCGCCGCCTTACGAAGGGCGGTTCCTGCACCGCGACTTCCAGCCCGGCAACGTGCTGTTCGACCTGGAGTCCGGGGACCCGGCCGGTGCCCGGATCACCGGTGTCGTCGACTGGGCGGCGACCTCGTGGGGCCCTGCGGATCTCGATGTGGCGCACTGCTCCACCACCCTGGCGCTGCTGCACGGCCCGGCGTGGGGCCTGCGGTTCACCGAGGCGTACGAGGAGGCGGGCGGCGTGCTGGCCGCGGACCCGGGCGAGCGGCTGTACTGGCAGGTGCGCGATGGGCTGGCGTCCTCCGAAGAAGTCCGGCCGGTCGCGCAGGCTTGGCGGGAGGCGGGGAGGACAGAGCTGACGACGCGAGCCGTGCAGGAGCGGCTGGACGCCTATGTCACCGCGCTGATGCACGCGCGGGGCTGAGCCATAGCGGCCTGGGCCCGGCCGGCCCGGAGCGGGGGGCCGCACCACGCACTCAGCTGCTCCGTCGGCCGAGTTCGTGACCGCCGGGGCGGAGCGTCCCGCTCCTCGCCGGCCGCTGCGACAGGCGCTCTACGGTTTCAGCGTCTCGCACAGGTTCTCGTAGCGGCCCTGAAGAGTCAGCAGCTCGCGATGGGTTTCGCCACCGCTCTTGGTGAGCCTGACGGACATGAACCCGCGCGAGACGAGCCACTTGTTGTGCGCGGGCCGGTCGCTGGTGTGCAGTCCGACACCCCAGTCGCCCCCGCTGAGGACGTAGGTGTCGGTGCGTCCGGGCTCCGGGTACGAGAGGGTCCCGGTGCCGGACAGGTCACGGCGTACGGTCTTCCCGGTGTCCTTGTTCGTCACATCCATGATCAACGGGCCGCTGATGACGGCGTAGACGGGATCGCCCGCGTCGTTCGTCCAGGTCTTCTGCACCATGTCGACGACGGGGAACTCCGCGTGCGTGGGGAACGCACACACCTCGCCGCGCGGGTAGTCGATCTCGGGCTGGCCCGGATGGGAGATTTCAGGACCGTGCCAGCCGCCCGGGCGGAGGGCCGGACCTCCGTTCCCCCCTGCGCTTCTCCCCTCGCCATGCGCCGTGTCGGCCCCCTCACGCTGCGCACTGTTGCTCGTCCCGCTCGTCCCGCTCGTCCCGCGATGCGCCTTGCTGGGCGTTCCCTTCCCTTCCTGGGCCCGAGGCGTCCCCGGGGAAGCCTGGGCGCTCCCCGGGGACGCCTCGGGCCTGCCGGGAGAAGCCTGGGCGCCGGCCGAGGTGCACAGCAGGGCCGTGACCGCGCATACGGTCACGGTCACGGCCCCTCCCCTCCTGCCGCGGCCCGCCGCACCGGCTCCGCGCCGCGGGTGCTTTCCCTTGACTGCCGCGTCCCTCGTCCCTGTCACCCGCATCCGTGTGCTCCTCCCGGTTGTCCGGTCCCGGCCCCTCGTGCCACGTTCCGGCTCTCCTGCCACGTTGCGACTCTTCGTGTCAGGCTCCGGAACCTGGCCTGGGGACCATCGTGCCCGCCGCTGTCCGTGGCCGGTGGACGATTCGGTCCTGCCCGAAGCGTCGGCGGAACGCGGCCCCGTGCCGGCCCGCGTCGTCCGCGACGGCTCACGACGGCTCACGACGGCTCACGACGGCACCGCACGACATCCCCGGCTCCCACGTACAGCACCGTGACGGAAGGGCACGCTCCGGGGAAGCATGGGGCTCGGCACCCGTGCGGGAGACGACGAGCGAACAGGGCCGGCATGCGTATCCACTTCACCGTCAGCGACCTGGCCCGCGTCCGCGTGGCCGAGGCACCCAGCCCGCTGGCCACGACGACGTTCAGCGCCTTCCGCCTGCGGTACGGCCGCAGCGGCGACCCCGCACTCGACACGTGGCGCCGCACCACACAGGCCGCCCGGCGCGCCGCGTCGGAAGCCGCCGCCCCGCCCGGCACGCCGCCACTGGACAGGCTCGTGGCCACCGCGCCCTCACACCCCGTCCCCCGGCTGTTGCGCCCCCACGTGGCGCTGCCCACGCTCGACGAGGAGGTCGAACGGCTGCTGTCCACGCCGCGGAGCGAACTGCGCGCGGACTGGGGGTATGTCGCCACGCACCGTCCGCTGCCGCGATGGGCCCGCGCCCTGTTGGAGGGCGACGTGGTGGCGCTGCGGTGGCTCGCCGGCGCGGTGAGGGCACACCACAGCGCGGCCGTGGCCCCCTACTGGCACGGGGTGCACACCGCGCTCCGCGCGGACCAGACCGACCGCGTACGCCAGTGGCAGGAGGGCGGGGTCGAGCGGGTGCTGGCCACTTTGCATCCCCGGATGCGCTGGCGCGCCCCGGTACTGGAACTGCCCGACCTGGACGGCCCCGACTACCACCTCGACGGCCGTGGTCTGCTGCTCGCCCCGGCCGCCTTCACCAGCTACGTCCCCTGCGATCCCGGCGATCCGCAGCCCACCCTGCACTACGAGGTCCTCCCCCACCCCGGTACAGCGGCGACGGGCGACCCGCGCGGGGCGCTGGCCGCGCTCCTCGGACACAGCCGGGCCGCTGTGTTGCAGGTCGTCGCCGAGGGCGTCTCGACGAGCCGGCTGGCGCGGCGCACCGGGCTCTCGCCGGCGTCGGCCAGCGAGCACGTGGGCGTACTGCGCCGTGCCGGTCTCGTCACGACGCGCCGCACAGGCCGCACCGCGCACCATGCCCTGACTCCCCTGGGTGCCCAACTTCTGCTTCCGGCCTCGTCACACGGCGCGGAACGAGGCGCCGCGGAGGGCTGTGCCTGCGGACCTCTCCCGCGAAGTGGCTGACGGGGAGCGCGAGCGGGACCCCGCCCGCTCCCTGCGCGGCCTGCCGCACCCGGGGCGCCCTCGCCCTTGGGTACTTCGCGACGGGGCCGGGCCGGAAGGGTGCGGCTACCCGCTGCCCGGACGCACCCGCTCCAGCAGACCGGTGGCCGCGTCCTCGGCCGCCTGGGCACGCACCTGATAGTGCACCTTCTTGCCTGTCGCGGTCAGCGGCAGCGCGTCGGTGAAGCGGTAGGCGCGCGGCCTCTTGTAGGCGGCGAGCATCGGGTCGGCCCGGCAGTGTTTGTCGAGGTCCGAGACGGTCAGTTCCGGGTCGTGGCGGACCACGTACGCGGTGACGAGCTGCCCCCATTCGGGGTCGGGGGTGCCCACCACGGCGCAGTCGGCGACTCCGGGGTGGCGGCCCAGCACCTCTTCCACCTGCACCGGGTGCACGTTCTCGCCACCGGAGAGGATCATGTCGTCGCGACGGCCCATCAGGGTCACGTACTCGTCCTCGTCCCAGGTGGCGAGGTCGCCGATGTAGAGCCACCCGTCCCGGAAGTTCTCCGCCTCCTCGTCGGGTCTGGCGGTGTAGGCGTACGCGGACTTCACAGACCGCACGATCACCTCGCCGACCTCCTGTCCGTCCTTCGCCGCCAGGTCGTCGGGCGCCGCCCTGCGGTCCTCGTACACCTTCACCACGGCGACGTCGTCGTCCGTGCAGGCCCGTCCGGCGCTGCCCGCGTGGTCCGGCAGATCGGCGGGGCGCAGGAAGGTGTTCCAGAACGCCTCGGTGGTGCCGTAGCCGTTGAAGATCCGCGGGGTCAGCGTCGACTGGTAGCGCAGGCAGGCCGCGCGGTCCAGCGGCGCGCCCATGGTGACGATGCCGCGCAGTGTCGCCAGGTCGCGGGGGTGCCTCTCCTGCGCGTCGGCGAGCCGTTCCAGGTTGGTCGGTGCGCCGATGAGGAAGGTCAGCCCCCGCTCCTCGACCAGGTCCAGCACGGTGTCGGCGTCGAAGTGGCGTAGCGGCACCACTTCGCCACCCACGTAGAAGACGGGGTTGGGGCCGCCCGAGTAGAGCCCGCCTCGGTGGAACCACGGGGACATGTTGAGCGTGCGGTCCTGCGGCGTCAGCGGGAAATGCATGATCACGTCGTGGGCGGAGAGCACTTCGGTGGCGTTGTTGAGCGGTACGCCCTTGGGGAGCCCGGTGGTTCCCGAGGTGTAGAGCCGGGTGGTCTCCGCGTAGATCCCGCCCGTGGGGTCCGGCAGCGGCGGCTGTCCGGTACCGCGAGCGACCAGCTGAGCGAACGGCACCGAGTCCGGCAGCGGGCGGTCCTCGTCCGCGCCCGAGTCGACGTGGACCACCGAAGCTGGCCGGTGCGCGGCCAGCGCCAGAGCCTGCCCGGCCCGTTCCGCCACCGCCGTGTCGTAGACGAAGACGGCCGGCCTGCCGGTGTCCAGCACATGCGCGGTCTCGCCTGGCGCCAGCCGGAAGTTCACCGGTGAGCCGACCGCGCCCATGCGCTGGGCAGCCAGGTACAGGAGTGCGAACTCCGGCCCGTTGAAGAGTTGGTAGGCGATTAGGTCACCAGGGCCGGCGCCGGCCGCCGCGAGGCCGGCGGCGACCCGCTCCACTTCCTCGCCCAGTTGGGCGTAGGTCCACGAGCGTCCCGTGACGGGGTCGGAGAGCGCCGGGGAGTGCGCGTAGCGGTGGGTGTTGCGGCTGAACCCCGCCCAGTAGGTGAACCGCTGCTCGAACACGGCGCAGAACGCGCCCGGGTCGTAGGCGGGCGGCGTGCTGTACATGTACGGACCTCCTTGCTTCGAGGGCGCGTTCGGTTGTCTCCGAGGCCGGTTGTCTCCCCGACCATGGGTCGCCCAGGTCGGCCGTCGCCGAGGCCGGCCGTCTCCCAGGTCGGTGGCGGGGGTTCGCAGGGGGAAGCGGAAGGCCGGGTCGAGGACGCCCGGCCGCCCGGTCTCTTGTGTCCGCGCCGACGTTCCGGGGCCGGTGCGGCCTGCCCGAGGTGCCTCCGACGGCGCAGGGCACACGCGTGGTACGGCGGCCCCCGGGCAGCGCACGCCGCCGTCGCCCGCGCCCTGGACCGGAAACGGTCGACCGGCAGCGGGCACCCCGACGGCCGCCGTGCCGGCGGCGGTGACACCGGCGGCGGAGAACGGTGGTCGGGCCGGTCTACGGGTGCCGGCGGCGGTCGGTGCCCGGGATGCCGCGTACGCACGGCCGCGGACGGTCGAGTGCGCGGGGGCGGTCGAGTGCGCGGGCGGGAGCGCCTGGCGTGGATATACGGGGGCTTGTCGGCGTGCGCAGGCTGCGACATCCGAGGACGCCTGGAACAGATCGGACGGCTGTCATGGCGCGGGGGCCCGTCCAGGAGCCCCACTGGTCGTGGCAGTAGCCGAGGTGCGCTCGTGTGCCGCTGGCGGCGACGCACGGGGAATAGCGTCCGGATGACGGGCCCGCGGGGATTCGCACCGTGAGGCGCGGACGCAGCAGCGGTTGCTCAGTCACACCCGCTTTTATATCACTGGCCTATGCATCTAAGTGGCGGGGCCCCGCCGTCCAGCACGCCCCGAAGAGCAGACGCGGACGAACAGTGCCCCGCACGGTCGGCCGTGTCGCGGATACCGGGACGTCCCGCCGGCGACGACGAGGTATCCGAGGAGGCCCTGGGCCGACTGGCGGGCCCGCTACACGGGGGCGCTGTCGCGGCAGGCCCGGTGGCCCCAGCCCGAGGCGACCTTGCCGATCTCCTCGCCCACCTCGTACCGGGACTTGCAGTGCCCGCACCGGCCCGGGAACTTGGCCTTGATCACCGGGCCCGCTCCGCCGCCCGGCCCGCGGGACGTCCGCGCCTTGCGCGAGCGCGCCGCGCGCGGCTTGTCCTCGGTCGCGGGGCTCGGCTGCGGGACACCGGTGGCGCCGTGCGCCGTACCGGCGGGGGCCTGCTCGGTGGCCGCGGTGCCGGCGGCAGCGTCCGCGATCGCGTTGAGCGGATCACCGTTCACCTGATGGGCCAGGACGTGCTCGAAGACCACGTCGCGGCCTGCGAGGAGCGTGTCGATACGGACGACCAGGTCCTTGTTGGCCACGGGCTTCTTCGACGCGGTCAGCCAGCCGTTGCGTTTCCACCCCGCGATCCACTTGGTGACCGCGTTCATCGCGTACTGCGAGTCCATCCGGACCTCCAGCGGCACCGCGGGGTCGGTGGCCTTAAGAAGCTCAGCGAGCGCGGTCAGCTCCGCCACGTTGTTCGTCGTACGGCCGAGCGGTCCCGCCTCCCAGCGCTGCGGGGTGCCCGCGGGGTCGGCGAGCACCCAGGCCCAGCCCGCGGGACCCGGATTGATCTTGGCGGCACCGTCACAGGCCGCGACCATTCGTTCTGGCATCCCCCGATCATGCCAGGCCCTGCTCAGACCGGACACGCCCCTCGGGCCGGGGCAGCGGGCCGATGGGTGCCTCCCCTGTGCGGATATGGGCGCTGCGCTCCATGGGCGTTCCCGCCCGGGTAGGCCAGGCTGGGAGGCGGCTCCGCGCGTCGAGCCGTCCCCCAGGGCTGCCCTCGCACTCCCGCGCCTCCGCACGCCCCCTCACCCACGACCCGCCCCACACCGGAAGGGCCTTGAGATGACCGGCGAGATTCCGTTCGCCCAGCCTCCTCCCCCACCGCGCCGCACCGTGGGCTGGAGGTGGCGGCGCAGCCGGCTGCGGCGCCCCACCGACCGGCTCCAGGCCTGGATCGGGCTGGGGCTGCTGCTGGCCGCGCTCTCGGCCACCGTCGCCACCGCCCTCCTGGCCGGCCGCGCAGCCCATCAGCAGCTGCGGCACACGGCGGACGCACAGGCCCGCTCCCGCCACCTGACGCCCGCGGTTCTCGTCCAGGACGCGCCGGTCCACCCGGAACCGGGATCGGACGAGGAGAAGGAGACCCGGTACCCGGTCACGGTGCGGTATGCCGGACCCGGTGGCGAGCAGCGCACCGGGCAGGCCGAGGTGAGCCCCGGCCTCCCGTCGGGCGCCCGGGTACGGATCTGGGTGGACGGGGACGGATCAGTCGCGGACCCGCCCATGACCCGCGCGCACATCCACCGGCGCGTACTCGTCCGGGCTCTGCTCGCGTCCGCCCCCGTCCCCCTCGCCGCCGCCGCGGTCCACAGGCTGATCGACCGCGGTGTGCAGCGCCGCAATCTGGCCGCGTGGGAAAAGGAATGGGCCGAGACGGCCCCTCGGTGGACCCCTTCCCACTAGAACCTGTCCGGCGGGTCCCGACGCGGCCGCGTCGGTCCCGGCACGGCCTCCCGCGCACCGAACGCGCGGCGATGCGGGCGCTCGGTCTGCGCCGGGAGCCGGTCCGCCGGACGATGTCTAACCCGGCGCCGCACCCGATGGGGAGTCGCTGGTGTGCCTGCGGATCCGCATACCCGGACGCCGGCGATGCACCGTCAGGTAGGACACGCCGTCCTCGCCCGCGGTGACGCTTCGGCTGGAGCCGTGGGGGAGCCAGATCAGGCCGCCCTCGCGCAGCGGTTGGGGCTCTTGCGCCGTGTCGAGAGTGCCGGTCCCGCGCACCACGAGGAGGAGCACGTCCAGGTCCGGTTCGACGTGGGTCTCGATGTGCCGGCCGGCCGGTACGTGCACGAGGTTGGCGTCCAGCTGCCGCCCCGACTCCGTCAGCCGCCAGACCGCCCCGGCCGGTGCGCCCTCCTCGGCGGCGAGCCCCTCGACGTCGCACAGCGGTTTCGGCACCGGGACGTTCGAGGGGTGGGAGCCCGTGTCTGCGTCCGCCATGAGGTGTCACCGTCCGATGTGTGCTGCGGGGGGAGCGGTCCTTCACCGCCCCTGTGTCTGCGCGGGGAGGGGCGGGCCGCGGATCCGGCGGGCGTGACGAAGCCCACGCGGTCGACGGCTCGCTACAAATAGGAATTTAGCATGCGTATTTGCTAACGTCCTCGCGTGCGGCTGACGAGATTCACCGACCTGGCGCTGCGTGCCGTGATGCGCCTCGCGGTCAACGAGCAGGGCGGGCCCCTGGCCACGCGCGACGTGGCCGAGATGATGAACGTGCCCTACACACACATGGCGAAGGCGATCACCAGGTTGCAGCACCTCGGCGTGGTCGAGGCCCGCCGTGGCCGTGGCGGCGGGCTGGAGTTGACCGGTCTCGGACGACGCGTTTCCGTCGGCTGGCTGGTGCGGGAGTTGGAGGGCGAGGGCGAGGTCGTCACCTGCGAAGGTGACCAGCCGTGCCCGCTTCACGGCGCGTGCCGTCTCCGCCATGCGCTGCGCGACGCGCAGGAGGCGTTCTACTCCTCCCTCGAACCACTCACCGTCGCCGATCTGGTGGCGCCCCCCGCGGGACCGGTGCTCGTCGGGCTGGTCGGCCGGTCCTCATGACG
This sequence comes from Streptomyces reniochalinae, assembly GCF_003323735.1. Taxonomy (GTDB): domain Bacteria; phylum Actinomycetota; class Actinomycetes; order Streptomycetales; family Streptomycetaceae; genus Streptomyces; species Streptomyces reniochalinae. Next base: position 193,916 of record NZ_QOIM01000036.1, on the reverse strand, counting down.
TGAAGTGCGCGGGCGCGGCGAGCGGCCTCGCGCGCATGCGAACCGGTCGACGCACACGGCCCGGACGACGCACGCGACCCGCTCGGACTGCACCGGCGGCCTTCCGGACATCCACCTCCGACCGAAGGACGGCGAACACCGATGGACTCCACGTCAGCCGCGCTGGTCACCGCGGTCACCTTTCTCTGGCTCGGGATGGTGCTGGCGATCTCCTTCCTTGAGGCCCCGTTGAAGTTCCGGGCCCCCGGCGTGACCGTGCCCGTCGGGCTGGGCATCGGCCGGCTCGTCTTCCGTGCCCTCAACGTGGTGGAGGTGGTACTGGCCCTGGTCGTGGTCACGGCGCTCGCGACCGGCGGTGCCTCTGTGACGGCGGGTGTGTCGGCCACGGCGGCCGCCGCGGTGCTGGTCGTGCAACTCGCCGTGGTCCGGCCTCGCCTCAGCCGCCGATCCGACAGGGTGCTCGCGGGGGAATCCCTGCCGCGATCCCACGCCCACCTCGTCTACGTGGCGTGCGAGGTGGCCAAGGTCGCGGCGCTCCTCGTTCTGGGCTGCGGCGTCCTCGCGGCCTGAGTACGCAGAGCGTCGCCCCATGAGGGGCGCCGGACACGGCGGCAGCCCAACGGGCGCCGCCGCACGGCGTGTTGTGGGACGCGAGTGGCGGGATGGGCTTGCGGTGGGATGCGCGGTGGGCAAGGATCCGGACGAGGTGGCCGATGCCGTACCGCGGGTGCGTCCTGCGGTCGCAACGGCCGCCGGTGAAGGCGTGTCCGGGGGTGCGGGCCGGTCGAGGACGCCTGCTGCCGCACTGCTCACGGGGAGGACCCATGTTCCGAGTGTTGCGCGCCGGGTGTGTGCTGGCGGCCGGCGCCGCGTTGATCGTCGTACCTGCTCACGCCGTCTCGGCAGCCGGACCGGCTGCCGAGACGGGTGCGTCCCACGTCCTCGGCGCCTGTGCGGAGCTGACCGACCAGGGACCTGGCTGGGCCTTACTGCGCAACGACTGCGGTGCGGAGATCAGCGGTTCCGTCCAGTTGAGCTCCGGCGCGAGCCCCCAGTGCGTGCCGATCCCCGCGCACGGCACGAGCACTGTGCGCTGGAGAGGAAACGGGACGGCCGAGTACGCCTACGACTGCCTGACGCGCGCAGACGAGTGAGGCACTGCGAGTGAGGCACTGACCCCGCCGGCCAGGCGGGCGGGCGGTGCTCTCAGCTCACGAGGCCGGGGAGCGCCGCCTTGGTGGCCTCCGCCATAAGGGCCTTGTCCGACGCGGAGTCCTTGTCGTGGCCGCGGGACATCAACGCGATGATCACCGGCGCTCCGTGCGGGCGCCAGGCAACCGCGATGTCGTTCTGCGTGCCGTAGGTGAGTCCGGATCCGGTCTTGTCGGCGACCTTCCACCCGGAGGGGACACCGGCGCGGATGAGGTCGTCGCCTGTGGTGTTGCCGCGCATCCAGGAGGCCAGCAGCTCGCGCCGGTCCGGGGCCAGCGCGTCGTCGAGCAGGAAGCGACGCAGGTCCTGCGCCAGCGCCCGGGGTGTGCTGGTGTCGTGCGTGGTGCCGGGCGGCGTGTCGTTGAGGTCCGGCTCGGTGCGGTCGAACACGCTGGTCCGATCGCCCAGGCCGCGCATCTTCCGTTGCAGCCCCGCGGGGCCACCGAGTTGCTCGAACAGCAGGTTCGCCGCGGTGTTGTCGCTGTACTGGAGTGCGGCCTTCATCAGGGCGCGCACCGACGCCCCGGTGTCCAGGTGTTTCCTCGTGATCGGCGCGTGGTCCTCCAGGTCGTCGCGCTCGTAGGTGATCACCCGGTTGAGTTGCGCCTCGTCCGCGTGCTCCAGCAGTGCAGCGGCCTGGAGGACCTTGGCCGTGGAACAGAACCCGAACCGCTCGTCCGCGTGGTACTCCACCGTACGGCCGGAGCCCGTGTCCCTCATGTACAGGCCGAGCCTGCGATCGTGCCGCTTCTCCAGGGTCGCCAGCGCTTCGGTGACGCGTGCCGGGGTGCTCTCCCCGGAGGAGGCGGACGGTGCCGCGGAGGCCCCCGCCGACGACCCTGCGCCGGTGGAGCGCTCCTCACCGCACCCGCTGATCACACCGGCCACGAGTACGGGCACCGCGAGCAGTGTGGCCCGCTTCTTCATCGGTCGCATGCGAGGCATCCTGCTGGGCGGCGCCCCAGGCGGGCAAAGACGAGAACGCTGCTGTTGATGCCGTTCCGGCATGGGTCACCGCCCGGCACGGACCGCTCCGCGGCAGGGAGCCGAAGAGAGCCGAACCCGCGTGCGCTCACGCAACGTTCGGGCGTACGGGTGGGCTCGGCCGGAGCAGAGCAGACCCGGGCTGAGACGCCGCCGACGACAGCCGGCGGCGGCAGACAGCCGGCGGCGGCAAGCGCTCGCAGCGGCCGACGAGTGCAGACATCAGCGTCCCGCGGGCCGGCTGCCGGGCAGGGCCTCGCGAGGCCCTGCCCGGTCTCCTGTGGAGCCGCGCGCGATCCGTGTCCGACCGTGAGAGGTGCCGGTACGGGTGAGAGGTCAGGCGGTGGTCCCCGCCTTGATCGCGGCCGCGATCTCGACGGCGCGGCGGGCCTGGTGGCGTGCCGCCTGGAGGGTCACGTCCCCGGGTGCGCCCTCGCCGGCCACGTGGGAGGTGCCGTAGGGGTTGCCCGACTGGAACTGGACGGGGTCGGTGTAGCCGGGGGGCACGATGACGCCGCCCCAGTGGTAGAACGTGTTCGCCAGCGCCAGGATGGTGGACTCCTGCCCGCCGTGCGGGGTGTTGGAGGCGGTGAAGGCCGAGTACACCTTGCCCGCGAGCTTGCCCTGGAACCACAGGGGTCCTGTGGTCTCCATGAACACCCGCAGCTGGCTGGCCGGGTTGCCGAAACGGGTGGGGGTGCCGAAGAGCACCACGTCGGCCCACTCCACGTCGTCGAGGTGCACCTCGGCGACGTCCGCGGTGTCCCGGAGGTGCTGGACCCACTCGTCCCTGGTGTTGATCACCTCCTGCGGTGTCGTCTCCGCGACCTTGCGCAGTCGGACCTGCGCACCGGCCTTCTCCGCGCCCTCGACGGCCGCCTGCGCCAAGGAGTACACGTTGCCCGTGCTGCTGTAGTAAATGATCGAAACGTTCACGGATTCCGACATCGGTTCCTTTTCCTCGTCATCGGGATAGTGTTCCCTTCACCGGTTACGACGACGCAGCCCTGCGAAATGTGAGGCGCCGCGCCCACCTCGTCTTTCGCCGGGGCGTCTCGTCGGGCTGAGCGGCGGGGACGGAGCGAGCGAGGGAGCCGGCGGGACATGACCAACCCATCAGGGGCCGAGCGTGACCGGCCCGATCCGGGTCTGAGCGCGATCATGAGCGAGCGGCACCAGCTGATCAACCTCACCTACCGGCTCCTCGGCTCGCTGACCGAGGCCGAGGACGTGGTACAGGAGACCTACACCCGCTGGTACGCCATGCCGGCACAGGAGCGGGACGCCATCGAGTCGCCCGGTGGCTGGCTGACGACGGTCGCCAGCCGTATCTGCCTGGACCAGCTCGGCTCCGCACGGGCCAGGCGGGAGCGGTACGTGGGCGAGTGGGTCCCGGAACCGCTGCCCACGGGCACCGAGTGGGTCAGCGGACGGTGGGGCGGCGGCACCACGGCCGACCCGGCCGACCGTGTCACCCTCGACGAGTCGATCAACATGGCCTTCCTCGTCGTGCTCGAACTGATGACCCCGGCCGAGCGTGTCGCGTTCATCCTGCACGACGTCTTCCGCTACTCCTTCGCCGAGGTGGCCGCGATCGTCGGGCGGACGCCGACGGCCTGCCGGCAGCTGGCCTCGTCGGCCCGCCGCCGCATCCGCTCGTCGCAGTCCCCCGCCGCCCCTGCCACCCGGCGCGCCGACACCGTCAGGGCGTTCAAACAGGCGTGGGAGGCCAAGGACATCGACGCTCTCATCGGCCTGCTGGCCCCCGAGGCCACGGCGACCGGCGACGGTGGCGGACTCGTGCCTGCCCTGCTCCGCCCGGTCGAGGGCGCCGAGGAGGTCGCGCGCTTCTTCGCGGGCCGGATCGACGTGGTGCCCGACCTGACGCTCCTGGAGAGCACGGTCAACGGTCAGCCGGGGCTGGTCGCGAAGATGGACGGTGCGCCCGTCTCCGTGCTGGCGTTCGACATCGCGGGCGACCGGATCACGCAGATCTGGTCGGTGCTCAACCCCGACAAGCTGCGGCTGTGGCGGGCGGGTTCGTCCCTTCCCGAGGGGCGCGGAGACGCGGAAGGCTGACGCCCGCCGCGTCGCGCCGCCTCACTTCCGTGCCATCAGCAGGTACTCGTGCGACCGGTTCGTGCGCATCGGGTCGCCCTCGTCCTTGACCGGCCAGTCGTACAGGTGTACCCGCTCGTCGCCCAGGGTCAGATGGCGGCCGAGTGCCCGCCCGGCGTCCCAGGCCAGCGGGACGAACCGGTCGGCGATCCGCCGGTTCTGCACGGCGATGACCGCGTGGGCGCCCGGCCGCATCACCGCCGCGATGGCGGCGAAGGTTTCGTCGAGTGCCGCCAGGTAGGCGTCGTAGTCGCGCAGCGCGTACAGCTGTCCCGGGTCGGGCGCCGCCAGGTCCAGGTCGGTGCCGAAGTACGGCAGGTCGCACAGGACCAATGCCACACTGTCGGGCTCGAGCGGCGGCTTGCGGGCGTCGCCGCAGAGCATGCGCTGCTCCGGATGGCGTGCGACGCGTTGCCGTGCCTGCCGCGCGCGCTCCGGGTTGATCTCGATGCCGACTCCGAGCCGTCCCTCGGCCGCGCAGGCGACCAGTGTGGTGCCCCACCCCGCGAAGGGGTCGAAGACCAGGTCGCCAGGGACGGTCAGCTCCGCGATGAGCGGGCGCAGCTGACTGACGAGACCGCTCTGCCCGGCGGCTTCTTCCTGGGCGAACTCGGGGTCCTCCGCACCGAGCACGCGCCAACTGGAGATCCCCATGGGGTCACGCAACCTTTCCTGTGGAGCCGGTCGGGGAAACGGCCGGTTCTCCCTCGGACGGCACCGGGCGCACCGGGTGCACCGCGGCCTGCGGCAGTACGCGTTCGAGGCGCAGCACGCCCAGCGCGGAGCCCGCGGTGGCCGCCGCCAGGAGCAGCCACATCGCGAGGGACGACAGCGAGAGCAGCGCCGTGAGCACGGTCGGTGCCAGCGCGATCGGCACCGCCCACGACAGCTGGTAGACGGCGAGGTGCCGGCCGCGGGTCTCCTCCGGCGCGGCCTGCGCGACCAGCGCCGAGGCCGTGGCGCCGTGCAGCAGTTCGCCCGCGGTGAAGGCGCCGGTCGCGGTGAACACGCCGGCGATCAGCGCGGCCCCGGTCGACACGCTGCCCAGCACGGCGAACATGACGAACGACAGCGCGAAGACGCCCGCGCCCAGCGCCACGGCGCGGGTCCTGCGGTACCTGACCAGTATCCGGGTCACAGGAACCTGGAGCACCGCGATACCGACCGTGTTGACCGCGAACAGGACGCCCACCAGCGAGACGGGGGCGTCGAGTTCCCGGGTGACGTACACCGGCAGAGCCACGGACAGTACCGTGTATCCGAAGGCCGTCGGGATGTTCAGCAGGGTGAGGCCCAAAAACGGGCGGTTCCGCGCCACCAGCAGGTAGCCACCCTTGCGGGAGACGCGGGCGCCGGGCTGCCGCGCCGGCGCGGTGGGGCGGATCGTGCTGAGCAGCGCGGCGGAGAGCAGGTATCCGGCGGCCGCGCCGAACACGACGACGTAGAACCCCGACTCGTCGAGGGCGAGGGCCGCGCCCGCGAGGAGACCGCCCATCCCGAGCCCCGCGTTGCGCAGGCTGCGTTGCAGGGCGAGCAGCTTGTCCCGCGCGGTGCCCTGCACGATCTCCGCCACGAAGGACTGGATGGCCGGCGGGTAGGAGGTGTCGCCGAGAGCGACCGGCAGCACCACCGCAAAGACGGCCACGCCGTTGTCGACCAGTGGGTAGGTGCAAAACGCCGAGGCGCGCAGCACGTATCCGCCCACCAGCACGGCGCGGGCGCTGAAGCGGTCGATGAGGACGCCGGCGACCGGGTTGCTCACCAGGCCGATCACCGCGGCCGTCGTCACGATGGCGCCGACCTGGGTGAGGGGCAGACCGGTGACGTGGTGGAAGTAGAGGAGGGACAACGGCAGGTACATGCCGCTGCCGGTCGCGTCGACGACCATGCCCGCCATGTACTTCACGCGCACGGACGTGAGGACGGACGCCGGTTTCCCCCTCATGACGCCTCCGTCCTGTGGGCGCCCCGCTCGCGCCGCGGCGGTGGTCCCTCGGCGGGGAGCGGCACGATCTTCGTCTGTCCGGCGGCCCGGTCGCCGAGGGCGCGGAGCCTGCGCTCGCACGCGCGGCGGGTCGGTGCCGAGCCCACCGCCGCCATGAGGAAGTCCGCGGAGCCGGCGGCCGGGGCGATCACCTGTCCCTCTTCGGCGAAGAGCCAGAAGCCTCTCACCCACGCGTCGTCGGGGACGGCGGGCAGCGAGCGCACCAGTCCGGGACGCTTCATCGTGAGCACCTGGCCCGACATGCAGCGCGGCAGCAGCAGCCCGCTGTCGTCCACGGCGCCCTCGACGGCGGGCAGCGACAGACCGGCCTCGGCGCGGGTCACCTGCACGGCGAGCTGGATGCCGAACAGGGTCTCGAAGACGTCGCGGATCTTGGCGCCGCCCGATCTCGCCGCGATCTCGCACAGCACCAGACGGTCGTCGGGCGTGTGGAAGACCTCCGCGTGGAAGGCGTGGGTGTCCAGCCGGGAGCTCTCCGGCTTCAGGGCCGTCAGGGTCTGCTCGACCAGCCGGAGCAGCCGCGGGGTGAGCGGGTCGTCCCGCTCCAGGGTCAGATCGATACGCGGGCCCGGGTCGGTTCCGAAGGAGGCCAGGTCGTACTGGTACTGGGAGGGCCAGGCCGCCACCATGCGGCTGTCTGCGACCAGACCGTCGACATGGCACATCCGCCCGGGCACGAAGCCCTCGATGAGCAGGTCGTCCCGCGCGCCGTCCCGGTAGTCGCGTGCGAGCCGCAGCTCCAGCTCTTCCCTGTCGGCGATGATGCTCAGACCGACGGAGTTGTACCCCGCCCGGTCCTTGAGCACGACGGGGAACCCGTGGCGTGCGGCGAAGTCGCGGGCCTGCTCGGCGGTGCAGGGCGCGGTGTGCGGCGCCACCTCGATCCCGGCCCGCTGGGCGAGCCGCTTCATGAGGACCTTGTCGCGGAAGGGCGCGATGTCGGCGCTCCACGCCCCGTCGAGGCCGAGGTGCTCGCGCAGTCGGGCGGCGAGCGCCACGTCCGCCTCGTGGTGGGCGATGACGTGCGTGATCCGGTACTCCTGCGCGAGGGCGAACGCGCGGCTGTGCACCCTCTCGTCGTCGAGGGTGTCGAAGAGTTCGAGGTGGGTGAAGTCGTGGCCGCCGGCGCCGGGGAGTTGCTCACCGGCCGACTCGATCTTGTCGCGGGCGGCGAGGACGACGATGTCGCCGCGGTACGGGCTGCTGTCCTCGATCCCGGGCGCTTCGCCGTTCAGCCAGCGGCGGTAGGGAAAGGCGGCGAGGGGGTTGCGGTGCAGAACGAGAACGCTCACGCCTGCCTCACCGCCCCGTCGCTCACCGGAGCCGCCTGGGCCAGGCCCAGCCGGCCTTCGGAGCTTCTCAGGCGGACCTTCACCACGTCGCCGACGAGTGCGGCGCCGCGCCGCAGCGCCGCTGTGGTGTCTTCCCCGGTGACGGCGACCAGGCCGAGGCGGTCCCAGTTGTCCCGCAGGGGACGTACCGTCTCCCCCGGCTCGGCGCTGATGCGCACCGCGAGCACGTCCGCCAGCGCCTGTGCCTCGGCCGCGCCGTCGATCGAGTCCACGACGTCGCCCGGGCGGCCCACCACCGACCGCACGGCGGCCCCGCCGTGCGCCTCGGGACGGTCGGGCAGCCGCTCGGCCAGGCCGAAGGGAGCGGCGAGTGCGAGCGTGACGGTGTCGATGCCGTAGACGCTGTGGACGAGGTCGGTGATGGCGTCACCGGCGATCCGGTTGTGGCTCTCGATGACGCGGGGGCCCCGAGCGCCGATCCTGATCTCGGTGTGGCAGACACCGTCCCTGACGCCGAGCCGGTCCAGGAATCCGGTGACGGCCGCGCGCACCTCCTCCTCGACCGCCGTATCGATCCTGGCCGGCACAGCGTGGGCCAGTTCGGCGAAGTGGGTCCGGTCGGTGAACTTCTCGGTGACGGCGATGACCACGTGGCGCCCGGCGCAGCTGAAGGACTCCACGCTGTACTCGGGGCCTTCGAGGTACTCCTCCATCAGGAAGTCCTGCAGCAGCAGCAGCGTCGAGACCCGGTCCGTCCTGGTGCCCGACAGCCGCCGTACCCCGGCCCAGACCCGGTCGGCGTCGGCGGGCCCGTCGAGGCGGTACACGCCGATACCGGCGGTGGCGTCGGTCGGCTTGACGATGAACGGGTAGCCGCAGGTCTCCCCGAAGGCGTCCAGGTCCTCACGCCCGCGCAGAAGCCGCGCGCGGACGGCGTCGGCGTCGAGCCCGGCCAGATGCGCGCGCATCAGGGCCTTGTCGCGGAAGCGGCGGGTCACCTCGTAGCCGGTGCCGCCCAGGGCGAACAGGTCGTTGACGCGGGCCGCGTTCTCCAGTCCCGGCTCGGTGATCGAGACGGCCGCGGCGAATCCCGGCCGGTCCCACAGCCGCTTGACCAGCGGCTCCACCAGCTCCCAACGGGTGTAGTCGACGACCTCCACGTGGTCGGCGAGGCGCTGCTGTTCGGCGCTGGTCTTGGTGGGATGCTGCAACAGCACGACGTGCAGCCCCAGCCGCTTCGCCTTGGCCACTGTCTCGTCGGTGGCACCGACGAGCAGCAGCGAACGCTCAGGATTCATGGGTCGGTCGGGCTCCGTTCCGGTGTGCGGGCTGGGCGTCCGTGCTCGGGTTCTCCAGGTGTGGTGTCGGGGGCGGATGGCCGGTTCTCACCCGGTGCGCCGCCGCACGCGTGCCGCACACCCGGTTCATCCGGCCGTGAGCGACGCGGGGCGGGCCGTGTCCTCGACGCGCTCCTCTGGCACGTCCTCAGCCTCCGGCCACCAGCTGAGGTAGCGCTCTCCGGTGTCGGGGAAGACGGTGACGACCGTGGCGCCGGCGAGGTCGCAGCGGCGCGCCAGCTCCAGGCATCCGTACGCGGCCGCGCCCGACGAGACGCCGACGAGCGCGCCCGCGGAGACGGCGAGGGCGCGGGTGGTGGCCGCCGCGTCCTCGTCCTCGACGGCGATCACCTCGTCGATGACCGTGAGGTCGGTGACCGGGCTGGTGAATCCGCCGTTGAGCCCGGGGATGCGGTGCGGTCCCGGCTCACCGCCGGACAGCAGGGGCGACCCCGCGGGCTCGACGGCCACGACCTTCAGCTCGGGGTTGTGCTCCCGCAGGCAGTGGGCGATGCCGGTCAGTGTGCCACCGGTGCCCACCGCGCAGACCAGGTAGTCGACGCGGCCGCCGGTGTCCCGCCAGATCTCAGGACCCGTCGTCTCGTAGTGGGCCCGTACGTTGTCGGGGTTGAGGTGCTGGGCGGCGTACCAGGACCCGGGGGTCCCGGCGTGCAGCTCCTCGGCGCGTTCCACGCAGCCGGCGAAACCCCTCGCGGAATCGGTGAGTTCGATCCCGGCGCCCAGCATGCGCAGGGTCAGCAGGCGCTCCCGCGAGGCGTTGTCGGGCAGCACGATCCGGCAGCCGTAGCCGCGGGCCGCGGCCAGCGCCGCCAGGGCGATGCCGGTGTTGCCCGAGGTGGACTCGATGACCGTGCCGCCGGGCCGCAGCGCCCCGCTCTCCTCGGCGGCGCGCAGCATGAAAGCGGCGGCCCTGTCCTTGATGCTGGACAGCGGGTTCGCCGACTCCAGCTTGGCCAGCACGTGGGCGTCGTCGGGCAGCCCGGGGAGCCTCAGCCGCAGCATCGGGGTGTTCCCCACGAGTTCGTCGACTGAGCCGACGACGCCGCCGGTGGATGGTTCGGTCACGGGGCCCTCCGCATCTGTTCCGCCCGGCACGTGCCGCGCATCGCGCGCTCCGGCACATGCCCGTCCAGAATCTGCCGCCCTCCGTGCGCGAAGACCATGTGGCCCATGGTTCGGGTTGCCGCAGTGCATCGATTGCGGGGGTCGCCCGCGCCGCCGCTCCTGACGCGACTCCGTACGTTCGAGCCGGAGGTCGAGGACTCATCCGAGTACGGGGGTACGTTGATGAAGAGCCAGGACGCCGCCGAGACATGTCTGCCCGATCTGCTCCACGCCCAGGCTCTCGCCCGCCCCGGCGACATCGCCGTGGTCCACGAGGGTGAGTCGCTCACCTTCCGAGAGCTGGCAGACCAGGCCGACGACGTGGCACGTTACCTGCACCACCTCGGCGTCGGCCCGGACGCGTGCGTGGGGCTCTTCGTCGAGCCCTCCCTGGATCTGGTGAGCGGCGCCTGGGGTGTACTGCGTGCGGGCGGAGCCTACCTCCCCCTCTCCCCCGACTACCCCGCCGAGCGCATTCGCCTCATCGCGCAGGACGCCCGCATGCGCGTCGTCCTCACGCAGGACTTTCTGCGCGACCGGCTGGCGACGTTCCTGACCGCGGACACCGCCGTCATCACGCTCGACAGCGTCGTGGAGTTCATCAAGGGCAGGTCCGGCGCGGACGCGGCCGAGCTGCCCAGCGGCCCGCGCCCCGCCGACCTTGCGTACGTCATCCACACCTCGGGCAGTACGGGGAAACCCAAGGGAGTGGCGATCGAACACCGGTCGCTCGCGCACCAGATGCGCTGGCTCACCGACACGTTCGCGCTCGACCGGCGCGCCACCGTGCTGCACAAGACCCCGGTCAGCTTCGACGCCGCGCAGTGGGAGATCCTCGCCTGCGCCGGCGGCAGCCAGGTCGTGGTCGGGTCCAGCGGCATCCACCGCGACCCCGTGCGCCTCGTCGAGGCCGTCACCCGGCACGGCGTCACCACTCTCCAGTGCGTGCCGACGCTGCTCCAGGCGCTCCTCGACACCGGCGAGCTGAACCGCTGCACCTCGCTCACCCACCTCTTCAGCGGCGGGGAGGCGCTCTCCCGTGCACTCGCGAGGAAGCTGTCCGAGGCGCTGCCGGGCGCCGCCCTGGTGAACCTCTACGGCCCCACCGAATGCACCATCAACACCTCGGCCCACACCGTCGACCCCGCCACCCTCGACGGGGGCCCGGAGGCCGTTCCGATCGGCACGCCGGTGCCCGGCCTGCGCTACCACATCCTGGACGCCGCGGGCCGCCCCGTGGCGCCTGGCGAGACGGGAGAGCTGCACATCAGCGGTGTGCAGCTGGCACGCGGCTACCTGCACCGGCCCGAACTCACCGCGGACCGCTTCCGGCCGAACCCGGCGGCCCGGCCGGGCGACGCGGACGGTGAACCCGGCCACGAGCGGCTGTACCGCACCGGTGACCTGGCCTCGTGGAACCCCGACGGCACCGCCCAGTTCGCGGGCCGCGCCGACAACCAGGTCAAGCTGCGCGGCTTCCGCATCGAACTGGACGAGATCCGCCTGGCCATCGAGGCACACGACTGGGTGCGGAACGCCGCCGTGCTGCCGCGCACCGATCCCCTCACGGGCGCCCGGCACCTGGTGGCGTGCGTCGAACTCAGCCCGCGTGAGGCCGCGTTGATGGACCAGGGCGAGTTCGGCGAACACCACGTCTCGAAGTCGTCCAAGTTGCAGGTCAGGGCACAGCTGTCGAACCCGGGTGTACGGGACGCCGCCGACCTGGCCGGACGGCCCGCCATTCCGCTGCCCGGCACCACCACAGGCGCCGAGCAGCGGCGCCGGGCCTTCGCCCGCAAGACGTACCGCTTCTACGAGGGCGGCCCGCTGGAGCCCGCGGACGTGCTGGCCGCGCTCGCGCGGCGGACCCGTGGCCGCGGATCGCGTCGGCCCGAGGAGCTGACGCTGCCCGAACTGGGCGACATCCTCGGCAACTTCGGGCAGTACCTCAGCCCGGAGCGGCTGTTGCCCAAGTACGCGTACGCCTCGCCCGGATCCCTCTACGCGACGCAGCTGTACCTGGAGCTGTCCGGGGTCGGTGGCCTGGCGGCAGGTCACTACTACTACCACCCCGTCCATCGCGAGCTGGTGCTGATCCACCGCAGCGAGACGGCGGACCGCCCCCTGGCGCGTGTGCACCTCATCGGCCGCAGAGCGGCGATCGAGCCGGTGTACAAGAAGAACATCCGCGAGGTACTGGAGATCGAGGCCGGGCACATGGCCGGCCTGTTCGACGAGGTGCTGCCCGCCCACGGCCTCGCCCTCGCCGAGGCGGAGCACAACAGCGGTCTTCCCCGGCTCCTCGGCTGCGACGACGAGGATCACCACCTGGGCTCGTTCGAGCTGGTGCCGTGGACGGAGGCGCACGCCCAGGCACCCGCGCAGCGTTCCCTCGACGTCTACGTGCAGTTTCACCCGGGCAGCGAGGCAGGCGTGCCCAGCGGCCAGTACCTGTACCGGGCGGGCCGACTGCACCTGATCAGCGACGAGCTGGTGCTCAAGCGGCACGTGGTCGCCATCAACCAGGCGGTGTACGACCGGTCCGGGTTCGGTGTCACCCTCGTCAGCCGTGCCGCCGAGCGGGGCAGGGAGCGGCTGGGCTATCTCGACCTGGGCCGCGAGCTGCAACACCTGATGATGAACGCAGGCCACCTCGGCTTCATGCCCGCCGGCTACAGCTCGCGCTCCGGTGACGACCTGCCCGCCGCCCGGCACATGACGCGGATCCTGCGGCAGGCCGGGCGGCCCACCGGGGCGTCGTACTTCTGCGTCGGCGGCACCGTCAGCGAGGAGCAGCTCCGCCACGAGGGCATGCACGAGGACCAGGTGCACATGAAGGGACCCGAGGAGCTGATCAGGGACGACCTGGTGGCTTCACTGCCCGAGTACATGCTGCCGAGCCGGATCCTGGTCGTCCCCGAGCTACCGCACTCCCCCAACGGCAAGCTCGACACCAAGGCGCTCGAAGGGCATGTCGCGGAGGTGTCGGCCCGAGCCCGGCCGCTGGTGGAGCCGCGCAACCGGACGGAGGCGCGGCTGTGCGGTCTGTGGAAGGCGGCACTGAAGCGGGACTTCGTCTCCGTGCACGACGACTTCTTCCAGCTCGGCGGAGACTCGCTGATCGCGGTCGCCCTCGTCAGGCAGATCAACGAGGCGTTCGGCTGCACCATGCCGTTGCAGTCGCTGTTCGAGGCGACGACCGTGGCGAAGCTGGCCGAGGCGGTGGGCGCCAGAGCCGCCGTCGCCGCCTCCCGGATCACCCCACTGCGGTCCGAGGGCAGCGGACCCGCGGTCTTCTGCTGGCCCGGCCTCGGCGGTGTCACGATGAACCTGCGGCTGCTCGCGTCCCGCGCACCCGGGGACCGACCCGTCTACGGCATCCAGTCGCAGGGCGTCAACGAGGGCGAGTCGCCGCTGCCGTCCATCGAGGAGATGGCCGCCGTCGACATCGCGGCGCTGCGACGCGTCCAGCCCGAGGGGCCGTACACCCTGTGGGGCTACTCGTTCGGCGCGCGGGTCGCGTTCGAGACGGCCTGGCAACTGGAGCAGTCGGGTGAGCGCGTGGAGCAGCTGTTCCTGCTGGCACCCGGATCGCCACGGGTGACCGGCGCCCCGCAGACGGCTCCCGGCGCGGCGGCGACCCGCGCGTCGCATACACCGGGCTCCGGGGTGACCGGCACCCCGCGGGCGGCACCTTCAGAGGCGCCGGCCCGCACCTGGCGGACGGCGCCCGGCACGGCGGTGGCCGACTTCGCCGATCCCGTCTTCACCACCCTGCTCTTCTCCGTCTTCGCCGGAACGGTCCGCAGCCCGGCTCTGGAGGAGTGCCTTCGCCAGTCCACCGACGCGGAGAGCTTCGCACGGTTCATCGGCCGGCGGTTCCCGCAGCTGGACCCGGGGCTGATCCGCCGCGTGGTGGCCGTCGTCCGCCGCACCTACGGATTCACCTACCACCACGTCGCCCCCGGCACGCGCCGGGTCTCCGCGCCCGTCACCGTCTTCAGGGCACGCGACGACGCGCCCTCCTTCATCGAGCGCGCGCCCGGCCACACAGCGGCGCCGCCCGCCGTCGTCCAGCTGGAGACCGATCACTACGGAGCGCTGCGCGATCCGGGCGTCGGCGAGTTGGTCAGGGCGCTCCGGCGCGCCACGTCTCGGCCCGCACCGCGCCGTGCGACGTCACTAGAGTATTGAGCGAGGATCACTGGGGTGACCGGCGTTCGTGGTTGCGCCATCCGGAGCGTTCACCAAGGATTCGACAGGGCGCGGTGCCGCCCGGTGCGCTCGCGGAGCGCATGGGCCCGGCCGCCGCGCCGTGGCCGGCCATGAGGGGGCCGGGGCAGGGAGAACGGGGGGGAACCTTATGCGCGTGCGCCGCCGTCGGCCGGGGACGAGGTTTCGTGCGAGACCGTCGACGCCCCGCGGCGGGAGAGAAAGCCGCCCCCGTCGTCACTTACCCGCGAACAGCGGTCGGTCCGGTGCCCGCCGGCTTCGGCCGGCGTCCCTGACCGGTCGAGAGCCGAGCGGCGGCAGCCAGGTCGCGTCGACGGGAAGGACGGCGTCATGAGCGCAGGCAGCAGACAGGCCCGGGACACCGTCCTGGCCCCCGCCGACTCACCACTGAAGTCCTTGCTACAGATCGCCGACACTCTCAGCAGTCTCGAACGGTACGCCACCGAGACCGCGGATCAGCTGCTTCTGTCCGAGGGGGACGCGGAGGTTCCGGGCCGCATCCGGCACATCGAGGGACAGGACGTGGTGCAGGCGGCGATCGGGGATGTGCTGTGGCGTGCGAAGCGGGAGATCCTCACCGCACAGCCGGACGAACCGCGCACCGAGGCCACACTGGACATGGTCCACGCCGCGGTCCGCGACCCCCTGGCCCGCGGAGTGGCCATGCGGACGCTCTTCCAGCACAGCGCCCGCTTCTCCGAGCCGGCGAAGAGGTACGTCCAGCAGGTCATGGGACACCGGGAGGTGGAGGTGCGCACACTCCCCGAGTTCTTCGAGCGGCTGATCATCGTCGACGCCGAGGTCGCCTTCATCGCCGGGGCGAGGCACCCGCACAGCGCCGCGCTGATCAGGGACGGCGTCGTTGTCGCGTTCCTCGCAGGCGTCTACGAGAGGGCCTGGGTGCGGGCCGAACAGTTCCCTTTCCGGCCGGTGCGGGCGGCGGACGCCGCCCGCGAGGTCATACCCGACGTGCGCCGGGCCATCACAGCGCTGCTGATCGAGGGCCGTTCCGACAAGGCGATCGCGCGCCGCCTGGGCATCAGCCTGCGTTCCGTGCAGGGCCACATCGCGTCGCTGCGCGAGCAGTACGGTGCCCAGCACCGCTTCCAGCTCGGTTACCTGATGGCGCGCGGTGAGCACTCCGTCGCGCACACGGCACTGGTCGAGCCGCCTGCGGAACCGCCGCCCACCGTGCGGGTTCCGGCTCGTGGAGAGACCTTCTGAGGGGACGGCCGCGCCTCGGCCGGTGGCAGACCGGTGGCAGACACCGCCCGCCCGCCGCTCCTGGCGGCCCGGTCCACCTCGGCGGGTGTTGCCGGCACTCCGCTTCTTCCGGACCGTCTTGTGACCGAGAAATTGGTGACCCGAACCCTTCGAAGCCCAGCCTTGACACCGATCTGTGCGGAAAACATACTCAAGCGTGCGTGGGGGCCGACGGCATTCGTGGTTGGTTGCCTTCGCTCCGCCGGGGGGATATGCGTGAAGCGAGCTGGCCATGTACATTCCATTCATCTGCGCAGACAGCACGGTGCTCTCTCCTCCCCCCTCGCTTGTGGCACCGAAGGCATGGTTCCAGCGACCCGACCCGGCTTGTCCGAGGTAACGCCCGGCACGGACGCCGCCAAGCCATCCGCGCCCCGTCGTACGGGAGTTGGCACCCTGCCCTGCCGCCTTCACGGCTGCCTCGCACCGCGCGTCCGCTGCCTCATTCCACGGTCTTCGGCACGCCGGTTTTCGCATCACCCTTGTTGAGGTGATTCGTCGCTACACCTTCCCTGCCGCTGACTTGGAAGAAGCACGACATGACTGACGCAAGATTCTTTGCGAGAGCGTTCGACACGCCGTCGGAGCCAATCCGAGGGACCGACGAGGCGCAGCCTTCGGAAATGCACGGCATTGCCCCGCCCATGGCGCGTTTCCGTGCGCTGGGTCCGTTGGAGGCCATGGTCGCCGGCGGCCCCGTGAATCTGGGGGCGCCCAAGCAGCGGAAGCTGGTCACATTACTGGTCAGCCGGGTCGGCCGCCCCGTACCTGTCGACGTGATGCTCGAAACGCTGTGGTCCGAGGGTCCGCCGCCTTCGGCGATGGCCTCGCTCCAGTCGTACGTGGCCAATCTCCGCAGGGCACTGGAGCCGGACCGGGCTCCACGGACGCCGACAAAGGTGTTACGGACCAGCGACCGGGGCTACCTGCTGGACGGCCACGTCGTCCAGGTGGACGTCCAGCGGTTCGAGAGACGCACCAAAGCGGGGTGGGACGCGTGGAACCGCGGTGACCCGCAGGAGGCGTTGAGCGAGTTCGAGACCGGGTTGGCGCTGTGGCGCGGCGAGGCCTACACGGAGGTGTCCCACTCGGTCCATGTGGCGGCCGAAGTGGCACGGCTGGAGGAGCTGCGGCTGTCGGCCGTCGAGGGGCGCTGCGCGGCGCTGCTGGCCGTCGGGGCCCACGAGATGGCAGTCGCCGAACTGGAGGCCTTCACCCAGGCCCATCCGCTGCGCGAATACGGTTGCGAACTCCTGAGCCTGGCGCTGTACAGAGCTGGACGACAAGCCGACGCGCTGGCGGTGCTGCGGGCCAACCAGAGGCGGCTGGGTGAGGAGCTGGGCATCGACCCCAGGCCGGCGTTGCAGCACCTCGAACGCGAGATCCTCAGCCACGCGCCGGGCCTCGACTGGCGCCCGCCGCCGGCCGGTCGGACACCGGCAGCACCTGCCGCCCCTGTGGCCGCGCCCCGGGTCCACGTCCGCACGCCCGTCCCGCCGCGGCACACCGCGGCCGATGTCGAGGAGACCTTCGTCGGCCGCGAGGGGGCACTGCGGCAACTCG
The DNA here is from genome assembly GCF_003323735.1 of Streptomyces reniochalinae. Lineage (GTDB taxonomy): Bacteria > Actinomycetota > Actinomycetes > Streptomycetales > Streptomycetaceae > Streptomyces > Streptomyces reniochalinae. Next base: position 176,784 of record NZ_QOIM01000036.1, on the reverse strand, counting down.
CGGCGGTCTCCGCAGCTGCGGCGGCCGGCCAGGGGCGGGTACTGACGGTGTCAGGAGAGCCGGGTATCGGGAAGACCAGTCTGCTGCGCCGTTTCACCGAACTGGCGGAAGCACCTGTCCTGTGGGGTTCGTGCCCGGGACACGTCACGACACCGCCGCTATGGCCCTGGCGCCAGGTGCTGGGAGCGGCCGGCGCCCACTGCCCGCGCCAACCGGTACCCGAACCCGTGGCCGAGGTCCTCGACGGGTCGACGCGACAGCCGCCGGACCGCGCCGACGCCGACGCCGACGCCGACACCCTGCGGCGGTTCGAGGCGATCGTGCAGTACCTGACCGAAGCGTCCCACGTCACACCGCTGGTGCTCGTGCTCGACCACCTTCACCGCGCGGACCCCGGCTCCCTGCGGCTGCTGGCCCACCTGGCCGAGTCGGTGCGGGCGAGTCGGCTGCTGGTGGCGGCGTCGTACCGCTCCGGTGAGGCGGCGGCGCCGGCTGAGACGTCGGACGCGCTCGCCCGCGCGGAGATCACCCGGGTGGAGCTGACCGGTCTGAACGTCGCGGAGACGCGCGCCCTGGCGAGTGCGACGCTCCGGCGGGAGGTGAGCGGGACCACCGCCGAGGAGCTGCGGCACCGCTCGGGTGGCAACCCCTTCTACCTGCGCGAGCTGATCAGGGTCCTGGACGGCGAGGAGCGCCCGAGTGCCCGCACGGCACCGGTACCGGCTCCGGTACGCGAGGTGGTGCTCGGGCGCGTCGCGCGACTCGGTCCGGTCGCCGACGAGTTGCTGTCCGTCGCCTCCGTGGCCGGCCGCGGCTTCGCCATAGACGTCGTGGCCGAGGCCTCCTCGATCGAGATCGGTGAGGCGTTGAAAGCCGTCGACACCATCGTCGCGGCGGGCCTGATCAAGGAGCACCGGCAGCGGCTGGGCTGGTACTTCTTCACCCACGCGCTGACCGCCGACGTGCTGCACCACAGGATGGGGCGCTCTCGCCGGGTCCATCTCCTGCAACGCATCCGTACCGCCGCCCTGCGGCCGAGAAGCGGAAACCTCTTCTCCGGCGCGGAGTGAGGCACGCGCTCGGGCGGAGGCCGGGAAGCGTCGCCCCCGCGGTAGCGGCCTCGCCGACGTCGCACCGGACCGACATCGCAGCGGACCGACGTCGCGTCCGCGCACCGAGGAGACGTGAACAGCGCTTGCTCACGGCCCCGTTGGAAACACATCGAACGGACACCGACCGGTCTCACGTGCCCGCCCGGCCGCCGCCAAGTCCGCGCCAAGTCGGTGGACAGTGGCACCCAAGTCCCGTGAACAACACTGAGGACCGTACCCAGCACCGGAATGATCCGGGCCGAACCAGACAGGTGCCGGCGCGGGATACCTGGAGGATCAATGTCCGAGACAGCCGAGTCGCCGGATCCTCACTCGGCCCTCGCCGACTGGCGCGTCGCTGTCTCGAAAGCCGCCGATCCATGTGCCGTCGCTCCGGCGAGCGGCCCCCACGCCGCCCGGTCCGCTCGGCCGAGCCCTTCGTTCTCTTCGCCCGGCACGGGGGGCTGAGCCCCCCCCCCCACCGAGGCGCGACTTGTTCCCGCGAGCTGAGTGACCACTCCCCTCCCAGAGCTTCCCTCCCCCCACGACGCACTCGCCCGCCGCTGGATGCGCGGTGGTCAGCGCGTGGCACGCCCAGGGCCGGGGACGGCCGCGTCACGTCATGCCGGAACGGCTCCGTGCGTTCCGCTTCGTGAGGTGAGCTTCGTGCGTTCTGGTCGGTCAAAGGGGGGGGTCGGCGGCGCGGTTGCGGCTGCGGTGCGCGACAGCGGACTCGCACCGCTGAGAGGAACTCGACGAGTTAACGGGGAGAACGTGAAGATACAGGTCTTGGGCGCCCTGTGTGCCGAGGTCAACGGAGAATCCATCGTCCCGTCGGCCGCCAAACCGCGGCAGATGCTGTCACTGCTCGCTCTCAGACCCGGGCAGGTGGTGCCCGTTCCCACGCTCATGGAGGAACTGTGGGGGGCCACGCCGCCGCAGAGCGCACTGGCCACCCTGCAGACCTACATCCTGCAACTGCGCCGGCGCCTCGGCAGTGCCATGGGGTCCGGCGTCCCCGGCGCCGCCAAGGAGGTGCTCGCCACGCGGCACGGCGGATACGTGCTGGAAGTCCCCTCCGAGGCCGTCGACGTGCACGCATACGAACGTATGGTCGCGGAGGGCCGGTCGGCCTTCGAGTCCGGTGACGACGCCGTCGCGGCCGACCGCTTCCGGCAGGCGCTCACGCTGTGGCAGGGGCCTTCGCTGGTCGACGTGAGGGTCGGACCCGTCCTCAGGATAGAGGTCATGCGTCTGGAGGAGAGCCGCCTCGGTACCGTCGAGCGGAGGATCGACGCCGACCTGCGGCTCGGCCGGCACACCGAACTGCTGCCGGAGCTGACGGAGTTGACGGCCCGGCACCCCCAGCACGAGGGTCTGCACTCGCAGGCCATGGTGGCGCTGTACCGGTCGGGCCGCCAGGCGTCGGCCCTGGAGGTCTACCACAAGCTGAGGGTCCGGCTGATCAGAAGCCTGGGCGTCGAGCCCTCGCCCCGGGTGCAGCGGCTCCACCAGGCGATGCTGGTCGTCGACCCGCAACTGGACGTCGTCGCAGGGCCGAAGCGCAGCTCGACGTTCGACTTGTACGCGGCCTGACAGGGCCCGGTCCTGGACCGGTCCCCCTCCGCGCGTCCGGCTCCGGTGCGGTGGCGCTTCTGGCGCGGCACGCGCCTGCGCGCGGTCGCCGCGGAGGGCTGCCGCCTGCCGGGCGGGGGCGAAGACCCCCGCCCGGCTCGGCTCTGACGCTCGCGCCGCACCGGCCGACGGCTCAGCCCGCCTTCGTCGCGCAGATGACGACGCGGTTGATGATGGCGTCCGGCGGGATGTCGGCCGGGTCCTTGGCGCGCACCGAGGTGACCTCGAACCCGGACTGCTCCAGCCAGCCGCGGTAGGTGGACACCTTCTGGAGTCCACCGCGCCCCACCACACATCCGAGGATGTAGGCCGGAAAGAAGTCGGCCTGGTAGTCGTCGGCATCCCGGATGTCCTCGGGGTACACGGGCGCGAGCACGACGATCTGCCCACCGGGCTCCAGTGCCCGGTGGGCGTTGCGGAAGAGCGTGAGGACCTCGTCCTTGTCGTACATGTCCACGAAGTGTTTGAGCAGCATCACGTCGTAGCCGCCCGGCAGGGACTCCATGGCGTCGCCGCCCGCGAACGAGCACTGCTCCGCCACACCCTGCGCCTCGAAGTTCCGCAGGCACTCGGCCTCCATCGCGGGCCGGTCGAAGGTGGTCACCCGCAGGCCGGGCGAACCCTTCGTCTGGCAGGTCATGATGGCCCCGAGCCCGTTGCCGCCCTGCACGTCGAGCACGCGCGCCCCGGCCGGTACGTCGAAGCTGCGGAAGAACCAGGGGTACACGCTGGCGGTCTCGCTCTGCGCCAGCGGGCCCCACGCGTCGCGCACCTCCTCGACCTCGGCGGCTGCCTGGAACATCGTCCCCTCGAAGCCGTAGAGCTCCTTGAGTCCGACCACTGCGCCGGTGGACACGCTGTCGGTGAGGTAGTACAGCTGCCGCAGCATGCCTGTCTTCATCATGCCCATGAAGGTCAGGACACGCTGGAGATCGCTTTCCGCGACGTCGCCGAGTGTGTCGAGTGTGTAGCCGCCCGTGGCCTCGTCCAGGGCCACGAAGCCCTCCTTGACCAGCAGATGCAGCAGCTGCTCCACGGCATCGGGTTTCGCGCCGACAGCCGCGCCGAGACCGGCCGCCGTCAGCCCGGGCTCCTTGCGCAGCGCCTCGACGATGCCGAGCTCGAAACAGGCGTAGAGGTTCATGAACCGGGTGGGTCCCACCATGTACTCGCGCATCCGGGCGAGTACGGCTTCGGGGTTGGACACAGGTAATCCCTTCGGATCGGCATGAGAGGCGGAAGAGGCGGGAGGGGGGCCGGGCTCAGGTGGTGCGGTAGGCGACGCGCACGGCCATGTCGGCCAGCTCCTTGCGCCATACGTCTTCGACGGGCGCGTCGGCGATGGCTTTGCAGCCCCGCTCGACGAGGCCGGCGATGTGCTTCTCGACGTCGCCGGGAACCCCTGTGTCCGCCAGTCGGCGGCGCACCTCGTCGGGGGTGTGGCCCGGTTCGGTGATCAGGCTGTGGATGCGCTCGTCGCGCTGCATCGCCCAGCCCAGCAGCAGCGTCATCTTGTGCTGTGTGAGGTCGAGTCCCGTGGGCTTGCCCGTGTCGGCTGAGTCACCGAAGGCGTCCAGCAGGTCGTCTCTGAGCTGGAACGCCTCGCCCACCGCCTCGCCGAACTCCTCGAAGGCGGCCGCGAGGTCGTCGCGGCCCGCCGCGCTCGCCCCCACGACCAGGGGCCGGTGGATGGTGTACCGGCCGGACTTGATCCTGGCGATCAGGCGGGAGATCCGGGGGTTGGCCGAGAACTCGGCTGCCGCGTGGACGTCCATGTACTGGCCGATCATGACCTCGGAGCGCAGCCGGTTCCACTCGGGGACCACCGACCTCGGCGCCTCGGCCATCAACGTCTCCGCGTACACGAGTGCGAGGTCGCCGACGAGGAGGGCCACGCCCTCGCCGTACCGACGCGCCTCACCCTGCCAACCGCGGCTTACGTGCAGCTGCGCGTGGGCCGCGTGGACGGTGGGCGCTCCGCGCCGCCGGCTGGAGTCGTCCAGCACGTCGTCGTGGACGAGCGCCGACACGTGCAGCATCTCCAGGGCCGCGCAGGCTGACACGATGCCGGGGGTGTCGGGATCGCCGCCGGCGGCGAGATAGCCGGTGGCGCAGAAGGCCGGCCGGACGCGCTTGCCGCCCGACGCGATCAGTTGGGACAGCGCGTCGACGGGGACGGCCGCCCTCTCGTGCACTCCGGCCCACACATCGTGTTCGCCCGCCAGCAGAGAGCGCAGCCTCTCCTCGACGCGGCGGAGCACGCCGTCGCGGGTGCGGCGGGCGAGGTCAGCGGAGTCAGCGGCCTCCTGGCCACTGTCGGTGGTCACATCCGGGGTCATGGGTTTCTCCTCCGGTTCGTCGAGAGAGGGGCGCTCGGACACGCGCGCGTGCGTCGCCCGGCCGGGCCGCCGCCGCACGGCCGACCGTGCCCCTGACCTCGGCGGCGACACCCGTACGAGACTGAATCTGGAGTTCCCCTTTAGCGGCGGTGGACTGTGAATGTTGAACGTTGACACCCTTGCCCGCTCGGTGGAAACCTTCCTGGCGTCCGGGTCGGAATCGAACGGGCAGCGCCGAGGGCACGGAAAACCCACGGCGGGCCTCGTCCACCGGGAAAGAGCCCGGGAGAAAGGCCACGGGGAGAGGCCACGGGGAAAGGGTCCACAGCGAAGGGGCCGCAGAGAAAGGGCCGCAGGCCACCGCGCCGTGTTCGGATCTTTGACGGCGATCTCACGCATTCCTCAACGAGCCGACGGCTCGACCACGTCCGCGCCCTTCGCACGGGCGCGTTCACCGTCCTTTGCGGCGGTCGCCGGGCAAGCCACTTCAGAATGGAGATCGAATGGAGTTCCACGCCTGCCCCAGGACTCCGCAACGGGGGTCCGGAGAGGTGACAGAAACCCTCCTCGGCGCCTCGCGTGTCCGGCAGCTGGAGGACAACCTGCGCGCGCTTCCCGGCCTCTACCAGGAGAGCCTGCACCACGTCGCGCCGATCTCCAGACGGACACACCACACCCGCGTGTCCGGGAGCCGGAGCACGGAACGGCTGAACATGTCCGCGCTCGACGCCCGGCACAACATTCTCGCGGTTCTCGAGTCGTGGAGCTCCTTCGTCGTCGACGGACTCGGCCAGGCCGCCCCGACGCGCTCGGTCCCCGACCTGACGCGTTTCCTTTTGCGGAACGCGGAATGGCTCACCGAGCAGCCGCCGGCACCTGATTTCGCGGACGAGATCGACGGTCTGCGAAGGGAGTTGCTGCGGACCATCGACCCGGAACGCGGCGAGCCGCGTGCGCCCGTCTGGGAATGCGTGGTGGCCGACTGCGCCGGAAAGATCTCCGCGCCCTCCCAGTCAGTCGGCACCACGGGCGCGACGAGAATCCGGTGCTCGTCGGGACACGCCTGGGACATGCACGAGTGGATCACCCTCCGGCCGCTCGTGGAGCGCCGGCGGAAGGCCGTCGGGACATGAACAGACCGCCGCGCCACCGGCTGGTGCCCACCAACGTGGCCGCACTCGCCGCGGGGGTGTCCGAGGCGACGATCCGCAAGTGGGTGAGTCGCGGACAGCTCACCCGCTACGGCACACCGGGCCGGTCCGAGTTCGACATCGACGAACTCACGCGGATCGCCCTGCGGCGCCGGCGTTAGACACAGCACATCGTGGCCGTCCCAGGACACGCGCGGGTCAGCGGGGGATCTGCGAGTGCCGGGGCGGCCTTTGCGCGCGGGTCTCGTAGACGCGCTTGTGGCCGCGGATCCCCGCCAGCCTGAAGGGACCCGTGGTCTCAGCCGGGGTGCGGTGCTCCTCGCCGTCGGTCGGGAAGGAGCGCTCGTGCAGCGCGCGGTAGCGGGCGTGGTCGACCGGCTCGCGCCGGTCGATCGCCGCACGGTGCGCCGCGGTCCGCAGGTGGGCGCGGTAGCCGGGCACGACGGTGCCGGCGAAGAACTCGGCGACGCTGCCGGAGCCGTAGCTGAGCAGCCCGACGGCCTGGCCGCTCAGGTCGTCCGCCTGGTCGAGCAGCGCGGCGAGAGCCAGGTACACCGAGGCGGTGTAGCTGTTGCCGATGACGTTGTTGTAGGCCGTGGTCAGGCCGAGGTCGCGGGCGACCCGGTCCTCGTCGACTCCGTGCCCGCAGTGGTTGAGCAGGTGCCGGTGGGCCTTGTAGGCCATCTTCGTGAACGGCTGGTGGTAGCAGAACGCGGTGAACTCCTCGAGTGGGCGCCCGCCTTGCTCCGTGTAGTCCTTCCAGCAGCCCTCCGCAGCCAGGAGGTACGCGGTGATGGACTCCTGCCCGTCGACCAGGGCGGCCTCGCGGTAGTTCGGCCGCCAGAAGTCCATGACGTCGGCGGTGAACACGCCGGACGGCTCCTCGATGCGCACCAGTGCGGGCTCCGCGCCGACCAGCATGGCCACCGCGGCGGCTCCCTGGGTGGCCTCGCCCGGGCTGTCCAGCTCGTACTTGGAGACGTCGGCGGCCACCACGAGGACGCGCTGCGCCGGGTCGCGGCGCACCAGGCCGATGGCGAACTGCAGGGCGGCCGTCGCCCCGTAGCAGGCCTGCTTGAGTTCGACGACCCGGGTGGCCGAACCCATGCCGAGCAGCGAGTGGACGTAGATACCGGCCGACTTCGCCTGGTCGATCGAGGACTCCGTGGCGAAGATGACCGTCCGGATGTTCTCGCTGCCGTGCCGTTCGAGGAGAGGCGCCGCGGCGGCCGCGCCCATGGTCACGATGTCCTCGTCGGCGGCGGGCACGCTCATCGACCGCTGGCCGATGCCTTTGTGGTACTTGGCGACGTCGGTGCCGTTGTGCTGGGCGAGGGCCGTGTGTGCCAGGACGTATTCTGTCGTCGCGAACGACAGGTCGTGGATGCCTATGGGTGACGTGTCGGCCATTTCTCTAGACACCTGCCTTCGCACTCGTCTCGTTCCGCTCCAGGTGGACGTGGGCCCGCATCAGCTCGCCCGGGTTGGTCTGGGCCGCGAGGAGGGAGAGTTCTCCGCACAGCACCGTGGCCGCCGCCAGGACGGCGAGTCGGCGCGCGTTCTCGCCGGCGTCGCGCTCGGCCCGGCAGCCGAGCCTCGCCAGGTTCGTCTCCACGAAGTCGAGTCCCTTGCCGTTGCCGACGGAGCCGACGATCAGGTTGGGCAGGGTGCAGGCGAAGTAGAGGTCCCCGTCCCGGTCCTCGGCCATGACGACGCCCTGGGAGCCCTCGACGATGTTGGCCGCGTCCTGTCCCGTGGCCAGGTAGAACCCGAGCAGCATGTTGGCGAAGTGGGCGTTGGCCGAGCGGATTCCGCCCGCGAGCAGGGTTCCGAGCATGTTCTTGCGGACGTTCAGCAAGGCGATCCCCGCGGCCGTCGTGTGCAGGACGTTGGCGACCACGTCGCGCGGCACGAGCAGCTCGGTGACCACGTTCTTGCCGCGGCCGAGGATGCCGTTGACCGCGGTCGCCTTCTTGTCCGTGCAGTAGTTCCCGGAGATCGACCCGTAGGAGATGTCCGGGATCGTCTTCAGCAGGTGTTCGAGCAACACGTCGGAGGCGAGCGTCGCCATGTTGTGCCCCGAGGCGTCGCCTGTGGTGAACTCGAAGCGGACGAACAGCAGGTTGGCGTTGATCTCGTGGCGTACGCCGATCAGCTCCGCGAACCGGCTACAGGTGCGCACCACCTCGCGCAGCTCGCCGAGGCGCGCGTCGATGGTCCGGGCGGCCGTCAGCGCGGCCTGCGCGTCCACGGCCTCCACGAGGACCGAGCGGGTCATCCGCTCGTCGACGAGGGTGGCGACGATGCCCCGCTCGGAGAGCATGGAGACTTTCGCGCCCCGGCCCACGGAGGGCCACAGCGGCGACTCGTAGGTGGCGAGGGGGACCTGTGTCTCGGTGGTGGCCACGTTTCCCGAGATGCGCACGGGTCCCACCCAGCGCATCGGAACACCGGCGATCGCGTGGTCGGTCATCGTGTGTTTCCCGTCATGTCGTTGGGGAAGTCGAGGTTGCCGGACCTGCGGGCGAACGGCCCGGGGTCGATCCCCCGGTCGGCGCAGAAGCCACGCAGCTCGCCGGTGATCAGCAGGTCGCAGTGCGTCAGTTCGGCGGGGGTGCGCGCGCCGAGCATGGTCAGGAGTGCGGTCAGTTGGTCGAGCCATACCGCTATGCGCTCGACCAGCGCCGACACCCCCTCGTCCAGGAGCGTGCGCAGGAACGTGCCGGAGGCGCCGACGCCGGACGCGCCGAGCGCCAGTGCACGGGCGACGTCGAGAGGATGGCGCACACCCCCGGAGGCGAGCACGGGCAGCGGAGCGTCCTGCGCGTCCAGCAGGCAGGCGGCTGTGGACTGTCCCCAGCCGGTGAGGTAGGCGTAGTCGCCGAGCCGGCGCCGGCCGTTCTCGATCCGCGCGAAGTCGGTGCCGCCCCGGCCTCCGAGGTCGGCGATCCGCACGCCGAGGCCCTCCAGCAGGCGGACGGTCTCGCGGCTCAGCCCGAAGCCGACCTCCTTGACGATCACGGGGACGTCGACGCCGGCCGCGATCCTGCCGATCTGCGGAGCCCAGGACGAGAACGACCTGTCGCCTTCCGGCATCACCGTTTCCTGCACGGTGTTGATGTGGATCTGCAGGGCGTCCGCCTGGATGAGGTCGACGGCCCTGCGCGCCTTGTCGACGGAGGCCGTCGCGTTGACGTTGGCGATGACGAAGCCGTCCGGGTTCTCCTTGCGCAGCACGCTGAAGGTCTCGGCGCAGTCCGGGTCCTTGAAGTAGGCGCTCATGGACCCCGAAGCGAGGGCCACGCCGGTCTCGCGGGCGGCGATGGCCAGGTCCCGGTTGATGCGGCCGGTGCGCTCGCTGCCGCCGGTCATCGCGTTGATGTACAGCGGCGCCTGCCACGAGATGCCGGCGAAGGCGGTCGCCAGGCTGACGTCGGGCCGGTCGAGGCCGGCCAGCGCGTGGTGCACGAACGCGACTTCGTCGAACTGGTTGCGTCCGCTGTGCTGCTGCTGTTGCTCGACAGCCAGCCGGACGTGGTCGTCCTTGCGTTGAGCGATCATCCCTCGTTCCCTTCCGCGGCGGGACGGACCGGCAAGGGCACCACCCCGGCCGAAGCCCACCTCTCGCGCAATCGAGCCAACTGTCGCGGGGCACCGGCGTCCAGCAGGGCGATGCCGCAGTCCCCGCCGCCCGCCCCTGAGGGCTTTGCCGCGCCTCCGACGGCTTCGGCGGCCTCGCACAGCGCCGTCAGCCGGGGTGTGAAGACGCCCAGGGCGACCTCGTCGTCCAGTCGGGCCAGCTCCCTCCGGGCCCGCCTGACCTGTTCCAGCAACTCCTGGCTTGCGCCGGCCTCCAGTGCCGCGATCGCCGCGCGCACGCAGTCGGTGGTGGCGCTGATGAATCTTCTGTGCGCTGCGGTGCCGCGCCAGGCTCGCCGGTGCAGATCGGAGACCAGGGAGGTGGTGGAGGCCGGGTCGCCGGTCCAGCCAACCGCCAGCGCGAGACCCGCCGGAGCGGGCAGGCGACGCGCCGCGAACCCGGGCCAGGGTGTGCTCAGCGCCTCCGCGAGGCCGCGGCTGCGGGCGAGCTCCAGCGCGGCGGCCCGGTCCGGCGCCCGGTAGGCGAGCCAGCCGCCCCAGGTGCTGGCGGCGATATCGCCGCCTGAGCCCTTGGGGTCGATCTCGGCGGTGGCGAGCAGAGCCAGCCGGAACCGTTCCTCGTCGGTCGGTGTGAGACCGCGGTACGCGGCGACGGCTGCCACGGTCGCCACGGTCACGGCACCGCTCGACCCCAGTCCGTACTTGGTGCCGTCCTCGTGCAGGCCGCTGTCGACCGACACGCTGAGGGCCGGGGCAAGCGATCCGCGTCCGGCCGGCAGCGCGGCGACCGTCTCGATCGCGGAGATCACGTGCGCGAGGCCCGCGCGCGCACCCTGCGCGTCGCCGGTGCCGCGCGGGCTGAGGCGGCCGTCCCGCCACTGCCATCGCGTACCGCGCGGCCCCAGGTCGGAGGAGATCTCGACGCCCGCCTCGTCGCGGCCGGTCACGGTGACGGTGACGTAGCGGTCGACCGCGACGAGAATCGCCGGGTTGCCCGGCTCGACCACCGCGTACTCCCCCGCGACGAACAGCTTGCCGGGTGCGCGTCTCACGACGGTTCGCCGGCGGGTCATCAACCGCTCCCGGGCAGCAGGCGGGCGCCGGGGCCCGCCTTGGCGACCAGCACCGATCCTGAGGGCGCAGCGTCCCGCACGGCCTCGGCGACCCGTTCGGCGTCCGCACGGCGGCACAGCACCTTGACGTTGGGGCCGGCGTCCATGGTGGCGTAGGCCGGAACGCCGTCCTCCCGCAGCCGGAGCACGCGGTCGAGGACGGTGAGCGTGGCCGGCGACAGGTAGCGCACGGCCGGCCGCGCCGCGAGCATGGTCGCGTGCATGCCGAGCGCGTTGCGCTCGGTGATCTCCCCGACCGTCTCGAAGTCGCCCGCGAGCAGCGCGGCGCGCATCAGGCGCAGGTCGTCCCCGCTGGAGACGGCCCACGGTTCGTACAGCGGAGAGGTCTCGACGGTGCGTCGCATGGCCGCTCGGCTTGGGATGGTCTTCGGGCCCGCGTCGACCACGGCGATGACCAGGGCGGGGTCGATGTCGCTCACGGGAACGGGCTCGGCGTAGGAGCTGAGATCGGCCTGTAGAGCGGTGCCGGAGTCCGTGCCGGCGTGCCACACCGCGAACCCGCCGAAGAGGGAGCGTGCCGCCGACCCCGAGCCGCGCCGGGCCAGCCGTGACAGGGCGGTGGCGTCCAGGCCGAGCCCGTACGCGGCAGCGGCGGCGACGGCGAGGGCGGCGAATCCGCTCGCCGACGAGGCGAGGCCCGCCCCGGTGGGGACGGTGTTCTCACTGGCCACGACGGCCTTGGACGCGAGCCCTGCCCGCTTTCGCACCAGGTTCAAGAAGGCGACGACGCGGCGCAGCGCCTCGCCTTCGGCGGGCCGGCCGTTCAGTGTCACCTCGTCGTGACCGGCCTCGGGGTCGAGGTGCACGCGGGTGGTCGTCGGAAAGAGGTCCAGCGTCATCGACAGGCTGTCGGCACGAGGCAGGATCAGGTGCTCGTCCCGCTTGCCCCAGTACTTGATCAGCGCGATGTTCGGATGCGCGACGGCGGTGGCCCGCCCGCCACTGCCCCGCTCCGTCGCGTGGCCGAGGGTTGCCGGATAGTCAGCGCTCATTCTCGAAAGGACCCTCTCAGCGGCACGGCCCAGGTCCGCACGGCGCCCGCCGCTCGGAGCCGTTGTTCGACCTCGTCGGCCTGCTCGGGTGTGGTCAGTGCGATGACGCAGCCGCCCAGGCCGCCGCCGGTGATCTTGGCTCCGAGGCTGCCCGCGGTGAGCGCGGCGCCGACGAGGCCGTCGATGCCTTCGGTACTCAGCCCGGCCGCCCGGAGCACCTCGTGGTAGTCCGTCAGCCGCGTACCGAGCTGCTCCGCCCTGCCCTCCGCCAAGGCGTGCCTGGCCTCTTCGGTCAGCAGCGCGGCACGGCGGAGGAACTCCTCTTTCGCTCCGGGGTGCCGCTGGAACCCCTCACGCAGCTGCTCGACTGCGGCCTTGGTGCGGCCCACGACGCCGCTGTCCGCGACGACGAAGACGCCCCGGCAGCCGACGCTCAGCTCCCGGACCTCGCCCTCGCGGAACAGCAGCGGGGCCCACGCGCCGACGGCCCGCGCGTCCACGCCGCTGGAGCGACCGTGCGCCACGTTCTCGGCCGTCTGCACCAGGTCGAACGTCTCGTCCTCCGTGACCTGGCGGCCCTGAAGGTCCGCGAGCGCGAGGACGAGAGCGCGTGCGCAGGCCGCGCTGGAGCCGAGCCCCCGCCCGTGCGGGATGGCGCAGTCGAGGGTCACGTCGAGGTGCGCGCCGTCCTCCGTCCGCGGGGTCGGCGAGAACTGACGGACCAGCCGGCGGAGGCCGTCGGATGCCTGCGCCGCCACCGGCCGCGACAGTGGCCCCGTCACCGTGAAGGACACGTCACCGGGCCCTTCCGTCCTCCGGCTGGACCAGCGGGCACTCGCCGTGACCGTCAGCTGCGGAAGGGGCACCGCGAGCGCCTCGGCCCCGTACACGACGGCGTGCTCCCCGAGCAGAACGGCTTTGGCGTGGGCCCGGCCGACGCCGACGGAACGAGACCGGCGGCCCTGCGACACCCCGTCGGGCGAGATCGGCAGAGTCAAGGACACTCAGCTCCCTGTTCGTGTCTGCGGTGACACCGCGTCGTCCAGCGGTCCGGCGGCGCGGCTGCCGCGCGCGGTCGAGTGCGTGCGACTGCGGCAGCGCGCGAGGGGCCGCCGCTCACCGCGGCTGGGGGATCAGGAGAAGGCGCCGGGGATGCAGTGTGGTCTCCGGCGCGGTGCGCACCTGACGGCCGGGTTCGGTGCCCAGCTTCCACTCCTGCGTCACCACGTCGAGGATGATCTCGAGCTCCTGCCAGGCGAACAACTCCCCGATGCATCCCTTCGATCCGATACCGAAGGGGATGAAGGAGGCTTCGACGTTGCTGGGGTGGATCGAGAGCCACCGGTCGGGGTCGAACCGGTGCGGGTCCGGATAGCTCACGGGGTCCCGGTGCATCAGATAGGAGCTGAACACCACGTTCGTGCCCGCGGGCAGGTCGTGGTCGCCGAGCGTCACGTCGGACAGGGCCTTCCGGCACGAGATCCATACCGGTGGGTAGAGCCGCAGGACCTCCATCAGGAACCTCAGGGTGTAGGACGGCGCGCCATGGCCGCCGTCCGTACCGCCGCTGCGCCGCTGCACCAGGTCCTTGAGGAGTCTTTCCTCGGCCAACGGGTCCCTGGAGAGCACGTGCAGGGCCCACGACATGACGGATGCAGTGGTGACCGTGGCGGAGGTCAGCATCATGACCGCCTCGTCACACACCTCCTCCGCCGTGAGAAGGCGGTTGCCCTGCTCGTCGGAGTCCGCCAGGAGCGCCGAGAGGTAGCCGCCGGCGGGGTCGGGAGAGTCGGGGAGGCCGGCGACGCAGGCCGCGAGCAGCTCCCGGAACTCCTGGCGGGCGCGGGACAGCTGCCGGTTCGCACCCGGCCGCGCGGCCCGGGCCGCTGCCGCTTTCCCGTACAGCGGCTTCCTGATCATCTCCCAGGCCAGCCGGGTGAGACGCTCGCTCAGCGCCTTCGTCGTCTCGGGCGCCATTCCCGGGATGAGTGTGCCCACAGCGATCGCGCAGGCGACCCGGCACATCTCCGACTGGATGTCCACGGCGTCGCCGGCGCGCCAACAGGACGCGGCCTCACGCACGACGTCACGCATGTAAGGCAGATATCCGTCGACCGCACTCGACCGCAGGTAGGGGTTGGCCAGGCGCCGGTAGTGCCGGTGCATGGCCTCGTCCTGAGAGAGCATCCCCACTCTGCTGAGGTTTCTGGCCTTCCGGAAGAGTTCGCCCTTCCCGAATTTCTTGCTCTCGCTCACCAGTATTCGACGGACCAGGACCGGGTCCCTGACGAACACGGCGTCGACGCCGTCCACGGTCAGGCGGCGGAGCCGCCGTCCCCGCAGAAGGCTCTCCATGCGGCTGAACTGGAAATCGGGGCTGTCGTGTGCGCCCCGTCCTTCCCGGCTGTCGATCGTGCCCCGGTCTTCCGGGCGTAAGGTTGCCGTATGCGTCCGACTCGTCATTGCACACCTCTCGTACACAATTGCGCGCGCGTTCCGGAAAACTGGGCTTGAACCGGCTTGGGACCTGTTGCGCCGCTGCGGCAGAGGCCGCGCGCGGGCACGGCGCGGCCGCGGGACGACTCGGACTCCGAGCGCCTTGCGCTCGCCGCGTGGGCAGCACACGACAGGGGCCCCGCGGCGGGCGGGGCCCCTGTCAGCCGCGTGAAACCGCGGGTTGTGTTACGCGGATTCCTTGTCGCGAGCGGCGATGTACGCGGCGTTCAGCCGGCTGACGGAGCGCCAGCGGTAGTACGACTGGAGTTTGTAGTACTCCTCGCCCGTGGACGTGACGGCGGCATAGACCATCTTGGGGTCGTCGACACCGTAGGGGACGCTCTTCACGAAGTGCTCGATCTTGGTTCCCAGCCGGGCGAAGAACGCCATGGGGTCCTCCGTCTTCGCGCCGTAGGACATCCGCTGGATCTCCGAGGAGTCCCAGTTGTGGGTGGTGTACAGGCCGAACGACCTCTCGCAGAAGTTGAACATCTGCTCACTCGGGCTCGGCAGTCCCAGCTCCCGGTGCATCTCCAGCACGGTGTCCGCCTCGAAACACCGGGCGGGCGCCGCGAGGTAGGCGTTCATCGTCCGGCCGCGGTAGTCGATCCCGATCACGTCCACCTTCTCGGCCAGGCCGTAACGGGTGAAGAAATCGATGTTGTCTGCCAGGCTCCGCGGCATCGACGCGAGCGAGGTGAGCCGGGCCAACGTCTCCTGCTCGCCTTCGGGGAAGTACACCCAGATCTTCTTGAACCCGGTGGTGACCCCGAAGTCGATGCCGAAGCTGTCGATGGGGCAGAGCCGCTGGATGTCGGAGAGCAGCTCACCGATCGGGTGGTCCGTCTCCTCCAGCAGGCCCTTCGAGAGGGCCACAGCGTACGGATCGACCTCCTTGGGAAGGGTGAAGCGAGCGTCGAAATCCCCTTCGTGCTGCGCGTTGGTGGCCACCCTGAAGGCGATCACGGCATCGGCGAGTTCGTCCTCGAACGCGGTCAGAATGGGCCACACGACGTCGCGTGAAGCGGTCACGTCGATCAGCCCCGCTGACTCCTCGATGGCGGAGTAGACACTCGCCACATCGGCATCGGCTGTACCCGGCATCATGACTCCAAAGGTGCGTCGCTGTTCCTGTTTGCGTTGCTCACGTGGCCGCGCAGCTCACGCCTGGTCCATGGGCCTGTTCTTGAGCCGGTCGGCCAGCGAGCGACGCCGTACCTTGAGGGTGCCGGTGCGCGGCAGCTCGGCCTCGGGGATCTGCACCGGGTCGGCCAGCTGGGGGAAGTCGGCGACGGCCGCGCGCCAGCGGTCCAGGTCGAGCGGCTCGTCGCCGTGGGTGCACAGCACCGGGACGGCTTCGGAGTCCGGGCCGTGGACCACGACCAGTTCGCTCAGCTCCGTCAGCTTGTCGAGCACCACGTCCTCGACCTCCAGGGAGCTGGCGACCCCGGGGACCATGTCGACCTCGCGGTCGAGCATGTGCAGGCAGCCGAACCTGGTGAAGTAGCCGACGTCTCCGGTGGCCCACCAGTCGCCGTCGCGGTTGCTGTCGTAGCGCTCCTGCTCGCCGAAGTACGTCTTGGCCAGGGCGGGCCAGGAGACCTGGATGTGGCCGGGGCTCTCCTTCGTGGGCCGCTTTCCCCCGCGGTTGACGACGCGCACCTTCGCGGAGCCCACCGGCATCTGCCAGCCGACGCAGCGGCCGTTGGCCTTGTGCGCGGAGTGGCGGAAGTAGGCACGCCCCACAGCGGGTCCGACCTCGCTCTGCCCGTAGATCTGGAAGAAGAGGGCGCCACGGCGCTCGGACGAGGTGAGCAGCCGGCCCATCGTCCTGGGGTGGATCGCGTCGAAGGTGCTGCTGAAGTACTTCACCGACGCGAAGGGCTTGCGGGGGTCCTCGGTCAGCTCCTCCCACGCCATCAGCGAATTGGGCAGCGCCTCGACGAGCCCGGGCCGGTTCTCGAGGAACAGCTCGGCGACCGTGCCGGGGTCCGACTCGTTCATCAGCAGCACCGGCATCTCCTTCAGGAGGGCCAGCGCCATCGCCGCGACGTTCCGTGAGTGCACGAAGGGGATGTGGATCGCGACGTTCTCCCGTTTGCGCATGAGGGAGAGCAGCCGCCACTGCGGTTTGAGCCGGAGCCCCTGGGTGCGGGGCGTGTGCACGACCAGCTTGGGCACCCCGGTGGTGCCGGAGGTGTGGGTGATCACCGCGGCCTCATCGAGGGGGCGCACCACCGGCTTGACCCGCGGGGACCCGGCGAGCGTGGCCAGCGAGACGGTCTGCGGCCGTTCACCGGCCACGACGATCACCTGCCGGGTCAGCTGAGCCAGCGGCAGTTCCGCGAGCGCGTCCAGCTTGTGCCCGTCGGTGAGCAGGTCGGGCTTCTCGATTCTCTCGAGCAGAGCGCCCACGGTCGCCGCGTCCAGGTTGGGCGAGAGCAGCACGGGCACCGCGCCGATCCGGGACGCGGCGCAGGCCAGCATCCACACGTCGGCGTTGGCCTTCTTGTGGAGCACGAGGTGCGCGTCGGGCCGCACACCGGCGGCCCACAGGCGGGCCGCCAGGTCATCGACCAGCTCGGCGAGCCTGGAGGCCGTCAGACGCCTGCCCGCCTCGGGAAGAACGTCCAGGTCGTGGTCGAGGGTGAGCGGTGTCGTCCCGTTGACAGCCGCGGCCATGGCCGGCAGCAGGCCGATGTGAAGACCGCGCTTCTGTATCGATTGATAGGCCACAGAGCCGTTCATCGGACTGTCTCCCTTGCAGTGACGATGGACATGGGGGGCTGTCACCGGATCGCGGTGCGGTACCGGGCCGCCTGCGGTGCGCGTCATGGGCTGTGGTGCGCGTCACGGGCGGTTGTGGTGCGTCATGGCGCGGTCGCGGTGGGTGCCATGGCGCGGTCGCTGGTGGGCTCCCCGCTTACCGTGCGATGACGAGGGTGGCGGGCGGCGCCGCGTGGAACGAGACGTCCCTGAAGCCGGCCTTGAGGAGCCAGTCGCGGTAGTCGGACCGCCGCCAGGTGCCGCCACGGTTGCTCTTGACCAGCATTTCCGCGGCGAACATCAGCGGGAAAGCGGGACCGCTGCGGTCGTCGTCGACGACGTAGTCGCAGACCACCAGGGCGCCGCCGGGCTTGAGCGCGCCCCGAAGGCGCGCGAAGACCTCGACGTTGTCTTCCGGGCCCTCCTGGTGGGCGATGTGGGAGTACAGCGCGATGTCGTACTCACCGGTGCCGAAGTCGGTCGTGTGGAAGTCACCGGCGACAGTGGTGAACCGGTCGGCCACCCCGCGCTCCGCCAGCAGCCGGCGCGCGATCCCGTTGATCCGCTCCCAGTCGATCTGGGTGGAGCGGGCAGCCGGGTTGGCTTCCAGCAGGACGGACGAGTACACGCCCGACCCACCGCCCACGTCGAGGACGGAGAGCGGGCCGGCCGAGGCCACCTCCAGCACCTCGGCGGCCATCGTCGCGGTGGGGACCGACTGCGCGGCCAGAGCCGTGACGAGCTCCTCCCAGTGCGGGTTGTCGGCCACCTCGGTCACCGCGTCGTGCACCGGCCCCCCGGCACGGACCACCTCAGGCAGTGCGGTCAGGCCGCTCATGTGCTTCAGCTTCAGCTTGGCGAAGCCGCTCAGAGAGGTGGGTGTGCCGTCGACCAGATAGGCGGACGCCTCGGGCGTGTTCCGGTACCGGCCCCCGTGCACCTCGACCAGACCCACGCTGACGAGGCCGTCGAGGAGGGTCTGCGCGCCGCGCTCGGCGATCCCGGCACGGTCGGCCAGTTCCGTGGCCGTGCCCGCGCCGTTCTCCAGGTGGGTGAAGAGCGAGTGGCCGGCCGCGGCGCCGATCACGCCGGTGGCCCAGTAACCGTTGATCAGCCGCAGTACGCCGTCCGGTGCCGGCTGGTTGTCCGTCATGCTGTCCTCCCCGGAGTCCTGGTGGGCACCGCATGGGTGCGGACCGCGCCGCGCAGCGCCTCCACGACCCGTTCGACCTGGCTCGCGCCGAGTTCCGCGTGCATCGGTATGGCGAGGTGGCGCTCGAAGAGTTCCGCCGAGACCGGACACTTGTGCTTCGACTCGAAGACGGGCTGCACGTGGGTGGCGAAGGTGCCGTGCCCGCAGCCGATGCCCTTGGCGCGCAGCTCGGTCGCCACGGCCGCGCGGTCCACGGTGGGATCCAGCGTCACCATGTACGTCTGCCAGGCGTGGGTGCGGTCCTCCGGCACGTAGGGCACCGTCAGCAGCTCCTCGCCGGCCAGCAGTTCGGCGTACTGCGCGGCCACCGCGTCCCGGCGCGCGCGCAGTTCACCGACCCGGTCGAGCTGCACCTGGAGGATGGCCGCGGCGATGTCGGACAGCTTGTAGTTGTGGCCGATGCGGGTGAACTCCGGGATGGGCAGGCCGACGACCTCACCCATGTCGAAGATGCTGCCGATACCGAAGGACGCGCGCAGCCGCGCATCAGCCCCGATCTTCGGGTCGGCGGCCAGGAGCGCGCCGCCCTCGCCGCTGCTGGCGCCCTTGCGCCCGTGGAAGGACAGGACGCCCACTTCGGCGAGTGCGCCCGCCTCGCGTCCCTGATACGTCGCGCCGACGGCGCAGGCCGCGTCCTCGATGAGGAACAGGCCGTGGCGGTCGGCTATCGCCTGTAGTTCCACGTAGTCGGCGGGGATACCGACGGTGTCCACCGCGATCACGCCGACGGTCCGCGGGGTGATCAGGTCGGCCACCGCCCGCGGATCGATGGTCCCGGTGTCGGCGCGCACGTCGGCGCAGACGGGAACGGCGTCGAGGTAGCGGACGGCGTGGGCCGGTGCGGGAAAACCGTAGTCGGCGACGATCACCTCGTCACCCGGTTCGACCCCGAGGGCGAGCAGGGACACGTGCAGCGCGGCGCCGGCGTTGCACAGCGCGACGGCGTCACCGACCGCGTACCTGTCCACCAGCTGGGCCTCCAGGGCCTTGCCCCGCGGCCCCTGCCCGGCCGGCCAGCCGGAGGCGAAGACCTCGGCGACGGCCGCGAGTTCCCTCTCCCCCAGGCTCGCGTGGACCAGCTGAATCGGTTGCATCACGGTCACCTCCCGCTCCGCTCCGCGTCACTTCCGTCGCCGGTGTCACCGGCGGCCGAGGGAGGCTCGTAGCGCAGCGGCGTGATCTGCCTGACGTCGTACCGCTGACGCATCGCCTCCACCTCAGCGGGGTCCACCGCCGTACCGCGCGACCAGATCTCGGCGATCTCCTCGAAGTAGGTCTCGTGCTCCGGCGAGGGGAAGCTCTGGAAGAGCATCTTGGTCGGCTTGTCGGTGGCGTTGCGGAACGCGTGCGGGGTGCCGGAAGGCACGAACATGCAACTGCCCTCGCCGGCGCGGACGACGCGGTCGCCCTTCGGGGACTCCCAGTGGTGCCAGGTGTCCGCCGTGCGCTCGGTCGGCTCGAAGCACAGCAGGTCCAGTTCGCCCTCCAGGACGTAGAAGAACTCCTGCGCGTTCTCGTGGACGTGCGCCCCGACGTCGAAGCCGGGCGGGACGATCACCTCGAAGATCGACACGGAGGATCCCATCTCTCCGGTGGCCTTGAAGGTCACCTCCTGCGCCGGGGTGATGAGCTTGCGCCCGGCTCCGGCCGGGATGATGAGGTCGGTCATGTGCTCCGCTTCCTTGTATGCGCGCGTGCGGTCAGGCGAAGGTCTGCGGGACGCCGTCGGCCGCCCAGGTGCCGAGCGCCATCTCAGCGGTGATGCCGGGGCCGAAGCCCGCGATCAGTCCGGTCGCGCCGGCCGCCTGAGCGTCCTCCTCGAACAGCCTGCGGCCGGCCTCCAGTACGACGGCGCTGGCGATGTTGCCGTACTCGTTCAGGGTCGACCAGCTGTGCCGGAAGACCTCGCGGTCGACTTCGAGGAACTTCGCGAGGTCGTCGAGGATGCGCGGCCCACCGGCGTGGATGAGGTAGAAGTCGAGCTTGCCGACGTCCCAGCTGTGGTCCTTGGCCATCTCGCGCAGGACCGGGGCGAGCGGTTCCATCGTGCCGGGCACACGGCGGTCCAGCTGGAAGTGGAAGCCGGTGTCCTTGACCGCGTAGGAGATCCAGTCCTCGGTGCCCGGGATGAGGTAGGAGGCGTTGCGTTCCAGGTCGATACCGACGCCCCCCTCCCCCCGTACGACGGCGGCCGCGACGGCGTCGCCGAACAGGCCGTCCGAGAGCAGCGATCCGATGTCGTCCGCGTCCGGCTGGTAGCACAGCGAGCACAGTTCGCAGGAGACGACCAGGACGTTGCTGCCCGGGTGGGCGGCGCAGAAGTCGTGCGCGCGGTTGATCGCCGCGCCACCGGCCGCGCACCCCAGTTGGGCGATGGGTATCTGGCGGGTGTCGGACCGGAAGCCCAGGGTGTTGATCAGCCATGCGGTGAGCGACGGCATCATGAAGCCCGTGCACGACACATAGATGATCGCGTCGACGTCCCGGGCCCTCAGCTCGGCGTTGGCCAGGGCCTGTTCGATGACCCGGGGTGTGCGCTTCTTGGACTCGACCTCGTAGACGCGGTTGCGTTCCTCGAAGCCCGGGTGGCGGAGCGTCTTCTCGATGGGCTGGACGATGTGCCGTTTCCTGACTCCGGTGTTCCGGATCAGACGGAGCGCCAGTGCAAGCTGTGGCTTGCCCGCATGGGCTCTCTCGGCGAAGTCCAGCGTCTCTTCCACTGTGATCACGTGTTCAGGCGCGTTCATCGCCGGCTTGCATAACCTCGGCATATCCGGGATCCACTTCCTCAGGGTCTCTGGTGAAGGGCAGGGAGGCATTGCGCTGGTCGCAGAGCGTTTCGCCCGCCGTCTTGGGCACGTGGTGCTGAGGGACGGCCGCGTCGGAGGTCCTGACATGCCCGCCGTGTGGAGGCGGGCAGGCCGACAGCCTCCACGCAGGCAGACCTCCAGGTAGGCCCACCAGACCGACGGGCCGGCTTGGTGGGCCCTGGTCGGCCCGACAGCGGGAGGAAGCGTTCGTGGCAACGCCCGGCCCGACAGAGAACGTCGGCGGGGACTTGCGCCTGCCCTTCGGGGGAAGGGACTTCAACTGCTCGTACGGTGCAGCCGACTGCTGGGGATCACAGGCACTCGCTTCGCCGGCAAAGACCGGCGGCCGAGGGGCGATCCACTGCCTCGCGGCTGTTTTCGGGCAGGGAAGGCGTGCGGAAATCGTGACACGCCGGATGCGCCGACGACAAGAGCACCCTTGAGTGACTCAGGTCACATGACGGTTCGCCCCATGAAGCCGTGGGCGCGGGGTAGAGGCGCACCGCGCACGGCTGGACCTGCGCGGGCGGACATGACCTGGACATGAAACCGTTTCGTCGTTCAGCCCGTTTGCATGTCCGGTGTGGTGTCTCGGCCGAAGAGGCTTCGGGGGCGCACCGCCGCATACGAAGCACATGACGCACAGGAAAAGGATTGCCGAGATGAAGGCAGACAGTTACCGGAAGAGGCCCGTCGGTTGGATAGCCGGCGCCGCGCTGGCGGCGATGGTCCTGGGCGTCACCGGGTGTTCGAGCGACTCGGACTCCGGTGAGAAGAAGCCTGCTGCGGACAGTTCGTCAGCCGACCGGCCCACGGAGGGGAAGAAGGACGATTCGTCGACGCCGCCTCCCTCGAACACCCGTCAGTCCTCGGCGGAGGGGGCCGTCGCCGCGTGGGTCACAGCGATCGTCAAGGGGCAGCCGAAGAAGGCTTGCCTGGTGATGGCGGAGCCGGCCTCCGGCTCCTCACCCGCTCAGGTCGGCTCCCCGTCGAGGTGCGACAGCGACGACCCCAAGGTGCGCAAGATGCGGGAGAACCTCGGAAGGTTCCGCGCGTCGTTCTCGCCCAAGCCGCCGCCGAGCGACCCCCAGGTGGAGGTCGCCAAGACCCCGGCCACCGGTGGCAAGGCGGTGGTCCCCGCTGACAAGGTCACCATCGACGGAAAGCCTCTCGACAAGGTGATCCTGTCCAACTCGTCCGGCGTGAAAGCAGGGCAGCTGGACGTCAAGATGACGTCCTCCAAGATCGACGATGCCTGGTATGTGACCGACTTCGCTCTCGACCTGGGCTAACACCTCGATCTCGGCCGGCGCTGTGGCAGGCAACCGTGCCGATGGCCTCGGCCCCCGGCGCGCCTCCGCCCCCCCGGGGGTGTCGGGGCCTCGGCAAGGTCTGGCCGTCGGGAGCGGTGCCGTTGGCCCTCTTCGGGTGAACGGCTGGGCGCGCGGAACTCACGTGCTGTGCACGATCTGGACCAGGTTGCCGACGGTGTCGTCCAGGACCGCCGTGGTGACCCCGCCCCTCTCCAGCGGCTCCTGGGTGAAGCGCACGCCGAGCCCGCGCAGCCGCTCGCACTCCGCTCGTACGTCGTCCACGGCGAAGGACGCGGCGGGGATGCCGTCTTGGACCAGCGCCGACTTGTACGGCTGGACCGCGGGGTGGCCGGACGGTTCGAGCAGCAGCTCGGTCCCGTCGGGGTCCTCCGGCGAGACCACCGTCAGCTACCGGTCGGAACCCATCGGAACGTCGTGCTTCGTCACGAAACCCAGCACCTCGGTGTAGAAGCGCAGGGCCTGCTCCTGGCCATCGACGAAGACGCTGGTGAGGTGAATCTTCATGGGTGCTCTCCGGGTGCATCGGGCCTGAGCCATCGGGTGACGATGCACTCAAGGGGTTCGGTGTTCAGGTCGTGGAACTTGTAGCGGCCCTGCCGCCGCGGGTGGACCAGGCCCGCGGATTCCAGTACGGCCAGATGCTGGCTGATCGCCTGGCGGGACAGCCCGAGACCGTGTTTGGTCACCAACCGTGCGCAGATCTCGAACAGGGTCTGGCCGTCCCGCTCCGTCAGCTCGTCAAGGATGTGCCGACGGGTGGGGTCGGCCAGCGCCTTGAAGACATCATCCGCCATGCCCCACACGATAGGCAAGTTACGACTTGCCTATCAATCGACGGCGGAAGCGGCGGCCGGAGCGCTCGCCATGCGGACCACCGGGTGCGTGTGGGCGTCACCGGCTAAGGGGGTGACGCCCACGGTGCGCGGGCCCCGCGAGCCGCACGGAAGGTGGTTCTGGGTCCACCCCTGTGGGGGTGCTGGACCGCTGGTGGGCCGAACGGGCCGTCCATAGCGTTGTGTTCATGAGGGATGACACGAACGCGGAACAAGAAGGTGCCACCCGGCGGACGGCGCTGCGGGGGCTGGGACTCGCGGTGGGGGGCGCGGCGCTGGCCACCGGGCTCGGAACCTCGCCGGCCGCGGCGCACCCGCGTCGCGGGCCCGGAACTTACGTGCTGGTGCACGGTACCCACAGCGCCGGCGCGTTCTGGATGCCGATCGCGCGGGAGCTGGTGCTGCGCGGCCACCGCGTCGTCATGGTGGACCAGCCGCGGCACGGCGCGGAGGCTTTCGTGGCGGAGTCGTACCAGCGGCAGGACCTCACAGCGATGGCGGTCGAGCCTTCCCCGCTGAAGGGCCTCGGGCTGGACGACTACGAGGCGCGCGTCACGGGCATCGTGCGGCAGGCCGCACGGAACGGCCCGGTGGTGCTGGTCGGGCACAGCCTGGGTGGCGTGTCGGTCAGCCGTGTCGGCGACGCCGTCCCGCACCTGCTTCACCACATCTGCTACATGGCGGCCTTCTGTCCCAGCCGCGTCCTGCCCACGGCGGACGCCTGCACGGCGGCACCCGAGAACGCGGACGCCGTCAGCCCGGTGGAGCTGACGGTGGGTGATCCGGACCGGCTCGGGGTATTGCGGCTGAACTTCCGTACGGGCGTCAGCGGTGAGTTGGCCCTCCTGAAGGAGATGATCTGCGCGGACTACCCCGACGCCGGCTTCCGCCGGATACTGGCCGGCATGCAGACCGACGAGCCCGTCGCCGCCTATGCGGGCCGAGCGGTCGGCCGGGCGAGCCGCTGGGGACGTATTCCCCGCACGTACCTGCGCTTCGGCAGGGACCGTACGATCGCCACCGCGCTCCAGGACAGAATGATCGCGGAAGCCGACGCGTCCACCCCCGGCAACAGCTTCCACGTGCACGATTTCCCCGGCGCGTCACACGTCGGCCCTCTGGACCCCACCCCGGTTGCGGACGTCCTGAACACACTCGCAGGGTAGAGGGGCTACGTTCCGTCCGGCGGATTATGACCGGGGTTCCCTGGCGTGATCTGCCGGAACGCGTGCGTGCCTGCGGCGGAACCATGAGGTCAGGCCGGCGTCCACCTCGCGGGCCGACGGCAGCTGTGGTGCGGGCTCGATACCGGGTTCCTCGGCGAGCGGATGGGCCAGCCCGGGGGATCGGCAGGAGCTCGGCCCGCTCCCCTGTCGCCTCGGCAAGACGCAAGGCAGAGTACCGGGACCGCGGCGTCGGCGAGGACCCGCAGTGCGACGGCCCCGCCCAACGAGCCGCCGCGGT
This sequence comes from Streptomyces reniochalinae, assembly GCF_003323735.1. Taxonomy (GTDB): domain Bacteria; phylum Actinomycetota; class Actinomycetes; order Streptomycetales; family Streptomycetaceae; genus Streptomyces; species Streptomyces reniochalinae. Next base: position 151,927 of record NZ_QOIM01000036.1, on the reverse strand, counting down.
GTCCTGCTCGACGCGCACACCGGACAATCAGGTCCCTACCGGCCGCGGGGCGGCGGCCTTCAGGTGGAAGGCGCTGACTCTGCCGTACACGCCGGCGGGAACCGGAAGGGGACGTGAGGTCGGCGGCGACCGGAAACGTGCCCGGCGCGTCGGCTATCTCCGTGTCAGCGCTGTGGCCAGTTCTTCCAGTCCGTTGAAGTGTCGGTCGAAGGCGTCGGAAGGCTTCGGTGGGTCGCCGGAAGGCCGGTGAACGTAGGCGGTTCGCATTCCGCTCTTCTGGGCGGCTCGCAGATCCCACGCGTGCGCCGCCACCATGAGGACGCGCTCCGGTGGGCAGCCGGCGGTGTCGACGGCGAGTTGGTAGACCTGGGGTGACGGCTTGTAGGCCGGGACGGCTTCGGCGGACAGGGCCTGGTGCCAGCGCAGCCCGGCGTGTGCGTTGAGGCGTAGCAGAGCGGTGTGGCCGGCGTTGGAGAGTCCGAGGACGGGGAGCCGCTGCGCGAGCCGCGCGAGTCCGGCGACGGAGTCGTCCCAGGGAGGCAGGCGCTGGCCAGCCGTGGCCAGCCGGGCGATCGCCGCCGGGTCGGTGATTCCGGCTCGGTCGGCCACCTGTTGAGCGGCTTCCGCGTCGATGACGCCGGTGTTGGCGTACGCGCGGTCGCCTTGGCCGATGCGCTGCTCCTCGCGTTCGCGATGCCGCTGCCACAAGATGAGCAGCTCGTCGGCCGACGCGTCGTCGGCCGCGGGCACCGCCTCGCGAAGGGCCGCTCGGAGCCCGCCGGGTTCGTCGACGAGTGTTCCGAGGACGTCGAAGACGACGACCTCGATGCCGGACAACTCGGCCACTGCTTCCCCCCGCGTGTAACGGCGTCACCGGTTCAACCGGTGACGAGCTTGCCGTCAGGTTCGTCACCGGTCAAGATGGTGACGTGTATTTCGCGTTCGTGAGCGGCAACCCGGCCCTGGACCTCGCCGGCACCGTGGTGTCTCGTCGCAGCGATCCCATCGACGCGCTGGCCACGCCCGCGGACCTCGAACGGTGGGTGGCCCGGTGCGACGAGCTACCCGACCTTGTCGCCGTCGACTCCGCGGCCTTCGAGTCCGCGCTGGCACTGCGAGAGGCCCTCTACCGCCTGGCGCTCGACCGGGTACGGGGGCGGCCCTTCGGCCGGGGAGACCTCGAGATCGTCAACGCCGCGGCCGCCGGGCCGCTTCCCACGGTCGAGCTCAGCGACGCGGGGCTGCGCATCTCGGGAGACCTCGTCGCGGCGCTCTCGCACATAGCCAGAAGCGGTATCGCCCTGCTCGCCGATCCCCACGCCCGCGTCAAGGAGTGTGGTCGCGCGGACTGCACCCGTATCTATCTCGACCGCTCCCGGGGTGCCCGGCGCACGTGGTGCGGGATGGACGAGTGCGGCAACCGCGTCAAGGCCGCGGCGTACCGGACTCGCAGACGGACCGCCGCCGTCGAAGAGCTGCGGTGATGAGGCGGCTCCGGCTGAGGTGTCAGCGCTCCTGGTAGACGAGCCAGACCTGCCCGGGGTCGAAGGGCATGCGCTTGCCGTTCGAGAGCGTGTAGGTGGTGTCTCCCGTCGCGCTCTTGCGCTGCCACTTGGTCTCGAACGCCTTGCCGTCGCGCAGGACGGTCGCCTCACCACTTCCCACGGTCTCAATGTACGGCGTCTCGCCGCTGGAGTCCGGGGGCATGTCCGTCTTCTGGATGATCACGGTCTTGCCGCCGAGCAGCTTCCCTGACGTGCCCTTGGCCGGTTCACCGTCGAAGGAGGCCAGCCAGCGGTCCTCCTCGGACGACCAGTCGAAGGAGACGCTGGACGAGCCGTAGTCGACCGTCCGCCCATCGGTGGGCGTACCGCCGCCGGGTTCCGCACCGAAGCGGAAGCCGATGTCGTCGGCCTCGCTCGCTCCCTGCGCCTTGGCGAGGAGCTTGTCGGGGTGACCGTAGAGGTTGTGTGGAGGCTCGTGGTCCCCGCCGCGCTCGTAGGCGTCGGGGTGGTCGTCGTGCGAGACGCCGTACAGAGGCGACTCCTTGATCTTGTCCACGACCCCTGCACGCGCGCCCGAGTAGGCGAGCGCGGGCCGCTGGAACATGCGCATCTGCTCGACGTTGTACTCACGCGCGCTGCGCACCGGGCCCAGGGACTCGGGGTAGTGGCTGGAGTAGATGGCGAACAGCCGTCCCAGCCCGCCCTCGACCTTCTCCACGCCGACGATGTCGGCGTCCTCCAGCGCCGTCTGCGGACGCGCGTCCTTGTGATTGTCGATCTTCACCGCGAGCACGGGGTTCTTCTCGGCGGGAAGCCCCGTGAAGGGCGAGGTGAAGGCGGCTTCCTGCCGCTTCGGAGAGGTAGGGGCGCCGTCGTCGGCGGCGAACGAGGCGGACGAGGTGACCGTCCCTGTCAGCCCTCCGACAACGGTGAGCGCGGCGACCACGCGGAGCCGTCGGCCGCGGGCTCGCGACGCCCTCTTCGTGATCCGGGACCTTTCCGGGCCGGGCGCGGGGTCCTGTGCGGTGAAGCTGTCGGCCATGAACCGACCTCCTGTGGGGGCACGTTGTGGGGAGGCCCAACCTCATCCAGAGCGTGTCGCGCCGTCAATACCTCGTGGGTGGGACCCGGGTGCCTGGAGGTCGCCCCCCAGGTGTACGGCTCACGGCCGGCCGCGCGGGCGACCCGGCCCGAATTCCTTGAACGGTTGATCATCGGTTACTGTGACAACTGGTTGATCAGCGAATCGAGAAGATCCTCGACGCTCACCAACGTCGGCGTAGCCGAACAGTCTCAGTGCTGCCCCACGTGCGGGAGGGGTCACGGGGCCGGGTTTTCCCGTCTCTCACTCGGCACGCTCACGAGGTCGACACGATGGCATGGGAGACCCCCGATGCCCACAGAGTCCGGCCCGCGCAGGTCCTACGGGGCTCGCCGAACCCGACCCTGGGCACGCAAAAAATTTACCGCGTCACCGTGAACTTTTCCGTGGGACCGGTCATCAACGCGGATGTCCGACACGAGCATCACGGGGGCACCTGTGCCCCACGGGTCGGGCGTCGCGAGCCCGGACCCGAGACACAGGGTGCCCGGGCTCGCGTCCAATTGACCACAGTTCCACCACACGTCCGACGGAGTATTTCTCCATGGCAAGACTCCTGACCAAACGCAAGACGGTCGCCGCAGTCGCCGGCGGCGCAGTTCTCGCGGCCACCCCGCTCGTCGCCTGGGGCACCATATCGAGCGCCTCCGACACGCCACCGCCCAAGCTCACGGCCAAGGGCGCGTCCCTGATCGACGACAAGGGCGAGTCGCTCTACGGCAAGAACGTGAACGACGACCGCGCCATGGCCAGCACGGTGAAGATCATGGTCGCAACCATGATCCTCGACAACAAGAACATCGATCTGGACCGCAAGGTTCCCGTTGCGCAGGCCTACCGCGACTACGTCGCCGAGCAGCACGCCAGCACGGCGGATCTCCAGACCGGTGACAAGCTCACCGTCCGTCAGCTCCTGTACGCAGCCCTGCTGCCGTCGGGCGCCGACGCCGCCTACGCCCTCGCTGACACCTTCGGGCAGGGCGCCACCAGGGCGCAGCGCGTGCAGTCGTTCGTCGTCGACATGAACGCGAAGGGCCACAAGCTCAACCTCGGCAAGACGAAGTTCGACACCTTCGACGGCACGGGCGGCGACTCCAGCACTCCGAAGGATCTGGCGAAGCTCGCCCAGCACGCCATGCAGAACGACACGTTCCGCGAGATCGTCAAGACCAAGGAGTACAAGGGCGAGGCGCCGGCAGCCAACGGGCGCACCCGCTACTACACCTGGACCAACACCAACCAACTCCTCGGCTCGTACAAGGGCGTTGTCGGCATCAAGACCGGCACGACCAGCGCGGCGGGCGAGTGCCTGGTCTTCGCGGGCAAGCGGGACGGCAAGACTCTCGTCGGCACCGTGCTGAACAGCAAGGACCGGTACGAGGACGCCGCCAAGCTGCTGGACTACGGCTTCGGCACCGAGGACGCGAAGGACATGAAGATCCGCAAGCTGCCGTCGGACGCCCAGAGCGACTGACACGCGGTCAGCCGCAGTACGACGGGCCCGGTCGCCGAGCGACCGGGCCCGTTGCCGTGCCGGATAACCGGCCCGGCCGGCCGCGCCCCTCCCGACATACAGACGCAGAGCCCCCTCGTCGCCTCCCGCCCCACCACCTCTTGACTTGGTACAGACCAATGCGGTTGAGTTCCGTGCGCCCCCTACAAGCGAGGAGTGCGCCCGTGTCGAAGCGACGCATCATGGCGCTGCTGACCGCTCTGGCGGTCGGATGCGCCCTATGGTTTGTCATGCCCACAACTTCCCAGGCAGCCCCGGCGCAGTCACGAAAGGCCACCGCCGCGGAGTTCGTGGTGAGTGAGGCCCAGTTCGACCAGATGTTCCCGGGCCGGAACTCGTTCTACACCTACAGCGGCCTCACGGCAGCGCTGGACGCCTACCCGGCGTTCGCCAACACCGGCAGCGACACCGTCAAGAAGCAGGAAGCCGCCGCGTTCCTGGCCAACGTCGGCCACGAGACAGGCGGCCTGGTCCACGTCGTGGAGCAGGACCAGAGCAATTACCCGCACTACTGCGACGCCGACCAGCCGTACGGCTGCCCCGCAGGACAGGACGCCTACTACGGCCGCGGCCCCATCCAGCTCAGCTGGAACTTCAACTACAAGGCCGCCGGTGACGCCCTCGGCATCGACCTGCTCAACGACCCGTACCTGGTAGAGCGGGACGCCGCGGTCTCCTGGAAGACCGCCCTGTGGTACTGGAACACCCAGACCGGCCCCGGCACCATGACCGCGCACGACGCCATGGTCAACGGGGCGGGCTTCGGCGAGACGATCCGCTCGATCAACGGCACCATCGAGTGCGACGGCGGGAACCCCGGCCAGGTCCAGAGCCGGATCGACAAGTACAAGGAGTTCACCCAGGTACTGGGAGTGGCCCCGGGTGACAACCTGAGCTGCTGAACACCCACCCCCGCGGCGAGCTCCGCGGGGGTTTCGGACCTGACGTCCGCACGTGACCCAGGCCGGGACCGCCCGGCCTGGGTCCCACGTGTCCCCGAGCCCGGCGTCAACACGTCGCACCGTGGCACCGATGATGCCGTGGGTTCGCGCGGCCTGGAATGTCGTGGACGGATCCCGGCAGCGCGGGCGAGGCCCACAGTAACCGTCCCGCCGGGTCGGCGATCACCTGCACGTTCATGCGGTCTTCTTGTGTTCCCCGGAGGAGAAGGGTCGGTCGGCGGCGATCCGGTCGATCGACAGCAGCGTGCCGTCCAGGATCACGAACGCCTTGCCGGAGGCTGTCCTCACCGCTTCGGTGAGGGGGGTTGGAGCCAGAGCGGCCAGGACCGTCGACGGCCTCGGCGATGTACCGGTAGGCGGTGGTAGTGCCCACGCCGAATCCGGCGGCGAGTTGGGCGTGGGTATGGCCGCATCGTAGATGAGCCAGCACGAGCGGCGCCTGCCGTCCTGCGGCCGGCCGGCGCCAGCGTGTCCCTTGCGCAAGACGACGTGCGGTCAGCTCACGGGCGAGGAATCGCAAGGACGCGGCGGCGACGGCCCTGCTGGGCGACGGGTCCAGCATGGCGATGGCGGGCGCGTACGCCCTCGCAGAAGAGCTCGCCGCCCATCCCGGTGATCACGCCCGCGCGTTCGCCGCCTACGAGTCGCGGCTCCGCCGCGAGGTGGGCCGGCCCGCGGCAGCGACGCGTCGGTCTGCTCTCCAGGCTCATGGTGCCCCGCACTCGGCCGGGCCTCGCGGTGCGCAACGCGGTGGGCCGCGCGGTCGGTCGCACGAACCGGATCGCCTCTCGCGAAGCCGCGAACCGGTAGACCGGGTCCGCCCCGACCGGTCACCGGTCGGTGCGCCTCGTCGTTCACCTCAGGCCAACCGGGCTGCACCTCAGGCCAACCGCACTTCACCTCGAATCCACCGGATCGCCGATCGCGGGTTCGGGGGGTGCCGTCCGGCCCCAACTCGCCCATGTCACCCACGCGTTGAGCCCTCGCACCCCGCCGCGTTCCGGCACATCACCAACACCTCTGACCACGACAATCGGCCCTCTCCCGAAACAGCACCCACAGCACACAGGTCACACCAACCGCGTCGAGAAAGGCACACGGGCACCCCCGCCTCGGACTTGTTCCAGAATTCAATTTCTGGACCGAACCAAGATATGCAGTGTGACGAGGATCACACTCACCCTCTTCTCTTGTCATGCCGCGGAGGGGCCGGCACTTGCCGGGCGACGCCGACCAGGGAATGTGCGCGTCCGTGCATACTCTTCCGCCCGGACGTATGGCGCGATGCTCGGGGCGTGCCCGGGGGCGCACTTGTCAGGGGGTGCCACGGCTCTTATGGTCAATTCATGGTCGAGCTCTGACCGTGCTCGAACGCGCAATTGACCTCCCCGCATCAGTTGTTGAGTGGCCGCCCCGTGAAACCGGCCACTGGCCGTCAGCTGTCTGTTGGCGCAGTGCCTCCGTGCAATGCTCCGTGCATTGCCGAAATCGGCCTGCCCAGCTCCGCCATGCGGGAGAACACGGGCCGCGAACGCGGGTCCGCAATTCCCGAAATCCTGCCCGGGGCATTCCTGTGCCCTGGCAGGCCCTGGAACAGGAGGTACAGAAATAGTGATCACCGTTGTCGAAACCTGGTTCCTGAAAGCGGGACTGGAGACTCAGGCGCTGAAGATCATGCAGGAAATGGACGAGATCGTCGGTCCTGGCGGACACAGTGATCCCGGCTGGATAGCGCATGGCCGGTTCTTGCAGAGCGAGGAGGACCCCGCCCGAGTGGTCATGATGTACCCGTGGGAAAGCAGGGAGTCCCACGAGCGCATCACCGAAGCCGAAGAACCCCTTCTCCGTCAGTTCTGCGTCGACTACTGCGCTCAGCCCCGTGTGATCGAATACTTCACGGAACTCCCGGTCGAGGTCGAGCACGACCACTGAGAAACCCGACGGCAAGTGCGAAACCCGCACGGAAACGGACGGAAGGATCCCGTCGTCTCCGCTCGGGCACCTACCGCGGACCCGAGTTTGTTTCTCACCTGGAGGAAACCCGTGTCTGATCCCGTGGGTTCGTACGGGGACTGGGACCCCCACGACCTCGAAGAAAACGGTCGGGCGCTGCTGGCTCGCATAAGGAACCACCTGGAGAACATCCGGGACATCCCCGTCGCGCCCGACATCGACGCGCGACAGTTACAGGACCTCATCGACGAACCGCTTCCGGACTCCCCCACCGGGTTCGACGACATCCTGGAGGACACCTGGCAGCGTGTCGTCCCGTACCTGACCCTGTGGCACCACCCCTCCTTCCACGCCTACTTCTCCACCAGTACGAGCGGCCCGGCGATCCTGGCCGACGCCCTCATCTCGACCTTCAACGTCAACGCCCACGTCTGGAAGTCGGCGCCGGCCGCGGCGGCCGTGGAGCGCACCGTGCTCTGCTGGATGGCGCAGATGGTGGGCTACCCCCAGGACGCCGACGCAGTGCTGGTCAACGGCGCCTCACTGGCCACCCTGTACGCCCTGACCGCCGCCCGGGACAGCAGCCTCGGCGATCTCCGGATCCGGGAGCGCGGCCTGGCCGGGCAGGACGCGCCCACGCTGCGGATCTACGCCTCGGACCAGGCGCACAACTCCGTCGACAAAGCGGCTATCGCGCTCGGTGTCGGTACGGACAACGTGGTGCGGCTCCCCTCGGACGAACACCAAAGGCTTCAGCCCTCCGTACTGGACGCCGCGATACACGACGACCTGCGGCACGGTCGTCGTCCTGTAGCCGTCGTCGCCACCGTGGGGACGACGTCCACCGGAGCGGTCGACCCGGTGGAGGAGATCGCCGAGGTGTGCCGGGGGCACGGACTGTGGCTGCACGTCGATGCCGCCTACGGAGGATTCTGGCGACTCGTCGAGGATATCCGGCCGCATATCGCGTCGCTGGAGTCGGCCGACTCCGTCGTGGTGAACCCGCACAAGGTGCTGTTCTCCTCCTTGGAAGTCACGGCTCTGTACTGCAAACGGAAGGACGCGCTCGCCAACACGTTCCGGCTCGTTCCGGAATACCTGCGGACCGACCCGGAGGAGTCGGCCGTGGATTACATGAACCACAGCCTCCAGCTCGGTCGGCAGTTCCGTGCGCTCAAACTCTGGTGGATCATTCGCTCGTTCGGCCGGAGTGGCCTGGCGGCGCGGCTGACCCGCTCCGTTCGCATGGCGGAGACTCTGCGAGCCCGGGCGAGAGAACATCCGGACTGGACAGTTGCCGCCTCTTCGGTGCTCCCCCTGGTGTGTCTGCGGTACGAGCCGGCGTCCGGATTTCCGCAAGGCGAAGGGACGGACAGTCGGCGGCAGTTCCACGACCGGCTCAACGCGTCGATCCGGGACGCCGTCTCCCGCTCCGGAGAGACCTACCTCTCCCACGCGGTCATTCCGGCCGGCTATGTGCTGCGCATCTCCATCGGAAACATCCAGACCCGCCCCGAGGACGTCGAGAGACTCTGGGAGCTCTTGAAGAAGACCGCGGAGGCGTGTCACAGAAATCTCCTGGAGTCGGAACGCCTCCTGCCATAGGCAGCGTTTCTGTCCCTGTGACGTCTCCGGGCCGGCACGCGGCATCGCCGTTCCGTGCGTGCTTCTCACGGAATTCCGGTTCTTGAACGGAGCGGCAACTCCGCCATACCGCAGATCCGCCCCGCCCCCAGTTTCACCCTGCGCTCACCGAGTGCGTCACTCCGAACCCCCAGCGAAAGGAGTCGAGTCATGCCGGAGGAAGTATCCGGGCAGTCCGGCGCGCGCAACACAACGTCCGAGCAGCCGGCCGGGCAGGAATTCTACGCACAGCTGGCGAAGCTCAGCGCCGAGGCCCGGTGGACAGTGGAACCCGGGCCCTGGTCGCCGAAGCCCGCCTCCGTCCCGATGCACTGGAAGTACGCCGAACTGAGGCCGTTCGCCCTGGAGTCGGCCTCGTTCGTGAAGAGCGACGACGCGGCGTTGCGTGTCGTCTCGCTGATCAATCCCGGGCATCCCGAACGCGGCGCCGCCGTGGGGCACCTCTACACGGGGTTGCAGATGCTCAACGGGGGCGAGGCCATGACCGCGCACCGGCACGCCGCGTCGGCGATGCGTTTCGTCATCGAGGGTGACGGCGCCTGGACCACCATCGCGGGTGACCGGCTGGAGGTCGGCGCGCGTGATCTCGTCGTCACACCGAGCCGCCTGTGGCACGAGCACGGCAGCGGCACGGAGCCGGACGCCGACCCCGTGATCTGGCAGGACGCCACCAACGACCCGCTCGTCGACACGCTGGGAGCCAACTTCTTCGAGCTGCTTCCGGAGCGCCGCCAGGCGGCCCGGCCGGTCACCAACTCCACCCTCTACGAGCACGGTCACGGCATGTTGAAACCCGACGGCCGTCGCGCGAGCCGGTACTCGCCGCTGCTGATGTTCCCCTGGGAGAAGACCTACGAGGCGTTGCACGCTCTGGCGAAGGTCAGCGACGGGTCACCGTACGACGGCATCTTCATGGAGTACGTCAACCCGTCCACCGGCGGCCCCGTCCTGCCCACCATGAGCGCCCACATGCAGCTGCTGCGCCCTGGTGAGGCCACCCTGGCGCACCGGCACACGGGCTCTGTCGTGTACCAGGTGGCCAAGGGGCGCGGCCATTCCGTGGTGGCCGGCCGCCGTTTCGACTGGCAGCAGAACGACATCTTCTGCGTACCCTCCTGGGCGTGGCATGAGCACGCGAACGATGACGGCTCGGACGACGCCTGTCTCTTCTCCTTCGACGACTTCCCGACGCTGAACAGCCTGGGCCTGTACGTCGAGGAACCGCTGACGGAGAACGGAGGCCGCCAGTGAGCACCACTTCGGTCCTGTTCGTGGTCACCGCGGCAGAGCACTGGACCCTCGCCGACGGCACCCTGCACCGCTGCGGATACTGGCCCGAGGAACTCGCCGTCCCTCACCGCACGTTCCGCGAGGCGGGTTTCCGTACCGCTGTCGCGACTCCGGGAGGCGTGCCGCCCACTCCGGACCCGGCCGGTCTCGTCGAGCCGTGGTCCGGCTACCTGGACGGGCTCGCCGCCGAGCTGGCCTCCCCGCTGGTACTTGAGGAGATCGCGCCGGACGCGTTCGACTGCGCGTTCGTCCCCGGGGGCCACGGCCCGATGGAGGACCTGGCGCACTCGGCCGCGTTCGGCGTGCTGGCCCGCGGTATGTTCGAGGCGGGGAGGCCTCTCGCGGCCGTCTGCCACGGCCCGGCCGCGCTCCTGCCCGCCCGGGCCGACGACGGGCGCTGGCTGTTCGAGGGGTTCGCCGTCACGGCTTTCAGCAACGTCGAGGAAGCCGAGTTCGGTCTGGCCGGGAGCGCGCCCTGGCTGACCGAGGACCGGCTCAAGGAGAACGGGGCGTCCTTCTCGGTGGCCGACAAGCCCTGGGACGAGCACATCGTCGTCGACCGTGCCGTCTACACCGGCCAGAACCCGGCCTCCGCCGGCCCGCTCGCCCGGCGGATGGTCGAGGACCTGACGGCTCACGGTCACTGATCCGCCCACGGCAGCCGGCGCCGGTCGCCGCATGCCTTCCCCCACTCGCCTCCCCCTTCCGGAAGTGCTGATGAAACTGCATGACCCCGATGCCGTTCCGATCACCCTCCCGACCGCCGGCTCCTGGGAGTTCGGCGACCACGTCTACGGTCTCGAGCCGCTGGCTCTGCCCTCAGACCCGCCCCCGGCCTCCGAGATGAAGGCCACGGCCCACCATGAGGACACCTCCGCTCAGGTGCGGGCGTGGGTCCAACGATGGCGTGCCGACCCGGGGACCGCGGCGGCGATGGTGCCGACCGACGAGCCGGAGATCGACCGGGTGTTCTGGTTCCGGTGGATCACCGGCCACCAGACCACGTTCTGCCTGTGGCAGTTGCTGGCCGCCGTGCTGGAGGAAGCCTCGGCGCCGGCCGACTCGGCGGAGGCCGACAGGCTCGCCCGCCAGGCCCGGTGCATGGTCCGCTGCTTCTCACTGATCCTGCTGTACACCAGCGCGCCGCCCCGGGACATCTACGAGCGCGTCATCCGGCTGCCCATGGGGCGCCAGCACGCCAACCTCAGCGGTGCCTGGGCGAAGGACTACGGCCCGGTGCGGCCTTTGATCCGCGGGCGGATCCGGGTCGGCGAGGGCGCCGCCGCGGCCGCGCTGGCGGACGAGTGCGTACTCAACGACCGGGTCCACGAAGGTATCGCCGCCAAGGTCATGGAGACCGGGGTCTCCCTGCTGCTGACCACGCACGACCGCCCGTCCGTCACGCCCCTGGCCCGCGACACCCGCCGTTGGCTGTACGACGGGATCTTCCTGACCACCCGGTCGCCCGTCTCCTACGAGCTGATCGTGCGCCAGCTGCTGCGCAGAGTGCACGCGATCCTCCTCGACATCACCGCGAACGGCCTCTACCCGTCCTACGCGCCCAGCGCGCACGACGAGCCCGCCGAGCTGCGGACACCGGAGATCACCGAGCTGAAGGAATCCTTCGCCGACACCTTCCGCCACCTGGTGACCCTCGTCGGAGCCCCTGGAGCCGCAGCGGCGGAACTCGGCGGCCCGGCGCCGGACAGCAGCGCGTCCTGACGCCGGCCGGCACCTCCTCGCACCTCCCGGCACACTCTCCTCCGCGAACACGAAGGGCTTTGATGATCATGGCCACAACCGAACTGGACGAGGCACGGTACTGCGCCGACACCTTCAACGGCGCCATCGCCTCGGCCGCGATCAGCGCGGCCTGGGAGCTCGGTCTCCTGGACGAGCTGGAGCAGCAAGGCGTGGTGGACATCGCGGACTACGCCCGGCGCCACGACATGCACCCGGAGGCGCTGCTCACCATCGTCGTGGCGCTCTCCAGCCGGCACGTCGTCGATCTCGACGCCGACCGGACCACGGCGAAGCCCGGCGCCGGCTTCCGCAGCGCCTACCTCACCAAGGGCTTCTTCCACTGGCTCACCCGGGGCTGCGGCGAGCTGTTCACCACCCTGCCGACCAAGATCAAGAACGCGGACCGGGTGGGCAGCTACGTGCGCAGGGACGCGCGCGCGATCAGCGTGGCGTGCCGCAACATCGCCAGGACGTTCTTCGACCCGCCGTTCCGGGAGCTCATCGACGATCTCGACATCGCGACCGTGGCCGACCTGGGCTGCGGCTCGGCTGACCGGCTCGTGTGGCTGGCCGGGCTCCGCCCCCGGATCGACGCGATCGGCATCGACGTGGCCGAAGGCGCCATCGCCGTGTCGCAGGAGGCCGTCGCCCAGGCGGGTCTCGAAAAGCGGGTCTCCCTCGTGCAGGACGACGTACTCAACCTCGCTCCCCGCGAGGAGTACGCCGACGTGGACCTGGTGACCTGCTTCCTGATGGGGCACGACTTCTGGCCGCGGGAGAACTGCGTGCGCACGCTGCGCCGGCTGCGCTCGGTCTTCCCCAACGTCAAGAACCTGATACTGGGTGACACCTGCCGCTCCACCGGTCTCGCCGGGCCCGACTACCCCATGTTCTCCCTGGGGTTCGAGACCGTGCACGGAGTGATGGACCAGTTCCTGCCCAGCCTGGACGAGTGGACCTCGGTGCTGGAGGAGAGCGGGTGGCGGTGCGCGGACCGCCGGATGATCGACCTCCCGGCCTTCAGCTTCGTCTACCGGCTCACGCCCGCCTGACCGGCGGTGTGCCTTCGCCCACGGACTACCTGTCCTCAGCTCCCCCGACCAGGGAAGTGAATATGAGCACCGAATCGAGCACGTCAACCCTCTCGGACAGCCCGCTCGTCCTCCAGGACCTGCCCGTCTTCCAGCAGGTGCCCGGCCACTACGCGCAAACGCCCTTCCTCCTCACCCGCGGGCTGCTCGACGGTCTGGAGTTCGAGATCGCCGGCGGTGAGATCAGCGACAAGGTCGACAAACCGGTGGCGGCCCCGCACACCCACGAGGTTCCGGAGATCTACCTGCTACTGGCGCCCGAGCCCGGTGCGGCCGTGATCGACGTCGTGACGGACGGCACGACGCACCAACTCAGCGCGCCCGCCGCGATGCTCATTCCGGCCGGTACCGTGCACCACTTCGTGACCAGGAAGGCCGTCCCGGGCAGCTTCTGCCTGGGGATCCTGCTGACCGGGCCGCGCGGCGACGACGAGGCGGCCCGGTGAGCGCTCCGGTGGTCTTCGCGAAGCAGACGGCGCCCGACCGTCTGCCCTCGCATCGGCGTGCCGCGCTGCTGCGCGACCCGGCCTTCGGCACCGTCTTCACCGAGCACATGTCCACCGTCCGCTACCGGGAAGGCAAGGGGTGGCACGACGCACGCGTCGAACCGTTCGGCCCACTGCCGCTGTCGCCGGCCAGTTCGGTTCTGCACTACGGACAGGAGGTCTTCGAAGGGCTGAAGGTCTACCGCACCGACGGCGGCCGGGCGCAGCTGTTCCGTCCTGACGCCAACGCCCGCCGGCTCCGCCGGTCCGCCCGGAGGCTGTCGATGCCCGAGGTGCCGGACGGGGTGTTCCTCGGTGCCGTGGAGGCGCTGTTCGCCGCCGACCGCGACTGGCTGCCGCAGGAGCCCGGATCCACGCTCTATCTGCGGCCGTTCCTCATCGCCACCGAGGTCTGCATCGGTGCCAGGCCCGCCGAGGAGTACCTGTTCTGTGTCATCGCCACCCCGCCCGGGACACACTTCGCCGCCGGGACGCCCGCGATGACGGTGTGGATCTGCGACGGGTACACTCGGGCCGCGCCCGGCGGTACGGGGGCGGCCAAGTGCGGCGGGAACTACGCCGCGGCGATGGCAGGCCAGGCGGAGGCAGCCGAGGCGGGCTGCGACCAGGTCGTCTTCCTCGACGCCGCGGAACGGGCCTGGGTCGAGGAGCTTGGCGGGATGAACATCTTCTTCGTCTTCGACGACGGGACCCTGCTCACTCCGCCCCTGACCGGTTCCGTCCTGCCGGGCATCACCCGTGACTCGGTCCTCTCTCTCGCGAGAGCACGCGGCTACCGGGTGGCCGAGGAACCGTACAGACGTGACCAGTGGCGGGCGGACGCCGCGGCGGGCCGCGTCCGCGAGGTGTTCGCCTGCGGAACGGCCGCGGTGGTCACCGGGATCGGCACGGTTCGCTCCCCTGCCGGGGAGTTCACCGTCCCGGGGCCGGCCCCGGGGCCGGTCACCGTGGAGTTGCGCACCGCCGTGGAGGACATCCAGTTCGGCCGCGTCGAGCCGCCGGAGAACTGGACGCACCCTCTGCGGTGAGAACCGGGCGGCCGCGCCCTGACGCCCCGCGACCGGGGCACCGGGGGCGGCCGCTCACGCTCTCACGCGGCAGCCGACGCCTTGGCCGGGCGGCTGTTGTACCAGACGGCCGCGACCACCAAGGCGCAGCCTCCGGCCTGCGTGAGGGTGGGACGTTCGCCGATCAGCAGACCGAGGCCGAAGGCCATGACGGGCTGGAGCAGCAGCAGCGCGGCGGCGACGTTGGGCGCCAGCTTCGGCAGCGCGGCGGTGATGAACAGCCACGCCACCACCTGTCCGATGAACGCGAGCATGATCAGCCAGCCCCAGGCGGGCCAGCCGGGGTTGAGGTCGATGCCCGTCCACAGACCTCCCATGATGCCGGCGGCCGCCGCGGCGGCGGCCGTGGAGACACACACAGGAGAGACGGAGTGCTGCCTTCCGCCGCCGAGCCGCATGAGGAACAGGTACCCGGCGTAGGCCAGTCCGGCCGCTGTCCCGTAGGCGACACCGGCCACGGGGTTGCTGCCCGACTCGGCGTGCCCGATCGCGCCGCTGGCGAGGGCGACGCCGAGCAGCATCACCGGCGCGAGCAGCAGGAACCGGGGCGACAGCGGCGCCTTGGAGATGACCCGCGCGAGCAGCGGGTAGAACACCACCTGGATGTTGAGCAGCACCGTGGAGACGGAGGCGCCGACGTTCAGCACGCTCGCCGCCCAGAAGACCATGTCGACGCCTAGAAGGACACCGGCGCCGATGTCCATCAACTGGTAGCGCAGCGGGCGCCTTCCCACCCTGCGCACCTCGCGCCACGCGAGCGGGACGAGGAGGACGAGGGCGAGGGCGCAGCGCAGGAAGGCGGCCGTACCCGCGTTGGTGTCGGACAGCTTCATGAACACGGCGGAGGCCGAGATGCAGGCCGACCCGGCGACGGCCATGAGCACGGGGTTGGCCCGGCTTCCTGTGTCCGGGACCTCGAGGGTGCCCACTCCGGGCTCAGCGGCCGAACCGCTCTTCAACGACATGCCCAGTACTGTGCCCTTACCGAGCAAGAAGGAAAAGCAACAGGTTTTGACCATGATTCGGTAGCATCGGTGAAGTGTTCAGCATCGACAGGCTGCGCGCCCTCTCCACGGTCGCCACCCACGGTTCGATCGCCCGCGCCGCCGAAACCCTCCACATCACGCCCTCCGGGCTCTCGCAGAAGCTCGCCAAGCTGGAGCGGGAGGCGGGCCACCGGTTGCTGGAACCGCACGGCCGCAGCATCCGCCTCACCCACGCGGGGCGCGTACTCGCCGGGCACGCCGAACGCCTCCTGAGCGCGCTCACCTCGGCGGAGGCCGACCTCGCCGACCTCCACGACGAGGTGCTGGGCCCCCTGCGGATCGGCGGAGTGGGCAGCGCCGTGCGGACCCTGTTGCCCCGCGCCCTGGACGCGCTCGCCGAGGAACACCCCCGGCTGCGGCCCACCGTGACAGATGGTGAGGCCGTCGAGCTGATGCCCTTTCTGCTGAGCGGCGAGATCGACCTCCTGCTCATCGAGAGCTGGGCCAACCGTCCCACCTTCCTCCCGGAGGGGCTGACCCTGCGCACCCTCGTCAGCGAGGACGTGTGCGTGGCGCTGTCCGCCCGCCACCCCCTCAGCAGCCGCGAAAGCCTCGACCTCGCCGAACTGGGCGACATCCCCTGGGCCAGCTGCCCGCCGGGCACCGAACCGTACGAGTCCCTCGTGCAGGCGCTGCGCGCCCGCGGAGTCGAACCGGAGGTGCGGTACACGCTGACCGAACACATCACCCAGCTCTCGATGGTCGAACGCAACCTCGCCGCGGCCCTCGTCCCGACGATGTCCCGCAGCCCCGCCCCGTCCGGCGTGCGCTTCGCCCGCCTGCGTCCCGGTCTGCGCCGTGACATCCAGGCCGCCTGGCTCGCCAGCACCGAGAACCCGCCCGTCCGGGCCTGCATCACGGCCATCGAAAAGGCCGGCCCGGCCCGGCCTCAGTACGACGGCTGACGAGAACGAGGCCGCTGTGCCGGACCGGAAGGCCCCCCGGTCGCCCCGACGCGAGCCGGCGAGCCGGACCAGGTCGGGACAGCTCATCGGGGCGCCTCGGTGCTACGACCGGACGCGAGCACGCCGCGGAGGGGGAAGGCCACCAGCAGCGCGAGCGCGACGAGCACTCCGCTCACCCACAGCGGCCCGAGCTCCGAGAGGGCGGTGTCCAGGGATGTCGCGGCGAGGAGCGGTCCCGCAGCGGCGCCGATGTTGAACGCCGCGGTCGCGTACGAGCCGGCCATGGTGGGGGCTCCTGTCGCCTCGTAGAGAACGCGCGTAATCAGGGTGCTGCCCAGCGCGAACGACAGCGCGCCTTGCCAGAACACGAGGACGAGCAGGGCGGCCGGCCGGTCGGCCAGCGCCGCCAGGGCCGGCCAGCCGGGGAGAAGCAGCGGACCGCCGAGCGTGAGGACCAGGCCGGGGCGGTGGTCTGACACGCGTCCCGCGACGGTGATACCGACGAAGGAACCGAGACCGAAGAGGACCAGAACGACCGAGATCCACAGATCGCCCAGGCCCGCGGTCTCGGTCACGACGGGAGCGAGAAAGGTGAAGCTCGCGAAGGTTGCCGCGTTCACCAGGGCACCGAGCAGCATCACGAGGGCCAGGCGCGGGCTCTTCAGCTGGAGGAGTTCCGCTCGCAGCGCCGGCCTGTGCGAGGCGTCCGCCCGCACGCGAGGGGCCGGAACGCCCTTGAGGATGCCGAGGGCCGCGGGCAGGCAGCAGGCGGCGACGGCCCAGAATGTGGCGCGCCAGCCGAGCATGGTGCCCAGTACGGAGCCCGCGGGGACCCCGGCGATCGTGGCCGCCGTCGTGCCGGACAGCAGCACCGCGAGCGCGCGTCCCTTCCTGTCCGCTGCCACCAGCTCGGCGGCGGTGGTCAGCGCGACGGCGAGGAAGCCCGCGTTCGCCAGCGCGGCGATCACCCGGGTGGCGAACAGGACCGGAAAGTCCGTTGTGGTGGCGGCCAGCACGTGCGCCGCGGCGAACACGACGACGAACCCGAGGAGAGTGGATCGTGCCGGCCAGTTGCGGGCGAGCCCGGCCATGAGCGGAGCGCCGACGACCATGCCGATCGCGAAGGCCGACGTGAGCGCTCCCGCTGTCCCGACCGTCACGTCGAGGTCGGCAGCGATGCCGGGCAAGAGACCGGCGAGCATGAATTCGGAGGTGCCCATGGCGAACACGGCCATGGCCAGCAGGTAGAGCGCGAGAGGCATCGAGGGGCTCCGAGGCGATGAGAAACAGGAGTGGAGGCGTTCTCGTCACCGCGGTCAGCACCCAGGGGCACAGACGTCCGGCCGCGGAAGGCGGCGGGACGGCAGAGCTACGGACTCAGTGGCGCAGGGGGCTGACGGCGTGACCGAAAGCCCCCGTCCTGGACGCTTCGGGGCTCGACATGGCGCGCACGCTACATGAGGGCCGCTGGAGGGCACACACCGGTTTTTCGCGCGTGGCCCGGTGTTCCGCCCGCCCAGGCGAAGTGATGCAATGAGGTGAAGATCCCCAGGAGGTCATGTGGCCGGCTCAAGTGCCCCGCAACCGCAGCGCTCACAGCCGCGGAAACCGCGCAGCCTGCGGCCCCTCGCTTTCGGAGCCGATCCGGCAGGGGCGCGCATGGAGCGGATTCGTCGCTCTCCCCATTTCGCCGACGGTGTGTTCCGTAATCCCGAAGGACCGCCGCCCGCCACTCCGGAAGGGCCGCGACCCGCCCCGGGCGGCTCCAGGACCGAGTTGGCGAAGACCTTCTTCACCAAGGAGGCGCGCGAGCGGCGCCGTCCGGCCTCCTCCGTGCCGCTGCACCCCACCACGGCCGAGGACCTGGCCAGACCCCCGGCCACCGGGCTGCGGGTCACCTGGATGGGACACTCCAGCGTGCTCGCCGAGATCGACGGTGGCCGGGTGCTGTTCGATCCGGTGTGGGGGCGGCGGTGCTCCCCGTTCACGTTCGCCGGACCCAAGCGGCTCCACCGCGTGCCGCTGCCGATGGCCTCCCTCGGCCACGTGGACGTCGTCGTCATCTCCCACGACCACTACGACCACCTCGACCTCCCCACGGTCCGCGCACTGGCCTCGACGGACACGCTCTTCGCGGTACCGCTCGGCGTGGGAGCGCACCTGGAGCGCTGGGGCGTACCCGAAAGCCGGATACGGGAGCTGGACTGGAGCGAGTCGACGCGGGTGGGCGATCTGCGGCTGACCGCGACCCCGGCCCGGCACTTCTGCGGGCGTGGGCTGCGCAACCGGCAGCACACGCTGTGGGCGTCGTGGGTCGCCGAGGGGCCGTCGGGGCACCGGGTCTTCCACAGCGGTGACACCGGGTACTTCCCCGGTTTCCAGGAGATCGGCGCCGAGCACGGTCCGTTCGACGCGACGATGATTCAGGTCGGCGCGTACAGCGAGCACTGGCCCGACATCCACATGACACCGGCCGAGGGCATGCGGGCGCATCTGGATCTGCAAAGCACCCCGTCCGCCGGGGTGATGCTCCCGATCCACTGGGCCACGTTCAGCCTGGCGCCGCACCCGTGGGACGAGCCGGGGGAAGGCACTGTCGAGGCGGCCGCGCGGCTGGGCGCACGGGCTGCTCTGCCGCGTCCTGGGGAGCCTTTCGAGCCGACTTCGGGTGAGATCCCGGCCACTTTGTGGTGGCGCGCCGCCGCCGGAAGGACGGGCGAGGGCCGCCCCGGCGGCTCACCGGCCGCCGCGGACCCGCGGGAAGCCGGCACCTCCACGTCGGGGCCGGACGCCGCGGAGGCGGCCCCTACCTCGCCGTAGCGGCAGAAGCGGCGGACCTCGTGGTGGCGGCATTGGCATGGACCTGTTCTTGATCCCTCGCTAATCTGCGCACCGGCATACCCCGGGATGTCCCCGGGCCTTGCTGTTCCACCCCCATGACGTTGGAACAACGAAGGGCCGATCCATGAGACGTACCAGAACTCCGCGCGCCGTCCTCTCCGCGCTGCTGGTCAGCGGCGCCCTCGTGGCGGCGGGGACCCTGCCGTCCGCCGCGGCGGGGACCGACGTGCCCGCGGCGCGCGAACCCGCCTCCGACGGCGTACTGAGCGCGATGCAGCGGGACTTCGGGCTCAGCCGGCAGCAGGCCGAGGCGCGGCTGTCCGCCGAGAAGCACGCCGCCGGCACCGAGAAGAAGGCACGGCGAGCGGCCGGGCCCGCCTACGCGGGCTCCTGGTTCGACGCCGGCAAGAAGAAGCTGACCGTCGCCGTGGCCGACGGGGAGAAGGCAGCGGCGGTGCGGGCCACCGGCGCGACCGTCGAACTCGTCGAGCGCAGCGCGAAGGAGCTCGACGCCGTCAAGAAGCGCGTCGACGCGCTCGACGCGCCCACGGGCGTGAGCAGTTGGCGCGCCGACTGGAGGACCAACCAGGTGATCGTCGAGGTCCGCGAGGACCGCCGGCGCGACAACGATGTGGAGAACTTCCTCACCCGGGCCCGTCGCGCCGGTCCCCTGGCGGTGCGCACGACCGGGCACTCCCCCACGACCTTCGCCGCGGGCACGGTCGGCGGAGATCCCTACTACACGGGCAACGTCCGATGCTCCATCGGCTTCTCGGTGCAGGGCGGGTTCGTCACTGCCGGCCACTGCGGGGGCGCCGGACAGTCGGTGAACGGCTGGGACGGCAGCTACATCGGCACCTTCCAGGGCTCGTCCTTCCCCGACAACGACTACGCGTGGGTCGACGTGGGCAGCGGATGGTGGACCGTCCCGGTCGTCCTGGGCTGGGGAACGGTCTCCGACCAGCTCGTGCGCGGCTCCGCTGAGGCCCCGGTCGGCGCGTCCATCTGCCGCTCGGGATCCACGTCCCACTGGCACTGCGGCACCGTGCTCGCGAAGAACGAGACCGTCAACTACAGCCAGGGCGCCGTCCACCAGATGACCAAGACGAGTGCTTGCGCCGAGGGCGGCGACTCGGGCGGCTCCTTCATCAGCGGTGACCAGGCACAGGGCGTCACCTCAGGCGGCTGGGGCGACTGCTCCGGCGGCGGCGAGACGTGGTACCAGCCCGTCAACGAGATCCTCGGCCGCTACGGCCTGACCCTGCACACGGCCTGACCCGCATCCCCTCACACACCCCACGCACTCCGGCGCCCTCGCACCAGGAAAGCCGCAGATCCGGCGCGTCCGGGCGCGTGGGGTGACTCGGCCGCACCGGCACAGCGCCGGGTCCTGGCAGGTGACCCGGCCCGGCGCTGTGCCGCCTGGGTGTGCCGGCGCGAGAGGACGCGGGCAGTGCCGTTCAGCCGCGATGCCACAGCTCATCTAGCCTGGCTGCAAGGTGCGCGCCGCCCGCACGGCACCGGGAGGGCACGCCGCTCCCGTACCGCGCACCGCCGGCCGGCACGAACGACACGAGCGCGGGAGAACCGTTGTCCCGGAACACGGAGGAAGACTCCACCGCCAAGGCAGGCGAGGACGAGCACGCCCTCGCGCCCGGTTCGTCTCCCGCCCCGGGCCCGCGCGGACAGTGGCGGCACGCCCGCTGGGTCGTCGCGGCCCGGGCCCTGACAGCGGTGCTGGCGGTGCTGTGTGTGACGGTTCTGGCAACGGTCAGCACCCTCCGTACCACCCTCCTGGACCGCGGCTACTACCAGCAGGTGCTGGACGACGAACGGGCCTACGGCAGGCTCTACGACGAGGTGCTCGTCGATCCGGAGGCCCAGCCGGTCACCCGCAGCCTGCTGGCGCGTCTGCCGGTGCCCGAGTCCGTGGTGACCGCCAACCTCAAGACGGTGCTGCCGCCCGCGACGGTGCGGGAGCTGACGGACGAGCAGATCGCGGCTGTCACCGCCTACCTGCGCGGTGAGACGGACACCCTGGCCGTCTCGGTCGATCTCACGCCGGTGCTGGCGAATCTGGACAAGCTCGCGGAGCTGTACCTCAGCGGCCTGGTGTCCCAGGCACAGGGCAAGGAGAAGGCCGACTTCCCGGCAGCCGTCAAGAGCGTCGAGGCGGCGCTGGAGGACGTGGCCGCCGGGCGGCGCCCCGCGGATCTGCCCACCGTCGATCTGAGCGACCGGGCCGTGAAGAACGTCAGCGAACTTCTGCTCTCCGGTGTGCCCAAGGGCGAGCGGGCGGCGCTCCGGCCGCAGATCGAGGCGGCGCTGGGGGTGGGTGACGTCGCCACGGCGCTGGCCGCGGCGGGGCCGCATCTGGTCGGCGGGCGTGCCGGGAACGGCGCGCAGGAGGGCGAACGGGAGCTGCTGCGCCTCACCGAGGGCGGCCGGTGGAACGTCGTGGACGACCTGGAGGGCACCGGCATGCACCTGGGCGCTCTCCAGTCCGCCCAGGACGTCACCCGCCTCGCGCTGGGACGGGTCTACACGCTCGCCGTCGTCCTCGGTCTCCTGTCCGTCGCCTTCCTGTGGGTCACCGGGCCTCGCCGGCGGCTGCGCAGGCTGCGCACCATCGGCTGGAGTCTCGCGGCGGGTGGTGTGCTGACAGCGGGCCTCTTCCAGGCCGTCCGGTGGAAGGCGGACGGCCTGTGGGGGCAGGCGCCCGGGTCGTGGCCGCCGTCGCTCGCGGCTCTGGTCGAGGATCTGGAGAGCACGGCGCTTGAGACCCTGACCCTCGCGGGCTTCTCCGCCGCGCTCGTCCCGCTCGTGGCGGGGTTGTCGATGGCCGCTGTGTCCTCGGTGCGACGGCGTCCCCGGGCCGCGCGATCGCTGACCGCCCGTGCCCGTACCAAGCTGCTGGCGGGGATGTCCGCGGTGACGAGCACCGCGGTGGTCCTGGGCGTCACGTTCGTACCGGCTGCCGCGAGCGGCTCCGAGGAGATGTACTGCAACGGCTCCCGCCAGTCGTGCCGGCTGCGCTACGACCAGGCGGCCTACGTGGCCACCCACAACGCGATGTCGACGACCGCCGACCGCTTCATCAGCCCGCTCCAGGACGGCGACATCACCGCGCAGCTCGACAACGGCGCCCGTGCGCTGCTCGTCGACACCCACACCTGGGAGCGGCCCGACCAGATCGCCGAGCGGCTGAAGCTGTCCGAGTTCGCGCCCGACATGCGTGAGGAGATCACCGGTCTCCTCGACAGGTCGCACCCCTCCAGGCCGGGGCTGTGGCTGTGCCACGCCGTCTGCCGGGGCGGCGCGATCCCGCTGGTGGACACCCTGCGCGACATCGGGTCCTGGCTCGACGAGCACCCGGGGGAGGTCGTCACGCTGATCGTCCAGGACGGCATCAGCGGCGAGCAGACGGCGTCCGCGTTCCACGAGGCCGGTCTGGACCGGTCGCTGTTCACCCCCGACGACGATCCGCAGGCGGCCTGGCCGACGTTGGGGCGGATGGTCGAGGACGACAAACGCCTCGTCGTCTTCGCCGAGCACGCCGACGGTCCGGCCGACTGGTACCGCAACTTCTACCGGTACGGCATGGAAACGCCCTACGCGTTCGCCAGACCTGAGGACATGACCTGCGCACCGAACCGCGGCGGGGAGGGCAAGCGGCTCTTCCTCATGAACCACTTCGTCACCAGCGGCGGCGGCAGCAGGATCGACGCGCGGCAGGTGAACGCCGAGGACTTCGTCCTGGACCGCGCCCGGCGCTGCGAGGCCGAGCGCGGTCACCCGGTGAACTTCGTCGCCGTCGACTTCGCCAACCTCGGTGACGCCGCGGCCGCCGTCCACACCCTCAACGCCCGACGCAACCCCTGAGGCGGCCCGGGCCGGCGCCCGCCCCGTCTCCCGCCGCCTGGGTGGGGAGTCCCCTCCCCTGGCTCGTTAGAGTTGCTCCTTGTGGTGGCCATTGAGCGGCCGGCGCGACGGCTGACCAGCGCTTTGCCGCAACGACGAGGGCCGGGGCGCGGGCGGGATCTCCCCGTCGGTCCGATACGCGGAGTTTCGATACGCGGAATTCCGTCGCGAACTTTTCCGCCGGACCGGGCATCGGACTCCGTGTACGGCACGGGAGCCGTCCGAGTCAGGGGGCGGCGGCTGTCCGGGGGCAGGCTCGCGACGAGATGACCAGGAAGGGACGGCAGTGAGGGAACAACAGGAGCACACCGCGCGGGCGCCCGGGCGGGCCGACGAGGCGGGGGCCGCCGGACGGCGGGTCGCGAGGGGCTCGCGCCTCGCGTCGGTCGCCGCCGTGGGAGTGGCCGCGGCCCTTCTGACCGGATGCGGCGGGGAGGGGGCGGACGCGTCCGCTCCGAAGAAGGTCAACGGGGAAGCGGCGCCCGCGCCGGGTGACTCCCCCGGGGACAAGTCCGGCAAGAAGTCCGCCGCCCCCTCCGAGTCGTCGCGCTCCCAGGACGGGAAGGCCGAGAAGGGCAAGGCGTCACCGGACGCGCCGGGGAACGGCGACTCGGGCTCCACCGGGGAGGAAGGGGGGTCGGGGCCGGGAGAGGGGACGCCCGGCACCGCGCCGTGCAAGACCGCGGGGCTGGCCTTCAGCAGCTCGCCCGGCATGGGCGAGGGCACGCTGCTGGTAAACATGCGCAACACCGGCTCGGTCCCGTGCACGCTCCACGGCTTCCCCGGAGTCGATCTGCAGACGCGGGAGGGCTCGTTGAGTGCCAACCGCAACAACGCCCCGGCCCCCTCGGTCAGCGTCAAACCGGGCGAGGAGACCCGCTTCACCCTGCGCTACCCGCCGAACAACACCGGTGGCAGCGGCGTGACCGTCAACAGCCTGACGGTCACCCCGCCCAACGAGACCGCCTCGAAGTCCGTACCGGCCACCATCAACCTTCCCGTCACCGACGAGACCGGGCCCGGAGTCACGGTCGGCCCCATCGGCGCCGGCAAGTGACCACACCGGCCGACGCCGGGCCCGGCCCGGTGCGCGGCCCCTCGGCCCCGCGCGGGAGCGGCCGGCACCGTGCCGGGCCGGCCGCCGTGCGCCTGACGGCGCCTGCAGCGGCACCCCGCCGCATCACAGGCGCCGGGAGACCTCCTGGGCGGCCTGGCAGACGGCGGGGGCGAAGCCCGGCAGCTGCTCACGGGTGACGAGGAAGACCAGGGACGAGACGGAGACCGCGCCCACGGGGTAGCCCTCGGGGTCGAGGACCGGGGCGGCGAGTGAGCACACGGCCTCGTCCGCTTCCTCGTATTCGGTGGCGTAGCCCCTCTTGCGTACGCGGTCGAGCTCCGCGCGCAGTCCGGCCCGGTCCGTGAGGGTGTGCGGAGTGCGGGCGGGAAGTCCCGCCCGGTCCATGAGCTTCTCGCTCTCGGCCTCCGGCAGGTGCGCGAGCAGTACTTTTCCCGCCGCGCTGGCGTGCAGCGGCAGCGGCGTTCCGACTTCGGTGGCGATGCGGTAGGCGTGCCCGGGGTCGACCTTGTGGGTGTAAGTGGCGTGGTCGCCGCTGAGGACGGCGAGGTGCACGGCCTGCCCGAGCCGCTGCTGCAGAGCGCGCAGTACGGCGTCGATGCCGACCGAGTCGTCGGAGAAGACCTGCGCGGCCAGCGCGCGGAGCTGGAAGCCGACGCCGTAGCGTCCTTCGCCGTCGGCGACGACGTATCCCTCCTCCGTCAGGGTCGCGAGGATGCGGTGGGTGCTGGCCTTGGAGACGCCCGCGCACTCGGCGATGTCCTTGAGGCGGTGCGGGAGTTCGGGCCGTGCGACCGCTTGGAGCACGCGGAGTGCCTTGGCGACGGCGTTCCCCGCGGACACCGACTTCTCACGATCCATTGACCCTCCGTACGCCATCTGATTAGTTAGCAAACGATCCGCTGAACGGAACGCCAATCCATCCTACGGAACGCTTGGCGTACTCCGACCACCGCATCGTGCCCTTTTCACCACGCCCGCGAAAGGCGGCCGTGCATGTACGAACTACTCGTTTCCGGCGGCCTGTTGGCCGATCCGGAGCGCGGCACCATCCAGCGAGGGGACCTCGCCGTCCACCACGGCAGGATCGCCCGCCTCGGCGCCCCGGGATCGCTCGAAGCCCAGGAGACCGTGGACGCCGCCGGGCTGCTCGTCTCCCCCGGCCTCATCGACCTGCACACGCACGTCTACCCCGGGCGCACCGCGCTCGGCGTACCGGCCGACTCGGCGGGGGTCGAACGAGGCGTCACCACAGTCGTCGACGCCGGCAGCTGCGGCAGCGACGACTGGCCGCACTTCCGCGACCACGTGGTCGCCCCCGCCCGCACCCGGGTACGCGCCTGGCTCAACGTCTCCCGCCACGGGCTCGTCAAAGGCCACGCCGAACTGTCCGGCGGCCGCCGCGACCTGGACCTGGAGGCCGGCGACGCCCTGCTGCGCGCCGAGCCGGAGACCGTGTGCGGGCTCAAGATCCGGATGAGCCGTTCCGTCCTCGGTGACAGCGGCCTCGCGCCGCTGCGCGCCGCCAAGGAACTGGCCGGTGCGCACGGCCTGCCCGTCATGGTGCACGTCGGCAACGAGCCCCCCTCCTTGGGCGAGGTACTGGAGCTGCTCGGTGACGGCGACGTGGTCACCCACGCCTTCCACGGCAAGCCCGGCGGCCTCTTCGGCACGGGGCCCGAGCCGCTCCCCCAGGTGTGGGCGGCGCTGGAGCGCGGCGTACGGCTGGACGTCGGGCACGGCAGCTCCAGCTTCGCGTTCCGCACGGCCAGGCGGGCCCTGGCCGCCGGAATCAGGCCCTGGACGGCCGGCACCGACCTGCACAACCGCAACACGCACGGCCCCGTGCACTCGCTCACCGAGACGCTGAGCAAACTGCTGGCGCTGGGGATGCCGCTCACCGAGGTGCTGGCCTGCGCGACCTCGCGAGCGGCCCGGGTGCTCGGAGCCGGGGGCGACCTGGGCACCCTGCGTCCCGGCGCGCTCGCGGACCTGAGCCTGCTGGAGCTGCGTGACGGTCCGCTGGCGCTCACCGACGCGGACGGCGAGCAGTACGAGGGGGACCGCGTCCTCCTGCCGCGCGGCTCCGTCGTCGCGGGCCGGCCCCACCCGGTCAGCCACCGGGAGGAGACGGTATGACCCCCGCCCCCCGGCGCGCCGCCGAGGTACTGGAGCGGCTGGCGGCCAACGTCGCCGACACCACACCCGTCGGCGCCCAGGACCGCGCCGAACTCGACGAGCTGCTCCCGCTGATCCTCTCGCACGCCCGGCAGGAGGAGGTGCGCCTGGACGACGAGAGGCTGCTGGCCCTCGCCGTGCACTCGCTGGCCTTCGTCAGACGGGTCCGCGACCGCGAGAGCCTGCCGGAACTCGACGGCCTCCTCTACGAGGAAGTGCCCAGCGCACGGCTGACCGCGGCCAGGCGGCTCGTCGACGCCTACTGCGCGCCCCGCTCCTTCACCCCGCCCGACAGCGAGGTCCTGCTGTTCGCGCTGCACTTCGAGGTGGCGCACGCGTCCGCTTCCGAGACCCACTGAAGAGACCAGGAGACACACATGAGCGTCAAAATCGTGATCGGGCACCGGCTGGGCAAAGGACAGGCCGTCGCCGACGGGGTGAGGGCCGCGGGCGCCGAACCCGTGCTGATCCCGGGACCCGGCGCCGACATGAAGGTCGGGGACGTCATGGCCGCGGAAGGCGCCGCACTCGGCATCTCCTTCTGCGGCAGCGGCGGGGCCGGCGCGGTGACGGCGAAGGCCAAGTACGGCCACGACATCGAGTTCGGGATGCGCACGGCCCAGGCGGGCGTCACGGCGGTCGAGCAGGGCCGCACCGTCCTCGGCTTCGGGTTCCTGGACAGCGAGGAGCTGGGCTACGCGGTCACCGAGGCGCTGCTGCGGAAGCTGGGGGAGTCGGCATGAAGCACACCCGGCACATCCTGCGGCTCACCGGCACGGGCCCGACGCGCGACAAGGCGTTCGCCGACGCCATGGCCCGGGTGCGGCAGGCCGCGGGCGAGCGCACCACCGGCGTGTGCTTCCGCGTGGAGCCGGTGGATCTGGAAGTCGTCGAGGCCGTCGAGCACCGCTGGCGGGAGCGCTTCCTCGGCCTGCTGTTCGCCCGCACCAGGTCCCGCTTCTCGCTGACGCTCCGGATGGAGGTGCGGGTCGCGGCACTGGACCTGGACGCGGTCGACTTCACCGTGCGCGAGGAGCGGCTGACCCCGCTCCAGCACGCGCTGCGCATGAGGTGAGACGGCCGTGAACGAGACCCTCACCATCCTGCTGGAGTCCATGGTCATCGGCGCGCTCATCGGCTTCGGCGCCTCCGCCGGGGTGGCCCGCATGTTCCACGCGCCCAAGGTGCAGGGCATGGGCGCGTTCCGGACACTGGGCGAGCTGAACGCCTGCGAGAACGACCCGGTGGCGCACTTCTCCTTCGGCTTCGGGTTCTTCTTCAACGCCTGGGCCAGCGCGGTCGGCACCGGCGCGCTGACCTCCGACGTGGACCACCGCATCGTGCCGCACTGGGCGGCCGCGCTGTCCATGACCCGCAACCGCAACCTCGCCGAGACGCTCCACAACCCCCGGCGCATGGCGTTCTTCGGCGCGGGCGTGGGCCTCGTCCTGGTCTCGGTGCTCAACACCACGGCGGCCTCGATCCCGCACTCGTTGCAGAAGGTCGCGGCCGAGGTGCTGGGGCCCGCGTCCGAGTGGCTGATCAACCCCGTGATGCCCATCGTGTTCTGGATGGCGGCCGTGGACGCGGGGCGGCGCACCGGTGGCTGGGGCAGCGCCCTGGGCGGCCTGGCGCATGTCGTGATGGGCAACGCCGTCCCCGGGATCGTGCTCGGCATCGTCGTCGGCAAGGCCCTGGACGACCTGGGGCGCACCCGGGTGACGCGGGTGCTGGTGGGCGCCGTCGTGGCCCTCTTCGCGGTGAGCGCCCTGCTGCGCGGGGTGGACATCCAACTGCTCCAGCAGATGAAGGTCGACGTACCGCACTGGCTGAGCCGATTCCACGACGCGACCGGCACCACCCCGACGGACTGAGAGGCAGGAGCACAGGCATGGCGCACGCGGAATCCGGCGCGACTCCCGGCGCGGCGACCGCCGCCTCCGGCGCGCAGCGCACCCCCGCCACCACGCCGGACGGCGCCAAGGCGCCCGGCGAGGGCAGCTTCTGGCTCTCGGAGTGGGCCTTCCCGCTCTTCGTGGCCACCCTCGCGGCGGGTATCTTCACCGGCACACACCTCTACTACGTCTACCGCACCGGCACCTTCAGCGACGTCGCGGTCACCGCCCTCCTCAAAGGCGGTATGGAGAACGGGAGTTACGGTGCCGCGGCCGCCTTCGGCGCGGGATTCCTCTTCGCCCGCGTCATCGAGGGCCCGATGGTGGGCATCCTCGACATCGGCGGTTCCCTGCAGACCGGGGTGGGCATCGGAATCCCCGCCATGCTGCTGGCGGGCGGCGTCACCGCACCCCTGGAGCACTTCTGGCTGGCGCTGCCCACCGGCGCGGCGGTCGGTTTCGCGATCGGCTGCGTGATTCTGCTGATCCGCCGCGCGACCGTCAACTCGTCCCAGAACACCTCCACCTTCGGCGCCGACGTGATGATGGGCGCGGGCAACTCGGCGGGCCGGTATCTGGGCCCCCTGGTCATCATCGCCGCCGCGACCGCCTCCATCCCCGTGGGGCTCGGCTCCACCCTGGGCGCGCTGCTCTTCTACTGGTGGAAGAAGCCGCTGACCGGCGGCGCCATTCTCGGCGCGATGCTCTTCGGCCTGTTCTTCCCCCTCACCGGCAAGTGAACTCCCCCGTCACGACAGCGGAGAAAGGCACCATGACCGACTCCCTCTCCCCCACCCCCGCTCCCCCGTCCTCCCTGTACGAGGAACTGGGCCTGGCCCCCGCCCTCAACGGCAACGGCAAGATGACCGCGCTCGGCGGCAGCAGACTCAGCGACGGGGTGATCGCGGCGATGGCCGAGGCCGCACGCAGCCACGTGGTCATGGACGAGCTGCTCGTGGCCGCGGGCCGCGACCTGGCGGCGGCGACGGGCAGCGAGGACGTCTGTGCGACCACGGGCGCCGCTTCCGGTATCGCACTGGCCGTCGCCGCGCTGATCGCGGGCGAGGACCTGGCCAGGATCGAGGCGCTGCCCGATCCGGGCGGCCGGCCCCACGAGGTCGTCCTGCCCAAGGGGCACGCGGTGCACTTCGGGGCCCCTGTCCGGCAGATGATCGCCCTCGGCGGCGGCAGGCCCGTCGAGGTCGGCTCGGCCAACAAGGTGCGCGCCGCGCACCTCGCCGCGGCGGTCGGGGAGCGCACGGCGGCGCTGATGTACGTCCAGTCGCACCACGCGGTGCACAAGGGCATGCCGTCCCTCGCCGAGGTGGTCGCGGTGGGCCGGGAGCACGGGGTACCCGTGATCGTCGACGCCGCGGCGGAGGAGGACCCGCGGGCCTGGACCTCCACCGGCGCCGACCTGGTCGTCTTCAGCGGTGGCAAGGCTCTCGGCGGCCCGACGTCGGGTCTCGTCTGCGGATCCGCGGCACTGGTCGCCGCCTGCCGGGCCCAGTACGCCGGCATCGGCCGGCCGATGAAGGTCGGCAAGGAGACGGTGCTCGGGCTGGTGCGAGCGGTGCGGGAGCACGCCGCGCCCTCCGACGGCGGTCAGGTCGGCCGGAGCGGCCAGGGCGGCCACCACGACCGGATGGCACGGCTGGCCGTCCGGCTGGACGCGCTGCCCGGCATCACGGCCCGCGTCGTGCCCGACGAGGCGGGCCGCGACATCCACCGTGCACAACTGCTGGTCGATCCGGTAGGCGCGGGCCGGGACGCGACCGGGCTGGCGGCCGAACTCGCCGCCGGCAGCCCCCCGGTATTCCTCCGCGACCACCACGCGGGCTCGGGCCGCCTGGCCGTGGACCCGCGGTGTCTGACACCGGAGGAAGAGGAGGCGGTGGTGCGCCGGCTGAGGGAGCTGCTCGGTGCCGCACCGCCGAACTGACCCCCGCTGACCCGCACTGCCCCCGCCGACCCCGGCTCTCCCGCGCCGGCTTCCACCGAACCGCGCCTGCTCACCGTGCTCGGCCGCCTCAGCGGCCACCCCCGCGCACGCACTGCCCCGCCGCACAAGACACCTACGCACGCAAGGAGATCATCCCGTGATGACGGTCGAACGACGCCTCAAGGTCACCGAAGCGGCAGGCCTGCACGCCCGCCCCGCGGCGGCCTTCGCCCAGGCGGCCGCCCAGGCGGCGGCCGAGGTGACCGTCGCCCGCGCGGACGCCGGGCCACAGGCGGCCGGCGTCCCGGCGCACAGCGTGCTGTCGCTCATGACGCTGAACATCCGCTGCGGCGACGAGATCGTGCTGCGGGCCAGCGGAGACGACGCGGACAGCGCGCTGGAGACCCTCGTCCGTATCGCGGCCCCCGCATGAGCGCCGCCCGTCGGCCGGCGGCGCCCGGCACCCAGGGCGAGCCCGTCGTGGACCTCGGCTCCACCGCCCATCTGTCCCCCGCCCTGCGGTCGGTCATCGACCGGCTGGAGACGGCGCGGATCGTACCGACCGTGCGGGCCCACGACGCGGAGAGCGCCGACCGGCTGGCGGGGACGTTGTGGGAGGCGGGCGTGCGTGCCTTCGAGTTCACCGCGACCACACCCGGCTGGCAGGGACTGGTCACCCGGTGGACGCGGCAGGAGTCCGCGGTTCTGCTGGGGCTGGGTACCGTCACCTCGGCGGCCGTCGCCGAGTCGGCGCTGGAGGCCGGTGCCCACTTCCTGGTCAGCCCCTTCCAGGTCCCCGAGGTGCGGCCTGTGGCGGACGCGGCCGACCGGCTGTTCGTCGAGGGCGGGCACAGCCCGACGGAGCTGCGGGCGGCCGCTCTGCGCGGCGTCGCCAAGCTCTTCCCCGCGCATGTGGGCGGCACCGCGTATCTGCGCTCCCTGCGCTCGGTACTGCCGGGCGCCCGGATCATGGCGACCGGCGGGGTGCGGATGGAGACCGCCGCCGACTGGCTGGCCGCCGGTGCCTTCACCGTGAGCATCGGCAGGGAGCTGGCCGAGGCCGACGACGTGCCCGCGGCGCTGGAGCGTCTGCGGGAGCAGCTGGCAGCCGGGACCAGCGCCTGAGCGGGACAACACGCTCTCAGGCGGCCGGGCTCGGGCCCGGCGACGAGCCGGGCTCCGCACCGACCGGGGCGGCGTTCGCGGGCGCCGCCCCCCAGGCGGGTCCGGGCGCCGCCCGCGCGGTCACCACCGCACGTCGCCGCACAGATGCACCTCGACCCCCAGCTCGGCGAAGAGCGCCGCCTTGGCGCGCAGCGCCCTGTCGGCGGTGTCCGCGTCCGCTCCGTAGGCCACGTTGAGGTGGTTGGCGCGGTGCCGGGCCATGAACTGGTCGCGGCTGACGCCGTGCAGCACGGCGTGCATGATCGGCCACTGCGGATTGGTGGCGTCCAGCCGCCGCCGGGTCTCCTCCGGCGGCAGCTCGACCGACGTGCCGCGGCCGAGGTCGACGTGGAGGCGGCCGTCCATCACGAAGACCCGGGACCAGACGATCTCGCCCGGCTTGGAGACGCCGCTGAGGGTGCCGCCGCCGAGCGGGAAGAACATCGGGGGCTGCCGCATGCTGTACGACTTGTCGTAGCCGCCGTTGTGGGAGGCGGGCACCGAGCCGGAGATCTCGAAGACCCACACGAACCGGCCCTCGTACTCCTCGCCCCACCTGATGTCGTGCAGCGTGGTGGCCGGGTCGAGGCCCATCGCCGTCCAGAGGCGGTTGGTGACCAGCGAGTCGACGGCGACGCCCTCGTCCACCTCGTTGAAGTGCGGCAGGGGCACGCCCGGGTACAGCTCGCGGGAGCCGTCCCTGCTGCGTACGGCCGGGCGCTCGACGTTGTTGAGCAGCCCCTCCGCAAGATCGCTGGCCGGCACGGTGTCCTTGAGCCCCTGCTGGTACTGGATGCCGACCGCGTCGAGCCCGAAGTCGTCGGCGATCCGCAGCGCGGCTATGTACATCCTGAACTGGCTGAGCAGCTGCGCGTCGGTCAGCTCGGTGGCCTCGTCCGTGCCGGTGTGGAACGTCATGCCGGCGCGGTCGAGCCAGTCGCGTACCTGCTGGGCCTCCTCGTCTGACACCTTCCGCATCTCGGCGACCAGGGCGCTCTGGGACAGGCGTTCCTTGTAGACGCCGAGCGGGTTGAGGAGTTCGTCGTCGATGATGGCGTTGTACATGCCCATGCAGCCCTCGTCGAAGACGCCGATGATCGCCTTCTCCTGGCGCAGCTGCCGGGCGAGCGCCGCGCCCAGTTCCGTCTCCGGGTCCTGCGGGAGCGGGGGCAGCGGGCGCACGTGGCCGGTGTCGTGGCGGAGCGTGCCGGTCTCCAGCCAGGTGCGCAGCCCCTGCCGGGCCCAGTCGTCGGTGAAGTCGGCGCTCCACAGCACCGCGTAGTCGCGCCCCGCCTTGGTGAGGCTCCCCGCCAGGTTCAGCAGGCCGACCAGCCCGGGGAACTCGCCGCTCCAGTTGGCGACGATCAGGACGGGTCCCCGATGGCTGCGCAGTCCGGCCAGCACGTGGTGGCTGTACTGCCAGACGCCCTCGACGACGATCAGCGGCGCCTCGGGCGGCAGGTGCTTGAAGACCTCGATCCCCGCCCGCTGGCTGTCGATGAACCCGTGGCCCTTGTCCGGGTCCACATTGTGGCCCCGGCGCACGTTCCAGCCGAGGCCCGTGACTGCCGCGGCGAGGTCGCTCTCCAGTTTCTCCTGGGTGGGCCAGCAGGTGGCGTTGGCGGCGGGGCGCAGGTCTCCGCTGGCCACGGTGTAGACGGTGTGCGGCTCGGCGGCGGGCGGTCGGCTGGGCTCGGGGAGGGCGTAGGTGGTCATGCGGTCTCCGTTGGTCGTACTTCCGGCCCCGGGCGGGTCGGCAGATCGGAACAGGCGGCAGTCGGCCCCGACATGACCTGGGACAGTGGCAGAAATCGATTTCAGGGTCAAGGGCGTGCACGGCAATGACCTTTGACCCGGTCAAAGGCCCACGCACTCGCCCGTATCCGCGTCCTCAACGGCCTGGGAAGCCCACCCCTTGACACCCTCGGAGGCCCTCTCTAGGTTTCGGTGAAATGGATTTCACGAGTCCGCGCCGCTGACCGGTGCCGCCTCGCTTCTCCCGCGTCCCACGGTGCCTGTCCCAGACCGCGGCGCGCGCCACGTACCCCACCACGAGGGCAAGAGACGATGACGACCTTTGGACTCGACGGCCTCACCCGCAGGACGCGCGCCGTGAGCCGTTCCATCAGCGCCGAGAACTTCACCGGCGCCAAGTCCGGCGGCGGCCGTGCCACGGAAGGCACCGGCGCGGTGGCGGCAGGGCGGCTGGGCCCTGGCTGGAAGATCTCCCCCAGCATCGACATCGCGCCGGGCGGCAGCGCGGAGCTCGCCGACATCGAGGGCCCCGGCACCATCCGCCACCTGTGGTGCACCACCGACCCGCACGCGGCCTGGCGCGGCACCCTGCTGCGGATGTACTGGGAGGGCGAGGAGGAACCGGCCGTCGAGGTGCCGCTCGGTGACTTCTTCTGCAACGGCTGGAACACCTTCAGCCAGGTCTCGTCCGTTCCCGTCGCCGCCAACCCCAACGGCGGCTTCAACGCGTACTGGCCGATGCCCTTCCGGCGCCGGGCGCGTCTGACCCTGGAGAACCTCGGCGCCGAGAAGGTCACCCTCTACTACCAGGTGGACTACGAGTCGGGCGACGTCGAGAAGGACGCCTCCTGGTTCCACGCCCAGTGGCGGCGCAGCCATCCGGTGCCCTACGGCGACGTGCACACGCTGCTGGACGGTGTGACGGGCGCGGGCTGCTATGTCGGCACCTATCTCGCTTGGGGCGTCAACAGCCCGGGGTGGTGGGGCGAGGGCGAGCTGAAGTTCTACCTCGACGGCGACGCGTACCCCTCGATCTGCGGCACCGGGACCGAGGACTACTTCGGCGGTGCCTGGAACTTCGACGTCCCCGGCCAGGGCTACACCTCCTACACCACCCCGTATCTCGGGCTGAACCAGATCCTGCGCCCCGACGGGCTCTACCGCAGCCAGCAGCGGTTCGGGATGTACCGCTGGCACGTCCCGGACCCCATCAGGTTCGGCGCGGACCTGCGGGTGACCGTGCAGAGCCTCGGCATCGGCCCAGGACAGGGCAACGGCCTGCCGCACCGCTACCGGCACACCAGCGACGACATCGCCAGCACCTCGCTGTTCTATCTCGACGCCCCCGTCCTCGCCCCCGGGTCCCGCCCCGCCACACCGGACCTGACGGCACTCGAAGTCGACTGACCCCCACCCCGTCCCACTCCTCGACAGGAGCGCACGCATGCTCCACCACCGCGCCGCCGCCAAGCGTGCGGCCGCACCCCCCGGGGCCACCCGCCGCCGATTCCTCACCGCGACGGCCGGCGCCGGTGCGGCCGCGGCGTCCCCGGCGCTGCTCACCGGCTGCGGTACGGCCCGCGCCGGCACGGGTCGCCTGCGGTTCTGGAACTTCTACGGACCGCAGCGCTCGCCCGACCCGGCGGTCAACGCACAGTCGAAGTGGTTCGTCGACACCGTGGACCGGTGGAACGCCACCCACGAGACACAGATCGACCTCGTCTACCTGCCGCGGAACACCTACATCAACAGCTTCAAGCTGCCGTCCGCCTTCGCCACCGGCGAGGGGCCCGACATCTTCCTCCTCTCCCCCGGCGACTTCCTGCGCTACTACAACGGCGGCGTGCTGGCCGACCTGACGCCGCACATGGCGAAGGAGGCCGTCGACGACTTCGGCTCCGCGCTCGACAGCCGCAAGGTCGACGGCAGGGTCTACGCCCTCCCCATGGAGGTCGAGCCGCTGGCCATGTTCTACGCCCAGGACGTGTGGGAGAAGGCCGGCCTGTCCGAGGGGGACATCCCCACCAGCTGGGACCGGATGCTCGACGTCGGCGACAAGCTGCGCGCCAAGACCCGGGCCGGACTCGTCTTCGAGACCAACCCCGGCTATTTGCAGAACTTCACCTGGTACCCGTGGATGTGGCAGGGCGGCGGTGAGGTCCTGGACGAGAGCGGCGAGGTCGCCTTCGACTCCAAGGCCACCCGCCAGGCCCTTCAGCTGTGGCAGGACGCGGTACGGCACGGCATCGCACCGCGTACCCCTCCCGCCGCCGGCGATGTCGTGGGCGGATTCAAGGGCGGCAACGTCGCCATGTGGCAGCAGGGCATCTGGAACGTGGCGAGCTTCAAGGCGTACGCACCCGCGTTCAAGTACGGGGTCTTCAAGCTGCCGGTACCCCCCGGCGGCAGGTACCTCACCGCACTGGGCGGCTGGTCCTTCGCCGCCAACGCCCGCAGCGGCGACGCCGAGGCCGCGGCCGAGTTCTGTGTCTGGGCACTGGGATCCATGAAGGACGACTCCGTGGACCGGATGGTGGACTGGTGTGTCGGCGCCAAGTCCGATGTCGCACCGCGCGAGAGCGCGCTGGAGCGCGGCGCGGCCAAAGGC
The DNA here is from genome assembly GCF_003323735.1 of Streptomyces reniochalinae. GTDB lineage: Bacteria > Actinomycetota > Actinomycetes > Streptomycetales > Streptomycetaceae > Streptomyces > Streptomyces reniochalinae. The sequence continues at coordinate 116,221 of NZ_QOIM01000036.1, read as the reverse complement.
GGCTACGACTCGGCCGTCATGCGGCGGTTCAAGGACGAGATCTTCCCCGGCGGCCGTGGTGAGCCGCGCTATCCCCCGGTCGTCTACAAGGCGATCTCCGACGCCATCCAGGGCACCATGCTCGCCGACCGCGGGGTGGCAGGCGAGACGGAGAGAGCCGCCGGGGCCATCGCCGCCTACACCGAGAGCTACAAGGGGGCGAGCCTGATATGAGTGGCGTCGTCGTACCGGAACGCCGCGAGACCGCCGCACCGGCCGGGGCCCCCAGCGCGTCGGAGGGCCCGCGACCGCGCCTGCGCCGCGAACGCCGCGAGTGGCTGGCCGCCGGGCTCTTCCTGGCGCCCGACGTGCTCGGGCTGCTGGTCTTCGTCGCGATCCCCATGGTGCTCTCCTTCGCGCTGAGCTTCTTCCAGGTCAGCGGCTTCGGCTCCTACGAGTGGATCGGGCTCGGCAACTACCGGCGGATGATGGGCGATCCGCTGTTCTGGGACTCCATGAAGATCACCGGCCTGTACGTGGTGATCCTCGTGCCCGTGCTGTTCTGCGTGAGTCTCGGTCTCGGACTGCTGGTCAAGCAGAGGTTGCCGGGGGTCGGCGCCTTTCGCACCGCGCTGTTCATGCCGTACGTCATCAGCCTCGTCGTCGTCGGCGTGCTGTGGAAGTTCCTCCTCGACGAGCAGACCGGCGTGGTCAACCGGGCCATGCGCGCCGCCGGGTTCGACGGCCCGTCCTGGCTGGGCAGTCCCGGCCTGGCTCTCGGCTGCGTCATCGCCGTCACGGTGTGGGTGATGATGGGCTACTACATGATCATTTTCCTGGCGGGGCTGCAAGAGATTCCCCGGGAGTACTACGAGGCCGCGCGGCTCGACGGCGCGGGCCCGTGGACCACCTTCCGCACCATCACCTGGCCGCTGCTGCGCCCCACCAGTTTCTTCGTGCTGTTGATGTCGACGGTCGCCGCCCTCACCGGCGGTCTCGACCTGATCTTCGTGCTGACGAACGGCGGCCCCGCGAACGGCACGTCCCTGGCCATCTTCTACATCTACCAACAGGCCTTCGGTTTCGGGGAGTACGGCTACGCGTCGGCCATGGGCTCGTTCCTGGTGCTGATCATGGTCATCGTCTCGGCGGTGCTCTTCACGGTCACGAGAGGCGGGAGGTTCGACGATGGCGAGTGACACCGTGGCGACCCGGTCGGGCGGCACACCGGGCGGCAGGCGAAGGCCGGTGTCCTCCCGCACCGGGCTGACGGTACTGGCCGTCGTCGTCTCGCTGATCAGCCTCTTCCCGGTGCTGTGGATGGTCACCTCGTCCTTCAAGACCAGGACGACCGTCACCGACGGCAATCTGATCCCCCGCGACTTCACGTTCGACAACTTCGTCTACGTCTTCACCGAGGTACCGTTCGCGCGCTACCTGTGGAACAGCTTCTTCACCTCGGCGGTGATCACCGTGGTGGCGCTGTTCTTCCACTCGATGGCCGCCTACGCGCTGGCGCGGCTGCGCTTCCCGGGGCGCGACAAGCTCTTCGGAGCGATCTTCGCGACGCTGCTGGTCACTCCGCCTGTCGTCCTGATCCCGCTGTTCATGGTGGCCCGCCAACTGCACCTGCTCGACAGTTACGCCGGGCTGATCGTCCCGGCCGTCTTCAACGCCTTCGGCATCTTCCTGCTGCGCCAGTTCTACCTCCAACTGCCCAGGGAGCTGGAAGAGGCGGCGGTCGTGGACGGCTGCGGCCACTGGCGGGTGTACTGGAACATCGTCTTGCCGATGTCCCGGCCGATCCTCTCCGCCCTGGCCATCTTCTTCTTCCTCGCCAACTGGAACGCCTTCGTCTGGCCGCTGGTCGCCACCAGCGACCAGGACCTGACGGTCGTGCAGTTGGGCATCGCCTCGTTCCAGACGCAGTACGGATCCAACTGGAACTACATCCTGGCGGCCGCGACGGTGGCAGCGCTGCCCATGCTGCTCCTCTTCTTCGCCTTCCAGCGGCAGATCGTGGAGTCCGTCAAGACGTCCGGGCTCAAGTGACGGCACCGCGCCGGCATGGGGACGGCACAGCGGCGGAGCGGAGCTTGGAGCGGAGGCCGGCATCACCGTGGGACGGCCGCGCGGAGGCGGGGCGGCTCAGTGGTGGAAGCCGGTCGCCTTCCGCTCGTCCTGCTCCAGCGGGCCCGGCTGGCGGCGCAGTTCGGGCGTCAGCCGGTCCAGGGAGTCGAGCAGCAGACCGGCCAGGTCGGCGGTGAAGCCGTTGCGGCAGACGATGCGCAGCACGGCAAGGTCCTGCCGGTGCGGCGGGAAGGTGTAGGCGGGGACGAGCCAGCCGTCCTCGCGCAGGCGCCGTGAGACGTCGAAGACGGTGTAGGCCGAGACGCCCGGTGCGGTGGTGAAGGCCAGTACCGGCAGGTCGTCCCCGCGTGTGAGCACGCGGAAGTCGTCCAGCCGTGCGATGCCCTCGGCGAGGGTGTGCGCCACGTCCCGTGCGGCCTGCTGGACCGCCCGGAAGCCCGCCCGGCCCAGCCGCAGGAAGGTGTAGTACTGGGCCGCCACCTGTGCGCCGGGGCGGGAGAAGTTCAGCGCGTAGGTGGGCATGTCGCCGCCGAGGTAGTTGACGCGGAAGACCAGTTCCGCCGGGAGGCTCTCGGCGTCCCGCCACAGCACCCAGCCCACCCCCGGATACACGAGTCCGTACTTGTGCCCCGAGGTGTTGATGGAGGCGACGCGCTCCAGGCGGAAGTCCCACACCAGGTCGGGATCCAGGAACGGCGCGACCATCGCGCCTGAGGCACCGTCCACATGCACCGGGATGTCCAGTCCCGTGCGCTCGTGCAGGGCGTCGAGCGCGGCACACAGGCCGGCGATCGGTTCGTAGGAGCCGTCGAAGGTGGACCCGAGGATTCCCACGACACCGATCGTGTTCTGGTCACACAGCTCGGCCGCGGCCTGCGGGTCCAGGTGGAAGCGCTCCCCCTCCATGGGCACCAGCCGGGGCTCGACCTCCCAGAAGTTGCAGAACTTCTCCCAGCACACCTGTACGTTCACGCCCATGACGAGGTTGGGCCTGTCGCCGGCAGAGGTCTTGTCCCTGCCCGTGGCGCGGCGTGACCAGCGCCGTTTGAGAGCCATCCCGGCGAGCATGCACGCCTCGCTCGACCCGGTCGTGGAGCAGCCCACGGCCTGCCGAGGGTCAGGGGCGTGCCACAGGTCGGCGAGCATCGCCACACAGCGGCGCTCCAGTTCCGCCGTCCGGGGATACTCGTCCTTGTCGATCATGTTCTTGGCGCTGCACTCGGCCATCAGCGCGTCGGCCTGCGGCTCCATCCACGTGGTCACGAAGGTGGCCAGGTTCAGCCGGGCGTTGCCGTCGAGCATCAACTCGTCGCGCACGAGGCCGTACGTGGTCTCGGGCGCCATCGCCTCGTCGGGCATCCGGTCCACGGGGGGCGTGGCCCGCATGCCGGCGGGGCCGGCCGCCACGTGGAACGGGTTGACCGACAGTGTCCCGTGCCGGGCGTCCGTGTCCCGGCGGGGCGCACCATGATGAACGGCCACGGGTTCCCCTCTCGACCGGTCAGCTGTGACGGCAGGCGACAGATCGAGCGTATGCGCGACCGGCACTTCCGGCACGGCGAGCGGGGCCGCGCCGTCCCGGCGCGATGGCCGGACCGCTCACGCGCACCCGGTCACGGCCGCCGGGGCCGGCGGGCTCGCTCGCCGTGCCGGGCCACGGCGCCCGTGGTCTCCACCGGATACCGGGACAGGTCACGACAGGGGCCGCCGGGCTGGGAGAACGTACTCTTCGGTGGCTGGGGAACCGGATGATGACCCAGCAGGTCAGCGCGTATGCGGACGCGTACGCGTCCGGGGCGGCGCGACCGGCCGAAGGTCGCGCACCACATCGCTCACCATGCGGAGCGAGGCCGCGTCGAGGACGTTGCCGAACTCGATCACACGTACGCGCCCGGCGAACCGCGCGCTGAGGTCGGGCATCTCGCTGGGGACGACCACAAGGTCGATGCCCCGCAGATGCTCGTCGGTGGTGCCGGTCAGCACCTCGATGTTGGTGACGCCGGCCTGCGTGAGGGAGTCGCGGATGCTCGCGGCCTGGTCGTCGGTCGCGTACCACAGGCCCACCGTGCGGCTTCTGGGCACCTTGGCGATCTCGAGCAGCGTGCGGATGTGCGGAGCGACCACGATCGCGATGACATCCGTGGTCGGACGGCGCAGCAGGCCGCGTGCCTCAGCGAGGTGGAAGAACGTCGTCAGCACCAGGTCGTGGTGCTGGTCGGCGGCCTCGAACTCGCCGAGCACGAGCGGCTCGACAGGGATGCCCAGGTGCTTCTCCAGCTCGCCGCTGAAGTAGCCGGCGCGGTCGGCGTTGCACTCGACGAAGGACACCCGGGGTACGGCGCCCGCCGCCCGCCCCGCGAAGTCCGCCACGAGTTCCTGGATGTCGGAGGTGGACAGCCCCAGCTCGACGCACTCGCGCGCTGCCGCCTCCAGGACGGCTCGGGCCCGCTCCCGGGCCGCGGAGGCCGAGCGCGCCTGCTGTCCGCCGACGACGACCATGCCGTTGCGCCCGCGGGCCTGGAGGAGGCCCCGCGACCGCAACTCGCTGTAGGCGTGTGCCACGGTGTTGCGGTTGATGCCCAGGTTGCCGGCGAGCAGACGGGATCCGGGCAGACGCTCGCCGTCGTGCAGCTGCCCCATCTCGATCATGTACGTCAGCTGCGTGACGATCTGACGGTAGACCGGGACGTCGGACTGCCTGCTGACATAGAGGTTGGCGACCATGGTCCCCCGCTTCGCTGTTATGACCTACGGGGAAGCGTAGTGCACTAGGCCAAAAAAGGCAGCAGCCCACACATGCGCACTGCGCTCCATCTCTCCGTCCGCGCATTGTGCGCAGCTCAGAGCACATCTGCTCGGAGGGGGCCCTCCGGCGCCATTGGCCGCACAGCCTGAATGGCATAGCGTGCTATGCCACAAGAGTGTCGGCGCTCCGCGTCGTCACGGACCACAGCCCCCTGGGGGCCGCCGCAGCGATGCAGGAGATCCCATGAGCACGGACGCCTTCTGGAACGACGTCGACCGCCACCTGGTCAGGTACGGCGCGGGCTTCACGCCGCGCGTCATCGAGAGCGCCGGCGGCTCCTACGTCCACGACAGCGACGGAGCGGCCGTCCTGGACTTCACGTCCGGACAGATGAGCGCGGTACTGGGGCACTCGCACCCGGACATCGTGCGCGCGGTCACGCATTCGGTCGCCACGCTGGACCACCTGTTCAGCGGGATGCTGTCACGGCCGGTCGTCGACCTGGCGAAGAAGCTCGCCGCGACGTTGCCCACCTCCCTGAGCAAGACGCTGCTGGTGACGACAGGAGCGGAGTCCAACGAGGCGGCCCTCAAGATGGCCAAGCTCTACACCGGCAGGTACGAGGTCGTCTCCTTCGACCGGTCCTGGCACGGCATGACCTCGGGAGCCGCGGCGGCGACCTTCTCCGCGGGGCGCCGCGGATACGGCCCTGCCCTGCCGGGCAACCTGACACTGCCGACCCCCAACGCCTACCGCTCGCCGTTCCGCCGCCCCGACGGCTCCTACGACTGGGAGGCCGAGCTCGAGTACGGGTTCGCTCTGGTGGACCAGCAGTCCAGCGGTTCGCTGGCCGCGTGTCTGATCGAGCCGGTCCTCTCCTCCGGCGGCATCATCGACCTGCCGCCCGGCTACCTCGCCCGCCTCAAGGACATGTGCGCCGAGCGCGGCATGCTCCTCATCCTCGACGAGGCACAGACGGGCCTGGGGCGCACGGGCCACATGTACGCCTTCGAGCGCGACGGGGTGGCACCCGACCTCCTCACCCTCTCCAAGACGCTCGGCGCCGGTCTGCCGGTCGCCGCGGTGGTGACCAGCGCCGACATCGAGCAGGTCTGCCAGGAGCGCGGCTTCCTCTTTTTCACCACGCACGTCTCCGACCCCCTGGCGGCGACCGTCGCGCTGACGGTCCTCGACGTCATCGAGCGTGACGGCCTCGTCGCACGCGCCGCGGATCTGGGCGCGCAGCTCACCGACCGGCTCGTGGCTCTCCGCGACACCTACGAGGTCGTCGGCGACGTTAGGGGACGCGGCCTGCTCCAGGGCATCGAGCTGGTGCACGACAAGGAGAGCAAGACGCCCGCCGACGCGCTCGGCCAAGCCGTCACCGCGGCATGCCTCGAAAGGGGCCTGCACCTGAACATCGTCCAGCTGCCCGGCATGGGAGGGATCTTCCGGATAGCCCCACCGCTCACGACGAGCGACGAGGAACTCCATGCCGGCGTCGACATCCTGGAGGCGTCACTCAAGGCGGTCCTCGCGGGGAGGTGACGGCCTCCGCCGGAGAGTGGCGTCAGGGCGCCGGACGTCCGGCACCGCAGCCCCTCACCCTCGGCGAACGGAGCCGATGGCCAGGGCAGGGCCGGCGGAAGGCGTACGGGTCAGCCGGCGGCGCGCTCGCCAGGCCGCGTGCTCACCGGGCCGTGTGCGCCGCCTGGGGCCGTCGGCCCCAGGCGGAGACCATCGGGGAGGTGGCCAGGTCGAGGCCGCCCGCGGCGATGTTGGCCAGGTGGCGCTCGATCTCCTCGTGTGTGGCCAGCCCCGCGGCGACGAGCCTGTCGCGGACCTGGCGGACGGTGGCCTCCTCCAGCACGGCGCACGCGGGCGAGGTGATCGGGAAGTAGGCGTCCGCCTCCACGTCGGCCAGTCCGGCCTCGCGCAGCGTCCGCGGCAGCTTGCGCCCGTAGGCCAGGTCCGCGCCGCGCTGTTGCAGGAGCGCGCGGAATCCACGGCGGAGCCTGTTGGCCAACTCCTGCGCGGGCCCGTACTCCTCCGGGCAGATCCGGGGTTGCAGCGCCGGGTCGGCGTCCTCCACGATCAGCCACCCGCCGGGGCGCAGCGCCTCGACCATCGACCGCAGGGCCCTGTCCCGGTCAGCGACGTGGACCAGCACCAGTCGGGCGTGTACGAGGTCGAAGGGGCCACCGGGCGGGGGCGCCTCGGTCGCCACGTCGTGACGCAGCACCGCGAACCCTGCCGCCCGCCCCATCCACGAGGTGTCGATGTCGGTGGCCACCACGTGCCCGGCGGATCCGACGCGCTGGGCCAGCCAGGCCGGCACGGCGGTTCCGCCGGCGCCGGCCTCCCAGCACCGCCACCCCTCGGCGACGCCGACCGTCTCGAAGTGGCGGAACGTCGACGGGTCGAAGAGCTGGGACAGTGCGGTGAACCGCTCCCCCGCCTCGACCTGCCGGTTGTCCAACAGGTACCCCTCGTCTCCTGTGCCGTGCGTGTGGCGTGCCATGGCTCGATCATCGCACCCGGTCCTCGCGTGGCCGCGCCTGGCGCCTTCCCTCACCCGCGTGATCCGAGAAGCCGGGTCTGCTTGCGCTTGAGCTCGTCGAAGCGTGCGCGCACGTAGCGGGTGGCCGCACCGGCCGGGTACTCCTGGGGCAGTTGCGTACGGGTTCCGGTGACCCACCGGGGCAGCTCGATCTCGTCGATGGCGGAGAAGACGTACAGCTCCATCAGGAGTCCGGGCATCTCGGGCTCGACCAGCAGATCGGCCTTCGTAGTGAGGATCTGACGCATGGCCCGCTGGTTGGGCAGGATGATGGCCTCGGTCCAGGTCCGCCACTCGGCCAGTTCCTCGTCGGTGGGCGGCTGGTCACCGGGCCGGTCCGGGTGGTGCTGGAAGAGGTTGCGGCCGTCGTCGCGGGGGTGGAGCCGGCTGAACATGCGGTAGGCGCCGTGGTTGGCCTCGACCAGGGCCAGCAGGGGCCCGTACAGCTCGGCCAGCTGCCGGTTGAGCCGCTCCAGGCTGCGTTCGCGCTGGGAGAGACGCAGACCGTTGAGGTACGTCGCGAAGTAACCCGTCAGAGCGACGCAGAGTGTGATCACAGCACTTGTCATGAGACCCGAACACTAATACTCCCGCCGCAACGCCGGTGGAGCCGCGCCTACCGCCCGGCCGCCGTCCCGTGACGCAGCAGGTCGAAGGCGCGCTCGGTCGCGCTGACCGCCTCACGGTATCGGTCGTCGGCGGACGAACCGTCCATGAGGCAGGCGTGGTTCAAAAAGGCCAACTCGTGCTGCACGGCGAGCACCTGAGCCGCCGTGAGACGCGCGGTCAACGGGTCCGCTCCCGCCTCCCGCAGCGCCTCGGCCAGCGCGTCGACGCCCCGTGAGGCATACCGGGTCAGGCGCGCGGCCAGGCTCTCGGTGTCGAGGATCATCTGGAAGAAGGCCCTGGTCTCCGGGGTGTCATTGAGTCCGGTGTTCGGATCCCTCTGCTCCAAGGACGCCAGCTGGGCGTCGCGGAGGGCCTCCAGCGGATCCTGGCCGGCCGGGCGGGCGCGCACGATGCGGGCGGCCTCGCTCTCGTGGTCGGCGAACCGTTGCAGCACGAGGTCTTCCTTCGTCGGGAAGTAGGTGAACAGGGTCCGCCGGGAGACCTCCGCCGTGGCGGCGACCTCCGTGACGGAGACCTGGTCGAACCCCTTGGCCAGGAACAGGCGGATCGCCGTCTCGGCGATCGTCTCCCGCGTCCGTTCCTTCTTGAGCTCTCGCAGACCCGTCCGTTCGTTCATGCACTCAGTCTACCCAGGGCGAGGTAGACTGAGTGCATGTTTGCACTTGATGCGGAAAAGAGGGGTGAGATGCGTACCCAGGTGATAGTGGTGGGCGCCGGGCCGACCGGGCTGATGCTGGCCTACGAACTGGCCCTGGCCGGGATCTCGGTCGTGGTCCTCGAGAAGGAGCGTGAGCGCGGCACGCAGTCCCGCGCGGGAGGTCTGCAACCGCGCACGGCCGAGGTGCTCGACCTGCGCGGCCTCCTGGACCCACTGCTCGACGGAGTGCGGGCCCACCGCCCGGTCGGCGGCCACTTCGCCATGCTCCCCGTCGAGTTGGACTGCCGCCCCTGGAACACCCGCCACCCGTACCCGGTCAGGCTCCCCCAGGCGCGGCTGGAGGCCCACCTGGAACGGCTCCTCACCAGCCGAGGCGTTCCGGTGCTGCGCGGTCACACGGTCTCGGATCTCGAGCAGGACGCGCACTCAGTGCGGGCCGGGAACGTTCACGGCAGCTACCTGGTCGCCTGCGACGGCGCCCACAGCGCGGTCCGCTCCCTGCTGGGCGTGGACTTCCCCGGGAGGGCGGGCCGGATGTCCGCGGTGGCCGCCGACCTCACCCTCGCGTCCGTGTCCGAGGCCGTACCGACCGCACGCGGACACTTCAGTCGCTACCCCCGCTCAGCGGGCGGCTTCTTCTCGATCCTGCACCCTCTGGACGACGACGGCCTGTACCGCATGCTCTTCGGCAAGCTGTCAGGCGACGGCCCCCCACGTGAGGCGCCCGTCACCGCCGGGGAGGTCAGCGAAGCGCTCCGGGCCGTGTACGGGCCCCGGACGGAGCTGGCCGAACTGCGGGCAGCCTCGCGGTTCGGCGACGCCGTACGGCAGGTCGAGCGCTACCGCGAGAAGCGGGTCTTCTTCGCGGGGGACGCCGCGCACATCCACATGCCGATCGGCGGCCAGGGGGTGAACCTGGGCGTGCAGGACGCCGTCAACCTCGGCTGGAAACTCGCCGCCACGGTGCACGGCTGGGCCCCCGCGGGTCTGCTGGACAGCTACCACGACGAGCGGCATCCCGTGGCCGCTCGCGTGCTGCGGCACACCCGGGCGCAGGGACTGCTCCTGAACCCCGGGCACGACGAGGACGCCGGTGCGGTCCGAGACCTGATGACGGAGCTGCTGCGGCTGCCCGACACCAACCGCTACGTCTCCGGCATGATGTCAGGACTCGACCTCCGCTACCCCGGCCTCGGCCCCCGCCTCACCGACTACCACCTCACCACCGACGACGGCCCCGCCCGCGCCAGCGACCTGATGCACGCGGGCCAGGGACTGCTCCTCTCCCTGGACGGCAAGGAGAGGCGGCTGGGGAGCCGCTCCGGCCGGGTCCGGCACGTCACCGCGAAGACCGACGAGGACACGCAAGGCGCCGACGCCCTGCTGGTCCGGCCCGACGGTTACATCGCCTGGTCCAGCACGGACGCGGAACCCCTCGAAAGCGCCCTCACCCGATGGTTCGGCTGACTCGCCCGCGCCCCTCGGCGGACAGCGCCACGCGCAGCCGTCACCGGCGGCGAGGCGTCGGTGACGGCTGCCCAGTGGCCCCGGGTTCGGCGCCGGCCTCGCCGTGGCGGTCGCACAACCGGCTAGCGCGGCTCGCACACCTCGCGGTAGGCGAGTCGCGGCAGGTGCTCCTCCCACTCGGCGCGGGAGAGGACGCCACCGGTGCGGTCACACACGGAGTCCGCCGCACGGCCGGGTTCGAGGGTCCAGACCCGGGCTGTCAGGTCGTAGCCGACAGAGGCGACGGTGTCGCCGACGGGGCTGAACGCGACGGAGGTGACGGTGTCGAGATGCCCGGTCAGCGGCTGCCCGACGGGTTCGGCATGCGCCGGCTCTGCCACGTCCCACAGCCGGACCGTGGTGTCACCGCCGCCGGTGGCCAGCGTCTTTCCGTCCGGCGAGAAGGCCACGGTCCTGACCGGCCCGCGGTGCCCGGCCAACTCCTCGCCCAGCGGCCGCGCACGGCTGGGGCGGCGCACGTCCCACAGCCGCACCGTACGGTCGTCACCGCCGGTGGCCAGCGTCGCGCCGTCCGGCGAGAAGGCCACGGCGTTGACGGTGTGGTCGTACCCCCTCAGCGCACGGCCCGCGGGGCGTGCGCCCGCCTCGTCGCCCACGTGCCACAGCCGCACCGTGTGGTCCTCACCGCCGGTCGCCAGGGTGCGGCCGTCCCGGGCGAAGGCCACGGAGGTGACGGCCTCCTCGTGGCCGCGCAGCGGTTTGCCGAGCGGACTGACGTGCTGCGGCCGCCGGAGGTTCCACAGGCGCACCGTCTCGTCTCCTCCGGCGGTGGCCAGCGTACGGCCGTCCGGTGCGAAGGCGACGGCGAGAGCGCTCCCGTGGTGTGCGTCCAACGGCGAGCCGAGCGGGGAGGGACGGCGTGGCTCGGAGACGTCCCACAGCCGCACGGTGCCGTCCTTCGAGCCGCTGGCCACTGTACGGCCGTCCGGGGAGAAGGCGACTGCCCGCACCTCGTCGTCGTGGCCGGCGAGCATGCGCGGCAGCCGGCGCGGACGCCCCGGATCGCGTACGTCCCACAGGCGGACCAGTGCGTCGTCGGTGCTGGCGGCGGCGAGCAGGCGGCCGTCGGGGCTGTAGGCGACGGAGGTCAGAGGGTTGGTGAAGTCGGTGAGGACGGTCGGCGGCCGGTGCCAGAGGCGGACGCTGTGGTCCGCTCCGGTGCTGGCGAGGGTCTGGCCGTCGGGGCTGAACGCCACCTCCCAGACGGCCTCCGTGTGACCGGTCAGCGGCTCGCCGAGCTGTTGCGGGTACGCGGGGTTGGCGACGTTCCACAGGATCGGGGAGTCGTCCCTGCCCGCGGTCGCCAGGGTGCGGCCGTCGGAGCTGAAGGCCACCGACATCACGGCCTCGCCGTGTCCGGTGAGCGGCTCGCCCAGCGGGTGGAGATGCCCGGATTCTGACGCGTCCCACAGTCGCACGGTCTCGTCGAATCCGGCCGAGGCGAGGGTGTCACCGTCCGGCGAGAAGGCCAGTGTCCACACGGAGGCGGTGTGTTCGCGCAGCGGCTTGCCCAGCGGCGCGATGCCCTCGTCCCCGCCGAACCGCCACATCCGCACCGTCCCGTCGAAACCGGCCGAGGGACTGGCCGAACAGGGCCACGGCGAGGTCCGAGCCCTGCGAGGGGGGAGGGCTCGGGCCCGCCCCGTGTCCGCACAGCCGCGTACGGACCCGTCCGCGCGGTCCGGCGCGAACACCCTGCGTGGGGCAGGGACGGCACACCCGTCCCTACAGTTTCGTCAGGGCGTTCCCTTTGTGCATCGCGACGTGATCCGTCTTGTCGCTCTTGATCTCGTACTGGGGGTCGTCCTCGGTGCACCGGCGCATGTGGCCCTTGTACTCCACATCCATCGTGTGCTTCCTGACGATGACGCCTTCGACGTGTCCGGCCTCGGAGTTCCACCTGACGTGGTCTCCGACGGAGAAGTCCTTTCCCACCCCGGATCCCCTTTCGTCGATACGCGCTGTTCCTTGCCCATACGCGCTGTTGTCGTGGATACGCTGCGGGCACGTCCCCGGGTTCCCCTCGGCGCGGCAACCACGCCGGTGCCGTGGGTCCTGGTCAGTCCGGTCCGGCCGTGCAGACACCGTGCTCCCACGCCCAGGCGGCGATCTCCACCCTGTTCCGCGCGGCGAGCTTGCGCTGGACGTTGCCCAGGTGCGTCTTCACCGTCGACAGCGACACGTACAGTTCGGCGGCGAGTTCCTCGTTGGTGCGTCCCCGCGCCACCAGCCGGGTCACCTCCAGCTCCCGCTGCGTGAGCGGCTCGTGCGGTGCGGCGGGACCGCCGGACGACGGGCGGGGGCGACACCGCGCACGGTCGGTGTCGTGGTGTGTGCCGGGTGTGCGGTGCGCCGCGGGGTCGGTGTCGCCGCCCGTGGCCATCCGGGCGAGTAGCCGGACCGTTACGGACGGGGAGATCATCGCGTTGCCTGCCGCCGCGGCCCGTACGGCCTCGGTCAGCAGCCCCGGTGCTCCGTCCTTGAGCAGGAAACCGCACGCGCCGTCGCGCAGCGCGCGGTAGACGTACTCGTCGAGGTCGAAGGTGGTCGCGATCAGTACCTTGAGCGGGTCCTCGACGCCCGGGCCCGCGAGCAGCCGCGTGGCGTCCAGCCCGTCCAGGCCGGGCATCCGGATGTCGAGCAGGCACACATCGGGGCGCAGGCTGCGCGCCTGCTCGACGGCGGACGCGCCGTCCGCCGCCTCCGCGACGACCTCCAGGTCCGGCTGGGAGTCGAGGATCATACGGAACGCGGCGCGGACCATCTCCTGGTCGTCGGCGATGAGTACCCGGATCGTCATGCCGGACATGTTCCCAGGCACACAGGGCCGGCTCAGCGGCTCGGGGCGGCGTCCTTGGCCGGCAGCACGGCGAGGACGCGCCATCCGCCGCCCGGCCGCGGCCCTGTGGTGAGGGTTCCGCCGGTCGCCTCGACGCGCTCGGTCAGTCCGACGAGGCCGAACCCCCCGCCGTCCGCGGAGCCGGGTGCCGCCGTGTCCTGGGGTCCGTCGTCGGTCACCTCCACCTCCAGCGTGTCGTCAGGGCGCGGCACCACACGCACTGTGACGCGCGTGGCCTCGGGCGCGTGGCGGCGCACGTTCGTCAGCGACTCCTGCACCACCCGCTGCACGGTGGTTCCCGTCTCCGGGGGCAGAGGCCGCTGGGCCAGCCGCGGGTCGAGGCTGAGTTCGGCCCGCGCGCCGGTTCGGCCGAACTCCTCCACCAGGTCCCGCAGCACCTGCGGGTCGCCCGGTGGGCGCGTCGGAGCGGGCGCGGAGGTGTCCCGTAGTGAGGAGACCATCGCCCGCATCGAACCCAGTGCCTGCGAGCCGGCTTCCTCGATCTGCGCGAGCATCCGGTCCAGGTCCTCGGCCGACGGTGCCTGTCCGGCCCCGGCTGCGAAGCGCGCGGCGCGGGTGCGCGCGACGATGGCAGTGACGTGGTGGGCGACGAAATCGTGCAGGTCACGCGCGTAGCCCAGCCGCTGCTCGCGCAGGAAGGACTCCCGTTCCCGCGCGCGCAGCGCATCCCGCAGCCGCAGGCAGAGACCGAGCACGACGGCGAACGGCACACCGACGCAGGCGATCACGGTCATGACCAGCAGTGTCAGGCTGTCCCAGCGCTCGATACGCAGCGGGAGCGCCACAGCCGCGGCGGCGGACACGGCGCCCAGCAGCATCGCCTGCCGGGGTGGGCAGCGCCGCACGGCCCGGACGAGCACCATCAGCAGTGCTCCGGCCTCCACCATGCCGGGCGTGTTCTCCGGGCGGTGCGTCGTCAACGCCCCCACCGCGGTCACCAGCGCGGAGCCGGCCACGGCCCAGGCCGCCTGGCGCGGGAAGTGGCGCTGCGGCGCGGCCGGCGCGCTCAGGCACAGCAGGCCGGAGGCCATGGTCAGCGCGGCCACCGGCCGAAGCGGTGCGTTGAGCCCCTCCATGACGACGAGCACACCGAGCGCCGCGCCTGTCAGGCCCAGCAGCACGTGCCGCGGGCGGGGCCGGGCGGTGAGAGCGGAGATCATGCCAGGTCACGCTACGGCAGCACGGTTTCGTACACCTCGGTCATTCGGTCGAGGCGCCTCGTCGGGGATTCGGCAGTTCGGTCGATCCGCGGCGCCCTGCGCGGCGCCCAGGATCGTCACGGCAGGTGCTGCGAGGCATGCGGCCGCGTCCCGTCCGCCTGCCTGGCCCGCCTCTTGTTCCCTTCGCGCCTGTTCCACGTCGGCCCGTGCGCGTCCCGTCTGTCCCGCCGTTTCCCGCCTCTTCCCGTCCGATTCCCGTCCGATTCCCGTCCGATTCCCGTCCGAAGGACGCTACCGATGTTCCGCTCCGCACTGCGTGCTCTCGTCGCCCACAGGATCCGTTTCCTCCTTCCCGGCCTCGCTGTCGTGCTCGGTGTGGCCTTCGTGACGGGCTCGTTGCTCTACAGTCAGTCCGCCGCCGCGGCCTTGGACGGCGGCCGCGGTGGCGCACAGGCCGACGTCTCCGTCCGCATGGATCCCGGGCGCTCTTCCGGCGATGAGCGCACTCGCCTGGACGACGCGCTGCTGCGTCAGTTGCGCGCCCTGCCCGGTGTCGCCTCCGCCCGCGGCAGCGTGGAGGGCAGCGCCCACCTGGTCGGGCGGGACGGGGCCCTCGTGGGAGAACAGCGGCCGGCGATCGGGGTCAACTGGGTCCCCGGGCGGAACGGCACCGACCCCCGCTACCCGCTGACCGCCGGGCACGGTCCCCGTACCGGGGGTGAGATCGCCGTCGACGCCGGCGCCGCCGCCCGTGCCGGGCACCGGGTCGGCGACCGTGTGCGCGTCGTCGTCGAAGGCACGGCCCGCACCGCGCGGCTCGTCGGTGTCTTCGCCTCCGAGGACCCGCGTACGGCGACCGGCGGCACTCTCACCGCCTTCGACCCGCGCACCGCGCAGCACCGGTTCGCGGCCGCGCCCGGCACCTACGCGCAGATCGGTCTCACCGCCGCGCGCGGCACCTCGGCCGCCGAACTCGCCGAACGCGCTGCGGCGGTGCTGCCCGCGGACGCCGACGTCAGCACCCGCGCGGAGAACGACGCCGCCGCCTCCGCACTGAACGGCGGGGACAAACGCACCACCTTGCTGTTGGGCTTCGCCGGAGTCGCCCTCTTCGTGTCGACGTTCCTCATCGCCACGACGTTCACCATGCTCGGCGCGGCCCGCGCGCGCGAACACGCGCTGCTGCGCGCCGTCGGTGCCACGCGCCGGCAGGTGACCGGGCAGGTGCTCACGGAAGCGTTCCTCGTCGGCACGTTCGCCTCCGCACTCGGCTACGGGCTGGGGACCGGTGTCGCGGCGGTGCTGAACGCGCTGTTCGGCGTCACCGGCAGCGGCGGCGGACCGGCGGTGCCCCTGCGGCTGGACTCCGTCACCGCTCCCCTCGCGGCGTTCGGGGTCGGTATCGGTGTCACCATGGTCTCCGCCTACCTTCCCGCACGCCGCGCGGGCGCCGTGCCGCCCGTCGCGGCGCTCCGCACGGGAGGAGAGGGGCTGGGCCAGGGGCCGCTGCGCCGCCGCGGTATCGCCGGTACGGCCGTCACCGCGGCCGGCGTTGTTCTGCTCGCCATCGCGGCGGACGACCCGAACACGGTCTTCGCCGCCGCCCCCGTCCTTTTGCTGGGACTCATCCTGCTCGCTCCGTTGCTTGCCCTCTGCTTCACCTCCCTCCTGCGTGTGCCGCTGAGGCGCCTGGCCGGGGTGCGCGGCACTCTCGCTGTGGAGAACGCCCGCCGCAACCCGCGCCGCACGGCCGCGACCGTGACCACCCTGATGATCGGGCTCGCCATGGTCAGCGCGCTGACCATGGCCATCACCGCGGTCGACCACCACGACGAGCAGGAGGCCGCCGCCCGCATGACCTCGGACCTGCGCATCACCGCTGTCGACTTCGGTGAGATCGGCCCGGACACCGCGAAGAGGGTGGCGGAAGTGACCGGGGCACAGGCCGTCAGCCCTCTCGTCCGCGCCACACTCCGGCCGGCCGACGGTGAGGACGACCTGACCGTCACGGGCGTCGACCCCGGCACCGTCCGCGAGGTGACTTCGCTGACCGTCCGTGCGGGGTCCCTCGACCGCCTCGACGACGGCATCGCCGTCACCACCGACCTCGCGCGGGAACGCGGTTGGCGGCTGGGCACCCGCGTCACCGGCACGTTCGGCGGTTCCGGCACCCGGACCTCCCTGCCCGTCGTCGCGCTGTACGACGGTCCCGACACCGTGACACCCGCGCTCGTTTCCGCACACGACCTGCCCGAGCCCACCGTGGCTCAGGACAGTCCCCGCGTCGCCTCCGTGCTGGTCGATGCCGCGCCGGGACGCGCCGACGCGCTGCGCACACAGATCCGCGAGACGCTCGACAACCCCGCGCTCCTCGTCCAGGACCGCGCCGACGTGCGGGCCGCGGCGTCCGCCGGTACGGCCCCGCTGCTGACGCAGGTCTACGCGCTCCTCAGCGTCACCGTGGTCATCGGTTGCCTGGGTGTGGTCAACACCATGGGCATGGCGGTCCACGAACGTGTCCGGGAAATCGGGCTGTTGCGGATCATCGGCTGGGAGTGCGGCCGAGTCGGTCCCTTGCTGCGTCTCGAAGCACTGGTCATCGCGCTGCTCGGGTGCCTGCTCGGGCTGGGATCCGGCCTCGCCATCGGCACCGCGGCGGTGCTCGGCCAGGGCGGGTTGACGCTCGTCGTGCCATGGGCCCAACTGGCCGCCTCCGTCGCCGCGACGGCCCTGATCGGCACTCTCGCCTCCGTCGTCCCCGCCCGTCGGGCCGCTCGTATCCCGATGCTGCGCGCCACCAGCGCCGAGTGAACGGCCCGGATTCCGTCCCGGTGTTTGTTGTGTAGAGCCTGCGCTGAGGTGGCACATGTGGTGGTGAAGTCCCGTGCGCCGCTGCCATGTTGCAAGCCGCGGCATGACACCGGTATGTGCGGGTCCGAGAGCCAGAGCGACAAGTCCGCAACCGAGGAAAGCGGTGTTGCCGTGAGTGCGCGCAAGCGGGAAGGGAGCCACCACCACGTGCCGACATCACCACCCGCGGAACTACCGGTATTGCTCGGCCGTACTATCTCTATGGCCCAGCATGGTGTAGAAGTCACTGCACACTGTGGTGCGGCGGTGCCCGTGCCAGCGATGATGTGCCCCCGACTTCTCCGGCCCGCTCCCGGGCCCACTCACCGTCTCCCGATTGTGGAAAGGCAAACGCCATGACCGACACCACCACCCCCGCAGACCTCACGTCGCAGTACACCGAACGACTGACCGAAGACCTCGAACACAACACCAGCGAACAGGAGCGCCTCACCGCCGAGATCTCGGCAATGGAAGAGCGGTTGGCCGCATTGAAGCGCGACCACACCATTCTGCTGAACATGCAGCAGGCTTTGGGGGTGACGGTGGCACCCACCGCACCCAAGGATGCCGCTGCCGTGCCGTCCCCGCGCAAGAAGCCGGCCCGCGAGCCCGCCAAGCGCAAGCGGACGCGTGCGGCGGCGACCACGGCGACGAGCGGCGGCTCGGCGGACGCCGGCGCGGGTAAGACGGGCGCCGACGCGGGTAAGAAGACCGCCAACGCCGAGGAGAAGAAGTCCACACAGAACAAGAAGTCCGCGCCGAAGGCGACACAGAAGCCCGCCCAGAAGTCGGCCCGGAAGTCAGCCACGAAGCCCGCTGCCAAGCCGGTCCAGCCCACCCTGGTCGAACTCGTCCGCGCCCACCTGGAGCAGCAGGGCGAGCCGCGTTCGGCGGCGGAAATCACCACGGCTCTCGACAAGGAGCACCCCGGCCGCGCCGTGAAGACCACCGTCGTGCGCACCACTCTGGAGAACCTGGTGGCCAAGAACGCCGCCCAGCGCAGCAAGCAGGGCAGCTCGGTCTTCTACACCGCACTCACTCCGAGCGCCTCGACGACCACGGCAACGACCGGGAAACAGGGCGACAAGGACAAGGCCGAGTAAGAACCGCTCGGGATACGTTCGTCCCTGGAGACACGCGCGGTATCACTCAGGGAGCGGTGTCACCCAGGGACACGGCCGCTCGTCAACAGGCACACATCGATCGCCATGTGTGTGCCACATACCTCGGCCCCGCCCGCCGCCGCAGCAGCCGCATGAGACATGGGCTGGACCCCGTGACGGTGTCCGGGCGCACGCCGGTACGACACTTGCCCTCCTCGCTGCCGCTTCCCAGCACCACGAGTCGGGCTCCGCGGCGACACGGTGACGGCGGCAACACGGTGACGGCGGCCGGTGCGCGAGCGCTGTGATGCCGAGGCGGACACATCCGGCACGTAGCCGCACGCACCCGGCCGCCCGCACCCGCCACCCGTCGCCCGCCACCCGCCACAGCTGGAGCCGCGCCGCGCGCCGCCGCTCCGCCCAGGCGGCGACCGGGCCCGCGGGGAAGGCGCGTGTTACGTTGGGCCGCGCAGCGGCGACCGGGCCGGCTGCGGGGACCGATGGGGGAGGTGAGTTGATGACCGTCGTAGAGGCCACTGCCGTGTGCGGTGCCCGCCGGACCATCCTCACGTCCCGGGCCCCGGTCTGACCCGAAGCTGACCCCCGTTGTGTGCGAGCCCTGACGGCTCACGGACGGGAGCACCGGCGTGCGCATCGGGGTCCCCGTTCAAGGGCCTTCACGTTGCCTCAAACCTTGTCTCAACCTCTTACTCATCGCGCCCGGCCCATCTCGCGGCGGACCACGGCTGCGACGAGGCGTGTGTCCACGCCTTCGCGCCCCCAGGCCCTGCGGGCCGCCGGTCGCTGCCACCTCCTCCCCCACCACGACGACGAGAGCGATGACTCCATGACCACGTGGACCACACGGACCGAGACCGTCGACGACATCACCGCCATCCGCGACATCGTCCTCGCGGCGTTTCCCACCCCGGAGGAAGCCGACCTCGTCGAAGCCCTGCGCGCCGACCCGGAGGCGTGGATCGACGGCCTGTCCATGGTGGCCACCGCTCCTGACGGCACGCCGGTCGGACACGCGCTGCTCACCCGCTGCCACGTCGACGGCCGACCCGCCCTCGCGCTGGCCCCCTGCGCGGTGCTGCCGTCGTTCCAGCGCACCGGCGCCGGGTCCGCCGCCATCCGTGCCGCGCTCGACGCCGCGAGGCACATGGGAGAGCACCTCGTCGTCGTACTGGGGCACGCCGGCTACTACCCGCGGTTCGGTTTCACCCGCGCCTCCCGCCTCGGCATCCGCGCGCCCTTCGAGGTGCCCGACGAGGCCATGATGGCCATGCCTCTCGACGAGACACGCGACCTCCCCACAGGCACCATCCGCTACCCGGCCGCGTTCGGCGTCTGACGCGCACGCGGTGGCCCGGGGCTCTCTCCCCGGGGCACCGGCGCGTGGTGGCGCTGCCCGGTCTGTGCGCGCGTCCGGGCCGGTGTCTTCGGCTGTTCGTCGCGCAGCGAAGCGACGTAGGTCCCGAGCGTGCGTCCGGCGGCCCGGAACGGCTCGGCCGAGCGCATCCCCCGGGCGAGGATGAACGCTCCTTCGAGGGCGGACAGCACGGCGAAGACGACGGTGCGGGAGTCCGCCTCGGACAGCCCGCGTGCGGTGAAGTACCGGCTGCCCACCTCGACCCAGGTCTCCATCACCTCCGCCGCGACCTTGCGCAGTTCGGGCTCGGTGTCGGCGGTCTCGGCTGTGACCGTGCCGACCGGACACATGTTGGCCCACCCCGTGTCGCGCATGTCCTCGGCGGCTTCGGCGAACAGGGACTCGATACCGGTCGCGAGATCGTCGTGTGCGTCGAGCAGCAACGGCAGCAGCTGGATGTACGCGGCTCCGGTCTGCCGCAGCGCGGCCGCCGCGATCTCGCGCTTCCCTCCTTTGAAGTGGTGGTAGAGGGATCCGGTGGGCGCGCCTGCCGCGCGGGCGAGTTGGTTGATGCCCGTGGCGGCGTAGCCCTGCTTGCGCAGAAGTTCCGCCATCGCCAGGGCGATCCGCTCGTCGGTGTCCATGCGTCCATGGTAGAACGGTCTCTCTAGAGAGACCGTTCTACCGGGAGCTGCTATGCGCGAAGTCGAGGTGCCTGCCGGTGTCATCGAGTACGACACGGTGGGCTCTGGCCCACCGGTCGTGATGCTCCACGGGCTGCTCATGGACCACACGGTGTGGGACCGTGTGCTGCCCTTGCTGCCGCCCGGATTCACCTACGTACGCCCCGTGCTGCCGCTGGGGTCCCACCGGCGGCCGATGAACCCGGACGCCGACCTGACCCTGCGCGGACAGGTTCACCTCGTTGCCGACTTCCTCGACGCCCTCGCCCTGGACGCGGTCACGCTGGTGCACTCCGACTGGGGCGGGGCGCTGTTTCTCACTGCCCGAGGCCGGGACCAACGTGTCGCCCGGCAGGTGATCCTCCCGTGCGAGGCGTTCGACAACTTCCCGCCCGGCCTGCCCGGCAAGATGGTGACCCTCGTCGCCCGCGTCCCCGGTGGGCTGCGGTTCGCCGCCCGCCAACTGCGCGTCGGCGCGCTGCGCAGGCTGCCGGTGCTGTTCGGGCAGATGGCTCGCCGCCCGGTGCCGGACGACCTGGTGCGCGGCTGGACCGCACCTCTCCTCCGGGAACCCGGCGTCCGGCGCGACCTTCTGGCCTACTGTCGCAGCGCCCTGGACAAGGAGGAACTCGTACGCGACACCGAGGCGCTGCGCGGGTTCACGGGCGAGACCCTCGTCCTGTGGTCGCCCGGCAACCGCGTGATGCCACCCGAGCACGGCCACCGCCTGGCGCGGTTGCTGCCGGCCGGCCAGTATGCCGAAGTACCCGACGCGCACGTGCTGTCCATGCTGGACGAGCCCGAGATCGTGGCGCGTGAGATGGGCCGCTTCCTCACCTCTCCCCCGGCCCGGTAGCCGACCGGCAGCCGATCCGTAGCCAGCCGGATGCCGTCGATGCCCGATCCGAGACCTGTGTGGCTGTGAGGTTTAGGGGGCCGCATGGCGGTTAGAAGGCTGACCACGTGCTTGGGAGGACAGGCACATCCGCGGGAGGCGACCGTTGACGGCGCCCTGGGTGTGTCACCCGAGCCGCTGCTCCCGCGGTGGTCCACGTGTCAGCGACACCGCAAGGAGGCAGTTTCCATGTCTGCCGTTCGGTACCGTCCCCAGCGAGCCCGCCACAGCCACAACGACGCCCCCGACACCGCAGAGGACTTCAAGCGCCTGGCAACCCTCCCGCACGGACCGGAGCGCGAGGAGTTGAGCGCCCGGCTGGTGGAGGCGTGGCTGCCGATGGCACGGAGGCTGGCCGCCAAGTACCGCAATCGCGGCGAGAACCTCGAAGACCTGGAACAGGTGGCGTCCCTCGGCCTGGTCAAGGCCGTCGACCGCTACGACCCCGCACAGGGCACCCCGTTCGTGCCCTACGCCGTGCCCACCATCACCGGCGAGATCCGCCGCCACTTCCGCGACCACACCTGGGATGTCCACGTACCGCGCCGCGTGCAGGAGATGCGCAACAAGGTGCGCGCCGCCGTCCGAGAGCTGACCACGGCGGCGGACGACCACATGCCCTCGGCCGAGCGGATCGCCGAGCACACAGGACTCACCCAGGAAGAGGTGGCCACCGGCCTGGAGGCCATGGACAGCTTCCGCAGCCTCTCCCTGGACGCGGCCACCACCGGCTCCGACGACGGGTTCTCCCTGGCCGACACGCTCGGCAGCAAGGAAGCCGGCTTCGACACCGTGGTCGCCCGCGAGGCGGTCAAGCCGTGTCTGCGTGCGCTGCCCGAGCGGGAACGCAAGGTGCTCTACCTGCGCTACTTCCGCGACATGACCCAGTCGCGGATCGGCAAGGAGCTCGGCATCTCCCAGATGCACGTCTCCCGCCTGCTGTCCAAGAGCTGCGACCGCGTCCGCCGCCAGGTCGAACACGGGCGCCCCGCCACACGCACGCACCCGGCCTGATCATCGTGGGGGCCTCACCCGCCATGGCGGGTGAGGCGCCCATCGCAGCGCGGGGTGGGCGACCGCCCGGGACCGTCCGAGCCGATCGGTGGTCGAATGGGTGGGACACTCGGCAGCGAGGGAGAACGGTATGGATCCGTCAGGGCTGAGCCGCGCGGTTGAGACGGGACGTACGGCGGCTTCGGATCTGGGCCTTCAGGTCGACGATGTGACCGTCGTGCACAACTCGGACCGCGTCGCGCTGCGCCTGCTTCCCTGCGATGTCCTTGCCCGGGTCGCGCCGTTGGGGCAGCTGGCCGACTCCGAGTTCGAGGTGGAGCTCGCTCGCCGCCTCGCCGACGTCCAAGCTCCCGTCGCTGAGCTGGAGCCCCGGGTCGAGCCCGTGGTCCATGTGCGCGATGTCTTCGCCGTCTCGCTGTGGACCTACTACCCGCCTGCCGGACCCGAGATCGCGGCGGCCGACTACGCGGAGGCGTTTTTGCGACACCACGCTGCACTGCGCCGGCTCGACCTGGACGCCCCGCACGTCACCGGCCGGGTCGCCGTGGCGCTGAGGGAGGTGAACGACCGGGAGCGGTCTTGCGAGCTGTCCGATCCCGACCGGGCACTTCTCAGCGGCACACTCGCTGGGCTGAGCACCGCGCTCGGCGGCGAAAGAGCCGGCGACCAGTTGCTGCACGGCGAGCCGCACCCGGGCAACCTCCTGAACACCAGGAGAGGGCCGCTTTTCGTGGACCTCGCCACGTGCTGCCGCGGGCCGGTGGAGTTCGACCTCGCGCACGCGCCCGAAGAAGTGGCAGAGCACTATCCGGGGGCTGACCGCGGGCTCATCCACCGCTGCCGCGCCCTGAACTGGGCGATGTTCTGTGCCTGGCGCTGGCGCCGAGACGACCAGATGCCCGACCGGGATCACTGGAGAGCGGAGGGGCTCCACCAGGTGCGGGCTGCGCTCGATCGCTGCGGACAGGGCTGAACCGGAGACGTTGGTCGCTGCCTCCGGTTCTCCCCCGTGACCCGTTCCCCGTCCGGCCTGCCGCCCCGCCCCCGTGTCCCGCGGCGTCCGGCGTCCGGCGTCCGGCGTGTGGACGGTACGGACGGTGCCGGAGGGGCGCGCCGAGGGGACGTGGGTGTCAGGCCGCCTTCCGTGCCCTCGCCCGGTGCGCCGACGCGAGGTCGGCGAAGCGGCGGCCGCTGCTCTTGATCGTGCGGCGCTGCGTCGGGTAGTCGACGTGCACGAGGCCGAACCGTTGCGCGTAGCCGTACGCCCACTCGAAGTTGTCCAGCAGCGACCAGGCGAAGTACCCGGCCAGTGGTACGCCTTCGCGGACGGCGCGGCCGCAGGCTGCCAGGTGCTCCTCCAGGTAGCGGACGCGCTCGGGGTCGTGGATGTGGCCGTCAGGGCCGACGGTGTCGGGGTAGGCGGCGCCGTTCTCGGTCACGTAGAGGCAGCGGGCGCCGTAGTCGTCCGTCATCCGGCGCAGTGTCCTGGTGAGCCCTTCCGCGTGCACCTCCCAGCCCATGCCGGTCACCCGCGCCTCCTTCGCCAGTGCGGCGGGCCGCGCCTTGGGGAAGGGGCCTTCCGGGTCGTCGCGCAGGACGTTGCGGAAGTAGTAGTTGAGGCCGAGCCAGTCCAGCGGGGCCGCGATGGTCTCCAGGTCGCCGTCGCGGGCGGGCGGCTCGGTGCCGTACAGCGCGACCATGTCGGCGGGATAGCCACGTCCGTGGACGGGGTCCAACCACCAGCGGTTGACGTGGCCGTCGGAGCGCCGCGCCGCGGCGACGTCGGCCGGATCGTCGGAGGCGGGTTCGCAGTGGGTGAGGTTGTTGACCAGGCCGACGCGGGCGCCGGGCGCGTGGGCGCGCAGCGCCTGGACCGCGTACCCGTGTCCCAGGTGCAGGTGGAAGGAGGCGCGTACGGCGGCGGTCATGTCGGTCAGACCGGGCGCCATCCGGCCCTCGTAGTGCCCGATCCAGGCGGAGCACAGCGGCTCGTTGAGGGTGGCCCAGTGGTGGATGCGGTCGCCGAGCCGGGCGGCGACGACCGCAGCGTACTCCCCGAACCGTTCGGCTGTCTCCCGCGCGGGCCAGCCGCCCCGGTCCTGGAGGATCTGCGGCAGGTCCCAGTGGTAGAGGGTGGCGAAGGGGGTGATGCCCGCCTCCAGCAGGGCGTCGGTCAGCCGGTCGTAGAAGCTCAGGCCCCGCTCGTTGACCCGGCCGCCGCCGTCGGGCAGCACCCGTGGCCACGCGAGGGAGAACCGGTAGGCGTCGAGCCCGAGTTCGCGCATGAGCTTCAGGTCCTCGGGCCAGCGGTGGTAGTGATCGCAGGCCACGTCTCCGGTGTCGCCGCCGTCCACCTTGCCCGGGGTGTGGCTGAAGGTGTCCCAGATGGAGGGCGAGCGGCCGTCCTCGGCGACCGCGCCCTCGACCTGGTACGCGGCGGTCGCGGCGCCCCATACGAAGTCGTCGGGCAGGTCAGCGGTGCTCTCGTGCGGCCGGTCGGAGGAAGGGGCGGGCGGTGCGCAGCGGTGCGTCTCGGACACGGAGATCCTTTCGCAGGGAACAGCGGGTCGCCCGGGGCGGGCGCCCCGGCCCGGCGGCTGAGGTCACTTGACGGAGCCGGCGGTCAGGCCGGCGACGAGGTAGCGCTGGAGGAGCAGGAATCCGGCGACGATGGGCACGCTCACCACCAGCGAGGCGGCCATGACCTGGTTCCAGTAGACCTCGGTCTGCGTGGAGTAGCCCTGGAGGCCGATGGAGAGCGTGCGGGTGACGTCGTTGGTCATCACCGAGGCGAACAGCACCTCGCCCCAGGCGGTCATGAACGCGTAGATGCCCACGGCGACGATGCCAGGGGTGGCGGCGGGTACGAGGACGCGGAACAGCGCGCCGAGCGCTCCGCACCCGTCCACCTGGGCGGCCTCGTCCAGATCGCGGGGGATGGAGTCGAAATAGCCTGCCAGCATCCAGATGGACAACGGCAGGGTGAAGGTCATGTAGGTGAGGATCAGCGCGCCGCGTGAGCCGTAGAGGGCGATGCCGGTGGCGTTGCCGATGTTGACGAACAGCAGGAACAGCGGCAGCAGGAAGAGGATGCCGGGGAACATCTGCGTGGAGAGCACCGTCACGGTGAACACGCGCTTGCCCCGGAAGCGGTAGCGGCTGACGGCGTAGGCGGCGAAGGTCGCCACGACCACCGAGCACAGCGTCGCGGCGGCGGAGACGATGAAGGAGTTGAGGAAGTACCGGCCCAGCGGCACCGTCTCCCAGATGTCCAGGTAGGGGCGGATCGTCAGATGGGCGGGGATCCAGCGGAAGGAGCCTGTCACGTCCTGGAGCGGCTTGAGAGAGCTGCTGAGCATCACGTAGAGCGGGGTGGCGGCGAAGACCGCCAGGAGCGTCAGCAGGATCCGCCGGGTCCACAGGAACGAGACGGGCGCCGCCATCGGGCTGCGCACCGGGCGTCCGCGCCCCGTGCGGCGGGCGCGGCCGGCCGTACGCCGTGCGCTGCCGAGCCGATCGGCTGCGCCACCACGGGTGGAGGCGGCGGGGGTGACGGACGCGGTGGTGGTGACGGACGCGGGGGTCGGGACGCCCTCAGACATGGACCCTCTTCCTTCGCCTGGTACCGCGGGACCGGGTGGCGCGCGGGGCGCGTTCCCTGGTCAGCAGCAGATACGCCGCCGTGACCAGCAGCAGGAACAGCAGCAGCAGGACGGACTTCGCCGAGCCGGCACCGAAGTCCCAGGTGGCGAAGGACGACTGGTAGATGTGCAGGGAGATCAGGTCGGCCGACTCGGGAGCCGACTTACCGAACAGCACGAAGGGGACGTTGAAGTCGTTGAACGTCCACAGGAACAGCACCAGGACCAGAACCTGGTTGACCGGCCGCAGCGCGGGCAGCGTGATGTGCCGGATCTGCCGCCACATCCCGGCGCCGTCGATCGCGGACGCCTCGTAGACGTCCCGTGGGATGTTCTGCAAGGCGGCCGTCAGCATCAGGAAGGCGAACGGCCAGGTGCGCCAGACCGAGACGACGACCAGGGAGACGAAGCTGTTGTCCCCCACGAGCCAGAAGGTCGGTGCGTCGGTGAGCCCGAGTTGGTCGTGCAGCACGTGGTTGACCAGCCCGTTGTCCCGCTGGAGCAGGAACGACCAGGTGATGACGGCCGCGTAGACGGGCAGCGCGTACGGCGTGAGGAACAGCGCGCGCAGCAGCCCCCGGCCGCGGAAGGTGTCCTGCATCAGGATCGCCGCGGTGGCACCCAGCAGCCAGGCGAGTCCGACGGCGAGTACGGTGAAGGCGCAGGTGATGGCGAAGGAACGGAGTAGTGCCTCGCCCACGGGGGCGTTGACGTCCACGGCGATGTGGAAGTTGTCCAGCCCGGCCCAGGGCGCCGCGCCCCAGTTGCGGATGTACTCCTGGGTCAGGTCCCGGAACGCCATCGTGATGCCGGTGACCATCGGAACGATGTGCACCAGCAGTTCGAGCACCAGCGCCGGCACGAGCAGCAGGTAGGGCAGCCCCGCGTGGCGTACCCGGTCGCGCAGCGCGGACGCGCCGCGTTCCCGTGACGGAGGCGGTGGCGGAGCGGGGGCGTGACCCGGGCTCGCCAGGGTGTCCTGCCGCGCGTCCTTCGCCGCGCCGGCGGGCGCGGGAGGAGGGAGGGCCGAGGTCCCGGGGTCCGGCACCGGCGCGGCGGTCGAGGGGCGGTTTCCGCGGGGCACGGCAGCGTCACTTCCGCATCTGCTGCTGGGCCTTGGCGAGCCGTTCGCGCACGGAGTCGGTGGTGACCTCCCGGCCCGCGGCCGCCTGGGCGAACAGCTCCTTCATGGCGGTGCCGACCAGCGTCTCGAACTTCGACTCGTCGGGCACCTGCGGCAGCGGGGCGGCGCTGTCGGCGAGTACGGAGCGCATCACCTTCTCGTCCTTGTCGCGGGGCGCCGCCTTCTGCGCGGCCCGCACTGGGGACAGGGACCCGTAGGTGGTGTTGAGCTTGTGCTGCTCGGCGTCCGAGGTCATGAACTTCACGAACTTCAGCGCGCCGTCGATGTTGTCGGTGTTCTTGAAGACGGCCAGGTTGATGCCCGCGACCATGGACGTGGTGCCCCGGTCGCCGGTGTCGGAGACCGACTGCACGGGGACGGGGGCGACGCCGTAGTCGGCCGGCTTCATGCCGTTGCCCAGCAGCTGGGAGCCGGCGGCCTGCCACAGCAGCATCCCGGCCTTCCCCTTGGCGAAGTCGCGCACCGACTGGCGGGCCGCGTACTCGGCGTTCCCCTTCGCGGAGATCCGGTCCTCGGCCAGGAAGTCCACGTACTGCTTGACGGCCTTGACGTTGCCCGGCTTGTCGAAGGTCGGCTTGCCCGAGGCGTCGAAGAAGTCGGCTCCGTGCTGTTTGGCGAACACGAAGGCGTGGTGGGCGTTCTCGACCGGGTCGCCCGCTTCCAGCGCGAGTCCGTAGTGCCCGTCGTCGGTCAGCTTCTCGCCTGCGGCGACCAGCTCCTTCCAGGTCTTGGGCGGCTCGTCGATACCGGCCTGCCGGAACATCTGCTTGTTGTAGTAGAGCGCGTAGGTCAGCGAGTAGAGCGGCACGGCGGCCGGCGGCTTGCCCTCGGCGCCGGTCGCGGCGAGTGCGGAGGGGCTGAACCGGCCCTTGCCGCCGATCTTCGCCATGTTCTTGCCGTCGAAGGGCAGCAGCGCGTCGCTCTTTTGGAGTGACGAGGACCAGGTGTTGCCGATGTTGAGGACGTCGGGGCCCTGCCCGGACGAGGCGGCGGCAAGGATGCGGTCGAGCAGGCTGGACCAGGGGATGACCTCCAGCTTGACCTTGATCCCGGTCTGCTTCTCGAACTTGGCCAGCTCCGGTTTCAGGATCTTCTTGTCCTTTTGGAGGCTGGACGCCTGGTTGGTCGCCCAGTACGTCAGCTCCTTGGGTTTGTCGTTGCTGCCCGCGCCGTCGGTGGTCGTTCCCCCTCCGCAACCGGAGGCGAGCGCGGCTGTCAGTGCGGTGGTGAGCGCGGCGGCTGCCGCCGTACGGAATCTGCGCATGGCCTGTGGCACCTCCGGGAGGCGTGGGGAAGCGTCGAGCCTCAAGGCCGGGGCGTTAACCCCCTGAAGGCGGCTCGTACTTAACTTGGAGCGTGAGTTAAGTAGTGAAAGAATTGCCCGTCAAGACATCGCGCACCGGTAAGTTGCCCCGCGGACCGCGCGACCGGCACCGCGCACGCGTACGGGACCGGCAGCGGCGAGCCGTGGCGCGGCCACCGCGAGGAGGGAGCCAGATGACCGGCGAGAAACGGCGGACGGTGCGCGACCTGCGCCGCAGCAACCGCGCCACCCTGCTGCGCCGCCTCTACTTCGACGGGCCGCTCAGCCGCCAGGAGTTGGGCCCCGCCACCGGCCTCAGCTCCGCCTCCGTCTCGAACGTCACCTCCGAACTCCTCGCCGAGCGACTGCTGGAGGAGGCCGGTTCCGTCGACTCCGACGGCGGCAGGCCGCGCACCCTGCTGAGGGTCGCCCCGGCAGCCGGGACGCTCATCGGAGTGGACGTCGGAGAGACCCGGGTGCGCGTTGAACTCTTTGATCTGGCACTGACCGAGAGGGCACGCGCCGAATACCCGCTGCGCGAGGGCGGACACGCGATGACGCACGTGCTGCGGCTGATCGCGGACGGGCTCACCGCCGTGCGCGCCCAGGCCACGCGTGCCGGGGTCCCGGGAGCCGCCGCGCCGCTGGGCATCGGCGTCGGCGTGCCCGGCATCGTCGAGCAGGACCCGGGGCGCTCGGGTGCCGTCGTGCACGGCCAGACGGTCGGCTGGGACGCGGTGCCGCTGGAGGCGCGACTGCGCGAGGAGGCCGGGCTTCCGGCACGGACGCCGCTGTTCGTCTCGAACGGCGCCAAGACCCTCGGTCAGGCCGAGATGTGGTTCGGCGCCGGGCAGGGCGTGCGGGACGCGGTGGTCGCGCTGATCGGCTCCGGGGTCGGCTCCTGCGTGATCACCGACGGCAGCGCCTACGGCACCGCGTCCCGCGGCGCCGCCGAGTGGGGACACACCACCGTCCACCTGGACGGGCGGCGCTGCCGGTGCGGTGCCCTCGGCTGCCTGGAGGCGTACGTCGGCGCCTCGGCCGTGCTGGAGCGCTGGCGCGCCGCGGGGGGAAGTCCACGGGGTGACCAGGAGAGCGGACTGGCCGATCTCGTCGGTTCGGCGGACCCGAGCGCCGAGACGGTCCTCGCCGAGACAGCCCGCTTTCTCGGTGCGGGCATCGCCGACCTGGTCAACCTCTTCAGCCCCGAACGCATCGTCCTCGCCGGCTGGGCCGGACTGCTGCTGGGCGGCCGCATCCTGCCCGCTGTGCGCGCGGCCACCGAGGAGCGCGCGCTGCACCACCCGGCGGCCCGCACCACTGTCGAGCTAGGCCGCCTCGGCCCGGACGCGGTCACCGTCGGCGCCGCCACCCTTCCGCTGACCCGCTTCCTCGACGCGGGCGGCCGCGCGCCGGAATCCGCTCCGCCGCCGGCGCTGGGGGCACCGAACGCCCGCGCCAGGTGAGGCGGTTCGGGCAGCGGGACGAAGGCCCGAGGCGCCCTGCCGTGCCTGCGGCGGGATGACCCCACCCGGCGAGGCCGGCACCAGCTGCGGCCCGGAACCGCCCTCGCCTCAGGAAAGCTCGTCCGGGACGTGGGTGCCCCGGGGCAGCTTCTCCAGCGCCTCCCGCAGACCCGGCACGTCGTCGGGGGTCTCGGGCAGTTCGGCGGGGGCGTCGGCAACCCGGGTGAAGGAGGTGCTGCCGAACTCGCCGTTCCAGTTCACCCGCATGCTCTTGGGATCAGCGGACTCGATGGCGCCCTTGTCGCGCCCCTCCTCCGTGTCACCGGCGCACTGAAGGACCACCTCGGTGACCGACCCCGTGGTGGTGACCTGGCCGTCGCACAGCCCCCTCTGGCCCTTGTCCCACTGCATCAGAGCACTGTCCCCGACAATGATCAGCGTGTAATCCTGACCGGTCGGACGCGCGGACCACACCCCCGACAGCTCGGCGCCGTCCGCGGGGTTCTCCGGCTGGGAACGCCCGGCCTTCTTCTCCCCGCCCCCGGCGGGCTCCCCGTCGCTGCCGCAGCCGCCCACCAGCAGCGCCAACGCCACCGCCGCGACGACCGCCGAACCCGCCCTGCGCCCCGTCATCCGCCCGCCTCTCCCGGGAAGTTACCCTCTGACGCCCTCACGAGAACGACAACCTAGCGGACCTTCCCTCACCGACGGACGTCGGCGTAGTCGGGGAGAGTGAGCGCCGTGGTGGCGGCCCAGTCCTGGTCGTCGGGGAGAGGCGCCGGGTCACGCAGGGATTGGTTGCGCCGTGCCAGTTCCTCGGCGGTGCCGGGAAGGACGTGGGCGCCTCCGGTGGTCGCGAGCGCCTGGTTCAGCTCGACGAACGCGCGTGTGCGCTCCTCGTACGCCGTGAAGGCGGTCGAGTGGTCGGCGTGTGAGGCCAGTTCACCGGCGAGGACGTAGGCGCCGACCAGCGCGATGCTGGAGCCCTGGCCCGAGAGGAAGGACGGAGCGTGGGCGGCGTCGCCGGCGAGGGCGACCCGTCCGCTCGACCAGTGGGGCATGCGGATCTGGCTGATGACGTCGAAGAACAGGTCGTCGGCGCGCCGCATGGCGGTGACCAGGCGCGGAATCTCCCACGCGTCCTGGGAGAAGACGGAAGCCACCAGGTCACGCTGGGCCTCGGGGTCACGGAAGGCGTCGAAGGGCGGTTCGGGGCGGGCGAAGTTGAGGAACGCGTGCACGTGGTCGCCGTCGCCGACGGCGTAGAGGACCGCGCCCTTGCCCGGGGTGTTCCACATCAGGGCCTCGTGGGAGAGACCGAGGTGGTTGGGCATGGTGAAGCCGGCGAAACAGTTGCCGAGATAGCGGTGGTACTTCTCCTCGGGGCCGAAGGCCAGGCCCCTGGTGTGGGAGTGGAGTCCGTCAGCGCCGATGACGAGGTCGAAGGTCCGCTGTTCGCCGCTGTCGAAGGTCACGTCCACCCCGCCGTCGTGGTCGTGGAGGGCGGTGATCCAGTCGTCGAAGAGGAACTCGACGTCCCCGCGGACGGCGTCGTAGAGGGCCTCGGCGAGGTCCCCGCGGCGGACTTCGAGGTCGCGGCCCTCGACGCCGCCGGTGATGACCTCGGGCCTGACCGATCCGACGCGGTCGCCGTCGGCGTCGACGAAGGTGATGGTGCGGCTGTCGACATGCGCGGCGCGCAGGCGCGGGAGCAGGCCCATGCGGCTGACCACTTCCAGGGCGGTCCCGCGGATGTCGATGGGGTATCCCCCGACGCGTATGGTGTCGGCCTTCTCCACCACCGTGACGGCGAAGCCGTGACGGTTGAGCCAGTAGGCGAGCGACGGTCCGGCGATGCTGGCGCCGGAGATGAGGATCGTGCGCCCGGGTGCCGTGCCCATGAGTGCTCCCTTCCCGGCCGGGCCTGGACGAGCCGCCGACCGGATACGTAACGTAGGTATGTTTCCTCAGGGCGTCGTGACCCGCGAACGTCCGCGCCCTCGACCCACGATTACATACCTAACGTAGGTATTCAATAAGGAGACGCGATGAGCCCGCCTCAGCCGGACGAGACCACCTCCCGGGGCGCCGCACACGGCCAGGAACCGCGCGAACAGCGGGAGCCGCGCGAACAGCAGCGGGAGCTGCGCGAACAGGAAGTGCTCGCGGTACTCCCCCGGCTGACCCAGCTCGGCAACGTCCTCAACCGCGGCCGCCTGGTCGAGCGCGCCATGGAGGCCACCGCGGTCCGCGTGGACCGTCCTGCGATGTCGGTGCTCCTCATGCTGCACATGTCCGACCAGCCGCTGCGTGTCGGCGAGATCGCCGCACGGATGCAGGTCGTGGGGCCGCACGTCACCCGGCAGGTGAACGAGTTGCAGCGGCGCGGACTGATCGTGCGCGTCACCGACCCGGAGGACCAGCGAGCCCGCCTCGTCGAGACGACCGCCGAGGGCACCGCGGCGGCCGAGCGCTACATGCGCACGCTCGTCGGCTGGTTCGCCGACGCCCTCGCGGGATGGCCCGATCAGGACCGGCAGGATCTCGGCCGGCTGCTGGGACGCTTCACCGACGACCTCACCGCCCACCTCGCCGCCCTCGACGACCCACCGGCCGCCGAGGGGTGACACTGCCACAACGGCCGTACGTGGCAGACGGGCCGAGGAGACGACGTGGGAGCCGGACGTGCGTGCGACGGTGGAATGGGTGGATGCGAGCGAAAGGCTGCCCAAGGACGGTATGCCCGTGGGCGCGGCAACGTCGGGCCGCTCTCCGTCCGGCAGCGCGGACGCACCGCTTCCGGAAGCCGCAGAGGACTTCTGGCTGGTGATGCCGACGGTCTTCATCCACCAGCACCTCACCGATACGGCAGTGAGCACCGCGACTGCTTCGTCGACCCGGACCCGCGGCGCCGAGGAGGTTCCCGGGCCGCGTTACGGCCCGGTCGCCGGGGCCGTGCAGATCACCGCCGGGTGCGCCGGTTTCCTCGCCCCGCTGGTCACCGGGGCCGTGGTGGAGCGCGCGCTCGTGGACCACGGCGTTCGCCGTCACCGTCAGCGCAGCGCTGCTGCCGTGGCCGGACGCGCGAGGACGGCAGGCGGGTCCGTGCGGTGACGTGGGGCCCGGTGCCGCCCCACCGGCGGCCGGGCCCCTCGAAGAGACCTGGCGCCACCGCGAGTACGGCACCAGAACGGAGTGTACGTTCGTACGCTCTGACTATAGGGTTCCGCGCATGACTGTCGACGTACTGCGCAGGCCTGCGCGAGCCGAGCGGCGGGCGCGCGTAGCCGTTGCCGTCCTCTTCCTCACCAACGGAGCGCTGTTCGCGAACCTCCTGCCGAGGTATCCGCAGATCAAGGCGGACCTGCAGATGGGCAACGCCACCTACGGGCTGGCCGTGGCCGCGTTCCCGGCAGGCGCCATAGCGGCCGGCCTGGCGGCCGGGGTACTCATACGACGGCTCGGCTCGGCGCGGGTGGCCGTCGGCAGCACCCTGCTGACCGGCGCAGGGATCCTGGCAGCCGCCCTGGCCGACTCGGTCGCCCTCTTCGCCGGAGCGCTGTTCCTGGCCGGCGCGATGGACGCGATCACCGACGTCGCCCAGAACGCCCACGGCCTGCGGGTGCAGCGCCGCTACGGACGCTCCATCATCAACTCCTTCCACGCCATCTGGTCCATCGGGGCCGTCACGGGCGGAAGCATGGCCGCCGGCGCCATCGCGCTCGGCCTCCCCCGCGGACAGCACCTGGCGATCTCG
Source organism: Streptomyces reniochalinae (assembly GCF_003323735.1). Taxonomy (GTDB): domain Bacteria; phylum Actinomycetota; class Actinomycetes; order Streptomycetales; family Streptomycetaceae; genus Streptomyces; species Streptomyces reniochalinae. Next base: position 82,776 of record NZ_QOIM01000036.1, on the reverse strand, counting down.
GCCGTCGTGTTCGCCGCCGCCGCGTGCGTCGCCCTGCGGTTCTGTCTGCCAGGGCCCGACACGGAGCCCGCCGTGGACGCCGACGCCGCCGATGACCGCGGCCCGCAGCCCGTACGGCGCACGACGACAGGTGCGCGCACCGCCTGCGTACTGGCCGCACTCGTGCTCATCGCCACGGCGGGTTCGCTCGTCGAGGACGCGGGCAACTCCTGGGCCGCGCTCTACCTCGCCGGCTCGCTGCACGCGTCGGCCGCGCTCGCGGCGTCCGGGTACATCGCCCTCGTCGGGGCCCAGTTCGTCGGCCGCCTCGTCGGCGACCGCCTCGTCGACAGGTTCGGACAGCGGGCCGTGGCCCGCACCGGCGGACTGATCGCCGCCGCCGGCATGGGCCTCGCGCTCGCCGTGCCCACCGTGCCCGGCACCGTTCTCGGCTTCGCCGCGGCCGGACTGGGAGTCGCGACGCTGGTCCCCGCCGCGATGCACGAAGCCGACGAGCTTCCAGGGCTCAAGCCGGGCTCGGGGCTCACCGTCGTCTCCTGGCTCATGCGGCTCGGCTTCCTGCTCTCCCCGCCTGTCGTGGGACTGGTCGCCGACGCGGCGAGCCTCCGCGTCGGGCTGCTGGTCGTACCCCTGGCCGGACTTCTCGTCCTCTCGCTCGCCGGGGTCCTCCGGACCAGGCGTCGCTGACCTGCGCCAGGGACCTGTGGCCCCTCGGACCAGGGCATGCGCGCGCCCCACGTCAGCAGGCTACGATCGGGGTCATGTGGCGCCACATCCCGCCAGGCCGGGGCTTCACCGGCCCGCCCGGCGTGGACCTCGGCGACGCTGCCGGCCCGCGCGCGGCACGCGGGACACCGAGCGCCGCAGGGCACACCACCGCCGTCGGGAAACCCCGCGAACCCCGCCAGGACCGCCCGGAACCTGTGAGTCTGCTGCCATGACGACCGGACGTACGGACCCGCAGCGGCGCGCACGCATCATCGCCGCCACCCTCGACCTCATCGCCGAAGAGGGCATCGCGCGCGTCTCCCACCGGAGGATCGCCGCGCGCGCGGGTGTTCCCCTGGGCTCGATGACCTACCACTTCAGCGGCATCGACCAGCTGCTCCAGGACGCGTTCCGCAGCTTCACCGACCACATCGTCGCCGTCTTCGACGCACACCTCGCCGCCGCGGCCGACCGCGACCAGGCCCGGGAGGCGGTGGCCGACCTCGTCCACGCGCTGTCCGAGGAGAGCCCGCGCGACCTGGTGCTCACCCAGGAGCTGTACACCCTCGCCGCTCGCCAACCGTCGTACCGAGAACTCACCCACGAGTGGATGCGCCGCAGCCGCGTCCACCTGGAAAAGCACTTCGACCCGGAGACGGCGCGCCAACTCGACGCGCTCATCGAGGGGCTGACGCTCCACCGCGCGCTGGCCCGTGAGCCCCACGAGCGCGCACTGACCCTGGAAGCCGTCGTCCGCATCACCGCTCCCGCCCGGCAGCGGGAGCGGTAGGACAGCCCGGCGACTCCAAGGAGGGTGGCCCGCCGGAGCGCGCCGGGGAGAGGAATCCTCCCCCAGGGGGCCTCGTAGCGCTCCGTCGGGCTGTTCCGGCGGGCCCGGGGTGATCCTTCTCAACCACCGGCTCCACAGCGGTACGCGAAACCGCACGTCAGGAGGGGTGTCACGGGGGCTGTCCGGCTGTCCGGAATTTGACCACGCCGCGGTGCGAGTAGCAGCCTGTCCCACTGACCCGCGCACCGAGCGGTCCTGCGTCTCGAGAGCGCGTGCGTCCTCGCGGTGCGTCATGTCCCCTCCCCGACTGACCCCTCCCGCAAGGAACCTCATGCCGACTCCGAACGCCCGAACCACCGCAGGTGCGGCCGTCCCCCCGGGGACCGAGCCGACCACGGACGGTGAAGAAGGGTGTCATACGGCAGCGGCCACGCCGCCGTCCGGTGACCGCTCACGCACCGACGTGCTGGTGCTCGCGATCAGCGGCGGGCTGCTCCTCGCGTTCGTCCTGGCCGCGCTGATCGCACCCGCCGCCACCGGCGACGTGGTGGACACGGTCTTCGCCTTCGCCGCACGCTGGTTCGGCCCGCTGTGGCAGGTCTTCCTGCTCGCGACGTTCGGCGTCGCGCTGTGGCTGGGCTTCTCCAGGTTCGGCAAGGTGCGGCTGGGCGGCAGCGGGGCACGCCCTGAGTACGGCAGGTTCCAGTGGGTCGCGATGATCATGTCGACGCTGCTCGCGGGCGGCGGTGTGTTCTTCGCAGCGGGCGAACCCGTCCAGCACTACATCGAGACGCCCCCCTTCTACGAGGGCGTCAAGAGCGGCAGCCGGCAGGCGGCCAACGCGGCACTCGCGCAGAGCTTCGCGCACTGGGGCTTCCTCGCCTGGGCCGTCCTCGGGACCCTCGCCTCGATCGTGATGATCCGCGGCCAGGAGCGCGGCATGCCGCTGCGCCCCCGGACGCTGCTGTACCCCTTCCTCGGCGAGCGCATCCGGCACTCCAAGCTGGCGGCGGCGGTCGACGTCGTGTGCGTCATCGCCGTGGTGGCCGGGACAGTCGGTCCGATCGGCTTCCTGGGACTCCAGGTCTCCTACGGGCTCTCCCAGGTGTTCGGCATCTCCGGCGGCTACCCCGTGCAACTCGGTGTCATCGTCCTGCTGACCGTCGTGGCCGTGCTGTCCGTCGCCAGTGGTGTCAGCCGCGGCATCCAGTTCTTCAGCAAGGCCAACGTCTGGCTCGCTGTCGCCCTCATGGCCGTCTTCCTCGTGCTCGGCTCCCTGGGCTTCGTGCTGGACTCCTTCCTCGGCGGGCTCGGCCAGTACGCGCGGGACTTCGTGCCGCTCGCCCTCAACCGGGGCGACCACGCGTGGCTCGGCTCCTGGACGGTCTTCTTCTTCGGCTGGTTCCTCGGCTACGGGCCGCTGATGTCCATCTTCGTGGCACGCATCTCCCGGGGCCGTACGGTGCGCGACCTCGTGGTCTCCACCGCCATCATTCCGCCGCTGGCCACCATGTTCTGGTTCACCGTCTTCGGGGGCACCGGCATCTTCCTGGAGCAGCGCAGCCCCGGCACCATCTCGGGCCCGCTCAAGGCCGTGGGCATGGACGCGGCGGTCATCTCCATGGCCGAGCAGCTCCCCATGGGCGCCGTCGTCGCGGTCGCGCTGCTGCTGCTGACCATCACGTTCGTGGTGACCACCACCGACTCGATGTCGTACAGCATCGCCGCCGCCGGAACGAAGTTCGGCGAGCCCACCCGGGCGGTACGCGCCTTCTGGGCCCTGCTGATGGGTGCGGCAGCTGCTGTGCTCATTCTCGTCGGTGACGGCGGCATCACGGCGCTCCAGTCGTTCATCGTGGTCACGGCCGTGCCCGTCGGCTTCATCATGCTCCCGACGCTGTGGACCGCTCCGCGCGTGGCCAAGGAGATGGCTCTGGAACAGGGCGTCCTGGCTCCCGGGCCGCCGACCGCCGCTGTCCCGCCACCCGGGTCGCGGGCGGCCGAGGACGCTCCCGTGGCCCCTGAAGCCACGGCGTCCAAGGAGTCGGAGAACGGCTTGGTGACCTCCGACCACGAGTGAGCCGCCCCCGCCGCCCGGGGCCCGTCGCGTGGCGTGCCGAGCGCGGGAAGCCACGGGGTGCCCGAGTGGTTGCCTATGCCACACATCACAGGCACAGCGGCGAGCGGGCGGAACAATCCGGCGCTGCCCCCCGTTGACATCGGTGTGGCTGCGGGAGGGGACAGTGTCCCCGGGCCTCACCTATAGCCCGTGGGGAAGATCGTTCGGCTGAAGCCCCACGGAGCCACTCGCCGAGAGGCGACCGCCCTCCCGCACGCCACCCACGAACAGGCCCCGGCTGGAATCCCCCCTCCAGCCGGGGCCGTCTCCTGTGCGGCCTGCTACCAACCGGCGTCGGTACCGGTGGCCCAGCGGGGGTCGACGCGTCCGAGCCATACGTCCTGGCCGTCCGCCAGTGGCAGTGCGAGCGGAACGGGGAGGAACCGGCAGGCGAAGGTGAGCCCGGTGTCCGATCCGTCGCCGTGGACGCGGTGCTCCCAGGCATCAGGTCCTTCAGGCGGTGCCTGGAGGTGGAAGAAGCTGGTGCGCCGCGGCTGCCCCGTATCGGGGTGCGGCTTGTCCTCCTCGCCGATGAGCCGGAGCACGGTGACTCCTCGCAGACCGGTTTCCTCGACGACTTCACGAAGGACCGCTTCTTCGAGTCCTTCGCCGGGCCTGACACCCCCCGCGGGGACCTGGGTGCCGGCCTCCGGCATTCCGACGTGATCGAACACCAGCAGTTCGGGGGCGGTGCGATGACGCACCACGTATGCGGCGACGCGGATTCTGGGAAGGGCCATCCCGGCATTGTCCGGCCGGGGCGTCCGGCCGGGGCACGGTTCCCGGTCTCCGCGAGCGCGTCACACCGCTGCCGGCACCTGGCCCCGCGGACGACGAAGCGGCAGCGGACCATGACCAGGGCTCCTAGGTCGTGTCTTCAAAGTCCCGCCTGCCTGGCGGCGCCTGGCACGCACGCTCGCGGCGTTGTCGTCGGTCGCCGCTTCCCCCAGGGCTCGGCTTCGCTCGCCCCGGGAGGTGCCCCCACGCAGGGACTCCCTCCTCCGCCTTGCGAGCGCACGCACCAGACACCGCCAGGCCCGCCCTCCGGGCGGACGCCGCTACTTTGAAGACACTCCCTAGCCCACGGCCGAGGGAACTGCGGCCGTCTCGCCGCCGCACGGGTGCCGGGCACCGTCGCAGGTGCGCGTGACCTGCGAGTCAGTCCACCCGTCAGGGACACCGGCCACCCGTCAGGGACACCGGCTGCCAGGCTTCCGCACCGGCGGTGGGCCCCTGCACCGGAGGGCGGTCCCCTCCCCTGCCCGGATGGCCGGGCCGTGCCGGGCCCCGCCTCAGCGTGCCTCCGCCTCCACCGGCTTGGGGATGAGGAAGGACGTGGCGACCGCGGCGGCGATGAGGACGACGCCGGCGACCATGCCCGCCTCGTAGCCTGCGGGAGACCCCTGGTCCGCGGGCTGGGCCGCGGTCTTGACCGCGTAGAGGACCGCGAAGCTGAGGCCGGAGCCGAGGTTGAAGGCGCCCGCGTTGAGCCCGGGCAGGAAGCCGGGGTTCTCGCGGGGCGAGTGCACGATGCCCAGCCCGTTGAGGACGATGTTGCCGACGCCCGCGTAGGCGACGCCCACCAGCAGTGAGGCCGCCAAAAGCATCGCCCGCGACTCATCGTGCAGCGTGGCGACCATCAGCACGACGGTCGCGGCGGCGCCGATCAGACCGAAGCGGAGCACGCGCCCGTAGCCGAACGTGGCCGCCAGCCGCCCCGCCAGAGGCCCCATGGCGAGCCCGGCCAGCGCGTACGGAGTCAGCGTCCACCAGGCCGACTGCTCGGCGGACATGCCCAGACCTGCCGCCGCGTCCTGGGCGAAGGCGGGGATGAGTCCGTTCATGACGGCGAACACGCCGGTCATGGTGAGCACCGTGGTGAGCAGGGTCGCCCACGTGGCACGCCGCTTGAGGTGGTGGGTGGCGACGAGCGGGTGACTGCTGCGGCTCTCCGTACGCCAGAAGAGCGCGAAGGCGACGGCGGCGACGAGGACGAGGAGCGCGACGAGCGGCCAGTGCGCGGCCGCCAGCTTGCCCGCCTCGTTCAGAGCGATGAGCAGGGCACCGACGGAGACGACCAGCAGCGCCACACCCGGCCAGTCCATGCGGGCCGCGGCGCGGTCCCCGTCGACCGTGTCGGGGTCCGCCCTCGACTCCGGGGTCATGGTGACCGCCAGCACGGTGGCGACCGCGGCGACGATCGCCATCGCCCAGAAGACCGACTGGAAGCCATGGTGGTCGGCGAGGTAGCCGCCCGCGAGGGAGTCGATCCCGGCGATGCCGCCGTTGACGGCCGTGATGACGCCGAGCAGGGTGCCGTACTTCTTCGGATCGCTCACCTCGACCCGCAGCATGATCAGGCACAGCGGCACCGTCGGCCCCGAGACGCCCTGGATGATGCGGCCGGCGAAGAGCATCGGCACGCTCTGTGCCAGCGCCGCGACCACGCAGCCGACGGCCATGAGGGCGAGCATGCCGGCCAGTACCCTGCGCCGTCCGACGAAGTCGCCGAGGCGCGGGAGGAAGAGCGAGAAGAGCGCGGCGGAGGTGAAGAACGCCGTCTGCGTGAGGCCGATCTCGGCCGAGCTGGCGTGCAGCGTCCGCTCGATGCTGCTCAGCGCGGGGCTGAGCATGCTCGCGTTCAGCTGGAAGGCGAAGCAGGCGACGAGGAGCGCGGTGACGAGTACGCCGACGCGCACCGGCCGCGCCCGCGTGCCACGGGCGTCGGCCGAGGTCGGCGCACTCACTCGGTCACGTCGCCGATCCGCTCGAGGGCGTCCACCACCAGGCCCCAGAAGCGGTCGCGGTCCAGTTCGAGGGCGACCTGCGTGTGGCAGTCGTCGGGGGCGGGGGCGCGCAGGTCGGTGACGGTCATGCCGAGCGTGAGACCGCCGGACAGCTCGATGTCCACGGGGGCTTTGCGCACGGTCATCACGTCGGGGTCGATGACGTACGCGACGGCGCACGGGTCGTGCACGGGCGGGTGCGCGAAGCCCTGGGCCTCGCGGTAGGTCGCACCGAAGAAGTCGAGCAGTTCGCCGACGAAGCGGGCGGGACGGGTGCCGACACCGGCGATCCTCTCCACGACGTCGGGGGTCGCCAGCGCCTGGTGGGTGAGGTCGAGCCCGACCATGGTGACAGGCCAGGACTCGTTGAAGACGATGTGCGCGGCCTCGGGGTCGATGATGATGTTGAACTCGGCGACCGCGCTCCAGTTGCCCTGGTGGTAGCCGCCGCCCATCAGGACGACCTCGCGGATGCGGGAGGCGATGCGGGGCTCCTTGCGCACGGCGAGCGCGATGTTGGTCAGGCCCGCCGTCGGGACGAGGGTGATCTCGCCGGGCTCGTGCGCCATGACCGTGTCGATGATGAGGTCGACGGCGTGCCGCCGGTCGAGTTCGAGCCGCGGCTCGGGCAGCAGCGGGCCGTCGAGACCGGACTCGCCGTGGATCTCCAGCGCCGTCTCGACGTCGCGTACGAGCGGCCGCGGGCAGCCGGCGGCGAACGGCACCCCGGTGATACCGGCCATGCGCGCCACGGACAGGGCGTTGCGGGTGACCTTCTCCAGGGTCTGGTTTCCCACGACGGTGGTGACGGCGACGAGTTCGACATCGGGGTTGCCGTGCGCGAGGAGCATGGCGATCGCGTCGTCGTGTCCCGGGTCGCAGTCGAGGATGATCTTTCTGGTCACAGGGGCCCTTCCATGGCAAACGTTCTCCGAAGACTGTGCGGACTCTCCTCTTCCGATGTCAACGGGTGTATGAGCTGTCTCACCATGTCCGCAGGAAGGGGCCGGTGATCTGCGCTCTGGGCTCCGTGCCACCCTGCTGATAACGTTTGCCGCCCGTATCCGGCCGTCGCCCGCCGTCACGCTGCCGGAACGCCGGCGGACCGGTCGAGGGAGTCGAGGAGAGGGGAAGAAATGGCCGATGTGACGCTCCACGACGTGGCTCGCGCCTCCGGCTGCTCCGTCTCCACCGTCTCCCGCGTGCTGGCCGGCAGCCGCCCGGTGGGGGCCGCGACCGCCGCGCGGGTGCGGCAGGCCGTCGAGGACCTCGGCTACCGCCCCAACCACGTCGCCCGCGCCCTGCGCAGCCGCTCGACCGGCACCATCGGCCTCGTCCTGCCGCAGATCACCAACCCCTTCTACCCGACGCTCGTCCGGGAGTTGACGTACGCGCTGCACGCCGACGAGCGGGCCGTGCTGCTGGCGGACTGCGACGACGATCCGAAGGCGGAGGCCGGCCACATCTCCGCCCTGCTGGACAGGCAGGTCGACGCGCTCGTGGTCATCCCGGCCCACGAGCAGCACAGCCGGACCGCGGTCGCCGCCGCGGCGGCCCGCGTGCCACTCGTCCTGCTGGACCGCGGCTGCGGCCCCGGGGTCGCCGACTCGGTGGCCGTCGACAACGCCGCCGGGATGGCTCTCGTCCTCGACCACCTGGCCGCCGAGGGGCGCCGCAGGCTCTGTTTCGTCGGAGCGTCGGGCACCGCCTCGGCCGCGGCCGAACGCCGCACCGCCTACGAGGCCGGAGCCGGCGCGCTGGATCCCGAGGCACCGGGGCGCGTCGCGCTCGGCGACTTCTCGGTGGCGTGGGGGCGGGCGGCCGTGGACCGGATCTGGACCGAACGGGCCGCCGCTCAGCGGCCCGACGCGCTCGTCTGCGCCAACGACCTCATCGCCGTGGGGGCGTTGCAGCGGCTGCGCCAGCTCGGCGCCGACGTGCCGGGCGAGGTCGCCGTCACCGGATTCGACGACATTCCGCTCGCGGATCTCGCCGATCCCGCGGTGACGACCGTGCGGCAGCCGGTGGCCGAACTGGCCGCCGAGGCGGCGCGGTTGCTCGACCGGCGGCCGGTCAGCGAACAGGCGGGGCCACGGCGGTCGATACGCCTCGCGCCCCGGCTCGTCGTGCGCGCCTCCACGGGCCGGTCGAGCGCCTCTCACACACCGAAGTCAGCCCCGGCAACGCGCCCGGAGACGGAGTCAGCCCAGTGATCGCAGTCGTCGGAAGCCTCAACCTCGACCTCGTCGCGCCCGTGCCCCACCATCCGGTGCCGGGTGAGACGGTACTGGGCGGCGACATGGCCCAGCATCCCGGCGGCAAGGGCGCCAACCAGGCTGTCGCCGCCGCCAGAGCCGGCGGTGAGGTGGCCTTCGTCGGGCGGGTCGGAGACGACGACGCGGCCGCCGTCATGCTGGAGGCCGCCCGGGGCCAGGGCGTCGAGACCACGCACATCCGCCGCACGCCGGGAACGCCGACGGGACGCGCGCTGATCGCCGTATCGCCCGCCGGTGAGAACACCATCATCGTCAGCCCCGGAGCCAACGCCCGCCTCACCGCCGAGGACTGCGACGCGGCCGGCGACCTGCTGCGGAGCGCCGCCGTCACCATCCTCCAGCAGGAGGTCCCCGACGAGGCCAACCACGCGGCGGCGCGGCTGGCCGGCGGTACCGTCCTGTACAACCCGGCACCCGCGGTCGAGGGCGCCCAGCCACCGCCCCACGTCGACCTGCTCGTGCCCAACCGCACCGAGCTGGCCGCCCTCACCGGCGCCCCGACCGTGCCCGAGACGCTGGAGGAGGTGACCGCGGCGGCGGGCGCACTCACCGGCGCGGGCGCCGTCGTCGTCACGCTCGGCGGCGAGGGGGTACTGCTGCTGGAGGGCACGGCGAGCCTGCACATCCCGGCGTTCCCCGTGCGCCCCGTCGACACGACGGCGGCCGGCGACTCCTTCTGCGGGGCACTCGCGGTGGCCCTGGCGGAGGGGCGCACCCTCGCGGACGCCGCGCGCTGGGCCTGCGCGGCAGCCGCGATCAGCACGACGCGCGCGGGCGCGCAGCCATCTCTCGCCGGGCGCGACGAGGTGGAGGCCCTGCTGGCGGGCCACACCCCGTGACGCGCGCGGGGCCGCAGGGCCCGCGCCTCACTGGTCCGAGTAGCTGAGGTCCCCCATCGTCCACGCGCTCACGTCCTTGATGGCGATGCGGTACATCCCGCCCGTCTCCGGGATGCCCACCGTCCCCTGGAGGATCCGGGCGACGTGAAAGTGCAGGTAGGAGGGGGGTTCGGCGCGCTGCGGCCCAGCGCCCCGTGACGTCCCCAGGAACAGGGACGCGAACGGGGGCAGCCGTTCGGAGTCCCTCAGGACCTCCGCCACCCGTTGCCTCCACATCGCCTCCGGCGCCAGTCGTCCCGTGATCACTGCTCCGTGGGCGACGACGGTCAAAGGCATCTGATTTGTTTGCTCCGACTCCACCATGGCGGCGATGTCCACGAGCAGCTCATCAGCGTTCGACATGAACGCTGATGCTATACGGCGTGGGAACGGCTCGGCGAGCGACGAGGCGGCCCGCCGACCCGGCGAGGAGAAAGTCCCCGTGCGGTCGGGGAACGCGCCGGGGACCGGGTGGGGCGCCTCCCACGACGCGCTGTCCGCCGCCCTCGGAACCGAAAGATGGGCGCGGCGGCGGGCCGCGCGGCACACGACCTCAGCGCGCGTGCGGCCCGAGCCCGGGTGCCCTGAGCCCCGTGCGGCGCCGGCTCGCAGGCGGGGGCGGGGCGGTGCGCGGCCGGTCCGCGGGCTCAGGTCAGGTGCGGCGACGGGCCCGGGGTGGCCCGCAGTTGTTCGATGACGCTGTCGAGGTGGGCGCGCGCGGCGCGCTCGGCGGCGGCGGGGTCGCCGGCGAGGATCGCGTCGATGATGGCCCGGTGCTGGGGCAGTGACTGGGTGGGTCGTCCTGGCCGCAGAGCGAGCCTGAACTGGTACCTGACCATCTGTCCGTTCAGGCGGTCGAGCAGGGATTCGGCGACGGTCTGCCCGCTGACCCGGGCGACGAGCTCGTGCAGCCGGCGGTTGAGTGCCGAGTAGGTCTCCAGTTCCCCCCGGTCGACGGCGTCCTCCATGGCCGTGCCGATGTCGCGCAGTACGGTCCTGTCCTTCTCCGTCGCCCGCTCGGCCGCGCGCCGTGCGCACAGCCCCTCCAGCACGGCGCGGCACTCGGTGATGAGGACCGCGTCCTCGACGGAGATCACCCTGACGCGCGCCCCGCGCCGCGGGATCAACTCGACGAGTCCGTCGGCCGCCAGTTCCTGTAGCGCTTCACGGACGGAGCTGCGGGTGGCGTGGAAGGTGTCTGCCAGCTCTTGTTCGACGAGCCGCTGCCCCGGCGCCATGTCCCCTGCCGCGAGGGCCTGCCGGATACCGCGGACGACCGTGCCGCGTCCCGCCTGTCCTGTGGCCCGGTTCTGCCCCACTCCACCCGCCCCTGGTCGCTGCGACGTCCTGTGATCGTCACGCAGTCTAACGGCGCCGGGCGCCTCACCGACATCCTCGCCAACTTTTTCATCGGAGATATTGTCAACAATTTCATCGACAGCTAGCTTGTCCACATCGCGACACCCGGACGGAAGGCCGACCATGCACCACACGAGCCACCCAGAGGGACCAGGGACCCGGCTGCACGGCAGCCAGGTCGCCGTCCCCTGCTGGCTGTTGCGCGGCGGGACCTCCCGCGGCCCGTTCTTCCGCGCCGCCGACCTGCCCGCCGACCCCGCTGCCCGGGATGCCGTGCTGCTGGCCGCTCTCGGCTCGCCCGACCCCCGCCAGATCGACGGCCTGGGCGGCGCCACACCCCTCACCAGCAAGGCCGGAATCGTCGGGCCGAGCAGCCGTCCCGGCATCGACCTCGAATTCCGCTTCGCCCAGCTCCAACCGGACAGCGACCGCGTCGACACCACCGCGAACTGCGGGAACATGCTCGCGGCCGTCGTCCCGTTCGCCCTGGAGGCAGGGTTGCTGGCACCGGAGGGCGACCTGACGACCGCCCGCGTCCTGACGCTCAACACCGGGCTGCGGGCCGAGATCCGCGTACGCACACCCGCCGACGCCGCCGGGCGGCGCCACGTCGCCTACGAGGGTTCCGCCCACGTCGACGGCGTCCCCGGCACCGCCTCCCCCGTCGAGATCGCCTTCCTCGACACGGCGGGCTCCGTGTGCGCGGAGCTGCTGCCCACAGGGCGGGTCAGGGACCGGGTGTGCCTGAGCGGGCTCGGAACCGTCGAGGTCACCTGCATCGACAACGGCATGCCGCTGGTGCTCGTCGCCGCCTCGGCACTCGGCCGCACCGGCCGCGAGACCGTCGCGGAACTCGATGCCGACCGCGAACTCACCGACCGCCTCGAAGAGCTGCGGCTGGCGTGCGGGGAGCTGATGGGCCTCGGCGACGTGACCGGGCGCAACTACCCGAAGATGACCCTGATCTCGCCGCCAGCCTCCGGCGGAACCCTCAGCACCCGCAGCTTCATTCCGCACGTGTGCCACACCTCCATCGGCGTCCTGGCCGCCGTCACCGCGGCCACCGCCTGTGTGCTGGAGGGCTCCGTGGCGCACGAGCTGGCAGCCGGTGTGACGGGCACGGACGCGGCCGTTTCCGTGGAGCACCCCTCGGGCGAGTTCACCGTGACGCTCGGGCTGGACACCGCCCGCGGGCCGGGTGTCACCCGGGCCGCGCTGGTGCGCACCGCGCGCCTGCTCATGGCCGGGGACGTGCTCGTTCCCCGGCACACAGCCAACCGGGAGGAAGCACTGCGATGATCATCGACTGCCACGGTCACTTCACCACCGCTCCACCGGCGCTGGGGGCGTGGCGCGAGCGGCAGCTCGCCGCACTCGGGGGCCGCGGGCCCGAGCCGTCGCCCGCCGAGCTGCGCATCAGCGACGACGAGCTGCGCCAGAGCATCGAGCCGAACCAGCTGCGGCTGATGGACGAACGCGGAATCGACCTGACGGTCTTCTCGCCCCGCGCCTCCTTCATGGCCCACCACCTCGGCGACTTCGCCACCTCCGCCGCCTGGGCCGCCCTGTGCAACGAGCTGTGCTTCCGGGTCAGCGAGCTCTACCCGCGGCGCTTCGCCCCCGCGGCCATGCTCCCGCAGTCCCCCGGGGCCGACCCCGCCACCTGCGTCCCCGAACTCGTGCGCTGCGTCGAGGAGTACGGGGCGGTCGCCGTCAACCTCAACCCCGACCCCTCCGGCGGTCACTGGACGGCGCCGCCGCTCACGGACCGCGCCTGGTATCCGCTCTACGAGAAGCTGGTCGAATACGACATACCGGCCATGGTCCACGTCAGTACCAGCGACAATCCCGCCTTCCACACCACGGGCGCGCACTATCTCAACGCCGACACGACAGCGTTCATGCAGCTCGTCCAGGGCGACCTGTTCACCGACTTCCCCACGCTGCGCCTGATCGTCCCGCACGGCGGCGGGGCCGTGCCCTACCACTGGGGACGCTTCCGCGGCCTGGCCGAGGCCCTGGGCAAGCCTCCGCTCGAAGAACACGTGCTGGGCAATGTCTTCTTCGACACCTGCGTCTACCACCAGCCGGGCATCGACCTGCTGCTCGGGGTCGTACCCGCCGCGAACCTGCTGTTCGCCTCGGAGATGATCGGCGCCGTCCGCGGCGTCGATCCGCGCACCGGCCACCACTTCGACGACACCCGCCGCTACCTCGCGGCGGCCGGGCTGCCGCAGGAGGACCTGGCCGCGCTCCAGGAACACAACGCCCGCACCGTCTACCCCCGTCTGGACACCCTGCTGACCGCGCAGGGCCGCTGACCCGCGGAAGGAACCGCCCCGCCATGCACGACATCGGAGTCGTACACCGCACCATCGACCGCCCGCCCCGCGAGGACGTCGAAGCGCTCGCCCCGTACGGGGTCAGCACCCTGCACGAGGCGATGGGCCGCACCGGCCTGATGCGCCCCTACATCAGGCCCGTCTACCCCAGGGCCGTCTGCGTGGGCACGGCCGTCACCGTGCTCCTCCAGCCCGGCGACAACTGGATGCTGCACGTGGCCGCCGAACAGCTGCGCCCCGGCGACCTGCTGGTCGCCGCCTGCACCACCGAGTGCGAGGACGGGTTCTTCGGGGAGCTGCTCGCCACCTCGGTGCGCGCACGCGGCGCGGTCGGCCTGGTGATCGACGGGGGCTGCCGCGATGTGGACGCGCTGGAGGCCATGGACTTCCCCGTCTTCAGCCGGGCCGTCAACGCGAAAGGGACCGTGAAGGCCACTGTCGGCTCTGTCAACGTTCCGGTCGTGTGCGCCAACGCCCTCGTCCGCCCGGGCGACGTGGTCGCAGCCGACAGCGACGGCGTCGTCGTCGTTCCCGCCGAACGGCTTCGGGAGGTCACCGACGCGGCACGCGCCCGGGAGGAGAACGAAGCCGGCAAACGCGCACGCTTCGCCGCCGGGGAACTCGGCCTGGACATCTACGGCATGCGCGAACCGCTCGCGGCCGCAGGGCTGCGGTACGTGGACTGACGCCCGACGCGCCCGCCCGCCCTCGTGGCGCGCCGGCGGCCCCGCCTCTCGCGCGCGGACGCTCGCGCGCCCGTACCCCCGCCATGCCCCTCCCCGGCCGCTCGACCGGCGGGGACGACACCGCCGAGGAGACCTCGTGACCGCACTCGCACCCAAGAGCCCCCACTGGCTGGACTGGTGCCCGCAACCCTCCGCACCGGCCTTCACCCTGCCCCCGGGCACCGTGGACGCCCACTGCCACGTCTTCGGGCCGCAAGCCGCCTTCCCCTTCGCTCCCGAGCGCAAGTACACCCCCTGCGACGCGGGCAAGGAAGACCTCTTCGCGCTCCGCGACCACCTCGGCGTCAGCCGCAACGTCATCGTGCAGGCGACCTGCCACGGAGCCGACAACTCCGCGCTGGTCGACGCCCTGCACACGGCGGGCGACCGGGCCCGCGGCGTCGCCACCGTACGCCCGGACGTGACGGAAACCGAGCTGCGCGCCCTGCACGAGGCCGGGGTACGCGGCGTCCGCTTCACCTTCCTGCGCCGACTCGTCGAGACCGGCTCGATGGCCGGCCTCTCCACCATCGCCGCGAAAGTCGCCGAGCTGGGCTGGCACGTCGTCCTGTACTTCGACGGTGCCGAGCTGCCGGAACTGGAGACCTTCTTCGCCTCTCTGCCGACGCCGCTGGTGATCGACCACATGGCACGCCCCGATGTCGGCAAACCCGTCGAGGGGCCTGAGTTCAGCCGGTTCCTGCGCTTCTGCGCGCGCCAGGACGCCTGGGTGAAGGTCAGCTGCCCCGAGCGGCTCAGCCGCACCGGACCGCCGGCCACCGAGGGGCGGCGCCGGGCCTACACCGACGTCGTGCCCTTCGCCCGCCGCGTGGTCGCAGAGTTCCCCGACCGCGTGCTGTGGGGCACCGACTGGCCGCACCCCAACCTCACCGACCACATGCCGGACGACGGGCTGCTGGTCGATCACCTGCCGCACGTGGCGCCCACCGCGGAAGCGCGGCACAAGCTGCTCGTCGCCAACCCGACGCGGCTCTACTGGCCCGACGCACACCGCTGACCGCCGGCACGGCCCCCGCCCCCTTCTCGACAAGGCCACCTCATGCAGCACTCCAACGCGGTGAACCGGCTGGATCGACTGCCCGTCTCCCGGTTCCACAAGCTCACCCTGCTCGCGGTCTCCTTCGCGTACTTCTTCGAGTTCGCCGACATCAACAGCTTCGCCACCACAGCCCCCAAGCTGATCGACCTGTGGGGCGTCACCGTCAACCAGATCGCCTACGTCACCTCACTCTCCTTCGTCGGCATGTTCGTGGGCTCCGTCACCGCCGGGGCCCTCGCCGACCGGTGGGGGCGCAAGAACGCGCTGCTGTGGACGACGGCCGGCTTCGGGCTCTTCTCCTTCGCCGCCGTCTTCTCCTGGGACCTGGTCTCGCTCGGTGTCTTCCGCGTCCTGACCTCGGCGGGCCTCTCCGCGATGACCGTCGTGGCCGTCATCTACGTCAACGAGATGTATCCGGCGGCCGTCCGCGGCAAGTTCCAGGCCTACGCCATCGTCATCGGCATCTGCGGCACCCCCGTCACCAACCTGATCGCCAGCGCCGTCGTTCCGCTCGGCGAGGGGACCTGGCGCCTGGTCTACCTGTGGGGCGCGCTCGGCATCCTGCTGCTCCTGTTCGCGCGGCACCTCAAGGAGTCGCCGCGCTGGCTGGAGAGCAAGGGCGACCACCAGCGTGCCGACGCGGTGCTCACCGCGATAGAGACCCAGGTCGCCGCCGAAAAGGGGCCGCTGCCCCCGCCCCGGCCGCCTGTCGACGAGCCCCACCGCGCCAAGGCGCCGCTCAGACTGCTGCTGCGGTGGAAGTACCTCGCACCGACCCTCCTGCTGACCGTCTTGTGGGTCACCCAGACCATCGGCTTCTTCGGCTACTCCAGCTGGGCACCCACCCTGCTGGCCAAGGAAGGCATCAGCGTCGAGAAGTCGGTCTTCTACGTGGCGCTCACGACCGTCGGCGCTCCCCTGGGGTCCTACCTCGCGGCGCTGGTGACCGACCGGTTCGAACGCAAGTGGTGCCTGGCCGCCTTCGCCGTGGTCATCGCGGGGTGCGGGCTGCTGTACGGTCTCACCTTCGACCCGCTGCTGATCGTCTGCTTCGGGTTCCTGGTCAACCTCTTCGAACGCGGCTACACGGCGCTGGCCTACGCCTACTCCCCCGAGCTCTTCGACACCCGCAGCCGCGCCCTGGGCACCGGCATCTCCTACGGCATCGGCCGGCTCTCCAACGCGGCGGGCCCCCTGGTCATCGCGGCGCTCTACAACCGGACCGGGTACCAGAGCGTCTTCTGGTTCATCGCGGGCACCTGGATCGTCGGCGCGCTCGCCCTGGCGGTCTTCGGCCCCCGCACCCGCCGCCCGCGCAGCTCCGCGCCCCGTCCGCCGTCCCCGCCGCCGGCGGAGGCGAGCACGTCCTCGGACGCGCCGGGCGCGGTGCACCCCTCCTCCACGGCGTGACCCCCGCGCCCGTGGTCGAGGGGGTGTTGCCCGGCTGGGCACCTCAGGCCGTGCGTGAGGCGAGTTCGCGTTCGATCTCCTCCAGGCTCTTGCCGCGCGTCTCGGGGATGCGCCGGATCGCGAAGAGGGTCAGGAGCGCGCACACGGCTGCGTAGAGGGCGAAGGTGTTCGGGCCGCCGAGCGCGTCGAGCAGGGTGAGGAAGGTGAGGGAGACCACGAAGTTCATCGTCCAGTTGGAGAACATCGTGGCGCTCATGGCCGTACCGCGGATGCGCTGCGGATACAGCTCGGAGGGGATGATGAAGACCACCACGTTCAGTGTGGTGGCCACCGCGGCGACGAAGACGACGACGCACAGGACGGCCAGCCAGGCGCAGGAGGAGTTCTGGCCTCCGGCGGCGAGCGTGGCGGCCAGTCCGGCGAGTGCGGCCGTCATCACCGCGGCGCCGCTCGCGAGCAGCTTCTTGCGGCCGAACCGGTCGACGGCGGCCATCCCGACGGGCGTCATGAGCAGGTTCACGACGCCGACCCCGACGGTTGCCAGGATGGCGGACGACGATCCCAGACCGCTGCTCTGGAATATCTTCGGCGCGTAGTAGATCACCGTGTTGACGCCGGACGCCTGCCCGAGGATTTGCAGCCCGACCCCTGCCACGATGGCGGGACGCACCGAGCGCGCGGTCAGAGCCCGCCACCGTCCCGCACCGCGTGCGCCGTTTCCCCGCGTGGTGGAGGTGGCGGCCATGTCGGCCAGTTCGGCCTGGAGAGCAGCGGTGTCGCTGTGTCCGCGCAGCCGGGCGAGAACGGCGCGGGCACGTTCCTGGCCGCTGTTGAGCGCCAGCCAGCGCGGTGATTCCGGCTGTAGCAGCATGCCGATGCCGAAGAGGAGCGCGGGGAGCGCGGCCAGCCCGAACATCCACCGCCAGCTGTGGGTGACGTTCTCCAGCGCGTAGTTGGCGACGTAGGCCAGGACGATACCGAAGGTGATCATCAACTGGTTGAGTCCGACGAGCCGTCCCCGGTAGCGGGGCGGCGCGAGCTCGGCGATGAAGACCGGGACCAGGTTCGAGGCGACGCCGATGCCCAGGCCGAGCACCACACGGGCGGCCGTGAGAACCACCGCAGAGGGGGCCAGGGCGGCGAGGACGGCACCGACGGTGAAGATCGCGGCGGCAGCGACGAGCACCGGACGGCGCCCGTGGCGGTCGGCGAGACCACCCGCGCCGGCGGCGCCGGCCATCGCGCCGACCAGGAGGGAGCTGACGACGACGCCTGAGCTGAAGGCGGACAGCTCGAAGTCCGACTCGATGGCCAGCAGCGCTCCGGAGATGACGCCGGTGTCGTAGCCGAACAGCAGCCCGCCCAGCGCCGCCACCAGTGTCACGCCGAGGACCGGCCTCAGGGCGGCTCCGTCGCGCTGCGCGGCCGTACAGCTGGGTGACGTCATGGCGCGTCCCTTCTCGACATCCTCGGAGCACCCCCCTGATTGGCAGGTACCAATCTTGCAGCCCACTTGGCTTCACACAAGGTCTCTCGTAATATTTCCCATATTGGTTGGTACCTATGATCGTCAGCCGCCGTGCACGGCGGACACCCATTGGAGGGGCGAGCGTGGCCGGACAGCCGAAGTACGAGGAGCTGCGGATGACGCTGCTGGCCGAGATGGCCGGCTCGCCACCGCACACGCCGCTGCCCACCGAGCGGGAGATCTCCGCCCGCCACGGCGTCTCACGCAACACCGTGCGCCAGGCCCTGGACGCGCTGGAGGCCGCCGGCGCCGTCTACCGCGTGCAGGGAGCCGGCACGTTCGTCGCGCCGGCCGTGGTCTCCAAGTCTCTCGCCCTCACCTCCTTCTCCGAGGACATGCGCGACCGCGACCTGGAGCCCGCCTCACGCCTTCTGGCCGCCGGGACGGTACGGGCGGGACGGCAGGTGGCAGGGCTGCTGGAGATCGACCCCGAGGCGGAGGTCGTCCGCGTCAGCCGGCTGCGGCTGGCCGACGGGGCGCCGATGTGCCTGGAGACCGTCCACCTGCCCGCCCAACGGGTGCCGGGGCTGGCGGAGGAGGACCTGAGCGGGTCGCTCTACGAGCTGCTGAGCGTCCGCCACGGTCTGGAAATCGGCTCCGCCGAGCAGATCGTGCGCGCCGTGGATCTGGCCGAGACCGAGTCGGCGCTGCTGGGCGTGCCGGTCGGCAGCTCGGGCCTGCGGGTGCAGCGCGTGGGCCTCGACCGCCGCGAGAGCCCCGTCGAGGCGACCACCACCCTCTACCGCGCGGACCGGTACGACATCCGCTTCACCGTCCGCAGGACGGCCCGCTCATGACCGGCCGGGTAAGAGCGTCCTGGGAAGCGCGCACACGCGTGGGCGCCGACGTCGGCGGCACCAAGATCGCCGTGGGGCTGGTGGCGGAGGACGGCACGCTGCTGGCGTCGGCCGTCCGGCCCACCCCGGCCGCGCAGGGCCCGGTGGCCGTCCTTGACGCCATCGCCCAGGCCGTCCGCGAACTCCCCGGGTACGAACGGGCTTCGGGTCTCGGCGTGGGCACCGGAGGCGTCGTCAACCGGGACGACGGCACGGTCGTCTCCGCCAACGACCTGCTGCCCGGCTGGGCCGGCACCCGGCTGGGCGAGGAGCTGGCGGCGCGACTGGGCATGCCGGTGGCGGCCGACAACGACGCCAACGTCTTCGCCCTGGCCGAGCAGGTACACGGCGCCGGCGCAGGCTGCACGACCGCGCTCTACGTCAGCGTCGGCACCGGCATCGGGGGCGGCATCGTCACCGGGGGCCGGCTGCTGCGCGGTGAGCACTGGACGGCCGGCGAGTTCGGTCACATCGCGGTGCCCGAGGCCGCTGGACGCCCCTGCAACTGCGGACGCTCAGGGCACCTGGAGGCCATCGCCTCGGGACCCGCCATCGCCGCCCGCTTCGCGGAACGGACCGGGGCCGCACACCCGGTCGACCTGCGGCACGTGGCGGCACTGGCCGGAGAGGCGGCAGAGGGTGCCCAGGCTGGAGGTGGCGGGCAAGGCGGCAGCCGTCAGGGCGAGGAGGAGAGCGCGACGGCCCGTGAAGTACTCGCTCAGGGGGCGGGCGCGCTGGGCCGTGCGCTGGCGGGCCTGGTCAACACCCTCGACCCCGAGCGGGTGGTGATCGGCGGCGGAGTCGCCTCCGTCGGCGCACCGTTCTGGCGTCCGCTGACCGAGGCATTCGCCGCCGAGCTGCTGCCGGGTCCCTCCCGCCTCCGTCCCGTGCCGGCCGCCCTCGGTCCCCGCGCGGCCGTCGTCGGCGCCGCCGCCCTCCTGCGGGAGGAGCCCGCCAGGGCGACCGGCCCGGGCGGCACCGCACACCCACGCACCCCCTCGTCGACAAAGGACGCACCATGAGCGAGCCCGCGACCGGCAGCGCACCGCCGAGCCGCACCACGATGCCCACCGCACGCGCCGACGCCCTGCTCGCGGGGGTGCGCGGCCGGCTGATCGTCTCCTGCCAGGCACCGCCCGGAGACCCGCTGCGCTCCCCCGCCCACATCGCCGCGATCGCCGCCTCCGTCTGCGCGGGTGCCCCCGTGGCGGGGGTCCGCATCCAGGGCGTCGAGGACGTCGAGGCCGTCCGCGCCGTCGTGGACCTGCCCCTCATCGGCCTGTGGAAGGACGGCGCCGACGGCGTCTACATCACCCCGACCGCCGGCCACGCACGGGCCATCGCACGCGCCGGTGCCGACGTGGTCGCCGTCGACGCCACCGCGCGCCCCCGCCCGGACGGACGCCCCCTCGCCGAGACGGTCCGCGCCGTCCACGAAGCGGGCAAGCTCTTCATGGCCGACGTCTCCACGCTGGACGAGGGCCTTCGAGCCGCCGCGCTCGGCGCCGACCTGATCTCCACCACCCTGTCCGGTTACACCGCGGACAGCCCGCAGTCCTCCGGGCCCGACCTGGAGCTGGTCCGCGCGCTGGCGCCCCGCGTGCGGGTGCCCGTCTGCGCCGAAGGGCGGCTGCGCACACCGGCGGACGCGCGTGCCGCCCTCGACGCCGGAGCCTGGGCCGCCGTCGTCGGCACGGCCATCACCGCACCCGCCGCGCTGGCCACCCGCTTCGCGACGGCTCTCACGTGAGCCCACGCGGCACGGCGCTGAGGTGAGCCACGCGGTCTGCCTCTGCCGTGTCTTCCACGGGGCCGCACGCGGTGGCGCCCGTGTCCGCCACCTGCCGGGCCGCGCTCGGCGGGGCCACCGGTCGAGTGACCGCGGAGGGAGGGGACATGGCGCTCGGGCCGCGGGGGAAGTCAGCTCTCGGTGCCTCACCGCAGGCCACGGGCCTGAGGCCATGGCCGGCGGCCCCTGCCATAGCCCACCGGCCACCGGCCGAGGCGCCCGTCCGCGTCCTGTCAGCTCCAGGAAGGTGCCATGCCGTCACCGCGTACGCTCCTGAGTATCTACCTCAACGACCACCTCGCCGGGGCCACCGCGGGCACCGAGCTGCTGCGCCGCACGGCGAAGACCCACAGGGGCCGGGCCGCGGGCTCCGCGCTGGAGGACCTGGCCCGTGAGGTCGCCGAGGACCGCGAGACGCTCATCGGGATCATGGCGCGGCTGGGCGTTCCCGTCCGGCGGTCCCGGGTACGGGCGGGGTGGCTGGCCGAGAAGGCCGGACGGTTGAAGCTGAACGGCAGCCTGACGTCCCGCTCGCCGCTCAGCGACGTGCTGGAGCTGGAGGCGATGCGCTTCGGCGTACAGGCCAAGATGTCCTGCTGGCGGACGCTGGCCGGTCTCACCGACAGCGAGCCCGGCCTGGACGGCGACGCCCTCGCCGCCCTGCTCGACCGGGCGGACGCGCAGGCCAAGAAGCTGGAGACGTTGAGCGGGAGCGCGGTGTCGCGCGTGTGGGGCTGAGGCGCCTGCGGCTCCCGCGCCGGGTGTTCGACGGCGTCGCGGGGCGGCGGCGCCCCTTCCCTGGCGGGGTCAGGGGTGACGGCCACCAGCCGGTCGAGGAGCGGGGCGTCGGTCCGTGCGTCGCCGAAGCGCCCGCCGTCGGACGGTGCCCGCGCCGCCCTCGCCGGAGGCAGCCCCGGTGCCGGCGAGATGTTCTTGAAGTACGTGGGGAACGAGTAGTGCACGTGAAGAAGTGCGCCATGTCCACCACGTTGTCGATGATCTCGCGGCAGTTCGCCCCCTTGGTCTCGACGGAGTACCAGGACCAATCCGTCCAGTCGTCGCTCGTCGCACCCGCGATACGGGGGGGGCGGTCACGTCCTCGGGAGGCGGCTTGCCCTCCGGATTCGTTCCAGACGAACAGCAGACCGTCCTGCCGCACGGTGGGACGCCGCCGTCCGTGCGCGCAGCGGTACACGCCGGGCGTGCGGAACGCGGGTGCAGCGCCCGTCTCCGCCCCAGCGCCACGCGTGGAACGGGCAGGCGATGTCGTCGCCCTCCACTGTGCCGCGTGACAGGGCGCCGCCCATGTGCCGGCAGTAGGCGTCGAGCACGTTGAGGGTGCCGTCCGAGGCGGCACAGACGACCAGTTTCCGCCCGAACGCCCGGACGGTGTGCGGCTTTCCATCGGTGAAGTCACGCGCGAGTCCCAGGCAGTGCCAGCCACGGGCGAAGCGCGTCGGAAGGGCGTCCGCCTCGATGGAGCGAACGTCGTCCGCGGTGGTCATGGGTGGCCTTCCCTTCCGCCGAAGCGACCGCTTCGGCACAGTGTGCGGGTCGAGTTGAACAGTGCGGTGGCGTGCACAGCGGGACGGTCCCACTCAGCGGTATCCGACGGCCGAGCGGCACCCGGCGAGTCAGCCGGCCGCGCTCAGCCGACGAGGTCCTTGGCCGCCAGCGACCCGCAGGTCACCACGGTTTCAGCCCGAGGGGTACGAAGTCGCGCGGCATGATGTCCCGCACGAGGCTGTAGGACATGGTGACGACGCCGACGAGACAGCCCTGGAGTGCCCGTCCCACCAGCAGCGCCGGGAATGAGTTCGCGCACGCGCAGACGAGGCTGCCGGCGACGAAGACGGCTCCGAGCAGGAGAATGCCCCGCTTCTTGCCCCACTTGTCCGCCGCCGTGGCCGACGAGCCGCCGCACGCGTGCGGGGGGCCCGCAAAAAGACGTCCGGGGACCGACGTGGAAGGGGGCCCCAAGTGAGACACACCACGGAAGATCCCCTCGGCTCTGTCCCAGCCACCGGGACGATCAGCGCACCACCGCACCGGGCTGTGCGAGCGTCGGGCTCAGCAGCACGTCGACCGTCCGGAAGGCGGCGCCCACCTCCCAGCCGATCTCCTGGATCCGCCGCAGCGCCCGGCTCACGTCGGCGGCGCCCAGGCGGTGGTAGGTGTCGTAGAGCAGGCGCGTGAAGAGTTCGAGGTCGTCGGCGAGCCGCCGGCCGAGCTGGTCCAGTCGGGCGTCGGCCCTGGCCACCAGGTCGCTTCCCATCACCACGGCCGACGCGGGGCCCACCTCGGCCGTTCTGTACGGGGCGGTGAGCTCGGTGACCTCGTGGCCGAGACGCTCGCACAGGCGGGCCGCCGCGGTGGCGAGACCGCCCCGACACCTCCGCTTGCGTCACCATGCTGCGTATGAGTGATGCGCAAGCCCCTGGTACGGATGAAGGGAGCGGGCCGGCCCACCGCCTGCGGCCGATGACCGGCCGCGACCCGCACGAGAGCGGCCGGGTCTCCACGCCCCTGGAGCTGCTGTTCGACCTCAGCTTCGTGATCGCGGTGGGCACCGCCGCCTCCCACTTCGCCGAGATGCTCGCGGCAGGACACCCGGGAGAGGCGGTCACCGCGTTCGTGCTCGCGATGTTCGCGATCAGCGTCGCGTGGATCAGCTTCAGCTGGTTCGCCTCCGCTTTCGGCACCGACGACTGGCTCTACCGGGCACTGACGATGGTGCAGATGACCGGCGTCGTCGTGTTCTCCCTCGGCCTGCCCGCGATGTTCCACTCCCTTGAGGAGGGCGGGCACCTGGAGCTGCGGGTGATCGTCATCGGCTACGTCGTGATGCGCGTCGCGATGGTGGCGCAGTGGTGGCGGGCGGCCCGGCAGTCGCCCCCTTTCCACGACGTGGGCATGGCGAACATCCGCTGGACCGTGCTCGTCCAGGCGGGCTGGATCGTCGTCGGGTTCGTACCCATGCCGCTCGCCGCGGCGTTCGGCGCCTTCGCGGTGCTGGCGGTGGGGGAACTGGTGCTGCCGGTCCTCACCCAGGGCGAGGCCGGCGGCACCCCCTGGCATCCGCACCATGTGGCGGAGCGGTACAGCCTTTTCGCGATCATCACGCTCGGCGAAGGAGTGGTCGGCACCGTCGCCTCCTCCGGCGGTCTGCTCGGCGGCGGGGACGGGACCCACTGGACCGGGAACGCGGTCGCTGTCGTCATCGCCGGTGTCGGCCTGACGTTCGGCATGTGGTGGGTCTACTTCGCCCTGCCCTTCGGTGACATCCTGGTCCACCGCCGCGGCCGCGGTTACCTCTTCGGCTACGGGCACATCCCGCTCTTCGTCGGCATCGCGGGAGCCGGCGCCGGACTGCACGTGGCCGGACTGCAACTGGAGCACGACGCGCGCATCGGTGAGGTCGCGGTCGTGCTCTCCCTCGCGGTGCCGGTCGGCCTCTACCTGCTGATGGTCTACTTGCTACAGACGTTGCTGCTGTCGGCGGTGGACCGCTACCACCTGTTGCTGATCTCCCTCACGTTCGTGGTGCTGGCCGTCGCGGTGTTCCTGTCCGCGGCGGGCGTCGCGCTCGCGGTGTGCCTGCTCGTGGTGATGCTCGCCCCCTTCGTCACCGTGCTCGGCTACGAGACGACCGGCGAGCGCCACCAGCGACGGATGCTGGAGGGCCTCCGTACGCGGTGACCCCGGGGCGGCGCGGACGCACACGCGCGCTCGGCGGGCGCAGTCGCGTGTGCCGGTGAGCGGGTGGCCGGCACGCGTCACAGCTCGGTGGCCCACGAGCGCCACACCTCATCGAGGCCCGCGCCGTCGCGGGCAGCGCCGGGTGTCACGGTGCGGGCCGGGGCGCCGGGGCCTGCCAGCGGTGTCGTCAGGGGCGGGTGCGACCGGGCGGGGGTACGGTCGAAGGCCGCGACCGCGTCCACGACCCGTGAGCCGCCGAGGACCCCGGCAGCTGACGTTCCTCGTGGTCCGTCGGGTCAAGCTCCTCGACGAACAGCTCCCTGCCCTCGTGCAGGACGCGGGTCGCGGAACGCACGCTGCCTCCGCGTTCCGCGCAGCGTCCCAGCCGGGGGCGTGACCACCGCCCGCGTCCTCGGCGGGGAAGACGTGGACACCACGTCCGCCGATCGCCTACGGGAGCATGTCGGCGGACGAGCGTGAGCTCACAGCCCTCGGTCCTTCGGGTCGTCGGCGAGGCGTTCCAGTGAGCGGGAGTACGCCGCCCAGACGACCGCCCCGGTCGCGAGGGCCAGCAGTCCCCCTGCGAACACGGCGCGGGTCCTCGGGTCGGTGTGCCCCGGGGTGCTGGGCTGGATCTCGCCCCGGGGTCCTCGTAGACCGTCAGATGCCGGCCGCGTTCCAGCACGGTGCCGTCGTCGATCTCGCCTCCTGCCACCGGTGAGCCGTCGGGCCGGGAAAGGGTGTAGTGACGGATCAGGTATCCGCGCGGGGAGGTCACCCGTTCCCCGGTCACCACCGTGTGGACGAGTTGTCCGCGTACGCGCATCAGAATATCGGCGCGCAGTTCGACGACGCACAGGAAGTAAAGGGCCGCGAGATACGCGACGAGCGGTATCACCAGGAGGAGACCCATACGTTGTGCCAGGCGACTCATCAATGCCGCCAGCACCGCGAGGTAGACGAGCCAGCAAAGGGGCACGGCCCAGCGGGGAAGGAGTTCGGGTGCGGCCGTGACCCCGGCGAAACCGCCGAGCATCCATCCGCAGTTCGCCGGCGCCCACCCGGCGCGCCGGGGCGATTCCATAGCTCTCCTTGGAACTCGGCATGGCCGGACACCTCAGCCGTCGTCGAACCCGGCGCCTCCGGCGCCTCGTTCGTCCCACCCTTCCTGCCCGCCCCGCCCGCGCCACTGGTTATCGGCGCGGCGCGCCGTCCCGGGGCCGTCCGCATCCCGCCCCTTCTCGTCGGGCCGTCGGCGCGGCGTCCCCCGGGAGTCCAAGGGGAGGGCCGCGTTAGTCCATGGAGTCGCCGTCGGGAGCCGAGTAGAGAATTCCGCGAGGGCGGACGGCCGAGATCCGAACAGCGTTTCCCAGGGCTTTCACAGACCAGGGAACCGCCGGTTTCGGAAAGCGCGGTTTCCCTCTCCCTCACACAGGTCTCCCTCTCCCCCACAGAGATGAGGAAGCACATGTCAGTAGTCGGGACACTCCGCCGTTGTGCGCTACCCGCAGCGGCGGCTGCCGCTTTGCTGATCGCGACGCCGCACGCGGCGTCCGCGGATGTCGGGGGCGGCAACGTGTCGGTCGGCTGGTCGATCGACAACACGCCGTCCTCGGGGATGACCAACATCACCTTCCCCGTCACCGTCAATCCGGCCACGGCCCACAAGGAAGGGATCTACTTCGCCCAGCAGTACAGCTTCGCGGACGGCATGGGCTACACCGGTCTGCAACCGCGGGAGAACAGCGGCTCGAACGAGCGGTTGTCCGCCCGCTTCTCCACCTTCACACAAGGCGCGACCACCTCCGACCCGCTCTGCCACGAGGGGGCCGACGGCGGTCCCGGTGTCACCTGCGCGGTGGACTTCGACGCCGTGTACGGGCACCGCTACGACATCAAGGTCGAGCGGACGGGAACCGACACCTGGAGCGGCACGGCGACGGACACGGTCACCGGCGAGGCCACCCACCTGGGGACGTACACGCTGCCGGCCGGGAGCGGCGATCTCCAAGGTTCCCAGGGAGGCTTCGTGGAGTACTACCTCGGGGTCCCCAGCTGCGCCGAGATGCCCAGATCCGACGTGGTCTTCGGGGGTCCGACCTCCACGGACGCCGGCGGCCTGAGCGGTACCTCCAGGGCCAACTACGAGTACAGCGACTGCGTCGGCGAGTCCGGCTACCAGGCCGAGAACGACGGCGCCGGCACGCATGTGACGCGGGGCTTCGTCTCCTGAGTCGCGAGCTGTCGGCGAAGCCGCCCGCCGAGCCTCCGGCGGGCGGCTTCGCGGTTCGGGACCGGGTTCGGATTCCGCTCCGGGCCGCCCGGCGCGGGCATGCATGGCCACGCAGACACAGGTGGCCTCCGAGATGCTGCCGTGGGCGGCGACGATGCTCGCCTACAACGCCCGGCCAGGCGACCCCGCGGTGCTCGGCGACGCGTGGCGCGACGCGCGGCTGGAGCGGCTGGAGGCGACCGGCCCTTACGCCCACACGTGGCTCGCCCACCAGCGGCGCGACGCCTACTGGCAGCACGGGTCGTCTGCGAGGACTTCTCCGCGATCCAAGTACCCGTCTACGCGGTCGGGGGCCGGCTCGACCCCTACCGGGGCGCCGTCTTCCGGCTGCTCGAACACCTCGACCCGGAACACGCCCCCGCCAAGGCGCTGATCGGCCCGTGGGCGCACACCTACCCGCACCAGGCCGAGCCGGGACATGGAAGAACCCCGGCTGCGCGCCTGGATGCCCGACTCCGCGCCGGTGGGCAGCGACCGCGAGCTGCGCCCCGGGCGCTGGGTCACCGAACCGTCCTGGCCCGCACCGGGTGTCGCGCCGCAGCGCACCGCGCTGAGCCCCTGGTCTGACGGCCCGGCGACGGCGCAGCTGCGCTCCGCGCTCCCGGTCGGCGCCGCGTCAGGCGACTTCCTCAAGTTCGGTGACGTTCCCGGCCAGTACGGGGACCAGGCAGCCGGCGACGGACGCTCGCACACGTTCACCGGCCCTGTGCTGGAGGAGGGCGTCGAGATTCTCGGCGCGCCCTCCGTCACGCTGCGCGTCACCGCCGACCGGCCGCAGGCGCAGCTGGCGGTGCGGCTGTGCGAGGTCTTCCCCGACGGCCCGTCGAAGCTGGTCACCACGGGGCTGCTCAACCTCACCCACCGCGACGGGCACGCCGAGCCCGAGCCGTTGGAGCCCGGCCGCGCCTACGACGTGCGGGTACCGCTGTTCGCCATCGGGCACCGCCTTCGGCGCGGGCAACCGCGTCAGGGTCTCCGTCTCCGCGTCCCTGTGGCCGTGGGTGTGGCCGTCGCCGGTTTCTCCGTGCTCACCGTGGAATCGCGCTCGTCCTCTACAGCCTCTATCTGCTGTTCACCACGATCCTCACCGGGCTGCGGGAGGTCCCCGAGGACGCGGTGCGTGCGGCGCACGGCATGGGCCTCACCCGCCGGCAGATCCTCTTCAGGGTCGAACTGCGGCTCGCCGTCCCTTCGCTGATCTCGGGGCTGCGGGTGACGACGGTCATGACGACCGGGATCGTCGCCATCGCCGCCTACGTTGTCGACCAGGGCCTCGGCTCGCTGATCCTCAAGGCGCTCCAGTCGCCCTTACACACCCAGTTCATCGGCGCCGGCGCGCTCGCCGTCGCCCTCGCCCTGGCCGCCGACGCCGCCCTCGCACTCCTCCAACGCCTCCTCGTTCCGAGGGGCCTGCGGACCGCGCGCTGAGGTGGGCCGCCTCCCGGCGGCGGGTGACGCGGTTGTTCAGACCGCGTCCCAGTTCGCCAGCAGCGCCGCTGTGAGGGCGCAGACCGCGATGCCGAGCAGGAGGTACCGCGCCCACCCCACCCAACGAGGAACCGTTTCTTCGTACCACTCGACTTCTCTCACGCCGCTACCAACGACGCGCGGGGCTCGCGGCAACGCCCCACCACCCTCCCGTTATGCGATTGTCATCCGATCCGAAGACGGCACCCGCGGGCCCGCGCCCCTCCCCGTTCACACTCCTCCCGTCTCCAGTCCGGCGAGGTGAGAGGTCCCGGCGTAGAGCAGGCGTCCGTCGCGGCGGATGCGTACCTCCAGCCGTCCTGACAGATGCTGGAGGGAATGGCCGAAACGATACGGGTCGAGCAGCGGCACGGGCAGCCGGAGCGGCCGGTCGCCCGCGGCCGTGCCGGTCATCTCGATCTGGTAGCGCGGTGAGCGGCCACTCACGTGCCAGCTGCCGTCCCCGACCCTGGCCCGCACCCACGCCCCGGGTGGGACCAGGCTCACCGTCCTTCCGCCGATACCGACGACGAGGCCGCCCACGGGCACGGTCAGCCTGCCCCGGCCCAGCAGACCTCCCGCGAAGGCGACACACAGGTCCTGGCGGTCGAAGCCGTGGGCCTGGCCCCACCACCAGGCGCGCGGAAAGCCTCTCCCCCAGGACTTCTCCGCGTAGACCTGGCAGCCGGCCAGGTCCCAGGTCCGGTCGCGCAGCCGCACCGTGCCCTCCACCGTGGCGCCGAACAGGTGGGGGTGCCAGTAGTGGTCGAGTCCCGGGACGAGGGAGAAGACACCGCTGCCGTGCAGGAAGCGGCGCGGTGGCCAGGTGTGGTACGGGCGCAGCGCGCACCGGAGATCGACCTCGTCACCGACGCGCGCCCGCAACCGGTCGCGGGTCAGCTCGATCGCGGGGTGCGCGGCGATGCGGTAGGCGGTGGTGTCGGCCCCGGTTCCCTCGACGCTGGCCGAGCGCACCAGGCCGCCGGGGTGCGCCGCGGCGACGACCGTGGTCCAGGGGCGTCGCGGGTGGTGGTTGACACCGCAGGCCAGGAGCAGGACGCGCCCGCCGACCGGGTCCGTGAAGCGCCACAGATATCCCTCCATGGGGGCCGGGTGCGCGGGCAGGGGGTCACCGCGGGGCAGGTCGGCTCCTGTGGCCCGCCAGCGGCGGCGCAGCCTCGCCCACCAGCGGTGACGCAGCATGTGCTCGCTTTCCGGAACGCCGAGCCCGGGTGCGTGGTGCGAGGCGGAGAGGCCGGCGGCGCGGAGCGCCGGGGCGTGGTGCGAGGCGGAGAGACCGGCGGCGCGGTGCGGGGCGTCGCGGCGGCGGGGCGTGCTCATGTCCGTCGTGCCGTCACGTAGTGCGCGGTGGCGAGCAGTTCGGTGCGGACGCGAGCGGGCATCGGCAGGCCGGCCACCGCGCCGACGGCCGCCTGCTGTTGGCGGCGTGCCTCCGCTTCGGTCGCGGCCCGGCCGCCCGCGGCCTCGATCAGCTCCAGGGCGGTGTCCAACTCCTCGGCGTTCAGCCGTCCACCGGAGCGACGCCGCAGGAGGGCGTGCAGCCGGTCACCTGCCGTGGTGCCGGAGGTGAGCGCCGCGACGAGGGGCAGGGTTCTGCGGCCTTCGCGCAGGTCGGTGCCGACCGGCTTGCCGGTGCCGGACGGCTCGCCCCACAGGCCGAGGACGTCGTCGGCGCACTGGAAGGCCACGCCGAGCCCGCGGCCGAACCGGGCGAACCGTGCCACCTCCCGCGGCCCGCCCCCGGCCAGCAGCGCCCCGATGGCGGTGGCCGCCGCCAGCAGCGCGCCCGTCTTGGCGGACGCGGCACGGCGGTAGTCCGCGAGAGTCACGGCGCCGGGGCCGCTCCAGGGGGCCCGGGTGAAGTCGTGGTCGTACGCCTGTCCGTGCAAGGTGGTGAGCATGGAACGGGTCAGCAGGGTGAGGGCCCAGCAGGACCGCTGGGTACGCGGCGAGGCCAGCGTGTCGGCTGCGAGCGCGAACAGGCCGTCTCCTGCCAGCAGCGCCGCCCCCGTGCCGTACTGCTGCCACAGCGCGGGCCGGCCCCTGCGGGTGGAGTCGCCGTCCATGATGTCGTCGTGGACGAGGGCGAAGTTGTGGACGAGTTCGACAGCGGCGGCCCCGGGGGTGGCCTGCTCGGCGGGCGCGCCCAGCGCCTCCGCCGCGAGGTAGGCCAGTGCCGGGCGGACGGCCTTGCCCGGCATGGCGCGGCCGGTCTCCTCCCCGTCGGGTCCCCACCATCCGAAGTGGTAGCCGCTCATCCGGGACAGCTGTCGCGGCAGGGTGCGCACGGCTGTGCGCAGCGTGGGCTCCAGCCGCGCGTGCGCCCGTCGGCAGACCGAAACGGCGATCTCGTGAGCCCTCGCCGGGGGACTCACCGGTGCGCTCATCGCGCCTCGCGCCCCTCCCGTACGGGCTCCACCGGCAGCGGGCGCGGTTTCGTGGACGCGTGAGGCTCCGGGGGCACGGGCGCCGCGCTCCCGGTGTCCTCGTGGTGTGCGGGACGCCGGGCGGCGGCGACAGCGCGGTACAACCACGCGGTGAACAGCAGCGCGGTTCCGCCCGCGATGGCGTTCCAGAGCGCGGGAGCCGGCCGCCCGGCCGACAGCAGGTCGGCGAGGAGGGCGAGCGTGGTCGCGCAGGTGGTGAGCGGCAGTTGCATGGACGCCCAGAAGGTGACGCCGCCCGAGCGCCCGGTATCGGACATCGCGTCGGTGCGCAGCCCGCGCACCACCAGGCCCGCGACCGGTGCGACCAGCAGCTGCGCGGCGGCCACCAGCGCGGGCAGCACCTGGGTGAGTGCCAGGACGAGCACGCCGGCGTACAGAAGGGTCTGGCCCGCCGTGTAGACGTGGGTGACCCTGCGGGGGCCGAGCACGCCGGCCAGGGTGGCCTTGCCCACGAGGGCGTCACCCTCGATGTCCGCGAGGTTCATCACCAGGCAGCGCAGCACCTGGAGCGCCGCGACGAGGCCCGTGCACCACCAGAGCAGCGCGCCGGGTCCGCCGGGTTGCAGGACGGCGGCGAGGAGGGGGCCCATTGCGTACAGGACGGCCGCGCAGCTCGCCTCGCCCAGCGCGTGGTAGTTCAGCCGCAGGGGCGGTGCCGTGTAGAACCAGGCGAGCGCGGTCAGCCCGCCCGCCAGCAGCCGGGCGGGCAGCGTGGGCATCGCCAGGACGAGAGCCAGCGAGGTGAACAGCAGGACGAACGCGGCGCCGATGCTGGTGGCGGGGGTGAGCAGCCCGTCGACGAGGACGCGGCTGCCGCCCGTCCAGGCGGTCGGCCGCGGGTTGGCCCGGTCGGCCTCCAGGTCGAAGTACTCGTTGCAGAAGTGGGTCATCAGGTGCGTCGACCAGGCGAACGCCAGCGTCAGCAGGTACCAGGGCAGTGAAAAGGTGCCGGTCGCGTGGACGGCGAGGGTCACGCCGAAGCCGGTCACCATCATCGACTGGAAGAGGAACTTGACCCTGGCGAGTTGGACGAAGGCGGCGAACGAGCCGGGCGCCGGTGAGGCGGTTGCCGGCCGCGGTGCGCTGCTGCCCGGCGCGTCGCTCATGCGCGCTGCTCGGCGGCGGGCTTGGTGGCAGGCTCGGCGGCGGGCTTGGTGGCGACGATGATGCCGTGGGGCGTCCACCCTGGTACCTCGACGCGTTCGATCGCGGTGAAACCGGCCGCGCGCAGGCACTCCTCGTGCAGCCGCCACGGGTAGATCATGCCTCCCTCGGCCGGCAGGGAGGCGAAGTAGACGCTGTCCAGGGCCGCCACCACGGGGCCGTCGCCCTCGTCGTTCGACATCGAGTTGAAGATGACGACACGCCCGCCGGGGTCGAGGGCGTCGTGGGCCTTGCGCAGCAGCGCGGTGTTCTCCTCGGGCGTCCAGATGACCAGCTGGTGGGCGAAGAGGACGCAGTCCATCCCGCCGGGAAAGGCGTCGGCGAACATGTCGCACGGCTGTACCGAGACGCGCTCGCCCAGCCCCGCCTCGGAGATCTTCTTCTCCGTCATCGGGGCCGAGGAGGGGATCTCCAGGACGGTCACCTCGAGGTGGGGGTGGTGTGCGGCCAGGGCGAGCGCGTTGACGGCGTCGCCTCCGCCGCAGTCGAGGAGCCGGGTGGCGCCGTGGAGGTCGAGCGCTGCGACGAGGTGTGCGTTGGCCAGCTGGGACCAGGAGCGCATGTACCGGTAGAACACCGCCTCCAGGTGGGGGTGGAGGCTGAAGCGGTGGTACAGGTCGGGGTGGTCGCCGGGGACGCGCCGCAGCCCGACGTTGGAGTTCTCGCGCAGGGAGTCGACGAAGTCCTCCTGCCCCGGGTAGACGATGTGCGCTTCGAAGGCGACGGTGTCCCGCAGCTTGCTCCAGCTGCCCTCCTCGGCCAGTGACTCGATCAGCGCCGCCGCCTGGTACCTCCCCTCCTCCTTGCGGATGAGCCCCAGCGAGGTGCAGCCCAGCAGCAGGATGTCGGCGGCCCGCTCGGCCAGTCCCAGTTCGGACCTGATCCGAGTGGCGTCCAGCGGCCCCCGCTCCATGAGCAGGTCCAGCAGCCTCAGCTCGCAGGCGGCGTTGAGGTACTGGAACGCCGCGTGCCCGAAGAGCAGGAGGGACAGCCGGTCCATGTCCAGCTCGGCGGGGCCGGTGGGGGCAGGGGCGTCCGGCCCTTCCGACGGGACGGTCATCGCGGTGGTCATGGTTTCCCTCTTGGCGTTCGGTGCTCGTCGACCGGAGCGAACGATGTCGAAAGCGCGTTCGTGAACGATCGGTGAAACGGCGTGAAAAGGTCAATAGTCACTATACGCATCACATAGGCACATATAGTGATAGCCCATGTAGTCAACGCAGGGGACGCCACCATGGAGCCGACGGCACTCGACACGACCGAAGCCGCAGCGGGCGCCCCCGCCGCGGGCGCCCAGGGCGACGCCCGCCCGTGGGACGTCGCCGGAATCGACCACATCAGGCTGTGCGTGGGAAACGCCCGCCAGGCCGCCCACTTCTACGTCTCGGCCTTCGGCATGGAGATCACCGCGTGCCGGCGGCCCGAGAACTCACCGCAGGGACACGCCGAGTACGTGCTCACCTCGGGCAGCGTCCGCTTCGTGGTGACGGGCGGCGGGGAACCCGACAGCCCCGCCACCCGGTGGGCGGCGCTGCACGGCGACGGGGTCAGCGACATCGCTCTCCGGGTCGGCAACCTCGACGAGGGGCTCGTGTACGCCGCCCGCGCCGGTGCCCGAGTGCTCCAGGAGCCGACGACGGCGCGGGACGAGTTCGGTGCGGTGCGCACGGCGGCCATCGCCACCTACGGCGACCTGCGGCACACCCTGGTCGAGCGCCGCTCCTACAGCGGGCCCTTCCTGCCCGGCTTCGAGGCGCCCTCCCCCGGCTGCCCCCGCCCCCCGGGCCCGCGCCTCTTCCACCGCGTCGACCACCTCGTGGGCTGTGTCGAACTCGGTCTGCTGGAGGAGTGGGTCGGCTTCTACCGCCGCACCATGGACTTCTCGACGATGGCCGAGTTCGTCGAGGACGACATCGCCACCGCGTACTCGGCCCTGATGAGCAAGGTCGTCACCGACGGCTCGCAGAAGGTCAAGCTCCCGCTCAACGAACCGGCGCCAGGACGGCGCCGCTCCCAGATCGACGAGTACCTCACCTACCACCGGGGGCCTGGGACCCAGCACATCGCCCTGGAGACCGAGGACATCCTCGCCGCGACGGACGCCCTGCGGGCCGCCGGTGTCGACTTCCTGCCCACTCCGCGCGCCTACTACGACGATCCCGTGCTGCGCTCGCGGATCGGCTCCGTACGCGTCGACATCGACGAGCTGCGCTCCCGCGGCATCCTGGTGGACCGGGACGAGGACGGCTACCTGCTACAGATCTTCACCCGCCCCCTGGTGGACCGTCCGACCTTCTTCATCGAACTGATCGAACGCCACGGCAGCCAGGGCTTCGGCAAGGGCAACTTCAAGGCGCTCTTCGAGGCCGTCGAGCGCGAGCAGGAGCTGCGCGGAAACCTCTGACCCCCACTTCGCACACCGTTTCCCCAGGAGCAGCGATGCCGAGGGCGACTCTCGCCAAGCAACCCGACGCCGTGTCCGCGATGTTCGACCAGGCGGCGCGGCGCTACGACCTGACCAACACCCTGCTGTCCGCCGGAGCGGACAGGACGTGGCGGGCCCGAACCCGCGAGGCCCTGGGCCTGCGGCCCGGGGAGCGCTGCCTGGACGTCGCCTGCGGTACGGGCGTGTCCACCGAGGCCCTCGCCCGCTCGGGCGCCGCCGTCGTCGGGATCGACCGCTCGCCCGGGATGGTCGGCCGGGGCACGCACCGGCCCGTCACGCTCCGCGTGGGTGACGCCCTCTCCCTCCCCTTCGAGGAGTCCGCGTTCGACGCGGCGACCATCATGTTCGGGCTGCGCAACGTCGTGGACCCCGCCGCCGCGCTCCGCGAGATGGCCAGGGTGGTGCGGCCCGGCGGCCGGCTAGTGGTCTGCGAGTTCAGCCATCCGACGTGGGGGCCGTTCCGCACCGTGTACCTGCGGTACCTGATGGGCGGTCTGCCGCGGATCGCCCGCCGGGTCTCCAGCAATCCGGACGCCTACACCTACCTCGCCGACACCATCCGCGCCTGGTACGACCAGCCCGCCCTCGCCTCCGTGATCGCCGGCAGTGGCTGGACGCGCGTCTCGTGGCGCAACCTCACCGGCGGCATCGTCGCCCTGCACCGCGCGGTCCGCCCCGCCTGCGCCGCACCCGACACGGCGCCGCTGCCCCAGGTGGCCCACGCGTGAGCCGGCCGGCGGCGGAGCGGGCGCAGGTGATCGTCGTGGGTGCGGGCCCTGGCGGCTCCACCGCGGCCTGGCACCTGGCCCGCCAGGGACTGTCCGTGGCGCTCCTGGAGAAGTCGGAGTTCCCCCGCGAGAAGGTCTGCGGCGACGGCCTGACGCCCCGGGCCGTACGCCAGTTGGTGCGGATGGGCATCGACACCTCGGCCCCCGGCTGGATGCGCAACCGGGGCCTGCGGTTCGTCTCCCGGGGCCGGACCCTGGAGCTCGACTGGCCCGAGTGCAGCGCCTTTCCCGCGTACGGGCTCACCCGCACGCGCGAGGACTTCGACCAGCTCCTCGCCCGGCACGCCGAGGCCGCGGGGGCCCGCCTGCACACCCGCACGAAGGTCACCGGTCCGCTGCTGGACCGCGCCGGGCGTGTCGTGGGCGTCTCGACGGCCGGACCGGGAGGGCGGGAGCGCGACTTCGCCGCTCCGCTGGTGATCGCGGCGGACGGCGTCGCGGGGCGCCTCGCCGTTTCCATGGGTATCGAACGGCTCAGGAAGCGCCCTGTGGGCACCGCGGTACGGCGCTACTTCCACAGCGCCAGACACCTGGACCCGTATCTGGAGTCCTGGTTGGACCTGCGCCGCGAGGACGGCCGGATCCTCCCCGGATACAGCTGGATCTTTCCCCTGGGCGACGGGAGGGTCAACGTCGGCCTCGGCGTCCTCAACGACTCCCGCACCGGCGCCATACAGACGCGCAGGCTGCTGGAGACGTGGCTGGCCCGTACCCCCGCAGCGTGGGGGCTGCGCGAGCCCGGCAACGCGGAAGGACCCCTGCGCGGCGCCGCCCTGCCGATGGGGTTCAACCGCCTCCCCCACTACCGCGACGGGCTCCTGCTGATCGGTGACGCCGGCGGCATGGTCAACCCGTGCAACGGCGAGGGCATCACCTACGCCATGGAGTCGGCCGAACTGGCCGCCGACGTGGCGGGCCAGGCGCTGGCCCGCCCGGCGGGCCCCGCCCGGGAGCGGGCGCTGGAGCACTACCCGGCCCAGATGGCATACCGGCTGGGCCGGTACTACCGCCTCGGGCGCGGCTTCTCGGCGCTGATGGCGCGGCCCGCCTTCACCTCGCTCGTCACACAGCACGCCGTGCGGTCCCCCGGCGCCATGCGTTTCATGGTGCGGCTGCTCTCCAACCTCACCGACAGGCCGGGCACCGATGCGATGGACCACCTCGTCAACGCGCTGATCCGGGTGACGCCCTCACCCGCCGACCACGCCGGCCGCCGGTTCGCGGGGGCGCCGTCGGTCCGGCCTGGCCGGTCCCGGGTGCCCGGCTGAGCGAGGGGCCGCGCCGTCACAGCGGGTTGTGCCGCCCCAGCGGTGCCGTGCAGAACGAGCCGCCGACCAGTTCCGCGAGGGTGCCGTCGGGCGCGGGCGGTGCGGCCAGGCGCGGCGCGTAGACCTCGGCGTCGTCCCGCGGGGTGTAGCCCAGGGCCTCGGCTTCGGCCAGCGAGAAGGTGCGGCGCGCGTTGTCCGAGACGCCCCAGATGAGGCGGTATCCCGGGGAGGTCGTGGCCAGGCACGCTTCGAGGAGGCGGGCGCAGTCGTCGGGGGACAGCCAGGTGGACAGGCCGCGTTCGCCCAGCGGGAGTGGCGTCTCGAAGCACGAGCCGATCCGGATCGCGGTGACGTCC
This sequence comes from Streptomyces reniochalinae, assembly GCF_003323735.1. Classification (GTDB taxonomy): domain Bacteria; phylum Actinomycetota; class Actinomycetes; order Streptomycetales; family Streptomycetaceae; genus Streptomyces; species Streptomyces reniochalinae. The sequence continues at coordinate 46,221 of NZ_QOIM01000036.1, read as the reverse complement.
ATCCCGAAGCGGGAGTGGTAGAGGCTGCCCAGGGCCTCGATCGCGGCCTTGCTGACGCCGTAGTAGGTGTCGGGGCGCGGTGAGGAGTCCGCCGGCAGCCCGTCGGAACCGCCCTCGTCCGTGGTGCGGAAGCCGACGGCGTGGTTGCTCGACGCCAGGACGACCCGGGGCACCTGGGCCTCGCGGGCGGCGTCGAGCACGGTGTGTGTGCCGCCGATGTTGACGTCGAGGGTGGCTTCCCAGGTGTCCTCTCTGCTGAGGCCGCCCAGGTGGATCAGGGCGTCGACATCCTGGCAGGCGCTCTTCATCACCTCGGCGTCGGTCACCGAGCCGGTCAGCAGTTCCACCGCCTCGCCAGGTTCGGCCGCGGGCTGCGGGGCGAGGTCCAAGAGGCGCAGCACACGCCCCGGGCGGCGCAGCCGGGGGCGCATCAGGGTGCCGACCGTGCCGGCCGCTCCGGTGATCAGCAGGCGCTGGTCGTTCATCTCGGTCTCCTCTGGCGCGTCTCGGTCTGTGCGGCGTCTCGTTCGGTCGCACGTCTCGGTCTGTGCGCGGAGCCGTGCGCGGCGGGATGGACGTGTCAGCGGATGCCTTCGCGGCGCAGGCGTCGGGCGAGCTGTGCGGTGGCTTCGGCCAGCAGTTCGCCGACCCGCCGGGTCTCCGCGTCGTCGGTCCGGTCCACGGGCATGGAGCAGCTGATCGCGTCGGTGCCCGGGATGCGGTAGGGGATCACGGCGGCGACGCAGCGGATGCCCGGTGTGCCCTCCTCGTGCTCCGAGGCGTATCCGAGCTCCCGGGACTCGGCGCACGCGGAGTGCAGCGCCTCCCGCGAGGTGAGGGTGCGGGGGGTGAGGGCGGGCAGCGTCGCGGGCAGGAGGGCTTCGACCTCGTCGTGGGTCAGCTCGGCGAGGAGGGCCTTGCCCAGCGCGGTGGCGTGGACGGGCAGGGAGCGGCCCACGCGGGAGACCAGGTGGGTGGAGCGCTGGGCCTCGCGGGTCTCCAGGTAGACGACCTCGTCGCCGTTGCGCCGGGCGAAGTGGGCGGTGTAGCCGGTCTGTTCGCGTACCTGTTCCAGTACCTCGGTGGCGAACGGTACGACGGCGTCCCGGTCCAGGTAGGCGGTTCCGCACTTCAGGGCGCGGATGCCGAGCCGGTAGCGGGTGGTGCCGCCGTCCTGTTCCAGCCAGCCCGCGTCGAGCAGTGTGCGCAGCAGCCCGTGCAGGCTGGAGCGGGGGAAGCCGGTGCTGGCGTGCAGGTCCGACAGGGAGAGCCAGACGTCTCCCGCTGCGAACGCCTCCAGGAGTTCCACCGTCCGCCAAGCGGACTTGACTCCGGACGGTTCGGTGGATGGTGCGCCTGCCTGTGCCGCGCCGCCCGCTGCTGACGCGCCGTCATGCCGCAGCATTCCTGCCCCTCCTCGTCCCGTTGGCGCCCGTACGGCCGGATCCGCGGTGGTGCGTCGAGACCGTTGACGCGCTGGAGCGACCATATTACGTTCCCCGAACAAATTCATAGCACTGAACCAAGTCGGCACATGAGATGGCATTCAGGTACGTGAAACACATCGTGATGATGGACACGGAGGGGAGCCAGAGAGGTGCACTCGTTTGACTGGACAGTGATGTGTGCGTACTTCGGGCTGATGGTCCTCATCGGCTGGTGGTCGCACAAAAGGGTCGGGAACGTGAAGGACTTCTTCACCGCGGGCGGACGCATGCCGTGGTGGCTGGCCGGCATCTCGCACCACATGTCCGGCTACAGCGCGGTGCTGTTCGTCGCCTACGCCTCGGTCGCCTACACCACGGGTGTCACGGTCTACTTCTGGGGCTTCGCCAGCATCGGCGTGGGTGTCGGCATCGGCAGCTGGCTGTTCGCGGCGCGGTGGAACCGGCTGCGCTCGAAACTGGGGGTGGCCTCCCCGCTCGAGTACCTGGCCATGCGGTACAACGTGACCACCCAGCAGGCGCTGGCCTGGAGCGGCAGCCTGCTGAAGATCTTCGACATCGCCGCGAAGTGGTTCGCGGTCGCCACCTTGCTGCACGTCTTCGCCGGGATCGACTACAACGTCGGCATCCTCGTGACCGGCGTGATCACGCTCTTCTACTGCACGGTCGGCGGGCTGTGGGCCGACGCCCTGACGGAACTGGGCCAGTTCGTCATCCAGGCGGTCGCCGCGATCGTGATGCTCGTCGTCGTACTCGGCAAGCTCGGCGGTGTCCCGGCGCTGTGGACGATGTGGGACAAGCTGCCCGCCGGGCACGTCGACCCGACGACGCCGAAGTACACGGGCCTCTTCCTGATGGTCTACGTCCTGGTGAAGACCCTGGAGTACAACGGGGGCATGTGGAACCTGGCGCAGCGTTACATGGCCGCGCCCGACACCCACGCGGCCCGGCGGAGCGCCCGGCTCTCCGCCGGGCTGTACCTGCTGTGGCCCCTGGTGCTGATGTTCCCGATGTTCGCCGCTCCGCTGCTCGTCCCCGACGTCGACAACCCCGACAACTCCTACGCGGTCATGACGACCACGTTCCTGCCGCCCGGGCTCATCGGCCTCGTACTCGCCGGCATCTTCTCGCACACCATGGCGATGGTCTCCTCCGACGCCAACGCGATCTCGGCCGTCATCACCCGCGACATGATCCCGGTGATGTACCGCAAGGCACGGGCCTGGACCCCACCGCAGGGTCTCCTCGCGGCGCGCGTGACGACGGTCTCCTTCGTCGTACTGACCATGGTCGTCGCCACACAGGCCCAGAACCTCGGCGGCGTGCTCCAACTCGTCGTCAACTGGGTGGCGGCACTGATGGGTCCGATCTCCATCCCGCTGCTGCTCGGCATGCTCCCCTGGTTCCGCCGCTGCGGCCCGCGCGCGGCCCTCACCTCCTGGGCGGGCGGGCTCGTCGGCTACGGGCTCGTCTACTACGTCATCGACACCTCACAGACCTGGCTGGTGGCCACACCGGTGCTGGTGTCCCTCGTGCTGTACGCGGGCCTCGGCGCCCTCGCTCCCGAGCGCAGCGAAACCGCCGAAGAGCTCATGGAGGTCCTCGGAGACGATGACACCCCCGGCACAGCGGAGCCGGGCCCCGAGGAGACCCGCCTCCCGGCCTGACCCGCTCCGCGCGACGACGCGGGCCCTCTCCCAGCCGGCCCGTCACCGCTCGGCACCCACGACGCTGCCCGGCGAGCCCCGCATCGCCCGGCGAGCCCACCGCGGCGTCCCGGCGCGGCACCTCTCGTTCACGAGCGGCACCTCCTCGTCCACGAAAGGAGCAGGACACGATGGCACAGCCCCCGGCCCCGCTCGAAGGGCTCCTGGCATTCCCCCTCACTCCCTTCTCCGACGCCCTCTCCCTCGACCTGGACGCCTTCGCCCAGAACGTCGAACGACACGTCGAGGCGGGAGCCGGCGCGCTGTTCGTGGCCTGCGGGACGGGCGAGTTCAGCTCGCTCTCGCCCGCGGAGCACGCCGCCGTACTGGCACGGGCGCGCGAGGTGGTGCGCGGGCGCGTGCCGGTGTGGGTGGGCGCGGGAGGCGGAGCGGCCGCCGCCCGCGCGGGGGTCGCCGCCGCGGCCGACGGCGGGGCCGACGGTGTGCTGCTCCTGCCGCCCTACCTGGTCTCCGGGCCGCCCGACGGGCTGGTCGACTTCGTCAGGTACGCCGTGGCGGACACGTCGACACCAGTGATCGTCTACCACCGCTCCACCGGGGTGTTCACCGAGTCCGCCGCGGTCTCCCTGCTCGACGTCCCCTCGGTGGTCGGCCTCAAGGACGGCTTCGGCGACGTCGAACTCATGCACCGCATCGTCACGGCCGTACGGTCGGTCGGCACCCGGCGGGCCGAGCGCTTCTGGTTCTTCAACGGGCTGCCGACCGCCGAGGTGTCCGCGCACGCGTACAGCGCCATCGGCGTCACCCGCTACTCCTCGGCGGTGCACTGCTTCGCCCCGGAGATCGCCCACCGCTTCCACCGCGCGCTGGCCGAGGGCGACAGTGCCGTCACCCAGGCGCTGCTGCGGGGGTTCTACCTTCCTCTGGTGGCCCTGCGCAACGAAGCGCCCGGCTTCGCCGTCTCCCTGGTCAAGGCGGCGGCGCGGCTGCGGGGCGACGGGGCGGGCCCTGTACGGCCGCCCCTGGTCGACCCGACCGAGGAGCAGACCGAGCGACTGCGGCACCTCGTCGAGCACGGGTACCGCGTCCTGAAGGGACTGTGACCGTGAAGATCCTCGAAGCGGTACTGACACCGGTGGCGTTCGCCGACCCCCCGCTGCTCAACGTGATGGGGGTGCACGAGCCGTTCGCCCTGCGCAGCGTCGTCCAACTGCGCTGCGAGGACGGCGTGGTCGGACTCGGTGAGTCCTACGGCGACGCCGCGTTCCTCGGTGAGGCCCGCAAGGTGCTCCCACTGCTGGCCGGACACGACGTGTTCGACCTGCCGGGGCTGCACAGGACGGTGGCCCGCGCCCTCGCCGACACCGTGCTCACCGACGAACACGGGCTGATCGGCGGGTTCTCCCTGCGCAAGACCCTCTCCAGCGTCTTCTCCCTCTTCGAGGTGGCGTGTCTGGACGCCCAGGGGCACTGTCTGGGCCGCCCGGTCGCCGACCTGCTCGGCGGTGCGGCGCGCACGCGCGTCGAGTTCTGCGCCTACCTCTTCTACAAGTACGGAGCGCACCGCGGCAGCGGCCAGGGAACGGGCGCCGACCCCTGGGGGGAGATCCTCACTCCCGAGCAACTGGTCGCCTCAGCGCGGCACATGGTCGGCGAGTACGGCTTCGGCTCGCTCAAGCTCAAGGGCGGCGTCTTCCCGCCCGGGCAGGAGACCGAGGCGGTCCAGGCGCTTGCCGAGGCCTTCCCCGGCGCACCTGTGCGCCTCGACCCGAACGCGGCGTGGACGCCGGGGACGGCCGTCGAGGTGGCGAGGGAACTCGACGGCGTCCTGGAGTACCTGGAGGACCCCACGCCGGGTATCGAGGGCATGGCGCGGGTCGCCGACGCCGCGGCCATGCCCCTGGCCACCAACATGTGCCTGGTCGGCGTCGACGACATCGAACCGGCCTTCCGGGCCCGGGCGGTCGGCGTCCTGCTGACCGACCACCACTTCTGGGGCGGGCTGCGCGCCACACAAGCGCTGTCCACGACGTGCGAGAGCTTCGGCGTCAGCCTGTCCATGCACTCCAACAGCCACCTGGGGATCAGCCTCGCGGCGATGGTGCACGTCGCCGCCGCCACCGCGCACCTGACGTACGCCTGTGACACCCACTGGCCGTGGAAGACGGCGGACGTCATCGCACCCGGTGCGCTGGAGTTCCGCGACGGCGCCGTGCGGGTGCCGCAGACACCGGGGCTCGGCGTCGAGATCGACCCCGACGCGCTGGCCAGGGCCCACGAGGACTACGTGCGGTGCGGGCTCACCAAGCGCGACGACACCACCTACATGCGGCGGTACGTGCCCGGCTTCGAGCCGAACATCGCCCGGTGGTGAACCGGGCCCCGTGCCCACCGTGACCGTATGGGTGCCGGGCGTCTCGCCCGGCCGCGCAGAAAGGGCCGCCACGTGATGAAGGTGACGGGTTACGCCTACCCCTGGGACGTCCTCGGCGATCCGGACTTCACCGCCCGGGCGAGCGCGCTGGGGCTGGACGAGGTCGCGGTGGCGCTGGCGTACCACAGCACGCGTGCGGCGACACCGTGGTCGCCGCACGGCAGTTCCGTCGTGGCCCGGCACGCGGCCCTGTACCGTCCGCTGCGCCCGCACGTCTGGCAGGGGGCCGAGCTGACGCCGGCGGCCCCTGCGTGGCCGCCGTGGGCGGGGGCCGGCACGGACAGCGGCGGCGACGCCGTCCGCGCGCTGGGCGAGGCCGGTATCGCGGCGGCCGGATGGATCGTGCTCACCCACAACTCGCGGCTCGGCGAGGCCCACCCCTCCGCCGCCGTGCACAACTGCTTCGGCGAGGTGTATCCGTGGGCGCTGTGCCCTTCGCGGCCCGCCGTGCGGACCTACGCCGCCACGGTGACCGCCGAAGCGGTCCGTGACCTCGACCTGGCCTCGGTGATCCTGGAGGCGTGCGGCCCGCTCGGCGCCGTCCACCAGCACCAGCACGAGAAGACCGACGGCGTGTGGGCTCCGGCCGTCGCACGGCTGCTGTCGGTCTGCTGCTGCGCGGACTGCGCGGCGGGCTGGACGGAGCGCGGCTTCGAGCCCGCCACCGTCCGCGCCCGGATCCGCGCACAGGTGCGGGAGCTGATCAGCACGGGAGACCTCACCCTCACCGACGACGGGCTGCCCACCGGCGTCCGGGAGGCGGTCCTGGCCACCCGGCAGGCTTCGTGCGACGCGCTGCGCCGGGCGGTGCTGGAGCGCGTCGGGCCGGGTGTCCGTACCGTCCTGCACGGGTCCATGGACCCGTGGGCCACCGGCGCCCTGCCCGGTCTCACACCGGCGGCGCCCGCCGAGACCGACGCCGTCGTCCTCCAGAACTGGACGCCCACCCGGGCGAGTCGCAGCGCCGTCGCCGCGGCTCGGGCCGAACTCCCCGGGCGGGTGGCCGTCGGCAGCTACGTCACCGCGGTGGCGGCAGATCCCGTGCCGGACATGGGCTCCTACGTCGCCGCGCTGGCCGAGGCAGGCGCCGCCGAACTGCACCTCTACCACCTCGGACTGGCCGGTCCCGCCCGCTTCGCTGCTCTTGGGGCGGCATGCGACGCAGCGCGCGGACGCGCCCCCGGTCCGGCACCGCGGCTGCGGGGCGGCTCAGGTGACCCGTCGCACGAGTTCGCTCAGCGGGAGCCGACCTGTGGGGATCGCTGAGGTGCCCGGGGGCTTGGGTGCGGGGTGCCCGAGGGAGAGGGCGGTGCGGACCCGCCAGGGGTGTTGGACCTCGCACAGGGCACCGGCCTCGTCGGCGTGCGCGGCGGGGAAGAAGGACGCGGGGCAGGTCCCCAGGCCCTGGAGGTGGGCGGCGAGCATCATGTTCTGCGCGGCGCGGCCGGCGTCGAACTGGGCGTCCTCGCCCCCCGCCGCCTCGTCGACGGCCAGCGCGATCACCAGGGGGGCTGCCGCCAGGTGGCCCGCATAGGACCCGAGTCCGGCGAGCCTTCGCCGGACGAGGCGGTTGTGCACGACGACGAACCGCCAGGGCTGCCGGTTGCGTGCGGACCCGGTCCACCGGCCCGCCTCCAGCACCTGGTGCAGCTCCTCGTCGGTGACAGGTGCGCCGGTGAACCACCGGCTCGCCCGCATCGTCGTCAGCGCCGGGACGGCGGAGGGCGAAGGCGTGTCCATCACTGTTCCCTCTGTGCGCGTGCCTGAGCCGGTGGGAGGCCGCCGGCCGGGCCGGCGGCGTGTGTCTACGCGTCGATGCTCTCAGAGCACCTCCGCGCGCGGGCCGCGGGGCTGGGCCGGGCCGGACCCGGGCGGCGGCAGGCCGGGTGGGCGCCGTGGGGCGGTCAGCCGGCCGGGGCGGGGTGCGCCGAGGCACCCGTCCTGCACCTCGACGATCCGGTCGACGGCGCCGAGGTGGGCCCGGTCGTGGGTGACCAGCACGGTGGCGGTCGCCTGCCGGTGGGTGAGCCGGGTGATCAGGTCGATGACCGCGGCGCCGCGCTCGTGGTCGAGGGCGCTGGTCGGCTCGTCGATCAGGAGCACGGTCGGCTCGTTGACCAGGGCGCGGGCGATGTTGACGCGCTGGCGCTGGCCGCCGGACAGCTGGTGGGGGCGGCGGTCCGCCTGGTCGACCAGGCCGACGGCGTCGAGCAGTTCCCTCGCCCTGGGGCGGGCCTTGCCCGGGGAGCGGCCGTCGAGCTGCGCCATGACCTGGAGCTGTTCCGCGGCGGTGAGGGACGGCAGCAGATTGGGCTGCTGGAAGACGATGCCGATCTTGTGCCGGCGCAGCTCGGTCAGTGCGCCGCGGCCCATCCCCGCGGTGGTGGTGCCGTCGACGGTGACCGTTCCCGAGTCGGGTGTGATGAGGGTGGCGGCGACGGCGAGCAGGCTGGACTTGCCGGAGCCCGAGGGGCCGACGACCGCGGTGAGGCTGCCCTCCGGCACGTGCATGCTGACGCGGTCCAGGGCGGTCAGGCGGCCGTCCCCGTCGGGGTAGGTGAGGGTGACGTCGTTCAGGTGCAGGCTCATCGGGCGCTCCCCAGGGCTGTCAGCGGGTCGACGGAGGTGATGCGGCGGATGGACAGGGCGGCGCCCAGCGCACCGAGCGCGATCATCACGGCCGCGGGGACGAGGACGGTCGCGGGTGTCAGGGAGAACGGCACGGCGGAGCCCGAGACCGCGGCGCCGACGGCGGCGGCGAGGGTGGTGCCGATCAGCGTGCCGCCGGTCAGAAGGACGACGGCCTGGCCCAGCGCGTCGCGCAGGAGGTTCCCCGTGGAGGCGCCGAGGGCCTTCAAGACGGCGACGTCGCCGCTGCGCTGGATGGTCCATACGGTGAAGAAGGCACCGATGACCAGGGCCGAGATGGCGAAGAGGAAGCCGCGCATCAGTTGCAGCGAGCCGTTCTCCGACGTGTAGGAGCCGATCGCGGACAGCGAGTCGTCCCGCGAGACCGTCCTGGTGCCGGCCTGCTGGTCGACGGCCTGGACGTCGGCCCCCGAGTCGGTGCGCAGGGCGACGACGGTGGCCGTGGGGGCGTCGGTCTTCTCCGCGGCGGGCGGAGCGATCCGCTGCCAGGTCCGCAGGCTGGTGTAGACGACCGGGGTGTGGCTGAAGGAGGCCTCACCCCGCACGGCGGAGACGGTCAGCTCGTGTCCGGCGAGAGAGAGGGTGTCGCCCCGCCGCGTGCCGAGTTCCTCGGCCGCGGCGGTGGACAGCACGGCCGCGTCGTCGCCGATCCTGGTGCCCCCGGGGGCCAGCGAGGAGCCGGGCTGGACGCCGAAGGCGGAAACCCCGGCGCTCGCCTTGCCCGCGGTGGCCTTGGTGGTGGCGATGCCCAGCGGCTCGGCGCCGGTGACACCGGGCGCCTCGGCCCACCTGCGCCACTGGTCGCGGGTGACGGTGGAGTTGGAGTAGGACAGGTCCTCCCCGTCGCCGGGCTCGTCGAAGGCGATCCCGTCGGCGGACAGGCCGGTGATCGCGGAGACGTTCTGCTGTCCCAGTCCGGCGGTCAGTCCCGACAGCAGCCCGACCAGCAGGGTGATGAGCACGATCACGGTCCCCATCAGGGCGAACCGCCCCTTGGCGAACCTGAGGTCCCTCCAGGCGACGAACACTTCTTCAGCTGCCCTTCGTACGGCGGAATCGAGGAGGTCTCCACCGTCGCCGCTCCCCCACCCGCCGGGCATCGCGCGCAGGACCCCACTTCGCGAGGCGAAAGGTGGCGCCCCGGTTCCCTCTTTCGACAGAGGCCGCGGGCGGGAGACGTTCGTAGGCTGGGATGATCGTGAATGAGCTGACCCCCACCACCCGGGCCCTGACCTGGTGCCTGCACCTGCTCGTGTTCGGCCTTCTCGCGCTGACCGCCGTCCGTGCCGTGGCCGACACAGCGCCGGACGCGGTGACCGTCATCGCCGTGGCCGCCGTGCTCGGGCTGGTGTACGCGGCGGGACCGCTCCTGCCGGTGTTCAGCCGGTCCCGCCGGGCGGCTGCCGGGTGGCTGGCCGTCGTGGGTGCCGTCTGGCTGGTGCTTTTGGTGCTGGCCGCCGAAGGGGGCTACCTGGCCTTCCCGCTCTTCTTCCTCCAGCTCCACCTGCTCTCCCGGCGCGCAGGGCTGTTCGCGGTCGTCGTCACCACTCTCGCCGCGGTCGGCGCCTTCGCGGGGCACCAGGGGGGCTTCACGGTGGCCGTCGCGATCGGACCCGCGCTGGGAGCGGCGGTGGCGGTGGCCGTGGTGTGGGGCTACCAGGCCCTGTACCGCGAGAGCGAACGGCGCCGGCAGCTGATCGAGGAGCTGACCGCCACCCGGGCCGACCTGGCCGCCGCCCAGCACACGGCGGGCGTCCTGGAAGAGCGCGAACGTCTCGCCCGGGAGATCCACGACACCCTCGCGCAGGGGCTCTCCAGCATCCAGTTGCTCCTGCGCGCGGCCGAGCGGGCGCTGCCGGGGCAGGCGAAGGCCGCCGTCGGCTATGTCGGGCAGGCACGCCAGGCCGCCGTGGACAACCTCGCCGAGGCCCGCCGCTTCGTCGCCGCGCTGGCGCCGCCCGCGCTGGAGGGCGGCACACTGGCCGGGGCGCTCGAACGGCTGTGTGCCACCACCTCGGCCCGCCACCCGCTGACGGTCCGCTTCCACCTCACGGGCCGGCCCGTACCACTGCCCACCCCGCACGAGGTCGCGCTGCTGCGGATCGCACAGTCGGCGCTGTCGAACACGGCGCGCCACGCCCGGGCAGGACGCGTCGAGGTCACCCTCAGCTACCTCGGGGACCGCGTCGCCGTGGACGTCGTCGACGACGGGATCGGCTTCGATCCGCTTGAGACACCCGCCTCCGACGCCGACGCGGGCGGCTTCGGGCTGCCGGCCATGCGCGCACGCCTGCACGCGCTCGGCGGCACCCTCATCGTCGAATCCGCCCCCGGGCGCGGCACCGCCCTGGCCGCCCAGCTGCCCACCCACACCGCATCCCCCTCCGACGACGAGGCGCACCGATGACCGACAGTCCCCTCCGTCTGCTGCTCGCCGACGACCACCCCGTGGTCAGAGCCGGCCTGCGCGCCGTCCTGGAGACCGAACCGGACTTCGTCGTCGCCGCCGAAGCCGCCACCGCCGAGGACGCGGTCGCCCGCGCCGCCGAGGGCGGCATCGACGTCGTCCTGATGGATCTGCAGTTCGGCTCGGGGATGACGGGCGCGGCCGCCACCGCGGCCATCACGGCCCGCCCCGGCGCCCCCGGAGTCCTCGTCGTCACCACCTACGGCACCGACGCCGACACCCTGCCCGCCATCGAGGCGGGCGCCACCGGGTACCTCCTCAAGGACGCCCCGCCCGAAGACCTGGCCGACGCGGTGCGGACGGCCGCGGCGGGCCGCACCGCGCTCGCCCCGGCCGTCGCCGAACGGATCATGCAACGGATGCGCGCCCCCGGCAGCTCTCTCACCCAGCGCGAGACAGAGGTTCTCAGCCTGGTCGCCGAAGGGCTGTCCAACCAGCGCATCGGCGGGCGGCTCCACCTCACCGAGGGGACCGTCAAATCACATCTGGCGCGCATCTACGCCAAGCTGGACGTCGACTCGCGCACCGCCGCCGTGGCCGCCGCGGCCAACCTCGGTCTCATCCGCCGCTGACCGGCACGCCCGCCGGGCACGCCCCCCTGCTCCGGCTCCGCCTCCGGTGGCGGCACTCAGTGCTCGGGCAGCGGTTCGCCGCACCGGTAGCAGAACCGCGCGTCGCTCTCCGTGGCGAGCCGCCCGCACGCGTCGCACACCCGGTCGAGCAGGCAGGCGGCCTCCCCGGCCTCCCGGGCCCCACCGCCTTCGCCGCCGGGCCGCCCGATGGTGAGTCCGGGACGGCGGCGGTGGACGCTGAGGTACATCAGCCCCTGCTCACCGGCCGACAGGGCCCGGCGGCCGCCATGGCCCAGCCATACGACCGCGCCGGCCCGCAGGGTTTCCTGGCCGCTGTCGCTCTCCAGCCGGCCGCTTCCTTCCGTCACGTACAGCAGCACGTCCAGGTCGGGTTCGACCCAGGCACCGACCTCGGCGCCCGGCGCCAGGCGCACCAGGTTGGCGTCCAGCTGGCGGCCCGTGCGGTCGAGCCGCCACAGCGCCCCTCCCCCGTCCGCGGGCAGCCGACGCAGCAGGTCCGTCAGCTGTGCCAGTACGCCCGACGCCGGGGCGTGTGCCGCGCCGTTGTCCACCATGACCTCCGATGTGCGGGGAGGCCCCCGCGCCGGTTCCCTCCGCGCCGCCCCCGGGCGCGTCGCCCCCATTTTCTCAAGTCCGCGGGCGGAACGGACCTCGGCGTCCCGCCGCTCCCCGCCCGCCCGGGCCGGCTGCGTGCGCGGAATGCGCATGGGATGAACTGGGGACATGAGCGAACCGCGTGAGACCACTGGCGCCCCCTCCCACCCCCTGTGCGAAGAGTTGCTCCCCGTCACCCGGAGGGCGCTGGCGCACCGTCTCGCCACGGCGCAGGCCCAGGGGCGGGCGCCCTCGCTCGCAGCGGCCGTGTCCCGCGGTGGGGAAGTCGTGTGGACGGGAGCCAGAAGCGGTGTCGAGGAGGACGGGCCCGACGAGAACACCCAGTACCGCATCGGGTCGATCACCAAGACCTTCACCGCTGTCCTGGTCATGCGGCTGCGGGACGAAGGCGTGCTCGATCTCTCGGACCCGCTGGAGCGGCATCTGCCGGACACCCGCGTCGGCCACCTGACGCTCGCTCAGTTGCTCTCGCACACCGGCGGACTCGCCGCCGAGACCCCGGGGCCCTGGTGGGAGCGGAGCCCGGCGACACTGCGCCCCGAGCTGTCCGACGTGCTGGGCGACCAGCCGCTCAGGCATCCGGCGGGGCACCGTCATCACTACTCCAACCCCGGCTACGCCCTGCTCGGCTCGCTCGTCGAAGCCGTCCGCCGCGCGCCCTGGCACGAAGTGCTGCGGCGGGAGGTGCTCACCCCGCTGGGTCTGCACAGGACCGGGCCGCGACCCGAGGAGCCGTACGCCACGGGCTGGGCCGTGCACCCCTGGGCGGACGCGCTCCAGGCGGAGCCCGTCCAGGACCACGGCCTGATGGCGGCCGCGGGTCAACTGTGGTCCACCGCCGCCGATCTCGCCCGGTTCGCCGGCTTCCTGCTGCGGGGTGACGAGCGCGTCCTGGGCGCCGAGTCGGTGCGGGAGATGCGGGTGCCGTACGCGCCGGCCGCGGCCGGGGACTGGAGCCGCACCTACGGGTTGGGCGTCGCCCTCACGCGGCAGCACGGCCGGTCGCTGTCCGGGCACTCGGGTTCGCTGCCGGGCTATCTCGCGGCGCTGTGGATGTGTGAGGAGGAGGACCTGACGGCGGTGGTTCTGGCGAACTGCACGTCGGGACCCGCCCCGGAGACGGTGGCCGCCGACCTGATCCGGACGGTGGCGGACGCGGAGCCCCTGTTCCCCCAACCCTGGCGCCCGCTGCCCGAGGTCGATCCGGCGCTGCTGGAGGTGGCGGGGCCGTGGTACTGGGGGACCCAGGTGATCGGAGTGCGCGTGCGGGCGGGTGGCGCACTCGAACTGGCGCCGCTGTCGGGCACCGGGCGGCGCTCCCTGTTCAGGCCCGAGGGCGACGGCACCTGGACGGGTCTTGAGGGCTACTACGCCGGAGAGCGCCTGGAGGCGGTGCGGCGATCCGACGGCTCGGTCAGCCACCTGGATGTGGGCTCGTTCGTCTTCACCCGTGCCCCCTACGACCCGCAGGCCCCGGTGCCCGGCGGGGTGGACCCGCGCGGATGGCACGGCCTCCCCCAGGCGTGACCGCTCACAGCCGCTGACGCCACCCCGGCGCCAGGGCCGACCGGGGGGCTGCCGCGCGGGACGGTGCCCCCCGTCCTGGCGCTGTCTGGGCACCTCCGGGAAACGGTCGACGAGCTGTGCGCCTGGATCAGACGCCTGGTCGGCGACCACGTGGCGGGCCGCCGCACACCCACCGATCCCGGAGCACCGGCCCACCACCATCAGGACCTGGGGGCCACGTGAGGGGCTCGTGGGGGCTGGTCAGCTCTCGGCCGTCCAGGCCAGCAGTTCCCCGGCCGGCAGGGTGTTGACGACCCGTTCCGGCGGCACCCCGCACGCGGCCGCGCGCAGGCAGCCGCCCGCCTGCCAGTCGAGCTGGCCGGGCGCGTGCGCGTCGGTGTCGATGGCGAACCACGTTCCCGCGTCGAGGGCCTGCCGCAGCAGGCGGCGCGGTGGATCGCTGCGCTCGGGCCGGCAGTTGACCTCCACAGCCGTCCCCGACTCCGCGCACGCCGCGAAGACCTCCTCCGCGTCGAACTCCGATTCGGGCCGCCTCCTGCCCGACAGCAGCCTGCCCGTGCAGTGCCCCAGCACGTCCACCAGTGGATTGCGGACCGCCCGAAGCATCCGCGGCGTCATCAGCTCCCCGGGCATCCGCAGCTTCGAGTGCACCGACGCCACCACCACGTCGAGCCCGGCCAGCAACTCCTCTTCCTGGTCGAGCGTTCCGTCCTCCAGGATGTCGCACTCGATACCGGTGAGCAGCCGGAACGGTGCCAGCCGCTCGTTGACCTCCGCGACCACGTCCAGTTGCCGGCGCAGCCGCTGCGCCGAAAGGCCGCCCGCGATCGTCAGCCGCGGGGAGTGGTCGGTGAGGACCGCCCACTCGTGGCCGAGCGCCTTGGCCGTCGCCGCCATCTCCTCCAGCGAGCTGCCGCCGTCCGACCAGTCGGAGTGCAGATGGCAGTCGCCGCGCAGCGCCGCCCGCAGCGCGCGCGCCGCCTCCGGCAAAGGCGCCTCGTCGGCCGCCTCGGCCTCCAGCTTCGCCAGGTACCCCGGCACGTCGCCGGCCAGCGCCTCCCGCACGACCTGCGCGGTCCTGGGCCCCACGCCCTTGAGCGACTCCAGCGTGCCGGCGGCCGCCCGCTGCTCGGTCTCACCTGCGGGAAGAGCGGCCAGCACCCGGGCAGCCGTGCGGAAGGCCCGCACCCGGTACGTCGGTGCCTGTGCGCGCTCCAGCAGAAAGGCGATCCGCTCCAGCGCCGCCCGCGGCTCCACCTGTGCCCCTTCCGCAGCCGTTGACGCCAGGCTACGGCCGGGTGGCCCGGCACGCCCGCCGGGACGGACGCCCCGGGCGTGACGCGAGACGGACATCAGGCGTGTGACCAGCTCTTCGAGGGCGCTGCGATCGCTGGCTGCGGCCGCTGGGGGCGCTGCGGCATCCGTGGCCCGCTGTCGCCGCGCTCAGCTGCCCGGTGCGGGAGGGCGGGTCTCTTTGGGCAGGCCGAGTACCCGTTCGGCGATGATGTTGCGCTGGATCTCGTTCGACCCCGCGTAGAGGGTGTCGGCCCGCGAGAAGAGGAACAGCCGCTGCCAGTCGTCGAGGTCGTAGGGCTCGTCGGCGAGCATCCCGCCGGCGCCGAGGACGTCCATCGCGAGTTCACCGAGCTGCCGGTGCCAGGTCGCCCAGAAGATCTTGCCGATCGACGCCTCGGGACCCGGTGCCCCCGCCGCCACCGCGTCGAGCATCCGCAGGGCGTTGAACCGTATGGTCTCCAGACCGATCCATGCCTGGGCGATCCGGTCGCGGATCAGCGGGTCGTCGGCCGCTCCGTTGCGGCGGGCCAGGCCGATGAGGGCTTCCAGCTCCCGGCGGAATCCGACCTGCTGCCCCAGCGTGGAGACCCCTCGCTCGAAGCCGAGGGTGGCCATGGCCACCCTCCAGCCGTCGCCCGGGGCTGAGACGAGGTGTGCCGCATCGGTGCGCGCGCCGTCGAAGAAGACCTCGTTGAACTCGGAGGTGCCGGTCAGCTGGGTGATGGGGCGGATCTGCACTCCCGGCTGGTCGAGCGGCACCAGGAGGTACGACAGGCCGCGGTGGCGCGCGGAGCCGGCTTCGGTGCGGGCAAGGACGAAGCACCAGTCGGACTCGTGGGCGAGCGAGGTCCAGATCTTCTGCCCGGTGACGACCCACTGGCCCGCGCCTGCGCCGGGCTCGCCCCCGCCGCTTTCCGGCTCGCCCGTGCCGGAGCCGGGCGAGCCGTCCCACTCGGCCCGGGTGCGGATGTTGGCCAGGTCGGAGCCGGCGTCCGGCTCGCTGTACCCCTGGCACCACAGCTCGTCGACGGCGACGATCCTGGGCAGGAAGCGTGCGCGCTGTTGGGGGGTGCCGAAGGCGATCAGGGTGGGGCCCAGCAGTTGTTCACCGATGTGTCCCACCCGGGCGGGCGCGTCGGCGAGCGCGTACTCCTCGTGGAAGGCGACCTGTTGCTCCAGGGTGGCTCCCCGGCCGCCGTACTCCGTCGGCCATCCGACGCAGGTCCAGCCCGCCGCGGCCATGTGCCGCTCCCAGGCGAGGCGTTCGGCGAAGACCTCGTGCTCCCGGCCGGGTCCGCCACGGCCGCGCAGACCGGCGAACGCGCCGGTGAGGTTCGCCCGCAACCAGCCGCGTATCTCCGCCCGGAACTCCTCGACGCCGCTCATGGGGGTACGCTAATCTACCAAACACTTGTTAGGGAAGCCGGTCGGGCCCGCCCGCTCCGCTCGGCCCGCGCGGAGGGGAGCCAGGCGAGTGAGGCCGACAGAGGAACAGGAAGCGCTGCGATCCGCCGTACGGGCACTGCTGGCGCGGCACGAAGGTGCGGCCGCCTGGCGCCCGCTGACCGAACAGATCGGCGTCGCCGGCCTCCTCGTCCCCGAGGAGTACGGAGGGGCGGGCTGCGGGGCACGCGAGGCCGCCGTGGTGCTGGAAGAGCTGGGAAGGACACTGAGCCCCGCCCCCTACCTCGGTTCCGCGGTGGTGGCGGTACGCGCGCTGCTCGCCTCCGGCGACGCCGCCGCGTGCGCCCGCCTGCTGCCCGGCATCGCCGACGGCACGACGGTGGCTTCCCTGGCCTGGGCCGAGGAAGGCTCCTGGGACCCGGCGGCGCTGCGCGGCGAGGCCACGCCGCACGCCGACGGGAGCTGGCGCATCACCGCGGCCAAGGAACACGTCCTCGACGGCTCGGATGCCGACGTGGTGCTCGTCGCCGCCCGCACCCGAGCGGGCGTCTCGCTCTTCGAGGTGGCGCCGCGCACGGGCGGGCTGCGCCGCGAGGCGCTGGTCGCCATGGACCAGACGCGCTCGCTGGCACGCCTCGCACTCGACGGCGCCGAGGGCCGGCTCCTCGGGGCGGACGGCGACGGCGCCGGAGTCCTCGCCCGCGTCCTGGACCACGCCTGCACCGCCGTGGCCGCCGAGCAGGTCGGCGCGGCCGAGCACTGTCTTGAGCGCACGGTCGCCTACGCCGGTCAGCGCGTCCAGTTCGGCCGCCCGATCGGCTCCTTCCAGGCCGTCAAGCACCGGCTGGCGGACGCCTACGTGCTGGTCGAGTCGGCCCGCTCGGCGGCACTGGGCGCGGCCGTCGCGGCGGCCGCCGACGCACCGGACCTCACGCTCCACGCGGCCGCCGCCAAGTCGGCCTGCTCCGAGGCGCTCGCGGCGGTCGCCGGCGAGATGATCCAGCTGCACGGCGGCATCGGCATCACCTGGGAAGCCGACGCCCACCGCTACTTCAAGCGCGCGCACGGGGCGGCGCAGCTCTTCGGCCCGCCCGCCTGGCACCGGCAACGGCTGCTGACCGAACTGGGCCTGACGGCACCCCAAGCCGGCGCACCCGCGGCGGGAAGCACCCCACGGGGATGACGCCCCTCGAAAACGCCATCCCCCGCTCACCCCTTCGGCCGTATCCGGATGGCCACGGCGGCGCGTGAGCAGCAGCGTGGAGGCACCCGACCCAGGGAGCATCCGATGGCTCAGCCGACCGCACCGAGGCACGCCCCTCAGGGGTCTTCCGGCCCCAGCTCACACACCCGCGCCTGGGCGGTCGGAGGCACCGTGTTCGCCGGGGTCGTGCTCGTCGTGAACGGTCTGCTGGACATCCTCAAGGGCATCACCGCGGTCGCCTCCGACCAGATCTACACCGGAATCGACGACTACGTCTTCCGGTTCAACCTCACCGCGTGGGGCTGGGCCCTGCTGGCGGTCGGCGTGATCGCCCTGGCCGCCGGTCTCGGCCTGCTCGCCGACGCGCTGTGGGCCCGGATCGTGGGCGTCACGATGGCCTCGCTCAGCCTGCTCGCGAACTTCCTGTGGCTCCCCTACCAGCCGCTGTGGGCCGTCGTCTCGATCGGTCTCGGCGCCTCGCTGACGGCGAACCGCTCGGTGGGCGCCTCCTCCCTGTGAACCTTTCCGGCCCGGACTCTCAGGCCGTCCTGCCGCCTCCCCGGCCCACGTCGGCTCCGGCCGCGGGCACCGCCGCGGCCGCGGGGGCGATCAGGTCCCGGATGTCCTCGGCCGCCCGTCGCGCCTGCGCGCCCAGCTCCGCGAACCGCGCCTCGGGAACACGGTCCTTCGGGCCCCACACGCTGACGACGGCCACGGGCCGCTGCCAGGCGTCGAGCACGGGCGCGGCGACACCGTTGAGCTGCTCTTCGAGCTCGCCCAGGCTGACGCTGTATCCCTGCG
Organism: Streptomyces reniochalinae; assembly: GCF_003323735.1. Classification (GTDB taxonomy): domain Bacteria; phylum Actinomycetota; class Actinomycetes; order Streptomycetales; family Streptomycetaceae; genus Streptomyces; species Streptomyces reniochalinae. The sequence goes on along the minus strand of NZ_QOIM01000036.1, from coordinate 28,119 downwards.
TGCGGATTTCGGCCAGCTCGCCGTGCAGGCTCTCCCTGTCGGTGCGGGTGGTCTCGGTGAACTCGGCGAGGGGCCCGGAGAGCATCGCCTCCACCTCCTCCGCCGGCAGCCAGGCCAGCAGCGCCTTGCCCGCCGAGGAGGCGTGGATCGGCACCTGGCGCCCCAGCCAGCGCGCCGTGAGGACGACGGGCGGGGTCACCTCGTCGACATAGGTCAGTCCCAGACGCTGGGCGACCGCCAGGTTCGCGGTCTCGCCCGACTGGTGGCACAGCCGCTCCAGCACGGGGTGCGCGCGCCGGATCAGGCCCTCGACGCCCGCGGTCGCGGCCATCGTCGTCACGGCCGAACCGATGGTGTACCGGTTGGTCAGCGCGTCGCGTTCGACCATCGCGTGGTGTTCGAGGGTCGCCAGCAGCCGCCAGGCTGTCGCGCGGTTGAGCCCGCACTCCACGGCCAGCTCCGCCACGGGCCTCCCCTTCGGCGCGCTCGCCGCCACGGCGTTGAGCAGCGCGATGGCGCGCTCCAGCGACTGCACCCGGCCGCCCGCCGGTGGTCCGCCCGCCGGTGGTGCCTGTTCCTGTTCGTCGGGGGCGTGTGCCGCCGCCATCCGGTGCCTCCTGCCACGTCTTCTCTCCTCCCGGCAGCGTAATGGGCCAGCGCCGGGCCGCCGCCGCCCAGCGGGGGGAGCGACGCGGACCGGCCCGGGCCGCCGCCTGGGAAGCCGGCGATGCGGCCCGCTGACGCTCCGCGCTTGACGCGGCACCCACACACTCCATACGTTCACATTACGAGCGTACGTCGCACGATGTGAACGCTCGCCGGGCATGAGACGCCCCACGTACCGCACACCGCACACCGCACACCGCACACCGCACACCGCAAGGAGGCTGGATGAGCAGCGACACGGGAGAGCCCGGCCGTCCCGACAGGGTGGTGACCCCGTACGAGGGCACTGGACACAGAGACTGGGACGAGGCGAGGGAGATCCCCACTCCGCTGCGGCTGCACGACACCCCCGTCAGTCCCCGGTGGGTCGACTACAACGGGCACATGAGCGAGTCGTGCTACTTGCTCGTCTTCGGGGACAACTCCGACGCCTTCTTCCGCTACATCGGGATCGGCGAGGAGTACCGCGCGGCGGGACGCTCCCTCTACACGGTCGAGTCGCACCTGCACAACAAGCGCGAAGTGACCGAGGGCGAACCGCTCCAGCTCAGCCTGCGGCTCCTCGACTTCGACGCCAAGCGCGTCCACCTCTTCCACGAGATGCGGCACGGCACCGACCAGACGCTGCTCGCCACAGCCGAGCAGATGCTCGTGCACGTGGACGCAGGCAAGGGGCGTTCCTGCCCGCTCCCCGCGGAGCTGCAACAGCGTCTGGGCGCCATCCACCGCGCCCACTCCACAGCTCCACTGCCCGAAGTGGTCGGCAAACCGATGGGCATTCGACGAGACCGGAACACGTGAGGGAGCACAGCACATGCAGTTCGCGCTGACGGACGAACAGCGGATGATCGTGGAGACGGTGCGCAAGTTCGTCACCACGGAACTCGACCCGCACGCCGACGAGGTGGAGCGGACGGACGAGGTACCGCCGCAACTGGCCCGGCGGATCAGGAAGAAGGCGCTCGACGCCGGACTCTACGCAGCGAACATGCCGGCGGAGCTGGGCGGTGCCGGGCTCGACGCGGTGAGCATGGCCCTGGTCGAACGCGAACTGGGACGCACCGGATACGCGTTGCAGATGCTCGTCGCGCGCCCCAGCAACATCCTGGAGGCCTGCCAGGGCGAGCAGCGGGAACGGTACCTGCTGCCGACGATCAGGGGTGAGCGGCACGACTGTCTGGCCATGACGGAGCCGGGCGCCGGGTCGGACGTACGGAGCATGAAGACGCGCGCCGAGCGGGACGGCGGCGGCTACGTCCTCAACGGCACCAAGCACTTCATCAGCCACGCGGACGCCGCCGACTTCGCCGTCCTGTTCGCCGCCACCGGCACCGAGGAGACGGCACGCGGCACCAAGAGCCTGATCACCGCGTTCCTCGTGGACCTCGACACCCCCGGGGTCGAGGTGCGGCGCGGTTCGGCGTGCGTCTCGCACCGCGGCTACCACCAGTGCGAACTCTCCTTCACCGACGTCCGCGTCGCCACAGCGCAGCGGCTCGGCGAAGAGGGCAGGGGCTTCGAGCTGATGGGCGAGTGGCTGGGCGCCAGCCGGCTCTCCGTCGCCGCGACCAGTGTGGGGCGCGCGCGCCGGGTCCTGGAGATGACGACCCGGTGGGCGGCCGAGAGGGAGCAGTTCGGCCGGCCGATCGGGCGCTTCCAGGGAGTCGGCTTCCCGCTCGCGGACATGGCGACCGAGCTGGAGGCCGCCGAGCTGCTGACCCTGCGGGCCGCGTGGAAGCAGGACCAGGGGCTCATGACCGACCAGGACGTGGCCATGGCCAAGCTCTACGCCACCGAGGCACTGGCCAGGATCACCGACCAGGCGGTGCAGATATTCGGCGGCATGGGGCTCATGGAGGAGCTCCCCGTCGAACGGTACTGGCGCGACGCGCGTGTCGAACGCATCTGGGACGGCACCAGCGAGATCCAGCGCCACATCATCTCCCGCTCCATGCTGCGTCCTCTGGGCTCCTGATGACGGGGCGCAGCGACGAGACCGACGAGACACCCACGGGATACGGCCCGCGAGCGGAACCGCACCGCGGCGCGGAGCCCTCCCGTACCGCGGAGGCGGAGCCCTCCCGCACCGCGGAGGCGGGGAGCGACCGTTCGCGGCGGCTGCGGCGGTTGCTCGCTCCGCGGCACATCGCCGTGGTCGGCGGGGCGAGCGCGGCCGAGGCGGTACGGCAGTGCCGCGCCATCGGTTACACCGGCCGGATCTGGCCCGTGCACCCGCGAAGAGAGCACATCGAGGGCCTGCCCTGTCACCGCACCGTGGCCGAACTGCCCGAGGCACCCGACGCGGCACTGGTCGCCGTACCGAACACGGCGGCCGTCCCCGTGCTCGCACAACTCGCCGCACGCGGCGCGGGCGGCGCGGTGTGCTACGCGGCGGGGTTCGCCGAGGACGGCGCGGACGGCGCCCGGCTCCAGGAGGAGTTGCGCGAGGCGGCAGCAGGCATGCCGGTCATCGGCCCGAACTGCATCGGCGTGCTCAACTACCTCGACGGCAGCGCCCTGTGGCCCGACCAGCAGGGCGGCGCGAGGGTCGCGAGCGGGGTGGCGGTCGTCACCCAGAGCGGCAACATCGCCCAGAACCTCACCATGCAGCGCCGTTCGGTGCCGCTCGCCTACGTCGTCACGGCAGGCAACGGCGCGGTGACCGGCGTGCCCGAGCTCATCGAGAGCATGCTCGACGACCCGCGGGTGAGCGCCATCGGGCTGCACCTGGAGGGCATCGACGATGTGCCGGGCTTCTCGCGGGCCGCGCTCAGGGCCCTCGACGCGGGCGTGCCGGTGGTGGCGCTCAAAACAGGCACCTCCGAACTGGGCGCACGCGCCAACCTGAGTCACACCAGTTCCCTCGCGGGCTCGGACGTGCTGTGCGACGCGCTCTTCCGCCGGCTCGGCGTCGCGCGCGTGCACGAGGTCGGCACCTTCCTGGAGACGCTGAAACTCCTGCACGTGCACGGGGCGCTCACCGGGACCCGCGTCACCTCCGCGAGCTGCTCCGGCGGTGAGGCGGCGCTGATCGCCGACGCCGCACAGCAGCACGGCGCACACCTGCCCGAGCTGCCCGCCGACGTGGCCGCCCGGCTGCGCCAGGTGCTGGGCGACCACGTCCACGTGGCCAACCCGCTCGACTACCACACCTACATCTGGGGCGACGCGGAGGCCCAGCACGCCTGCTTCACCGCGCTCCAGGGCTCGGGTTTCGACCTCAACCTGCTGCTGCTCGACCTCCCGCGCGGCGACCGCTGCGCACCGGGGCTGTGGACGACCACGATGGACGCCTACACGGCGGCGGCCCAGACGACCGGCGCACCGGCCTGTGTGGTCAGCTCACTGCCCGAGGGGCTGCCGGAGGACGTCGGCGGCCGGCTGCTGGCGCGCGGCGTCGCGCCGATGCACGGCATGGCCGACTGCGTGCGCGCGATCGTCGCGGCAGGCGAGATCGGCAGGGCGCACCGGCGGCACCTGAGGGAGGGCACCCGGCAACCGGCCGGGGCAGCCGCACCCGACCCCGCCGCTCCGGGCGCGGAGCCGCCGGCACCGCTGGATGAGTACGCCGCCAAGCAGGCGCTGTCCGCACACGGCGTGCGGGTGCCCCGGGGGCGCGTCACACGGCAGCCGGCCACCCGGGCGCCGGACGAGGCCGCGGACCTGGCCGCCGAGCTGGGCTTCCCCGTGGTCGTCAAGGCGCTCTCGCCCGCTCTCGCGCACAAGAGCGAGGTCGGCGGCGTGCGGGTCGGGCTCACCGACCGCGAGGCGGTGCGCGAGGCGGTCCGCGCGATGACCCCCCTCGCCGAGCGCTTCCTCGTCGAAGAGATGGTGCCGGAGCCGGTGGCCGAACTGATCGTCGGCGTCCGCCGCGATCCGCAGTTCGGGCACGCCCTCACGGTCGGTGCCGGCGGCGTGCTGGTCGAACTCGTACGGGACACGGCGACGCTGCTGCTGCCCGCAGGGCGCGAGCAGATCGAGGAAGCGCTCGCGTCGCTGCGGATCTGGCCCGTGCTGCGGGGCTTCAGGGGCGGCCCTGAGGGTGACCTGGCGGCGGCCGTCGACGCGGTGCACGCCGTCGCCCGTTACGCGCGCCACGCCGCGGTCGCCGAGATCGACGTCAACCCGCTGCTCGTCCTGCCCTCGGGGCAGGGCGCGGTGGCCGTCGACGCGCTCATCGGACACGAGGCGCACGGAAGCCGGACATCAGACACGAAGAAGTCGGACGTGAAGCGCGAAGAAGGAGGACGAAGCACGTGAGCCAAGGAGAGGAGAAGGCCGTGGACGGACACGGAGGCGAGCAGGCGGAACCGGTCACGACACAGGTGTGCGACGGCGTCCTGGTGATCACGCTGGACCGGCCGAAGGCCAACGCGATCGATGTGCCCACCAGCCGCAAGCTGTACGCGGCCTTCGACCGGCTGCGGCGGGACGAGGGGCTGCGTGCCGCCGTGCTCACCGGCGGCGGGCCGCGGTTCTTCTCCGCGGGATGGGATCTCAAGGCGGCGGCAGCCGGCGGAGAGGGCATCGAGGCCGACCACGGACCCGGCGGCTTCGCCGGGCTGACGGAGTTCTTCGCCCTGGACAAGCCCGTGATCGCGGCGGTCAACGGGCTCGCGGTGGGCGGCGGTTTCGAACTCGCGCTGGCCGCCGACCTGGTCGTGGCCGAGGAGCACGCCGAGTTCGGCCTCCCGGAGGTCGGCATCGGCATGATCGCCGACTCGGGCGGTGTGCTGCGCCTGCCCAGGCGGCTGCCGCGCGCCGTCGCGAACGAGATGCTGCTCACCGGGCGGCGGATGGGCGCTGCCGAGGCCGTCCGCTGGGGACTGGTGAACCAGGTCTCGGGTGGCCACGGTACGGCCGTCGACGCCGCGCTGGCGCTCGGCCGGCGGGTCGCACAGGGTGCGCCGCTGGCGCTCCGCGCCGTCAAGGAGGTGCTGCGCGAGACGGAGGCGCTCGACGTCGAGACGGCCTACGCGCGCATGCGCAGCGGTGAGCTGCCCCGCTACCGCGCCGTGCTCGACTCCGAGGACGCCCAGGAGGGCCCGCGCGCCTTCGCGGAGAAGCGCTCCCCTCAGTGGCGGGGCCGGTAGCGACCGGGTTCGTCGGTGGCCGGCCGGTCGTGTGCCCCCTCGGTGGCACGGACGGTCGTCGGACCGAAGGGGAGGAGGCGGGTGGCCCCGGCGTCACTCCCGGGCACCGGGGCGGTGCGCCGGGCCGGGGGCGCCCGCGCGCAGGCCGTCCATCACCAGGTCCATCAGGCGGCTCGCGCGGGAACGCCAGTCGGTGTGCGGGTCGATCTGCCACAGGCCCGCGATGGCGAGGAGGAAGTCCTCGGGGGTCACGCCGGGGCGGATCGTTCCGGCACCCTCGTTGGCTTCGATGAGCGCGCCGATGGCCCTGGTCAGCGGGCCGTGCCCGAGGCCGGCGAGCGTGCCGCGCGCGCTGGTGGCCTTGCGCAGCGCATCGGCCAGTCCCGCCTTGGCCATCGCGTACTGGGCGAGCCGGTCCATCCACTCGCGCAGCGCGCGGTCCGGCGGCCGGGTCCTGAGCAGTTGGTCAGCCGTGTCGGCCACCTGCTGGACCTCGTAGCGGTAGACCTCCAGGACCAGCGCCTCTCTGCTGGGGAAGTTCCGGTAGAAGGTGCCCTGGCCGACGCACGCCTTCTTCGCGATGGCGCTCAGCGGCGCGTCCGCCGCGCGGGTCAGCTCCGCCAGGGCCACTTCGAGGATGCGCTCGCGATTGCGCTGCGCGTCCGAGCGCAGCGGCGCCTTCGGCTTGGGGTCCCGCACTCGTGCTCCTCTCCGTCGTCCCGCCGTCGAACCACCCGCGCGGCACGGGCGTCGGCGCGGAGGGCTCTTGCGAAAGCGGACAACTGTCCTCTACGTTCGGGACGACCGCACATGGACAGTTGTCCGCTTCCCGTCTTCTCACCATAGCGGCGGACGACGGCACAGTGGCCCAGGGCCGCCTGCCGCACCCGCCGCGCACACCGCACGCGCCCAACCGACTCGTCCCGCACCGCACTTTCGAAAGAAGCCGCCCATGGCTCCTGCCACTGCCAGCGCGATCACGTTGACCGTCAACGGAGAGAAACACACCCTGACCGTCGATCACCGCACCACCCTGCTCGACGCGCTGCGCGAGCGCCTCGAGCTGACCGGCACCAAGAAGGGCTGCGACCAGGGCCAGTGCGGCGCCTGCACGGTGCTCGTCGGCGGCCGGCGCGTCGTCTCCTGCCTGCAACTCGCGGTCGCGGTGGGGGACGAGGACGTCACCACGATCGAAGGCGTGGCCAACGGCGAGCACCTGCACCCCGTGCAGCAGGCCTTCCTCGACCTCGACGGGTTCCAGTGCGGCTACTGCACGCCGGGCCAGATCTGTTCCGCGCTCGCCGTACTGGAGGAGCACGCGGCGGGCTGGCCGAGCGCCGCGACCGAGGACGTGCGGCCCGAGGCCGGACCGCCCGCCCTGACCCCGGAGGAGATACGGGAGCGGATGAGCGGCAACCTGTGCCGCTGCGGCGCCTACGTGTCGATCGTCCAGGCGGTCGCGCACGCCGCCGAGCAGACGGGCGGACGGACCGCCGAAGAGCCCCAGAAGGAGACGAAGGAGCCCGCCGCGTGAAGGAGTTCACCTACGAGCGGGCACGGGATGTCGGCGGCGCCGTCGCCCTGCTCGACGCCGACCCGCAGGCACGCTGCCTGGCCGGCGGCACCAACCTCGTCGACCTGATGAAGGCCGGGGTGGAGCGTCCTGGGCAGCTCGTCGACGTGCGCGCGCTGCCGCTGGACCGTATCGAGCCCACCGACGACGGCGGACTGCGTGTGGGCGCCACGGTCACCAACAGCGACCTCGCCGCCCATCCTCAGATCCGGCGCCACTACCCCGCGCTGGCCCAGGCGGTCCTGGAGGGGGCCTCCGGCCAGCTGCGCAACATGGCGACCGTGGGCGGCAACCTTTTGCAGCGCACCCGCTGCGCCTACTTCACCGACACCGCGCTCCCCTGCAACAAGCGCTCGCCCGGATCCGGCTGCCCGGCCCGCACCGGCGAGCACCACAACCACGCGATCCTCGGCGCCTCCGAGCACTGCGTGGCCGTCCACCCCTCGGACATGGGGGTGGCACTGGCCGCCTTCGACGCCGTCGTCACCTACGAGACGGCCGAGGGGGCCGCGGAGCTGCCGCTCGCCGACTTCTACTTGCCGGTGGGCGAGACCCCGCACCTCGAAACGGCGCTGCCTCCGGGCGCGTTGATCACCTCGGTGACGCTGCCGCCCGCCCCGGTGGCGGCGCGGTCGCGCTACCGCAAGGTCCGCGAGCGGGCCTCGTACGCGTTCGCCATCGGCTCGGCGGCCGCCGCGCTCGACGTGTCGGAGGGCGTGGTGCGCGAGGTGCGGCTGGCCTTCGGCGCCGTCGCCTCGCGCCCCTGGCGGGCCCGCGTCGCCGAACGCGTACTGACCGGGCAGCCGGCCTCGGGTGCCGCGTTCGCTCAGGCCGTCGACGCCGAACTGGCCGCTGCCGAGGCCCTGCCGCTCAACGCCTACAAGGTGCCCCTGATGCGCAATCTGGTGCTCGCCCTGCTCACCGAACTGGCCGAGGAGGCCGCCCGATGACCACCACGGCGAAACCCCCGGCCGTCGGGGTCGCCCACTCCCGCGTCGAGGGCCGCGACAAGGTCACGGGCGCCGCCCGGTACGCGAGCGAACACCATTTCGAACAACTGGCACACGGCTGGTTCGTGCTCTCCACCGTCGCACGCGGACGCGTCCGCGCCGTCGACGACGAGGCGGTACGGGCCATGCCGGGAGTGGTGGCCGTACTCCACCACGGCAACGCGCCGCACGTGGCGACCGACTACGTGTCCTTCCTCGGCCCGCCCGACCCCACCTGCGCGGTCTTCCAGAACGACCGGGTGCCGCACGCGGGATGGCCCGTGGCGCTCGTCGTCGCCGAGACCCCCGAGCAGGCCAGGGAGGCCGCCGAGGCGCTCGTGGTCGAGTACGACGAGGAAGCGCACGACATCGCCTTCCGCGCCGACCGGCCCGACGCCTACGTCCCCGACCAGGGCAGCCCGGTGGCGGCCAAGGGCGACCTGGACGCCGAACTGGCCGCCTCCGCCGTGGTACTCGACGCCACCTACAGCACGCCGGAGCAGCACCACAGCGCCATGGAACCGCACGCCGCCACGGCCAGGTGGGACGGCGGACGGCTGGAGGTCTTCGACTCCAACCAGGGCAGCATGTGGGTGGCGGACGAGCTCGCCAAGATGTTCTCGCTCGACCCGGCCTCCGTACGGGTGCGCTCCGAGCACATCGGTGGCGCCTTCGGCTCCAAGGGCATGCGCCCGCACCAGGCCGCCGCGGTGATGGCGGCGACCGCGCTGGACCGCCCGGTACGCGTCGCGCTGACCCGCCGGCAGACGTTCGCGATCACCGGGTACCGCAGTCCGACCACACAGCGCGTGCGGCTCGGGGCCGACCATGACGGGCGGCTGCGCGCCTTCGGGCACGAGGTGCTCAACCTCACCTCCACGCTGCGTCCCTTCGTCGAGACCAGCGCCGCCCTCGGCCGCGTCCTGTACGACGCCGAGGCCCACCACACGGCACACCGGATCGTCGAGCTGGACGTGCCGACGCCGACCTGGATGCGCGCGCCCGGGGAGGCGCCGGGCTCCTTCGCGGTGGAGACCGCACTGGACGAGCTCGCCGAACGCCTGGGCATGGACCCGATCGCGTTGCGGGCCCGCAACGAACCTGCCGTCGGTCCGCTGTCCGGGCTGCCGTTCAGCAGTCGCGACCTGCTGGGCTGCTTCACGGAGGGTGCACGCCGGTTCGGCTGGGCCGACCGCGATCCGCGCCCCCGCACCCGCCGCGAGGGCCGCTGGCTGCTCGGCACCGGCACGGCGGCCGCGACCTACCCCTCGGGGGCCGCACCGTCCACCGCTTCGGTCACGGCCGAGCCCGACGGTGGTTTCACCGTGCGCATCTCGGCCGCCGACGTGGGCACGGGCGCCCGGACGGCGCTCACTCTCGTCGCCGCCGAGGTCCTCGGCGTCGACCCCGCAGGCGTGACCGTCCGCATCGGTGACAGCGACTTCGGACCCGCCTGGGTGGCGGGCGGCTCCATGGGGACCCGCTCCTGGGCCTGGGCCGTCACCTCGGCGGCGGAGGACCTGCGCGACCAGTTGGCGCTGAGGGGCCAGGACGTTCCGCCGGAGGGACTCACGGCGCGTGTGGACACGGCCCGGCTGCTGGCGGAACTCGCGAAGAAGGAACGGCACTCCTTCGGGGCCCAGTTCGCCGAGGTGGCCGTCGACGTCCACACCGGCGAGGTCCGCGTACGCCGCATGCTGGGCGTCTTCGCGGCGGGGCGCATCGTCAACCCGCTCACCGCCCGCAGCCAGCTCGTCGGCGGTATGACGTGGGGCATCTCCATGGCCCTGCACGAGGAGGCCGTCCGCGACCCCGCCTCGGGCCGGCACATCGGCGCGGACCTGGCGGGCTACCACGTCGCCGCCAACGCGGACGTCCCGCTGGTCGAGGCGGACTGGATCGACGACCCGGTCCCCGGCGATCCGCTCGGCATCAAGGGCGTCGGTGAACTGGGCATCGTCGGCGCAGCCGCGGCGATCACCAACGCCGTCTGGCACGCGACGGGTGTGCGCCACCGGGACCTGCCGCTGCGCCCCGACCGCGTGCTGCGGGCGGAGGAGGCCGGTCAGGGCGCGTAACGGCTCCCCCGCCGACAGCCGTGGCGCGGCGCTCGCGGCACGGGGTGCCCTCGGGATCGCCCGGAGGGCACCCCGGCCGTGCCGGGCCGGCGGTGCGACGACGGGTGACGCCGCGCCTCACACCGAGGATCAGACGCCCGGCGACGGGTGACGCCCCGCCTACCCCGGACGCCCGGCGGCAGGTGAGCCCGCGCCTCACGCGGAGGTGCCGGGTGGGAGCCACCGGCAGCAGCCGCCGCCCCGCTTCTCCAGCCAGCCGTTCACGCTGCTGAGCCGCGGTGACCCGGCGGCGTCGTACCGCCGGGTCACCTGCGCCGTGCACGTCCGGAGGACGGGTCAGGCGTAGACCCGCTCCACGAACTCGGCGAGCTGGTCGTCGCTCAGGTGGTGGGCCAGGTCGGCCTCGCTGATCAGGCCGACCAGCCGCTTGTTCCCGTCGATGACCGGCAGGCGCCGGATCTGGTTGCCCTCCATCTCGCGGAGCACCTCGTCCAGGCCCGCTTCCGTGCTGACCCAGCGCGGGGTGCCCTGGCACAGGTCTCCCGCCGTGACCCTCGCGGGATCGTGTCCCGCCGCGACGCAGTCGACCACGATGTCGCGGTCGGTGAGGATGCCGCACATCCGCTCGTCGGCGTCGGTGGGGTCACTCACGGGCAGGGCTCCCACGTCGAGCTCGCGCATGAGCTGCGCGGCACGGTCGAGGGTCTCGGTGGCGGGCACCCACTGGGCGCCGGGGTGCATGATGTCGGCTGCGGTGGTCATGGCGTCCCTCCTGTCGACGCGGTTCAGCCGTTCGCTCGGCCCCCTCGTCCATCGTCCCCGCCGTTGCCGGGATGCGCCATTCGGGTGCTTCGCGCCGTGGTCACAAACGCGTTGCCCGGTCCCCGCGGCCCACCTAGGCTCCCCCACGTGCTCAGTCCTCCCGCCTCGGTGACCGAGGAGACGATCCGCCGAACGATCGCCGCGTCCTGGTCCTCGCCTGTGCGCCACCTCAGTCACCTGCCCTGGGGGTTCGGCGCCCACCACTGGCGCGCGACCCTGGAGGACGGCCGGGACCTGTTCGTCACGCTCGACGCCCTGGCGCCCCGGCACACGCGCGCTTCACTGGAAGCCGCCTACGCCGGCGCGGCCGCGCTGGCCGCCGCCGGTCTCGCCGCGGTGTGCGCGCCGCTGCCCGCCCGCTCGGGCCGCTACACCGTGGAACTCGCGGGCGGCGCGCTGAGCGCCACCCCGTGGCTGGCGGGCAGGTCGCCGACCGAGGCGGAGGCACAGGCGGCCCCGCACGTGGAGCGAGTGGTCGCGGCGGTGAGGGACCTGCACCGCGCCGCGCCTCCCCCGGGGCTGCCCGAGTGGGCGCCGCGCGTTCCCGGCGACTTCGCCGACGGCCTGCGGGCCCGCACGGCCGGCGCGTGGGACGCCGGGCCACAGGCCGAAGAGGCGCGCGCGGCGATCGCCGCGCGGCTCGGCCGGATCGCGGAGTGGACCGAGCGCTACCACGGGCTGGCAGCCTCCGCCCGTGCCCGGCGCGGCACCTGGGTGCCGACCCATGGCGAGCCGCACCACGCCAACCAGGTCGTGACCGACCAGGGGCTGCGGCTCGTCGACTGGGAGTCACTGGCCCTGGCTCCGCCCGAGCGCGACTTCGCCGACCTGCTCGCGGCCGGCGCGGGAGACCGGCTGCGGGCACGCCCCGCGATGGCCGAGCTGTTCGCACTCGACTGGTGTCTGTCCGAAATCGCCGAGTACGCCGACTGGTTCGCCGCCCCGCACACCGGCACCGAGGACGACCTGATGGCGCTGGAGGGGCTGCACGAGGAACTGGCGGGCCCGCGACCTCAGCTGTCCCGGTAGGTCTCCAGCAGCCGCAGCCACACCTCGCTGAGGGTCGGGTAGGAGGGCACCGCGTGCCAGAGCCTGCTCAGCGGGATTTCGCCCACGACGGCGATCGTCGCCGAGTGCAGCAGCTCCGCGAGTCCGGAGCCGACGAACGTGGCGCCGACGACGACTTCGCGCTCCACGTCGACGACGAGACGCCCACGCCCTGCGTAGTCGTCGCGGGTCAGGCCCGCGGCGGCGACATTAGCCATGTCGTAGTCGACCGCCCGGACCCGCCGCCCCGCACGCTCGGCCTCGTCAGCCGTGAGACCCACAGCGGTGACCTCGGGGTCGGTGAACACCACCTGCGGGACGGCGTGGTGGTCGGCGGTGGCGCTGTGCGCGCCCCACGCGTCGGCCGTCACCGCGCCCTGCGCACGGGCGGCGATGGCCGCGCCCGCGATGCGCGCCTGGTACTTGCCCTGGTGCGTGAGCAGGGCCCTGTGGTTGACGTCCCCGACGGCGTACAGCCACCCGTCCGCCACGTCGGTGACGCGCAGGGTGTCGTCCACCGTCAGCCAGGCGCCCGGCTCCAGGCCCACGGTCTCCAGGCCCAGGTCCTCGGTGCGCGGCGCACGGCCGGTCGCGAACAGCACCTCGTCCGCCTCCACCTCCTGCCCCGCGTCCGTACGGACGGTCACAGGACCGTCGGGGCGCGCGCGTGCGACCTCGGTGACGGAAGCTCCCACGCGCACGTCCGCGCCCGCCGCCCGGAGGGCGTCGGCGACGAGCTCCCCGGCGAAGGGTTCCATGCGCGGCAACAGGCCGCTCCCCCGGGCGAGGAGGGTGACCCGGGAGCCGAGTCCCGCCCACGCCGTGGCCATCTCCACGCCCACGACTCCGCCGCCCACCACCACGAGACGGTCGGGCACCCGGGAGGCGCTGGTCGCCTCTCTGCTGGTCCAGGGCCTGGCGTCCGCGACGCCCGGCAGGTCGGGGACCACGGCGCGGCTGCCGGTCACCACCACGACGGCCTGACGGGCCGAGAGCCGGCGCACTGTCCCGTCCTCCTGTGTCACCGTCACCCGGCGGGGTCCGGACAGCCGGCCGTGGCCGCGCACGAGGTCGATCCCCGCACTCGCCAGCCACTCGACCTGACCGTCGTCCTGCCAGTGGGACGCTTCCTCGTCGCGGTGGGCGAAGACGTCTTGGACATCCAGCGGGAGGGAACGGTCCCTGCGCAGGCCCCACGTGTGCCCGGCGTCGGCGCGTGCGGTGACCGGCCGCAGCAGCGCCTTGCTGGGCATACAGGCCCAGTAGGAGCACTCGCCCCCGGCCAGTTCGCTCTCCACCACGGCCGCGCTGAGCCCCGCCGCCCTGGCCCTGTCGGCGACGTTCTCGCCGCCGGGGCCGGCGCCGAGCACCAGCACGTCGTAGAGGGAACCGCTCTCTTCCTCGGCGCCGTTCGCAGTCATTCCGCTCTCCCGCAGCTCGTCAAAGGTCGCCGTCGCCGCGTCGAGGGCGTCGCGCCCCGGCGGCGGCACCGGCCCACGGGCTGTCGGTGCACAGCGGGTGGGCCGACCGTCCTACAGTGCCATGCCGGGCCCGTCACCGCGCGTCATCGAACGGAGCGGGCCGCCCGGCGACCGGCACAGCGGGTCAGCCGCCGCCGTGGATTCCGGTTCCGCGCCCCCGGGCGCGTGCCGCTGCTGTGGCCACACCACCGTCGCACCGTCTTCCCGCCGTTCAGGCGGGGTTGGCGGGCCGGCCAAGTCCTTCCCGCCGGCCTCTTGACGGTGTCACTTGGCGAAAACTAGGTTCTGGCTACCGGAAACGCGCTTCCATTTTATGGAAACTTCCTCACGTTCCCCGCCTCCCCTCCCCTCACTCCTTCCCCTCTTCCCCCTCTTCCTCCCCTCCCCCGGAGCTCCGTATGACTGCCGTGGATGAGCGGTCGTCCGTGGAGGCTGGCAACGCCGCCAGTGGCCTCTACACCTACGACCTCGCCCCGACGAAGAAGGAAGGGCGCCGCTGGGGCGCCTACAACGTCTTCACCCTCTGGGCCAACGACGTGCACAGCCTCGGGAACTACGCGTTCGCCATCGGGCTCTTCGCGCTCGGCCTCAACGTGTGGGGCATCCTGGCGGCCTTCGCGCTCGCCTCCGTGCTGCTCTTCCTCCTGCTGACGCTCTCCGGCTTCATGGGGCACAAGACGGGCGTCCCCTTCCCCGTCATGAGCCGCATCGCGTTCGGCATCAAGGGCGCGAAGATACCCGCCGGGGTGCGGGGAGCCGTCGCCATCGCCTGGTTCGGCATCCAGACCTACCTGGCCTCGTCCGTACTCAGCGCCCTGCTGGTGGCGATGTTCCCCGGCATGGGCCACCTGGACGACAACGCGGTCCTGGGCCAGTCGACGCTCGGCTGGCTCACGTTCCTGGCCCTGTGGGCCTTGCAGGTCCTCATCGTCAGCTACGGCATGCAGATGATCCGCCGGTACATGGCCTTCGCCGCGCCCACGACGTTGATCACCATGTGTGCGCTCGCGGCCTGGATGTTCTTCCGCGCGGACGGCTCCGTCTCGCTGTCCATCGACGCGCCGCTCACCGGCGGTGCGATGTGGTTGCAGATCCTGCAAGGCGCCGCGCTGTGGGTGGTGGTCTACGGGACCTTCGTGCTCAACTTCTGCGACTTCACCCGCTCCGCCAGGAGCCGCAGCTCCATCGTCCGCGGCAACGTGATCGGCATACCCGTGAACATGCTCTTCTTCGCCGTCATCGTCGCGGTGCTCAGCGGGGCCCAGTTCCAGCTCGACGGGCATGTCATCACCAGTCCCACGGACATCGTGCGGACCATCCCGAACATGTTCCTGCTGGCCGCCGCCTCGCTCGCCCTGATCGCGCTGACCGTGGCGGTGAACCTGCTGGCCAACTTCGTCGCACCCATCTACGCGCTGGTCAACCTCTTCCCCCGGCGGCTGAACTTCCGCAGTGCCGGGGTGGTCAGCGCCGTCCTGGGTCTGGTGATCCTGCCCTGGAACCTCTACAACAGCCCCGTCGTCGTCAACTACTTCCTCGGCGGGCTCGGCGCCCTGCTCGGACCGCTCTTCGGCGTGATCATGGCGGACTACTGGCTGCTGCGGAAGGCCCGCGTGAACGTGCCCGACCTCTACACCGAGGACGCCCAGGGCGAGTACCACTACCGCCGCGGCTACAACCCGCGCGCCGTCGCCGCCTTCGCGCCCAGCGCAGCGGCGGCCGTCGTGCTCGCCCTCGTCCCCGCCTTCCACGCCGTGGCCGGCTTCTCCTGGTTCATCGGCGCCCTCCTCGCCGCCGCCCTGTACGCGCTCATCGCGGACCGCAGCGCGGTGCTCCGGGACGTGGACGGCGAGGCCATCGCCGTCGCCGCCGAATGACCGCGCCACCCCTCGCACGCGCCAACCACCAGCAGAAGGCCGGACCATGCGCATCCTCGTCGTGAACGTCAACACCACGCGGTCCCTCACCGACGCGATCGGGCGGCAGGCGGTGGGGGCCGCGTCGCCCGGTACCGAAATCGTGCCCCTGACCCCCTCCTTCGGCGCCGAGTCCGTCGAGGGCAACTACGAGAGCTACCTCGCCGCGCTCGCCGTGATGGAGACCGTCCGCGCCTACCAGGGACCGTTCGACGCGGTGATCCAGGCCGGTTACGGGGAGCACGGACGCGAAGGGCTCCAGGAACTGCTCGACGTCCCCGTCGTCGACATCACCGAGGCCGCCGCGAGCACCGCCCAGTTCCTGGGCCGCACCTACTCCGTCGTCACCAGCCTGGACCGTACGGTGCCCCTGATCGAGGAGCGCCTCCGCGCGGCCGGGCTCGACTCACGGTGCGCCTCCGTGCGCGCCAGCGGTCTGCCCGTACTCGCCCTGGAGCGGGACGAGAAGGCCGCCGTCGACGCCATCGCCGAGCAGGCCGCCCGGGCGGTGGAGGACGACCGTGCGGAGGTGATCTGCCTGGGCTGCGGCGGCATGTCGCAACTGGCCGAACGCGTCGTCGAACGAACCGGGGTGCCCGTCGTGGACGGGGTGACCGCGGCCGTGAAGATCGCCGAGTCCCTCGTCGGCCTCGGCCTGTCGACGTCCAAGGTGCGGACGTACGCCCCGCCGCGGCCCAAGGCGGTCCGCAACTGGCCACCGGTGGCACGCTGACGCCGGTCCGCCGCGGCGCGGCCCCCAGGGTGGGGACCTGGTGTGGGTGGTCTCCCCCTGGTCGGCCCCGGGGGTCGCCGCGCTCCTCGACGGCCTGGCCGAGGACCCGGACGTCAGGGAGGCGGTGGAGGACGTCCGGGACCGCTGACCGCGCCCGCGCGTCACCCCGCTGACGGAGGGGTGCCCAGGCCGTAGGTGCGCGCTGCCGTCCCCGACCACACCTGGGTCTGTTCGCTCGGCCCCAGCGCGGCGGTGAGCGTGCGGGTCGTCGCCATGACGTCCGCGTAGCGGGCGGCCAGTGTGCACACGGGCCAGTCGGAACCGAACATCACGCGCTCCGGGCCGAAGGCGTCGAGGGCCGCGTCCACGCAGCCGCGGAGCTGGTCGACCGACCAGGTCTCCCAGTCGGCTTCGGTGACCAGGCCCGAGAGCTTGGCCACGGTGTTGGGCAGCGCGGCCAGGCCCCGCAGCCCGGCCTCCCATGCCTCCGTCACCCCCGTGGCCAGCGGCGGCTTGCCCAGATGGTCGAGGACGAAGGTCAGTTCGGGAACGGCGGCCGCCGCCCGTGCCGCCGCCGGCAGCTGGTGCGGCAGGACGACGAGGTCGTAGGCGAGTCCCCGCGCCGCCACGGCGCGCAGCCCGCGCAGGACGTCGGGGCGCACCAGCCACTCGGGGTCGGGCTCGCCCTGCACCTGATGGCGGATGCCGCGCAGGGACTCCCCGCCGGGCAGCCCACGCAACCTGGACAGTTCCTCTCCCACGCCCGGAGCGGTCAGGTCCGTCCAGCCGACCACGGCGGCGATCAGGTCGCTGTCGGCCGCGAGTGCGAGGAGTTCGGGTGTCTCTTGCGCCTCGGTGACGGTCTGCACCAGGACGCTCGCCCTCACCGAGGCGGCACGGGCCTCGTGCGCGAACTCGGCGGCGGGAAAGGACCGGCGCAGCGGTGCCATGGCGGGGCCGCTGATCCAGGGCTGGTCGCGCACGTTCAAGTCCCACACATGGTGGTGCGCGTCGACGATGTGCATGCTGCGCGCCTCCCTCCTCGTCACAGGGCTCGGGCCTCTCGTGGGAGTACCCAGGGTGTCAGGGTGCGGGGCCCCGCCTCAGGCGCGGGCGGCCGGGGGCGGGTCGGTGAGTCAGAGGTGCTCGATCTCTTCGAGCGACTTGCCGCAGGTTCCGGGGACGGCTTCTTTCCGGGGCTCGGGCAGCTGCCACACCACCGGCAGTCCGGCGTCCGCTCCTTGGGCGGAGTAGTCGTGCACCACGTCGAGGAGTTCGGCCATCCGCGCCTGCCAGCCGACGTTGACCGGAAGGTTCTCCAGCTCGGCGAGCAGCCGCGCGTAGTCCTCGCACTCGATGAGGTGGAACAGGTCCGTGCCACCGCGCCAGATCGTCCAGGACGTGCAGCCTGCCGCCCGGATGGCGGCGGTCAGTTCGGCGGGCACCTCCCGGTGCGCCGCCTCGTACTCGGCGATGCGCTCCGCGCGCACGCGCGTGTGCAGAGCAACCCTCATGACGTCACCCTTCGGTGTCCGGTGTGGCCGAGCAGTCCTGAGGAGGCGAGCGCGTCCCACAGGCCGCCGGGGAACGGCCGCCGGAACTGGGCGGCCGCGTCCCGTACCTCGGCCGGGGTCCGCAGACCCAGCAGCACAGCGGCGACGGCGGGGTGGCCCAGCGGAAAGCGAGCGGCGGCGGCGCGCAGCGGCACCCCGTACTCCGCGCAGATCCGCCCCAGGCCCTGCGCCCGCTCCAGCAGTTGCCGGGGGGCGGGCCGGTAGTCGTAGGTCGCCTCGGGCCGCGGGTCGGCGAGCACTCCGGAGTTGAAGACGCCCCCGGCCACCACCGAGGTGCCCCGCTCGTGGGCGGCGGGCAGCAGGTCCGCGAGACCGCTGCGGTCGAGCAGGGTGTAGCGGCCGGCGAGCAGGACGGCGTCGATGTCGGTGTCGCGGACGAACCTGGCGGGCATCGCGGTGGAGTTCATGCCGACACCGATCGCCTTGACGACGCCCTCGCCCCTGAGGCGTTCCAACGCGGGGTAGGCCTGGTCGAGGGCTTCCCGCTCGTGGTCGTCAGGGTCGTGGAGGTAGACGATGTCCACCCGGTCGAGTCCGAGTCGTTCGAGGCTGGTCTCCAGGCTGCGGCGGACTCCGTCCGCGCTGAAGTCCCACACCCTGCGCAGGCCGGCCGGGACGGCGAACCCGTGGGCCATATCGTCGCCCTGCGCACCGCTGACCGGTTCGAGGAGTCGTCCGACCTTTGTGGAGACGGTGAAGTGGTCCCTCGGGCGCCCGCGCAGCGCCGCGCCCAGCCGCCGTTCGGCCAGACCGAGCCCGTAGTGCGGCGCCACGTCGAAGGTGCGCAGCCCCTCTTCCCAGGCGGCGTCCACCGTGGCCAGCGCCTGCTCCTCGCTCACCGCCTCGTACAGGTTCCCGAGGCAGGCGGCGCCGAAGGCGAGCCGTGTCACCCGGGCCGTGCTCGCACCGAGCGCGGCCCGCGGCAGTACGCCGCTCATGTGCCGGCCGGCCGCAGGCGCAGCCCCGACATGCCGCCGTCCACCGCGAGTGCCGTACCGGTCACCGATCCGGCGCCGGGCCCCGCCAGGTGGACGATGGCGGCGGCGACCTCCTCGGCGGCGACCAGGCGGCCGTGCGGCTGGCGGGCCTCGAGCGCCCGCCGCTCGGCCTCGGGGTCGTCGGCCGCCGCCAGCAGCCGGCCCACCCAGGGCGTGTCGACCGTTCCGGGGTTGACGCAGTTGACCCTGATGCCCTCGCGGACGTGGTCGGCCGCCATGGCCAGCGTCAGCGCGTGCACCGCGCCCTTGCTGGCCGAGTACAGGGCGCGCTGCGGCAGCCCGGCGGTGGCCGCGATGGAGCAGGTGTTGACGATCGCGGCACACGGTGAGCGCCGCAGGTGGGGCAGGGCGGCACGCGTGGTGCGCGCGATGCCGACGACGTTGACGTCGAGCACCCGCTGCCACTCGGTGTCGGGGTTGTCCGCGACCGTGCCCGCGGCGCCGATGCCCGCGTTGTTGACCAGGATGTCGATGCCTCCGAGCAGGTCGGCAGCGCGCTGGACGGCCGACCTGACGGAAGCGTCGTCCGCGACGTCGGCATTGATGCCGTGCAGCGGCGCCTCCACCCCCGAGGGCTCCAGATCGAGGACGGCGACCTCGGCGCCGCCGTCGGCCAGCCGCCGGGCGGTGGCCTGGCCGATTCCCGAGGCGCCGCCGGTGACGACGGCGCGCAGTCCGGTGAGTTCGTGCGTGGTCATGCCTGGGCCTCCGCGGGGTCGGTGGCGCCCTGGCCGTCGCCGCGCCGGGTGAGGTCGGCGGCCCAGAAGCGGCCGTATGGATAGGTGTAGGCGGCGATCGACTCCGGGCTCATGGTGGCGGAGTAGCCCGGGGCGAGCGGTGCGGCGTAGTGCCCGTCCCGGATCACGACCGGGTCGAGGAAGTGCTCGTGCAGGTGGTCGACGTACTCGATGACCCGGTCCTCGGTCGTGCCCGACACCGCCACGAAGTCGAACATCGACAGGTGCTGCACCAGTTCGCACAGGCCGACACCGCCCGCGTGCGGGCACACCGGCACGCCGAACTTCGCGGCCAGCAGCAGGATCGCCAGGTTCTCGTTGACCCCGCCGACCCGGGCGGCGTCGAGTTGCAGCACGTCGATCGCGTCCGCCTGGAGCAGCTGCTTGAAGACCACCCGGTTGTGCGCGTGCTCGCCTGTGGCGACCTTGACCGGTGCCACCGCGCGCCGGATCGCGGCGTGCCCGAGCACGTCGTCGGGGCTGGTCGGCTCCTCGATCCAGTACGGGTCGAACTCGGCCAGCCGACTCGTCCAGGCGACGGCCTCGGACACGTCCCAGCGCTGGTTGGCGTCGATGGCCATGCGGAAGCCCGGCCCGACGACCTCGCGGGCGGTGCGGCAGCGCCGGATGTCGTCCTGGAGGTCGGCGCCCACCTTCAGCTTGATCTGCCGGAAGCCCGCCGCCATGGCTTCCTCGGCGAGCCGGGCGAGCTTCTCGTCCGGATATCCGAGCCAGCCCGGCGAGGTGGTGTAGGCCGGGTAGCCCTTGCGGTGCAGCTCCTCCTCCCTGGCCTCGCGGCCCGTGCGGGCACGGCGCAGCAGGTCGAGCGCCTCCTGTTCGGTCAGCGCGTCGGTCAGGTAGCGGAAGTCGATCTGGGAGACCAGCCACGCGGGCTCGGCGTCGGCCAGCAGCTTCCACAGGGGCTTGCCCGCCTGCCTGGCCGCGAGGTCCCAGGCCGCGTTGACGACCGCGCCGACAGCCATGTGCATGACGCCCTTCTCGGGACCGAGCCAGCGCAGTTGGCTGTCCCCGGTCAGGGCTCTGCTCAGCGACGCCGGGTCCGCGCACAGCTCGGCGACCGGCCGTCCGACCACGTGCCCGCGCAGCGCCTCGACGGCAGCGACCTGCACGTCGTTGCCCCGTCCGATCGTGAAGGTGAAACCGTGACCGTCGAGCCCCTCGCCGGCGTCGGTGCGCAGGACGACGTACGCGGCGGAGTAGTCGGGGTCCGGGTTCATCGCGTCCGAACCGTCCAGCTGTCTGGAGGTCGGGAAACGGACGTCGTAGGTGTCCATCGCGATGATCCGTGCAACGTCTGCGGACAACTGGGTTCCTTTCGCAGCCTGCCCCGCGGCGGCGCCACCGTTGCGTCGACGGAGCATCCAACGCCTCAGAGATCGGATGACTGAACGACCTAGTCGACACTATTCCCGGCGACCGAGCCGCGCAAGGAAACATCGGATCTCTTTTCGCGCCACTCGATACCGCGGTGTGCGCGGTGCGCGCGGGGCTTGCAGGGCTCGTGTGCTGGGCGTGCGGGCTGTACTTCACGGAGCGGCGCGCACCGGTGGCCTCCTCCCCTCCCGGTCCGCGCTCAGGGCCGCAGGGTGACGACCCCGCCGTCCGGAAGGGCCACCTCCCTTCGCCGGCCCTCCGCCACCACCGTCACCCGGGTTCCCGCCGCACCGCGGAGAGTCGCCTCGGTGAAAGCGCCCTCGGCCCACGCCAGATCGAGCCGCAGCCCGCCGCGCAGCCCGATGCCGGTGACACGCCCCGCCTTCGCCCACGCGTCCGGCAGCACCGGCAGAGGTCGATGCGCCCGGGGCGTGACGGGGCGAGCATCTCGATCATCGCCACCGGCGTACCGAAGTTGGCGTCGATCTGGAACACCGAAGACCCCGTCGAGCACGTCGGCGGGTGAGTCCTCGACGGTGATCCTGTCGCCGGGGAAGAGACCCACCAGCGGGGAGAGATGGCGGTGCTCCTTCTCCCCCAGGTTCTCCTCGGACATCCACTCCTTCAGCCACCCGGTGGTGGAGCTGACGCCCGGCAGGTGGAGCCGGGAGCGCAGACCTGCGACGGCGCGGGCGAACGAGGCGTCCCTGCCGAGTTCGTCCGCCGCGGCGCCGTAGTTGCCGAACAGCTGCCAGAGCAGCTCCTGCGCGTAGGTGATGCCGCGCGCGTCCTGGGGACCGTGCTCGGGTGACCAGTCGTGGTCGTCGACGAGGACCCGGCGCTCCCGCCCCGTGCCGGGGTCGGTCACCGTCACCTCGACGAGCCGCGCCTCCCAGAACTCGCACGCCCCCTTGAGCAGCGGGTAGGTCTTCTCGAGGTGCTTCGTGTCCCCGGTGTACTGGTAGTGCTCGTACAGGGAGTTGCACAGCCAGGCGTTGCCTGCCGGGTGCCACATCCAGCCGTTGGAGTCGGAGTGACCGGAGAAGGTGTGTGGACGGATCACGGGCGCCGTCGCCTTCCGTCAGTCGGTGCTGGCGCACCTACAAGGTTCGATACATCGGATGGCTGCGGACAGAGCTTAGGAACGGGCCGCCCCGTGCGACAGGGGGCGGACCATGATTTTCGTGCCGGCGACGTGGCCCGCCACAGGCCGCGCTTCGTGCACCCCCGCCACCGGCCCAGTGCCGCGGCAACCGGACGAGACACCGGAAGGTTTGATCACACAGAGCTGCCCATTGTCACGGTGTGTACGCCCAGGGGTGATCGAGCGCGTGGGTACGGCGTGCGCGGGGTACTCGGCATCGGCCGGCCGCCGCCGGGCCGCGCGCACCCGAGAGCAAAGGAGGGGACGCCATGCCGGCACACGGCACCGTCGCGCAGCGTCTCGTCGACACCCACCTCGTCGAGGGGAAGGCCGAGGTCGGCGAGGAGATCGGGTTGCGGGTCGACCAGACGCTGACCCAGGACGCCACGGGCACCCTGGTGATGCAGGAGCTGGAGGCGCTGGGCCTCGACCGGGCCCGGACCGAGGTCAGCGTCCAGTACGTCGACCACAACATTCTCCAGGCCGACGAGCGCAACGCCGAGGACCACGCCTTTCTGCGCTCCGCCGCCAACCGCTTCGGCCTGTGGTACTCCAAGCCCGGCAACGGGGTCTCGCACCCCACTCACATGCAGCGCTTCGGCGTCCCTGGGAAGACTCTGGCCGGATCGGACTCGCACACGTGTGCGGCGGGTTCGCTGGGCATGCTGGCGGTCGGCGTGGGCGGTCTCGAGGTGGCGCTGGCGATTGCCGGGCGGCCCCTCTACGTCCGCATGCCGCAGATCTGGGGCGTACGGCTGACCGGCGAGCTGCCGCCCTGGGTGAGCGCCAAGGACGTGATCCTGGAGATGCTGCGGCGACACGGCGTCAAGGGCGGCGTGAACCGGATCATCGAGTACCACGGTCCTGGCCTGGCCTCGCTGACGGCCATGGACCGCCACGTCATCGCCAACATGGGCGCGGAGCTGGGCGCGACCGCCACGGTCTTCCCGTCCGACGACGCCGTACGCGACTTCCTGCGCGCCGAGGGCCGGGAGGCGGACTTCACAAAGATCAGCGCCGCGCCCGACGCCACCTACGACCTCGACGAGGAGATCGACCTGTCGGCACTGGAGCCGCTGGTCGCACAGCCCTCCTCGCCCGGCGACGTGGTGCCCGTGCGCCAGGTGGCGGGCGAGCCGGTCTCCCAGTGCGTCATCGGCTCCTCCGCCAACCCCGGGCTGCGGGACTTCGCGGTCGCGGCGGCCATGGTCAAGGACCGGCGCACCGCGGACGGCGTCAGCCTCGACATCAACCCCACCTCCCGCGAGATCCTCCAGGACCTCACCCGCTCCGGCGGCACGTTCGACCTGATCGCGGCGGGCGCACGGCTGCACCAGAGTGGCTGCCTGGGCTGCATCGGCATGGGCCAGGCCCCGGCCGCGGGCCGCAACTCGCTGCGGACCATGCCCCGCAACTTCCCCGGCCGCTCCGGCACGGAGGAGGACTCCGTGTGGCTGTGCTCACCCGAGACGGCGGCGGCCTCCGCCCTGACCGGGACCCTCACCGATCCCCGCGACTGGGCCGCGGAAACCGGGACCGCTCCGCCCTCGCTCCGCCTGCCCGAGCACGCTTCCGTCAACACCGGCATGCTGGAGCCCCCGCTGCCCGAGCAGGAGGCCCTGACGGTGGAGCTGCAACGGGGCCCGAACATCTCCGCGCTGCCCGACCTCGACCCCCTCCCCGACACCCTGACGGCCCCCGTACTGCTCAAGACCGCGGACAACGTCTCCACCGACGAGATCTCCCCCGCCGGGGCGAAGGCGCTGCCCTACCGGTCGAACATCCCCCAACTCGCCGAGTTCACCTTCACCCGGCTCGACCCCGAGCATCCGCGCCGGGCGCGGGAACACGACGGCTTCTACCTCGTCGTCGGCGGCGAGAACTACGGACAGGGCTCCTCGCGCGAGCACGCCGCCATCACACCCAGGTACCTGGGGCTGCGGGCCGTGGTGGCACGCTCCTTCGCCCGCATCCACTGGCAGAACCTCGTCAACTTCGGTGTCCTGCCGCTGGAGTTCGAGGACGGCGGCGACTACGAACGCGTCCGCGAGGGCGACACACTCCACCTGTCCGGCCTGCGCGCCGCACTCGCCCCCGACGCCGAACCCGTGCTGCGCCTGCGCAACCAGACCCGCGACCAGGAGTACGCGGTACGCCACCGCCTCTCCCCGCGCCAGCGCTCCCTCGTCCTCGCCGGTGGCATCATCCCTGCACTGGCCGCGGAGTGAAGCCCGCCGTCCGACGCGGCGGCGGACCCGACGCGCCGGCCGACACCGGTTGACCGGGGTCCCGGCCTGCCCGCCCACACCGGAACCGGCCTTCCGGTGTGGGCGGGCACACACGGCACCTGCCGTGGGAGACGAGGCGCCGGTGCGCATAGGCTCGACAGATGGCGAAGTACTTCGACGTGCATCCCGACAACCCGCAGCCACGCACCGTCCGCACGGTGACCGACAGTATCCGGGCGGGCGCGCTCATCGCGTACCCGACGGACTCCTGTTTCGCTCTGGGATGCCAGCTGGGCAGCCGCGACGGCATGACCCGCATCCGGTCCATCCGCAATCTCGACGAACGCCATCACTTCACGCTCATGTGCCAGAACTTCGCGCAGCTGGGCCAGTTCGTCCATGTCGACAACGACGTGTTCCGCGCGGTCAAGGCGGCGACACCCGGCCGCTACACCTTCATCCTCCCCGCCACGAAGGAAGTGCCGCGCAAGCTGCTCCACCCGAAGAAGAAGACGGTCGGAGTCCGCATCCCCGACCACGTGGTCACTCAGACGCTGCTGGCCGAACTCGGTGAGCCGCTGCTCTCCAGCACCCTCCTGCTGCCCGACGAGGAGGAGCCGATGACCCAGGGCTGGGAGATCAAGGAGCGGCTCGACCATGTGGTGGACGCCGTGGTCGACTCCGGTGACTGCGGCACCGAGCCCACCACGGTGGTGGACTTCTCCGGCGAGGCTCCCGAGATCGTACGGCAGGGGGCGGGCGACCCCGCACGCTTCATGTGACCGGAACCAGGGGCCGGGCCGGGCCCGGGGTCCCGGCCCGGCCCGGGGTCCGGTCGGACCCGGGCCAGGCCGGAGGCCGTGCTCATCAGTCCGGGAGCACCTGGGCGCTCGGCCCCGCGCCGGGGACGGGAGCTGGGGCGGGGAGACGCGGACGTACCCGCGCGGGGAATCCGGTTGTACGGGCCACGGCACCCTGCGAGCATGCGCGGCATGACCGCTGTCTTCCGCGTCCCGTCGTGTCAGGGGTGTCACGAGGCGACACGGCGGGCGTGCAGGGGCCCGACCGGCGCCCGGTAGAGGTGTCGGGCGAGTGGGCGACGCGCTCACGCACCGACGCCCCGGCCCTGCCCGGGACGGCTCGCGCTTTGGGCGCCGACTGGCTGGGGTACCACCCGCGCACGCGTGCGCGGCCTCGATCCCACCCTCTAGGCGCCGGGGCGCCGCGTTCCGGGACGACGGCATGCGTCTCCGGCCGCTGCGGCCCGCCCAACCCCTGGGAGAAGTGATGCACCACCGGACCGACACCACGACCGAGTCCGACCAGGACCTCTATCCGGCCGACCGCCTCGATCGCGTCCGTACCGCCGCCTCGGAGGCGGGGCTGGACGCCCTGCTGATCTCCCCCGGAGCCGACCTGCGGTATCTGACCGGTTACGACGCCATGCAACTGGAGCGGCTGACCTGCCTGGTCCTCCCGGCCGAGGGCCGGCCCTTCCTGCTGGTGCCCGCCCTGGAGGAGCCGGCCGCGCAGGCCTCACCCGCCGGGGCGCTGGGCGTGGAGATCCTCGCCTGGCAGGAGACCGAGGACCCCTACGCCGTCATCGCCTCCCGGCTGCCCGCCTCGGCCGAGCGCGTTGGCGTCGACAACCACATGTGGGCCGAGAAGACGCTCGCCTTCCGAGCCGCCCTGCCCCGAGCGGAGCAGGAGCTGGCCGGCACCGTGCTGGGCGTGCTGAGGACGCGGAAGACACCGCGTGAGGTCGCGGCGCTGCGGCGCGCAGGGGCGGCCATCGACCGCGTGCACACCCGCATGGGGGAATGGCTGCGAGCCGGGCGTACCGAACGCGAGGTCGGCCGGGACATCGCGACCGCGATCGCCGCCGAGGGCCATGCCCGGGTCGACTTCGTCATCGTCGGCTCGGGACCGCACAGCGCCAGCCCGCACCACGAGCTGTCCGACCGGGTGATCAGGCCCGGTGATCCCGTGGTGGTCGACATCGGCGGCACCACTGCGGAGGGTTACTGCTCCGACTCGACCCGCGTGTACGTGGTGGGCGAGCCGCCCGAGGAGTTCCGCCGGCTCCACGACGTGCTCCTGCGCGCGCAGCGTGCACAGACCGAAGCCGTGCGTCCGGGCCTCACCGCCGAGGAGCTGGACGCCGTCGGGCGGAACCTGATCACACAGGCGGGCTTCGGCGCGCACTTCATCCACCGCACGGGGCACGGGATCGGCCTGGAGAGCCACGAGGAGCCCTACATCGTCGCCGGCAGCCGGCAGCCGCTGGCACCCGGCATGGCCTTCTCCGTCGAGCCCGGCATCTACCTCAAGGACCGGTACGGCGCACGCATCGAGGACATCGTGGTCTGCACCGAGGATGGCGGGGAACGACTGAACACCACCGACCGCGAACTGACCGTCCTCCCCTGACACACGAGCTGCCCTCTTCCCCAGACTCCCGGGAAGAGGGCATCCTCGCGGTGCGGGGAGCCTCAATACATCCCGATACGCGGATGTGCAACGCCGTGTAGAGTCTTAAGAGTCGGCGGGGTCGCAAGTAGGGGCCTCTCCGGCACGAAGAGACCCCCCGGCGGCATCCGAGGGGCCTTCGTCGCAGTTCGCGGGCCCGGTCGATCTCTCGTAGACCGGGCTCGCTGTATGTCAGCGAGTGGTCTCAACCGGACCTGCGCGGGGGGTTACCGCGCGAACTGCGCTACCGCGGCGAGCGCCACCAGGGCGACCGCTTCGAGGCTCTGGACGATGATGCTGCACCGCTCGTAGCGGGTCAGCGGTCTCAACCTCTGCGGTTCGCCGGGGGTGTCTCCGTCCACGGCGCCCCTCCCTTCATCCGATGCCCGGCCCGGAGCCGGGCGCTTCCCCCTGGCCGAACTGGCGTACGGCGAGGGGCGGTTCATGCGGATGAGGTGGAGCACGCTCAGCATACCGCCTTACTGAAAGCCCGTATTGCGGTCTTTCGCGAGAGCGGTCGTCCCCACCGTTCCGCCGTCGGCGTCCCCCCGTGCGAACCGGGGGGCGGAACGGTGACCCACGGTGAGGGATTTCTGGACCGTCTGTGCGATCAACTCACCGCAGAAGCCGTTGGATTGTGAGGGCACCCATAGGGGCCAGGTCACATACGAAGCGCCTTCGGATGTCCGAGGGGCCGGGGCCGGGAGGGTGGGGTGGAGTGGCGCACGGCGGCCGGTGAAGCGGACGAAGCGGGATAGTACGTCACATAGTTGTCGGGGCGGGGAGCCGGTCCGCAGGGTGGGCCCAGGTCGCGACGAGACCGGGCACACGCCCGAAGACGCGGCCGGATGTGTCCCCCCTCGAAAGGCATCCCGCTCGCATGCGTACTGCTCTGCGCAACACCAAGCTGACCACCGGCCTGACCCTCCTGGGCGCCGCCGGTATCGCCACCACCGCACTGGGCGGCACCGCCCACGCCGCCACCGCGCCCCAGGCCAAGCCCGCGGCCCACGCCACCAAGGCCGCCGACAAGGACGACAAGGCCGACAAGAAGACCGACAAGGCCGACAAGAAGGCCGACAAGGCCGGCGAGAAGAAGGCCGAGAAGGGCAAGTCCTACCCCGACAACCTGGACGGCTGGATCCGTGAGGCCAAGGCCATCATGGACAAGCACGA
>NZ_QOIM01000010.1 GCF_003323735.1 Streptomyces reniochalinae | reverse complement strand
CCTGGCAAGTCCAGCTCATGGCGCCAGTGGGCCGAACGGCTGCGACAGGAGGCAGCCACCACGACCACACTCGACGAACTCACCTACTGGCACGAACAAACCCAGGCCACCCACCCCCTCCCCCTGGACAACCCAGCCGGCCGCAACACCATCGGCCACAGCCGCACCTACCAAGCCGTACTCGACCAAGCAGCAACCCGCGCCCTGCTCCACGACATCCCCGCGGTCTTCCACACCCGCATCAACGACGTACTCCTCACCGGCGTCACCTCAGCAATCGGCACCTGGACCGGCGACGACCACATCCGCCTCGACCTGGAAGGCCACGGCCGCGAGGAACTCTTCGACGACATCGACATCTCCCGCACCACCGGCTGGTTCACCACCATCTCCCCCCTACGACTCCCCGTACCCGCCACCACCGCACTCGGCAACGGACTCAAACACATCAAAGAAGCCCTACGAACCCGCCCCCGACAAGGCATCGGCTACGGCCTCCTCGCCCACAGCCACACCGAAACCCGCGACACCCTACAACCAACCACACCCGCCCAGATCAGCTTCAACTACCTCGGCCAATTCGACGAAACCCTCGCAAGCAGCTTCGCCGCCTCCTCCGGACAGGCCGGCCCCGACTGGCACCCCGACAACCACCGCCCCTACCTGATCGACATCGTCAGCCACATACACAACGGCCGACTCCACATGCAATGGACCTACGACAGCGACACACACACCACCCACACCATCCAACAAGTCGCCGA
>NZ_QOIM01000011.1 GCF_003323735.1 Streptomyces reniochalinae | reverse complement strand
CGGCCGCCTCGCTGTTACCAAGTGCGGACACAAGTCGGTGAACAACTTCCCCCTCAAGGCCATCTCACCTTGTGTAGCCAACAGCAGATTCGGGCGGCGCAGGTCACGACAGCCGGCGCCGCACCCTTTGAGACTTTGGGGGACTTTCCGCCATGACGACCCACCGCACCCGCCGCACCGTCCGTTCCGCCACCCTGGTGGCGGTGGCCGCCGCCGCGGCGTTCTCGGTGACCGCCTGCCAAAGCGGTGACAACGACGCGTCCGGCCCCCACAAGGCCGGCACCAGCGCGCAGTCCCAGGCGCAGCACGACAGTGCCTCCCTCACGTCCAAGAGCGCTTCTGCGGCTCGCACGCAGACTCTGGTCGACGGGAGCAAGGCCAAGATCTCCAAGGTCGGTGCCCAGCACTACCGTGCCCAGATCGTCAGTGACGGTGCCGTGGTCGCCACACTGGACGCCGACGGGCGCGACGCCGGGATGGACGGCAACGGCATGTTCGTCACCCTCACCGCGGGTGGGCACATTTCCTCGTGGATGGACGCCGGCCAGCAGGGGCCCGGCACCTTCGACCTCGAAGGCGGCTGGAAGGCCAAAATCACCAAGCAGGACGAGGACCACTACCGCGCCCAGATCATCGGCGACGACGGCGTCATGGGCACGATGGACGCCGACGGCCACGACGCCGGCCTCGACGCCAACGGCGTATCCCTCGTCCTCACCCCCGGCGGCCTCATCAGCTCCCACGCCTGAACCCCGACCAGACCCGGGCAAGCCGGGG
>NZ_QOIM01000012.1 GCF_003323735.1 Streptomyces reniochalinae | reverse complement strand
ATCGCCGACGTCAACACCGGATGCGCACTCACCTCCACAAACCGCCGGAACCCCGCATCCAACAACCCCTCAACCGTCTCCGCGAACCGCACCGGCGACCGCAAATTCCGCTGCCAATACCCACCACCCAACTCCTCACCAGCCACCACACCACCCACAACCGTCGAATAAAACGGCACCCGCGCAGAACCCGGCGAAACCCGCCCCACCGCCTCATCCACACGCGACCCCAACACATCCATATGCGCACAATGCGACGCATAACTCACCGGCAACACCCGCGCCCGCACACCCCGCCCACCAAACCCCGCAACCAACCCCTCCACACACACCCGATCCCCCGACACAATCGTCGACCCAGGACCATTCACCGCCGCAACCTCCACCCGCCCCGCCAACCCAGCCTGTGACCCCAACTCCGCCCGCACCACCTCCACCGGCAACGCCACATGCGCCATCGCACCCTCCGGCGCAAACTCACCAATCACCCGACTCCGCACCGCCACCAACCGCGCCGCATCCTCCAAACTCAACACACCCGCCACATACGCCGCCGCAATCTCCCCCTGCGAATGCCCCACCACCGCATCCGGCACCACACCCCACGACTCCCACACACACGCCAACCCCGTCGACACCGCAAACAACGCCGGCTGCACCACCTCCACCCGACCCAACACACCCTCACCCAAACCACCCGACCCACCCAACACATCCAACAAATCAAAATCCACAAACGGACCCAACGCCTCACCCACCGCCCGCACATGCTCCACAAACACCCGCTCACCCAACAAACCCCCACCCATCCCCACCCACTGCGACCCCTGCCCCGAAAACACAAACACCCGCCCACCAGACCCCCCACCCCGCACCACACCCTCAACCACACCCGAACCACCCGCACCCGAACGCCCCCCAGCAACACCAGAACCCCCCAGCAACCGCACGCAAACCCCCCACCACCTCACCACGCCCCACACCCACCACCGCAGCACGACAACCAAACACACCCCGCCGACCCAACACACCAGCA
>NZ_QOIM01000013.1 GCF_003323735.1 Streptomyces reniochalinae | reverse complement strand
GCGGTCGTCACCGGGACGGGCCGTGACGAGCTGATCGAGGGCCTACGCGCCCTGGCCCAGGACGAGACGCGCCCGGGTGTGGTGTGTCCGGGGATGGCTGCCGACGCCTCCGGGCGGACGGCGTTCCTCTTCTCCGGCCAGGGTTCGCAGCGCGCCGGG
The DNA here is from genome assembly GCF_003323735.1 of Streptomyces reniochalinae. Classification (GTDB taxonomy): domain Bacteria; phylum Actinomycetota; class Actinomycetes; order Streptomycetales; family Streptomycetaceae; genus Streptomyces; species Streptomyces reniochalinae. The sequence goes on along the minus strand of NZ_QOIM01000013.1, from coordinate 941 downwards.
GCCGGCGCCGGGCTGTACGCCGCTGAGCCGGTGTTCAAGGCGGCGGTCGATGAAGCCTGCCAACACCTCGACCCCCTGCTGGGCCGGTCGCTGGTGGAGCTCATGTGCGCCGAGCCGGGCACTGAGGCGGCCAGGCTGCTGGACCACACCTACTACACCCAGCCCGCACTGTTCGCCCTCCACCTGGGTCTGTACCGCCTCCTGGAGCATCACGGCCTCAAGCCCGACTTTCTGGCGGGGCACTCGGTGGGGGAGATCAGCGCTGCCCACTGCGCGGGGGTCTTCTCCCTCGCGGATGCCGCACGCCTGATCGTCAAGCGGGCAGAGCTGATGGGGCAGCTGCCTCCCGGCGCGATGGCCAGCATCCAAGCCACCGCAGACGAACTCACCCCCCACCTGACGGACCAAGTGTGTGTCGCGGCGTACAACACCCCCCGCCACACCGTCATCTCCGGCGATCCGGACGCTGTCGCGGACATCGTGGAGGCGTTCACGGCTCAGGGGCGGAGGGTGAAGAGGCTCGCGACCGAGCATGCTTTCCACTCCCCTCACACCGAGTCGGTCCTGGACGCGTTCCGGGAGGCGGCCGAGCAAGTCACCTACCACCCGCCACACACCCCGCTCATTTCCAACCTCACCGGCCAGCCTGCCGAGACTGATCAGGTCACGACCCCCGCCTACTGGAGCGCACACATCCGCCAGCCTGTGCGGTTCGCGGACATGCTCACCACCCTCGCGGGGGCCGGCACAAACACCTACCTCGACATCGGGCCCACCCCCACCCTCGCCCCACTGGTCCACCACACCCTCAGCGACGGCGCCGACAACAACAGCGACGCTGAAACAGATACCCCCACCGTCCTCACCACCCTCCACCCCGACCACCACGACACCCACGCCCTCACCACCACCCTCGCCCACGCCCACACCACCACCCACCC
>NZ_QOIM01000014.1 GCF_003323735.1 Streptomyces reniochalinae | reverse complement strand
TGTGGCGGCGGCTTCGTAGTCGGCGGGGGTTCGGTAGCCGAGGCTGCTGTGCAGGCGTTTGAGGTTGTACCAGCTCTCGACCCATTCGAAGATCGCGGCGTGTGCGGCGGCTTTGCTGGGCCATGGGCTGTCGCAGGGAAGTTCCCTCTTGAGGGTGGCGAAGAACGACTCGGCCAGCGCGTTGTCCCAGCACTGGCCGGTGCGGCCGACGGACAGCCGGATGCCGAAGCTGTCGGCAAGTTCGGCGAATTCACGGCTGGTGTACTGACAGCCGCGGTCGGAGTGGAAGATCACCGAGGCGGGTGGGCGGCGCCGGTGGCAGGCCGCGCGCAGGGCGTCAGCGACGAGGCCGGTGCGCAGGTGGTCGGCGGTGGCCCAGCCGACGACGCGGCGGGAGGCGATGTCGATGACAGTGGCCAGGTAGAGCCAGCCCTCGTGGGTGGGGATGTAGGTGATGTCGCCGCACCAGCGGGTATCGGCGGCGGCCGGGTCGGGCTGGAAGTCGCGGTCCACCAGGTCGGGGCGGGACGGCGCCGCCGGATCGCAGACCGTGGTGCGGTGCTTGCGCCGACAGTGGCGGCCGGTGAGGCCGGCGGCTCTTATCAGGCGGGCGACTCGTCGGCGTCCACAGACGGTGCCCTCGCGTTTCAGGGCGGCGTGGACGCGTGGGGCACCGTAGGTACCGCGGGATGCCTGATGGACCTCACTGATCCTCCCGCTCAGTTCCGCATCACGCAGCGCACGGGCGCCGGGGACGCCGGTGCGGCGGCAGTAGAAGGCGGCACGGGAGACCTTCAGCAGCTCACAGACGCGTTTGATGCTGTGGCCTGCCTGCTTCTCCGCCTCGATGAACGGGTCGATGTTCACCGGGTCTCCGTCGCGAAGAAAGCCGTGGCCCGCTTGAGGATCTCGACATCTTCGCGCAGACGCCGGTTCTCCCGGCGCAGTCGGGCGAGTTCCTCGTTCTCACTACTGGTCAGCCCGGGTAGCCGGCCGGCGTCGGTCTCGGCCTGGTGGAACCACAGCCGCACCGCGGTCTCCGTCAGGTCGAAGTCCTTGGCGATCTGGCCGATCGAGCGGTCACCGCGCTGACACAACTCAGCGATCTCGGCCTTGAACTCCGGTGTGAACGAGCGGCGAGGACGCGGCTTCTTCTTCCCCATGCTCTCCATGATGGACATCCTTCCGGGGCAACGCCCCTGATCTCGAATGTCCGTCAAACCGAATCAAGCCCA
>NZ_QOIM01000015.1 GCF_003323735.1 Streptomyces reniochalinae | reverse complement strand
GGGCGGTCTTGACCACCGCCTCGGAGGCGGACACTCCACCGGCCCCGGTGCGGCTTCCTGCCGACGCGCAGCCCGTCGATGTGCAGGAGCTGTCGCTGGAGCTGGCGGAGGCGGGGATGGACTACGGGCCTGCCTTCCAAGGGCTGAAGCGGGCCTGGCGACACGGTCAGGACATCTACGCCGACGTCACACTGCCCCAGACCCTGGAGCCCAGCGGGTACGGCATCCACCCCGCCCTCCTCGACGCCGCACTCCACCCCCTCGCCCTCTTCGCACATGACTCGACCGACAGGCACAGGCATATGCCGCGGTTGCCGTTCCGATGGTCCGGGGTGACCCTTCACGCCTCAGCGGGCTCCGCGAGCCGTGTACGGCTCTCACTCGAAGGCGAGGACACCGTCTCGGTCGCCGTCACGGACCCTGATGGCGCGCCGGTACTCTCCATCGACTCGTTGACACTCCGTACCGTGGACCCAGACAAGATCACCTCCTCCCGTGGCTCTCGGGCGTGCGATGCGCTGTTCCGACTGGAGTGGCAGCCTCTTCCGACCCGTGGGCATTCCCTGCCCTCAACGGGAGCGTCCGCGGGGAGCGTCGTCGTCCTCGGGGACGGAAAGCTGATCACCGATGAACCGGGAGACCGGGCTTCGGGCACTTTGCGGAACCACGAAAGCCTGACGGCCCTTCGCAGCGCGCTCTCCGAGGGCCTGCCGGCACCAGAGACGGTGCTGGTGTGCTGCCCGAGCAGCTGTTCCGTCGAGGAGCCGGCCGAGGAGCCGGCCGGAGAGACACACGCGGTCGTCCTCGAAGTGATGGAGCTGCTCCAGGCCTTTCTGTCCGAAGAACGGCTCGCCGCTTCCAGGCTGGTTCTCATCACGGAGAACGCAGTCGACGCCAGCACTGCCCGTGCACACACGACGGCGACGTCACAACCTCCCAGCGCCCCGAATCCGCAGCACGCCGCAGTGTGGGGTCTGGTGCGTAGTGCGCAGAGTGAGAGTCCGGGCCGGTTGGTGTTGGTGGATGCGGAGCCTGGTGGGGGCCCGGTGTCGTGGGCCTCGATCCAGTCTGCGGTTGGGGCTGCGGTTGTGGCGGGGGAGTCGCAGGTGGCGCTGCGCGGAGACCGGGTGCTGGTGCCGCGTCTGGCCAAGACCGGGGAGACGGCCGCGTCCCCGGCTGACAGTGGTCTGTGGGGGTTGGGTGCCGGGGGCACGGTGTTGGTGACCGGGGGGACCGGTGTGTTGGGTGCGGCTACCG
>NZ_QOIM01000016.1 GCF_003323735.1 Streptomyces reniochalinae | reverse complement strand
CCTTGCGTCGAGCCAGAGCGATGAGAGCCTGGTGGTGCCGTTTGCCTTCGGCCCGCTTCCGGTCGTAGTAGGTCCGCGAGGTGGGGTCACGCTGGATCGAGCAGAACGATGCCTGGTAGAAGACGCGTTTGAGGGCTTTGTCGCCCCCGGTCGCGGAGCGCGAGTAGCGGACTTTCCCGGACTGGGTCAGCACCGGCGCGACGCCGGAAGCCGCTGCGAGGGCGTCGGCGCTGGTAAAGCGTCGGATGTCACCGACCGCTGCGATGAACTCCGCGGTGAGAACTGCCCCCATCCCTGGCAGGCTGCGGATGAGGGCCCCGTCCTGGTGGGCGGTGACCAGTTCCTCGATCTCGGCCTCCAGGGCCTTCAGACGGGCCTTGCCGGCCGCGAGGTCGTCGGCCAGCTCCCGCACGAGGGCAGCCGTGCGACGCTCCCCGGGCAGGGAGACCTGCTGCGCGCGTGCGGCGGCGACTGCGGCGTCGGCCAAGGCCTGGGCGGTGGTCTGCTTGCTGACCCTGTGCCGACGCAGGTAAGCGGCGATGCGCGCGGGGCCGGCGCGGCGGATCTCGGCTGCGGTCACGTAGTGGCCCAACAGGACCAGCCCGGACTGCGAGGTGGGGTCCACCACGCGTTCCAGTCCCGGGTGGATGCCGGTGAGCAGGTCACGCAGCCGCGAGGTGCGGGCCGTGGCCTCCTTCACGAGTGTGGTGCGGTGACTGACCAGCAGCCGCAGTTCGGTGGTCTGTTCGTCCGGGAGGTCGACCACGCGCAGATCATCGCGGAGCATGACCTGTTCGGCGATGGTCTTCGCGTCGCGCGGGTCGGACTTGTTCTCTCCTCCCCGCGTCCCGCGCCGGGCCCGGTTGACGGCCAGGCCGGGAAGGTGGACACAGCGCAGTCCGGCGGCCAGCAGCATCGCGGTCAGCAGGCCGGCGATGCCGCCCAGAATGTCCAAACCGACGGTGACCTGCCCGTATTCGCCCTGGACGGCGAGCAGTTCGGCGACGGCATCGGTGATGGCCTCGGGGGTGTTGTCGACCCGGTGGTTGGACAGCGGGCGCCCGCGGTCGTCGGTGACCGCGAGCCAGTGGAAGTCCTTGGCGATGTCGAACCCGGCCTGGACTGTCACGGTGGTGCTCCCCTCGCTCGGCGACGTGCGGCGCGACTTCTCCCGCCTGTCCTCGCCCTACACAGCGATGGTCCGCAGAGCCTAATCAGCAGTCCGGAAGAAGTGGTGGGGCAGGGGGATCAGCCACCTGAGCCATCGAGGGCAGCCAGCATGAAAACCATCCCTGCCCCACCCGCGCTGTCCCAGAGTCGCGAACTCCCGGGACGCGCTCAAGAAGGTAGG
>NZ_QOIM01000031.1 GCF_003323735.1 Streptomyces reniochalinae | reverse complement strand
GCCTAGTACTGCAACGGTGCTTGCGGTGACTGGTGGCCAGGTTGGTCGTTGGCCTGTTCGTGAGTGGGGACCTTGCTGATGTCAGGTTGTGGGCGGGTGAACTGGGCGCTGTGCATGAGCGGTTCGTGCATCGTTTCAGCAGGTCGGAGCCGCGGGAGTCGGCACTGGCCTATATGCGAGGCCTGATCGCTCCGCTACAGCGGAAGAACGGCTGGACGCTGGCGGAGGAAGCCGGCCACGAAGGCCCGGACCGCATGCACCGGATGCTGAACCGGATCGAGTGGGACGCGGATGCGGTGCTCGACGACGTGCGTCAGTACGTGGTCGACAACCTCGGTGACCGGGACGCCGTCCTGGTCGTGGACGACACGGGCTTCCTGAAGAAGGGGAGGCGGTCGGCCGGAGTGCAGCGTCAGTACTCCGGCACCGCCGGGCGGACGGAGAACTGCCAGGTCGGCGTCTTCCTCGCCTATGCCACCGACCGCGGGCGGACACTGATCGACCGACGTCTGTATCTGCCCGCTTCCTGGACCGACGACCGGGAGAGGCGCCGCCGGGCCGGCATCGAGGACGGGGTCGCCTTCGAGACCAAGGTGGCCATGGCCAAGGCAATGGTCCGCCGCGCGGTCGCGGACAGGATCCCGTTCCGGTGGGTGACCGCGGATGCCGCCTACGGGTTCAGCAAGAGCTGGCGGTCCGAGCTGGAAGAGGCGGACGTCTTCCACGTCATGGCCACCACCCGGCACGACACCGTGGTCACCCGCTGGGCGATCGACCATCCCGTCCACGACCTGTTCAACGGCCTTGCCCGGCAGAAGTGGAAGCGTCGTTCCTGCGGCACCGGGGCTCACGGCCTGCGGATCTACGACTGGGCACGCGTCGAGGTGCGGCCCTGGCACCGACCCGACCGCCGCCACTGGGTCATCGCCCGCCGCAGCGTCGCCCGCCCGCAGGAGATCTCCTACTACATCGCCTACTGCCCCGCCCAGACCACCCTGGATGACCTGATCCGCATCGCGGGCAGCCGATGGGCCATCGAGGAATGCTTCCAGAGCGCCAAGCAGGAATGCGACCTGGACGACTACCAAGTCCGCCGCTACCCCGGCTGGCACCGCCACATGACCCTCGCCATGGCCGCCCACGCCTGCCTGACCGTCCTGCGAGCCCGCCAGCTGGATGCCGGGAAAGCAGAAACGGATCCTCCCAGCTCATCCACCTCAGCCTCGCCGAGATCAGACGCCTGATCACCCGCCTCACCGACCGCCGCCCCACCCCGGTCGACGACGTTCTGCACTGGTCACACTGGCGCCGACGACGCCAGCACCAAGCCCGCATCAGCCACTACAAACGACGCGGACACAGCCCCTGACCTGGCCACCAGTCACCGCAAGCACCGTTGCAGTACTAGGGC
>NZ_QOIM01000035.1 GCF_003323735.1 Streptomyces reniochalinae | reverse complement strand
GGTATTGGCAGCGGAATTTGCGGTCGCCGGTGCGGTTCGCGGAGACGGTTGAGGGGTTGTTGGATGCGGGGTTCCGGCGGTTTGTGGAGGTGAGTGCGCATCCGGTGTTGACGTCGGCGATTGAGGACATCGTCGAGCAGCATCCCGGGCGTCCTGAGGCGACGGTGACGGGCTCGTTGCAGCGTGATCAGGGTGATCTGCGTCAGATGCTGACCTCCGCTGCGCAGCTGTGGGCGCACGGCACCGACGTCACCTGGCCCACCCCCGCCCCTGCCACGCCGGGCACGCCGGGCACGTCACTCACCGAGCATGTGGAACTGCCCACCTACCCCTTCCAACGCCAGTCCTACTGGCTCGATGCCGCCGACGAACCCCTCAACCTCGCCAGCACGGGACTCACACCGCAGGAGCACCCCTTCCTCGGTGCCGCTCTCGACCTGCCTGAGGGCGGGCACCTGTACACCGGCAGCATCTCCCTCGATGCTCACCCCTGGCTCGCAGACCACAGCGTCGCCGACGTACCGCTGCTTCCCGGAGCGGCGTTCGCGCAACTGGCGCTGCACATCGGCCATGAGCTCGATTGTCCACGAGTCGACGAGCTCACCCTCCAAGCGCCGCTCCTGCTGCCCGAGGCCGACGCGGTGCAGGTCCACATCACAGCTGAGGCACCGGAGGAAGGCGGCAGCCGGGTCGTCACCTTCCAGTCGCGGATCACCTCGGCGGAGGCGGGCGAATCGGTCTGGGTGCGCCATGCCACGGCGACACTGAGCCCGGACCAGGCGTCGCCGCCGGAGGACGACGCCTCCTGGCTGCCCGTCGACGCCACTCCGATCGACACGGATCCCTTCTACAAGACCGTCGCTTCCAACGGCATCGTCTACGGGCCGGAGTTCCAGGGGCTCCAGTCCGCTTGGCGACACGAGGACGACGTTTACGCGGAAGTGCGCCTCGCCGAAGATCGCGACGCCGTCTTCGGCCTGCACCCCGCGCTGCTGGACGCAGCGCTGCACACGATCTTCCTGACTGAATCCCACCCCCTCGGTGTGCCGGACGACGGTCCTGCCGGAGAAGGCGGCGCTCGTCAGGTACCACTCCCGTTCTCATGGGGAGGAGTGTCCTGGTACGGAGAGTGCAGTGGTGTTCTCCGTGTACGACTGAGCGTGACCGGACCGAGCAGCTACTCGGTGGCCATCAGCGACGAGAATGGCAGGGCCATCGCCACGGTGGAATCCCTCTCGGTGCGGCCGATCGCCCTTGACCAGATCGAACAGGCATCGCTCCGCGCCGAAGTCCCCTTCCAGGTGGAATGGGTACCGGCACCGGCCCGGAACCACAGCGACAGGCCGTCGTCTTCCGATTCCCTCGCCTCCTGGGCGGTGTTGGGGGGTGGTGTCGGTGAGTGGTGGGAGCCGGTGGAGGGTGCGGGGCCGGATGTCGCTGTCTATCCGGACCTGGCGAGTGTGTTGCGTCAGGTGTCGGACGGTTCGGTCG
>NZ_QOIM01000048.1 GCF_003323735.1 Streptomyces reniochalinae | reverse complement strand
CGGTAGCCGCACCCAACACACCGGTCCCCCCGGTCACCAACACCGTGCCCCCGGCACCCAACCCCCACAGACCACTGTCAGCCGGGGACGCGGCCGTCTCCCCGGTCTTGGCCAGACGCGGGACCAGCACCCGGTCTCCGCGCAGCGCCACCTGCGACTCCCCCGCCACGACCGCAGCCCCAACCGCAGACTGGATCGAGGCCCACGACACCGGGCCCCCACCAGGCTCCGCATCCACCAACACCAACCGGCCCGGACTCTCACTCTGCGCACTACGCACCAGACCCCAGCACGTCGCCGCCGCCACATCGGCCACACCCTCACCCACACCCGCGGCAACCGCACCCCGAGTGACGAGCACCAACCGCGACCCACCCAACCGCTCCTCACTCAACCACCCCCGCACCAGACCGAGCACCTGCTCCGCCAGCACGTGAGCGCGGTGGGCCACCGAACCCTGGCAGTCATCCTGAGTGTTGAGGCCCGTGTCGGCGCAGACGGTCATCACGGTGTCCGGCACCGGTGCTCCCGCCGACACGTCGTCCAGCAGCGTGGCCAAATCCGCGTACCGGGTGACGGGCAGCTCCTCGCTCGTCTGCGACAAGTCCGCGCCGGCCTCGAGCACAGCCCAGGAGGCGGCCGAGGCTTCTTCGCCTGCCGCTTCACCCGTCAGCGGAGCCCACTCCAGCTGGTACGGCGCGGCCTGCAAGGCTGCCGCTGCGGCCTTGCTCAGTTGGTCACTGCTCAGAGGGCGCGTCGTGAGGGACTCCACCTGCACTAGTGGGGCACCGGTCTCGTCGGCCAACAGGACGGCGAATGACTCCTCGGAGAGATGTGTCAGACGGACCCGCAGGCTCGTCGCGCCGGCGAGGGCGCCCGCACCGGTGCCGTCGCCGGCACCGAGCGGCCTGACTCGGCGCCAGGCGAACGGCAGCCGGATCTCACCCGTGCCCCCGGACGCGTGGCCCACGTCTACGGACGCGTCGTGCGGGTGCAGGCTACGGAGAGCACCGGCATGCAGCGCCGCGTCGAACAGCGCGGGGTGCACGTGGAACGGCTTGTCCTGCTTCCCCTCCGCTTCGTCCGGAAGATGCGCGTCACCGTACGTCTGGTGTTCCGTTCGCCAGGCGCTGTGCAGCCCCCGGAACAGTGGACCGTACTCGTAGCCCAGGCCCGCGAACCAATCGTAGAGTTGGTCCACGTCGCACGCCGTGGCCTGTGCCGGAGGCCAGACGTCGAGCCGGCCGGCCGTCTCCGCGCAGTCGGTGTCCAGCTCCTCCTCCGATCCCACGGCCAGGGTGCCCGTCGCGTGTGTGGTCCAGACGGAGGGTTCATGGCTCTGCTTGTCGGCGGCCAGCGGCTGAGACCGTATGGACATCGCCCGGCAGCCGCTCTCGTCCGGTGCCTCAACCGTCACCTGGAGCTGGACCGTCGCCTGCTCGGGCACGACGAGAGCGGTGCCGACAGTGAGTTCTTCGATCTCCGCGCAGCCCAGCTCTGTGCAGGCGTGCAGCGCGAGTTCCAGGAAGGCGGTTCCGGGCAGCAACACCATGTCTGCGATGGCGTGGTCCGCGAGCCAGGGCTGGGTGTCCAGCGAAACGCTGCCCGTGAACAGATGACCGCCGTCCGGCAGCTCGGTCAACGCGCCGAGCAGCGGATGAGCCGTGGCAGTGAGACCCAGTGTGGTGGCGTCAGTGGTTCCCGTCGTATGGGTCGCCCAGTAGGACTGGCGTTGGAAGGGGTAGGTGGGCAGTTCCACATGTTCGGTGAGTGACGTGCCCAGTGTGGCGGGGGCGGCGGGGGTGGGCCAGGTGACGTCGGTGCCGTGTGCCCACAGCTGCGCGGCGGAGGTCAGCATCTGGCGCAGATCACCCTGATCACGCTGCAACGAGCCGGTCACCGTCGCCTCAGGACGCCCGGGATGCTGCTCGACGATGTCCTCGATCGCCG
>NZ_QOIM01000037.1 GCF_003323735.1 Streptomyces reniochalinae | reverse complement strand
TGCCGCCCTTGGTCTCGATACCGAGCGACAGCGGCGTCACGTCCAGCAGCAGGACGTCCTTGACCTCACCCTTGAGCACACCCGCCTGGAGGCTGGCACCGATGGCCACGACCTCGTCCGGGTTCACGCTCTTGTTGGCGTCCTTGCCGCCGGTCAGCTCCTTGACCAGCTCCGCGACGGCCGGCATCCGGGTCGAGCCGCCGACGAGGACCACGTGGTCGATCTGGCTGAGCTGGATGCCCGCGTCCTTGATCACGTTGTGGAACGGCGTCTTGCAGCGCTCCAGCAGATCCTGGGTCAGCTGCTGGAACTGGGCGCGCGTCAGCTTCTCGTCCAGGTGCAGCGGGCCCTCGGCGGACGCCGTGATGTAGGGCAGGTTGATCGTCGTCTCGGTGGACGAGGACAGCTCGATCTTCGCCTTCTCCGCGGCCTCGCGGAGGCGCTGGAGAGCCATCTTGTCCTTGGACAGGTCCACGCCGTGCCCGGACTGGAACTGCTTGACCAGGTAGTCGACGACGCGCTGGTCCCAGTCGTCACCGCCGAGCTGGTTGTCACCGTTGGTGGCCTTCACCTCGACGACGCCGTCGCCGATCTCCAGCAGCGAGACGTCGAACGTACCGCCACCGAGGTCGAAGACCAGGATCGTCTGGTCCTCCTTCTCCAGGCCGTACGCGAGCGCGGCGGCGGTCGGCTCGTTGACGATCCGCAGCACGTTGAGGCCCGCGATCTCGCCGGCCTCCTTGGTGGACTGGCGCTCCGCGTCGTTGAAGTACGCCGGCACGGTGATGACGGCGTCCGCGACCTTCTCGCCCAGGTAGGACTCGGCGTCCCGCTTCAGCTTCTGCAGCACGAACGCGCTGATCTGCTGCGGGTTGAAGTCCTTGTCGTCGATCCCGACCTTCCAGTCGGTGCCCATGTGGCGCTTGACCGACCGGATCGTCCGGTCGACGTTGGTGACGGCCTGGCGCTTGGCCACCTCACCGACGAGGACCTCGCCGTTCTTCGCGAAGGCCACGACGGACGGCGTGGTCCTGGCGCCCTCGGCATTGGTGATGACGGTGGGCTCACCGCCCTCGAGAACACTGACGACGGAGTTCGTCGTACCCAGGTCGATGCCGACCGCACGTGCCATTTCGGTTTCCTCCAGCTGTCTGCTGACTTTCGTCTTGAGTGAAGCTGACTCAAGAGTGCCTCACGGAAACCGACGCGTCAACAAGCATGAGTCGGGCAGGCTCAATGCTTGTGCTTACAGTGCGCGCATGGGCGGCTGCGGAACCCTTCCCCCGGGGGCGACACAAATCACCGGGACACGCGGTGCGGCGAGCAGCGGCGAGTGGGTAGTCTCATACGGACTGGATAAGTTACTGCTTAGTAAACAACCTCCGTGCTCCGAGGAGCCGATATGCAACTCGCCGCCATCGTCATCACGCTGGTCCTCAGCGCGGTCGGCGTTGCGCTCATCGCCCGCGCCGTCGCGCAGATCTACCGCTTCGTGAAGCTCGGACAGCCGCTCCCCGCGGGCACGCGCAAGGACAGTCCCAAGCAGCGAACGGCCACCCTCGTCACGGAGTTCCTCGGGCACACGAGGATGAACCGGTGGGGTGTGGTGGGCGTCGCCCACTGGTTCGTGGCGATCGGCTTCCTCACCCTCCCGCCGACGATCATCAACGCCTACGGCCAGCTCTTCCAGGCCGACTGGACGCTGCCGGTCATCGGCGGCTGGCTGCCGTACGAGATGTACATCGAGTTCATCGGCGCCGCGACCACCGTCGGCATCGCCGTCCTGATGGTGATCCGGCTGCTGAGCCTGCCCTCCCGCGCGGGCCGCAAGTCCCGCTTCGCCGGCTCGAAGGCCTGGCAGGCCTACTTCGTCGAGTACGTCATCTTCGTCATCGGCCTGGCCATCCTCGTGCTGCGCGGCCTGGAGGGCGCGCTGCACCACGTGGACGGCTACGAGCCGGCGTACTTCGTCTCCTACCCGCTGGTCGCCGCGTTCGACGGGCTGGACCTCAGCACCCTCCAGACGCTCGTCTACCTGTGGGCGCTGATCAAGCTCGGCACCACCATGATCTGGATGATCACGGTCAGCCTGAACACCAACATGGGCGTGGCCTGGCACCGGTTCCTGGCCTTCTTCAACATCTGGTTCAAGCGCGACGCGCAGGGCGGCACGGCCCTGGGCGCGCTCCAGCCGATGATGTCCGGCGGCAAGGAGATCGACTTCGAGACGGCCCTCGACGACGACAACGAGGAAGAGGTCCGCTTCGGCGCCTCCCAGGTCGAGGACTTCTCCTGGAAGGGCATCCTCGACTTCTCCACCTGCACCGAGTGCGGCCGCTGCCAGTCGCAGTGCCCCGCCTGGAACACCGGCAAGCCGCTCTCCCCGAAGCTGCTGATCATGTCGCTGCGCGACCACGCGCACGCCAAGGCCCCCTACCTGCTGGCCGGCGGCGGCAAGACGATGGAGGGCGAGGAGAAGGCCACCGACGAGCAGCTCGCCGGCGTTCCGCGCTCCGCCCTCGACGAGGCCGAGCGCCCGCTGGTCGGCACCGCCGAGGAGAACGGTGTCATCGACCCGGACGTCCTGTGGTCCTGCACCACCTGCGGCGCCTGCGTCGAGCAGTGCCCCGTCGACATCGAGCACGTCGACCACATCGTCGACATGCGCCGCTACCAGGTGATGATCGAGTCCGCGTTCCCCTCCGAGGCCGGGACGATGCTCAAGAACCTGGAGAAGAAGGGCAACCCCTGGGGCCTGGCCAAGAAGCAGCGCCTGGAGTGGACCAAGGAGGTCGACTTCGAGGTGCCGATCGTCGGCAAGACGGTCGAGGACCTCACCGAGGTCGAGTACCTGTACTGGGTCGGCTGCGCCGGCGCCCTGGAGGACCGCGCCAAGAAGACCACCAAGGCCTTCGCCGAGCTGCTGCACATCGCGGGCGTCAAGTTCGCGATCATGGGCGGCGACGAGAAATGCACCGGCGACTCGGCCCGCCGCCTGGGCAACGAGTTCCTCTTCCAGCAGCTGGGCGAGGAGAACGTCGCCAACCTCAACGCGGCGTTCGGTGAGGACGCGGACGAGGGCGTCACCGTGGAGACGTCGAAGAAGAAGATCGTCGCCACCTGCCCGCACTGCTTCAACACGCTCTCCAAGGAGTACCCGCAGCTGGGCGGCCACTACGAGGTCATCCACCACACCCAGCTGCTCCAGCACCTCATCGACGAGGGCAAGCTCGTGCCGGTCACCCCCGTCGAGGGGCTGATCACCTACCACGACCCGTGCTACCTGGGCCGCCACAACAAGGTCTACACGCCCCCGCGCGAGATCATCGGACGCGTGCCGGGCCTGCGGAACGAGGAGATGCACCGGCACAAGGAGCGCGGCTTCTGCTGCGGTGCGGGCGGTGCGCGCATGTGGATGGAGGAGCGCATCGGCAAGCGCATCAACAACGAGCGCGTGGACGAGGCGCTGTCCTTGAACCCGGACATCATCTCCACGGCCTGCCCGTTCTGCCTCGTCATGCTCACCGACTCCGTCAACGGCAAGAAGGGCGCGGCCGAGGACGGCTCCGCCACGGGCGGCAAGGCCAAGGAGAACCTCCAGGTCGTCGACGTCGCCCAGCTCCTGCTGGACTCCGTCAGGACACCGCCGGCCGACCCGCCCGCCGACGACGGCCAGACCGCTGAGGACCCGGACCCGGAGCCCGAACCGGAACCCGCGAAGTAGCCGGCGGACGGCGCGGGGCCGCGACCGGCCGCGCGCCGCCCGCCCGCCGACCGCGCGTCGCCCGGCGTCGCCCTCCCGGCTGCCGATGGCCGGTCCCGTACCCACGGGACCGGCCATTGCGCGTTTTCCGGCAAGTCGTGGTCAAATGCGATCAGTTACCGCACCACACGAGCCAAACCGCTGTCGCGGTATACCCATAGCCGCGTGCCGGGCCTAGCCTCGCCTCATCGCGCACGCACGTGGCGCGGCGGTACGCGGTAGCACGCGCGGGCGCGCTCGGCGAGCGGACCGGAACGCGAGGAGGAACACCAGGTGGCGGACCGCGAGGCCCCGGATCACAGGGCCGAGGACGGGCCTCACGAGTGTCATGCGCGGCGCGCGTGGCACGGGCTTCGCGAGCGCCACCGGCTTCGCGAGCGTCACCGCTCTCGCGCGCACCACCGGCCTGGCGAGCGTCACGGGCGGCCTGGCCGGAAAGACCGGGCGGACCGGGGAGACCGGGCGGGTCAGGCAGATCGGGCGGGTCGGGCGGGGCACGCAGGTCAGGCGGGTCACGCGGGCCGGGCGGGCGGGAGAGACCGGACGGGCCGCTGTCGGGAGGAGGGTGCCGCATGCTGAGCCCCGAACTCCTGTGCAGGCTCCGTTTCACCCTCCGCACCCTGCCGCGGCTGCGCGCCGAGGTGGAGGCGTGCGCGGCCTCCGCGGGGCTCGGCGAGCCGCGCCGCGGCGAGTTCGTGGTCGCGGTCGACGCCGTCGCCACCAACGCCGTCGAACACGCGGGCGGCGGCGGCCGCCTCGTCCTGCGCAACCTGGGCAACGAGTTGGAGTGCGAGGTCGCCGACTCGGGCCCGGGCTTCACCGAGGACGTCATCCCCGAACTGCTCCCCGGCCTCGACGGCGCCCCCAGCGGCCGCGGGCTGTGGCTGGCCAAACTGGTGACCGACCGGCTCACCGTGGCCGACGCGGCCGACCAGGGCTCCGTCGTCACCTTCGCCGTCCGGCTCCCCGAGGGCTGAACCCCCCTCCGGCTCAGCCCCTGGTGGGGCCGGCTCCACCCCGGGGTGGACCTGGCACCACCGGGTCCCCCTAGGGGATGTCACAGCTCAGCAGCGATGTCCGGCCATCTCACCCGGCTGTGGCGCACGCGGTCCGCGTGAGAGGGTACGTTCGAGAACGTGGCTGGATTCAGGAGCGGACGCGGCCGGGGCTCCCGGGGCGCGCAGCAGCATGGGCAGTACCCGCAGCACCCCTCGGGTCCGCCGTACCCGCAGCAGGGTCACGGCCCCGGTGCCGGACGCGGTGCGGGGCCGGGCGCCTGGCAGGGCGGCGGGCCAGGACACGGCGAGCCCGAGTACTTCGGCGAACCGCAGCCACAGCCCCCGCACCCCTACCCGCAGCACGGGTCGCCGTACGGCGCCCCCGCGGGCCCCGGCGGCCCCGGCGCGCCGCAGGGGTGGCACGGGCAGGACCCGCGCGCCAACAACCCCGGCCACACCCAGTCGTTCAGCATCAACGAGCCGTACGGCCCCGAGGGCCCCGGCCCCGGCCCCCAGGGCGGCCCAGGCGGCTACTACAGCGACGGCGCCACCTACCACGCGGGCAACTCCCCTGTCCCGCCCGCCGGGCCCCGGCTGCACTGGAAGGACCTGCTGTCCGGGATCGTCATGCGCCCCAACGCCACGTTCTGGCAGATGCGCGACTACCCGGTGTGGGGTCCGGCGCTGATCATCACCTTCGTCTACGGGCTGCTCGCGGTCTTCGGCCTCGACAAGGCCCGCGAGGACGTCATCAACACGACGATCGGGCAGGCCATCCCGTACGTGCTGACGACCGGCGTCGCCGTCGTCATCGCCGGGCTCGTCCTCGGCGCCGTCACCCACACCCTGGCCCGCCAGTTCGGCGGGGACGGCGCGTGGCAGCCCACCGTCGGGCTCGCCATGCTGATCATGTCGCTCACGGACGCGCCGCGGCTGCTGTTCGCCCTCTTCCTGGGCGGGACGGCGCCCGTGGTCCAGGTCCTCGGGTGGGCGACCTGGGTGCTCGCCGGGTTCCTGTTCACCTCGATGGTGAGCCGCTCCCACGACCTCCCCTGGCCCCGCGCCCTGGGCGCCAGCGCCATCCAGCTCCTCGCCCTGCTCTTCCTGATCAAGCTGGGCACGCTGTAACGGGACAGACCCTCCGAACGCGCCGTGAGCGCACCCGGCGGCCCCCGCCTCACTTCCGGCGAGGGCCGCCGGGCCCACTCAACCGGCTCGCTCCACCGGCCGCACCGGCTCCACCGACTCAGCCGGCGAAACGCTGGGCCGCCGAGCCGTCGCACGGCGCGAGCCGCGCCCGGTCCTCCAGCCCCGCCAGTGCCACGCACAGCCCGGTGTCGGAGGCGGGCCGCAGCGTCGCGCCGTCCCGCACGAACCGCTGGGCGCCGGCGTCGGAACAGTCGCCGAGCTCCAGCCCGGCCCCGTCCCTGACCTCGCCCTCGCTGCGCACGCACCGGTCGTGGGTCTGCCCCGCGTACAGCGACTGGCCCTGCGCGTCGTACCACCACAGCTGGTTGCGCTGGCCCGGCTTGCAGGACCAGCCGCGTACGTCGGTGCCCACAGCGCTCGCGCCGCTGTCCGCGTCGAGGCAGGTGCCGGTGTCCTCGTTGCGCAGCCGCTCGAAGGCGTCGTCCCAGGCCAGCTCGTACAGCTGGGGCTTACCCGCGCCCCGCGGGTCGGCGCAGGAGCCCTCGCGGGCGCCCTGCTGACCGGACTGGTACATCTTCGTGAAGCACGTGGCGAAGGCGCCGTGGCCCCGCTCGTTCGGGTGGAAGGACTGCCGGACTGAGTTGGCGTCCGGCGGGATCGGGTTGGACAGGTCCACGTACAGGCCGCGCGCCCAGGTGTTCTCCATGCACACCTCGTGCCCGTGGAAGAGGCGGGACGCGTCCAGGTAGCTCGCCCCGGTGCGCTGGGCGGCCGCACGGATGCCCTTCTCGAACTTGGGCACCGCCGTGTTCCGGCCCCACGCGGCGTCGCTGGTGTACCCGACGCAGCCGCCGACGAGCTTGCCGGGGAAGTCCGGGTTGTCCTTGACGTCGGGGCCGATCGGGCTGGGGTAGCCCATGACGACGAGCTGGTAGTCGCCGTCGGCGTACCCCGCCTCGCGCATCACCGTGCGCAGGTCGTTGATCGTGCCCTCGACCTTGGGCACGAGCCCGTCGACCCTGGCGTCCCAGCCGGCGTCGTACTGGGGTTCGCACCGGCCCTGGAGCGTCAGGTACCGCGTGACGCAGTCCGTCATCACCGGCCCGAACTGGAGATCGTCGTTGGCGCCGACGACCAGCTCGATCTGCTTGAGCCGCGTGTTGCGGGCCTTGATGGCGAGACTGTCGCTCTGCACCAGCTCGTCGGGGTACTGCTTGGTGCCGCCGATCCGGATGTTCTCGGTGCTCGCCCCCGAGCAGGCGACGTTGTACGAGACGTCCACGTCGATGCCCGTACGGTGCACGGCCGAATCCGGCGACCTGTGGCACCAGTTGTCGGGTCCGTCGGTCCCCGGCTCGTACGTGCCCACGCCCTCGCCGGAGATCTCGCTGTCCCCGAGCGAGATCACACCCGCCTTGCGCTCGTCCAACGGCGGAGCCTCCGGGCTGCCGTAGAGCTCCTGCGCCTCCTTCGCCCGGATCTCCTCCAGCTCCGGCGGCAACGGCGTACCAGCCGCCTTCGCCGCCACCTTCGCGTCTCCCCCACTCACGGGCGCGGCCGCCGCCGCACCCGCCCCTCCGAGCACCACGACCAGAGCCGCCGCGAGCGCTGTCGCGGGTCTCATCCGAGCCATGAGCGCGGGTCTCACACGAGCCATGAGGTGGTCTCCCTACGGCCGGCAACTTGTTGTTACCAGCGGTTCTTACCGGCTGGTACCCGAAAAGGGAACCACCCGTGCAGGGATCACTACGCAGCGCGCAAACGTCCTCGTCCCGACGGACGGGACGAGGACGCGGTACCGGTACGGCTCAGGGGTGCCGGCCGACCCCACGGCTCGGCTCTCAGGCGTCGAGGACCTGGCCCTCCCGGTGGACGACCGGGGGCTCGACGGACCACGGGAAGTTGATCCACTGATCGGTGCGCTTCCAGACGTAGTCGCACTTCACCAGCGACTGCGACTTCTCGTAGATCACCGCGCTGCGCGCCTCGGCCACGTGCTCCGCACAGAAGTCCTGCACCAGCTTGAGGGTCTTCCCGGTGTCGGCGACGTCGTCGGCGATCAGCACCTTCTTGCGGCTCAGATCGACGATGTTGGGGACGGGCGGCAACATCACCGGCATAGCGAGCGTTTCACCCACACCGGTATAGAACTCGACATTCATGACATGGAGATTCTTCACGTCGAGTGCGTAACCGAGCCCGCCCGCCACGAAGAGACCGCCACGGGCGATGGAGAGGATGATGTCGGGCTCGTACTCGTCGTCGGCCACGCTCTGCGCCAGCTCCCGGATGGCCTGGCCGAAGAGGCTGTACGTCAGGTTCTCGCGCTCGTCACTCACAGGAATCTCTCTTGCTTCGCTTGCTCGCTGTCGGGCCCGGCGCTCAGACGTGGGTCCGGTGGAAGTTCTGATACGAACGGGAGGGCGTGGGCCCACGCTGGTTCTGATAACGGGAGCCGTACTGCGGCGACCCGTACGGAAACTCGGCCGGGGACGTCAGCCGGAACATGCACAACTGGCCGATCTTCATCCCCGGCCACAGCTTCATGGGGAGCGTCGCCACGTTCGACAGCTCCAGCGTCACGTGCCCGGAGAAGCCCGGGTCGATGAACCCGGCCGTCGAGTGCGTGAGCAGACCCAGCCGGCCCAGCGAGCTCTTCCCCTCCAGCCGCGAGGCGACATCCTCGGGAAGCGAGATCACCTCGTACGTGGAGGCCAGCACGAACTCCCCGGGGTGCAGGATGAACGGCTCGTCCCCCTCGGCCTCGATCAGCCGCGTGAGGTCACGCTGCTCGACGGCCGGGTCGATGTGCGGATAGCGGTGGTTCTCGAACACCCGGAAGAAGCGGTCCAGCCGCACATCGATACTGGACGGCTGCACCATGGCCGGATCGTACGGATCGATCCGCACCCGGCCGGCGTCGATCTCGGCCCGGATGTCCTTGTCTGAGAGAAGCACGGGCCGAGACTACGCGCACGAGTCGGGGCCGGCCCAATCGGACCGGCCCCGGTGGCGGCGGGGGCCTCCCTCCCCGCCTTCGCGGTCACTCCCCGCCTTCGCGGATCGCTCCCGTGCGTCGCTCACGGACGGGTGACGGTCGCCACGGCCGACCACGGCCGCCCGCCGTCGGACACCCATCGATCAGCCGCTCATCCTTCGCGCTGCCGCCCCACGGGAACCGCCTGCCGCAACCGCCCGCAGCGCGGGCAGCGCAACAGCCGCCCGGGGCCGATCCGGGAGGATCCGAGATGCTGCATCGGGAACGTCGAGGTGCTGAACACATGGCCCTCGGCACACCGGACGACGGTGGTTTCCATCGCTTCCCTCTCCCCAGTCACGTGGATGCGTGGACGACAAAAGCCACGTTAGGGGATGAGTCCGACGCCCTCACCGTCGGCACTCCGCCACCACCGTACGCCCCTCAACTCCCTTGCCACGGGCGTGGACAACAGCTGAGCGACAGCAAGAAGGCCCAGGCCATATGCGGCCCGGGCCTCCCATGCGGTACAGTGTCTCGCGAAGAGCCAACCCCTCATCGGCTCCTCGCGGGCGTAGTTTAATGGTAGAACATGAGCTTCCCAAGCTCAGAGCGCGGGTTCGATTCCCGTCGCCCGCTCCACGACGAAGACCCAGGTCAGCGACCTGGGTCTTGTTTGTTGTCGGGGGCGGTTACGTGTCCCGTGCCCGTTGCGTGCCCGATGGTGGTGCCGCCCTGTTCCCATCGGTGCGTGCCCGACGAGCCTGTACGTAGGCGTCGATGCCGTCGGCCACCTCACGCTGCCGGTCGTCGTTCGAGTGCTGGTACCGCAGCGCCGCCTTCTGCGAGGACTGGCCGGCTCGAACCATGGTGTCCTTCAGGGTGGCGCCCGACCGCGTCGAGATCGTGTGGCCTGTGCGACGTCGGTCGTAGAAGCGAAAGGTGGTCGGCAGGCCCACGTTCTCTCGTACCTTCCGCCACTTCCAGCGCGCAGAGTCGTTCCTCGGTGTCCGTACAACGGAACGATGAGAGCTATCCGTCTGGACGAGCTTGCTTCTCGGCGTGTGCGGTGACCGCATCACCGCCAAGCGCCCCTCTCGCGCCGAACAGGAAAGGCCCGCCGCGTCGGCCGCCCCAGACCGCACGCGAGCAAGCTCGGGTCGCACGCGAACAACCGCGCACCGCACGCGAACAAGCGTGGATCACACGCGAGCTACCGCGGGCCGTCCGCCGCAGTGACCCTCGATGAGGGCGCGGTCCGAGGTCCCAGCTGCTCAAGGGGGATACCCGCCTGCAAAGCGGGGTCGCGAAGGTCGCCCGGCCGGGGATGCATGCGCCGACGGTGTGACGTGGAACGGGTGGGCGCTCGACCGCGGTTCGGCCGGGCGAGTTCGGCTTTAGGGGCTACGGGGCGGTTGGGGGTGTGGCCGTGTCGGGGAACCGGCGCGGCGGGTGGTCGGTGACGAGGAGTTGGTGGAGGCGGGCGAGTGCGGACAGGAGGGTGTCTCGTTCGTTGTCGTCGACACCGGCCAGCGCGGTGGTCAGGGCGTTGCCGGCGTGTGCGGCGCGGCGCTGTTCGCTGGCGGCGCGGATGGCCTCGGTGAGGTCGACCAGGGTTTTGCGGCCGTCGGCCGGATCGGCGGTGGTGGTGACCCAGTCGCGGCCGGCCAGGGTGCGCACGCTGGTGGAGACGCGGCTCTGTGCCAGTCCTGTGCGCTTGGCGATGTCGCCGACGGTGCTGCGGCGGTGCAGGAAGAGGTCCTGGAGGACCAGGAACTCGCCGGGGGCGAGGTTGAGTGCGTTCGCGCCCATGCCTTCGAGGGCGATCTCGGCCAGGCGGCGGCCGAGTTGGTACAGGTCGCTCATCTCCATCCCTCCAAAGTACATCTTCAGGTATGCATCTCTACGGATACATCTTGACAGATCAATCTCTTAGGATGCATCTTGGCGGAGGTCGAAAGGGGCCGCAAGCCCGGAACGCATTGGAGAACCACCATGAGCCTCAGCGATTACCTGCTCTACACCGGCGTGTTCGTCGCGATCCTCGCCACTCAGCTCGGCACACGGCGCCCGGACGCCAGGCGGCTGCTGCTGCCCGTCGCGATCGTCGCGGGGGTGGGGTTCAAATACCTCAAGGAGATACCGGCCGGGAGCACGGCCCACTTGATCGAGGGGGCCGGACTCGTGCTCGGGCTGTTGTTCGGTGCCGCTTCGATCGCCCTGATCGAGGTCCGTCGCGACCCGGCCGACTCCCGTCTGGTCACCGTCGCGGGCTGGCCCTACGCCGCACTGTGGACGCTCGCGATGGCGCTGCGCATGGGCTTCGCCTACGGCTCGACCCACTGGTTCACGCACGCACTGGCCTCGTTCTCCATGCGGCATCACGTTCCGGCCGCCACGTATGGCACCGCCTTCGTCCTCATGGTCCTGGCCATGATCGCCGTCCGCACCGTGGGTGTTCTTGTCCGCGCCCGCCTCGTGGGTGCCACCGTCGACTTCGGCGCCCTGGGCATCGCCCGCCGGTTCGCACGCTGAGCTTCCCGGCGGTGACGGCCTTCGCGGCACGGGCGGGAGTGGCAGAGGGAACCCGGTCGAACGCGCCGCAGCCGCACTGCGCGACGTCGCCGAGCCCAGCGACTCCGGGTTGTCGACCAGGCGCCTGAGGCGAAGACGCCCAAGGTGTCCAGGACGGCAAAGGCACCGGGCCGACAGGGCACCGCAGAGCCGCCAGGCCGCGTGAGGACCCGCGAACCCGGGTATGCGCCGCTTCCGGCCGGATACGGCGAGGGAAGGAGAACGCCATGGGCTGGGAGAATTTCGCCACCCAGATGGCGGCAATGGCCCGTGACCTGCTGTCGCAGGACTCGGTCGACGCGACGCTGGAGCGCATCACCGGCTCCGCGGTGGAGATCGTCGAGGGGTGCGACGCCGCCGGAATCCTGATCCTGCACGGCCGCCGGGTCCAGTCGCTGGCTCCCACCGAGGACCTCGTCGTACGTAGTGACGCACTGCAAGAGCGTCTCAGCGAAGGCCCGTGTTTCGACGCTGCCCGGCACGACGGCGAAGAGCGCGTCTTCCGTATCGAGGACATGACCGCCTACCAGGACCGGTGGCCCGGCTACGTGGCCCAGGCCCGCGCGCTCGGCGTCGGCAGCATGATGGGTTTTCTCCTCTACACCGAGGACGAGGAACTCGGAGCCCTCAACCTCTACGCCAGGCAACCGGCCGCCTTCAGCGCCGGGAGCGAGACTTCCGGCTGGCTACTGGCCTCCCACGCCGCCGTCGCCCTCTCCAGCGCCCGCAACGCCGCCCAGCTGCACCAAGCCCTCGACACCCGCCACACCATCGGTCAGGCCATGGGCATCCTCATCGAACGGCACGATCTGACCGAGGACGACGCCTTCACCGCCATGCGGCGCCTGTCCCAGGAGCGGAACACGAAGCTCCGCGACATAGCCCGTCAAGTGTGCGAAACCGGCGGCACGAAGATCTGATACCCGACGCCCGTGTGGCGGCGGCCTCTGCGGGGGCGGGCGGTTTCGTCGCGGAGGGCGAGGTCGGCTTCCCGGGCGCTGACGACTTGCCGGGCGGCCTGCGGGCGCGGGGACACGGATCGCCTTCCGGCCTCTCCACGGTGTCGCCGGGAGAGACCACCGCGCGGGACACTCATGGACGACTACCGGCAGCCGTCTTGCAGGACGTGCATGGACGACTACCGGCACCGGCCGTCGAAGCGGCGCATGAGTTCTCCGCCACTCCGGTAGCCCCAGACGCCGGCGCCGGAGGCTAGGGGCCACACCACGACAGCCGGTGCCCCGAGCAGGGAGAGCAGCGCGCCGATGACGGTGAACGCGGTGGTGGCGCCCCCGAAGCAGAGCCCCAGCCGCAGCCGTTCGTGCGGATCCCTCTCGCCGTCCATCACGCCTCCCCTCACTTGACGTCTGCCCCCGGGAAGGCTTCGGACACGCCGCCGCGAGTCGCGCGGAACGCGGTCGGCTCTGGTGGCCGGCGGGGGACGGCGTGCCAACGCGTCGGACGGCCCGAAGAGCGGAAGCCCATGCCGGCGTGGGGCGTCGTGTCAGCTGTACGTCCAGCGCCAGGCGTTCGAGCTGTAGGCGCACTTGATGGAACGGCCGCTCGCGGTGGACGTCGTGGCTCCGTGGTCGCTGTTGCGGCAGAACTGGCCTGCTGCGTAGCAGTTGCCCGAGTTCGAGGTGATGGTGCAGCTGCTGTCGGCGCTGTCCTGACTGCTGCTGCCGCCACCGCTGCCGCTCCCCGGGTCGGCGGCGGGAGCGGTGGCGGTCTTGGTGGCGGTGACCGTAGGGGCGGGTTCCGGTTTCGCCTCGACGGTCTTGGTGACGGTCGGACGGGGCTGCGGCTTGGGCTTGGCCGTGGTGGTCGCGGTGATCGTCGCTGCGGGCTCGGCCGTGTGCGCGGTGGTTTGTTGCCCCTCGGCCCCGGCGGAGCCGATGGCCACGCCTCCGAGGAAGAGTGCCGAGCCCACGACCCACACGAGTGCGCGCTTGCGGAGCGGGCGGCTGTCCGGTGTGCCGGGTGGGCGTGGAGCCGGCGGTATCGGCGGTATCGGTGCCGTGTGCGGATTGTTCATGACATCCCCCCAGAGCGTTTTGGGTGAAGTGACCGTAGTGCTCGGGGAAAGGAAATGTGAGAGACGTGCGAGAGAAGTGACTTTTCTGTGACCATCCGCCAGGCGGTGGACAGCTCGGGGCGCGCCCGATCCGCAGCGGCGGGCAGCGGGCTCCGCTCGCCGCCTTCAGGCGCGGGCGCCACCGCTACCGCTTTCGCCACCGCTTCCGCCTTCGCGCCCGCTCCCGCCGTCGCGCTCGCCTCCGCCTGCACCTCCGCGCCGGCGGTCAAGGCCGCCTTCGCGCTCGCTCCCGCCTCCGCCTTCGCGTTCGCGTTCGCGTTCGCGTTCGTTGAGGATGTCGAGGATGCGGCCGGCGTGGCCGTGGCCCTCGCGGGGGGTCTCGGTGTCGGCAGGTGGCCGGGGGGCGGACGGGGAGCGGTAGAAGTAGCCGATGCCGCGGGCCGAGACGATGGCGTCGCCGCCCAGCGGTGTGGCGTCCAGTTTGCGGCGCAGCCGCGAGACGGCGAACTTCACCCGCGAGAAGGCGGCTGCTTCGGGGTCGTTCCACGCCGCGGCCAGCAGGCGCCCGAAGGGCTGGACCGCGCCGGCGTTGCGTACCAGCAGGTCCAGCAGGCGGAACTCGATGGGGGTCAGTTCCAGCGGTTGGCCGACGACGTGGGCTTCCAGGCTGAGGGAGTCGAGCCGGAGCAGGCCGTCTTCCCAGACGGCCGGCTCGTGCGCCGTTTCGCCGTGTCGGCGCAGTACCCGCGCCATGCGTGCCAAAAGTTCCCTGGGGCTGCACGGCTTGACGACGTAGTCGTCCGCGCCGGCGGCGAGTCCGATGACGAGGTCCTGGTCGTCGCCGCGCGCGGTCAGGAAGATCACCGGGATGTCGCTGACGCTGCGCAGGCGCCGTAGCACTTCGATGCCGTCGATGCCCGGCAGCATGATGTCGAGCAGGACGATGTCCGGGCGTCGGGCGTACGCCTCCCGGAGGCCGGTGGAGCCGTCGTACGCGTGACTGACCTGGTAGCCGCCGCTGCGGGACAGCGCCGCCTCCAGCGCCGCGACGAGGGCTTCGTCGTCCTCGATCAGCAGTGCGCGCGGGCGGCGGCGCGGGCCGCCGCCCGGGACGGCGCGCACGGCCGCGGGAACGGAGCCGGGCGGGAGGGCGGGCAGGGCGGAAGCCGCGGGTGACGGGGTGGTGTTCGCGTCGTTCGACCGGAGCGCGTCGGCGGACGGCGTCGCGTCCGTCAACCGGATCGTGTCGACGTCGCGGGCGGTGACCCCCTGGCCGATCAGGAAGTCGAGCGCCGCCTGGTAGCACGGGTCGCACAGCCGGGTCTCGCGGCGGTTCAGCACGATGACGAAGCGGGCCGTGCGGCCGCAGGAGTGGCCGGCGACGTGCGTCGCGCACGGCCCGGCGAACGCGGCGGCGCCCGCTTCCCGTACGCGGCGCCGCGTGCGGCGGGCGGCTGAGCGGCACGTGTCGGAGCAGTAGCGGCGGGGCCGTCCCACCCTGGCGGGTGCGGGCAGCACGGTTCCACACGCGTGGCATCGGGCCGCGGCAGCGTCCACGTGCGGTCTTCCTCCTCGGCTTCCGCCGCCCGGCACGCAACTCGGTTTCGTGCCGCCGGACGGGTGCGGAAAAGTTGGCGCCTCTTGGCTCTTGCCCGTGTATGGAGTTTCCTTGAGGCGTGCGGCCCGACCGCCTCCCGACGGCCGGGCCTCGGGTCTCACGATCGCCTGTGCTGTCCGGCGTCGACGATCGAAGACACCACTGCGCGCAGAGCCCTCGCCACCAAGGCGAGGGCCTCGTTCTGCGTCAGGGTGGCGAGCGCGTCCAGGATCCCGAACGCGACGCGCAACCCCGACCCCCACGAGGTGTTCTCCCGCAGGTACCACCTGCCTGCCGGTGACGTGGAGTCAACGGGCTCGACGGTCCGGGTGCGGCTGCGTACTGCGGCGCGCCCGTGCCGTTCCGTGTCCGCGTCGCGGCTGTCCGGCTGCGGGGCTGGGCACATCGGCGACCTCCTTCGACAGCGACCGCGACCATCGCGAGCTGTCGCGACACGCGCGCGGTGGTCATGCCGCGTCGGAAGCCGTTCGGTGTGTCCGTCCGTCCCGTTGTCCGGGGTGGTGCGTTCACAGTGCTGTCTGCCGTCGCGCTGCCGCAAGGCACCGCAATCAACGTAGCGTCACGGCGGCGGCCCGGCTTCTCCGTCCTCGCCGTCCCCGCCGTTCCCCGCCGTCCCCGCTTTCCTCGCTGCGGCGTCGTCAGCGCCTCCACGGGATCGGGACCGCTGCGGCGGGTCTGCCCGGCAGATGGGTGGGTAACCGGCGGCGGCATGGGCGACATCCTGGTGGGCGCGTGCTCGTGGGCCGATCGCGGACTGGTCGCGAGTGGCTGGTATCCGCCGGGGCGGAGGGACGCCGAGGGGCGGTTGCGGTACTACGCCGAGCGGTTTCCGGTCGTCGAGGTCGACACCACCTACTACGCGCTTCCCCGGGAGCGGAACAGCCGGTTGTGGGCGGAGCGGACACCGGACGGGTTCGTGTTCGACGTGAAGGCGTTCTCGCTGCTCACCGGGCACCCCACGCGGAGTGCGGTGATGCCGGACGGGCTGCCGGCCGAGGCGCGCGACCCGGGGGTGCTGGACGAGGTGTGGGCGCGGTTCGCCGCCGGGATCGCGCCCTTGCGGCGGGCGGAGCGGCTGGGGAGTGTGCTGTTCCAGTTTCCGCCGTGGTTCCGGCCAGGGGAGCGGGCCGAGGCGGTGCTGGCGGCGACCGCCCGGCGGACGGAGGGCTGGCCCGTCGCCGTCGAGTTCCGGCAACCCGCGTGGTGGCACGGGGGGCGGTCGGACGCCACGGCCGCGCTGCTGGAGCGGTACGGCATGACCGCCGTCGCGGTCGACATGAACCAGAGGCTGCCGTCCTCGGTGCCGCCTACGGCGAGCGTCACCTCGTCCCGGCTGTCCGTCGTACGGTTCCACGGGCGCAGCGCCGCCTGGGGCACCGGGAGCAAGGAGGAGCGCTTCCGGTACGCGTACAGCGAGGGCGAACTCGCGGCGTGGCTGCCCCGGTTGCGCGGGCTCGCCGAACGGGCGGGGCAGGTCCACGTCCTGTTCAACAACTGCTGCGGTGACGCGGCGGTGCGGGACGCCGAGACCATGGCGCGGTTGCTCGGGTCTGCCGGCCCGCCACCGACAGCGTCCACCGCACTGCCGGGCGGCGGCGCCCACTAGCGGTCGGAGAGAGCGGGGCGCCCACGAGCGGTCAGAGTGAAGGGAGGGGCTCACGCGGGGGCGTGCGCCGCGTGACGTGCGTGGCGGGCGCGGCCCCCGGGGCTCCTGGGGCGGCCTGCGTGTCCCCCGGGGCGACGCACGTCGCTCCGGGGATCGCGTTCGGGGCCGCTGGGCGGTGTGAGGTCCGCGGTGAGGGTCTCCAGGGCGAGGACCGTGCGCAGGCAGGTGGCGAGCGCCCTGGCCCGGGGCGTGGAGACGGTGCCGGGGTCGGCGCGGTCGACCACCCAGGCGAGTCCGCTCTTCGCGGACAGTTCGGTGAACAGCGCGCGCAGCTGTCCGGGGCGTACGGCCTCTCCGTTCGCCGCCAGCGCCTCCAGGGCGGCGAGGTGGCCGTGCAGCGGGGTGGCGAACTCGGCGAGTTCGGGGACGGCTTCGGTGCTGTCCGCCGGCAGGTGTTCGGTCAGCAGTGCGGTGCAGCGGGTCACGGCGAAGACGGACGAGGTGACGCGGGTCAGCTCGGCGGCGCTCCAGCGTGCCCGGTGGCCGCGCGGCTCGTGGGGCAGGTGGCCGATGGCGGACTCCAGCTCCTCGCGGGCGCGCCGGGCGGCGCCGCGCAGTTGCTCCAGTGCGGCCCGGTCGGTGGCGGCGGCGTCCGTGTAGCCGGTCAGCAGGACGGGCAGCAGGCGTTGTTGCGTCCGCAGCCAGCGCGCGAGCAGGTCGGGGATGCGGTGGTGGTGCCAGGTGGGCAGCAGCAGGAAGATCACCAGGGCGATGACCGCGCCGAGCACGGTGTCGGCCGGGCGCCCCCACGCCACCAGGTTCTGCGCCGTCCCCATCTGGTGCAGGAGGAAGACGATCCACGCCGTCAGGACGAGGTTCAGCATGTGCTGGCCCGTACGCAGGACGACGAAGGTCACGGCGGCGAAGGCGACGGTGGCGAGCGCGAGCGCGCCGTGCGACCAGGAGAACTGGAGCAGTCCCCAGGCGAGGAACCCTCCCGCGATGGAGCCGACGGGGCGGCTCCAGCCGCGCGCGAACGTGTGCTGGTAGTCGGGGAAGAGGACGAGCATCGTCGTCAGCGCCGCCCAGAATCCGTGCGCGGGCAGGCCGTGTCCCCAAAAGTCGCCGAGGGCGCGGCCCGCCGCCTCTCCGACGGTGGTGCCGATGCCGACCCGGAGGGCGTGCCGCAGCAGCGGCGCCCCCGTGAGCCGGGGGCTGAGTTCCGCCGTGAGGCGGCGGAGCCCGCCCCGCGTCAGCCCCTCGGGCCGGTAGAGGGCGGGGATCTCCTCGTGCGGTGCCGCGGAGGCGGAGGCCGGGGCAGAGGCCGGGACCGGTACCCGGGCCGTTGCCGCGACCGGGGCCGGACCGCTGTCGTACGGGTCCGCCGCAGCGCGCGGAGCGACGGCCGCCGGGTCCGGCTGGGCGGCGCCGCCTGACGCGTCCGTCACCGCGAGGACGGCCAGCCGTCGGGCTTCCGCGAGGCGGGCGCGCAGGGTGTCGGCGAGCGGGCCCTGCCAGTCGTGGAGGGCGGAAGGACCGGGGACGGCAGGGGCCGCCGCCGCTGACCGGGGGCGCCGGCCGGTGGCGATCGTGCCGGCGAGCCCGTCGAGAGTGTCGGCCAGGGCGTCGTAGGGCACGTCGCGGGCGCCTTGGGCCGCGTACAGGGCGCGGCGGACGCGTTCGGCCTCGCCGAGCAGCCCGAACAGCGGTGCGGCGGCGGGGCGGGCGTACGGCGGGAGGAGGCCGAGTGCCGTGCGGGCGGCGGAGAAGGGGGCAGGGGAGACGCTCGCAGCGGCGCCCTCGTGGCCGGCGGCGGCGCCCTCGCGGCGGGCGTAGTCGGCCAGCGACGCGTACACGTCGGCCAGCTTGCGGCGCTGCGCCGCGTGGCGGCGGCCGTACGGCGGCAGCAGCTGGACGAGGACGACGAGTCCTGATCCCGCGGCGATCCACTCGACCATCTCCAGGCCCGCGTCGATGCCGGGCGAGACGTCGGCGGTGATCAGCATGCCGATGACGACGAGGCAGGCGCGGATTCCGGGTGCGGCGCCCAGGGCTCGCCACAGGCCGGCGAGGAAGGCGGCGACGGCCAGGGCGATGAGGAAGTACCAGCCGGCCGGCTGGAGGAAGACTCCCAGCGTCGTGGCGCCGCTGAAGGCGACCGCCATCACCACGGCGTTGACGAGGCGGTGCCGCAGGGGGGCGAGGAGGGTGCCGATGCCGCAGATGAAGGCGCCGACGCTCATCATCGTGGTGGCGAGGAGGTCGTCGCGCGCCCAGCCGAGTGCGGCTCCGATGGCGACGGCGAGTACGGCGCGGCCGATGGCCCAGGGGTCGGCGAAGACCCGTTCCGTGTGGAAGCCCTTGCGTACGGTGTGTGCGAGCGATGCCGTCCAGGCCAATCCGGGTCACATCCTCCGTTCTCGTCGGCCGTCCCGTTCCCGCTGCTGTGGGCTGCCGCGACGACGATCTATTTGTATTGTACACCTATACGAATGGGGGAGGGGACGAGCGCTGTCTGCCGAGGCACGGTGAACCCTCCCGGCGCACGCACACGCGCCCCGGTCCGGACCGAACCCGGCCCCGGACCCGGACCCGGACCGGTTCAGTCCGGGGCCGGCTGGCAGTGCGGGCACCAGTACGTCGTACGTCCCGCCGTGCGGCCCGAGCGCAGGCGCGTGCCGCAGCGGGGGCAGGGCGCCCCCGGGTCCGGAGCGTCGCGGTGGCCGGTCAGCCAGTCGTCGCGCGGCGGCACCTGCGCGGCACGCACCGAGGTACGGAGCACCCGGCGCATCGTGCGGTACAGCTCAGCGCGCTCGCCGTCGGTGAGGGAGCCGGTGGAGCGGGAAGGGTGCAGCCTGGCCTGCCACAGGATCTCGTCCGCCAGCAGGTTGCCGAGGCCGGCGAGGAGCGACTGGTCGGTCAGGGCGGCCTTCAGCCCGCCGCGGCGTCCGGTGAGCGCCGCGTCGAAGTCGGCGCGGGAGACCGCGAGCGCGTCGGGTCCCTGCTCGTCGAGGAGGCGGGCGGCCTCCGGGTCGCCGGCGAGCCACAGGCCCTTGAGCTTGCGCTGATCGCGGTAGCGCAGTTGCCGGGAGCCGGCGAGGGTGAACAGCACACGATCGTGTGCGTGCGGGGCGTCGCCGGCGTGTGCGCACACCAGCCGCCCGGTCATGCCGAAGTGGAACTGGAGGGTCGGCCCGCCGGTGTGGGCCAGCAGCCACTTGCCGTGCCGCTCGGGCTCGGTGAACCTGCGCCCCTCCAGGTCGTGGCTCAGCCGCCCCGCTCCGACCCCGTGGAGCACCCCCGCGTCCCGTACGTCGACCTGCTCGATCGTCCGGCCCCGCGCGCAGTCGGCCAGGACCCTGCGGAAGCCTTCGACGTCGGGGAGCTCGGGCATCGCTGTCACACCTCGCTGATAGGCGACGCGTCCTGGTCTCCAGCCTAGGAGGACGGACGGCGCCCCGCGCGGGCTCGGCCCTGGCACCGGCGGAGCGGCGGCGTGTCACATCCAAAGCGGCCTCGTGCGTCGGAACGCTCGGAACGCTCGGAACGCTCGGAACGAGCGGGAACGGTGTGAGCGGGCCGGTGCGACAAAGACCGGCTCCGTCGAGAGCAGGAGTATCCGATGGGTGACGTCGCGGATCGCGGGCGGCTGACCGTCGTCGGCGGTGGTTTCGGCGGGCTGACCGCCGCACTGTGCGCGCGGGAGGCCGGGGCCGAGGTCACGGTGTACGAGGCGCGGCACCGCCTCGGCGGGCGGGCGGGTACGGCCGAGGGCCCCTACCGCACCAACGAGGGACCGCACGCGCTCTACAACGGCGGCCCGCACTGGCGCTGGCTCGCCCGGCGCGGCCTGCTGCCGCCCATGGCGCGGGTGCCGGTGAGGGAGGGGCTGCGCATGCGCTACCACCACGACGGCGCCCTGCACCGGATGCCGCCGCCGTCCCTGGTGCGGCTGCGGCGCAGGCGTCACGCCCCCGTCGGGGTGCCGTACCTGGCGTGGGCGGCCGGACAGCTCGGGGAGGAGACGGCGCGGGCGGCCGCGAACTTCGCCGCCGTCGCCACGTTCCATCACGCGCCCGGCGAGCTGTCCGCCGCGTTCACGCAGGAGCGGATGCGGCGCGCCTCCAAGCTGCCGCCCGAGGCGCACTATCCGCGCGGCGGCTGGGCCTCGCTGGTGGCGCGGATGGCGCAGCGGGCGCGGGAGTCGGGCGTACGCGTCGAGACGGGGGCGCGTATCGACGCCGGAGCGCTCGCCGAGGCACGGCGGAGCGGACCCGTGGTGCTCGCCACCTCCCTGGCGGCGGCCCGCGGACTGCTGGGCGATCCCTCGCTGAGCTGGCCGAGCGGGCGGACGGCCCTGCTGGACCTGGTGCTGGAGGCCCGCGGGGGCGACGCGTTCGTCCTCTCGGACCTGGACGCGCCGGGCTGGATCGAGCGGTTCACGGCTGCCGACCGGTCACTGGCGCCGGCCGGGCGGTCCCTGATCCAGGCCCAGTTCCCGCTGGCACCCGACGAGCCCCGCGCCGCCGCGCTGAGCCGCGGCGAGCACCTGCTCGACCTCGGCTTCGCGCGGTGGCGCGACCGCGTCGTCCAGCGGACGGAAGCGACCGCCGCCGGACGGACCGGCGCCGTGGACCCGCCGGGAACGTGCTGGCGCGACCGCCCCGCCATCGACCGCGGCGACGGCCTCTACCTGGTGGGCGACCAGGTGGCCTCCCCCGGCGTCCTCAGCGAGGTCTCCTTCACGAGCGCGCGGGAGGCGGTACGGCTGGCACTGGGCGCGCACGCGGCGCCGGGAACACCCGGCGGCCCGCGCGGAAGGTGAGGCCGGATTCTGATCGCGAGACAGCGGGCGCGGTACGCGGGCGCAGGCTCGAACCCGCGCGGCACCACGGTCGGTCACCGGCACCCGGCGACCGGTTTGCCGAGCCGGCGTCAAGGAAGAACTGCACGTGTGCGGGCCTCGAATCGCGGGGAGGCGTCATCGCCGCGTCTCTTATAGGTTCTTTCGAAGACAGGTTCTTCCGAAGAACACGGAAGTCCATCGAGGGAAGCGGGGGGAACACATGTCCTTCGGGCAGGAATGGGCAGGCTTGGTCGCCGACGCCCGCTCGCGGCAGTCCACTTCGATGCAGCTGAACGGCGCAGGCGACGGCGACAAGGGTGGCGGCGGAAAGGGCGGCGAGAAGGGCCTCAACGTCTCCGCGGAGGTGCTCCGCACGTTCGCGGGCAAGGCGGACACGGTCAGTGACGACTTCCAGAAGACGGACAACGAGACCATGCGGGAGACCGAGCAAGTGCCGGGCTCCTTGAAGGGGTTCGCCAGCGACGAGGCGTTCAAGGATTTCCAGAAGCTCTGGCGCGAGCAGATGAAGTACTTGGACGGCCTCTACACCGGAGTCGCCAAGGCACTCAGGTCGGCTGCCACCTCCTTCAAGGCGGAGGATGTACGGCGCAAGGCGGAGATCGACAAGGTGGTGCCCTCCGGGGTGAAGCCGATCCAGGGGCCGCTGTACCACCCCTATGCCAATGGGACGACAGAGCCGATGCCCGGCCCGTACATTCCCCGGACGGTCGACGGCGACAAGCCCGACTTCTAGGGAGCAACGATGACAACCCCTCCTGAGCTCGAGTACACCGCGATCCGCGACGCCAATCTGGAGCCGCTGCGGGAGGCTGCCAAGAAGTGGCAGAAGCTCCCCGGCAAAATCGATGGCGTCGCCATCTCCTTCAGCCGCACCGTGTCCAGCCCGCTGGAGAGGTCCGGCTGGTACGGCGAGACGGCGAGCGCAGCGTTCAAGAAGTTCGGCGGCGTGCGCCGGCAGATGTCCGAGGCCGCGGGACTCGCGGCCAAGATCAGCACCAATATGTCGGAGGCCCTCGCGACGTTCGAGTTCTCCCAGGAGGAGATCCGCGGCATCGAGAAGGCCGTGACCGCCGAGCCCAAGGACGGAAGCAAGAACTACCTGAAGCTCGACGAGGCCAAGGGCACCGTCTCCATCCTCCCGGGCCACAAGGACGACATACCCGACTTCGACAAGCTCCAGCAGAAGGTCGACGAGTGCAACCGCCGCATCCGCGAGGCGATCTCCGACGCCAGCAAGGCTGACCACGCGCTGAAGACCGTTCTCCAGATCGACCCGCCGGGCAAGGGCTTCAACGACGACATCGCCGGTCACCTCGTCGACGTCAGGAAAGAGACGAAGGAGGACGT
This sequence comes from Streptomyces reniochalinae, assembly GCF_003323735.1. Taxonomy (GTDB): domain Bacteria; phylum Actinomycetota; class Actinomycetes; order Streptomycetales; family Streptomycetaceae; genus Streptomyces; species Streptomyces reniochalinae. Next base: position 342,466 of record NZ_QOIM01000037.1, on the reverse strand, counting down.
CGACGCCCTGCTGAAACTGGCCGGCGACGACGACCTCAAAAAGGACCCGAAACTCCTCGCCAAGTTCAACGGCATCCTGGCCAAGAACGCCCACAACGCCGACTTCGCCGAGCAGTTCGCCACCCGCAAGGGCGCGAAGGGCATCCTGGACTTCTGGTACAAGACAGCTCAGCCCGAGTACGACGACGGGCCGTTCAGCGAGCCCAAGAAGCGCCCGCAAGGGGTCACCAAGCAGCTCGCGGCGCTCCAGGACAACCTGGGGGACACCCTGGCGCTGGCCAGCCACTCCGACTCCCCGGGCATGGCCAAGTGGAAGAACGACGTCCTGGACCTCGGCTACAAGAGGATGGGCCCGTCAGCTGGTGCCTACAACGCGGAGCCGCCCTACGGCTTCCAGGTGATGAGCAACCTCATGCGCACCGGGAAGTGGGACTCGGACTTCCTGCACGACTACGGCGAGAAACTCATCGAGACGGACAAGAAGGCGTTCACCGGCCCCGGCGGGCGCGAGGAGGACCAAGGTCACCGCAAGTGGCTGAGCAACGGGCGGATGCCCAACGACTTCCTCAACATCGGTGAGAAGAACGACAAGGGCGAGGACCCCTTCACGGGCTACCTGGAAGCGCTCGGTCACAACGCCGGGGCCTCGACCGACTTCTTCAACGACAAGGACAACTTCGACTACCTGCTCCGCGAGCGCACGTGGCTGCCGGACGGGGAACCGACCGGAGACGGCTCGAACAAGGGAGCCACGGGCCCCCGCGAAGCCCTCGGACACGCCCTCACCTCGGCGACGACAGGCCACGACTGGGATGCTCAGCTCCCGCTCAACCCGTCCCACACCAAGGACGAGGCGCACGTCATGCAGCAGCTCATCAAGGGCGTCGCAGCGGAGGACAACGGCATCAAGCTCGCTCCCGGCATGCACGACCCGCTGGGAAGGGCGGCTGCCGAGTACACCCCCGACCTCTTCCGCGCGCTGCACGACGGGTCGGGAGACGAGCAGCTGTTCCCCATGTCCGGCGAGCAGGCCAAGGTGAGCCATCTCGACGCCACCAAGTTCCTTCTGGGTCTCGGCCAGGACCCGGAGGCCAACGCCGCGATGACTCACGGTCAGAAGAAGTACACCGCGGAGGCGCTCGAGCACGCGCTGACCACCGATATCAAGTACGACGCCTCCCCCAAGGAGACCGTGCAGCAGATCCTGCGCACCTCCGGTGAGACGACCGGCACGCTGACCATCGGCCGGCAGGAGGCCGTGATCAGCAGGGCCATCGCGGAAGACGCGGCGTTCGAGAAGCAGACCCTCAGCGCCAGGCTCTGGGGCAACACCGGGTTCGGCAGCGCCGTGACAGCCGCGACCGCCTATGCGAAGTGGTTCCCCAACCCGGTGGTGGGTGCCACGGTCGGTGCACTGACCGTGGGCGCCGAAGGAGCGATGGCCAACGACATCGACGCGGGACTCTCCCACAACGAGGGAGCCGAGAAGGCCGCCTACGCCGGACGGCTGTACAACCAGGAACGCGAGCAGGACATCAAGACGAACGAAGCGATCCTGGCGGCCATCCAGAAGCACCGCGGCGTCGACACGTCAGTAGCCTGGGCGAACACCTTCACCTACGAGGGCTTCGGCCTGGCGAAGGACAGCGTGGAAAGCAGCGCCGCCCACCTTTCGTCCATGGACCAGGTCAAGAGCCTCCCCGCAGATCGACCGGACTGATGACAGGACGTATGCCTTCGAAACGCCTGCTCCGCGACACCCTGCTCACCGTCCTCGCCGTGGCTCTGGTCGCGGCGGGGGTGGCAGGCGGGGCCCTCTGGCAACGGAAGGAGCCCAAGAAGTTCTCCGAGGTGTCCGCGGACACCTGTCACACGGTTCTCCTCGGCCTGTCCGCATCGGTGCTGGACCGCGTGGTCCCCACGTCCCACGACGTGAGCGGCTGGCAGAAAGTGACGCGGAAGAAGGGTGAGTACAGCTCGCTCTGCCGCATCGACGCCGACGGGGAGCGTGCCCTGCAAGTGAGCGTCAAGCAGCGGAACGCCGCCTCCCCGCTCGACCGCATCACCTCCGACCCGGTGCGGAAGGTGTCCGGCTTCAAGGAGAGCTGGTCCACACAGAGCGGGGCCGCAGCCGCCCTGCCGTGCACCGAGGAGAAGAAGCCGGACGAGAACACCGAACTGCACGTGACGGTGGAGTCCTTCGCCAAGAAGGGTCAGGACGTCCGCAAGGACCTGGAGCGAATCCTCAAGGCCGCGGCCAAGACCAACCATCGCCTGGCCTGCTACGCCGCCCCCATGGAGGACGGCTCGGCCTACGACTGAGGACAGCGCCGCGCCGACCGAGCCGCCAAGCCCTCACCCCAGCACCCCCACCCGGTCGGGCGTCAGCGGAAGGTCGCGGAGACGCCGTCCCGTGGCGTGGTGCACGGCGTTGGCGATCGCGGCGGGGGAGCCGACAATGCCGATCTCGCCGATGCCCTTGCCGCCGACCGGGTTGAGGTGCGGATCGTGCTCCTCGATCCAGTGCGCGTCGATGTCGGGGACGTCCGCGTTCGCGGGGACGTGGTAACTCGCCAGGTCCTTCTGGACGAAACCGCCGAGCCGGGCGTCGAGGCTGCTGTGCTCGGTCAGCGCCATGCCCAGCCCCATCGTCATGCCGCCGATGAACTGGGAGCGCGCCGTACGGGCGTTGAGAATGCGTCCCGCGGCGAAGACGCCCAGCATCCTGCGTACCCGCACCTCGCCGGTGACCGTGTCGGCGGAGACCTCGGCGAAGATCGCGCCGAAGGCGTGCCGCGCGTAGTCCTCCTGCGCCTCCACGTCCGAGGTGGTGTCGACGGTGACGATGCTGCCGTCCGACTCGCGCAGCTCACGGCACGCCTTGTGCACGGCCCAGCCCCAGGAGGCGGTACCGGAGGAGCCGCCGGCCAGCGGCGCCTGCGGCAGGTCGCTGCTGCCGACGTCGATACGGACGGCGTCCAGCGCGACGCCCAGCTCCTGGGCCGCGACCTGGGCCAGCACGGTGCGCGCTCCGGTACCGATGTCGGTGGCGTTGACCCGCACGTGGTAGGTGCCGTCGCCCATGGACTGCACCGAAGCGGTGGAGGGGGCGACGATCACCGGATAGGTGGAGGCGGCCACGCCGGTGCCCAGCAGCAGGTCCCCCTCGCGCCGGGCGGCCGGGCGCGGATCGCGGCGCTCCCAGCCGAAGCGGCGCGCGCCCTCGCGCAGGCAGTCGGCGAGGTGGTGGCTGCTGAAGGGTTTGCCGCTCTCGGGCTCGGTCTCCGGGATGTTGCGCAGCCGCAGCTCGACCGGGTCGAGGCCGAGGGAGAAGGACAGCTCGTCCATGGCGCACTCCAGCGCGTACATGCCGGGGGCCTCGCCGGGTGCCCGCATCCACGAGGGGGTGGGCACGTCGAGCCGGACCACGCGGTGCCCTGTGCGGATGCCGTCGGCGCCGTACATGACGCGGGAGGGCACGGCGGCCTGCTCCACGAACTCCTTGATGGTGGAGGTGTGGGTGGCCACGTCGTGCTGGAGGGCGGTGAGCGTGCCGTCGTCGCGGGCGCCCAGCCGCAGCCGCTGGACGGTGGGGGCGCGGTGCCCGACGACGGCGGGCATCTCGCGGCGCGGCAGCGCGAGCTTGACGGGGCGTCCGGTGTGCTGGGCGCCCATCGCCGCGAGGACGACGGGGGGACGCGGGGTGCCCTTGGAGCCGAAGCCGCCACCGACGTGTTCGGCGACGACGGTGACCTGCTTCTCCTCGATGTCGAACATGGCGGCGAGCACCTGGCAGACCGTGCTGGCGCCCTGGCTGGAGTCGTAGGCGATCAGGTGCCCGGCCTCCCACAGCGCGGTGGAGGCGTGCGGCTCCATGGGGTGGTTGTGCAGCGGGGTGATGCCGTAGGTGGCGTCCAGTTGGTGCGGGGCCGCCGCGTACGCGCTCTCGAAGTCGCCGCTGTGCTGGTCGCCCGGGTAACCCCCGTTGGCCCACTCCGGGTGGTACAGGTCGGGGTGGTCGGCAGCGACGAGCACGTCGTGCGGCTCTTCGTCGTAGCCGACGCGGACGGTCCGCGCCATCTCGCGCGCCGCCTCCAGCGTCTCGGCGACGGCCAGCGCCACGTACCAGCCGCGGTGCGGCACCCGGTCGTTCTGCAACAGGAAGAGCGTGGGGTCGTCGGGCTCGACCAGGCGCGGCGCGTTCTCGTGGGTGAGGACGGCCAGCGCGCCGGGGATCGCCAGCGCCTCCCCGTCCTCGATGCCGGTGACCCGGCCGTGCGCCACGGTCGCGGCCACCGGCCAGCCGTAGGCGCAGGCCGGCGGCGTGTGCTCGGTGGCGTAGCGCGCGGTCCCGGTGACCTTGGCCCGGCCCTCGCGGCGCAGTGCGGGCGCCCCCAGGACGCCCTCGGTGGTCTCGGTCACGGCCATCGTCCTCACGTCCCTGCGGGGCTGGTCGGGTTCTCGGCGAGACGGGTGAAGAGGGTGACCGCCAGGCTGCGGGCCAGCGGCACCTTGAAGGCGTTCTCGGACAGCGGCCTGGCCGCCGCCAGTTCCGCGTCCACGGCGCGCCCCACGCTCTGGGCGTCGGCCCGCGCGCCGATCAGCGCCTCCTCGGCCCTGCGGGCCCGCCACGGCCGGTGCGCCAGCCCGCCGAAGGCCAGCGCGGCGTGCCGGACGGTGCCGCCTTCGTCCACGGCCAGTACCGCGGCGGCGGAGGCCAGCGCGAACGCGTACGAGGCGCGGTCGCGCGCCTTGCGGTAGGCGGCGCGCGCCCCCTCGGGCGGCGGCCCCAGCGTCACGTGGGAGATCAGCTCACCGGGGCGCAGCACCGTGTCCTGCTCGGGGGTGTCGCCGGGCAGCCGGTGGAACTCGGCGGCCGGCACCGTCCGCGCCCCCTCGGGGCCCAGCACCTCGACCTCGGCGTCGTAGGCGGCCATCGCCACGGCCATGTCGGAGGGGTGGGTGGCCACGCAGTGCTCCGAGTACCCCAGCACCGCCATGTCGCGGTTGGCGCCCTCGCGCGCCGAGCAGCCGGTGCCGGGCTCGCGCTTGTTGCAGGGCGCCGAGGTGTCCTGGAAGTAGGGGCAGCGGGTGCGCTGGAGGAGGTTTCCGCCGGTCGTGGCCAGGTTGCGCAGCTGGCCCGAAGCGCCGGCCAGCAGCGCCTGCGAGAGCGCCGGATACGTGCGGCAGACCGCCGGGTGCGCGGCCAGGTCGCTGTTGCGCACGTTCGCGCCGATCCGCAGGCCGCCCTCCTGGGTCGTCGCCACCTCGTTCAGCGGCAGCCTGGAGACGTCGATCAAGTGCTCGGGCGTCTCGACGCCGAGCTTCATCAGGTCCACCAGGTTGGTGCCGCCCGCCAGATAGCGGGCGCGGGGCTGGGCGGCGAACGCGGAGACGGCCTGCTCGGGGCTGGCGGCCCGCTCGAAGGTGAAGGGCCTCACGCCGGCACCTCGCTGCCACGCGGGGCCCGCTGGGCCCGCTGGGCCTGGCTGCCGTCCTCGGCCACGTCCTCCAGCGCCTCCACGATGTGCGGGTAGGCGCCGCAGCGGCAGATGTTGCCGCTCATGCGTTCGCGGATCTCGTCGCGGTTCAGCCGCGCCGGCGCCCCGGTGGAGTGGCCGAGCGCCTCGGCGGGCGTCGCGTGCGACGGATGGCCCTCGGCCGCCTCGCACAGCATGCCGACGCCCGAGACGATCTGTCCCGGCGTGCAGTAACCGCACTGGAAGGCGTCACGCTCGTGGAACGCCTGCTGGAGCGGGTGCGGGCGCTCCTCGTCGCCCAGGCCCTCGACGGTGGTGACGTGCGCGCCGTCGTGGGCCACCGCCAGCAACAGGCAGCTGTTGGCGCGGCGCCCCTCCAACAGCACCGTGCAGGCGCCGCACTGACCGTGGTCGCAGCCCTTCTTGCTGCCGGTGAGATCCAGGTGTTCACGCAGCACGTCCAGGAGGGTGGCGCGGTGGTCGACGGTGACGGCGTGCGCGGTGTCGTTGACGTGCAGGGTGAGGGTCGAGCTGGTCGCGGTGCGCTGGGGGATCACGGGGCGCGCCTCTCTTCTGCTCTTGTCTGTCGCTCGGTTCTGCGCTTGTCTGTCGCTCGGTGTCTTCCGCCGTCGTCGTACTCCCGGCGGCCGGGTGCGGCCGTCAGCCGCGACGCTCCAGCACGCCGCGCAGGAAGGCCGCCTGCCCGACGTGCTGCATCGTGTCGCCGATGACGCTCACGAGGCGTACCCCGAGGGAGACCGGCGGGTCCCACGCGTCATCGACGATCCGGCCCAGCGACTGGGAACTCAAAGTGCCCAGATACTCGCGAGTGCGCTGGTGGACGGCGTCGTGGTAGGCGATCAGAGGCTCCGGCGAATCCACCCGTACGGCCGCCACGTCCTCGGGCGAGTGGCCGAAACCCGTGTCGTCCGCGTCGAGGGGCAGCCCGAACCGCTCCTCGAACCCCTGTGCGTGCCAGACCTGCTCGCTGCCCGCGGCGTCCGCGACGTGGTCGTCCTGCACCCGCGTCAGGTGCCAGACCAGCCAGGCGACGGTGTTCGCGCCCGGATCGATCCGCTCGGTCAGATACGTGTTCCGGATGCCGTCGAGCGCGGCGTGGACCTCGCCGTTCACCCTCGTGAAGGCATCGTCGAGAAGGGCGGTTGTATCCATGTTCGCGACCTTACGACGCGTCATACGTGCGGCATACCTTTTGCCCCGGCCCTGCCGGACCGCCCCGTCCCGGTGACGGGACGGGGCGGGCGGCCCGGCGGGCCGGTAGCTCAGCGCTCCTCAGCGCTCCACGGGCGCTACCAGCGGTACCAGCGGCCGCGCCGTCCTCCCGTCGTGGGCCGGACGACGAAGCCCAGCAGCCAGACCACGAGCACGATCACCGCGATCCACCACAGCGCCTTGAGCGCGAACCCCGCGCCGAACAGCAGCAGGGCGAGCAACAGCACGAGCAGCAACGGTCCCATGTCTATCCACCTCCGCGGCCCGAGTGCCCCGCCTCCCCCACGCCATGCACTCCGCCGCCCGGAACGCGTACTAGATCGGCACGATCAGGCGGGCCTTGTCCTGGCGGGCCGCGTAGTCGAGGGTCTGCCACGTACCGGAGACGGTGCTGGTGCCGACGGGGAAACCGATGACGAGTTCGGAGCGGTCCACCATCCACCGGTTCCGCGCCAGATACGCGGCGTCGTCCAGCGGCTCGGCACCCAACTCGACCAGCTCCGCGACACGGTCCCCGGCCCGGGCGACCGCGTGCCGCGCCTCGGGCGGCTGCTGGTCGAGAACGCCGGGCACCACAACGGTGATCCGGGCCGGCGTCTGCGCAGCCAGCCACGCCAGAGCGAGGCTGTCGATGCCGCGGGCACCGCCGAGATGGAAGTGCGCCTCCGGCCCGAAGGGGGCCAGGTAGTGCGCGAAGAGCCGCGCGTAGTGGGCGGGGTCCCGGTGCCCCGTCGTCCGGGCCCCGGTGATGGTCACGGTGCGCATCGTCATCGGCTCTGCTCCGACTCGCCTGGCAGGGACGGCCATCCACCCGTCAGCGATCCACTCGCACGGCCACCCGCATCCTTCCATGAGGGCACCCCGAGTGGCCCGTCACCCGACGCACGACCTCTCGATTCGCCCGTGGCCGGGTCAGGGGGATGGGCGTACCGTTCCGGTATCGAGGAATGGAGGCCACATGCCGTCCCAGAAGCCCGAGTTCGCAGCAGGGGGCCTCAGCGTCGGTGACCGCGTGCGGGCGCTTCGTGAGGCCCGGGGGATGACGCGGGCCGTGCTCGCCGGACTGTGCGGCCGGGGCCCGGACTGGCTGAAGAAGATCGAGGCCGGGGAGCGGGACCTGGACTCCTACACCCTCCTGCTCCGGCTCGCCGCCGCGCTCCAGCTCTCCGATCTGTCGGCGCTCACCGGCGCCGAAGGCATTGCCCAGCCGGTGCCGCTGGGTCGGCTCAGCCACCCGGCGATGCCGGAGATCTGGTCGGCCGTCATGTTGCGCGGCGTCGTACCTGAGGGGACGCCCCCGGAGGGTGTCGATGTCGCCGCCCTCCGGGGACGTGTCGACCAGACGTGGCGGCTGTGGCACACCTCGGCCCGCAACCGTACGGAGGTCGGGGCGCTGCTGCCCGCGCTGATCCGCGATGCCGAGACGGCCGCGCGGTCGGCCAACGGGGCGGGCCGGCGCCGACCGGCGCTGGTGGCGCTGTCGGACACGTACCGGCTGGTCGGCCAGGCGACGGCCTACGTGGCCCCGGCGGAGCTGGCATGGGTCGTCGCCGACCGGGCGCTCGCGGCGGCGCGGCAGGCGGACGATCCCGTGGCGATCGCGGCGGCCGCGTGGAACATGGGCAACGTGCTGCGGGAGACCTCCTACCCGGAGGAGGCGCTGCGCACGGTCACGGAGGCCGCGGAGCTGCTGAGTCCGCACTTGGACGACGCGTCGGAGGGCACGGGGCCGGAACACGAACGGCGCGGCGTCTACGGGGCGCTTCAGCTGCACGCCGCCGTCACCTGCGCGCGGGAAGGGCGCGAGGGCGACGCCTGGCGGTACTGGGACACCGGTGACCGCGCCGCCCGCTCACTTCCCCCGGCCTACGTGCACCCCTCGACCGTCTTCAGCCGGGCGAACGTCCGCTTCCACGCCGTGTCGGTGGCAACCGACCTGCGCACCTGCGGCAAGGCGCTCTCCCTCGCCGACGACATCGACCCGGACACCATGCCGTCCACGGAGCGCAGGGCACGGCTGTGGGTCGAGGTGGCGCGTGGCCACCTCCAGCGCGGCGACGCGACGGCCGCTCTGCACGTCATGCAGAAGGCGCACGCCATCGGCGCGGAGACCGTGCGGTACACGCCTGCGGCACGCACGGCGACGGCCGAGCTCTGGCGCCGGGCGCCCCGTGCGCTGCGTACCGAAGCGGGCGAACTGGCGTCGGCGGTGGGCGTCGCGGTCGCCTGAGGCCACTCAGGCCGGTGTCCGGGACAGGGCGGGACGGGGGGACAGTCTGTACCCCTGCGCCCGCCCCCACCGGCCTACCGTCAGCGGCTCCTGGCGTCACCCGGAAGGAGCCACACCGCATGCACGACACACCGGCCGCGACTCACGTACAGGAATGGTCCCCTCCGTCGCACGCGCCGTTCACGCTCACGCCCGTGGGGGTGTGGTGGGACGCCGTGCGGGTGCCGTGCGGGCGGGGGCGCAGGGCGATCCGGCGGCTGGGGCAGGCGTGCGGTGGGGTCATCGGGGATCCGTACGGCGCGTGGCTGTACTGGCTGGTGGAGCCGCGGGCGGGGGTGGAGTGGGGGTCTGCGGGGGAGGCAGCGTGTCTGTCGGTGGCGTGCTGGCTGCCTGTACCCGCGCGGGACCGTACCGGGCCGCCGGGCCCGTACTGGGCCGTTCCGTACGAGGCGGGCTCCGCGCTGACGGACCCGGAGCGGCTCCGCGAGGCCCTGCGGGGCGAGCGGTGAGCGGCGGGTACTGCCTGCCGTGCGAGCGGTGGCGGGAGGCGACCGTCGTGGTGGCGGTCGTGGAGGTGAACTCGGGTCCGGGCCGCGTCGTGGAGGCGTGTCTGCCGCACGCGCGCGAGTACGCCGCCTATCCGCTGGCCCCGCAGTGGCTGCGGGACGAGCTCGCCGCGCTGGACGCGCCGGAGGGGTAGCGCGGGCCGCTCACGGGGAAGGTCCGTGCTTGTGTTCGCGGCCGCCCGGGGGGCGGCTGGCGGCGGCGCGGCGGAGCTTGCCGGAGAGCGAGGTGGCCGCGGCGGTGAGGAAGACGAGCGTGTAGAGGATCTGGAGGAGGATGACCATTCGCGCGGACTGGCCGCGCGGCTGGATGTCGCCGTAGCTGACGGTCGCCACTGTCAGCAGCGTGAAGTAGAGGGCGTCGAGGCGGGTGCGCAGGCCCTGGAACTCTCCGGGGTGGTGGGACATCACGAAGTAGGCGGAGGAGAAGACCAGGACGGACAGGCACATCAGCGACATCAGCGCGACCACGGTGCCGGGGCGGTCGAACAGGGCGTCCCTCATGTGCTTGAGGAGCAGGGCGGCGATGGCCGTCAGCGCGAGGATCAGCAGGGCCCAGCTCAGTTCCGGGCGCTCGGGGCCCAGCGTCCGTGCGGGCAGCAGGAAGTAGGCGACGAACAGGCCCGCCACCAGCGGCCCCAGCAGCGGCCACGTCCAGCGGGGCCGGTCGGGCGGCGGGACCGGGGACTGGTGGTCGGGGGACCGCCGGTCCTGGGACGGTCCGGGGGGCTGCGCCATGGGGCCATCGTCGACGCGGCGGTCACCTCGCGCGCTCTGGGAGGCGCCGCCCGGGGGACCGACCGGGACCGGTCAGGGGCAGCCGGTCAGGGGCCGGGTCAGGGAGCGAGGACGTCCAGTTCGGCCATCGCGTCCTCGGTGATCGTGCGCATCGCGGCCTCGGCGCGTGCGCCGTCGCGCTCGCGGACGGCTTCGGCGACGTTGACGTGGAGGGTGACGGCTTCTGGGCGTGGGTCGGTGAACATGACGTCGTGGTGGGTGCGCCCGGCCAGCACGGCGGCGACGACGTCCCCGAGGCGGGCGAACATCTCGTTGCGGGAGGCGCGCAGCACGGTGCGGTGGAAGGCGACGTCGTGCACCAGGTAGTTCTCCAGCTGCTGGCCGCGTGAGGTGGCGACCATGCCCAGGGCGTGCTCGGTCAGGCCCGCGCACTCCTCGGGGGTGGCCAGTTCGGCGGCGAGCCGGGCGGCGACGGGCTCGACGGCGGAGCGCAGCACGGTCAGGGAGCGCAGCTGGCGGCCGCGGTCGGTGCCGGCCAGCCGCCAGGTGATCACCTGCGGGTCGTAGACGTCCCACTCCTCGGGCGGCAGCACCGTCACGCCGACCCGCCTGCGGGATTCGACCAGGTGCATGGACTCCAGCACCCGCACCGCCTCCCGGGCGACCGTCCTGGAGACCTCGTAGCGGCTCGCCAGTTCCTCGGTGCGCAGCACCGTGCCGGGCGGGTACTCGCCCGCGGTGATCGAGGGGCCGAGGGAGGCCAGCAGCCGCGCGTGCAGGCCGCGCTCGCGCGCGGGTGTCTCCTCGCGGCCCGCCCCCTGGCTGGTCATGAGTGGCGCTCTCCTCGTCTTCCCCTGCCGTGTGCACGCTCGGCGAGCGCACCGGGACGTTCAGCCTACGTGCTCATCGTCACCCCAATTAAGTATGACTAATTCGTGTCCGACTATTGAATACGTGTGACCTATGAGGTTGAGTGTGCTCGGCGCCGAGGTCGATGAGGACAGCAGTGAGGCCGATGAACACAGCGGGTGAGTCCACGCAGAGCCAAGTCGTGGTCGTCATGGGCGTGGCGGGCACGGGCAAGACGACCGTCGGCCGGCTGCTCGCGGAGGACCTGGACGTTCCCTACGCCGAGGCCGACGCCTTCCACCCGCCGGCCAACGTCGCCAAGATGTCCGCCGGCACCCCCCTGGACGACGCCGACCGTGCCCCCTGGCTGGACGCGATCGGCGCCTGGGCGCACGGCCACGCGGACCGCGGCGGCGTGGTCAGCTGCTCCGCGCTCAAGCGCGCCTACCGCGACCGGCTGCGGGCCGCGGCCCCCCACCTCGTCTTCGTCCACCTCACCGGCGACCGTGCGCTGATCGGCCGCCGCATGGCCGAGCGCGCCGACCACTTCATGCCCGTCGCCCTACTGGACTCCCAGTTCGCGACGCTCGAACCCCTCCAGGCCGACGAGCGGGGCGTGTCCGTCTCCGTCGCCCCGGGGCCGCGGGCCGTCGCCCGGCGTGCCCTGGCCGCACTGCGGCCGGGGCACGCGCCTGTCCCCTCGCCCGTGGCCACCCCCGAGGCCACGGGCGAGGCCCCCACCGGGGCCGCGTCGCACGCCTGACCCCGGTCCCCGCACCCCCGCCCCCTCCCCACCCCCACCCACAGCGAAGAAGGAAGAGCCGTGAGACATCTCAGCGTGGAGATGCTGGCCGCCGGGTCGCAGCCCGACCCCATCACCTCCGCCGGCAACGCGCAGTTGGGGATCGCCGCCCTCGTCGGCATCGCCGTCATCGTCCTGCTCATCACGCGGTTCAAGCTGCACGCGTTCCTGTCGCTGACCGTCGGCTCCCTCGTCCTGGGCGCCGTGGCCGCGGCGCCCCTGGACAAGGCCATCTCCAGCTTCACCACCGGGCTCGGCGACACCGTCTCCGGCGTCGGCGTCCTCATCGCCCTCGGCGCCGTCCTCGGCAAGCTCCTCGCCGACTCCGGCGGTGCCGACCAGATCGTCGACACCATCCTGGCCAGGGCGAGCAGGCGCACCATCCCCTGGGCCATGGCGCTGATCGCCGGGATCGTCGGGCTGCCGATGTTCTTCGAGGTGGGGCTGGTCCTCCTGATCCCCGTCGTGCTGCTGGTGGCCAAGCGCGGCAACTACTCGGTGATGCGGGTCGGCATCCCGGCGCTGGCGGGTCTCTCGGTGATGCACGGGCTGATCCCGCCGCACCCGGGGCCGCTGGTGGCCATCGACGCCATCGACGCCAACCTGGGGGTGACCCTCGCGCTCGGCCTCGTCGTCGGCATTCCGACGCTGGTCGTCGCGGGCCCGCTGTTCGGCAAGGTCGCCGCACGCTGGGTCGAGACGACCCCGCCCGAAGGCGTCGTCCCCGAGCGCGCCGGCGCCGATCCCGGCAAGCGCCCCGGCTTCGGCATCACGCTCGCCACGGTGCTGCTGCCCGTCGTGCTGATGCTCGCCAAGGCGCTCACCGACATCGTCATCGACGACACCGAGAACACGGTGCAGCGCGTGATGGATGTCATCGGCGACCCGATGATCGCGCTGCTCGTCGCCGTGCTGGTGGCCATGTTCACGCTCGGCCGCTCCGCCGGGTTCACCAGGGACAGGCTCTCGTCCACCGTCGGCGCCTCCCTCGGGCCGATCGCGGGCATCCTGCTCATCGTCGGCGCGGGCGGCGGCTTCAAGCAGACGCTCGTCGACGTCGGCATCGGCCAGATGATCCTCGACGTCTCCCAGGACTGGTCCGTCCCCGCGCTGCTGCTCGGCTGGCTCATCGCCGTCGGCATCCGGCTGGCCACCGGGTCCGCGACGGTCGCCACCGTCTCCGCGGCGGGGCTCGTGGCGCCGCTCGCCGCCGACATGTCCACGGCGCAGGCCGCCCTCGTCGTGCTCGCCGTCGGCGCGGGTTCGCTGTTCTTCAGCCACGTCAACGACGCCGGGTTCTGGCTCGTCAAGGAGTACTTCGGCATGAACGTCGGCCAGACGATCAAGTCCTGGTCGGTGATGGAGACCATCATCTCCGTCGTGGCGCTGGTGCTCCTGCTGCTGCTCTCGTTGGTGGTGTAGCCGCCTTCCCCCCAGCCGACGCCCCCCGCCCCGCCCCCCCCCGGCGGCGGGGGGCGTCCTGATGTGTGCGGGGCGGGGCGTCAGCGTGGGGAGGCGGCGAGGTAGTGCAGTACGGCCTGGACGCGGCGGTGGACGGCGGTGGTGCGGGGGATGCCGAGCTTGTCGAAGAGGGCTGCGGTGTGCTTCTCCACCGCGCGCTGCGAGACGCCCATGCGCGCGGCGATGGCCGCGTTGGTCAGGCCCGCGGCCATGTGGCCGAGCACCTCGTCCTCGCGGGGCGTGAGCGCGGCGCGCCCGGCATCGGCCCGCAGGAGGCGGGAGATGACGTCGGGGTCGAGGGCGGTGCCGCCGGCGACGACGCGGTGCAGCGCTTCGACGAACTCGTCGACGTCGAGCACCCGGTCCTTGAGCAGGTAGCCGATGCCGGCGGGCCCGTCGGCGAGGAGGCTGTGGGCGTGGCTGGTCTCGATGTACTGGGAGAACAGCAGGATCCCGAGCCCCGGGTGGCGCCCGCGCAGCGCGGCCGCGGCGCGCAGGCCCTCGTCGCGGTGGGTGGGCGGCATCCGGATGTCGGCCACGACGGCGTCGGGCCGGGTCCGCTCGACGGCTTCGTGCAGCGCCTCCGGGTCGCCGACGGCGGCGGTCACCTCCAGGCCGCGGTCGGTGAGGAGTCCGACCAGCCCTTCCCGCAGGACGGCGGCGTCCTCGGCGACGACCAGGCGCAGGGGCGGTCGTTCCGTCCTTCCGGTCACGTCGTCTCCTCCTGGGGTGCGAGCGGCAGGCGGACCGTCGCCGTGGTCGGTCCGCCGGGCGGGCTGTCGAGGGACAGTGTGCCGTCCACGGTGCGTACCCGCTCGGTGAGCCCGCGCAGCCCCGAGGAGGTGCCGGGTGCGGCAGGGCGCGGGGCGGCGCCGCCGCGTCCGTCGTCCTCGACGACGAGGAGGAGTGTCCGGCCGTCGTTCTCGGTACGGACGCTGACGGCGACGTGCCCCGCACCGGCGTGGCGGGCGGCGTTGGCCAGGAGTTCGGCCGCGCAGAAGTAGGCGATGGTCTCGACGGCCTCGGGCGGGCGCGGCGTCTTCGGCAGCGCGGTGCGCAGGTCGACGCGGAGGGCGGGGGTCTCGATGCCGGAGCTGAGGGAGGCGAGGGCGGGGGCGAGGCCGTTGTCGAGGACGGGCGGGTGGATGCCGCGGACGAGGTCGCGCAACTCGGCCAGTGCGGTACGGGCGTTGCCGAGTGACTGGTCGAGGAGGTGACGGGCCTTGTCGGTGTCGGCCCGGGACGGCTCGGGCGCGCTCAGGGCTTCGCGGGCGCGGGTGAGCGCCATGGCGAGGGCGACGATGCGCACCTGGGCCCCGTCGTGCAGGTCGCGTTCGATGCGGCGCAGGGTGGTGGCGGCGTCGCGTACGGCCAGAGCGCGGGTCTCCTCCAGGTCGTGGACGCGTTCGGCGAGGCGGAGCGGCGCCAGCAGGGTGCGGGCCAGCAGCCTCACCAGAGCGGTGAGCCTGCGGGCGGCCCAGCCGGCGAGAACCAGCAGGAGGAGCCCGCCGGCGGCGACCGCCCCCACGCGCGGCCAGGTGTCGAGGGGCGTGGCGCCGGTGAGTTCGAGTCCGTCGTGCCCGTTCTGCTGTACGGCACGGAACCACAGCGGGTAGGACAGCAGCGCCAGCCCGTAGAGCCGCACGGGGAGTTGCACGGTGAACAGCACCGCGCCGAGCGGCGCGTTGAGGGCGGCGAACGCCGCGCACCGCCAGGTGGCGCCGTCGTGTGCGGCGCGCAGCGGCCCGGGGCGCGGGGGCGCGGGCACGTCCTCGCCGAGCAGGCGGCGCACGAGCAGGCGTTGGAGGTCGGTGAGGGCGCGGACCGCCGTCAGGACGAGGGAGAGGAGGGGGATCCCCGCCCTGGTCACACAGAGCGCGGCGCCGAGCACCACCAGCGCCAGCGCGGGCAGGCCCAGCAGGGCGGGCACGAGCCCCGCCACCGCGTAGGCGAGGGCACGCAGTGCCTGCCGCGCCGCGGGGGCGCCGGGCGGGTCGTAAGAGGCGGTCGCAGTCACGGGACTCGTCTTCGTGGGTAGGCGTTTTGCGCGGACAATCCTGGCGGGTGCAGCGGGTGCACGGCTCGTCGGTTCCCCGCCGGGCCGCACGGCCGCGCAGGCCCTCGTGCACCGTAGGCTCAACGGGGCAGTGCCCGCCGCAGGTGCCCCGGTACCGGTGCCAGGGTCGCCAGGAGGGTGAGGGTCAGCACTCCGCCGCCGAGGCCCGCCCACGCGGTGGCCGGCAGCGCGGCGAGGGAGGCGTCCGCGGCCGCCCCCAGGGGCAGGGTCACCGCGAGGGCCACGGCGGTGCCCGCGCCGAAGCCCGCGCAGGCGACCGTCACCGCCTCCACGGCTCGCACCCGCACGACCTGCCAGGACGCGGCGCCCACCGACCGCAGCAGTGCGACCTCGCGGCGGCGTTCGGCGCTGAGCATCACCAGCGTGTTGACGGCGGCGAGGGCGGCGAAAGCGGCGTAGAGGACGGTGGCGAACAGGTCGACCCACGACGGTTCCGCCGCGTGCGCCAGCGCCGCCAGCTTGACCAGCGTGAAGGCGACGACCAGCGCCACGGGTGTGACGGCGGAGGACAACCGCCTCGCCTGCGCCCCCAGCTGCGCGAAGGCCAGCTGTGTCGCGGCTCCCCCGCCCAGCACGCGCGGCGCCGTGACCACACGCAGGGGCCAGGCCAGCAGCAGCGCCGCCACCCGCGTCAAGGCCGGGCCCGCGCAGCCGACGGCGACCAGGTGGGCGAGCAGCACGAGCGGCAGGTGCTCGCCGACGTCCTCGCGCGGCCCCGCCGCGGTGACCGCCGTCAACAGCGCGGCACCGCACAGCGCGACGAGCGCCGAGGCGCCCCGCACCACGTCCGTCACCGTCAGCCCGCGCCGCGCCCCCGCCGTCTGGGAGAGGGCGTCGGAGGGGCGGGCACGGGCGGCCCGGTGCGCGGCGAGCACTCCGCCGAGCTGCGAGGTGACGACCAGCACGCCGCAGGCCGCGAGCGCGGGCGGCAGGCCGACGACCAGCGGCACACCGTCCGGTACCAGCCCGTGCGCGGCCATCCCCGCCAGCCAGCCGCGCGCCAGCAGCCACCCCAGGGCGTAGCCGAGAGGCACCGCGGGCAGGGCGGTGCACAGCGCCTCCACGGCGACCGTGCGCCGGATCTGCCACGGCACCGCGCCCACCGCCCGCAGCAGGGCGTGCTCGCGGGCCCGCTGGGCCACCGCGAGCGCCGTCACCAGCGCGATGACGAAGAGCGAGAGGTAGACGGTCACCACCGTGAACCCCGCCCCCATGGCGGTCAGCTGCTCGCGGACGGCGGTCCGGCGCACCCCGGAGGCCGTCCGCAGCATCGCCACGGAGGCCGTCACGACGGTGGCGGACAGCACCAGCACGGAGAACACTCCGGCGAACGCGACGGGCCGCGCCCGTACCGAGGCCCGCGCGAGTCCGTTCGTCATACGGCCACCTCCGACGCGTGCGCCCCGGCCGCGCCCGCCGGCACCCCCGGGCCCGCACCCGGCGCGGCGCCCGCCCCCGCCCGGCCCGCCAGTGCCCGCATACGCGCGGCGATCCGCGCGGCGGCGGCAGCACCGGGCCCCCGCACACCGGCCTCGGCCAGCTCCTCCACCACCCGTCCTTCGGCCAGGAACAGCACGCGGTCCGCGTAGGAGGCGGCCACCGGGTCGTGGGTGACCATCAGCACCGTCGCGCCTGAGGTGTCCACCGAGCGGCGCAGCAGGGCGAGGACGTGCTCGGCGGTGGCCGGGTCGAGGGCGCCGGTCGGCTCGTCTGCGCAGATCAGCTCGGGTTCCGTGATCAGGGCGCGGGCGAGGGCGACGCGCTGCTGCTGGCCGCCGGAGAGTTCGCCGGGGCGGCTGTGGGCGCGGTCGTCCAGGCCGACACGGGACAGCGCTTCGACGGCGCGAGCCCGGTCCGCGCGCCTGGCACCGCCGCCGGCCAGCCGCAGGGGCAGCCGCACGTTCTGCTCGGCCGTGAGGGCGGGGAGCAGGTTGAACGACTGGAAGACGAAGCCGACCCGTTCGCGGCGCAGCCTGGTCAGGGCGCGTCCGCCCATCCTGGTCAGCTCGTCCCCGCCGAGCCGCACGCTGCCCCCGCTCGGCCGGTCGAGGCCGACCGCGCACTGGAGCAGGGTGCTCTTGCCGGAGCCCGAGGGGCCCATCACGGCGGTGAAGCTGCCCCGCGGCAGCGTCACGTCCACACCGCCCAGCGCCCGCACCCTGTGCCGCCGCCGCCCGTAGCAGCGGCTGACCCCCGTCATGACGAGGGCGGGCGCACCGCCGTGGCCGCCGTCGTCGTCTCGCCTGTTCATCATGGGCACGACGCTACGAACGCGCGGGCCGCGCCACGAGGGAGCGGCCACCCGTATCGGGGGTTCGGAATCACCGAACCCCCGCCGCTCACGCCTGAAGCAGTTCCGCCAGCGCGAGCAGGCCCGTGACGCGCAGATCGGGCGCGGGATCGTGGGACGCGGCCCACAGGTGGCCCCACGGGCCCCTGACGAGGTGGCAGGTGCGCAGTCCCGCGGCGCGGGCCGGGCCCACGTCGCGGGAGGGGTGGTCGCCGACGTAGAGGGTGGCGGCCGGTGCGCTGCCCGCGGTGGTCAGGACGCGGGCGAAGAACGCGGGGTCCGGCTTGGCGCAGCCCCACTCCTCGGAGGTGGAGACGGTGGCGGCGGGCAGGTCCATGGCGCGCAGCAGAGCGCCCGCGCGGGCCGTCTGGTTGCCCGCGACGTGCACGGCCTTGCCGGCCGCCGTCAAAGCGGTGAGGGCCGCGCGGACGTCCTCGTACAGGTCGGACTCGTCCAGGTGTTCCCCGCGCCCGGCGGCCTCCCGCGCGGCGCGCTCGGCGTCCACGTCGATCCCGGGCCTGGCCAGGCGCAGCGCCTCCTGGTTGTCCAGCCCCCGCGCGACGACCGCGCCGACCAGCGCGGACAGGGTGTGCCGGGGCACGCCCAGCCAGTCCGCCCACGACCCCCAGTAGCGGTCGTCGCGTACGAGGGTCTCGCCGACGTCGAGGACGACGGTGGTGATGCCGGTCAGGTCGGGTTTCACAGCCAGCCGTTTCTGCGGAACGCGCGGTACATGGCCACGCACGCGGCGGCGATGACGACGAGGATGAGCGGGTAGCCGAACACCCAGTCGAGTTCCGGCATGTGGTCGAAGTTCATGCCGTAGATCCCGCACACCATCGTCGGCACGGCGACGATGGCGACCCACGCACTGATCTTGCGCATGCCCTCGTTCTGCGCCGTGGACACCTGCGCCAGGTGCGCCTGGAGGATGGAGTCGAGGAGGGCGTCGAAGGACGCGATCTGGTCGGTGACGCGCACCAGGTGGTCGGCGACGTCCCGGAAGTACTTGCGTATCTCCGCGTCGATCAGCCGGTTCGGACGGGAGGAGAGCAGCTCCAGCGGACGCGCCAGCGGCTGGGTGGCGCGCTTGAGTTCGAGCAGTTCCCGCTTCAGCTGGTGGATGCGGCCCGTCTCGAACGCGCCGCCGCCCCGCGCGGAGGGGGCCTGCGGCGCGAACACGGCGCTCTCCAGGTCGTCGATGTCGGTCTGCACCTCGTCGGCGACCAGCAGATAGTCGTCGACGACCTGGTCGGCGACCGCGTGCAGCACCGCGGCGGGGCCCTGCGCCAGCCGCTGGGGATCGGCCTCCAACGCCTCCCGCACCGGGCCGAGGGAACCGTGCCTGCCGTGCCGCACGGTGATCACGAAGTCGGCGCCCGCGAAGACGACGATCTCGCCGGTGTCCACCACCTCGCTGCTCGTCGTCAGCTCCTCGTGCTCCGCGTAGCTGACCGTCTTGAAGACCGCGAACATCATCTCGCCGCCGCTGCCGGACTGCGAGGCGAACCACTCGGCCTTCGGCCGCTGGTGCGGCTCGATCGCGTTCTCCACCGCCAGCGGATGCAGCCCGAACAGCTCGGTGATCCCCTCGAACTCCGCTTCCGACGGCTCGTGCAGCCCGATCCACACGAAACCGCCCCCGCCCGCGCCGGAGTCGTCGCGGCCCTTGCGGACGCAGGCCAGCGCCTCCTGGATGCCGCACTCGGCCATCAGCCGCGTGCCCTCGCTGTCGTAGGCGACACAGCTGACCACCGAGGTGCCCAGCGGGGAGCGCACCGGGTGGGAGAGGTCCACCGAGGGACGCGGCAGGCGGGGCCGCACCACCCGGCGCAGGCTGCGCACCACCGGGACCGTGGGCATGTGGGGGCTCCTCGGCTTCCTCGTCGTCGTCGGTCTTCCCCAACTGTGCCCGCAAATCGCTTCCGAATGCGCGGGCCTCGCCCGTACTCCCCCGGGGGTACCGGCGAGTAGGCGGGCGTGCGCCCGGCGGAGTAACCCGCGCTCGTCCTTCCGCCCGACGCGCGCGGGCGCCACCGGGTCCACCCTGGGGGACGCGGGCCACGCCTGCGCGCGAGCGCGCACCCGCGGGGGCAGTCCACGCGCGAAGAAGGGAGGGTTCCGGATGGCCGGGACCACGACACCCACGGTCTCCCGCGACCTGACGACGTTCGGTGCCCGCTGGGCGGACGCCGAACTGCACGGCGACGTTCCCGGGTTGGAAGCCCTGCTGACCGACGACTTCGTGGCCGTCGGCCCGCGCGGCTTCCTGCTGGACAAACGCAGCTGGCTGGCACGGTACGAGACGGGGGCGCTGGTGCACGACCTGTTCACCTGGCGCACCGAACACCTGCGCCGCCACGGCGACGGCGCCGTCCTCCTCGGCGTCCAGAGCCAGCAGTCCGTCTACGAGGGCCGCGACGTCGACGGCCACTTCCGCGCCACCCACCACCTCACCACGGCCGCCTCCGCGGTCCCCTCCGCCACCTCCGCCGCCGTGCGCCCCGCATGGCGCCTGGCCGCCCTCCACCTCTCACCGATCGAGGGAACCCCACCCGAGTCGCTGGCGGGCGGAACCTGACCCGTCACCGGCCGCGGCGACCGAGCGCGCGGACGACCTCCCGGATGACGGCACCGAGGACCGTGCGGAAGAACCACCTCACGCGGTCAGTTCCCGAGCGCGCTCCTGGGTGAGATAGGCGTCGGTGGCCTCCATGTCCTGAAGGGTGGCGGGACGGCGGGAGAGGAACCCGGTCCGCAGGAAGTCGTCACCGGTCAGCGCGTTGAGGTTCCAGTTGGCCACCGTGCGCGCCTTGGCCGTGAAGGTCGGCAGAGCCATCAGATGGTAGCCGCGGGTGATGACCTGGGCGGGAAAGCCCGAGACCTCGTAACCGAACGGCCTGGCGACCGCGTCCGTGCCGCCGAGATCGACGACCAGACCCAGGTCCTTGTGCCGGTAGGGCGTCATCGGCTCCCCGCGCAGGGTGGCGAGCAGATTGCGCGCCATGTGCTTGCCCTGGCGGCTGGCGTGCTGCGCCGTGGGCGGGCAGACCGCACCGCCGACCTTCGTCAGGTCCGGTACGGCCGCCGCGTCACCGAGCGCGTACAGCCCCCGGTGCCCGGGAACGGTGAAGTCGGCGTTCACCACCAGACGGCCCTTCATCGTCTCCGCGTCGAGCGTGCCGATGAGCGGGCTCGCGGCGACCCCCGCCGTCCAGATCAGCGTCCGGGAGGGCAGCACCCGGTTGTCGGTGAGGGTGATCCGCCGCTCCTCCGCCTTGGCGACGGAGACGCCCAGCGACACGTCCGTGCCGCGCTCCCGCAGGATCTGCTGCGCGCGCCTGCCCAGCCGCGCCCCCAGCTCCGGCATCAGCTTCGGGGCGATGTCGAGCAGATGCCATCTGATCAGGTCGGGATCGAGCCGTGGATAGCGGCGGGCGGCGGAGTTGGTGAGCCGCTGGAGGCAGGCCACCGTCTCC
Source organism: Streptomyces reniochalinae (assembly GCF_003323735.1). Taxonomy (GTDB): domain Bacteria; phylum Actinomycetota; class Actinomycetes; order Streptomycetales; family Streptomycetaceae; genus Streptomyces; species Streptomyces reniochalinae. Next base: position 321,264 of record NZ_QOIM01000037.1, on the reverse strand, counting down.
GTGCCGGCGTAACCGCCGCCGACGACCACGAACTGCAACCGCTCGGCCTTCTCCTGCTCGTTGGTGCTGGCCGCGGCCAGGTCGAGCTGGGCGATGACGTGGTCGCGCACGTACGCGGCCTCGGCGAGCGTCTTCATGCCGCGGGCCTGCTGGGTGAGGCCGGGGATGTCGAAGCTGCGGGTCACGCTGCCGGGGGTGAGGACCAGGTGGTCGTAGCGGTAGTTCTGCGTCTCCCCGCTGATCAGCCGCACGACGCACACCTTGTCGTGGGTGTCGATGCCGATGACCATGCCCGGGATGATCGAGGTGCGGTGCAGCAGCCTGCGCAGCGGCGGTGCGACGGACTGCGGGGTGAGCACCCCGGCGGCCACCTGGGGCAGCAGCGGCAGGTACAGCTGGTAGCTGGCAGGGGTGACGAGGGCGATCTCCGCCTCTTCGGGCCGCAGGCCGCTCTCCAGCCCGCGTGCGCACTCGACTCCGGCGAAGCCGCCGCCGACGATCAGAACTCTGGTTCGCTCCATGGCTGCACCCGCAACGGTTGGCGTGCGTATGGACATACTTGCCCTTTTCGTCCTCCCGGACAGCCTGGCACGGGGCGCCGGGGGTCGCCACCGCTGCCGACACCGCGCAGGGCGAGGGCCGGCGCAACCCCACGCCGCGCCGGCCCTCACCCGCGCCACCGGCCGTCACGCCGCCGGACTCACCGCCGTCACGTCACCGCACTCACCGCCGTCACGCCGCCGGAGCCGGGCACCGCCCGACGCCGGAGCCGTCACCATCCGACGCCGGAGCCGTCACCATCCGACGCCGGAGCCGTCACCGCCCGACGTCGGAGCCGTCCTCGGGCCACACCGCGACGACCGAGGGCCGCACGTACTTCCCCGGCCCGTCGGGCCAGGTGGACGCGGGCTTCTCGACGGAGGCGCCGTCCACCTCACCCGGGTGCTGGACCGAGACGAGGACGCGGCGGTCCTGCACCAGCGGCCCGCACGTCTCCGCGCCCGTCGGGACCGTCAGGAACTGCCGCACCTGACCGCGCCGCCCCCCGGCGGTGGCGACACCGAACAGCCCGTCGTGCGAACCCAGCTCGTTGCCGTCCGTGGACAGCCACAGGTTGCCGTAGGCGTCGAAGGTGACGTTGTCGGGGCAGGAGATCGGGCTCACCTCGTCCTTGGGGAAGCCACCGAAGTAGGTGCCCGGGTCCTCGGGGTCGCCGCACACCAGGAAGAGGCGCCACGAGAACCGCGGCGAGGGGGGCACCTCCCGGCCGGAGGCCGGGGGAGGATCGTCGCCGCGCTCGGCGAACTCCAGCACCTGCCCGTGCTTGTTGGCCCTGCGCGGATTCGCCTCGTCGGGGCCCGCCTTGCCCGCCGCCCCCCGGTCGGTGTTGTTGGTCAGCGCCACGTACACCCGCCCCGTACGCGGGGAGGGCTCGATGTCCTCGGGGCGGTCCATCTTGGTGGCGCCCGCCTTGTCGGCGGCCAGCCGCGTGAAGACGTACACCTCCTCCGCGCTCATGCCCCCCACGAACGACCTGTCGCCCTCGGCCAGCGGAATCCACCGGCCCGTGCCGTCGAACTCGCCGTCCTCGGGCAGCGTGCCCTTCCCGTCGATCTCGTCGGCCGGGCTGTTCCCCGAGAGCCTGGCCACGTAGAGGGTGCCCTCGTCCAGCAGGGACAGGTTGTGGCGGCGGTCCTCGGCGCTCCGGCCGCGGCGCATCGTCTTCTTCGAGACGAACTTGTAGAAGTAGTCGAAGCGCTCGTCGTCGCCCATGTAGACGACCGCGTGCCCGTCCCGCGTCAGCCTCGGCTGCGCCGCCTCGTGCTTGAAGCGGCCGAGCGCGGTGTGCTTGCGGGGCGTGGAGTCGGGGTCGTACGGGTCGACCTCGACGACCCAGCCGAAACGGTGGACCTCGTTGGGCTCCTTCGTCAGGTCGAACCGGTCGTCGAACCGCTCCCAGCGCCGCTGGCTCGCCCCGCCGACGACGCCGTACCGCTTGAGCGTGGCCGCCCGCTGCGGGTCGGTGACCTTCTCGGCGTGGGCGAAGTACTGGTTGAAGTTCTCCTCACCGGAGAGCACCGTGCCCCACGGGGTGGTGCCGCCCGAACAGTTGTTGAGGGTGCCCAGCACCCGGCGCCCGCGCGGGTCAGCGGAGGTGCGCAGCAGGCGGCTGCCCGCCGCGGGGCCCGTCACCTCGAACGGCGTGGTGGCGGTGATCCGCCGGTTGAGCGGGTGGCGCGGCACGGCCCGCAGCGTGCCGGTACGGCGCTGCCCCGCGACGGCGACCACGGACAGGCCGTGCGCCGCCCAGGCGATCTCCACCTGCTCCCTGGTGGGCTTCTCGGGGTCGTACCCCGCGAACATCAACTCCTCGTTCGTGTACTCGTGGTTGGCCACGAGCAACTGGTCGGCGCCGCCGCCGTGCCCCCTGCCTCCACGGGGATGCAGGGGCAGCAGCGTGAGGAAGTCGTTGTTGTAGCCGAACTGGCCGGCTTGCGCCTCGGCGCTCTGCCGCGTCGGATCGAAAGCGGGGGCCCCGCGCAGAATCGGTTCTCCCCACCGGATCACCACGTTCTGCCCGTACCCCTCGGGAACGGTCACCTCGTCGGCCGTGTTCGGCGCCACCGGCGTGAAGCGCAGGCCCTTGGCGGCCTTGCCGTGCGTGGGGGCCTCGCCGTGCCGGCGGTCCTTGCCCGCCGGGACGGCCGCGGAGGCCGGTGCCGCGCCGGGGCCCGCCACCGCACCGGCGCCCGCCGCCGTCACGGCCCCCACCACGGCACCGGCGCGCAGCACCGAACGGCGCGAGAGGGCGCGGGCGATGACCTCCCCCGCGTACTCGTTCGCACTGGTGTTGGGCACCTCGTGGAAGCAGGCGTCACCGCAGCGGTAGCGGCAGGTCATCGCTGATCTGCCACCCGGGTGCGAGGTGAGCAGCGGCAACGGCTTTCGCATCGTCCATCCTCCGGTCTGTGCGTCCTACGCCGACGAGACGCTAGGCCCGCGGGCACTCCGGCGTGTGACGCCGGAGTGAATCCCGGCTGAACTGGCGACCGGACGCGCCCCGAAGGGGCGCGGGGAACCGCGCGACCGACCACGGACCACCCGCGGACCGCCCACTGCGGACGGTGGACCGAGCGTTCACCCCGTACCGGCCGTACCGGCTTACCGGAACACCGGCTTTCCGGAACGCGATGACCGGACACCAGTCGCGGGAGCCCCTGGCCACGGCGGAGGCGGAGGCGGCGGCGGCCGACAGGGGCGAGGGTCTACGGCGGGGGCGCGGGGTCGCCGTCGTCCTCCTCGTCCCAGGCCAGCCGCATGGCCTCCGCGTGGGCGATCGTCTCGCCGATCCAGTCGGGTGCGAGCGAGGTCTTCGCGTAGTCGCGGGCGCAGGGCAGACAGGCGTACGCGCTGCCACCGGGCCCCGAGCCCGTCTCGATGATCGCGATCAGCGCCCGGTGCCGCACCGGCAGATCGCAGCGGCAACACGTGCCCGAGTTGGGCCCTTCGGCCTGCACCCCGCCACCTCCTTCGCCGTCACTGGCGTCGCTCCGTCGCCACATTGCACACGACGCACCCGGCGTATCACCGTGCGTCACGTCGCGGCGCGGCGGCCTCCGCGGCGGCCGGCTTCCCCCTCACGGGGCCAACGCTCCCCGCACGCCACATCGTGCCCGCCCCGCACCCGCTTTTGTGCGTTGTCGTCGTCTTCGTGCTGACGCGTAGCCGTTTGATGACCGTTGTTCTTCCTCCGCGACGCCCCCCGTCGCGGGTGACACCCGCCGCCCCGCCTTGACGCGGCCCGCCGGGTGCGGGGCGGGAAAAGGGGTGGCGGGCGGCCGATAGGATTCGGGTATGGCGGCCACTGGATCAGAGCAGGCGGGGCCGAAGGCGTACTACGTCTCGACCCCCATTTACTACGTGAACGACGCTCCCCACCTGGGCCACGCCTATACGACCGTCGCGGGCGACGTGCTCACCCGCTGGCACCGCCAGCGCGGCGAGAAGGTGTGGTACCTCACCGGCACGGACGAGCACGGTCAGAAGATCATGCGCACCGCGGAGGCCAACGGGGTCAGCCCGCAGGAGTGGTGCGACAGGCTCGTCGAGGAGTCCTGGAAGCCCCTGTGGGAGCACCTGAAGATCGCGAACGACGATTTCATCCGCACGACGGAGAAACGCCACACCGACCGCGTCCGGGAGTTCGTCCAGGACCTGTACGACCGCGGTGAGATCTACCAGGGCGGCTACGAGGGCCCGTACTGCGTGCCCTGCGAGGAGTACAAGACCTACGGGGAACTCCTCGACGGCGAGGGCGAGTACGAGGGGCTCCAGCTGTGCCCCATCCACAAGAAGCCCGTGGAGATGCTGAAGGAGGAGAACTACTTCTTCAAGCTCTCCGCCTACGGCGAGCGGCTGCTGGCCCACTACGAGGCGCACCCGGAGTTCATCCAGCCCGAGTCGGCGCGCAACGAGGTCGTGCAGTTCGTGCGCCAGGGCCTGGAGGACCTGTCGATCTCCCGCTCCACGTTCGACTGGGGCGTCAAGATCCCCTGGGACGACAAGCACGTCATCTACGTGTGGATCGACGCGCTCCTCAACTACGCCACCGCCGTCGGCTACGGGAGCGACCAGAAGAAGTTCGAGGAGACCTTCCCCGCCGACGTGCACCTGGTCGGCAAGGACATCCTCCGCTTCCACGCCGTGATCTGGCCCGCCATGCTGATGGCGAACGGCCTGCCGCTGCCCCGGCGCATCGCGGCGAACGGCTGGCTGATGGTCGGCGGCGAGAAGATGTCCAAGTCGAACCTGACGGGCATCTCCCCGCACGAGCTGACCGACCACTTCGGGGTCGACGCCTACCGCTGGTACTTCCTGCGGGCCATCGCCTTCGGCCAGGACGGCTCCTTCTCCTGGGAGGACTTCTCCGCGCGCTACACCAGCGAGCTGGCCAACGACTACGGCAACCTCGCCTCGCGCGTGGCCGCCATGGTCGGCAAGTACTTCGACGGAACGCTGCCGGAGCCGGCCGCGCACGGCGAGGCCGAGCAGGCCATCGCCGACGGCCTGGCCACGGCCGTACGGGAGGCGGACGAGAAGCTCGGGGAGCACCTCGACTTCGCGGGCGGCATCGCCGCGGTCTTCGACTTCATCAAGCAGGTCAACGGCTACCTGACCGAGCAGGCGCCGTGGAAGGTCGCCAAAGACACCTCCGCGGAGGCGCAGGAGCGGCTGGCCACCATCCTCTACACCGCCGCCGAGTCGCTGCGCGCCTGCGCGGTGCTGCTCAACCCGGTGATGCCCGAGTCCAGCGCCAAGCTGTGGGAGTCCCTCGGCGCCGAGCCGGCCCTGGGCGCCCTCGCGGACCAGCCCCTCGCCGACGCGGGCCGCTGGGGCCGGCTGCCCGCCGGCACGAAGGTCACCAAGGGCGCGGCCCTCTTCCCGCGGCTGGAGGAGACGAAGTAGAGCTTGCGGGGAGCGCGGGAAGAACCGGGGGTCTGGGGGTCGCCCCCAGAAAACACAGCCCGCGGCTGGAGGAGACGAAGTAGAGCTTGCGGGGAGCGCGGGAAGAACCGGGGGGTCCTCCTTGAGGAACCGCACGGCCGCGTTGGTGGCCCGCGGCTCCCAGATGATCTCGTACGCCACTACGGAGCCCCCGCATCCTTCCCACTTCCTCGTGGGAGGTGCCGCTCTCCGGCGTCCCTTCGGCCTTCCGACGCTCGTATTCGGCCAGCGCCAGCGCGTCTTCGAAGTCCTCTGTCACCTGCGGTGACACGAGCAGCGCGGCCACGTGTCCGTGATCGGTGAGGGCGATGGTCTCCCGCGCGTGCGCCGCGCGGCGCACGAGGTCACCGAGTTGGGATCGGGCGGCGCTGATGGCGATCTCCGTCATGATCACATGATTCCCCCAACATGCCCCTTGTGGTCATTCGGGAAATCAATGACCCCCGTCCGCTCCGGTGCCTCCTCCGCCGATCGGGCAGCACACCGTGGGACCCGGACGCGCGTCAGTCCCCGTAGACCGGCAGGCACGCCGTGTCGACGGGCTGCGTGAAGGGGGCGGGAAGCAGCAGTTCGTCGCCGTACTTGCCGCGCAGCCGGCCCTGGTACTCGCCGTCCCGCGGATGGGTGAAGAGCGCCCAGTCGCCGCCGCGCGGGTCGAGGACGAGCAGGGTGCGCACGCCCGCCGCCGCGTACCAGCCGTTCTTGGCGCTGACGTCTTTCGCCTTCTCCGACTTGGAGATCACCTCGACGGCCAGTTCGACGTCACCGGCCTCGACGAGCCACTCGTCGTCCTCCTCCCACTCGATCGGCAGGACGACGAGGTCGGGGGTGCAGTAGTCCTCCGGGTCGCCGGGCAGGGCGATGGATGACATCTCATAGGCGTCGAGTCCTTCCGGGAGCTGTGAGGAGAGCTGCCGGATAAGCCTCTTGACCGTTCCCGCGTGCTTGCCGCGCGGGGTCGGGGACATCACGAGTTTCCCTCCCAGGATCTCCACGCGCAGGCCGGTCGCCCTCTCGATCTCCTCCGCAACCTCGCGCAGGTTGCCGGGCCGGGGGCTCAGGGCGGGCACCGTCATGGTTGTTCGCCTCCACGTGGTGGCAGGGCGGGCTGCGTACGGGTCCACAGTAGCGGGCACGCCACGGGCCCGGGCCCTCCTCGGTCGAAGGGGGCCCGGGCCCGTGGGACGTCCGTGGGGGAAGGCCGCGCGCTACTGCGCGGGCTTCACCTGCGGGGGCTTGCGCACCGACAGGTGCAGCTCGCGCAGCCGCTTGTCGTCGACCTCGCTGGGGGCCCCCATCATCAGGTCGAGGGCGTTGTTGTTGAGGGGGAAGGCGATGGTCTCGCGGATGTTGGGCTCGTCCGCGAGCAGCATCACGATGCGGTCGACGCCGGGGGCGATGCCACCGTGCGGCGGGGCGCCGAACCGGAAGGCGCGGAGCATGCCGCCGAAGTCGCGCTCGACGTCCTCCTTGGAGTAGCCGGCGATCCCGAAAGCCTCGAACATGATCTCCGGCTCGTGGTTCCGGATGGCGCCCGAGGACAGCTCGACGCCGTTGCAGACGATGTCGTACTGCCAGGCCAGGATGTCCAGCGGGTCCTTGGTGCGCAGCGCCTCCAGGCCGCCCTGCGGCATGGAGAACGGGTTGTGCGAGAACTCGATCTCGCCGGTCTCCTCGTCCTTCTCGAACATCGGGAAGTCGACGATCCAGCAGAAGCGGAAGACGTTCTCCTCGAAGTGTCCTGCCCGCTTGGCGGCCTCGACGCGGACCGCACCCATGATCGTGGAGACCTCGTCGAACTCTCCGGCGCCGAAGAAGACCGCGTGCCCGGGGACCAGGCCGAGCGCCTCCGTCAGCGCCTTGACGTCGTCCTCGGTGAGGAACTTCGCGATGGGCCCCGACAGCGAGCCGTCCTCGGCGACCCGCACCCAGGCCAGGCCCTTGGCGCCCTGCTCGACGGCGAAGTCGCCCAGGGAGTCGAAGAACTTGCGCGGCTGGGACGCCGTGTCCGGCACCGGCAGCGCGCGCACGTGCTTGTCGGCGAACGCCTTGAAGCCGGACCCCGCGAACAGGTCGGAGACGTCGGCCAGCTCCAGCCGGGCGCGCAGGTCCGGCTTGTCGGAGCCGTACTTGACCATGGCCTCGCGGAACGGGATGCGCGGGAAGGGGGAGGTGACCTCGCGGCCCTCGCCCAGCTCCTGGAACAGCTCGGTCATCACCGTCTCGATGACGGCGAAGACGTCCTCCTGCTCGACGAAGCTCATCTCCATGTCGAGCTGGTAGAACTCGCCGGGCGAGCGGTCGGCGCGGGCGTCCTCGTCGCGGAAGCAGGGCGCGATCTGGAAGTAGCGGTCGAAGCCGGCGATCATCAGCAGCTGCTTGAACTGCTGCGGCGCCTGCGGCAGCGCGTAGAACCTGCCCGGGTGGATGCGGGAGGGCACCAGGAAGTCGCGGGCGCCCTCGGGCGAGGTGGCCGACAGGATCGGGGTGGCCAGCTCGTTGAAGCCCTGGGCCACCATCTTCTCGCGGATCTTCGCGATGACCTGCGAGCGCAGCATGATGTTGCGGTGCATGCGCTCGCGGCGCAGGTCGAGGAAGCGGTACTCCAGGCGCCGCTCCTCGTTGACACCGTCCTCGGCGTTGATGGTGAAGGGGATCTGCTCGGCGCCGCCCAGCACCTCCACCTGCGAGACCTCGACCTCGATCTCGCCGGTGGGCAGCTCGGGGTTGACGTTCTCGGCGCCGCGCGCGGTGACCGTGCCGTCCACCCGGACGACGGTCTCCTTGGACAGCGAGCTGAGCTTCTCGTGGATACCGGCGAGCTCGCCCGACTCGTCACGGACGACGAGCTGCACGATGCCGTAGTGGTCGCGCAGGTCGATGAAGAGGATGCCGCCCAGGTTCCGACGATTGTGCAGCCAGCCGCTGAGGCGGACGTCAGTGCCGACGTCCGTGGCGCGAAGCTGGCCGCAGGTGTGGGACCGGTACCGATGCATCATTCATCCAAGTCGTTCGGCGCAGGGGTCACAGTGGAATACCCCTCAGAGTACCGCCCTGGGCTACCCTGCCTCGCCCCCGTTTCCGCTACCCGACGGACTCTGCATAAAGTGGTGCAATGCGCACCGACGACGCCCTGGCAGCCCTGGGCGCGGGCCTGTGGACCTGGGACGACGCCACAGGTCTGGTGACGCTCGACACCCGCGCGGCGCGGCTGCTCGGAGTCGACGACTCCGCGGTCGCGGGACCGGCGGACCCGGCGGTGCCTTCCGGCCCGGCGGCTCCCGCCGGGGCGTCGGGTTCCGACTCGTCGGGGCCCGCCGACTCGGCCGGACCGACCGTAGCGCCCTCGTCGCCCGGGTCCCCGTCCGGGGACGCACGGCCGGCGGCGGAGCCCGCGCCGCGCACCGACACCCACCTCACGCTCCCGGGCAGCGCCGTCCGCTCCCACCTGCACGCCGTCGACTACGTGGGCTTCCAGGGCATCGTCACGCTCGCTCTCGCCGAGGGGACCACCGCCGAGGCGCTGCTGCGGGTGGTGGACTCCGGCGGGGCGGTCGTCGGCACCGTGCGCACCGTCGTACGTCCCGCGCCGCGCGCACCCGCGGACACCGGGCAGCGGGAAGAGGGCGTGCCGGGGCTCGTCGGCCTCCTGTACGCGGTACCGGAGCCGGAGGAGTCCCCCGGGCAGCAGGCAGCTGGTCCGCTGACCCGTGCCGCCCCGGGCGGCCGCAGCGGCCAGGGCAAGGCCGCGGACGGGCCGCAGGGGCGCGGCGCCGCGGACGCGTGGGACTGGCGCCGCAACCGTGAGGCGTTCCTGCTGGACGCGGGGCGGGCGCTGGCCGAGGCGTACACCACCGCGGACGTGCTGCGGGTCGCCGCGTCACTGGCCATGCCGGGCTTCTCGCCCGACGCGCTCGCCGTCTTCTGCCTCAGCGGCGACCAGCTCACCGTCTACGGCGCCTCACCCGGCGCCCCGGCGCGGCCCGGCTACCCCTACGGTCCAGGGCACCCGTACGGGCCCGGCGGCGGCCTCGGCCCGCCCGGCAGCGGAGCCCGCCTGCGGCTGACCGACGACGACCCGGCCGCGGAGGCCGTCCGCACCGGCCGCGCCCTCTATCTGCACGACCCGCGCGAGTACGCGGACCGCTTCCCCGCCGCCCGCCCCACCGAGACCCAGCCAGGACGCGCCGCCTGGGCCTTCCTGCCGCTGACCGTCGCGGGCCGCACCATCGGCGCGTGGATGGCGGCCTTCGGCCGGCCCGTCGCCTTCAACCCGGACGAGCGCGCCGTGCTGACCACCGTCGCCCGGATGCTCGCCCAGTCGCTGTCGCGGGCGCTGCTGAACGAGTCGGAGCGCGAGTTGTCCGCCCGGCTCCAGCGCGCGATGCGGCCCGCGCACTCCCCGGCCGTCCCCGGCATGCACCTGGCGGCGCGCTACGTGCCCACCGGCGGCGGCCTCCAGATCGGCGGCGACTGGTACGACGTGATCCCCCTGCCCTCGGGCAGGACCGCCCTGGTCATCGGCGACGTGCAGGGCCACGACGTGCGGGCCGCGGGCATCATGGGCCAGCTGCGGGTGGCCGTGCGGGCCTACGCCTCCGAGGGCCACCACCCCGACGCGGTGCTCTCCCGCGCCTCCCGCTTCCTGCACGGCATGGGCGCCGGTGAACGCGTCAACGCGCCCCCGCCCTCGGCGCCCGCCGAGGAGGCGGCCGGGTTCCCGCCCGAGGCCGGAGGGGGCCAGGAGGAGCCGGAGGCCGCGGAACCGCGCTTCGCCACCTGCCTCTACGTGGAGGTCGACCCCGCCACCGGCACCCTGGACGTCGCCCGCGCGGGGCACCCCGACCCGGCCGTCCAGCTCCCCGACGGGCCGATGATGGTGCGCCCCACCGCGGGCGGCCTGCCGCTCGGCATCGAACCCGACACCGACTATCCGGTCACCCGGCTCGTCCTGGAGTCCGGTGAACGGCTGCTGATGTGCACCGACGGGCTGCTGGAGGCCGGCGGCCACGACCAGGAGACCGGCTGGGAGCGGATCAACGAGGTCGTCGAGGGGCTGCACACGCGGCCCGGCGACAGCGAGGCGGAGGCCGGCTCCGAATCCGGCCGCGGACCCGACTCGGACGCCGGCCTCGAACAGGTCGCCGACGCGCTGCTCCGTGCGGTGCACGGCGACGGCACACCCGCGCATACGGCGGCGCCCCCGCTCACCCCCCGGCGCGAGGACGACATCGCGCTGCTGCTCCTGGCGCGCGGCACCCGCGCCGAGGGCCTGACGGGCGTCGGGACGCCCGTCTCGGCGCGGCGCACCGTGATGCAGGTCGCGCAGGCCCAGCCCGACCGGATCGCCACCGCCCGGCACCAACTGCGCGACCTGCTGCACGACTGGGCCGACCCCGAGCAGGTGGACGGCGCGGTGCTGATGCTGTCCGAGATGCTGACCAACGTGCTCGTGCACACGGACGGGGACGCGACGCTGGTCGCCCAGATCACCGCGCCGGGCGCCGGCACCGCGACCACCGGGGCCACGGCCGGCAGCGGGGCCACGGCCGGCAGCGGGGCCGCAGAGGGTGACGCCGAGCGCGGTGCGGAGGGCGGTAGCCGGGAGCGCACGCTGCGGGTCAACGTCTCCGACGCCAGCGACGAGCTGCCGCACCGCCGCAGCCCCGGGGAGCTGGCGTCCTCGGGGCGCGGGCTGATGCTGCTGGGCATGCTCGCCGACCGGTGGGGCGTGGACCCGCGGGGCGAGGGCAAGTGCATCTGGTTCGAGATGCAGGAGGCCGACCCGGCGGCGAAGGAGGTCGAGGAGGCGGCGGAGCCGTCCCTGGACCAGTGGGAGGCGTGGGACCTCTCCGCCATCGACGAAGACTGACCCGGGGCCGGTGCGCGGGCTCGCTAGCCGTACATGCGCCGCATCGCGAAGTCCACCATCTCCTCCACCGCCTTGGCGTCGAAGACCACGCGGTGCTCGCCCTCCATGTCGAGCACGAAGCCGTACCCCGACGGCAGCAGGTCGAGGACCTCGGCGCCGGTGATGACGAAGTACTTCGACTCCTTGCCCGCGTAGGCGCGCAGCTCCTTGAGGGTGGTGAACATCGGGATGACGGGCTGCTGGGTGTTGTGCAGGGCGAGGAAGCCGGGGGTGTCGCCGCGCGGGCAGTACACCTTGGAGGAGGAGAAGACGCCCTGGAAGTCCTCCGCGCTCATCGACCCGGTGGTGAAGCCGCGGACCGCCTCCTGGAGGGAGGGCGGGGAGGGCTCGGGGTAGAACGGCTGCTGTTGCTGGGGCCCCGGCTGGCCGTACGGCGGAGGCGCCCCCTGCTGTGCGCCGTAGGGGGGCGGGGGCGGGGCCTGCTGGTATCCGTGCCCGCTGTGCCCGCCATGGCCGCCGTGCCCTTGCCCGGGCGGGGCGCCGGTCTGGTCGTAGCCGTACATACCGAAAGAGTATCCAGTCACAGATGGGTGGCGAGGGGTTGCTTCTTATTACCGACGGGTAGCATCATCTAGGGAGCTACTGATAAGTACGAGCGAGTCACTACGGAGCCGTCGCCATGGGGCATTACAAGTCGAATCTCCGCGACATCGAGTTCAACCTCTTCGAGGTGCTCGGGCGCGATGCGGTGTACGGCACCGGACCGTTCGCGGAGATGGACGTCGAGACCGCCAAGAGCGTCCTCGCCGAGATCGCCCGCCTCGCCGAGAACGAGCTGGCCGCGTCCTACGAGGAGGGCGACCGCACCCCGCCCGTCTTCGACCCGGAGACCAACACCGCGCCGGTCCCGGCCGCATTCAAGAAGAGCTACCAGGCCTACATGGACGCCGAGTGGTGGCGCCTGGGCATCCCCGAGGAGATCGGCGGCACCACCGCGCCGCGCTCCCTGCTGTGGGGCTTCGCCGAGACCGTCCTGGGCGCCAACCCGGCCGTGTGGATGTACGCCTCGGGCCCGGCGTTCGCCGGCGTGCTCCACGAGGAGGGCACCGAGGAGCAGCACAAGATCGCCGCGCTGATGGCCGAGAAGCAGTGGGGCTCCACCATGGTGCTCACCGAGCCGGACGCCGGCTCGGACGTGGGCGCGGGCCGCACCAAGGCCGTCCAGCAGGACGACGGCACCTGGCACATCGAGGGCGTGAAGCGCTTCATCACCTCGGGTGAGCACGACATGTCCGAGAACATCGTGCACTTCGTCCTCGCCCGCCCCGAGGGCCACGGCCCCGGCACCAAGGGCCTGTCGCTGTTCATCGTCCCCAAGTACGACTTCGACTGGGAGACCGGCGAGCTGGGCGAGCGCAACGGCGTCCACGCCACCAACGTCGAGCACAAGATGGGCCTGAAGGTCTCCAACACCTGCGAGATGACCTTCGGTGCCAACACCCCGGCCAAGGGCTGGCTGCTGGGCGAGAAGCACGACGGCATCCGCCAGATGTTCAAGATCATCGAGTTCGCGCGGATGATGGTCGGCACCAAGGCGATCGCCACCTTGTCCACCGGCTACCTCAACGCGCTGGAATACGCCAGGGAGCGCGTCCAGGGCGCCGACCTGGCGCAGTTCACCGACAAGACCGCGCCGCGGGTCACCATCACCCACCACCCGGACGTGCGTCGCTCCCTGCTGACGCAGAAGGCGTACGCGGAGGGCATGCGCGCCCTCGTCCTCTACACCGCCACCGTGCAGGACGAGATCATCGTCAAGGAGGCCGCCGGCGAGGACGCCTCCGCCGCGCACCGCCTCAACGACCTGCTGCTGCCCATCGTCAAGGGCTACGGCTCGGAGAAGTCCTACGAGCAGCTCGCGCAGTCCCTCCAGACGCTCGGCGGCTCCGGGTACCTCCAGGAGTACCCGATCGAGCAGTACATCCGGGACGCCAAGATCGACACACTCTACGAGGGCACCACCGCGATCCAGGGCCAGGACTTCTTCTTCCGCAAGGTCGTCCGCGACCAGGGCCAGGCGCTCACCGCGCTCTCCGAGGAGATCAAGAAGTTCCTCGCCGAGGCCGAGGGCGGCGAGGAGCTGGCCACGGCCCGCGACCAGCTCACCAAGGCCGCCGGCGAGCTGGAGGCCATCGTCGGCACCATGCTGACCGACCTGGCCGCCACCGAGAAGGACGTCAAGTCGATCTACAAGGTCGGCCTGAACACCACCCGCTTCCTGCTGGCCGCCGGTGACGTCGTCGTCGGCTACCTGCTGCTGCGCGGCGCGGCCGTCGCCGCCTCGAAGCTGTCCGGCGCCTCCGCCAAGGCCCTGCCCTCCAAGGACGTGCCCTTCTACCAGGGCAAGATCGCCGCGGCGAAGTTCTTCGCGGCGAACGTGCTGCCGCAGATCGCCGTCCAGCGCGAGCTGGCCGACGCGGTGGACCTGTCGGTCATGGAACTGGACGAGAACGCCTTCTGAGCCGTCCGGCCGCAGGGGCCGCGCGCCCCGCTCCCACCCCCACGGGAGCGGGGCGTCCGCATCGTGAAAGCCGCACGTAAGGTGGGGGCATGAGCGATGCCACGCCGTTCGACCGTTCCCACACCGACGGTCTGCTGTCCTTCCTCGCCGCGAGCCCCTCGCCCTACCACGCGGTGGCCAACGCGGCCGCCGAACTGGAGAAGGCAGGCTTCCGGCAGGTACGGGAGACCGAGGCGTGGGACGCGAGCACCGGCGGAAAGTACGTGCTGCGCGGCGGCGCGCTGATCGCCTGGTACGTGCCCGAGGGGGCGACGCCCGCCACCCCGTTCCGCATCGTCGGCGCTCACACCGACTCGCCCAACCTGCGGGTCAAGCCCGTCCCCGACACCGGGGCGGCCGGCTGGCGCCAGATCGCCGTCGAGGTCTACGGCGGCGCCCTCCTCAACACCTGGCTCGACCGCGACCTGGGCCTCAGCGGCCGGGTCACCCTGCGCGACGGCACCAGCCACCTGGTGAACCTCGACCGCCCTCTGCTGCGCGTACCGCAGCTGGCCATCCACCTCGACCGCCAGGTCAACGAGGGCCTCAAGCTGGAACGCCAGCGCCACATGACCCCGGTCTGGGGCCTGGGGAAGGCCCGCGAGGGCGACCTGGTGCGCTTCGTCGCCCAGGAGAGCGGCCTCGACGCGGACGCCGTCGCCGGCTGGGACCTGATGGCCCACAGCGTCGAACCCCCCGCCTACCTGGGCCGCGAGGAAGAACTGGCCGCGGGCCCCCGGATGGACAACCTGCTGTCCGTGCACGCCGGCGTCGCCGCGCTCACCGCCGCCGCCGCGGGCGAAGGACCCCAGCCCACCACCATTCCGGTCCTGGCCGCCTTCGACCACGAGGAGAACGGCAGCCAGTCCGACACCGGCGCCCAAGGGCCCCTGCTCGGCTCGGTGCTGGAACGCTCCGTCTTCGCCCGCGGCGGCGCCTACGAGGACCGGGCCCGCGCCTGGGCCGGCACCGTGTGCCTGTCCTCCGACACCGGGCACGCCGTGCACCCCAACTACGCCGAGCGCCACGAGCCCGGCCACCATCCCATGCCCAACGGCGGCCCGATCCTCAAGGTCAACGTCAACCAGCGCTACTCCACAGACGGCAGCGGCCGCGCCCTGTTCGCCGCCGCCTGCGAGCGGGCCTCGGTGCCCTGGCAGAGCTTCGTCTCCCACAACGACATGCCCTGCGGCACCACCATCGGGCCCATCACCGCCGCCCGGCACGGCATCACCACCGTCGACATCGGCGTCGCCATCTTGTCCATGCACTCCGCCCGCGAACTGTGCGGCACACAGGACCCCTACCTGCTGGCCAACTGCCTGACGGCGTTCCTGGCCGAGTGACGGCCGCGACCCGGCGTCCGCACCGCCCGGCGCCCGCACGCGAAGTGCCGGTCCCGGAAGGCTGATTGCTCCCCTCGACGCCGGGTACTCGGCGGCGGAACGCGCAGAAGCACGGAAAGCGCGGCCCGACCGAGCTGGGAGGCATCACTCATGGGCATCGTCGTCTGCATCGGCATGATGGCGGTGGGGGCGATTCTGGCCCTGGCCGTCGACCTCGACGTCAGCGGCGTCAACGTCCAGCTGATGGGCGTCGTCCTGCTGATCGTCGGAGTCATCGGACTGTGCACCTACATCAGCATCCTCAAGCGGCGCCGCGTCGAACCGCCGTCCCCCGGGGCGCCGGTGATCGAGGAAGTCAACAAGCACCACTGGGAATGACGACCGGGCCCTGAGGGGCCCTCACGGGGCCCCTCCCGTGGCTCAGCCCTCGTCGCCCGCGTCCAGGCCGGCCAGCACCAGCGGCAGCCGGTCGGCGCCGCCCGCGGTGAGGCGGACCGGCACACCCCAGTCCTGCTGGTGCACGTGGCAGGCCGGGTACTCCCCCTCCTCGTCGCAGGAGGCGGCCATCGCCGAGACGTGCAGCACCCCTTCCGAGCCCTCGGCGCCGGCCAGCCGCACGTCCCGCCGCAGGTCGGTGCCGGCTCCCTCGCCCTCCGCGAGGAGTTCGGGCGGGGTGGCGCTCACCAGCAGCCGGGTCGAGGGGCCGTACCTGGTGTCGAGCTTCTGCCCTGGCGGTGCCTGGAAGACGACGTCGAGGCTCAGCACGCCTGCCGCCACCTCGGTGGCGGCGCGCTGCGTTTGGTGCGCCACGCCCTCGACCCGTGCGGTGTCCTCGGGCAGCCGCAGCCGCGTCAGCCGGTGCCGGGCCGACTCGACGACCACGATCTCGCCCCCGTTCACCGGCACGGCGCCAGAGGGCTCGCGCAGATCGGTCGCCAGCGTGCTGACCTCGCCGGTGGCCGGATCGTAGCGGCGCAGCGCGTGGTTGTAGGTGTCGCAGACCGCGACCGACCCTCCCCCTGGGACTCCGTCCCGAAAGGTGCCGCCAGGCAGCGCGGTGACGCCCAGCGGGTGCTGGAGCAGGGCCTGGCCCGCGGGGCCGTCGCGGTGACCGAAGTCGAAGAGGCCGGTGCCGACGGCGGTACGGACGGCGAAGGTGCCGCCGTCACCGTCCGCCTCCACCCACCGCAGCGCGCTGGTCTCGGAGTCGGCGACCCACAGCCGCGTCCCGTCGGGGGAGACGGCCAGCCCGGACGGCTGGGCGAACCACGCCTCGTCCGCCGGCCCGTCCACCAGCCCCTCGTTCGTCGTCCCCGCCGCGACGCCCACAACGCCGCTGACCGGGTCGTACGTCCACAGCTGGTGCACCCCGGCCATGGCGATCCACACGCGGCCGGCGAAGTAGGCCACGTCCCAGGGGGAGGAGAGCGCGATCTCGCGGGCCGCGCCCTCGGTGGGGGCTCCCTGCCACCACTGCTCACCGGTACCGGCGACGGTCTCGACGGTGCCCGTCGCCACGTCCAGGCGGCGCAGCGCGTGATTGACGGTGTCGGCCACGAGGACGGCGCCGTCGGGCAGCAGCACCATGCCCTGCGGCTCGTTGAACCGGGCGGTCCCCGGCCCCCCGTCGCTCAGCCCGCGCTCCCCCTCGCCGATCCGCCGCACGACGCTCTCCCCGTCGGCCGCCAGCTCCACCAGCTGGTGGCGCGTGGTGTCCGAGACGAGGAAGCCGCCGTCGGGCAGCGCCAGGACCTTTCCGGGGAACCGCAGGTCGGTCGCGACGGGCTCGGGGGGCATGTACGGGCCCTCACCGCGCCGCAGCGTCCCCTTCGCCCCGTGTTCGGCCTCCAGCTGCTCCACCAGCCGTTCGATCGCGTGTACGTGCCCCTCGCCGGCGTGCTGCGCGACGACGTACCCCTCCGGGTCGATCACCACCAGCGTCGGCCACGCCCGCACGGCGTACTGCTTCCACGTGGCGAGCTCCGGGTCGTCCAGCACCGGGTGCTCCACCCCGTACCGCTCCACGGCGTCCACCACGGCCGCGTGCTCCGCCTCGTGGACGAACTTCGGCGAGTGCACCCCTACCACGACGACCGTCTCGGAGTGCCGCTCCTCCAGCTCCCGCAGCTCGTCGATCACGTGCAGGCAGTTGATGCAGCAGAACGTCCAGAAATCGACGATCACGATCTTCCCGCGGAGCGCGGTCAGGCTCAGCTGCTCACCGCCGGTGTTCAGCCAGCCGCCCTTGCCGGTCAGCTCGGGCGCCCGGACCCGGGGGCGGCGGACGGCGGGAGCGGGCGCCGGGTCGGGTTCGGCGGCCGCGGACGCGCCTGCGTCGGTGGGTGTGACGGGGGTGGCGGGTGTGGCGGCGGGGTCGTTCATCCCTCCAGCGTGCCACCTCGCTGCGCGGGCGCGCAGCGCACGGCTCCTGGGCTTCTGGGCTCCTGTGGCTACAGCACCCGGTCCTTGAGGACCGGGAAGGACTCGCGGACCTTTTCGACCTGGGTGAGGTCCAGATCGGCGGTCAGCACCGTCTCCTCCGTGCTGTCCGTCTCGGCCAGTACCTCGCCCCACGGGTCGATGACGGCGCTGCGTCCCGCCTGGGCGACGCCCGCGTGGGTGCCCGCGGTGCCGCAGGCCACCACGAAGCACTGGTTCTCGACGGCGCGGGTGCGGGCGAAGAGGCTCCAGTGGTCGGCGCGCTTGGCGGGCCAGCCCGCGGGGACGACCAGCACCTGGGCACCCGCGTCGACCAGGGCGCGGAACAGCTCGGGGAAGCGGAGGTCGTAGCAGGTGGCCAGGCCGAGCGTGGCCTGCGGGTGGGCGACGGTGACGGGCGTGGTCCCCGCCGTCATCAGCGCCGCCTCGCCCTGGTCGAACCCGAAGCGGTGGATCTTGCGGTAGGTCGCCGCGAGTTCCCCTGAGGGGGAGAAGACCAGGGAGGTGTTGTAGAGGGCGCCGGCCTCCTCGCCCTTCTCCACGACCGAGCCCGCGTGCAGCCACACCCCCGCGTCCCGTGCCGCCGCGGACATGGCCAGCGCGGTCGGGCCCTTCGCCGGGTCGGCCTCCTCCGCCTCGGCGGCGAAACGGTCGTGGGCGAAGGCGCCGACGGGCCACAGTTCCGGCAGCACCACCACGTCGGCGCCCGCCTGGGCGCGGACGAGGGAAGCGACCCGTTCCCTCCGGGATTCGACCGACTCGTCCGGGTCCACCTGAATCTGCAGAATCGAAGCGCGCACCGTACCACCGTCCATGCCATCGAGGGGGGCGATTGGGCCTAGCATCGTCCCAAAAGCCCTGCCGGGGCTCTCGTCCGCAGCGTAACTTGAGAGCACCCAGCACGAGCACCTGCCCTGTCCAGTGTCCAGTCCAGTGCGCGGACTTGTTCGTATCCCGAACGAGCCGCAAGCTCGAACGAGCCAGCCAGCGAACCGCAAGACGAGGGGTCCCGTGACCGACCACCCAAGCCTTCAGCCCTACGTTGACGCGTGGACGCAGTCCATGGAAGCGATATCCGAGCTGGTCACTCCGCTCGTGGAAGGGGAGTGGAACGGGCGGACCGACTGTCCGGGCTGGTCGGTGCGCGACGTGGTCTCCCACATCATCGGCGTCGAGTGCGAACTCCTGGGCGACCCGCGACCGATCCACGCCCTGCCCCGCGACATCCGCCACGTCGTCGACGAGACCAGCCGTCACATGGAGGTCCAGGTCGATGTGCGGCGGCACCACACGGGCCCGGAGATGACCAGCGAGTTCGAGTACACCCTCATCCGCCGCGGGCGGCAGCTGCGGAACGAGAAGCGCGGGCCGGAGGCGGAGGTCAACAGCGTCGTGCCGTTCGGGCCCCGCAAACTGCCCCTGGAGCGCCAGCTGATGCTGCGCGCCTTCGACGTGTGGGTGCACGAGCAGGACCTGCGCCGCGCTCTGGACAAGCCCGGCAACCTGGACTCGCCCGGCGCCCACGTGGCCAGGGACGTGATGCTCGCCGGGCTGCCCAAGGTCGTCGCCAAGGACGCCGGAGCCCCGCTGAACTCCGCGGTCGTCTTCGACGTGAGCGGCCCCGTCGAGTTCATGCGGACGGTGCGCGTGGACGAGGAGGGCCGGGGCAGCGTCGACGGCAGCGTCTCGCTGGGCCCCGCCGCCACCCTCGCCATGGACTGGGAGACCTACTTCCGGCTGGCCGCGGGCCGCGTACGGCCGGACGCCGTCGCGGACCGCGTCAAGACCGACGGGGACGCGGAGCTGGCCGCCGAGATCCTGCGCCACTTCTCGGTGACGCCGTGACGGTGTGACGCCGTGACACCGTGGACTGGTGACGGTGGGGCGTTGTGGAGTCGTCACCCCCTCAGGGGGTGACGGTCGGACACAGCCCCCCGGCGGGGTCGCGGCGGAGCGGGCCGTGGCGCGTGGGCTCCGCCGCGCCGCCGTCACACCGGACCCGCGTCACGCCGGACCCGCGTCATACGGGGACGTGCACTGCCTCCACCCGGCTGGCCACCACGCGCTCGCGTTCGCGCCGTACCGCACGCCCCCGCAGCCGGGCGAACTGCACCAGGCCCAGCGCCTGGAGGACGAAGACGCTCGCGAAGGCGATCCGGTAGTTGTCCCCCGTCAGGTCGAGCAGGACCCCGACGGCGAACAGTGTCGTCATCGAGGCGGTGAACCCGCCCATGTTGACGATGCCGGACGCGGTGCCGTGCCGCTCGGGCGGGTTGGCGGGGCGGGAGAAGTCGAAGCCGATCATCGAGCCGGGGCCGCAGGCGCCGAGCACCACGCACAGCACCACCAGCAGCCACATGGGGTCCTTGCCCGGCCAGGCGATGGCCGCTGCCCACACCAGGGCGGTCGCGGCGACGGTGCCCAGCACCAGCGGGGTGCGCGCGGCGTGGTGACGGGAGATGACCTGCCCGTAGACCAGCCCGCAGCACATGTTGGAGACCACCACGAGAGTCAGCAGCCCACCGGCCGTGCCCTTGTCGAGCCCCTGCGCCTCCACCAGGAAGGGCATGCCCCACAGCAGCAGGAAGACCATGCCGGGGAACTGGCAGGTGAAGTGCACCCACATCCCTGCGCGGGTGCCCGGCTCCCGCCAGGCCGCACCGATCTGCCGGCGGATGAAGCCCGAACCCGTGGCCTCGGCCTTGGGGACGGCCGGCGGCTCGTGGCCCTCCGGATGGTCCCGCAGGAAGAAGACGACGAGCGCCAGGATGACCAGGCCGCCCGCCGCGCTGCCCGCGAACGTCGCCGTCCAGCCCAGACTCGCCAGGATGCGGGCGAGAACCAGTGTCGTCACCAGGTTGCCCGCCATCCCGATCAGCGCCGCCACCTGGGCGATGACCGGTCCGCGGCGGGCCGGGAACCAGCGCGCCCCCAAGCGCAGGACGGCGATGAACGTCATCGCGTCCCCACAGCCCAACAGCGCGCGGGAGGCCAGCGCGGTGCCGTACGAGGCCGACAGCGCGAAGCCGAACTGGCCGGCGGTGAACAGCAGGATGCCCAACAGCAGGATGCGGCGGGTGCCCCAGCGGTCCACCAAAAGGCCCACGGGTATCTGCATCCCCGCGTAGACGAGGAGTTGGAGGATCGAGAAGCTGGAGAGCGCGGAGGCGTTGATGTCGAAGCGGTGCGCCGCGTCGAGGCCCGCCACGCCGAGGCTGGTGCGGAAGGTGACGGCGACGAAGTAGACGGCGACGCCGATACCCCACACCCACCAGGCGCGGGGGCCGCCGGGCGGGTCGCCGGGCAGCCGGACGGCGTGGGGGGAGGCGGTGGTACTCATCGTCCGTCCCCCCGGTCGTCACCCTGGCCGCTCGCCCGGTCGTCCCCCTGGCCGGTGCGGTCGTCGCCGCGCATCAGGTGGCGGACCCGGCTGACGTGCTGGTGGACGGCGCGCGCCGCGGCGTCCGTGTCTCCCTCGCGCAGCGTGCGCAGGATGTCGGCGTGCTCGGCGATGTTCTTCGCCACCCGGTCGGGATGCGCGTGCATCACGGCGACGCCCATCCGCAGCTGCCGGTCGCGCAGCTGGTCGTAGAGGCGGGTGAGGATCTGGTTGCCCGTCGCCTGGACGAGCGCGGCGTGGAAGCCGCGGTCGGCGGCGGAGAAGGCGGGAAGGTCACCGGAGGCCGCGTGGGTCCGCTGCTCGGCCAGCAGCTCTTCGAGCCGGGTCACCAGCGCGTCCGAGACGGGCACGGCGCGGCGGACCGCGTGCTGCTCGACCAGCAGACGGGTCTCGACGACGTCCTCGACCTCCTGCACCGAGACGGGCAGCACCAGCGCGCCCTTCTTCGGGTACAGCCGGATCAGGCCCTCCACCTCCAGGCGGAGCAGGCCCTCGCGGACGGGGGTCCGCGAGACACCGACGGCCTCGGCGAGCTCGCCCTCCGTCAGGAGCATGCCCCCCTCGTAGCGCCGCTCCAGCACCGCCTGCTTCACGTGCGCGTACACGCGCTGCGCGGCGGGCGGTTGCTTTACCTCCCTGAGCTGCTGTTTCGGGGTGCCGGCGTGGGTGGTGGCGCGGTGGGTGGGGGGTGCGGCGGAAGGCATGCACGCATCATAGATACAAGACGGATGCGACGGTTCCCGCTTCCGCGATGTGGGACGGTGCCCTTCGCCGTGCCTTCGGCGGCACAGGGGGCGGGGGCTACCGCGCCCCCGCCCCCCTTGTCTCCGTGCCCGCGTGCCCCCGGCGGGGGCGCCGGCTCAGGCCCGGTGCCGTCCGGTCACTGCCACAGCATCAGCCGCTTGGGGTGTTCGAGGACGGCGGCGATGTCGGCGAGGACCTTGGAGCCGAGTTCGCCGTCGACCAGGCGGTGGTCGAAGGAGAGCGCCAGCGTGGTGACGTGGCGCGGCTTCACCTTGCCCTTGTGCACCCAGGGCTGCTCGCGCACCTGGCCGAAGGCCAGGATGGCGGACTCGCCGGGGTTGAGGATCGGCGTACCCGTGTCCACCCCGAAGACCCCGACGTTGGTGATCGTCACCGTCCCGCCGCTCATCGCGGCGGGGCTGGTCCTGCCCTCGCGGGCGGTGGCCACCAGCTCACCGAGCGCGGACGCCAGTTCGGGCAGGGTCTTGTCGTGCGCGTCCTTGATGTTGGGGACGATCAGCCCGCGCGGGGTGGCCGCGGCGATGCCCAGGTTGACGTAGTGCTTGCGGACGATCTCCTGGCGCTCCTCGTCCCAGGAGGCGTTGACCTCCGGGTGGCGGCGGATGGCCACCAGGAACGCCTTGGCGACCAGCAGCAGCGGGTTGATCCGCACGCCCGCCATGTCGGGGTCCTGCTTGAGGTCGGCGACGAGCTTCATCGTCCGGGTGACGTCCACGGTCACGAACTCGGTGACGTGCGGCGCCGTGAACGCGCTGTCGACCATCGCTTGCGCGGTGGCCTTGCGTACGCCCTTGACGGGGATACGGGTCTCGCGGGCCGCGGCCGCCGAGGCGGACGGCTCCGCGGGAAAGGCGGCGGGCTCGACGGGCTCCCGCGCGGCCGCGGGTGCCGCAGGCGCGGCGGCCCGGGCGGCAGCGGCGTGCACGTCCTCACGGGTGACGATCCCGTCGGGGCCGCTCGGGGCGACCGCCGCCAGGTCGACGCCGAGGTCCTTGGCCAGCTTGCGGACGGGCGGCTTGGCCAGCGGCCGCGAGCCGGCGACCGAAGAGGGCTCCCCGTGGCCGTTCACGCCCGGAGCGCCGTCCACCTCCGAGGCGTTGTCGCCCGGAACCGGCTCGGCCGCCGGCACGGGCTCGGTGGCCGGGGCCGGCTCGGTGGCGGCGCCCCCCGCCGCCGAGCCCTGCCCGGGCGCGGGCTTGCGCGGACGGCGCTTGGTGGAGCTGGTGGCCACGCCGTAGCCGACCAGCACGGGCTGCCGGCCCTCGCCCTCCGCCCCGGCCTCCTCCTGCTGGGTCCCCTCCGGCTGGGCCCCCTCGGTAACGGCGGCCTCCTCGGCCACCTCGGCCGCGGCACCGGCGCCCGTCTCCATCGCGGCCTGCGCCGCGGACGCGTCGCCGCCGCCCGAACCGGCCGCGGGGCCACCGGTGTCGACGGCGATGATGGGGGTGCCGACGTCCACCGTGGTGCCCTCGTCGAAGCGCAGGTCGTGCACCACGCCGTCGAAGGGGATCGGCAGCTCGACGGCGGCCTTGGCCGTCTCCACCTCGCAGACGACCTGGCCGTCGGTGACGGTGTCCCCGGGCTGGACGTACCACTTGAGGATCTCCGCCTCCGTCAGCCCCTCGCCCACGTCGGGCATCTTGAACTCACGGACGCCGGCGGCCGGCTGCGCGGCCTGTGCGCTGTTGGTCATCGTCACGGCTCTCCTCAGTACGCCAGCGCGCGGTCGACGGCATCGAGCACCCGGTCCAGGTTCGGCAGGTACTCGTCCTCCAGCCGCGCAGGTGGGTACGGCGCGTGGAACCCGCCGACGCGCAGCACCGGTGCTTCAAGATGGTAGAAGCACCGCTCGGTGATGCGGGCGGCGATCTCGGCACCGGTGCCGAGGAAGACCGGTGCCTCGTGGACGAGCACGAGGCGGCCCGTCCGCTCGACGGAACGCTGCACGGTGTCGAAGTCGATCGGCGACATGGAGCGCAGGTCCACGACCTCCAGCGAGTTGCCCTCTTCCTCGGCGGCGGCCGCCGCCTCCATGCAGACCTTCACCATCGGGCCGTAGGCGGCCAGGGTGAGCGCGCTGCCCTGGCGGGCGATCTTCGCGGAGTGCAGCGGAGCCGGGATGGCGGAGGGGTCGACCTCGCCCTTGTCCCAGTAGCGCCGCTTGGGCTCGAAGAAGATGACCGGGTCGTCGCTCTCGATGGCCTGCTGCAACATCCAGTAGCCGTCGGAGGAGTTGGAGGGCGAGACGCACTTGAGGCCCGCGACGTGCGCGAACAGCGTCTCCGGCGACTCGCTGTGGTGCTCGACGGCGCCGATGCCGCCCCCATAGGGGATGCGGATGACGACAGGCAGCTTGATCTTGCCCAGGGCCCGCGCGTGCATCTTGGCGAGCTGGGTGACGATCTGGTCGTAGGCGGGGAAGACGAAGCCGTCGAACTGGATCTCGACGACGGGCCGGTAGCCGCGCAGTGCCAGGCCGATCGCGGTGCCGACGATGCCGGACTCGGCCAGCGGCGTGTCCACGACCCGGTCCTCACCGAAGTCCTTCTGCAACCCGTCGGTGACGCGGAAGACGCCACCGAGCTTGCCGACGTCCTCGCCCATGACCAGGACCTTCGGATCGTTCTCCAGCGCGGTGCGCAGCGAGGCGTTGATCGCCTTGGCGAGGGGGAGCTTCTGAACGGCCATGGTCACTTACCTTCCCCCACGGCGGAGACACTCTCGGACTCGAACGAGGCCTGGTAGGCGGCGAACTGGGCGCGCTCCTCGTCCACGAGCGCGTGCCCGTCCGCGTAGACGTTCTCGAACATCGCCATGGTGTCGGGATCGGGCATCGTGCGGATGGCGTCACGCACGTGCCGGCCCATCTCCTCGCTCTCCTCGTCGATCGCGGCGAAGAAGGCCGAGTCGGCCAGCTTCTCGCGCTCCAGGTAGCCGCGCAGCCGCTGGATCGGGTCCTTCGCCTCCCACGCGGCGCGCTCGTCGTCCGCGCGGTAGCGGGTCGGGTCGTCGGAGGTGGTGTGGGCGCCCATGCGGTAGGTGAACGCCTCGATCAGCATCGGGCCCTCACCGCTGCGCGCGCGCTCCACGGCTGCCTTGGTGACCGCCAGGCAGGCCAGCACGTCGTTGCCGTCGACGCGGACGCCGGGGAAGCCGAAGCCCTGGGCACGCTGGTAGATCGGCACCCGGGACTGGCGCTCTGTGGGCTCGGAGATCGCCCACTGGTTGTTCTGGCAGAAGAAGACGACCGGGGCGTTGTAGACCGCGGCGAACGTGAACGCCTCGGCCACGTCTCCCTGGCTGGAGGCGCCGTCGCCGAAGTAGGCGACGACGGCCGAGTCCGCGCCGTCCTTGGCCACACCCATCGCGTACCCGGCCGCGTGCAGGACCTGGGAGCCGATCACGATCGTGTAGAGGTGGAAGTTGTTGCTGTTCGGGTCCCAGCCGCCGTTGTTCACACCGCGGAACATGCCCAGCAGCATCGTCGGGTCCACGTCGCGGCACCAGGCGACACCGTGCTCCCGGTAGGTGGGAAAGACGTAGTCGTCGGGGCGCAGGGCCCGTCCTGAGCCGATCTGCGCGGCCTCCTGGCCGAGCAGGGACGCCCACAGGCCCAGCTCGCCCTGGCGCTGGAGCGCGGTGGCCTCCGCGTCGAAACGGCGCGTGAGCACCATGTCACGGTAGAGGCCCTGGAGCTCCTTCGCACTCAGATCGACGTCGTACTCCGGATGGGTGACGCGCTCGCCCTCCGGAGTGAGCAGCTGGACCAGCTCGGGCTCGACGGGCGCGCCGCCGGTGCCGCGCGCGGAGTCGCCCCCACGGGCCGGACGTGCGGCGGCGGCGCGCGAGGAGGTGGCCTGCGCCTTCGTGGAGCGCTTCGCCGGGGCCTTCGCCCCGTTCGTCGCCGCGCTGCTGCTCGCCGTGCTCCTGGACGCGGCCTTCGACCCGTTCTTCGAGGGGGCCTTCGAAGCCGTCTTCGAGGCGGACTTCGGCGTGCTCCCGGAGGAGGTCTTCGCGGCGCTCCTGGCCGCCTTCTTCACCGGTGCCTTGGCGGAAGCCTTCCCCGGTGCCTTCGCCGCGGCGCTCGCCGAAGCCTTCCCCGCGGGCTTGCGGGACTTGCGGGGCTCGCCGGTGGCGGTGGCCTCGCCGGCCTCCGCCCTGCCGTTCGCGGCGTCGCCGCCGGGAGCGGCCTGGGTGGCGCCCTTTCCTCCGGTGCCGCTGCGGCGCGCGGTGCTCCGCGCGGCAGTGCTCTCCACGGTCACGTGTGCTCCTCCGTCTGTCCGGCCCCCGGGGTTGCCGGTGACCTGGGGCTCCCCCACCCACTGGCGGGGGGAGGCTCGCCCGGTCCCGTGCGGCGCACGGGGTGGGAGCGTCGCGGTCGGCACCGGGTGGTGACTGCATGTCCCGGTCGCGGCCCGCTGTACCGACCCCGTCGGGGCGCCCCAGCCATGGCTGGCATCTCCATAGACGCACGAGGCGGCCCTGACCTGCAACTTTGCTCGGATATCCAAGTAAGAACCCGGAAGTCCAAGTATGTGTGCGATGAGTCGGGACATCACTGGTCACGGCCTCGCGAGCCGCGGACACCCGCACGGTAACCCGGGGTGCGGGAGCCCGGGAAGAGTGAAGAGCCGATCAGTATGTGAGACTGAGAATGTGCCCGAAAACGGACCAACCCGGGTATTCCTGGTCGACGACCACGAGGTCGTCCGCAGGGGCGTGCGCGACATGCTCGCCGCCGACCCCGGCCTGGAGATCGCCGGAGAGGCCGGCACGGCGGCCGACGCACTCGCCGGCATCGCCGCCACCCGGCCCGACGTGGCCATCCTGGACGTACGGCTGCCCGACGGCAGCGGCATCGAGGTCTGCCGCGAGGTCCGCTCCCGCGACGAGACCGTGCACTGCCTGATGCTCACCTCCTACGCCGACGACGAGGCGCTCCTGGCCTCCGTGATGGCCGGCGCCTCCGGATACGTCCTCAAGGAACTCAGCCGCCGCGAACTCGTCCACTCGGTGCACGAGGTGGCGGCGGGCGCCTCGCTGCTCGACCCCGCCGACACCCGGCGCCTGCTGGACCGGCTGCACGGCGCCACCACGGGCGCCGGTCCGGGTTCCGGTTCCGGCTCGGCCACCGGCGCCGCCGCGCGACGGGACGAGAGGCTGGCCACCCTCACCCCCCAGGAGCGCACCATCCTCGGGCTGATCGGCGAGGGACTGACCAACCGGGTGATCGGCCAGCGGCTGCACCTGGCCGAGAAGACGGTCAAGAACTACGTGTCCGGGCTCCTCGCCAAGCTCGGCATGGAACGGCGCACCCAGGCCGCCGCCTACATCGCCAGGCTCCGCGCCTCCGACGGCCACGACGACCCGCACCACGGGTGACACCGCCCCTCACGTGGCCGGGGCGACCTCTCGTCGCCCCCGCGTGGCCGGGGCGACCTCTCGTCGCAGAAGGCGGCGCTAGTCGCAGAAGGCGGCGCGCACCGCCTCGTAGTGCGCCGTCCACCACACCACGAGCGCCGCCGCAGCCGGGAACTGCACATCCACCCGGCCGTCGCTGCGCTCGTAGCGCCAGCGCAGCATCCAGAAGTCGTTCAACCGCTCCCACCACACCCGGTGCACGGCGGCCGCCAGCTCCTCGCGCGGGGCGCGCGCACCGCCCCGGTAGGCGCGCGCGAACGCCCGCACCCTGCGCAGGTCCAAAGTGCCGCCCGGCCGCAGGAAGAAGATCGCCGCGCCCCGCACGGCCTCCTCGGCACGCGGCTGCACACCCAGCCGGTCCCAGTCGAGGATCGCCACCACGCGCGCCGTGGCACCGCCCGGCGCGTACAGCAGGTTCAGCGGGTGGAAGTCCCCGTGCACCCAGCCGTAGAACCGGTCCTGTACGGCGTCGGGCCGCTCCCGCGCATGGTGCCGCAGCAGCGCCCTGCGCTCGGTCAGCCGGTGCTCGGCCAGCTCGTCGAAACTGTCCCGGCGCCGCCGCGCCCGCACCCGCTCCAGCAGAGCGCCGATCGTCTCGTACGTCGCCGCCGGATCGGCGCTCACCGCACCGCGCGGAGCCTTCGGCACGCCCGCCCGCGCCAGCCGGGTGTGCACCCGCCCCAGCAGGGTGCCCAGCCCGGCACACTGCGTCAGGGACAGCTCGCTGCCGTGCCGGTGCCCGCCCTCGATCCAGGGGTGCAGCGCGAAGCAGCGGCCGTCCGCCGCCACCACCACCGACCTGCCCTCCGCGTCCGGCACCGCGGGGACCACGGGCAGCCCCAGCTCACCGAGGCGCGCCGCCGCCCGGTGCCGGCACTCGATGCGGGCGCGCGCGGCCTGACCGTCCAGATGGTGTTTGAGGAAGTAGCGCCCCCGGGTCGTCGTCACCCGGTAACCCCTGTTGAGCAGCCCGTGCGAGACGGGCTCGCACGCCACAGGGTCCCCCATGTCCGCGTACCGCCCCAGCAGGACGTCGAGCGTGCCCTGGGTCAGGGGCCGGGAAAGGGAAGACGGCTGCACGGCGGCATCGTAGGGCCGCACACCGGACCACGCCCCGCGGACGTCAACAGACCGCGCCCCCACCCACTACAAACGTGTGCACGCAGGGCCCGGCCGACGGGCTCAGGGCCGAGCCTCCCGGCGGGCCATCGCCGCCCGCCGGATCACTCGTCGCCGGCACCCTGGTTGCTGCCGATGAGGCCGCCGTCGCCGCCGTCCCCGTTGTCGCCGCCGTCCCCGTTGCCGCCCGGGGGAGGGGAGTCCGTGTTGGACGGCTTCTCACCGCTGTCGCCGCCGTCGCTCGGACCGCCACCCCCGTTGCCGCCGTTGTGCGACTGCGAGGGGTCACCGGTCTCGGACGGCTGCGTGGGGCTCGGGTCGGTGTCGCTCGGCGCCGTGTCCGAGGGCCGGTCGCTGGGCGTCCAGTCGCCGGTGCCGCCGTCGCCGGCGCCCGGCTGGTCCTGCTCGGTCTCCGACGGGGTGGGATCGGGATCGTCGGAGGACTTCTTGTCCTTCGGCTCCGACTTGGTGGTGTCCGGCTTGTCCGGCTTGTTGTCCTTGCCGTCGTTGTCCTGGCCGAGCGCGAAGAAGATGCCACCCGCGATCGCGATGACCGCCAAGAACGCCACCAGCGCGTACTTGAACCCCTTGCTGCCGCCATTGCCACGGCCACCACCGCGGGCTCCACCGTCGTCGTCCCGCGGACCCGCCAGCAGCGGAGCACCCATCTGCGACGTGTCGGAGTGCGAGGGGTGCGCGCGTGCGCCCGCGCCGGGCACGCCCATGGCCGGGGTCGAGC
Source organism: Streptomyces reniochalinae (assembly GCF_003323735.1). Taxonomy (GTDB): domain Bacteria; phylum Actinomycetota; class Actinomycetes; order Streptomycetales; family Streptomycetaceae; genus Streptomyces; species Streptomyces reniochalinae. The sequence goes on along the minus strand of NZ_QOIM01000037.1, from coordinate 292,098 downwards.
CGCCGTAGTGCGCGGTCGGGCCCGTGTCCCACAGGCCGCCGGTGTGACCGCCCTGCTCGTGCAGCATTTGCAGCGCGTACTGGGTGAGCCCGCGCATCTCCTCGGCCGTCTGGAACCGGTCGTCCGGCTCCTTGGCCAGCGCGCGCATCGTCAGGCCGTCCAGCTCCGGCGGAACCGCGTCCGACACCTCGGACGGGAGCACCGGATCGTCCTGCACGTGCTGGTAGACCACCGACAGCGGGGTCTCGCCCGTGAACGGGGGCCGCCGCGTCAGCAGCTCGTACAGCAGACATCCCGTGGCGTACAGGTCCGAGCGCGCGTCCACGGTCTTACCGAGCGCCTGCTCGGGGGAGAGGTACTGCGGCGTGCCCATCACCATGCCGGTCTGCGTCATGGTGTTCGACGCACCGTGCAGGGCGCGGGCGATGCCGAAGTCCATCACCTTCACCGCGCCGCCCCGCGTGATGATCACGTTCGCGGGCTTGATGTCACGGTGCACGATGCCGTGCTGATGGCTGTAGGCCAGCGCCTCCAGCACCCCGGACACGATGATCAACGCCTGGTCCGGCGGCGGCGCGTCCGCGGTCAGCAGCAGATCCCGGATCGTGCTGCCCTCGACGAGCTCCATCACGATGTACGGCGTGATGTTGCCGCCGATCATCTCCTCGCCGGAGTCGTAGACCGCGACGACGGAGTGGTGGTTGAGGCCCGCGACGGACTGGGCCTCGCGCGTGAAGCGCGCCTTGGAGACCGGGTCCTCGGCCAGGTCGGCGCGGAGCAGCTTGACCGCGACCGTACGCCCGAGACGCAGGTCCTCGGCACCGAAGACCTCGGCCATGCCACCGCGCCCGAGGCGATGCGTCAGGCGGTACCTGCCGTCACCGACCAGGCCGTTGTTGCCCCACAACTCCGGCGAATCGGGCAGGGAGCCGCCGCCCGTCGCGTCGGGGTCCGAAGGGCCCCCGGCGGCTTGCGTCTGTGCCATCAGTCCTCGCCGTCGATTCGAATCCGCGGACTTCGCGCGGTGGATACTCCCCCCAAGGAGGCTACAGGCACGCGGGGGGTGGATGGATGGGACGGAATACCGAGCTACGCCCGTCGCATCCAACAAGCTGACGTACCGGCCCCGCAAGTTGGCTCCGGCACTCCTGCGCCCGCGCCCCTCCCCGGGGGCGGCGCCCCAGCGCACAGCCCGTGAACCGCACCCTCTAGGCTCGGTGGACCGCTCTGGGCCGTGCCCTTGTGAGCCTGTGACGCCGCCCGGCCGGCGGTGTGACACATCGCTCGCGGAGGGCGTATGCGCATTCGGTCACGGAACGGGCAACGAGCTTGACGTGACCGAGGCCCCGGGCAAACTTGGGCCAGTATCACGGTCAAAAGGATCACTCAACGTACCTGCACGGGGGCAGCGCCGCCGAGGGGGAAGCAGTCAGATGAGCGACGACGGCGCACAGGCGGCCGGCAACTACTTGGGCCGCATGGTCGGCGGAGGACGATTCCAGCTTCGCTCACTGCTGGGCGCCGGCGGGATGGCCTCCGTCTACCTCGCCTACGACTCCGTACTCGACCGGCAGGTCGCGGTCAAGACCCTCCACACCGAGCTCGGCCGCGAGCAGTCCTTCCGCGAGCGGTTCCGCCGCGAGGCCCAGTCCGTGGCCAAGCTGACCCACACCAACATCGTCTCCGTCTTCGACTCCGGCGAGGACGAGATCGACGGCGCGATGGTGCCGTACATCGTCATGGAGTACGTCGAGGGCAAGCCGCTGCGCACCGTCCTCGACGAGGACATCGCCCAGCACGGCGCGATGCCCGCCGACAAGGCGCTGAAGATCACCGGCGATGTGCTCGCCGCCCTCGAGGTCAGCCACGAGATGGGCCTCGTCCACCGGGACATCAAGCCCGGCAACGTGATGCTCACCAAGCGTGGCGTGGTCAAGGTCATGGACTTCGGCATCGCGCGCGCCATGCAGTCCGGTGTGACCTCCATGACCCAGACCGGCATGGTCGTCGGCACGCCCCAGTACCTGTCCCCCGAGCAGGCGCTGGGCCGCGGCGTGGACGCCCGCTCCGACCTGTACTCCGTCGGCATCATGCTCTTCGAGCTGCTGACCGGACGGCTCCCCTTCGACGCCGACTCGCCGCTGGCCATCGCCTACGCGCACGTCCAGGAAGAGCCTGTCTCCCCGTCCTCCATCAACCAGTCCATCCCGGCGGCCGTGGACGCGCTCGTCGCCCGGACGCTGAAGAAGAACCCCAACGAGCGTTTCCCCTCCGCCGACTCGATGCACGACGAGGTCACCCGCATCGGCGGCTCCGGACTCGCCTCGGGCGCCTCGCCGATCATCATCAGCGGCGGCCCGGCAGCCAGCGGCGCCGGCGTCGGACAGGCCGTCTTCCCGCCCGTGGACGCCAACTCCCAGCCGCAGCAGGGCGGAGCCGGCGTCCAGACGCCGTACCAGCCGCCGCCCGGGCACGGCCAGGTGCCGGGCCCGGGCCAGATGCCGGGGCAAGGGCAGGGGCTCGGGCAGCCGGGGCCGTACAACAGCGCGGGCTTCGGGCCCTCCACCCCGCCGCCGCACGCGCAGAACACCGCACCCGCGGGTTACGGCTACCCGCAGTCCTCGTACGGCACCGGCGGCCCCTCCACGCCGCCGCCCTACACCATCAACGCCGCCGGCGGCTCCGGCCAGGGCAACGGTGGCGGGCCCGGCAAGAAGATGTCCTCCGGCGCCATGGCCGGATACGGACTCGCCGCCGTCGCCGTCATCGTCGCCCTCGTCTTCGTGATCATCAACCTGACCGGGGATAGCGGCGGCGGCGACGATCCCGAGGCCAAGCCCACCGCCAAGGACAAGCCGACCGCCACCACCGACCCCGGTGGCGGCGAGGGTGGCGACAGCGGTGACAGCGGCTCCAACTCGGGCGGCTTCAAGGGACCGGACAAGAGCCGGACCATCGACAAGGAGAAGTGCACCGACGCCAGCGAGACGTACGAGCACAACGGCAACGTCATGATGCCCGACATGACCTACAAGGACCTCACCTCCGTGAAGGCATGCCTGCGCGCCGCGGGGTGGAAGCTCGGCGACGTGACGATGGAGGACGAGAACGTCTTCGGCAAGAACCAGATCCTCGACCAGAACCCGGGCTCTCTCGACGACTTCAACCCGAAGAAGGACGAGATCGACCTGACGGTCTCCACGGGGCAGCCGGGTAGCTGAGGGACAGCCGCAGCTGAGCGGACCACTTCCGCGGTGGGGGCCGCCCCTTGGTGGGCGGCCCCCTTTCCGCTGGCCGGGGTGTGTCGCGCCACTACCCGGAGTGTGTCCCGCCTGGGGGCAGGGGCTCTCTGTTCAGTTCTTGGGGTGGGAAGCGCGCGTAGGGCTCGCCGCGTTCGGGCGGGTGCACCGCGGTTGGCCGCCGGGTGCGCGGCAGTGGGCCGCGCTCGGTGCACCGCAGGAGAGGCGGGCCCTCAAGGGCGTCACTGCGCCATCCGCCTCACCTCCACCACGCGGAATCGGCCGGAGACGAAGTCACCGTCGCACAGGGTGCAGTTGGCCGCCGGGTTGCCGCCTGAGCCGTGGAAGTCGCTGAAGCCGGCCGTCTGGTTGACATAGACACCGCCCGTGAGGTTGAGCGAGAGCTGGGCCGGCTCGGTGAAGCAGACCTCTTCGACCTGCCGGGCCACCTCGGGCGAGGTGGTGTACGCCGAGACCGTCATGGCGCCCTTGGTCATCAGGGTGTGCCCGAGCAGCTCCAGCGCCTCCTCGGTGGAGCCGACAGCCACCGCGAAGGAGACGGGCCCGAAGCACTCCTCCAGGTAGGGCGCGTCCTCCTCCTGCTTGGTGCCGTCCAGCTTGACGATCACCGGTGTGCGCACCGTGGCTCCGGGAAACTCCGGGTTCTCCACCACGCGGGAGGGCAGGGCGACCTCACCGAGCGCGGAGGCCGTCTCCACGCGTCCGCGCACCTGCTCGTTGACCAGCGCGCCCAGCAGCGCGTTGGCCCGTCCGTCGTCGCCCAGCAGCTTTCCGACGGCCGCGCCGAGATCCGCCACCACCTCGTCGTACCCCTTGTGGCCCGCTTCGGTGCTGATGCCGGCGGCGGGAATCAGCAGGTTCTGCGGGGTGGTGCACATCTGGCCGCTGTAGAGGGAGAGGGAGAAGGCGAGGTTGGCGAGCATGCCGGGGTAGTCGTCCGTGGAGTCGATGACGACGGTGTTGACGCCCGCCTTCTCCGTGTGGACGCGGGCCTGGCGGGCGTTGGACTCCAGCCATGCGCCGAAGGCGGAGCCACCGGTGTAGTCGATCACCCGGACCTCGGGCCGGGTCGCCAGGTCCTTGGCGATGCCGTCGCCCTCCGCCTCGGCGGCCAGCGCCACCAGGTCGGCGGCGAACCCCGCCTCGGTCAGGACCTCGCGGGCGATCCGCACCGTCAGGGCGAGGGGCAGGACAGCCCGGGGGTGCGGCTTGACCAGCACGGCGTTGCCGGTCGCGAGGGAGGCGAAGAAGCCGGGGAAGCCGTTCCAGGTGGGGAAGGTGTTGCACCCGATCAGCAGCGCGATGCCCCGGCCGACCGCAGTGAACTCCTTGACGACGCGGAGCGGTTCGCGCTTGCCCTGCGGCTTCTCCCAGTCGGCCCGCTCGGGGGTGCGCACCTGCTCGGCGTAGGCGTACGCCACCGCTTCCATGCCCCGGTCCTGCGCGTGCGGCCCACCGGCCTGGAACGCCATCATGGACGCCTGACCGCTGGTGTGCATCACGGCCTGGGCGAACTCGTGGGTACGCGCGCTGATCCGCGCCAGGATCTCCAGACAGACCGCCGCCCGCCCCGCGGGCCCCGCCTTCCGCCAGGCCGGCAGACCGCCCCGCATGACGGGCAGCAGCGCGTCGATCGCGCCCTCGTCGGCGCGCGGATAGGAGATGCCCATCTCCATCCCGTAAGGCGACACCTCGGTGGCCACCCATTCGCCGGACACCGGCTGGCCCGGAAGCTCGAACCGGCCGCCCCGGAGCGCGTCGAACGCCGCCTTGCCCTCCTCGGCCGCACCTTCGCCGTACGCCTTGGGGTGCTCTGGGTGCGGGGTCCAGAACTCGCGGGTGCGGATCGCCTCCAGCGCACGGTCCAGGGTGGGGCGGTGTTTGTCGATGAGCTGGGCAGTGGTCGTTCCGGTACCGGTGGTCACGCGGACCAACTCCTCGCTGAGCTGAGCTGGGACGGGATGCGGGTGGCGACGGTGGTGCGGGCTTGCTCGGGCACGCGGCGTTGCCGGTGCCGTTCACGTGAGAGATACTGCTACCGAACGATCGGTCGGTGCAAGGGGGTCCCCCCAACCTGTGGATAACTTCCCCCGGCCCCCTGAACAGGACGCTGACCACACCCTCCGCGCGGATCCGACGGCCCCCGACGAGCCGGCGGCCCGAGGCAGGGGCCCCTTCGACGTCCCGGCCGGCCTCGGCGACGCCCCGGCTAGCATCGGCCGCATGCCCACGGTCAAGCGCGACACCTACACGCCCGACTCGCTGCTCTCCGTCGCCGTGCGGGTGTTCAACGAGCGGGGCTACGACGGCACCTCGATGGAGCACCTGTCCAAGGCGGCCGGTATCTCCAAGTCCTCGATCTACCACCACGTGCGGGGCAAGGAAGAGCTGCTGCGCCGGGCGATAAGCCGCGCGCTCGACAGCCTGTTCGCGGTGCTGGACGAGCCCGCGGCGGGCGAGGGGCGCGCGGTGGCACGGCTGGAGCACGTCACGCGCCGCACCGTCGAGGTCCTGATGGCCGAGTTGCCGTACGTGACGCTGCTGCTGCGGGTCCGGGGCAACACGGACACCGAGGTGTGGGCGATGGGCAGGCGTCGCGAGTTCGACCAGAGGGTGGCCGAACTGGTCAAGCAGGCCGCCGCCGACGGTGATCTGCGTGCCGACGTGGACGCGCGGCTGGCGACCCGGCTGCTGTTCGGAATGATCAACTCCGTCGCCGAGTGGTACCGCCCCGATCGCGCCGTCTCCGGGCACGGCCCGGAGGGCGGCGACACCAGCGCCGAGGTCGCCGAGGCCGTTGTCCGCACCGCCTTCGCGGGCCTGCGCACCCACTGACGCCCTTGCCGGGCATCGTCCACTCTGCCTGGCATCGTCCGGCTTGCCCCGGCGTCGCCCGCCCCTGCCGGGCATTGCCCGCGCCGCTAGGGAGTGTCTTCAAAGTAGCGGCGTCCGCCCGGAGGGCGGGCCTGGCGGTGTCTGGTGCGTGCGCTCGCAAGGCGGAGGAGGGAGTCCCTGCGTGGGGGCACCTCCCGGGGCGAGCGAAGCCGAGCCCTGGGGGAAGCGGCGACCGACGACAACGCCGCGAGCGTGGGTGCCAGGCGCCGCCAGGCAGGCGGGACTTTGAAGACACGACCTAGGGCCCCGGCTCCAGGTCGGTCTCCTCGAACACCAGCAGGGTCCGGGTGCTCAGCACCTCGGGGAAGGACTGGATACGGGTGAGCACGAGGTCCCGCAACGCCCTGGTGTCGGGGGTGTGCACCAGCAGCAGCACGTCGAAGTCTCCGCTGACCAGCGCCATGTGGGCGGCACCCGGAAGTTCCTGGAGTTTTTCGCGGACGCTGCGCCAGGAGTTCTGAACGATCTTGAGGGTGATGTAGGCGGAGGCACCGTGGCCCGCCCGCTCCTGGTCGATGCGCGCGCTGAAGCCGCGGATGACGCCGTCGTCGAGCAGCCGGTTGATGCGCGCGTAGGCGTTGGCACGGGAGACGTGCACACGCTCGGCGACCGACCGTATGGAAGCTCTGCCGTCCGCACGGAGCAGCCGCAGCAGATCCCGGTCGATCGCATCGAGCGGCCTGGCCGGAGGGCGGGCTTCCGGACGCCACTCGGAGCGGGCATCCGGACGCGCCTCGGAGCGGGCTTCCGAACGCGACTCGGGAGGGGGGTCGGGGCGGTCGCCCGTCTGGCGGGACGGCCCGGACCCCTCCTCCGCTCCGTGGACCGCTTCCCGCGCCCCCCGAGCCGCTTCCTCCGACCCGTGGGCCATCTGTTCATCCGGCACGGTCCCCCACCTCCCCTGTGTGGACACCCTGCGGTCATCGAACGGCTCTGCGAGCCGTTTGTCCACAGGCTGGGGCCACCCGTAGCCAAAATGTGCCGACGACCGAACAATCGGTAGGGGTGGCCCACGCGGTCACCGTCCCGGCCTGTCGATGGTTCGGCCATCGGCAGGCCGGCGCGCCAGGTGTGCGGCGGGTGGCGTACCGGCCCGCGGCACGCGTTAGCCCGCCGCACGAGGAGGTGCTCGTCATGACGGTCCTAGAGCAGCCAGGTACCTACGCCCCCGCGCCTCCCCCCTCCTGGCGGCCTCGCGCCGATGCGGCCCCTCTGCTGCCCGATGCCGAGCCCTACCGGGTGCTGGGAGCGCGATCGGACGCGCGGACGGGGGCGAAAACGAAGGCGCCGCGGGCCGGGTCCACGCGGACAGGGGCAGCGCGCACCGGCTCCGCGCGAGGAGGTGCGACGCGGAGGGAGGCGGAAACGTCCGGACGGGCGGCCGAACAGGGGGCCGCGGCCCCCGACGCCGCACTGCTGCACCGGCTGTACGCCGCGGTCGTCCATGGACGCCGGTTCAACGAGCAGGCCACCGCGCTGACCCGCCAGGGCCGGCTGGCCGTCTACCCCTCGTCCCGGGGGCAGGAGGCGTGCCAGGTGGCCGCCGCACTCGCCCTGGCGGAGCACGACTGGCTCTTCCCCAGCTACCGCGACACCCTGGCGGCCGTCGCCCGCGGTCTCGACCCGATGGAGGTCCTGTCGCTGCTGCGCGGTGACTGGCACCACGGGTACGACACGCAGCGCACGCGGGTCGCGCCCCTGTGCACCCCGCTGGCCACCCAGCTGCCGCACGCGGTGGGGCTGGCGCACGCCGCGCGGCTGAAGGGGGACGAGGTGGCCGCTCTCGCCCTGGTGGGGGACGGGGGGACGAGCGAGGGCGACTTCCACGAGGCGTTGAACTTCGCCGCCGTCTGGCAGGCGCCGGTCGTCTTCCTCGTGCAGAACAACGGCTTCGCGATCTCCGTTCCGCTGGCCAAGCAGACGGCCGCGCCTTCCCTGGCGCACAAGGCGGTGGGGTACGGCGTGCCGGGCCGTCTGGTGGACGGCAACGACGCGGTGGCGGTGCACGAGGTGCTCACCGAGGCGCTGGAGCGCGCCCGTGCCGGGGGCGGCCCCACGCTCGTGGAGGCGGTCACCTACCGCCTGGAGGCGCACACGAACGCCGATGACGCGACGCGGTACCGCGCAGACGCCGAGGTCGAGGCCTGGCGCGCGCACGACCCGGTGACGCTGCTGGAGCGCGAGCTGCGGCAGCGGGGCCTGTGGGACGAGGAGGCAGTCCGTCAGGTCGAGGAAGCGGCCGAGCAGCAGGCGGCCGCACTGCGGTCGCGGATGAACCAGGACCCGGCTCTCGACCCCCTGGAGTTGTTCGCCCACGTGTACGCCGAGCCGACCCCGCAGCTGCGCGAGCAGGCCGGCCTGCTGCGTGCCGAACTGGCAGCCGAGGCGACGGCCGGACAGACGAACGAGGACGAGGCCGGACGGACCAACGCGCACGAAGCCGGACGGACCAACGCGCACGAAGCCGGACAGGCGAACGAAAACGTGGACGGACAGACGTCCGAGGCGGCGCACCGGAAGTCGGCGGTGGGCGGGTCCGCCTCCGGTGGCGCCGGTGGGAGGACGGGGGAGGAGACCCGATGAGCACAGCAGTGCGGCAGCCCCCCAAGGCAGGCGGCACCGGCAGGCGCAAGCCCGCCACCCTGGGCCAGGCGCTGGGCCGGGCCCTGCGTGACGCGATGGCCGACGATCCGGACGTGCACGTCCTCGGGGAGGACGTCGGCACGCTGGGCGGCGTCTTCAGGGTGACGGACGGGCTGGCGGCCGAGTTCGGCCCTCAGCGGTGTGCCGACACCCCGCTGGCGGAGGCGGGCATCCTGGGCACGGCGGTCGGGATGGCGATGTACGGGCTGCGTCCTGTTGTGGAGATGCAGTTCGACGCGTTCGCCTTCCCCGGCTTCGAACAGCTGGTCTCGCACGTCTCCCGGATGCGCAACCGCACCCGGGGCCGGATGCCCATGCCGTTGACCGTACGCATCCCGTACGGCGGAGGCATCGGTGGTGTCGAGCACCACAGCGACTCCTCCGAGGCGTACTACATGGCCACGCCGGGGCTGCACGTGGTCACACCGGCAACGGTCGCGGACGCCTACGGGCTGCTGCGCGCGGCCATCGCGTCCGACGATCCGGTGGTCTTCCTCGAGCCCAAGCGGCTGTACTGGTCGAAGGCCGAGTGGAGTCCGGAGGAGCCCGAACAGGTGCCCGGTATCGGCAGGGCCGCCGTCCGCCGCCGGGGCACCTCCGCCACCCTGATCACCTACGGACCTTCCGTTCCGCTGTGTCTGGAGGCCGCCGAGGCCGCGCGGGAGGAGGGGGCCGAGGGCTGGGACCTGGAGGTGATCGACCTGCGCTCCCTCGTGCCGTTCGACGAGGAGACGGTGGTCGCCTCCGTACGGCGCACGGGGCGGGCCGTCGTCGTGCACGAGTCGCCCGGGTTCGCCGGCCCAGGCGGGGAGATCGCCGCTCGCGTCACGGAGCGCTGTTTCCACTACCTGGAGGCGCCGGTGCTGCGCGTCGCCGGTTTCGACATCCCCTACCCGCCGCCGATGCTGGAGCGGCATCACCTGCCCGGCGTGGACCGCGTCCTGGACGCCGTCGCACGCCTCCAGTGGGAGAGCGGCTGGACCCGGCAGCAGGGTGACGCGGGACGGGGCGGGGGTGCGGGCTGATGGGCGAGGTGCGCGAGTTCCTCCTTCCGGACCTCGGCGAGGGACTGACCGAGGCGACGGTCGTCAGGTGGCTGGTCGCGGTCGGCGAGACCGTACGGGTGGACCAACCCGTCGTCGAGGTGGAGACGGCCAAGGCGCTGGTCGAGGTCCCCTGCCCCTACGCCGGCATGGTCACCTCGCACGCCGCCGAGGAGGGCGGCGAGGTGGAGGTCGGCGCACCGCTGGTCACCGTCGCGGTGAGCCCGGCGGACGGTGACCCGCACGGGGATGCCCGCGGGGACGCCGAGGGGACAGTGCCCGGGCACGGCGACATGCGCGGAGAGGCGGAAGGGACGCGGAGCGGAAACGGACGCGGCGGAGGGGAGGGGACGGGCGACGGCGGCCCGGAGCTGGAGCACGTCGGCGGTTCGGGCAACGTCCTGGTGGGCTACGGGACGGCCCCCGCGCCCGGTCGCCGTCCCCGGGTCACCTCGCACACTCCCGAGTCCGCCGCGGTGCGGGCCCCGGACGCGGGAACGAGCGGCACGGGGCAGCATCTCGGAGCGAACGGCACCCGCACGCCCGTGCCCGTCATCTCCCCTCTCGTACGTCGCCTGGCCCGCGAACACGCCGTGGACCTGCGGGAGATGCGCGGAAGCGGTCCCGAAGGTCTCATCCTGCGCGCGGACGTGGAACGCGCCGTACGGGCGTCCCAAACGCACCTCGCGCGGACGGCACAGGACCGGGACGGGCAGGAACGGGACGGGCGGCAGCAGGGCGGGTACAGCGGCGACGACGGGTACGCGCGCGGTGGTCACGGGCGCTGCGCGGCCGAGCAAGGCGAGCGGACCGAGGGGGCCGAGCGGGCCGAGGGGGCCGAGCGGGCCGAACGCCGGATTCCGCTGCGCGGGATGCGCGGCACGGCGGCCGACCGGCTCTCCCGCAGCCGCACCGAAATTCCCGACGCCTCCTGCTGGGTGGATGCCGACGCGACGGAACTCCTCGCGGCGCGACGGCAGATGAACGCCGCCTCCCCCGGGCTCGGCGAGCCGGCGGCGCCGGTCTCCCTGCTGGCGCTGCTGGGCCGCGTCTGCACGGCGGCGCTGGCCCGCTTCCCGGAGCTGAACGCGAGAGTGGACACCGAGGCGCGCGAGATCGTCGTGCTCCCCGAGGTGCACCTCGGGTTCGCCGCGCAGACGGAGAGGGGGCTCGTCGTTCCGGTCGTACGGGACGCGCACACGCTCTCCGCCGAGCAGCTCACCGACCGGATGTCCCGGCTGACGGAGACGGCCCGCGCGGGCACGCTCTCCCCTGCGGAGCTGACGGGCGGCACGTTCACGCTGAACAACTACGGCGTCTTCGGGGTGGACGGCTCGACGCCGATCATCAACTATCCGGAGGCGGCGATGCTCGGTGTCGGCCGGATCGCGCGCAAACCGTGGGTGGTCGGTGAGGAACTGACGGTGCGCAGCGTGGTGCAGCTCTCCCTCACGTTCGACCACCGGGTGTGCGACGGCGGCACGGCGGGCGGTTTTCTGCGCTTGGTGGCGGACTGCGTGGAGCAACCCGCACGGCTTCTCCGTACGCTCTGATGCGTGACGCACGATCCAGGACGACCCTCCGCAGCGGGACCGCCCGACCGCCCCGGCGACCCACCCGGGTGGCCCGGCGATCCTCCGGGGCGCTCGGACGGTCCGTCCGAGCGCGCGGGCGGGGAGGACGACGGCCGCCCGTACGCCGCGCTCGTCCTCGCCGGCGGTGGGGCGAGCCGGCTGGGGGGCGCGGACAAACCCGCTGTCACGGTGGGTGGCAGGACGCTGCTCGACCGGGTTCTGGGGGCGTGCGCCGACGCGGCGGCCACGGTCGTGGTGGGGCCGCGGCGCGCCACCTGCCGCCCCGTCCGCTGGGTGCGCGAGGACCCGCCGGGAGGCGGCCCGCTCGCCGCCCTGGACGCGGGTGTGTGCGCGCTGCACGCGGAGCCCGGTGTTCCCGTGCTCGTCGTCTCGGCCGACCTGCCCTTCCTGACCCGCGAGACGGTGGACACGCTGGTGGCCCTGGACGGCGAAGCCGAGGCCGCCGTGGCGCACGACGGACGGGACCAACCCCTCCTCGCGGCGTACCGTTTGGAGCCGCTGCGGCGTGAACTCGCGCTCCTGCGCACCGAGTACGGTCATCTGTCGGGCCTGCCGTTGCGCCTCGTACTGGAGGGGCTGAGGCTGCGTCGTGTGAGCGCGGCGTCCGCACCCTCCGTCGCCGCGGCCGCGCTGGACTGCGACACCTGGGACGACATCGCCACAGCACGGGCCCGGATCAGGGAGCATGACACCGTGCTGGATGAATGGATGGGTGCAGTCAAGGCGGAACTGGGCATCGATGTCGACGTGGACACCTCCGCGCTGCTCGACCTCGCCCGGGACGCCGCGCACGGTGTCGCGCGCCCGGCCGCGCCGCTCACCACTTTCCTGGTGGGCTACGCGGCGGCGCGCGCCGACGGTTCGCCCGAGGACGTCGCCCGCGCGGCGGCCCGCGCGGGACAACTCGCCAGGCGCTGGGCCGACGAGGCCGCCGACACACCGACAGGCGCCCCGACAAGCGCCCCGAAGAGCGCCTCGGCAACCGCCCCGAAGAGCAGTGAAGCCACAGACGCCGGCTCGCCAGGCGCCGCCGCGGCGAGCGACACCGCAGCGACAGACAACACAACGAGCGACGACACAGCGACCGACAACACAGCGAGCGACAACGCGGAAAACGCAGACGAACGATGAGCGGAGCCGACGAACTCGACGAGGCCATCGCGCTGGCCAACAGCGGTCGGACCCGTCCGGACCCGCCCCCCGCGCCGCGTCTCAAGCGCATCCGGCGTATCCAGTGGAGCGAGCACGGCGAGGACGCCATGGAGCCCGTGGACCCGGCAGGGCAGGCCGAAGACCGTCACGGCCGCTCCGCACAGGCGGGCCACAGCGGCCGCGGTGAGCACGCGGACGGTGCCGGACGCCCCGCCCCGCAGCACCCGGTGGACGCCTCCGGAGCCTCCAGGGAGGCCGAGCGGCCGGGAGACGGGGAGGGGCACCAGAAACGCGCAGCGCACGAGGCGGCGCCCTCCTGGTCCGACGCGGTCGCTCTGGCGGCCTCCGTTGCCACACCGCCACCGCCGACCTCTCTCGGCCTGAACCGGGCGCTGGGCCACACGCTGGCCGCGCCGGTGCGGGCCCTCACGGACCTGCCGCCTTTCGACACCTCCGCGATGGACGGCTGGGCCGTCTCCGGGCCCGGGCCGTGGGAGCTCGCCCGTACAGCGGACGGTGAGGAGCGCCCCGGCATCCTGGCGGGCGACCGCTCCGACCCTCCGCGCCTGGCCGACGGGGAGGCCATTCGCATCGCGACCGGCGCCCGCGTCCCGGCGGGCACGAGCGCCGTCCTGCGGTGGGAGGCGGCCGAGCGGACCGGCGCGGCGCGGCTGCGTACCGCGACGCCGCCGCAGCCCGGTACGGACATCCGCCCGCGCGGTCAGGAGTGCCGTACGGGTGACGCGCTGCTGGGCACGGGTTCGCCCGTCACACCTGCCGTGCTCGGGCTGGCGGCGGCCGCCGGGTACGACGAGTTGGAGGTCGTTGCGCGTCCGCGCGCCGAGGTGCTGGTGCTCGGCGACGAACTGCTGCACAGGGGCCTGCCGCGCGACGGCCGGATCAGGGACGCGCTCGGCCCGATGGTCGAGCCGTGGCTGACGGCGCTCGGTGCCGACGTGACGGCCACCCGGCTGCTGGGGGACGACGCCGAGGCCCTGTTCGAGGCGGTGTCGGGGACGACCGCCGACGTACTGGTCACGACCGGCGGGACCGCCGCCGGACCCGTCGACCACCTCCAGCCGACGCTGCGCCGTGCAGGCGCGCGGCTGCTCGTGCACGGGGTGCGCGTGAGGCCGGGGCATCCGATGCTGCTGGCCGTGCTCGACCCCGACGACGAGGCTCCGGCGGCGCCGGACGCGCGGACACGGCCAGGCGCCGCCGGAGCGGAGACGGGCGCACGCGCGGGAGCGCGCCCCCGGTACCTGGTCGGTCTGCCGGGAAACCCGCTGGCCGCGCTGTCCGGACTGATGACGCTGGCCGGACCGCTGCTGCGGGCCCTCGCGGGCCGGGCGGAGCCCAGGCCGCGCACCGCGACGCTGGGCGCCGAGATGCCGGGCCATCCGCGCGACACCCGTCTTGTGCCCGTACGGCGCGAAGGTTCCGGTGTGCGCTCGCGCGTGCGCCCGCTGCGCTACGCGGGCCCCGCGATGCTGCGCGGGGTCGCCTCCTGTGACGCGCTGGCCGTCGTGCCGCCCGGTGGCGCCGCCCCGGGGGAGGACGTGGCGGTACTGGACCTCCCGTGGTGAGGCGGCTGAGCAGCTCACGCGAGGACGGCGACACCGAGCGGCAGGGTTCGGTGCTGCTGCCGCGCCTTTCCGTGTCGCCCTTGCGGCAGGTCATGCGGCGGCTGCTGGCGGCGCTCCTGGTCCTGTGGGTGACGGTGCTGCTGGTGTACGTGGACCGGGACGGCTACGTGGACGACGTCGACGGCCACATGACGTTCCTGGACTGCCTGTACTACACGACGGTCACTCTCTCGACGACCGGTTACGGTGACATCGCCCCCGGCTCGGACAGCGCGCGTCTGGTCAACGCTCTCGTCATCACGCCGTTGCGCGTGCTCTTCCTGATCATTCTCATCGGCACCACGCTCGAGGCGCTGACGGACCGCACCCGTCAGCAGTGGCGCCTGAACCGCTGGAGGTCCGCGTTGCGCGACCACACCGTCGTCGTCGGGTTCGGCACCAAGGGCCGTTCGGCCATCCAGACCCTGCTGTCCACGGGGCTGGGGCGCGACCAGGTCGTCGTCATCGACGCCTATCCGCAGTCGGTCAAGGCGGCCAACGCGGAGGGCTTCGCGGGTGTGGAGGGCGACGCCACCCGGAGCCAGGTGCTCGTCCGCGCCGAGGTGCAGCGGGCGCGGCAGATCGTGATCGCGCCGCAGCGGGACGACACGTCGGTGCTGGTCACACTGACGGCGCGGCAGCTCAACCCACGCATCAAGATCGTCGCGGCGGTGCGGGAGGAGGAGAACGCGCCGCTACTGCGGCAGTCGGGTGCCGACCAGGTCATCACGAGCGCCAGCGCGGCGGGGCGGCTCCTCGGTCTGGCCATGCTCAGCCCGAACGCCAGCTCGGTCCTGGAGGACCTCATCCAGCGGGGCACCGGACTCGACCTCAAGGAGCGCCCCGTCACCAAGGCGGAGGCGGGCCGCTCCCCGCGCGAGTGCGACGACCTGGTCGTCTCCGTCGTCCGCGGCCACCGGATACTCGCCTACGACGATCCGGAGGCCGCCAGCCTGGCGCTGACCGACCGGCTGGTCGTCATCCACCGGGCGTCACGGGCCCTCCCCGAACCGGACGAGCGCAGGGGCGAGCCGAGGTGACCGGCGCGGCGGCGAGCCCTGGCCCTCACCCCTTCAGGTGACTGTGGGGCGCCCGGCGGTCCGCGCCGTGGCGTCAGGCGTGACGATGACGCGATGGACCCGCCGCCCACCTGCCCCAACTGTCCCGAGCGCCTGCTGTGGAAGGACACCCGCGAGACGGGGCCCGGCAAGCAGGACTCCTGGTTCTGGTTCTGCGCCGGATGCCGGCAGGCGTACGTACCGACCCCCGACCAGAAGCTGCGCTTCACCTACGCGGGAGGCGGCCACCGTAAGCCCGGAGGGGCGGCCCGCGCGTGCGCCGGCGGCTGATCCGAACGCCGCCCGCGGAGGCTGACCCGCTACGGGCGCTGACTCAAGCGGCTGAGGGGACGAGCCGAACGCCTGAGAGGACGGTCCGAACGCCCGCGGAGACGGGCTGAACGCCTGCCAAGGCGAGTCGAACGGCCGTGGGGGCTGACCCGCGCGGGCTCATGCGCCGCCCGGTAGCGTCGGCGTATGCATGCGATCACGATTCCTGAACCCGGCGGTCCCGAAGCGCTGGTCTGGGCCGAGGTCCCCGACCCGGAGCCCGGCGAGGGCGAGGTCCTCGTCGACGTGGTGGCCGGCGCCGTCAACCGCGCCGACGTCCTCCAGCGGCAGGGCTTCTACGATCCGCCGCCCGGCGCGAGCCCGTACCCGGGCCTGGAGTGCGCGGGCCGGATCTCGGCCCTCGGACCCGGCGTGTCCGGCTGGTCGGTCGGTGACGAGGTGTGCGCGCTGCTCGGCGGCGGCGGTTACGCGGAGAAGGTCGCGGTGCCCAGCGGTCAGCTGCTGCCCGTCCCCGCGGGCGTGGGGGTGGCGACGGCGGCCGGGCTGCCGGAGGTGGCCTGCACCGTCTGGTCGAACGTGTTCATGGTGGCTCACCTGCGTCCCGGCGAGACCCTGCTGGTGCACGGCGGCTCCAGCGGCATCGGCACCATGGCCATCCAGCTCGCCAAGGCGGTGGGGGCCCGGGTGGCGGTGACAGCGGGTACGGCCGCCAAGCTGGAGCGGTGTGCCGAGCTGGGCGCCGACATCCTGATCAACTACCGCGAGCAGGAATTCGTGGAGGAGCTGCGCGCGGCGACCGACGGCGCGGGTGCCGACGTCATTCTCGACAACATGGGCGCCAAGTATCTGGAACGCAACGTCAAGGCGCTGGCGGTCAACGGCCGGCTGGCCGTCATCGGTATGCAGGGGGGTGCGAAGGGCGAGCTGAACCTGGGCGCCCTGCTGGCCAAGCGCGGCGCCGTGACGGCCACCTCGCTGCGCGCCCGTCCCCCGGAGGAGAAGGCCGCCATCGTCGCCGCCGTGCGTGAGCACGTGTGGCCGCTGATCGCGGACGGCCGCGTGCGCCCCGTCGTCGACAGCAGCTTCCCGATGTCCGACGCGGCCGGCGCCCACCGGACGCTGGATGAGAGCACCCACATCGGCAAGCTCCTGCTGACGACGGGGTGACCCCGCGTACGGGGTGACCTCGTACGCGGGGAGGGGACTCGCCGCGCGGACGGCGGGCCCCTCCCGGCGGTCCGGACCGCGCCGTCTCCCCCACCGTCCGGGCCGCCTCGCCTCCACCGTCCGGACCTCGACATCTCGGCCGTCCGGGCCGCATCCTCACTCACGTCGGCTTGCCCGAAATGCCGTATTTGTCCCTTTATGTGACGCTGGTGTGGTCTGCGGACCATCCAGGTCGGAAGGGTCACGGTCGTGGGGCACTCTCAGCGGCGGAACAGGGCACTCACCCTGTTGACCTGCTTTTTCCTTGCCCTGCCCGCGCCTGCCGCCCTCGCGCAGGACAGCGCGGAGCCCGATGTCGCCGGCCCGCCCGGCACCACGTCGACCAGCGCCTCTCTGCGGAACGTCACCCTCAGCGCGTCCCCCGGCGTGCTGAGGGGAAGCCCGGCGCCCGCCGGCGCGCCTGCCGACGCCGGAGCGCCGCTGAGCCCCTTCGGCACCGCCCGCCCCACACGGTCGGTACTGCCGTCACACCCGCAGCTGCTTTCACGCGCTCAGTCGCAGTCGGAGATGCAGACACCTGTGCGGTCGCGGTCGCAGTCACGCGCGCAGTCGCACGCGGCGGGCTTGCACGCCGGGCAGCTGAGCGCGGCGGCGCGAGGGGCAGCCAGAACTGAGGCGGAGACCGAGATCACGGAAGCGGTGGCCGACGTCAGGGCGGAAATGGAAGCGGCGGCAGAGGCGACGGAAAAGGCGTTCCGTTCGGACACCGTCTTCCGCGACCACGACGGTTCGGAGGGTGCCCCAAAAACCGGTCCGGGAGAAGGCCCGGAATCCCCCCGGCCGAGGGACTTCGGACAGCCTCCGCGGCGGCCGGGCGACGACGGCCACGGGGACGGCGGCCGGCCGCTGCCGCACCGCTCCGACGGAGCTCCGCACGGCGACGCAGACACTCAGCACGGAAAGCCGCAGCGGCAGCCGGTGCAGCCCCCCGGCACCCCGGGCGAGGGCCAGCGGCCACAGCCCCACCAGGACGACAAGAAGCAGCAGGAACGACAGGAGCAGCACCGGCAGCAACAGCGCGACGAGCGGCACGAGGCCAAGGAACGCGAACAGCAGCGAAAACGCGAAAAGGGCCGGGAGGGAGAGCGGAAACACGAACGGGACGAGAAGCAGGACAGGGAGCGGGAACAGCAGCGGAAACGGAAGCGGGATCAGCAGCGTGAGCACGAGCGGCGGCAAGAGGCGCACGGGCGCGAGGGCAACGGCGAGGACCCCGACCGGCCCGGCCGCCCGGAGGACCAGCCCCCCTCGTCCGGTGATCGCACCGCACCGCACCGCTCCGACGAGGCGATCGGGAAGCACGACCTGTACGCCTCCGAGGGGCCCGTCCCCGAGCGGACCGACGCGCGCGGCAACCGCGTCGCCGCTCAGCCGTCCGGCCAGGTGCTGCCCGTCCTGCCGCTCGGCGCGGGGATGGCACTGATGGGGCTGGGGCTCGCTTTTCTGGCCCTGCGCTTGCGGCGCGGCTGAGCCCTCCCTCGCTCGGCGCCGGATCCGGCACACATGCAGAATGGGGGCATGACGCAGCCGAGCAACGAACAGTCGCAGGAGAGCCCGCAGGTCCTGGTCGTGGGCCCGGACGGAATGGCTCTGGCGGGTACCGGCGCCAAGGGCGACGGTGAGGGCGATGAGCAGGCTGAGGTCCCCGTGACGGAGATGGTCGAGCAGCCGGCGAAGGTCATGCGGATCGGCAGCATGATCAAGCAGCTGCTCGAGGAGGTGAAGGCGGCTCCGCTGGACGAGGCCAGCCGGGCCCGCCTCAAGGAGATCCACACCAGCTCGATCAAGGAGCTGGAGGACGGGCTCGCGCCCGAGCTGATCGAGGAGCTGGAGCGGCTCTCGCTGCCCTTCGCCGACGACTCCACCCCCACCGACGCCGAACTGCGCATCGCGCAGGCCCAGCTCGTCGGCTGGCTCGAGGGGCTCTTCCACGGCATCCAGACCGCGCTGTTCGCCCAGCAGATGGCGGCGCGCTCCCAGTTGGAGCAGATGCGCAGGGCTCTGCCGGCGGGTGCCGTACCGCCGGAGGACGCCGCGCAGGCCAACGAGGAGAACCGCCGCACCGGCGGCCCGTACCTGTAGGCACCCGCGCCGGTACGCGCCCGTACCGGCGGGAAGACATCGGGCGACGACACCGGCCCGGCCTTCCCGACCGCGCTGCTCGGAGCGGTAGGTCAGGAAGGCCGGGCCGGTGTCATCCAGTGGTCCGGAACGGGGTCATCCAGTGGTACAGCGCCATGGCGACACTCGTGGCGAGGTTGTAGCTGGAGACCTGCGGTCGCATGGGGAGCGCGACCAGGTGGTCGGCGCGCGAGCGCAGCGCGTCGGACAGACCGTGCCGCTCCGAGCCGAAGGCGAGCATCGCACCGCCCGGCACCGTCACGGACCGAAGGTCGGCGCCCTCCGGATCGAAGGCGAAAAGCGGCAGGTCCGGCAACTGCGTCACCTGACGTCGTGCGACGGGCACGGCGAAGTGCAGTCCCGCGCCGGCGCGGACGGCCGCGGGATGCCAGGGGTCGGCGTCTCCGGTGGTGAGCACCCCTGCGGCTCCCGCACCCGCCGCCAGCCGTACGACCGCTCCGACGTTGCCCAGGTTGCGCGGGTTGTCGAGCACCACGAGCGGCGCCCCACCACCCGTGCCCGCGCTCGGTGCTCCGCCTCCGCCCTCGCCTCTCTTCTCGCCGCGCTCGACGAACGCGTCGGCAGCGGGGGCGCTGTCCCGCAGCGCGAGCGCCGCGACCCCTGTGGGGTGCGGACGGGGTACGAGACCGCGCAGCGTCTCCACCTGCACCTCGCGCAGCAGCGCCTCCAGGGCGCCGGTCAGGTCAGGGGCGAGCTGCTCGGCCAGCGCGAGGGCGGCGCGCCGGTCGGTGGCCAGCGCGAGGGGCACCCGCGCGCCGAAGCGCAGCGCGTGCTTCAGCGCGTGGAACCCGTCCAGCAGCACGCCGTCCTCGGCGTACCGCGCCCACTCCGCCTCAGCCGTTCCTGTCACCCGGCCACCCTACGGGCGCCGAGGCCGGGACCGCCGAGTCCTCGGGGACGGCCGTCCGCGGCGCAGGGGGCGCCACCGGTTCCCGGTGGCCCGTGCCGCCCGGCAGCCGTCCCCGTACGCGCGTTCTGAAGGCCGTGACATGCCGGCCGATCCAGACGAGGAAAACGGTCGGCAGGAAGACCGCGTCCGCCGCGATCATCGCCATCGAGAAGAACGGCAGTCCCAGCAGGACGGCGATGCCGACATGCTCCATGATCATCATGGTGAGGAGCACGTTTTTCACCCGCCTGTTGAACAGAGTGAAGGGGAACGCGACCTGGGTGATGACCGTCCCGTAGGTGACCAGGAAAATCGTGAGGCCGTTTCCGGCCAGCAGGTGACTCAGCTCGGGCCACGGCGTGAAGTAGTCCAGGTTCATCGGGTAGTAGACGGCCGTGCCGTCCTGCCACCGGCTGCCCTGGATCTTGAACCAGCCGGCCGTCGAGTAGATCAGGCAGACCTCGACCATGATGACCAGCAGCACACCGTTGTGCGCCAGGTTGGCGAGGATGTCGCAGACGGTACGCAGCTCGCGCAGTCCGCTGCCGCCCCTGACGGCGACCGCCTTGTTCAGGCACCACCACACCGCGTTGGCCACCCACAGCGCCCAGAAGAAGAGCGTCCAGCCGATGCTCATCGCACCGGCGATCGTGCCGCCCACCAGGATGGCGCCGAGCACCGCCCACAGCACGACGCCGCCGGATCCCGCCACCGGATCGCCGCCCTTGGAAGCGGCGTCCCCTCCGGCGTCCGTCGGAGCGCCGTCTCCTCTCCCGCGCGCGTTCGCGGACGCGTCCGTCCGGTCGGCGTCCCTACGGGCCGCCCCGGCGCGGGAGAGGGCACGGCGGGCCCGCCGTGCGTCCAGTGACCACACCCGCGAACAACGGGTGAGGATCAGGTACAGCGACATCAGGTGGATGACGTTGTCCCCGCCGTCGCCCATGAAGACGCTGCGGTTTTGCAGCGAGAGAACCCCCACCATGAACAGCACGGTCACCGCGCGCGTGTGCCACCCCAGGACCATCGCCGCCGCGGCCGCCATGGCAACCAGGTAGACGAGTTCGAACCAGCTGTCGCTGCTCGCCCACATCAGCACGGTGAAGGCGTGGTTGGTATCGATCAGCTGTTTGCCGAGCCCGAAGCTCCAGGGGCCGTCGGGGCCGTAGAGCTCGTGCCGGTGCGGCCACTCCCGCAACAGGAAGAACAGCCACGCGGCGCCGAACCCGATGCGCACGATCGCCGTCTGGTAAGGGCCCAGCGCGTACCCGGTGACCTTGCTCAGGCCCCGCGAGACACACCGCTCGACCCGCACCCGAGGCCCCTGGAACCGCGAGCCAGAACCCGCACCCGGGTCCGGTCCCCGGTGCGGTCCCGAGCCCGCACCTGATCCCGGATCCGCGCCTGCTCCCGGGCTTGCGCCCGGCCCCGAAACCGGGGCGGACGACGGCGCGTCCTCGCCGGAGGCCACGTACCGTCCCTCTCCTGTGACGTGCTCCGTCACTTGGCACCTCCCGGCAGGTCGGCGCTGGTGACCTGCCACCAGGGCTGCACCGAGTACTCGGTCTTGCCGTCGGTCTTCTCGTCGCTCCACTCGGGCGGTGCGACGGGAGTGACCACGGCGCGCAACTGGATGCGCTCTACGCTGCCGCCGTTCAGTTTCGTACCGAAGCGCAGCATCACGATCCGCTTGATGTACTGCTCGGAGAGCCGACCGCGCAGCCCGTAGGGCTTGCCCTTCTCGTCATGGTTGTCGGCGTAGAACTCCCAGGCGCGACGCAGCTCGTTCTGCTGGGTGTGGCTGGGCGCCGGGTTGCCGCTGATGGCCGCACCGTCCATGGCGCTCAGGTCGACCCAGCCCGTCGTCTTCGTGCCGCCACCCGGCACGGCGATGCGCGCCCGCGCGTGCACGGCGACGTTCTGCTGGAGGGGGTTGGGGGCGAAGAGTTTCCAGTTGCGTTCGAACTCCGGGTAGACGTAGGAGTCCACGACCTCCGCGTGCCGTTTGCTGACCGTGTTGTCCGGTGCCGTCTGCAAAAAGACCATCGCCACGTGGAACGCGACTCCGACGGTGACGACGGCCACGGCTATCGAGACGAAGATCCGCGCGGGCAATGACAGCGCGGCGATGCCCCGCATGCCGCCCCTTTCCCCCGCGTCCCCCGTTCCCCCCGCGCCGTCCGCCCCGGGCACCTGGTGCGCTGCTGGCTCCATGCCCTCCCTGCTCCCCATTCCTTCATGCCATGCCCATGCCTGGACCGGTCCGCCTCGAAGACTCTCAGAGACTACTGGTGCGCGGGAGCCCCGCCCGAGGGTCCGTGCCATTCGCTGTCCACAGGCGGCCCGGGCTGCTCTTGACAGCTTGGTGGGCCATGCTCATTCTTGAACCGAACGATCGGTCGGTAGGTTGGCTGCGAGAGCCTGACCAGCCGGCAGGCTCGCGGACTCGCCGGCCCGCCGGCTGGTCAGCCGGTCGGCCGGTCGGCCGACCGGGATCGTGCCGGGAATCACCGGCGCCGAGATATCAGGGGGCTCGCATGTCATCGGTGACAACGCCGCCGCTCAGCCGGCGGGCCGGGGAGGGGAAGGACCCTGCCGGGTCCGCGCCGGGTGGCGCCTCGCCGGAGGAGGAGGCCGCACTCCAGGCCGCCTTCGACGCGGCCGTCGCCGCCGAAGAACGCATCGAGCCACGCGACTGGATGCCGGACGCCTACCGCGCCACCCTCGTCCGGCAGATCGCCCAGCACGCCCACTCCGAGATCATCGGGATGCAGCCGGAGGCCAACTGGATCACGCGCGCGCCGTCCCTGCGCCGCAAGGCGATCCTGATGGCCAAGGTGCAGGACGAGGCGGGCCACGGCCTCTACCTCTACGGCGCGGCCGAGACGCTGGGCACGGGCCGCGAGCAGCTGCTCGACAAGCTGCACACCGGCCGCCAGAAGTACTCCTCCATCTTCAACTACCCCACCCTGACCTGGGCGGACGTCGGCGCGATCGGCTGGCTGGTGGACGGCGCGGCGATCACCAACCAGGTGCCGCTGTGCCGCTGCTCCTACGGCCCCTACGCCCGCGCCATGGTGCGCGTCTGCAAGGAGGAGTCCTTCCACCAGCGTCAGGGGTACGAACTGCTGCTGGCCCTCTCCCGCGGCACCGAGGCCCAGCACGCGATGGCGCAGGACGCGGTGGATCGCTGGTGGTGGCCCTCGCTGATGATGTTCGGCCCGCCCGACGAGGAGTCTGCGCACAGCGCCCGCTCCATGGAGTGGAAGATCAAGCGGCACTCCAACGATGAGCTGCGGCAGCGTTTCGTCGACATCTGCGTCCCCCAGGCCGAGGCTCTCGACCTCACTCTCCCCGACCCCGACCTGCGCTGGAACGAGCAGCGCGAGCACTGGGACTTCGGCACGATCGACTGGCAGGAGTTCCGCGACGTCCTGGCGGGCAACGGACCGTGCAACGAGCAGCGGCTGCACCAGCGCCGCGCGGCGCACGAGGACGGCGCCTGGGTCCGCGAGGCGGCGGCCGCCCACGCCGCCAAGCAGGCGGCCCGAGCGACGCCCCCGGACCCGGCGCCAGGGGCCGCGGACACCAAAACGCCGCCCCTCCCAGCCGAGCAGGCACCGCAGTCCCGCCCACCCGAGCACGCCCCGCAGCCCCGAGCAGACGAATCCGCACAGCGAGGAGTTGAGCACAGCTCATGAGCGCCGACTGGCCCCTGTGGGAGGTCTTCGTCCGCAGCAGGCGCGGCCTCTCGCACACCCACGCGGGAAGCCTGCACGCCCCGGACGCCCAGATGGCTCTCCGCAACGCGCGGGACCTGTTCACCCGCCGCTCCGAGGGGGTCTCCCTCTGGGTGGTCCCCTCCGTCGAGATCACCGCTTCCTCTCCCGACGAGAAGGACCCCTTCTTCGCCCCCGCGGCCGACAAGCCCTACCGCCACCCGACGTTCTACGAGGTCCCGGAAGGAGTGCGGAACCTGTGAGCGCCACCACACCCCCCGCCACCCTCGCCGCCCTCCCTCTCGGGGACGACGCGCTGATCCTCTCCCACCGCCTCGGCGAATGGGCGGGCCACGCCCCCGTGCTGGAGGAGGAGGTGGCGCTGGCCAACATCGCGCTCGACCTGCTGGGCCAGGCCCGCGCGCTCTACGCCGAACTGGCCGACGTGCTCGGCAGCGAGGACGAGATCGCCTACCTGCGGGAGGAACGGGCCTTCCTCAACTGCCAACTGGTGGAACAGCCCAACGGGGACTTCGCGCACACCGTCGTCCGCCAGCTGTTCTTCTCCACCTACCAGCAGCCGCTCTACGCCCAGTTGACCCCGTCCCTCCCCCTGGCCGCCAAGGCGGTGCGGGAAGTCGCCTACCACCGCGACCACGCCGAGCAGTGGACGCTGCGCCTGGGTGACGGCACGGAGGAGAGCCACGCCCGCACCCAGCGCGCCGTCGACGCGCTGTGGCGGTACACGGGAGAGCTGTTCCGGCCGGTCGAGGGGGTGGACGCCCGCTGGGAGGAGCTGGAGGAGGAGTGGGACACCGGCATCCGCGCGGTCTTGGGGCAGGCGGGGCTGACGGTGCCCGACAGTCCGCGCCACGGCGCCTGGTCGGCGGGGGCGGGCCGCCAGGGAGTGCACACCGAGCCGTTCGGCCGGATGCTCGCCGAGATGCAGCACCTGCACCGCAGCCACCCGGGGGCGACATGGTGACGGGACACCTCGCCCAAGGCCCGACCGCCGGCTCACGCTCCCGCTCCCCCTCGCGTTCCTTCGCCGAGCTGGCGGGCGCGGTGCCCGATCCCGAACTGCCGGTGGTCACGCTCGCCGAACTGGGCGTGCTGCGGCGGGTGACCGAACCGGAGCCCGGCCACGTCCTCGTCGAGCTGACTCCGACCTACACCGGGTGCCCGGCGATCGAGGCGATGAGCACGGATATCGAGCAGGCACTACGGGAGGCCGGGGCCGAGCGGGTCGAGGTCCGCACCGTGCTCACCCCACCCTGGTCGAGCGACGACATCACCGAGGAGGGCCGCCGCAAGCTCGCCGCGTACGGAATCGCGCCGCCCCGGGAGGGCGCCCGCACCCGCGGACCCGTCCTGGTCGGTCTCTCCCCCACCCACCGCGTCCGGGCCGGCTCCCGGGAAGAGCAGGGGCCCGCGTCCGATCCAGGCCCGGGTCCCGTCCACTGCCCGCACTGCGGATCCGCCGAGACGACCGAACTGAGCCGGTTCTCCTCCACGGCCTGCAAGGCCCTGCGCCGCTGCGAGAGCTGCCGTGAGCCTTTCGACCACTTCAAGGAGGTGTGAGGCGTGCCGGTCTTCCACCCGCTGCGCGTCCAGTCGATCGAACGTCTCACCGACGACGCGGCAGCTCTCACCCTCGCCGTCCCGTCCGAGCTGCGCGACACCTACGGCTACACCGCGGGCCAGCACATCGCGCTGCGGCGTGTGAACGAGTACGGGGAGGAGATCCGCCGCACCTACTCGCTGTGCGACCCGGCCCGCTCCCGGCCCGACACGCTGCGGGTCGGCATCCGGCTGGTGGAGGGCGGGGAGTTTTCCACCTACGCGCTCAAGGAGTTGACCGAGGGCGGCACGGTCGAGGCGCTGCCGCCGACGGGACGCTTCGTTCTCGCGCCGCGACCGGGACGGTTCGCCGCGATCGTCGGCGGCAGCGGCATCACCCCTGTCCTCTCCATCGCCGCCACATTGCTGGAACGTGAGAGCG
Source organism: Streptomyces reniochalinae (assembly GCF_003323735.1). GTDB lineage: Bacteria > Actinomycetota > Actinomycetes > Streptomycetales > Streptomycetaceae > Streptomyces > Streptomyces reniochalinae. Next base: position 266,560 of record NZ_QOIM01000037.1, on the reverse strand, counting down.
AGGCCCGGTTCTGCCTGATACGCAGCGACAGGACGGCGGACTCGACGATGTTCCTGGAAGAGGTGGCCGACCTCAAGGACCGCTATCCCGACCGCTTCCACCTGGTCACGACCCTCTCCCGCGAGGAGCAGCACAGCGGGCTGCCCTCCGGCCGGCTCGACCGCGACCGGCTGACCGCGCTGCTGCCCGCGCTCCTGTCACCTCCCGCCGTGCGCGACATGGACGGCTGGTACCTGTGCGGCCCCCTGGGTCTGGTCGACGGCGCGGCCAAGGCGCTGCGCACACTGGGGGTCCCGCGCGCACGCGTCCACCAGGAAATCTTCCACGCGGACGAAGCCGACGCCGCGAACAGCGCGGTCGCCGGCTCCGCACCCCGGCCCTCCGGGGGCGCGCCCGCGGCGATAGCCGGCTCCGCCACCGTGAACGCCACCCTGGGCGGCCGGGGCGGCAGCTGGTTCGCCCGCGAGGGGGAGACCCTGCTGGAGACGGTCCTGCGCAACCGCACCGACGCGCCCTACGCCTGCAAGGGCGGCGTGTGCGGCACCTGCCGGGCTCGTCTCGTCGACGGCCAGGTCACGATGGACCGCAACTTCGCCTTGGAGGAGGAGGAGATAGAGGCGGGCTACGTCCTGGCGTGCCAGTCCCACCCGACCACTCCGGAGGTGGCCCTCGACTTCGACGGGTGACGGCCGGAGACGGGCGCCCCCTTCCCGATGGCCCCATGGCCCCAGGGCCCCCGGCCCTGCCCCTCCCTGGTTCCCCCGTTGTTCCCTCTGGCTAACGACGGGCGCCCGTCGTAACCTGACGAGCCATCAGCTACGGGCGTCGGCCGGAGGGCGGTGCGGCATGGACTTCGGGTTCAGTGAGGAGCAGGAGGCGGCTCGTGAAGCAGCGAAGGGAGCCTTCGCGCACGTGGCGGTCGACACCGTGCCGAGTCCGGCGCTGACGCCCGGCGCGGTCGCCGACGACTTCGACCGGGACCTGTGGGACCGGCTCGCCCGTGCCGATCTTCTCGGCCTCACCGTGCCGGTCCGGCACGGCGGCTCGGGCCTGGACGCGGTGGCGCTGTGCCTGGTGCTGCGCGAGGCGGGCCGAGTGCTGGCCCGCGTCCCTCTGGTGGAGACCGGCGCGGCGGCACTCACCCTGGCCGAGTACGGCAGCGACGAGCTGTGCGCCAGGCTGCTTCCCCGCATCGCGCGGGGCGAACTGGCGCTGACCGTCGCCGGGCAGGGGGCGAGCGGGCACGAGCGGCCGGAACTCGCCGTCTCGGCGCGGCCTTCCGCCGAGCGTCTTTCTGCCGAGCGGCCTTCCGCCGAGCGGCCTTCTTCCGCAGGGAACGGAGACGGGGGCGGCTGGGTCCTGGACGGGGTGCAGACCGCTGTGCCCTGGGGGCGGACGGCTGACCTGGTCGTCGTCCCGGCGCACACGGCGGACGGCCGACCGCTGCTGGCCGTCCTCGCTCCGGGCGCCACCTCGGGCGGCGTCGTCCTGGACGAGCAGGCGTCCACCAACGGCGAGCCCTACGCCCGGTTGCGGCTGGACGCCGTGCGAGTACCGGCCGGTGACGTGATCGAGGACGCCGCTGCGCCGGCCCACCTCTGGCGCCTGCTGACCACGGGGACCTGTGCGCTGGCGCTCGGGCTGGGCAGCAAGGTGCTGGAGATGACCAGCGCGTACGTCAGCGGACGCGAGCAGTTCGGGTTCCCTGTCGCCACGTTCCAGGCGGTGGCCGTACAGTCCGCCGACCGCTACATCGACCTGCGCGCGATGGAGGCGACGCTGTGGCAGGCGGCGTGGCGACTCGATCCGGCGGAGGTGGCGGTCGCCAAGATGTGGGCGTCGGACGGGGTACGTCGCCTCGTGCAGACGGCACAGCATCTGCACGGCGGGATGGGCACCGACACCGACTATCCGCTGCACCGCTTCCACGCCTGGGCCAAGCAGTGGGAGCTGTCCTACGGTTCAGCGGCGGCCCATGAGGAGGCCCTGGGCGAGCTGTTGGCCGCCCGGGAACCCGCCTGAGCCGGCCCTGAGCCGGCGCCGAGCCGACCCCTGACCGGCCGGGGGGTTCGTCAGGCGACGAAGGCGGGGTCGCTGTCGCCCACCAAGGGGCGTCCGGCGCTTTCCCAGGCGAGCATGCCGCCGTCCACGTTGACGGCGTCCACGCCCTGTTGGGCAAGGTAGGCGGCGACCTGGGCCGAACGTCCGCCGACCCGGCAGACGACGTACACCCGCTCGCTCTCACCCAGTCGTCCGGTCAGCTCGCCCTGGCGGGCGACGAATTCGCTCATCGGGATGTGCAACGCACCCTCGGCCCGTCCGGCTGCCCACTCGTCGTCCTCGCGGACGTCGAGCAGCAGTGCCTCGGACGGCACGGATGCGGCGTCGATCTGCGGTACCTGTCCGGGAAGGGCGTTCATCCCTGGTCTCCCTGTTCTTCCTGGCCCGGATCTTTCGGGCGTTTCCCAGTGATGCATCGTGATGCGTTCATCAGCGTTTACGGGGTGCGGCCGCGCTGATCAGCCTCTTGCCGAACGGGCCGAACCGACCGGGCCAGCCGAGCCGACCGGGCCAGCCGAGCCGGCCGAACCGGCCGGGAGAGCGTGCTCGCTGCTGCCGCGAGCGGGCGGCACGCTCACGACTCCCGCAGCCGGGCGAGCTCGCTCTCGCGCTCCGACACCTGTCCGAGCAGTTGTTCGGCGATCTCTTCCAGCAGCGTGTCGGGGTCGTCGGGGGCCAGCTTCAGCATGGCGCCGATCGCGCTCTCCTCCAGTTCGGCGGCCATCTGCGCGAGCACCTCCTTGCGCTGGGCCAGCCACTCCAGGCGGGCGTACAGCTCTTCGCTGCGCAGCAGTTCGGCCAGCGGCTCAGGGAGCGGACCCGCCTCCCACTCCTCGGCGAGCGCGGCGAGCGCGGCCGCGTCACCGTCCGCGTACGCCTTGTTCACCCGTACGAGGAAGGCTTCGCGGCGCTCGCGTTCGGCCTCGTCCTGTGTGAGATCGGGGTGCGCCTTGCGGACGAGGTCGCGGTAGGCCTTGCGGGCCTCCTCGCTGGGCCGCACCCGGCTGGGCGGGCTGACGGGCTGCTCGTTGAGCATCGCCTGCGCCTCGGGGAGCATGCCGCTGGAGTCGATCCAGCCGAAGAAGAGCTCCTCGACCTGGGGCATGGGCAGCACGGCGCCGCGCTTCTCGTCGGCCTTGCGGATGTCGTCCGGATCGCCGGTGCGGGCGGCGACGGCCTCGGCGATCTGCGCGTCCAGTTCGTCGAGGCGGGCGTAGACGGGGCCCAGCCGCTGGTGGTGCAGCCGGGAGAAGTTCTCGACCTCCACCCGGAAGGTCTCGACGGCGATCTCGTACTCGATCAGCGCGTGCTCCGCGGCGCGGACGGCTTTTTCGAGCCGCTCGGTGCCGGGTTCTTCACGCGCGGGCCCCTCACCCGCCGCACCAGCACGCGCCGGCCCTTCACCCGTCTCGGCACCCGCCGCCCTCCCGCGCGAAGACTCCTCGCTCCCGCGCGAAGACTCCTCGCTTCCGGGTGAGGACTCCTCACCCGCCTGCGCGGAGCCAGCGTCCATACGCCCTGGATCGACGCCCGCACCCTTTGGATCCGCGTCCGCACGCAACGCGTCCACGTCCATACGCGACGCGTCCGCGTCCGTACGCACCGGATCCGGGTTCACCTGCGCGGTGTCCTCGTTCGGGTGCGGAGGGTCCTCGTTCGCCTGCGCGGGGGAGTTGGCGTTCATCGCGTCCACCCTACGACCGCCGCGCGCGGCCTCACTCGCGGAACGCCTCCGGGCAACGGTTCTCGGTTCCCGTCAGGTGGGAGTCGGCCCAGCGGGTCAGCTCGACCATGGCGGGCCGCAGGGCGTGCCCGGAGTCGGTGAGGCTGTAGCTGACCCGCAGCGGCGGCCCCTCCTGGACGACCCGGGAGACGAGGCCGAACGCGGCGAGTTCGGTCAGCCGGTCGGAGAGCATGCGCTCACTGATGCCGGGCACGGCGCGGCGCAGTTCCGCGAAGTGTCCCGGGCCGCTCATCAGCGCGGCCAGGATCAGCCCTGTCCAGCGCTTGCCCAGCAGGTGGAAGACGCGCGTGATGGCGCTCTCCGGCTCGGTGCAGGCGGCCGCGGGCGAGCAGTCCGGGGACGGGTCTCGGTCCGGGTCCGGGGACGGGGGTGGGGGCGGAAGATCGAGCTTTCCGGGCTCTGACATGGCTCCATCGTACTGCGTCCACACAAGGTGGTGCAGAAAAGTAAGTGACTGTGCTATACATAGTTACGTCGAAAACTTTCCTCAGCTTACAAAGCGCTAGGAGCTCTCCATGGCCACCCTCCTCCACATCGACTCGTCCCTGCATCCGCACGAGGCCTCCGTCTCCCGTGACGTCGCCGCCTCCTTCCGCAAGGCATGGGAGGCCGAGCACCCGGACGGAAAGGTGATCTACCGCGACCTGGGCACCGACCCGGTCCCGCACCTGGAGGGCCCGGCCGCCGTGGCGGGCTTCATCGCCCCCGCGGACCACACCCCCGAGCAGGCCGACGCCTTCAAGCTCCGTGACGAGCTGGCGAGCGAGTTCGAGCGCGCGGACGCGGTGCTGATCGGCGCCCCGATGTACAACTTCACGATCCCCTCCACGCTGAAGGCCTGGCTGGACCACGTGATCATCATGGGCCGCACCACCGGTTCGCCCTCCAGGACCGCGGCGGGCAAGCCGGCCACCGTCGTGGCCAGCCGCGGTGGCGGCTACGGTCCGGGCACGCCCCGCGAGAGCTTCGAGTTCGTGCTGACCTACCTGGAGAAGGTGCTGGGGGAGTCGGGCTTCGGTCTGGACACCGAGTACATCGTCCCGGAGCTGACCCTGGCCGAGGGCAACCCGGCCATGGCGGACCTGGTGGACATGGCGAAGGCGTCCCGCGCCCAGGCCCACGAGGCGGCGGAGCTGCGCGGCAAGGCGCTGGCGGCCCGGTTCGCCAACTGAGCGGCCGCCCGGCCCGCCTTCACCCCACCGAACGGCCGGCTGCCGTCCCCCACCCGTCGAGCAGCCGGCCGACGGTGCGCCCAACCGTCAACACGGAGCGTGCGACCGCACCTGCGGACCGCACGCTCCGTTCGCGTACGCGGGTACCGCCCCAAAACATGTGACCGACCCGACACAGGCCAACAGACAGCACCGGCTCCGACAGGCCGCCTCCAACAGGCGACATCGGCTCCGACCGACGGAGCCCACACGACGAAGGCCCCATCGGGATCCCGATGGGGCCTTCGTCTCTGTGTGCGCGAGGGGGGAGTTGAACCCCCACGTCCTTTCGGACACTGGAACCTGAATCCAGCGCGTCTGCCTATTCCGCCACCCGCGCATTGGGTGTTGCCGGCTCGCCCGGTGCGGGCGCCTGCCGACATCCAGAAGATTAGCACGTCGAGCGGGGTGGATTCACATCCGTATTCGGGCCCCCTCCCCACCCGTTCCCCGCCTCTTCCCGTGCGCTCCCAGCCATGACGCGGCCGTGGCGCAACCTGGCCGCGCCACGGCGCGGCCTGGCGCGGCCCTGGCGCGGCCGGTGCGGGACTCAGTACGAGAACCCGGCGATCCATGCGACGCTGTAGGGCGGTACGGGCGACTGTGGCGGGGGCCGCGCGCGAACCACTGTGAGGGGCAACACTTGAGCACTGGGCCCCACTGGGGAACCAGTCGATTTCCCCGCGCGTGGATACGATCAGTAAGCAGTACCGCAGGAGCACTGTGCCCGTACTCGGGGGGACACTGGGAAGCGGACTGGAGGCCGACCCGGTCGGCTAGGTCCGAGAGCATCTGGGAAGGAGGTGCGTCGTGGGAGTTCTGAAGCGGTTCGAGCAGCGGCTCGAAGGCCTCGTCAACGGCACCTTCGCGAAGGTGTTCAAGTCCGAAGTGCAACCCGTCGAGATCGCGGGCGCCCTCCAGCGCGAGTGCGACAACAACGCCACGATCTGGAACCGAGAGCGCACGGTCGTCCCCAACGACTTCATCGTCGAGCTGAGCCCGCCCGACTACGAGCGGCTCAGCCCCTACTCCGGCCAGCTCGGGGACGAACTCGCCAGCATGGTGCGGGACTACGCCAAGCAGCAGCGCTACACGTTCATGGGACCGATCAAGGTCCATCTGGAGAAGGCCGACGATCTGGACACCGGCCTGTACCGGGTGCGCAGCCGCACTCTCGCCTCCAGCACCTCCCAGCCGCAGGCCGCCCAGCCCCAGCGCGCTCCGGACCGGCCTGGTGGTGCGGGGAACGGCGGCTACGGCTACCCGCCCCGCCCCTCCTCGGCGCCGCCGTCGGCGCCCCCCGCGCCCTCCTCCCCGCCGCCGTACGCGCCGGGCCCCGCCGGTGCCGCGGGACCGCTGCCGGGCACCGAGACGCGGCGCTGGGTCGAGATCAACGGCAACCGCCACCAGATCTCGGGTCCGACGCTGGTGCTGGGCCGCAGCACGGAGGCCGACGTGCGGATCGACGACCCCGGGGTCTCGCGCCGGCACTGCGAGATCCGGGCGGGCAGCCCCTCCTCCATCCAGGATCTGGGATCCACGAACGGCATCGTGGTGGACGGACAGCACACCCAGCGCGCTACGCTCCGCGACGGCTCACGCATCGTCGTGGGCAGTACGACGATCATTTACCGGCAAGCCGAAGGGTGAAGCGGGGGCAATGTCAGAGCTGACCCTCACGGTCATGCGGTTGGGGTTTCTCGCCGTACTGTGGCTGTTCGTCATCGTGTCCATCCAGGTCATCAGGAGTGACCTGTTCGGCACCAGGGTGACGCAGCGCACCACCCGTCGCGCCGACCAGCGCCCCGCTCAGCGGGCACAGCCGCAGCAGCCACCGCAGCAGGGCGGCGGCAGGCGCGGGCGCGGCGCGGGCCGTAACGCCCCCACCAAGCTCGTGGTGTCCGAGGGGTCGCTCACGGGCACGACGGTGGCGCTCCAGGGGCAGACGATCACCCTGGGCCGCGCGCACGACTCCACGATCGTGCTGGACGACGACTACGCGTCCTCGCGGCATGCCAGGATCTACCCGGACCGTGACGGCAGGTGGATCGTCGAGGACCTCGGGTCGACCAACGGCACGTATCTCGACCGCACCCGGCTCACCACACCGACGCCGATCCCGCTCGAAGCGCCGATCCGCATCGGCAAGACGGTCATCGAGCTGCGGAAGTAGTACCGACATGACGACCGGAGGGTGGGCACCGTGCGGATGTACCCGGAGCCGACGGGCGAGGTGCGCATGAGCCTGTCACTGCGCTTTGCCGCCGGATCACACGACGGCATGATCCGTGAGCACAACGAGGACTCCGGCTATGCCGGTCCCCGGCTGCTCGCGGTCGCCGACGGCATGGGCGGCCAGGCCGCCGGCGAGGTCGCCTCCTCCGAGGTGATCTCCGCCATGGTCCAGCTCGACGAGGACATCCCCGGCTCGGACATCCTCACCTCCCTCGGCACCACGGTGCAGCGCGCCAACGATCAGCTGCGGCTGATGGTCGAGGAGGACCCGCAGCTGGAGGGCATGGGCACGACGCTCACGGCCCTGCTGTGGACGGGGCAGCGCCTCGGGCTGGTCCACGTCGGCGACTCGCGGGCCTATCTGCTGCGCGAGGGGCAGCTCACCCAGATCACGCAGGACCACACCTGGGTGCAGCGGCTGGTGGACGAGGGCCGCATCACCGAGGAGGAGGCCACCACGCACCCGCAGCGCTCGCTGCTGATGCGCGCGCTGGGCAGTGGTGACCACGTCGAGCCCGATCTGTCGATCCGCGAGGTGCGCGCGGGGGACCGCTACCTGCTGTGCTCCGACGGGCTGTCGGCCGTCGTCTCGCACCAGACGATCGAGGAGACGCTGGCCGGCTACCACGGCCCGCAGGACACCGTGCAGGAGCTGATCCAGCTCGCGCTGCGCGGCGGTGGCCCCGACAACATCACCTGCATCGTCGCCGACGTCCTGGACGTCGATCACGAGGACACGCTGCACACCCAGCTCAACGACACCCCCGTCATCGTCGGAGCCGTCGCCGAGACGCAGCAGCAGCTGGCGGGCGGCGCGCTGGGCAGCACTCCGGCGGCCCGCGCCGCCGAGCTGGGCCGCGGCCAGGGCGTGCCCCCGCAGGGACAGCCGGGCTCCCCTGAGGGGTTCGGGCCGCCGAGCGGCGATCCGGCGGCGCCGGCGGGCGCGTTCGGTCCCTTCTCCGACGAGGACTTCACCAAGCCGGGCAAGGGCGGCAAGGGCAGGTGGATCAAGCGTTCGCTGTGGATCGCCCTGGCGCTGGCCGTGGTGGGCGGCGGCCTGTACGGCGGCTACCGCTGGACGCAGACGCAGTACTACGTGGGCGCCAACGGTGATCACGTGGCGCTCTACCGCGGCATCAGCCAGGAGCTGGCCGGCGTCTCGCTGCACAAGGTCGACGAGGACCGCCCCGACGTCGAACTCAAGTACCTGCCGGTCTTCCAGCGCAGCCAGGTCGAGGAGACCATCGCGCTGAACGACCGGGACGAGGCCAAGGACAAGCTCACCGAGCTGGGCGAGCAGGCCGAGGTCTGCCGGATCGTCGCCGAGCAGAAGAAGCAGCCCAAGGACCCCGACAAGGGCGACGAGGGCGGCAAGGGTTCCGAGAAGTCCGAGAAGCAGCGCAAGGACGAGCAGAACCGGCCCGGTGACGCCACCACAGGCGGCGGGGCCGGCAACGGGACCGGCACCGCCGGCGCGGACAAGGGGAACGCCGGCGTCGGCGCGGCCACCCACACCGCCTTCACCTCCGGCTCCACCCACGACACCACTGGCGCCGCCTCCAGCACTCCGTCGCCGAGCCCCAAGCTCACGGAGAAGCAGCAGGGGCTGGCCAAGCAGTGCACCGCGCCGTAGGGGGCGGCACAGGCATGAGCAACCTCACCACCACCACGGGCAGCAACACCACCGTGTCCTCCGGCGGACTGCCGAGCCGCCGCAACACGGAGCTGGCGATGCTCGTCTTCGCCGTGCTGATCCCGGTCTTCGCGTACGCCAACGTGGGTCTGGCGATCAACGACAAGCTGCCCTCGGGCATGCTCGGCTACGGCTTCGGGATGGTGCTGCTGGCCGGTGTGGGGCACCTCGTGGTGCGCCGCTACGCGCCCTACGCCGATCCGCTGCTGCTGCCGCTGGCCACGCTGCTCAACGGCCTGGGCCTGGTGCTGATCTGGCGCCTCGACCAGTCGGAGCGGCTGCACCAGCGCGCCGAGAACCTCTTCGGCTCCTTCACCCCCGACGCCCCCAAGCAGCTGCTGTACTCGGCGATCGGGCTGGCGCTGTTCGTGGCGATCCTGCTGTTCCTCAAGGACCACCGGGTACTCCAGCGCTACACGTACATCTCCATGGCCGTCGGCCTGGTGCTGCTGGTGCTGCCGGTGTTCTTCAAGCCGGTCAACGGCGCGCGGATCTGGGTCAGTATCGGCCCGATCAATCTCCAGCCGGGTGAGTTCGTCAAGATCATCATCGCGATCTTCTTCGCGGGTTACCTGATGGTGAAACGGGACGCCCTGGCGCTGGCCTCCCGCCGCTTCATGGGCCTGTACCTGCCGCGCGGGCGCGACCTGGGGCCGATCCTGGTGATCTGGGGCCTCAGCCTGATGATCCTGGTCTTCGAGACCGACCTGGGCACCTCGCTGCTGTTCTTCGGCCTCTTCGTGATCATGCTGTACGTCGCCACCGAGCGGACCAGCTGGATCGTCTTCGGCCTGCTCCTGTCGGCCGGCGGCGCCTCCCTCGTGGCCACGTTCGAACCGCACGTGCAAGACCGCGTCCAGGCCTGGCTGCACCCCTTCTCGCAGGAGGTCATCCAGACCACGGGCAGCGACCAGATCGCCCAGGCGCTGTGGGCGTTCGGCTCCGGCGGGGTGCTGGGCACCGGCTGGGGCCAGGGCAACTCCGACCTGATCGGCTTCGCCGCCAACTCCGACTTCATCCTCGCCACGGTCGGCGAGGAGATGGGCCTGACGGGCATGATGGCCGTCCTGCTGCTCTACGGGCTGATCGTCGAGCGCGGCGTCCGTACGGCGCTCGCCGCCCGCGACCCGTTCGGCAAGCTGCTGGCCGTCGGCCTCTCCGGCGCCTTCGGGCTCCAGGTCTTCGTCGTCGCCGGCGGCGTGATGGGCCTGATCCCGCTGACCGGTATGACCATGCCGTTCCTGGCCTCCGGCGGTTCCTCCGTGATCGCCAACTGGGCGCTGGTCGGCATTCTGCTGCGCATCAGCGACACCGCCCGCCGCCCCGCGCCGGCCCCGGCCCCCTCACCCGATGCCGAGATGACTCAGGTGGTCCGCCCGTGAACAAGCCCCTGCGCCGGATCGCGATCTTCTGCGGTCTGCTCGTGATGGCCCTGCTCGTGCGGACGAACTGGTTGCAGTTCGTCCAGGCCGACGAGCTGAAGACCGACCCGGACAACAGACGTGTCTCCATCGCCCGGTACGCACAGCCGCGCGGCAACATCATCGTGGACGGCAAGTCGGTCACCGGGTCAGCGGCCACCGACGGCACCGACTTCAAGTACAAGCGCACCTACAAGGACGGCGAGATGTGGGCGCCGGTCACCGGTTACGCCTCGCAGGCGTTCGGTGCCAACCAGCTGGAGAAGCTGTACGACCCCATCCTCACCGGCGACGACGACCGGCTGTTCTTCAACCGCACCATCGACATGGTCACCGGCAAGCCGCAGAAGGGCGGCAACGTCGTCACGACGCTGAGCGCCAAGGCGCAGAAGGCCGCCTACGACGGGCTCGGTGACAAGAAGGGCGCGGTCGCCGCGATCGACCCGTCGACGGGCGCCATCCTGGCGCTGGCCAACAAGCCCTCCTACGACGCGTCCGCCTTCGCCGGCAACGGCGACAAGGACAGCAAGGCGTGGAGCGCCCTGCAGAAGAAGAACAACGAAGACGACCCGATGCTCAACCGGGCGCTGCGGCAGACCTACCCGCCGGGCTCGACCTTCAAGGTCGTCACCGCGGCGGCCGGGCTGGAGAGCGGCGACTACGACGTCGACTCCAAGACGGACTCGCCCGACCCCTACACGCTGCCGAACACCAGCAAGGACCTGGGCAACGAGGGCAACATCCCGCAGTGCAAGGACGCCAGCGTCCGCGTGGCGCTCCAGTGGTCCTGCAACACCGTCTTCGCCAAGATGTCCGACGAGCTCGGCAACGACGAGATGATCAAGACGGCCGAGAAGTTCGGCTTCGAGAAGGACGTCGAGGGCGGCACGCTCGACCCGGACCTGGACACCCCGGTGCGGCCCGCCAAGAGCATCTACCCCAAGGACACCCGCCCGCAGAACGCCCAGGCGGGTATCGGCCAGGCCTCCAACCGCGCCACCCCGCTCCAGATGGCCATGGTCGCCTCGGCGGTCGCCAACGACGGCAAGCTGATGAAGCCCTACATGGTCGACAAGCTGGTCGCGCCCAACCTCAACACCGTCGAGCAGACCAAGCCGGAGGAGCTGAGCCAGCCGGTCTCCGCGGAGAACGCCCAGAAGCTCCAGTCGGCCATGGAGACGGTCGTGGAGAAGGGCACGGGAACCGCGGGCAGGATCCCGAACGTCACTGTCGGCGGCAAGACGGGTACAGCCCAGCACGGTGAGAACAACAAGGACAATCCGTACGCCTGGTTCATTTCGTACGCGAAGACGAGTGACGGATCTCCCGTTGCCGTCGCTGTAGTGGTGGAGAGTTCCGACACACTCCGCAACGACATCGCGGGTGGCAAGCTGGCGGCACCGATCGCGAAGGACGTGATGGAGGCCGTCCTCGACGAGAAGCGGTGACATCGACCGGCGGCCTCGGGTGAGCCCGCTCACCACGACCACACCAGGCACGCAACCAGTGGCGGGTACCGTATGCCGAGCAGCACACCGCCGTGTCGCAAGCCTGGGGGGAGCACCCGGCCTCGGGCCGGGGGAGTCCCACGCGCAGCGGCACGGAAGACCGGAGAGGGCTGGAGACTATGGAAGAGCCGCGTCGCCTAGGCGGCCGGTACGAGCTGGGCTCGGTGCTCGGCCGCGGAGGCATGGCCGAGGTCTACCTCGCCCAGGACACCCGGCTGGGCCGCACGGTCGCGGTCAAGACGCTCCGCGTCGACCTGGCCCGCGATCCGTCGTTCCAGGCCCGCTTCCGCCGTGAGGCCCAGTCGGCCGCCTCACTCAACCACCCGGCGATCGTCGCCGTCTACGACACCGGCGAGGACTACGTCGACGGGGTCTCCATCCCCTACATCGTCATGGAGTACGTCGACGGCTCCACCCTGCGCGAGCTCCTGCACTCCGGGCGCAAGCTGCTGCCCGAACGCTCCATGGAGATGACCACCGGCATCCTCCAGGCGCTGGAGTACAGCCACCGCAACGGCATCGTCCACCGCGACATCAAGCCCGCCAACGTCATGCTGACCCGCACCGGGCAGGTGAAGGTCATGGACTTCGGCATCGCCCGCGCCATGGGCGACTCCGGCATGACGATGACGCAGACGGCCGCCGTCATCGGCACGGCCCAGTACCTCTCCCCCGAGCAGGCCAAGGGCGAGGCCGTCGACTCGCGCTCCGACCTGTACTCCACCGGCTGCCTGCTCTACGAGCTGCTGACCGTACGGCCCCCGTTCGTCGGCGACTCGCCCGTGGCCGTCGCCTACCAGCACGTACGGGAAGAGCCCCAGCCGCCCAGCGCCTTCGACCCGGAGATCTCGCCCGCCACGGACGCGATCGTCATGAAGGCCCTGGTCAAGGACCCGGATTACCGCTATCAGAGCGCCGATGAGATGCGCGCCGACATCGAGGCATGCCTCGACGGGCAGCCGGTCGCCGCCACCGCCATGGGCGCCGGCTACCCCGGCTACCCCGAGGACCAGCCGACCACGGCGCTCCACGCCCAGGAGCCCCAGACCTCCATGCTGCCGCCGATGCGCGCGGACGACGGCGGCTACTACGACGAGCAGCGCGGCCGCCGCAAGGGCAAGAGCCCGCTCTCGACGATCCTGCTGGCGCTCGCCGTCATCCTGGTCCTCGTCGGAGCCATCTTCATCGGGCGGGCGCTGTTCGCCTCGCCCGACAACCAGGCCGAGGTACCCAACGTCGCGGGCCTCTCCCAGTCCGAGGCCACCCAGCAGCTGGAGAACACCGGTCTGAAGGCCGCCAAGGGGCAGAGCGAGTTCTGCGACGAGAAGAAGGGCACCGTCTGCAAGACGGACCCCGGCATGGGGGAGAGCGTCGACGCGGACAGCACCGTCAGCCTCATCATGTCCAAGGGCCCCCGCGACCAGGCGCCCCGCGAGGTTCCCGACGTCAAGGGCGAGGTCTTCGCCGACGCCAAGCAGAAGCTCAACGAAGCCGGCTTCAAGGTCGGCAAGAAGCAGCAGGAGTCCGAGCAGCAGGCCGGCACCGTCCTCTCCCAGGACCCGTCCGGGGGTGAACAGCACAAGAAGGGCACCAAGGTGACGCTGACCGTCGCCACGGAGTCCAGGCCGACCGTGCCCAACGTCGTCGACCAGCCCTTCGACAAGGCCAAGCAGCAGCTCGAATCGCTCGGCTTCAAGGTCTCCAAGTCCGAGGAGGAGAACGAGACCAAGGCCGCCGGTACCGTCGTCCGCCAGGACCCCGGCCAGGGCAAGCAGCCCGAGGGCACGACGATCACCCTGACCGTCGCCAAGGCCCCGGACGACCAGCCCGCCACCGTGCCCGACGTCACCAACCAGAAGCTCGGTGACGCCAAGTCCGCCTTGCAGGACGCCGGCTTCGCCGTCGACAAGGTGACAGGGCCCCAGGACGACGACGCGATCGTGATGGGCACCAACCCGCCGGCCAACACGCAGGGCAAGAAGGGCGACAAGATCACCATCATGACGCGCCCGGGAGGACCCGACGAGGGCGACGACGGCGGCGGCATCTTCGGCGACTTCGGCCGCCGTCACCACTGAGCCGGCGCCCTTGACGCAGCTCTCGGCCGGCACCGACGCGTTCGGTGCCGGCCGTCTGTCACCTGACGGGGATCGCGGGGGCACGGCCCCCACCCCGCTGCCCGCCGCGACGGCGCGCGATCACGACGGCGAGGGTCCGGCGGACGAGCGGGCGGTCCCGGCCCTGACGCGGGCTCAGCGCAACTCAGCGGGGGCCGTACGGTCCTCGTCGACGTCCTGGGTGCGGACGAGCTCGCCCCAGACGATGTAGCGGTACTTCGAGGTGTAGACGGGCGTGCAGGTCGTCAGGGTGATGTAGCGGCCGCGCTCCTTCTTTCCCGAGCCCTCCGGGACCGCGTCGAGCACGTCGACGTTGTACTTCGAGGTCTGCGGCAGCTTCTCGAACACCTTGTAGACGTACCAGGTGTTCTTCGTCTCGAAGACGATCGCGTCGCCCTTGTCTATCTTGTCGATGTCGTGGAACTTGGCCCCGTGCCCGTCGCGGTGCGCGGCGAGGGAGAAGTTGCCCGACTGGTCCTGCGGGAGGGCCGACTTGACGGGCTTGGTGTAGTAGCCGGCGATGCCCTGGTTGAGCTCCTTGGGGTCGGTGCCCTTCTTGACCAGGATGTCCTTCTCCGACATCGACGGTACGTGCAGGAAACCGATGCCGTCCCTGGTGTCGAGGTCGCCGGGCCCGCGGTCGGCGGCCCAGTGCTCCCGCACCCGGTCGCTCTCCTTCTTGGCCTGCCGGTCGGCGAGGACGTTGGTCCACCACAGCGAGTAGACGACGAACAGGGCGAGCACGAGCCCCGCGGTGATGAGGAGTTCACCGACGACGCCGACGGCGACGGCCACCCGCCCCCGTCGTACCGGCCCACCGGCCGCCCCCTCACCCGGCGCCTCGGAGCCCTCCTGAGGCGCCTCAGCGGGCTCTCCCCGGTCCGCGGCCTTCTCCGCGGACTCCCGCTTGCGCTCGCTCACTGTGCCGCCTCCACCGCTCCGCCGCCTCGTTGCCGTTCTTCCACCGGGCCCCGCCCGCCGGTGTCAGTCGACGAGCGCGTCCGGCTTGCCCTTGCCGCGCGGACGCTCGTCCACCATTTTGCCCCAGACGATCAGACGGTACTTGGAGGTGAACTCCGGGGTGCAGGTGGTCAGCGTGACGTACCGACCGGGCTCCTGGAAGCCCGACTTGGGCGGAACCGGGTCGATCACACCCGTGTCGGACGGGGAGGTGGAGGGGAGTTGCCGCGTGACCTTGTAGGTGTAGTACTTCGACTGCGTCTCGACCACGACGGCGTCACCCGGCTCCAGCCGGTTGATGTAACGGAACGGCTCGCCATGGGTGTTGCGGTGCCCGGCGAGCGCGAAGTTGCCCTTGCGCTCCCACGGCATGGCCGTCTTCAGCGGCTCGGTGGCGTAGTGGCCGACCATGCCCTTGTCGAGCACCTTCGTCTTGGAGACGCCCTGGGCGATGGGGGCGGTGACGTCGATCCTCGGGATGTGGATGACGGCGAAGCCCTCACCGGGTTCGAAGGCGCCGGGCTTCCTCTCGGGGTCGTCGACGCCCTTGCCCGGCTCGTGCTTGTCCCACTGCTCGTGCAGCCTGTCGGTCGCGCCGCCGGCCTGCTGGTCGGCCCGGACGTTGCTCCACCACACCTGGTACACGACGAAGAGCATCATCAGCACGCCGCAGGTGATGAAAGCCTCGCCGATGGCGCGGCTGGCGATGATCCCGGGCCCGGGCTTGAGCGCCCGCGCCGCCCTGCGGGCCTCCAGCCGTGAGGGCCCCGGCGGGCGTTCGGTACGCGGCGGACCGCCGCTCTCGCGCCGCGGCGCCCGCAGCCCGAGCGTGCTGGGCCCGTCCTCCCGCGCCTCCGCCCGTCTGTCCACCGGCACCTCCGCCCTGGAGGGCACGGACTGCCCGCCCCACTCGGACGCGGCACGCGCACCGGGCCCGCCAGGCGCAGCGGGCCCAACGGTCCCCGCGTGCCCAGCAGGCGCAACGGGCCCTGAGTGCTTCGCAGGCGCGATGGGCCCCGCAGGCCCCGCAGGCCCCGAGGGCGCAACGGGCCCCGCAGGAGCCGAAGGTGGTGCGGAAGCCGCGTCCGGCGCGGGCCCGGCGTGGAGGGCGTCGCCGTAGGGCGCGGACGCGCGGTCGTACGTGCCGGGCGACGGCGCGGCCGGGCGGCCGTGCGCCGGGCGGCCGTAGGGATCCGGCTGCGGCGGCCCCGCCTGCGGCTGAGGCCCGGGCCGGGGCTGGGAGGGCTGCTGCGGCAGCGGCGGCGGCTGTCCGCCGCCGGGCACCGGGTCCGCGCTCAACTCGCCCGGTCCGGGGGCGAACCACCACGACGCCTCGTCCTGGCCGCTCTCCGCGCCGTACAGCCCCGTCCCGGGCTCAGCCACGGGCTCCGGCGCGGGCTCGGGCACGCGACCCCCCGCAGGGGGTCTCGGGGCCGGCAGCGGGTCGTTGAGCGGGTCCGCGAGGGCGTCGATGGCCGCACGGTACGGGTCGTACGCCGCACCGTGTCCTCCCCCGGCGTCCTGGGTGCCTCCGGCGCTCCCCGCGCCTCGCGCACCCTCGCCGTGGCCGGTCGTCACCCGGTGACCGTCCCCAGGCCGACGGCCCCGGGCCCCCCGCCCCCCGGATGACGTCCGGGAGGTGCCCCCAGCCGTGCCGAGCGCTCCACCGCGTCGGTGTCGCCGCACCGCTCCAGCCAGTTGGCGAGCATGCGGTGGCCCCCTTCGGTGAGGACCGACTCGGGGTGGAACTGGACGCCTTCGACGGGCAGTTCGCGGTGGCGCAGCCCCATCACCAGTCCGGCTCCGTCGACGGCTTCGCCGCCGGGGGCCGTCCACGCGGTGACGTCCAGCGCGTCGGGCACCGTGCCGGGGCGTACGGCCAGCGAGTGGTAGCGGGTGGCGGTGAAGGGGGAGGGGAGGCCGGTGAAGACGCCCGTGCCCGCGTGGGAGACCACGGAGGTCTTGCCGTGCAGGAGTTCGGGGGCCCGCTCGACGACGCCGCCGTAGGCGACGGCCATCGCCTGCATGCCCAGGCAGACGCCGAAGACGGGAAGGCCGCGTTCGGCGCAGTGCCGCACCATGCCGATGCAGACGCCGGCGTCCTCGGGGGCGCCGGGGCCGGGGGAGAGGAGGACGCCGTCGAAGCCCCCCTCCTCGCCGCCCCGCGCGGCGGAGGGGCCCACGGCGTCCCGGGGCTCGATCTCGTCGTTGCGGACGACCTCGCAGGTGGCCCCGAGTTGGTAGAGGTACTGCACGAGGTTGAAGACGAAGCTGTCGTAGTTGTCCACGACGAGGATGCGGGCGCTCACGCGGCACCTCCCGCAAGCGGGGTTTCCACGAGCGGGGTTGCCAGGGGTCCGGCGGCGCCGTCGACGGTCACGTCGTTGAACGGCAGCATCGGCTCCGCCCACGGGAAGACGTACTGGAAGAGCAGGAAGACGACGCCGACCACCAGCACGGTCGAAATGAGTATGCGCACCACCACGTTGCCGGGCAGATGCCGCCAGATCCAGCCGTACATCCCGCGATGCCGTCCTCTCTCCTCCCGCGCCGCCTCGGGCACGCGTGCCTCTCGGCCCACCCCAGAGTAACGGCGCCAGGGTACGGCTTCAGCGGCCTCGGCGGGTGAGCGCGTCCGGCTTTCCCCCGGCGGTGGGCCCGGTGGCGTCCAGCCGTCCCCAGGCGATCAGCCGGTGGCTGCTGCCCCATTCCGGGTCGCAGGTGGTGAGGGTGAGGTAGCGGCCGGAGCGCCGGAAGGGGGTGGCCGCCTCGTCGACGGGTTCCGGCACGGACTCCAGTACGCCGGTGTCGCCGGGCAGCGTGCGGTAGGGCCGCGCGGTGATCGTGTACGTGTACCAGGTGTCGCCGTCGTTGACGACGACGGGATCGCCGGGGCGCAGCCGGGGGAAGTCCTTGAAGGGGTCGCCGTAGGTGCGGCGGTGTCCCGCGACGGCGAAGTTGCCCTTCTCACCGGGGTCCGCGGTGCCGGTGTAGTGGCCCAGGCCCCTGCGCAGGGTGGCCGTGGCGGTGTTCTCCAGCACGGGCTTGGACCAGTCGCCGCCGAAGCGGGGGATGTACATGACGGCGAAGGACTCGCCGGCGCGGTGGCCCGGGGCCGCGGAACCGGTGCCGCCGGCGCCGCCGTCGCCCGCCAGTTCGTCGGCGCCGCCCGGGGTGCCGCCGTCGTGGCCGCCCTCCCGGCTGCCGCCCGCGGTGCCCTCGTCCGCCGGGGTGCTGTCCGTGGGGCCCTGGGCCCACTCCTTGTGGAGCCGGGCGATCTCGTCGTCCGAGGCGTGCTCGGCGCGCAGTCCCGTCCAGTAGAGGAGGTAGACGACGAAGAGCACGATCACGAGGCCGATGGTGATGCATGTCTCACTCAGGGTCCGTACGAGGGCTCGTAACGCCATCCCGCCTCACTCCCCACCGGTCGGCGTGGTCAGTCCACGGGCCGGGCCTGCTGGAGATCCACTGTGCCGGAGTAGCCCGGAAGAGTCATCGCCTTGTGCTCGTCGACTTTCCAGCCGAGGCCGTAGGCGTCGACGTATTCGAGGTAGTTCTGGATGGCGGGCGCCGAGCGGAGGGCCTGCTGCAACGCGTCGCGGTCGCCGACGGCGCTGACGGTGTAGGGCGGGGAGTAGACGCGCCCCTGGAGGATGAGGGTGTTGCCGACGCAGCGCACGGCGCTGGTGGAGATCAGCCGCTGGTCCATGACCTTGATGCCCTTGGCGCCGCCCTTCCACAGGGCGTTGACGACGGCCTGGAGGTCCTGCTGGTGGATGACCAGGTCGTTGGGCTCGGGTTCGGGGAGTCCCGGGACCTTGGCGGTGGCGTTGGTGGGGGCGTCGTCGAGGGTGACGGTCAGCCCTTCGCCCTTCTGCTGCGTCAGGCCCGCGCCCTTCTCCAGGTCCGACAGCTCGCGGTCCTGGCCCTTGGTGCTGCCGTCGTCACGGCGGGCGAGGTTGTCGACCTGGCGGTGCAGTGAGGCGGCCTGACTGTCGAGTTCGGCGTTCTGTCTGCTGCGTTCCTGGATGAGGTCGCTGAGCCGTAGCATCGAGGAGTCACTGCGCAGGTTGGTGCCTTGCGCGGTGTTGAAACTGACCCAGAAGATGAGGCCTGCGAGGGCGAAGACGCCTATGGCGGCCAGCCGGGCAGGTCGGAGATGCATTCTGGTCACCGTACCCTTGTCTCCCTCCGCCCTGGGAAAGCACTACGCTAACGGACCACCGTCCCCGTGGGCCGTGCGGCGGTCAGCAGCGCATCGACAGGAGAGTCTCTCGTGCCGAAGTCACGTATCCGAAAGAAAGCGGACTTCACGCCCCCGCCGGAGAAGAAGGCCACCAGCATCGACCTGCGCGGTGGTGGGCGCCGTTGGGTGGCTCCGCTGATGCTGGCGATGTTCGGGATCGGACTCGCCTGGATCGTCGTGTTCTACGTCACGAGCAGTTCGCTGCCCATCGAGGCGCTGGGGAACTGGAACATCGTGGTCGGCTTCGGCTTCATCGCGACGGGCTTCGTCGTCTCCACCCAGTGGAAATGAAAGTTATCCACAAGCTGATCCACAGCCTTGGATAACTCACAAGATCTGTGGATAACTTTCAGGACGTTGACGCCGGTGTGACCGGTCGCGTGGCGTACGAAGACCCGTTCGGCCAGTACTCCCAAGGGAAACGTACGCCTGAGCGAATCTCGGGCGGGCGTACCACACCGTGCACAAGATCCCGTACACGCTGTGGAAAACCCGGGGCTCAGCTGAGCTGGAGGGTGCGCACCACGAGGAGCGCCACGATCGCCGCGAGCAGCAGCGCCGCCGTCCCGTACTGCACCAGTGCCCGCTTCTCGCGGGGCGCGTGCACCATCGCGTAGGCCAGCACCAGCCCCGTCACCAGACCGCCGACGTGCGCCTCCCAGGCGATGTTCCGCCACGTGAAGGTGAAGACGAGGTTGATCGCCAGCAGGATCAGGATGGGCCGCATGTCGTAGCGCAGCCGCCGCATCAGCACGGCCGTCGCCCCGAACAGGCCGAAGATCGCACCGGAGGCGCCCAGCGACGCCTGCTGCGGGGACGCGAGCAGGAAGGTGACCGCGCCACCGCCGAGCCCGGAGAGCAGATACAGGCCCGCGAACCGCACCCGGCCCAGCGCCGCCTCCAACGGCGGGCCCAAAAACCACAGGCCCAGCATGTTCATGAGGATGTGCCAGATCTCCTGGTGCAGGAACATCGAGGTCAGCAGCCGCCACCACTGGCCCTCTGCGACACCCTCCAGCGGCCCGTACGGCTCCGTGACCGCCTGCCCGAACAGCAGCAGCCGGTCCAGCAGCCGGTTGCCGACCGCCTGCACGGCGATGAAGACCGCCACGTTGAGGCCGAGGAGCACCTTGGTGACCAGCCGGGGATCCGCCGTCACCCGGCCGCCCGCCACCGTCCGCGGCCGGTTCGCACCGGGAGCGTGCCCGGTGCCCGAACCCGATCTGACGCACTCGGGGCACTGGAACCCCACGGAGGCCGGCACCATGCACTCGGGGCAGATCGGCCGCTCACAGCGCGTGCAGGAGATACCGGTCTCCCGATCCGTGTGCCGGTAACAGTGCTTGGGGCCCTGCTGCCCGCCCTGACCGCCGGAACCGCCGTCCCGCTCGGCCCCGCCCCCGGGCTGTCCTTCCTGCGCCACGCTCACCCCTCCGAGTCTCCCCCACGCACGACCCCACCCGCCCTGAATACGGACGGGTGGGGCGTACGGTTCCTGCTGTCGCGTCTGCTCGCGTCCGCTCGCGCGCCTACTGGCGTTCGATCGTGACGGACTCGATCACCACGTCCTGGACGGGGCGGTCGGTGCGCGGGTTGGTCTGGGCGCCGCCGATGGCGTCCACGACCTTCTTGCTCGCCTCGTCGGCGACCTCACCGAAGATGGTGTGCTTGCCCGTCAGCCACGTGGTGGGCGCGAGGGTGACGAAGAACTGCGAGCCGTTGGTGCCGGGCCCCGCGTTGGCCATGGCCAGCAGGTAGGGCCTGGTGAAGGCCAGGTCCGGGTGGATCTCGTCCCCGAACTCGTAGCCGGGGCCGCCGGTGCCGTTGCCCAGCGGGTCACCGCCCTGGATCATGAAGCCGCTGATGACACGGTGGAAGACCGTGCCGTCGTACAGCCGGTCGGTGCTCTTGGCACCCGTCGCGGGGTGCGTCCACTCGCGGGAGCCCTCGGCGAGCTCGACGAAGTTCTTGACCGTCTTGGGGGCGTGGTCCGGGAAGAGCTGGATCCGGATGTCGCCGTGGTTGGTCTTCAGGGTGGCGTGGAGCTGCTCGGCCACGATCTACCTTCCATCTGTCTGCGTTGACTCCCCCGATCCTCCCACGGACGCTGAAGAAGGTCGGCTGACCCGGATGCCCACTCGGGGGTACCCGGTAGCGGTCTGCCAGGCATGATCTTCGAAAGGGGTGGAAAAACGACTTCCTGTCCTCCGTTTTCGGAGAGACTGCCCCACGTCATGAGCCACCGAAGAGGAGGAACCGTGACCGCCAAGGAAAGCGTGCGCGCCGCGACCGGCACCACCAAGGAGAACGTGCGCCACGCAGCGGAGGTGGTGAAGCCCCACGCCGACCAGGCCAAGGACGCCGCCGCGCGTTACGCACAGGAGGCGAGCGCGCGGCTGGGGCCCAAGGTCGCCAAGGCCGCCGAACAGGCACGCCACACCGCACGCGAAGGCTACGAGAGCTACGTCGGACCCCGCGTCGCCCAGGCATGGGACGCCCTGCCCGCCGACGTCGACAAGGCCGCGGGCCGGGCCGCAAAGCGCACCAGGAAGGCGGCCCGCAAGGCGGCCGACTACGCGGGCCCGCGCATCGAGAGCGCCGTGGCGGACGTGCGCACCGCCACCGCGCCCGCCCGTGAGGAAGCGGCGGCGCGCGGCGCCGCCGCGGTGGCCGCGCTGCGCGGCCAGGTGACGGCCGAGGAGATCGAGAAGCTCTCGCGCCGGCGCCGCCGCCGGTCCCGCACCGGCCGCTTCGTCTGGCGCGCGGGGCTGATCGGCCTGGTGGCGGGCGGCGCGTACGCGGCCTGGCGCTGGTGGGACCGGCAGGCGAACCCGGACTGGCTGGTCGAGCCGCCGGCCGCCACCGAGGTCAGCGACCGGGCGCCGCTCACCAGCGTGAACGGCTCGGGTGCCGCCGGCGGTGACGCCGATCTCGACCCCGAGGTGCGGGCCAAGCAGGACGACGCCGAGGCCGGGGAGCGCAAGGAGAAGTAGCCGCGGTGCCGGCCCGCAGGGGTGGCTGCCCAGCGGAAGGGGCGGGAGACCTGATCAGGTCTCCCGCCCCTGGGCGTTCGAGGCGCTGTCCGCCCCCTCGCCCGGCAGGGCGCCGCGGCCCTCCTGCTCCGGGAGGAGGGCGCGGCCGGCCCCTTCCTGGCGGGGTACGCCGTCGGCCCCCTCGTGGCGGGGCGCGATGTCGGCCGTCTCGTGGTGGGGCGTGCCGTCCGGCCCCTCGTCAGGGAGCGTGGGTACGGGTGCCAGGACGTCGGCCAGCCCGGTGATGCGCAGCAGCCGCAGCACGCGTGCGTCCGCGCACACGAGGGTGAAGGTGCCGCCGCCCGCGAGCACCCGGGAGCGGATGTCCACCAGGAGGGCGAGTCCGCTGCAGTCGATGAACGTCACGGGCCGCAGGTCGGCGACGAGGCGGCGTGCGGGGGCCGCGGTGAGCGCGTAGAGCTGCGGCGTGGTGGCCAGGACCACGGCCAGGTCGATCTCCCCGCTCAGCTCCACCACGGTCCGTTCCGCACCGGCACGGGAGCGCACGGTGCCGCCCGGGGGCTCTTCCCCCGCCGCGGATGTCAGCGTGCGGGCGCTCTCGTCCCTGTGCGGTGCCATCGGTGCCCTCGCGTATGACCTTGTGACCGTAGGAGTCCGGGAAATCTGACCGTAGGAGTCCGGGAAATCGGCCCGTAAGCATAGGCAGCGTCCCTGGGGGTGGCGCTGCGCCACCCCCACACCATCACCCGATCGAGTGGAATAAGCGTAAACCGCTTGCAAGTTGGCCGCAGAATACTCCGGCAGGTCCGCGCGGCACGGCGGTTCGTCCCCGGAAAACCGCGAAGTGGCCGCCGGACACACGCGTCGGGGGAACACTTGAAGCCGTGCGGAAAACATCCCTGAGGAGACAACGTCGTTCGTCGGCAGGGCGGGCGAACTGGCGTGGGTACGCGACGCACTCGGGCGGCGGCGGCTGGTGACCCTGGTCGGCGGCGCCGGGGTCGGCAAGTCCCGGCCGGCCCTGCGGGCGGCCTCGGCGCGCACCCCCGAGGCGGACGGCGTCATCTACTGGGCCGGCCTGTGGCCGCTGCCCGGGAAGAACTGCTCGCCGCCACCGTCGCCGACGCGCTCGGCCTCTCGGACCACACCTCCCGGATGCCGCTGGACGCGGTGTGCGCCTGGGTGGCGGAGCGGCCCGTGCTGCTGGTCCTCGACTCGTGTGAACACCTCGTCCCCCAGTGCCGTCACCTGATCGAGCGGATGCTGGCGGCCTGCCCCGGGCTGCGGGTGCTGACCACCAGCAGGGAGGCGCTGGGCGTGGCCGGCGAGACGGTCCTCACCGTGCCGCCGCTGGAGACCGCGACCGACGCGGTGACGCTGTTCGCCCAGCGCGCCGAGGCGGTCGGCGCCCCCGTACGGGACGACGCCCAACAGCGGCTGGCCGCACGCCTGTGCGCCCGCCTGGAGGGCGTTCCGCTGGCGCTGGAGCTGGCCGCGGCCCAACTGCGCCACCACGGCCTCGCCGAAACCACCGCCCGGGCCCGCTCAGGACTCGACCTCCCCCACGCCCCCCCGCACCGCCCAGGGCGGACGAGGCGACGAGACACGCGCGGGACATGCTGGACTCCAAGCGCCGCCTCGGCGACCGCTTTCGGCCTCGCGCTCGGCCTGGAGCTGCTGGCCGCCTCCTGGGCGGAACGCGGCGCCCCGCGGCACGCCGCCCTCGCCTACGGCGCCGGCGCACAGCACTGGGAGATCGTCGGCCACCACCAGCGCGGCACCCCCGAGGTCGCGCCGCTGCGAAAGCGGGGGCAGGCGGCGGCCCGATCGCGCCTGGGCACGACGGAGTACGCCGCCCTGTTCGAACGCGCACTGCGCGCCGACCGCGACCACGTGGTGGCCTGGGCGACCACGCCGGACCCCGCACCCCACCTGTGAGCGGACGTACCGCGGGACCCCGCACCGGAAGGCGCCGGGCGCCGGCCCGGAAAAAAGCTCCCCCGGCCCGCGTTGTCGCAGGTCAGGGGAGCTTGTCGACGTGGAGCCAAGGGGAGTCGAACCCCTGACATCTGCCATGCAAAGACAGCGCTCTACCAACTGAGCTATGGCCCCGTCCGCACCAGGATACGCGCTCCCGCGCACTCCTTCCGACCGGGTATCGCCCGCACCCGTCGCCGTCCGTAGGATGCACGGCAAGTTCGCGCGAGCGAAGTGACACAGGGGAGCCCAGGGGAGACCTCATGGACGCAGCAGCACAAGACGCGACGGCCAAGGCGCGCGAGCTCCAGAGTCAGTGGTACGGCGAGCCGTTGGGGACTCTCTTCCGTCGGCTGATCGACGACCTCGGCCTCAACCAGGCACGCCTCGCGACGGTGCTCGGACTGTCCGCGCCTATGCTTTCGCAGCTCATGAGCGGGCAGCGCGCAAAGATCGGGAACCCGGCCGTCGTCCAGCGCGTGCAGGCCCTCCAGGAGCTGGCCGCCGAGGTGACACGCGGCGACGTGAGCGCGGCCGACGCGACGGGGCGGATGGACGAGATCCGGCGTACCGCGGGCGGCAGCGTGCTCAACAACGCCTCGCAGGCGGCCCCCGCCGGCGGCTCGCAGACCCCCGTCAAGCGCGTCGTACGGGAGATCCAGGCCCTGCTGCGCTCGGTATCGGACGCCGCCGACATCATCGACGCCTCGAACGCGCTGGCCGCCTCGCATCCGGAACTGGCCGAGTTCCTGCGGGTCTACGGCGCGGGCCGCACCTCGGACGCGGTCAAGCACTACGAGGCGCACCAGAACTGAGCCGCTCCGCGCGCCTCCCCGCGCCCGAGCATCCCCCCAGGCCGCGTCGCGGGCGGCCCGCCCCGCCCGTCCGCCCGGCGCGCAGGCCCGTGGCCAGGCCATGACGAAGGCCCTGACCGCTCGGGGCGGTCAGGGCCTCATGAAACTCGTCTGGCGTTCGCTGTCGGCCGGGCTCACACACCCGAACCTGCGGGCACGGAGTCGGTCGCCTCCGTCCACAGGTCCTGCTCGGCGCGGTCCGCCTGGATCTGGCGGTACACGAGGAGACCGCCGACTGCGGCCAGTGCGACCAGGATCAGCTTCTTCACCGCGCTACCTCGTCCTTCATAGACATTCGACTTCCTGGCGGCCGATGATACCCAACGGCCCCGACGGACAAAGGGGTCGGCCCGGCCGGATCCCGGCGCGCCTTCAGCCGGGCCCCGGCGCGCCTTCAGGCCGTGCGCGAACGCTTCTTCCGCTTCGTACGGGACCGCTCCTGGAGCTGGAGTTCCCGCTCGGCGCCCGGCACCCCCTCGGCGAGCTGCCTGCCGCGCTCCCGCTCCGCGTTGAACTCCGCGCCCAGCAGGACGGCCAGGTTGGTCAGCCACAGCCACACCAGGAAGACGACGATCCCGCCGAGCGCTCCGTAGGTCTTGTTGTAGGAGGCGAAGTTGGCCACGTAGAAGGCGAAGCCCACCGAGGCGACCAGCCAGATGACCAGCGCCAGCACCGCGCCGGGGAGCACCGAGGTGACGCCCCGCAGCTTGGCGTTGGGCGAGGCGTAGTAGAGCACGGCGATGATCAGGATGACGACCAGCACCATCACCGGCCATTTGGCCCAGTTCCACGCCGTGACCGCCGCGTCACCGGCCCCCAGCGCGTCTCCGGCCTTCTTCGCCAGCGGCCCGCTGACCACCAGGGCGACCAGCAGGGCCGCCTGGAGCAGCACCGCGATCAGCGTCACCACGAGCTGTACGGGGCGCAGCGTGAAGAAGGAGCGCCCCTCCTCGACCTCGTAGATCACGTTGGAGGCGCGGATGAAGGCCCCCACGTATCCGGAGGCCGTCCACAGTGCGCCCAGGGCGCCGACGATCAGCAGGATGGCCGGGGTGCCCGAGCCGGACGCCATGGACTCGATCGGCTTTTTGAAGGTGTCCACGGCCGAGGCGGGACCGATCGAGCTGACCAGGTCGGTCAGCGTGCTGACGATCTTCTTCGGGCTCATCACGAGGCTGACCAGCGAGATCAGCGCGATCAGCGCGGGGAAGACCGACAGGACCGCGTAGTAGGTGAGGGCGGCGGCCGAGTCGGAGAGGTTGTCCTCCTTGAACTCGGCCAGCGTCCGCTTCAGCGTCGGCCCCAGCCCGCCGCGCCGCTGGTGCGCAGGCCCCTCGGGCCTGCGCCCCGAGGTCTTCTCCCGCCGCGCCCCCTCCCCGGCCCTTGGCCCGGACTCGGCCCCGGCCTCGGACCCGGACTCGGGCCCTGATGCGCGCCTGGGCTCGTCCACGGGCTCACGTCCGCCCTCAGGCGTGCGTTCAGGGCCGCCCCCGGCCGCCGGATCGGCCTCCGGCCGGCCTTTGGAGCCGTTCACCGGCCCGTTCAGCGGCCCGTTCTTCGGTGGGTTCTGCGGCTCCCGCTCCGGCCCGGGCCCGGGACTGGTCATCACAGCACTCCGCTCGCCGAGGAGACGCCGGTGCCCCGACGTCCAGGACGGGCTACCGGTACCAGGCCGGGCGGGGGAGCAAACGTCACCGCGCGAGCGCCGCCCGCCCGGGAGGGTCCCACACGCCGAAGGCCCGGCCCCCTGTGGAGGGGGCCGGGCCTTCGGCTTCGGTGCGGCTACCAGGACTTGAACCTGGGGCCTCTTCCTTATCAGGGAAGCGCTCTAACCGTCTGAGCTATAGCCGCTCGCTGCACCGAAAGATTAGCGCACTCGGGGCCGTGGTCCCAAATCGGTTTCCCGGCCGTCCCGACGAGGGACTACTCGTCCTCCGCGAGGGTCAGCTCGACACCGCCGACGAACCCCGCGGAGAGGTTGTAGATGAAGGAACCGAGGGTGGCCAGGGCCGTGGCCAGCACGACGTTGATCAGCGCGATGAGGGAGGTGAAGACCAGGACGCGGGGCAGCGAGAGGAAGGTCTCCAGATCGAAGCCGCTGCTGCCGTCGGCGCTGGTGGCCTCGCTGACGGTGCCGCCGAGGGTGGAGAAGACACCCATCGCGTCCATCACCATCCACAGCACGGCCACCGCCACCACGGTGCACAGCCCCAGCGCCACGGCCAGCAGGAAGCTGACCTTCATCACCGACCAGGGGTCGGCCTTGGCCACCCGCAGCCGTGCCTTGCGCGTCCGCGGCACCGTGCGGGCCCCGGTGCGGGGCTTGCGCACGGTGCCGGGCTGTCCCGGTCCCTGCTCCTCCTGCGGGGAGGGGTAGGCCTGGGGCGGCCGGTGCGGCTGCTGCTCGGGCTGCGTCGGGGATGGTGGCTTGGCCTGCGGCTGAGGCTGCGGTTGCGCCTTCGGCTGAGGCTGAGCACCACTCACGCCCTGCTCCTCGTCCTCGTCGTCCTGGTCGTCCCAGTCGGTACTAGTCTTCGTCGGAGCCGGGCGCGTTCTGCGGCTCCCCCTCCTCGGGGTCGCCCACCGCGGCCTCCACTTCCTCGGCCTCACGACCGGCCTCGGCGTTGCGTGCGACGCCGACGACCGCGTCCTTCTTGCCCAGGTTGATCAGTTGGACGCCCATGGTGTCACGGCCTGTCTCCCGCACCTCGCTGACCCGCGTGCGGATCACACCGCCGCCGAGCGTGATGGCGAGGATCTCGTCGCTCTCCTCGACCACCAGCGCGCCCACGAGCTCACCACGGTCCTCCACGATCTTCGCGGCCTTGATGCCGAGACCGCCGCGGCCCTGGACCCGGTAGTCGTCCACGTTCGTCCGCTTCGCGTACCCCCCATCGGTGGCCGTGAAGACGAACGTACCCGCCCGCACGACATTCATCGAGAGCAGTTCGTCCTCCTCGCGGAAACTCATGCCCTTGACACCGGAGGTGGCGCGGCCCATCGGGCGCAGCGACTCGTCGGTCGCGGTGAAGCGGATGGACTGCGCCTTCTTGCTGACCAGCAGCAGGTCGTCGTCGGCCGAGACCAGTTCGGCGCCGATCAGCTCGTCGTCCCGGCCGTCGTCCATCTGACGGAGGTTGATGGCGATGACGCCGCCGGAGCGGGGCGAGTCGTAGTCCTTGAGC
This sequence comes from Streptomyces reniochalinae, assembly GCF_003323735.1. Classification (GTDB taxonomy): domain Bacteria; phylum Actinomycetota; class Actinomycetes; order Streptomycetales; family Streptomycetaceae; genus Streptomyces; species Streptomyces reniochalinae. The sequence continues at coordinate 238,355 of NZ_QOIM01000037.1, read as the reverse complement.
GGGGTCTTCTTCACCAGCCCCGACTTGGTGGCCAGCACCAGGTAGGGGACGGCCTCGTAGTCGCGGATGGCCAGGATCTCGGCGATCTGCTCGTCGGGCTGGAAGGCCAGCAGGTTGGCCACGTGCTGGCCGCGCGCCTCGCGCCCCGCGTCCGGCAGCTCGTAGGCCTTGGCCCGGTAGACGCGGCCCTTGTTGGTGAAGAACAGCAGCCAGTGGTGGGTGGTGGAGACGAAGAAGTGGTCGACGATGTCGTCCTCCTTCAACTTCGTGCCCCGCACGCCCTTGCCGCCGCGCTTCTGGGCGCGGTAGTCGTCGGTCTTGGTGCGCTTGACGTAGCCGCCACGGGTGATCGTGACGACGATGTCCTCCTCGGCGATCAGGTCCTCGATGGACATGTCGCCCTCGAAGGGGATCAGCTGGCTGCGCCGGTCGTCGCCGAACTTGTCGACGATCTGGCGCAGCTCCTCGCCGATGATCTGCCGCTGCCGCTCGGGCGAGGCCAGGATCGCGTTGTACTCGTCGATCTTCGCCTGGAGCTCGTCGTGCTCGGCGGTGATCTTCTGCCGCTCCAGGGCAGCGAGCCGGCGCAGCTGCATCTCCAGGATCGCGTTGGCCTGGATTTCGTCGATCGTCAGCAGGTCCATCAGGCCGCCGCGGGCGTCCTCGACGGTCTGGCTGCGCCGGATCAGCGCGATGACCTCGTCGATGGCGTCCAGCGCCTTGAGCAGGCCGCGCAGGATGTGGGCCCGCTCCTCGGCCTTGCGCAGCCGGAAGCGGGTGCGGCGCACGATGACGTCGATCTGGTGGGCGACCCAGTGCCGGATGAAGGCGTCCAGCGACAGCGTGCGCGGCACGCCCTCGACCAGGGCCAGCATGTTGGCGCCGAAGTTGGTCTGTAGATCGGTGTGCTTGTAGAGGTTGTTGAGGACGACCTTGGCCACCGCGTCCCGCTTGAGGACGATGACGAGGCGCTGCCCGGTGCGCGAGGAGGTCTCGTCGCGCACGTCGGCGATGCCGCCGATCCGGCCGTCCTTGACCAGGTCGGCGATCTTGAGTGCCAGGTTGTCCGGGTTGACCTGGTAGGGCAGCTCGGTGACGACCAGGCACTGGCGGCCCTGGATCTCCTCGACCTCCACCACGGCCCGCATCGTGATCGAGCCGCGCCCGGTGCGGTACGCCTCCTCGATGCCGCTGCGGCCCACCACCAGGGCTCCGCTGGGGAAGTCGGGGCCCTTGATCCGCTCGATGAGGGCGTCCAGCAGCTCCTCGCTGGAGGCTTCCGGGTGGTCCAGGTACCACTGGGCGCCGGCGGCGACCTCGCGCAGGTTGTGCGGCGGGATGTTGGTCGCCATGCCGACCGCGATGCCGGCGGAGCCGTTGACCAGCAGGTTGGGGAAGCGCGCCGGCAGGACCGTCGGCTCCTGGTTGCGGCCGTCGTAGTTGTCCTGGAAGTCGACGGTCTCCTCGTCGATGTCCCGGAGCATCTCCATGGCCAGCGGCGCCATCTTGCACTCGGTGTACCGCATGGCCGCGGCCGGGTCGTTGCCCGGCGAGCCGAAGTTGCCGTTGGAGTCGACCAGCGGCATCCGCATCGACCACGGCTGCGCCAGCCGCACCAGCGCGTCGTAGATCGAGGTGTCGCCGTGCGGGTGGTAGGTGCCCATGACGTCGCCGACGACGCGGGCGCACTTGTAGAAGCCCTTCTCGGGGCGGTACCCGCCGTCGTACATCGCGTACAGCACCCGGCGGTGCACCGGCTTGAGGCCGTCGCGGATGTCGGGCAGCGCACGGCTCACGATCACGCTCATCGCGTAGTCGAGGTAGGAGCGCTGCATCTCCGTCTCAAGGGCGACGGGCTCGACGCGGGCGCCCGCCTCGGTGTCCACGAGCGCGCTGTCGGGCGCGGGCGCGTTCTCGGGCGTGGGCTCGTCAGGGGTGGTGGGGGTCTCGTCGGCCATGTCTGAAGATCAAGTCCTTCTCTGTGTGCGGCACGCTTCGGGCGCCCCGGGCCCGCCGGGGCCGGGGCGGGCCGACGTCAGATGTCCAGGAAGCGGACGTCCTTGGCGTTTCGCTGGATGAACGAGCGGCGGGCCTCGACGTCCTCGCCCATGAGGATGGAGAACAGGTCGTCGGCGGCGGCCGCGTCGTCCAGCGTGACCTGGCGCAGGACGCGGTGCTCGATGTCCATGGTCGTGACGCGGAGCTCGTCCGCGTTCATCTCGCCCAGGCCCTTGAAGCGCTGCACCGAGTCGTCCTTGATGCGCTTGCCCTGCTCGCGGCCGAGCTGGATGAGGCTGTCGCGCTCGGGGTCGGAGTAGGCGTACTGGTACTCGTCCCGGCTCCACTTGATCTTGTAGAGCGGCGGCTGGGACAAGAACACGTGCCCGGACTCGACCAGCGGCCGCATGAAGCGGAAGAGCAGGGTGAGCAGCAGGGTGTTGATGTGCTGGCCGTCGACGTCGGCGTCCGCCATCAGAATGATCTTGTGGTAGCGGAGCTTCTCGATGTCGAAGTCCTCGTGCACCCCCGTGCCGAACGCCGAGATCAGCGCCTGCACCTCGGCGTTCTGCAGGACCTTGTCGATCCTGGCCTTCTCCACGTTGAGGATCTTGCCGCGGATCGGCAGGATCGCCTGGTACTCCGGGTCGCGGCCCGACTTGGCCGAGCCGCCCGCCGAGTCGCCCTCGACGATGAAGATCTCGCACTTGGCCGGGTCGTTGGACTGGCAGTCCGACAGCTTGCCCGGCAGCGACGCCGTCTCCAGCAGCCCCTTGCGCCGCGTCAGGTCGCGCGCCTTGCGGGCCGCGACCCGCGCCGTGGCCGCCTGGATGCCCTTGCGGATGATGTCCGCCGCCTCGTTCGGGTTCCGGTCCAGCCAGTCCGTCAGGTACTCGTGGACGATCCGCTGGACGAAGGTCTTGGCCTCCGTGTTGCCCAGCTTCGTCTTCGTCTGGCCCTCGAACTGGGGCTCGCCCAGCTTGACGGAGATGATCGCGGTCAGACCCTCGCGGATGTCCTCACCCGTGAGGTTGTCGTCCTTCTCGCGCAGCAGCTTGCGGTCGCGCGCGTACCGGTTGATCAGACCCGTCAGCGCGGCGCGGAAGCCCTCCTCGTGGGTGCCGCCCTCGTGCGTGTGGATCGTGTTGGCGAAGGAGTAGACCCCCTCGCTGTACTGGTTGTTCCACTGCATGGCGACCTCGACCGACAGCATCCGCTCGCTGTCCTCGGCCTCGAAGTCGATCACCGTGTCGTGGACCAGCTCCCCCTTGCGGGAGTTGAGGTAGCGCACGAAGTCCGCGATACCGCCCTCGTAGTGGTAGCGGACCGCGTTCGGGCTGCCCTCCTCGTCGACGTGGCCCTCGCGCTCGTCGGTCAGGGTGATGGTCAGGCCCTTGTTGAGGAAGGCCATCTCCTGGAAGCGGCGGGCCAGCGTCTCGAACGAGTACTCGGTGGTGTCGAAGATGTCACCGTCCGCCCAGAACGTGACGACCGTGCCGGTCTCGTCCGTGGCCTCGTTCTTCGACAGCGGCGCCGTGGGCGTGCCCAGCTTGTAGTCCTGGGTCCAGCGGAACCCCTCGGTCCGCACCTCCACGGCCACCTTCGTCGACAGCGCGTTGACGACGGAGACGCCCACGCCGTGCAGACCGCCGGAGACCGCGTACCCGCCGCCGCCGAACTTGCCGCCCGCGTGCAGCACCGTCATCACGACCTCGACGGCCGGCTTCCCCTCCGAGGGGACGATGCCCACCGGGATACCGCGCCCGTTGTCGGTCACCCGGACCCCGCCGTCGGCCAGCAGCACCACGTCGATGGTGTCCGCGTGGCCGGCCAGCGCCTCGTCCACGGAGTTGTCGACCACCTCCTGCACGAGGTGATGAAGACCACGCTCACCCGTCGACCCGATGTACATACCGGGACGCTTGCGGACCGCGTCCAGACCCTCCAGGACGGTGATCGCGCTCGCGTCGTACGCAGCCGGATCGGCCGTGCCGGCCGGCGGCGCCGCGGCGGCGCCGCCGGCGGGGTCCGGTGCGGCGTCACCGCCGTGCTCGGGGGTTACCTCCGCGGGCTGCGGCGGAGTCGTCTGCTCGTTCTCGTTGAGATCGCCGGAATCGGCCACGAAGCGCCCTTTCTGGCACAGCACAGGCCGTCTCCAGGGCAATGCGGAGCGGCTGCGTCGTTCGACATGTTCCGCAACGGTGCGGTAGTCCCCCAGTGTACCGGTGACTCAGATGTGAGTGGGGGTTTGCCGGTGCCTGAGTTGGCATGTGCCGCCCTGAACTGGCGTCCGTCGACTCCCCATATCTGGACCGGGGGGCGAAGAGCTTCACAGTGGCGCTGAGCGCTTCGACCCGTCTCCGGCTGTCCCGAACCGCGCACACACCGCGACGACCCCGCGGAAAATCCCCACGAACCCACCCGAAACCCCCTCGGTCAGAGGTCCGAAAACCCCGCAGGCGCCACCCGCGCCCCGCCCGGCCCCACACGTCGTCCCCACCGGAGGGCCACACCGGAAGACCTCACCCGTAGGTGTCTCCCGGCCCCTTGCTGCCCGGAGCCCGCAGCGGCCCGTACCCTCTGCGCGGCGCCTCAGGACCCCGCACCTTGATCCTTCTCACGGTGCCCTGCCCCAGATCCTCGTTCAGCCGCGCCACCAGCCGCGGCGCCAGCAGCCGCAACTGCGTCGCCCACGCCGTCGAGTCGCACCGCACCGACAAGGTCCGCTCCTCCTCGTCGTACCGCTGCGGCTCGCAGTGCTGCGCCACCTGCGGCCCCACCAGCTGCGGCCAGCGCCCCATCACCCCGCCGACCGCCGCCGGAGTCTCCCAGCCACGCTCCGCGATCAGCCTGCTGACAGCCGCACCCAACGGCAACGGATCACGCCCGTCCCGACGCGCCCCCGACCGCAGGCCGCCGCCCCGCCTGGCCTGCCGACGCTGCTGCGCCTCGGCCCCCCGCGCCCGCGCCTGCTCCTTGGCGGCCCGCAACGCCACCCGCGCCAGATCCACACCACTGCTCGGCTGCGGCTCCTTCCCCGCCGCGGACTCCTCCTCTGGCCGCTCCACAGAAGGGCCGTCACCCTGCGTCGCACCACCGCTCACAGCGCGTTCACCTCTCCGTCCGCCACCGCGAACCGCGCCCCCCGCAACACCTCAGGAACGTCCTCGGGAACCGCGGCCGTCACCAGCACCTGCTCGGCCGGGGCCACCAGCTCGGCCAGCCGCTCGCGGCGCCGCGCGTCCAACTCGGCGAAGACGTCGTCCAAGACCAGCACCGGCTCATGCCCCTCGCTCTTGAGCAGCTCGTAGGCGGCCAGCCGCAGCGCCAACGCGTACGACCACGACTCGCCATGGCTCGCGTACCCCTTCGCGGGCAGCTCACCCAGCCGCAACAGCACCTCGTCACGGTGCGGCCCCACCAGCGTCACCCCGCGCTCGATCTCCTGCTTGCGCGCCCCCTCCAGCGCCCCCAGCAGCGCCCCGTACAGCTCCTCTGCCCGCCCACCGGACGCGGCCCCGCCCCCGACGGAAAGCCCCTCCTCCTCGGACGCCCCCTCCGCCACCGGGCCCCTGTACGCGAACGCCACGGGGCCGCCCCCCGGAGCCAGCGCCTCGTACGCCTTGTCCGCCAGCGGGCCGAGAACCGCCAGCAGATCCAGCCGCTGCGCCAGCAACTGCGCCCCCGCCCGCGCCAGATGCTGATCCCACACGTCCAGCGTCGACAGATCCACCCCGCGGCCCCCGTGCCGCCGCGCCATCGCCGCCGACTTCAGCAGACTGTTGCGCTGCTTGAGCACCCGCTCGTAGTCCGAGCGCACCCCCGCCATCCGCGGCGCCCGCGCCACCACCAGCTCGTCCACGAACCGGCGCCGCTCACCCGGATCGCCCTTGACCAGCGAAAGATCCTCCGGCGCGAACAGCACCGTCCGCAAAATCCCCAGGAGGTCGCGGGGCCGCACCTGCGAGGAGCGGTTGATCCGCGCCCGGTTCGCCCGGCCCGGGTTCAGCTCCAGCTCGACCAGCTGCTCCCGCTCGCCCTGCCGCACCTGGGCACGCACGACCGCCCGCTCCGCGCCCTGCCGGACCAACGGCGCGTCCGAGGAGACCCGGTGACTGCCCAGCGTGGCCAGATAGCCGACGGCCTCCACGAGGTTCGTCTTCCCCTGGCCGTTCGGCCCGAGAAACGCGGTCACGCCCGGCCCGAGAGAGACCTCGGCCCGGGCGTACGACCGGAAATCGGCCAGCGAGAGATGCCTGACGTGCATCGGTGCGCGCTCAGCCCCCCGTGGGCGGGGTGACGTCGGCACCCGGAGCGTCGGCGCCCATCTCCCCCACCTTGTCGGCAGCCGTCACCGCGTGCCCGCCGAACTGGTTGCGCAGCGCGGCGATCATCTTCATCTGCGGGGAGTCGTCCTGCCGGGAGGAGAACCGGGCGAACAGCGACGCGGTGATCGCCGGCAGCGGCACCGCGTTGTCGATCGCCGCCTCCACCGTCCAGCGGCCCTCGCCCGAGTCGGCCGCGTAGCCGCGCAGCGCCTCCAGGTGCTCGTCGCTGTCCAGCGCCTTGACCGCCAGGTCCAGCAGCCACGAGCGGATGACCGTGCCCTCCTGCCAGGACCGGAAGACCTCACGCACGTCGGTCACCGAGTCGGCGGACTCCAGCAGCTCCCAGCCCTCGGCGAAGGACTGCATCATCGCGTACTCGATGCCGTTGTGGACCATCTTCGCGAAGTGGCCCGCACCGACCTTGCCCGCGTGGACGGAGCCGAACTTCCCCTCGGGCTTGAGCGCGTCGAAGACCGGCTGCACCTTCGCCACGTCCTCGGCGGAGCCGCCGTACATCAGCGCGTAGCCGTTCTCCAGGCCCCACACGCCGCCCGACACACCGCAGTCGACGAAGCCGATGCCCTTGGCCTTCAGCTCCTCGGCGTGCTTCTCGTCGTCGGTCCAGCGCGAGTTCCCGCCGTCGACCACCAGGTCGCCGGGGGAGAGCAGCTCGGCCAGCTCGTCGACGGTCGACTGGGTGGCCGCGCCCGACGGCACCATCACCCACACCACGCGCGGCCCGCTGAGCGACCCCACCAGCTCCTCGAGGCTGCCGACGTCCGCGATGTCCGGATTACGGTCGTACCCGATGACCGTGTGGCCCCCGCGGCGGATGCGCTCACGCATGTTGCCGCCCATCTTCCCGAGACCGACCAGACCGAGCTCCATCACTGCCCCTTAGCTGTGTTTCTTGCGTATCTCGCGTATCCCGCGTTTCCGCAGTTTCGTGCGCATTCGACCCTACGCCTCCACAGGCTGTGGGCAGGGCGCCACCGGGGCGGTCCGCCGGTCACCCGCCGGAAGCCGACTCCGGCGCCAGGCACCGTACGTACGAGACCGCAGGGCAGCGGACGGGCCCGGCTGTCGGCCGCCGGGCCGGTGCCGGGCGCCGGCCCGGCGGCGGAGGCGTCAGCCCGACAGCCGCACCGGCATGATCAGGTACTTGTACGCCTCGTCGGCCTCCGCGTCCTTGGCGGGACGGCCGCTCAGCAGCGCCGGCTTGGTCGAGGTGGTGAACGACAGCTGCGCCACCGGCGAGTCGATCGCGCTCAGGCCCTCCAGCAGGAAGCCGGGGTTGAAGGCGATCGAGATGTCGTCACCGTCCAGATCGGCGTCCACGCGCTCCACAGCCTGTGCGTCGTCGCTCGACCCGGCCTCCAGCGTCAGCACACCCTGCTCGAAGCTCAGCCGCACCGGAGTGTTGCGCTCCGCGACCAGCGCCACGCGCTTGACGGCCTCCACGAACGGCGCCGTCTCGATCACGGCCACCGAGTTGAACTCGGTCGGGAACAGCGTGCGGTACTTGGGCAGATCGCCCTCCAGCAGCCGCGTCGTCGTCCGCCGCCCGGCGCCCTCGAAGCCGATGAGGCCCTCACCGGAGCCCGAGCCCGAGAGCGCCAGCGTGACGCTGTCGCCGCCGCTGAGCGACTTCGCGGTGTCCAGCAGCGTCTTGGCCGGCACCAGCGCCACCGCCGAGGCCTCCGGCGTCTCCGGCTTCCACAGGAACTCGCGGACCGCGAAGCGGTAGCGGTCGGTGGAGGCCAGCGTGACGGTGTCGCCCTCGATCTCGATGCGCACACCGGTGAGCACCGGCAGGGTGTCGTCCCGCCCCGCCGCGATGGCCACCTGCTGGGCGGCGGCGGCGAAGACCTCACCGGGGACGGTGCCGGTGGCCGACGGCATCTCCGGAAGCGCCGGGTACTCCTCCACCGGCAGGGTGTGCAGAGTGAAGCGCGAGGAGCCGCACACCACGGTCGCCCGTACACCGTCTGTGGAGATCTCCACCGGACGGTTGGGGAGCGCGCGGCAGATGTCGGCCAGCAGCCGGCCCGACACCAGGACCGTGCCCTCCTCCTCGACCTCGGCCTCGACCGAGACCCGCGCCGACACCTCGTAGTCGAAGCCGGAGAGGCTCAGTGCGCCGTCGTCCGCCTTCAGCAGCAGGCCCGCGAGCACCGGCACCGGCGGTCGGGCGGGGAGGCTCTTGGCCGTCCATGCCACCGCCTCCGCGAGGACATCCCGTTCAACCCGGATCTTCACCTTCAGCCGCCTCCCGCGCTGCCTTCTTACGTGCTGTTGCCGGAGACCAGTCTGACGCACGGAACCGACAGCGGAAGCGGGTGCGGGTCAAGTCGCGCCGAACCGGCCCGAGGCGCGAGGCGCCGAGTTGTGCACAGCCCCCACTTCGAAGCGAATCCGGGGCTCTCTAGGTGTCGTCGTAGTAGTAGGGGCTGTGGAAACCGTGGAAAAGCCCATCTGCCCAGCTCAGAGCCGGAATTTTGTCCACCGCGCCTGTGGGTGGACCCGTGGACGAAGGGGCCTTCGCTGTGGACGCCGAAAAGTTCCCCACAACCCGCCCACAGGCAGAGGGGGTTTCCCCACAGCGGCGCCCACAGATTTACCCACCTTTCCCACAGCCCAATCCCCGGCCTCGATGTGACGGCTTTCACTCGGACCGGTGAGCGGGCGCGTTGCGTTGCCGAACAGTGGACAGTTCTGTGGAGAAGTGGCTGTTCACTGGGGAAAAGCGGCCTCATCCTGTGGGCGGGCGGTGGACAAGTCGCCGGGCCGCCGACGGCCGCTTCGGCCCTCCACAGCTGTGGACAGCGGCCGCCCACAAATACACAGGGGGGTGACCTCGGCGAACACTCTCCCACGGGCCCGGTTGTGGACGCCCTTGGGACAACGGCGAGGGTCCCCAGGGTGTGGACGCGGTGAACCGGCCACAACTGTGGACCGAGCCGCTCGGCACCCTCCGAATCGAACAGCGAAGGGCCCCCGGGGAGAACTCCCCAGGGGCCTTCGCTGCCCGCAGGCCGCGCGTCAGCTGCTTCGTCAGCCGTTCTTGATGCGGTTGGTCAGCTCCGTGACCTGGTTGTAGATGGAGCGCCGCTCCGCCATCAGCGCGCGGATTTTCCGGTCGGCGTGCATCACCGTGGTGTGGTCGCGGCCGCCGAACTGTCCCCCGATCTTCGGCAGCGACAGATCCGTCAGCTCCCTGCACAGGTACATGGCGATCTGGCGCGCCGTCACCAGCACGCGGCTGCGCGAGGAACCGCACAGGTCGTCCACCGTCAGCCCGAAGTAGTCGGCGGTGGCCGCCATGATGGCCGGCGCGGTGATCTCCGGAGTCGCGTCCTCGCCGCCGGGGATCAGGTCCTTGAGCACGATCTCCGTCAGCCCGAGGTCGACCGGCTGCCGGTTCAGGCTCGCGAAGGCCGTCACCCGGATCAGCGCGCCCTCCAGCTCGCGGATGTTGCGCGAGATGCGGGAGGCGATGAACTCCAGCACCTCGGGCGGTGCGTTGAGCTGCTCCTGCACCGCCTTCTTGCGGAGGATCGCGATGCGCGTCTCCAGCTCGGGCGGCTGGACGTCGGTGATCAGCCCCCACTCGAAGCGGTTGCGCAGCCGGTCCTCCAGCGTCTCCAGCGCTTTGGGCGGCCGGTCGCTGGAGAGCACGATCTGCTTGTTGGCGTTGTGCAGGGTGTTGAAGGTGTGGAAGAACTCCTCCTGCGTCGACTCCTTGTCCGCCAGGAACTGGACGTCGTCGACGAGCAGGATGTCCATGTCGCGGTAGCGCTTGCGGAACGCGTCCGCCTTGCCGTCGCGGATGGAGTTGATGAACTCGTTGGTGAACTCCTCCGAGCTGACGTACCGCACGCGCGTGCCTGGGTAGAGGCTGCGCGCGTAGTGCCCGATCGCGTGCAGCAGGTGCGTCTTGCCGAGGCCCGACTCGCCGTAGATGAACAGCGGGTTGTATGCCTTGGCCGGAGCCTCCGCCACGGCGACGGCCGCGGCGTGCGCGAAGCGGTTCGAGGCTCCGATCACGAAGGTGTCGAAGAGGTACTTCGGATTCAGCCGTGCCGTCGGCTCCCCCGGCCCGGTCGCGGGCGCGGGCTGCGCGGCCAGCGGCCCCGGCGCGCCGCTGGGCGCCGGCAGCTGGGACGGGCTGTCGTAGTGCGGGGCGGGCGGCCGACCCTGCGGCGGCACCTGTGGCCGGGGCCGCTGCTGGTGCTGTGGCTGGTGCTGTGGCTGGTGCTGCGTCTGCGGCTGTTGCGGCGGCTGGCGTTGGTGCTGGGGCTGCGGTTCGTAGGCGTCGTACGACTGCTGGTCGTAGCTCGGCTGGTCGTACGGCTGCTGGTCGTACGTCTGCGGCTCGTAGCCCTGTTGCTCGTAGGACTGCTGCCGGTGGTCGTAGTGCGGGGGCCGCTGGTGCTGCGGGGGGTACGGGTCGCGCCGCTGCTGCCACGAGGACGGTCCGGGCGCGGGGCCCGGGCCGTGCGTGTACTCGGGGTACGCGGAGCGGGCCCCCGGGACCTCCCGGCTCTCATACTGCTCGCGGCCCTCGTACCGCTCGTAGCGTTCCGGCTGGTCGAACCGGTCCTGCTGGTCGTAGCGGTCCTGCGGGGCCTGCTGACCCTGGGGGTCGTGGGCGGCCGGGGCGGACGGGGGACCGTGTTGCGGGCCGCCGTGTTGCGGGCCGCCCTGCTGGGGGCCGCTCTGCTGGGGGCCGCGGTCGTCGTGCTGGTCGTAGCCGTCGTAGGTCTCGCGCGGTGCGTAGCTGTCGTACGCCGGTTCGTAGGCGCTCTCCCGCTGCGCGGGCTGGGGCTGCTGCTCGGGGGCCGGCGTGGGCGACGGGATCGAGGCGGCGGCCGGCGCCGGCGGGGGCGCGGGAGAGGCGGCCTGCGGCATCGGCCCCGTGACCGTGATCGCCAGGCGGATCGGTTGCCGGCACTCCCGGCTCAGCGCTTCGGTGATCGCCGGGGCGAGCCGGCCCTCCAGGACCTGCTTCGCGTACTCGTTCGGTACGCCCAGCAGCGCGGTGCCCGAGACCAGTACGAGGGGCTGGCAGTCCTGCAGCCAGCGCTGGTCCTTCGCCTCGACGCTGCTTCCTTCGCGCCCCTCGCGCAAAAGCTGTTCCAGCACCCGTGGCCACACTGCGGCAAGATCGGCAGGTAGGTCAGCCACAGGGCACGCTCTCTCACTCGCTGGGTGACGGGTCACGCGCTGGGTGACGGTCGTCGTCCGGTGACCGACCAGGTCCCTCGCATGTGTGGTTCCGGGGACGGCCGGGAAGAAAAGGAAGTTCGGCCACGGTAGTCACGCGGACCTGCCCCGTTCAAGTCGTTGTCCACAGGCTGTGCACGAGTGCCGTACGAGTGCGGTAATGGGCGCGGGCGGGCCGCGGGTAGCGGGTAGGACGCGGGGCGGGGGCGGAAGCGGTGCGGCAGGACCGCGGCTCCCGTGCGCGGGGCCCGGGCGCCCCGTCGGCGCGGGTTTGACCGGATGGCGTAAGCGCGCGTACCGTAACCAGGTCGAGTGTCGACGGCTGCTGCCGCCTGCCTCCGATGGGCAAGATCGCCGGGTTCGCCCGATCGATCATGAAGCGGTGCACACTCGGGCGTTGCGAGCTACTCGTGGGCGCACGGTGACAGCCAGTCGACTCCCCACACCCTGTCCTGCGGTGTCCGTGGGACACGAAGCATCCCTGGAGCCCCCGAGTGAGCAAGCGCACCTTCCAGCCGAACAACCGTCGCCGCGCGAAGACCCACGGCTTCCGGCTGCGCATGCGGACCCGCGCCGGCCGCGCGATCGTCGCGAACCGCCGCAGCAAGGGTCGCGCCCGCCTGTCGGCCTGAGCAGCCTGACCACAGGTCCATGACGTGCTGCCTACCGAGAACCGGCTGAGGCGGCGCGAGGACTTCGCGACCGCGGTACGCCGAGGACGCCGGGCCGGACGCCCGCTCCTCGTCGTCCATCTACGCAGTCGAACGGACCCGCACGCGTCGGAGGGGGCAGTCCCTCCGACGCGTGCGGGTTTCGTCGTGAGCAAGGCCGTCGGCAACGCCGTCGTCCGTAACCGTGTGAAGCGGCGTCTGCGCCCCCTGATGCGCGAACGTCTGTGCAAGCTGCCCGCAGGTAGCCTGGTTGTCGTACGGGCGCTGCCCGGCGCGGGAGAGGCGGACCACACGGAGCTGGTCCGTGATCTGGACGCCGCGCTGCGGAAGCTGCTCAAAGGGTCCCCTCGCTCCGCCGCCTCGGGGGACAGCCCCCGCGATCCCGGCCGCGAACCGGGAGGGAGAGCGCCGTGAAGTACCCGCTGCTGTGGTTGATCAAGCTGTACCAGTGGACGATCAGTCCGATGCTCGGCCCCGTGTGCCGGTATTACCCGTCGTGCTCCCACTACGGCTACACGGCCATCCACCGCCATGGCGCCGTGAAGGGGACGGCACTGACGGCCTGGCGCATCCTGCGCTGCAACCCGTGGTCGCCCGGTGGCGTCGACCATGTCCCCGCCCGGAAGCACCCGGTATGGCACCAGCGGATCCGCTCCCGCTGGCAGCAGCACCGGACCCAGTCCAACGCCCAAGGAGCCTGATTCGTGGACACGATCCTGAGTCCTCTCTATACCGCTGTCTCCTGGATCATTGTCCAGTTCCATTCGCTGTTCGGCCTGGTCTTCGACCCGGACAGCGGCTGGGCCTGGGGTCTGTCCATCTTCTTCCTGGTGGTGCTGATCCGGATCTGCCTGATCCCGCTCTTCGTGAAGCAGATCAAGTCGACCCGGAACATGCAGGCGCTCCAGCCGAAGATGAAGGCGATCCAGGAGCGCTACAAGAGCGACAAGCAGCGCCAGAGCGAAGAGATGATGAAGCTCTACAAGGAGACGGGCACCAACCCGCTCTCCAGCTGCCTGCCGATCCTCGCGCAGTCGCCGTTCTTCATCGCCCTCTTCCGGGTGCTCAGCCACATCGCGGACAACAAGCCGGTGGGCGTGCTCAACGCCCAGCAGGTCGACAGCGCCCGTAGCGCGAAGATCTTCGGTGCCCCGATCGCCGCGAAGTTCATGGACGGCGCCGAGCAGGTCAGCGACCTGGCCGCGACCCTCGTCGACGTCCGCATCGTCACGGTCATCATGATCGTCCTGATGTCGGCGTCGCAGTTCTACACGCAGCGCCAGCTGATGACCAAGAACGTCGACCTGACGGTGAAGACGCCGTTCATGCAGCAGCAGAAGATGCTGATGTACGTCTTCCCCGTCATGTTCGCCGTCTTCGGTATCAACTTCCCCGTCGGTGTCCTCATCTACTGGCTGACCACCAACGTGTGGACGATGTGCCAGCAGCTCTTCGTGATCAAGCGCAACCCCACACCCGGCTCCCGCGCCTACAAGGAGCGCCAGGAGCGGCTGCGGGCCGCGGGCAAGCTCAAGGAGGACCCGAAGGAGGTCGAGGCCCGCGAGGCCGCCGAGGCCGCCAGGTCCCGCCGTCAGCAGCCCAAGCGCCAGACGAAGGCACAGCGGCAGGGCGGCCCCCTCGCCGCGGGCTCCAAGCAGGGTGGCGCCTCCTCGGCCACCGCGTCGCTGGAGAAGGACGAGTCGGGCTCCGCCGAGGAATCCGGCTCCGCTGAGAAGTCCGGCACCGCGGGCGGTTCCGCCACCGGCAAGGGCGGCCAGAAGAGCGCAGGCCAGAAGGGCTCGGGCCAGAAGGCGTCGGGCAAGCAGCAGGGCGGCGCCAAGCAGAGCGGTCACAAGCAGGGCGGCGGCCAGGCCAAGTCGGGTCAGAAGAAGACCGGGCAGCAGCGCAAGGGCCCCCAGCGTCCCAAGCACCCCTCCAAGAAGTGAGCACCGAAGGAGTCCCCGCCGTGACGGACACGACCGCCCCCGAGAGCACGGACGCTCCCGAGAGCACGGATGCGACCGGCCTCGAGAGCACCGAGGCCGAGACCGACAGCCTGACCCGTCTGGAACAGGAGGGTGAGATCGCGGCCGACTACCTCGAGGGCGTGCTCGACATCGCCGACCTGGACGGCGACATCGACATGGACGTCGAGGCCGACCGCGCCGTGGTCTCGATCGTCAGCGAGGGCACCTCGCGCGATCTGCAGAAGCTGGTCGGCAAGGACGGTGAGGTGCTGGAGGCCTTGCAGGAGCTGACGCGGCTTGCCGTGCACCGTGAGACGGGCGACCGCAGCAGGCTGATGCTGGACGTGGCCGGCTTCCGTGCCCGCAAGCGCGAGGAGCTGGCGGAGCTGGGCGAGCAGGCGGCCAAGGAGGCCAAGGGCTCGGGCGAGCCGGTGAAGCTGCGTCCCATGACCCCGTTCGAGCGCAAGGTCGTGCACGACGCGGTGAAGGCCGCCGGACTGCGCAGCGAGTCCGAGGGCGAGGAGCCGCAGCGCTGCGTGGTCGTCCTCCCGTGAGCGGGGACGCGGGGGAGCCGCAGGAGCACGCGGCGGACCTGCCGCCCGCTCCCGAGGCGGCACACAAGGCGTTCGGGGACAGTCTCCCCGCCGTGCGGCGGTACGCCGAACTGCTGGCGGACGCCGGAGTACGGCGGGGCCTGCTCGGTCCGCGCGAGGTGCCGCGGCTGTGGGAACGGCACCTGCTCAACTGCGTGGTGCTTTCCGAGGTGGTGCCCGAGGGCGTCTCCGTCTGCGACGTCGGCTCGGGCGCCGGACTGCCGGGGATTCCGCTGGCGCTCGTGCGCCCGGACCTGGAGATCACGCTGCTGGAACCGCTGCTGCGGCGGACGACCTTCCTACAGGAGGTCGTCGAACTGCTGGGGCTCGACCACGTGACGGTGCGGCGTGGGCGGGCCGAGGAGATGCTGGGCACGCTGACGCCGGTGCACGTGGTGACCGCACGCGCGGTCGCACCGCTGGACCGGCTGGCCGGCTGGGGCGTGCCGCTGCTGCGCCCCTACGGCGAGATGGTGGCCCTCAAGGGCGACACCGCCGAGGAGGAGGTCCGCACGGCGCGCGACGCACTGCACAAGCTGGGGGTCGTGGAGACCACGGTGGAGCAGATCGGCCGCGGCGTGGTGGAGCCCCTCTCGACGGTGGTGCGGGCCCGGGTCGGTGAGAGCCCGGGCGGTGTCCGCTTCGCCGCCAGGCGGGCCAAGGCCGAGAAGGCGGCCCGCCGCGCGGCACGCGGCGGGCGGCGCGGCCGCTGAGCCCACGGCCGGGCCGACAGCGGCCCGGCCACCGCGGCCCCGGTCAGGGGAGCCACCGCGCGGTCACGGAAGCCGCCGCGGTCGCGGTCGGCGCTGAAACGCTGATTCGGTTACGCGGTTACTCCATAAAAACGCTTACGGCACCGTGGCGCGGAGTGTCGCGGCGGCACCCGTCAGGGCCGCGTGCATCGTGTTTCACGTGAAACGTCGCTCTCTGTTGCACGGAATCATCAACCGAGGCCGCGCCGCCGCCGGTGCGCGCGGCCGGACCGCACCCACCCCCCAGCCCCGCTCCGACGTGGATTCGTCCGCAACTGAGTGGGGCTCGCTGGTTCGCGACACCGAAAGCATGGGAGGCTCTGTCCATAGCGAGCCTGATGGTGAGGAGAGTGAACCGTTGCGGTCCGACGCCAACATCGCGGGACCGATGGCCGACCCGGTCCCCGGTCCCCGGACAGAGTCGGGGGATACCAGCGTGGGCGGGGGCGCTCCCCGCGGTGACGCGGCACGTGAAACGCCACCGCCCATGGATGACACCCCCATTGGCCGCGCCGCCCAGCAGGCGGTCGAGGCGATGAACAGAGCCGGGGAGGGTCTGCCGCGGCCGGCCCAGACCCGGGTCATGGTGGTCGCCAACCAGAAAGGCGGGGTCGGCAAGACCACGACGACCGTGAACCTCGCCGCCTCGCTGGCGCTGCACGGGGCCCGCGTTCTGGTGGTCGACCTCGACCCGCAGGGCAACGCGTCGACGGCGCTGGGCGTGGACCACCACGCCGAAGTGCCCTCGATCTACGACGTGTTGGTGGAGAGTAAGCCGCTCTCCGAGGTCGTCCAGCCGGTGCCGGACGTGGAGGGGCTCTTCTGCGCCCCGGCGACCATCGATCTCGCCGGTGCGGAGATCGAGCTCGTGTCGCTGGTCGCGCGGGAGAGTCGCCTTCAGCGGGCCATCGAGGCGTATGAGCAGCCGCTCGACTACATCCTCATCGACTGCCCGCCCTCCCTCGGCCTGCTGACGGTCAACGCCCTCGTGGCCGGTGCGGAGGTGCTGATCCCCATTCAGTGCGAGTACTACGCACTGGAGGGGCTGGGCCAACTGCTGCGCAACGTGGAGCTGGTGAGGGGGCATCTGAACCCTCGGCTGCACATCTCCACGATCATTCTGACGATGTACGACGGCCGGACCCGGCTGGCGTCCCAGGTGGCGGAGGAGGTGCGCGGGCACTTCGGTAAGGAGGTGCTGCGTACCAACATCCCACGTTCGGTGCGTATTTCGGAGGCCCCGAGCTACGGCCAGACGGTCCTGACCTACGACCCCGGTTCCAGCGGTTCGCTCTCCTACCTGGAGGCGGCGCGGGAGATCGCGCTGCGGGACCCGCACGTCGAGCAGGCCCAGCAGGCGCAGGAAGCTCAGCAGGCGCAGGAGGCCCAGCAGGGCTACCAGGGGGCACCGGCGCAGCACGCGGTGCCGTTCCAGGCGCCACAGCAGCAGCCACTCGGACAGCCACCAGCACAACCACAACAGGCACAGCAGCACAGCAGCACGGCGGAGGGGCAGTGAGCGAGCGACGTAGGGGCCTGGGGCGGGGGCTCGGTGCGCTGATCCCGGCGGCTCCGACGAGCACGGAGACCGCCGACTCGTCGGAGTCGGGTTCCGAACGGCAGTCGCCGAGCGTCACGGGGGGCTCCACCTCCCCCACCGCCGTTCCGCTGCTCTCTCCGGAGCAGGGGTCGCGCGGGGTGGCAGCCGCGAAGGTCGCCGCGCTCTCCCAGCGGGAGAGCGACGAGTGGGTTTCACGTGAAACGCCAGGCGCTGCGTCCGGCGAGGAGGGCGCCGCCACCGAGGAGGACACCTCCGCGGAGGCGGCGGCCGGAGCGGTGGACGGTGCGTTCTTCGCCGAGGTGCCGCTCGACGCGATCACCCCGAACCCACGGCAGCCCCGTGAGGTCTTCGACGAGGACGCCCTCGCCGAACTGGTCACCTCCATCAAGGAGGTTGGTCTCCTCCAGCCGGTGGTGGTGCGTGAGCTGGAGGCCGGCAGCTTCGAGCTCATCATGGGTGAGCGCCGCTGGCGCGCCTGCCGTGAGGCGGGGCTGGAGCAGATTCCGGCCATCGTCCGGGCCACCGAGGACGAGAAGCTCCTCCTGGACGCGCTGCTGGAGAACCTGCACAGGGCGCAGCTGAATCCGCTGGAAGAGGCGGCCGCCTACGACCAGCTCCTCAAGGACTTCGAGTGCACCCACGATGAGCTCGCCGGGCGGATCGGCCGCTCCCGCTCGCAGGTGACCAACACGCTGCGGCTGCTGCGGCTCTCACCGGCGGTGCAGCGCCGGGTGGCGGCGGGCGTGCTGTCCGCCGGGCACGCGCGCGCCCTGCTGTCGGTGGAAGACGGTGAGGATCAGGACAAGCTCGCTCACCGCATCGTGGCCGAGGGGCTGTCGGTGCGGGCGGTCGAGGAGATCGTCACGCTGATGAGCGGCGCGCCCAAGGGGCGGGCCAAGCCGAAGGGCCCCCGGGCCGGCGCCCGGGTGTCCCCCGCGCTGAACCAGCTGGCGGGCCGCCTCTCCGACCGCTTCGAGACCAGGGTGAAGGTCGACCTGGGGCAGAAGAAGGGCAAGATCGTCGTGGAGTTCGCCTCCATGGAGGATCTGGACCGCATCCTGGGGCAGTTCGCTCCCGGGGAGGGCCGGGTGCTCCAGCAGAAGCTCGCTGAGGGCGACGGCGGCCAGGGCGACGACGAGCCCGAGGACGGCGAGCGGGCCGACGAGGATTCCGTGTAGTCACCGCGCCGGTCAGCGCCGGTCGGTTCGGGCCGACCATCGCACCAGTCACAACAGCGGAAACCTGCCGACGAGCTGTCGCCCCATGGTTACGATGTCTGCCATGGGGCGACAGCTCGTTCCGCTCACGCTGGACAATCTCACGGACCTGCCGGAGCGCTGCCGTGCCTGCGCCTTCTGGGAGCTGGGCCCGGTCAGTGACGAGGAGACGGTCGGCTCGGGCCGCCCGGACCGGGAGAAGGAGGCCTGGATCTCGGCGGTGCTGCTGGAGTGGGGCTCCTGCGGCCGGGTCGTCTACGTCGACGAGGTGCCGGTCGGCTATGTGCTCTACGCGCCGCCCGCTTACGTGCCGCGCTCCTTCGCCTTCCCCACGAGCCCGGTCTCCCCCGACGCCGTGCAGCTGATGACGGCGTATCTGCGCCCCGGGTTCCAGGGGCAGGGCATCGGCCGGGTGATCGTGCAGACGGTGGCGAAGGATCTGCTGCGGCGCGGGTTCAAGGCGATAGAGGCGTTCGGGGACACGCAGTGGAAGGAGCCGGCCTGCCTGCTGCCCGCCGACCATCTGCTGGCCGTCGGTTTCAAGACCGTCCGGCCGCATCCGCGGTTTCCCCGGCTGCGGCTGGAGCTGCGCTCGACCGTCTCCTGGCGGCAGGACATGGAACGGGCGCTGGACCAACTACTGGGAAAGGTGCACAGCAAGGAGCCGGCGCTCCGGCCGCTGTAGAGAGCGAGCCGGAAAACGAGCAGGGGCGCGGTTTCACGTGAAACCGCGCCCCTGCTGCCGTTCGTCCGGAGGCGAGTGCCCCTCCGCCTGCGAAGCGGCCGGCTCTCACGAGGGAGCCGGGCCCTCAGCCGGTCGGACTCTCAGCCGATGAAGTCGGAGAGGTCCTTCTCGATGGCGGCCTTCGGCTTGGCGCCGACGATGGTCTTGACGACCTCGCCGCCCTGGTAGACGTTCATGGTCGGGATCGACATGATGCCGTACTTCGCGGCGACGCCCGGGTTCTCGTCGATGTTCAGCTTGACGACGGTGAGCTTGTCGGCGTGCTCGGCGGCGATGGCCTCCAGGGAGGGGGCGATCTGACGGCACGGACCGCACCAGGCCGCCCAGAAGTCGACCAGCACGGGCTTGTCGCTCTTGAGGACGACGTCATCGAAGTTCGCGTCGGTCGCGGTCACGGTGGCACCGGCCATGGTGCTTCTCCTCGGGTGTGGGGTGTGCGGGTGGGGGTTGAAGCTGGCGAAAGGGGACGGCTGGGGGCCGACGCGGTCAGACGGCGGCGGCTGTCTTCTCCGGCTCGGCGGTCTCCTCGGCTTCCACGTCGGTGAGCGCCGCCAGGAAGCGCTCGGCGTCCAGGGCGGCCGAGCAGCCGGTGCCCGCCGCGGTGATGGCCTGCCGGTAGGTGTGGTCCACCACGTCGCCCGCCGCGAAGACGCCGGGCACGTTGGTGCGGGTGGAGGGGGCGTCCACCTTGAGGTAGCCGTCCTCGTCGAGGGTGAGCACGTCTGTGAACAGCTCCACGCGCGGGTCGTGGCCGATGGCGACGAACAGGCCCGTCACGTCCAGCTCGCGGGTTTCGCCGTTCTCGGTGTCGCGCAGGGTCAGCCCGGACAGCTTGCCGTCCTTGCTGTGGATCTCGGCGACCTCGCTGTTCCAGGCGAAGGAGATCTTCGGGTCGGCGAAGGCGCGCTCCTGCATCGCCTTTGAGGCCCGGAGGGTGTCCCGCCGGTGGACGACGGTGACGGACGCGGCGAACCGGGAGAGGAAGGTCGCCTCCTCCATGGCCGTGTCGCCGCCGCCGACCACGACGATGTGCTGCTCACGGAAGAAGAAGCCGTCGCAGGTGGCGCAGTAGGAGACGCCGCGGCCGGACAGCTCCTCCTCCAGCGGGAGACCCAGCGTGCGGTGCTGCGAACCGGTGGAGACGATCACCGTACGGGCACGGTGGACGGTGCCGGTGGAGTCCGTGACGGTCTTGACCGGCCCCGACAGGTCGACGGCCGTGACGTCGTCGGGGATCAGCTCGGCGCCGAAGCGCTCCGCCTGGGCCCGCATGTTGTCCATGAGCTCCGGGCCGACGATGCCTTCCTGGAAGCCGGGGAAGTTCTCGACCTCGGTGGTGTTCATCAGGGCGCCGCCCGCTGTGACGGAGCCCTCGAACACCAGCGGCTTCAGCGACGCGCGGGCGGTGTAGAGCGCTGCCGTGTATCCGGCCGGGCCCGAGCCGATGATGATGACGTTGCGGACGTCGCTCACGGGAGTCTTCCTTGTCTGCCGACTGCTATCCGGGATCTTGCACCGAGGCTTTCACCCCGTCCAACGGATCCTACGGGGCAGACATTCCCGGGCTCGCGACCCCGTGTCACCCGCGTGGGTAGGTCCCCGTGAACAGCACCTCGCCGGGCTGCGGCGGGTCGGCGCTGACGCAGGAGGAGTCCACCAGGTAGGCGTCCACCTGCTCCGTGTCACCGCCCTGGTGCGGGAGGACGACCAGGTAGCCGGAGCGGTCGGCGAAGGTGGCCTCGGGGTCGACGGCCAGCGGGGTCTCCGTACGGCCGAGGGCGTCGCGGACACAGGAGGGGACGGTCGTGCCGCCGCCTCCCAGGTCGTCCCGCAGCGTGTTCTCACCGGTGCTGGGGCTCTTCTCGGCGTTCAGCGAGGGCGAGTCGCTCGGCTCCGAGGGGGACGGGGCGCTCTCGGTGGGGGAGGACGCCGGCTGGTCGGACAGCAGCCGCTGGACGCGCTTGCGCAACTGATGGTCGTCGCCGCTGCCACCGGAGTCGGTGTCGGGTGTGAGGGAGCCGGTGGGGCTCGGGGGCACGCTCGGTGCCCGGCCCTCGGGGGCCGACTTGGCACCGTCCGAGGTGACCTTGGTGCCGGACGAGTCGGAGAGCGCCTGGAGGGTGACCGCGCCGAGAGCCAGCACGGCGGCGGAGGCCGCGACCACGAGCACGGCCCTCCGGCGGCGGCGGGTACGCCGGGTGCCGGCCGTGGCCGCCTCGCGACCGGGGCCGGTGGCTCCGGGGGCGTGTCCGGAGGGACGGTCGTCTCCCGAGCGGCGGGCGGGCGTCGTTTCACGTGAAACCGCTGCCTTCGCGGTCCGCGGCAGCACGGACGGCTCGTCGGGCGCTGTTTCACGCGCATCCGGCACCGTTTCACGTGAAACAGCGCCTTCCCCGGCAGCGCCTTCCTCCGCCGCGTCGGCTTCGGCCTCGCTCGGCTCGTCCCTGCCGGGCTCCGCCACCGTGCGCGCCTCGGCCGCCAGCGCCGCGTCGATGCGGGCGGCCACGCCCTCGGGCATCCGTACGGGGCCGGGCAGCGTGCCCAGTGAGGCGCGGATCTCCTCCAGGGAGTCCCGCACCTCGGCGCACAGGACGCACTCCCTCAGATGGGCACGGAGGCCGGGCTCGCGGTCGAGGGGCAGGACGCCCTCGCTGAGTGCGGAGATCTCGGCGACGTCCGGGTGCTCGTCGTACGGGAAAGGAGTGGATGTCATGCCTGTCCTCCTCCCTTCGCTGCCCCAGGTCCTGTGGTGCCGTCCACGGTGGTCCGCGGTGGGTTCCGCGGCCCTTCTCTCGGTGGTGGGACGGATGCCCCGCTCGTCGGGTTCCCTCCCTTGGTGCCGTTCGTACCCTCCGTGCTCTGCGCACCCTCTGCGCCGTCCCCGGCTCCGTCGGCGCCCGGGCGCAGGTGCGAGACGAGCGGGAGGAGGCGGGCGCGGCCACGGGCACAGCGGCTCTTGACGGTGCCGACGGCCACATCGAGCACCTCGGCGGCCTCCGCGACGGGATAGCCCTGCATGTCCACCAGGACGAGAGCGGCCCGCTGCTCGGCGGGGAGCTGGGAGAGGGCCGAGACCAGCTCCCTGTGCACGTCGTCACGCTCGACGGGGCCGGCCGCCGACTCCTCCGGCTCCAGCAGCTGCTCCAGCCGCTCGGTGTCGTCGGTCGGCGCCGCCCGGCGCGAGGCCGCCTTGCGGGCGCGGTCCAGGCAGGCGTTGACGGTGATGCGGTGCAGCCAGGTCGTGACGGCGGACCGGCCGCGGAAGGTGTGTGCGGCGCGGTAGGCGGAGATCAGCGCGTCCTGCACGGCGTCGGCCGCCTCCTCCCGGTCACCGAGCGTCCGCAGCGCGACGGCCCACAGCCGGTCCCGGTGCCGGCGGACGAGCTCACCGAACGCGTCGGGATCCCCCGCCACGTGCCGGTCGAGAAGATCCTTGTCGGCTGCCTTGCCGACTTCCTCGCGGGCGTCCTTGTCCGCTGCCTCGCACCGCTGCCCGGCGTCGGGCGGGGCGGCGCCACTGCGCGCGGTACCGCCCGTGTGCGGCGGACGGCGCGTCGCGTCGTCGCTCGCCATCGGCCCTCCCCTCACCCGCCGCCCTCCCCGGGAAGGCGGCACCCGCGGCCTCGGCCGCACCCGTCTCACCCACGGCGGGCCGGCCTCAACTGAGGACCTGGACCTCCGTGACGCGACCACGGTAGTTGCCGTCGTCGGAGAGCGGGAGCTTGGTGAGCCACACCAGTACGTAGCGGGTCTTGATCGGCTTCTTCGCCTTCAGGGTGAGGTGCTCCCCCGAGCCGCTGGAGACCTTGCTGAAGCTCCCCAGGGACGACGGCATGGTGGAGACGCTGCTCGGCGCGGCCAGGAAACTCGCCGAGGTCTTGCCGGCGAAGTCGACCTTGAGCCGGCTGACCTGGCGCACCTTGCCCAGGTCGAGGACGAGCCCGGCACCGGACTTGAGATTGCCGAAGTCGGGGCGGCCGATGTAGTGGCTGGTGACCCACGAGGTCTCGGGCTTGCCGTCGATCGCGTTCGGCGCCTTCTCCGGGTTCTCCGAGCCGTCACCCTGCGGGTCGAAGTCCTTGACGTCCTCGATCTTGACGGGTTTGCCGGTCTGCGCCGAGGTGTCGTGCGCCTGCACCTGCTTGGTGGGCTTCTTCGGCGGCGGCTCGCCCTCCAGCAGCGCGTCCGCGACCTGCCAGCTGCCCAGCCCGAGCGCGGCGATCAGCAACGCGGAGACGCCCCACTTGAGGGCCTTGCCGGTACGGCCGGGAAGCGCGGGCGGAGCCGGGGGCTCGGCGCCCGGCCGGTGCGGCGGAACGCGCGCCGCGGCCGTCCCGACGGCACCGGGAGCGGCGTACGCGCCCTGCTGGTAGGTGGTGCGCTGGTACGGCGGAGGCGGGGTGAAGCTCTGCTCCGGCGGGCGGATGCGGGGCAGCGTGGAGACGGCCTTGGCCAGCTCCTCAGGGGTGGCGCAGGGCTGCTCTTGGCGCGAGGCGGTCGCGCCGTCGTTGACCAGCGCCCGCATGGCCAGCGTCGACAGCCCCCGGTGCACACCCGCGCGCACCTGCTCGGGCGCGACGAGAGTGCTCAGGTCGAGCGAGCCGACACCGGGCAGCCCGTGCGCGTCGTCCTCGTAGGGCCAGCGCTGGGTGAGCGCCGCGTACAGCAGGGCGCCGATGGCCTCGGTGTCGTCGCGCTGAGGGTGATCGCTGGTGACCCCGCGCAGCGCGGCGTTCACGGCCAGCCCCCGGACGCGGTACTGGCCCATGCCGGTGCGCAGCACGCAGGTCGGGTTCAGACGCAGGTGCGCCAGCCCCTCGCGGTGCGCGGCCGACAGCCCCTGGGCGAGCTGGCCGACGAGCTGGTACGCCTCGTACGCCTCCAGGGGGCCGCTGCTGAGCAGCTCGCTGAGCGGCACGGCGTCGGGCAGCCACTCGTGGACGACGTAGACGAGACCGTCCTCCTCGACCGCGTCGAGGACCTGCACGAAGCGCGGGTCGCCCAACAGCGCGGCCGAGCGTGCGGCGGCGAGTACCTGGCGGGCCCGAGAGTGGCCGGCGGGCAGCGCGTGCACGCCCACGGCGCGGCGCAGCTTCTCGTCCACGGCGCGCCAGCTGCTGAACCCGTCGAGGCGGGTGACGCACTCCTCCAGGCGGTAGCGGCGGGCGAGCTTGTGGCCACTGTGCAGGTCGGGTCCGCGGGTCTCCGCGGACCCTTCGGCGGCTCCGTGCACCGCCGCGGCTCCGGCCTCCGGCCCGGTTTCGGCCCCATCTGCGGCTCCGGCCTCCGGCCCGGTCTCGGTCTCCGGCCCGGTCTCCGGCCCGGCGTCCGCGCTCGTTCCGGCCTCCGGCCCGGTGCCCGATCCGCTTCCGGTGTCCGTTCCGGCTTCGGCTTCTGCTCCGGCTTCGGCCTCCGGTCCGGTGTCCGTTCCGCTTCCGGTGTCCGCTGCGGCTCGGGGGTCCGCGCCGGTTTCGGTCTCCGGCCCGGTTTCGCCCCCCGCTGTGGCTTCGGTCTCAGGCCCGGTGTCCGTGCCGGAGCCGGCCTCCGTGCCGGAGGCGGCGGCCGCGCCGGAGTCGGTGGCGGCGCCGGATGCGGCTGCCTCTGCTGCCTCGGTGTCCGTCCCGGGGCCGGGGTCCTCTGCGGGGGTCTCGTCACCGGCGTCCGCGGCGGAGCTCTCGGCGTCGGAGGGGGCCCCTGCCGGGCCTTCCGCGGTGTCGTCGGCTGGTGCGCCGGGGGCGCCGCCTGCCGCGCCGCGGGCCGGCTCAGCCGGGGGGCCGGTGGTGGGGTGGGCCTCCGCGTCGTCGGGCGTCGCGCCGCCCGAGGAGGCAACCTCCTGTGCGCGGCCGGCGTCCTCTTCGGTGGTGTCGCCCTGCTTCGGGGACGCCGCGCCCTGTGTGGGTCTTCCGGGTGGCGTGGTGTCGGAGGATTCCGGCCCGGGAGCCGGGGCGGCGGCCGAGGTGCCCGTGAGAGGGGAAGCCACGGCGTCGCGGCTGTGTCCGTTCGTCGCGTCCGTCGCACCGTCGCTCGTGGCCCCGTCCTGCCGGGCGGTCAGCGGCTTACCGTTCCCGCCGCTGGTCTCGGCCACGTCGACAGCGGCTGTGCTCCGTTCCGCCACCGTCGTTCCTGCCTCCCCATCCGTAGCGCCGTTTTACTGGAAACGGCCAAAAACAATTGTGCCTACACCTCGCCGCTATGCACGACACGCGGGGGCGAATGATGGTTGTATACGCCGGTTTCCCCGTCCGGATTTCATCGGCCGAGTCTGGCGCGCACCATCCCGAGCATCGCCGTCATTTCCTCGACGCGCATGCGCTTCGCCGCTAGGACGAAAACCGCGCCCAGAACGATCCCTCCGCCGGCGAGCGCGGCGATCGAGCCGAGCGTGCCGCTGCCCAGGACGCGCATGATGCCCCAGGCCGCGGCGCCCGCGGCGAGCGTCGCGGGGATGCTGGCGCCGCCGAGCCGGGTGTACGTGCGCACCACGCGCCGCCCGTCCAGGTCGCCGCCCAGCCGGTCGCGCAGCCGGCGCCAGGCGATGCCGACACCGGTGAGGTAGGCGAGCCCGTAGGAGGCGGCCATGCCGACGACGGCCCAGCGGGCGGGCAGCAGCAAGAAGCACAGCGCGGAGGCGGCGGCGTTGACGGCGGCCACTATGACCGTGTTGAAGAAGGGGGTGCGGGTGTCCTCGTACGCGTAGAAGGCGCGCAGAACGACGTACTGGACGGAGTAGGGGATCAGGCCGATTCCGAACGCCATCAGCATGTAGCCCATGGAACGGGCGGCGTCCACGCCCGCCGAGCCGTAGATCATGGTGCACATGGGGATGCCGAGCGCCAGGAAACCGAAGGCGATCGGCACGATGGCGACGGCCGAGTTGCGCAGGCCCTGGGAGATGTCGTCCCGCACGGCTCCGGGGTCGCCGTCGGCCGCCGCCCGGGACAGCCGGGGCAGCAGCGCGGCCATCACGGAGACGGTGATGATGGACTGCGGCATCGTCCAGATGAGCTGGGCGTTGGAGTAGGCGATGTAGCCGGTGCCGGAGTCGCCGCCCTCGGCGGCGGTGTCACCTGCCCAGGTGGACAGCTGGGAGACGACCAGCACACCGGCCTGGTTGGCGAGGACGAACAGGATCGTCCACTTGGCCAGCTTGGCGGCCTTGCCCAGGCCGTGGCCGCGCCAGTCGAAGCGGGGCCGGATGCGGAAGCCCGCAGCGCGCAGGTAGGGGATCATCGACAGCGCCTGGACGACCAGCCCCAGCAGGGTGCCGATGCCCAGTAGCCGCACGCCCTCGGGGGGGATGCTGGCGACGGTCAGCTTCGAGGTCGAGGCGGTCCCGTAGACCCACAGGAACAGGCTGATGGTGGAGATGATGACGACGTTGTTGAGGACCGGCGTCCACATCATCGCCCCGAAGCGGCCGCGCGCGTTGAGCACCTGGCCCATCACCACGTGGATGCCCATGAAGAAGATCGAGGGCAGGCAGTAGCGCACGAAGGTGACGGTGACCTCGTTGGCCGCCGGGTCCCCCGCCAGCTTGACGGACATCAGCCGCACCAGGAGCGGCGCGGCGAAGACGGCCGCGACCGCCAGGATGCCCAGCAGTACCGCGACCAGCGTCAGCAGCCGGTTCGCGTACGCGTCGCCGCCGTCGTCGTCCTCCTTCATCGCGCGCACGAGCTGCGGTACGAAGACCGAGTTCAGGCCGCCGCCGACGCTGAGGATGTAGAGCATCGTCGGAAGGGTGATGGCCAGCTGGTAGCTGTCACCGAGGGCGGAGGCGCCGAGCGCGGCGACGATCATCGCGGAGCGGATGAAGCCCGTCAGCCGGGAGACCATCGTGCCGGCGGCCATGATGGCGCTGGACTTGAGGAGGCCGCCGCCGCCCTTGCCTCCTGAGGGGGCGGGGACTTCTTCCTTGGGGGCGACGGCGTTGAGGTTGACGGTCTGCGCCGACGGCTCCTCGGCGGCCCCCGGCGCACCGGGCTCCGGCGGATACGGCTGCGGCGGCTGGGTGGCCTGGGGCCGGCCGGGCTCCTGCTGAGGGGAGCGCACCTGCTGGGCCTGGTGGCCCTGCTGGGCCTGGTGGGGGTGGTGCGCGTGCTGCCCGTGCTGCCCCTGCTGCGGCTGAGGGTGGCCCTGGTCGCGGTAGAGGTGGGCGAAGGCGTCGCCGGACTGCGGGGCGCCCTGGCCGGTGGGCCGTGCAGCCTGGGGCTGCGGGGGCTGCTCGCCCTGGTAGGCCTGTGCCGCGTGCGGCTGCTGGTGGGGCTGCTGCCCGTACGGCTGCTGGTGCGGCGGTTGCCCGTGGGACTGCTGCCCGTGGGACTGCTGTCCGTGCGGCTGCTGTCCGTGGGGCGGCTGCCCGTAGGGCGACGGATGCTGCTGCCGGCCGTACGGCTGCCCTTCCCGCGGCTGCGCCGCGTACGGGTCCTGGGGCTCCTGGCCTTGGTAGCGCTGCCACGCCTGCGGGTCCGGGTCCTGCGCCGAGGGGTCCGCGGTCGCGTACGGATCACGCGCGTACACGTCCTGCGCGTACGGGTCCTCCGGCTGGCCAGAGCCGTCACCGGGCGTCCGGCCCCGGTCGCCGCCATACGGCGCGTTCATCGTCGCTACCTACCCCTGCCCCTGCTCGCCCGGATGAGTCAACGGTCCACTTTCTCACCCGTGGCCGGGGGGTTGTCGTTTTCCCGGACGGTGTCGTTCCCGTCGCCGTCCGTGTCCCGGTCCGGGGCACCGGAGCCCTTGCCGCCGTCGGCCGAGTCGTCCGTGGAGTCGCCTGCGGCGTCGTCCGTCGAGTCGTCTCCCGCACCGCCCGACGAGTTGTCCGCGGCGCCGCCCGCCGGGCCGTCCGACGGGCCACCCGGCGCGTTGCCGTCTCCCGTGCCATCCGTCGCGCCGCCGTGGCCGCCGCCGCCCGGGTCCTTCAGCGGGGCGTCCGGGTCCGGGGCCGGGCCCGACCGCTTGCGCTGGGTGTACATCCTGATGCCGGCCAGCACGATCAGCAGCACGCCGATCGCGATCACCAGCAGCACGGTGGACGTGATGGAGGTCACGTTCACCTGGAACTTCATGACCTTGCCGTAGCGCTCGCCGTCCTCCGTGTAGAGCTGGGCGTACACATAGGCGCGGCCGTTGTTCTTGGCGGTGGTGTCGAACTTGAGGGACTGGGTGTGTTCGCCGTCGACCTTGACCCGCTTCGCGTCCCCCACGTCCAGGCCGACGCGGCTCGACCTTAGCTCCAGCACGAGCCCGTCGACGCCCTGTGCCAGGTTGTTCTGCACGGTCACGGGGATGGTGGCCTCGCGGCCCGAGAGCGTGATGCCGGACTTGTTGATGAGCTTGACCGCGCCGCGCAGCTCCAGCAGGTAGTCCTCCACCCCGTTGCGGTAGCTCTGCCCGGCGGACGCCCTGCCGCGCCACGCGTTGGAGACCTCGCGGTCTATGGCCGTGCTGAACGGCGGCATCACGCGCTCGGGGTCGCTGAGGATCTCCTTGAAGTCCTCCAGGCCGTCCTTCGTCTTGCGCACCTGCTCGAAGGCGGTGGCCGGCAGCTCGCTCTTGCGGAGCGTCGAAGGATAGGCGGAGGGCGTCGGCATCCGGCGCTGGGCGCCCTGGTCCGGCTTGGCCTTCGCGGCGTCGGCCAGGCTGCCCGGCTCGGCCCAGCCGCTGTCGCTGAGCGCCTCGACGCCCTCGGCCATCGCCTGCGCCTGGGAGACGCTCGGTGTCCGCTGGGGGGCGACGACGACGCTGCGGGTACGGGAGGGCACCTGGCTCGCCAGCGCGAGGGACTGGGCGGTGAACTGCTGCACGGCGCGCGAGGCGGCACCGGCCCGGGACAGGTCGCCCTCGAAGGCGGTGGACAGCCGCTCGTCGGCGACCAGCGCGGTGTTGCCGCTGCCGATCGGGCGGGCCGCCGTCGGGCTGTAGGAGAGGCCGGCGTCCCGGACGCTGTCGCTGCGGGCGATCACGTTGTGGGCGCCCGCCGAGGTGGCCACGCCCACGATGGAGGAGTCGACGGCGCCCTCGTAGGGCCAGGCGAAGTCGGTGCTCGGTTTCACGTGGAGCACTGTCTCGACCGTGTCCTTGGCGAGCCTCGTGGCCTGCCCCAGGGAGCTGAGCGCGCCGGGCACCTTCTGGCCGCGGTGGGCCAGCGAGGCCAGGTCCGGGTCGGCGAACGGGAGGGCGACGACCTCTTTGCCGCGGACGGCCTTCTGCAACTCGTCCAGCCAGCGCTTGGCGTCCTCCTGGCCCTTGCCGGCGACGGTGTCGTCCGGGCCGCCGCCGGGCTTGTGCACCCGGTAGCGGCCCGCCATCATGTCGACGCTCGCCAGCAGGTCGGGGTCAATGACCCAGGTGACGTCGAGGTCCTTGCCGAGTTCCAGCATCTGCTGGAGGCGCCCGCCGGGGGCCAGCTCCTCGGCCAGTTTGTCGTCGCGGAAGACCGGGGTCTGCTGTTCGTCGGACTCCGTGCGCGCGGTCACGTGCGGGGTGGAGATCAGCGGCCACAGGTAGGTGACCCGGGTGTGGGGGCTGTCGGCCTTCTCCTGCCAGGGCAGGAAGGTGCGGCCGATGCCCAGGATCTGCTCGTAGGGGCGGGAGTGGGTCTGCCCGGTGAGGGAGACGCCGAGCTGGTAGACGCCGCCGGGGCCCAGATGGAGGTCGCTGACGGGGATCTTCAGCGTGAACGGCCGGGTGATGCCGGAGGCGAGTCCTGACATGCGGGCGCCGTGCCCGCCGGGGACCTCGGTGCCGTCCGCGCCCGACAGGTATCCCTGGCGGCGGGACGCCTGCTCGATGGCGCTGCGCGAGCCGAGACCCGGGCCGATGCGGGGGACGACCTCCAGGTCGCTCAGCGTGGCGCCGCTGGTGTTGGTGACGGTGCCGCTGACGGTGACGGTGTCGTCGGCGTCGGGGACGGCGGGCGTGACCTCGTTCACGGAGACCCGGGCGCTGCGGGAGCCGCTCCCCTGGGGCGCCGCCGGCGCCGCTGCCGCCGCGGGGGTGGCCGCCCGGGCCGCGGGGCCCGCGGTGGCGGACGTCACGGCGGACGTGTGGGTGCCGCTCGCCGGGGACGCCTGGGGCGCTGCGGTGGCCGTGCCCGCGGGGAGGAGGGGCCCTGCCAGAACGGGGAGGGCGGCGAGGAGCGCCGCTGCCCGGCGCCTCCAGCGGTTCGTCCCCCTACGGGCAGGGGGAGCCTGACTCTCAGCCGCCTCGGCCACGCGCTCGTCCATCCCGTCGTCTGTCGTCGTCGCTTGGTGCTGGGTGGTGCTGGGTGGTGCTGGGTGATGAAGGTGCAGTACTGGGTCGTGCGTTCTGGATCCCTGATGGTAACGATGTCTCACGGACGGAAGTGCCGCGCCGTCCACCACAAGATCACCACGGTGTCCGCAGGGTGTCCGACGGGCGCGGGGACGGCCGCCGCCGGGCAGGCACCCGGTGCGGCAACGTACCCTGTGCTGCTGTGCCGAACGCCATGAGTGACAGCCCCGACCAGCCCCCCGCCACGCCCCTGGCCGCCCCGGAGGACGGCCCGGCAGCCGAGCACCTGAGCGAGGTGCAGCAGCGCGCAGTCAGCGAGCTGCTGCGCGTCTCACCGGTGGCGGACGAGCTCGCGCGCCGCTTCCGCGAGGCCGGCTTCCGGCTCGCTCTGGTCGGCGGTTCGGTGCGCGACGCGCTGCTGGGGCGGCTCGGCAACGATCTGGACTTCACCACGGACGCCCGGCCCGAGGACGTGCTGCGGCTGGTGCGGCCGTGGGCGGACGCGGTGTGGGAGGTGGGCATCGCCTTCGGCACGGTGGGGATCAAGAAGTCGGACTTCGTACTCGAAGTGACGACGTATCGGTCGGAGATCTACGACCGTGCCTCCCGCAAGCCCGAGGTCTCCTACGGCGACACCATCGAGGACGACCTGGTCCGCCGGGACTTCACGGTGAACGCCATGGCGGTCGCGCTCCCCGAGAAGGAGTTCGTCGACCCGCACGGCGGCCGGGAGGACCTGGCGGCCCGCAGGCTGCGGACTCCGGGGACGCCGCAGGCCTCTTTCTCCGACGATCCGCTGCGCATGATGCGCGCCGCGCGCTTCGCCGCCCAGCTCGACTTCGAGGTGGCGCCCGAGGTCGTGGACGCCATGACCAGGATGGCCGACCGCATCGAGATCGTCTCCGCGGAACGGGTGCGGGACGAGCTGAACAAGCTGCTGCTCGGCCGCTGGCCCCGCAAGGGGCTGCGGCTGCTGGTGGAGACCGGACTGGCCGCGCGGGTGCTGCCCGAGCTGCCCGCGCTGCGCCTGGAGCGGGACGAGCACCACCGGCACAAGGACGTCTACGAGCACTCGCTGACCGTGCTGGACCAGGCGATCGACCTGGAGGAGGAGGGGCCCGACCTCACGCTGCGGCTGGCGGCGCTGCTGCACGACATCGGCAAGCCGAGGACGCGCAGGTTCGAGAAGGACGGCCGGGTCTCCTTCCACCACCACGAGGTGGTGGGCGCGAAGATGACGAAGAAGCGGATGACCGCGCTCAAGTACCCCGGCGAGATGGTCAAGGACGTCTCACGGCTGGTGGAGCTGCACTTGCGCTTCCACGGGTACGGCACCGGGGAGTGGACGGATGCGGCGGTGCGCCGCTACGTGCGGGACGCCGGGCCGTTGCTGAGCCGGCTGCACAAGCTGACGCGCTCGGACTGCACGACCCGCAACAAGCGCAAGGCCCAGGCGCTCTCGCGCGCGTACGACGGTCTGGAGGAGCGGATCGCGCGGCTCCAGGAACAGGAAGAGCTGGACGCGATCCGGCCCGACCTCGACGGCAACGAGATCATGCGCGAGCTCGGCGTGGGGCCGGGGCCGGTGGTGGGGAAGGCGTACAAGCACCTGCTGGAGCTGCGCCTGGAGCACGGGCCGCTGGGGTACGACGCCGCTGCGGCGGAGCTCAGGAAGTGGTGGGCCCGGCAGGAGGGCTGACCTGCCGGCCGCCCGGGCCCTGCCCCGGCTCCCGGCGCTCCGCTTCTTCTCCGGTGCCCTGTTCTCGTCCCTCACCCTGTTCCGGTCGGTCGGGCGCCCGTGTTTCACGTGAAACCTGCGAGACGGCCAGCGCGAGGGCCGCGTACAGCACGGCGACCCCGAGGACGACGGCGGCGGAGCGCCCGTCGGGCGGCAGCAGCACCGCGGCCACCGCGGCGGCCCCGACGTAGGCGACGTTGTAGAGCATGTCGTAGAGGGAGAAGACCCGGCCGCGGAAGGCGTCGTCCACCGAGGTCTGGACGGCGGTGTCGGTGGCGATCTTCGCGGCCTGGGTGACGAGGCCCAGCACGAAGGCGGCGGCCAGTATCGGCCCCGGCGTGAACGACAGCCCCAGCGCGGGCTCCAGCACCGCGGCGGCACCCGCGCACAGCGCCATCCAGCCGAAGATCCCCCACCGCCCCACGGCCGCAGGGGTGATCACGGCGGCGGCGAAGAAGCCGAGTCCGGACAGGCCGAGTGCGAGCCCCAGCAGGCCCAGGCCGCCGTCGACGGAGCCGTCGCCGCTCCACGCGTACCGGCACAGCATCAGCACCGTCACCGTCAGCGCGCCGTAGCAGAACCGCATCAGCGTGGCGGCGGTGAGGGCGTAGGCCGCCGTCCGGCGCGCGGCGAGGTGGCGGAGCCCGGCCAGCAGACCGCGGGCCGTACTGGCGACGGCGGCCAGGACGCGGGGCTGCACGGCGGTCGGGTCGGGGCCGAGCAGGTCCCTGGCCATCGGCAGCGAGGCCAGGGCGCCCAGCAGATAGAGGGCGGCCGCGGTCAGCAGCACGAGGCTGTCGGCCTCCCGTCCGGTGCCGGGGGCGAGAGAGCGCACCACGAAGGCGACCCCGCCGCCCAGCGTGGCGGCGAGCGTGCCCGCGGTCGGGGAGAGGGAGTTGGCGATCACCAGACGCTCGCCGTCCACGACACGGGGCAGCGCGGCGGACAACCCGGCCAGCACGAAGCGGTTCACGGCGGTGACGGTGAGGGCCGAGAGGAAGACCAGCCAGTCCGGTACGGCTCCGAGGACGAACGCCGCCGTGAGGGCCGCGAGGGCGGTGCGCAGCATGTTGCCGAAGAAGAGCACCTGGCGACGCCGCCAGCGGTCCAGCAGGACGCCGGCGAACGGGCCCAGAAGCGAGTACGGCAGCAGCAGCACCGCCATGGCGGAGGCGATCGCCGCGGGCGAGGTCTCCTTCTCGGGGGAGAAGACCACGTACGCCGCCAGTGCGATCTGGTAGACCCCGTCGGCGAGCTGGGAGAGCAGCCGTACCGTCAACAGCCTACGGAAGCCGGGGAAGCGGAGCAGAGTGCGCAGGTCGCGGGCGACGGACATGGGGACAGCCTCACACAGCAACGCCGCATTGCGATGGTTTCACGTGAAACGACGGCGCAGGACGCCGCGCCGTCACTCCCGCATCGCCGCCCCCCACCGCACGGTGCGCCGTTGCAGGGCGGTAGTGGCGGTGGTGGAGGAGGACGTGGCGGGGGTGGCGGCGGTGGAGGGGGCTGCGAAGGCGGCGTGGCGGCGTGAGGGGGCGGGCGCGAGCGGGCCGAGGGTGAAGACGTCAGGGGCCCGGTCCAGCACGCCGCCGCCCGGGTCGTCGGAACCGTCGTCCCTGCGTACGGGGTCGTTCTCGGGCCGCAGGACGTCGCGGACGATCATCACGCACAGGTAGAGCGTGCCCAACAGGTGGGCCAGGATGACGAGTTGGTAGCCGTCCTCGGGGAGCCCCTGGCGTTTGTCGCCGCTGGAGGTGTAGGCGAGGTACATCCAGATACCCAGGAAGTAGACGACCTCGCAGCCCTGCCAGATGAGGAAGTCCCGCCACTTGGGGCGGGCGAGGGCCGCCAGCGGGATCAGCCACAGGACGTACTGCGGGGAGTAGACCTTGTTGGTGAGGACGAAGAGGGCGATCACCAGGAAGGAGAGCTGCGCGAACCGGGGCCGCCTGGGGGCGCACAGGGCCAGCGCGGCGATCGCGGCGCAGCCCAGCACCATCAGGACGATGGCGTAGAGGTTGGCTTCTTCGAACTCACGTCCGGTTCGCTGCTGGACGATCAGCCACAGCGAACCGAAGTCCACCGGGCGCTCCTGGCTGAAGGTGTAGAACTTCGCCCAGCCGGCCGGGGCCGCCACCATCACCGGCACGTTCACCGCCAGCCACGAGACGGCCGCACCCGCCGTCACCCGTGCGAATCCACCCCAGCGCCCCGCACGCCAGCACAGCACCAGCAGGGGGCCCAGCAGCAGCGCCGGATAGAGCTTGGCCGCCGTCGCCAGGCCGATCAGCACGCCGGCGGCCAGCGGACGCGAGCGCGCCCACAGCAGCATGCCCGCGGCCGTCATGGCGACGGCCAGCAGGTCCCAGTTGACCGTGGCGGTCAGCGCGAGCCCCGGCGCGAGAGCCACGAGCATGCCGTCCCAGGGGCGGTTGCGGTGGGTGCGCACCACGCACGTGACCAGCGCGGCCGCGCAGACCGCGAGCATCCCCGCGTTGATCAGCCAGTAGGTCTTCTCGTCCTGCACCAGCGAGTCACCGCCGGGCGTCAGCACACCCGCGAACTGCATGAAGGCCCCGGTGAGCACGGGGTACTCCAGGTACTCCATACCGCCGGAGATCCGTTCGGGGATGCGGTCCAGGTAGGGGACGAGCCCCTCGGCGAAGCCGCGCCCGTTGTACAGGTGCGGGATGTCGGAGTAGCAGGCGTGCACGTACTGCGCGGCCTGCCCGGAGAACCAGCCGCCGCTGAAGCAGGGCGCTTTCTGGAGCATCCCGAGCACGAACATCCCCAGCGTGACGACGACCACCGTGCGCAGCGGCGTCCACCAGCTCGCGCCGTGGACGGCGCGCCGCCCGGCGCGCCCCCCGGCCACTTCGCTCGCCGCACCCGCCACCTCGTCCTGGTCCGTGGGACGGACCGCGGGCTCCTCGGTGGGGCGGGCGGCGTGCTGTGGGGGTGGTTTCGGAGCGGGGGTCCGGTCGGTGGGGGCGCTCGTCATGGGCCACATCCTGCCGCACACGCCTCGCCGGAGGGGCAACCCGTCCCTCGTGCGGTTCCCTCTTTCCGAGCGGGGGTTCGCGTGGCACGGCGCACCCTTTCCTGCGCGAGCGTCTCGCGGCACGGCGCACCCTTCCGCGACGGGTCCTCTCGTGGCACGGCGCACCCTCCTGAGACGAGGTCTTCTCGTGGCGCGTGGACCCTGACGCGGAGGGCCTCTCGTGACACGGGCAAGGCCCCGGCTCGGTGTCCGAGCCGGGGCCTTGCCCGTCACTGCCTGGTGGGTCCGGTGGGTCCCGAGGGGGGAGCGCTCACTCCCTGCGGCCGTTGGGGCCCGCGATCCAGTTTCCGGTGTCTCCCGTGTCGCCCGTATCGCCGGAGTCGCCGCCCGGACCCCCGCCGGGCCCGCCGTTGTCGTTGCCCCCGTCGGGCGGATCGCCGCCGCCCCCGTCCTGGCCGTTGTCGTCGTCGCACGTGGGGTCGAGCGGCGGACAGCTGGTGTTGGACTCCGACGGCGACTCGGAAGGCGACTCGGAAGGCGACTCGGACGGGCTCTCGCTGGGATCCTCCGTGGGGGAGGGAGGTGGCGAGGAATGGGTGGGTGTCGGGTCGGGGCTCGCGCCGGGCCCGTACACCTTCTCGCCGATGGGCTCCGCCTTCGGGAAGTTCTTCACGCCCGTGCCCTCGAGCGCGTCCTTCATGTACGAGGTCCAGATCTCGGCGGGGAAGGACGCACCGTGGATCTTCTTCTGACCGCCGGTGCCGAACATCTTCAGGAACTTGCGGTTCTTGACCGAGGCGTCGTCGTTGAGGCGCCACATGCCCACCGCTGTCGACAGCTGCGGGGTGTACCCGACGAACCACGCCGACTTGTTGCCGTCCGTCGTACCCGTCTTGCCGGCCGAGGGACGGCCCAGGCCCTGGGCCACGCTGCCGGTACCGCCCGGCGCGGTGACGTCGGTGAGCACGTCGGTGACGTTGTTGGCCACCTGCGGGGTGAACGCCTGCTCCTTCTTGTGCGTCGGCAGGGAGAGCTTCTCGCCCTTCTGGCCGATGACCTTCTTGACCGAGTACAGGTCGTTGCGCTTGCCCTCGGCGGCGAAGGTGCCGTAGGCGCCCGCCATGCGGATCGCGCTCGGGGTGGAGATACCGAGGGAGAAGGAGGGGCTGTTCGACTGGTTGAGACTGGATCCCAGCAGCCCCGCCTCCTCGGCGCTCGAACGCACGGTGGGGATGCCGATGTCCATGCCGAGTTGCACGTACGGCGAGTTCACCGAGTGCTTCATGGCCTCGCGCAGGTTGATCCGGTAGCCGTCGTCCTTGGCTCCGTAGTCGTGGCCACCGTCGTTGGTCTGGCGCCAGTACTCGCCTTCCTTGTTCTTCCAGATCTCCCCGTTGTAGTCGCGGATCAGCAGCTTGTTGCGGCCGTCGTAGTAGCTGGTGTCCGGGTTGACCAGGTGCCGCGCGTCCGCCGACTGTGTCTCCGGGCCGTTGCGGTCCCGTACGCCCTTGCTCATGGCCGACGCCAGCACGAAGGGCTTGAACGTCGAGCCGACGGGCACACCCGTGTCGTCCGCGTTGTTGGTGAAGTGCTCGATGTAGTCCTTGCCGCCGTAGATCGCGACGATCTTTCCGTCCGCCGGGCTGACGGAGGCGCCGCCGAACTGGACGTGCGAGTCCAGGTCGGGCCGCTTCTTCGGGTCGATGTTCTCCTTGTAGACCTTGTTGACCGAGTCCCGCAGCGCGAACGTCTTCTTCTTGTCGAAGGTCGTGGTGATCTGGTAGCCGCCGCGGTTGAGCTCCTCGCGGGTGAGGACGTCGTTGTTGACCAGGTACCTGTTGGCCAGGTCGATCAGGTAGCCCTTCTGGCCCCGCTTGTCCATCGCCTTCTTCGGCGGCTTGATGGTCGGCAGGCCGTCGGCGATGACCTTCTTCGCCGTCGACTTCTTCATCTTGCCGATCTCCGCCTCGCGGTGGATGACCGAGCGCCACTTCTGTAGCGACCGGGCCTTGTTCGCCCCCTGGTCGCCCTCGTAGGGGTCGTACAGGGCGGCGCCGTTCAGCAGCGTCGTCAGATAGGCGCCTTCCGAGGCGTCGATCTTGTCCACGTCCTTGCCGAAGTACGCCTGGGAGGCCGCCTGGACGCCGAACGCGCCGCGGCCGAAGTAGGCGGTGTTGAGGTAGCCCTCCAGGATCTCGCCCTTGTCCATCGTGGCGCCGGCCTTGATGGAGATGAACAGCTCCGTGACCTTGCGCTTGATGGTCTGGTCCTGGGTCAGGTAGTTGTTCTTGACGAACTGCTGGGTGATCGTCGAGCCGCCCTGGGTGTCACCGCCGGTCGCCATGTTGAAGGCCGCGCGCGCGATGCCCATCGGGTCGATGCCCGAGTCCTCCCAGAACGTCTCGTTCTCCGAGGCGACCACCGCCTGCTGGAGAGGCTGGGGCATCTGGCTCAGCGGGACGTTCTGCCGGTTCTTCTCGCCCTCGGCGCCCGCCACGGCCATCCGGTCGCCGTTGGACCAGTAGTAGACGTTCGTCTGCGAGCGGGCGTCGGCCTTGGCCTGGTCGGGGACCTCCACCATCCACAGCCCGATGGCGAAGGCGACGATGAGGAGCCCGACGAAGCCGAAGAAGGAGCCGGTGACCAGCTTCCAGGACGGCAGCCAGCGCCGCACGCCCGACTTGTTCGCACGCGGGTAGTCGATGAAGCGCTTGCGCTCGGGGCCCCCGCCCCCGCGCCCGCGCCCACCGCCGGCCCTGCGGCCGTTTGGGGCGCCGACCGCGGCCGAGGCGGCGCGCCGCCGTCCGCCGCCCTGGGCGGCCTTGCGGGCCGCCGCACGGCCTTGGTACGCCTGCGGCTCGCTCCGGTCGCCGTGCGCGTCACCAGGGGCGGAGGCCGGCCCTCCGCCGTGGCCGCGCTGAGCCGCCCGGCGTCCGGAGGACGGTGGCGGCTGGGCCGCGCGACGGCCGCGCCCCTGCGGCGGCTTTCGACGGTTTCCGCTCATTGGAACAGCTACTCCTCGGGCAGGCGGCCGTAGCGCCTGAAGGTGGCAGTTGGCTTCTGGTCCCCCCGAGTGCACCGGGCGGACGGTTCCGCCTCACCCGCGCGCACTGCAC
This sequence comes from Streptomyces reniochalinae, assembly GCF_003323735.1. Taxonomy (GTDB): domain Bacteria; phylum Actinomycetota; class Actinomycetes; order Streptomycetales; family Streptomycetaceae; genus Streptomyces; species Streptomyces reniochalinae. Next base: position 200,183 of record NZ_QOIM01000037.1, on the reverse strand, counting down.
CCAGGACGAGGACGCGTTCGTACGTCGCACGGTTCCCGGTGGTCTGCACACGCGACAGACTACGCAGCTCCAAAACCTCCCTTACGGCGTATTCGCCTTATTCGACGCAAAGCAGCTGCGGTGAATCGGTGATGTGAGTCCCTTCACGGACCCCCCTCTTGTCGCACCCGAAGGGCCGTTCTATCGTCGTGATGTATCGAGTCGATACATCAGAGCGAGACACGTGCCGCGACGAGCGCGGGACGGCCGGAGACCGGACGGAGGTGGCGGCCTGTGAGCAGACGCTCGGGCGTCCTCGAGTTCGCCGTCCTCGGCCTGCTCCGCGAGTCCCCCATGCACGGATACGAGCTGCGCAAGCGGCTCAACACCTCGCTCGGCGTCTTCCGTGCCTTCAGCTACGGCTCGCTCTACCCCTGCCTCAAGGCGCTCGTGCAGCGCGGATGGCTGGTGGAGGAGCCGAGCGCCCAGCCCGAGGAGCAGCTGAACCCCCGCGCGCAGGCGGGTTCGCTCGCCGGGCGGCGGGCGAAGATCGTCTACCGGCTGACGGCCGAAGGCAAGGAGCACTTCGAGGACCTGCTCTCCCAGACGGGTCCCGATACCTGGGAGGACGAGCACTTCGGCGTCCGCTTCGCCTTCTTCGGCCAGACGTCGCGCGACGTGCGCATGCGCGTACTGGAAGGACGCCGCAGCCGGCTGGAGGAGAGACTCGCGAAGATGCGCGCCTCTTTGGCCCGTACGCGCGAGCGCCTCGACGACTACACGCTCGAACTCCAGCGCCACGGCATGGAATCCGTGGAGCGGGAGGTCCGCTGGCTCACCGAGCTCATCGAGAGCGAACGCAAGGGGAGCGAGCGGGCGGGCCAGGAGAGCACGAGGCGCCCGGCGCGCGAGACCGGTTCGGACCGTCCCTCGTCGGGTCCGTCCGACAACACCGACAGATGAGGTCCGCGCACCGCCGCGGCCTCAGCGAGAACACACAGGGAGCAACCGGAATGGGTTCGGTTCGCGTAGCCATCGCCGGCGTGGGCAACTGCGCCGCATCGCTGGTGCAGGGCGTCGAGTACTACAAGGACGCCGACCCGGACAGCAAGGTCCCGGGTCTGATGCACGTCCAGTTCGGCGACTACCACGTGCGCGACATCGAGTTCGTCGCCGCCTTCGACGTCGACGGCAAGAAGGTCGGACTCGACCTCGCCGAGGCGATCGGCGCCAGCGAGAACAACACGATCAAGATCTGCGACGTGCCGCCGGCCGGTGTGCCCGTGCAGCGCGGTCACACCTACGACGGCCTGGGCAAGTACTACCGCGAGACCATCGAGGAGTCCGACGCCGAGCCCGTCGACGTCGTCAAGGCGCTCAAGGACGCGCAGGCCGACGTCCTGGTCTGCTACCTGCCCGTCGGCTCGCAGTCCGCCGTCGAGTTCTACGCGCAGTGCGCCATCGACGCCGGTGTCGCCTTCGTCAACGCGCTGCCCGTCTTCATCGCCGGCACCAAGGAGTGGGCGGACAAGTTCACCGCCGCCGGTGTGCCGATCGTCGGCGACGACATCAAGTCCCAGGTCGGCGCCACCATCACGCACCGCGTGATGGCCAAGCTGTTCGAGGACCGCGGCGTCATCCTGGACCGCACGATGCAGCTCAACGTCGGCGGCAACATGGACTTCAAGAACATGCTGGAGCGGGAGCGGCTGGAGTCGAAGAAGATCTCCAAGACGCAGGCCGTCACCTCCCAGATCCCCGACCGCGACCTGGGCGCCGACAACGTGCACATCGGCCCCTCCGACTTCGTCGCCTGGCTGGACGACCGCAAGTGGGCCTACGTCCGCCTGGAGGGCCGCGCCTTCGGTGACGTGCCGCTGAACCTGGAGTACAAGCTCGAGGTGTGGGACTCCCCCAACTCGGCCGGCGTCATCATCGACGCGCTGCGCGCCGCGAAGATCGCCAAGGACCGCGGCATCGGCGGCCCGATCCTCTCGGCGTCCTCGTACTTCATGAAGTCGCCGCCGGTCCAGTACTTCGACGACCAGGCCCGCCAGAACGTGCAGGACTTCATCGAGGGCAAGTCCGAGCGCTGACGCGCGCCGCTGTGGCCTGACCGGCACGGGTGAGGGGCTGCCCCGGCTGTCCGCTGCCGCCTGCACCGCCGTCGTGGTCACCCGCGCGGTTCCCCGCGCCCCTTGAAGGGGCGCGGGGAACCGCGCGACAAGCCACAACGCGTCCGCAGTCTGCGACGAGACACACAGGGGCATCCCCTTTCCAGCAGGGGCAGCCTCGAAGCGACCGCTCAGCGGTCCACCGTGCGGTCGACCGTCGTCGTGGTGTGGCGCAGGATCGCCGTCAGCTCCTCGCCGACGTGCGGCTCGGGGGCGTCGGCGGGCACGAAGAGGATGGAGACCTGCATGTGCGGGGGCTCCGCGAACCAGCGCTGCTTGCCCGCCCACACGAAGGGGGACAGGTTGCGGTTCACGGTCGCCAGCCCCGCGCGGGCCACGCCCTTGGCGCGGGAGGTCATGCCGTGCAGCGCCTTGGGGGACTCCAGGCCGACCCCGTGCGAGGTGCCGCCCGCGACGACGACCAGCCAGCCGTCCCCCGGCGCCTTGGCCTGCCGGTAGCCGAACCTGTCGGTCTTGGTCACCCGCGTCACGTCCAGGATGGCGCCCCGGTACTCCGTCGCGTCGTGGTCGCCCAGCCACAGCCGGGTGCCGATCCGGGCGCGGAAGCGGGTCTGCGGGAACTGCTGCTGGAGGATGGCGAACTCCTGCGGCTTGAGGTGGCTGACGAACATCGTCTCCAGCGGCAGCCGGGCGGCCCGCAGCCGGTCCATCCAGCCGATGACCTCCTCCACGGCGTCCGAGCCGTCGGCCCGGTCCAGCGGCAGGTGGATCGCGAAGCCCTCCAGGCGCACCTCGTCGATCGCGGCGTGCAGCCGGGGCAGGTCCTGCTCGGTGACCCCGTGCCGCTTCATGCTGCTCATCACCTCGATGACGACCCGCGCCCCGCGCATGAGGCCCACGCCCTCCACCGAGGAGACCGAGCGGACGGCACGGTCCGGCAGCGGCACCGGCTCCTCGTTCTTGCGGAACGGGGTGAGCACCAGCAGGTCCCCGCCGAACAGGTCCTTCGTGCGGGCCGCCTCGTAGGTCGTGCCGACGGCCAGGATGTCGGCGCCGAACTTGGTGGCCTCGTCGGCCAGCCGTTCGTGGCCGAAGCCGTAGCCGTTGCCCTTGCAGACCGGAACGATCCCCGGGAACTGCTGGATCATCGACTGCTGGTGCGCCCGCCAGCGATCGGTGTCGACGTAGAGGGAGAGCGCCATGGCCGGTAGGGAACCTTTCTCGATCGGGTCGTCGGTCGTCGGGCCCGTCGTCGACGGGGCGGGGTGGCGGACCGCCGGAGGGCTCAGCGTCGCGACATGTACATGTCGAGCGCCTTGTGCAGCAGCTTGTTGAGCGGGAAGTCCCACTCGCCGAGGTACTCCGCCGCCTGCCCACCGGTGCCGACCTTGAACTGGATCAGGCCGAACAGATGGTCGTTCTCGTCGAGGGAGTCGCTGATGCCGCGCAGGTCGTAGACGCTCGCCCCCAGCGCGTAGGCGTCCTGGAGCATCCGCCACTGCATCGCGTTCGACGGCCGCACCTCACGCTTGTGGTTGGCCGAGGCACCGTAGCTGTACCACACGTGACCACCGACGACGAGCATCGTGGCCGCCGAGATCCGCTCGCCCTCGTGCTCGGCGAAGTACAGCCGCATCCGGTGCGGGTCCTCCGCGTTCAGCACGTTCCACATGCGCTGGAAGTACGCCTTGGGGCGGGGCCTGAACCTGTCGCGCTCCGCGGTGATCTCGTACAGGCGCTGCCACTCGTCCAGGTCGTACGGGTTGGCCATGTTGCCCTGGACCACCTGCACGCCGGCCTTGTCGGCCTTCTTGATGTTGCGGCGCCACAGCTGGTTGAAGCCCTTGTGGACGTCCTCCAGCGAACGGCCCTCCAACGGCACCTGAAAGACGTAACGCGGCTGGACGTCGCCGAACCCCGCGCCGCCGTCCTCGCCCTGCTGCCAGCCCATCCTGCGCAGCTTGTCGGACACCTCGAAGGCGCGCGGCTCGATGTGCGTGGCCTCGATGTCGCGCAGCCGCTTGACGTCCTGGTCCTGGATGCCCTTCTTGATCGCGGCCGCGTCCCAGCGCCGGATCACCACCGGCGGGCCCATTTTCACCGAGAACGCGCCCTGCCCCTTGAGGTGGTCCAGCATGGGGCGCAGCCACTCGTCCAGGTTGGGCGCGTACCAGTTGATGACCGGGCCCTCCGGCAGGTACGCCAGATAGCGCTTGACCTTCGGCAGCTGGCGGTAGAGCACCAGCCCCGCGCCCACCATCTGCCCCGTACGCTCGTCGAACCAGCCCAGGCTCTCCGCGCGCCACTCGTTCTTCACGTCCGCCCACGCGGGCACCTGACAGTGGCTTGCCGAGGCCAGGCTCTGGACATACGCCAGATGCTGCTCTCGGCTGATGGTCCTCAGGGTCAGGCTCATGGCGCGACGCTCCTCCGGCGAACTGAGTGATGCTCGCCGGAAGCCTACTGTGCGCCCGGGCGCCCCGTTCGGCCCAGGGCCGCGCCGGATCGGGCGTCCGGCGGCGCTGACGGTGCCCCGGTCGCGCCCCGGCGCCCGCCCGCGAGAGCGCGGCGGCCTCCGCCCCGGCGTGGGGGCCCGCGCTCCGGCGCCGGAACCCCACGTCACGGTGCGGCTACGTCAGGAAACCGCCGTGCATCATGTTGATGTAGAAGCCGACCGCCGCGGCCCCCAGCCCGATGATGGTGACGAACCGTTCACCCGTCGTCGCCGAGATGTACTGACCCCACGCCCCGGTCAGCACGCCGACGATCCCCACCCACGTGCCCGGCACGTGGAGGCCGGGCCACCAGGCGCAGACCACCGAGACGACCCCCAGCACCAGCGCTGCGGTCGCCAGGGAGTTCTCCTTCGGGTGACGTCGGCCGTCGGAGTTCAGATAGGAGAGAGGATGGGTCCACCGGACTGCCTGTGCCATAGGGCACCTCCTGAGGCGAGCTCCTGCTCCTGCGGCGCGCGGCGCGAACTGTAACGCCGCTCACACCTGTGGTGTCCAGATTGCTCCGGGTTGCCCTCGGATTTCAACCGGAAGGGCGCGGGAAGGTAGGCTGGCCCGTCTGTGCCGCTTCCGGAACTCCCTTCCGGCGGGTGGCACGGCACAACGCATCACGACCCTCCTGCCACGGAACGACCGTGGCCGCTGAGTCCAGAGGAGGTGGGTTCCACATGCGTCACTACGAGGTGATGGTGATCCTCGACCCCGACCTGGAGGAGCGCGCTGTCGCCCCCCAGATCGAGAGCTTCCTTTCCGTCGTCCGCGAGGGCAACGGCAAGGTCGAGAAGGTCGACACCTGGGGCCGTCGTCGTCTCTCCTACGAGATCAACAAGAAGCCCGAGGGCATCTACTCGGTCATCGACCTCCAGGCCGAGCCTGCTGTGGTCAAGGAGCTCGACCGGCAGATGAACCTGAACGAGTCCGTCCTGCGGACCAAGGTCCTGCGCCCGTCGACCCACTGAGGCCGACCCCCGAGTAACCGAGCAGCACCTCCACCACGCGGCAGCACCACCGCCGCGTACCCCAGCACCACAGCAGCCAGCAGCACGCCGAGAGGTTCCCCCATGGCAGGCGAGACCGTCATCACGGTCGTCGGCAATCTCGTCGACGACCCCGAGCTGCGCTTCACCCCTTCAGGTGCGGCGGTCGCGAAGTTCCGTGTCGCGTCCACCCCCCGCACCTTCGACCGCCAGACCAACGAGTGGAAGGACGGCGAGAGCCTCTTTTTGACCTGCTCGGTCTGGCGGCAGGCGGCGGAGAACGTCGCCGAGTCCCTCACCAAGGGCACCCGCGTCGTCGTGCAGGGCCGCCTCAGGCAGCGCTCGTACGAGGACCGGGAGGGCATCAAGCGCACGGTCTACGAGCTGGACGTCGACGAGGTCGGCGCCAGTCTCCGCAACGCCACGGCCAAGGTCACCAAGACTAGCGGCCGCGGCGGTCAGGGCGGCGGCTTCGGCGGCGGCGGCGGTGGCCAGGGTGGCGGCTGGGGCGGTGCCTCCGGCGGACCCGGCGGTCCGCAGGGCGGCGGCGCCCCCGCGGGCGACCCGTGGGCCACGGGCGCCCCGGCCGGCGGCGGTCAGGGCGGTGGCGGCGGCTGGGGCGGCGGCCCCGGCGGCAACGGTGGCGGCTACTCGGACGAGCCACCCTTCTGAGCGAACTCATAGGAGTAGACAATGGCGAAGCCGCCTGCTCGCAAGCCGAAGAAGAAGGTTTGCGTGTTCTGCAAGGAGAAGATCTCCTACGTCGACTACAAGGACACGAACCTGCTGCGGAAGTTCATCTCCGACCGCGGCAAGATCCGTGCCCGCCGGGTCACCGGCAACTGCACCCAGCACCAGCGTGACGTCGCCACGGCTGTGAAGAACAGCCGTGAGATGGCGCTGCTGCCCTACACCTCGACCGCGCGCTAAGGAAAGGGTGACCGAATCATGAAGATCATCCTGACCAACGAGGTCTCCGGTCTCGGTGCCGCGGGCGACGTCGTCGAGGTCCGCGACGGATACGCCCGCAACTACCTCGTCCCCCGCGGTTACGCCATCCGCTGGACCAAGGGCGGCGAGAAGGACGTCGAGCAGATCCGTCGCGCCCGCAAGATCCGCGAGATCGCGACGATCGAGCAGGCCAACGAGATCAAGGGCCGGCTCGAGGGCCTGCGCGTCGGCCTGCAGGTGCGCGCCGGAGACCAGGGCCGCCTGTTCGGCTCCGTGACCCCGGCCGACATCGCCGACGCGATCAGGACGTCGGGCGGACCCGACGTCGACAAGCGCCGCATCGAGGTGGGCTCGCCCATCAAGTCGCTCGGCGCCCACCAGGTGTCCATCCGGCTGCACGCCGACGTGGCCGCCACGGTGAACGTGGACGTCGCCGCGTCCTGACAAGAGTCCGGCTCATCGAGAGCGCAGCTCTTCACGAAAGGGCCGCACCCCTTGGGGTGCGGCCCTTTCGCCGTGTTCGCGGTGCTTCCGCCCAGGCGGTTCAGGGCGTGCGGACGGCGCCGGTGACCAGCCAGCGGCCCGAGCGGGTGCGCAGGGCGAGGGTGACCAGGCGGGTGCCCATCATCAGGCCCGCGACGGTCCACCACAGCGCGGTCAGGCCACCGCCGAGAGTGGGGACGAGGAGCGCGATGGGGGCGAAGACGGCGAGGGTCACCAGCATGGCGCCCGCCAGGTAGGGGCCGTCGCCGGCCCCCATGAGGACGCCGTCGAGGACGAAGACCACGCCGGCGACGGGCTGGGTGACGGCGACGACGAGGAGGACAGGCGTCAGCTGGTCGATGACGGCGCCGTCGGTCGTGAACACCGGCATGAACAGGGGCCGCACGAGGGCGACCAGCGCGCCGAGCACCACGCCGGAGACGGCGCCCCACAGGATCATGCGGCGGCAGGCGGCCCGGGCACCGTCGGCGTCGGAGGCCCCGAGGTAGCGGCCGATGATGGCCTGGCCCGCGATGGCGATGGCGTCCAGCGCGAAGGCCAGCAGCGACCACAGGGTGAGGGTGATCTGGTGGGCGGCGATGTCGGCGTCACCCAGCCGGGCCGCGACGGCGGTCGCGATCATGAGGACGGCCCGCAGCGAGAGCGTACGGATCAGCAGGGGGACGCCGGCGCGGCCGCTGGCGCGGATACCGGCGAGGTCGGGGCGCAGGGAGGCGCCGTGCCGCCGGGCGCCGCGTACGACCACGGTGAGGTAGACGAGGGCCATGCCCCACTGGGCGATCACGGTGCCCCAGGCGGAGCCCGCGATGCCCAGTCCTGCGCCGTAGACCAGGAGCGCGTTGAGGGCGGCGTTGGCGCCGAAGCCGCCGACGGCGACGTACAGCGGGGTCCTGGTGTCCTGGAGGCCGCGCAGCACGCCCGTCGCGGCGAGAACGATGAGCATGGCGGGGATGCCGAGGGCGCTGATACGCAGATAGGTGGTGCCGTAGGGGGCGGCGGTGGCGGAGGCGCCGAAGGCGTCGATGAGCCAGGGCGCTGTGGGCACGACGGCGGCGATCACCAGCGCGCCGAGCAGCAGGGCGAGCCAGATGCCGTCCATGCCCTGGCGCAGCGCCGCGGGGAGGTCGTCGGCGCCGAGGCGGCGGGCGACGGCCGCCGTGGTGGCGTAGGCGAGGAAGACGAAGATGTTGACGCCGGTTTGCAGGAGCGCCGCGGCGACGCCGAGGCCGGCGAGTTGGGGGGTGCCGAGGTGGCCGACGATGGCGCTGTCGACCATGACGAAGAGGGGCTCCGCGACGAGCGCGCCGAAGGCGGGGAGGGCGAGCGCGATGATCTCACGGTCGTGGCGTCGCACGTCGGTGCGCGTGGTCGGGGAAGCGGGGCTCATGGGTTCGATCCAAACATCCACAGGTAATGAGTGCAAGGGGCTACTGCCGCTTACCGGGTGGTGTACAGGACAGGCTTGTGCACCCTCGGTGACACTCCTGCGCGCGGAGGGGTGAAGTTTTTTCCCCGCACAGCCGGTGGACGGCAAAACCGCAGGTCATACGGGAAGCCTGGAGGGATCGTACGAGTAATCCACAGCGCTGTCCCCCGACTCGTGCACAGCTTTCGGCGACTTCTCCACAGCTTGGCCCCGACTGTCCACACCACCCTGTGGATAAGGTGATTGGCTGAACCGCGCGGGCCGCCTACGGTGTACCAGCGCGCGCCCGCCGTTCCCCGTTTCTTCACCGGCCGACCGACGTGCCGTAACCCGGGATGAGGCGCTTCGACTGCCAGCCTTTTGTCAGTGCTGTGCCGTAAGACTGTGCCGTACGACGGAGCCGTGGGAGGAGGCGAGGCGGGTGACGCAGCAACCCGAACAGGTGGAGGACCCCTGGGCCGCCGACCTCGCGGCCGAGGAGGGCTTCCCCGTCGCCCGGTCGGGCGGCCGAGGCGGCGACGGGTACGGATACGCGGGCGGCAACGGCTCCCGAGGTCCCCGCGGGGGCCGCGGCGGTGACGAGCGGTCAGGCGGCCTGCCCGAGCAGCACGAGCGCGGCCCCGAAGGCCCACCCGGCGGCTTCGAGCGGGTGCCCCCGCAGGATCTGGAGGCGGAGAAGTCCGTACTCGGCGGCATGCTGCTGTCCAAGGACGCCATCGCCGACGTCGTCGAGACCCTCAAGGGCCCGGACTTCTACCGGCCCGCGCACGAGACGGTCTACCAGGCCGTCCTCGACCTCTACGCCAAGGGCGAGCCCGCCGACCCCATCACCGTCACCGCCGAGCTGACCCGCCGCGGCGAGATCGGCCGCGTCGGCGGCCCCGGCTACGTCCAGTCGCTCGTCCAGGCGGTGCCCACCGCGGCCAACGCGCTCTACTACGCGGAGATCGTCCGCGAACGCGCGGTGCTGCGCCGCCTCGTCGAGGCCGGCACCCGCATCACCCAGATGGGTTATGCCGCGGACGGCGACGTCGACGACATCGTCAACGGCGCCCAGGCCGAGATCTACGCCGTCACCGAGCAGCGCACCTCCGAGGACTACCTCCCCCTCGCCGACATCATGGAGGGCGCCCTCGACGAGATCGAGGCCATCGGCTCCCGCAGCGGCCAGATGACCGGCGTCCCCACCGGCTTCACCGACCTGGACTCCCTCACCAACGGCCTCCACCCGGGCCAGATGATCGTCATCGCGGCCCGCCCGGCCATGGGCAAGGCCCTCGCGCTCGACACCCCGCTGCCCACGCCCACAGGGTGGACCACCATGGGCGAGGTGAGGACCGGTGATCACCTGATCGACGCGGCGGGGAAGCCGACCCGTGTCGTGGCCGCGACCGACGTGATGACGGACCGGCCCTGTTTCAGGATGACTTTCGACGACGGTACTTCCGTCATCGCCGACGCGGACCATCAGTGGCTCACCGGCACCCGGGCTTCCCGCGAGTCGGCGCAAGCGGCAGCAGCCGAGCACGACCGCCACCGCGAGCAGCACACCTCCGCCTCGGTCAGGACGACCAAGGAGATCGCCGCCACGCTGCACTGCGTCACGGGGGACCAGCGCGGGAACCACACGGTGGACAACGCGGACCCTCTCGCTCTCCCGCACCGTGACCTGCCCATCCCCCCTTACACCCTGGGGGCGTGGCTGGGGGGCGGCAACACCGACGCCGCCCGCACGGGGGAGCAGGAGAGCCTTCTCGGCACGCTCGGCGACATCGGCGTTCTGTACGACAAGCACATCCCGCAGGAGTACCTGCGTGGTTCGGTGACCCAGCGAAGGGAACTGCTCGCTGGACTGCTGGAGGCCGACGGAACGGTCACGAACGCCGGATCGGTGCGGTTCACGGCCACGCACAAGGCGCTGGCGCAGGGGTTCCGCGAACTGGCCGTCAGCCTCGGCTATCGCTGCGCTGTGCGAACCGAGCAGGGCAAGGGCGGCTCTGCCGGGTCATCCACCGCCTACCAGGTGACCTTCGAGCCGACCGACGACGTGTTCGGACCGGGACGCAAGCGGCGCGTGCACCGGGAGCGCAGGGGCTCCGGCACCCCGGGGCTCACGCAACGCCTCATCACCGACGTCCAGGAGATCGAGAGCGTTCCGGTCCGATGCGTGCAGGTGGACAATCCGGATCGGCTGTATCTGGCCACCCGCTCCATGATCCCCACCCACAACTCCACCCTCGCTCTCGACTTCGCCCGCGCCTGCTCCATCAAGCACGCCATGCCCAGCGTGATCTTCTCGCTGGAGATGGGGCGCAACGAGATCGCCATGCGGCTGCTGTCCGCGGAGGCGCGGGTGGCCCTGCACCACATGCGGTCCGGGTCGATGACGGACGAGGACTGGACGCGGCTGGCCCGGCAGATGCCCGGCGTCACCGACGCGCCGCTCTACATCGACGACTCGCCGAACCTGTCGATGATGGAGATCCGCGCCAAGTGCCGCCGGCTCAAGCAGCGCAACGACCTCCAGCTGATCGTCATCGACTACCTCCAGCTGATGCAGACGGGCGGCTCCCGCCGCCCCGAATCCCGTCAGCAGGAGGTCTCGGAGATGTCCCGGAACCTCAAGCTGCTGGCCAAGGAGCTGGAGGTGCCGGTCATCGCCCTCTCCCAGCTCAACCGAGGCCCCGAGCAGCGCACGGACAAGAAACCCATGGTCTCCGACCTGCGTGAATCGGGCTCCATCGAACAGGATGCCGACATGGTCATCCTCCTCCACCGCGAGGACGCCTACGAGAAGGAGTCTCCCCGCGCCGGCGAGGCCGACCTGATCGTCGCCAAGCACCGCAACGGCCCGACCGCCACCATCACCGTCGCCTTCCAGGGCCACTACTCCCGCTTCGTGGACATGGCGCAGACCTGACGCCCGGGTTGCAGGACCCTCAGGTCTCGTGCTCGCGTCTCGCGGTCGGTGGCCAGTCGGAGACCGAGGGGGCGAAGCCCTCATGTTCCGCGGGTCCGGGGCTTGAGGAAGCGGCACGTTCCCCAGACGGCAGCCCAGCGACACGGGCTGGGACGACGAGAAGAGGCGGGCGGCCGTGCCGGGAACAGCGGGGCCGGCCGGAAGCGTTGCATCGATCGGGCGAGCGGCGCGGCTCGGGCGCGGAACTCGGAGGCCGCACGTCGTCCGCCTCGACAGAATCCGGGTCCCGGGCTCGCGGTACGCCCGCCGCGCACTCGAACCAAGACGTCGCAGGAGGACTGCTTGAAGACCGACCGGCCCTTGACGCTCATGGCCGTACACGCCCACCCCGACGACGAGGCCACCTCGACCGGAGGAGTCCTCGCCCGGTACGCGGCGGAAGGCATCCGCACGGTGCTCGTGACGTGCACCGACGGCGGCTGCGGTGACGGCCCGGGGGGTGTGAAGCCGGGCGATCCCGGGCACGACCCCGCCGCCGTCGCACTGATGCGCCGTCAAGAACTCACGGCGAGCTGCGACGTCCTCAAGGTCAGCGATCTGGAGATGCTGGACTACGCCGACTCCGGGATGACGGGCTGGCCGAGCAACGACGCCCCCGGATCCTTCTGGCAGACCCCCGTGGAGGAAGGCGCGGCCCGACTCGCGGAACTCATGCTGCACTACCGGCCCGACGTGGTCGTCACCTACGACGAGAACGGCTTCTACGGCCATCCCGACCACATCCAGGCCCACCGCATCACGATGGCGGCGCTGGAGAGGACCGGGCTGACACCGAAGGTGTACTGGACCACGATGCCCCGCTCGGGGATGCGGCGGTTCGGCGAGATCGCGCGCGAGTTCGATCCGGACATGCCGGAGCCGGATCCTGCCGAGGCTGCCGCGATGGCCGAGCTCGGCCTCCCCGACGATGAGATCACCACGTGGGTGGACACCACCGCGTTCAGCGGCCAGAAGTTCGACGCGCTGGCCGCGCACGCCAGTCAGGGCGAGAACATCTTCTTCCTCAGGATGGGCAAGGAGAGGTTCGGCGAGTTCATGGGTATGGAGACCTTCCTACGGGTCCGGGGCGCCACCGGCGCGGCGGTACCCGAGAAAGATCTCTTCGCCGGACTGCGCTGATCCACTCATCCGGACAGGAGCCCCGGGGGGCGCGTGGGCGAGCGCGGGTGGTGGTCTCGGGGCCGCTCAGGGCGAGTGGGTGGCGGTTCGGGGAGAGGTCCAGCTTGCGAGGAGGCCGAGGGCGCGTTTCGAGGGGGAGCCGGGTTCGGCGGTGTAGACGTACAGGGTCGTGTCGGGGTCTCCGGGGAGGGTGAGGGTCTCGTACTCGACGGTGAGGTCGCCGACGAGGGGGTGGCACAGGCGTTTGGAACCGTGGGTGCGTTGATGGACGCGGTGCTGCTCCCACCAGGTGTCGAACGCGTGGCTGCGTGCGCGCAGGTCGGCGATGAGGGCGGCGGTGGCCTGGTCTTCGGGGTCGCGGCCTGCGTCGAGACGCAGACTCTCCACCGCGGCGCGCGCCTGGTCCTCCCAGTCCGTGAACAGCGCGCGGGCGTCGTCGTCGAGGAACATCCAGCGCGCGTAGTTGCGCTCCCGGTGCGGCAGCTGTTCGAAGTCGGCGAACAGGGCGCGCGCCATGCGGTTGGCGGCGAGGATGTCGGTACGGCGGCCGAGGACGAGGGCCGGCTCGCCGTCGAGGGCGTCGAGGAGCTGGTGGAGGCCGTGGCGTACGCGCTGGACGCGTCCTGGGCGCCGGCGGGCCGGGGCAGCGGCCACGCCGAGGAGGTCACGCAGGTGGGCCCTGCCTGCCTCGTCGAGGGCGAGGGCGCGGCCGATCGCCTCGATCACGGCCGGTGAGGGCGTGATGTTCCTGCCCTGTTCGAGGCGGGTGTAGTAGTCGGTCGAGACTCCGGCCAGGCGTGCCACCTCTTCCCTGCGCAGGCCAGGGACGCGACGGACGCGGCTGTCCGAGGGCAGGCCGGACCTGGACGGGTCGCTCTGGCCCCGGGCCCGTTTCAGGAAATCGGCGAGTTCATGGTTCTTGTCTGCCACACCCTCCAGTGTCGGGGACGGTGCCGGCTCGTGGCCGTCCCTGTGCGTCCTGGGTCCGGCCGTCCTGGGTTCGGCCGTCCACGGTTGCGCAGGGCGTGGTATGCGCCCCCGCCGGCGCTGGGCGCGGCACAGGGTGGAGGGGTGCCGAGCGGGTTCTCCGTGCGGCCGTCCCGTCCCCTCAAGAGGAACCGTGTGCCCATGAGCAAGATTCTGATCGTCATGTCCGCCGCCAGTGGCTGGGAGCGTACCGACGGCTCGGTCTATCCGACCGGCTACTGGGCCGAGGAGCTGGCCGCCCCGCACGCGAGGTTCGTCGAGGCCGGTCACACGGTCGACTTCGCTTCCCCCGGCGGGGTCCTACAGCCGCTCGACCGGCACAGTGCCGACCCCGAGGTCGCCGGTGCGGACTGCGCCTCTCACGTGGCACACGCGCAGAAGGCGCTCCGGGAGTTCGGGCCGCTGCTGAAGCTGGACGAGGCCGACATCGACGACTACGCCGCGGTGGTGCTTCCCGGCGGTCACGGTCCGGTCGTGGACCTCCACCAGGACGCTGATCTCGGCCGTCTGCTGACAGCCGCCGACGCGGCGGACAAGCTCGTCGGAGCTGTCTGTCACGGCCCCGCCGCCCTGCTCAGCGCGGTGGACGCGGAGGGGCGGTGGCTGTTCGCCGGCCGTGAGATGGCCGCGTTCACCGACGAGGAGGAACGGCTGTTCGGCACGGCCGAGGGCGCTCCCTGGCTGCTGGCCGCCCGGCTGAGGGAGAGGGGCGCCGTGCACGTCGAAGGGCCTGCCTACGAGCAGTTCAACGTGCGGGACCGCAACCTGTTCACCGGGCAGAACCCGGCCTCCAGCACCCGCATGGCCGAGGACATGATCGCCGCCCTCGGCTGAGCGGGGCGCCGGGCGCCTCGTCGGCGGCCCGCGCGCTGCCCCGGCACGGGGCGGGGCGGGCGCTGCCCCGGCACGGCGGCGGGTCTGCGCGCGGGCCCGCCGCCCACGGACTGTCACGCGACGTCGAGCAGGACATCTCCGACGACGCCTTGTGCGGGCGCGGTGTGGGCACGGCAGCGCGCGCCGGCGCGGCCTCGGCGGGACTGCTGGCCGTGGCGACGGGCCGGCGAGCTGCCGGGTCGCCGGGTTACCGGCTGCCCGTAGTCGTAGTCGGAGCCGGATCCGGACCCGGAGGCCCCGGCGGCACGGGTGCGGTGGGTGTGCCCGGTGTGGCGGGCCGGGTGCGCACCAGCATGATCGCGGACACCGCGGCGAGGGCGAAGAGCACGCCCGCCATCACGGGCAGGCACCTGTCAGCACCTGTCACAGGCAGACATCTGTCACGGGCAGGCACTCGGTGAGCAGGTCGACGATGTCGCGCCAGGCCCGCCGCGCGTGGAGCGGGTGGTGACCGACGCCGGGGACGGCGTCGTGGTCGACCGGCGGATGGTGGAAGGCGTGCAGGGCACCGCCGTACACGACGAGGCGCCAGTCGACGCCCGCGGCCTGCATCTCGGCGGCGAACGCGGCCCGCTGCTCGGCGGACATGATCGGGTCCTGCGATCCGACCCCGGCCCACACGGGACAGCGGATGCGCGCCGCCTCGCCGGGCCGCCCCGTGGTCAGCGCGTTGACCGTACCGATCGCCCGAAGGCCGACGCCCCCGCGCCCGAGCTCCAGTGCGACCGCGCCCCCGGTGCCGTAGCCGATGGCGGCGATCCGGTCGGGGTCGGCCCGCGGCTCGGCACGGAGCACGTCGAGCGCCGCACGGCCGATACCCCGCATCCGGTCGGGTTCTGCGAGCAGCGGCGTGCAACGGGCCAACATCTCCTCGGGGGCGCTCAAGTAGCGTCCGCCGTGCAGGTCGAAGGCCAGCGCCACGTACCCCGACTCGGCGAGCGCGTCGGCCCGGCGGCGTTCGACGTCGCTGAGCCCCATGCCCTCGGGGCCGACCAGCACCGCGGGCCGACGGCCGGTACCGGCGGGGAGCGCGAGGTGCCCGGCCATCGTCAGGCCGTCGGCCGGATACGCGACCGTGCGCGTGGTGATCGCTGCCATGGGAACCGGACCCTAGCGAGTACCGAGCCACCCGGACCGCCCTTTCGCCACGGGCGGACGAGCACGACGGACGAGTACAGGCGGGCGCCTGCGGGTGGGCACGCCTGACACGAGGGCGGTTGGCTGGCACGGTGGTCGCGTCGCACACGGAGGCGGCGCAGCGGCACCCGGAGGGGGCGGAACGACATGGCTGAAGCTCGCGGACCCGCGCTGACGACCGTCAACATCAGCGCGCCGGATCCAGGCAGCCTCGCCCGCTTCTACCAGCGGCTTCTCGACTGGGACATCGAGGCCGAGGAGCCGGACTGGATCCTGTTGCGGGCGGCCGACGGCGGAGTGGGCCTCGCCGTGCAGCGGGAGGAGAACCACGTCCGCCCCCGCTGGCCCGCCGCCGGGCCGTCCGACCAGCAGATGATGATGCACCTCGACATCCGCGTCGACGACCTGGAGAGCGCCGGAGCCGAAGCTGCCGCGCTGGGGGCGGTCCTGGCCGATCACCAGCCGCAGGAAGACGTCCGTGTCTGGCTCGACCCCGCAGGGCATCCCTTCTGCCTCTGGCTGGCCGACTGACCGCCGCGCCTTCGCGTGCCCTCGCGTGGCCTCAGGTCTGGCGCAACTCGGCCGATTTCGCCGTGCGTTGTGCGTGGACGTCTGCGCGGCGGTCCTCCATCTGCCGTAGTGCCTCCTTGCGGTCCCGCTTGGAGAGCCGGTCCAGGTACGTGCGGCCGAAGAGGTGGTCGGTCTCGTGCTGGAGGCACCGGGCGAAGTAGCCCGTCCCCTCGATGACGAGCGGGGTGCCGTCCTTGTCGAACCCGCGAGCGACGGCGCGGTCGGTGCGGGGCACCGTCAGGGAGGCGCCGGGGACGGACAGGCAGCCCTCGGAGTCGTCGAGGAGCCGCCGGTCCGGCGCCTCGGGCAGTTCGAGAGTGGGGTTGACGAGGTGGCCGACGTGCCGCACCCCGTCGTCGTCGGGGCAGTCGTAGACGAACAGCCGCAGGCCGACGCCCACCTGGTTGGCGGCGAGCCCTGCGCCGTCGGCCACGTACATCGTCGCGAACATGTCGTCGATCAGTGCCGACAGGTCGCTGGAGCCGAAGGCGGTCACCTCCCGGCACGGTCGGTGCAGGACCTCCTCACCCACTTCGGTGACCCGGCGCACCGCGCCCCGCTCCGCCTCGGGTGCGCGCGCCGGGTAGGACGCGACCGGCTCGCCCTGGACGTGGACCCGCCGGTCGAGGAACCGGGACCGCTCGCGACGAACAGGCATCGCTGTCTCCCTTTCTGTGCGCGCCCCACGGCGCTGCGCACGCCCCACGGGCCAGGCGGACCTCGCCGCGCCCGATGTCGCCGGCGTGGACCGGACCCCTTGCCCGCCACTTGCCAGCGATTTTGCAAAGTAGCAGACTTTGCAAAGTGACTGAAGACGACCTCGCCCCCACACCCCGGCACGCACCCGGCGCCGGCGACCAACTGCGCGAGCACGAGGTCCGCACGGCCCTGCTGGAGCTCCTCGCCGAGGTGGGCGCCGTCACCGCGACCGAAGCGGCCGGGCGGCTGGGCTACAGCTCAGGGCTCTGCTCCTTCCATCTACGCCAGCTCGCGCGCCACGGACGCATCGAGGAGGCCCCGCACACGGGCGGCCGCGCCCGGCCCTGGCGCCTGCGGCGAGAGCCGCGGGCCGCCGGCACCTCCCCCGCCCAGTCCGGCGCTTCTCACGCCGAGTTCGGCGCTCTGGCCCGGGGCTTGGAGGACGAGAGCTGGCAGCGGTGGCTCGCCCAGCGGGACCTGGCGCCGGACGCATGGCGCCAGGAGGAGGCCTTCAGCGCCGTCGCCTACCTGACCCCCGAGGAGATGACCCGGGTCGCGGACGCCGTGCGACGGGCACTGGCCCCCTACCAGGACCGCGAGCAGCGTCCGCTGGCCCGCCCGGAGGGCGCCCGCCCCGTCGCCCTCATCACCCGGCTCTTCCCCCTCCTTCCCCATGGGACGGACGAGGGGGAGCGCGGGCTGGACGGCCGACCGGATGCCACGTCCTGAGCCGGGTGTTTCCTTCGCTTGTGTCTGGCTGTGGGGTAAAGGCTCCCCGGAGTGTGGCGGGATCGTGCCGTCCCGTTGCGATCTCCAGGGGTCGTTGTCAGTGGCGTGGGGCATGCTTGCTGGCATGAGTGTGGATGCGGTCGAGGTTGCCGGTGTGGGCGTGGGCGCGGGGGAGTTGGGGCGGATAGACGGTGGGCTGGGCCGGCTCGAGTGGGCCCTGCGGGAGTCCTGGGGCGCGGACACGTGCTCGCCGGACGACCTGGCCCGCGCCGGCTGGAGCCCGGCCAACCCCTCCTGGGGCCAGTGCGATGTCACCGCCCTGGTGGTGCACGATCTGCTGGGCGGCGAGCTGATGTGCGGGGAGGTGTACGCGGCCAACGGCGAGCAGCAGGGATTCCACTGGTGGAACCGGCTGCCGGGCGGGCGTGAGATAGACCTCACGCGGGATCAGTTCCGTGCCGGCCAGGTCGTCACGGAGGGCGTCACCGTGCCGCGCCCGGTGGGCCGCCCGCTGCGCCGGGCCGCGGAGTACACGCTGTTGCGCGGTCGTGTGCGGGCCCGGCTCGGCAGGTGACGGCGAAGCGGCGGGGCGGTCCTCACCCGGCGGCGACGCGGCGGAGCCGGCGCGCAGCGTCGCGCTCGGCCCCAAGGACGTTGTCGGCATCCTCGACGACCTGGAGGGTGACGGCTACGTGCGCCGCGAACCGCACCCGGCGGACCGGCGCAAGAACGCCGTACGGCTGACCGAGGACGGCGAGCGACTGCTCGCACGGTGCGCCGTCG
Source organism: Streptomyces reniochalinae (assembly GCF_003323735.1). Taxonomy (GTDB): domain Bacteria; phylum Actinomycetota; class Actinomycetes; order Streptomycetales; family Streptomycetaceae; genus Streptomyces; species Streptomyces reniochalinae. The sequence continues at coordinate 181,800 of NZ_QOIM01000037.1, read as the reverse complement.
CGGCCGAGCGGGCGAACGACCTTCTGCTGGAGGGCTTCAGCGCACGCGAGCGCGCCGTGTTCCTGTCGATGCTTAAGCGCGCGCCAGGGTGTGAGTGCCGGCACGCCGCCTGGGCGCCGTCCGTACCGGCGTACCGGCGTACCGACGCCGGCTACCGGACCGGCGTCAGACCAGCGGCATCTTGAAGCCGAGGTGCGAGGCCTCGAAGCCGAGCCGCTCGTAGAAGCGGTGCGCGTCGACGCGGGTGGCGTCGGAGGTGAGCTGCACCAGTACGCAGTCCTGGCGGCGTGCCTCGGCGATCGCCCACTCGATGAGCCAGGTGCCCAGGCCCTCGCCCCGGGCGTCGGCGTGGACGCGTACGGCCTCGATCAGCGCGCGGGCGGCTCCGCGGCGGGACAGGCCGGGGATGACGGTCAGGTGCAGCGTGCCGACAGGCTTGCCGTCGCGTTCGGCGACGACCAGGTGCTGCCGCGGGTCGGGGTCGATGCGGCTGAACGCGGCGCGGTAGGGGGCCATGTCGGCAGGCGTCTCGCGAGCGGCCCCGAGCGGGTCGTCGGCGAGCATGGCGACGATCGCGGGGAGATCCTCGGCTGTGGCCCTGCGCACGGTGAACCCCGCGTCGGGCGACTCGGTGGGGGACTCGGCGGGCGCGGCCGAGCCGGTGGATGCGGTGCTCATCCTCCGCACTTTACGCCCCGTGCGGCGCCGGTCGACCGGTTACGCCGGTGCCGGGGCGAGTTCGCGGACGGCGGCGACCAAGGGGGCGAGTTCGGGCCGCTCCTCGGCTGAGTTGAGGGCTTCCTCGAGCGCCGCGTCGTGCGTGGGGCGGGCGGCTTCGAGGAGGGTGTGCCCCTCTTCGGTGACGTCCGTGTAGATGCCGCGCCGGTCCTCGGGGCACAGGCAGCGGCGCAGCAGGCCGCGGTCCTCGAGCCGGGTGACGAGCCGGATGGTCGCGCTCTGGCTCAGGACGACGGCTTCGGCCAGGTGGTGCATGCGGAAGTGGCCGCCGTCCCCGTCGTGCTGGACGCTGAGGACGTTCAGCAGGGAGAACTCGCGGACGCCCAGCTCGTGTCCGGCCTGGAGGGCGCGCCGATGATGACGCAGGCCGCCGGATACGCCAGGGGGGTCAGCCGTCCCCGCGTGCCCCTGCGCCGGTACCCGCCAGGGCTGAGCGCGCCACGCGACGCGTGGGGGCGGCGGCCCGGTGGCGCCGCCCCCGCGCCGTCAGTCCCCACGGCTTGAGGACGGAGATCACCGTCATGAAGACGTACGCGCTCAGGGAGATGGCGGGCGGGATCACCAGCTCCAACGGCAGTACGGGCCGCCCCGCCACCACGTCGGCCACCGTGCTGTCGATCCGTACGCGGAAGGCCAGCACGCTCGCCAGCGCGGCGGCGGTGGTGAGCCAGAACTTGATCCACACCCACCAGTGCCGGGCCAGCCCCCACTTTGTGCCCAGGGAGAGGAGGACCCCGGTGCCCAGGGTGAGCAGGGCGAGCGGGCCGACGAGCCAGTCGCCGTACACCTTCATGGAACGGTAGGAGGCCTCCGTCACCGCCGGGGAGCCGGTGAGCGCCGCGGTGAGGCCGAGTGCCAGCAGGCACAGCGTCATGCCCAGCCAGCCGGCCGAGGCGCAGACATGGAGAGCGAGGGTGCCTCTTCGGGCACGTCGGGTCAGTCGCCGCATACCGCCGAGTCTGTGCACGGCGGGCCCCGGCGGCGTCTGACGGCGGGAGTATCCGCGGCTACTCGCGGCCGAGTACGGCGGGGCGCCCGCCGCGTTCGCCGGGCAGGGCGGGGCGCCCGCCGCGTTCGCCGGGTACGGCGACGCGTTCGCCGGGTACCGCAAGGCTCGCTCGCCGCCTCGGGTGCGGTACGCCGGTGGCGGGCTCGTACGATCGCGGGTATGGACCCGGCTGAGTACGTGAGCGCACCACAGGCGCCGGGACGACGGCGCCCCCGACTCCACCTCTTCGACCTCGACGGCACTCTGCTGTACGGCTCAGCGGCCGCCGTCGAGATCGCGCAGCAGCTCGGCGTCGAGCGGGAGATCCGGGCACTGGAACTCGCCTTCGCGCAGCGCGAGCTGACCGCGCCGCAGTTCGCCGCGCGGGCGTGCGCGCTGTGGGCGGAGCTGACCGACGAGATCGTCGAGGCGGCCTTCACGGGCGCACCGTGGCTGGCGGGAATCCGGGAGGTCTGGGAACAGATCAGGGCGAAAGGGGAGCACTGCGCGGTGATTTCCCTCTCGCCGGATTTCTTTGTGCGGCGACTACGGGATTGGGGGGCCGACGCTACGCACGGTTCACGCTGGCCGGAGGTCCCCCGCGCAATGCCGAACGGAAGTGCGAGGTATCCCACGCGGCCCGTGGATCCCGCCGGGATTCTCTCTCCGTCCTCGAAGGTGAAGATCGCGCAGGAACTCTGTGCCCAATTCGGGGTGGCGCCCCGCGACTGCGTGGCCTACGGCGACTCCCTCTCCGACGCCGAGCTGTTCGCCACCGTGCCCGTCTCGGTCGCTGTGAACGCCGATGAGCATGTGCGTTCCCTCGCGTCGTACCACTATGCGGGACGCGATCTGCGCGAGGCGTACGGACTGGTTCCGCCGCCACGGTAATTCACTTCGGTGTTCCGAATGGCGGAATTCGCCGGAACGGCGAACGGGGGTTGTGGAGCGAAGCCTTCACGGTATGGTCGGGTCCCTCCCGCATCGTGCCGGAGAACTGCGAAGGTTTCCACGCGCGATGTTCACAGGGGGCGGATTGCCGAAACTTTCGGAACGCGGATGTGCACGCAACATCCGGCAGATGTACAAGGCGAGGCGAGCATGACCACCATGTCGGGCAGCGACGGTGCGTCCGCCGGTGGCAGCGGCGGGCGGGGCTGGTTCACGCCCCCGCCGTCCGATGCCGCACCCGCGGAGCACACCGCGCCGACCAGCAACGGCACCACGCCGGCAGCGCCCGGAGCGGCAGCGCCGGCCCAGCAGGCGCCCCCGGCCGAGCGGGGCGCTCCGGCCCGGCAGGGGCCCGGTGCACGGCAGGCGGCCCCCGTGCACCAGGCGGCGGCCCCCGCCCGGGCGGAGACCCCCGCGTACGCGGAAGCCCCCGTCCGCACGGAAACCCACCCGGCCTCCGCCGCCCAGGCGGCCGCGCACACGGCAGCCGGGGGCACGCATCCGGCAGCCGTGGGCGAACCCGGGGGCACCGAGCCGGGCGACGCCGAGCTGATACGCGCGAGCATGGAGGAGCTGGAACGTTCCTCCGACGCCGCGACCGCGTACTTCTACGCACTGCTGTTCGTCCAGTACCCGCACCTGCGTGAGATGTTCCCCGCCGCCATGGACGGCCAGCGCGACCGGCTCTTCCGCGCGCTGCTCACCGCCGTCCGCCTCTTCGACGACGGCAGACTCCTCGGCGACTACCTCGCCAACCTGGGCCGCGGACACCGCAAGTACGGGACGCTGCCCACCCACTATCCGGCCGTCGGCGAATGCCTCATGGCGGCGCTCGCCCGCTACGCGCCCCACAGTTGGGGTCCGCGCACGGAGGCGGCCTGGGTGCGCGCCTACACCGCGATCTCCCAGAAGATGATCGACGCCGCGGCCGAGGCCGAACGCCACTCCCCCGCCTGGTGGGACGCCGAGATCGTCTCCCACGAGCGCCGCACCCCGCAGGTCGCCGTGATCACCGTGCGGCCCGACCAGCCGTACCCCTTCCGCGCCGGCCAGTACACCAGCCTGGAAACCCCCTGGTGGCCCCGCGTGTGGCGGCACTACTCCTTCGCTTCGGCACCCCGCACCGACGGACTGCTGACCTTCCACGTCAAGTCCGTACCCGCGGGGTGGGTCTCCTCCTCGCTGGTGCAGCGCGCCCGCCCTGGCGACGTGCTGCGGCTCGGCCCCCCGGCGGGCTCGATGACCGTCGACCACCGCGCCGACAGCGGCCTGTTGTGCCTGGGCGGCGGCACCGGCATCGCCCCCATCAAGGCCCTGGTCGAGGACGTGGCCGGGCGGGGCACGGGCCGCCCCGTCGAGGTGTTCTACGGCGCCCGCACCAACCACGACCTCTACGACCTCGACACCATGCTGGGGCTCCAGGACCGCTACGACTGGCTGTCCGTACGCCCCGTCGTCGCCACGGGCGGAACACTGGCGGTACCCGACGCGCTCGCCGGTGAACTCCCCGACGCCGTACGCCGCTACGGCCCCTGGCCCGCGTACGACGGCTACCTCTCCGGGCCGCCCGGAATGATCCGCAGCGGGGTCGAGGCGCTGGTGGGACTCGGTATCCCGACCCACCGCATACGCCACGATTCCCTCGAAGAACTGGTCGCGCAGGGGGCGTAAGTGATGAGGTGTTGCGTCGGTGACGCGGGAAACCGGTCGAGGACGCTGTGGAAGGGGACGAGTGTCGGCGGTGAGTGAGGCGAACGGAAGCGGGGAAGGACCCGCCGGGGACACGACGCCCGCCGCCGCGCGAACCGGAGCGCGTACCGAAGCGCACCTCGGTGCGCACGCCGGCTCCCCCGCGCATGCGCGGACCGAAGCGCGGGTCGGCGCCCCGGAGGGCTTCCCCGGCGGCTTCCCGTCCGACGCCGACGGTGCCCCGGCGCGGCGCCCCGGCAGCGCGGGCGAACACGCGTTGCAGGAACGTATCGGCTCGCAGAAACGCGCGAACCGCTTCTACGACGACCAGGTGCTCGACCACCTCAACGAGCGGATGCGCGAGTTCGTCCGCCAGCAGGAGATGTTCTTCCTCGCCACGTCCGACCGCGACGGCGAATGCGACAACAGCTTCCGCGCAGGACCCCCCGGGTTCCTGCGCGTGCTCGACGAGCGGACCCTGATCTTCCCCGAGTACCGCGGCAACGGCGTCCACGCCAGCCTCGGCAACATCCAGGAGAACCCCCATGCGGGCCTCCTGCTGGTCGACTTCATCCGCGCGCGCATCGGACTGCACGTCAACGGGCGCGCCGAGGTCCTCGACGACGCCGAACTGCGCCCCTGGATCCCCGACCTGCCCGAGGACCCCATACCGGGGCGGCGCGCCGTCCTGTGGGTGCGGGTCGACGTCGAAGAGGCGTACATCCACTGCGCGAAGCACATCCCCCACCTCCAGCGGGCCCCCCGCCGCCCGGCCCGTGAGTGGGGCACCGACGACTACAAGCGCAAGGGCGGCGACTTCTTCGGCGCCGCACGGGACGCCCGCGCCGCCCGCGCGGCCCGAGTGGAGGAGACCGGAGAGCCGGCGGCGCGGGCCGGGACCGGCGCCGCGCCGCACGGGACGCCCGCGCCGGGCGGATCCGGCGAACAACTTGGCGGACCCGGTGGACCCGGGGAACCAGGGGAGCAGAGTGGTGAGGCGTCCGCCCACGCGAGGACGCCGGCCCAGGGCGGCGACGAGGCGCACGGCCTAGCGGCGGAGCAGTTCCACGAGCGCGGCGGCGGTGACGCGGCCGCCGACCCCGGGAGGACCGCACCGGGCCCGGCCGCCCACCCCTCGGACGGCCTCGCCGACGACCTCACCGACAGCCTCACCGGCGGGCCTTCCGACGCGTCGACCGGACGTCCACCCACCCGCCCGAACACCGTCACCCGCCAGCCGTCCGCCCGAGCGGTCGTCCCCGCACACCGATCCGTCGAGGACGCCCAGCGGTCGGCCGAGGGCGGCCCACGCTCGGCCGACGCCGGCGAGTACGCCGCGGATGCCCCAGGGCAAGCGGCGGACGCCGGCCGGCGACCGGACGAGGCCACACAGCGCTTGGCCCTCCTCACCCGCCGCCCGGGCGACGCCGGAGAGAGACCGCGGGAGAAGGGTCAGGAGCAGGCGGGTGCCGGCCGGCAGTCCGACGACGGCCCCGTGGGGCGGGGACTGCCCGCCGGATATCCGGCACCGCCGACGCAGCCGCCTCACGTGCCGCCGATGCCCCGGATGCCGGCGGCCCCACCCGTGGCGGGACCGGTCTCGGAGCTGGAGCCGGCGGCCTGGTACCCGGCGTCCGGCGACACGGCGGGCGCCCCCTCGGGCCCGCCCGGGACCGGCTCCGCACAGGCGCCCTCACCGGCACCCGTCCCCCCGGACGCGAGCCCCGCGACGTACGCGTACGCCACCCCGTCGCCGTCCGCGGACGGCGACGGGGGCGTGGGCGGCGGTGCCGTCGGGGAGACCGACTACACCATTCCGCCTCCGTCCGTACCGGCCCCGCTGCCCAGGCGGCGGCGGCACGCTGCGCCGACACCGCCGGCCGTACCGTCCGCACCGTCCGGCGTCTCCGCCGCCATCTCGGCGCGTTCCGGGCCCGGTTCGGTGGACGACGACGAGTACGCACGGGACATCTCGGCCTGGCGCCAGGAGGCCGAGCGGGCGCTGGCCGAGGCACAGCGCAGGGGCGCGGAGACCGAGGAGCCCGAGCCGGACTCGGCGTTCCAGGGATGGTTCGGCTAGAGCCTCTCGTTCACCGGAGGTCGGGCGCGAGCAGCGCCCGTACCCCTTCGATGTTGGCGGCCAGATAGGTCTGTAGCGCCGGGGGCACGACGTCGACGGAGGTGACGCCCTCGGGCGTGAAGGGGAGCCGGGTGATCTCGTAGCGGCCGCACGGGTCGTCCACTTCGGGCCCGTGGCGCAGCGCGGGGTTCATCGAAACGAGACGGCACACGAAGAAGTGCTGAATTTTCACACCACCCGGAGTCTCCTCAGGGTCACTCACCGTGTCCACGAAGGCGGGCACCACGTCGGTGATCTCCGCCCCCAACTCCTCGTGGACCTCGCGGTGCAGGGCGTCGGTCACGGTGCGGTCGACGTCCGGCTCGACGCCGCCGCCCGGCGTGATCCAGTACGGCTCCCGGCCAGGCTTGGTGCGCTTGATGACGATCAGGTCCTCGGGGCCCTGTTCTTCCCCGGGGGCGAGGAGGATGGCGCGGGCGGTCCGCTTGACCACTGGGCGTGCGACGAACATGCAGGAGGTCTGGCCCAAGTGGGCCTTGGTCAAACCCTCCGCTTTGGTGACTGTGCGTGTCCGGGCGAGCAAATCTCTCGATACGCCTATATCGATAAGTGATTGGACACTGACGCTAAGTCAACTATTGTGGATCCCCCGCGCAGCTTCGCGCGTAGAGCCGGGCGGTTCGTGGCAAGAGGGGGGAGCCACGAACCGCCCTTTGTGTGCGCGGTACTTCACTCGTTCGAGTTAACGAACGCTAACCGGGCGCCGGTTCGGACGGCACTGGTTCCCGGCCGCCGACGTCGCCCGTGAGCTGGGACACACGAACCCCAGCGAGGCGTTGCGGCGACACGTGCCCGAGGACATGCGAACCACACTCGAAACCCTCATTTCCCGTGAGGGTTGGCTTGTTCCTCCAGGTCAGGGGCTCAAGAAGTCGATGACGATGTTGAGCCTCGGCGGCCTCATCCGCCTCGTCAACGGCTGCGTGAAACGCGAGTGCGAGCCGTTCAAGAACTGGATCACCGAAGTCGTCGTCGAAGTACAGCGCGAGGGCTTCTACACCCTCGAGAAGGCGGAGGTCCAACCGCGGGAGCCCGACGCGCCGACGGCCTACGCGATGCCGGCGGAGGTCGCGGACGCCATCGTGCGGCTGGAGGAGCACAACCTCCGCATGGACGAGGAGTGGCTGGCGCAGCGGCGCGAGGAGCGGCGGTTCGAGAGCGGGGTGACGGCCGCGCATCAGGAGATGCTCGTGCAGCACCCGAGATGCTCGCGCAGCACCGGGAGATCATCGGCTTGCTGGGCCGGCTCGTGGAGAACACGGATCCCGGGCGCGGGGAGGCGCAAGCGCGGCCCACGCCTGCCCCCGCCCCGCAGCGCTCGGCGGGCGCCGTCTCGTTGCTGTCGCTCTGGGAGCGGAACCAGTTGGCGATCACCAAGGACGTGTGGCCGGTGGCCGCGTTGATGGCGGGGATGCTGACGGCGCAGGGCGAGGCGCGGGTCCGTATGGAGGAGGTGGTGGGCCGTACGGGTCTGCCGCAGGAGAAGGTGCTGGCGGCGCTGCGGTTGCTGCTGCGCCACAACTGCGTGCGGCAGCGGGGGGTGGACGCGGAGGGCGCGCAGGTCTACGTGCTCCCCGGCGCCTAGCCTCCCGTGTGCGGGTGTACGTGCGCGCGGGCGGGGCGCCTGGCGTCCCGTGCACGCACGTGTGCGTGCGCTCCGGCGCCCGGCGTCCGGCGCGCGTGGGTGGGGCCCGAAGTCGCACCTCCAACGTGCGGCTTCGGGCCCCGGGGGGACTCTACACAGCCGTCCAGGGTGTCCGGGTGGTCATTCGGCCATCGGCAGGTACACGCGGTTGCCCGCGGCGGCGAACTCCCGGGACTTCTCGGCCATTCCGGCCTCGACCTCGTCCATGGTGGCGCCGTGTCGTTCGCGGATCTCCTGGGAGATCTTCATGGAGCAGAACTTGGGGCCGCACATGGAGCAGAAGTGGGCGGTCTTGGCGGGTTCGGCGGGGAGGGTCTCGTCGTGGAAGGAGCGGGCGGTGTCCGGGTCGAGGGCCAGGTTGAACTGGTCCTCCCAGCGGAACTCGAAGCGGGCGTCGGACAGGGCGTCGTCCCAGTCCTGTGCTCCGGGGTGGCCCTTGGCGAGGTCCGCGGCGTGGGCGGCGATCTTGTAGGTGATGACGCCTGTCTTGACGTCGTCCTTGTCGGGCAGTCCGAGGTGTTCCTTGGGGGTGACGTAGCAGAGCATCGCGGTGCCCCACCAGCCGATCATCGCGGCGCCGATGCCGCTGGTGATGTGGTCGTAGGCGGGTGCGATGTCCGTGGTGAGGGGGCCCAGGGTGTAGAAGGGGGCCTCTTCGCAGACTTCCTGCTGCCGGTCGACGTTCTCCTTGATCTTGTGCATGGGGACGTGGCCCGGGCCCTCGATCATGGTTTGCACGTCGTGCGCCTTGGCGATGCGGTTGAGCTCGCCGAGGGTGTCCAACTCGGCCATCTGCGCGGTGTCGTTGGCGTCGGCGATGGAGCCGGGGCGCAGCCCGTCGCCGAGGGAGAACGTCACGTCGTAGGCGCGCAGGATCTCGCACAGTTCGCTGAAGTGCTCGTAGAGGAAGCTCTCCCGGTGGTGGGCCAGGCACCAGGCGGCCATGATGGAGCCGCCGCGCGAGACGATGCCGGTCTTGCGGCGTGCTGTCAGCGGCACGTACCGCAGCAGGACGCCGGCGTGGACCGTCATGTAGTCGACGCCCTGTTCGCACTGTTCGAGGACGGTGTCCTTGTACACGTCCCAGGAGAGTTCCTCGGCCTTGCCGTCCACCTTCTCCAGCGCCTGGTAGAGCGGCACGGTGCCGATGGGGACGGGGGAGTTGCGCAGTACCCATTCCCGGGTGGTGTGGATGTTGCGCCCCGTGGACAGGTCCATGACGGTGTCGGTGCCCCAGCGGGTCGCCCACGTCATCTTCTCGACCTCCTCCTCGATGGAGGAGGTGACGGCGGAGTTGCCGATGTTGGCGTTGACCTTCACCAGGAAGTTCTTCCCGATGATCATCGGTTCGGTCTCGGGGTGGTTGACGTTGGCGGGGAGGACGGCCCGGCCGCCGGCGATCTCGTCCCTGACGAACTCGGGCGTCAGGCTCTCGCGGAGTGCGACGTACTCCATCTCCGGCGTGATCTCGCCCCGCTTGGCGTAGGCGAGCTGGGTGACGGCCGTGCCGTCGCGGCCCCGGCGCGGCTGGCGTGGCCTGCCGGGGAAGACGGCGTCCAGGCCGGCCAGGTCACTCGATCCGCTCCGCAGCAGTCCGCCGCGTGGGCTGGTGTGCTTGAGGCCGTCGTCCTCGGGCCGCAGTGCGCGGCCCGGGTACTCCTCGGTGTCCCCCCTCTGGATGATCCAGTTCTCGCGCAGCGGTGCGAGACCGCGGCGTACGTCGGTGTCGATGGCGGGGTCGGTGTACGGCCCGGAGGTGTCGTAGAGCGTCACGTCCTTGCCGTTGGTGAGATGCACGCGTCGGACGGGCACCCGGATGTCCGGGCGCGGTCCTTGCAGATATCCCTTGTGCGAGCCGATGGCGTGCTGCGCGGGTTCGGTGGCGTCCGAGGTGTTCTCGGGGCGCGCGTGTGCATCCTGCGTGGTCATGAGACCCACTCCCTACGCCGGCATTACCCGGTAACAGGTTCGGCGGTCGGCGCAGCGGCTTCCGTGGTTCCCTCCACGGAGGTCAGCGCCCTCTCAGCCCCGTGCTCGGAGCTCCCGCGATGTGCAAAGGCGTCTCTACGCTAACGGCACACCGCCCGTACTGAACACCCCGCATGGACGTTCTTGCGATGATCGGTCGGTGACCCACTCGCACTCGCCGGACCAACCGACGCCCCACCGCGGCCCCGCGCCCGGCTCGGCCCACCCCCAGGGGCCTGGCCACCCTCCCGCGCCCGGCCACCCGCCCGCTCAGGGCCCTCCTCCTGTGCAGACAGGAGGGGAGGCGTACGGCCACGCGCCCGCGCAGGGCCAACCCCCTGCGCAGGGCCACACCCACGGCGGCCACGGGCACGGGCACGGCCACGGGCCGGCGGCGCCGGTCTCCCGTCATCTGCGGAAGGTGATCGCCGCCGTGCTCGTGCCGTTCGCGGTGGCGGTGCTGGCGGGGCTGGTGGTGCTGTGGCCCGGCGGGACGCCGGGGCACCACCACGATCACTCGGGTGTCGGCTTCGACCGGCCGACGTTCGGCGCGAAGGTGACCAAGCTGGTCGAGGTCGACTGCGGTGACGTCAACGTCCGCCAGCCGCCGTCCGGTTCGGGTGGGGGCTCCGCCGGGCAGTCGGGCGGCGGTGCGCAGGACGGGGGAGGCGGGGCCGGGGGTGCGGCGCACGGTCCGTGCCGCAAGGCGACGGTGAAGGTCACCGAGGGCAAGGACGCGGGCCGGACGTTCACGGAGGTCGTCACCCCGGATGCCACCCGTACCTACGAGGTCGGTCAGAAGGTCGTGGTCGGGTACTCCGAGAAGGCGCCGCGCGCGTTGCAGTACAGCGTCGTCGACACCAATCGCGACGTGCCCATGGTGCTGCTCGCCGGCGTGTTCGCGCTCGTGGTGGTGCTGGTGGGGCGGCTGCGCGGGGTGTTGGCGCTGGTGGGGCTGGTCATCAGCTTCGCGGTGCTGACGCTGTTCATCCTGCCGGCGATACTCCAGGGGTCGAACCCGCTGGTGGTGGCGGTGATCGGGGGCAGCGCCATCATGCTGGCGACGCTCTACCTGTGCCACGGTCTGTCGGCCCGCACCTCGGTGGCGGTGCTGGGGACGCTGGTGTCGCTGCTGCTGATCGGGGTGCTGGGGTCGCTGTTCATCGACTGGGCCCAGTTGACCGGGAACACCGACGACCAGACGGGGCTGGTGCACGGGCTGTATCCCGGCATCGAGGTCAAGGGGCTGCTGCTGGCCGGGGTGCTGATCGGCTCGCTCGGCGTGCTGGACGATGTGACGGTCACCCAGACGTCGGCGGTGTGGGAGCTGCGGGAGGCGGATCCGGGCGCGAGCTGGCACAAGATCTACCGCTCCGCCATGCGCATCGGGCGGGATCACATCGCGTCCGTCGTCAACACGCTGGTGCTGGCGTACGCGGGTGCCGCGCTGCCGCTGCTGCTGCTGTTCTCCATCGCGCGCAGTGACGTGACGATGGTCGCCACGAGCGAGGTGGTCGCCGAGGAGATCGTCCGGACCCTGGTCGGCTCCATCGGTCTTGTCGCCTCGGTGCCGGTGACGACGCTCCTGGCGGCCCTGGTCGTCTCGGCCGACCGCTCGCGCGCCGCGTCCGCGACCGTGCCGGCGTCCGCATCGGCGTCCGCGTCCGCCGACGGATATCGGGGCGGAGGCGGAGCCGGGCACTCCGCACCGGGCAGGGCGCCGTCGCCCGGCGTACCCGCCCCCAACCGCCGGGGTGGCCGCCGCCGCAAGCCGAAGTGACGCCGCTCGGTGGCGCCGCTCCGGGTGACGAGCACGTGGGGTCGCTCGTCACCGCGGAACGCGGGCGGTCACCAGTCGCTGCGGGACGAGGAGGAGCCCGACTTGAAGCGGCGGACGAGGTAGACGACACCGCCGACCAGGGCGACGAAGATCAGGACCTTGAACAGCAGCCCGATCAGGAAGCCGACCAGGCTGGCGATCAGGCCGCCGAAGACGACGAGCGCGATCACCGGTATGACGATCCAGGTGACCCACCAGGGGAGGGAGGCGAGGCTGCCTTTCGTGTCCATGACTGTGTGCTCCGTCTCTGGGTGTGTGTGAAGGCGGCGTGCCCTCTGACGTCGATGCTAGAGGGGTCCGCAAGGCGGTGGGGCCGCTCGTGCCCCGGTCCTCCCCTGAACCCGACCCTGACGCAACCCTGAAACGGCGGCGGCCCGCGAGGGGGGAGAGCCCAGGAACCGGCCGCACGGTCCCGGTGGTGAGCGGCCGCTCAGCCCTCGGGGGGTGAGAAGACCACGAGCACGCGCAGGTCCTCGGTGATGTGGTGGAACTTGTGCGGCGTCCGCGCGGGTACGTGGACGACGCTGCCCCGCGCGACCTGCGTCGTCTCCGCACCGACGGTGAGGGCGCCGCGGCCGCTGACGACGAAGTAGATCTCGTCCTGCTCGTGCGGCTGCTGCGGGTCGACGGTGCCCGCGTCGAGCGCGTAGAGGCCGGCGGACATGGTCCTCTCCCGCAGGAACCTCAGGTACGCGCCGTCGTGCGCGGCCCGCTCCGCGTCCAGGTCCTCCAGCCGGAAAGCCTTCACGTCGTCCCTCTCTCCGGGCCGTTTCGCCGCCCGGTCCGCTTCCACCGGCCACCGGCCGTACGCTCCGGCGTCGATCTCTGCCACGATCTGGGTATGAACTTCCTCATCAAGACGCTGGCCAACGCCGCGGCGCTCGCCGTGGCGACCTGGCTGCTCAGCGATATCGAGCTGACCGGCGGGTCGGGGGGCGAGAAGGCGCTGACGCTGGTCGTCGTCGCCCTGATCTTCGGCGTCGTCAACGTTGTGGTCAAGCCGGTGGTCAAGCTGCTGTCCCTGCCGCTACTGGTGCTGACGCTGGGCCTGTTCACGCTGGTGATCAACGCGCTGATGCTGATGCTGACCTCCTGGGTGGCGGACAAGCTGGACGTCAGCTTCCACGTGGACGGGTTCGGCACGGCGTTCCTCGGCGGCCTGATCATCTCGGTGGTCTCCTGGGCGCTGAACATGGTTCTGGACCGGGACTGAGGCGCATGTACCGCGTCTGTTTCGTGTGCACGGGCAACATCTGCCGCTCGCCCATGGCCGAGGCCGTCTTCCGCGCGCACGTGCGGGACGCGGGGCTGGACGCTCTGGTGGAGGTCGGCAGCGCGGGGACGGGCAGCTGGCATCTGGGCGAGGCGGAGGACTCCCGAACGACGGCGGTGCTGCGGGAGGCGGGCTACCCGCTCAGCCACACCGCGCGCCAGTTCGAGGCCGAGTGGTTCGAGCGGTACGACCTGGTCGTCGCCCTCGACGCGGGCCACGCCGCCGAGCTGCGCGCCCTCGCCCGCACCACGGACCAGGCCGCGCGGGTACGGCTGCTGCGCTCCTACGACCCCGAGGCCGAGCCCGACGACCTGAGCGTTCCCGACCCCTACTACGGCGGCGAGCGCGGCTTCACGGCGTGCCTGGAGATGGTCGAGGCGGCGGTGCCGGGGCTGCTCTCGGAGGTCGGTGCGGCCCTCGAGGCGCGGGAGGCGGGCTGATGGCCCCGGCCGACGGCGGGGCGCCCGGCACGGGCGCCCCCGACGGGGCACGCTCCGGCGCCGCGCGGCCCGGCGCCGCCCCGCCGCCGCGCCCCGTCGCCCGTACGGCCGCACTGCTCGGGCGGCCCGCGACGGCCGCCACCCCGACGGGCGGCGGCTCGATCTGCGACGCCTACCGGGTCGAACTCGGCGAGGAAGGCGGGGGTACGCCCGGGCCGGAGGGGTCCGGCCCCGTCACCGTCTTCGCCAAGGCGCTGGACGCCGCGCCCGCGGACTTCTTCGCCGCCGAGGCGGCGGGGCTGGCCCGGCTGCGGGCGACCGGCACCGTCCCGGTGCCCGAGGTGGTGGCCGTCGCGCGGGACGTGCTCGTCCTGGAGTGGCTGGAGCCGGGCCCTCCGGACCGCGCGGCGGCCGAGCGGCTGGGGCGGGGGCTGGCAGCCCTGCACGCGAGCCCCGCGCCCTCGTGGGGCACGCCGGGGGAGCCCTGCTACCTGGGCCCGCTGCCGCTGACCTCGCCGCCCGAGCCGGTGGCCGAACCGGACGCCTGGCCCCGCTTCCACGCCGAGAGGCGGCTGGAGCCGCTGCTGCGGGCCGCCGTCGACAGCGGCCACCTCACGCCGTCGGACGCGCGGGACGTCGAGCGGCTGTGCGAACGGCTGGGGGACGAGGCCGTGTCAGGGCCGCCGCAGCCGCCCGCCGTCATCCACGGCGACCTGTGGTCGGGCAACGTCCACTGGACGGCGGACGGGCAGGCCCGGCTCATCGATCCGGCGGCCCAGGGCGGCCACCCCGAGACCGACCTGGCGATGCTCCAGTTGTTCGGCTGCCCCGAACTGCCCCGCATTCTCGCCGCCTACGAGGAGGTACGGCCGCTTCCCGGCCGCCAGGCGCGGGTACCGCTGCACCAGTTGCAGCACCTGCTCGTCCACGCGGTCCTCTTCGGTGGCGGATACGGTGCACAAAGCGGCGCCGCGGCCCGCGCGGCCCTGGGCTGAGCACCTGCGGAGACGGGTAAGGCGCCGGGCACGAACGAGCGGGTGAGCGCCACCAGGAGGCACCACGATGACCCCGACCCCACCGGACGACACGCGGCCCCTGACCGGGTCAGACCTCGACTACGGGCCCGCAGGCGACGCCGACGGCACCCGCGTGGTCCGCGCCGGACTCCCGGCCGAGGAGCCGTACGAGCCGCCGCTGCCCGGCCCCGTCTTCGCCGCGCACTACCACCTGCCGGGCGAGGTCGAGGGCGCGCCGTACGCCTACGGGCGGGACGCCAACCCGACCTGGACGCGGCTGGAGCGGGCCATCGCCGACCTGGAGGCGCCCGAGGACCCCGAGGCGGAGGTGGTCGTCTTCTCCTCCGGCATGGGCGCGATCTCAGCGGTGCTGCTCTCCCTGACGCGGCCGGGACAGACGGTGGTGCTGCCCTGCGACGGCTACAACCTGCTGGCCGCTCTCCACGAGCGCCTGGAGGGCTTCGGCGTCCG
Source organism: Streptomyces reniochalinae (assembly GCF_003323735.1). Lineage (GTDB taxonomy): Bacteria > Actinomycetota > Actinomycetes > Streptomycetales > Streptomycetaceae > Streptomyces > Streptomyces reniochalinae. Next base: position 166,641 of record NZ_QOIM01000037.1, on the reverse strand, counting down.
GGTGCGGACCGCCCCGACGGGCGGCGACGCGCAGCTCGACGAGGTGGAGGGCGCGCGCCTGCTGTGGCTGGAGACGCCGTCCAACCCCGGTCTCGACGTGTGCGACATCCGCAGGCTCGCGCAGGCGGCGCACGAGCAGGGCGCGCTGGTGGCCGTCGACAACACGCTGGCCACGCCGCTCGGTCAGCGGCCGCTGCTGCTGGGCGCCGACATCTCCGTGGCCAGTGGCACCAAGGCGCTCACCGGCCACGGCGACGTGCTGCTCGGCTATGTCGCCACCCGTTCGCCCGAGGTCGCCGCGGCGGTGCGGGCCTGGCGCAAGACGGTCGGCGCGATCCCGGGGCCGATGGAGGCGTGGCTGGCGCACCGTTCGCTGGCGACGCTCGAGGTGCGCACGCGGCGCCAGGCGGGCAACGCGCTGGCGGTCGCCGAGGCGCTGGCTGCGCGCCCCGAGGTGAGTGACGTCCGCCATCCGGGGCTGACCGACGATCCGGCGCACGCGCTGGCCTCCCACCAGATGAGCCGCTACGGCTGCGTGGTCTCCTTCACCCTGCCGGACCAGGCGCACGCCAACCGTTTCCTCGCCCGGCTGCGGCTGGTGGGCGACGCCACCAGCTTCGGCGGTGTCCGCTCGACGGCCGAGCGCCGCGGGCGCTGGGGCGGCGACCCGGTCCCCGAGGGGTTCGTGCGGCTGTCGGTCGGCGTGGAGGACAGCGCGGACCTGGTCAGGGACATCCGCCGCGCGCTGGACGCCTCGGCAGCACCCGAGTCAGGGGCCGTCGCGGACGGTCTCGGCGGGGGTGTGTGAGGGTCAGGCGGGCGGGGTGTCGGGGCCGCCGTACTCGGGGCTGGAGTAGTCGGGGCTGCTGAAGCGCGGTCGCGCGGGGGTCTCCTCGGCGGTGGGCGCCTCGGACGCGGGGCGGCTGGAGAACCCGGGGTGCGAGTAGCCGAGCCGGCTGGGGCGCGGCACGAACGCGGCGGGGGCCTGCTCGGCACCGTCCGGATCGGCCAGGGCGTCCCGCAGGAACGGCAGGATGCCGTGTTCGAGCAGCGCCTCGCGCCAGGCGGTACGCGCCAGCGCCACCTCCTGGGCCAGCTCGCCGCCGCCTGGATCGCCGCCCGCGCCACCCGACGGCGTACGGGCCGAACTCGCCCCGTTGCGCAGGGCCATCAGCAGCAGGCCCGCCAGCGCCAGCACGATCCCGGCCGCGGCGAGCGCGGCGAAGATCCAGCCGACGCCGCGCATCGGTCCCGCGACCGCGGGCTCGGGGGAGAGCAGGCGCAGCGAATAGCCCAGCAGCAGGAAGATGACGGCCGCCGTGGCCGCGAGGACGGGGGCCAGCACCGAGACCATGGCCACGAGACCGGCGCCGGACGCCTCCGCGAGGGTGTCGCCGCCCATCGCGCCGACCAGCCGCTCCCCCACGCTCGCCCCGCCGCCCTGTGCAGGCTCCCGGAGTTCGGGGCCCGCGCCGCCCGCCGCGGTTTCGCCGTCCGAGCCGGTCGCGGGCGGTGTGCGGGGGCTGGGGACGGCGGGCGCGGTGTGGGAGTGGCGCAGTTCTTCGCGCAGGCGTACGAACTGCTGGTACTCGGCTTCGGCGCACGCGGCTATGGCCGTGGCGGCGCTGAGCGCCATCGTGCGCAGTTGGTCGGCGTTGAGCCGCCGGCCGATCGCCGCGAGGTCGGGGCGGCGGTGAGCGGTACGCAGTGCCTCGTCGAGGACCCGCTCGAACTCGGGCCGGTCTTCACGCAGCAGGTGCGGAGCGCTGTTCATGTGCATCCCCCGATGCTCCGTAGGGCGTAGGGCCTAGGTGGCCGGTCGAGGGGCGGGGCAGGTCTGTTCAGCGAGCGGAGAATCTCTTCCATGTGCCACGCCGATGGTAGAGCTGTTGCCGCACTCCGTGACAGAGAGTTTCCAGAATTGACCCGCTACAGTGACGCCCCCCAGCCGATCACTTCGGAGAAACACCTGCCCGGGAATCGGCGCGCGAATCACAAGGGGTGCCGCACCGTGTGCCGTGCGCCCCTCGCGTCCACAGCCGCACCACCGCGCACTCTCCCCACGCCCCCCGGTCCCGCGCCGGGCGGACTCGGCGCGCGACCGGCAGACGTGGGGCCCCGGCTCACTGCACGAGGGGCAGTTGCGCGATGAGGAGCTTGGCCCCCATCGTCACGCCGCCGTCCATCGCGATGGCGAGCCCGTCCGCGTAGACGTGCGGCCCCGTCACGGCCGGCGCGCTCTCCTTGTCCTCGCTGTCGACCTCACCCAGCAGGTAGGGGATCGGGCTGTGTCCGTGCACGATGCGGGTGCCGCCGAAGGTGTCCAGCAGCTCGCGCACGGCGGCGGGGCCCGCGGTCTCCTCGCGGAAGGCGAAGCGCTTGGTGAACTTGCGGAACAGGTCCCAGGTCTCCTCGGCGTCGTTGCGCTGGAGCGCCTCGGTGATCGCGTCGTTGACGTCCTCGATCGTCGAGCCGTGGTCCAGGTAGCCGGAGGCGTCGGAGTGCACCAGCAGGTGGTTGTCGGCCAGTGCCATGGCGTCCAGCCGGGAGATCCACTGCACGTGGTGGTCCGCCAGGCGCTCCATGTCGGTGCGCTGGCCGCCGTTGAGGAGCCAGGCCGCCTGGAACGAGGCCGTGCCCGCCCCCGAGTTGACCGGGGTGTCGCCGAACCGCTTGGCGCCCAGCAGCAGCAGTTCGTGGTTGCCCATCAGCGCCTTGCAGTAGCCGCCTGCCGCGGCGGCCTCGGCGGACAGCTGCATGACGAGGTCGATGACGCCGATACCGTCGGGGCCGCGGTCGGTGAAGTCGCCGAGGAACCACAGGCGCGCGTTCCCGGCGATCCACCGGTTGTCGGTGTCGATGATCCCGAACTGGCGCAGCGCGGCGCGCAGTTCCTCCAGGTACCCGTGGACGTCGCCGACGACGTAGAGCGGGCCCTCGCCCTCGTTCTCGGACGAGGCGGGCGCGGGCACGTCCACCATGGTCGGCTCGGGGCCCGTCTCCACGGCTTCGGCCGCCCCGACGACCGGCAGGTCACGGGCGGTCGGCGTGTACTCCTCGGGCATCCCGCCCTCCTCGGCGGAAGCGCCCTCCTCGGCGGAGCCGCCGGCCTCGACGGAGCCGCGGCTCTCGGAGGCGCCCACCGCCGCCGTGCTCGCCGTGTTAGCCGTGCCCGGCACGGTCCCCGCGCCGGCGCGGGGATCGGCCGGCCGCCGTACCTCGGCCGGTCCCTGGGGCTCCGCCGGTCCCTGGGGCTCGGCCGTGCGCGGGTCGCTGCGGGTGGTGGGCCCCGCGGGGTCCGGGCGGCCGCCCTCGGGGACGGGCGCGGCCGGTTCCGCCGCCTGTGGAGGCACCGGTGAGTCCGGGGCAGGACTCGAGAGCGCGCGTGCGCTGCCCGCACCGTGTGTTGTCGCCCCGCCGTGCCATACGTCGGGTCCCTGACCGGCCCCCTGAGTCATCGACCCCTCCACCATCGCGCCGCCGCCGTGCACCGCAGGACCCTGTCCTTGTCCCGTGGGGGCCCGGTCGGTGGTCCTTCGGCCGGGGTGCCGCCCCAGGTCGGGAGCAGGTCGGCGGTGTCGTCCTCCCCCGGCCTGAGGCCAGGAGTGCCCCCAATCATAGGAACGCTGGTCGCGGCTTGTGACGCACCTGGGGGCGCCCATGTGGCGAGGTGCCCCGAACCGGTGTCCATTCCTCCCGTATTCTCCGCTGACGTACCTTACGGAATCCGTGGACGGCACCCGTACGGCACGCCAGTGGGCCGCTCAGTCGGCGGCGGGAGCGCGTGGCGGACCGACCGTGGTGCGCCTCCCCGCGCGCTGCGAGGACGTTCGTACGATCAACTCCGTGGGCATCACCCGCTGCACCGGGCGGGCGGGGCCCGTGCCCTCGATGGCGTCGATGAGCAGCTGGGCGACGGCGTTGCCGATCCGTCCCGGCTTCAGCGACAGCGTGGTGATCGGCGGTGCGGTCGTGGCGTAGTACGCGGACTCGCTACAGCAGACCAGCAGCAGGTCCTCCGGCACCCGCAGCCCGTAGCGGCGGGCGGCGGCCAGCAGGTCGGTGCCGCCCGGGTCGAAGAGGCCGTAGACCGCGTCGGGTCTGTCGGGGCGGGCGAGCAGCCGGTCGGCGGCGATGGCGCCCGCGCACGGGTCGTGGGCCGGATACCGCTCGTAGACGGGCTCCTGGCCGACGCGTTCGCACCAGCGCTGGTAGGCGGTGGTGGAGACCCGGGTGTAGGTGTCGGTACTGGTGCCGGTCAGCAGCCCGATGCGGCGGGCGCCGTTCTCCGCGAGGTGGTCGAGGATGCCACGGACGGCGGCCTCGTGGTCGTTGTCCACCCAGGCCGCGACCGGCAGCGACGGGCTGGGGCGCCCGTCGGAGACGACCGGCAGCCCGGAGCGGACGAGTTCGCCGACGACCGGATCATGGTCGGAGGGGTCGACGACGATGGTGCCGTCGAGGGCCACATTCGCCCACACGTCGGGCCCGTAGGGATCGGGCCCGGCGCCCGCTCCTGCGTCCCCGCCCGGTGTGCCGGGGCCGCGCCGGGCGGGGGCGGGGAGGATGACCAGGGCGTAGCCGCGGGCGAGCGCGGCAGAGGTGGCGGCCCTCGCCATCTCGGCGAAGTAGGCGAACTCGGTGAAGGTGAACGGTTCTTCGCCGTACGTGGTGACCGTGAGGCCGATGAGGCCGGACTTGCCGGTGCGCAGGGTCCGTGCGGCGGCCGAGGGACGATAGCCCAGCCGCTCGGCGACTTCGCGGACGTGGCTGCGCGTGGTGTCGGGGAGACGGCCCTTTCCGTTGAGGGCGTCGGAGACAGTCGTGATGGAGACACCGGCTGCGGCGGCGACATCTCTGATGCCGGCGCGCCCGTTCAGCCGTCCACCGCCGCGGGGCTGAGGACACCTCCCGGCCGGTGGCTGGGGGACAGCGGCCGGGTTACGGCCTGCCTGATGCTTCTCTGCTGCTGTCATGGCGAGCCGATCGTAGGCCCGCACGGTGCTGACGCGCCGGAGGCCGCGATGACCCTTCGCGGGGCGGCTCCCGTGGGCCCCGCTTTCCGCCGCGGCGAGCGAAAGCGCAGCTCAACGGGGGGTCGCGTCTGGGTGCTCCGCCTTGTTGCACACCTCTCGCAGCAGCGGCGGGCGGGGTGCGGGACGCCCGCACGTCACCGCCACGGGCGATGCGCGCCACCGCGCCCGCCACCCGCGCGCAGCGCGCGCGGGGGAGCGCGTACCCGCGCCGGGCGCGCGGGGAAGAGCGGGCGGGAAGGTGCGTGCGGACGCGCGGGAAGACGGGGCGAGGGGCGCTCGCCGGGACGCGGCGCAAGGATGGGCCGGATGCCGGGGCGGCGCTCGCCGGGGCGGTGGTCCGAAGCGGCGGGTGCCGGGGCAAGGGGCGAGGGGCGCTCGCCGGAGGCGACGCCGCGGGGGCCTCGGAGGCCCTCGGGGGTCTACGCCGTGCGGGTGAATCCTCTTAGGGTGAAGAGCATTGGCCCGCGACGGAGGAGGAGCAGCGGTGAGTGACGAGAAGGTGCCAGGCCCGCGATTGCGCGGGGTGATCGAGGGGATTCCCAGCTACAAGCCGGGGCGGCCGGCCGTGGCGGGCGGCCCGGTGTCCTACAAGCTGTCCTCCAACGAGAACCCCTATCCGCCGCTGCCGGGCGTGCTGGAGTCGGTGGCCGAGGCGGCCGGCTCGCTCAACCGCTACCCCGACATGAGCTGCTCCACGCTGTACGCCGAGCTGTCCGAGCGGTTCGGGGTGCCCGCGGCCCATCTGGCGACCGGCACGGGCTCGGTCGGTGTCGCGCAGCAGCTCCTCCAGGCCACGGCAGGGCCCGGCGACGAGGTGATCTACGCCTGGCGTTCCTTCGAGGCCTATCCGATCATCACGCAGATCTCCGGTGCGGCCTCGGTGCGGGTGCCGCTGACCGGGGGTGCCGGCGCTGAGGCGCACGACCTGGACGCGATGGCGGACGCGGTCACCGACCGCACCCGGCTCATTTTCGTCTGCAACCCGAACAACCCCACGGGCGCCTCGCTCACCGGTGCGGAGCTGGAGCGTTTCCTGGACCGGGTGCCCGGCGACGTGCTGGTGGTGCTGGACGAGGCCTACCGCGAGTTCGTGCGGGACGAGGCGGTGATCGACGGCCTGGAGCTCTACCGCGACCGGCCGAACGTGTGCGTGCTGCGCACCTTCTCCAAGGCGTACGGGCTGGCGGGGCTGCGGGTCGGTTTCGCCGTCGCGCACGAGCCGGTGGCGGCGGCCCTGCGGAAGACCGCGGTGCCCTTCGGTGTGAGCGAACTCGCACAGGAGGCCGCCATCGCCTCGCTGCACAGCGAGGACGCGCTGCTGGAGCGGGTCGAGGCGCTTGTGAAAGAGCGCACACGCGTGCTGGCCGAGCTGCGTTCCCAGGGCTGGACGGTGCCCGAGTCGCAGGCCAACTTCGTGTGGTTGCGACTGGGTGAGCGGACCTCCGCGTTCGCGGCGAGGGCCGAGGAGGCGGGCGTCACGGTGCGTCCTTTCGAGGGCGAGGGCGTGCGGGTCTCCATTGGCGAGACCGCGGCGAACAGCATCTTTTTGCAGGTCGCGGCCGCTTTTCTGAAGGAGCTGTAGCTCCTTTGGGCGGTGGGCGAGCGGTTCGCGGGGCGCGGGGATCTTCCCCGCGCCCCGCGGCGTAGAGGCGCGCGCTCCGCGAAAGGTGCCTGTCCCGGCGGGTGGCCCGGAGTGTCCGTGGACTGTTCCGGCACCCCCCTGACATGTCCGAAATGGGGGTGCCGTACGGTGGTGCTTGTGAATGTGAACGCATTCACGAGCCCTAACCCGAACGGGTGCCGTGCCCGACGGGTGCTGCCTGAAGGAGTGAGCGACGTGAACCTCGCGTTGGCGCCTGAGACACTGGCGCGCTGGCAGTTCGGCATCACGACCGTCTACCACTTCCTCTTCGTCCCCCTCACGATCTCGCTCGCCACCCTCACGGCGATCCTTCAGACGGCCTGGGTGCGGACGAACAAGGAGAAGTACCTCAAGGCCACCCGCTTCTGGGGCAAGCTCTTCCTGATCAACATCGCCATGGGCGTGGTCACCGGCATCGTGCAGGAGTTCCAGTTCGGCATGAACTGGTCCGCCTACTCCCGCTTCGTCGGCGACATCTTCGGCGCGCCGCTGGCCTTCGAGGCGCTGATCGCCTTCTTCATGGAGTCGACGTTCATCGGGCTGTGGATCTTCGGCCGCGACAAGCTGCCCAAGAAGCTCCACCTGGCCACCATCTGGCTGGTCGCGTTCGGCACCGTCGCCTCGGCCTACTTCATCCTGGCCGCGAACTCCTGGATGCAGCACCCGGTCGGCTACCGGATCAACCACGAGAGCGGCCGCGCGGAGATGACCGACTTCTTCGGCATCCTCTTCCAGAACACCGCGCTCGCCCAGTTCTTCCACACCATGACCGCCGCGTTCCTGACCGGTGCCGCGTTCATGGTCGGCATATCCGCGTACCACCTGCTGCGCAAGAAGCACATACCCGTGATGCGCACCTCGCTGCGGCTCGGCCTGGTCACGCTCGTGGCCGCCGGGATGCTCACCGTCGTCAGCGGCGACCGGCTCGGCAAGATCATGTACGAGCAGCAGCCGATGAAGATGGCCTCGGCGGAGGCGCTGTGGGAGACCCAGGCACCCGCGCCGTTCTCCGTCTTCTCCTACGGCGACGTCGACAAGGGGCACAACAAGGTCGCCATCGAGATACCCGGCGTCCTCTCCTTCCTCGCCCACGACAACTTCTACGAGGCCGTCCCCGGCATCAACGACACGAACGCGCACCTGAAGGAGAAGTACCGGGACACGGTGGGCCTCGACGACTACCGGCCCAACATCCCGGTCGCCTACTGGTCGTTCCGCTGGATGATCGGCTTCGGGATGGCCTCCTTCGCGCTCGGCGCCGCCGGCCTCTACCTCACCCGCCGCAGGTTCTGGCTCAGCGAGAAGCTGCGCACCGGCGAGGACGAACGCCCGCGCCTGGCGCTCACCAACCACCGCGAGCTGCATCCGAGGCTGGGCACCTGGTACTGGCGGCTGTCCGTCCTCACGCTCGGCTTCCCGCTGATCGCCAACGCGTGGGGCTGGATCTTCACCGAGACCGGCAGGCAGCCCTGGGTCGTCTACGGCGTACTGCCCACCGCCTCCGCCGTCTCCCCCAGCGTCTCCCAGGGCGAGGTGCTCACCTCGCTGATCGTCTTCACCTCGCTCTACGCGATCCTCGCCGTCGTCGAGGTCAGGCTGCTGACCAAGTACGTCAAGGCCGGGCCCCCCGAGCTGACCGAGGCCGACCTCAACCCGCCCACCCGGATCGGCGGTGGCGGCGGCGACACCGACGCCGATGCCGAAGACCGGCCGATGGCCTTCTCGTACTGAGTTCGCAACGACAGACAGGGGCGCTGAGCCGTGCAACTGACCGACGTCTGGTTCGTCGTCATCGCGATCCTGTGGATCGGCTACTTCTTCCTGGAGGGCTTCGACTTCGGGGTCGGCATCCTCACCAGGCTGCTCGCCCGTGACCGGGCCGAGCGGCGCGTACTGATCAACACCATCGGGCCGGTCTGGGACGGGAACGAGGTGTGGCTGCTCAGCGCGGGCGGCGCCACCTTCGCCGCGTTCCCCGAGTGGTACGCCACCCTCTTCTCCGGCTTCTACCTGCCGTTCCTGCTGATCCTCGTCTGCCTGATCGTGCGCGGGGTCGCCTTCGAGTACCGCGCCAAGCGCGAGGAGGAGCGCTGGCAGCGCAACTGGGAGCACGCGATCTTCTTCACGTCGCTGCTCACCGCGTTCCTGTGGGGCCTGGTGTTCGCGAACATCGTCCGCGGCGTGAAGATCGACGCCGACCTGGAGTACGCCGGGAACCTGACGGACCTGTTCTCCCCGTACGCGCTGCTCGGCGGCCTCGTCACCCTGGCGCTGTTCACCTTCCACGGCGCCGTCTTCACCGCGCTCAAGACCCTCGGCGACATCCGCGCCCGGGCCCGGCGCCTGGCCACCGGGCTCGGCGTCGCCACCGCCGTACTGGCGGCCGGGTTTTTGCTGTGGACGCAGGCGGATGGCGGCGGCAGCGCCTCCCTGGTCGCGCTCGTCGTCGCCGTGGCGGCCCTTGTGGCCGCCCTCGCCACCAACCTCGCCGGGCGCGAGGGCTGGTCGTTCGCCTTCTCGGGGCTGACCGTCGTCGCCGCGGTCGCGATGCTCTTCTGCTCCCTCTTCCCCGACGTCATGCCCTCGACGCTGAACCCCGAGTGGAGCCTGACCGTCGACAACGCGTCCTCCACGCCCTACACGCTCAAGATCATGACCTGGTGCGCGGCCTTCGCCACCCCGGTCGTCCTCCTCTACCAGGGCTGGACCTACTGGGTCTTCCGCAAGCGCATCGGCACCCACCACCTCGCCCCCTCCGGCGGACACTGAGGAAGGAAGGGACTTGCCGATGAAGCCCGTCGACCCGCGGCTGCTGCGGTACGCGCGCACCACGCGGCTCTTCCTCCTCGCCTCCGTAGCGCTCGGAGCGGCCGGGGCCTTGCTGGTCGTCGCGCAGGCCGTGCTCATCGCCGACATCGTCGTCGACGCCTACCGGCGCGAGGAGTTCGCCCGCGAGGCGCTGCTGCTGCTCGCCGCCGTCACCCTCGCCCGCGGCCTCGTCTCCTGGCTGACGGAGCTGGCCGCGCACCGCTGCGGTGCCGCGGTCAAATCCCAGCTGCGCGTCCAGCTGCTCCAGCGGGCCACTGCGCTCGGCCCCGGCTACCTCACCGGGCAGCGCACCGGCGAGCTGACCACGCTGGCCACCCGCGGCATCGACGCGCTCGACGACTACTTCGCCCGCTACCTGCCGCAACTGGGCCTCGCCGTCGTCGTCCCCGTCGCCGTCCTGGCCCGCATCGTGACCGCCGACTGGATCTCGGCCGCCATCATCGTCGTCACCCTGCCGCTCATCCCGCTGTTCATGGCGCTCATCGGCTGGGCCACCCAGGCGCGCATGGACCGCCAGTGGAAACTGCTCGCCCGCCTGTCGGGGCACTTCCTCGACGTCGTGGCCGGGCTGCCCACCCTCAAGGTGTTCGGGCGCGCCAAGGCGCAGGCCGACAACATCCGCGCCATCACCGGCGACTACCGCCGCGCCACCCTGCGCACCCTGCGGCTCGCCTTCCTCTCCTCCTTCGCGCTGGAACTCCTGGCGACGATCTCCGTCGCCATCGTCGCCGTCAGCATCGGCACCCGGCTCGTACACGGCGATCTCGACCTGCACACGGGCCTGATGGTGCTCGTCCTCGCCCCCGAGGCGTACCTGCCGCTGCGGCAGGTGGGCACCCACTACCACGCCGCCGCCGAGGGCCTGGCCGCCGCCGAGTCCGTCTTCGACGTGTTGGCAAGGCCCCTGCCGGCGAACGGAACCCGGCGGGTCGACGCGCGCGGCGCCTCCCTCGTCCTGGACGGTGTCGCCGTGCGCTACCCCGGGCGCGCCGGGTACGCGCTGCCGCCCACCGACCTGACCGTGCGCCCCGGTGAGACCGTCGCACTGACCGGACCCTCCGGCGGCGGCAAGACCACGCTGCTGTCCGTCCTCCTCGGCTTCACCCCGCCAGGCGAGGGCCGGGTGACCGCCGGCGGCGTCCCGCTGGCCTCCCTCGATATGGCCGCCTGGCGGCAGCAGATCGCCTGGGTGCCCCAGCACCCCTACCTGTTCGCGGGCACCGTGGCGGACAACGTCCGCCTGGCCAGGCCCGAAGCGGACGCCGCCGCGGTGGCGTCCGCCCTCGCCGACGCGGGGGCGCCGGATCTCGACCCGGCACGCGAACTGGGCGAGGCCGGGGCGGGGCTCTCGGCGGGCCAGTGCCGCCGCGTCGCCCTCGCCCGTGCGTTCCTCGCCGACCGGCCCGTCGTCCTGCTGGACGAGCCGACCGCCGCGCTGGACTCCGCGACGGAGACCGCGGTCCTGGCGGCGGTACGCCGCCTCGCCGAGACCCGCACGGTCCTCCTCGTCACCCACCGCCCCGCCCTCCTCGCCACGGCGGACCGCGTCCTCAACCTCTCCCTCGCCCCCGCGGGTCCCTCCCCCGCCCCGGGCCAGGCCGCCACCGCAGCCTTGGGGCAGGCTGCCGCCAGGGGCGGCAGTGGGGGCACCCGCGGGCCGAGGTCGGGGGAGGGCCAAGGCGACCCGCACCCGCACACCGGCGGCCACCGGCCACACAGCGTGGGCGCCCCCCAAGCGCCGCAGGCGACAGGCAGCGCGGCCACAACCCAGCACCCCCTGACCCGTGTGCGCGAAACCGCCCGCGGACTGGGCGGCACGTTCACCCTGGCGCTCACCTTGGGCGTGCTCGCGCTCGCCAGCGCGGTCGGCCTCATGGCGACCTCCGGCTGGCTGATCTCGCGGGCGGCGCAGCAGCCGCCGATCCTCTACCTGATGGTCGCGGTCACGGCGACGCGCGCGTTCGGCATCGGAAGGGCCGTCTTCCGCTACGCGGAGCGCCTGGTCTCGCACGACGCCGCGCTCCGCGTCCTGGCGGCGCTCCGCGTGAGCGTCTACCGGCGGCTGGAGCGCCTGGCCCCCGCGGGCCTGCGCCACCGCCGCCGCGGTGACCTGCTCACCCGCCTGGTCGCGGACGTGGACGCGTTGCAGGACTACTTCCTGCGCTGGCTGCTGCCCGCGACCGTCGCGGGGACGGTCGGCCTCGCGGCCGTGGCCTTCACCGCGTGGCTCCTTCCCGCCGCGGGCGTGGCGCTGGCCGTGGGTCTGGCGGTGGCGGGTATCGCCGTGCCGGCGCTGACCGCGGTGCGCTCCCGCCGCACCGAGAGCCGTCTCGCTCCGGCGCGCGCGGACCTGGCGACGCGCACGGTGGACCTGTTGAGCGGTACGGCGTCCGGTGAGCTTCCCGTCACGGGCGCCCTCGCGGCCCGGCACCGCGAGGTGGCGGACGCGGACGCGGCTCTCACCCGGATCGCCGCGCGCTCGGCGTCCCGCACGGCGCTGGCGGCGGGACTGAGCACGCTGGCGACGGGGTGGACCGTGACGGCCGCGGCGTGGGCGGGCGCGAGCGCGGCCACGGGCGGCGCGCTGGACGGTCTGCTCCTGGCGACGGTGGTGCTGACGCCGCTGGCCGCGTTCGAGGCGGTCACGCCGCTTCCGCAGGCGGTGCAGTTCCGGCAGCGGGTGCGGCGTTCGGCGCAGCGGGTGCAGGAGGTACTGGACGCGCCGGCGCCCGTGGCGGAACCGGAGCGGCCCGCCGCGCTGCCCGAGGATCCGTTCCCGGTGCGCGTGGAGGGGCTGACCGTCCGCTACCCGGACGCGCCGGACGGGGCGCCTCCTGCGCTCGTCGACGTGGGGCTCACGTTGCCGCGCGGGCGCCGCGTGGCGGTGGTGGGCGTCTCGGGTTCGGGCAAGACGACGCTGGCCAACGCGCTGCTGCGGTTCGTGGACCCGGAAGCGGGCTCGTACACCTTCGGGTCAGGGGCGGTGCCGGCGTACGACGCCGAGACGGACGCCGTCCGCCGCCGGGTCGGGCTCTGCGCCCAGGACGCCCACGTTTTCGACAGCTCGTTGCGCGAGAACCTGCGGCTGGCCCTCCCCCGAGCGGTGGCCGAGGACGCGTCGGCGGCTGACGGGGAACTGCACGCGGCCTTGGCCGCCGCCCGCCTCGACGACTGGGTGGCGACGCTGCCCGACGGCCTCGACACCCTCGTCGGGGAGATGGGCGCCAAGTTGTCCGGCGGCCAGCGGCAGCGCCTGGCTCTGGCGCGCGCGCTGCTGGCCGACTTCCCCCTCCTCGTCCTGGACGAGCCCGCCGAGCATCTCGACCTGCCGACGGCCGACGCGCTGACGGCGGACCTGCTGACGGCGACGGAGGGCCGGACCACGGTGCTGATCACCCACCGCCTCCAGGGGCTCGACCGGGTGGACGAGATCGTCGTCCTCGACCGCGGCCGCGTCGTCGAGCGCGGCTCCTTCGACGGGCTGGCCCGGGCGGAAGGACCGTTCGCGGCCATGCTGCGGCGCGAGGCGGAGGCGGCGGGCGCAGCGCCCGTGGCGGCGGGCTGACACCTCCCGGTTCGCCACCGGGAGGGCGGGCCGGCCGAATCCGGGAGTGCGGCCGGCCGAACCCGGGGTCCGCGCCCAGGGGCGCGGTTCTCAGCCGGCCGAAGGCACCAACCCCCTTCGCGGAGTCTCCGCACCCCGTCTCAGCATCCTCACCGGCGAGGCCACGATCCCCGACCGGCAGCGGGAAGCGAACGGAACCGCCGCCGCAGCACTCGATTTCACCGACTCCCCTGAGGCGTGCTGAATGCCATTCGACGGCCACAAAGCCCCTGTCACATGACCAGAGATGCTCCTGGCTGGGTGGCGGGACTTTCGCCGTTTCAGCCCGCCGCATCAATGGCCGCTGAGATGAGCGAGCGAGCCTCAGAACCGAAGGCGGCAATGTCCTTCAAGTTGCCGAACGCTTTAAGGTACAGCGCAACGTCACTCGGCTGAGTCTCCTTGATGGCTGCCGCCAAGGTTTCCACGTGCACGCGTTGACGATCAAAGACGGTGAACGTTTCCAATGGCCACGCTTGCCGGGGTGCCGTAAAAGGAAGGATGCCCAACGAGACTGACGGCAACGCCATAACGGATAGCAGGTGGCCAAGCTGAGCGGCCATCACTTCGGCGCTGCCAATCCGGTAACGCAATACAGACTCCTCGATCAACACGGCAAACCGGTGGTCGCCTTCCCGGATGACATGCGAGCGGTCCATTCGCGCTTTCACGGCGTCGGTCACGTCGTCGGGTGTCCCGCGAAACTGTGCAATGGAAGTCAGCAAAGCGTTTGCGTAGCCGGGGGTTTGAAAGAAGCCGGGCACGACATTGGAACAGTAGACATGGAATTGACGCGTCTGTGCGTAGAGAGGTACGCCCGACTCCTGTAGACGTTTCAGCCCTGTTCGCTCCAGTCGCTTCCATTGGACGTACATTGAATCCGCTTGGCGATTGGCGGCAATCAAGTCATCAGCTTGTTCCGGTACCTCACAAGCGTCACACCAGGCTCTTATGTCTGCATCGCTTGGTGGGGTCTTAGCATGCTCAATCCGAGATGACTTGCTTTCACTCCACCGGCACCGGGCAGCCAACTCACGCCCTGTGATTCCTGCGTCACGCCTCATGTCCCGCAACCGACTGGCTACGGCCTCCCTGGCTTCTTGGGCTCTGGGCGACGGTGATGACATAAATTGGCTGTCCGGTTCGTACTCAGATGGTGTATGCGTTGTGCGGGATGGCGTGCTGCCAGATGGTCTCGAATGCTGAAGCGCAGAGTTTCAGCGTCTCAGCGTCTGTGCTGATCTCATCTGCGACGTGACTTCCGTCCCCCGCGAAGTGGTGCACACGGAGTAGGTTGCCGTCGAATAGCCAGAAGTCGTTAGCGGGCACCAGGAATCCCGTTGCCTGACTCCTCGGAAGCCATCGGACGTGTTCCCCAGCAGAGATGTTGCCTTGTGTGGCGTCGTGTTCCCATCGGATGTATTCGCTGGCAGGCTCCGACACCACGCGTGCCCGCCGAATGACCACGCCTCGTGCGACAGCGTCCGCAATGGTCTGGTGGAAGGGATGCCACCAGGATTCACGGTTTTTCCAGTCAACGCGTTCCCCGCGTCGCCACGCTTCCAGCCGGGGGTTGGTGCCGTAGTCATCCCGCATTTCAAGGTGAACGGCGGATCCGCGGGTGTCGGCCAGTAGCTCACTGAACGGCGGAACGCTCAACTGCATCGCACGCTTTCCGGATCACCGGCACCATGCGCGCCGGAACCCTGATGACTTCTTCGCTGTCCGGGATCGGCCCGTTGGCCGGAGTGTTCGACTCACAGGCCGTTCGGAGTGCAGGACTGGCTTTCCAGCCCTGCATTACCAACTCTCCCGCCTCTTCGTCGGCCCAGACGGTAGGGCAGTGGTCATGGTCGGTGTCCGGGTCTATCCCGACGAACCGTAGCGCCATGTCAGCCTCATTCCGTGTGCGGTTTGCCTGAACTTGCACGGCCATCCTCCTGCTACAGCCTGGACAGTCAAGACCGCCTGTGACGAATCAGCGTGCAAGTCCGTGCAAGCCAGTGGAACGCCCTGCGTGACCGGTCGTTGACTGCTCATCAGGCAGAAGCGAACCAGGGGGTTGGACGTGAGCGAGCCGAACACCTACCCGAGTGCTCCGGTTGAACTTCCTTTGGGGCTCGACCAGCCGGAGCCCGCGCCGGTCGAAGGCTGTGCGGGCTGCGCTGAACTTGCGAAGGTCCGTGACTGGGCGCGCGCCAGCGGAGACGGGACGACGGTCAGCGACTGCAACGTGTTCATCCGCAGGCACCCGGAGGGGCACCAGTGACCGTCGCCCCGGAAGCACCTCCCCCTGGGCCCGTGCGGTCGAACTGCGGGTGCTGTGCCGGGTGGCGGGAGATCTGGTGTTCCGACTGCTGTGGATTCTTCGGCTGCACCACGTGCCGCAACACGTTCAGGGTCCCGTGCCCCGTGTGCGCGGGCGGGAAGAGAGAGCCACTCCGATGGTGATACGCCTTGCGGGCCGGATCGCGTGGCCGGCGTTCGTGTTCACCTCAGCGGCGCTGTGCGGGCTCATCATCGCGGGCGCGCCGACAGGGAACATGTGATGACGAAGCCGGGCCGGAAGCGTCCGCCGAAGGGCAGCGCGAAGGGCGGGAGCCTTGCCGACAAGGACGACGCTGCCACGCGGAAGCAGGGGCGCGATAAGGCTGACCTACTGGCCAGGATGCGCGCCAAGCTCAGCGCGGAAGCCATCCCTCGTGACCGCTGACGGACAGCCCAGCCGTGAGGGGTACGAGTCGTCCTGTCCGTGCGTTGCCGCCCGCGGCGCCGGCGCGCTGACGCCTGCCGCGGAGCCGGCCGAACACGGGGGCGCTGTTCTCAGTCCGTAGCAGGGAAGCCGTGCGGGGCACTGTCAGGTGGCCCGGCGCCCGGTGCCACCGGGTTTCGTTCCGCGGCGCGTGTAACAGGCGTGTAAGACGGGCGGTCGGCCGTGAACATTTTCCGGCGCGGGCGGATCCAAGTGATCAGTAACGCTCACTCGTGCCGCGCGGCGGCACCGACTGCGAAGGAAGAAACGATGCGCGCCAAGAAGCTCACTCTCGCCGCCCTGGCCCTCGCCGCGGGCCTGTCGATGACCGCCTGCCAGCAGGACGAGGACTCCAACGCGAGCGCCAACGTGGCCGACTCCTCCTCGTCCTCGTCCTCGTCCGGCACCTCCGGCGGCAGCGGCGGCAACAGCGGCGGCGGCGACGGCGGCACGTCCGGGGGCAGCGCCTCGTCCTCCGACAACGACACGGCCGCCACCGACGCCCCGGGCAGCGGCGGCGGGAAGATCACCACCGGCGCCTGCAAGACGGCGAACCTGGACTTCCGCTCCTCGCACGGCATGGGTGAGGGCGACATCGTCGTCACGATGAAGAACACCGGCGGTGACGCCTGCTCGCTCAAGGGCTTCCCCGGTGTGGACCTCAAGTCCCAGGACGCGGGGCGGCCGCTGAACGCCAAGCGGAGCGACCTGGAGTCCCCCATCGTCAACCTCCAGTCCGGTGACGAGACCCGCTTCACCCTGCACTACCCGCCGAACAACACGGGCGGCAGCGGCGTGGACGTGAGCACCATGGTCGTCACTCCGCCCAACGAGACGCACTCCAAGAGCCTGCCGGTCAGCATCAACCTCCCGGTCGAGGAGAGCGCCGACCAGAAGGTCACGGTCGACCCCGTCGGCACCGGCAAGCAGTGAGGACGTGACGACGTGGCGCAGCGGCCTCGTACCGGTTCCTCAGAGCAGGTCTTCGATCACCTTGGCGACACCGTCGTCCTCGTTGGAGGAGGTGGTGTGGGTGGTGCACATGAGGACGTCGGGGTGGGCGTTGGCCATCGCGTAGGAGGTACCGGCCCAGCTGAGCATGGCCAGGTCGTTGGGCATGTCGCCGAAGGCGACGACCTGCTCGGGGGAGATGCCGCGCTCCTGGCAGGCGAGGGCGAGGGTGCTGGCCTTGCTCACGCCGTGCCCGGAGATCTCCAGGAGGGCGCTGGGGCTGGAGCGGGTGAACTCGGCGTGGGCGCCGGCGGCCTTGCTGCCGAGCGCGAGGAACTCGTCGGGGTCCATCGTGGGGTGGTGGGCGAGCAGCTTGACGACGGGCTCGGCGAAGTGGCCCTCGTCGCTGTCGGTGAGCAGTTCCTCGACGGGGGCGTAGGAGGCGCCGGGGTCCCCGGGGAAGTGGGGGTAGTGCGGCTCGTAGTGGATGCCCCGGGTGCGTTCGACGGCGAAGCTGAGGCCGGGGGTGACGGTGCGCAGGGCTTCGACGACGGCGACGGCGTCGGTGCGGGTCAGTTCCCGTACGCGGACGACGCGGCGGCCCGCGTGCAGGTCGACGACGGCGGCGCCGTTGGCGCAGATGGCGAGCCCGTGGCCGTGGACGTGGTCGCTGACGACGCCCATCCACCGGGCGGGGCGTCCGGTGACGAAGAACACCTCGATCCCGGCGGACTCCGCGGCGGCGAGTGCCGCGACGGTGCGGTCCGAGACGGTCTTGTCGTTGCGCAGCAGGGTGCCGTCCAGGTCGGTGGCGATCAGGCGCGGGGCGGGGCGCGCCCCCTCGGACGGGGCGCGCGGGCTTGTCGGTGCGGGGCGTTCAGGCGGATGCGTCACAGGCACCATCTTCGCGCATATGCCTGAACATGCGTGCGAAGCGACGCCCAGATGAGAGCACACCGCACGTGCGGAGAAGCACACCAGGCGCACGAGGGGGCGCGTGGCGGAGCACCGGAGCACAATCGAAGAGAGGGCCCTCACACGCCGGGAGTGCAGCGCTGTGCTTCCGGCCCGGCTCCGAGGGGCCCCGCGCTTCGGGAAGGAGCGGTCGTCATGGCACGTCACTCGCGCTATGTCGCCGACCGTGGCCTGACCACCCGGATGGTCACCACGATGTTCTTCATCGGCCTGCTCTACGTCGTCCTCGTCGGTGTGCTGGTGGTCGCGCTGGGGAACGCCTGGCCTCTCGTGCTGGTGATCGCGGGAGCGCTCTTCGTCGCCCAGTTCTGGTTCAGCGACAAGATCGCCGCGTTCAGCATGGGGGCCCGCGAGGTCACCCCGCAGCAGGCGCCCGCGCTGCACGGTGCCGTCGACCGGTTGTGCGCGCTGGCCGACATGCCCAAGCCACGGGTGGCCATCGCCGACAGTGACGTCCCCAACGCGTTCGCCACGGGACGTAACCAGCAGAACGCGATGGTGTGCGCGACCACGGGGCTGATGCGCCGCCTGGACGCCGACGAACTGGAGGGGGTCCTGTCGCACGAGCTGTCGCACGTCGCGCACCGTGACGTCGCCGTCATGACGATCGCCTCGTTCCTCGGTGTGCTGGCCGGGATCATGACCCGGGTGGCCCTGTGGAGCAACCTCGGCCGCAGCGCCGGCAACAACAACAATCCGGCGGGCCTGCTCCTGCTGGTCGTTCCGCTGGTCAGCGCCCTCGTCTACATCGTCAGCTTCCTGCTGACCCGGCTGCTGTCCCGCTACCGCGAGCTGTCGGCCGACCGCGCCGGCGCCCTGCTCACCGGGCGCCCCTCGACGCTGGCCGCCGCCCTCACCAAGATCAGCGGTGACATGGCGCGCATCCCCACCCGCGACCTGCGCAGGGCCGAGCCGTACAACGCCTTCTTCTTCGTGCCCGCCTTCTCCGGCGAGAGCCTCGCGACGCTGTTCTCCTCGCACCCGTCGCTGGACAAGCGGCTGGAGCAGCTCCGCGGCATCTCGGCGCAGCTGGGACGGTGACGCCGTGGGCCTCCTCGACGCGCTCCTGGGCCGCAGCAAGCCCAAGCGGCCGGACCTCGACCAGCTCTTCGCGCTGCCCTCCGCCGCGCTGACGCTCAAGGCGGCGACCGGGTTCGCGCCGACGGGGATCGGCGCGGTGTGCTTCGCCAGCGTGGAAGGCGCCGCGTTCACGCGCTTGCAGAGCGACGTACGGCAACTGCTGGACGCCGACACCGGGCGCGGCGGCGTTCCCGTCGAGTTCTCCCGCGACTCCTACGGCTACACCTGGCTCACCGCACGCCAGCCGGCCGACGACCTCGCGGCCCTCGTCAACGACCTGCACGCGGTGAACACGCTGCTGGCCGAGGGCGGGTTCGGCCCGCAACTGCTGTGTTCGACCGTCGGCTTCCGGGAAGAGAGCGATCAGGCAGCGGCCCCGCTCCGTTCCCTCGCTCTGATCTACCTCTACAAGCGCGGCACCTTCTACCCGTTCGCCCCCGCGCCCGGTGGCGCGGAGAAGCGGGACAACGCGCTGGAGCTCCAGGTGAGCGGGTTGCTCGGCGACGACCTGCCGGTCGAGGAGGAGCTGGGCCGCTGGTTCCCGGTGTGGGGCGCGCCGGGGCTGTGACGGGGCCCCTGTGCGGGGCGTACCGGGGCTGTGACGGGGCCCCTGTGTGGGGCGTACCGGGGCTGTGACAGGGCCGCTGTCCCGCCGGTCCGCCGGTCCGCCGGTCCTCCGAAGAATGTGACAGGTGTGGCGGCTGTGACGCCGTTGGCGACACTTGCTCGCACTCTTGTGACATGCCTCTGGCAACATCTTGGCCCTGATGAGCTCCGGTCGCCGGGCCGCTGTGTCCCCTTTTTGACGTGCGCGCGGCAACCGCTCATCCGGTAGGTCCGACGGGATCCAACGGGGATCACGGGGAAAGTGAGGAAGACATGCGTACGTGGACTCGCGCCGTGCCGGTCACGGCAGGCGCGCTGGTGCTCGCCCTGGCACTGACCGGGTGTGACGGCGGAGGCAAGAAGGGCCACAAGTCCGGCTCCGACTCGGACCACTCGTCGTCCTCGTCGTCCTCCTCCGGCGGTTCTGGCTCCGCCAAGGAGAAGACCTCCTACCGGCTCGGCCAGACCAGCCCGACGCAGAAGAGCGACGACGACGAGACCAAGGGCGCCACGTTCACGGTCACGCCGACGAAGGTGCAGACCGGCACCAAGGCCGACATGGCCAACTCCGGTCTGGAGAAGGACAAGAAGGACGAGCCCAAGGTCCCCGTCTACGTGTGGTCGACGCTCAACCACAAGAGCGGCAAGCCCATGGAGCTCGGCGACATGGACGACGACCTGGTCGTACGGACCGACCAGGGCCAGCGCACCCGCGCCCTCATCGTCATCATGGGCGAGGCCAAGTGGCCCAACTGCCCGGCCATGGACCGCGACAAGAAGCTCAGCCCGGGCCAGTCGGAGAAGATCTGCACCGCCTTCCTCATCCCCGAGGGCCAGAAGGCGGAGGCCGTCGAGATCAACCGCGGCTACAGCAAGAAGCCGCTGGAGTGGCGCGCCACCAGCTGACACGTTTCACCCGCTGAGGGGCCCCGCGCGGGGCCCCTCAGCCATGAGGAGGGCTGCTGCCTCGGCCCCGTTCCGTTCCGCCCGCGAAGCGGACGTCCGCCGCGAACGGGACGATCTCGACCTCGTCTCCCAGCGCCCACTCCGCCGCCCGCGCCGCCATCGCCGCCGGGACGACCCCGCTGATGTCCGGCGCCGCCGGCACGTCGTACGTGCCGTGCGCGTCGTGCGGCAGCACGACGCGGTAGCCCAGCCGCAGCGCGGTGCGCGCGGTGGCGCTCACGCACATCTCCGACAGCACCCCGCACACGGCGAGCGAGCGCGCCCGTTGCTCGTCCAGGTGGGCGCGCAGGCCGGTCCCCTCGAACCCGTCGTCCGCCTCCTTGCGGACCACGCGCTCACCGGGCTCGGGCCGCACGCACAGCTCCCAGCCGGCCGTTCCTGGCTCGTCGGGGGCGCCCTCCTCGCCGTCATTCTGCACGTGCACGACGGGCGCGCCCACCGCGCGGGCGGCGGCCAGCAG
This sequence comes from Streptomyces reniochalinae, assembly GCF_003323735.1. Classification (GTDB taxonomy): domain Bacteria; phylum Actinomycetota; class Actinomycetes; order Streptomycetales; family Streptomycetaceae; genus Streptomyces; species Streptomyces reniochalinae. The sequence goes on along the minus strand of NZ_QOIM01000037.1, from coordinate 145,740 downwards.
CCGCCGCGTGCCGGACAGGACGCGGGCCGCGTCCGGCACGGCCTCGGCGCCCGTCACGAACGCCGTCTGCATGTCGACGACGAGCAGCGCGTCGACGGGGGCGACCCCCGCCCCCGGCCTTCTCGACTCATCCGACTCATCCCTCATGCAGCCGATTGTGTCCCGGCCCCCGGCTCCTACGATGACCCCCATGTCCCCCAAGGCGAAGACCGCGACGATTTACCACAACACCCGCTGCGGGACCTCCCGCACGGTCCTGGCCCTGCTGGAGGAAGCCGGGTACGAAACCGAGATCGTCGAGTACCTCAAGACCCCGCCCGACGCGGGGACGCTGCGCGCGCTGATCACCGACGCGGGGGTCACCGTGCAGGATGCGGTACGCACGAAGGAGTCCGAGTACGGGGAACTCGGACTCGACCGGCCCGACGTGACCGACGACGAACTGATCGCCGCGATGGCCGCGCACCCTGCGCTCATCCAACGGCCCTTCGTCGTCACGGAGAAGGGCACCCGCCTGGCCCGCCCGGCGGACGTCGCCTCCGAGATCCTGTGACCCCTTCACAGGGGATGATTGTGAAGGGGCCCGCGGCTGGGATGCCTACCGCACGCCGTCGAGCAGTGCGCTCCACGCCTTCGGCGTGACGGTGAGGGTGGGGCCGGTGGCCCCTGCCTTGGAGTCGCGTACGTGGATGACGTGCGGGCAGGTGGCGACCTCCACGCACTGGCCGCCTCCACCGTCGCTGTGTGTGGACTTACGCCAGGACAGGGCGACTTCGAGGCACTGGCCGCCTTCTCCGCTGCTGTAGCTCGACTTGAACCAGCTGAGTTCGCTGCTCACAGTTCCTCCAGACGGCGTCGGATGAGGCATGCGGAGTCCGCAGGCCGCAGGGCGTTCACCTGGATCATGTCAAAGCGCTGCCGCAAGGCGCTGACTGTTTCCTTGTCCGACAGCAGCGTGCCCTGTTCCTGGACCTCGACATACCCCAGCGTGCGCCGCTCGGGAGTCTCCAACAGCGTCAGAGGGCCAATCGCCCCGACTGGTTCCTCGCAGTCGAATGGGAGCACGAGAATATGGATGTGCTTGAGCTGACCGAGCTCCAGTAGCCACTCGAGCTGGGCCTGCATGATCGCTCTGCTGCCTGTGCGGCGGCGCACGACGGCTTCGTCCAGGATGAAGACGAGAGTCGGCGTCGGAACACGGGCGAGCAGCTTCTGGCGTTCGAGCCGCTCAGCGAGCAGCTGCGTCGCTTTGCCCTCGCCGTGGTGAGGTACGCGCGTCTCGAATAGCGCACGCGCGTACGCCTCAGTTTGAAGGAGCCCGTTGACGACGTTCGTGTCGTAGATGCTGAGGCTGAGGGCTTCGGCTTCCAAGCGAAAGAGCTGGTCGAACTTGCGCGGGTACTGCTCTTTCTCCAGGTCCTCGCCCACGCAGGCGAGGACCTGGTGGGCGTTGAGGGCCGCGTCGAGGGCGCAGGCGCTGCGCTGGTCCGGGATGCGTTCGCCGCGTTCGAAGGCGCCGATGGTGGAGGCCGAGAATCCGGCTCTCTTGCCGACGCTCTCGCGGGAGACCTGCCGGTGCTCCCGGAGCGCGCGGAGCTGTTTGCCGAAGCCGGCGACCAGGGGGGACGGTTCGACCGGAGAGAGGTCGGATTCGGACATGTGCGGTCCCGAGGGGCGAGGGGTGAACGCTTGGGTACGTGCCAGATTGACAGGTTCGTTCCGTTCGTGTCGGGGAAACCTCACAACTGCTCTCTGTGAGTGGGTGACTACTTCCCGTGTGGCTCGGGAGGGGTCACCGTATGGGCATGGATGCACAGTCGAGTCCCGAGAGTGCGCTGGCCATCGGGCGCAGGGCGGCCGATGAGCTGGCGGAGGCGCTGGCGATGGCAGGGTGCAAGTTGCCCTCCCTCAGCGGGGGTTTCCCCGTCATGGGGAGGCCGCACGTGGAGCTGGGAGGGGCGTCCGCCGACGCGGTCTTCGCTCTGGCGCGCTGGATCAGGGAGCGGGCGTGAGCGACGAGACGGCTCCCCGGCCGGAGACGCACCGGATGACGCTCCGCGTCTACCGGGTGGCGGCGGATACCGGGCGGCGTACGCCCGTTCGGTCGGTCACCGTGATGGAGAAGGGGCCGTGGCTCGGTCCGCCGGGCGGGTTCAGTCCGGGCGCCTTCCCCCCGTGCGAGTGCCCTGAGCATCGGCGGGAATAGCCGGGACGGGGGCGGGGTGTGCGCCCGGGCCCAGGTGCCGCCGTTCCGCGATCCACGTCGGGCCGTCCGGCCCTGCGGGCCCGTGGAGATGCCGACGAGCCCGCGCGCCGCGCCGTCGTGCCCGTCGACATCGATCAGTCGGCATCGCGGATGCCGGTCGGTCCCTCACGTCTCCGCGCCCGGGCGCGGAGACGGCCCGCTCGCCGTGTCGGTTCCGGGCTCGTCCGGGTTCCCCGCGGCTTTGTCGGGCACGAAGACGAGGCTGAGGAGGTGGCGGGTGCGCCCGTCGCCCGGGGTGGTGTGCGTGCGGCGGGCGACGGCCGCTTCGATCTCGTCGACGAGTGAGGCGAACTCCTCGTCCGTCACCCACACGGCGCCCTGCCGGTAGAGGACGTTCTCCCGCGCGGGTTCGGCGTCCTCGTGCGAGAGGTACCGCTCGAAGTCGCCCATCACGGCCGCGGAGAAGACGGTGAAGGCCCGCCGGTGGTCTTCCGTGCCCATGGCGTCGCGCGTGTCGGGGTCGACGAGGGCCCGGTCCTGGCGGACCCGGTAGCTGCGCTCGACGGTGCCGCGAACGGGCCGCTCGCCGACCACCTCGATGACGCCGGCCTGCGCGAGGGCCGCGACGTGCCGGTACATGGTGGCCGACGCCACGTCGGGCAGCCGGTCGCGCAGTTGCGCCGTGGTCAGTTCGTCGGCGCCGAGCAGGGTTTGCAGGATGCGCATCCGCACGGGGTGCAGGAGCTCGTTCGCGTTTGCCATGTCTCCATGCTCTCATGTTTGATAACGTTCTCGTAGTTGAGAACGGAAACGAGGAGAGGCGGAGCCATGCCCGACACTGCGATGACGGTCACCGCGAACGACGGGACCGACCTGGCGGGATCGCTGACCCTGCCGTCGGGGCCAGGACCGCACCCCGCCGTCCTGCTGCTGCACGGCTCGGGGCCCCTCGACCGCGAAGGCAACTCGAAGAAGCTGAAGACGAACCTCGGCGGGCCGGTGGCCGAAGCGCTCGCGGCAGCGGGCATCGCCACACTGCGCTACGACCGGCGCGGCACCGGCGCCACCCCGGGCGACTGGCGCGCCTGGGGCTTCACCGACAACTGCGACGACGCCATCGCCGCCGCGCGCGCCCTGGCGGCCCACCCCGCGGTCCGCTCGGACGCGGTCGCCGTCATCGGCCACAGCGAAGGGGCGCTGCACGCGATGGCCCTCGCCGCGCGCCGGGAGGTGCGGGCCGCGGTGCTCCTGGCCGGATACGCCCGCACCGGGGAGGAAGCCGTGCGCTGGCAGGCCCGCTCGCTCCTGAGCGGCATGCCCGCACCCGTGCGCCTGCTCCGGCGCCCTCTGGGAGCATTGGGCGAGCGCGCCCTCGCCCGGATACGCCGGACGCGGACTGACGTGGCCCGGATCGCCGGAATGCCGCTCAACGCCCGCTGGATGCGCGAGAACCTCGCCCACGACACCCGTGATGACCTCGCCGCGATCGAGGTTCCCGTGCTGGCCGTCACCGGTGCCAAGGACGTCCAGGTCGACCCCGGAGACCTGGACGAGATGCGCCGCGTCGCCCCGGGCGGCGCCGTCGAGACCCACCGCGTGCCCGACCTCACCCACCTCCTGCGCCGGGACCCGGGCCGCCACACCGTCCGTTCCTACGGCCGCCTGCTGAGCCGCCCGGTCGACCCCGATCTCCTCACCCTCGTCACCGGCTGGCTCACCCCCCGACTGGACGCCCCGGCAGGGCACGAGGAGCCCGCCGACGCCTGCGCGGACCGGCCCTGAGGACAGCGGACCGGCCCTGAGGGCGGCGCGTCCGACGACTCCCCGAGGGCAGCGCGCCCGGCACCGCACGGAAGAACTCGTCACGCTCACACTCACAGAGAAGAACATGTCATGGCTGTGTCATCGATGGCACCGACGTCGAACCCGCTCGCCGGGGCCCCCGCCGGCAGGCACCGCGGCGACCTGGGCCTCTTCGTGGCGCTGGCCTTCGGCCTCAGCTGGGCGTCGTGGGGCGCGGCGATGGGCCTCGGCGGATCCGCGATGACCCCGCCCACCGCGCTGCCCTACCTCTTCGGCGCCTTCGGACCGCTGATCGCCGCTCTGGTGGTCCGCGTACGCCGCCGTCGGCGCGGCGAGCCCGTACCCGAGCACGCGGTGCGCTTCCGGAGCAGGGCACTGGCCTGGCTGCCGCTGTTCCTCGTCGCCACCTCGGCGACGGTGCTGGGCGCCGCCCTGCTGGCGCAGGCGGCGGGCGGGCCGGCGCTGAGCCTGGACGGCGCCCGGGACGTGATGGCGGACGCGGGCGGCCCCGCCGCGTTCCTCGTCAGCATGATCGTCTCGGGACCGCTGTCGGAGGAGCCGGGCTGGCGGGGCACCGCCTACCCGAGGATGCGCGCGTCGATGGGCCGTCTCCAGGTGGGCCTCCTGCTCGGCGTCGTCTGGTCCGTGTGGCACCTGCCGCTGTTCTTCATCGACGGCACCGTCCAAAACGAGCTCGGACTCGCCACCCCGAGCGGCATGCTCTTCGCCGTCAGCGTCGTCCCCATGGCCATGCTGACCGCCTACGCCTACGAGCGGGCTGGCGTCGTCGCCTCGATGGTCACCCACTTCGCCGCGAACACGACGATGATCCTGCTCGACGTCCACACCCCCGTCACGCTCGCCCTTGTCGTCGGCCTCATGGCCGTCGTCGCCGCGTTCCTGCTGACCGTCAGCCGCTCGACGTCCGGACCGGCCCCCTCTGCGGGCCCCGCTCCCGCTCCCGCTCCCGCGTACGCCGAGCCGGGTGCCCCCGCCCCGCGCTGACTCCCCTCCCGCACCACGCCGCGAGCCCGGCGCACCGGTCCCCTCGGACACCGGTGCGCCGGGCTCCTCTCCGTATCGGCCCCCGCCGACGAGTCCTCGGCCGACCGGACCATCGGCTCGGCCGAGCAGCATCACTAGGGTGACCCGCATGGGCACGGACACAGGCGCGAGCGCGGGCGCGGGGGCGGACATACCGGCGGAGCCGGCCGAGCGGGCGCGGGTGGCGGCGTTCCGCGCGCGCATCGGCGTGACCTCGCTGATCGACGTCCACACCCACTTCATGCCCGAACGCCTGCTCGCGAAGGTGTGGGCGTACTTCGACGCCGCCGGGCCCCTCGTCGGCCGCCCCTGGCCGATCGGCTACCGGGAGGACGAGGACCGGCGCCTCGCGCTCCTGCGGGGATTCGGCGTCCGCGCGTTCACCTCCATGCTCTACCCCCGCAAGCCGGGCATGGCCCGCTCCCTCAACGACTGGTCTGCCGACTTCGCCGCCCGGACACCCGACTGCCTGCACACCGCCACCTTCCACGCCGAACCCGACGCGGCCGGCGACGTGCGCCACGCCCTCGAACAGGGCGCCCGCGTCTTCAAGAGCCACGTACAGGTCGGCGACTACGACCCGCGCGACCCGCTGCTGGACCCGGTGTGGGGCCAACTCGCCGACGCCGGCGTCCCCGTGGTCACCCACTGCGGTTCGGGCCCGGTGCCCGCCACCCACACGGGCCCAGGGCCCATCGGCGCCGTCCTGGCCCGGCACCCCCGCCTCCGCCTGATCGTCGCCCACCTGGGCATGCCCGAGTACGCCGGTTTCCTCGACCTGGCGGAGCGCTATCCGGGCGTCCTGCTGGACACGACGATGGTCTTCACCGGCTTCGCCGAGGCCGCCGCCCCGTTCCCCCGCGCGGAACTGTCCCGGCTCGCCGACCTCGGCGACCGCGTCCTGCTGGGCACCGACTTCCCCAACATCCCGTACGCGTACGCCCACGCCCTCGAAGCCCTGGAGGAGCGCACCGGGCTCCCACCTGCCTGGCTCCGCGCGGTCTGCCACGACAACGCGGCCCGGCTCTTCGGCCTGCGTCACTGACCGCGGCCGGGCGCGGGGGCGGCTTCAGGAACGCGGTTCCAGGAACGCGGTTTCAGGCAGGCGGCTTCTCGGACGCGGCTTCAGGAACGGAGGCTGTTCAGCCACCGGGAGAGCCCGCCGTACGCCAGGGGAACGACTTCCTTGTACGAGAGCTCGCCGTCCAGCGTCACCACGAGCCGGCAGAACGGCGGATACCACGTCGTACGCAGATGGGCCCGCCCGTCGAAGACCGCCTCCAGGAAGGCGGGGGTGGACTCGCGGGGCAGGTCGTGGAAGGTGACGCCGTCGAGGGTGATGTGTGCGTCACCCTCCTCGAAGAGTTGCACGGCGATCCTCGGCGTGCGCGGCGTGCCGTCAGGACCGTCGGTCGCCGGGATCTCCAGCAGCGCCTCGTGCGGCAGGGAACCGTCCTCGTCGGTCACGGCGAACGCCCCGGCCGCCGTACGCCGCGACGACTCGTCCGCGCCGATCGCGTGCTCGACCGTCACCTGCAGACCCCGGCGCTCCGCGAGCGCCGACAGCACCCCCACCGCCGCCTCCGTGCTGGGGAGCGGGGGCTGGTGGGGCCGGTGAGGCGGTGGCGGCGTCCGGTGGCCGTCGGGTGGCGGGGGAGGCGTGCGGTCCATACCACCGAGCATGCCCGCCGACCACTCCGCGAGGGCGGCGACACTCGACACTCGAAGCGGGCAGGGAGGGAGAGGCGAGGGCGCCACGAGGGCGCGGGGGTCAGTGGGGGCGTTCCGCGCCGTGGCAGGGGCTGCACAGCACGCGCCGGGCGGGCCGGTCGCTGGTCGCCTTGCCCACGCCGTTGGCCCGGTGGACGAGGACCTGGGTGACCCGTCCGTGGTCCGCGCACACCACGAGACCGCAGCGGCGGCAGACACCGATGGCGACCGTTTCCTCGATGCCGGTCACGTCGCAGTCGTAGCACTTCATGGATGCGAGAGTAGCTGGCCAGTTTTGACTAGGTCAATTTTACTTGAAGGCCGGGTCGACCTGTGCCCCCGCGTCGCGGCTGACGGGGACGGGGGCGGCGTGGCTAGACTGGATGGAATCAAGAAGGGGCGTGACTGCCATGGATCAGCCGGTGGGCGAGCTGCTCAAGGCCAGGGGGCTGCGCAGCACCGCACAGCGCCGCGCCGTCCTGACCGCCCTGCACGGGCACGCGCACTCCACCGCCGCCGAGCTGGAGCACCGCATCCAGTCCGCGGACGACGGGGAAGGTGCCTCCCGGTGTCTCTCGCGCCAGGGGCTCTACAACGTGCTGGAGGACCTGTCGCGGGCCGAGCTGATCCGCTGCATCGAACCGGCCGGCTCACCCGCCCGGTACGAACTGCGCGTCGGCGACAACCACCACCACCTCGTCTGCCGGAGCTGCGGCCGCATCAAGGACGTCGATTGCAGCGTCGGCCGGGCCCCCTGCCTCGAACCGGGCGACGACGCGGGGTTCAGCGTCGACGAAGCCGAGATCACCTGGTGGGGCCTGTGCGCCGACTGCCGGCCCGCCAGCGCGCAACGCCCACCCCGCCACTGATGCGCCCCGGCGGAGGATCGGGCGGTGCTGAGCACGCCGGTGGTCGGTGCCGATTACGCCGGTGGCCGGTGGCCGGTGGCCGGTGGTCGGTGGCCGGTGCCGATTACGTCGGTGGTCGGTGGTCGGTGCCGGTTACGCCGGCGGCCGGCGTCGGTCATGCCAGTTGGGCGGCGGCCTCCGTGGCGACCTTCTCGAACACGGCCTCGTCGGCGGCGAAGACCGAGTCCGGGATCGGGGCGTGCACGACCAACTCGGTGAAGCCCAGCTCGGCGTGTCGGCCCGCGAAGTCGACGAACGCGTCGACGGACTCCAGCAGGCCGGCTCCCTCCGGCGTGAACCCGGTGAGCAGCACCTTGTCCACCTCCGCCACCTCTCGGCCGACCTCGGCACACGCCCGGCCGAGCCCCGCGAGCTGCCCGCGAAGCGCCGCACGCGACTGCTCCGGCGTTCCCGTCGCGGACAGCCGCGGGTCACCCGTCGTCACCCACGCCTGCCCGTGCCGCGCCGCGAGCCGCAACCCGCGCGGCCCCGTCGCGGCCACCGCGAACGGAAGCCGGGGCCGCTGGACGCACCCGGGGATACCGCGTGCCTCGTCGGCGGAGTAGTAGGTGCCCTCGTACGTCACCGCGTCCTCGGTGAGCAGCCGGTCGAGGAGCGGAACGAACTCCGCGAAACGGTCCGCCCGCTCCCGCGCCGTCCACGCCCGACGGCCCAGCACGGTCGCGTCGAAACCGCTGCCGCCGGCGCCGATGCCCAGCGTGACGCGCCCCTCGGAGATGTCGTCGAGGGAGAGCAACTCCTTGGCGAGCGTGACGGGGTGGCGGAAGTTGGGCGAGGTCACCAGTGTGCCGAGCCGCATCCGCCCTGTCACCGTCGCGGCGGCGGTCAGGGTGGGCAGCGCGCCGAACCAGGGGCCGTCCCTGAAGGGCACCCGCCACGAGAGGTGGTCGTAGGTGTACGCGGTGTGGAAGCCCAGTTCCTCGGCGCGCTCCCACTGGCCGCGCCCGCCCTCCTGCCAGCGGCGCACGGGCAGAATCACGGTGCTCAGACGCAAACTCACACCTGGGAGCGTACGGGGCCGCCGGGGCCCGGAGCGAGACCCGTGGCCCGCCTCCCCTTGCCTCTTGGCCGGTCTCCGTCCTCGGCCGGGGTACCGGGTTGAGCAGTTCGCCGCCCGCGCCCCAGCGACGTATCTGTTCCACGACCAGCCGCTCGGCCCGCGGCCTGAAACTCGCGGAACCGCCCGCGACGTGCGGTGTGATCAGCACGTCAGGCGCCTGCCGCAACGGGTGCTCGGCGGGCAGCGGTTCCGGGTCCGTCACATCCAGCGCGGCCCGCAGCCTCCCCGCGCGCGCCTCGGCGAGGAGCGCGCCGGTGTCCAGCGTCCGGCCCCGTCCCACGTTCACCACGAGGGCGCCGTCCGGGAGAGCCGCCACCCCCCTCGCGTCCGTCACCCCCCGAACCCGTAACGATCCCGGGCTCCTGCGCGAGGAACTCCACCGGGTGCGCGAACAGGGCTGGGCCGAGGTGGACGAGGAGAACGAGATCGGCGTCCGCTCCGTAGCTGTCACCGTCCCCCGTGCCTCGGGAACGCCCTCCCTCGCCGTCTCTCTGGGGGCGACCGTGGTCCTCACCAGCACCGAGGAGCTGCGCTCGCACCTGCCCGCCCTGCGCGACTGCGTGGAGGACGTGGGCGCTCGCATGCACGCCTGAGGCCCGCGCCTTGCCTCGACCGCGCCGCGCCGCGTCTTGCCTTGACCGCGCCGCGACTCCACCGCTCCGCTTCTTCACCGCTCCGCGTCTTCACCGTGCCTCGGTCACCATCGCGTCCATCCGCCGGGATCTCACCTCCCGTTCCGCCGCCGCAGCGACGAACTCCGGGATGCGGGCCTCGCCGACCAGCGCCCGCACCGCCTCCACCGTCTCCGCAGGCAGCGACACCGTCTTCCCGGGCAGTGACACCGCCTCCGACCGCGGGGCACCGGGCAACGGGGAGTCCCGCGAGGAGGAGCAGGAGCCTTGTGGGGTGGAGCCCCGCGGGGAGGAGTCCTGTGCGGGGGAGCCCTGTGGGGAGCGCCCTGGCGAGTGCGGAACGGGTTCTTCCCCCGCCATGGCCGTGCCGGCTCCTTCCCCCGCCGTCGCCGTGCCGGATCCGTCCTCGTCCTCGCCCGCGGCGGCGACCGCGACCTGGGCCGCCGAACGCAGGTGCGCGCGCAGGTTGCGGGCTGCCAGCTTCTGCATGGCCCGTGCCAGCTCCGCCTCCATGGTCTGCTGGGCCAGCGGTCGCAGCCTGCGCACCAGAGCGGCGGCCTCCGAGGCGTCCGCCTCGCACAGGCGCACACCGGCGTAGCGGACGAAGACGTGCTCCTCGGTGAAGTCCAGGAAGCGGGTGGCTATGTGCTCGACCTGACCGCGCAGCTCCCGTAGCTGCCCGGTGATGGCAGGCAGCGGCACCCCCGCCCTGTGCAGCTCCGCCGCCACCGCCAGCTCCCGTGGGCTCGGTACCCGGAAGCCCTCCTGGCCGCCGGGCAGCGGCTCCAGCACCCCGAGCGCCACCGCCTCGGCGACAGCCGACTCGGCGACCGCCGTCTCCTCCTGCTCGCCGCCGAACAACTCCGCCAGCTCCGTGCGCGAGATGTGGCCCGACTGCTCGCTCGTCCACGGCCCGTCCACCTCCGCCACCAGTCCGAGCACCCCGCCGAGGCCCCGGCCCTCGTCCCAGGCCCGGAGCAGCTCCTTTATCGAGGCCAGGGTGTAGCCACGCTCCAGCAGGCCGACGATCTGACGCAGCCGCGCCAGGTGAGAGGCGCCGTACACGTTGGCCCGGCCTCGCCGCTCCGGTCTGGGCAGCAGGCCCTTGTCCTGGTAGGCCCGGATCGTGCGCACCGTGGCACCACTGCGGTGCGCCAGATCCTCGATGCGGTACTCCACCGCGGCGTCCGGGACGGCAGGCGGCGGCTGTGCGGGGGCCGGCAGCTCGGGTGCCGGCGGGTGGGGGGACGGAGCCATGGCGCTCACTCCTTCATCGCTGCGGGAACCTGGCAGGTCAGGCCGGGGGCTGGAGGCGGGCTATGCCGCGCAGGGCGCGCGGTGCGAGGCGGGAGAGCAGCCGTATCCCCCGGGCCTCGGGCGTCACCGGCACCACGGCGCGGTTGCCGACGACCGCGCGCAGGACGGCCTCGGCGACCTTCTCCGGCGGGTAGTTCCGCAACCCGTACAGCCGCGAGGTGCGGTCACGGAAGCGCCGCAGCTCCTTCTCGTCCATCCCCGCGAACCGTGCGGTGCGGGCGATGTTGGTGTTGACGAAACCGGGGCAGACGGCCGTCACGCCGATGTCCTGCCCGGCCAGCTCGGCGCGCAGGCACTCGCTGAGCATGAGCACGGCCGCCTTGGAGGTGCAGTACGCGGGCAGGGCGCGGGAGGGCTGGTAGGCGGCGGCGGAGGCGAGGTTGACGATGTGGCCGCCCTGGCCCCGCTGCGCCATCTGCCGTCCGAAGAGCCGGCAGCCGTGCAGGACGCCCCACAGGTTCACATCCAGCGTCCGCTTCCACTCCTGCGTGGTGGTGTCGAGGAAGGCGCCGGCCACGCCGATGCCCGCGTTGTTGACCAGCACGTCCACGGTGCCGTACTCGGTGGCGACCTTCGTGGCCAGCTTCTCCATCGCCTCCTCGTCCGCGACGTCGACCTCCTCGGCCCACGCCTCGGGTGCCCCCGCCAGGCGGGCCAGCTCGGCCGTGCGGGCCGCGCTGCGCGCGTCGCGGTCCACGGCGACCACGCGGGCGCCCGCCTCGGCGAACGAGAAGGCCGTCGCCCTCCCGATGCCGCTGCCCGCGCCGGTGACCAGGACGAGCTGCCCCGCGAACCGGTCGGCGTGCGCTCCTGCGGGCGAGGGCTGCGCGGTGGGCACAGGCGACTCGTTCCGGTTGACGAATCCGCTGATCCAGGCGGCGAGTTGGTCGGGCCGGGTGCGCGGGACTCAGTGCTTGGCCGGCAGGGTGCGGCGGGTGAGCTGCGGCGCCCACCGGTCCAGGTCGTCGTAGAGGTGCTCGCTGAGGAAGGCGTCACCGGTCGGGGTGATGAGCTGCACCGGGACGTGGGCGTAGGCGTCGGTGCGCGGGCGGCGCATCCGGGCGCGCACGTTGTCGCGGTACAGCCAGGCGCCGTGCGCCGCGTCCTGCGGGAGGGAGGCCGTGGGGTAGCCGTCCCCCGGCACCTTTTCGGTCAGCTCCAGAAGGCGCGGCCAGCGCTTGCCCAGCGGGCCCCGCCAGGCCAGCTCGGGAAGGACCGGTGTGTGCAGCGCGTACACATACCAGGACTTGGCGCTCTGGCCGAGCAGGTGGGCGGCACCGCGCGGGGTGGGCCGGGTCATCCGCCGCTTGATCCAGTGGCCGAAGTGGTCAAGGGACGGTCCCGAGATCGAGGTGAAGGAGGCGATCCTGCCCTCCGTCCTACGCACCGTGGCGAACTCCCATGCCTGCACCGAGCCCCAGTCGTGCCCCACCAGGTGGACCGGCGCGTCGGGGCTGACGGCGTCCGCGACCGCGAGGAAGTCGTCGGTGAGCTTCTCCAGCGTGAAGCCGCCGCGCAGCGGCACGGGCGCCGTCGAGCGGCCGTGGCCCCGCACGTCGTAGAGCACCACGTGGAAGCGGTCCGCGAGGAGCCCGGCCACCTTCGACCAGACCTCCTTGCTGTCCGGGTAGCCGTGCACCAGCATCACCGTCGGCTGCTGTGCGTCCCCCAGCTCGGCGACGCACAGCTCGATCCCTCCGGTGGCCACGCGGCGCTCCCGCGCCCCCTCCAGCAGGCCGCCCCGCTGCCGGGCCGTTTCTGGGCGCGGGGCGCGCCCGCCGCCGCCCCACAGGTTGCGCTTTCCGCCGTTCATACCGCCTGTGCCTCCTCCTGCCAGCGCCGCACATGCGGCAGATCGTCCTCCAGCCAGAACGCGCTCTCCTGCGGATCCCGGGAGTCGGTCACCACCAGGATCTCCTCGAACTTCGCGCCCGTGCCCCGGAACCCCAGACGGGCTTCGACCTCCCACAGCCCCGTCCGCGGCGGGTGGTCGGCGCGGCGGGACGGGCTCCACCGCGGCAGCCGGCCGTCCCCGTGTCCGCGTAAGACGCCCCGGGCCCGCCCCTTGAGGGCGCCGGTGCCGCGGCCGCGGACCGCGGGGGGCCGGCCGCGGTGCGGGGCGCGGGCCACCCGGTGCGCGCGCACGCCGAACGGGTGGGCGCGGTGCCGTCCTGCGTAGCCCTGGGTGCGCATGAGCCGGTCCACCTCGGCGGAGATCTCCCGCAGCGGGCGGCGCTCGCGCACCCGGGCCAGGATCAGCTCGCGGTGCGCGCGCAGGTCCGCCGTCAGCCGCTCGTGCACGGGGTGGGGGCCCAGGCAGCCGGAGTAGCCGGCCTCCGCGGTCCGGCCGCCGCGCTCGCGCGGCCACTCGCGCGGCATCCGCGCCGCTTCCCGCTCGGTCATCCCCGGCTTCAGCCTGGCGGCCACCGACTCCGCGCAGGCGTAGGCGAGTTGCTGCACTTTTCGATATCCCCGCAGGTCAGCTGCGGCGTCTTCGCTCGTTGCCGGGCGCATCGCCACCCTTTCGTCCGTGCCGGGCCCACCGGCGAGAGCACGTTGACACCGACGAATGTGACATCGGCCCATGGCGTGGTCAAGGCTGCCTCCCAGCCTGTGGATAACTTCGCGCTCGGTCCTGACCGGAGCCCGGACCATGACCTTGGTGCAGTGCCCCTACGGGCCTCTCCGACCTGAGGCGTACGGCCCCACGCACCTGAGAAGTACGGGCGGCGGCCGGGAAACCGACACCGCGTCTGACGCGGACGCGACGAGCCGTTCGTACCGTCGAAGGGTGACTGTGATCGCGATCGAAAGCCTCAGCAAGCGGTACCCCAGGGTGACCGCACTGGACCGGCTGACCGTCGGCGTCGAGCCGGGGGTCACCGGCCTGGTCGGCGCCAACGGGGCCGGAAAGTCCACCCTGATCAAGATTCTGCTCGGGCTGGCCCCCGCCACCCAGGGCACGGCCTCCGTGCTCGGCATGGACGTGGCCACCCAGGGCGGCGCGATCCGGGAGCGCGTCGGCTACATGCCCGAGCACGACTGCCTGCCACCGGACGTGTCCGCTACCGAGTTCGTCGTCCACATGGCGCGGATGTCGGGGCTGCCCACGACGGCGGCCCGCGAGCGCACCGCGGACACGCTGCGCCACGTCGGCCTGTACGAGGAGCGCTACCGCCCCATGGGCGGGTACTCGACGGGCATGAAGCAGCGGGTCAAGCTCGCCCAAGCCCTCGTCCACGACCCGCGCCTCGTCCTCCTGGACGAGCCCACCAACGGCCTCGACCCCGTCGGCCGTGACGAGATGCTCGGCCTCATCCGCCGCGTGCACACCGACTTCGGCATCTCCGTGCTGGTCACCTCGCACCTGCTGGGCGAGTTGGAGCGCACCAGCGACCACATCGTCGTCATCGACGGCGGCAAGCTGCTGCGCTCCTCCTCCACCGCCGACTTCACCCAGCGCACCGCCGTCCTCGCCGTCGAGGTCACCGACACCGACGCGCACCCGGACGGCACCGCGGCGCTGCGCGAGGCGCTGCGGCAGGCGGGATGCGCCCCGCACGAGCCGGGTCCCGCCGGCGCCCTGGCGCCCGGCGCCGGCCACCTGGTCACCCTCGACCTCGCCGACGAGTCGGTCTACGACACCGTGCGGGACACCGCGGCCCACCTCGGCCTCGGGCTGGTCCGCATGGAACAGCGCAGGCACCAGATCTCCGAGGTCTTCACGGAAAGGAGCGCCGGCGATGTCGCCTGACCGCACCCCCGCACACGCCACACCGGCCCACGCCCCCGCACCCCCCGGCAGCGCGGGCTCCGCCCCCGCGGGCGGCGGCAGCAGGCCAGGGCGCGGCCAGGACGTCATCCACAACATCGGCTACCGCGGCTACGAGGGCCCCCGTCTCGGCCGCTCCTACGCGCGGCGCGCGCTGTTCAGCCAGACGCTGCGCGGCGCCTACGGGCTGGGACGCTCGGCGAAGTCGAAGGTTCTGCCGATGCTGCTGTTCGCCGCGGTGAGCGTGCCGGCCGCGATCGTCGTCGCCGTCAGCGTCGTGGCCAAGAGCGACGACCTGCCGGTCGGCTACTCCGAGTACGTGCTGATGATGCAGCCGCTCATCGGCATCTACCTCGCCGCCGCCGCGCCCCAGGCGTTCTCCCTCGACCTGCGGTTCAAGACGACACCGCTGTACTTCTCGCGGCCGATGGAACGCGGCGACTACGTGGTGGCCAAGTTCGCGGCACTGTCCGCGGCGCTCTTCGTCTTCACCGCAGCGCCTGTGTTGATCATGTACGCCGGAGCGCTGCTGGCGAAACTCGGCTTCGCCGAGCAGAGCGGGGCGGCGGCCCAGGGCCTCGTCTTCTGCGCGCTGTTCGCGCTGCTGCACGCCGCGATCGCCGCATGGATCGCGGCCCTGACCCCGCGCCGCGGCTTCGGCATCGCGGCGATCATCGTCGCCGTCACGGTGCCGTTCTTCCTCATCACCGCGCTCCAGGGGATCGCCTGGACCTCCGACAGCAAGGAGGCCGTCGGCTGGCTCGGTGTCGCCTCGCCCGGCACGCTGCTGGACGGCATCCAGTCCACGTTCCTCGGCGGCTCCTCCCAGTTCCCCGGCGGGCAGGACCTCACCGGCGCGCAGGGCGCCGTCTACCTCGTCGTCCTCGCCGCGCTCCTGGTCTGCTTCTACGCCCTCTTGCAGCGCCGCTACCGAAAGGCCGGACTGTGACCGAGATCCACATCGACCGCGTCTCCCGCTGGTTCGGCAACGTCGTCGCGGTCAACGACATCACCATGGACATCAGCCCCGGTGTCACAGGACTGCTCGGCCCCAACGGCGCGGGGAAGTCCACGCTCATCCACATGATGGGCGGATTCCTCGCCCCCTCCAACGGCAGCGTCACCCTGGAGCCCACCCCAGGGCCGGACGGCAGCCGCAACGCGGCCACACCGATCTGGCGCAACGAGGACTCCTACCGGCACATCGGCCTGGTGCCCGAACGGGAGGGAATGTACGACTTTCTGACGGGGCACGAGTTCGTGCTGGCCAACGCCGAACTCCACGGCCTGCCCGACCCCCGTGCGGCCGCCGCCGAGGCGCTGGCCACCGTCGAGATGGAGTACGCGCAAGAACGCCGCATCTCCACCTACTCCAAGGGCATGCGGCAGCGCGTGAAGATGGCCTCCGCCCTGGTGCACCACCCCTCCGTGCTGCTGCTGGACGAGCCGTTCAACGGGATGGACCCGCGCCAGCGCATGCAGCTGATGGAGCTGCTGCGCCGGATGGGCGACGAGGGGCGCACCGTGCTGTTCTCCTCGCACATCCTGGAGGAGGTCGAACAGCTCGCCTCCCACATCGAGGTCATCGTCGCCGGACGGCACGCGGCCAGCGGCGACTTCCGCAAGATCCGCCGCCTGATGACCGACCGTCCACACCGCTACCTGGTGCGCTCCAGCGACGACAGGCGGCTCGCCGCGGCGCTCATCGCGGACGCCTCCACGGCAGGCATCGAACTGGACAGGACAGAGGACGCACTGCGCATCCAGGCCGTCGACTTCACGCGCTTCACCACCCTGCTCCCGCGCGTCGCGAGGGAGCACGGAATCCGGCTCTACACCGTCTCGCCCTCCGACGAGTCCCTGGAGAGCGTCTTCTCGTACCTCGTCGCGGCCTGAGCGGCGGAAAGGAGCTGACCTGATGTTCAACCCGACGGTCGCGCGGCTCACCTACCGCGCGCTCCTGGGCCGCCGCCGCGCCCTCATCCTGTGCGCGCTGCCGGCCCTGCTGCTCGTGGTGTCCGCCGCCGTCCGCGCCATGAACGGCGCGGACGACGCGGTCGCCAGCCAACTTCTGGGCGATTTCGCCCTCGCCACCCTGGTGCCACTGGTCGGCGTGATCGCCGGAACAGGCGCCATCGGCCCCGAGATCGACGACGGTTCTGTCGTCTACCTGCTGTCCAAGCCGGTACCGCGCCCCTCCGTCATCCTCACCAAGTTTCTCGTCGCCTCCGGTGTGACCGCGGTGTTCTCCGCCGTCCCCGTGCTGGTCGCCGGCTTCGTGCTCAACGGCAACAGCCAGCAGATCGCCGTCGCCTACGCGCTCGCCGCCGTGGTCGCCTCGGTCGCCTACAGCGCGCTGTTCCTGCTGCTGGGAACGGTCAGCAGGCACGCCGTGGTGATCGGCCTTGCGTACGCGCTCATCTGGGAGGCGCTCATCGGCAGCCTCGTGGGCGGTGCCAAGACGCTCAGCGTGCAGCAGTGGGCACTGGCGCTGGCCGAGAAGGTCGCGGGCAGCGGAGCCGACATCAGCTCCGCCGTCGGACTGCCGACGGCGGTGGTGCTCCTCGTCGTGGTCACCGTGGGCGGCACCCTCTTCGCCGGGCAGAAGCTGCGCACCCTGACGCTGGCGGGCGAGGAGTGAGCGAGGGGGCTGCTGGGCGACAGAGTGTCCGAGGGGGAGTACCCGGCGTTCCAGTACGGTGAAAAAACGGCGGGTGGGAGCGCGATTTCCGCTCCCACCCGCCCACTTCTGACAGGCCGGTGGCTCGCCTGTTCCCGACAGGCCGGTGGTGTTTCCGACAGGTCGGTGGCTCAGCCCGCCGAGGCGCCGATCCTGCGGTCGCGGCCCGCACCGAGGCCGAGCAGCACGAGCGCACCGCACACGCACAGCAGCAGCACGACCGGGACCGTCCAACCGCCCGTCATCTGGTGCACGGCGCCGAGCACGAGCGGACCCGCGGCAGCCAGCAGATAGCCCCACGTCTGCGCCATGCCCGACAGCCGTGCGGCGGTGTGCGCGTCGCCGGAGCGCAGCACCATCAGCGTCAGGGCGAGACCGAGCGCACCGCCCTGGCCGAGGCCCAGCAGCGTCGCCCACACCCAGGCGCCGCCCACCGGCGCGATCAGCAGACCGGCGATGCCCAGTGCCATGAACAAGCGCCACCACGGCGCACAGCAGACGCTGCCCGCGCATCCGCCCGGCCAGCGTCGGCACCACGAAAGAGCCGCCCATCTGCACCAGCGTGCTGAACGCGAAGACCAGGCCCGCGCTCGCCTTGCTCATACCGTGGTCGGTGAAGAGCGTCGGCAGCCAGGCGATCGTCACGTAGGCGATCAGCGACTGGGAGCCCATGAAGAGGGTGATCTGCCAGGCCAGCGGCGAGCGGGTCAGCTTCGGCCCGTCCGTGGCGACCGGGGCCGGCGCCGCGGAACCCGACGGCCCCGACCGCCTCGCCGGCACGGCCGCGGCCTCACCGTGGGGGGTACCGCGCCGCGCGAGGACGGCCTGCGGCAGCCACGCGCACGCCGCGATCGCCGCCAGCAGCGCCCAGGAGACCAGCGAACCGCGCCAGCCGCCCAGCGCGTGCTCCAGCGGAACGGCGGCGGCCGCCGAGACGGTCGCGCCCAGGATCATCGCCGTCGAGTACAGCGCCGTCATGCCGGCGGCCTTCTCGGGGAAGTCCCTCTTGATCAGGCCCGGCATCAGCACGTTCAGCAGCGCGATCCCGGAACCGACCACCGCGCACCCGCCGAACAGCGCGACGCCCGCCGGCGCGATCCGCAGCACTATGCCGCCCGCGAGCAGCACGAGGGCGCCGAGGAGCACCGTCTCGGTGCCCCAGCGCCGCGCCAGCTTCGGCGCCAGCGGCGAGACCACGCCCATGAAGATCAGCGGAATGGTGGTGACCAGGCTGCTGACCGTCGAGGTCATGTGGAAGTCGTCGCTGATCTCGCTCAGCACGGGAGAGACCCCCGCGAGCGCGGCGCGCATGTTGAGCGACGCCAGGACGATACCGACGAACAGCAGCAGCGGATGCGCACGCAGCCGCCTGCGGGCCGCCGCCACCGGTGGCGCCGGTGCCAGGTCCTCCTCCGCGTCGATCAGTTCGGCCGAAAGGAGCTCCTCGGTGGTGAGCCCTTCCGCGGTGGGTGTGAGTCCTTCCCTGGGGGACGGGGACATGCGGTGGTGCCTTTCTGACGAACGGTGGCGCGCGGGGGACGCCGGCAGGCGCACCCTCACGCCGAAAGGGGAGTGGACATTCACTCCGCGCCGAGGAGCGTGTCGACGGCCTGCTTCGGCTTGGCGAGCAGCTCCCTGGCGGCCCGCTCCGCGACCTCGGGGTCGCCGGTCGCGATGGCGTCGACGAGGTCGTGGTGGTCGGTCTCGTGGATGCGGGGCATGTGCCGGTCGTGCAACGAGGCGACCAGCGCGTCCCGTACCGAACTGCTGAACCAGGCGTACGTCGCGCTCAGCGCGGCGTTGTGCGCCGCGTCCACGACGGCGACGTGGAACTCGATGTCGTGTTCCGCGTACAGCTCGTACTGGCCGTCCGCCGGCTGCCCCCGGCTGTCCCGGAAGGCCGCCTGCGCGGCCAGCGAGGCCCGCATCCGCTCCAGATCGGACGGCTGATGCCGCAGGGCGGCCAGCCGGGCGCCCTCGGCCTCCAGCGCGATGCGCAGCTCCAGCACGTCGCGTACGTCGGCGCGCTGCACCCCGCGGACGATCTCGCCCGGGTCGGCCGTGGCCACGACGAACGTGCCCTCGCCCTGCCGTGAGCGCAGCATCCCGGAGTGCACCAGGACGCGCACCGCCTCCCGCACGGTGTTGCGGCCGACCTGGAGCTGCTCGGCCAGCGCGTGTTCCGTCGGGATGCGCTCACCCACCGCCCACTCACCCGCGGTCAGCTGCGCCCGCAGCTCACCGACGACCGTGTCGACGAGCGACTGCCGTCCGGCGGCACGCAACGCCATGCCCTGGCTCCTGTCGGTTCCGCGATCCGGATGTCTGGGCAACCGGACTTCCGCGAGAGCCTCACGCGATTCGCCCGGTTGCCCAGTCATCCTACAACCGCCTCGCGCGGGTCCGAACACCTGGGCGAGGAGACTCCCCTCACGCCTCGCAGACGGAGGGCAGCGCCCTGAGCAGGCCCCGGGCGTGCAGCGCGTCGAAACGGCGCTCCCCCGCCTCGCGGACCGCGCCGGCCATGAGCCGCGGCGCACACGAGGGCCGGTTCCGCGGCCGCCCGGCGGCGGCGAGCCCGTCCAGCAGCCGGACGGTGATCCGGTCGAGCCGCGGACGCACCTCCCCGGCCAGCTCCGGCCGCCGCGCCGGGCGCTCGGACGGATACCGGGCCCACCGGTTGAACAGTCCCCGCTGGACGTCCTTGCTCGCCTCGATCTGATCGCGGAAGACGGCCGTGGCCAGGCGCCGGTCCACCCCGCTGGCCGCGGACCGCTCGGCCACGTCGTCCAGCACCGCGCGCTCGCGCGCCGGATCGCTGATCGGCTCACCCGTGCCGTACTTCGCCGCTGCCACCAGGTCCGCCAGCGCCAGCCGGTCGGCGGACACCTTCGCGACGGCGGTGAGCGCCCCGCCGCGGACCGACGGCGGAGGCGGCGTCCGGACCGCCTGCGCCGTGTGTCCGGGCGCCGCCCCCGAGGCCGGAGCGCACATCAGGGCCGCCGTCGCCAGGGCGGCGGCAGCGGCTACAGCCGTCCGGCGTTTCCGTGTGCGCATGGGTGAGCTCCTTGAGCGATGCGGGCCGGTGGCTTCCGTGTGTCCGGGGCGCTGTGTCAAACGGGACGGCGCCCCCGGCGGTTGCGGGCCGCGAGCCGGGGGCGCCGTGCGTGTCACATTGCTCCGCCTGTCACGTTGCCTGGCGTGTCACGCCTGTCACTGCTCGCGCGGGCGGGGCGGGGTCTGCCGGGGCAGCAGCAGCTGTGGCGGTACGGGCCTCGCGTCGATGGCCCGCATCACCGAGCGCAGGTCCTGGCGCATCTCGCGCATCTCCTCGCCCATGTCGGCGAGGCGCTGACTCATCGCGCACACCACCTGCTCGGTGCGCTCGGTGCGCCGGTCGGTCTCCGCCAGCCGGTGGTCCACCCGGTCGACCCGCGCGGACATCCGTCCGAGCACGGGGCCCAGCTCCCGCAGGACGGTGCCCAGCTCGGTCCCGGAGGTCTCCAGGCGGGTGACCCTGCGGTCGAGCGAGCCGTACCCCGCCGCCAGTGTGCGGACCGTCTGACGCAGCTCCTCCGTCGCCCGCCGCACCGCTTCCACGCCGGGGTGGACGGTGTCGGTACGGGCGCTCTCCTCGGCATCGAGAAGGTAGGTGCGGACCCGCTGCGCGATGACGCTGTCCCGCAGCAGCATCGCCACGGTGAGGACGGCGCGGCGGTCGAAGACGGTCAGGCTCCGCACGCGCTGTGGATAACTCGGCCCTTCGAGTTTTGTGACCGACAACTTGTCGGTCACAAATTCTTCCAGGTCAGAGCCCCGGAGCACGGTCATCCCGTTGTGTGTGAGCTCTTCGCGGTGCCGCTCGGCGAGTTTTTCCACAGTTTTCGGAGGCACTTCGAAGTAGTTGGCCACATCCCGGGTGGTGGCCTGTGCACTGCCTGTGGAAAACGCCAGTGCCTTCACTTTGTCGAGGACTTCGACCTTGTGCGCGAGCCCGAAGCGCGCGCTGCGCGACTCCAGGAGGACGGAATCGGTGTACATGGGTGACCCCCTCGGGTCTTGGTTGCGGACATGTCCGGAAGACCCCGATCGCCTGGGGGTCGGCAGGTGTCCGTATCCAGGAACCAGGAGCGGAGATCAGCTCATGTCTTCCCACGTACCGCACTACCGGCAAGGGGCCCTGTGGGCTGCGCCTCAGCCGGCCACCACCACTTCACGCACTTTCGTCGCCTACTGCTCCAGTCGCCTCCGCGCATCCTGCCCAACGAGGCGTCTTTCGTACGGTTACGCGATGGGAGGATTTTCGCTCGAATTCCTCCCGGCCCGTCCCCTCACGCCTCCCGGCCGGCCCTCCACAGAGGGAATCCTCCACTCCGGGTCCCGGCCCAGCCACGCCGCGAGTCGCACGTACACGCCGGCGTCCTCGGGCACCTGCCGCGCCTCACCGAACGGGGCTCCCTCACGGCCCTCGGCCGGCAGCGCCCGCCGAGCGGCCGCCAGGGCGAAGTGGGCCGGACCCTCGTCCAGCGTGTCGTCCCGCTCCAGCGCGCGGGCCAGGTCCCAGGTGTGCGTGACGGTCTCCATCACCGAGCCGGCCATGGCGATGCGGCCCGGCATGCTGCCCCAGGGGACGGTCACGACCGCGTCCATGACCGCGTCGTTCGACCAGGCGGCGTTCACCCGGGCCCGGCCCTCGTCGTAGAGCTTTGCCCAGCGTTCTGCGGGCACCTCGCCGATCCACTCGGGGACTTCCTCTCCGACGCCGTCGCCGCCCCCCGGAACGGTGGCGATCCGCCGCGCACCGGAGACGACGTGTCCCAGCAGCGCGCGTACGTCGTACGCGTCGCAGGGGGTGGGGAGGTCCAGATGGCCGGGCCGGACGGTCGAGATCAGCTGGAACAGCTGCTCGGCGGCTGCGGCGTACACGGGGCGGGGGTCGGGCGTCTGCGGTGTGCTGTTCACGGGGATGAGCTCCTCGGTCGGATCGAAGGGAGGCCACGCGGGAGCTGGGACGCAGCCGGTGTGCGATGCTCCGCGGCGCGGGACCGGGAAGGAGTCTGCCGTCAAAACTCGCCATCGACCGTCAACATTTTCTGCGGCACTGTGGGGACGTGAAATCCGACCGCCTGCTGTCCGTCCTGCTGCTCCTCCAGACGCGTGGCCGTGTGCCGGCCGACCAGCTGGCAGCGGAGCTGGAGGTCTCCGCGCGCACCATCTACCGCGACGTGGAGGCGCTCTCGGCCGCCGGGGTGCCGGTGTATGCCGAACGGGGGCGGCACGGCGGCATCCGGCTGCTGCCGGGGTATCGCACGGACGTCACCGGTCTGACCGGTGACGAGGCCCGCGCCCTGTTCGTCCTCGCCGCGCAGGACGCGCACGCGGCCCTCGGACTCGACAGCGCGCTGGTCTCCGCGCTCCGCAAAGTGATGGCGGCGCTCCCCGCACCGCACCGTCCGGCGGCCGAACTGACCAGCCGCCGCATCCTGGTGGACCCCGACAGGTGGCTGAGCGGGCCCCGCGCGGACATCGAACTCGACGCGCTGCACGACGCCGTCTTCGCCGACCGCAGGCTGCGCATCCGCTACCGGCACGGAGGCGAGCGGGAGCTGCGCACCTACACCGTCGACCCCTACGGCCTCGTCAGCAAGGCGGGCGTCTGGTACCTGGTCGCGGACCGGCGGCGCGCCCCCGCGCTCTTCCGTGTGGACCGGATGGCCTCCGCGAAAGTGCTCCCAGAGCCCGTGCGGCGCAGGCCCGGCGTCGAACTCGCAGACGTCTGGCAGCCGCTGCGCCGCCGCGTGGAGGAGCGGCCCATGCCGGTGCGCGTGACGGCACGGGTGCACAGACCCCGCTTCGACATGTTCGCCCGCATCGTCGGCCCCGTGCTGGTCGCCGTCCCGGAACCGCCCGGGGCCTCCGCGGATCCCGCCGCCGAGGGGGACGACGAGTGGGTGACCGTCCGCCTCGCCTTTCCCGTCCTGGCCGCCGTCAGCCAGCTCCTCCAGTTCGGCCCCTGGCTGGAGGTCCTCGACCCACCCGAGGCCCGCGCGGAACTGGCCCGCCGGGCGCAGGAGGTGACGCGGCTGTACACCGACGGAGACGACACCGCGCACCCCCACGACACCACCACGAACGTCGACCCGAGCGGGGGTCACGCCGCCACGAACGACGACCCCCCGGGCGGGGGCCGTGGCGCCGCCGCGTATGACGAGGCCCGGCGCGGCGGCGGCCACCGCGCCTCCGCGGACGACGGCGCAGCCGGGGACTACG
The DNA here is from genome assembly GCF_003323735.1 of Streptomyces reniochalinae. Classification (GTDB taxonomy): domain Bacteria; phylum Actinomycetota; class Actinomycetes; order Streptomycetales; family Streptomycetaceae; genus Streptomyces; species Streptomyces reniochalinae. The sequence goes on along the minus strand of NZ_QOIM01000037.1, from coordinate 122,317 downwards.
GCGTCGCCGAATGAGCCTCCTCCCGTGCGCGCTCGGGAGCCGCCCCCGAACCCCGCGCAGATTCCGGGGCCGCCTCCGGCCCCGGACCCCGATCCGGCGCGTGCGCCGTCGCCGCGCGCCCCCGGACGAAGAGCAGCACCGCGACCCCCGCGGCGAGTGCCGCGACGCCGCACACCACGAACACGCGGTCGAGCCCGGCCGCGAACGCCTCCCGGACGAGCCCCATCGGCACCCCCGCCTCCTGGGCACGGCCACTCCCCGCGGCCTCGGCGGCCGCACGCGGCACCCCCAGACCGGTCAGCACCTCGCGTATCCGGGTCGCGAACAGAGTGCCGAGCACGGCGACCCCCAGCGCGTAGCCCAACTGCCGGAAGGTGTTCACGGCGCCGCTCGCCAGCCCCGCCCGCTCGGGCGGTACGGCGCTGAGCGCGGCGGCGATCAGCACGGTGAGCGCGAGACCGACGCCGACCCCGATGAGCAGGCACCCGGGCAGCAGCGCCGTCCAGGACGAGCCGGGCGCCACCAGCGTCTGCGCCAGCACGCCGACGCCGATCACGAGCACGCCGACCCCCAGCGGGTATTGCGGGCGCATCCGCTGAAGCCGCCCGCCGAACACAGCGGCGACGAGGAAGGAGACCCCCGACATCGGCAGCAGGGCGAGACCCGCGCCCAGCGGGCTCATGCCCAGCACCGACTGGGCCCACAGCGCGCTGTAGACGAAGTGCGCGAACGCGGCGGCCTGGGTCAGCAGCGCCGCCCCCATCAGCACGGTGAACGACCGGTTCCGCAGCAGCGACAGATCCAGCAGCGGCGCCGCGGCCCGGCTCCGGCGCGCCCCCGCGGCACCCAGCGCGCGCTCCACCAGCGCGAATCCCACGGCGGCGAGCCCGGCGACGACCAGTGAGGCCACCGTCAGCCGGTCGCTCCAGCCCGCGTCGCCGCCGCGCACCAGCCCGTACGTCAGCGTGCCCACGCTCACGGTGAACAGCGCGGCGCCCGCCCAGTCCACGCGCGCCCCCGCGCCCCGCGGGGGACGGGAGGCGGGCACCGTGCGGTAGGTGATCCACAGAGCCAGCGCCGTCAGGGGTACGTTGACGAAGAAGATCGCGCGCCAGCCGACGTACTCGGTCAGCACGCCGCCGAGCGCGAGTCCGCACCCTGCGGCGGCGCCGTTGACCGCGCCCCACACACCGAACGCGATACCCCGTGCCCGCCCGTGGTAGGTGGCGGTGATCAGAGGGGCGTTCGCCGCGAAGACCGCCGCGGCTCCGACGCCCTGGACGGCGCGCGCCGCGATCAGCCGGCCGGCGTCGGGGGCGAGCCCGCAGGCCAGCGAGGCGAGCGCGAAGATCACCAGGCCTGCGGTGAACACCCGCCGCCTGCCGTGCAGGTCGGCCAGCGAGCCGGCGGCCAGCAGCAGCGCGGCCAGCGCGACCGCGTAGACGTCCACCACCCATTGCAGGGAGGTGAACGAGGCGTCCAGCGCCGTCGCCATCCTCGGCAGCGCCGTGTTCACGATCGTCACGTCGATCAGCAGCATGAAGGCGCCCAGCGACAGGGCGACGAGCGGCCACCAGCCCGGGCCGCTTCCGGTTCTTTTCGTCATGCCGCCAGGCTCGGAGAAACCGGCTGCCGGGCCGAGCCAGTGGGCGTCAGGCGGCGGATTCCGACATCCACTACCGTTTGTGTGGTGCAAACCGACACGGCTGCCGCCCGTACGCCTCCGCCGCTGGACGATCTCGACCGGCAGCTCGGACACGCCCTACAGCTCGACGGGCGGGTGTCGTTCTCCCGGATCGCCGAGGTCCTGGGCGTCTCGGACCAGACGATCGCCCGCCGCTGGGCGAAGCTGCGCGGCGGGCGCACCATGCGCGTCCTGGGCCTGACGGAACCCGCGGCGCTGGGGGAGACCGTCTGGATGGTGCGGGTCTCGACCACGCCCGATGCGGCCGTGCCGCTCGCCGAGGCGCTCGCGCGCCGGACGGACACCTCGTGGGTGGGGCTGATGGCGGGCGGCACCGAGGTCAGCGCGGTGGCGCGGTCCAGCGGTGACTGGGCGAGGGAGGGCGGCGGCGAGGCGCTGCTGTTGCGCGAGCTGCCGCGCACCCCGCGCGTGCTGGGCGTCAGGGCCTACTGCCAGCTGCACCAGTTCTTCGGGGGCGCGGAGGGGCTGATCCTCAAGTCGGGGACCCTCTCGTCGCAGCAGGTGGCGGCGCTCTCCCCGCCCCCGGCCCGGCTGCCCGACGAGCCCGTCAGGCTGACCGCCGACGACCGCAAGCTCCTCGCCTGCCTCGCGCGCGACGGCCGCGCGCCCGTGCCGGAGCTGGCCGCCGCGACGGGCTGGTCGCCGTCCACCGTGCGGCGCCGCATGGCGGAGCTGCGGGCGAGCGGGGTGCTCTACTTCGACCTCGACTACGGTCCCTACCTGTTCGACCACGGGCTGCGGGCCACCATCTGGCTGTCCGTACCGCCCGCCCGGCTGCACGCCGTCGGGCAGGCGGTGGCCGCGCACCCGCAGGTGGCGTTCGCGTGCGCCACCACGGGCGCCGCGAACCTGTTCCTGACGGTCGTGTGCAAGAACTCGGCGGCCCTGTACGCCTATCTGACAGGGCCGCTTGCCCGGCTGCCCGGGGTGAGCGGCCTGGAGACGTACCCGATGGTCCGCAGCCTCAAGGGCCCCGGACCGTTCTGGTGGGGCCCCCTCCGGGGCGGATAGAGTCCGGTCTGGCGGGCCCCCTCCGGGGCGGACAGAGCACGGATCCAGGGGGCGCGTCCGGTTCGTACGGGCGGGACAGCAGCCGTTACGGGCGGGACAGCAGCCGTTCCAGGACGACGGCGATACCGTCCTCGTCGTTGGCCGCGGTCACCTCGTCGGCGACGGCCAGCAACTCCTCGTGGGCGTTGGCCATGGCGACACCGTGTCCGGCCCAGGCGAACATCGGAAGATCGTTGGGCATGTCACCGAAGGCGATGGTCTCGGCCGCACGGATCTTCAGGCGGCGGGCCGCCAGCGCCAGCCCCTTGGCCTTGCTGAGCCCCAGCGGCAGCAGCTCCACGATGCCCGCGCCGGCCATCACCACGCCCACCAAATCGCCGACGGCGGCGCGCGCCGCCTTGGCCAGCCCGTCGTCGTCGAGCTGGTCGTGCTGGATGTAGAGCTTGTTGAGCGGCTGCTGCCAGATCGCCTCCCGGTCCTGGATGGGGACGTAGGGCAGCGGCCCGTCGTGCACGCGGTAGCCGGGCCCGGCCAGCACCTGGCCGTCGAGACCGTCGCAGGAGGCGGCCACCGCGACGGCGCCGACCTCTTTCTCCAGCAGGTCGAGGGCGTGCCGGCCGACTCGGCGGTCGAGCGTGACGGAGGTCAGCAGCTTGCCCGCGCCCGCGTCGTAGACCTGCGAGCCCTGCGCGCACACCGCCAGGCCCCGGTAGTCCAGGTCGGTCAGTATCCGCTTCGTCCACGGCACGGCGCGCCCGGTCACCACGATGTGGGCCGCGCCCCGCCCGGCGGCGGCGTCCAGCGCGGCCCGGGTGCGCGCGGAGATGGTGTCGTCGGAGCGCAGGAGCGTGCCGTCGAGGTCGGTGGCGATCAGCCGGTAGGGAAACGGAGCCGAGGGCATGGGCGCGTCCGCGGCTTCCGCGGTGTGGGTTCCCGCGGCGCTGGCGCCCGCGGCGGCGTCTGTGGCCTCGGCGTCTGCGGCGGTGCTCACTTGGCGATCGGCTCCAGCGCCTCACGTCCGCCCAGGTAGGGGCGGAGCACCGGCGGCACCCACACCGAGCCGTCCTCCTGCTGGTGGTTCTCCAGCAGCGCGACGATGGTGCGCGGTACGGCGCACAGGGTGCCGTTCAGCGTGGCCAGCGGCTGCACGTGCTTGCCGTCCCGCATGCGCACGGACAGACGCCGCGACTGGAACTGGGTGCAGTCCGAGGTGGAGGTCAGCTCGCGGTACTTGCCCTGGGTGGGGATCCAGGCCTCGCAGTCGTACTTGCGCGCGGCCGAGGCGCCCAGGTCGCCGGTGGCCACGTCGATCACCTGGAACGGCAGCTCCAGGGAGGAGAGCCACTGCTTCTCCCACTCCAGCAGTCTGCGGTGCTCGGCCTGCGAGTCCTCGGGGTCGACGTAGGAGAACATCTCCACCTTGTCGAACTGGTGGACGCGGAAGATGCCCCGGGTGTCCTTGCCGTACGAGCCGGCCTCCCGCCGGAAGCACGGGGAGAAGGCGGCGTAGCGCAGCGGCAGCCGGTTCGCCTCGATGATCTCGTCCATGTGATATCCGGCCAGGGCCACCTCGGAGGTGCCGACGAGGTAGAGCTCGTCCTTCTCCAGCTGGTAGACGTCCTGGGCCGCCTGGCCGAGGAACCCGGTGCCGTCCATGGCCTGCGACTTGACCAGCGCGGGCGTGAGCATCGGCGTGAAGCCCGCCTCGGTCGCCTGGGCGATGGCCGCGTTGACCAGCGCCAGCTCCAGGAGGGCGCCGACACCGGTGAGGAAGTAGAAGCGCGAGCCCGACACCTTGGCGCCGCGCTCGACGTCGATGGCGCCGAGCCGCTGGCCCAGCTCCAGGTGGTCCTTCGGCTCGAAGCCCTCGGCGCCGAAGTCGCGAGGGGTGCCGAGGGTCTCCAGGACGGTGAAGTCCTCCTCGCCGCCCACCGGAACGTCCGGGTGCACCAGGTTGCTCAGCCGGCGCAGCAGCTGCTGTGTCTCGGCGGCGGCCTCGTCCTTCTCGGCGTCGGCGGCCTTGACCGCGGTCGCCAGCTCGCCGGTGCGGCGCAGCAGCTCCGCCTTCTGTTCGCCCTCGGCCTTGGGGATGAGCTTGCCGAGCTGCTTCTGCTCGGCGCGGAGCTCGTCGAAGCGGACGCTGGAGGACCTGCGCCGTTCGTCGGCGGAGAGCACCGCGTCGACGAGGTCGACGTCCTCTCCACGGGCACGCTGCGAGGCGCGCGCACGGTCGGGGTCCTCACGGAGCAGGCGAAGGTCAATCACCCCGCCAGGGTACCGGTGACCTCCGACGGCTCTCGATCCGAAATCCCTTTGCGTGTAATTTGTCCGAATTGGCGGGTTTGCGAGGTGCGTATTGCCCTCACCTCCCGGGAATTCCGTCCCTCCCCCGGGGGAAGGGGCCCGCAGGGGTGATTCCGGGGCCGGGCAGGGCAGTTGGGCATCGCCCTCACCAGGTTTATCCACAGCGATCACCGGCGCGGAGCGACTTTTCCACAGGCGGGGAAGCCGGGCTGTGGAAATGGAAGAGATCCCTTCCGGTGCCTGCTCGGTCCTCCGGGAATTCCCGCCGTAAACCCGAAATTCCCACTCTTTTGAGGGGGATCAGCTCACACCGAAGGGTTCATGAAGGGAATTGTGCTGACGAGGCGGGTGTTGGCGGCTGTGGACGGCGATGCGGTATCCATGCCGTTTTGTCGACAGAGTCCGTTTCGCCTGTCGACTTGTTCACAGGTCGCCACCCGCCCCTGTGGATAACTTCGCCGAGGCTGTGCACAGTGTGAACAGCCGCGCCCCGACCTCAGTCCCGCCCGTCCAGGCACCGCGTCAGCCAGTCCGCCGCCGCCACGAAGTCCTCGTCCGCCATACCAGGGCGCAGCGTCGGCGGCTGCTCGTCGGCGCGCGGATACGAACCCAGGAAGCGCACCGCACGGCACGAGCGCTTCAGCCCCATGAGCACGTCCGCCACCCGACGGTCCTCCACGTGCCCCTCGCAGTCCACCGAGAAGCAGTACTGCCCGATGCCCTCGCCCGTCGGCCGCGACTCGATCCGCATCATGTTCACCCCCCGCGAGGCGTACTCGTGCATGACCTCCAGCAGCGCGCCCGGCTGGTCCCCCTGGAGCCAGAAGACGACCGACGTCTTGTCCGCACCCGTCGGCGCCGCGGGGCGCGCGGGACGGCCCAGCAGCACGAACCGCGTCGTCGCGTTCTCCGCGTCGTGGACGTCGGTGACCAGCGGCTGAAGCCCGTACCTCGCCGCCGCGAACTCGCCCGCGAAGGCCGCGTCGTACCGGCCCTCCTGCACCAGGCGGGCGCCGTCCGCGTTGGAGGCGGCCGACTCCCACACGGCGTCCGGGAGCTGCGCGGCGAGCCAGTTGCGCACCTGCGGCTGGGCGACCGGGTGCCCCGTCACCGTCTTGACCGTCTCCAGCGTCGTCCCCGGCCGCACCAGCAGCGCGAACGCGATCGGCAGCAGCACCTCGCGGTAGATCATCAGCCGGCCGCCGCCCGCCAGCTCGTCCAGCGTGGCGGTCACCCCGCCCTCCACCGAGTTCTCGATCGGCACGAACGCCGCCTGCGCCTCCCCGTTCCGCACGGCGTCCAGCGCCGCGGGAACCGACACCATCGGGGTGAGCTGGCGGGTGGCGGCCTCGGGGAGCGTGTGCAGCGCGGCTTCGGTGAACGTGCCCTCGGGACCGAGGTAGGTGTAGCGGCTCGCAGATGACATGCCGCCACGGTAGCCGCGCCCGGCACCCGCCGAGTGCCGGTCTCAGCCCTCGAGCAGCCGCTGGCCCACGTACTCGCCCCGCGCCGGACCGCCCGGAACGGCGAACAGCCCGCTCGCCTCGTGCCGCAGGAAGTCCGAGAGCGCGTCCCCCCGGTCGAGCTTGCGCTGCACGGGTACGAAGCCGCGCAACGGGTCCGCCTGCCAGGCCAGGAACAGCAGCCCGGCATCCGGCGCGCCGTCGTCCCGGAAGCCGTCGTGGAAGGAGAAGGGGCGGCGCAGCATCGCCGCGCCCCCGTTCGTCTCCGGCGAGGCGACACGGATGTGCGCGTCGGCGGCGATCACCGGCAGCCCGTCCCTGCCGCGCTTGTCGAGGTCGGGCGCGGTGTGCTCGTGCCCCCCGGACAGCGGTGCGCCGTCCGACTTGCGCCGCCCGATGACCCGCTCCTGCTCGCCGAGCGCGCGCTCGTCCCAGCTGTCGAGCAGCATCCGGATGCGCCGCTGCACCACGAACGAGCCGCCCGCCATCCAGGACGGCTGGCCCGAGGACGGCACGAAGACGCGCTCGGCGAAGTCGTCGTCCGCGGTCTTCGGGTTGTTGCTGCCGTCCACCTGGCCCATCAGGTTGCGCACCGTACGGGGGCGGTCCGTGGCCCCGGGCGAACGGTTGAAACCCGACATCTGCCAGCGCACCCGCGCCACCCCCGCCGCCTCCCGCTGGAGCGCCCGCAGCGCGTGGAAGGCGACCAGTGCGTCGTCAGCGCCGACCTGCACCCACAGATCGCCGTCGGAGCGCTTCTTGTCCAGCGCGTCGGCGGAGAAGTCCGGCAGGGGAGCCAGCTGCGGCGGCAGCTCCTTCTTCATACCCGTACGGGTGAAGAACGTGCGGCCGAACCCGAACGTCACCGTCAGCGACGAGGGCCCCGCGTCCAGCGCGATCCCGGTGTCCCGCTCGCCGCCTGCCGGCGGCTCGCCCGCCATCATCCGCCGCGCCGCGTCCGACCAGCGCCGCAGCAGCGCCGCCGCCTGCCTGCGCCCAGCGTCGGACACCAGGTCGAACGCCGCCAGATGGCCGTGTGCCTGCGCCGGCGTGACGATGCCCGCCTGGTGCGTGCCGTGGAACGCCACGCCGGTGGAGCCCAGCGACGTCAGCGCCGTGGGCGGCTCGTCCTGCGCCGCCGCGTGCCCCCACGCGCCCCCCGCGGCGCCCAGCACCAGCCCGCCCGCGCCGGCGGCGGAGGCGGTGCCCAGCAGCCGCCGCCGCGACAGCGACGCACCGCTGCCGGACGACGCGGCGTCAGCGGACGGCGCGCCGCTGCCGGGCGACGTGCCGCGCTCCTCCTCCGCGGCGGTCGTCGGGGAAGGGACGGAGTCCCGGGACGGAGGAGCCCCCCGGCGGCGTTCCCGCCGCTTACGAGGGGCGTTGACGGCGGTCACGCGGGAACCGCCGCGTACGGGCTCGCCGCCCCGCTCGGGGGCGCCGTCCGTGGCGCGGTCCGCGGATTCGTGGTCGCTGTGCGTACTCATCGTGTGGTTCGGTTCCGGCTCAGCCGATGGTGGCGGTCTTGTAGGTGGTGACCTGGTCGATGTCCGAGGTGCGGACGGTGACCGCGAGCTTCCATTTTCCGGCCATGGGAAGCCGGACATCCGCGGCCTTCCAGTGGCCCTTCTTCCCCGCGACCGGTTTCAGGGTGACAGGCAGCGGCCCGAGGTCCTTCGCCGGGAGGGTGAAGGTGACCTTCACCTCCGGTGCGTCGAGCGGCCGGCCGCCGGGCGTGGTGGTGTGCAGATGGAGGGTGTTGCGGCCGCGGGAGCCCGGGTCGAGCTCCAGTGCGGCGGTGCCCTTGCCGCCGGGGCCGCCCGTGTCGAACGGCACCTTCGCCTCCACAGGACCGGCGGAGGCGCTCTTTCCCGTGTCCCCCGCTGCCTGTGCCTGCGCTTCGGTGCGTCCCGGCTCGGTGTTGGTCAGGACCGTGGTGACGGCCAGCAGGACGACGGCGATGGCGGCCTCCGTCAGCACCGAGCGGCGCAGCCCGCTGCGCTCCGGATCGGCCTCGCGCCGCTTGCGCTGCCGCGCGGCGTCGGCGGCGTCCCGCTGCCGCGCGAGCTGCGCGGCGCGCACGGGGTCGGCCGGGCCGCCGTCGGAGGGATCCTCGGCGGAGGCGCTGTCGGAAGAGAGAGGGGAAGACGGAGCGGAGGCGCGGACCGGCGGCTGTGGGGAGCGCCTGCGCGGAAGGGACGCCGTCCGGTCAGTGACGTCCGTAGGGACGCTCCCCGTGCGGTGGTTTTCCGCCTCCGTCGGGACCTCCGACAACCTGGCTGTCCACCGGCGGGAGAACCAGCCGATTCCCACCAGTACGGCCACCAGGGCCACCTTCACCAGCAGCAGCTGTCCGTACGCCGTGCTCGTCAGTGCGCCGAAGGTTCCCACCTGGCGCCACGACTGGTACAGCCCCGTCGCGGCGAGCACGGTGACGCTCGTCAGGGCCACCGCGGAGAAGCGCCGCACTGTCGCGCCCGACGGGGAGGGCCCCCAGCGCAGCAGGCAGAAGAGCGCGGCCAGTCCGCCCAGCCACAGGGCGACGGCCAGCAGGTGGAGGATGTCCACCGGCATGGCGAGTGACGTCTGGATGCCGGTGGAGGCGTGTTCGGCCATCGCCCAGGTCGCCGCGAGCCCGGCCGCGACGACGGCGCCGCCGATGGCGAGCCCGTACAGCAGGTCGTGCCCCTCCCGCGCGCCGACCGGCCCGTCCGTGTCCGCCGCGCCGTCCGTGCCCGCCGCGCCGTTCGTCTCCGCCGCGCTGTCCTGGCGGCGCCGCGCGTACGCCCCGAAGAGCACCGAGACGAACAGGGCCGCCGCCGCCAGCAGCAGCATCCTGGACACCAGGGCAGCGCCCGGTTTGGTGGCGACCACCTCCTTGAGCCCGCCCAGGTCGAGGACGTCGGCGAGCCTGCCCGAGCCGGTGTAGGGGGTGCGCAGGAGCAACAGGGCCAGCGTGGCGGCGGTCAGGGTGACCCACCCGGTGACGGTCAGCCGCTGCACCGCCCGCGAGGAGGCCGCGCGCGGGGCGCACAGCATGACGAAGCCCGCACCGCCGACCAGCAGGACGAAGCCCGCGTAGGCGGCGTACCGGCCGATGCCGTAGAGCGTTCCCACGGCACCGCCGCCGGCGTTCTCGTCCTGCTGGGGGACGGTCGCGCTGGTTTCGGACGGTTCCTTGACGGAGAAGGTGAACGCGCCGGAGACGGGGTGGCTGTCGGCGGAGACGGCCTGCCAGGCGACCGTGTAGGTGCCCTTGGCGAGCGAGGATCTGAGCGACACGGCACGCTGCGTCTTCCCCCCGGTGCCCGTGTCGCGGATCGCCCCGGTGTCGGCCCGCTTGCCGTGCGGGTCGAGGACGCGGATCGAGTCCTCGGACATGGCCACGCCCTCGGAGAAGTCGAGCGTGACCTGGCGGGGCGCGTCGCGCACCACCGAGCCGTCCGCCGGGTTGCTGCCGGTCAGCGCCGCGTGCGCGGCGGCGGGTCCCGCGGTGGCCAGGATGCCCAGCAGCGCCAGCCCACCGGTCAGGAGAGCCACCACGAGCGCCTTCCACGCACCACGGGACGACGAGGCGGCCGCCCGCGCACGGGACGGCGCCAGGGCCGTGCGGGCACCGGATGGCGCCAGGGCCGTCCTGGCACGGGACGACGGCGCCACGGCCGTCCGCCCCTGGGATGGCGGCGTGGCCGCTCGGACGGAAGGGGGCGCCGTCGCGGCGCCGAGCGGCGCCGGAGCGCCGAGCGGCGCCGGACGGACGGCCGGGCGGTGGCGCCGCCCGGCCGCGGCAGCGGACGGAGGGGGCTCGGTGGTGTACGGCACGCCTGCGAACCTCACTTCTCGGGTGTGTAGTTCGTCGCCTCGACGGGAGCCTTGACCGTGACGGAGCCGGACTTGGCGAAGTGCAGGACGAAGGTGACCGTCTGGCCCTTGACCGGCTTGTGCTTGAGCTCCATGAGCATCAGATGGTTGCCCCCGCGCGCCAGTTTCAAAGTTCCGTGCGCGGGGACCGGCAGGGATTCGACCTGCCGCATCTGCTGTTCGACCGTCTCGTGCATCTCGACCTCGCCCGCCACGTCAGTGGAGACGGAGGTGAGCTTGTCGGCCTTGCCGCCGCTGTTGCGCACGGTCAGGAAGCCGCCGGCCATCTTGTCGGTGGGCGGCTGCGGCACGTAGGCGCCGCTGACCTTCAGCTCGGGGCGCCCCGAGGTCTCGGCGCTCCCCTTCTTTTCGCCGGACGAGGAGGACGACGAGGAAGAGGAGGACGACGAGGAGCAGGCGCCCAGGGCCAGAACGCAGGCGGCGCCGAGCGCGGTGGCGGCGAGTGAACGGCGGGCCGCGGCGCCGAGCGGGCGAGGGGTCACGGGTTCTCCCCCTTGATGATCTGGGGGAGTTCCCCGTCGAGGATCTTCGGGTCGGTGTTGCCCTCGGTGTAGAGGACGTGCGCCTTGTCGTCCTTGGGGGAGAAGGCGAGCACCTGGGCGCCGTGGGTGGAGACGATGTCGCCGTTCTTCTTCTTGTACGACGGCTCCACGCTCACGCCCAGGCTGCGGGCGCCCGCCTGGATGGTGTCGAAGTCACCGGTCAGCCCGATGAACGACGGGTCCTGGCCGCGCAGCCACTTCCCGAGCTCCTCGGGGGTGTCCCGCTCGGGGTCGGTGGTGACGAAGACGACCCGCAGCTTCTTCTGCTCCTCCTTGGACAGCTTCGACTTGGCCACCGCGATGTTGCTCATCGTCAGCGGACAGACGTCAGGACAGTTGGTGTAGCCGAAGTAGAGGAGCGTGGGGTGGCCCTTGGTCTCCTCGATGAAGTCGTACTTGTCGCCGCGGGTGTCGGTGAGCGTCAGGTCGGGCTTGTCGAAGGGCTGGTCGAGGACCGTGCCGCCCTTCTCCTGCTTCTCGACCGTGGCCGGCTTGTCGGCGGCCTTGCCGCCGGCGTCGGTGCCGCAGCCGGTCAGGGCGAGGGCGGCGGCCGCGACAAGGGCGGCTGCCGCCGGGACCGTTCTGGTAGTGCGCATGGTGGTGATCCGCTTCGTGCTGGTTCGGGGTCGGTGGGTGTATCGGGTGTCGGTACCGGGGCCGTGACGGGGCCCGTGTCGAAAGGGGTAGGGGGCGGACGCGGGGCCCCGCGGGTGGTGCGGCCCGGCTCACGCGCCGGGCCGCACCACCCCCGTCGGACCGTGGGATCAGGAGGCGCGGCGGCGGCCTGCCAGGACGCCGAAGGCGATACCGGCGACGCCCACGACGATCCCCACCACGCCCAGGACGCGTGCGGTGGTGTCGGAGCCGGCGTCCGAGCCGGAGGAGGCCGCCGTCTGCTCGGTGGCCTTGCCGTCGCCCGACGCGGATCCCGCGGCCTTCCCGTCCTCCTCGGCGGCGGCGAGCTTCAGCGCCGGCGCCGGGTGCTCGGGCTCGGGCGCGCCCTTGCGCTGCTCCTCGATCCACCGTACGACGTCGTCATCGTCGTAGGTCTGGAGGGCCTTGAAGACGAGCTGGTCCCCGTCCTCGGGGAGTTGGCCCATGGAGACGGGGAACTGCTGGAACTCGCCCGGCTCGACCTTGCCGCCGCTCCAGGTGACCTTCGAGACGGCTTCGGTGATCTTCTCGCCGTGGGTCTCGATCGGCTTGTCCAGCTTCTTCTTGTCGACCTTGATGTCCCAGCCGGGCACCGGCTGCGGCATCACGGAGGCCAGCGGGTGGTCGGCGGGGAAGGTGACCTCCAGCTTCACGGTGGAGGCGTCGTCCTTCTCGTTGGGGACCTTGAAGTTGACGGTGCTGTAACCGCCCTTGGGCGCCTCCTGCGGGTCGACGCTGACGTGCGCCGAGGCGGGTCCGGCGACCAGCACGACGGTGCCGGCGGCGAGCGCGCCGACGGTCACGGCACGGCGGTAAGAGATCTTCACGGGTGTGTGCTCCTGACGGACAGGACGGATGACGGGCAGCGTGCCGGCGGGGTGCCCGAGCGCGCGGGCGTGCGGTACGGCCCGCACGGCGCAGCTGCCCGACCACGCGCCCCTCTCTCTCGCACGGCGCTCCGGCCGCGTACGGCGCTCGGACCGCGCAGGCGCTCCGGCCGGCCACGGAAGGCCGGCGAAACCGCACTGAGGCGTACGGCACACGGGAGCGCACACAGGCGCACGGCTCACGGGCCGGGTGCGGCCCACGGGTGGCCGGGTGCGGCTCCGTCGCCGCAGCTCACCGGCGCGCCGGAGCGGAGAGAAGAGGGGGCGCGGGGCGGTCGTCGTCCGTGTGCGGGGCCGTCAGGCCGCGAGCGCGAAGGCGTCCGCCGTCCGCGCGGGCGGGCCGCGCCGGTGGACGGTGTGGTCGAGCGTGACGGAGCGGGGCGCCCGCTCGTCACGTGGCCGGGAGAAGCCGGACCGTACCGGTGCCTTCGGCGGCAGCCCGGCGTGCCACGCCCGCACGTAGGCCAGAGCCCGGCTCAGGGCCAGCGCGGCCACCAGTTCGTCGGCCGCGTCGGCGGCGTCGGCCGACAGCCGCACCAGCCGCCACAGCGCCGCCTCGCCGCGCCGCAGCAGCCAGCCGAGCAGCAGTGCCGCGCACAGGTGGCCGAGAAGCATCGGGGCGTCGAACATGCCGACGGCGGCACGCGCCGCGCCCCGCAGGCAGTCGAGCGGGGTGTCGGGGAAGGGCGCCGAGGAGGCCGCGTGCGCGGCGTGGTGTGCGGAGTGCCCGGCCGGGCCGCTGCCCGCCGCGGAGGCGGCGGTGTCAGGGTCGAGCCCCGCGCGGGAGACGACCCGGCGCGCGTCGGCCTCGCTCATGCCCGCCGCGCTGTGGTTGCACAGCAGCTTTCCGGCCAGCTCCCGCACCCCGCCCGGGCCGCCCGGGGGGCCGGGGCGCGTGCCCGCGGCCGCCCGTGTGGAGCCCTGGGCCCCCATCGTGCCGAAGGAGAAGAGCAGGTGCAGGGCGAACTGGCCCAGCGTGAGGAGCCCGGCGATGCCCGGCAGCGAGCGCTCCCGGCCGGCGAGGGCCACGGCGAGCGCGAACACGCAGCCGAACCCCAGCGCGAGCGGAACCAGCGGGACCATCGTGCCCGCGGCGAGGACGTGACCGGCGGCGGACACGGTGACACAGGCCGCGGCGAACACCGCGGCCCGCAGCAGTCTCAGGTCCGCTCCGGCAGTCATGGCGGCGCCATCATCTCACCGCGTCCGCTTCCGGTATACGGCAGGTACAGGCCCCGGTGTACCGCAGGCGGGGGGCTCGGGCGTACGGCGGGTGCGGGCCGGGTGGAGGGTCCGCACGGCGCGCGGTTTCCGCCGTACGAGGGTCATCGCGACGCGCCCGAGTAGTGCTCGGACACGCAGGCAATAGGTAACCCGTGTGTCGAGCCGCATGGAGGGTGAGCATGAGCAGCCTGTGGTGGTCTCTCCGGCTACGGCGCGAAGCCGCCAGCGTGCCGCTCGCGCGGCACCTTCTGCTGAGCTCCATGGAAGCGGCCGGAGTAGACCCCGACGTGGCCTACGACATGTGCCTCGCCCTGTCCGAGGCGTGCGCGAACGCCGTCGAGCACGGCAGCGCGGCCGGTGATCTGGCGGGTGCCTACCGCGTGTCCGCCTATCTGGAGGGCGACCGCTGCCGCATCGAGGTGGCCGACACGGGGCCCGGTTTTCCCGCCGGGTACGACCCGGTGCGGTGCGGGAACGAGGCGGAGAGCGGGCGCGGCCTCCATCTGATCGAGTGCCTCGCCGATCATGTGCGGTTCTGCAACCGGCCGGGGCGGGGCGGCGCGGTCGTCAGCTTCGACAAGGTACTGGCCCGCCGCGACGGGGCCCTGCTGCCCGCGTTCTGAGCGAACGGTGCACGCGGCCGGCCGGACGCGCGGGCTCGACGCATCCGTGCGGCGGCCGGCCCGACGCGCGGGTGTACCGGCTCGGCCCGAGCACCTGTTCACGTGCTCGGGCCGAGCACCTGTTCACGTGCTCGGGCCGAGCACCTGTTCACGTGCCCGGCTCGACGCACCGGTTCACGCGCTCGGCTCGACCTGCTGGCCCTCGGGGGTGGCGGGCTCGGGCCCGGCGCGGAAGTTGCGGTAGCGCAGCAGCAGCATCGCCGCGTCGTCGTTGAGGGGGGAGCGCACGTGTTCCTCGATGTCCTGGTGGACGGCCTCGAGCGCTCCCTCCGGGTCGGGGTCCTTGAGCAGGTGGGCGCGCTGGTCGAGGGGGTAGAAGTGGTTGTCGGCGTCCCGGGCCTCGGTGACGCCGTCGGTGTAGAGCAGCAGCTGGTCGCCGGGTGCGAAGGGCACCTGGTGCGGGAAGGGCGGCTCGCTGCCGTGCAGGCCCAGGCCCAGCGGCAGGCACCGGCGGGGCGGCTCGGCGAAGTGGACGCTGCCGTCGTGGCGGACCGCGAGCGGCGCCGGGTGACCGAAGTTGAGCAGCGTCGCCGTCCGGGGCCGCTCGCTGTGCTCCACCTCGACCAGCACCGCCGTCACGAACTTCTCGCCCAGCAGGTGCCGGTCCAACGCCCGCTCCAGGCGTTCACCCACCGCGGGCAGGTCCGCCTCGTCGTAGGCGGCCTCCCGGAAGGCGCCGAGCACGACGGCCGCGGTCTCCACGGCCTCCAGGCCCTTGCCCTGGACGTCCCCGATGATGACGCGCACGCCGTGCGGCGAGGTGACCACCTCGTACAGGTCGCCGCCGATCCGGGCCTCGGCGACGGCCGACGTGTAGGAGACGGCGACCCGCAGCCGCCCGGCGCTGCGCGGCACCGGGCGCAGCAGCACCCGCTGGGCGGCCTCCGCGATGGAGCGCACGTTGGCCAGCTCGGCCTCCCGCCGCTGCCGCATCGCGGTGGCCACCAGCGCCGCCACCGACACGCCCGCGACGGAGATCAGCGTGGCGTTGCCGCGCCGCTCCCCGAACTGGCCGTTGTAGAGGCTCAGCGCGACGGTCAGCACCAGCGCCAGCGCGCCGACGGCGGCCGTGCGCCGTTTGCCACCGGTCAGACCGGCGAACGCGGGACCGAGCGCCATCATCGGCTGCAACCCGATCCCGGGCCCGCCCGCCATGTCGGCGGCACCGACGACGGCCATGGCGAGGAAGGGAAACGCGGACAGCAGTCCGGTCCTCATCCGGGAGACCAAAGCGCGCTCTCTTCCTTGTCGGTGACAGGCCACTCGTCGGTGCGGGCCACCCGCCGGTGCGGATCACCCGCCGGGTGGCGGGTGCCGGGCCGCCGGGGGCCGCTCGCCGGTGACAGGCTCAGCGGGCGCGTTGTCGTCGCTCGTGTCTCCTGACCTCGCCGCCGTGCTCGGATTTTAGGACTTCGCCGGCCTCTACGACCTGAGTTCCGCCATCCAGCTCTCCACCGCGGAGCTGCTGCGGGGCAGCGCGGCGGACAGGTTGCGGTTGCCGTCCTCGGTGACCAGGATGTCGTCCTCGATGCGCACGCCGATGCCCCGGTACTCCTCGGGCACCGTC
Source organism: Streptomyces reniochalinae (assembly GCF_003323735.1). Lineage (GTDB taxonomy): Bacteria > Actinomycetota > Actinomycetes > Streptomycetales > Streptomycetaceae > Streptomyces > Streptomyces reniochalinae. The sequence goes on along the minus strand of NZ_QOIM01000037.1, from coordinate 106,395 downwards.
TCGTCGTTCGCCTGGAAGTACAGCCCCGGCTCGACGGTCAGGCACATGCCGGGCTCGAGGGTGCCGTCGGCGTAGGTCTCGCGCCGGGCGACCGCGCAGTCGTGCACGTCCATGCCGAGCATGTGCCCGGTGCCGTGCAGCGTCCAGCGCCGCTGGAGACCCAGCTCCAGCACCCGCTCGACCGGACCCTCGACCAGGCCCCACTCGACCAGCCTGGCGGCCAGCACCCGCTGTGCGGCGTGGTGGAAGTCCAGGTACTTGGCGCCCGGCTTGACGGCGGCGATGCCCGCCTCCTGCGCCTCGTACACCGCGTCGTAGATCGTGCGCTGGAGGTCGGTGAAGCGGCCGTCGATCGGCAGGGTGCGGGTCACGTCGGCGGTGTAGAGGGTATGGGTCTCCACTCCGGCGTCGAGCAGCAGCAGCTCGCCCGGGCGCACGGGGCCGTCGTTGCGCATCCAGTGCAGCGTGGTGGCGTGCGGGCCCGCGGCGCAGATCGAGCCGTAGCCGACGTCGTTGCCCTCCACGCGGGCGCGCAGGAAGAACGTGCCCTCGATGTAGCGCTCGGAGGTGGCCTGCGCCTTGTCGAGCACGCGGACGACGTCCTCGAAACCGCGCACCGTCGAGTCGACCGCCTTTTGCAGCTCGCCGACCTCGAACGCGTCCTTGACCAGCCGCATCTCGGACAGGAAGCCGCGCAGCTCCTCGTCCCGCTCGGCGGTCACCTTGTCCGCCAGCGCCGCCTCGACGCCGGCGTCGTACCCCCGCACGGTGCGCACCGGGCCGCTCGCCCGTCGCAGCACGTCGGTGACGGTGCGTACGTCGGCACACGGCAGACCGTAGAGCTGCTCGCTCTCGGTGAGGCTGTGCCGCCGGCCGACCCACAGCTCGCCCTGGCCGTCCAGCCAGAACTCGCCGTTCTCCCGGTCGGAGCGCGGCAGGAGGTAGAGCGTGGCGGTGTGGCCGCGCGCACCCGTCGGCTCCAGGACGAGCACGCCGTCCTCGGTCAGATCGCCGGTCAGGTACGCGTACTCGACGGACGACCTGAAGGGGTACTCGGTGTCGTTGGAGCGGGTCTTCAGGTTGCCCGCCGGGACGACCAGCCGCTCGCCGGGGAATCGCGCCGACAGCCTCTCGCGCCGCTCGGCGAGCTCGCCGGCCTGCGCGATCGGCTCCAGGCCGTGCTGCTCGGTGTCCGCCCAGCCGGACTTCATGTTCTCGGCCAGCTCGTCGGAGACGCCCGTGTACAGGCCGTTCTTCCGCTGCTTGATCGGCTGCTCGTCAGCGGCGTCGTCTGCCACGTCTGCCTCCTGTTCGACGGATGAAACCACCTTCCATCGTATGGGTGGCATGTGGCTGGTCCAGAGCCGTGCGGATGTGACCTTCCCCGGCAGTGACGGCGGCCCGTGCGGGGCGCTCGGCCCTCTGGGGCGGCGCGCTCGGCCCTCTCGGGCGGCCGCGCACGGCCCCTTCGGACGGAGCGCACGACCCCCCTCGTGCGGCCCCGCTCGGCCCCTCGGACGGAGCGCCGAGGCCACGGGCACGCGACCGCCTGCGGGGGCGCGGTACGACCTGCGCGGGGCGTAACGACGTGCGCGGGGCGTAACGACCTGCGCGGGCGTACGGGCGTGCCAGTCCGGTGGGACGGCGAAGCTCCGGTGCGGGCGGTGCGGTGGCTCAGAAGCGGGCGGCCAGCAGGACGACGTCCTCGGGATGGTCGGGCAGGTCGGCCAGGGGCGCGGGCAGAACGGTGCGCAGGACGTGGTCGACCAGCGCCTCGGGGTCCTCGCGCGTGGCGCGCGGCGCACCGGCGGCGGCCGACCGCAGCCGCGCGAAGGCGCGGTCCATGGACTGGCCCGTGCGGTGCAGCAGCCCGTCGGTGTAGCACAGGAGCGTTTCGCCCTCGCCCAGCACGACCTCGGCGCTGGGCGCCTCCCAGCACGCCAGCATCCCCAGCGGCGCCGAGACGGCCGTCTCCACCGGCTCGACGCGGCGCGGCCCCACGATCAGGGGCGCGCAGTGCCCGGCCCCGGCGAGCAGCACCTTGCGCGCCGCCGGCTCGGCGTACGCGAACAGGGCTGTCGCCGAGGCGGCCGGCTCGGTCAGCCGCAACAGCAGCTCCAGGTCGGACAGGACGGCGACCGGATCCTCGCCCTCCATCACCGCGTACGCGCGCAGGGAGGCGCGCAGCCGCCCCATGGCGGCCACCGCTGCGGGGCCGCTTCCGGTGACGGAGCCGACGGCCAGCCCCACCGCCCGGTCGGGCAGCGCGAGAGCGTCGAACCAGTCGCCGCCGCCGGACGGGCTCGTACGGTGCCGCACCGCGAGCGTGACTCCGGGAAGCCGGGGCAGCGCGCTGGGCAGCAGTTCCGCGGTGAGCGCCGCCGACTCCTCGCGCATGCGGGCGAGTTCGCTCAGGTGGGCGCAGTGCTCGGTGGCGTACCGCAGGTAGCCGCCCAGCAGCTCCCGCTGGCGCACGGTGGGCTCGCCCGGCTCGTCGTAGAGCCAGACGGCCGTGCCCACGCGGGCGCCGGAGCCGGTGGTGAGCGGCACCGTGTAGGTGGCGGAGTAGCCGAGGCGGGCGGCGACCTGCCGGTGCTGTGCGCCCAGGTCGGGGGCGGCGGCGAGGTCGGGGCAGGCGACGCCGGGCTCGTGGTCGGTACCGGGCGCTCCGGCCGGCGGGGAGGGGGCGGGGACGGTCTCCAGCTCGCCCAGTTCGGCGCGGCCCAGGCCCATGCCGAGGATCTGTTCGGGCACCGGCCCGTGGGCGGCGCCGGGGTGCGTGCCGGGTTCGAGGACGACCAGGCCGCGCGGGGCGCCGAGCAGGGTGCCGCCGGCCCGCAGCGTCTCGCGCAGTGCGGCGTCGAAGTGGTCGGTGCGCGCCAGCCGGGTGGTCAGGTCGAGCAGGCAGGACAGGTCGCAGATCCGTTTGCGGTCCGCGGGCGAGCCGGGGTTCGTCTCAGGCGGGTCGCCCTGTGGATGGCCCTGCGGGGAGCGGGGATCCGGTGGCGGCGGTGCCGTTCCCGGTACGGCGGTGGCCCGGACTGCTGTGGGAGGGGCGGGGGAGGTGGGCGGTGCGGCTGGTGCGGCCGATGCCGCGGATTCGGCGGGCGCCGACGAAGCAGGGGACGTCGGGGAATTCGAGGAAACCGCTGGTTCGATTCCAGCCACTTTCGGCAGGTGCGGAGAGGTCATGGGCAGCGACCCGGAAGGTGGAGAAACTGGTCCAATAGCATCGCAAACCCCCATGTCATGTTGCTCCGCTATCAATGCCACTACATGTACACATGCCGTTGGGGCATGTCCAGTACGTGCGCAATGGATCCGAGCATGTCCGCAGAGACGGCCTCTCTCAGGGGGACAGGCCGTACGGTGGAAAGATTGGCGGAAAATCGCTCGCCTGGCGTGCATACTGCTGTCGACTGAGGCCATTCGGCAGCGCGTTGGCACCGCCGCTGCGGGTACGGAACCCTGTGGGGAGACACGGCGTCCTAGAGGGCGGCGGGCCCCGCCCCGTCCCTCTTGGCGGGATCGCACCAGTCGCGGGATCGCACAGGCAGCACGGACGCGGTACGAGCGGATGCCGGGGTCCCTTCCGGCCGAGGGCCGGGGGAGGTTCGCGGCGCGTGACGAACAAGTACGAGCAGCATCGGCGCAGGTGGCAGTCCGCGGTACGCACGCGGTGCTCGCCGCCCCGCCACGTTCCGCGCCGGGCCCGCAGCACGATGCACTGCCAGACACGCACGGTCACCAAGGTCCACGAGACGAACTGAGCTGGGAGATCGGTCGGCACGGTCGGTTGGCGTCCGGCAGGCGAGTTGTTCCCGCCGTCCCGCCGGCACCGTCCATGCGGCCGGTCGCCGTTTGTTCACTGTGTTTGCGCAAGCAGGCGTTGTTCGCTTTGTAGGCGTTGTTCGGCGTTCACGGAAAGGAACGAGCGCTCATGCGCGAGATCCTCGGAAGGCGACGCTTCCTCCGGGCCTGGGGACAGCTCCAGGGCCGACGGGTTCGGGCGCGGTCCGGACGGAGTACCCACCGCTCACCGATGCGGAGCACGGCGCTGACAGCCGCCACCGAGTGGCAGTGGCCCGTCGTCCCGGGAGCCGCCCTCGCCTCCAGTGGGGGCCGGGGCGAGGCCGCCGTCTGCGCGTGCCGCGATCCGGAGTGCGTGGTGCCGGGCGCACACCCCTTCGACCCCGTGCTGCTGGCGGCCACGACCGATGAGGCGTTGGTCCGCTGGTGGTGGACCAACAGGCCCGACGCCCCGGTGATCCTCGCGACCGGCGGCCCGGCGCCGTGCGCGTTGAGCCTGCCGGCGGTCGCCGGCGCGCGCGCCCTGGCCACCTTCGACGCCGCCGGGGTCCGCGTCGGCCCGGTGATCGCGACGCCCACCCGCTTCTCCGTACTGGTCGAGCCCTACGCGCTCGAAGAACTGGGCGAACTGCTGTACGCCCAGGATCGGGTGCCCAGTTCCCTGCGGTTCCACGGCGGAGGCGGCTACGTGGCACTGCCCGGCACTCTCACCGGAGCCGGCAAGGCCCGCTGGGAGCGGGAGCCCGACGCGGACACGGACGGCCGTCCGTGGCTGCCCCGGATGGAGACGCTGCTGGACGTCCTCGTCGAGGAGAGCGCCGCGACCCCGGACACGGGGAGCCGACTGGCGTACTGAGCGCCGGAGGCTGGTGGACCCGGTGGCCACGGGGTCCCCCGGCCCCGGGGCCCATGGGGCAGAGGTGCTCCCAGGCGCCGGTGGGCGGACGGCGCGCCGGCCGCCCCTGTGGCGTGTGACGCGCGTGACGTGAGTGGCGTGGCTGACGTGGGTGTACGACGCGACGGTGCGGGGCGCGGTGCGAGAGGCGGTCCGGAAGGCGGGGCTTCACTCGTACGGGTTGGAGCCGTGGTCAGTTGAGGGGGAAACGGGAGCTTTTGGGGCGTGTACGCCACCTTGACCCCGATATGTTCACCTCACCGGTAGGTCCCTTTTCCGGCCCCGTGCTCGCCCGCCCCGCCCGCTGCTTCCCGCTCCCGTCGCTCCGCTCTCGTTCAGGTGGGTTCCCTCATGCTCCAGCCGCACCAGCGCGCGTCCAGGCTCCGTGTGGTCACCCTCGCCAGCACGGTGGCACTCGTCGCCGCGGTACCGCTCGCCGCGGCGGTCGCGGGCGAGGACGCGCGCCTCGCGGCCAAGGCATTCGAGGCGGCTCAGCCCGGGCACGGGATCGCCGACGAGCCCGAGCGCGAGCGTGGGACCGCGGGCGAGCCCGAGTCCGAGCGCGGGAAGGCCGGTGAGCGAGAACGCGGCGCTGCCGGTGAGCGAGAACACGACGAGGACGGGACGGCGCGACGCGGAGCGGCCGGCCGGGGGCGGCCCTCGTCCTCCTGCGGGCCGGAAATCACCTCGCCCGAAGGGGTGGAGGCACGGGCCTGCGTATTGACGGAGGGTGAGGAGACCTGGGCCCGCGCCTACTACCGGAACTCCACCCGGGGTGCCCTGCCGGCCGTCCTGACTCTGCGAGGCCCCGACGGGCGCACGACCCGGGTGCGCTGCACCGTGGCCGCGGCCGCGGGGCGGGGCGTGTGCGAGACACCACGGGGCGACGGAGAAGAGCGCGGTAAGGCCCGGGCACACGAGACCTACTCGGCGGTGGCCGAGGTCGCCTCCGCCGACGGGCGACGGCGTCTGCTGCGAGCCGACAGCGACAGCTGACGTGCGCCGGACCGCGACGCCCGCGAGGGCCGGTCCTGCGACAAAAGAAAAACCCGGTCGCTGGCGACGGGGGATGCACCAGCGACCGGGCTTCTAGAACGGTAACAAGAGATCGGCGGTTAGCAAATTCGATCGCCTCGATTAAGACGCCGATTTACCTGTGGGTAGGGCAAGTTGGACCGCGCGTGTGACCGGTGTCACGCTCACGGGTCCTTCGCAATCCGCACGCCGGATCTCCCGACTGCCGTCAGTTGAGCGTCACCTGACGGTTGGTGAGGCCACTGCGCGCGCGGCGCTCGTCGGCCGTCAGCGGAGCCGTCACCGCCAGTGCCTCGGCCAGACGTTCGGCGAACGCGGCGGCGGGCTTCTCGCAGTCCTGGGCCGTCATCTCAGAGGGCAGGTCCCACACCGGAACCGTCAGCCCGTGCGCTCGGAAAGAGCCCACCAGCCGGGACCCCTCGGCACCCTGCGGCTCGTCCAGCGACGAGGTACCCGCGGCGTGCAGGCGCGCCAGCGCGTCCAGCAACTCCTCCTCGGGCCTGGCCATCACCCACCGCAGGTGGTTCTTCCCCGGCGCCTCGCACCAGTAGGCCCCCTCGACCCCCGTCAGCCGGGTGGTGGGCAGGGCCGCGGAGTTGGCGCTCTCCAGGGAGGCGGCGACCTCACCGGCCGGCTCCTCCTCGCCCTCCAGCCAGAACTCGAACCCGGAGTGCACCTCCGGCTCGAACGGTGCGTCCAGGTCCAACAGATCCTGTAGACGCGGACCCTGCGGGTCGGCGCGGCCCGCGTCGACCGGAGTGCCCGGCTCGGCGGCGAGGGCACGCTGGAGCGTGTCCGCGAGGTCCCGGCTCAGGTCACCCGAGGCGGTGTCGTTCTGGAGGCCCAGCAGGATCTCACCGCTCTCCCTGTGCAGCGCGGGCCACGCCATCGGCAGCACCGTGCCGAGTGTGACGGCCGTGACGCCCTCGGGCAGCCCTCCCTTGAGCGTCAGACGCGCGGTGGCCGCCGGGACGAGCTCGCGCATGGCGACCCAGTCGGCCTCCCCGGGCAGCCCCTCGAACGGGCGGCGCACCAGTTCGGTCGCGGCCTGGGCGGCCGCCCTGCCATGGCACGCCTTGTAGCGGCGCCCCGAACCGCAGGGGCACGGCTGGCGGGCCCCCACCACCGGGTAGTTCCCGCTGTCTGCCGCCCCTGCGGCGGCCGGGGCGGCTGTCTGGGGTCGGCGCTTCTTTGCCATGCGAGCGGTTCTCCAGAGGTGCGGCGTTGTGGGCGCCGTGATCCTAGTGGCTGACGGGCACACCGCGCTGCCCGCACCGCGCTGGGAGCGGGGCCGGCCGTACACCCGGTCGCCCCTGTGACCGGACGGGGCGCCCCGTCCGGTGAGGGCCGGTGCCCCGTCAGGGAAGGACCGGTGCCCCGTCCGGGCAGAACCGGCACGCGTCCGTGAGCGGTGCCGGCGCGCCCCGTCCGGGAGCGGTGCCGGTGAGCCGGCGAGGCTCAGAGTTCCTCCACCGAGGCGAGGTCGAACTCCTCGCCGGGCTCGCCTCCGCCGAGGCCGCCGGAGCCCGCGCCGAGACCGTTGAGGCTGGCGGCGACCCGTCCGCTGAAGGAGTTGTCCGGCCGCAGCACCGCCCAGACCGTCACCGCGGGCTCCCCGTCGGCCGGGACACCGGGCGTGCTGCCGTCCGGCACGCACGGGCCGCGCGCACCGGCGCCGGAGGAGCCGGAGGACGTACGGGCACGAGAGGCGCGGCCGCGCGCGCTCCGGCCGTGTGCGGTGTCGGCGGCAGCCGTGCCGTCGGGAGCGGTGCGCGGGGGGCCGAGCCCCGTCCGCGGGGATCCGTCCGGGTGTTCGGACCGCACCCCCCAGTCCCGGGCGAGGGCGGTGATGATGGCGAGCCCTCTGCCGCCGCGTGCGGTGACGGAGGGCTTGGCCGGAAGTGGACGGGTCGGCCCGCCACCGTCCGTGACCGCGATGGTCACCTCGCCGCCCGCGTCCCTGCACCACGACGCCCTGACGGTGTCGGCCGCCGTGCCGCCGGAAGGTCCCTCGGGCCCGTCGGCCCGGTGGGCACCACCCGCTCCGTGCGTCACCGACGGCCCCTCGTGCAGCGGCCGCGCGTGGCGGCACGCGTTGCTGAGAAGTTCGGAAAGAATCAGAATCGCATCATCGACGACCGTGTCGGGAGCGCCGCACGCGAGGAGTTCCTCGCGCATCCTGCGCCGTGCGAGCCGCACACCCGACGGACCATGGGGCACGGCCATGGTCGACGAAGTAGGCACTTCCTGTGCCACCACCAACGCCACCCCCGAGACCTCCTTTGCCCCACGCCATCGGGATGAATGCCCCAGCCGAGTGCGGCGGAAACCGGCCACTCCCCTTCTCTTGACGCACTCGCGTGACTGCAATAAGCACCGAGTGCGCCGGTGCACTCCCGGACCGCCGCGACGGAGCGCTCGGGGACCGTCAGTACGCCCCGCCGCTGAGCTGGGAGCGGACCTGCTGCGGCCGGTTGGTGATGATCGCGTCGACCCCGAGCCGCACGCACAGCTCGACGTCCGCGGGTTCGTCCACCGTCCACACGTGCACCTCGTTGCCCGCGCGGTGGGCACGTTCGACGTACTCCGGGTGCGAGCGCACCAGGCGGATGCCGGGTCCCGCGATGCGCACCCCGTTCGGCAGCCGTCCGTCGCGGTGGCGGGGCAGCAGGAACTGGGTCAGGAACACCGTCGGCAGGTGGGGCGCCGCGGCGCGCACGCGCTGGAGGGAGCGCGCGGAGAAGCTCATCACCCGCACGGGGGTGTCAGGCCGGTGGCGGTCCAGCAGTTCGAGCAGGCGCGCTTCGACCTGCCCGGCCCAGCGGGTCGGATGCTTGGTCTCGATCGCCAGTTCCACCGGGCGCGGCGCCTCGGCCACCAGGTCGAGCAGCCGGTCGAGGGTGAGGACGGAGGTCAGCTCGGGATCGGCGCGGGAGTCGTCCGCGCCGGTCGCGGCGGCCGCTCCGGTCGGGTAGGCCGTGTCGGTCGCGTCGGTGACGTCGGTGTCGAGCGCGGTGTCGGGGGATTCGTACGGATCGGCGTGCCGGCCCTTCCAGGAGCCGAAATCGAGTGCGGCCAGGTCCGCGAGCTCCAGCGCCGAGACGGCGCCGCGCCCGTTGGAGGTGCGGTTGATCCGCCGGTCGTGGACGCAGACGAGGTGGCCGTCGGCGGTCAGCCGTACGTCGCACTCCAGTCCGTCCGCACCCTCTTCGATGGCACGGCGGTAGGCGGCCAGGGTGTGCTCGGGTGCCTCCATGGAGGCACCTCGGTGGGCGATGACGGACGGCGGGCGGGAGAGACGGCGGCGCGCCCCGGCGTCGAACTCGTTGCTCACGCGGTCATCGTCCCACCGGAGTCCCCGTGCGCGCCGCGCAGGGCTCTGTGCAGGGTTCTGTGCGGTGCTTCGCCACGGGGCCACCGGCACTCACCCTCCCGGCCGCCCTGGCCCCCTCGTATCCCCTTCCGGCCTCCAGGCCTTCCGGCTGCCTTCCGACCTGTCCGAGTCTTTGGCCGGGCCTCCGGCGCTCCGGTCGCCTCCGCGGGCCTCGGAGCGCACTGGGGGGAACGCCCCGGGGATCAGGCTTCCCCGGATCTCCGGAAGGCGGTGCGGGAGGAGCGCGCCTACGCTGGGTCCCGTGACCGCGGAGCACGTGCGTGCGAATCGCTGGGGCGTGTGGGTGACGAGCAGTCGGCGACGCCCTGACGCCGGTTCACTCGTGCCGGTCCCCCGCCACCCAGGGGCGGGAAGTGTGTCCGTGTTGCCCCGATGTAAAGACGGAAGTGCGGAGGCTCAGCGTTGGCTTACGTCGGCCTGACGTGTGATGGGAAAAGCTGTCCATGGATACCCGCATACGTGAACGCATCCGTCCCCGCGATGTCGTGTACCTGATGAGGAGTGAGCTGTGAGCACCGAGAACGACGGCGCTGCCGTGACGCCTGCGGCGGGGGCGGGTCCCACGCCTCCGGCGCCGGTCCAGGCCCCGTCCGCCGGCGCCCCGACGAGCCGCGAGGACGGCGACTTCTCGCTGCCCTCCCCTGACTCTTCCGTCACCGCCGCTCCGGACGCCGCCCCCGCCGGCACCCCGTCCGACACCGCGTCCGACACCCCGCCCGGCGCGCCCGCGGCGGCCGAAGGCCGTACGCAGCATGGCACTCCCGTCCAGGACGCGGACGCCCGTCCGGCCGAGGCACCGGCGTCGATGTCGGCACCGGCGTCCACGGACACCCTCGTGCAGCCGCCGCAGGACGGCTCACGCGAAGCGCCCGCGCCCGTGGACGCGCCCGTTCCCGCAGCGAGCACCGAGGCGGTGAGCCCGGCCCCTCCGGTCCCGCCGCAGCAGCCCTCGCCGCCGCCCGCCGCCCCGCCCGTCGCCGGGGCAGCGGCTGCCTCCGGCGCCGCCGCGACGTCCGCCGGCCCCGGCATGAGCGCGTCCGAGCCCGGCGGGGCCGACCGCCCGCACCAGCCGGAGGGTCCGACAGGGCCCGGCGAGTCGGGCGGTTACGGATCCGCGGGAGACGGCGGCACGGGGCAGGCAGGCGGCTGGGGTCACGGCAGCACGGGCCACCCGACCCCGCCGCCCCCGCCGCCGTACGGCGGCGGACCTGGCGGCCCCGTGGGCCCGGGCGGACCTGGCGGTGGCGGTATGCCTCCGCACGACCCGTGGGCGATGCCGCCTGGCTCCGGCCCCGGCGGCCCGGAGCCCGGCGGCAAGAAGCGCCGCAACGGCCTGGTCGTCGGCGTGGTGGTCGCCGCGCTCGTCGCCGGTGGCATCGGCGGAGGTATCGGCTTCTGGGCGGCCGACCGCTCGGACGGCGGCAGCACCACCATCAGCTCCTCCGCCGACCCCGAGAAGCTCAACCGCTCGCCCAAGTCGGTCGCGGGGATAGCCGCCAAGGCGCTGCCGAGCGTCGTGACCGTCCGCTCGTCCGGCGGTGGTGAGGAGGGCACGGGCACGGGCTTCGTCTTCGACAAGGAAGGCCACATCCTCACCAACAACCACGTGGTGGCCAACGCCACGGAGGGCGGCAAGCTGACCGCGACGTTCTCCGACGGCAAGAAGTACGACGCTCACGTCGTCGGCAACGCGCAGGGGTACGACATCGCCGTCCTCAAGCTGAGCGGCGTCGGTGACCGCAAGCTGGACCCGCTGCCGGTGGCCAACTCGGGCGAGGTGGCCGTCGGCGATGCCACGATCGCGATCGGTGCTCCCTTCGGGCTGTCGGGCACGGTCACCACGGGCATCGTCAGCGCGAAGAACCGTCCGGTGGCCTCCAGCGACGGCCAGGGCAGCCAGGCGTCGTACATGAACGCGCTCCAGACGGACGCCTCCATCAACCCCGGCAACTCCGGTGGCCCCCTGCTGAACTCGCAGGGCGCGGTCGTCGGCGTCAACTCCGCCATCCAGTCGGGCGGCGGCGGTGGCGGCATGGAGGGCGGAGGACAGGCCGGCAGCGTGGGTCTCGGCTTCGCCATCCCGTCCAACCAGGCGAAGCGCGTGGCCGAACAGCTCATCGACACCGGCGAACCCGTCTACCCGATGATCGGCGCCACGGTGCAGCTGGGCGGTGAGGGCAAGGGCGCCACCATCTCGCGCAACGGCGAGAACGGCAGCGAGCCCGTCACCCCGAACGGCCCCGCGGACAAGGCGGGCCTCAAGCCCGGTGACGTCATCACCAAGCTGGACGACACGGTGATCGACAGTGGCCCCACCCTGATCGGCACGATCTGGTCCCACAAGCCGGACGAAAAGGTCGAGGTCACCTACGAGCGCGACGGCAAGGAGCACACCGTCGAGCTGACCCTCGGCTCCCGCAAGGGCGACAAGTGACCACGCGCTAGGCTGTTCCCCGCATCGTCGGCACCGGCGGTGCGGGGAGGCGTGCCCGAGCGGCCGAAGGGAGCGGTCTTGAAAACCGTAGAGGTGGCGACACCTCCGTGGGTTCAAATCCCACCGCCTCCGCACAGCTGAGAGCGCTGAACGTCACAAGGGGCGTCCCGAACACAGGGGCGCCCCTTGTGTTGGCTCTGTCTGTCTCAGCCTGTCTCACCCGGCTCTTCGGACCAGGCGGGTCGGCCGCAGCGCGGCCCGGTGGGCGGGAGCGCTGCCTTCATGGCCGCCGTGGTCTCCGGGAGTGCCGCGGCGCCTTGAAGGCCCTCCGGCTGTTCCTGAGCCGGTCACGCCGCGCTGTCCTCGCCGATGGACGCCCCGTGTCGCCATGTGCGGTTCTCGTTGTTCCATACGGAATAATGCGCTGCATTGTTTTTCGTTCCCTGCGCACGCCATTCGCAGGCGTCTTCCGACCAGAGGACATACGGCGGGGCGTCGTATTCGGCCACGAGTGCCACGAAGTCGAGGTTGAGGAGTTGCATCACTCCCTCGGCCGGTATATAGCTGTCGAGGAGGACAGGAATCCCGTTTTCGTCGATGAGTTGGAGCATTCGACGAGGGATTCCTGGCCGACGTCCGGGCTGTACCTCGTCGGAGCGGATACCCGCATGCAGTTCTCGCCTGATCAGTCGGCGGACGGCTCTTCGTGACCTGGCTCCGACGGTTGAGGCGGCCTTTCCGCCATAGTGATTGGCCATTGCGGCGAGGAACGGCGTCAGGGTCGATGTGACCAGGATGGTCGGCCAGTCGAGAGCCGCCTTCCTCGGGCGTGACAACGGATATTTCCGGTGTATCCTGTTGAGTCCATACAGTAAGTATCCTTCGGGGAACTCCTCGTCGTGTTCCTCGAAGAAGTCCATGAACTCCTTGTTCGCCTTCTCGAATTCGGGGCCACCCGAGAGGATCCACCGGTCGAACTGCCTGTCGACCGCCCGGTTGAGGCGTTCGGCTTCGGGCGTCAACGCGAGCCGCCTTCGCTTCACGTCCGCTGGTAATGCATGTATCTCCTTCTCGAAGAATTCGAGTTCTCCAAACACGAGCTCGCGCCTTCCTGGGATCTGTCAACGGCAGAAGTAACGATTCCGCTCGCCGCTCGGTTGAGTTCTGTGAACTCTGATACTCCAGCCGTAGGTAGTGCTCTTCATGGCCATGGTTGCGGCGTGGAGTTACGCGATGCGCTGCCTTCGCCAAGCCTTCGTTGGTCAGATGCGTGGACCGAGGAACAGGCCACCGCTCGCGTCGAGGATCTGCCCAGTGACCCAGCGGGCGGCATCGGAGGCGAGGAAGGCGACCACGTCGGCTACGTCGTCGGGCGCGCCCAGCCGGTTGAGTGCCGTCATGCCGGATATCTGTTCGGTGAGGCCCGGCGCGTCGAAGGCCACTCCGTTGGTCGCCGTCCTGGTGGCCCCAGGGGCGACCGCGTTCACCGTGATCCTTCGGGGGCCGAGTTGGACAGCGAGGGTTTTGGTCATCGTCTCGATCGCGCCCTTCGTCATGGCGAAAGAAGCCTGGGTCGCGTTGGCCATCCGGGTCGCCACCGACGAGAGCGAGACGATCCGGGCGCCCTCGCTCAGCAGAGGCAGCGCCCGCTCGATGATGAAGTACGGTGCTCGCACGTTCACCGCGAACAAGTGGTCGAACTCCGCCCGGGTCGTCACGCCGAGCGGACCGGCCGGTGCGGCCGCCGCACTGTTCACGAGGATGTCGAGCGGCCGACCGGCCAAGTCGGCCTCCACGCCGGCGAACAGCGTCTCGACGTCACCGTCCACGCCTAGTTCGGCTCGGACGGAGAAGGCGGTCCCACCGGCGCGTTCCACCGCGTCGACCGTCGCAGCCGCCCCGCTGTCATCCGTGCCGAAATGCACGATGACCGCGGCCCCTTCGGCCGCGAGCCGAATGGCGATTGCCTGCCCGATGCCGCGCGACGCGCCCGTCACCAAAGCCGTTCTCCCCGTCAGATCGCCCATGTCGTCACTCCGCTCAAAATGTTAGTCACTAACGTGATGGTAGTGTCTAGCACATGAGTGAGCGGCAACCAACCCTGCGGGAACGACAGCGATCCGAGACGCGGCGCCTGGTCCAGGCGCACGCAGTACGGTTGTTCACCGACCACGGCTACGACGCGGTGACGGTGGCCGACGTCGCCGAGGCCGCCGGCGTCTCGGCAATGACCGTGTACCGGCACTTTCCCACCAAGGAGGATCTCGTTCTCATCGACCAGCCCGCCCAGCTCATCGCCGAGCAGGTCGCCGCGTCCTCCGCGATGCAACCCCTAGTGCGCCGCGTCGGCGGCGCGCTCATCGACGCGGCCACAGCCTTGACGGACGGCAACGGGGACGAACCGGGGGCGGACGAGCGGTTCCTGCTGGACTGCCTCCGGCTCATGGTCTCGACGCCCGCGCTGCGGGCCCGGCACCTGGACAGCCAGTACGCGTTGCAACAGGCCATCGTCGACTCCCTCGGGGATGACGCGTCCGACCCCGACGCCGCGTTCCGGGCCCAGGCGGCGACCAGCGCCTGCATGGCCGCGATGCACACGGCGCTGACGCGTTGGGCCGAAGACGACGGACACACCAAGCTGCCCGACCTGATCGCACGGGCGCTCGCCGCGTCCTTCGGTGGTGACGCCGTCGCCAGCCACCGGGAGGACTGAGGTGCCACGGCCCGGGCACTGTCATCTGACTTGACCATCGAACACAGCGCGGTGTCGGTGCCTCCCGAAGCGCTGAACAATAGCTGTCGACACCCGTGAACAAAGCGAGCCAAGGTTCGCCCTGTAGCACCGCTGGAGAACTCGTCGGAATAGTCTCCCCGCGGCAGCCGAGAATGGCCCCGTTCCGGCCCGTGACGACTGGCTGGGCAGACGCGGAGTCGGGGTCTGGAGTGGGTTGCTTGCCAGTGTCCTTCGGGGCCCGCAGCAGCCCGTTCCAGCCACCGCTATACACCGCCTGACCTGGCCTTTTGTCATTCTCGCTCCTATGGTCGGCATCGGTCGAAAGGGGGCCGGATGGACCGGACCGTACGCACCGTCGAGGACGTTCTCGCGCTCTTGGACGGTCTCTTCGCATCTGAGTCCGAGGCCGGCCGCCTGGCGACGGGCGACGGTATGGGCTTCTGGGACCGCTTCTATGCCGACCGCTCAAGGCCGGTCCCTTTCTTCGTGTCGAAACCGGACGAGAACCTGGCTGCCTACCTCGACCAGGGCCTGATCGCTCCCGGCCGGGCCCTGGACCTGGGATGCGGGCCGGGCCGCAATGCCGTGTACCTCGCTGCGCACGGCTTCGAGGTGGACGCCGTCGACCTCTCCCCGGTGGCCGTCGCCTGGGGTGAGGACCGGGCTCACGGGGCCGGAGTCGACGTCCGCTTCCTGTGCGGCGACGCTTTCGCGCTCCCCGCCGCCGAGTTGAGCGGCCCATACGACCTGGTCGTCGACTCAGGCTGCTTCCACCATCTGCCGCCGCACCGCCGGGTCAGCTACCTGGCCCTCCTCGACCGGGTCCTCGCCCCTGGCGGCCATCTCGCGCTCACCAGCTTCGCCGCCGGCGAGGGAGGAGCAGGGTCGGAACTCACGGACGCTGGCCTCTACCGCGAACGCGAGTTGCAGGGCGGCCTCGCCTACACCCCCGAATCGCTGCGCTGGATCTTCTTCGATCTGGTGGAAGTGGACCTGCGCCGCATGCGAGAGGAGCCCCCTGAGTCAGAGCTGTTCGGCGTGACCTTCCAGTGGACTGCGTTGTTCCGTCGGGATGCGACTCTTACGGCTTCAGGCGACGTTTGCCCTGCTCACGACCGAGCGTAGGCCCTCGTCCCGGGCGTGGTTGTTTCGCCAGATGATGGAGCGGCGGATCATGCTGCCCCGCTCTTTGTGGCTGGCGTGGTCAGTGCCGTCGACAGTGAAGTAGCGCAGGGCCGTGAACTGGGCCTCGATCCGGTTCAGCCACGAGGAGTTGGTCGGCGTGTAGGCGATCTCGACGTTGTTCGCCTCGGCCCAGTTGGCGACCCGGCGGCACCGATTGGTGGTCAGGTGCGGCGAGTAGTTGTCGCACACGCTCGCGATGCGCTTCCCGACGGGGTGCAGAGAGCGCAGACAGCGGCAGAACTCCAGGAGATTGAAGCGGTTCTTGGTCTTCTTGATGTGCCCGTAGAGCTGGTCCCTGCCCAGGTCGTAGGCGGCGAACAGATGACGGACGCCGTGCGGGCGGTTGTAGGTCGCCCGACGGCGTGGCCGTGGTTCGCGGTCGGGGTCCTTGTGCTTGCCGCCGCGCTCGGCCCACTGGCGTCCGGGGTGGGGCTGGAGGTTGTGCCCTGCGCGGACAGCAGCACCATCTGGGCCCGGCGCCAGGTCACCACGGAACCGGTGCCCCGGCGGATGATCCGCGGCAACCTCTGGCCCCCATCGTCGTCGATCTCCCGCACCCTCACCCGTTCAGCCACCAGGACAGGGCCACAACGCGCCGACCACCTCGCCAAGCGCATCCCGCGGCCGGCCCGGCACAAGCTGTCCGCCGGACAGGGAGCCAAAGGTCACCGCTGGTACGACTGGACGTACCTCGCCCTGGCCGCACCCGGCCTGGCGGGTCATCAGTACCTGTTGATCCGCCGCAACCGCCGCACCGGAGAGCGTGCCTACTACCGCTGCTACGCACCCCGACCGGTCCCGCTGCTCACCCTGGTCAAGATCCACGGGGGCCCAGGCCGGTCTCGTGACCCTGGACGAGCTCGTCGTGCACGGGTGGGACCTCGCGCGCCACCGGACAGGCGTACGAGGTGGACGAGCACACGCTGCGTGTGCTCCACACGTTCCTCGCGGCGGCCGTGGACGACGAGAGCGCGGAGGGCATTGTCGGGCCCGTCGTCGCCGTCCGGGATGACGTGCCGCTGCTGGAGAGAGTGGTGGCCTTGACGGGGCGTGACCCGCAGTGGAGGCCGCCGGGCGCGGGAGTGGCCAGGGGCGCGGCCTCGGAGGCGTGAACGAGGCCGCGTGCGCGGTGCGGTGAGCGCGGGGGAGTGCGGGGCGGCAGGGCGGAGTCGGGGGCGTACGGGGGGTTTATCGACACGTCGTCATACTTGCGGGGGAAACCACCCGTCAGGAGGGGTTCACTCCAGATGCGTTGGGCAACTCTGGATCCGCGACGTCGTACAGCGAGACCGCTTCGCAGTCGGCCAACTGCTGGCGGTGCAAAGGCACTTACGGTGCAGGGCGCTCTCGTGGCGCACTCACGGTTCCTGGAGGATTGAACATGGCACGCATCCGTACCGCCCGCGTCATCGCGGCCGCCGCCGCCCTTCCGTTCGCCGTCGCCGTCATGTCCGGTGTGGCGTACGCGGACAACGGCTCCCTCGCGGACGACGGATCGAATTCCAACGCGAGCTCCAGCTCGCAGGTGCAGGGCGCCGTGGGCGACGGCAACAACACCAACAACGCCAACAACGCCACCGTCAACGGCAACGGTGCGGACGTGGACCAGACCAACGTGACGCACAACGAGACCACCACCGTCGTCTTCCACAACCTGTGGTGACCGACTGAGCGCCCTGCCGGTCTGACAGGCCGGGCGTTCATGGGGATGGGCTGAGGCCGCGCGTCCGCGAACCTGATCGCGGGCGCGCGGTCGTGTGTGCGGGCGGACGGTTGACACCGGACGCGTTCCTGACGGACAGTCAGAAAATGCGACTCGCCCCGACCGATCGCCACCGCGCGCTCCGCGCCGAGTTGCGCGCCTACTTCCGCGCGTTACGCCCGCCGGACGGCAGCGAGGCCCCGCAGCGCGCCCTGCTGCGCCGGATCGGGGCCGACGGGCTGCTCGGCCTCGGCTGGCCCGTCGAGTACGGCGGCCAGGGGCGGGGCCCGGACGAACAGTTCATATTCTTCGACGAGGCCAACCGTGCGGGGGCGCCCGTCTCGATGGTCACCCTCAACACCGTCGGCCCGACGCTGATGAAGAACGGCACAGAGGAGCAGAAGGCGTTCTTCCTGCCCCGCGTCCTCAGCGGCGAGATCGTCTTCGCCATCGGCTACACGGAGCCGGAGGCGGGCACGGACCTCGCCTCGCTGCGCACCCGGGCGGTGCGCGCGGCCGACGGCGGCTGGCGCGTCGACGGGGCGAAGACGTTCACCAGCAACGCCCAGCAGGCCGACTGGATCTGGCTGGCCTGCCGCACGGATCCGGAGGCGCCCAAGCACAAGGGCATCTCGATCCTCCTCGTGCCGACCGACGCGCCCGGGTTCTCGTGGACGCCCATCGAGACGGTCGGCGGTCTGACGACCACGGCGACCTACTACGACGGTGTCCGGCTGCCTGACGGCGCCCTCGTCGGCGAGGAGAACGGCGGCTGGGGCCTGATCACCAACCAGCTCAACCACGAACGGGTGGCGCTCGCCGCGCTCGGCATGCAGGCCGAGGACCACTACCACGCCGTGCTCGCACACGTACGCGAGACCGGTCTGATCGGCGAACCCTGGGTGCGGGCGCGGCTCGCGGAGGCGCACGCACGCCTCGCGGCCACCCGGTTGCTCAACTGGCGGCTCGTCCAGGACGTCGGGGCGGGCACGCTCACCCCCGGCGACGCCAGCGGGGTGAAGGTCGCGGGCACGGAGAGCACCGTCGCGGTCCACGCGCTGTGCCAGGAGGTGCTGGGCGGGGCCGGGACGGTGCGCGCCGGCTCGCCGGGAGCCTTCGGGGACGGCGAGGTCGAACGGATGAACAGAGCCGCGCAGATCAACACCTTCGGTGGCGGGGTGAGCGAGGTCCAGCGGGAGATCGTCGCGACGATGCGGCTCGGGATGGTCAGGAGGCGGCGATGAGCGGCACGGACGGGTCCACGTCCGAGGGCACGTCCCGTGCCGGGGCCGGGCGCACGTCCGGGCCCACGTCGGGTCCCACGCCCGGGTCCGGCTCCGCAGCGGGGGCGGGGTCCGCCTCCCCCGGGAGCCGTGACGCGCTGTACGACCTGCTGCGCGGCTACGAGGGCCGCCCTGCCGGAGCGTCGGCGCGGGGCCGCGACCCGGTGAACACACCGATGATCCGGCACTGGTGCGAGGTGCTGGGCCACCCGGTGCCGCCCGACGGTTCGGCACCGGCGACGATGCTCCAGGTCTGGACGATGGCCGGGCTCGCGGGGCGGGAAGGCCGCACGGGGGCGTACGACGAGCTGCTGGGCGCGCTGGACGGCGCCGGCTTCACCTCCGTGGTCGCGACCGACTGCGAACAGGAGTACGCGCAGCCGTTGCGCCCCGGCGACGAGATCACGTTCGACGCGCTGATCGAGTCGGTCTCCGCGCGCAAGACGACCAAGCTGGGCACCGGCTATTTCGTGACGACCCGCATGGACGTGCGCGTCGGCGGCGCGACGGCGGGGACCCACCGCTTCCGCATCCTCAAATACCGCCCGGGTGCGCCTGCCCCGGGAAGCTCCCCTTCGACCCCTTCGGAGAGGGCCCCTTCGGAGAGGGCCCCTTCGGAGAGGGCCCCTTCGGAGAGCGCCCCCTCGGAGAGGGCCCCCTCGGAGCGGTCACCGTCCCACAAGCCCCGCCGTCCGCGTCCCGTCGTCAACCGGGACAACGCCGGCTTCTGGGAGGGCGTGGCCGCGCACGAACTGCTCTTCCAGCGCTGCGACGCCTGCGCGGCACCGCGCTTCCCGTGGCTGCCGGGCTGCAACGCCTGCGGTTCGCCGCGCTGGTCGGCGGTCGAGTCGGCCGGGCACGGCACCGTCTACTCGTACGTCGTCATGCACCACCCGCCCTTCCCCGCGTTCGACCCGCCGTACGCGGTGGTGCTCGTGGAGCTGGCCGAAGGGTTCCGGATCGTCAGCAACCTCCTCGGAGTCCCCTGCGACGAGGTGCGCATCGGGATGCCGGTCGAGCTGGAGTTCCTCTGGGCGGACGACGCGCTCGAACTGCCCGTCTTCCGTGCGGCACCTGAACAGGCGGCCACCTGATGGACTTCCGCCCCACCGAGGAGCAGACGGCGGCACGCGACCTGGCGGCCGGCATCATCGACGACCTGGCCACGCACGAGCGCCTCACCGCGCTCGGCACCGGCACCGATCCCGTGCTGTGGAAGACGCTGAGCGGCGCGGGCCTGCTCGCCGCGGTGGAGGAGATCGGTCTGGTGGGCCTGGCGCTCGTCCTGGAGGAGCAGGGCAGGCGCACGGCACAGATCCCGCTGGCGGCCACCTGCGCGTTCGGACTGCTGCCCGTCGCGGCGTACGGCACGGACGCACAGCGCGCCCGCCTGCTGCCCGGACTGCGGGACGGCACGGCGGTGGCGACCGGCGCGCTGCCCTCTTTCCTGGGGGCCTCGTCCACGGGGGCGTCGCTGTCAGGGGCCTTGTCGCCGGGCGCCCCGTGCGCGCGGGCGGGGCGGAGTGCGGAAGAGGCCCCCGCGCCGAGGGCCGAGACGAGCGGGCGGCTGTCGGGGGTGATGCCGGTCGTTCCCTGGCTGCGTACCGCCACCCATGTGCTGGTGCCCGTACGGCAGGACTCCGTCGGCGCGCCGCGCCTCTTCCTCGTCCCGACGGACCAGCCAACGGTCGACGTCGCGACGGTCGAGACGACGGCACCGTGGGCGGCGGGACGGCTGGAGCTGTCCGGCGCCCTAGGAGAGCCGCTCGAGGGCGGTCGGGGCGTCCGGCACGGTGGCGTGTACGAGGGGACGCTCGGGGCGGCCCGTACGGTCTTCGCGGCGCTCCAGGCGGGCGTGTGCGCCGGGTCGCTGGCGCACGCGGTGGCGCACACCTCGCAACGCGAACAGTTCGGCCGCCCCCTGTCGGCCAACCAGGCGGTGCAACTGCGTGCCGCCGACGCGCACCTGGACATCGAGGCGATCCGCGTCACCTGTCTGGAGGCGGCCTGGCGGTACGACGCGGGTCTGCCCGCGCACACGCAGGCGCTGAGCGCCGCCTGGTGGGCCGCCGAGGCGGGCCGCAGGGTCGTCCACACCGGGCAGCACCTGCACGGTGGCGTCGGCGCGGACGTCACCCACCCCGTGCACCGGCACTTCCTGTGGGGCCGCCAACTGAACGCCTTTCTCGGCTCCCCCGGGGCGCTGCTGGCCGAGCTAGGAGAGGCACTGGCGGTCCCCGCCAGGGACGCCGAATGGAAGGAGGAGAGGTGAACCCTCACGCAGGCGAACCGCTGCCGCCGCTGGAGATACCGGTGACCCGCACACTCATCGTCTCCGGCGCGCTGGCCTCACGCGACTTCCAGGACGTCCACCACGACGCCGAGGCCGCCAGGGAGAAGGGCTCTCCCGACATCTTCATGAACATCCTGACCACGAACGGTCTGGTGGGCCGCTATGTCACCGGCTGGGCGGGCCCGCACGCCGCCTTGCGCAAGGTCGCCGTCCGGCTGGGCGTCCCCGCCTACCCGGGCGACACCCTCGCACTGTCCGGACGTGTCACCGCAGTCACCTATGAGGCACCGGAAGCCCCCGGCGGGGAGTCGGCCACCGTCGAGGTCGCCGTACGGGGAGCGGGCCGGCTCGGCGACCACGTCACCGGCACGGTCACCGTCACCCTCCGCACGGCGGCCGGCCAGGAGGGCGCCTCCCCGGGCGAGGAAAGGGGCGCCGCTCCAGCCGACCGGAAGGACGCCTCCTGATGAGCCTGCACGCGGCCGACGCGCTCGGCGGACGAGCGGCCGTCGCCGGCATCGGCGCGACCCCGTTCACCAAGGAGTCGGGGGACAGCGAACTCGCCCTCGCGGTGGAGGCCGTGCGCGCCGCGCTGGACGACGCGGGACTGACTCCGGGCGACGTCGACGGCATGGTCACCTTCACGATGGACACCAGCCCGGAGATCACCGTCGCACAGGCGGCCGGTATCGGAGAGCTGTCGTTCTTCTCGCGGGTGCACTACGGCGGAGGCGCCGCCTGCGCCACGGTCCAGCAGGCGGCGCTCGCGGTCGCCTGCGGACTGGCCGAGACGGTGGTGTGCTACCGCGCGTTCAACGAGCGCTCCGGACGGCGTTTCGGCGCCGGTGTGCAGCAGCGTGAACCCTCGGCCGAGGGCGCGGCGCTGGGCTGGTCGCTGCCCTTCGGGCTGCTGACGCCCGCCTCCTGGGTCGCCATGGCGGCGCAGCGCTACCTGCACACCTACGGGCTCACTCCGGAGGCCTTCGGGCACGTCGCCGTGGTGGACCGCAAGTACGCCGCCACCAACCCCGCCGCCTACTTCCACGGCAAACCCCTCACCCTGGCGCAGCACGCCGCCTCGCGCTGGATCGTCGAGCCGCTGCGGCTGCTGGACTGCTGCCAGGAGACGGACGGCGGGCAGGCCCTGGTGATCACCTCACCGGAGCGGGCGCGCGGGCTGCGGCACCGTCCCGCACTGATCGCGGCCGCGGCCCAGGGGGCGGGACGCGGGCAGGAACAGATGACCAGTTTCTACCGTGACGAGCTGACAGGGCTCCCCGAGATGGGCGTCGTGGCGCGTCAGCTGTGGCGCACCAGCGGGCTGGGTCCCGCCGAGATGGACGTGGCGGTGCTCTACGACCACTTCACGCCCTTCGTGCTCATGCAGCTGGAGGAGTTCGGTTTCTGCGGGCGCGGGGAGGGCGCCGCCTTCGTCGCCGAGGAGGCACTGCCCCTCAACACGCACGGCGGCCAACTGGGCGAGGCGTATCTGCACGGCATGAACGGCATCGCCGAGGCCGTGCGGCAGCTCCGCGGGACATCCGTCAACCAGGTTGACGGATGCGAGCGGGTGCTGGTGACGGCGGGCACGGGCGTTCCCACCTCCGGGCTGGTGCTGACCCGGTAGGTGGCGGAACCGGCGGGCAGACGGCTGAATCCCCGCGTCCTGCGGGCGCGCCTGTCCGGCCCGCCGCGGCGGGGCTCGTTCACTCGCCCCATGGCGACGACAAATCCGATGATGCGACGAGTGGCTCTCCTTTCGGCCGGGCTCGCCGCCGCGCTGACCAGCGGCGTGCTCCCGGCCGCCGGTGCGGAGCCCGTCCCGACCGACCCCGCACCGTCCGGCCCCACCGCGAGCCGGCGCCCCGTGGCCCCGCCCCCCGACCCCGGTGGCGCGCCCCCGGGATCCGGTACACCCACCGCGCCCGAGGGCACGGCGGAGACCCCAGCGCCGCCCGGCACGGAGGGGACCACCGCGCCGCCTGATACGGAAGAGACCGCCGTGCCGCCCGCGGACCCGAACGATCCCAGGACCTCACAGGACCAGGGCGGCCCCAGAACGGCGCTGACCGACCCCGCCGCGCCCGACGCACCCGCCGACCCGAACGCGCCGGGCGCCCCCGGCGTACCGGCCGACCAGCCGTCACTGGTGACGGGTGACCCGCGCGACTTCGGCGCGCAGATCTTCCAGGGTGACGCCTTCGACACCTGCCAGGCACCGTCCGCCGCCACCATGCGCGCGTGGAAGGGGCCCTCCCCGTTCGGGGCCGTCGGCGTCTACATCGGCGGACGCGCCCGTGCCTGCCCGAAACAGAAGCACCTGAGCGCCGGCTGGGTCACCGAGGTCGACAAGCAGGGCTGGAAACTGCTGCCCGTCTACGTCGGTTCGCAGGCGCCCTGCGTGATCGCGAAGAACAAGCAGAAGTTCCGCATGGACATCAAGGACCCCTACGGGCTGGGCCGGCAGGAGGGGCAGGACGCGGTGCGCAGGGCGCAGCAGTTCGGCATGGTCAAGAACAGCGCCCTCTACCTCGACATGGAGGCCTACCGCTACAAGGAGAAGAGCTGTGCCGACACCACCCTGCGCTTCATCCAGGGCTGGAACAGCGCGGTACGCGCCCAGGGGTACGTCGCCGGCTTCTACAGCAGCGCCGACTACGGCGTCGCGCACCTGGAGAAGGCCCGCGCAGCGGGAGCGCGCGGGCTGCCCACGGCCGTGTGGTTCGCGCGCTGGCACGTGCCCGCCTCGGTGGACAAGGAGCGCAATCTGAACCCGAAGGCGTGGCAGCCGCACCGCCGCATCCACCAGCACACGGGCAACGTGAAGCGCACGTACGGAGGGCACACGGTGACCGTCGACCACAACCTGGTGGACGCGCCCGTCGCCGTCGTCGGATGAGGGGCGGCACCGGGACGCGGGGGGCGTCCCCGAGGCGCCCCTGATCCCGTCGGCGGACGCTCTCCACCTTCAGGAGGTGTAGATACCACCACCCCTACACCCTGAGGCGGACGCGGCTTCGCGACCTTGGGGCGATCCCGGGAGAGCGGGCTGCTCCTAGCGTGGATGCCATGACCACGCCTGGGACAGTTCGGACTCCCCGGACCACCTCCACGACGCACGCGGGGTCCCCTGCGATGCCGCCAGGCTCCGGGGGATCACCACTCACCTTCACCTCGTACGTGCGGGCCCGCGGCCCGGTGCTGCTGCGCACCGCCCGGTCCCTGACGGCCAACCCCAGCGACGCCGAGGACCTGCTCCAGACGGCGCTCGCCAAGACCTACCTGGCCTGGGACCGGATAGCCGACCATCGTGCGCTGGACGGCTACGTCCGCAGGGCGCTGGTCAACACGCGCACCTCCCAGTGGCGCAGGCGCAAGGTGGACGAGTTCTCCTGCGACGAGCTGCCCGAGCCCGATCCGCTGCCCCAACCCGACCCGGCCGAACAGCAGGCCGTACGGGACGCCATGTGGCGGGCCGTGCTCAAGCTGCCGGCGCGGCAGCGCGCCATGGTGGTGCTGCGCTACTACGAGGACCTGAGCGAGATACGGACGGCCGAGGTGCTCGGCGTCTCCGTCGGCACGGTCAAGAGCGCCGTCTCCCGTGCCCTGGCCAAGCTGAGGGAGGACCCGCAGCTCGCCGCGGACATCCGGGCGGAGAGCCATGCCGAACGCCCGGCGCGCGGGAAGCCCGCGGGGGCGCGCGAGGCGGAGGTGCCGCCCGCCCGCGGGCCGCACGCAGGCGGGCCCCGTCCGCTGACGGACGGCGCGCTCGGAGAGGCACCCCTGGCAGCCTGAGCAGCGCGACCCCGTGACATACCGCGCGGTCGGTGGCAGGCTTCCGCGGAACCAGCGCATTACTCGCACGTAAGCGCCGTCGGGCGGCGTGCGCGGCATGCGCTCGCTCCGCGTAACCGCCGTACCTCGGGAGGCCCCGGTGCTGAGCACGATGCAGGACGACGTACCGCTGACCATCTCGCGCATCCTGCGCCACGGAACGACCGTCCACGGTGACGCGCGGATCACCACCTGGACCGGTGACGCGGAACCGCACCGCACGACGTTCCGCGCGACCGGCGAACGCGCCGCGCAGCTCGCGCACGCCCTGCGGGACGAGCTGGGGGTCCGCCCCGAGGACCGGGTCGCGACACTCATGTGGAACAACAGCGCCCACGTGGAGACCTACTTCGCCATCCCCTCCATGGCGGCGGTGCTGCACACCCTCAACCTGCGCCTGCCCCCCGAGCAGCTGGTCTTCATCGCCAACCACGCGGCCGACCGCGTCATCCTGGTCAACGGAACCCTGCTGCCCCTGCTCGCGCCGCTGCTCCCCCAGCTGGAGACGGTGGAACACCTGGTCGTCGTCGGGCCGGGCGACACCTCCGTACTGGAGGGCTGCGCACCCCGCGTCCACGACTACGAACAGCTGCTGGCCGGGCGGCCCACCAGCTACGACTGGCCCGACATCGACGAGCGCACGGCGGCCGCCATGTGCTACACCTCCGGAACGACCGGGGACCCCAAGGGCGTCGTCTACTCGCACCGCTCGGTCTACCTGCACTCCATGCAGGTCAACATGGCCGAATCCATGGGCCTGACCACCGCGGACACCACGCTGCCGGTGGTGCCCATGTTCCACGTGAACGCCTGGGGCCTGCCGCACGCCGTCTTCATGACGGGGGTCGGCCTGCTGCTGCCCGACCGGTTCCTGCAACCCGGACCGCTCGCCGAGATGATCGCGGCCGAGCGGCCCACGCACGCCGCGGCGGTGCCCGTCATCTGGCAGGGCCTGCTGAGCGAACTGGCCGCCACACCACGCGACATCTCCTCCCTCAAGACGGTCACCATCGGCGGCTCCGCCTGTCCGCCCAGCACGATGCGGGCGTTCGAGGAGCTGCACGGTGTACGGGTCTGCCACGCCTGGGGCATGACCGAGACCTCACCGCTCGGCAGCCTGGCCCATCCGCCCGGCGGCCTCAGCCCGCAGGACGAGTGGCCCTACCGGGTCACCCAGGGCCGGTTCCCCGCGGGCGTGGAGGCCAGGCTGGCCGCGCCCGGCGGCGGGTTCGCGCCCTGGAACGGCGCGTCGCCCGGTGAACTGGAGGTGCGCGGCCCGTGGATCGCCGACGCCTACTTCGGGGGCGTCGACGAGCCGCCGCTGCGCCCCGCGGAGAAGTTCAGCCCCGACGGCTGGCTGCGCACCGGCGATGTCGGCGTCATCAGCCCGGACGGCTACCTGACACTCACCGACCGCGCCAAGGACGTCATCAAGTCCGGCGGCGAGTGGATCTCCTCCGTCGAGTACGTAACCTTGACTCACCATGAGCAGAGAACACGCCGACGCGGGCATACCCGCCACCTTCCGGGCCCCCCGGACCGCCACCACCGCACCCACGCCGCTTCCCCCGGGTTGGGAGACCGCACACCGGTTCATCTACCCACCCGCTAGCGGCCCCGCCGCGAACTGGCCCCGGGCAGTCATCTACGCCCGTCAGTCAAAGCTAAACGAAGACGGCTCGAACGCCTCACCGCAGATGCAGAAGACCGCCGGTGAGGGTCTGTGCCAGGCACGGCAGTACAACCCGGTTGCGTGCTTCACGGACGCCGGTAGTTCCGGGTGGGACCCCCGCACCATCCGTGAGGGCTTTAACGAACTCATGGAATGGGTGCGCGCCCGCAAGTGCGATGTGGTCGTGATCTTCGCCCTTTCCCGCCTTACTCGGCAGGGTGCATTGGACGCACTCGAAATTGAAGCCGAAATGCGGAAGCACGGCGTAACCCTCGTCAGCGTTCAGGAACCGTACCTTGATACGTCCGACGCTATTGGAATCGGCATTTTCGCAATCATTGCCGGTCTCGCTAAGCAGGAAAGCGACAACAAGTCTGCATTCATTCTCAATTCGCGTGATCTCGCGCGGCAGGCAGGCGGACACCTTTCCGGCCCCCCGCCTTTCGGAATGCGGAGCACAAAGGCCAAGACGCCGGATGGGGTCGCATGGGTCAAGCTCGTGCCGGAAGACGAGTTCGGCTATCGGGAGTGGACCGAAGCGGACACCGTGCGCCGCATGGTGGACATGGCCATTGGTGACCCGGCAAGAGACGTTGCCGGGAAGACGACAGGGCAGATTGCGGAATGGCTGAACGCTGAGGGCGTACCGGCCCCCTCGTTGCGCGCCACGCACAAGGGCAGGAAGTACAGCGGCCTTAAGCACCAAGACGTTGAGGCAGCACCGCCGCATTGGTCCATCACTCAGGTTCACCGGGTGCTGAGGGACCCGCGCATTGCGGGTATCGCTGCCGACAAGACCGGTAGCTACACGTTCGAGATGCGACGGGACGAGGCAGGCAACCCCATGCACGTTCACAAGGGCATCATCACGCCCGCCAAGTGGTACGTGCTGCAAGAGGCGCTAGGGGCGTCCGCACGGCGCACCAAGCGCCGGGGCGGGGCAGCTATGACCCTGGTCACCGGATGGGGCTTTGCCGAGTGTGAGTGTGAGGCGCACATGACGTACACGGGGGAAGCTAAGGACTCGTACCGCTGTAGCCGTTCCGCCACGGCCCGAAAGGTCATGGGGACCGGGCACCGGGCGAACTCCATCAAGGCCAGTGAGGTTGACGCCTACGTGACAGAACGAGTCTTCGCACGGATGCTCAACCTTGACCACGAAGACGCCGACGATCTCACGCTTATGAGAGAGGTTGCGCGACGGTTCGCCGCACAGACCGACACGAGCGCCACCGCCAACGAACTTGCGGAGTACAAGGCTCAGTTGAAGCACACGGAACAGAGCCTCAAGGATCTCTACGAAGAGCGCGGGCTCTACAAGGGCAAGGACGGCAAGACGGCATGGCGGAACGCTGTCTCAACGATGCTCGCCACTCAGGCCCGGTGCCATGACGAGATTGAGCGCCTTGAGGCAGAGCAGACAGAACGAATCGTGTTGCCCATTGACGAGTGGTACGCCGCTGAGAGCAACGACCCCACCGGCCCCGGGTCCCCGTGGTCCACGTGGGGAATCATCAAGCGCCGTGAGTTCCTGGCCTTGTGGCTGGACGGCATCACGGTCACTCAGCCGGAAGACGCCCGTACGCGGCTGCCCGTGGAAGAGCGGGTCACGCTGAGGTGGGCACAACCGGCCACGGAAGACGAGGCAGACGACGAGGCAGACGAGGAACTGACGGCCGAAGCGGCTAGGGCGGTCGCTGAGACCGTCTAAGGGCCCGTGTAGCGCCTTGAGGGGCCCCGGTGAGGCAATGCCCGCCGGGGCTCTCTCGTGCCCGTAGAGACGCGCTGAGGGGCGCGTCTTTTTCTTTACCCCAATAGTTGCCTTAGGCAACCGTCACCTACGGTCCGGGACTCAGCGGTTTTCAGCGGGTGGGGTGAGCGCAAGCGATTCCAGTTCACTCTAAGTGTTCACCAGTCACACAGAGTCCCCAAAAGTGGTATTAGCAGTGACGGAGTGACGAAATGACGAGTACCCGTGTTCCACCTATACATACTCTCTAAAGCTCTCTGTGGCAGGGATGCCAAACCCCCCGTCATCACGTCACTTCGTCACCTCGTCACCCGGCGGGAATCCCTTCCCCTCTAGGGCACGGTTATTGGAATCCCTTCCGCTCTAGTACATGTAGGGAAGGGGTTTCCGCGCACCCCTCAAACTCAGGCGGACCGCGAACCCTTCCCTACGGCCCCGGCTCACTCTCTCCGGTCGGGGCCCTTGCCCTCTTGGCTCAGCTTGGCCTAGAGCGCCCGATTGTCAGTCGGGAGACCACCGGTTCAAATCCGGTAGGGGGCGCGTAGGCGACCGACAATAGGCCGTGACTGGCCGACGATAAGTCACCTTGGGTGAAACCGGCCCCCACTGCCCGACTAGTCATCGGGTAAGCGGGCGGCGAGTAGCCCTCAATGATTCGGTAGCTCAGTTGGTAGAGCGTCGGACTCTTAATCCGATGTGCGTAGGTTCGAGTCCTACCCGAATCACCGGACGCTCACCCGGCGGTGGTGGCACGGTATGTGTCCCCGGTGAGCGTCCCGCCATGACTAGTAGCTCAGTCGGCAGAGCAGCGGATTGTTAATCCGTGGGTCGTTGGTTCGAATCCAACCTAGTCAGCTTCCTAGGTGCGTAGCTCAGTGGTAGAGCGGCGGTCTCCAAAACCGCTTACGGGGGTTCGATTCCTCCCGCATCTGCTTTGCCCGCTTGGTGAAAGGGTAGACACGGCGCGTTTAGGGCGCGTTGCCGTAAGGCGTGGGGGTTCGAATCCCTCAGCGGGTACACATCGCACCTACTCAAGTAGTAGGTGCTCATGGCTAGTTGGGGGTTTGAGTGCGTCACTGTTTCGAGTGCTCAGCACCGGCCACCCATAAGGGCCGCTGTAAGGCGCACCACGAGGCGTACGAGAACCGGGCTTCCGTCCGTGCTCGTCGCAAGCGCCGTGCGGTCATCGCTGAGGGCAACAACGCTGCGGCCCTACTGCGCAAGGAAGTTCGGGCCCATCTGCGGAAGCACGGATACGTTACGTGCGCTTCCTGCCCGGGTCACTTCCTGCCGTCGCATGTGGACGTAGACCACATCATCCCGCTTGCCAAGGGTGGACAGGACATAGCGTCCAACGTTCAGGTTCTTTGCAAGCCGTGCCACAAGGTCAAGACCGCTCTTGACTTCGGTCACCTCCCGTTCTAAGGGGGGTCACTTTCTGATACCCCCCTATGTGCCCGCTGAGCCGGGGCTAGTGGGGGTCATGGGGGGCGTTGTGGGGGCATGGGCGGGCAGTACCCGTAAGGACCGGCTACCGGCTGACTGGCGTACCCGTAGGGCCCATGTGTTGGCTCGTGATCGGTATGTGTGCCAGTGGGTACGGGTGGACACGGGGGCTCTCTGTGCGCTGCCTGCCACTGACGTTGACCACATTGAGCCCGGCGACAATCACGCGACTGAGAACCTGCAAGCTCTCTGCCGATTCCATCACGCAAGGAAGAGCGCGCGTGAAGGTGCAACAGCTACACACAAGAGCCGTCCGAAGAGAGAGCGCGAAGCGTCTTCGCTTGGTTCGATGCGACAAGCGATGCTTGATCATCAACGACGAGACGACGACGAAGAGCAGTGACTCAGTGTGCGCGTGCTCGCGCTCGTCGTGACTCAGGGTGGGGAGGGACCCCCACCCCGCTAGCACCCGAGCCGGGGGCCAATAGCAGCCTTACCGGTGTACGGGTCTGAGACTTTCGGCCATAGAGACCAGAGACCGCGCGCACACGCGCGCACGCATGGGGGGTGACGCGCCGTGGCAGGGTTCGGCCCACCTCCTAAGGACAACGCGCGCCGCCGGAACGCCGACACGTTCGGCGCTGAGCCCGGGGCCGTGCCGCTGGATGCTGCGGAAGCGCCGCAACTTCCCACGCCCAAGCGATGGTTGAAGCTCACGCGTGAGTGGTGGCAGACGTGGGCGGATAGCTCACAGTCCGCGCATTTCACGGCCACGGATTGGCAGCGCCTACTAGCTTTGCTGCCCCTCGTGGACAGCTACCACCGGCTTACGGTCTCCGCGAATGCGGAAGACACGCGCAAGATGCGCGCTGCGCTGGAAATCATCAAGGAGATTCGACAGAACGAGTCTCTACTAGGGGCAACGCACGTGGACCGGCTACGGGGCCGGATGACTTCCACGGGCCCCGGTAAGCCCGCTGACGGGCCTACCGCGCCGGTTCTCGACTTGAGCGCGTATAAGGAGATGTTCACCGCCGAAGGGGGTTGATTGTGCAAACTGGCAATCTCCCCAACGGGTGGCCGGAACGAACCCTTGGTTGGCACATTTTGGCGTGGACCACACGCTATATCCGTCAGCCGGACGGGCCGAACGCTGGTGAGCCTTTCGTGTTCACCCGCGAACAAGTCCGCTTCCTGCTTTGGTTCTATGCGCTGGACGAAAACAACAAGTTCGTCTACCGCATGGGCGTACTGCGCCGGTCCAAGGGTTGGGGTAAGTCCCCGCTACTTGGTGCGTTCGCGCTAATTGAGTTCATCGGCCCGTGTGTCGTGGACGAGAACGGCCCGGGTGTCCGGGACCCGTTCGGGCAGTGGCACCCCTCAGGTAAGCGCCGTAATGCGCCGTGGGTCCAAATGGCTGCCGTCTCGTATCAGCAGGTTATGAACACCATGGACCCGGTGCGCGGAATGCTCGCTGAGGGTCCGGCCGTTGCTGATTTCGCGCTTGACCCCGGCAAGACCCTGATTCAGTTTCAACACGGAATTGGGAAGATTGAGCCGGTTACCGCTTCGTCGGCTTCCCTTGAGGGGGCCCGACCGAATTTCGTGGTGGGCGACGAAATCCACCATTGGTTGTACTCGCAGGGTGGGCAAAAGATGATTCAGGTCATCAAGCGAAACCTTGCGAAGGTTGGCGGTCGCGCTGTCCTCACGACGAACGCGCATGACCCGTCCGAAGAGACCGTTGGACGCGCTGAGTACGAGGCGTATCTAGCGCGTAAGGCGGACGGGGGTCTAGATGACGTTCTGTACGACTGTGTAGAGGCTCCGGCGGAGTCTTGGGCCCCTGAGGACCCGGACGCCGTGCGAGACGGTCTGAGAGCCGCCTACGGCGATTCGACGTGGGTTGACCTAGACCGACTGCTAGCCGAGATTTACGACCCCACGGCGGACGCTCAGGAAAAGCGCCGGTTCTACATGAATCAGGTTGTTGCCTCGTCGGATGCGTGGCTTGAGCCGCTGGACGTTGACGCCGCTTCCGTTCCCGTTGAGGGTCCGGACGATGGCGGAATGGTCACTCTCGGCTTTGATGGCTCGCGCGGGCATGACGCTACGGCGCTCGTGGCTTGTGAGCTGAACACCGGCCATTGTTGGCCTCTTGGCATCTGGCAAAAGCCGGACGGCCCGGAGGGTCTTGGTTGGGAGGTTGACCGGGAAGCCGTTGACACTGCCGTCCGTTCCGCTTTCGAGCGGTGGGACGTGGTGGGGTTCTTCGCTGACTTGGCTTTCTTTGAGGGCTACGTTGACCGATGGGCCGAAGACTTCCGGGAAACGCTCTTCGTTAAGGCTGCCCCCGGGCATTCCGTCGCTTTCGATATGCGACGCAGAACGAAGGATTTTACGGCTGCCGCTGAATCGACGGTTGCAGCGTTTGAGGATCGGTCCATATCTGTTGCCGCTGACGCGCGACTACTGACGCACCTTAAGAACGCACGGCGTAGGCCGAACGCGTTTGGTGTCTCGTTCGGTAAGGAAAGCCGCGAGTCTGAACGCAAGGTTGATGCCGCCGCCGCTCTCGTATTGGCGCGTGAAGCACGCCGAAAGGCCATTGAGGCGGGCGTGTTTGAGCGGCGCGTGAAGCCCGGAGACGCGACCGTTTACGGGTTCTAGCGCCTACTCAAGTAGTAGGTGGTCCGGGCGGAAGGGGTGTACCACATGTCAGATGCCCGGGAACTACTGCTCACGGGCCTAGCGAAGCGCAAGCGGGAAATGCCCGAACTTATTCGGGTGGACAAGTACATGCGTGGCGTTCAGGACATGCCTTATATGCCTAAGAAGGCTGAGGCGGAGTTCCGAACCCTCGTCGCGCGCTCGCTTGAGAACTGGCTACCGCTCATTGTCGGGGTGGTGGCTCAGAACCTCAGGGTTGAGGGTTACCGGTCCGCCGATAACCCGGACGACGTTGCCCCGTGGGGTTACTGGGATGCCAACCAAATGGACTCCCGGCAAAACGCCGTTCACCGGTCCGCGCTGACTTTCGGCGTGGGATACGTTGCCGCGCTTCCGGGGGACAACGGTCCGGCTATCCGGCCCATGTCTCCGCTGTCCGTTACGGGCATGTCGGAAGAGCTTGACGCGGAATGGCTTGATGCCGCTATCCGATTTCTTGGCAACGTCAAGGGTGAGAACGGGGCCAAGCTAGAGCGGTGGGAAGTTTGGGACGCTGAGACCGTCTCGGAAATCCTCGTCCCTGAGGGCGAGTACGAGCGGGCGGATAAGTGGCGGGTGGTCCGTGAGGACTACCACGGCGCTTCCCGCTGTCCGGTGGTCCCGTTCCGGAATCGTTGGGCTGACGCACCTGACACTAGGCCACATGAGCTTGGTGAGGTTTCGCCTCTCATCCCGATTCAGGACCGGCTTAACGAGACCACGCTAAACATGAAGATTGCTGAGTCTTACTCAGCATTCCGGCAGCGTTGGGCTTCCGGTATCGCGATTCCGCGTGACCCGAAGACCGGACTTCCTATCGAGACTTTCCGCGCGGCCGTTGACCGCATGTGGATGGTTGAGAACAAGGACGTTAAGTTCGGGGAGTTCGGCCAGACGGACCTAAGCGGGTATTTGTCTTCCCGTGAGGCCGCTATCAAGAGCATGAGTGCAATTGCTCAGGTCCCCCCGCATTACCTACTCGGCGGAATGGTCAACATTTCGGCGGACGCTCTTACGGCTGCCGAATCGGGCCTAGCCCGGAAGGTGCACGAGCGGCAAACCATGTTCGGTGAGGCGTGGGAACAGGTGCTACGACTTGCCGCCGAGATTGACGGCAAGTCGGCGTCCGTGGAAGACACTTCGGCTCGCATCATTTGGCATGACGCCGAAGCGCGTTCGCTGTCTCAGACCGTTGATGCTCTCGGCAAGCTCTCTCAGATGCTCGGCGTTCCTGCTGAGGCTCTTTGGGAGCGGGTTCCGGGTGTCACCTCGTTTGATGTGGCCGCATGGCGTACGGCCAAGGAAAGCAAGGCAACTGTGGACCTTGTGGCGCAGCTCATGACCGGGCAGCACACTTCGGACAATGTGCCGGACGACGAGGGGGCCCCCGTTGGCGGTGAGTGACCTAGGTACGGCACTCACCGAAGCGCACGGGCGGGCTCAAAAGGCCGTAACGGGTAGGGCTCTTAAGGAACTTGAGCGCGCGTGGTCGGCGGTTGATCCTGCCGACCCCGTTTCGTTGCTCCGGTACGCGGAGTCAGCGGAACGGATTGTTTCCCGTGCCCATGGGGCGTCCGCCCGTGCCGCACTGAGCTACCTATCCCGGTTCCGCAAGGCAGAGTTGAACGCGCTTGGGCTCGTCGCTGACGGGCTCTCCGTGTCGCTCCCAAATGCCCTTGCGTCGGGGGAGGTTGACGCGCTCGTGAAGCAGTACGGGCAAGGGTTCGTTGCTCGTCTCATCAACAGTGGGGCGAGCGCCGAAGAGGCAAAGAGGCTTGCCCTTGCCCGTCAGTTGGGCGGTGCCGTTGACCTTGTTCTATCGGGTGGCCGAAAGGTCATTGATGACGGGATCACGAGGGACCGCCGCTGTATCGGGTGGCGTCGCGTTGCTTCCGGTAGTTGCTGCTCTTTCTGCGCCATGCTCGCGAGTCGTGGCGCTGTCTACAAGGACCAAAAGTCCGCCCTAGGTACCCGCAAGGGAAACGGACGAGGCGGACGCGGTGCCGGTGTCCATCGGGCGTGTCAGTGCCGTATGGAACCGGTCTACTCGCGCAAGTCCAAGCCCACCCCCAACGAAGCGCGATACGAGCGCATGTGGCGTGAATCCGGGGGAGACCCTTTGGAGTTCCGCCGGATGGTTGAGGGCCGGGCGTGACCCGCACCTACTCAAGTAGTAGGTGCCCGTTGCTAGTTGAGGGGTGCGCGTGGCTGACGAGACCACCGACGAAAAGACCACGGAAGAGGCCAAGCCCGGGACCGATGAGGGTTCGGGTACGGCTGAGACTTCCACTGAGACCACTACCGAGACCGCCGGGGGCGAGTCGGGCGGTAGCGGTGAGGACACCGCCGCTGAGCTAGAGCGCCTACGTGCTCAGCTTGCGGAGGTTGCGCCGATTGTTCAGGCGCACAAGGACGCCGAAGAGGCGCGCAAGACCGAAGAGCAGAAGCTACGTGAGGCGCTTGAGAGCGCTGAGCGTGAGCGCGACGAGGCTTCCCGGGTGCTTATGCGCCGTGAGGTTGCCGACGAGACCGGGCTATCTCCCGCTGTCGTTGATCTGCTCACGGGTGCCACTAAGGACGAGCTACTTAAGGCAGCCAACGAGGTTGTCAGCCACACCAAGGGGCGTGTTGGTACTCGTCCGGCCCCGAAGGTTGGCGGCGGCAAGGACGCCGTAAAGACCGATGACGACATTGACCCGGTGGCCCTTGCTAAGGCCATTGCCAAGCGTGCCCGTTTCTGATTTCGGGCTTACCTAGAAAGGTTCAAACGTGCCTCACGTTTTCGAAAAGGCCGAAAAGCTAACGGCCACCGCGCTAGCTCTGCTTGACCGGCAGGTTGTTCTAGCGAACCTCATTGCCCGGGATTCCGGCGCTGAGTTCACCGGTGCCAAGAATGACACCGTGAACATTAAGCGTCCGACCCGGCTTGCTGGTTCTGAGCAGGATCTACGGGCGGACAACTCGGCTGGTATTGAGTCCGAGAACCTGAACGAGTGGTCCATCCCGGTCAAGCTGGACAAGCACATTTACAGTGCCGTTGACCTGTCTGACGCTGAGCTGACCCTAGACGTTACGAACTTTGCTGAGCAGGTTCTAGCGCCTCAGACTCACACTGTCGCGCGCCGGATTGAGCGGGCCACCGCCGCGAAGCTACAGACTGCCCCCTCTATCGGTTCCGTTGAGACCGACGAGAACGGGGACCCGGTGGACGCTCGCGCGGTCCGTCGTGCGCTCGTCAAGGCCCGTAACAAGCTGAACCGCAACGATGTTCCGCTTACCGGTCGTGTCGCGATCGTTGGTGCTGACGTTGAGTCGGCCCTACTCAACGACCCGGACCTAGTGCCGGTGGACACTTCCGGTTCGAGCGAGGTTCTACGAGAGGCGACCATTGGGCGTCTCGCCGGTTTCAACATCGTTGTGAACAACGACGTTGACCCGCGTACGGCGGTGTGTCTGCACCCGTCGGCGTACATCCTGGTTAACCGTGCTCCGGTTGTTCCGGTCTCGGCTCAGGGTTCCTCGTCCAGCGTTGAGGGTCTGGCCGTTCGTCTCATCCGTGACTACAACTCCCGGACCGCTTCGGACCGTTCGTTCGTTTCCTCGTACGTCGGTTTTGGTGAGGTTCTGGACGCTCCGGAGACGAGCACCAACCCTGAGGCGGACGCCGTGCAGATGCGCGCGGTTTCGTTCACCCTTGCTGACCCGGCGGTTGGTGGCTAATCGTGGCTGAGTCTCTAGTTCCTATCGGGGACTTTGAGGCTCGCCTACCCGAACCCCTGACAGCGACGGAGCGCACACGCGCTGAATTGCTGCTACAGGATGCTTCGGACTTGGTACGAGAGACGGTGGCCCCGGTTGAGATTCCGGGGCCCCCGCCTTTCGTCGTCCGTCAGCTTGTGATGGACCTTGCCGGGCGAGTCTTGAACAACCCAAAGGGCATCACAACCGAGAACATCGGTGACTACTCGTATTCGCTTTCCCGCACGTCCGTAAACGGCATGGCGCTTATGCCCGCTGAGCGGGAAGCGCTTTTCCAGTGCCTAGGGCTCTCCGCTATCGGGGCCGTGCATATGGCGTACGGGCCCGACATGCAGACGCTCAACGAGCACACCCCCACCGGGTGGGCGTACGGGGACGAGATCACGTGGGGGTGGTAGCCGATGCGTGCTGAGCTACTGCCGGACGTGGTGACCATCGTTCACCCGGGGCTCTCAGTGGACCGCTACGGCAACGAAACGGAGTCGTGGGGCTCAGGGGCCCGGGAGACCGTGAACGGCCGTCTAGTGCCCCGTGCGTCCGGCGTACAGGGGAACGGGGAATCCTTCGGCGCTAAGCGTGAGTACACGGAAGCGTCTTGGGCTCTCATCCTGCCCCCGGGGACGGCGATTGACTCGCGCTGTCGAGTCGAGACCGACGCAGGAACTTTCAAGGTGCAGGGGCACCCGGTCACGCGTCGCACCATGTCCCGTCCGCACCACATAACGGCGACGCTTTCGGCGGTGGTGTGACGTGGCGAGAAACAGTGTGCGCGTCGTCGTTGACGAGGCTGCCATTAGCCGAATTGCTCAGGGCGACGAGGCAAAGGGGCTACTGACTGCGGCAGCCGAACAGGCGCTAGCGGTAGCCCGGCAGGGTGCCCCGGACGAAGAGGGGTTCAGTTCTTCTTTCTCCATCCGTGAGGGCACGAGGGGACGCGGTAGCGGCTCTTACGTGTACGTCCGGGTGTGGAATGACTGCCCCATTGCCAACCTAATTGAGTTCGGCGCACCTAAGCGCCGTGGTCCCCGCCGTAATGGCCGGTACCTGGGGCGTGGCTTTGATACCGCCGTTGGTCGGCTCACTGGGGGTGGCTAATGCCCCCGGTCTTCCCGGACGTGGAAGCCATGGTCATTGACTTTCTCCGTGACCGGCTTCCGAACGGCGTTGAGTTCGGGACTTTCGTCCCCCACGAGTACGACGGAGCAAACCCCTTCGTGGTGGTGCACCGAATAGGCGGGTTCATGAATTGGCCCGCCCTTGATAACGCCACGGTCGAAATTGAGGTTTGGTCCGACTCCCGCGAGCACGGCCACGACGTGGCACAGCTCGTTGTCTCCGAACTCATGGGGACGAGGCTTACCGGCCAACCCTTCGCCCGTGTCGTTGTGATCGCTGGCCTTGTCTACATGGTTGAGGACGTTACGGAACTCTCCCAGTGGGTCAGCACCTATCAAATTTCCGTTAGACCTGAGAGGGGTTGACCGTGGCGCGAGACGCTGAGGGTTTCAACACTGACCTAGTGCGGGTGGCAGTCACCGGCACCATTTACAAGGCGGAGACCGGCGCAGAGATGCCCGCACCCGGTGCGGCTGTAGGCGCTGAGTTCGTCCCGCTTGGCACGTTCGATGATGACGGCGTTGAGCACGAGTTTTCGGAAGACACCGAAGAGGTTAAGTCTTGGCAGCGTGGCACGGTTCGGGTGATTGTCACCGGCCGTTCGCTCACTCTCAAGATGAACTCTCTTGAGTCGTCCCCGGCGGTGCTTGAGGATTTCTACGGCGCTATTCCGGAGATTGACGCCGAGACCGGCAGTGTCACTATCGACATTAAGCCGAGTGTTTCCCGTCCCAAGTCCGCCTACCTCTTTGAGTGGAAGGACGGAGACGACAAGGTTTGGCGAATGCTCATTCCGACCGGTCAGGTTTCGGAAGTCGAGTCGCCTAAGTTCTCGTCCGCTGAGGCGGTGGCGTGGGGCATGACCATTCAGGCTCTCGGCGGTGGTGAGCTACTGGCTCAGTGGCAGATTACCGACCCGGACTTTGCAGCCGACATGCCCACCGATGACGCCGGAACCGGCGCGTAAGTGACGAGGGGTCACCTACTCAAGTAGTAGGTGGCCCCGCCCCATCTTCCCCCCTTCGACTTTTAGGAGAGTTCCCCTATGTCTAAGCCCAACAAGGCTCGCTACAACCTTGAGACTCTGCGCAAGGCGCACGCCGACAAGAACGGCGGAGACGCGATTGAGTTTGAGTTTGAGGGCGAGACGTTCGCCATTGCGGCCCCCGGTTTCTGGCCGGACGCTGCGAAGGTTGCCCTAAAGGCCGGTGACGATATCGGCGCGGCTACCGCCCTCATGGGTGGCCGTTACGACGACTTCACCGCCAAGGGTGGCCGTGCTGACGACGTGATGATTGTTGTTGCCGCGTACGCGGATGAGCAGGGTATTGACCTGGGGGAATAACGGCGCTCGCTGAGTTCGTGGCGGAGTACGGAGAGGACATTGAGTCTGACCTACTCCGATTCTGGGGTCTAGATTTGGTGGCAGATTTGGGAACCCCTCGGCTGACTTGGCGTCGGCTGAGGGTTCTTGTTGAGCGTCTGCCCCCTGAGTCGGCAACCTTCCGGGCTATTGCCGGGGAGGAATCCGCAATGTGGA
This sequence comes from Streptomyces reniochalinae, assembly GCF_003323735.1. GTDB lineage: Bacteria > Actinomycetota > Actinomycetes > Streptomycetales > Streptomycetaceae > Streptomyces > Streptomyces reniochalinae. Next base: position 67,804 of record NZ_QOIM01000037.1, on the reverse strand, counting down.
CCCCCGATCGTCACTTGCTAGCGGGCGTAATCGACCGTCTAGGCGTTGTCTCGTACCTACTCGGCGGAACCCTCGTCGGTCTTGGCGCTGTAAAGGAAAACCCGATTCCTGAGCCCAAGCCGCTTGAGCGTCCGGGTGTGGAAGTGGCCAAGCCTGCCGACGCGCCTAACCGTGGCCTTATGTCATTGGCTCGAAAGATGGGGCAGCCGGTGAAGCTGACATAAATCAACAGGGGGTGGCATGGCCACGGCTAACGCGATGCGCGCGGGTGCTGCGTACATCGAACTACAGGCACGAGCGGACCGGCTTATGTCGGACGTTCAGCGGGCAGCGCGTCAGGCGGGTATGGCTGCCGGGCAGACGCTCACACGGTCCATGAGTGACCGTATGTCGTCTCTCGGCAGTTCCATGCAGGGGGTAGGCAACACGCTTACCCGTAACGTCTCGCTGCCCCTAGCTGGAATCGGTACCGCCGTTATCAAGATGGGGTCCGATTTTCAGTATCAGATGGAGCGCGTCAAGAACATTTCACTAGCCACCGGCAGTGATTTTGAGATGATGCGCAAGCAGGCTAAGGACTTGGGCGCGTCTACGCAGTTCAGCGCGACACAAGCCGCTGAGGGCATGGAATATCTCGCAATGGCGGGATTCAAGCCCAAGGAGATTTACGAAGCGATGCCCGCCGTTCTAAACGGTGCGGCTGCCGCGAATATGCAGCTTGGCGATACCGCCAACATCGTTTCAAACATCATGACCGGGTTCGGTCTCAAGGCGACTGAGGCAACCCGCGCGACGGACCTACTAACCAAGGCGTCGCAGATGGGTAACGTTGACGTTGCCGGGCTTGGCGAGTCTTTCAAGTACGGCGGCTCAATGGCCAAGATGGCGGGTCTTTCCGTTGAGGAAACCGCCGCAGCGTTCACCCTTATGGGTAACGCCGGTATGCAGGGTTCCATGGGTGGTACGGCCGTTGGTGCGGCTCTCCGCTCGATGATGAAGCCGAGCAGGTTTGCCAAGAAGGAAATGGACGCCCTAGGGCTTTCTTTCCAGACGGCGGACGGCAAGCTAAAGCCCCTTCCGCAGATCATTGACGAGGTGGGCAAGTCCGGGGCCACTAATGAGCAGTTCCTACGGATCTTCGGTACCGAAGGTGGCCGCGCCATTTCGGCGCTGTCCGAGCAGGGTTCGGACGCCATGCGGAAGCTCACCAAGGAGATTGAGGGGGCATCCGGCACAACCGACCGGTTCGCTAAGAACATGGGCACGACCGCTAAGGCGGGAATGCAGGGGTTCACCTCAGCCCTTGAGGGTCTGGCAATTGCGGTATCTGAGTCCGGCGTCTTGGACGCATTCACTCAGGTACTCAATAAGGTCACGCTCTTTGTGCGGAAGCTGACGGAGACCAACCCGACCGTGTTCAAGTACGGCTTTGCGTTCCTTGCGCTTGCCGCTGCCATGGGTCCGACGCTCAAGATTATGGGTCTGCTCTTCGGGTGGACCGCGAAGCTAGGGCCCGGTTTCCGGCTCGTCTCTAAGGCCGCTACGGGAACCGTGGGGGCCATGGGTCGGCTAGCTTCCGGCTTCCGTTCGTCTCAGGCTGCCGCTTCGGCATTCTCTGGACGTATGGGCACTCTCGGCGGTGCTATCCGCCGTGGTGTAAGCGCCGTGGGGTCCGGGCTCAAGACCATGGGAACGGGTGCGCTGAACCTTGCCCGTTCGGCCGGTACGGCTGCCGCTAACGTGGTCCGGTCCATGGCGACCATGGTTGCTAGCGCTGCCCGCGCTGCCGTTCAGTTCGCGGCTCAAATGGTCCGCATGGCTGCCGCTGCCGTGGCGAACATGGCCCGCATTGCGTTGCAATTCACCGTACAAGCGGCGGTGGCTACGGGTCAGTTCCTCGCATCCATGATCCGGGTAGCCGCTGCCACGGTGGCTCAGTTCGTCATGATGGCTGCCCGTGCCGTGGTGTGGGCCGCAACCATGGCGGCTCAGTGGCTCATTGCTATGGGTCCGGTCGGCTGGATTACCGCCGCTGTAATCGCGCTCGTCGTGCTTATCGTGGCCAAGTGGGATGCCATCAAGGCAGCCACGCTAGCCGTGTGGGACTGGATTTGGGGCAAGATCAAGGGCATTGCCGGTTTCATCAAGGATCTATTCCTTAAGTGGACCCTTGTTGGCATCATCATTTCCAAGTGGGATGCCATCAAGGCAGGCACCATCCGTGTATGGAATGCCGTTGTGAATTGGGTCAAGGGCATCCCCGGGAAGATCGTAAATTTCTTCCTTAACTGGACGCTCGTTGGTCTGATCATCAAGCATTGGGGCTCTATCAAGAGCGGGACCGTTCGTGTCGCCGGGCAGATGCTCAGCTACGTCAAGGGTCTTCCGGGTCGCATTGTCGGCTACTTCGGTAGCTTCGGCTCGATGCTGTACGGCAAGGGTAAGGATCTCGTTCGGGGTCTGTGGAATGGCATTAAGGCCATGGGTAGTTGGCTTAAGTCAACGCTCACCGGTTGGGCCAAGAGCATGATTCCGGGTCCGATTGCTAAGGCTCTCGGTATCCATTCCCCTTCGCGGCTCATGCGCGACCAAATCGGCCGGTTCATTCCGGCGGGTGTCGTTGCCGGTATTGATCAGACCTCAGACGAGGTGGACGAAGCAATGCGGAACCTCGTCAAGGTTCCCGCGCTGCCGAAGATGCCTGCCCTTGAGATGCCCGTTACGGCGGACGCTTCGGCCCTAGGCGCTACCGCCGGGGGAACGGTCACCGCACCCGCGCTGACCAACCGGGCGGGAGTCACGGTCAACGTTCAGACGAACGCTGACGCTCACGACATTGGGCGTGAGGTTGCGTGGACTCTACGGACCGCACCTAGGTAACCCACCTACTCAAGTAGTAGGTGGCCGTTGGAAGTTGAGGGGGGGCCGTATGGCCGGATTGCAAAAGTGGACGTGCACCTATAACGGCTTGCTCATGGGTGCCGAGAATTCGGCCGTACAGGTCTCCGAAGTTGACGGGCTCTTGTCGTTGCCGGACATACGGACGGCGGACCTAGAGCTAGTCCAGCGTCACGGGCTATGGCCCGGGGATGACTACATGGGGGGCCGTTCCCTCACTGTCACGCTGCAAGTGACAGCGGACACGGCCCCCGTGTTCTCCCGGGCAGTCACCGACATTCAGGCAGCGTTTATGCCGGGGAGGGATGAAAAGCCGTTCAGGTTCCTTTTCCCGGGCATTGCTGCGGACACTGAGGCGTACGTCAATGTTCGGCCCCGGAAGCGCTCAGGCGTGCTCTCAAGCCGTTTCGTGGCCGGTGCTGCCGAACTCGTCGTTGAGCTGTTCGCAACCGATCCGTACATCTACGGGGCGGGTGAGCGAACGGTGACGGTGACTAGCTCTCAGCGTGACGAGATTGACGGCGGGCTCACGGTGCCTTTCACGGTGCCGCTCACGGTCAAGGGCTCTAGCTCACCCCCGCCGGACCCGGTGTCCCGATTCTTTGAGCGGGGGAGTGTTGCGGCTCGCCCCCTCGTCGTCTTTGAGAACACGAGCAATCCCGTTCTCACGGACGACGTAACCCGGAAGTTCTTCGGGATCACCTATTCCGGCCGGTTCACGGTGGATAGCGCGAACGAGGTTGTTACGGACGCTGAGGGCAACGACATTACGTCTCTTGTCACGGCCGGTTCGTCGTGGCCTGAGTTCGGGCCCGGGGACCACCGGCTACGGCTGAACCATGGTGACCCGCTTACCGCCGCTTCCGCTGTCCTTACTTGGCAAGACCGATGGGTGTAACGCATGGCTAACTACACGTACTTTCAAGAGGGTTCGACCTACGGCGAAGAGGATCTAACCCGGTTCAACAAGCTGTGGCTAGGCGACTCGTCCGGCGCGCATCTGATCACGTCCGGTGGCGGTTTCTCTATCTCGTCCAACACGGATGACCGCACGGTAAAGGTGAACCCCGGTAAGGCATTCATTTATGACGGGGTGGGCGGGTACTACGCGGTTGAGACCACCGCGACTAGCTACGTGGACGTAGCCACCGCAAGCACGGCTAACCCTCGTCGGGATCTCGTCTATCTACAGATGACGAGCACCGGACCGGAAATCAAGATTGCGACCGGCACACCGGCAGCTAGCCCAACTGCCCCGGCTCGTCCGGCTAAGTCCATCGCTCTGTGTTGGGTGGACGTGCCTAAGAACTCACTTACGTTCACCGGCACACCGACCCGCTACACGGGCCAGTACCGAGACCAAATGCTGATTCCCGGTCCGGGTGTCTTCGCTGTCGATTGGGCGGGAGAGCTACCGGACGCGTCCGGCTTCCGGCATGGGGCCACGGTCTATTGCATGAGCAATAACCAGCGGTGGACGCGCACGGCTGCCGGTAAGTGGTACACCACGGACCCGGGGCCGTGGTTCAAGTGCACGCCTCAGAATGTCGCTGCCAAGGATGGAACGAATATCACCGTTACCGGTGATCTCTATATCCGGGAGAGTTCCACGGAATGGGAGCTGTCCGGACAGCTTTCCCTTTCTCCGTCCAAGGATCTAGAAACGCTCGTACTACTAGCCCGGGTGCCGGATCAGGTTTCCCGCCCTACGCAGAACACTTACGGCGCTTCGGGTCAGACCTACGGTTCCACTTCGGCCGGTGGCACGGGCCGTATCGCGCTCATGACTTCCGGACAGATCGAGTACGGCAGTGATGGCGTGATTGCCAATCTCTACTGCAACGAGCAGTTCTCTAAGTCGCCATGGAACACGAATAGCTAAGGGGGTGGGGCATGGCTGCCGCATCGTATGAGGTAGTCCACGCCGACCCCCGGACGGGAAGGGTACGGGCGGTACTGCCTGCCGCTTCGATCTCGTACACGGACACGCTGAACGCTGACGGCGCGGCAACGGTTGTAATGCCGCTGTACGCGCCTGAGGCGGACCCGGTGACCCTTTCCCCCATCTCGTCCGCGCTCGTCATTCTGAGGAACGGTGAGCCGGTTTGGGGCGGGCTCGTGTGGACCTTGAGCGCTGACCTTTCAGCGCAGACACTCACGCTGAACGCTTCCGGGTGGCACAGCTACTACAAGTGCCGTGCGTTCACCACGGGCTACAACGGCAAGGGTGATCAGGGCACGCTACTTCGCGCGTGGATTGATGCTTGCGCAGAGAACGGCATTGGGACGGATACGAGTTACATAACGACTTCCGGCCGTATCCGTTCCCGGACGTGGACGCGTTCGGAATTCAAGGTTGTTGCCGAAGCTATTCAAGAGCTTGCCGAAGAGGACGGCGGGTTCAACTTCCGGTACGCCACCTATTGGGCTGAGCCGGGCAAGCGGTTCGGTAACCGGTTCCTCAAGTACACGAGCGGGGAAAACCCGCTGCCGTTCTCTCTCGTCCACGGCACGAATTGCAACGTGACGAAGGTTGATTACGACGGCTCACAGCTTGCTACGGACGCTTACACGGTCGGCGCTGACCCGGGTAACGGTGACAACCTCGTTGGCATTGTCGCGAACGATGACCTACGGGAAGACATGCCGACTAAGCGCGTAGTGGTCTCGTTCAACGACGTTAAGGAAACGCAGACGCTCACAGACAAGGCGTCCGCGCTCATCACTATTGGCCGTGCTCCGGTCGCCATTCCTTCGCTGACGCTCTACCCGGGCTTGTATGACCCAACTTCGTTCGTCCCCGGGTATGCCGGGGTCGTTGAGGCTGACGCGGGTTACGTGGCGCTGTATGCGGATTTCGTGGTGACCGAACGAAAGGTTGACGTGAACGCCAACGGCGTTGAGGTCACGACCCTTTCTCTAGCCAACCGGGAGGTTTTTAGCTTTGGGTAGCATCAACGCGCTTCCGCCCTCACTCACCAACGAACTAGCGGACCTTAAGCGCCGGATCACTTCGCTTGAGCGGAAGCCCGCCACGCTCACCAAGTTTGACCGGTACCCGTCCGTTGAGTGGTCAGCTATCGGGCGCGGCAAGGTATCCGGGAACGTGTGGTCTTCCTGCGGAATCGCCAACGTAACCGGCATGGTCTTTGACCGGGTGGAATGCAAGTTCATTACCGACCGGCTGATTACCGGTCGCTCTGAGGCGGAAGTCAGGCTTGCAGCGTTCAAGCATGATTTCGACATTGGTAAGAAGGTGTGCGTTTCCGCCTCGTCCACCATTCAGCTATCGGGCTACAGCTCCCGGGCGCTTGGTGAGGTCTACATCAGGTGGATTCATCAAATCCCGTTCGGTTGGGATTACGCGGACGACACCACCATTTACACCATTGAGCTACAGCACCGTTACGCCAAGGGGCCGACCGCTGACGCTCACAACCACTTGCAGGTGTACGGGTTTACCAAGCGAGAGAACGTGGCTTCCCCGGACGGTGGCGCGCTCAAGATGCCGAACAACGAGGATTACGCCACGGCCGTTCTCTCGGAAAAGCGACCGAACACCGGGCTTGGCTGGACCACCGTCCCGGACCCGGACAACCTGAGCCCGTGGGACGGCTCTTACAACGTCTCGAACATGCACTACTGCGTTGGTCTCCCCGCTGACCGGCTGCCGACCGCTTCCACCATGGGGCATTGGCGTTGGCGTGGCACCAACGGGAAGTTCCTGCGAGACCCGGACCCCACCGAGGACTACAACAACTAATGGCCATATCTGAACTAGCGGGGACCACCGAAGTTGTGGGGGCGGCAATCCTCGCTTTCGCTCTGCTCTATCAGCGCGTGCGGACCGGCTCACGGAACACGTGGCGCGAAGAGTACGAGGCGCAAAAGGTCCGGGCCGTGCGGCTCTCGGAAGACCTAGAAACCCTAATCACTGAGGTTCGGTCACTGCGGAACGAGAACGCCGAACTACGGGACGAGGTTCGGGAACTACGCGCTGAGAACCGCGAACTACGCGAGCACATCGACACGCTACTAGGGGGAGACGCCTAATGGACGAAAACCTATTTCCGGCAAGCATTGCCACCGTGCATGTATCCGGTCGGTATCTCATGCCGGATGGCACCCCCCTTACGGGCTCTGTCGAGTTCGCGCCCCCGTCGCTTATCACCTTCCCCGGTGCGGACCTTTTCATTGCGGGCCCCCTCGTTGCCATCCTTGACGAGGATGGTTCGTTTGAGGTGGTGCTACCGGCCACGGACAACGCCGACATGAACCCCACGGATTGGGCTTACGTCGTCCGCGAAAAGCTCGATGGTGTCCGCCGGAATCGTAAGTACGCGGCTCTACTGCCTAGCGATACGCCGGACGTTGACCTAGCCGACATTGCGCCTGCCGACCCGCTGACTCCCAACTACGTTCCCGTTCCCGGGCCTCAGGGTGAGACCGGCCCTCAGGGCCCCCAGGGTGAGACCGGGCCGGTTGGCCCGAAGGGGGACAAGGGCGAGACCGGAGACACGGGCCCCCAGGGTCTCAAGGGCGAGACCGGCGAGACCGGCCCTCAGGGGCCGAAGGGTGACAAGGGCGAGACCGGCGAGACCGGCCCTCAGGGGCCCAAGGGTGATCCGGGGGACGGTTCCGTAAACACCGTGAACGGTGACCCCGGGCCGGACGTGGTGCTAGATGCTGCGGACGTTGAGGCGGTGGCGCTGGACGCCGTGGGAGCGGCCAACGGCGTTGCGTCGCTGGACAGTTCGGGGAAGGTGCCCACGTCTCAGCTACCGGCCATGGCGGACCCGGACGCCGTAACTTCGGTGAACGGCAAGTCCGGCCCCACCGTGACGCTTACCGCCGCTGACGTGAGCGCGCTTGCTGCCTCAACTAGGGGCGCGACGAACGGTGTTGCGTCGCTGGACGGATCGGGGAAGGTTCCCACGTCTCAGCTTCCCGCCCTGAGTGGTGGTGGCGCTAAGAACATGTGGACCCCGGATGCTCTCGGCTTTGCTGCATGGTCTGTTGACCCTGCGGCCACCATTGGCTATGCCGCATCTGCGGTTAAGTACACCCGTGTTGGTCGCGTGTTTATGCAGGGTTTCAACATCACTGAGAGCACGCAAATAAACGCCGTGGTCATGTTCGCCCGTGGCTACGGTGGCATTGCTGCGTACAAGGTTCTTTGCGGCATCTACCGTGAGACCGGCGCATCTGTGTCCCGGATGACTTCCGCCGTTTCTCCCCCGTCCGCTGGACAGCTCAGCGGGTCCCCGTCGCAGATGACGGCAAACCACTTCGGCGCGGTTCCGGTCAAGCTCACGAGCACCGTAACGCTTGCACCCGGGCGCTATTGGGCCGCATGGCTACAGACGGCGGGCGGTGGGACTGACTTCGGGTACCACCACCTAGCTAACGATGGTTGGGCCCCTGAGAACTTTTTCCTTGGGTCCACGTTCGCGCGCTCGTGGTACTTGGATTCTCAGTCCAGCCTACCGACCACCGCCAACCAGAGTGCGGGGCTAATCGACCATGACCGGCCGGTTATGGCGCTCGCGCTCGTGTAACACCACCTACTCAAGTAGTAGGACCCTGCCCCGTCCGGGCCGACTTCCGGGCGGGGCTTTGTTGTTCCCGATTGGAGACAGGACGCATGACCGTTACGCCTGAGAGCGTCATCAAGATTGCCAAGGGTGAGGTTGGAACCCACGAGGGGTATTCCAACGGCCATTGGAACAATGATCAGAAGTATTCCAAGGAGACTCCCACCCTTGGTTGGTCCAACTATCAGGCATGGTGCGCAACCTTCGTTTCGTGGGTCGCGTACAAGGCGGGTGCCGCGAATCTCTTTCCGTGTACTGCCTCTTGCCTAACCGGCGTCTCTTGGTTCAAGCAGCGTGGCCGGTTCTCGGAGTACCCCGCCGTTGGTGCTCAGGTTTTCTACGGTTCGGGCGGTGGCTCGCACACTGGCCTAGTGGTCGCTTTCGACGCGAACACGATTACGACCGTGGAAGGAAACACGAACACGAACGGGAGCGCCGAAGGGGACGGCGTTTATCTGCGGACTCGTCAGCGCCGTGACTCGTACGTGTACGGCTACGGATACCCCGATTACCCGGGCGGCATTGTGTCCGCTGACCCGAAGTGGGGTGCCACCTCGTCCGGCGGCTCTTCGGCCCCTTCCACCTCGTCCCCGTCCGTCGCTCGCTACAAGGTGACGATTGGCGGGCTTGAGTACGGCTACGGCGCAAAGGGCAGCCACGTCACGGCGGTTGGTAAGGCTCTCGTTGCCAAGGGGTACGGCAAGCACTACGCGGAAGGTCCCGGCCCCTCGTGGTCCGACGCTGACACCCTCAACTACGCAGACTTTCAGCGGTCGTTGGGCTACAGCGGAAAGGATGCGGACGGCGTTCCCGGTACCTCGTCCCTAAAGGCGCTCATGGGCACGCTGCCCGGGGCGAGCAAGCCCAAGCCGAAGGGTTACGAGCCGTTCCCCGGTGCGGCTTGGTTCAAGCGCAACCCGAAGAGCCCCATTGTTACGGCCATGGGCAAGCGCCTTGTGGCCGAAGGGTGTTCGGCGTACAAGTCCGGTCCCGGCTCTCAGTGGACGAACGCCGACCGGGAGAGCTTCCGGAAGTGGCAGCGCAAGCTAGGTGACGCCCCCGCGTACTGCGACGGGTGGCCCGGTCGTAAGCAGTGGGACGCGCTCAAGGTCCCGAAGGTCTGAGGGTAACTCTCCGTAGATCCCGCGGTGTCGGGTGTGTCCGTTTTTGCACGGGTTCACCCGATGCCGGCCGGGACCCTAATTTTTACTCAGAGTGATTGGAAAGGTGACAGTGGATGGGCGAGCACAGCAAGCCGGACGGCATGGGCTACGTGAGGACGGCTCTCGTATGGGTGGCCGGTCACAAGAAGACGATTCTTGCCTTTGCTGCCGGTGTCATCGCTGCGGTAAGTGCGGTTAAGCCGGACTTCCCGGCAAGCGCCGTAATGGGTGCGCTTCACGCTCTGCTAGGCGTGTAGGAATCCGTTCCCCTCCCCGTATGAGAGAGAGTCCAACTCATTCGGGGAGGTACGGCAGTGAGTTACCGGAATATCGCGCTGACAGGAAAGGCCCGGTCCGGAAAGGACAGCGTGGCTAAGTTCCTCGTTCGCAATTGGGCGTTTACGCGAATCGCATTCGCTGACCCGCTCAAGGGCGTAGCGCTTCGGCTCAACCCGGTGATCCCGACCACGTACAACGTTCACGTGCGCCTCAAGTCCCTTGTGGCTGACGTGGGTTGGGAGTACGCAAAGGACAACTACCCGGAAGTTCGACGGGTGTTGCAGACGGCCGGACAGACCGTCCGCGACCTTGACCCGGACTTTTGGGTAAACGTCGCCATGGACAAGGTGGACGTTGCCGACACGTGGAACATGCCGGTAGTCGTCACTGACTGCCGGTATCCCAACGAGGCGGAAGCCCTCAAGGCCCGGGGGTTCACCCTCGTTCGCGTTCAGCGTCCGGGGAACCCCGGGACCCTTGAGCACGAGAGCGAGACCGCACTAGATGACTTCCCGGTTGACCGGGTGCTCATCAACGGCGGAACCCTCTTCGACCTTGAGACTGAGGCTCACTCGCTGGTCAAGCGCCGCTAGGCGCACGTTGCCCCCTTCCTTCGGGAAGGGGGCTTTTTTGCGTTCCGTCACTCTTTCGGGTGACCCCCACCTACTACTTGAGTAGGTGGCTTGTGCTCCCAAGATCACTCCCGTATAGTCAGCCCCGCAAGGCACCGCACGGGGCGGGGCGCGAACGAAGGGGCGGGGCAGATGTTCACCATCAAGTACAACCGGACGACGAACCACATTGCCGGTATGAGCGTCTGCACCACCACGAAGGATGAGACGGAAGCGCAGATCAGCGCCAAGGGTGAGGTTGCGTACTACGCAGAGAACCCGTGTGGCAGCCTCACGCGCTACCGCTTCGCTGACGGCCCCTCGTTCGAGACCGCAACCGAAGCTCTCAAGTACGCCCGTGAGAGCGCGCGGAAGCTCTGCAAGACGTGCGAAAAGGCGGCAGAGCGCATGATTGCTGCCGACGAGCGGAAGCCCGCTGAGGGCCCGAAGGAAGAGGAAACCACCATGTCCGGAAAGCTCAAGCTCAGCGACGTTCGCGGCGACATTTCGATTGCGAGTGTCGGCAACGGCACCCCGCACGCGCTCAAGCTGGACGGCTCGCACGAAGCATTCTGCGACGTGCGCCACAAGGACCCGCTTCGTTCCTGGGGTCCGGCTCACGAGCAGAAGCCGGAAATTGAGCTTTGCGCCAAGTGCTCAAAGCTCGTTCCGACCGGTCCCGTTGAGATGAAGAACGAGACTGTGAAGATTCCCGGTACCAACCTTGAGGTCACCCGAACCGTTGCCGTCCCCGTGGACGCTGACGAGAACACCAATGACGGAGAGAGCGAAGACGTGGCAAAGACCATGACGAAGGATCAGCAGAACGAGACCGCGAACGAGATTCGCGCGGACTTTGAGCGCCTTACCGCGCTCGTCCACGAGGGGAACGAAGAGGGGCTTTCCACCCTCAAGGAAGAGATCCGCACCAAGACGGAGAGCATTACCGGCACGGGTGCCGCTGCCGTTAAGGCCAAGCTCCGCGCTGAGGCGGAAAAGGCGGAGTCGTCCGCTCGTGAGGCGGCAAAGGCCACGGAGAGTAAGGAGGTGGCTACGCTCGAAACTCAGGACTACCGCACTGAGGTTGCCGACGCGGAAGAGATTGTCACCGCTGCCGCTCAGCGCATCGGGGAAGCCCTCACGGCCTCCATGAAGGTGTCTGATCTCGCCAAGGAAATTGCCGCAACCAAGATGCGGATTGCCGCCCGCATCACGGACAAGAACGGCGACCCTGACGTGTTCCTCAAGACGGCTCAGGCTAAGCAGGCGAGCCGGGACATGTACGAGCTTGCCGTCAAGGACATGCCCGAGACGTTCGAGAGCACCAACGCTCTCAAGAAGCTCATCAAGGCCGTTCAGAATCAGCAGAGCGACGCGCGCACCAAGTACGTTCGCGCGCTGGACGAGAACCCGGAAGAGGCCAAGCTCTTCGTTCGGGCGCTTGAGGCCAACCCGGAAGCCAAGCCGTCCGACGCTGTCTTTGATTTCCACAAGATCGACCGGAAGTCTCGGCAGGAAAAGGAACTTGAGAACTGGCACCGGTCGCGCGGTGAGCTGACCACCGGTGAGGGTGAGGGCGACGAGTCCGGAGAGGGCGACGGGTCCGGCGGTGAGGGCGACGGGTCCGGGGAAGGTGCGGGCAACGAGTCGGACGCCTACACCACCACCCTTAAGGCCGCTACCGCTGCCCTCAAGGCCATGACCAAGCTCAAGACCGCCCCTATCGGGCAGCTCACCGAAGAGCAGCGCGAAGAGGTGGAAAAGCAGGCTAAGGCGCTTGAGGACGCCGCGAAGGAAATCCGTAAGGCTCTGATCTAAGAGCCGACCGGCGCAGACCGGGCCCCCGTCTCGTCCACTCCCAGGATGGGGCGGGGGCCCTTTCGGATAGGGGAGGTTCAGAACATGCCCGGTTACATGCTGGCAATCATGCGGTGCGTGGACTGCAAGGAGACGTTCAGCGCGTGCCCTGACTGCGTGAACACGCTTCGCGTAGACCCGGAGACCGGACTACCGCCGGACACCGTGCTTAGGGACGGTAAGGCGGTCCACAACCCGAACCCGGACCCGGCAGCCGTGGCCCGTGCCGTACGAGAGCCCGTGTGCGACTCGTGCATTACGACACGGAACAACGTCACCCGGGCCGGTGACCCCCGGTCGGCACACCACACCGGAACCGTCATGACCGCCGAAGAGCGGCACCGTAAGCACCACCACGAGTAGGGGGAGACATGACAGAGAAAGACTTTCCGGGCCAACTGATCACCGAAGAGGGCGGGTTCACGTTCAAGCACGACCCCGGGGCTAAGGGCGGGAAGGTGTACGCCGGTCACAACCTCCGTGGGGAATTCCTCGTAATGGACGTGGGCGACGAGCACACCCCCACCGGCATCTACGTCAAGGCATGGAAGCGAAGTGACTTCCTGTACGCCGACACGTACGCGGGTGCGGCAGCGTGCATCATCGCGTATCAGTACGGCACGCAAGCCGCTACCGGCGACGAGACGCCCGAAGAGGGGACCCCGGAAGGTGACGCGCTCGCCAACTGCGCTGAGCCCTTGTGTGGCCGTGAGCGGCCCCGGTGGACGCTCGAACGGGTCGGGGGTCGGCTCGTGTGCAATCCGCAGTACGCCATGAACTGTGGACGCTGCCACCCGGCGGGCTCGTTCGTCGTCCACTACACGGAGAAAGAGCACCGACACGGCCCCATGCCGGACGGACACGCGGTGTGCGGCATCTGCGGGACGCACGGCCCGGCGGACGACATGCACGTCTACGGCAAGGGGTACATGTGCAAGACCCACACCACGGACGAGCTAGACGCGTGGGTTAGGGCTCAGCCCCTCTAGGCGTTCGTCTGAGCGCCTACTAGCCCCGTTGGGTCCCCGTGGCCCGGCGGGGCTTTCTCATGCCCGGAGACGGGCGCTCAGCGCCTTACAGCGGTACGAGGTGGTGACAGAGTGACGAAGTGACGGAATGACGAGACTCTGTGTTCCATCCATAGAAACCAAAAGCTCTCTATCTGTGGCAGCAACCCGGAAGCCACGTCACCTCGTCACCTCGTCACCGGGAATCCCTTCCGCTCAAGCCCATGTGTAAGCAACTCCGCTAGCCCGGAAGGGGCAAACACCACATGGGTTCTGTTCGCACAATTCAGCGGTCCGGCAGCCGGTTCTATATCGACCCGGAAGACAGCACCGTAAAGCGGCCCGGTGTCACGTCCATTATTTCGATGCTGCCTAAGCCATTCCTTGCGTTCTGGAATGCCAAGATGGTTGCCGAACTGGCCGTTGACTCATTCCCGTTCGTTCAGCAGATGGCAGAGACCGCCGGTCGTGACGCTGCCGTTGATTACCTCAAGGGTGCCGCGCGCCGGTACACAAAGGCTCGCGCCGATATCGGCTCAGACGCGCATGACATGTTTGAGCGCATGATCCGGGGTGAGTACGTGGGCCACGTCCACCCGGACCTTGAGCCGTACCGGGCTCACTTCGCTTCGTTCCTTGAGGCGGTAAACCCTGAGCTTGTGCGCGCCGAAGACGTGGCATGGTCCGAGACTCACGACTACGCCGGTTCGTTCGATGCCATGTTGCGCGTGTGGCTGGACGACGAGGGGAAGCCGACCCCGGACCGGTCCGGCACGCCTCACTTGCTCGTTGCCGACTGGAAGACGAGCAAGAGCACCTACGCGGACGTAGCGCTACAGATGAGCGCTTACGCGCACGCTGATTTCATCATTGACCCGGACGGCAACCGAGAGCCCATGCCTGAGTTTGACGGCGCGGTTGTTCTCCACATCACGCCGGAACAGTGGGCCCTTAAGCCGGTCCGCATTGACGCTGACGTGTTTGACGTGTTCCTCACGCTGCGGAAGGTGTTCACGTGGGACCGCGAGACTTCCAAGACCGTGATTGGTCGGGCTCTCGCTAAGTCCACGGGGAAGCTCGTCACCGGCACTCAGCGCCGGGCGCGCTAGCTGGAATCCCTTGCCCTCTAGGGCAAGTAGGAAGGGACGAGGGGTTGAGCCCCTACTCAAGTAGTAGGTACTGACTCCCCCTCGTCCCTCTCCCGCAACGCACCCACGCACTGAGGAGAGAGAACGTATGGCGCTCAAGATTTGGGACACCGACCCGAACAACAAGCCCAAGCCCCGTCAGACCTTTTCGGATGACACCGTTGGTCGGTTCCACTCTGGCCGGTCCGTGGACGGGCAGCCGGAAGCCCTGAGCGAGTGGCGCATTTCGACGGGTGACCCTGAGGTTGCAAAGGCCGTAGCACAGCTCTTCGGCGGTCAGCCCATCGAGAACGAAGAGAGCACGTCTGAGAATTTCATTGACGTGTTCACGGAGCGCGAGAGCGTCACCGTGATTCTTGACGGCCCCGGGGCTATCAAGGATGACATGAAGCTGTGGAACCGAAACAAGCTCGTGCATCACTGCGACGGCGTTTCGTTCCTGTCGCCCGACGAGCGGAAGGGTAAGCCGTGCGGCTGCCCTGAGCTTTTCTCGGAGCGCAAGCAGGCTGCAAAGGACCTTATGGGCCCGTCTCCGTCCATTGACGTGTTCTTCCGTCTGGCCGATGATCCGGAGCTTGGAATTTTCAAGTTCCACACGGGCTCGTGGACCATGGCGGCGGTTCTTCACGAGTACGTGAATGACCTTGAGCGCGTCGGCGGTGAGGCCGTGGCGGAACTTGGCCTTGAGCTTGTTGAGTTCACCATCAAGAAGGGGCCCAAGAAGGGTCTTCACGTGAGCTACTACAAGCCGGTTCTTGAGCGGGTCCGCTCGTACAACGATGCGATTGCCGAGTAAGGCCCGTGAGCAATACCTACCTTCCCGGCAGCGTCCTAAGGGATTTCCCGACATTCCTTAAGGCGCTGCCGGATGAGGAAATCCGCGCACCGCTTTGGACGTGGAAGCCTCACGAGATACCCGCTGTCATTCATGAACGCCGTGTCCGCTTCGGAGTGTTCGAAGAGACCGGCGACCCTGAGTATTCCTAAGGAGAGACCGCATGGCCCTTTACGAGATCACCCGCACCGATGACGCCAAGCCCGGTGAGTTCGTGTCCGCTCTCGTTCTCGCGTCCGGCACGGCTAAGGCCCGTTCCCGTGTCGCCCACCTTTCCGGCGTGGACCCGAAGGGTTCGAACGTCAAGGCTGAGCGTATCGACACGACCGGCGCTGACGTTCTGCTGACCACTGAGTTTGACGAGCGGGACCCTGAGCCGTCCCCGGCGGACGAGGTTCCGGCGCTGCCTGACGTGGACGAGCCGTTCACTGAGGTTGGCGGCACCCCTGCCCCGCCTGCCGTTGAGCACTCGGCGGTTGCCGCTCGCTTCCTGTAAGGCCAAGTCTCTTGCCCCGTCCCCGGGTTACCGGGGTCGGGTCTTGAGGCGTTAGGGGGCCAACCCACTTAAGGAGAGATGCGGCATGGGTAAGCGCGGTGTGATCACGGATTACGCGGGTGAGGAACTGTACCCGGGTGATCTCGTCTGCTATGCGGCACGGCAGGGAAACCGGGTCCGCATGTCTGACGCGGTGGTTGTAAAGGTGACAACTCGCCTTGAGGGCGGACGACTTCGGCCCATGCTCAAGGTGCAGCCGACCGGCACGGAGTCCGGTTTCACGAAGCGCCGTTCCATGCGGCAAGAGTGGATTTCCGCCGAACACGTCCGGCTTGTCACCGCTGACGTAACCAACGACGACGAGTAAGACGAAGACCCGGGGTCGGGCGGTATCGCTACAGGTACCGTCCGGCCCCTTTTTGCGTTCGGCACCTACTCAAGTAGTAGGTGTGGAAGGGGAGTTATGGACAAGGCAGTCAAGGCGGGGAACGCCCCTGCCATGGGGGACGTGCGACAGATGGGGGAGGGGGACACCGTTTGGCTTGAGCCCGCCATCCGTGAATCAAAGGATTGGTGCCGCTACGTGGACGCTGTACGCCATGCCGTGAACCGTGGCGCTGACGTGAGGTGGCTACGTGGCTAACCCCAACAAGGCCAAGGGGACCGGGTGGGAGTCGGCGGTACGCGACTACCTGAACGAAGCGCTAGGGCTCGTGGACGAGTTCGGCAAGTTCCTTGATGTGTTCTCGTCGCTGAACGTTCGGCGTCCGGCCCAAGAGGGTGCCGCAGACGTGGGCGACGTTCACGCCGTGCCGTTCATCTTGGAATGCAAGAACGTCAAGAGTCCGGCGGTCCCAACCTTCCTACGGCAAGCGAACGTTGAGGCTCGCAACGCCGGTTACCCGTACGGCGTGGCCGTGGTCAAGGTGTCCCGGCAGAACGTACGGCGCGGCAGGGTCCACTACAGCGTGAGCACGTGGACGAGGGTTAGGCGCGAACTAGGCATGTCCTCAAGGGCGTTCGCGGACCGCTACGCGTTCACGGTGACGACTCGTGGTCTCGACACGGGCAAGTGGTATTTCACTCACGAAGTTGAGGACTTCGCGCTACTGCTCACCGACATTCGGAGGAACCGTCACCCCTAATTCGTCCGGCTGGAATCCCTTCCACTCAAGGGCCAGTGAGCAAAGGAGAGAGCGCATATGAAGTTTGCTGATCTACTGGCCCGCTTCGCTGACGTGAGCGAGCAAAACGACGGGGGATATCTCGCGGTGTGCCCCGGGCATTCCGACTCGCGACCCTCACTGAGGATTTGGCGGGGAGATGACAACAAGGTCCGGCTTACGTGCCGCGCCGGTTGCGAAACAAAGAGCGTCATTGACGCCGTGGGGCTTCCGTGGTCCGCACTGTTCAACGCAACCGGCGACGGGCTCACCGTGGCCAAGGAACGTCCGTCCCTCGTCGGCCCGGCTCAGGTGGCCGCACTTGCGCAGTACGTAGACGCTACGTCGCTCGCGCTTGGCGACTACGGCAACCCGATTGCATCGGACGCCATGGCGTACGTGGACCGCCGATTCGGGCTTGACCTTGAGACCTCAGCGGAACTCATGCTTGGCGTGGACGACGGAACCGTGTCCGGCCTTGAGTACACGGACAGCACCGGGGAGCGACGCAACTACCGTTCCCGGGGCTTCCGTTCGTTCCCCCGGCTCACGGTCCCGCTTCGCGATTTCAACGGCGTTGCCCGGGGCTTGCAGGGACGAGACCTCACCGGGGAGTGTCCGGGCCGGTGGATATCCCTTACCAACCCTGAGGGGGCCCGGTGGTCCCCGTACGGCGTCTTTCGCGGGCAGGGTGGTTACGGGGTCACCCTCGTCACTGAGGGGCCCGGAGACGCGCTTACGGCGGTTGCCGTGGGGTATGACGCGGTTGCCGTCCGGGGTGCCTCACTCGCGAGCAACCCGGAATTGGTGGCTGAGCTTGCCGCCGGGCTCAAGGGTGCTCAGGTCATCGTGTGCGGGGACAACGACACGGCGGGGAACGGGTTCACGGCTCGTCTCGCTGACGGGCTCGCCGGTCACGGCGTGGACGTGTTCACGTTGGAAGTCCCGTACGAAGGTGCGGACTTGACCGATTGGCGGGAACGGGTCGGGGCTCGTCGCTTCCCGAACGAGTTGCACCAAGCCGTCAAGGTGGCCAAGCCGGTTGCCGGGAAGACCGGTACGGCTCTCGTGGACGCCGACACGGGCGCGCTCGTCCCGGACTCTGACGAGGCAGCGCGAGCCGTCCGGCTCATGACTGAGCTTGCCGACCGCTACGGCTCTTCGGACGTGCTGAACGCTCACGCGCTCGTTGCGTTCACGGCCGGTCGCATCAAGTACGCGTCCGGGCTTGGGTTCTACGTGTGGAACGGCGTTACGTGGGAGCGAAGCGAGACGCGCGTTAGGCAGGCAATCCACTACATGGGGGCAGCGCTCACGGTTGCCGCCGCTGAGAAATCCTCGGAGCACCGGGCCAACGGCGGAGAGCCTAAGGACGATCCCGGGGAGCGCCTTAGGAAGGTGGCTAAGGGGTTCACGCTGACGCGGAACATTGATTCGCTCATGCGGGAACTCAGGGCCGTTCCGTCCGTTCACGTGGACGCGTCAGAGTTCGACGCTAACGCCGACTTGCTGACGTTCCGGAACGGGACCGTTGACCTTAGGTCCGGCGAGATGCACGCGCACCGTAAGGAAGACATGCTTACGTACGCGCTTGATCTCGACTACCGGCCGGAAGCCGAGTGCCCCCGGTGGGAAGCGTTCCTTACGGAAATCTTCCCCGGTAACCCGGACCTCCCCGGGTTCATGCGTCGCATGGTCGGATACGGCATTACCGGCCACGTCTCGGAACAGTGCTTCGCGGTTTTCTGGGGCAAGGGTGCCAACGGGAAGAGTGTTCTCACGGACACGCTTACGCACGTCTTCCGCACCATTTCCAAGACAACGCCGTTTGCCACCTTTGAGGAAAAGCACGGCGGGGGCATCCCCAACGACATTGCGGCGCTGAGGGGTTCGCGCCTCGTCATGGCGAGTGAGGGTGAGTCCGGAAAGCCCATGTCGGAAGCGATCCTTAAGAGGGTCACCGGCAAGGACATGATTGCCGCCCGGTTCCTTCGGCAAGAGTTCTTTGAGTTCAAGCCGTCTTTCCTCTTGATGCTCGCCACGAACCACAAGCCCCGTTTCCGTGGACAGGACGAGGGGCTTTGGCGACGAGTCAAGATGGTTCCGTTTAAGCGGTGGTTTGCGCCGCATGAGCGGGATCACCACCTTGATACCAAGTTGGCCGCTGAGGCTGAGGGAATCGCCGCTTGGGCCGTGCGTGGCGCTATCGAGTGGTACCGGGACGGGCTCAAGGACCCGGACGTAATCACGAGTGCGGGCAAGGAATACCGCGAGACCTCAGACGCTCTCGCCGGTTTCTTCCCCGGGGTTCTCGAAAAGGGCCCTGAGACATGCATGGTCAACGGCAACGAGGCGTTCAATCTCTACCTTGAGTGGTGCGAGGCTGAAAACCTCCCGGGCCGTGAGCGCTGGACGCGGACCACCTTTTACAGCGCCATGGAAGAGCGCGGCGTGACCCGCAAGAAGACCAACAAGGGGATTGCCCTTGTTGGTTGCCGCGTGGCGGATGCCGCCCCGGCAGCAACGGGACCCGGCATCTTCGCCAAGTAACCAAATACGCACGGCCGTTGAGGGGCTGCCTACTCAAGTAGTAGGTGGCCCCTCTTCGTTGAGGGGAGAGAGCATTGAGGATCTACCGCCACAACGTGGCAGGCGAAACGGTTACGGTCTACGTCCCCCAGGATGAGCGGGACCTAGAGCGCTTCCGGGATTGGGTGCTCACGGCTCGCACCCGTGGACCTATCGCGCTGGACACAGAGACCACTGGACTTGATGTGTTCGGCGCTAGCTACCGTCTCCGCACCGTTCAGTTTGGGGACGAGCGGGAAGCGTGGGTCATTCATTGGGAGCGCGGGGGAGCGTTCCGCACTTCGGCGCTTTGGGCCCTTGAGGTAATCGAGCGGTTCCGCATCCATAACGCCCCGTTTGATTGGCTCGTGTTGGACCGACACGCGGGGGTGTCGCTGGAATCGCTCGCACCCCGGACCGTGGACACGAAGCTACTTGCCGGGCTCGTGGACCCCCGGCAGCCGCAAGAGGGCGGCATTGGGACCGGCCTTAAGCCGCTCAGCGCGTACTACGTGGACCCCACGGCCCCGGACACTCAGGGGGACCTTACGGCGGTCTTCCGGTCCCTTGGCCTCACTAAGGCCACCGGGTGGGCCGGAATCGATTTGGACCACCCAACGTACAACTTGTACGCGGGACTTGACGTGATCCTCACGAGCCGCATTGCTCCGGTGCTTGCCGCTGAGCTTTCGCGGCTAGGGGTGCGTGACGTGCTCGTGCAGTACGAACACGAGATAGCGCGTATCTGTGCGGTCATGCAGCGAAAGGGCATGATCCTTGATGAGGACTACGTGCGCACGCTGTCCGGTCTGCTCAGGCAGGAAGAGGACGAGTACACGAAGGTTGCCGCCCGGTACGGGGTGGAGAACGTGAACTCAACTCGACAGATTGCCGAAGCGCTCATTGGCATGGGTGAGACGCTGACGGAGCGCACGGCGTCCGGTGCTCTCAAGGTGGATAAGGCGGTCTTGCTCGCTCTCGCTGACATGTCTATGCAGTGGGAGCGGCTGAACACGCGAACGCCGAACCCTCTTGCTGACGCAGTGCTCAGAAGTAAGCGCGCGGGGAAGTGGTGCACCGCTTACGCGGATACCTTCCTTGAGACCGTGGACGAGAGCGGACGCATTCACCCGTTCATCAATTCCATGCAAGCCCGCACGGGTCGTATGTCGATTACCCGTCCGGCGCTTCAAACGCTGCCGTCTTCGGATCAGATGGTTAGGCGTGCCCTCTTGGCCGAAGAGGGTCACGTCATGGTGTCCACTGACTTTGCCGCCGTTGAAATGCGCGTCCTTGCCGCTCTCGCTGACGTAAAGCGAATGAAGGAAGCCATTAGCACCGGACAGGACTTGCACGATTTCACGGCCCGTCTCGTCTTCGGGGAAGGGTTCACCAAAGCTCACCGCAAGCTCTGTAAGGGCGTGGGTTTTGGAAAGGTGTACGGCGGTGGTTCGGCCACGATTGCGAGGCAGACCGGCGCACCTATGGACGACGTGCAACGGGCCATTGCTGCGTATGACCGGGTGTATCCGGAGATCAAGCGTGCGTCCGCTCGTTGGCAGCGTGAGGCGTACCAATCCGGCATGGTCCATGTGTCGGCAACGGGTCGGCGTCTTCCGCTGGACCGTGACCGTACGTACGCGGTAGTTAACTACGCGTGCCAGAGTGCGGCTCGTGACGTGTTGGGCCAATCCATGCTGAACATGGAAGAGGCCGGACTACTCGACTACATGCGGTTGCCGATTCATGACGAAGTGTTGTGCTCGGTTCCCGCGAACGAGGCTGCCGACATTGCCCGCGAAATTGAGCGGTGCATGACGTTCGATCTGTTCGGCGTTCCGATTGAGGCGGAAGCCGAGATTGGCAAGCGCTCGTGGGGGTCTCTGTACGGGGCCGACTACTAATCTCATCCTGTGACGTGGGTCACGTTCTACTGACTACATGGTGTCGTTACCGAAACACGGTGCGTTCACCTACTCAAGTAGTAGGGCGTGACCCCGGTCACATACTCAAGTAGTAGGTGCTCCGGAACCTGACGTTCCATCCAAGATCAAACTTTGCATTTCACGGATACAGGCCCGTTACAGAGAACTAGACTCCATAGTTCCGAAGGATGACGCGCCCCCGCACCTTCGATTCGTAATTGATCATCCCGCGACACCCCGCCATTGGGCCGCTGGCATATGCATTGCCACCTACTCAAGTTCGTCTTAGGTTCACATCAGCAACGACGAACGGCCCTGATCAAGCCCCGTCACGCATCCCCGGATGGGGCTTGGTTGGTACGTCTCGACTCTCGTTGTCCGTGGCACCGCCATGCCTGATTCAAGGTGTGACCTAGCTCACATGATCTAGCGGCCAGTTCGGCCCCGTTCGGGAATCCCTTGCGCTCCAGCGCAACCAGGAACCCACGAACGGAGCACGAACAATGCTGAACCTCACCGAAGCGCAGATTGCCGCCGCCAAGAACAACGATGCTGCGGCGGTCGCTCAGGTGGTGGCGGAGACGGACGAGCGAGTCACGCAGCTTGCCCGCAAGTACGCGACTACGGGCGGCTTCACCGATTACGCGCTCATGGATGATCTCGCGCAGACCGGCCGCATTGAGCTTTGGCAGGCAATCGCGCGCTTTGAGGGTGAGAGTGTCGCGCAGTTCTTCACGTTCATTGACCGCACCCTCAACGGCGTCATGAGCAACGAGCGGCGCGCACAGACCCGGCACGGCGTCTCTGAGTCCATAGCCAAGGAATTTGAGCGCGCGCTCACCATGGCGAACGGCGACCCGTACGAGGCGGAGCGCATAGCCGCTGACGCTGAGCACATGGGTAAGCGCCGGATGAGCGAAGAAATGGCGTACGCCGCTCGTCTGTCGTGGCAGGGGCTTGACTCGCTGGACACCCGGGCCACCACGGACGACGAAGACGACACCACCATTGGTGACCGTCTGCTCTCGACTATCGGTCTCCCGGATGACCTCATTGAGCCCCGGGACATTGAGACCGCCCGGCAGCGGGACACGCGCCGGAACGTTCATGACGCGCTCAACAAGATGGGTAAGAAGAGCGCTGACATTCTCCGTGGGACGTACGGCATTGCCCCTGCCCCCATGGCGTTCGGTACGGAAAACGAAGACTTGCTTGCCGATTGGGTCGGCATGGCTAAGTCCCTCGTCCGGCAGAACCGCTCTAAGGCCAAGACTCGATTCCGTGACGTGTACCTCAAGGGTGCGAACGCGTAAGCGGCTGGAATCCCTTCCCCTCAAGTCCAAGCAGAGACCGAAACAAGGAGAAATCCAGTGCGCAAGTTCACCACCACCAACGGCCACATCATCGAGACCACCCCCCGGGGTCACCTCGTGGATATGCACATCAAGACCGCCACCGGCCGGACCGTGGCAACGGTCGTAAAGACCGTGGACGAGGCGTCCGCCATGCTCGCCGGACTCAAGGCGGGTGCCTGAGTGCCGGGCGTCACGGGACGGGCCCCGTGGGACAGAGAGCGCTACCCCTGCCAGTGCTGCAACGAGCCTGCCGAAGTGTGGGTTGCAAGTCCGACCATTCCCCCTAAGGAGAGAGCCGAAATGCTGAACGTGACCCGAGAGACTAAGGCCACCATGAACGGCGCGGTTGGCCGCGTGATCGGTTGGCACAACGACAAGGAAGTTAGCCACCTTTCGCTTGCCATCCCGGGGGACCGGGCCAAGCTCACCCCGGCTCAGGCTAAGGCGCTCGCAAAGTGGCTGAACGAGACTGCCGACGCGATTACCGGCGCTGAGGTGACCGCGCGGGCAAAGGTGCTGCGCGACCGTATGAGCGCCTACGGGGTGCCCCGTTGGTGAACCTTCCGGAGTTCAAGCCACCGGCCCTCAGTGGTCCGGCCCTGAGGGCAGCGGAGTACGTAGCGGAACGAGCGGATATCTACCGGGCCGCTCGTGCCCTACTCGACTCGTACGAGTGGGACGGGGACCTAGAGCCTTTCGACGTGCTAGGCGTCGCTCAGTTCCTCGCAGGTGACACAACCGAACAGTGACCAAACAAGGACCGGTCACCTACTCAAGTAGTAGGGGCCGGTCCTTTCGGTTAAGGAGAGAGCACGAATGAAGGTTGACGTTCTCGCGCGCACAATCCTTGATTGGCCGCTCATGGAAGACGCGTACGGATATGACGCGTACGGGCAGGGGGCCAAGAGTGCCGACGCTCTAGCGGAAGCCGCCGGGCGCATCTGCTACAAGAGCTTTCATCGGCCCAACCCGAAGACTGCCGCGAACGCTGACTATCTCGCGAACATCCTTCGGCAGGGTCATTACTCGGTACTTGAACACTCGTCGGTCTCGTTCCTCGTACGGGGCGTGTCGCGTGCGTTGCTCGCTGAGCTGACCCGACACCGCCACCTGAGCTTTTCTGTCGTCTCTCAGCGGTACGTGAACTATGCCGAGACTGAGCCGGTGATCCCCCCGGCTCTTGCCGACAAGCCGAACGCCACACGGGCCGTAGAGGGTGCGTACGAAGACGCGCTTGCCATGTACGAGGTTCTTACCGAACGGCTCACGGCAGCCGGTCTCAAACGCAAGGAAGCCCGCGAAGCGGCCCGGTGCGTACTGCCGAACGCTGCCCCCGTGGACATGGTGGTTACCGGCAACCTGAGGGCGTGGCGTGACGTTCTCGGCAAGCGCCACCACGTGGCCGCAGACAAGGAAATCCGAGAGTTCGCCGGTCTCATCCTGGGGCACCTTCGGGCCGTTGCTCCGAACAGTGTTCAGGACGTGCCGGAAGCGCCTTACGGAAGTGAGGGCGAGTGAAGTACCTAGCCGTTCCCGTGGCGATTGTGCTACTGGCCCTTTCGCTCTGGACGTGGAATTCCGCTCCGTGCGGTCTCTGGGAATTCTCAAAGGCGGGGGAGATGCCCGCTCGTTGTCTGGCAAAGGAGTTCAACAAGTGAGCATCTACTACGCGCCGGAAGACTTCGGCGGCAAGATCCTTGGTGACGTGGACACCATCGGCGGTTATGAGTTCAACATGATTGCCGTATTCCAGCGCACGGAAGACGGGGCGCTTTTCTTCGACACCGATTCGGGGTGCTCGTGTTTCTCTCCGTTTGAAGATTCCCGGTGGGAGAACATGACGCCGATTCGCACCGGCTCTTGGTTTGCGGGGCAGGCTCGTAAGTGGCTGCGCGAGCAGTACGGCACGGACGCTGACGACAGGGACGGCGTGGAAAAGCTGATTCGGCTTGTGCGCCGTGAGCTGGACGCGCCTAAGGGCGGTGACCGTGGCTGACGTGACTTACACCGTGCGCCCCGGGCTCGTGGACGGATGGGACCTCATCAAGGTCAACCGCATTGGGCAGGGGTGGGCACTGACCACGTACAAGAACCGGGCCGTTGCCGATTTCGTGGCGGACATACTGAGGCACGCGGACCGCATGGACGAGGGGGCCAACGAGGGTGAGTGAGCGAGAGATGAACCGGGGCGTTGTCTACACGAGCGCTGAGGCTCAGGCGACATGCACCCGGGACGGACGGCCCACCGTGACGGTTAAGGCCACGTTTGCCCACGAGGGTTACTCGAACACTGAGGTTCTGCACCTTGACTACCGCGCCGCCATTCAGCTTTGGCGAGAACTGAGCGACCACGTATGAGCCGACCCGACTTCGATTCGTACTACCTAGCCGGGGCTCGTTGGGCAGCTACCCGGGCCGACTGCACCCGCGCTCAGGTGGGGGCAATGCTCGTGTCCCGTGAGCACCGGGTAACCCCCGGGTACAACGGTCTTCCGTCCGGCATCCCCGGGTGTGCCTCAGCGTCCAACTGCCCACGGGGCAAGCTGAGTTCGGACGAGTGCGAGCCTGACAGCAACTATGCGAACTGTTCCGCGAACCATGCGGAGTACAACGCGATAACCCGCGCTCGTCCGGAGGATCTACCCGGGGCCACGCTCTACGTGACGCGCACCCCGTGCCCTCAGTGCTGGACGCTCATTGAGTCCGCCGGGCTCGCCCGTGTGGTGACCCCGGAACGCAAGTACCGGCGTCCGTGACGTTGACCCCCTGCCCCTGTCCGGGGTGGGGGGTTTCGTCCGTTCGGTACCTACTACTTGAGTAGGTGCTACGGCTGCCGTAACCTCGTCCTTGTAAGCACACACCGACCCGAAGGGGACACCATGACGAACCGGCCGAAGACCCGGGCGGCAAAGCTCATCAAGGCGGGGGATTGGGTGGAGTTCGGCAACCTCGCATGGCTCGCCGGTGAGCCGTGGCAGGAAGACGGAACCGTGTTCATTCCCTTTGGCTACACGGTGGAAGAGTTCCGCCCGAACGAGCGGCTGACCATGCATTACGACGACTGAGCACCACAAACGGCCCCCGCCTAGGCGGGGGCTTTTTTGTGTTTCCGGGCACTCAGAACTTGCGCGGTAGGGGGTGACCCCGTATGGTCACGCACGTAAGCAAGCAACGACGAAGGGGCGGACATGATCAACGGGACCACGGTTAAGGCGCACACCGGAAGCACCAAGTTCGGTACGTACAAGGTGGTTACCGGGGTCATCCGTGAGTACGTCCGCCGGGACATTGGCCCGAACCACTACACCCTTGATGTGGTGATCATTGACGCTGAGGGCGTTGAGTACGTGACCGGCAAGGGCCGGATCATTGAGCGGGTTGAGCCGGTCGCCCCCGCCAAGCCTGAGCCGGTCGCCCCCGCCAAGCCTGAGCTTGTGTCCACGGGTGCGGGCCCTGAGCCCAAGGGGATTGAGTTTGAGCAGGTGACTTGCGGGCGTTGCGCGGGCATGGGTCGCCGGTCGGACCGGGGTTGGGGCCCGAATCACAAGGGCATCTGCTACCGCTGCCACGGCGCGTGTGTGGTGGACACGGCCAACGGCTACCGGGCCCGCATGGCGTTCTACAAGATGCGTGATGCGCGGCTTGGTGCCACGTGGGGTGAGCTTGCCGACGGGGAGGTTTTCAAGTACGAGGGTCGTTGGTACGCCAAGGGTGATCACCCGTCGCTGATCCTGCTTCCCGGCACCCTCGTTCACCGCCACCACGGGGCCACTACCCGGAAGATGTGGCGGGAGATTGCCCAGCGGTACAAGGGGGCAACCCTCACGTTCTGAGACCGCCCACCACCTAGGCCACCTACTCAAGTAGTAGGTGGCCTTTTCGTGTTTACCGAATTGTTACTTTACGTGTACGTGCCACCTACTACTTGAGTAGTTGATCTTCCATCAATGTAATTCAGCTCTCAACTGCCAAGCCATGTACGAAAGTTGAATGTTGAATACTCCGCGAGTAGTAGGGGGTTGTCCTACTGGGGGCGCGAATATCCGCCTTGATAGTGACCCCGGGGGCCGATGATGTGGCCAAGAACACGAAGCAAGCTAGGAACATGCCTCTTCCGCCCTATGACGTAGAACTCACCGTCACAATCCCCGTGGTCAACGCGGGTGGACACATCGAATACCGCACGTGCTCAGCCCTTGATGGGCTCGCAACGACCGATGGCATAGCCACATGGCGAGACCTTACGGTTGTGCTCAAGGCTCACAGTTCCGCCGTTGCTCAAGTGATCGGCGGACACCGACACCGGGGGTTCCGCATGGCTGCCCGGGGTGTCCTGTCTCGGCGGTTGCTGGGAGTCGCTGAGTGGGGGAAGTCGCGCGAAACCGGATCGCTCGTCCCCCGGATGCTGTGGACAGCGGAAGGACTGTTCCCTTTGAACCCGTGGGGGGCGGGTCCGGTGACCCCTCTAACCGGCCTCAGCCACGTGACCCCGGTTGCAAGCTGACCCGAAACGGAATGACAACTTCCACTTAGTTAGGTCCCTGCCATGTCGCGCAATTCTCGCGTCGGAAAGGTCGCTGCGGTGCTCGGTACCGCAGCCACCTTTAGCGTGCTCACGACAATGACTGTCTTTGCTCAGCACAGCTATGCGCCGGAAGAGCGGACGCCCCCTAGCACCCGCACGGAAGAGGTAGCGGACGACGAGGGGACAGGGCAGGCAGACAGGGCGACCACCCAGGAAGCCAAGACGGCCCGTCAGAGCGCGCCTAAGCCCGCCCCGGGGGCTTCCCGGGCCACCGGGTCCCCGCGCCCCTCAGAGAGCCCCACACGGACCCCTGAGCCGTCCGAGAGCGCGAGCACCCGCAAGCCCGCCAAGCACGCCAAGACCTCACCGACCCCCACGCCGACCCCCACGCCGACGAAGCGGCCAAAGTCCCTCGTCCGCAAGGGCGTTGAGTACGTGTTCCCCTCGTCCAAGGATCTGCCGGACTGGGCTTGGCCCGTGGTCTACAAGGTGGGCGACCGGAGCGAGCCGGGCACGGTCGTACATGCGCGCATGGACGCCGGGCGGCTCGTGCTCAAGACGAAGGTTCATGCCAGCAAGGACAGCAAGGGCACCGGAATACTCGGCGGGCTCTTCGCTGCCTACCGGGCGAGCGAACCCACGCCGACCCCCGACGAGGGGGCCACGGTAGACGTGACCGTTGTGGTTGAGGACCCGACCCGGGCAACTCTCTTCACGCCTACGGCCGTTGAGGTCACGGCCACCAACCCGGAGACGGGGGAGACCGCTAAGCGTGAGGCCCGGGTGATCCGGCCGGACATCGTGGACGTGGTGGCCGACATGGCGGTTACGGACGCCGTGGACGAGGCGGACGACGAGGAGGGGCACGCCTAACCCGTAGCCTGCCCGTGTGCGGATCACATGGGCGATTGAGGGGCACGGCGTAGGCAGTGCCGAAGCGGACGACGTAGACGGGGCTGCAAGGGCTCTGGCGGGTGCTGTGCGGGTCGCGTACGAGCGACACGGCCCAAGCGTGCAAGCACACGTTCTGACAACCCTTGTGGCCCCTTTGCGCGTCCAGCTCGTCACGGACGGCCGGACGGCCGTAGAACGTGGTGACGAGTGGTCAACTTCCATGGGCGGGCTTTTCGTCACTCTCTACCCGGACGCATAGGCGCACGGCTACCTTTGGTGCTATGAGCGCGCCTACGAGAACGCCGAAGCGGGATGTTCCCCCCATTGAGGGCAAGATCAAAGAGGAACGGTGGGGGAGTGTCGGCTTTCGGCTTGCTGACCCCGAATCCCCCGCCCTTTGCCGGGAAGCTGCCCGGGACATGCTCAAGCGGTTTCAGCTCACGTGGATTACGGACCTCGTGGACAACGTGTCCGTGATCGTTTCGGAACTCGTGACGAACGCTTGCAACCACGGGGGAGACGCATTCCCCGCCGGGTCGCTGACCATGTGGCACCCGAACAAGTGGCTTGTGATCACCGTGCACGACAAGAGCCCGTACATTCCGTACCGCGAGACGTTCCGGCACGGGGCCGACCCAAACGGGTTCGCATGGGGCGTGGACACGGCGGACGCCATGGCAGCCGACGAGATCGAACAGCAGGAATGGAGCGCGGAGAGCGGGCGTGGCCTACAGCTCGTGCGCGCGCTCGCTGCGGAGCACTGCGGCTCACTGGATTGGGCCCGGGACCATGACCCCGTGACGCACGGCAAGGTTGCCCGGGTGCGCATGTTGCTCCCCAACGTCCAGTGGCCGCACACCTTCCGGGACCCGTGGTCCGGCCGCACCGTCACGGGACGGCCCCGTACAAGCCTCAGGGACAACACGCCTGCCGACGAGCGGGCTTGGCATGGCTAGCCGGTGCGCCCCTCGTCGTGGCGCTGACCAGCGAAAAAGCCCCTTCCGGTACCCCCGGATTGGGGCTTTCGTCGTTGGTGAGTCATGTTGACATAGTCAGTCGACCTGGAGAACGCGCTGATGGCGCACGAGTCCCTGCTCGAGGCCGCCGTCGTGGCCGTCACCGACGAGAAGTGGGGCGAACGCCCGCTGGCCGCGGTCGTCTTCAAGGAGGGCACCGAGCCCGTCACGTACGAGGAACTGCGCGGCTTCCTCGCGGAGACGATCGCCCGCTGGCAGCTCCCCGAACGCTGGGTCACCCTCCCGTCCGTACCGAAGACGAGCGTCGGCAAGTTCGACAAGAAGGTGCTGCGCGGGCAGTACGCGGCGGGGGAGCTGGAAGTGACCACCCTGTGAGCGCACTCGGGTGTGTGGGCCTCCCACACACTCGAGCGGTGGCCGTCCCACACAACCCAGCCGTGCCCCGGCGTACGGGGCGCGCACGCACGCCGGTAGTCCGGTGGTGCGCCCGCGCGCGGGCGCACCCGTTCAGTTCGCGCCGATCTTCGTCAGCAGGTCGACGATCCGCGCCTGTACCTCCGCGTTGGTGGAACGCTCCGCCAGGAACAGCACCGTCTCGCCCGAGGCAAGCCCGGGCAGCTCACTCGGGTCCAGGTCGGCCGAGGTGTAGACGACGAACGGAGTGCGGTTGAGCATCCCGTTCACCCGCAGCCAGTCGATGATGCCCGCACGGCGCCGCCGCACCTGCATCAGATCCATCACCACGAGGTTCGGCCGCACCTGCGCCGCGATGTTCACCGCCTCCGAGTCCGTCGGGGCGTGCGCGACCCGCATTCCGCGCCGCTCCAGCGTCGCCGCGAAAGCCGCCGCGATGGCCTGCCGCTCCTCGACCAGCAGCACCCGGGGCGGATGCTGCTCGCTGTCCCGCGGCGAGAGCGCCTTGAGCAGCACGGCAGGATCGGCGCCGAACGCCGCCTCCCGCGTCGCCTGCCCCAACCCGGCCGTCACCAGTACCGGAACCTCGGCCGCCACCGCAGCCGTCCGCAGGGACTGCAACGCCGTCCTGGTGATCGGCCCCGTCAGCGGATCGACGAACAGCGCCGCCGGGTACGCCGCAATCTGCGCGTCCACCTCCTCGCGCGAGCGCACGAGAACAGGACGGTAACCCCGGTCGGACAGCGCCTGCTGCGTGGAGACGTCCGGCTCCGGCCAGACCAGCAGCCGCCGCGGGTTGTCCAACGGCTCGGGCGGCAACTCGTCGTCCATGGCCTGCGGCGCACCGCCGGGACCACGGCCGTCCGTCACCGCGACGGGACTGTCGGGGCCGTCCAGCGGCTCCGGGCCCTCCGCCACGTCCTCGCCGCCCGCCGGAGGGTGCGGCGGCTGCTGCTCGTACGCGCCCGGCAGCGGCCCGGGAAGAGACGACTGGGGCTGCTGCGGCCGCTGCTGAGGCCGTTGCCGAGGCTGGGGCAGCGGCTGGTGCTGTGCCGCGGCTCCCCCCTGAGGCGGTGCCGGAGCGGGGGCGGGATCCGCGACCTGGCCCGGGCCCGTGGCCCGCGGCTGCGGCCCCGGAACCTGCGGCTGCGGTCCAGGGCCCTGCGGCGGTTGCGGCCCCGGACCCGGCTGCTGGGCTCCGGTGCCCGGAGCGGTCGGCGTGCCCGGCCGTGCGACGCCCTGCGCCGTGCCGGGGACGGCGACGTCCCAGGACGGGGCCTCGCCGGGGCCGCCGCTCGGGTGCTGCCCGGCCTCCGCGGGGAGCGGTCCGCCGCCCGCGGCCGTCCACGGGGTGCCCTGTTCAGGACCCGCGGCTCCCGGCCCGGGCGTCCAGGTCTCGGGCGGCGCGGGGTGGGCAGCGGGCTGCGGCTGCCCCGCCTCCGGCGGCCCCGACTCAGGCGGCCCCGACTCAGGCTGGGCGGGCCCGCCGTGCGAACGCTCCTGCGGGGTGGCCAGTTTCCGGCGGCGACCCGAGCCGGGCGGGGGCGCGGGGGTGGAAGGGGTGGACGGTATGGCCGAGGAAGCCGACGGTGTCGAGACCTGCGGGCCCGGCCACTGCTGCGCCGCCTGCTCCGCGATGCGCTCGGTGAACGGCACACCCTGACCCAGCGTCCGCACGCGCGGCCCGTGGTCCGCCTCCCCGTACGCACCGGGCCGCGCCCCGTGCGTCTCCTGAGGAGGCT
Source organism: Streptomyces reniochalinae (assembly GCF_003323735.1). Lineage (GTDB taxonomy): Bacteria > Actinomycetota > Actinomycetes > Streptomycetales > Streptomycetaceae > Streptomyces > Streptomyces reniochalinae. The sequence goes on along the minus strand of NZ_QOIM01000037.1, from coordinate 36,353 downwards.
GGGACGGCTGAGGCGGCTGGGGCTGTTGCGGAGGTGAACCGCCACCCAGGATCGGGCTGGCGGCGACCACCGAGTGCTCAGCGCGCCGGGACCGGCCCCCCTCAGGGGCGCCCTCGGCGTCCGCGTCGTCCTCGACCCGGCTCGCGGCGGCCCCCGCCGGCTCCTCCGCCGCCTGCTGACCACCGGAGCCCGGCACGGCGACCTCCGGGACGGCGGCCCCCGGTGCGGTTGCCTCGGGAGCGGTTGCCTCGCGTGCGGGGGGCGCCGTCGCCGGGGCGGAAGCGTCCGGAGAAGGGGTGGAGGCATCCGGAGAGGGGGCGGCTGGGAGCGCGAACGGGGCGTGCCGGGGCCCCTGCTGCGCCTCCGCCTCCGCCTGCGCCCGCGCGCGAGCCGCGGCGATGCGCCGCGCCCTGCGCCCGCCACCGGCAGGCGACAACTCCCCCGCCTCGGGTCCGGCTGCCGCCTCTTCACCGGCGAACTCGTCCGCGACCCCCGCGGCGGGCGGCGGAGACCCCGGATACGGGACCTCGTCGCTACCGACATCCATGCCGGCGGGGGCCTGGGCGGCCGCCCCCTCAGCGGGCTCGGCCAGTGCGCGCCGGGCGCGCCGTCCCCTGGTCTGGGCGGGTACGGGCGGCAGCGCGAGAGGGCCGGCGGCGTCGCCCGCCTCGCCCTCGGTGCCGACGGCGGACTGGTCGGGCAGTTGTTCGTCCGGGCTCGGCCGGCCGCGCCGCCGTCCCGTGGGCCGGGGCACGCCCGGCGCGGCGTCGTCGTACGGACCGTCGAACGGCTCCTCGAAGGGACCTTCCTGCGCGGGGACGCGCGCCCCGGGGACCCCAGGGGCACCAGGGACTCCACGGGCGGCGACGGAAACGGCCCCCGCGCCGGCCGAGGCGCCGGCCTCGGCGGACGCGTTCGGGTCGGTCCGTGCTCCCGTATCGACCGACGCGTTCGGGCCGTTCGGGCCCGTCGGCGCACTCGGATCGGCCGCGGCGTCGGCACCCGTCCGGGAGTCCCAGCCGGGGGGCGTGGCGGGCCCCGGGCCGGAGCGCGGATCGGCCGGCGCGCCGGGCCCTGCGGCGGGGGCGCCCGACGGGCCGGGGTACGGCTCGCGCCCCGGCACCCGGACCGGGCTCAACTCGGACTGCGCGCTTGCGCCGACGCGGTCGTGCGCGGACGGTTCGCCGGGCGGCAGGGGACCGCCGCCGGGTGGCAGGGGACCGCCGCCGGGCGGCGTGGACGGCCCGGGCCCCAACTCGAGGCTCTGGCGGGGGTCGGGTACGTGGCCGCGCGCGCTCGCGCCCCGCCGTGGATCGCGTACCGGCTCCAGGGCGGCTGCCGGAGCCCGCCCACCCTGCTGCTCCCTGCCCGCATGGGTGTCCCCCGCGGCGTCCGGAACGGCGCCTTCGGCCGCCGGCTCCGGGAAGCGCGACGGCTGCCGCGGCTGTTCCGCACCACCTGGTGCGCGGTCCGTGTGCTGATGCGTTGCCGGGGCACTCTGGTCGTGTCCGTCGTGTCCGTCGGTGCCGCGCACCGGCGCCGCCGGCATGGGCATGACCGTCGTTTCGCCGTGTTCGGTGCCCTGCACGACGCGGGGCACCCCGAAACCGCCCTCACCGCCCCCGGCGGCCTGTTCCTGGACGCGCCGGCCCCCTCTGGCGTGACTGCCGCCCCGGCCGGCGCCGGCGGTACTGTCCGATCCACCCGGGCCGGTCGCACCGCCCGCGCTCCTGTCCGCGGTACCCGTACTCCCCGTACCGTCCGTCCCGCCGCCGCGGCGGGCGCGGGTGCCGGACGGGCGTGCCGTGTTGCCGACCGCCTGGACCGGGACCTCCAGCACGTACGCGCTGCCGCCCGACGAGCCGGGAACCTCGTGCGTTTGCAGCACCCCGCCGTGCTGCGCGACGATGCCGCGCACCAGCGGCTCGTGCACCGGACTCCCGCCGCCGTACGGGCCGCGCACCTCGATGCGGACGACCTCGCCGCGCTGGGCCGCGGCGACCACGATCGTCGGATCAGCGCCGGCCGGCGGCGCGGACTGCGCACGCCCCGTCGCGTCCACCCCCGCCACGTCCGCGACCAGGTGCGCCAGCGCGACAGCGAGGCGCTCGGGATCGACCTCGGCCTCGATCGGCGGCGCGTGCACGGCGAACTGGGCGCGCCCGGGCCCGATCAGTTCGATGGCGCCCTCGACGCCCGCCGAAACGACCGCGTCCATGGGGACCGGCTCGGTCCTCAGCCGCTCCTGCCCTGCGTCCAACCGCTGGTAGCCCAGGACGTTGTCGAGAAGCGTCGTCATCCGGGCGTAGCCCGCGGAAAGGTGGTGGAGGATCTGGTTCGCCTCGGGCCACAGCTGCGCCGCCGGATCGGACGTCAGGGACGCCAGCTCCTCACGCAACTGTTCCAGCGGCCCGCGCAGCGATTCCTCCAGGACGGCCCGCAACTGCTTCTGGCGCGCGGTGACCGCGTCGTACGGACGGCGGTCCGCGAACGTCAGCACCGCACCGACCAGCTGATCGCCGTCCCGTACCGGGGCCGTCGTCATGTCGACCGCCACCGCGCGGCCGTCCTTGGCCCACAGCACCTGCCCCGCCCGCACCCGGTGCTTGCGGCCCGAGCGCAGGGTGTCGGCCAGCGGAGTCTCCTCGAACGGCAGCGGCGCCCCGTCCGGACGGGAGTGGTGCACCAACGGGTGCAGCTCCTGACCGCCCAGATCGCTGGCGCGGTAACCGAGCATGTGCGCGGCCGCGGGGTTGACGAGGACCACGCGGCCGGCGGTGTCCACCCCCACGACCCCCTCGGAGGCGGCACGCAGGATCATCTCGGTCTGCCGCTGCTGGCGCGCCAGTTCCGCCTCGGTGTCGAGGGTGCCCGTCAGATCCCGCACGACGAGCATCAGCAACTCGTCGCCCGTGTACCCGGCGCCTCTGGGATGGTCGGCGAACGCCGCGTCGATCGCGGAGGCGTAGGGCGTCCGTCCGTCCTCGAGGTTCGCGCTGGTCACCTCGACCGGAAACTCGGTGCCGTCCGTGCGCCGCGCGACCATCCGGGTCGGCTTCTGGCGGCCTTGCGCCTGCTCGGTCTCGTCGGGGCGGCGCATCGAGCCCGGAATGCGCTTCGAGTCGAACTCGGGCAGCAGGTCGAGCAGTCCGCGCCCCACGAGCGCCGTCCCCGGCGTCTCGAAGGCCTCCAGCGCGATGGCGTTGGCGTTCACCACCGTGCCGTTGCAGTTCACCAGGAGCAGCGCATCGGGCAGGGCGTCGAGTATGGCGGCGAGGCGAGCAGCGCCTCGGGATGGCCTGCTGCTCACGGCGACAATTCCCTCCTGCTGACCTCACGTGCTCGTGACCTTCCGCCCGTTTCTTCCCTGTTGGTCCGGTCAGGTCACGGCTGCCAGTCTGCCGGTCGCCCCGGGCGTGTCACTAGGGGGAGTCTACGGGCCGCGGTGGTGGGCGCGGCGGCGGATGCACGGGACCCACCCGTGTCCCGCACAAGGACCGGCCGCGAAGCCCTCACGGCCGGCCCGGCCGGAACCGCCGAAACGTCGGGCTGTGGAACGGCGGCTGCCGCCCGCGCGGACCCCGGGCGGCCTGTTCGGAATCCCGGACGGCCTGTACGAGGGGAATCCTGGACGGCCTGTACGAACGGCCTGTACGAGGGGAGCCTCAGATGGTCCTCACGAGTGAGGGGCTGAGGCGGTCCGCAGGGGGGGGAGGGCGTCGGCACGTGGGACGTTCTCAGGCGGTCCGCGGGAGCGCGGGTACGAGGCTGTTCCACCGGTCGACCTCGCAGCCGTTGGCCCGCTTGAACCTGGCGTCGACGTCGCGGCCGTGCCAGGTGCCCGTCACCCGGGCGGTCGCCGGACCGCCGTAGACCAACGTGCACGTGGCGTCGGCGGACACCGGTTCGAAGGGTTTCTTGCCCTGCGAGGTCGCCCGGTCGAGTGCCGCGCAGGCCTGCCGCGGCGAAGGGTGATCCCCGCCCGCGGGATGGCACCGCAGCGTGTACGACCCGTCGTGCGACGTACCGCTGTCCGACACGGTGAAGGCGAGCTCGTCGGCGGGCCGGGTCGCGGCGGACGCCTCCGGGACCACCGCCGGGGCGCCGGAGAGCGCGCCCGCGAGGAAGAGGAGAGCGGCCGCGGTGGACACCAGGGCGGCCGGCGTGAGAGCAGTACGACACGGCATGGGATGACTCCGGTGAGTGAGGAGCGCCCGCACTGCTGACGGGGCGCGCGGTCCTTTGGGGTGAGAGGGAAGGGGGGCGCCGCGAGTACGCCCCCTGTGGGTTAACGCCGCCCCGGCCGCCCCGTTGCGCCCCGGAACCCGTCCGGGCGCGCGCCGTCCGAGCGCTGCGTCCGGGCGCCGGCCGGACGCAGGGGAGCAGGCGGAGCAAGGGGACCGGCCCCACGCTTTGCCCAGGGGTCCGCCGACCGAGTACGGTAGGGGCGATTGGAGACAGCCCCCGAGGCTGTGCCATCATCAGCACACACCTCGTCCGCCTCTTCGGAAGCGCCGAGTGTGTCTGGAGGCTTCGCCTAGTCTGGTCTATGGCGCCGCACTGCTAATGCGGTTTGGGGTGATCCCCCATCCCGGGTTCAAATCCCGGAGCCTCCGCTTCTGATCCGCAGCATGATCACCGAAGCCCCGGCCCCAGGCCGGGGCTTTCGTCGTGTGCGCCGCGTGCGTGTGCCGTGTGTGCGCCGTGCCGTCCACCGCACCGCCGCACCGTTTTCCGCCTGGATCCGCCGTTTCCGCAGGTCAGGGCGGCTGTCCTCAACGGATTTCGCCTCCGGCCGGAGGTCATGTAATGTTGTTCCCGCAACGCCGACCGGCAAGAGAACAGCCGGACAGCAAGCGCTCGTAGCTTAACGGATAGAGCATCTGACTACGGATCAGAAGGTTGCAGGTTCGAATCCTGCCGAGCGCGCACACCAGGTAAGAGCCCCGCTCCGGATCATCGGAGCGGGGCTCTTTCGCGTCGTACGGCGGCGCGGGGTCCGGTTGCGGAGGTTGTGCGCTGGCGGGGCTCAGTCCGTCACGCCCAGGTCCTCACGCATGAGGCGGCGCATGGCGGCCAGTTTGGGGTCACCGTCGGCGGTGAGGGTGTGGCGGACCGACTCGGCGTCCTCCCCTTCGAGGGGGCGGCCGCGGTCGATGCGTTTGACCGCTCCGTCGGCCTCCGCCAGGACGCGGTTGGCGGCGCGGGACGCCTCCAGTACGCGTTCGGGGACGATCATCTGGGCTTCCGCGTAGCGGTCCCGGTATTCGAGGCGGGCCTCTTCCAGGGCTGTGCGCTCGTGGTCGGTGTAGACGCCGTCGCGCAGGCGGTGCAGGGCGTCCTTGAGGAGGGTGCTGAACTGGCGGGAGGCGCGGTTCATCGACGTGTAGGCGGCGCGGCGCTCCTCGAAGCGGCGGAGCCGTTCGGTCTCGACCCGTTCCTCCGCGCGCTGGCGTGCGGATATGCGCTGGGTGAGTACGGGCGCGAACAGGGTGCCCAGGACGCCGACCACGGCCGTGATCATCGCTGCTACGACTGCTGTCACAGGGAGACTCTAGGCCGCCCCGTTCCAGTGCCGTCGGTGCTGGCGGTGCCGTCAGCGCTGTCGGTGCCTCGGTGCTGGCGGTGCCTTCCGGTTCCGGGTGCCGCTACGAGCGCCCGGGCCGGCCGCGTACCGAAGGGCGCTCCCGCTCGTTCTCAGCGGAATCACAGATTCCGCAAAGAGTCCTCTCACGCTGTTGCCCGATGGTGGTGGGATGAGCCGGAGCGGAAGCAGCGCGGCCGCGGCGCCGCGCGTACAGCGACACGGGTACGGGACGGACGCGGCGCGCGGGGCGCCTCCGGCCGGCGGGGCGGGCGACGCCCGCACGGCGCGCACGGCGCACGGAGCGCGCGAACGCGTCTGTGCGAGCAGCCGTTTGCTCGTCGTCGGGGATCTGTCGCTGGACGAGGAGACGCGGGAGGTCTGGCGCGGTGGTGACGCGATCCGGCTGACCGCGACCGAGTTCCAGTTGCTGCGCTTCCTGATGCGCAACCCCCGCCGGGTGCTGAGCAAGACCCAGATACTCGACCGGGTGTGGAACGACGGGTTCGGTGTGCCCGGCGACCGCGCGAACCTCGTCGAGCTCTACATCTCCTACCTGCGGCGGAAGGTGGACGCGGGGCGTGAGCGGATGATCCACACCCGGCGGGGCGCGGGCTACGTCCTCAAGCCCGCCGAGAAGCCCGCGCAATCTGTGCGGTAGCCGGGGTCAGTCCTTCGAGTAACTCACCGCGCGGTGCCCTCCACAGCGCACCTCCTCACCAGCGTCCACCCCGGCGCCCTTCCTCGGTGCCCGCCCCGGATCCGGTCCCGGCCGGATCCGGAATAGCGGTATTCGGGTTGCCGAAGGCGGATGAGGGGGCGGATACGGATTAGCATCGAGGGGGTAACGGTCCGGGTTCCCCCGGGCTGTTGCCGCCCCGTTCCGCCCCTGAGACCGGCTCTGGGCCGGGCGGCCCACGAAGGAGGGCGTGCCATGAGCGACGGCAGCCGCACGAGCCGGATGCGCAGGACCAGCGTGTGGCTGGAGGAGCGGCCCGAGGTGCGCCGCAAGGCGTCCGGTGCGTCGCAGACGGAGGGGCTGGACCGGGAGAAGATCACGGCGGCGGCGGTGCGGTTGCTGGACACCGAGGGGCTGGCGAGGTTCTCGATGCGCCGGCTGGCCGCGGACCTGGGCGTGACGGCCATGTCGGTGTACTGGTACGTGGATCGTAAGGACGATCTGCTCGAACTGGCGCTGGACGCGGTCGAGGGTGAGCTGGAGGTGCCGGACGCGGAGGCCGAAGGCGCCGACTGGCGTGAGCAGTTGCGGCAGGCTGCGTTCGCGCTGCGCGGGCTGCTGCGCCGTCATCCGTGGGCTTCGGGCACGTTGGGCAGCTTCTTGAACGTCGGGCCGAGCGCGATGGGCTTCCAGCTGGGGGTGCGGCGGGTGCTGCTGCGTTCCGGGCTGCCCGAGCAGCAGGCGGACGGCGCGCTGGCGGCTCTCTTCTCGTTCGTCTACGGGCACGCGGCCGTCGAGGAGAGCTGGAACCGCAGGTGCAGCGAGGCGGGGGTCAGTTCGCAGGACTGTTTCGACGCGCTGCGTACGGCGCTGGGGGCGCGTCCCGAGTACGTGGCCGGTGCGGAGGCCGTGCGTCCGGTGGCGGAGCGGGACTTCGGTGTCGCGCTGGACTGCGTGATCGCCGGTATCGAGGCCGGAACGCGAGGAGGGCGTGGTCCGGCCCCGCAGGGCCGGGCCACGCCCGTGATTCCGCCGCAGCCACCCTCCCCCGAGGACCGGTGAGGACCGTTGAAACGGGTGCGGACCGAGTTCCGGGGACCGGTGAGGTGGCCGGCGGGGAATCGTGAGACCCCCTGCCGGCCGTGGGCCGTCAGAACGGCAGTGAGTCCCCCTGGACGGCCTGGATGTCCAGGTCGACCCTGAGGGTGGTGCCGACTGCCGCGATGCCGGCCTGGAGCACCTGGTTGTAGTTCATCGCGAAGTCCGAGCGCCGCAGTTCGGCGGTGGCGCGGAACGAGGCCCGTACGCCGCCCCACGGGTCGGGCCCGGTGCCCAGGTAGGTCAGGTCCAGGTCCACGTCGCGGACGACACCGTGCATGCCGAGCTGTCCGTGCACCGTCCACCGGTCGGGGCCTGCCACGTCGACGCCCGTGCTCCGGTAGGTGATGTCCGGGTAGGTCTCGATGTTGAGGAAGTCCCCGGAGCGCAGGTGCTGGTCGCGCATGTCGTTGCCGGTGTTGATGGACTCCGCCTTGATGACGGCTTCCACCGACGACTTCTCCGAGTCCTGGGCGATCTCGATGCGGCCGCCGAACTCGGTGAACCTGCCGTGCACGCTGGTCATGCCCAGGTGCTGGGCGCTGGCGGCGACCGTGGAGTGCATCGGGTCGATCGTCCAGGTGCCGGGCGGCGGCAGTTCGACGCCGCCCTGCCGGGCGAGTACCAGGGTGCCCAGGTCCGCGCGCCCTGAGGCGGTGACCATCGCCGTGGAGGCGGCCGGTGCGTAACCGACGGCCGTGGCGATCACCGTGTACGGGCCCGCGGGCAGCGGCTCCGCGCTGCGCACGAACCCCTCGTCGTCGGCCTCGGCACGCAGGACCTGGTTGCCGGTCATGTCGGTGACGGTCAGCACGGCGTGCTGCACCGCCCAGCCGTCCCGGGTCCGCACCCGTGCGCGAACGCCGCCCCCGCCGGCGCCCGTCCCACCGGCGCCCGTCCCCGGGGCGCCTGCCCCCGGGACACCCGTCCCGGGGACACCTGTCCCGGGGAGGTCGGCGCCGTGGGCGCCGTCTGCTCCGCTTGCCCCGACTGTCATGTCTTCCTTGCTCCTTCTCGCATACGACGGGCCCCGGCGCCTCGGCGGCGGGCCGTCCCTTGCCCGCGCTCGCGCAGTGCGGTTCGCTGTGCGGTCGCAGTGCGGTTCTCCGGGCGGCCGGGGCCCTTCCCCGGGCCGGTCCCGACGGCGCGCGCTCCGCTCGATGACGCGCGCCGTCCGGACCGGGGGGTCACTCGTCCGGGTGGTGCAGTTCGATGTCGTACGCGTCCACTCCGGGTCCGGCCACGCGCAGCGCGTTCGCCTGGGGCGGGTACCCGCTGGCGATGACCGAGTAGTCGCCGGCGTCCAGGTCGGTGAAGGCGTAGGCGCCGTCCTCACCGGTGGTGGACGTGGCGATGACGTTGCCGGCGGCGTCCACCAGCGTGACCCGCGCGTCCTGCAACGGGGCGCGGTGCGCACCCGCGCGCACGGTGCCGGTCACCCGGGCCCCGGACGCCAGGTCGATGTCGAGCCGGGTCACGCCCTGGCCCTGCACCTCGACCGGGACCGCGGTGGGCCGGTAGCCGCCGGCGTTCACGGCGAGCGTGAAGGTGCCGGTGACCAGCTCGTCGAAGCGGTAGTCGCCGGAGTCGCCGGTCACGCCGGTGGCCAGCACCTCGCCGCGCACGTCGGTGACGACGACCATCGCGCCGCTCACCGGGGCGCCGTCCGCCAGCCCGCGCACCTGGCCCGCCAGGCCGCTGGTGCCCGACAGCAGCAGGTCGTGGCTGAGAGGACCCTCGCCGATCACGATCGTGGACGCCTGCGGCTGGTGGCCGTCGGCGGCCGCGATCAGGACGTACGAGCCAGGCCCTGGCGCGTCCAGCCCGTAGGAGCCGTCGGCGTGGGCGACGGAGCGACCGAGCTGCCGTCCGCTGAGCGAGATCAGCGTGACCGCCGCGCGGGCGACACCGATGCCGTCGGCGTTGCGTACGGTGCCGTAGACCCCGTAACCGCTGGTGGGTACCGGAGCCGGGGACTGGGCTGTGGCCATGGATGCGTACTCCCTGAACTGCTGAGTGTCGCCCCCCTGTGGTGCGGACTGCGGCTGGGCGACAGCGGCCGGTGCGGCCTGCGGGCCGGCCATCGGCTGCGGTGCCGTGCGCTCGACGGCCGGTGTCTCGGCCGGCTGTGCGGAGACCCCCGCGGAGGCCGTCGCCATGGCGGGCTGCCGTGCGTCCTCCTCGTCCGCCTCGTTGGCCGAGGTGGTGCGCAGCGGGACCTCGCGGATGAACAGCACGCTCAGCAGCGCCAGCAGCGCGACCGGTGCGGCGAACAGGTAGATGTCGCCGATGCCGTGGCCGTAGGCGCTCTCCACGACGGTGCGCACGGGGCCTGGCAGCTTGTCGACCTCGGGCAGCGCGCTGCCGCCTCCACCGGTGGAGCCGCCGGTCGCGCCGGGCTTCATGCCCAGCTTGGCGAAGCCGTCCTCCATGTAGTGGGTGATCCGGGTGGAGAGCACGGCGCCGAGCGCCGAGACGCCGACCGCACCGCCCAGGGAACGGAAGAAGTTCACCGTGGAGCTGGCCGCGCCCAGGTCATTGGCCTTGACCTGGTTCTGGGTGGCGAGCACCAGGTTCTGCATCATCATGCCGACGCCGAGTCCGAGCAGCGCCATGAAGATCGCCAGGTGCCAGTACTCGGTGTCGTAGCGCATGGTGCCCAGCAGGCCCATGCCCGCCGTCATCAGCACACCGCCGGCGATCAGGAACCGCTTCCACTTGCCGGTGCGGGTGATGATCTGGCCGGAGATGGTGGTGGAGACGAAGAGTCCCGCGATCATCGGGATCGTCATGACACCGGCCATCGTCGGCGACTCGCCGCGCGCCAGCTGGAAGTACTGGCTGAGGAAGACCGTCGCGCCGAACATCGCGATGCCGACGAACAGCGAGGCGACGGCTGCCAGGGTGATCGTGCCGTTGCGGAACAGCCGCAGCGGAATGATCGGCTCCTTGGCCTTCGACTCGACGAGCACGAACAGCAGTGCCAGCACGATGGCGCCGCCGACCATGGCGTAGGTCTGCCAGGAGACCCAGTCGTACTTGTCGCCCGCGAAGGTGACCCACAGCAGCAGGGTGCAGGCCGCGGCGGCGACGAGGAACGCGCCGAGCCAGTCGACCTTGACGCCCTCTCGCTTGATGACGGGCAGCTTCAGCGTCTTCTGCAGCACGATCAGCGCGATGATCGCGAACGGGACACCGACGTAGAAGCACCAGCGCCAGCCGAGCCAGCTCGTGTCGGTGATCACGCCGCCGAGCAGCGGACCGCCGACGGTGGCGACGGCGAAGGTGGCGCCGAGGTAGCCGCTGTACCGCCCGCGCTCACGCGGGGAGATCATCGCGGCCATGATGATCTGTGCCAGGGCGGACAGCCCGCCCATTCCTATGCCCTGGACCACACGGAAGGTGATCAGCATGCCGGGGTTCTGCGAGAGACCCGCGCCTGCCGAGGCCAGGACGAAGACGATCAGCGCCACCTGCACCAGCAGCTTCTTGCTGGTGAGGTCGGCCAGCTTGCCCCACAGCGGGGTCGAGGCGGTCATCGCCAGCAGCGATGCCGTCACCACCCAGGTGTAGGAGCTCTGGCTGCCGTTCAGATCGGCGATGATCTTCGGCAGGGCCGTGGAGACGATCGTCGACGACAGGATGGCGACGAACATGCCGAGCAGCAGCCCGGAGAGCGCCTCCATGATCTGCCGGTGTGTCATCTTCGGTGTGCCGTCGGATGCCGGTGCGGCAGTGGTGCCCGCACCCGGAGCCGGGGCCTGGGCCTGGCCGCCGACTGCGTGTCCGTGAGCCGCGTGTCGGGCCCCGCCGCCGGCCCCTTGCACGGCGTCGCGGGGCCCCCCAACCGGTGGCTGGGGTCGGGTTGTTGCCATTCGGCGTCCTTCTCACTCAGTGTGTTGCGGTGGTTTTCGTCTCGTGGGGTTGCCCGCCGCGGGCGCGGCAGTCCCCGAAGCTCGCTCGGAGCCGGTTCAGCAGGTCATTGAGCTGGGCGACGTCCTCGTCGCTCCAGTCGTGCAGGTGAGCGGCCAGCGACTCGATCGTGTGTGCCGAGAGGTCCGTCAGGAACCGCTCACCTCGGTCACTGATCCGCAGCAGCCTGGAGCGGCCGTCCTGCGGGTCAGGGTGGCGTTCGATCCAGCCGCGGTCGGCGACGTGGGCGACGTGTCGGCTGGTCACCGACATGTCGATCGCCATCAGCTCGGCCAGTTGGCTGGTGCGCATCTCCCCGTGTTTGTTCAGGAGCATCAGTACGGCCGCCGACGCGGGCGGACACTCCGGGGGAAGACCACGTGCCATCTCTCGTTTGACGGCGCCTATGGCGCTGATCTGCCGGGCCAGCTCCTCGTACTGACTGCGTTCGGCCATCTGCACCCCATGAACTTGTTGCTTAAGGCAACCATACGGGTGGTTGGTTGCTGTAGGCAAGTTGATTCCGGGCAAGCCAGGCAAACAATCGACCAAGTCCGGGTGTGCGACCCTTCAAGCACGGACCGCGAGCCAGGAAAACCCCAGGTGGGCGCAGGACGGCACGGCGGCAGCGGCCCGGGTTCGGGATGTGAGGGACCGCACACCGGCGGCCCGGGACGCGCTGTGCCATCCGGGCGACGGTTCGCTAGGGTCCTGGGACATGGCTCACAACCCGCACGCGCCCCAGGGTCCGGACGCACAGGGACACCCCGACCCGGCAGGCAGTACCCAGATGTTCCGCGCCTTCGTCGACGAGGGCGGCCCCCAGCAGAGCAGGCGACCCGCACCGGCACCGGCCCCCGCAGGGCCGCGCGTCGGCGTGATCGTCGGCATCGTGGCAGCCGTCGTCGTCCTCGGCGCCGTCGCCTGGCTGGCCTTCTCCTGACAGCTCCCCGGGCGGCGTGCACGCCGCGTCACGCCACCTCGCGCGGTGTGCGCGACGTCATCGGGCCGCCCGGCCCACCCCTTCCCTCCTCCGGCCAAGGAGCTCACCCCTCGCACCGGCCGGGGATTCACCCCTCCGCCGGCCGGAGAGGCTCACTTCTCCTTCCAGTCGGAGAGCTTCGCCTCGCGGGTCTCGACGTGCATGCCCAGCGGCACCCGCCAGGAGTCCACGCACACCTTCCAGGTCTTCTCCTTCTTCTCCCCGGCGCCGATCGGCACGGGGAGCGCGTGCGTGCTCTCGCGCGTGGCCCAGTCCACGCCGAGACCGCCGATGATGTGAGTGGAGAAAGTGATCCTGCCGCCCGTGACCGGGCGGCCACCGGTGTTGGCGAGACGGACGGTCACCTTCTCGCACCACCGCTTGTCCGCCTTCGCCCGCTGCGGCTCGCTCGCGGTGAGAACCGCGGGACCGTCGTGCTCCGCGTCCGACCCGCCCGGGCCCGCTCCGCCCGAGCCACCGGGGGAGGGGCCGCCTCCGCCGCCCGTCCCCGACCCGGAGCCGGCCGGCGCGTCGCCGGAGCCTGACGAGGGGGAGCCGGACGGCCGTCCTCCGCCGTTCCCCCCGTCCGGCGCGCCGTCGCCCCCGGTGCCGCCGTCCCCGTCGCCCTCCCGGCCTTCTCCGGCGCCCGCGGAGCCGTCCTTCCGGCCGTCCCGGCCGCTCCCGCCGTCTCCGTCGCCGCGCCGGGCGCCGCTGCCGTCCTCGTCCGCGCCGTCTTCTCCGCCCTCGCCGGGGAGCGGCACCATCCGCACCTCGCCGCCCCCCTCTCCCCCGTCGGATCCGTCCCCGCTCCGGCCGGAGGGGGCGCCGGCACCGACCGCCACGTACCCCTCGTCCCCGCTGCCGCCGCACCCGCCGAGCAGGGGCGCGCCCAGACAGACGAGAGCCGCCGAGGCGGCTATCCGACCACCTCGGCGGCTCCGAGTCCTGCCGCCGCTCTTCCGCCGTCCCTGACTTCCGCGGGCGGCCTGGCTCTTGTGGCTTCGCTGGCTCCTGTGCCCTCGCATGGCGCCAGTGTCACTGACGGGTCGTCAGAAGTGAAGTCTCCGTCTGCCCGTATCCGTTCGCACGCCGGTACGTGTGCGCATGCTCGGCTCCTTGTCTTCGCTCGGCTCCGTATGCCTGCTCGTCTGTGTGTCCCCCGCCGCACTCGGCCCCCCGATCGCCTCGACGATGTCAGTCTTCCGCGATCAGCCCTTCGCGCAGCTGAGCGAGTGTGCGGGTCAGCAGCCTGGAGACGTGCATCTGGGAGATGCCGACCTCCTCACCGATCTGGGACTGCGTCATGTTCGCGAAGAACCGCAGCATGATGATCTGGCGCTCGCGCGGGGGCAGTTTGGCCAGCAGCGGCTTGAGGGACTCGCGGTACTCCACGCCCTCCAGCGCCGTGTCCTCGTAGCCGAGCCGGTCCGCCAGCGAGCCCTCGCCGCCGTCCTCCTCCAGCGCGGGGGAGTCGAGCGAGGAGGCGGTGTAGGCGTTGCCGACGGCCAGCCCGTCGACCACGTCCTCCTCCGAGACGCCCAGGCAGGTGGCCAGCTCCGTGACGGTCGGGGAGCGGTCGAGGGTCTGCGACAGCTCGTCGCTCGCCTTCGTCAGCGCCAGCCGCAGCTCCTGGAGGCGGCGCGGCACCCGCACCGACCACGAGGTGTCGCGGAAGAAGCGCTTGATCTCCCCGACGACGGTCGGCATCGCGAACGTCGGGAACTCCACGCCGCGTTCGCAGTCGAACCGGTCGATCGCCTTGATCAGCCCGATGGTGCCGACCTGGACGATGTCCTCCATCGGCTCGTTGCGGCTGCGGAAGCGCGCCGCCGCGTACCGCACTAGCGGCAGGTTGAGCTCGATGAGGGTGTCCCGCACGTACATCCGCTCGGCGGTCGGATCCGTACCCGGGGACTCGGCCGCCGCCTTGTCGAGCGCGGCCAGGCGCAGGAAGAGCGAGCGGGAGAGCGTGCGCGTGTCGAGCCCTTCGCCGGACGCCGCGGCGACGCCCGCCAGCTCACCGGCCGCCGTGCCCGCGCTGTCCGGCCCGTCGGGGCCTTCCGCCCTTTCCGCGCCGCCGGCCAGGTCGCTCGTCAGGTCTGCTGCCAGGTCGGCACCATCCGGCAGCCCTGCGCCCTCTGCCAGTTCGGCGCCCGGCTCTGTGACGGGCTCGTCGACGAGGGCGTGAGGGAGGACGTACCCCCTCGGCCCGTCAGGTGCCCCCGGGGCCGGGGACGTGTTCTCGGTGAGCACCTTCGAGCTGCCCAGTTCTACGGACATGCCACCCCCTTGAGGTCGCGGACGGGTCGCTGCGGCGCCCTCGGCTCAAGGAGGCACCTCCCCCTCCATACCGGGACTGCCGCCGCGGCAAACGCAGCTCTTGCAGAATGTCACAAGTAGGCAACGCGACGTAGCCTCATGTCGATAAAACTGCACAGCTGGGAGCGGTGGGGCAGAAGTTGAGGTCGCTCGATCCGGTTACGCGTCGATTCGATTTGCGGCCCGCAGCCGGGCGAAGCTGCGCGAGAGCAGCCGCGAGACGTGCATCTGCGAGACGCCCAGCTCGGCGCTGATCTGCGACTGCGTCAGGTTCCGGTAATACCGCAACAGCAGGATCCGCTGCTCGCGTTCGGGCAGTTGTACGAGCAGGTGGCGGACGAGATCGCGGTGTTCGACACCGTCGAGCTCCGGGTCCTCGTAGCCGAGCCGGTCCAGCAGCCCCGGCATCCCGTCCTCACGCTCCTGAGCGGCCTCCAAAGAGGTGGCCCGGTACGCCCGCCCGGCCTCGATGCAGGCGAGCACCTCCTCCTCGGAGATCTTCAGCCGCTCGGCGATCTCCGCGGTGGTGGGCGACCGCCCGTGCAGCGTCGTCAGATCCTCCGTGGCGCCGCTGACCTGCACCCACATCTCGTGCAGCCGCCGCGGCACGTGCACGGTGCGGACGTTGTCGCGGAAGTAGCGGCGGATCTCGCCCACGATCGTCGGCATCGCGAACGTGGGGAACTGCACCCCGCGGCCGGCGTCGAACCGGTCGATCGCGTTGATCAACCCGATCGTGCCGACCTGGACGACGTCCTCCATCGGCTCGTTGCGGCTGCGGAAGCGCGCCGCGACGTACCGGACGAGCGGCAGATTGGCCTCGATCAGCGCAGCCCTGATGCGCTCGTGCTCGGCCGTACCCGACTCATGCCCGGACAGCTGTTCGAAGAGGGACTGCGTCAGCGCCCGGGTCCGCGCGGCCCGCTCCCGCTGCGCCTCGGCGGGCGTGCGCGGCGTCTCGGAAGGGGCGTCCGAGGAAGTGTCCGAGGGGGCCTCGGAAGAGGTGGCGGCCGTCGAGGTGGCGACTGCCGAAGGGGTGGACGGAGATGCGGCGGCGGGCGCGGATGCGGCCGCCGGGGAGGCCGCGGACGGGACGGCGGCGGTCACCGGGGGCGCGTCGGACGCCGTTTCGGCATCGCCGGAGGGAGTCTGGGTGGGCGTCCGGGTCCCGTCCACTCAGCCACCACCCCTTTACGGTACAGATCGGTGCAGATCTGTCGTGATCGATCGCGTGTGCTCGGTCGCGTTTCGTCCGGCAAAAAGCGGTCATAGCATCACAAGACAGGTGCACTGTGCGCAAGCACCGGATCACTCCGTGTTGCTGTCCCGTCGCGCGTGCGGACGCTCGGGACGGGTGCCGGAGAGGAGGGCGCCGGAGGGGTTCCGAGGGGCTTTCAGGGGCTCTCAGTTCACGAGCGAGGTCATGAACCGGCCGACACCCTGCGCGGCACTGGAGATACCTTCGAAACCTATCTGGACCAGATCGGCGGCGCGTTCGGGGGACGTGATGATCGTGTACAGCACGAAGACGACCAGAAGGTAGCCCACGAGCTTCTTCGCCTGCGCCATCGCGCTGTCCCTCCCCCGGGTGCTCTCATCGACACCCTGCGCCCCTGCGTGTCCTGTCGTTTGCACGCCTGTGCGCTGGTACGTCTGTTCCGCGAACGCCCGTGCGCCGTATGGCTGTGCGGGCGCGAGTGTAGCGGGAAGCACGGTGGACACAGAGGCGTGCGCGACGGGTGAGCGGTTCCCCGCGGCCGGAAGGGGGCGAGAGAGCCCTCCCCCTGGGGGCGCTTCCCGGCCGGAGACGGGGGCGCTCCGGCCGGGAGGTACTCGACGGAGGCTGTGGGGGGACTCCTGCCGGGAGGTACTCGGCCGGCGGCCGGTGGGGCGGGCGGCGGGGGAATGCCCTCGCGAGTCACCATCCGCCCGCAGGCAGGCCGCACACCGAGGGCAGTGGCGCCCCCTTGCCGGAGCAAGACCGCGGAAGAGCCCTACGGCAGCAGGACCGTCTTGCCGCGGGCGCCGCCGGCCCGGTTGCGGGCGACTGCGCCGGGGGCCTCGTCCAGCGGGACCTCCGCCTCGATCGGGACGGCCACCCGGCCGCTGTCGATCTCCCTCACCAGCCCCTCCAGCAGTTCCGCGGAAGGGTCGAGGTGGAAGTTGATGCCCTCGATACCGCGCCCGTGCAGCGCGTCGAGCGACGCCGCGTCCACGGTGGAGACCGCCACGCCCCCGTCCCGTACGAGCCTGGCGTGCGCCGCGAAGTCCTCCCGGGCGAGGGAGGTGAGATCCACCAGCGCGTCCACACCCGCCGGATACTCCTCCCGCACCGCCTCCTCCAGCGGACGCTCCCTGACGTCGACGGTCAGCGCCGCGCCGAAGGACGCCATACGGGCCTGGTCGTGCCCGTGCGTGGCGGCGGCCACGCGCAGCCCTTCGGCCGCGGCGAGCTGGGTGAGGAACGTGCCGACGCCGCCCGCCGCGCCGATGATCAGCAGGGACCGGTACGAACGCAGCGCCGCCGAGCCCATGATCCCCAGCGCCGCCATGCCCGCCGTGGGCGCACCCGCGGCCGCGGTCAGCGGCAGTGTCAGGGGCGCGGGCGCCACGCTGCCCGTCTCGTTCACGACGACGTACTCGGCGTACGTGCCCCGCCCCACGGGCTCGCTCACCACGTGTCCGAACACCTGCTCGCCCGTCACGAACCGGTGCGCCTGAGGGCCGCTCGCCTCGACGACCCCCGCGAAGTCCACCCCCATCACCAGCGGGAAGTCGTACGGCACCACGTCCTCGAGCATGCCGTCTGCGATCTTCCAGTCCAGCGGGTTGAGGCCGGCTGCCGCGATCCGCACCAGGACCTCGCCCTCGCCCGGTTCCGGCCGCCGCGCCTGAAGAACCTCGGGCCGCCCGTTCCGCTCCCGCACACCGACAGCACGCATCCGCCCGCGCCTCCCTGCTCCCCCCTGGGACCAGCGGTCGCCCTCTCAACGTACGACAGGCGGCCCCGCCTCGCAGTCCGCACGGGCGGGGCCTCGCGGCGCGCCGGAAGCATCCGTCCGTGCGGGCCGTCTGCCCGGCCGTCCGCACCGCCGTCTGCCCGGCCGTCTGTCCGGTCAGCGACGGTGCGGGACGGTCACTCCCTCTCCGCCTGGCCGTTCTCGGTGGTCACCTGCACCGAGAGGTTGTTGTTGATCGTGTAGTACGGCTTCACCGAGTGGATCGCACCGTCACGGTCGCTCACGCGCCGCGAGGGATAGGTGAAGATGCGCTTCTTGTCGGGGATGTCGTCGAGGATCCGGGCGAGACGGACAGGCTCCTCGTACGCGGAAGGGCGCAGCCACAGGTCCCAGGCCTGGTGTCCGGGCAGCAGGGAAGCGAAGGGCAGTTCGACGGTGAAGTCGCGGGCCGAGTGGCGTGCGTCGGCGTCTTCGGGGGTCCTCTCCGGTCCCTCGGGGGCCCTCTCCGGACCAAAATCCCCCTCGCTGTCCGGCCGCACCGCTACGCGCACGGGTGACGCCGCGGTGTCGCGAGGGAGCGCCTCCAGGCACGCGGTGGCCGAGAGCCGTGCACCGTGGAGCCTCCCTCGCAGCACCATGGCGCCGTCCTCCACGCGCAGCGTCCCTGCCTCCGCGTGGGGCCTGCGCAGCCACGCACGGACGGCGAGATTGCCGTTCTTGGTCGTGTAGGGGATCCGGACGCCGAGCCACGCGTGCGCGTCGGAGGGCGAGCCGCCGCTGACGAGGGAACGCAGGTCGTGCACTCCGGGGAGCAGCCGCTGCGGCTCCTCGTCGGCCAAGGAGAGGTAGGCGTCCCAGCGGCCCTCGGGCAGTTGCGTGGTGCTGGGCAGGATGGCGCGCAGCCTGCCGTCCGCCGCAACGGGGGTCAGCGGCAGCCGCAAGGAGGCGTCCGGTCCGTGATGGTGGCGCAGGCGCAGGAGTACGGCCGCCGACTCCGGCACCTGCGAGGCCGCGATCTCCCTGGCGTCCTTGTCGAAGAGCCGCACCGTGAAGGTGAGTCCCACGGTGCTGTCTGCCATGCAGTCGACGCGCGGGTGGTGGACGTCGGGTGCGGGGATCTCCGGTGCGGGGGCCTCGGGTACGGAGACCTCGGATACGGGGACCTCCCGTGCCGGGGCCCCGGGTACGGAGACCTCGGGTACGGAGGGAGAGGCGACGTCCGGCGGCGGGTCTGCCACCGCTACGCCCCTCGGGGCCACGCCCCGAGGCGAGGCGGCGCGGGGAGAGGTGTCGAAGAGGGCCAGAATCATGTCCGTGCTCCTTCCAGGGCGTACTTCACTCCCAGCCGTGCCGCTTCCCTGGCGGCGTACGCGCCGCCGAGGAGAGTGCCGCGGGCCCGGTGCAGCGTGCCGGCCCGCCGGTTGACCAGCGAGGTCATCAGTTCCTCGTACCGGGCGGCCACCTGCGCGGGATCGAACCGTGCCGACGCGCTGAGCGCCGCCTTGCCCATCCTCGTGCGGAGCCCTTCGTCGTTGATGAGACGGAGCAGCCCACCGGCGATCGCCCGCACGTCGCCCGTCGGGACGAGGAGCCCGTCAGCACCGTCGCGGATGATCTCTTTGGGGCCGTGCGGGCAGTCGGTGGCCACGACCGGAAGACCGCACCGCATCGCCTCGACGATGGTCATGCCGAACGATTCGAGGCTCGAGGTGACCGCGCAGATCGAGCCCTTCACCCATTCGGCCTCGATGGGGTTGGCCGAGCCCATCAGGTAGACGTGGTTGTAGAGGCCGAGTTCGTCGATGAGCTTCCGCAGCTTGTCCGCCTCGCGGCCGTGACCGTAGATGCGCAGGCCCCAGTCCGGGCGCTCGCGGACGACCTCGCCGAAGGCGCGTATGAGCACGTCGTACCGCTTGGCCGGGGCGAGCCGGCCCGCGGCGACGACCCACTTCCTGCTGCCGTCCGCGGGAGCGACGTCCGGCTCCGGCACGCTGTTGGGCAGCGACTGGACGCGCACGCCGGGCAGCCGCAGGGTGCTGCGGTAGTCGCGGGCGTCGGCCTCGGTCACCGTCGTGACCGCGTCCAGCCGAGGGTAGGTGCGGCGCAGCAGGCGCTTCATCCGCGCGGAGTGCGTGGCGAGCGTGAGGTGCTCCTGCCCCAGGCGCACGGGGCCGCGCCGCGTCTGCCGGGCCACGTGCACGTTGAGCCCGGGCCGTGTTCCGACCACGACGTCCGCCTCGGTGCTGCTCAGATACTCACCGATCTTGCGGTCCGTCAGCGCGCTGTGCTGCTTGTACTGGCCGTCGGCTGCGGGGAACACCCGGGCGGGGCGGGCGTGCTCGGGGTCATCGCCGTCGAAGGTGGGTCTGTGCCGGCGCATGTCGACCAGTGACGAGAGCCGTACGCCGTTGTCCGGCTCGAAGAACGGCCTGTCCCGGTAGCGGAAGACCGAGACGACCTCCACCTCGTGCTGCTCGGCGAGTGCCTGCGCCA
Organism: Streptomyces reniochalinae; assembly: GCF_003323735.1. Lineage (GTDB taxonomy): Bacteria > Actinomycetota > Actinomycetes > Streptomycetales > Streptomycetaceae > Streptomyces > Streptomyces reniochalinae. The sequence goes on along the minus strand of NZ_QOIM01000037.1, from coordinate 16,326 downwards.
GGTTGAAGGTGGTGCGGACCGTTCCTCCCATGCCGTACGCGCTGAAGATCAAGAAGGAGATGTGCATCGTTCCTCGTACCCCTAGAAGTGGATGACGCCCGGCCACTCGCTGCATGTCTTCCACAGCAGCGGTGCGGCGATGACCGCGCGGCGCCGGAAAAATCCGGGTAGCGCCCCGAACCGCCTCACTGGAGGGCCAGTTCGGGGGTGGTGTTCCAGTACGAGACGGTGGAGTCGTCGCTCAGCGCGAGGCCGGCTCCCGCGGGTGCGTCGACGGTGGCGGTGGCGCCGGTGCCGTTCTGGTCGCGGTCGGCGAGTTCGACGGTGAGCCGCTTCTCTCGGTGCACGTGGGCGCCGTCGCCCTCCTCCAGGCTGAGGGCGGCGTAGGCGGAGGTGCCCGGCTCCAGGGAGACCACGGCCTGCGGCCGGCCGCCGCCGGCCTTGATCGGGGCCTGGGCGTCGGGGTAGCCGACGAAGGGGTAGCCGTACAGGTCGCAGCGCTCTTCGCCCCTGTTCGTGGCCTTGAGCAGGATGACCGGCGCGGAGCCGCCGGTCGGCTGGAGCCCGACCCGCACCGAGCCGACCTCGCACGCCGACCGCTTCACGCCCCCCGCGTCCGCCTTCGCGCCCCCGGCCCCGGCCCCGGCCTTGGCCCTCAGGTCCGCGTCGCCGTCGCCGCCGTTCCCGCTTCCGTTCCCGTCGTCCGGGCTGCCCTCACCCGCGGAGCCGGAACCGTCCGAGCCGGAGTCCTGCGCCTGCGAGTCCTTCGCGCCCGAGTCCTCGGCCACCGACGAGGAGGACGACGAGCCGGCGTCGTCGTCCTTGCCGCCCCCGTCCTGGCAGGCGGTCAGCGAGAACGCGGCGGCGGCGGCGACGGCGACGAGGCCGGCGGATCGGAAGGTACAGCGAGTACGAGCGGTCTTCACGAGTTCCCCCACAGGTGTCGGATGCGGCACGGCCGCCCACTTCCGCGGGGCACCCCGGCCGGGTTTCGCTTGTCGGTACATTCACTGTGATGACGGCCCGGCGGGGATTGTTCACGGGATTCTGTCCGCGGCGTGTAACAGCCCGGTGCGGGGGCGCACGGCGGCCCGCCCCGGCACGCGCTCACCTGTCGCGTCCGTGGAGGGGCAGGAGCGCGGGAGGAACGTGGAATGACCGCGAGACCGGGGGAGTTGGTCACAGCATGACTCAAGGACCCGCACCACGAGCCCTGTCCGACGCGGCACTCTCCGACCTACTCGCCAAGCAGCAGTTCGGAACCCTCGCCACTGTCAAAAAAAGTGGTCATCCTCACCTGACCACCATGCTCTACAGCTGGGATCCCCGAGCCCGCATCGTGCGGCTGTCCACCACGGCCGACCGCGTCAAGGTCCAGCACGTGCGGCGCAACCCTCGCGCGGCGCTGCACGTGCAGGGTGGCGACGTCTGGTCGTTCGCCGTCGCCGAAGGTGTCGCGGAGGTTTCCGAGCTCACCACGATTCCCGGCGACGCGGTCGGGCGGGAGTTGCTGACGGTCGTCCCCGCCCAACCGGAGGACGAGGACGCGTTTCTCGAGCAACTGGTCGCCGAGCGCAGGATCGTCATCCGGCTGCGGGTGGAGCACCTGTACGGGACGGCCTTGGATGTCAACGGCTAGTCGCGACCGTGCTGGTCCGCGCCGGTGCGCCGGGCAGTAGGGGGTTGACGGGACAGGTTGACGGGGTCGGGGTCGTCGACGGGGTCGGGAGTGTTGACGGGGCCGTTGAGGGGCTCGGGGTCGTGTGAGTTGACCAGACGTACCGACCCCTCGTCGGCAAGCTCCGCCAGCAGCCGTTGCGTGTAAAGCCTGGCGGTTTCGTCGTGCTGCGTGGAGGCGGCGAACGCTTCGACGGCGGGCGGTGCCGCGCGGGTGAGCTGTGCGTGATGGTGGACCGCGTCGCCGACGTGCAGGAGATCCTGACCCCCGAGGGCGTCGTCGACGAGCACGCCGGCGTGCCCCGGCGAGTGGCCGGACAGCGCGACCAGACGGATCGAGGCGGGGACGTCGTCGAGTGTCCAGGTGGCCCGCCCCCGCCAACCAGCCGCCGGCACGGGCGCGGGAGCCCACACCACGCCATGCGCCCACTGCGCGGGCATGACACGCCCCTCGCCTTCCTCCACGGCTGACCGGCACGCGCTCGTGGCGTGCACCCGGGCCGAGGGGAAGTCGGAGAGACCCCCGACGTGGTCGCGGTGGTGGTGGGTCAGGATCACGTCCGAGACGTCTCCTGGATCGAAACCCAGCGAGACGACACGGGCCAACAGCGTTTCGCCGGGATCGAGAGCCGGGCCGACCTGCGCGATCCAGTCCTTTCCCAGGCGAAGCCCGGGGGACTCGATGTCTCCCCGCCCAATCCCGGTGTCGACGGCGACGAGCCGGTCCCCCAACTCGATCAGGAGGCATCGGCAGACGAAGTGGGGTACCCCGAAGACGGCTTCCCCGCCGGGGACGTCGAGGGTCCCGCAGTTGAGTTCGTGGATTCGCACGCGGTGGACGCTAGGAGTTCGCGCCGACACGAAGTCAAGGACCATGGACCCATGCCCACTCAGCTACTGGCAATCGGCGAGGCCGCTGCACGTCTCGGGGTCTCCACGCACCTCCTCCGGCACTGGGAGGCCGAGGGGGTGATCACTCCACTTCGCACCGCAGGAGATGCCCGACGCTACGATCCGGAACTGCTGGACGCGCTCTCGATCGCAGTCAAGTGCCGGCAGGCCGGCATGTCGCTGAGCGTGATCGCCCAGCTGCTGAACGGCCGGCGACAAGACCGCAGACACCTCATCGCGGAGCAACGCGACGCGATCGACCGGCAACGCGCCCGGCTCGAACGGACCGCGACCTTCCTCGATCACGTCCTGGACTGTTCCCACCCCGTGGTCCGCGAGTGCCCAGCTTGTCGCGACTTCGCGTCCTCAACGGCATGACCCAGAGCATCGGCCGCCACCGGGGCACACGACGTGGGCCCCGACCGTCACCGGTCGGGGCCCACGTTCATCCTGCTCAAGAGCGGTAGCGGTGGGATTTGAACCCACGGAGGAGTTGCCCCCTCACTCGCTTTCGAGGTCTGTTCGGGGCGGTGAGGGGGTGTACGGGGTCGTTCAGGGCCGTTCGCTGGTGCTGGTCAGGAGGGGTGTTGGATTGGTGCCGGATGCCGATGAACGAGCCTGGACGGGAGTGAATGAGACGGAAATTGAGACGGGGACGGTTGGCGTCGGTGCAGCTCAGCCGAAGGATTCGGCGGGGAGCCGAGGACCGCTGCCGTCGTCATCGTCGCCCTCTCGGGCGTCGCACGTGATCTCGGCGCGCTCGTAGTCCGGCATCCTCGCGCCCCTGCTGTCGGCGACCCGCAGACAGTTGCTCAAGGCTGCAGCCGCCGCCTTGAAGGCTTTCGTCTGTTCGTCGTCCTCGCCTTCAGCTCCCGCTTTGTCGATGACCTGCACGGCCCGCTTGAGGGCATCGTCGCCGTCCTCCAACTGGGCCTCCTCGACCTCGTCGGCGTACATGGCCATCACGGAGTCAGCGTCACCGTTGAGGTAGCAGGGGTTCCCACTGTCCGACGTCCATGGCAGAAGCCGGAGCTCGGGTGAGGGCATGGGGGTCTTGGCTCGGTCGTAGATCAACATACTGGGCCCTCCCAGCCCGCTACGGTGCGCAGGACGACCAGCGTCGTCCTGGGTGTGATGGTCAGGATGTCGCCAGTTGTGAACGCGACGAGCTTCGCTCCGCCCGTGAGGTGACGGATGTCGGCCACGGCCATCGGCTGACCACCGACCTGGATCACGTCGCCTCGGCGGAGCGCTCCGCCGTCGGCGGTGATGGCTACCTGTCGCTCACTGCGCGCCATTCGCTGCCCTTTTCTTTGGCGGGAAGCTGGGCTGCTGCGCGTGGCACGCGCACTCGCAGGGCTCGAAGAACACGCCTCTGTTTGGTGTCGGCTGCGTGGGGTTCCCGTGGCGGCATTCGAGATGCCGGCCGAGCCCGCACGCGGGAGAGCGGTAGCTCATCAACACTCACCGCCGAGCGGACGACCGGCGGCCTGCTTCACACGTGCCTCGTACGCCAGGAAGTACGGACGCACGAGTGTGCCGTCGTTGAGGGCGGGGGCGGCCGGTGGCTGCCAGCGGATTGGTGGGGACCAGATGGGCGGCGCCAAGGACACCTTGAATCTGTCTTTCTGCCGGGACTGTTCCGCTGGGCAGATGAGCCACCGCAGGAACCTGCCGAACATCTCGCGTAGGTGGTTGCGCATGGTTGCAGCTCCCTATGGCTGCGGGTCCGCTCACTGCGCGGGAGGCGCAGGGGGACCCTCGTTGAAGACGAGGGCCCACGCGACGGCGGTTTGGCCGTCGGTGTGGAGCCCGAACTGGTCGCCTTGCTCCAGCGCAGCCAGCAGTGCCAGCCAGGCCGCCGGTGTCGGCGAGTTGGGTGGCGTCACCTCGACTCGGACGCACTCGCGCCCCTGCTTGAGGTGCGGTTTCAGGCCGAGGGCGGAGAGTCGCGCTGCGATCGAACGCGCTCGAACGATGGATTGAGGCATGACGATCCTCCGCCACGAGTCGGTCACGTGGAGTAAAGCTAGTTAACTAGGTTAGAGCTAGTGGACTAGATTTTCCACATGCCTGAGCAGCCGCCCTATCTCCGCATCGCCGACCTGTTCCGGCAGCGCATCGCTGACGGCGACTGGACACCTGGCGACCGGCTCCCTTCCCGCGCCGCCCTGAGCGCCGAGTACGGCGTGGGCGACAACGTCATTCGCAGAGCGCAGGAGCTACTGATTTCCCAAGGCCTGCTGGAGGGCCGCGCGGGCTCGGGCACGTACGTCGCGGAACCGCGTCGGCGCATGCGAATGGTCCGCTCACTCAGTCGTGAGCGGCGGGGCGGCTCACCGTTCCGCGCGGACATGGCCGCACTCGGTCGCAGCGGCACATGGGAGCACCACACGGACGCGAAGGTGCCGGCGCCGCCGGACATCGCGGCCCGGCTCGGGATCGATGAGGGCGACTTGTGCGTGCGGACGCGGTACGAGTTCCTGTCGGACAGCAAGCCGGTCCAGCTGTCGACCAGTTGGGAGCCGTACGCGCTGACGGGCGGCACCATCGTTGTTCTTCCCGAGGGCGGACCGTACGCCGGTCGCGGTGTTGTGGAACGCATGGCTGCGATCGATGTCCAGATCAGCCACGCGGTTGAGCAGCCGGAGCCGGGGCACGCCACGGCCGAAGAAGCGCAGCTACTCGGCCTTCAGCGGGGATCGCTGGTTACACGTATCCGGCGCACGTACTACAAAGATGACGGGCGTCCTGTTGAGACGGCCGACATCATCGTTCCGGCGGCTCATGCGGAGATCGTGTATGAGGTGCAGATCGGTTCTGAGGGGTGAAGCAGGGGCGAAGTCGGAGGCTTACTGACCTTAAGGGCCTCGTAGCTAGACGCCGTACGGCCCCAAGCCCTCCATGGGGCTCATACTCCGAGGGCCGCCAGGCGATCTTTCGGCGCTGTCACGGCACCCCGGTATGAGCTTTGCCGAGCGATAGGTCACCTGCGTTTACACAGCCACCCTGGAGCCCTGCTGTACAGCAGGGCTCCAGCAAAGGCTACGCACGGCTCGGACCTAGGGCATCGATGAGTCTGAAGCTCAGGCGAACCTCAAAGGCAACCTCTTCACCTTTTTCTTAGCTCTCAGGGGGGCATACTGCTGAGCATGACAGGGCGCATGAAGCTTTTGTTGGGCTGCGTAGCCACAGTGTCCGGGGTTGCGTTATTTGCATTGCTTTTCTGGCGGCTTCCGTGGTGGATGGATGGCGCACATTTGCGAGAGAAAGATTTGCAGCCTGGTGACGGCGTTGTTATCACGGGCGTACGGACTGCTCTTGTCGCCCTGGGCACTGCCTTCATTGCTGGGTTGGGGATCTTCTATACGCGTAACACTTTAAAGCACACACGTGAAAGGGATCGCGAGCAAGCAGAGCTAACCAGAGAAGGGCAGGTGACAGATCGTTACGTCGAGGCGATTAAGCTCCTGGCGGACGAGGAGGCCACGAAATGCCTTGGCGGGATTTATGCACTAGAGCGAATCATGAAAGATTCAGAGAAAGACCACTCCACTGTTGTGGAAGTTCTGGCCGCATTCATTCGAGAGCGATCGCCATCGTCCGGGGGATCATCTAATTACACCGAGAGTGATAGGCCAAATGCGGTAGTTCAGGCCGCGCTTAACGTACTCGGCCGTCGTCCCATAAGGGCAGAAAAGAATCGGATTAATCTGCGCAATGTTGATCTGCGTGGCGCCGACCTCTCCGATGGATATTTCGTTGGTTTGGATTTTTCCGAGTCCGATTTACGGGAAGCAGACTACTCGGCATCCCATCTCCACGGCGTGTCCTTTCGAGGAGCCCTTATCGACGGCACCTGTTTCATTGAATCGCTTATGGATGGATGTTTCCTGAACGACGCGAAAGGTTCTAACACAAATTTCGACTCTGCCGATCTGAGTCGAGCGTGGTTCAGTGGATGTGAATTCCATCAGGCTGACTTCTCGGGTGCCGACTTGTGGGCTTCACACTGGACCGATTCATCGATTCATGAGTCAAACTTCGAAAGGAGCGACCTCCGCTTCTCCATGATCATGAATTCCACCATGGGTTCGTCGTTCTTTAGGTCAACTAAGTGGGCCGTTGCGAGAGTCGCTGGTTCGAATTACCCAGATTCCGACTTTCAAGATTCAAACCTTGATTGGGCGATAATTGTTGCTGGCGACCTTAGCGAAACAAGGGGCGTCGAAGCATCCCTGCTCCAAAAGGCAATGATCAGCGCTGACGTAAAGCTCCCAGAAGATCTCTCAAAGGACGCATGCATTCTGCGTCGAATCAAGGCGTACGATGATCTGGCCGGTGTGCCAATCTTGGGAGATGAAAGACAGGTGCCACAATGCTGCATCAGTGACGCGGCCTTGAGCCATGAAACAGGGCTTATGCAGTCTATCCCTAGCGAGGCGGAGCGTGATTCTATGGTAAGAGAAGCTGTAAAAAATTGGCCCATAGGAATCGATATTTCCGTTTCACTCTGAACTCCCTTCACCTTCATCCGCAGGAGTTACCAAAATGTTGCGACAAAGGATTTACCTGTCGTCAGGTAAAGTTGCTGCTTTCGAGGACGGGTTAAAACTTTCCCTCGCTGAAGCGGAGTTTGAGGTGAACGCGAAAATCGCAAGAGCGCGCACGTTGTTCTCCCCGAGCGGGGCGGGGAACGGGGAAACACGTCGGAAACTCGACAAGATTCTGAAAGAGCGCGATCGTGATGCGCGAGACTTCACGGACCCCGGCGTCCGCCCTGGTGATTGGATCCGCTTTGATCTGCCCATGGGGTACGGCACGTCAGGGAAAGATAGCGTCCGACCTGGGGTTCCCGATGACATCGCACTATTTGGAGGGACTCTGGAAGGGGAGATGATTGGAGAGCAACGCCCCTATGGCCTGATGCTCTGCGGGAGTGCATGCCACATGATGGATCGCACTGAATCAGCAGGAAGACTCGGGTCCGGCGTCTCGTGGCTCTACCGCACTATCAGGGAAGCGCACGCTATGGAGGAAGAAGGGATCGAAGGAATTCCTGATCACGCAAGAGACCCTGCAACCAGGCCACGTCGAGTTTATTCGCTAGAGCATATGGCTCAAGATGTATTTCATTGGTTTGAGCGCGATTATCCTCCCCGTCGTCGCACACGCTTCAGCGGCTTCGCTCAAGTATTGCTACACGCGGACGAACCGCGTTGGGTGCGGCGCCTCGTGGTTGCTTCGCCGCTGTGTGTGGATTACGGGAATTTCCGCAACGTGCGTAGCATTCGTAACCTGCTTAAGCGGTCGAGGCCGGAGCTGGCGCGCTGACGGCTGGTTCGTTCCCGACGCCTGTGAGCAGGCGCCACTCACATCGGTTATGAATTCGGCCCTGCTTGGCTCTCTTGCTTCGGCAAGTACCGCATGAACACCACGTCGCCAACCTGCCGGACCTCGGCCAGCGTCATCCGTCGAGTAGTAGCCCACGGATAATCCGCAGGGCCGAGGAAGCGCGGCGCATCCGCCTGGCCGACTACCAACGGGGCAACGACAAGATGGATTTCGTCGGCGAGGTTCTGGGAGAGAAAGGCAGTGTGAACCTGAGTGCCGCCCTCGACCAGCAACCGGCCGATTCCGCGTTCGCCGAGGTCGTCCAGGAGGGCGCCGAAGTCGAGTTCTTCGCCGGTTGAGACAACGTCGGCGAGAGTGCCGAGGCGGGCACGGAGCGCTTCCGCTGCGGCGTCGGTCGTGTATGCGACCTTTTCTCCGCCGTGGTGCCAGAACTTCAAGTCTTCGCTGAGGTCGCCGGACTTGGTCACCGTGACCTTGAGGGGGTAGGCGGGCTTGCCGGCGGCTTCGCGGGCTGCGCGGCGTTCTTCGCTGTTCACCAGGAGGCGCGGGTTGTCGGCGCGCATGGTGCTGGCCCCGATGAGGATGGCGTCGGAGTCGGCGCGGACTTGGTCGACGCGGTCGAAGTCGTCGGGGTTGCTCAGTAGCAGGCGCGTCGAGCTGGTGTCGTCGATGTAGCCGTCTATCGAGGTGGCGACCTTCAGTACGACGTACGGGCGGGGCACTGGCGTCTCCTATGGGGCCTTGCTGTGGTGAGGGCGGCGGGAGGTTACGCCTGTTTGATCACGGCGTCCCTCATAGCGTCCCGGAATTCGTTCACGGTGGTAACCGTATGCCACCGCTCCAGGTCGGTATCGAGGCGTGCAAGCTCGCGGGTAATGCGGCCGGAACCGGTTTCGATGCCGATACGGAGGGCGTCCATACCCGCGCGTCCGGCTTGTTCGGCTTCGCCGGCGCCTGCGAGGGCGACGGCCTGGCGGGCGAGATGGACGCCTCGTTCCCGGTGGTAGTCGGCGGGCAGTGTGGCAAGGGCTTGGCCGAAGCTTTCAGCGGCGTCGTGGAATTGGCCGAGGGTGTTGAGGCTGCGGGCGCGCTGGGCCTCGATGTACGCCGCGTCGAGCCAGATGCCCAGCGGGGATGCCGGGTCCGGGTCCATGGCCTGGCGTAGGTGGTGAGCGTGCTCGTAGGCGCGTTCGCAGGCGTCGGCGTCGCCTTGCAGGGCGTGCGCGTGGGCGCCGTATGTCGCGGCCACGGCCGCGAGTCGGCTGCCGGGGGTGGCGTTCCGTTCGGCGGCCTCGGCTACATCCAGTGCGTCGATTGGCTCGTGCATGTCGCCGGCGAGCTGACTGCTGCGCGCGAGGATGAATGTGGTGAGTTGCGCGTCGCCGGTCAAGTGGGAGATTTCCAGCGCTTCGCGAATCCAATGTTTCGCGGCTCGGAAGTTTCTCGTGTCCTGGTTGAGCCAGGCGGCGAGTTCGGCGTATTTCGCGTTGAGCTGGAGGAGCCTGCTGCGGTCTTCGCCGCGCAATTCCCGTCGTAGCGACTTCATGGCCGCGAGTTGGCGTTCAACGATCGGGATGCCTTTGTAGGGGCCGAACAGCTTGTCGCTGTCGATGAGCGTGCGGTGTGTGGCTTCCAGATGCTCGATCGTCGTCGGGCTCGACAGCGTCCCGGGCGGTGGTGGCGCAGCGGCAGCCACGGCGTCCGAAAGTGAGACTGCCGCCGCCGTAGTGCCCAGGGCGCCGAGCAGCGCGCGGCGCGAGATCGACACGAAGATGATCCTTCCGTCATCGGTTCGGGCGGGGACGGAGATCCCCTCCGATGACGATGCCTCGGGCTCGGACGTGTCCTCCAGAGGGGCAGAGCCGTAGGACACATCGGGGCTCGGATTGGACACATGGACACGGGCCGAGAGGTCACGTGTCTCAGCTTCCTGATTGCGCCGGTACTTCCTTACGAGGGCGCCACCGGCGTCCAGCGCTTGGTCGTACGCGGACACGAGATCGGCTGATGCGGACTGGGCGCCGCGCTCGACTCGGGCCATGTAGCTGGGGCTGTAGTTGATTTGGGAGCCCAGCTTGCCCAGTGAGCGGCCCCGGAGATTGCGCCATTCGCGCATCTCTGCGCCCAACTCGTGCTGCGGTCCGGCCTCCGGTGTCAGCGCTTTGGGCTTCTGTCCCACGCGTCTTCCCCCTTGTGTCCTTTGTGTCCGCTCCATCGAGGCCACATGGACAGTCTTTTGACCGCTCGCCAGCGCCCGTACAACTGATGCAGAAGCAGCACACAGCGTATCGGCGCTGAGTGCTCACCGCAGTGAGGGAGATGGGAGGAGAGGAGGTGAGAGACCTACGAGTCGGCGCGGTCGGACTGTTGCTCTTCGAGGGTCTGGACGCGCTTCGCCAACTCCGAGAGCTGGGCTTTGAGTTCAGCGAACTCCGCCTCGGTGACGGGCGGGGCTACCGGACCACGCGGGGAGTCGGCGTCACGGACGAAGCTTCCGCGTCCGGTGGTGAAGATCCAGCCTTCGTTACGCAGGAGTCCCAGCGACTTTTGAACTGTGGCCGATACGAAGCCGGACTGCTCGGTGAGCTGCCGTACCGAGGGCAGCTTCTGACCGGGCTCAAGCGCACCGCTTTTGATCTGTTCGCGCAGGTCATCGGCTAGTTGCTCGAAAGGGGCCCTGGGGTCGTTCTCGGCTCTGCTCACGCCTTCGAGGGTACCCACGCCTGATACGTCCTAGCACGCTCGCCGATCGAAGCGGCTTGCTTGTTAGTACGTAGTAGTACATGGTGATGCGTGACACCGCCCGGAGGGTCCCATGAAACGGACCCGAAGGAAGCGGCTGCTCATTGAGAACTCAACAGCGTGTCCAAGCCGAGTGATTTTGGTCCGCGACGCCGATGCCGCTTGAGCTGCGGCGTCGCGGGTCATGACCACTCGTCTGTGACGAGAGGTTCGAGGCCGGGGCATCCCTGGCCGGTCCGATTCGAAGGGAGAACGATCATGTTGCTCGCCATTGGTGATGTAGTCCGCGACCGCCAGGACGACGCCCTGGGGACGGTCGCCGGCATGGCCTCCGGGGTCGTGCTGCTCCGGCTGAACGACGCCGTCCGCCCGGTGCCCTCGGCGAACGTCGAGATGGTGGCCCGCGCGGTGAAGCCGCGGACGCCCACGGCGGATGTCGCCAACCTGTGCTTCGTCGCGCTCGGGCTGATCGTCGGTGTCGTCATGGGCACTGCGATCGCTCAGCTCGGCGGCGGAGCGTTCCTGATCTCCTCGGTCACCTTCACATCGACAGTGACCGTCATCGGGGCTCTGAGCGGCCTGATTCTGCGGCCCCGCCGCCTCCGCGTCTGAGCCACCAACACCGCTGACGGTGCGGCCAACCGACCACGTACAAGCCCGCCCCGTCGGACTTCCCACTCCCACCAGGACATAGGAGACCGATCATGTTGGAGCCCTTCATCGTTGGCTGTGAAGTCGCCACCGAGGACGACGCCTTGGAGCTGGCACTCGGTACGCCGCTGGAGCTGTGGCTCGGCGTGGCGGACGAGAGTGCCGAGGAGCGTGCGGCCCGGCTGGCTGCGGCGCGCGACATCCTTGCCGAGGAGCCTGAGCTGTGCGATCGGGCCGAGGCGCTTATCGGCGAGGCCCTGATGCACGTAGTCACGTCGCAGCCCTCGGCTCGCTCGGCCGTCTGCTCCGTCAGTGTGCTGCTGGGTGGTGAGGCGGCTTGAGCACGGCCCTTGCCCCGCCTCGGGTGGGAGGGAGCATGCGGCTCTCCACCATGAGCGTGGGCCAAATCCGTTCTGCTGAGCGGACGCTGTCGGTCGGGACGTGGAGCATCACGTTCGGCGCGGTCCTGTACTCCGTTTTGACGGTCACGCCGCTGGTTCGCGGCGTCACCCCGGACGGGTGGGAGTGGACGGCGCCGGTGCTTCCGGTGGTGGTGGACGCCGCAGTCGTAATCGTCGTACGGCTCGACTCCACTGTGGCTCGCCTCGGCGGATCGGCCGGACGCTGGCCGGGGGTGTTGCGCTGGCTTACCGGTCTTATGACTCTGGCCCTCAATATCGGCGACTCGGCGCTTGCCGGTGACCTGGTGGGCGTGGCTGTTCACGCGGTCGCGCCAACCCTGCTGATCGTCACGGCCGAGGCGGGATTGGCCTACCGGCGCGCGATCACTGCGGCGCTTGAACGCCTTGAGCGTGAACAGCGTGAACAGGCCGACCGCGAACGGGCCGACCGTGATGAACAGGCTCGCTTGGCTCGGGAGGAGCGTGAGCGGGAGAGCGAGGCCGCTGCACGCCGTGAACGGGAGGCTCGCGAGCACGCTGCCCAGTTGGAGCAGCAGCGCGCCCAGCGGGAAGCGGCCGAACGCCGTGAACAGCGCGAGCACGAGGAACGGCTGGCCCGCGTGGAGGCCGAGCGCGCGGAGCGTGAGCGGCGTGAACAGCGGGAGTTCGAATTGGCCCGCGAGGAGCGCGAGCGGGCTGACCGTGAGCGCCACCGTGAACAGCGTGAGCGCAGCAAGCAGCCACCGCCGCGTGAACACCTTGCCCGAGTGAACGGCGCCGTTCATGAACGGGCTGACAGCACCGACCGTGAACGTCTGCCCCAGCCCGATCCGGGGATCAAGCAGCCGTCTCGGAGGGACGGCGCGGCGCCCGCGAAGTTGGGTGAAGAGGAAGCCCTGGAAGCCATCCGCACCGCCGACGTGAACGACACCGTGCGGCAGCTCGCCGAACGTACGGGCTGGTCCGTCGGCTGGGTCAGCGCGCGTATGCGCGAGCTTCAGGGCGTGGCCTGAGAGCCAGTCACAGCACCCCGAATGAGTCCAGGGGCCCGGTCACGAACCGACCAAAGCAGCGGCCGGACCCCTGGTTCCTCCCAACCAGGAAGGAAATGTCAGTGAACCACGAGGATGAGAACGAGCTGTTCCAGCGGCTCGAATCGGAAATGGCCGAGGATAAGGGGGCAGCGCCCGACTCCGCCCAGGAGCCGGAAGATCCTTCGTCCACGGTGTTGGTCGACTCGCCCGGCGGCCCAACCGGGCCGGGGTTCTTCGACCGGGTACGGGACGCGAAGCGGCGGCCCGTCCTCCCGTTGTGGGTGAAGTCGAAGCCGGATTTCGTCGCGTCGGCGGGCTGGCTGGTCGGGTACGCGGGCCACACGGTCGCGTATCACGGCGCCCGTACGCCCTGGTACACGCTGCGGTTGACCGCGCGGGCACCGAGCGGTGCGGCGAAGTTCATCGGTGGCTCGCTGCGCTGGATGGCCGACCGCGAGGGCGATCCGCTGCGTGCGGCAGCCGCCCGCCGCGAGGACGTGGGCGAGTATCTGAAGCTGTCCCGCCAGCGGGATCGGCGCGTGCGCTGGCGCACGGTCGTCGGCATCGTCGCCTCCGTCGTCGGCTTGTCCTCGGCGCTGGCCCTGTATGTGCTGGCCCCGGGCTGGCTGCTGGCCCTCTCCGGTGCGGCGGTCGCCCTGGCGCTGGGGTGGCTGGGGCAGCCGGCCGATGACCCGGTCATCCACCGCGCCGTGGAGCTGCCCAAGCGGCAGAAGCTCACCAGCGACATCGTGCTCCGCGCCCTGGCCGCGCTCAGCATCTCCCAGATCAACCAGACCGTGTCCAAGGGCGGCGACCCGCTGGCCTTCACCGCCCCCATCACTCGCGACGGGCCCGGCTGGCTGGCCGAGGGCGACTTGCCCTACGGCGTGACCGTGGCGGACGTGGTGGACCGCCGCGAACGGCTCGCGTCCGGTCTGCGGCGCCCGCTGGGCTGCGTGTGGCCCGAGCCGGTACCGGACGAACACACCGGCCGCTTGCGGCTGTGGGTGGGGGATCAGGACATGTCCAAGGCCAGGCAACCGGCCTGGCCGCTGGCAAAGTCGGGCAGCGTCGACCTGTTCAAGCCCGTCGCCTGGGGCACCGACCAACGCGGCCGGTGGGTCGAGATCACGCTGATGTTCCTGGCCGGGGTCATCGGCGCCATCCCCCGCATGGGCAAGACGTTCCTGCTGCGGCTGCTGCTGCTCATCGCGGCCCTCGATCCACGCGCCGAGGTGCACAGCTACGACCTGAAAGGCACTGGCGACCTGGACCCGGTCGGCGAAGCCGTCTCCCACCGCCACCGCGCGGGGGATGAGGAAGAGGACATCCTCTACGGCCTGCACACCATGCGCGAGGTGCAGACAGAGCTGCGCCGCAGGGCGAAGGTCATCCGCGAACTTCCCCGCGACATCTGCCCCGAATCGAAGGTCACCTCCGACCTGGCGTCGAAAAGGTCGCTGGGTCTGCATCCCATCGTGATCGGCGTGGACGAGTGCCAGAAGTGGTTCGAGCACGCCAAGCACGGCAAGGAGCTTGAGGAGATCTGCACCGACATCGCCAAGCGCGGTCCGGCGCTCGGGATCGTGCTGCTGCTGGCCACCCAGCGGCCCGACGACGACAGCCTCCCTAAGGGCATCTCCGCGAACGCCTCGGCCCGCTGGTGCCTGAAGGTCATGTCCCACACCGAGAACGACATGGTGCTGGGCACCGGCGCCTACAAACGCGGCGTGCGCGCCACCACCTTCGCGTGGGACGAGAAAGGCATCTCCTACTTCCTCGGCGAAGGGGCGGATGCCCGCGTCGTACGGGCCATCGAGATCGACGCGGTCCTGGCCGAGGCCATCGCGGCACGGGGTCGCACGATGCGCAAGAACGCCGGCCTGCTGTCCGGCTACGCCCTCGGTGAGGAGCCGCAGACCGACCCCGCCGCCTCGTTCGACCTGCTGGCGGACATCCTTGCGGTCATGCCCGCCGAGGAGTCGAAGGCGTGGAACGAGGTCATCACCGCCCGACTCGCCGAACTGCGCCCGGACGCCTATGGCACTTGGGGCGCCGAGCAGTTGACCGCCGCGCTCAAGCCCTACGGCATCCGTACCGGCCAGGTCTGGGGCACGGACGACGGCAAAGGCGCCAACCGGCGCGGCATCAAACGCGCCGACCTCCTCAATATTGTCGCTCACCGTAACGGAAACAGCGACGCCAACTAGCCCCGCACGCCGCTAGACCTAGCGGACACCCCTGCTAGGTCTAGCGGCCCCGCTAGCGCCGTAAACCCCCATATTCCGGGCCACTAGCTTCTAGCGGCCCTACCCCAGCACGCCTGAAACCGGGCTGTGGAGGCATTCATGACCGACATCCTGGCCGCTATACCCGGCCTCATATTCATCACGCTGTGTTACGCGGTGCTGTGTGCGGTCTCCCCGTTCGGGACCTGCCGCAAGTGCCGAGGCTTCGGCTTCCACCTCAAGACCAACCGACGCGGCCAACTCCGGCGCGGCAAGGACTGCCGCCGCTGCGACGGCCACGGCAAACGCATCCGCCTCGGCCGCTGGCTCTACAACCGCGCCGCCCGGCTGCGCGACCAAGGCACCCGCTGACCGTCCGCGATTGGGGAGCAGCACGGGCCGTCCCCGGGTAGGGGGCTCGCCGGGGGCGGCCCGTGCTGCTCGCGGGGCCGCTGGCCGCGCCAGCGTCAAAGATCGCGACGGAATAGCTCCACGATCACCGCCCAAAGGGCGCGAGCGCCCAAAGACACAGCGACGCGCTTCGCAATCTCACGCGCGACCTCTGCCCGCACCTCCGACTTCTTGTCGGCCATTGCATCTCCTCCTCCTTTACCGGGCTTCCCGGGGGCGTTCGCCCTGGGGGAGCCCGGCCCCCAACAGAGAGGGAGACGAAACCAACTTAGCTGCGGCACTGCCGACTTGGTAGATACCGCCGCTCGCACAACCGATCCGAGAAAGGCAATCCAGCCATGACCTTGACCGTCTCCGTCGTACTCGTCCTCGGCATCCTCGTCGCCGTCGCGCTGAAGTTCCGCGCCGTCGGCGTCGGCGCCTTCATCCTCGTCGCGCTCTTCGGCTTCAGCCTCTCCACCACCGACGCCGCACCCACCATCAACCAGCTCATCAGCGCCCTCGGCGACGTCGTCGCCGGAATCGGCAACTGACCGAGAAGGAGAACCCTTTGCGCGCCATATCGCCCCACCCGCAGCGCATCTCACTCATGGCCGCCGGCGAACTGCGCGACGCCTTCACCGCCCTCGAACGCGGTGATCGAGGCACCGCCGTCGCCAGCCTCATGGCCATCGACGCCGACTCCTGGCAGGCCATCGAACAACGGCTGGTCACCCTCGGCGGCAACGTCGCCGACCTGATCCGAGCCCTGGACACATCGGCCGACAGCGCGAAGGAGAACTGAGAGATGCCCGCTGCATCACATGCCGCCTGCACTGAGCTTGTTCCGCTTTGACGGACACCGTCGGTGTGGTGGTCAGGCCGCTGTGGCGGCGGCTTCGTAGTCGGCGGGGGTTCGGTAGCCGAGGCTGCTGTGCAGGCGTTTGAGGTTGTACC
>NZ_QOIM01000070.1 GCF_003323735.1 Streptomyces reniochalinae | reverse complement strand
ACGCGCCCCGATCCGTGACATCACACGCCCTCACATCCACCAACGCACCCGCCGCAACCAACTCAGCCGACAACTCCGCCGCGCCCGGCGCATCGGAACCACTACGACTCACCAACAGCAGGTGGCGCACCCCGCGCTCAGTCACAAGATGACGGGCCACCAACGCGCCCAAACCGCCGGTACCACCGGTGATCAGCACGGTGCCCGCCGGATCAACCTCCGGTACTTCGTGCGCCGCAGCGGCCACCCGCACGAGACGAGGTACCAGCACCCGACCCGACCGCACCGCCACCTCCGGCTCACCGGAGGCCAACGCACCCGCAACCACACCCACCGACGCCGACGCCCCGTCGACGTCGACCAGCACGAAGCGATCCGCGTGCTCGGCCTGCGCCGCACGCACCAAACCCCACACCGGCGCCGAGGCCGGCGCGAACTCCTCACCCGGCTCCACCACAACCGCGCTCCGCGTCACCACCACCAACCGGGACTCGGCGAACCGGTCATCCGCCAAGAACGCCTGAACCTGCCCAAGCACCGTCTCCGCGACGCGACGGGTCGCCTCCGGTACCTCCCCGCCCGACTCCGCAACGGTCAACACCACACACTCGGGAACACTGCCACTGTCGGCCAGAGCACCCAGCGAGGCATGACACGCCACCCCACCCGCAGGAGGCAGACCCTCACCGACAAGGCCCATCCCCTCCAGCGCCCGCCCCTCCTCCGCACGGCCCGCCTCCGTCCACTCCAGACGGAACAGCGGATCGTCCTTCGCCCCGGCCGACGCGAGCTGATCGGTCGAGACAGGACGCAGACTCAGCGTTTCCGCGCGAGCGACCACCTCACCGGCCGGGTCGGCGACCGTCACGGCTATCGCGTTGCTCTGCCCGGCACTGCCGATGCGGACACGCAAGGAGGTCGCGCCGGAGGCGAAGAGGTCGACACCGGACCAGGCGAACGGCAGCCACGGCTGCCCGTCCTCCGCATCCGATACGAAGTCACCCAGGACAGTCGCGTGCAGGGCGGCGTCCAGCAGGGCGGGGTGGATACCGAACCCTTCGACGTTGCTGTGCTCCTGGTCGGGGAGTTCGACCTCAGCGTAGATCTCGTTGCCGGAGCGCCACGCGGCCCGCAGGCCCCGGAAGGCGGGTCCGTACGCATAGCCGCGTGCGAGCATGTCCCCATACGAGTCACCGAGGTCGATCGGTGTGGCGTCGGCCGGTGGCCAAACGTCGATCGGGGCGGGCCTGCTCGACCGGCTGGCGATGGTGCCCGTCGCATGCCGTGTCCACGGCTGGTCGTCGGTGTCGCGCGAGTACACCGTGAGGGCGCGGCGCCGGTCGTCGCCGTCGGCGGCGTGGACGAGCACGTGGATACGCGTCGTCTGGCCGGGGAGCAGGACGAGCGGGCTTTCCAGGGTGAGCTCGTCCACCCGCTCGCACCCTGCCTGCTCGGCGGCGCGCAGGGCCATCTCCACGAAAGCCGTCCCCGGCACCATGACCGTGCCCAGCACATCGTGGTCGGCCAGCCACCGGTGAGTGGCCAGAGAGATCCGCCCAGTCAGCAGAAGGGTGTCGGTGTCGGGGAGTTCGGTGGTTCCGGTCAGGATCGCGTGCTCGATCGCGCCCAGTCCGGCAGCGCCGGCGTCCTCCCCGATGGTCGGCGGGGTGATCCAGAAGCGCTGGTGCTGGAAGGCGTAGGTCGGCAGCTCCACCGGCGGGATGTGTCCGAAGTGGCTGGTCCAGTCGATGGTCACACCGCTGCTGTGCAGCCGGCCGAGCGCTTCGATGAACGCCTGGGCCTCGCCGCGGTCCTTGCGCACGGCCGGCACGACCACCGCCGCCTCGTCCAGACTCTGCTGAGCCAGCCCCGCCAAAACACCATCAGGCCCGATCTCGACGAAGACCGACGCGTCCGCGGCAGTGACGCCATCGGCGAACCGCACGGCCCGGCGCACCTGATCGACCCAGTAACCCGGGTCGGTGAGCTGCCCCTCGACAACCAACTGCCCCGTGACAGTGGAGACGATAGGCAACACAGGCTCGTGATAACTGAGCGTCGCGGCCACAGCCGCGAACTCCTCCAACATCGGATCCATCAACGGCGAGTGGAACGCATGGCTGACCCGCAACCGCCGAGCCC
>NZ_QOIM01000068.1 GCF_003323735.1 Streptomyces reniochalinae | reverse complement strand
CCGTCCGCCCGGAGGCGTCGGCAGCCATCCCCGGACACACCACACCCGGGCGCGTCTCGTCCTGGGCCAGGGCGCGTAGGCCCTCGATCAGCTCGTCACGGCCCGTCCCGGTGACGACCGCGCGGTGGTCGAAGACCGTACGCGTGGTGGCCAACGCCCCCGCGACAGCCCACGCCCCCAGGTCGGGGTGCCCTTCGACGTGTTTCTCCAGCCGGGCCGCCTGGGCCCGCAACGCCACCTGCGACTTCGCCGACAACACCCACGACACGAGCCTGCCCGGCTCCTCAACCCCCGAGCCTTCCGACAGCGCCCCCTCCACAGCGGGCGGAGCCTCCAGCACCACATGCGCATTCGTCCCACTGATCCCGAACGAAGAGACCGCAGCCCGCCGCGGACGCCCCGTCTGCGGCCACGCGGTCGACTCGGTCAACAGCCGCACCCCACCCACCGACCAGTCCACATGCGGGGTCGGCTCATCCACATGCAACGTGCGCGGCAGCACACCGTGCCGCATCGCCTCCACCATCTTGATCACACCCGCCACACCCGCAGCAGCCTGCGTATGACCGATGTTCGACTTCACCGACCCCAACCACAACGGCCGATCGTCGGGCCGATCCTGCCCATACGTCGCCAACAGCGCCTGCGCCTCGATCGGATCACCCAACCTCGTGCCCGTACCGTGCGCCTCCACCACATCGACATCGGCCTCGCTCAGCCGCGCGTTCGCCAACGCCGCACGAATCACCCGCTCCTGCGACGGACCATTCGGAGCCGTCAAACCATTACTCGCACCATCCTGATTCGTCGCACTCCCCTGAATGGTCGCCAGGATTGGGTGACCCAATTCCCGCGCATGAGACAACGGAGTGAGCAGCACCAGACCAACGCCCTCACCAAAGCCCGTCCCATCCGCCGCCGCGGCGAACGACTTGCACCGCCCGTCCGCAGCCAGACCCCGCTGACGACTGAACTCCACGAACAACTGCGGAGTCGCCATCACCGTCGCCCCGCCCGCAAGGGCATACCGACACTCACCACCCCGCAACGCCTGCGCCGCCAAATGCAACGCCACCAACGACGAGGAACACGCCGTATCCACCGTGACCGCAGGTCCTTCGAGTCCGAGCGTGTAGGAGATCCGTCCTGAGGCCACACTTCCCGCGCTGCCGTTGCCGAGGTATCCCTCATAGCCCGGGGGCGGGCTCGTGTTCAGGCGGGACGCGTAGTCGTTGTACATCAACCCCGTATAGACACCGGTGACGCTGCTGCGGAGAGCTCCCGGCTCGATACCGGCGGACTCGATCGCCTCCCAGGCCGTCTCCAGCAACAACCGCTGCTGCGGATCGATCGCCAACGCCTCACGCGGACTGATACCGAAGAACTCCGCGTCGAACTGATCCGCGTCATGGAGGAAACCACCACGCCGCGTATAACTCTTCCCCGCCTGCTCAGGATCAGGGTCAAACAGCCCCGGATCCCACCCCCGATTGACCGGGAAATCACCCGTGGCATCCCGCCCCTCAACCAGCTGCCGCCACAAATCCCCCGGATTGTCGATACCGTTCGGGTAGTGACACGCCATCCCGATAATCGCGATCGGCTCAGCGGTACCGGCGGAAGGTGCTGTCGCGACAGCGGTCGAGGAAGGCGCGAGCGCGGCGGCGGTCAGCTTGGACAACAGGTGCTCGGTCAACGCTTCGGGCGTCGGATAGTCGAAAGTCAACGTGGCAGGAAGTCGCAATCCGGTCGCCGCGTTCAGACGGTTACGAAGCTCGACGGCAGTCAACGAGTCGAAGCCGACGTCCTTGAAAGCACGACCGGGATCAACAGCCTCGGGCTCGGCATGTCCCAACACATTCGCCGTGTGCATGCGTACCAGCCGTAGGACCTCTCGCCTCTGTTCTTCCGGCGACATACGCAGCAGACGGCGCGACACAGGACCCGTGGTGGTGCGTCGTTTGGGTGCGGGCAGCAGACCGCGGAGGAGGGGTGAGGTCTGTGCGGCATCGGCTGCTCGCAGCACAGCCATACTGAGTTTCGCGGTGACCAGCGCCCCATCCGCAGGCCGCTCCAACGCGGCATCGAGCAGGGTCATGCCCTCTTCGGTGGTCAGGGGTACCAGGCCGCTCCGGGTCAGGCGGTCGTGGTCGGTGCCGGTCAGGGCACCGGTCATGCCACTGGCCTCCTCCCACAACCCCCACGCCAACGACACACCGGGAAGACCCTGCGCCTGACGGTACTGGGCCAACGCGTCCAGGA
>NZ_QOIM01000044.1 GCF_003323735.1 Streptomyces reniochalinae | reverse complement strand
GGGAGACGTCGACGGGGTTGACGCGGTGGTTGGGTGACGCTGATGTGGAGCGGATGCGTCGTCAGGGTCTGCCGGCGTTGTCGGTGGAGGCGGGGCTTGCCGGGTTCGATGCCGGGCTGGCTTCGTCCGAGGCCCTGTTGGTGCCGCTGCGGGTGGATGTTCCGGCGTTGCGTGGCCGGGCGGATGTGCCGGCGCTTCTGCGGGGCCTGGCACCGCCACAGGCCCGGCGGGCGGCTCGTGCTGCTGTCGGTGGTGGTGAGGAGTCGGTGTTCGGGCGTCAGCTGTCGGGTCTGGATGCCGGTGAGCGTGCGCGTGTGGTGTTGGAGTTGGTGCGGGGGAAGGTGGCGGCTGTTCTTGGGCACTCCTCGGCGGTGGCGGTCGAGCCGGAGAGGGCGTTCCAGGACCTGGGCTTCGACTCGCTGACCGCGGTCGAGCTGCGCAACGAGCTGAACGCGGCGACCGGCCTGCGGCTCTCGGCGACGCTGGTGTTCGACCACCCGAATGCCCAGGCTGTGGCTCGGCGCATCGAGTCCGAGCTGGTCGGTGACGCGGCTCCCTCTTCGGGCAGCGTCGTGGCGACCTCCACCGCGAGCGACGAGCCGATCGCCATCGTGGGCATGGCCTGCCGCTACCCCGGTGATGTTGTCACTCCCGAAGACCTGTGGCGGGTGGCCGCTTCCGGCAGTGATGTCGTCGGTGGTTTCCCGACGGACCGCGGGTGGGACATGGACGCGCTCTTCCACGAGGACCCGGAACACCGCGGGACCACATACACCCGTCATGGCGGCTTCCTGCACGACGCCGCGCTCTTCGACGCGGCGTTCTTCGGGATTTCCCCGCGGGAAGCCCTCGCTATGGACCCGCAGCAGCGTCTGCTCCTGGAAACCAGCTGGGAAGCCGTCGAGCGCGCCGGTCTCGACCCGGTGTCGTTGCGCGGGTCGCGTACGGGCGTGTTCTCCGGCGTGATGTACCACGACTACATGTCGCGCCTGTCCGGGATCCCCGAGGAGCTGGAAGGGCTTATCGGCACCGGCAACTCCGGCAGCGTCGCGTCAGGACGGGTGGCCTACACCTTCGGGTTCGAGGGGCCCGCGGTGACGGTGGACACGGCGTGTTCGTCGTCGTTGGTGGCGCTGCACATGGCCGTGCAGGCGTTGCGTTCCGGTGAGTGTGATCTGGCGTTGGCCGGTGGTGTGACGGTGATGGCGTCGCCGTCGACGTTCGTGGACTTCTCCCGGCAGCGCGGGTTGTCTCCTGACGGGCGGTGCAAGGCGTTCGCTGCCGGTGCGGACGGCACCGGGTGGAGCGAGGGTGCCGGTGTGCTGATGGTGGAGCGGCTCTCCGACGCCCGCCGCAACGGCCACCCCGTCCTCGCGGTCGTCCGCGGCACGGCCGTCAACCAGGACGGTGCCAGCAACGGCCTGACCGCACCCAACGGCCCCTCCCAGCAGCGGGTCATTCAGCAGGCGCTCGTCAACGCGGGTCTGTCCGCGTCGGAGGTGGACGCGGTCGAGGCCCATGGCACCGGGACCACTCTCGGCGACCCGATCGAGGCGCAGGCCCTGATCGCCACGTACGGCCAGGACCGGCCCGCCGACCGGCCGGTGTGGCTGGGCTCGGTGAAGTCGAACATGGGCCACACCCAGGCCGCCGCCGGTGTGGCCGGTGTGATCAAGATGGTGATGGCGATGCGGCACGGTGTGCTGCCGCGGACCCTGCACGTGGACGAGCCCTCGCCGCACGTGGACTGGGCCTCCGGCGGGATCGCGCTGCTCACCGAGGCGCGCGAGTGGACGGAGGACGGCGGGCCGCGTCGGGCCGGTATCTCCTCGTTCGGCATCTCCGGCACCAACGCGCACGTGATCATCGAACAGCCCCAGCAGTCCCCCGTGGAATCGGCCCCGGCCGACCTTCCCGTGGTGCCCTGGCTGCTCTCGGCCAGGACCGCCGAGGCGCTGCACGACCAAGCCGCACGTCTGCGTGAGCGGTTCGCCGACGAGGAGAGTGTGGACCTCGCCGCCGTGGGTGCCGCGCTGGTCGCCTCCCGCGCGGGAATGGACCACCGCGGTGTCGTGGTCGGCAGCGACCATGCCGCACTCATGGCCGGCCTGGAGACACTCGCGGCCGGCGGGACCGGGTCCGGTGTCGTGCGTGGCGGCGCGACGGCGGACGGGGCGGTTGCTCTGCTGTTCGCTGGTCAGGGGAGTCAGCGGTTGGGTATGGGGCGGTCGCTTGTGGCGGCGTTCCCGGTGTTTGCTGAGGCGTTGGATGAGGTTGTGGGGGTTTTGGATCCGTTGGTGTCGTTCTC
>NZ_QOIM01000061.1 GCF_003323735.1 Streptomyces reniochalinae | reverse complement strand
CCGTCCGCCCGGAGGCGTCGGCAGCCATCCCCGGACACACCACACCCGGGCGCGTCTCGTCCTGGGCCAGGGCGCGTAGGCCCTCGATCAGCTCGTCACGGCCCGTCCCGGTGACGACCGCACGGTGATCGAAGACCGTACGCGTGGTGGCCAACGCCCCCGCAACAGCCCACGCCCCCAGGTCGGGACGAGTGCGCAGATGCTCCTCCAGCCGGGCCGCCTGGGCCCGCAACGCCACCTGCGACTTCGCCGACAGCGTGAACGCCACCCGCCCTGCGGGCTCCGCAGACGCGGAGGCATCCTCAGCTGCAACGTCCGTGACAGGCCAAGCTTCGAGAATCAGGTGCGCATTCGTCCCACTGATCCCGAACGAGGAGACAGCAGCCCGCCGCGGACGCCCGGTCTCCGGCCACGCGGTCGTCTCGGTCAGCAGTCGCACCGCGCCCGTCGACCAGTCCACATGCGGGGTGGGCTCGTCCACGTGCAGTGTGCGCGGCAGCACACCGTGCCGCATCGCCTCCACCATCTTGATCACACCCGCCACACCCGCGGCGGCCTGCGTATGACCGATGTTCGACTTCACCGACCCCAACCACAACGGCCGATCGTCGGGCCGGCCCTGCCCATACGTCGCCAACAGCGCCTGCGCCTCGATCGGATCACCCAACGTGGTGCCCGTACCGTGCGCCTCCACCACATCGACATCGGCCTCGCTCAGCCGCGCGTTCGCCAGCGCCGCACGAATCACCCGCTCCTGCGACGGACCATTCGGAGCCGTCAGCTGACTGCTCGTACCGTCCTGATTGACCGCACTGCCCCGGATGACGGCCAACACCGGATGACCGTTGCGCTGCGCCTCCGACAACCGTTCCAGCAACAGCAGTCCGGCACCCTCGCCCATGCTTGTGCCGTCGGCCGCGGAGGCAAAGGGTTTACAGCGGGCATCAAGGGCGAGCCCGCGCTGACGGCTGAACTCGACGAAGGTGGTCGGCGTGGCCATCACCGTGACGCCGCCCGCCAGAGCCAGCTCGCACTCGCCGTTGCGCAGCGCCTGCGCGGCCAGATGGACTGCGGTGAGCGAAGAGGAACACGCCGTGTCCACACTGATGGCGGGGCCCTCGAAACCGAGCGAGTACGACAGCCGGCCCGATGCCACGCTGTAGGCGCTGCCCGTACTCAGATACGCCTCGAACTCTTCGGGCACCTGGTGCATCATGCGCGCCCCGTACTCGCCGTACATGACGCCGGTGAAGACGCCCGTGCGGCTTCCGCGCAATGACGCGGGTGTCAGAGCCGCACGTTCGATGACCTCCCAGGCCGTCTCCAGCAGCAGCCGCTGCTGCGGATCGATCGCCAACGCCTCACGCGGACTGATACCGAAGAACTCCGCGTCGAACTCGTCGGCATCGTGGAGGAAGCCGCCTTCGCATACGTAGCTCTTGCCGGCTCGTTCGGGGTCGGGGTCGTAGAGGTCGACGGTGTTCCAACCGCGGTTGGTGGGGAACCCGGATATGGCGTCCCTGCCTCCCTCGACCAGGTGCCACAGATCCTCCGGCGTGCGCACCCCTCCGGGGTAGCGGCAGCTCATGGAGACGACCGCGATCGGTTCTGTCGTCGCATCCTGAGCTTGCTGGAGCCGCTGCCGAGTTTCCTGCAGTTCGGTGGTCACGCGCTTCAGGTAGTCGCGGAGCCTGTCCTCGGTGTTCATCAGGGGAAGATCCTTCGGCGGCGGAGTCAGGAAAGCCCGAGTTCGTTGTCGATGAAGTCGAAGACCTCGTCGTCGGTGGCGGACTTGATGTCTGTCATCGCGGGGGAGGCCGCAGCGTCGGTGTCGGTGTCGCTGCCCGACCCGTTCAGCTTCTGGAGGAAGGTCTCCAGACGCCGAGCGAGGTTCGCCCGTGCTTCCGGGGTGATGGTGGAGAGGGACGACTCGGCCCTGTCGATCTCGTCGAAGACGGGTTGGTGGTCGGACGACTCGGCCAGCCCCACCTTGCGCAGCAGGAATTCGGCCATCGCGTTCGGCGTGGGGTGGTCGAACACCACGGTGGAGGGGAGCCGTTGATCGATCGCCCGGCCCAGCCGGTTACGCAGCTCCACGGCCATGAGTGAGTCGAACCCCATCTGGAGGAAGCCGCGTTCCACGTCGACACGGCCGCGGGAATCGAGTGCGAGCACGTCTGCGACGTGGCCGGTGACGGCCTCCAGCAGCGTCTTCCGACGCTCGGGCGGTTGCTGGTCGATCAGCTGTTGCACCAGCGAGGGGCCTCGGTTTTCGGCGAGACCTGTGGTGGTGCGTCGTTTGGGTGCGGGCAGCAGACCGCGGAGGAGGGGTGAGGTCTGTGCGGCATCGGCTGCTCGCAGCACGGCCATACTGAGTCTCGCGGTGACCAGCGCCCCATCCGCAGGCCGCTCCAACGCGGCATCGAGCAGGGTCATGCCCTCTTCGGTGGTCAGGGGTACCAGGCCGCTCCGGGTCAGACGGTCGTGGTCGGTGCCGGTCAGGGCGCCGGTCATGCCACTGGCCTCCTCCCACAACCCCCACGCCAACGACACACCGGGAAGACCCTGCGCTTGACGGTACTGGGCCAACGCGTCCAGGAAGGTGTTGCCGGCCGCGTAGTTGGCCTGCCCCGGAGTGCCCAGCGTGCCGGCGACCGAGGAGAACAACACGAACGCCGACAACCCCGCCCCCCGGGTGAGGTGATGCAGATTCCAGGCCGCGTCCACCTTCGGCCGCAACACCCGCGCCAAACCCGCCGGGGTCAGCGAGCCCAGCGTCGCGTCCTCCAGCACCCCCGCGGTGTGGAAGACCGCACTCAACGGATGCTGCGCCGGAACGGTGGCCAGGAGATCGGCGAGCGCGTCCTGGTCGGCCACGTCACACGCGGCCACCTCCACCCGCGCCCCCGCGGCCTCCAGGTCGGCCACCAAGTCGGCGGCACCCGCGGCGTCCATACCGCTGCGGCTGACCAGCAACAGCCGCTCCACCCCGTACCGGGCCACCAGATGCCGCGCGGTAGCCGCACCCAGCACACCGGTACCCCCGGTCACCAACACCGTGCCCCCGGCACCCAACCCCCACAGACCACTGTCAGCCGGG
>NZ_QOIM01000029.1 GCF_003323735.1 Streptomyces reniochalinae | reverse complement strand
CCGCGCCGTCCTGGTCGAGCAGCACGGCGGCGTGCCGCACGTCGGGGTGCTGGGCCAGCGCGGACTCGATCTCGCCCAGCTCGACCCTGAAGCCGCGGATCTTCACCTGGTCGTCGGCGCGGCCCAGGAACTCCACGTCGCCACCGGGCATCAGCCTGGCCACGTCACCGGTCCGGTACAGGCGGCCGCCCGCGTCGAACGGGTTGGCGACGAACGCCTCGGCGGTCAGCTCGGGGCGTCCCAGGTAGCCGCGTGCGACACCGGACCCGCCGACATACAGGTCACCGGCGACGCCCACCGGCAGCGGCTGCATGCGGGAGTCGAGCACATACGCCTGCATGCCGCTGATGGGGCGGCCGATGTGGACGCGCTCCAGGTCGGGTTCGTATCGGGCGAGACTCACCCCGACCGTGGCCTCGGTCGGCCCGTAGCCGTTGAAGAACGCCCGGCCGGGCGCCCAGACGCGGACCAGGTCGAGCGGACACGCCTCGCCGCCGACGGTGACGTAGCGGACGTGCGGCAGCGCCTCCTCCGGCAGTGTGGACAGCGCCGACGGCGTCAGGCTGATGTTCTCGACGCCCTGCTCGATCAGCACATCGGCGAGGTCGGAGCCGGCCATCTTCAGGCCGGGGTCGGGCAGCACCAGAGTGCCGCCGGACAGCAGCGCCGCGCACATCTCCCACACCGAGATATCGAAGCTCAGCGAAGTGCCCTGCAACACCCGGCGCGGGGTCTTGAGGCCGTAGTTCTCGAACTGCCACCGCGCCAGGTTGCGGAAGCCGCGGTGGGTGACCTGGACACCCTTGGGACGGCCCGTGGAGCCGGACGTGTAGATCACGTATGCCAGGTCGTCGACAATCCCGTCCAACCGCACCGGGGTGTCGGGCCACGTCTGAAGCTCAGGCCAGAAGTCCTCCGCGGCCAGCACCGTCGCCTGGGATTCCTCGGGCAGCACGCCGGCCACCGACCGCCGGGTCAGTACCAGCGGCAGCGCGGCGTCGCTGATCATGTACGCCAGCCGGTCTGGCGGATACTCCGGATCGAGCGGCACATACGCACCGCCCGCCTTCAGGATCGCCAGCAGCCCGACGATCACCTCGAGCGAGCGCGGCATGCACAGGCCGACCAGGCACTCGCGGTCGACACCGCGGTCCCGCAAGAGATGAGCGAGCCGGTTCGCCAGCCGGTTCAGGGCCGCGTAGCTCAGCTGCTCGTCACCGAAGGCCACGGCCACCCGGTCGGGGTCGCGACGCACCCACGACTCGAACAGCTCGTGGAACGCCGCCGGTTGAGCGTCCCGCTGCTTGGACTCCGCAAGGCGACGGCGCAGCAGCTCCTGCTGCTCGGGGGACAGGTTCGCGACTTGTCGCGAAAGAAGCTCACTCACGAAGGGTCACCTGTCTCAGTAGTCGGGGCGGACGCCGGTGTCTGCGGTGGGCCGTCGTCGGGCGACGCGCCCGCAACCTCGGCGAGGAGCTGCTCCAGGAGCGCACGGTCCTCGGAGTTCTCCGCCTCGGCCGCGAAGGCCAGCAGGTCGAAGTCCTCCCCGACGCCCTGGGTGGCTGTGGCGTTGCCCTGGTGGAGGATCTGCCGGCGTTCCTCTTCCGTGAGGACGGTGATCTCGCTCAGCCGCGCCCGGGGGTCCCGGGCGACCTGTGCGCAGATGCCCGTGAAGTGCCTGAGCAGGCGCTGGACCGTCTCGTCCGCGAAGCGTCCCCGGTTGTACTGGACGTCGAGGTGAATCCGGTCGGGGACCGTCGCGACCGCGCCCAGCGCGTAGTTGATGCGCTCCTCCGAGCGGAGCAACTCGAAGTGCAGGGCGGCGCCCTCGTCCCGCTCCACGGGGTAGTTCTCGAAGACGAACAGGCTCTCGAAGAGGGGCGCGCCGGAGGGCAGCCCACTCCAGTGCTGGACCTGGCCGAGCGGGCTGTACTCGTACTGGCGCATCTGCACGTTCTGTTCCTGGAGGCCGTGCAGCCAGTCGAGGGCGGTGCTGCCCTCCGGAACCCGCACGCGCAGCGGCAGCGTGTTGATGAACAGGCCGACCATGCGCTCGACGCCCTCGACCTCCAGGGGCCTTCCGGACGTCACCGTGCCGAAGACGACGTCGTCGGTACGGGCGTAGCGGCTGAGCAGCAGCGCCCAGCAGCCCTGAAGGACGGTGTTGAGCGTCAGGCGGTGGGCCTGGCACAGCTCGTGCAGCCGGCGGGTGTCCTCCTCGCTGAAGTCGATCCCCAGCTCGCCCTGCTCGCCGGCACCCGCCGGCAGCGCGCCCGGAGCGACGTCGCGTTCCACGCTCAGGGGAGTGGCTTGCTCGACGCCCTGGAGGGCGGTGCGCCAGTACTCCTCGGCCTGCCCCATGTCCTGGCGCTTCAGCCAGGTCACGTAGTCGCGGTAGGGCCGGATGCGCGCTGCCGGCGGCTGCCCGCTGCCGGTGAGCGCCTCGTAGCCGCGGACCACGTCGCCCAGGATCAGGCTGAGGCTCCAGCCGTCGAGGACGGTGTGGTGGGCGCTCCAGACGAGCCGGTACTGGGCGTCACCGGTGCGGGCGAGGAGCAGCCGCCACTGCGGCACGTCCTCGGGTGCGAAGCCCTGCGTGCGGTCCTTGCCGAGGTAGGTCTCCAGCCACTCCCGCTGCTGTTCCGGGGTGCCCGAGCGCCAGTCCTGCTCCTCCAGCGGGACGGGAACGTCGGCCCAGACCAGCTGGAGGGCCTGGTTCTCGGTCTCCCAGAAGCCGGTGCGCAGGATCGGGTGGCGGCGCATGACCTCGGCCCAGCTGTGCCGGAAGGCCGCGACGTCCAGGTCGAGTTCGATCCCGTGGACCATCTGGACGTGGTAGACGCCCTCGCCCTGCGCGAACCGGCTCTGGAACCACAGGCCCCGCTGGATGGGGGTCTGCGGGTAGCAGTCCTCCAGCGGGCGCGGCCGACTGCTCGCCCGCCAGGCGGGCAGCCGGCGCAGCTGCTCGACCAGCGCGTCGAGTTCCTGCTGGGTCAGGCCGCTGAGCGGCAGGTCCGAGGGGCTGTAACCCTGTACGTCCGGGCGGCCGGCCTGGGCGGCGAGTTGCCGGAGCGTGTCGAGGGTGTTTTCGGCGACTTGTTGGATGGTGTGGGTGGTGTGTGTGTCGCTGTCGTAGGTCCATTGCATGTGGAGTCGGCCGTTGTGTATGTGGCTGACGATGTCGATCAGGTAGGGGCGGTGGTTGTCGG
>NZ_QOIM01000019.1 GCF_003323735.1 Streptomyces reniochalinae | reverse complement strand
CGCTCATGCACAGCGCCCAGTTCACCCGCCCACAACCTGACATCAGCAAGGTCCCCACTCACGAACAGGCCAACGACCAACCTGGCCACCAGTCACCGCAAGCACCGTTGCAGTACTAGGGAGTGTCTTCAAAGTAGCGGCGTCCGCCCGGAGGGCGGGCCTGGCGGTGTCTGGTGCGTGCGCTCGCAAGGCGGAGGAGGGAGTCCCTGCGTGGGGGCACCTCCCGGGGCGAGCGAAGCCGAGCCCTGGGGGAAGCGGCGACCGACGACAACGCCGCGAGCGTGCGTGCCAGACACCGCCAGGCAGGCGGGACTTTGAAGACACGACCTAGCCGGGCGCGGGAGCGCTCAGCTCGCCGAGCGGCGAGGCTGCCCCGGGTATGTGTGCGGCCGTCGCTGGGCGACGGCCCGGCGCTCGGGGGCGCGGCCGCCCGGCGGAGTCCGGATCACGTTGGGGGAGGAAGGCGGTGCGCCGCTCGCGGTCGCGTATCGCCGTGCGCACCCGGCCGCGGGGCGGCGGCGCTGCGGCGCCCACTCCGGCCAGCACGCCGCACAGCAGTGTGACGGCGGCCGTGGCGGCGACGGCCGCGAGGCCGGTGGCCGGCCCGCTGTGCGTCAGGAACAGGCCCACGAGCAGCAGCAGGAGCACCATCGCGTGCATGCGCCAGGCGTTCAGAGTGCGGTACGCCACGTGAGCCCTCCCCCCCTCGTCAACCAACGGCCCTGGGTGCCGCCTTCGACCACACCAACGGCCGCCGCCGACGATCGGTTCCCGGCGACCGGCACGTCACAGAACGGCGAGCCTGCCCACCAGCAACTCCACCCGCCGCTCCGCGTCCCCCGGTGGCAGCCGTCCCGCCCTGGTCAGGGTCGCCAGCCCGTGCAGGGCCGCCCAGAACGTTTCGGTGAACAGCCCCGGGTGGACGCCGTCCCCGGCGACTTCGCCGAGTGTTTCCCACAGGGCGGCGAAGGCGTCCTTCAGCGGCTCGGGGGTGTCCTCCTGCGCGAAGGCGAGGCCGCCGTCGAGCTGGAACATGGCGTCGTAGACCGCCGGGTTGCGCTCGGCGAAGTCGAGATAGGTGCGGGCGAGGGCGGTGACGCGGGCACGCGGTCCGTCCGCGGCCGAGGTCGCGGCCCGCAACGCCGCGGCCATCTCGGTGGCACCCCCGAGGGCGACGGCGCCGATGATCTCGCGCTTGCCCCGGAAATGGCTGTAGAGGACGGGCTGGCTGTACTCGATGCGCTCGGCGAGCCGGCGCGTGGTGACCGCGTCCCAGCCCTGCTGCTCGGCGAGTTCGCGGGCCGTCGCCACGATGAGGCGCTCGCGGCCCGCCCGTTCGCGTTCCTTGCGTTCCTGTACCGACATGAGTCGATCCTAGCACCGCTAGACAAGCGAGCGTCAGTAGTCCTAGTGTTGCCCCATCTTCTAGCGCCGCTAGAAAAATCAGGAGGGGCCAGCATGCTCAACGCACTCGAGATCGTCACCATCGTGGTCGCCGGTCTGATGGTGGGGGTGGAGTTCTCCGTCGCCTTCGTCATCAACCGGATCCTCAACAACCTCCCCCACGACAGCAGCGTGCTCGGCCGCGCCCACGGAGGCCGGATGCTCGGCGCCGTGATGCCGTTCTGGTACATCGGCTCGCTCGCACTGAGCGCCGTGTGGGCCGTCGCCGAATGGGAGGACCACGGCGCGGTCCTCGTCGTCACCGCCGCCGCGCTGCTGCTGGTGAGCGTGATGATGTCGCTTCTGCTGCTCGTCCCGATCAACGACCGGGGCAAGACGTGGACCCCCCAGACCCTGCCCGAGGACTGGAAGGAGCAGAACAGCCGCTGGGACCGCTACCACTACGTCCGCGTCGCCGTCATCATCGCGGCCTTCACCCTGCTGGTCGCCGCCCGCGCCTGAGCCTCCCCCGCTCCCGGCCGGCCGGGACCCGGCGCCGGAGCGCCCTCGCGAAGAGGGCGCTCCGGTGCCCGCTCAGGCCCCCAGCAAGTGGGCCACCGTGTGGATCGCCAGGCCGGCCAGGGAACCGACGACGGTGCCGTTGATGCGGATGAACTGCAAGTCGCGGCCGATGTGGGCCTCGATCTTGCGGGAGGTGTGCTCGGCGTCCCAGCCGGCGACGGTCTCCGAGATGAGCGAGGTGATCTCGTCCCGATAGCTGATCACCAGGTGGACCGCGGCACCCTCGATCCAGCCGTCCACCTTGTCCTGGAGCCGCCCGTCGGACGCGAGGCGCCGCCCCAGCGACAGCAGGGCGCCACGGGCGCGCACCCGCAACTCGCTGCCCTCGTCCTCGGCCGCGGCCACCAGCATCGACCGTACGGCCCCCCACACGGAGGCGATCAGGTCCTGCACCTCGTCGCGGGCCAGCGTCTCGTTCTTGAGCCGTTCGACGCGGGCGCGGGTGTCGGGGTCGGAGCGCAGGTCTGCGGCGAAGTCGGTGAGGAAGCGGTCGACGGCGCCGCGCGCGGGGTGGTCGGGCATGTCCCGCATCTCCGTGACGAAGCGGAGCAGTTCGCGGTAGACGCGCTCGCCGATCTTGCGGTCCACGAACCGCGGCGTCCAGCCGGGCGCCCCGCCGGCGACCGCGTCCATGACGGAGCTGCCGTGCTCGTCCAGCCACTCGGCCGCCCGCGTGCACACCAGGTCGACGACGCGGCGGTGGCCGCCGTCCGCGACGATCTTTTCCAGCATCGTACCGAGCCCCGGAGCCACCTCCTTGGCCGTGGCGCGGCGGGTGATGGCCTCGCTGACGACGGCCTGCACGTCCGCGTCCCGCAGTACGGTGAGCGCGCCGCGCAGCGCCGTGGACAGTTCCGCCGTCACACGGTCCGCGTTCTCCGGCTGGGCGAGCCACGACCCGAACCGGTTGCCGATACCGACGGCGCGCAGCCGGGTGCGGACGACGTCGGCGGACAGGAAGTTCTCGCCGACGAAGTCGCCGAGGCTCAGGCCCAGTTGGTCCTTCTTCGTCGGGATGATGGCGGTGTGCGGGATGGGCAACCCCATCGGGTGACGGAAGAGCGCCGTGACGGCGAACCAGTCGGCGAGCGCGCCGACCATGCCGGCCTCGGCGGCAGCCGCCACGTAGCCGGTCCACGCGCCGGCGCCCGCGTGCCCGGCCCAGGTGGCCAGCGCGAAGACGGCGGCCATCAGCAGCAGTGCGCCCGTGGCGATCGCCTTCATACGGCGCACGCCACGCCGCCGCTCCTCGTCAGCCGCGGTGAACCCCCCGGGGCCGCTCCCGGCGCCCCCTGTTCCGCCCCCGGACCCGCCACCCCGGCCTGCGGACCCGCCCCCGGAGCCGCCGGACCCGCCACCCGAACCCGCGGGCCCGTTCACGGAGCCGCCGGGACCGCCACCCGCGCCCGCAGGTCCGCCTCCAAAGCCCCCGGGGCCGACGAGCCCGCCGCGGGGCCCGCCGCCCGAGCCGTCACCGGGCGGGCGG
>NZ_QOIM01000051.1 GCF_003323735.1 Streptomyces reniochalinae | reverse complement strand
GGGCTCGGCGGTTGCGGGTCAGCCATGCGTTCCACTCGCCGTTGATGGATCCGATGTTGGAGGAGTTCGCGGCTGTGGCCGCGACGCTCAGTTATCACGAGCCTGTGTTGCCTATCGTCTCCACTGTCACGGGGCAGTTGGTTGTCGAGGGGCAGCTCACCGACCCGGGTTACTGGGTCGATCAGGTGCGCCGGGCTGTGCGGTTCGCCGATGGTGTCACCGCCGCGGACGCGTCGGTCTTCGTCGAGATCGGGCCTGATGGTGTTTTGGCGGGGCTGGCTCAGCAGAGTCTGGACGAGGCGGCGGTGGTCGTGCCGGCCGTGCGCAAGGACCGCGGCGAGGCCCAGGCGTTCATCGAAGCGCTCGGCCGGCTGCACACCACAGGTGTGCCCGTCGACTGGACCAGCCACTTCGGAGACGTGGCGACACACATCGATCTGCCGACCTACGCCTTCCAGCGCGAACGGTACTGGCTCCAGTCCGGGGCGGCTCGCGGTGACGTGTCGGCCGTCGGGTTGACCACCATCGATCACCCGCTGGTCGGAGCAGTGGTGTCGACCCCCGACACAGGTGGGATGACGATCACCGGGCGGATCTCTCTGGCCACGCATCCGTGGCTGGCCGACCACGAGGTGCTGGGCACCGTGCTGGTACCCGGGACGGGTCTGCTGGAGCTGGCGTTGCAGGCCGGACACGAGGCAGGGCTCCCCGAGGTGCGGGAACTGACACTTCAGGCACCCATGGTGATACCGGACGACAGCGCGTTGCAGCTGCGGATCGCCGTCGGCGACGGGACGCTGACCATCCACAGCCGCGACGAACACGACGTGGCCGGCGCATGGACGCTGCACGCGGAGGGCGTGCTGGCCGCCGACACATCAACTCCTGACGTCGGCCTCACGGAATGGCCGCCGGTTGGTGCTGTGTCTGTTGATGTGTCGGGTGTGTATGAGGGTTTGTTGGGTCGGGGCTATGTGTATGGCCCGGTGTTTCAGGGGTTGCGTGCGGTGTGGGAGCGGGGGGATGAGGTTTTTGCTGAGGTGGAGTTGCCTGAGGACGGGGTTGTTGATGCGGGTCGGTTTGGTTTGCATCCTGCTGTGTTCGACGCGGCGATGCATGCGTTGTTGGTCGTGGGTGGTGGGGACGCGGAGACGGTGTTGCCGTTCGTGTGGTCCGGTGTGCGGTTGCATGCC
Organism: Streptomyces reniochalinae; assembly: GCF_003323735.1. GTDB lineage: Bacteria > Actinomycetota > Actinomycetes > Streptomycetales > Streptomycetaceae > Streptomyces > Streptomyces reniochalinae. The sequence continues at coordinate 3,403 of NZ_QOIM01000051.1, read as the reverse complement.
GCGGGTGCTTCGCGGTTGCGGGTGCGGATTTCGCGGGTGAGTGGTGCGATGGCGTTCGCAGATGCTGCGGGTGCCCCGGTGTTGACGGTGGAGTCGTTGGTGTCGCGGCCGGTGTCGGCGGAGCAGTTGGGTGCCCGGAATGAGGCGTTGTTCCGGGTGGAGTGGGCGCGGTGTGCGGTTGCTGGTGGGTCGTTGGACGGGGTTGTGGCGGTCGGCGCGGTGCCCGGGGTGGAGGGTGTCGCGGAGTGTGCGGACCTTGCTGAGGTGGGGGCGTTGGAGGAGGTTCCTTCGTGGGTGGTGTCGGAGTGCTGCGGTGAAGTGGGTTCGGGAGACGTGGTGGGTGCGGTGCGGCGGTCGGTGGGGGGCGTGTTGGATCTGGTGCAGGAGTTTTTGGGTGGTGTGCGGTTCGCGGAGTCTCGTCTGGTGGTGGTGACGCGGGGTGCTGTCGCGGTGGGGTCGGACGATGAGGTGGTGCCGTCTGTGGCGCCGGTGTGGGGCTTGGTGCGTGCGGCGCAGGCGGAGCATCCGGGGCGGGTCGTGCTGGTGGATGTGGACGGTGGTGTGGAGTCGGGTGCGGTGTTGGCGGGAGTGTTGGCGTCCGGTGAGCCGGAGGTGGCGGTCCGGGCGGGTGAGGTGTTGGTGCCTCGTCTGGTGCGGGCTGAGGTGCCGGCGTCGGTGGATGAGGCTGTGGGTGAGGGCCCGGTGGTGGGCGCGGAGGGAACGGTGTTGGTGACGGGTGGTACGGGTGGTCTGGGTGCGTTGGCGTCGCGCTCTTTGGTGGTTGAGCATGGTGTGCGGCGTCTGGTGTTGGCGAGCCGTCGGGGGATGGAGGCTCCGGGGGCGGGGGAGTTGGTTGCCGAGCTGGAGGGGTTGGGGGCTCGGGTTGAGGTGGTGGCGTGTGATGTGGCGGACCGGGATGCTGTGGAGCGGCTGGTGGGGTCGGTGCCGGCGGAGTTTCCGTTGCGGGGCGTGGTGCATGTGGCGGGGGTGGGGGATGCGGGGTTGGTCGAGTCGCTGACTCGGGAGGGTGTGGAAGGTGTGTTGGGGGCGAAGGTGGATGGGGCGTGGTTCTTGCACGAGGTGACGTGTGAGTTGGATCTGGCGTTCTTTGTGTTGTTCTCGTCGGCGGGTGGGTTGGTGTTGCCGGCGGGCCAGGGTGGGTACGCGGCGGCGAATGTGTTCTTGGACGGGTTGGCGGCTTATCGCCGTGGGCTCGGTTTGGTGGGGACGTCGTTGGCGTTCGGGTTGTGGGAGGCGGATACGGGGTTGACGCGGTTGTTGGATGCGGGGGATATGGAGCGGATGCGTCGTCAGGGGTTGCCGGCGTTGTCTGTTGAGGAGGGGTTGGCGGCGTTCGATGCCGGGCTGACTTCGTCCGAGGCCCTGTTGGTGCCGTTGCGGGTGGATGTTCCGGCGTTGCGTGGCCGGGCGGATGTGCCGGCGCTTCTGCGGGGCCTGGCGCCGCCGCGGGCCCGTCGGGCGGCTCGTGCTGCTGTCGGTGGTGGTGAGGAGTCGGTGTTCGGGCGTCAGCTGTCGGGGCTGGATGCCGGTGAGCGTGCCCGTGTGATGTTGGAGTTGGTGCGGGGGAAGGTGGCGGCTGTTCTTGGGCACACCTCGGCGGTGGCGGTCGAGCCGGAGAGGGCGTTCCAGGACCTGGGCTTCGACTCGCTGACCGCGGTCGAGCTGCGTAACGAGCTGAACGCGGCGACCGGCCTCCGGCTCCCCGCGACGCTGGTGTTCGACTACCCGAATGCCCAGGCCGTTGTCGAGTACCTGGACGAGCAACTCGGTGGCGCGTCGGCATCGGACAGCTCGGTGGTCGCTGTCCGAGCAGTGGACGACGAGCCGATCGCCATCGTGGGCATGGCCTGCCGCTACCCCGGTGGAGTGTCCTCGCCTGACGATTTGTGGCGCCTGGTCGAGGACGAGGTGGACGCGGTCTCCGAGTTTCCGACCGATCGGGGTTGGGATCTTGACCGGCTGTACGACCCGGAGCCGGGAGTGCCGGGTAAGAGCTACACGCGCGCCGGCAGTTTCCTGTATGAGGCCGGCGATTTCGACCCCGGGTTCTTCGGGATCTCTCCCCGTGAGGCTCTGGGGATGGACCCGCAGCAGCGTCTGTTGTTGGAGACGTCGTGGGAGGCGTTCGAGCGTGCTGGTGTCGACCCGCGTTCGCGTCGTGGCAGCCGGACCGGTGTGTTCGCCGGGCTGATGTACCACGACTACGGCCTGGGAATTCCTGGGGCGACGAGTACGGGAAGTCTGCTTTCTGGGCGGGTTTCCTACACGTTCGGGTTCGAGGGCCCCGCGGTGACGGTGGACACGGCGTGCTCGTCGTCGCTGGTTGCCCTGCATCTCGCGGTACAGGCATTGCGTAGCGGTGAGTGTGATCTCGCGCTGGCCGGCGGCGCCACCGTGATGTCGACCCCCGGCACGTTCGTGGAGTTCTCCCGCCAGCGGGGTCTGTCACCCGACGGGCGGTGCAAGGCCTTCGCGTCGTCGGCGGACGGCACCGGCTGGGGCGAGGGCGTGGGTGTTCTGCTGGTGGAGCGGCTTTCGGACGCGCGGCGGAACGGGCACCCGGTCCTTGCCGTGGTGCGGGGCTCTGCCGTCAACCAGGACGGTGCCAGCAACGGCCTGACCGCACCCAACGGCCCCTCCCAGCAGCGGGTCATCCGGCAGGCGCTCGCCAACGCCGCCTTGTCTCCCTCGGACATCGACGCGGTGGAGGCGCACGGCACGGGAACGACGCTGGGCGACCCCATCGAGGCGCAGGCCCTCATCGCCACGTACGGCCAGGACCGGCCCGCCGGCCGGCCGCTGTGGCTGGGCTCGGTCAAGTCGAACTTCGGTCACACGCAAGCGGCCGCCGGTGTGGCGGGTGTGATCAAGATGGTGATGGCGATGCGGCGGGGTGTGCTGCCCCGGAGCCTGCATGTCGATGAGCCGAGCTCGCATGTGGACTGGTCGGCCGGGGCCGTCGAGCTGCTCACCGAAGCACGCCAGTGGACCACCAGCGACCGGCCGCGCAGGGCCGGCATCTCCTCGTTCGGCATCAGTGGCACCAACGCGCACGTGGTCATCGAGGGGGCCGCTGAAGCGCCCGCCGAGACGTCCACCGCAGACGTGCCCGACCTTCCCTTCGTGCCGTGGCTGGTGTCCGGCGCGAGCGCCGAGGCACTGAGCGCGCAGGCCGCGCGCCTGCGCGAGTGGTGCGCCGGTGAGCCCGATCTGGATCCGCGCGCGGTGGGCAGTGCGCTCGTGACCGGGCGGGCGAGTCTCGACCATCGTGCGGTGGTGGTGGGTGCGGGTCGGGTGGAGTTGTTGGCGGGGTTGGAGAAGCTGGCCGGGGGTGAGGTCTGGCCTGGTGTGGTCACGGGTTCGGGTTCCGGCGGGATGGTCG
>NZ_QOIM01000069.1 GCF_003323735.1 Streptomyces reniochalinae | reverse complement strand
GGGCTCGGCGGTTGCGGGTCAGCCATGCGTTCCACTCGCCGTTGATGGATCCGATGTTGGAGGAGTTCGCGGCTGTGGCCGCGACGCTCAGTTATCACGAGCCTGTGTTGCCTATCGTCTCTACTGTCACGGGGCAGTTGGTTGTCGAGGGGCAGCTCACCGACCCGGGTTACTGGGTCGATCAGGTGCGTCGGGCCGTGCGGTTCGCCGATGGCGTCACTGCCACGGACGCGTCGGTCTTCGTCGAGATCGGGCCCGACGGTGTACTCAGCGCGCTGGCGCAGCACAGCGTGGACGACGCCACGGTGGCCGTGCCGGCCGTCCGCAAGGACGGGGACGAGGCCCAGGCGTTCGTGGAGGCACTGGGCCGGCTGCACACCACAGGTGTGCCCGTCGACTGGACCGCCTACCTCGGACACGCCCCCGTCCATGTCGATCTGCCGACCTACGCCTTCCAGCACCAGCGGTACTGGATCGAACCCAACCGAGCCGCCGGCGACGCCACCCACGCCGGGCTCACACCCGTCGACCACCCCCTCCTGACGGCCGCCACCGAACTTCCCGGCACCGAGACCCTCCTGTTCACCGGGCGGATCTCTCTGGCCACGCATCCGTGGCTGGCCGACCACGAGGTGCTGGGCACCGTGCTGGTACCCGGGACGGGTCTGCTGGAGCTGGCGTTGCAGGCCGGCCACGAAGCGGGACTCCCCGAGGTGCGGGAACTGACGCTCCGGGAGCCGATGCTGGTCCCCGCGACGGGCGCACTGGAGATCCGCGTCGTGGTCGGAGCCCCGGACGACGCGGGCGAGCGCAGCGTCAGCGTGCACAGCCGAGGAGAGGCCGACACCACGGCTGCGTGGATGTTGCACGCCGAAGGAACCCTGACAGCGGCGGCAGCGACTCCCCCCGCGACGGAACAGGTGTGGCCGCCGGTTGGTGCTGTGTCTGTTGATGTGTCGGGTGTGTATGAGGGTTTGTTGGGTCGGGGCTATGTGTATGGCCCGGTGTTTCAGGGGTTGCGTGCGGTGTGGGAGCGGGGGGATGAGGTTTTCGCTGAGGTGGAGTTGCCTGAGGACGGGGTTGTTGATGCGGGTCGGTTTGGTTTGCATCCTGCTGTGTTCGACGCGGCGATGCATGCGTTGTTGGTCGTGGGTGGTGGGGACGCGGAGACGGTGTTGCCGTTCGTGTGGTCCGGTGTGCGGTTGCATGCCGCGGGTGCTTCGCGGTTGCGGGTGCGGATTTCGCGGGTGAGTGGTGCGATGGCGTTGGCGGATGCTGCGGGTGCGCCGGTGTTGACGGTGGAGTCGTTGGTGTCGCGGCCGGTGTCGGTGGAGCAGTTGGGTGCCCGGAACGAGGCGTTGTTCCGGGTCGAGTGGTCGCCGTTGTCGGTGGGCGAGGTGGCGGGAGCCGGGACCGAGATGGTTTCGGTTGGTGACCCGGTTCCTGGGTTGTCCGTGGATGGGTTCGATGATCTGGTGTCGTTGGCTGAGTCGGGGTCTGTGGCTCCCTTGGTGGTGTCGGGGTGCTGTGGTGAGGAGGAATCGGGTGACGTGGTGGGTGCGGTGCGGCGGTCGGTGGGGGGTGTGTTGGATCTGGTGCAGGGGTTCTTGGGGGATGCGCGGCTTGCGGGGTCTCGCTTGGTGGTGGTGACGCGGGGCGCGGTCGCGGTGGGGTCGGGTGACGACGTGGTGCCGACTGCGGCGCCGGTGTGGGGTTTGGTGCGTGCGGCGCAGGCGGAGCATCCGGGGCGAATTGTGCTGGTGGATGTGGATGGGGCGTCGGCGTCGGTGGGTGTGGTTGCGGGTGCGTTGGCGTCCGGTGAGCCGGAGGTGGCGGTGCGGTCGGGTCGGGTGCTGGTGCCTCGTCTGGTGCGGGTGGCCGCTGCGGCGCATGAGGTGCCCGTGGTTGATCCGGCGAGCACCGTGTTGATCACCGGTGGTACCGGCGGTTTGGGTGCGTTGGTGGCTCGTCATCTTGTGACTGAGCGCGGGGTGCGCCATCTGCTGTTGGTGAGTCGTAGTGGTTCCGATGCGCCGGGCGCGGCGGAGTTGTCGGCTGAGTTGGTTGCGGCGGGTGCGTTGGTGGATGTGAGGGCGTGTGATGTCACGGATCGGGGCGCGCTTTCGGAGGTGATTGGGTCTGTTTCGGTGGAGCATCCGTTGGTGGGTGTGGTGCATGCTGCCGGGGTCGGGGATACCGGGTTGATCGAGTCGGTGTCGGTGGAGCGTCTGGCTGGTGTGTTCGGGCCGAAGGTTGATGCGGCGTGGTTCTTGCATGAGCTGACGTGTGAGTTGGATTTGGCGTTCTTTGTGTTGTTCTCGTCGGCGGGTGGTTTGGTGTTGCCGGCGGGGCAGGCGTCGTATGCGGCGGCGAATGTGTTCTTGGATGGGTTGGCGGCTTATCGTCGTGGGCTCGGGTTGGTTGCGACGTCGTTGGCGTTCGGGTTGTGGGAGACGTCGACGGGGTTGACGCGGTGGTTGGGTGACGCTGATGTGGAGCGGATGCGTCGTCAGGGTTTGCCGGCGTTGTCGGTGGAGGCGGGGCTTGCCGGGTTCGATGCCGGGCTGGCTTCGTCCGAGGCCCTGTTGGTGCCGTTGCGGGTGGATGTTCCGGCGTTGCGTGGCCGGGCGGATGTGCCTGCGCTTCTGCGGGGCCTGGCACCGCCACGGGCCCGGCGGGCAGCCCAGGTCTCGACCGCGTCGGACCTCGTAGAGCGCCTGGCCGGTGACGACCGTGAGCAGGTGCTGCTGGACCTGGTGCGGGAGAAGGCCGCGGCCGTCCTCCGCTACCCGTCATCGGAGTCGGTCGAGCCGGAGAGGGCGTTCCAGGACCTGGGCTTCGACTCGCTGACGGCGATCGAGCTGCGTAACGAGCTGAACGCGGCGACCGGCCTGCGGCTCTCGGCGACGCTGGTGTTCGACCACCCGAATGCCCAGGCTGTGGCTCGGCGCATCGAGTCCGAGCTGGTCGGTGACGCGGCTCCCTCTTCGGGCAGTGTCGTGGCGACCTCCAGCGCGAGCGATGAGCCGATCGCCATCGTGGGCATGGCCTGCCGCTACCCGGGTGGCATCAGCACTCCGGAAGAGCTCTGGCAGCTGGTCACCACTGCCACGGACGCCATAGACGATTTCCCGACCGATCGGGGTTGGGATCTTGACCGGCTGTACGACCCGGAGCCGGGAGTGCCGGGTAAGAGCTATACCCGTACCGGTGGCTTCCTGTATGAGGCCGGCGATTTCGACCCCGGGTTCTTCAGAATCTCTCCCCGTGAGGCTCTGGGGATGGACCCGCAGCAGCGTCTGTTGTTGGAGACGTCGTGGGAGGCGTTCGAGCGTGCTGGTGTCGACCCGCGTTCGCGTCGTGGCAGCCGGACCGGTGTGTTCGCCGGGCTGATGTACCACGACTACGGCCTGGGGACACCTGGGGCGACGAGTACGGGAAGTCTGCTTTCTGGGCGGGTTTCCTACACGTTCGGGTTCGAGGGCCCCGCGGTGACGGTGGACACGGCGTGCTCGTCGTCGCTGGTTGCCCTGCATCTCGCGGTACAGGCATTGCGTAGCGGTGAGTGTGATCTCGCGCTGGCCGGCGGCGCCACCGTGATGTCGACCCCCGGCACGTTCGTGGAGTTCTCCCGTCAGCGGGGTCTGTCACCCGACGGGCGGTGCAAGGCGTTCGGTGCCGGTGCGGACGGTACCGGCTGGGGTGAGGGCGTGGGCATGCTCTTGGTGGAGCGGCTCTCGGACGCGCGGCGGAACGGGCATCCCGTGCTCGCGGTGGTGCGGGGTTCTGCGGTCAATCAGGACGGTGCCAGCAACGGCCTGACGGCGCCCAACGGCCCTTCCCAGCAGCGGGTGATCGGGCAGGCCCTGGCGAATGCCGGTCTGTCGGCTTTCGACGTGGACGCGGTGGAGGCGCACGGCACGGGTACGGCGCTGGGTGACCCGATCGAGGCGCAGGCCCTCATCGCCGCCTACGGCCAGGACCGGCCCGCCGGCCGGCCGCTGTGGCTGGGGTCCATCAAGTCGAACATCGGCCACGCCCAGGCCGCCGCCGGTGTGGCCGGTGTGATCAAGATGGTGATGGCCATGCGGCACGGTGTGCTGCCGCAGACTCTGCACGCCGAAGAGCCCAGCCCCCACGTGGACTGGTCGGCCGGCACCGTCGAGCTGCTGACCGAGGCACGCCAGTGGACCACCAGCGACCGGCCGCGCAGGGCCGGCATCTCCTCGTTCGGCATCGCCGGTACCAACGCGCACGTGGTCGTCGAGCAGGTGGACGAGCCCGCGGCGGTCGAGGCTGTGGCGGCTCCGCCGGTGGTGCCGTGGTTGGTCAGTGCCGCGACCGCGGAGGGCGTGTCCGCGCAGGCTTCGAAGCTGCTGACGCACCTGGACACCGAAGCGGACGCCGCCGCTGTGGGCGCGGCGTTGGTGTCACGAACCGTGTTGGAACACCGTGCGGTGGTGGTCGGTGCGGACCGCGCTGAGCTGATCGAGGGCCTGCGTGCGCTGGCGGCGGGTGAGGTCTGTGCTGGTGTGGTGGCTGGTTCGGGGTCGGGTGGGAAGCTGGGGTTGCTGTTCGCTGGTCAGGGGAGTCAGCGGTTGGGTATGGGGCGGTCGCTTGTGGCGGCGTTCCCGGTGTTTGCTGAGGCGTTGGATGAGGTTGTGGGGGTTTTGGATCCGTTGGTGTCGTTCTC
>NZ_QOIM01000067.1 GCF_003323735.1 Streptomyces reniochalinae | reverse complement strand
GTCAGCAACACCAGAACCCCCCTCAGCAACCGCACGCAAACCCCCCACCACCTCACCACGCCCCACACCCACCACCGCAGCACGACAACCAAACACACCACGCCGACCCAACACACCAGCAGCAGACCGCACATCCACCTCAGGACGCGCCTCCAAAAACTCCCCCAACCGCCCCGCCTGCACCCGCAACGCCGACTCCGACTTCGCCGACAACGCAAAAACCACCGGCTCGGAATCCCCAGCAGGAGCCGGGAGCGGAACCTCGGCTATCACTCCCTCCGTGACTGGCGGAGCTTCGAGAATCAGATGGGCATTCGTGCCGCTGATCCCGAACGAGGAGACCGCCGCCCGACGCGGACGCCCGGTCTCCGGCCACGCGGTCGTCTCGGTCAACAACCGCACCGCACCCGCCGACCAGTCCACATGCGGGGTCGGCTCATCCACATGCAACGTGCGCGGCAGCACACCGTGCCGCATCGCCTCCACCATCTTGATCACACCCGCCACACCCGCAGCAGCCTGCGTATGACCGATGTTCGACTTCACCGACCCCAACCACACCGGCCGATCGTCGGACCGGTCCTGCCCATACGTCGCCAACAGCGCCTGCGCCTCGATCGGATCACCCAACCTCGTGCCCGTACCGTGCGCCTCCACCACATCGACATCGGCCTCGCTCAGCCGCGCGTTCGCCAACGCCGCACGAATCACCCGCTCCTGCGACGGACCATTCGGAGCCGTCAAACCATTACTCGCACCATCCTGATTCGTCGCACTCCCCTGAATGGTCGCCAGGACCGGATGACCCAATTCCCGCGCATGAGACAACGGAGTGAGCAGCACCAGACCAACGCCCTCACCAAAGCCCGTCCCATCCGCCGCCGCGGCGAACGACTTACACCGCCCGTCCGCAGCCAGACCCCGCTGACGACTGAACTCCACGAACAACTGCGGAGTCGCCATCACCGTCGCCCCACCCGCAAGGGCATACCGACACTCACCACCCCGCAACGCCTGCGCCGCCAAATGCAACGCCACCAACGACGACGAACACGCCGTATCCACCGTGATCGCCGGCCCCTGAAGGCCCAGTGTGTAGGAAATGCGGCCTGAGGCAACGCTGGGCAGGCTGCCGTTGCCCAGGTACCCCTCGAATCCCGGCGGAGTCCGCGTGGTCAGACGGGAGGCGTAGTCGTTGTACATCAACCCCGTATAGACACCTGTGACATTGTCGCGGAGAGCTCCCGGCTCGATACCGGCGGACTCGATCGCCTCCCAGGCCGTCTCCAGCAACAACCGCTGCTGCGGATCGATCGCCAATGCCTCACGCGGACTGATACCGAAGAACTCCGCATCGAACTGATCCGCGTCATGGAGAAAACCACCACGCCGCGTATAACTCTTCCCCACCTGCTCAGGATCAGGATCAAACAACCCCGGATCCCACCCCCGATTGACCGGGAAATCACCCGTGGCATCCCGCCCCTCAACCAACTGCCGCCACAAATCCCCCGGACTGTCGATACCGTTCGGGTAGTGACACGCCATCCCGATAATCGCGATCGGCTCCCTCTGCTCGACCGTTGACCCGGCGGTGGAGGCGATGTGCGATGCGGCGGCCGGGGCCGACGACGAGATGCCCAGACGAGTGAGCAGGTGGTCGCTGAGTGCCTCGGGGGTCGGGTGGTCGAAGGTGACGGTGGACGGCAAACGGAGGCCGGTGGCGGCGTTGAGCCGGTTCCGGAGCTCGACGGCGGTCAGCGAGTCGAAGCCCACCTCCTTGAAGGCGCGTCGTGGGTCGACCGCACCGGCACCGGAGTGCCCGAGCACAGACGCCGTCTGTGTGCACACCACCTCCAGCACCACTTCGCGCTGTTCCGCCTCCGGCATCCGCGCGAGCCGCTGGGCCAGGGAGTCGCCGGAGACCGCCTGGGACCGGGCGGCCACCCTGCGCGGCGCACGAACGAGGCCGTGCAGGATGCCGGGAAGCGTGCCGTTCCGGGCCTGTGTCCGCAGTGCGGGCCTGTTCAGTTCGACGGGAAGCTGAAGCGGGGACTGCGGAGTCGTCAGGGCCTGGTCGAACAGATGGAGGGCGCGGTCCGTGGCGAGCGGGGTCAGTCCGCCGCGGGACAGACGGCTTCGGTCGGCGCTGGTGAGCGTGCCGGTCATGCCCGTGGACTCTTCCCACAGCCCCCACGCGAGGGACAGTGCGGGAAGACCGTGGGCGTGACGGTGGTGGGCGAGCGCGTCGAGGAAGGTGTTGGCGGCGGCGTAGTTGGCCTGCCCCGGATTGCCGAACGTACCCGCGATCGAGGAGAACATGACGAACGCCGACAGGCCGAGGTGCCGCGTCAGCCGGTGCAGGTTCCAGGCCGCGTCGACCTTGGGACGCATCACCGTCCGCAAACCCTCCGGGGTGAGGGAGGTGACGGTAGCGTCCTCCAGTACGCCGGCGACGTGCAGGACGGCGGTGAGGGGGTGGGCGGCCGGGATGGCCGCGAGCAGGTCGGCCACGGCGTCGTGGTCCGCCGTGTCGCAGGCCGCGACGGTGACGTGAGCGCCCAGCTCCTCCAACTCGGCGACCAGCTCCGCGATGCCGGTCGCCGCCGGCCCGCTACGGCTGGCCAGCAACAGCCGCCGGGCGCCGTGCCGGGACACCAAGTGGCGGGCGGTGACCTCGCCGAGGGCCCCGGTGCCCCCGGTGATCAAGACGGTCCCCTCACCGAAGCAGGGGCCGGCAGACACACCGGCAGACGCTTCCGCCAACACAGAGGGGGCGCTCCCGGTGCCCTTCACCAGGCGGGGCGCGTACGGTACCCCCTCGCGGAGGGCGAGCTGGGGCTCCCGAGCCGCCAGCACCCTCGCGAGAGTCTGCTGAGACAGCGGGCCCCCGTCGAGGTCGACGATGCGCAGTCGTCCGGGATGCTCACTCTGCGCGCTGCGCACCAGGCCCCAGCACGGGGCGAGCGACAGATCGGGGCCGTCCTCGCCAGGGCGTGTGGTCACCGCGCCGCGGGTCAGCAACAGCAGCGTGGACTCGGAGAACCGCTCCTCGGCCAGCCACTCCTGAACCAGGCGCATGGTCTGCTCGGTCATGGCCGCCGCTGTGCCCGCCACCGACTCCCCGTCCGGCGCCGCGGAGTCGCCGACGCCGGTGCTGGTGCCCATGCCGGTGCCGGTGCTGATGCCGGTGCCGGCGCTGATGTCGGTGCCGGTGCCGCACACGGCCAGTACGAACTCCGGCACGGCTGTGCCGGCTGACACCTGTTCCCGCAGGGCGCCCAGATCGACATGGAATGTCGCGGTCGACTCGCCGGCCTCCCCCAGCCAGTCCGCCGTCGCCTCGCCGATCACCGCGCAGGTGGCCGCCGTCGGCGCGGGGGCGGTCCGCGTGTCCGTCGACGTGTCCGGCACCTCCACCCAGTCGAGGTGCAGCGGAGCCTCCGGACGCCTACTCGCCTTCGCAGCCAGTTGTTCGACGTCGACCGGCCGCAGTGTCAGAGCGTCGACCGTCGCCACAAGGCCACCGGACGGATCGACGAGCGTCACCGTCACGGTGTCCGCGGAGGTCCGCGACCAGCGCACCCAACCGGACGTCGCGCCTGTGGCATGCACAGTGAGCCCGGACCAGGAGAACGGCAGTACGATCCTGCCCTCGGCGTCAGGCCGCAGCGGACCGTCCCCCAGCGCGAGGGAGTGGAGTGCGGCGTCGAGGAGCGCCGGGTGGGTGGCGAAGGCTTCCGCTTGGGACCGCTGGTCCTCGGGAAGCCCGACTTCGGCGTACAGGTCGTCGCCGTGTCGCCAGGCCGCCCCCAGCCCCTGGAACGCGGGGCCGTACTCGTACCCCTGTGCGGCAAGCCATCCGTACAGCTCTCCCGTGGGGACGGAGGTGGAACCGGCCGGGGGCCACACAGTGGGTACGGCGCGGGGGGCGGTCTCCGACGTCGCGAGAGCGCCCGTCGCGTGACGAGTCCACGTGCCGTCGTCTTCGGACGTCTCTGGGCGGGCGTGGACGCTCAGGTGCCGCAGCCCGCTCTCGTCGGCCTCGGCGACCGTCACCTGGAGCTGTACGCCGACGGTCTCGTCGAGAGTCAGGGGGGCGTGGAGGGTGAGGTCGGCGACCTGGTCGCAGCCGGTGTGGTCCGCTGCCCGGAGGCCGAGCTCGACGAAGACCGTGCCGGGCACGACGACGGTTCCCGCGACGGTGTGGTCGGCGAGCCAGGGGTGGGACCTGAGCGACAGCCTGCCGGTCAGCAACGTGCGACCGTCGTCGGCGAGCTCGACCCTCGCGCCGAGGAAGGGATGCTCCGTGTCGGCCATACCGAACGCGGAAGGCGATGTCTTCGGGGCGGGAGTCTCCAGCCAGTAGGACTGGCCTTGGAAGGGGTAGGTGGGCAGTTCCACATGTTCGGCGAGTGACGTGCCCAGTGTGGCGGGGGCGGCGGGGGTGGGCCAGGTGACGTCGGTGCCGTGCGCCCACAGCTGCGCGGCGGAGGTCAGCATCTGGCGCAGATCACCCTGATCACGCTGCAACGAGCCGGTCACCGTCGCCTCAGGACGCCCGGGATGCTGCTCGACGATGTCCTCGATCGCCGACGTCAACACCGGATGCGCACTCACCTCCACAAACCGCCGGAACCCCGCATCCAACAACCCCTCAACCGTCTCCGCGAACCGCACCGGCGACCGCAAATTCCGCTGCCAATACC
>NZ_QOIM01000066.1:2500-5033 GCF_003323735.1 Streptomyces reniochalinae | reverse complement strand
GGTTGTTGTCTCAGAACCCACACAGTGGACGCGAGCCTCTATGGACAAGCCCTCGGCCTATTAGTACCGGTCACCTCCACCCATTACTGGGCTTCCAGATCCGGCCTATCAACCCCGTCATCTCCAGGGAGCCTTACCCTCTCAAAGGAGGCAGGAGTCCTCATCTCGAAGCAGGCTTCCCGCTTAGATGCTTTCAGCGGTTATCCTTCCCGAACGTAGCCAACCAGCCATGCCCTTGGCAGAACAACTGGCACACCAGAGGTCCGTCCGTCCCGGTCCTCTCGTACTAGGGACAGCCCTTCTCAAGACTCCAACGCGCGCAGCGGATAGGGACCGAACTGTCTCACGACGTTCTAAACCCAGCTCGCGTACCGCTTTAATGGGCGAACAGCCCAACCCTTGGGACCGACTCCAGCCCCAGGATGCGACGAGCCGACATCGAGGTGCCAAACCATCCCGTCGATATGGACTCTTGGGGAAGATCAGCCTGTTATCCCCGGGGTACCTTTTATCCGTTGAGCGACGGCGCTTCCACAAGCCACCGCCGGATCACTAGTCCCGACTTTCGTCCCTGCTCGACCCGTCAGTCTCACAGTCAAGCTCCCTTGTGCACTTACACTCACCACCTGATGACCAACCAGGCTGAGGGAACCTTTGGGCGCCTCCGTTACCATTTAGGAGGCAACCGCCCCAGTTAAACTACCCACCAGACACTGTCCCCGATCCGGATCACGGACCCAGGTTAGACATCCAGCACGACCAGAGTGGTATTTCAACAACGACTCCACGAACACTGGCGTGCCCGCATCACAGTCTCCCACCTATCCTACACAAGCCGAACCGAACACCAATATCAAGCTATAGTAAAGGTCCCGGGGTCTTTCCGTCCTGCTGCGCGAAACGAGCATCTTTACTCGTAGTGCAATTTCACCGGGTCTATGGTTGAGACAGTCAAGAAGTCGTTACGCCATTCGTGCAGGTCGGAACTTACCCGACAAGGAATTTCGCTACCTTAGGATGGTTATAGTTACCACCGCCGTTTACTGGCGCTTAAGTTCTCAGCTTCACCACACCGAAATGTGACTAACCGGTCCCCTTAACGTTCCAGCACCGGGCAGGCGTCAGTCCGTATACCTCGCCTTACGGCTTCGCACGGACCTGTGTTTTTAGTAAACAGTCGCTTCTCGCTGGTCTCTGCGGCCACCCCCAGCTCACCAAGCATGTTGGATCACCAGAAATGGCCCCCCTTCTCCCGAAGTTACGGGGGCATTTTGCCGAGTTCCTTAACCATAGTTCACCCGAACGCCTCGGTATTCTCTACCAGACCACCTGAGTCGGTTTAGGGTACGGGCCGCCACACACCTCGCTAGAGGCTTTTCTCGACAGCACAGGATCATCCACTTCACCACAAACGGCTCGGCATCAGGTCTCACCCCTGTAACGAGGAACGGATTTACCTACTCCTCGGGCTACACCCTTACCCCGGGACAACCACCGCCCGGGATGGACTACCTCACTGCGTCACCCCATCACTCACCTACTACAGACTTGGACCGTCGGCTCCACCACTCCCACAACCGGCAAAGCCGGCACGGGCGGTTTCACGGACTTAGCATCACCTGATTCGATGTTGATCGCTGCATAGCGGGTACCGGAATATCAACCGGTTCTCCATCGACTACGCCTGTCGGCCTCGCCTTAGGTCCCGACTTACCCTGGGCAGATCAGCTTGACCCAGGAACCCTTAGTCAATCGGCGCACACGTTTCTCACGCATGTATCGCTACTCATGCCTGCATTCTCACTCGTGAACCATCCACAACTCGCTTCCACGGCTGCTTCACCCGGCACACGACGCTCCCCTACCCACCCCAACAGGCGTTAGCCCTCATGTTGGAGTGACACGACTTCGGCGGTGTACTTGAGCCCCGCTACATTGTCGGCGCAGAATCACTTGACCAGTGAGCTATTACGCACTCTTTCAAGGATGGCTGCTTCTAAGCCAACCTCCTGGTTGTCTCTGCGACTCCACATCCTTTCCCACTTAGCACACGCTTAGGGGCCTTAGTCGATGCTCTGGGCTGTTTCCCTCTCGACCATGGAGCTTATCCCCCACAGTCTCACTGCCGCGCTCTCACTTACCGGCATTCGGAGTTTGGCTAAGGTCAGTAACCCGGTAAGGCCCATCGCCTATCCAGTGCTCTACCTCCGGCAAGAAACACACGACGCTGCACCTAAATGCATTTCGGGGAGAACCAGCTATCACGGAGTTTGATTGGCCTTTCACCCCTAACCACAGGTCATCCCCCAGGTTTTCAACCCTGGTGGGTTCGGGCCTCCACGAAGTCTTACCTCCGCTTCACCCTGCCCATGGCTAGATCACTCCGCTTCGGGTCTTGAACACGCTACTCCACGCCCTCTTCGGACTCGCTTTCGCTACGGCTCCCCCACACGGGTTAACCTCGCAACATGCCGCAAACTCGCAGGCTCATTCTTCAAAAGGCACGCAGTCACGACACCACATGCAAGCATGT
>NZ_QOIM01000040.1 GCF_003323735.1 Streptomyces reniochalinae | reverse complement strand
AGTGGTGGGGCAGGGGGATCAGCCACCTGAGCCATCGAGGGCAGCCAGCATGAAAACCATCCCTGCCCCACCCGCGCTGTCCCAGAGTCGCGAACTCCCGGGACGCGCTCAAGAAGGTAGGGCCGCGTGAGCGGGCGCCCCGAGCTGGACGCCGTGGTCGTCGGGGCGGGCGTCGCGGGGCTGACGGCCGCGCACGAGTTGCGGCGCGCCGGGCTGCGGGTGCGGGTGCTGGAGGAGCGCGACGAGGTGGGCGGGCGGATGCACAGCTTCCGCCACGGCGGCTGGACGGTCGACG
This sequence comes from Streptomyces reniochalinae, assembly GCF_003323735.1. Lineage (GTDB taxonomy): Bacteria > Actinomycetota > Actinomycetes > Streptomycetales > Streptomycetaceae > Streptomyces > Streptomyces reniochalinae. Next base: position 463,311 of record NZ_QOIM01000040.1, on the reverse strand, counting down.
AGGGGGCCGAACAGATCTCCGAGCACGGCTACCGCGCCACCTGGGAGCTGCTGCGGCGGCTCGGCGTACCGGCCGAGGACGTGCCGCTGATCGGCGAGTCGATCGGGGTGTGGCGCCACGGGCGTGCCCATCCCGGGGTGGCCGCCCGCAACGCCCCCGTCACCGGCGCCGGGCTGGCCCCCCGCGCCCGCCTCGATCTGCTGCGGCTCACCGCGTGGCTGGCCCGGCACGGCTCCGCCTTCGACGGCGACCGCCCCGAGCGCACGCCTGCGGGCGCCGCGACGGTGGCGGAGTTCGCCCACCGCTACCACCCTGACCTGCACGACTACCTGCTCCAGCCCGTCGCGGGCAACTTCTTCGGGTGGCGCACGGAGCACTCCTGCGCCGCGCCGTTGCTGAGCCTGCTGCGGTCGGTCGGCACCACCGAGCGCTGGCGCACCTACCGGGACGGCATGGACCTGTTGACGCGGCGGCTCGCCGAAGACCTCGACGTCGTCACCGGTGCCCCGGTGCGCGAGGTCGTCTCCGAGCCGGGTTTCGCCCGGGTGCGGCTGGCCGACGGCGAGGTGACGGCGCGCGCGGTCGTGCTGGCCGTCCCCGCACCGGTCGCGGCGCGCCTGCACGCCAACGCGCCCGCTGACGAGCTGCCGTTCCTGACGGCGTGCACGTTCACGCCCGTGCTGAAGGTGAGTTGCCTGCTGGACCGGCCGCTGGCACCGCCGTCGCCGCGGCCGCTGTACGTGCTGCTGACGCCCGCCGCCGAGGAGAGCGTGCTGTCCGGCATCATCGTCGACCACGCCAAGCACCCTGCTCGTGCGCCCGCGGGCAAGGGGCTGCTGACGCTGATGGCCGCGCCCGGACAGCTGCCCGCGCTGCTGCGCGCACCGGACAAGGAGGTCGCCGACCGGCTCGTGGCCGCGGCCGAACCGTACGTGCCCGGCCTGCACCGGGCCTGCACCGAAACCTTCGTGCACGGCTTCGCCCACGGGCTGCCCGAGGCCACCCCGCAGGCGCTCCACCACCGCGCGGCGTTCGCCCGGCGTCCGGTGCGGCCCGTGGAGTACGCCGGGGACTGGCTGACCCTGCGGCCCGCCAGCGAGGGTGCCGTACGCGCGGGCGCGCTGGCGGCCTCCCGGGTCCTGGCCACGGTGCGGCCCCGTCCGGCCCGGCCCGGGCCGGGCCCCGCGCACCGCCGTTCCGTCTCCGGCGCCCTGGTGGGCGGCGGGAAGGAGACCGAGTGAAACCGCACGACATGGGTGTCCTCTTCGACGAGTGCGCCGCCCGGGGAGTCGCCACCCGCTTCCACCTCGACCGGCCCTTCGACATCGGCACGGAGGAGGCGACCAGCTACACCGTGCCGGAGCTCGCCACCCTGGTGCGGCGGGCCGCCGGCTGGTTCGCCGCGGCGGGCGCGGGGCCCTCGGACAGGGTGGCGATCGTCAAGCCCAACCACTGGGACTACGACGTGCTGGCGTGCGCGGCCGTGCGCGTCGGCGCCGTCCCCGCGCAGCTGTCCGCGCAGCTGCCGCACCAGTGGCTGGTCACGCTGTTGCGGCGGCTGCGGCCCGCGCTGCTGGTCACCACCGCCGCGCTGTGGGAGGCGCTGCGCGCGGCCGAACCCCCGGGCCTGGCGCACGCCGTCCTCCTCCTGGACGGCTCCGCGCCCGGCGCCCTCGGCCTGGCCGACGTGGCCGGCATCCCGGCGCCTGCCCCTCACCTGCGGCACGACGACGAGCCGCTGGTCATCAACCACACGTCCGGCACCACCGGGGTGCCGAAGCTGGTGGCGCACTCGACCCGCACCATCATCGGGAAGCTGGCCAGGTTCGAGACCGTGCGGTACCCGCGGATCGGTGTGCGGCGCGACGACACCCTCGTCAACGCCAACGCGTTCGCCCACGGCAGGACGTTCTGCTGGACGGCGAGCGCGCTGTGCCTGGACCCGGCCGAGATCGCCATCCTCACCACGCAGGACCCCGACGTGGCCGATCCCCTCCTGCGCGCCCACCCGCCGACCCTCGTGGAGGCGCTCCCCTCCGCCTACGTCCGCTTCCAGCCGCTGACCGCCCGCCTCGACAACCCCTTCCGCCGGGTGCGGCTGTTCATCAGCACCTACGACGCGATGCATCCACCGACCCTCCGCGCCTACCTGCGGGCCACCGCGCACCGTGCGCCGCTGTGGATGCAGGGCTGGGGGCAGACGGAGACGGGCCCGCTGACGTTCCGCTTCCACACCCGGCGGTCCGTCGCGCACACCTCCGAGGCGCGGGGCGTGGGCCGTCCGGTACCCGGCAAGACCCGGCTGCGCGTCGTCGACCCCGACACGTTCCGCACGCTGGGCCGCGGACAGGCCGGGCTGGTGCTGGCCCGCACGTCCGCCTGCGCCACCGGATACGTGGGCGAGAACGAGCGCTGGGCGGCCAAGCGGCACGGCGCCTGGTGGAACACCGGCGACCTGGGGCGCCTGCGCGGCGACGGCAGTGTGGAGCTGTTGGACCGCGAGGTGGACCACACCCCGGGCCTGAGCTGCCTGCGCACCGAGGACCTGCTGGAGGACCGGCTGCCCGAGGCCGCCGAGTGCGTGCTGCTGAGCCCCTCGGGGCGCGCTCCGCTGCCGGTCGTCGTCACCCAGGACGGCCTGCTGGACCGCGCCGCCTGGGACCGGGCGGTGCGGGACCTGCCGCCGCTGGGCGAGCCCGTGGCGCTGACGTGGGATCAGGTGCCGCGCACCGGCACGGGGAAGGTACGCCGCACGGCGCTGCTGCGGCAGCTGACCGGGAGCGGCGAGACGGTGGGCTCGGGACGGTGGACGTGACGAGCCGCGCACCGGGTCCTGGCGTAACGAGAAAGGACGGTACACCGTGGCCGACACACTGACGCAGGCGGCGCGTTACGCGTTCGACAACGACACCGAGCACAGCCGCGAACAGCACCGCTGTCTGGCCGCCGCCTACGACACCGCCACGTTCGCGCACCTGACCGCGGCCCGGGTGGCGCCGGGCTGGCGGTGTCTGGAGATCGGTGCGGGAGGCGGCACGGTCGCGCACTGGCTCGCCGAGCGGGTGCTGCCCGGCGGCCATGTCACGGCCACCGACGTCAAGCCGCACCACATCGCCGCCAGGGCCGGTTTGACGGCGCTCGCGCACGACGCGGCCACCGACCCGCTCCCCGAGGCGGCCTACGACCTGGTCGTCGCCCGGCTGGTGCTCCAGCACCTGCCCGAACGCACCGCGGTGCTGGGCAAGCTGGTACGGTCCCTGGCCCCTGGCGGGGTGCTGCACGTCGAGGAGTTCGACACCTCCTACGAGCCGCCGCTGCTGACACCCGACGAGGAGTCGGCCCGGGTCTACGAGAAGTTCCTGGACGCCAAGTGCGCCGTCTTCCGCGCGGGCGGCGGCGACCCCCACTGGGGGCGGCAGGTGCCCACGGCGCTGCGCGCGGCCGGGCTCGTGGACCTCGACGTGCGGCCCCGCATCGAGCTGCGCACCTCCGACTCGCCCGGCCTCCAGCTACAGCTGCACCACACCTACCACCTCCAGTACCAGCTGCTGGCCGCGGGCATGACGCGCGACGAGCTCGCACGGGTCAGGGCGCTGATGCGGGACCCGGGCTTCCGTGCGGCCTCCAGCGTCCTGTACGCCGTCCAGGGCCGCAGGCCCGACGACGGCCGAGGGGCGGCTACGTGACGACGAGTACGCCGCGCGCCCAGGTGGCGCCTGCTCCCACCGTCGCCCACCGGGTCGCCGACCGGCTGCTGGCCCTGGTGGGCGACCCGGGCACCGCCACCGTGCCCTGCCGCATCGACTGGGCGGGCCCCGTCGACCTTCCCCTGCGCAGCGAGCAGGCCGTGCAGGCGGCGTGCGGAATCATGCAGGTGCACGGCCGCGCCGCCGGACGGCCCACGCCGCTCGCCGTCGACTACGCCGGCACGGTGGCCGGGATTCTGGCGGCGCAGGGGGTCTGCGCCGCCCTGCTCGGCCGCGCCACGGGGCGAGACGTCGCGCGGGTGCGTACCTCGGTCGGCCAGGCCGCGCTGTTCAGCGTCGGCCAGTACCTGGCCGCGGCCACCGCCGAAGGCGACGAGGACGACGCGCCTCCCGCCGCGCGGCGGGAGGCGCCCACGGACGTGGGCCACCGTCCCTTCGTCTCCGCCGACGGTGTGTCCTTCGAACTGGAAGCGCTCGACGCCGAACGGTGGCTGGGCTTCTGGCAGCGCCTGGGGGCGCCCGGCGCCGCGCTGAGCCAGGGGTGGCGCCCCTTCCAGCAGCGCTTCGCGACGGCCACCTGTCTGCTGCCGCAGGCCCTGTACCGTGCCGTGGGCGCCGCGCCCTACGCGGCGATCCGTACGGCCGCCGCACAGGCGGGCGCCGACGTCCTGCCCATCGGCGAGGACCCGGGGGCCGGCCGGCCGCCACCGGCCTGGCGGCTGACACCGCTGGACAAGGCCACGACCGGCACCCCACCGGCCCGGGAAGCGGTACCGAAGCCGCCCGGCAGCGGGCCCGCTCCCCTCGCGGGGCTGCGCGTCGTGGAGTCCACCCGGCGCGTGCAGGGGCCGTTGGCGGGGCACGTGCTGCGGCTGCTGGGCGCCCAGGTGGTGCGGGTCGAACCCCCCGGCGGCGACCCGATGCGGGGCATGCCGCCCATGGCGGGGCCCACCTCGGCGCGCTTCCGTGCGCTCAACGACGGCAAGCAGGTCGTCGAGGCGGACCTCACGACGGGCCAGGGGCGGCGCACCGTGCGGGAGCTGGTGGCGGGCGCCGACGTCTTCCTGCACAACTGGGCCCCGGGCAAGGCGGCGCGGCTCGGCCTGGACGCCGCGGACCTGTCCGCCGTCCGGCCGGGACTCGTCCACGCCTGGGCCTCAGGATGGGGCGAAGCGCTGGGGCAAGCCCCGCCGGTGGGCACCGACTTCCTGGTGCAGGCGCACAGCGGGCTCGCCGCCGCCGTACGTCCGGCCCATCTGCCGCCCGCACCCTCGCTGATGACGCTCACCGACGTGCTCGGCGGGCTGCTGAGCGCGCAGGCCGTACTCGCGGGGCTGCTCGCGCGCGAGCGCACCGGGCGGGCGCAGCGCGCCGACTCCTCGCTGCTGTCCGCCGCCGCCCTCGTGCCACGGCCACGGCAGCGTGTCCGGTGGGGCCCGTGGGAGACGCCGCCCGCGACCGCCGACGGCCACCTGTGGCTGGGAGAGACCGCCCGCGCGCACCCGGAGCAGCTGGGGCGCGTCCTCGGCGCGGACGCGGCCCGCTGCCCCGACACGGCCGCTGCCCGGCTGCGCACGGGGACGAGCAGCGCGTGGGCGGCGCGCTTCGCCGAGGCGGGCCTGACTGCCCTGCCGGTCGGCACCGACCTCGCGCGGCTGGCCGCCGACCCGCGCTTCTCAGCCGCCGTCCGCCACGACGCGTACGCGCGTCCGCTCGCCCCGTGGGAGTTCCTGTGACCACCGCCGCTGCCGTGTGGACGTCGAACGCGGGCGTGACCGTGCGGGACCTGGTCCCCGCCTCGCTCCGCCGCGCGTGGGTGGACCGCGGGTGGTGCCCGGACCGCGACGTGTACGCCCTCTTCTCCGACCACGTACGCGCCCACCCCCGCAGGGCGGCGGTCGTCGACGCGTCGGGCACCGTCGACTACGCCGGGCTGGATGCCACCGTCCGCCACTTCGCCTCCCGCCTGGCCGAGCACGGTCTGGGCCCGGGCGACATCATCGCCCTGCGGCTGCCCAACGGGCGGGCCGCGGTGGCGGCGGAGCTGGCCGTGGCGGCCGTCGGCGCGGTCGCCCTGCCCTACCCGCCGGGGCACGGCAGCCTGGGCCCGGCCGGTCTGCTGGCGCGCTCCCGGGCCCGCGCCCTGGTCGTGGCGCGGGAGCGTGACGCCGTGCCGAGCGCCGGACTGCCGCACCTTCGAACGCTCTTCACCTGCGGCGAAGCCGGTGAAGGACCGCAGGGGGCCGAGTCGCTGACGGCCGCGTCCGGCAGGCACTTCCGGCCCCGTGCGCACGATCCCGAGGCGCCCGTCCGCCTCCTGGTCTCCTCGGGTTCGGAAGCCGAACCGAAGATGGTGGCCTACTCGCACAACGCGATGGCGGGCGGCCGCGCCTCCTACGTGCGGGCCCTGCACGACGGTAGCGAGCCGATGCGCAACCTGCTGCTCGTCTCGCTGGCCTCGTCGTTCGGCTCACTCGGCAGCTACGTCACGCTCGCCGCGCTCGGCGGCACGCTGCTGCTCCAGGACGGCTTCGACGCGGCGGCGGCCCTCCGTACGCTGGTCGCGCACCGCCCCACCCACGTGTTCGGGGTTCCGGCGATGCTGCGGCGGCTGGCCGACGTGCCCCGGCTGCCCGGGGAGGACGTCGGCGGGCTGCGGGCTCTCGTCTCCAGCGGGGCCGCGCTGCCCGGGGCGACCGCCGAGGCGTGCCGGGCCCGCTTCGGCCGCCGCGTCCTGACGGTCTACGGCTCCTCGGACGGGGTGAACTGCCACACGGCCAGGGGCGACGGCGGCGGGCCCACCTGCGCCGGGCTGCCGGACCCCGCGGTCGCCGAGATCCGCGTCGCCGAACCCGGCGGCAGCGCGCTGCCCCTGCCCGCCGGGCGGTCGGGCGAGATCCTGGCCCGCGGCCCGATGACCCCACTGAGTCATGTGGCGGGGCCCGGCCAGGACGCCCGCTACCGCACGGACGACGGCTGGGTGCGCACCGGCGACCTGGGGCGGCTGGACGCCGAAGGGCGGCTGCACGTTCTCGGGCGTCTCAAGCAGATCGTCGTGCGCGGCGGATACAACATCAGCCCCGCCGAGGTGGAGCGGGAGCTCGGCAGCCACCCCGCGGTGGCCGAGGTGGCGTGTGTGGGGGTACCGGACCCGGAACTGGGCGAACGCCTGTGCGCCTGCGTGCGCCAGGTGCCCGGCATCCGGCCCACTCCCCTGACGCTCGCCGCGCTCACCTCCTATCTGGAGGACGAGCGCGGCCTGGAGCGCCGGAAGCTCCCCGAGAGGCTGCTCCTGGTGGCGAACATGCCGCTCGGCCCCACCGGCAAGGTCTGCCGCACCACCCTCGCCGGGATGGCCGCGGCGTCCCTTGCCGGCAGGGCCGAGCCGCCCGCGTGCGCGCCGGTCAGTCCGTGAGGGTGGCCGGGTCGCTGACGCCGGGCTCCCCCGTCTCGACGTGTCCGGCGAGCCGGCGCAGCCACGCGTCGTCGGTGTCGGTGGTGACCGACAGGTCGTACCAGCGCTTGGTGGAGCGCAGGCCCACCGTCCGGACGACCCGCGCGCCTGCCCGCACCCTGTGGGTCTCCTTTTCGCCGCCGTAGGCGTTGACCACCGTCAGGTCGCAGTCGTCGTCGCCGTCGTTGCTCATGGTCAGCTCAAGGTCACCGCTCTCGCCCAGGTGGCGGGCGGTGACCTCCGGCCCGGCCTTGTCCGCAGGGCCTGTGAAGGTGCGCAGGAAGCCGCCGGGACCGTGCACCGTCAGGTCGTAGGCACCCTCGGAGTAGGCCGCGTTCCACGTGTCGGACAGCTTCTTGCCCGCCTCGGTGGTGTAGGTCCAGGGGCCGTCGGTGCGGTTGGCGGAGGTGACGAGGAAGAAGGCGCCGGCCTGCTCGCCGCCGCTGAAGGTGAGCGTGAACTTCCCGTCGGCGACCTGCGCCGAGCCGTCCACCAGCGGCGCGTAGGGCAGCGGCCGGGTCGGCCGGGAGCCCGGCTCCTGCTTGGGCAGCACCGGCTCGGCCGGGGGCTTGGGCACGTAGGAGTCGTGCCGCTCGTCGTCCGGCGGCTCGTAGGCGTCGGTGTCGGGCAGCGACGCCGGTTCCGTCTCCTTGAGACCGAAGTCGAACGCCGAGGTCAGGTCGCCGCACAGGGCACGGCGCCAGGGCGAGATGTGCGGCTCGTGCACGCCGAAGCGGCGCTCCATGAAGCGGATGATCGAGGTGTGGTCGAACAGTTCGGAGCAGGCGTAGCCGCCGGTGCTCCAGGGGGAGACGACGAGCATGGGAACGCGCTGGCCGAGGCCGTAGGGGCCGGGCTCGTAGCCCTCGAGGCCGCCGGTGTAGGTGTCGAGTTCGGTGGTGACGGTGGAGCGGCCCTGCGCGTGAGAGGCCGGCGGGTAGGCGGGGACGACGTGGTCGAAGTAGCCGTCGTTCTCGTCGTAGGTGATGAACAGCGCGGTCTTCGCCCACACGTCCGGGTTGGAGGTGAGCGCGTCGAGGACCTGGGAGATGTACCAGGCGCCGTAGTTGGCGGGGAAGTTCGGGTGCTCGGTGAAGGCCTCGGGCGAGGCGATCCAGGAGATCTGCGGCAGCTTGCCGGACTGCACGTCGGCCTTGAGGATGTCGAAGAAGCCGTCGCCCTTCTTGGCTTCGGTACCGGTGCGGGCCTTGTCGTAGAGGGGGTCGCCCGGCTCGGCGTCCTGGTACTTGGTGAACCACAGCAGCGAGTTGTCCCCGTAGTTGCCGCGGTAGGCGTCCTCGATCCAGCCCCAGCCGCCGTCCTCGTTCAGACCGTCGCCGATGTCCTGGTAGATCTTCCAGGAGATGCCCGCCTGTTCCAGCCGCTCGGGGTACGTCGTCCAGCCGTACCCGGCCTCCTCGTTGCCGAGGACCGGGCCGCCGCCCTCGCCGTCGTTGCCCGCGTGCCCCGTCCACATGTAGTAGCGGTTGGGGTCGGTCGCCCCGATCATCGAGCAGTGGTACGAGTCGCAGACGGTGAAGGCGTCGGCGAGCGCGTAGTGGAACGGGATGTCCTCGCGGGTCAGATAGGCCATGGTGCCGGGCCCCTTGGCCGGAATCCACTGGTCGTACCTGCCCTCGTTCCAGGCCTGGTGCCCGCCCGCCCAGTCGTGGTTGAGGCCGGCGATGAACTGCATGCCCAGGTTCTCGGCGTCCGGGTGGTACGGCAGCACGTCCTTGGAGCCGTCCGACTGGTGCCACACGGACTTCTTGCCCGTGGGCGCCATGGGGCGCGGGTCACCGAAGCCGCGCACACCGCGCAGGGAGCCGAAGTAGTGGTCGAAGGACCGGTTCTCCTGCATCAGCACGACGATGTGCTCGACGTCCTCGATGCTGCCCGAACGGCGGGCCGCGGGGATCGCGGCGGCGCGTTGGATGCTGCCGGACAGGGCGGAGAAGCCCGCGGTGGCGCCGGCGATCTGGAGGAACCTGCGGCGGTTGAGTGCTGGCATCTGTCTGCTGACCTCACAAGGGTGTGCGAAAACGTGCGAGTCAACGGAGTCTGTCAAGAAGAACCCCGTCCAGGGAAGTCACCTGTATGAACAAGTTGGCAACATCCGAGGACGATACGCCACCCTCCCACCCGTCTCTACCTGCACAATCACGACGTTTCCCGCCTCGGCTTCACAACCGAGCGGTGCGCGCCGCCGCGCAGCATCAGCCGGGCGGAGCGGGAGCGCCGGTCACCGCCGGGAGGCCCGTTGCGCGGTGACCCGGCGGCGGCTCCACACCAGCAGCCCCACCAGGATGAAGCCCGCGAGGATCAGGCTGGAGCCTGTGCTCCAGCCACTGAAGGGGAGGTCGGGCACGAGCCCCCAGGCCACCCCAGCGGCCATCAGGGCGAGCGCGGCGAGGGCGGATCCTGCCAGCCGCAGCGGTGAGGAGACGCTCTCCTCCGCGGCCTGGAGCGCCCTGGCCCGCACGGGCCCGACGTACCGGTTCAGGCCCGGAAACTCCCGGGAGAGGACGACCAGGCCCGCGAAGACGAGCAACAGCCCGGGCCCCGGCAGGACGAGGAGCGCCACCCCGACGAGCAGCAGCAGCCCCCCGCCCACGAGTGTCCCTACGCGCCTGACATGTCTGCCGGCCGCCATACCTCTCCCTTCACCGCCGCACACTTCTCACGGGCATCTCCGACACCAGGAGACCAGAAGACCAGAAGACCCGGAGACTGTCGGCCTGACACGGCGCCACGGCGAGCGCGCGACACTGGCCGGCCACCGCTCACCGGCCGCCGGCGACGGCGGCGGGACCCCTGGGGGGATGAGGGCGCCGGAGCGTCAGGTCACCAGGCCGCGACGGTAGGCGTAGACGACCGCCTGGACGCGGTCGCGCAGGTCGAGTTTGGTCAGGATGCGGGAGACGAAGGTCTTGACCGTCTCCTGGCTCAGCAGCAGCGCCGCGGCGATCTCGCTGTTGGAGAGGCCGTCCGCGATGAGGCGGAGAACCTGGAGCTCGCGTGGGGTCAGCGGGGTCTCCTCCGGGGTGGACTCCGCGGGCCGGATGCGGGCGGCGTACCTGCCCACGAGCTGACGCGTCACCTCGGGGTCCAGCAGCGCCGCACCCGTCGCCACGGTGCGGATCCCGTGGAGCAGCTGGGCGGGCGGTGCCTCCTTGAGCAGGAACCCGCTCGCCCCCGCGCGCAGCGCCTCGTACACGTAGGCGTCGAGATTGAACGTCGTCACCACGAGCACCTTGACGGGGTGCTCCACCCCGGCGCCGGCCAGCAGACGGGTGGCCTCGATACCGTCCAGCACCGGCATGCGCACGTCCATCACGACGACGTCGGGGCGCAGCCGGCGCACGAGGTCGACCGCGGTCCGCCCGTCCCCGCACTCACCCGCCACCTCCAGGTCGGGCTGCGCTCCGATGATCGTCACCAGTCCGGTACGGACCAGCATCTGGTCGTCGCAGACGAGGACCCGGACCGGCGGCGTCACGACAGGCTCCGCGCGGGTATACGTGCCCGTACGACGAAACCGCCGCCGCGCTGCCTGCCGGCGCTGAAGTCGCCGCCCAGGACGTCGACCCGTTCACGGAGCCCGGCCAGGCCCCGGCCGCTCCCGCCGCAAGAGGCGGCCCGCGCACCGGAACCTTCCGTGCCGACCTCCACGACGATCTCCTGCGCCCCGTGCCGCACCCGGACCGAGGTGCGGCCCCCATGGGCGTGCTTGAGGGCGTTCGTCAAAGCCTCCTGAACGACTCGGTAGGCCACCAGGTCGGCGCTTCCGGTCGACTCCGCGGGCGTCCCCTCCTCGGTGAACTCCACCGGCTGACCGGCCCGGCGCGTCTGCTCGACGAGCGTGAGCAGTCTGCCCACGGGAGGCGTTCTGGCGCCGGCGCGGTCACGGTCGCGGTCGGGAGGCGTCCCCGCGTCGGCGCGGTGGTCCGGGTTGAGCAGGTCGAGGAGGTGCCGCAGGTCGGTGAGGGCCCGCCGGCCGGTGTCCGAGGTGGCGGTGAGCGCCTGGTCGAGGCGGTCGGGCGCGGCCGTCAGACAGCGTGCCGCCTCCGCCTGCACCACCATCGCCGTCACATGGTGCGTCACGACGTCGTGCAACTCGCGCGCGATACGCGTCCGTTCGGCGGTACGTGTCTCCTCCGCCACCCGGAGACGGCGTTCGTCCTCCGCCTTCCGGGTGGAGCGCCACCAGGCGCCGATCCCCCACACCAGGGCACACGCCAGGTAGAACACCACGAACTCCTCCAGGCCCTCCGTGCCCAGCCGGAAGAGGACGAACGCCAGCGGCACGTACGCCACGGAGAAGCAGAGCACGGTGGCACGCCGGTGCCACTCCAGGTGGGCCCCCGCGCTCAGCAGCGCGAAGGACAGCCCCGTACCGGCGAGCGTGTGGTACCCGAGAAGCTGGTCGACGGCGAAGCCGACGAAGACCACGGCGAGACAGGTGACAGGCCGGCGCCGCCGCACCGCGAGCGGAAGGCACTGGAGGCAGATCGCCACCACGGTCAACGCCTCGAAGGGGCGGGTGGGCAGACCACCGAGCTGCGTCCCGTGGCTGTGGAACGCCGGCACGAACGAGGGCACGAGCAGCAGCAGCGCGAGCGGGAGATCCCGTACCACGACGTCGAGACGACGCCACAGACGAGGGACCAGCCGAGAACCGATCACCGGGGAAGTGTACGGGTGGCCACGGCCTGCTCCGCGCGCCGCTCGGCGCGCCCCTCCGTACGCACCTGTGCGCACTCTCGTGTGCGCCGCGACGACCAGCAGCTGCCATACCGCTCTCATGGGACCCCCTCTCCGCATCCGCAGCCGAAGCGCCACGCTGACCCGGAACGCTACGGACCCGAAGGCCCACGGGCGTCACCACGCGGTGGACACTTGCGGGGCCTCCGCGTAGCTCGCACGGGGGACAACGCACCGAACACGCGGGCAGAGCGGCCTCCAGGACGCTCAGCGGCGTACCCGCCCGTCCCTACGCCCGGTCAGCGGCCTGCGAGGTGACGCGCCGCAGCGCCCCGACCGCGACGTCCGGCTGGTCGAGGTAGATGTAGTGCTCGCTGTTCCCGGCGGTGCTCAGCTTGCTGCGGCTGGAGACCGCGAGCCACTTGCGCTGCCCCTTCGACCACGCCCGCTCCATGCCGGACCCGTACTCGGGCACCTCCGCCAGGTACCGCTTCCCGTGTTTGACCACCTCCACGGGGATGTCCCCGGCGGAGCGGACCTTCCCGTCGCGGACCGTGAGCCGCTCGGGGTTCTTCCCGCCCAGCACCGCGAGCGTCTGGTCGCGCAACTCGGCGGCCGGGCCGGTGGCGGACTCGGGTACCGCCTCGGCGAGATCCGCGTTCTGCGTCGGCGAGGTGGCGTCCATCAGCACCAGCCCCGCCACCCTGTCCGCGTTGTCGCCGGCGTACCGGGCGGCGATCAGACCTCCCAGCGAGTGCCCGCCGAGGACGACCGGAGCGTCCCCCGAGACCCGCTCGATCACGCCGGTCAGCACCTTGCCCGTGCTGTCGAGGGTCTGCGGCCCGCCCGGCTTGTCGCTGGCACCCGCGCCGAGCCGGTCGTAGGAACACACCCGGTTGTGGCTGCTCAACGCCTTCTGGAGGCCGGCCATCTTCTTGAGCTCGTCGCCGCCTCCGTGCAAAAGGACGATGACCGGCTTGCCGTCCGCGGCGGTACCGGCGCAGGACACGTTCACCGACCGTCCTTCGACCTTGACCTTCCTGGTCCCGGTACCGGTGAGCATGGCGTCGTCGGCGGGCCGCCGCGGAGCGGACGATTCCGGTGCCGGGTGCGAGGAGGCGTCCTTTGACGGCTCCTCGCAGCCGACGAGCCCGACGCCACCCACGGCCCAGCACAGTGCGATGACGGCAGAATTCCTGCCCTTGCGGCTCATAAGATCGCTCCCGTAACACAACGCAGGCGGGGCCCGAGGCCACGCACCTGTCCGCGACCGGAACGCCGCGGTCCCCCGAACGCTACGAATCCGTCCCCCCGGAATCGTCACCCCACGGTGGACACCTGGGTGTGGCTCACACGGGGGACGCCTCGTTCAGAGACGGAACGTCTACGGGCGTGCCCGGCTCGCGGACAACGCAGCCGGTGGCGCCGTGCAGCCCACCGCGCCGGCTGCGCTCACGCGTCTCCTGAGCCACACGCACAGTACGCGTGGGCCGGCCTCGGCGTGCGGGACCGCCCGGCCGTCGAGCCGGCCGAGCGGCGGAGCCGAACCGACCACCAAGACGGGCTGCCTCACCGGCGGTGGACGCTGACGGCATAGCCGCCGCCCTCGTACGGGTCGGCATCCCAGGTCGAGAAGCGGTCGACGAGGGCGAGGCCGGCTGCGGCACAGTAAGCGTCGTACTCGGGCAGCGTGATGCTGGGCGGCACAGGCAGGTGGGCCGCGTCCAAGCCGAAGCCGGCGACGATGTAACCGCCCGGCCGCAGGGCGGCGGCCAACCGTCCGACCACCGTGGCCTCGGTGCCGGCGGCGAGCAGCGGGAAGATGTTCCCTGCGGCGACCACGAGGTCGAAGTCCGCTGCGATGCCGAGCCGGTCCGGCTCGAACTCGGCCAAGTCGAGCTGGAACCACGGCAGATCCGGCGCCTGTTCCCTCGCCACGGCCAGCATGGACGCGTCGCGATCCACGCCGACACAGTCGTAGCCGAGCTCCGCCAGCCGGATCATGACCCGGCCGGTACCACACCCGGCGTCCAGCACCCGCGCCCCGGCAGGCACCAGGGCCGCGCAGAGCCGCGCCTCGCCGTGCACGTCCTTCCCACTACAGGCCAGCGCCGCGAACCGCGCGGCGTAGTCACTTCCGGACGTCTCCCCGGTCAGCTCACTCCAACGGCTCATGAGACCAACAATAGAGCGGCCGTACGCGACCGCCCTGGTCGCCACAGGGGTGCCAGGAAAAGAGCAGGTCTGTGCCGGCGACGGGCCGGCAGTTCGCCGCCGCCCGAGGCGGATGGGAGCAGAACTTGACGCGCGGCGGACCCGTCGCTCCCCCTGCATGACGGCCGGGGCCGTGTTCACCAGGAGCGCCGGGCGGAAGTCCGTGAGGGGCATGCCCTGTGCGGCGGGCCACGGCCTTCGTCAGGGCGTCGACCATCCCGAAAGCGCGTCGACCATCTCGCAAGGCAGCCGGGGCCGCTGATCGGCCACCCGGTCACCTTCGACATGAAGGGCGCAATCCCCCGAAGGAGCGCCCCGAGCCGATCGAACGAGTTTGATGCCCGCCCACCCCCAGTCCTCGCGGCCGGCCCCCGCCATGGGAACTCACGTTCACGAAGTGCCCGCGAACAGGCCGTGACGAGACCGGATTCGGCGCGTTTTTAGAGCACCAGTGCCACCTAGCCGCCCAGACGGAGGACACCGTGAGTCCTGTCCCTGCCCCCGCCCACCAGCCCCCTGGAATCGAACAGCGCCTCTCCCCCACCGTGCACGGCGTTGACGGCGGCGGCGCCGGCCCGGCACGTCCGGATACGGGGTGGGCGGCGTGAGTGAGTCCACCGATGGATCCGCCCCCGCAGTCCCGGGCCCGCGCACCGCCCCGCCCACGTCCGACACGCCTCCTGCCGCATCGCAGATGCGGTTCGTCGATGTCACCGGCAGCCGCGAAGCGGCCGGCCGCTCGATCCGCATGCGCGACATGGCCCGGCGTCTGCCCCAGCTGGTGCGCCGCTCTCTGTCGCTGGCCTGGCGGGTCGACCGGCGTGCCACCGTCGGCCTCCTGCTGTGCCAGACGGCCTCCGGCGTGATGCAGGCCCTGGGCCTGGTCGCGATCAGCGGCACCCTTACCGCGCTGCTGAGAAGCGGGGACGTCTACCAGCGGCTGGTGGAGGCGTGGCCCTCGGTGGCGCTGCTCGCCGGCGCGGCCGGCGTACGTGCCCTGCTGGGGATCACCGTGGGCTGGCTCTCCTCCCGGCTCGGCCCGCTCATGACCCGCGAGGCCGAGCAGATGCTGCTGACCGGCTGCGCCGAGGCGGAACTGCGCGCCTACGACGATCCCGACTTCAACCGTGACCGCGAAGCGGCCGACCGCGGCGCCCAGGTCACCGGAGACCTGGTCAACGAGGGGCAGGACCTGATCGCCTCGTCCGCCTCGTTCGTCGCCGGGGCCGTGGTCGTGACCGGGGTGCACTGGGTCCTGCTCCCACTCCTGGTGGCAGCCAGCCTTCCGCAGGCCATCGCCCAGGTCAGCGCCGCCCGGGTGCGGTATCTGGCCAACCTCCGCAGCAACGGTGACCACCGGATGCTGGGCGTGCTGCGCTGGCACATCTACACCAAGCACGCCGCCGACCAGATCCGCGCCGGCACCATGGCCGGCTTCCTCACGGGCCGCTACCGGCAGACCGTCGCCCGGATCAACCGCGAGGACCGCGCCGCGGCCGACAAGGGCGCCCGCATGTCCGTGCTCGGTGCCGTGTGCGGAGGTCTCGGGTCGGGCCTCGTGTGGGCGGCGGTCGTGGTGCTGCTGGCCACCGGCCGCATCGGCGTCGGGCACGCCGGAACGGCCGTCTTCGCCCTGCAAACGGTGGGGCAGTCGGTCCGCGGCCTGGTGAGCGTCGGGGCCCGCGCGGTGCGTACGGGGCTGTACATGGACGACTGGAGCAACTTTTTGACGAAGGCCGGCGGATTCCGCATGCGCCGGGGCGAGCACCGGCCCGAGCCTCCGGAGACGATCCAGATCAAGGGTGTCTCCCACCGCTATGCGGGCAAGGGCAGCGACGCGCTGTCCGATGTCTCGCTCACCCTGCGCCGGGGCGAGGTCACCGCGCTGGTCGGCTTCAACGGCTCGGGCAAGTCCACGCTCTCCAACCTCGCCTGCGGCCTGTACCTGCCCACCGACGGCGAAGTGCTGTGGGACGGCGTGCCGACCGGCGACGCCGACCCGCGGGCGCTGTGGCAGCGGGTGGCCCTGGTGCCGCAGGACTACGCGCAGTGGCCGCTCACGGCGCGCGAGAACATCACCCTCGGCCAGCCCTCACCGCGCGGCGACGCGGCGGTGCACGAGGCGTGCGAGGCCGCCGGCGCCGACGAGGTCGTCGACAAGCTCGGCAGCGGCCTGGACACCCTCCTCGCCCGCGAGTGGCTCAACGGAGAGGAACTGAGCGGAGGCCAGTGGCAACGCATCGCGCTGGCCCGTGCGTTCCACCGCCCGGCAGGACTGCTGGTCCTCGACGAGCCGACCGCGAACCTCGACCCCCGCGCCGAGTACCGGATCTTCCAGCGGCTGCGGGACCTGGCCCGCGACCGGGCAGTGCTCTTGGTCACCCACCGCATCACCAACGTGGCCGTCGCCGACCGCGTCGTGGTGCTCGACGAGGGCCGGATCGCGCAGGAGGGCACCTACCGAGAGCTCGCCCAGCAGCAGGGCCTGTTCAGGGAGCTGCTGTCCTACCAGGTCACATCCGAGCAGGCCACGTCCGAGCAGGCCACGTCCGAGCAGGCCACGTCCGAGCAGGCCGCGTCCGAGCAGCCCGCGTCCGAGCCGGACGGCGAGACGCGCGGGACACACGCGTGAGCCGCCCCGGGAAGCGGCCCAGGCGCAGGGTCGCGCGGACGCGGGGGCGGATGGGTGGCACGTCATCGCCACCGTCGTATCTCGGCCGGCACCGCACGAGCGGGAGGCCCTGGCCGGGCTGCCGGGCGTCCTCGACGGCACAGGCGACCCGTCCAGCCGCTCGACACTGCCCGGACACGTCACGCGCAGCGCGGTCGTCGTCGACCGCGACCAGCGAGTGCGCCGGCTCGACCAGGGCCGTCGGAAGTCTCCGTGCATTTTCTCCCCGGAGCCGTGAACTTCCGCCGCGGGTTGATCATCGAACCTCGGGAAAGGCGTGAGAACCGCCGGTCCGGCTTCCACCCGGCCCGGCACCGCACGTGAGGAGAAATGCATGAAGAAGTCATGGCGTAGGCCGGTGACCTACGGTCTCGCTGTCGTCGCCGCCGCGGTCGCGGTTCCGCTGTCGGCCGGCTCCGCCTCCGCAGCGAGCTGGCACGACATCGCCAGCGGACCCGCGGTGTACTCCAACATGGCCGAGTGCGAGTCGGAGATCCCCAAGGCGAAGGAGCACTACCAGGACGCCACGTGCACCGACGTCAACGGCAACATCACGCTCTGGGCGCTCTACTGATCCGGTAGCCGCCCGCGCGCCGGGGCCCGCCCTCCTCCCCGGGCGGGCCCCGCCTTCATGTCGGCCCGCAAGTACGACCTGTCTGTGCCTGCCTGAGCCCAACGCCGGCAGACCGTCCGACGCCGCCCCCTCAGCATGGGACGTGGAGTCTTCCTCGGCTCAACTGCGCGAGGGATGTCTGCCGTGAACGTACTGACGCGGACTGTCCAGCGACGGGGCCTGCCGGTGGTAGGCCCCGTCGGTCTCAGGACCCCTTCCTGGCCGGTTTCGGCAAGAAGGTGCCGCGCTTCAGGCTCTGTTCGATGGCCTCCAGCGAATGCCCCTTGGTCTCTGGCACGCGGAAGAAGACGACGATCCAGGCGGTGACGTTCAACATGGCGTACACCAGCATCGCCCCGCCCAGGGTGAGCGTGCTGACGAGGGTGAGTGCGGTGGAGGTGACGAGCAGGTTCGATCCCCACAGTGCCGCTGCGTGCAGGCCGGTGGCCGCGGGGCGGATCCTGAGCGGATACACCTCCGACCCGATCAGCCAGCCGACGACCTGGATGCCCCCGGTCTGGAAGAACATGAACGCCAGCAGCATGGCCAGTGCGAGCCACCGGTTGGGCTGATCGTCAGAGACGATGAAGAGCAGACCGAACAGCGCGATCGACACCGCCGAGCCGGGCAGCATGGTCAGCATCAGGCGCCGGCGGCCGATGCGGTCAACCAGCAGCTTGCCGACCAGGGTCATCACGACGTAGACGACGCCGACATAGACATTGGCCTGTAGCGAGAAAGTCGAGGGGAATCCCACGTCGGTCAGGATGACCGGCGTGTAGTAGATCATCATCTCAAGTCCTGTGATCTGAGTGAAGATCGCCACCGCGATTCCCGCGATCAGCGCCGGACGCAGCCACTTCTCGCCGAGGGCCCGCCACGGCCCTTCCTCGGCCTCGTTCTCCCGGCGCATGACGTCCTGGATGTCCCGCACCTCGCGGTCAGCCACCTGTCCGCTGGGGCGGACCCACCGCAGCACCCTTCGCGCGGGATTGATGTAGTTGCGGTGCACCAGCCAACGTGGGCTTTCCGGCAGCAGGAGGATCCCGATAATCAGGAACACCGCGGGGACCACCGCGACCATGATTTTCCAATGCCAGGCGACGTCACGGAAGATGACATTCACCAGCGCCGCGCTCAGAATGCCAATGCCGATCGCGACGTTGAAGAACGTCACGAAACCGCCTCGACGGTCCGGCGGGGACAACTCGGCGATGTAGGTCGGGATGGTCTGGGTACTGCCGCCCACCGCCAACCCCAGGAGCAGTCGGCTGCCGATCAGCGTGAGGGGTTCGGGAGACAGACCGGCCAGAATCACCCCGACGCCGAAAATCGCAGCAACCGTGATGATGGTGCCCCGCCGCCCGAACCGGATCGTGAACGGTCCCGCCACGAGCGCGCCGATCACGGCGCCGAGCAGGATCGAGGAGGTGATCATCTGTTCGACGGTGTTTCTAGGGATGGTGGCACCGAACAGCTCGTAGGATTTCGTGATCCCGAAGTCCTGGGCGATCTGGTCCAGGGTGCCGGAGATGACTCCGGTGTCATAGCCGTACAGCAGCCCGCCCAGCGCCGCCACGAAGGCCACATAGTAAATGTTCCGTGTCGAGGAGCTCGCCGTCTCGGCGGGAATGCCCGAGAGTTTCTGCTCCTCCGGTGACAGCTTCGGCTCATCGCCGAATCCTCGGTCCCCGGGGTCTTCGGGCTGACTCCGTCGGTCGGGCATACGTGCTCCTTGCCGAGGTCTGAGTGAAAATCGTGACAGACGAAACAATAATGAGCACCCAGCTGGTCAGATCGATGTTTCCCCGGTGAGTTGGCAGCCTGATACTGAGCTGTTTCCCACCCCTTCCCGACACGGCCCGCGCCGCCGTGCACCCACCCGGCGCAGCAAGGCATGCCGCTGGGCGAGGCCCTGCTCGTGGGTCACGAGCTGGTGGGCGCCCCACAGGTCGACGGTAGGCTCACGGCATGAGCGAAAGCGGTGTCGGCGAGAGTGACGCCTGGCGGGCGGGCATCCTGCTGCGCCAGGTTCACCAGCGGAAACACCAGGCGATTGATGCCGCCTTGGCCGCGCTGGGGGTGTCCATGTCGCAGTACGTCGTCCTGCTGGCTGTCGTGGAGCACCCTGACTCCTCAGCCCACGAGCTCGCCGTAAGTACGGCGCAGACGGACCAGTCGCTCGGCGCACTCGTCCGCCGCCTCGTCGACAGCGGCCTCGTGGAGCGGACATCGGGCCCGGGGCGGGTGCACCGCCACCGCCTCACAGCGCGCGGACACGACCTGGTGGAGCGTTGTGAAGGAGTGGTCACACGCGCGCTCAAGGAGGAGTTCTCGGCGTTGAGTGACGCTGAACTGGCCCAGCTCCGGGACATGTTGGAACGCCTGTAGCCCGCTCCGTCCCTGGTGGATCCACGCCGCGCCGCGGGCCGGCGGCACTTCGTCGACTCCCCCGGCGGGCGGCGACACGCCCCGGCTGCCGTCGAGAGTCTCCGGGGGCTGCGGCCTCCCGGGGGCGACGGCGGGTGAAGACAGCCGAGGCAGCTCCGTGTCCGGGCGCCGGCCCGCCGCAGACGGTCGCGTCGCTCCTGTGAACACGGCTGCCGGCCATCGCTTCCGCACTGCACGTGTGGCGAGTGCCGGCCGTGCGCCACACACGGTCGCGCATGGGGGGCATGTCCCGGGGGTTGACAATCGGCGACGAGCCCGCGTTCCCTGAATAAGGAGCCTTATTAAGCCCTTAGGTAACCCGTCCGGCCCAGCGCGCTCGGACGAGAGGACAGGTGGTTGTGTGAAACCGGGTCCCTTCGACTACGAGGCCCCGGCCTCGCTCACCGAGGCCGTGCGGCTGCTCGCCGACCAGGAGCGTGAGGCGAAGGTGCTGGCCGGTGGCCAATCCCTGATCCCCATGCTGAACATGCGGCTGGCCCGGCCCGGGCTGCTCGTCGACATCACCCGCGTCCCGGAGCTGAGCGGGCTGTACGTGGACGAGGCGGGCCATCTGCACGTGGGTGCGGCCGTCAGGCAGGCCGCTGCCGCCGCGGCACCCGAAGTACGCGCCGGGTGGCCGCTCCTCGCGGGGGCCATCGCGCACATCGGGCACCCGCAGATCAGGAACCGGGGCACCGTGTGCGGCAGCCTCGTCCACCATGATCCGGCGGCCGAACTCCCAGCCGCATCCCTGGCGTTGGAGGCCCGGTTCACGATAGTGGGGCCGGGCGGAAATCGGACGGTCACGGCCGAGGACTTCTTCGTCAGCACCTTTCAGACCGCCGTCGGGCCCGACGAGATCCTCACCGAGGTGGTCTTCCCGCCGGCGCCCGGTGACGGCTGGTCCTTCGCCGAGCATGTCCAGCGCCGCGGCGACTTCGCAGCGGTGGGTGTCGCCGTCGCCCTCGCGCGCAGGCAGAACGCGATGCACCGGGTACGGGTCGTCTTCTGCGGGGCCGGGCCCCTCCCCGTTCGCGTGCCGGAAGCGGAGTCGGCGCTGGAGGGGCGGCCCCTCGACGCCGAAGCGCTGGAGGGAGCGACCGCGCTCGCGGGTGCGGCCCTCGACCCGCCCAAGGACGTGCACGCGAGCGCCGAGTGGCGGCGCGAAGGAGCGCAGACGCTGCTCCGCCAGGCCCTGACCGAAGCATGGGAGCGAACAGCATGAGCGAGCGAGTCGACCATCCACCACTGACGGAACCCACGGCGTGGCGTGGAGTCGAACTGGTCGTCAACGGACGCCCACTGACCGCGCAGGTCGAGTCGCGCCTGCTGCTCAGCGACTTCCTCCGGGGCAGACTGCGGCTGACCGGCACCCACGTCGGCTGCGAGCACGGAGTCTGCGGCGCCTGCACCGTGCTGGTGGACGACGTCCCCGTACGTTCCTGCCTCACGCTCACCGTGCAGTGCGCGGGCACGCACATCCGCACGATCGAGGGGCTGACAACCGCTGGCAAGCCCCTCGGAGCCGTCCAGAGAGCCTTCCACGACAACCACGGCATGCAGTGCGGCTTCTGCACGCCCGGGTTCGTGATGACCTGCACCGCGCTGAGCGAAGCCGCCGAGCGGCCGGATGAGGACCACATCGCCGACGAGCTCAGCGGGCATTTGTGCCGGTGCACCGGTTACCGCAACATCCGTGCCGCCGTGCGGCAGGCGCTGGACGAGACCCACGGGAAGGGGCAGACGGAATGACGCGACAGCACTCCTCCGAGCCGACCGGCTACGTGGGGCAGAGTGTCCCGCGCGTCGAGGACGAGCGGCTGCTGCGCGGGCACGGCCGGTACGTCGACGACATCGCGCTGCCCGGCACGCTGGAGGCGGCCGTCCTGCGCAGCCCACACGCCCACGCCCGCATCACCCGGCTGGAGACCGCCGCCGCCCGCGACCTGCAAGGCGTGCACGCGGTCTACACCGCCTCCGACGTCGCCGCGCTCAAGCCCCTGGTGAACGAGGCGGAGCTGCGCGTGCCCCCAGGCCTGGCCGAGAAGCTGGAGCCGCTGGTCCGCACGCTGCCGATGCCGCTGCTGGCGCGCGAGAAGGTGGTGTACGCCGGCCAGCCGGTCGCCCTCGTCGTCGCCGACAGCCGCTATCTCGCCGAGGACGCGCTGGAGCTGGTCGAGATCGGCTACGAGCCGCTGCCCGTGGTCGTCGATCCCGAGCGGGCACTCGAACCCGGTGCTCCGCTGGTCGAGGAGAGCTGGCAAGACAATCTCGCCCTGGAGCTGGAGACCGGCGTCGGCGCCCCCGACACCGCGTTTCGCGAAGCGGCCGTGGTGATCGAGGAGGAGTTCGCGGTACACCGCCACGTGCCCTCGCCGATCGAGACCCGCGGCGTCCTCGCCGCACCCGGGGCGTATGACGGCCGGCTCACGGTATGGGCGAACACCCAGACCCCGCACCGGGTGCGCGACCACATCGCCATGAGCCTGGCGATGCCGGCCGACGACGTGCACGTGGTCGCCGTCGACGTCGGCGGCGGCTTCGGCCAGAAGGGGATCCTCTACGTCGAGGAACTGCTCGTCCCCTTCGCTGCCCGGGCCCTGGGCCGCCCCGTCCTGTGGCGCGAGGACCGCAATGAGAACCTCACCGCCGCCTCGCACGCACGCGAGCAGACGCACCGGATAGCGCTGGCCGCCGACGCAGAGGGGCGGCTGCTCGGCCTCCGTGACCGCATCCTGGTCAACTTCGGCGCCTCGACGATGACCGGCCTGGTCGTGCCGTACAACTCCGTGATCCACCTGCTGGGCCCCTACCGCGTCCCACACGTCGACATCGCGGTCCGCGCCGCCCTCACCCACACCACCTTCACCTCCCCCTACCGGGGCGCGGGCCGGCCCGAGGCCGTCTTCGCGATGGAGCGGGCACTGGACCGGCTGGCACGCCGACTCGGCCTGGAGCCCAGCGAGTTGCGCCGACGCAACCTCATCACGCCTGAGGAGATGCCGTACCGCACCGGGCTGCTGGACCGCTCGGGCGAGAAACAAGAGTACGACTCCGGCGACTTCCCCGAACTGCTGCGGCGAGCCGTCGACCACATCGACCTGCGGGGCGTGCGCAAGCGGCAGAGCGAAGCCGCCCGGAGCGGCGACCAGCGGACCGGCGTCGGCTTCGCGGTCTATCTCGAAGCCACCGGCCTCGGCCCCTTCGAGTCCGCCCGCCTCACCGTCCGCCCCAACGGACAGCTGCGACTCGCGATCGGCGCGCCGTCCCAGGGGCAGGGGCACCGCACCAGCATGGCCCAGATCGCCGCCGACGCCGTGGGCGTCCCCATGGAGTCGGTGGACGTGCTCGGCGGCGACACCGACGCGGTCCCCCACGGCGTGGGCACCATCGCCTCCCGCGCCCTCGTCACCGCCGGAAACGCCACCCACCGCGCGGGCCTCGCACTGCGCACCCGCATCCTCGACGCGGCCGCGGAACGGCTCGGCGTGCCCGCCGAGGAGCTGAGCATCGACGGGACGAGGGTCCGTCACCCCGGGGGAGCCGAGACGGCGCTGGCCGCGCTCGTCGCCGACGGCGCCGAACTCAGCGAGACCGCGTACTTCCGTCCCGGCGGGTTCACCTACGCCAGTGGAGCCCACGCCGCCGTCGTCGATGTCGACACCCGCACCGGACACGTATCCATCGAGAAGTACGTGGTCGTCCACGACGCCGGGCGGATCGTCAATCCGGTGATCGCCGAGGGCCAGATCACCGGGGGCGTCGCCCAGGGCATCGCCGGCGCGCTCTACGAGGAGATGATCTACGGCCCGGACGGCCAGCCGACCACCACGACGTACATGGACTACCTTCTCCCGACCTCCTCGGAGATCCCCGACCTCCACCTGGACGAGATCGTCACCCCCAGCGCCCTCAACGACCTCGGGGTCAAGGGCCTCGGCGAGGGCGGAGCCATCGCCCCCCAGGCGGTCCTCACCAACGCCGTGGAAGACGCGCTGACGCCGCTCGGCGTGGTCGTACGGCGCGGCCCGCTCACCCCCGACCGCGTCCGCGGCCGCATCCGTGAAGCCCAGGCCGTCCACTCCGAGCAGGCCGCCCCCGTCCCCTCTTGAGCACGTGAGGAGCCTCCGCATGCAACTCGATCACAGCTTCAGCGTCCCCGTCCCCCGCGCGGAGGCATGGTGCCTCTTCCAGGACATCGGCGGCATCGCACCGTGCATGCCCGGTGCCGTCCTCGACGAACTCGACGGCGACTCCCTCACCGGCCGCATCAAGGTCAAGGTCGGCGCGGTGCAGATGAGCTATCGAGGCCAGGGCACCGTCGAACGCGACGAGGCCGCCCAGCGCGTCGTGCTCGACCTCAGCGGCAGCGAAACCCGCGGTGCCGGAACCGCCGCGGCCACGGTTGTCGCGTCACTCACCGAAGAGAACGGCCACACGCGCGTCCGCGTCCTCACCGACCTCGACCTGACCGGCCGGCCGGCACAGTTCGGCCGCGGCATCCTCGTCGAGGTCGGCGAGCGACTAATCCAGCAGTTCGCCTCGAACCTCGAGACATACCTGCGCGAACGGCCCGCACCCACCACGACAACACCAACACCCCCTGCGGCCGCCGGTGCGGCTCCGGCCACGCCTGCGTCGGCCCCCGAGCCCGAAGCCCTCGACCTGGGCGCCGCGCTCTGGCCCTCCCTCGCCCGAAGGGCGAAGATCCCGGGCCTGATGGCGGCGACGGCGGTACTCACCGCACTCGCCGTCCGCGCTGTCCTGCGCAAGCCCCACCCCGACGTCCCGCCGCATGCCCCGTAACCCCTGTGATCTCCTCATGAGGACGGGCCATTGATGGTGGGTCGGCTTCCGCCGCCGGCTGCGAGGTTCCCTTCGCCACCGCGGCCATCGGCGACGGACCGCGCCGTCTCCTGGGCGGGACGAGAGAAGCGGTGCCCAGGGCGGCATGGAGCACCGGCCCGCTGTGACGAGAGCGGTCTGCGGCCGCGGCTCCACGAAGTGCTGCTGACAGAACTCAACGCTGCGGCCAAGCTGGGCCGCCGCCGGTACATGACCGACTCCTCGTACGTAAATTCGATCACGAAGAAATTTGTTTGGCCTCCTCACCTGTCGGCCGGGGCGGGACCGCCTCGAAGCACCGGGTGACCGCCGACGGGCACGGGACCCTCTCGCTGCCTCGGACACCAGTCAGACGGCCACCCCGGTTGGCTCATATACAGCGTCGCTGGCGACGGGGGCGGTGATGCGTTGTCAAGATCTCTTCCGTCGACGCGCACCGTGTGCGATGTTCACGCTGCGAGGGAGAGCCTCGTAGCCTGCGAGACCGCAGCATCCCAAGGCGCGGTGCACCGCTGCACATTTGTTCCAGCTCTCGCTCCATTCGAAGATTGCGGTGTGGGCGACTGTTCTGGTCAGCCAGGGCTGCGTGCCGATCGGGTCATTGCGCCAGCATCGTCCCGTCCGTCCCGACGGACAGACGGAATTTCAACTGCTCCGCAAGAGTGGCGAGTTCGTAGCTTATGTCCGCCTCGGGGCACCGTAGTTCGCGGTCAGAGTTGCGGCATATTCTTGCGGGACGACCCAATTCGCAAATGTCGGTGGAAGGTACGACTCCAGGGCCCCCGCAACATCCAAAAATGGGCCAAAGCAGGCACACCAGTCATTTCGGGCTGCCGCATCTGGAAAGCCTTGAAAAACCGCCAACTCAGGATCCCTTTCACCCCAGCATCCCCATTTCCCAGATGGACCGGTCAAAGCGATGACGTTCGCTGAAATCGCCAGTGATCCCATGATGTCCCCGTCGGGTTCGTGACCGATAGCCGCCCAGTATTCATCTTTGTCAGCTTCGACGGGCAGTGAAACCGCCGGGTACATCCGGTAGTCAGAGAGATAGAAAGTCTCGCACTCAGGCTCAAGGGCGACTAGCTCGACACGCGTATCACCGTACCACTGGGCCATCGCGCTGAGCGCTGGCCAGAATTCCGGAGTGAGGACTACGTCGAACTCACAGAAAAGGGATTCTCCATTGTCCCGCCTAAACACCTTTTCAGGCAATCTGGCGTCAAGATCAAATGTAGCGGCGGCGCGCGAGCGGACCTTCCGGTAATCTTCGCTATCTTTGACGATCCAGTCATCCCCTGCCATCAATCTTCTCCTAGCCTAATCTTGATGTCTGGCTTCTTGGACCCTGGAGCGTAGTAGTCCGCAGTCCATCCCTGGTGAGTATTTGCCTTCCCTCGGAGAAAATACCTTGCCCCCTCCTTCTCATACATATGATTGGAGCCTTTTTGGGTATGCATCCATCCATTGGATTCGAGGTTTGTGCCGAACTCTATGGGACCCACATCTGTTGACTTATTCAACATGCGAGCACGGGGCTTTGTAATGTCCTTATATTCGGATGAGGGCGAGGGGCCATCCTTGCATCCGGCGAGACCAAGTGGGTCAATCCAGCTGTGAGGGTTGGGGACGTAGGTGGTGGGATTGGGGGCAGGGGACAGGCCGAGAGGGTCCGGGGTGAGGTAACGAGCCGTCTCGGGGTCGTAGTAGCGGAAGTAGTTGTAGTGCAGGCCCGACTCCGGGTCGGCGTACTGGCCCGGGAAGCGGAGTGGGCAGGTGACGTCACCGTGGCCGTCAGGCGAGGGGAGGGGAGTGCCCCACAAAGTGGTGCGGTTCTGCCAGGCCAGTGAACCCTCGGGCGTGATGAGTTCTGTGGGAGTGCCCGTCAGGTCGGTGACAATCGCGTGGAATGCGGGGCGCGTTGCCGTGGGCTCGGTGAGTTTGGTGAGGAGTGAGGTACCGGGCTCGGGGACGAGCTGGGTGTGGTCGGTTTGGGTGAGGGGGCGGTGGGTGCCGGGGGTGTAGTCCCAGGTGGTGAATTCGCCGCCGGGGGTGGCCTGTTCGGCGAGGCGGGTGTCGTCCCAGGTGAAGGTGGTCGTCTCGCCACGTCATGGCAACCTCCTGCGCTGCTCAGTCGGTACGGTCGGCCGCGTGGTCAGTCGCGGACGATGGGCTGGTTTTCCTTGACGGTCACCTCCTGCTCGCGGCTGGACTGCCCTCCGGAAGGGTTGGGTCGCTGGCGGGCCGTCGGGATCGGCAGAATCGATCCAGGCCACGTCCCACACCAGGGAAAGCTTGAATGGATATGTGCCGTGCCCGCCGCCGCTCTTCCCAGAGGCCCGCTTGTAGCGGATGTCGCAGTTGGCGCCCTTTGAATCGATCTGATAGCCGCCCTTGACCTTCTCCAGGTCGTACGTGCAGGTGCGCGGGTGCGCCTCCTTGGGTGAATGCACAACGTGAAACCCGAGACTCCGCCGCCGAAGAAGAGAGCGCGGATGGCTTGTTCCCCCTCTCCGCACTCGCGATTCTGCCTGACTTCTGACCGTGTCACTGCCGCAGGCTGACAGGCGAGCGAGGCGGCGACGACCGTCGCAGCGAACGAGGCATACGGAAACTTCGCTTGCTCATCGAGTTCAACTCCCGAGTACCGCGGCGGCGTTGCGACCCACTCGGTCCGGATCATGCTCGCCCCCCGGTGCGCCAAAAACACTCAAGTGTAATCACACGGTCACTCGAACAACAGGACAAAATGCTACTTCTCAGGTCACGTAACATCCCTTAAAGGGTGAAATATCTGAGCAACCGCCCGGCTCTCGATATCGACGCCAATACGGCCCGGCGACCGCCATGGAATGGGTCAACCGAGCCGCCGCCGACCGGGACGCCGCCCAACGAAAGGTCACCGCCGCCCAGGCGGCCCCGCCCCGAAGGCCGCCCGCCCGCTCACCGAGGAGGAGATCGCTCAGGTCATCAAGGGCCTCGGGGACCTCACCGACCGGCTCCGGCAAGCCACCCCTGAACGCAAAGCACCGCTCTCCGCGGCCCTCGGGCTCACGCTCATCCACGACCACGGCAAAAGGGGCCGTGACTGTTGAGTCACGGCCCACATGCGTCCGCACACGACGTGCAGATGGTCTGTGTCCGAGGGGGGACTCGAACCCCCACGCCCGATAAAGGGCACTAGCACCTCAAGCTAGCGCGTCTACCATTCCGCCACCCGGACCGGGCTGCGCCACGTCAGCGGGGCTGCCGTGGCGACGCCCGTAACGATACCAAGGGTTTGGAGTGCTTCTCACCTGGGTTTCCAGAGGAGAAGAGGGGTTACGTCCCCTTTGCGACGAAACGTCCCATGGTGTGGGCGGGCCCGCTCGGGCCGTTACCGCCTTCCGCGGAGGTACGCCGCGGAGCGGCGGGCCGAGGTGAGGGAGCCGGCCGGGTTGGCCGCCGGGTCCACCGCGTCGTCGCGCTCCATCAGCCAGTGGTGGCCACCGCGGCCGTGGCCGCGGTGGCGCCGCAGCACCGTACCGATGAAGTTCTCGTAGTCGAGGTCGCCATCGCCGACATCGACCATGTGGAGGCCGTCGGCGGACGCCTCGTCGTGTTCGCCGTCCTTGACGTGGAAGAGGGGGTAGCGGTGCGGGGCGGCCAGCACGTAGTCGAGGGGTTCGAAGGGGGCGGGGGTGCCGTCGGCGCGTGTGCTGAAGCGGTACTGGCCGGCGAACGCCCAGTAGATGTCCATCTCCAGGTAGACGAGTTCGGGGTCGGTCTCGGCGAGGAGGACGTCGTAGAGGCGGACGTGGGGCTTGTCCTCGGCGAAGCCGAACTCCATCTGGTGGTTGTGCTGGTAGAACTTCAGGCCGCGTGCGCGGGCGGCGGCTCCGTAGGTGTTGAAGTCCTCGGCCGCGCGCTTCCAGCCGTCGACGGTGCGGCCGTAGCGGTCGGGGCTGGCGGCCGTGCCGACGTGCGGGAGGCCGAGCGCGGCCGCGTCGTCGACGACCTTCTCCAGTTGGGTGGCGAAGGTGTAGTCGTCCGGGTTGTCGGAGTAGTAGCCGACGTGGCTGCCGATGCCCCGCAGCCCGTGGTCCCGCATCAGCCGTTTGAGCTGCCGCAGCGTGAGGGCGCCGGTGCCCTGCGTGTAGCCGGCGAACTCGACCGAGTCGTAGCCGTAGCGCTCCAGCTCGCGGAAGACGGTGGCGAAGCCGAGCTCCTGGACCTGGTCGCGGACGGTGTAGAGCTGGATGCCGAGCTTGCCGCGCGGAACGAGCGGCCGGTGGCCGTGGCCGTGGCCGTGCCCTGGGGCGGGGTGCCGGCCGGTGGCGGGCTCGGCGGCGGCGGGACCGGCGCCGAGCAGCGTGGCGGCCGTGGCGCCCGCGGCGACGCTGAGGAAGCCGCGGCGGCGCAGGGTGTGGTCGAGTTCGGGGTGTGCGGGTCTGTGCGTCATGAGGCATCTCCCAGTGCGAGATCGAGGAGCAGGCGTTTGACGTCGGTGGCGGGGAAGGGACGGGTCTTCGCCGCGGCGCCGAGTGCGTCGGGGCGTGAGCACAGGAGGACGGGTCCGTCCTCGGTGCGGTCCGGCAGCCTGCCGTGGCTGCCGCGGATCGGTGACGGGTCGAGGGGGACGACGGCCATGCGGTACCGCATGCCGGTCTTCTTGCGGGCCAGCGCGGCGGCGGCGCGCAGCTTGACGTAGGGGTCGTGGGGGTCCATGAACAGTTCGACGGGGTCGTAGCCGGGCTTGCGGTGGATCTCGACGAGCTGGGCGAAGTCGGGTGCGCGGCGGTCGTCGAGCCAGTAGTAGTAGGTGAACCAGGCGTCGGGCTCCGCGACGGCGACCAGTTCGCCCGAGCGCGGATGGTCGAGCCCTGCCTCCTTCTTGCCCGTCTCGTCCAGCAGGACGTCGAGGCCCGGCACCCCGGTCAGCGCCTCGCGGGTGGCGGGCAGGTCGGCGGGGTCGCGGACGTAGACGTGGGCGAGCTGGTGGTCGGCGACGGCGAACGCCTTCGACGTCCACGGGTCGAGGTACTCCATGCCGTCCTGGGCGTGGACCTCCAGCAGTCCGGCGCGGCGCAGCACACGGTTGATGTCGACGTGGCGGCTCACCGGGGTGATGCCGTACTCGGACAGGACGACGACGGTGCGGCCTTCGGCGCGGGCGTCGGCCAGCAGGGGGGCGAGGGCGGCGTCGACGTCGGCGGCGGCGCGGTGTGCGCGCGGGTCGTCGGGGCCGTGGCGCTGGAGGTCGTAGTCGAGGTGGGGGACGTAGGCCAGAGCCAGGTCGGGGCGGCGGGTGCGCAGGATGTGGCGGGTGGCGTCGATGATCCACTGCGAGGAGGTGAGGTCGGCGCCGGGCCCCCAGAAGGTGAACAGGGGGAAGTCGCCCAGTTCGGCCACGAGTTCGTCGTGCAGGTCGGGGGGCCGGGTGTAGC
The DNA here is from genome assembly GCF_003323735.1 of Streptomyces reniochalinae. Classification (GTDB taxonomy): domain Bacteria; phylum Actinomycetota; class Actinomycetes; order Streptomycetales; family Streptomycetaceae; genus Streptomyces; species Streptomyces reniochalinae. Next base: position 433,247 of record NZ_QOIM01000040.1, on the reverse strand, counting down.
AGTCGGGTTCCTTGCGGCCGTCGGCGTAGTAGACGGGGCGCGGGGTGACGGTCCAGTCGGTGTCGGCGCCCATCGCGTACCACCAGCAGATGTTGGCCACCGTGTAGCCGGGCTGCCGCTCCCTGGCCGCGTGCCACAGCTTCTCGCCGCCGACGAGCGCGTTGTGCTGCCGCCACAGCAGGACGTCGCCGAGTTCGCGGAAGTACCAGCCGTTGCCGACGATGCCGTGGCCTGTGGGGAGTTCGCCGGTCAGGAACGTGGACTGGGCGGCGCACGTGACGGCCGGCAGCACCGTCGCCAGGGGGGTGGAGGCGCCGTCCCGCGCGAGGGCGCGCAGGTTCGGCATCCGCTCCAGCAGCGCGGGGGTGAGCCCGACGACGTCGATGACCAGCAGCGGGGTGGTCATGGCAGCTCCTTGAGGCCGAGGCCGACGAGAAGGTCGCGGGCCGTGGCCAGCTCGGCGGCGAGGCCGTCCGCGAGCTGGGCGCGGGTGGTGGGGCGCAGTCCGGGCGGCAGGGCCTGCCAGGTGTAGGTCTCCACCTCCAGGTGCCGGGTCAGCGGTGCCGGGCCGCCGACCAGGTGGGTGAGGGCGGCTCGGAGCACACCGGTGGTGGCGTGCAGCGGCTCGGCGAGCGGGGCGTGCAGGGGCACGTGGAAGTGGGACCGCCAGGGTCCTTCGGTGGGCAGGGCGCCGGGGGCGAGCGCCCGGTCGAGGTCGTCGGTGGCGCGCAGGGTGCCCGCGGGGGTGAGGGCGCGGGTCTGGTGCAAGAAGCGCGGCTCGGCGAACTCGGTGAGCGCGTGGCGTACCTCGGGCCGCTCCGGGTGTTCGGCGTGCAGGGCGGCCGACAGCTGCGCCTTGACGACGGTCAGTCCGGCCTCGCCGAGCGCCGCGACCGCCTTGGCGGGGTCCTCGAACGCGGTGGCCAGGTGGCAGGTGTCCAGGCAGACGCCGATCCGGTGCGGGGGCGGCCCGCCTTCCCCGGTCAGCGCCTCGACGGCGTCGGCCGTCGTCTCCACGGTGCAGCCGGGTTCGGGCTCAAGACCGACGCGTACGGAGCGCCCGGTCAGCTCCTCCAGCGCGTCCAGCCGCCCGGCGAGGGTGTGCAGGCGGGTCAGCGCGCGGTGCCGGGCCTCGGCGTCGAAGCCGGTGCGCCAGGCCAGCGGCAGTGTGGAGATGCTGCCCTCGTGTACGTCGTCGGGCAGCAGGGCTGTCAGCAGCCTGGCGAGGTCGGTGGTGTGGTCGAGGCGTGCGTCGTCGGTCCAGTCGGGGCGGTAGACGCGGTACTTGACGTGGCTGTCGCCGAAGCCCTGGTAGGGGAAGCCGTTGAGGGTGACGACCTCCAGGCCCGCCCGCTCCAGCCCGGTGCGCAGCCTGCGGACGGCCGCCGGGTCGTCGGTGAGGGTGCGGGCGGCGTCGCGGGCCAGCCACAGGCCGATGCCGAGCCGGTCGCGGTGGAGCCGGCGCCGTACCGGCTCCGCGTACTCGGTCAGTTGGTCGAGGACGCCGTCGAGTTGTTCGGCGGCGTGGACGTTGGTGCAGTAGGCGAGGTGGACGGTGGTGCCGTCGGGGTGCCGGAATCGCATGGCCGCGCTCTCCTCACTCTCCGCCGCGCAGGATCGAGTTGCCCTCGAACAGCTGCGCCTCGGGGGCGGTGGCGTCGAGGCGGAGGCGGCCGCTTCGGCCGTAGAAGGCGACCGGGTTGCGCCACAGCACCTGGTCGACGTCGTCCTCGTCGAATCCGGCGGCGAGCATCGCGTCGGCGACGTGCGCCGTCTTGAGGGGGTCGCTTCTGCCCCAGTCGGCGGCCGAGTTGACCAGCACCCGCTCGGTGCCGTGCACCCGCAGGATGCGCACCATGCGGTCGGGGTCCATCTTGGTGTCGGGGTAGATGGAGAAACCGAGCCAGCAGCCGCTGTCCGCGGCGGGCCCGACCGTGGTCTCGTTGAGGTGGTCGAGCGCCACGGAGGCGGGCGGCAGCCCGGACTCGCGCAGGACGTCGAGAGTGCGGGCCAGTCCGGCCGCCTTGTCCCGGTGCGGGGTGTGCACCAGCGCGGGCAGCTCGTGGGTGCGGGCGAGTTCCAGCTGGGCCGCGAGCGCCGTGTCCTCCGCCGGGGTCATCGCGTCGTAGCCGATCTCGCCGACGGCGACCACACCGTCCTTGAGGAGGTAGCGGGGCAGCTCGTCCAGGACGGGCAGGCAGCGCGGGTCGTTGGCCTCCTTGGGGTTCAGCGCGAGGGTGCAGTGGTGGGCGATGCCGTACTGCGCGGCGCGGAAGGGCTCCCAGCCCAGGAGTGAGTCGAAGTAGTCGTAGAAGGAGGCGGGCGAGGTGCGGGGCTGCCCGAGCCAGAAGGACGGTTCGACCAGGGCGCGGACCCCGGCGTCGTACATCGCGGCGTAGTCATCGGTGGTGCGGGACGTCATGTGGATGTGCGGGTCGAAGATGCGGCGGGTCGGGGACGGCATGGTGGGCGTCACGCTCCTCGCTGTGGCGACCGCTTCTCGCTGTGGCGGCCGACGGGGCTTGCTACGACTCGGATCCCTCGGCGCGGTCCTGCGGGCTGGCCGGGCGTGCCGGGGTCTCGTCGAACCTGGCCAGGCGCAGCGCGTGGCCGAGGTCCTCGGGCACGGCGCGTCCCGCGGCGGTGCGCTCGCGGGCGTAGTCCTCCAGCATCCTGGCGAGTTCGCCGTCGCCCGCCGCCCGGTGTTCGAGTCCGGTGACGGCGGCCAGCGGCACGCCGGTGAACAGGCACTTGAGGATGCCGTGGCGCCACTGGTGTGCGTCCAGGTGCGCGGCGGCGTACGGGCCGAGCGCGGCGGCGACCAGCCGGGTGTCGTTGGTCCGCAGCGCGTCCTCCACCAGGCCGAGGGCCGCCCCGGCCGCCGGCGGCGGGTCCAGGTGCGGCAGTGCCAGCAAGACGGCCCGCCGCTCGTCGGCCGAGCCGCGCCGGTAGAGCGCGACGACGGCGTCGGTGCCGGGCGCGGCGGCGTGCAGGATGAGCACGCGGGCGGCGTCGACGGGGTCGGGGGACGAGCCCTGCTGCTGCTGGGTGGTGTGGCACCGGCGGCCCGCGGTGACGAAGTGCCGCTCCCACGGGGGCAGTCCACGGGCCTGGTCGTGCTCGCCGGCGTCGGCCGCCTCGGACAGCGCCAGGTGCAGCCAGGCGCGCGCGTCAGCGGTCAGGCGCAGTTCGAGACCGGTACGGAGCGAGGCGAGCGGGGTCAGCATGGCGCGGCCTCCTGCCGTGGTGGCGTGGCGTCGGCGGTGCGGGCGGCGGAGCCGACGGCCGTGGTCTCGCCCGGGGTGCGGGCACCGGACTCCGCGGCGGTGAGGAACTCCAGTGAGGAGGCGGCCCGTTCAGGTCCCGCGTGCGAGTCGCGGGGCAGCTCGACGGTGACCAGCCCGTCGTAGCCGACCTCGCGCAGCGCCGCCAGTACGGGCGGGAAGTCGATCTCCCCCTCGCCGAACGGCAGGTGTTCGTGCACGCCGCGCCGCATGTCCTCGATCTGCACGTGCCGCAGCCACGGCGCCGCCTCCCGTACGCAGGCGTCGGGTGGTTCGGCCTCCAGGCACTGGCAGTGCCCGACATCGAGGGTGAGGCCGAGCAGTGCGGGGCTGCCGAGCCCGGTGCGCAGCCGGTCGAATCCGGCCAGGTCGCCGAGGAGGTGGCCGGGCTCGGGCTCGATCGCGAGCGGGACGCCCGCGGCCTGCGCGGCGTCGAGCACCGAGCCGACGCCTTCCGCGAGCCGCCTCCAGCCCTCTTCCTGCGCGGTCCCCTCTGGCAGCTTCCCGCTGAAGCAGTGCACGGCGTGCGCCCCCAGGTCGGCGGCCACGCGCACGGCTTTGAGCAGCAGTTCGGTCCGCGCGGCGCGGGCCTCGGCGTCCGGGTCGAGCAGCGTCGGGTGGTGCTTGCGGCGCGGGTCGAGCACGTAGCGCGCCCCCGTCTCGACGGTGGCTGTCAGCCCGTACCGCTCCAGCGCCCTGGCCACCCGCGCGGTACGGGCCGCCAGGCCGGGGGCGAGCGGGTCGAGGTGCATGTGGTCGAGCGTCAGTCCGACGCCCGCGTAGCCGAGGTCGGCGAGGAGGCCGAGCGCGTCCTCCAGCCGCAGGTCGGCCAGGCCGTTGGTGCCGTACGCGTACCGTAGCGCCGGGTTCTGCGGTGGCTGCTGCGGGTGCGTGCGTGGGTTCCGCGTCATGTGGGGCTGACCTTCCGGGACATGCGGCGGGCGAGGGGCAGCAGCGCGAGCAGCGCGACGGCCGCCGGTCCACGCCCTGTACCCCTCTCGGCGAGGGGGGCTCCCCCCGCGCCGGGGCGGACTCCCCCCGCTTGGGCCGGCACGGCGGAACGGGCGCCTCCTCGACCGGCCTGCGCGGGGCGGGCGCCCGCCGCGGCGGACTCCGGGACACGGGCCGCCGCACCCGCCACATCGGTGGCGCGGGCGGCGCCCGTCGCGAGCGCCGCCTGGAGCGGGATCATGGCGCGGATGCCGCCGCCGACCGCCCGCTGGAGCAGCGGTGGGGAGGGGTTGAGCGCGGCGTGCAGGAGGGGCCGCGAGGCGGTCGCGGCGTACACGGCGCTCGCGGTCAGCGCCAGCGGGGTGCGCCGCCGCGCCGTCCACGCGGAGATCGCGCCGACGGCGCCGAGCGCGGCGAGCGGCACCCCGGGTGCACCGCCCTGCGTCTCCCGCCGCGAGACCGCGGTCACGGCGAGGGTGTGACCGCCCATGAGCGCCGCCGCGCCCCACACGTCGCGGGCGCGGGAGGCGTCGCGTACGCGGCGCTCACGCGCCCGCGGCGCGGCGGCGCCGTCCGAGGGGAGCGGGGCCGCGACGCCGGCCGCCGCCGCTCCCAGCAGGACGTCGAGGAAACGGGCCGTCGCCATGGCCGCAGGCCCGGCAGGGGTGCGGTTGAGGCGCAGGTCGTAGGCCCACACGGTGGCGGCCAGCGCGGTCGCGGTCGCGAGGGGGAGCCGTCCGGCGCGGGCGGCCAGCGCCAGCCCTGCCGCGGTCAGGCCGCCCGCTGCCGCGAGGGCCGCCGCCGGGTGGATGCGCCCTGAGGGCAGAGGCCGCTCGGGCCGCTCGCGGGCGTCCTCGTCCCGGTCGGCCCAGTCGTTGAGCGCCATGCCCGCCTCGTACAGGCACAGCGAGGATCCGGCGGCCAGCACCGTGCCGCGTGTCGGGACGCGTCCTGCCGCCGCCGCCCCCGCCAGTGCGTCTCCGGGCACCGTGAACAGGGCTGAGACACGCAGGAGTTGCGCCCACGCGGCCGCGCGCCCGGGCCCGCGCCCCGTCATGCGGCGCCTCCGGAGGCCGGGGTGAGACGGGCTGCCAGGCCGAGCAGCGCGCGCCACTGCCCGTGCAGGTCGGCGGGCCCGCTGTCGGGGTCCTTGAAGTAGAAGCCCAGGCCCTCGACGGGTCCGGCGAGGCGCAGTTCGTCGGCGCGTGCCAGCAGGCGGGCGAGGTCGAGGACGAGCGGTGCGGCGAGCGCCGAGTCGCAGCCCTGCCAGATGGTCTGGAGGATCATGCGGGAGCCGAGGAAACCGTCGAAGGCGATGTGGTCCCAGGCCGTCTTCCAGTCGCCCAGCGCGGGGACGTCGTCGATGTGCACCTCTCCCTCGGGGAGTGCGCCCAGGTTGTCGGCGAGTACCCGTTCCTTGCCCGCGTTCTTGGCGGCTGCCGCCGCCGGGTCCGCGAGGGCCGCGCCGTCGCCGCCGCCGAGCAGGTTGCTGCCGGACCAGGCCCGCACGGCGAGGGCCCGCTGCGCGAACATCGGCGCCAGTACGGACCGCAGCAGGGTCTGTCCCGTCTTGCCGTCCCGGCCCGCGTGGGGGACGCCCGCCGTGCGTGCGGCCTCGGCGAGGCGGGGGTGGTGCAGTCCGGTGGATGGCGTGAAGTTGACGTACGGGCACCCGGCACGGAGCGCCGCGGCGGCGTAGAGGGAGCTGGGTGGGAGAGGCCCTTGCGGGGAGGCCGGATGGGGTTCCGTGCTGGCGACGTTGACGACGACGGTGCGGGCGAGGCCGTGTGTGCGTCCGAACTCGGTGATGTCGTGCGCGCAGGTGTCGATGAGGGCGTCCTCGTCGCGGCGGTCGGAGGCCGGAGCGGGCGCGCCGGGACGGATCGCGGCGTCGGCCGCGGCGAGTTCGGCGTGGAGCGCGGAGGGGAGCCCGTGCGGGACGACGCCCGCCTCGGCGAGGGCCTCGGCCCGCTTGGGGAGAGGGCAGCTGGCCGTGTCGTGACCGCCGAAGACGAGGGAGTCCAGGGGTGGCAGCGAGGCACCGGCGAACGGGGGTGTCTCGGTCACGAGCCCTGTGGGTGGGGTCAGTCGCGCGGCGAGGGCGGTGGCGCCGGTGATCGTCGTGGTGGCTACGGACCCTCTGGCGCCTATGAGCCACAGGCCCGTGCGCGGTGGTGTGCTCACGCTGTCCTCCCTTGTGCCTTGCCGTGCGGTGCGGGGCGCCTGCGGCGGGCGGCCCCATGTCGCCCCGTTCCCCACGGGGAGCGCTTCTTGCGTAGCCTCCGGTGCCTTCGGTGCGTCGGCGGTGCGGTTGCCCGGCGGACGCGGGCCGGTTGTGCCCGCCCGTTCCGGCCCGGGGAACGCCCGCCCACGGCCCCGCCGGCCACCGGGCCGGGCCCGGGGGCCCTCGCGTGGCGGGCCCCCGGGTGTGGTGTCTCGGTCAGTCCAGTTGCCGTATGCGCACGTCGCGGAACGCCACCTCGTCGCCGTCCCCGTGGTTTTGGAGACCCACGTGGCCGTCCGTGAGGCTGCGGGCCGGGTCGGTGTTGGTGTAGTCGTTGACGAGGGTGCCGTTCAGGTAGATGCGCAGGCGCTCGCCCTCGACGCGGAGTTCGTAGGTGTTCCACTCCCCCGGCGGGTTGAGGGCCGCGTCGCGGGCGGCCAGGTCCGCGGACTGGAAGCCGTAGACGGAACCCGTGGTCTTCTCGTCGGTGTCGGTGGCGTCGATCTGGATCTCGTAGCCGTTGTCGACGGCGGACCACGGGTCGTCGGAGCCGGGGAACCCGACGAAGACGCCGGAGTTGTCGTCCCCGTCCTCGCTCGCCATCCTCCAGTCGAGTTTCAGCGAGTAGGAGGAGAACTCACGCTGTGCGTACCACAGCAGGCCCATGCCGCCGCTGCTGGTGAGCGTCCCGTCCTCGCTCTCCTCGAACGAGCCGGGCCCCGCCTGCTTCCAGCCGTCCAGTCCGTTGCCGTCGTACAGCGGGGTGTAGCCGCTCTCGGGACGGCAGTCGGCCTGTACGGCTCCGGTGGCGTACTGGAGGCCGCCCAGCAGGTGCTGCCGGAAGGCGGGGTCGGCGTAGGACTCCTTGGTGTGCCCCGCGCCGGTGTAGAAGGCGCGGCCGCCGGAGTACTCCTGGCACCAGGCGAAGGGGTGGTCCTCACCCATGGTGCCGCCGGTGTAGGAGTCCTCGTCGAGGGTGGCCAGCACGTGGGCGTGCTCGCGCGGGTTGGAGCGGTAGTCGTACCACTCGTCGGTGCGCTCCCAGCTCTCGTCCAGGTGGGCGGTCGCCGGGTGGCCGCGGTCCTCGATCTCCATGGTGGCGGGCTGGACCGCCGGGTGGGAGGAGAAGTAGGCGCCGGCCAGGCCGCCGTACCACTCCCAGTCGTACTCGGTGTCGGCGGCGGCGTGCACACCGACGTAGCCGCCGCCCTCGCCGATGTACTTCTCGAACGCCTCCTGCTGCCCTTGGTCGAGCACGTCGCCCGTGGTGGAGAGGAAGACCACGGCGTCGTACCGGTCCAGGTTCTCCCCGGTGAACGCGGTGGCGTCCTCGGTCGCGTCGACGGTGAAGCCGTGCTCGGCGCCGAGTTGCTGGAGGGCTGCGATCCCGTCGGGGATGGAGTCGTGGCGGAATCCGGCCGTCTTGGAGAAGACGAGCACCCGCTCATCGTCGGCCACGTGGCCGGGCTGCTGTGCCGCCTGACCGGGGACCGCGAACGCTCCGGTGAGGAGCGCGGCGGCCGCCAGGGTGAGGCGGGCGCGGTGTCTGCCGTGTCCGGTCATGGTCTGCCTCCCCTCATCCGGTGGTGACGGTGAAGCTGTCCAGGTCGAAGAGGTCTCCCTCACCGCCGGTGAAGACCAGGTAGAGCTTGCCCGCGTCCTCGGGCGCGCCGGTGATGTCGGTGCTCACCTCGCTCCAGCCGTCGGTCGCGGAGACCTTCGCGGTGCCCAGCAGCGGGCCGTCGGGCGCGTCGGCGTGGACCTCCACGGCGCCGTCCGCCGTGCCGGCCACGCGGGCGGTGAGCTTGCTGACGTCTGCGGGCGCGTACGGGTCGTAGGCGATCCACTGGCCGTTCTGCGCCCCGGTGACGGCCTTGCCGCCCTCGGCTCCGTCGGCGCTGCCGGTGGTGACGCCGTCAGCCGAGGTGGTGAAGTGCTCGGCCTGGCGGTGCTTGGGCTGGAGGATGCTCTGGCCGTGGCTGGTCAGCGGGGGCTGGCCGTTCGCGCCGTTGTCGGTGTAGGACGCGTCGATGACGCCGAAGATGTTGGCGTTCGGGTCGTGGTCACCGTCGGCCTGGGTCTTGAGCGTGCCCTCGCAGCCCTTGGCCGAGGTCATCGGGTGGCCGTGGCTGTCGTGTCCGAGGATGTAGTTGACCTCGACCTTGGAGCAGTCGATCTCGGACTCCTCGGGGTCGGTGACCTGGACCTGGAAGGGGATCTCGTCACCGAAGGTGAAGGGCTGCCCGTCGGCGGGGAGCTTGAGTTCCACGGTGGGTGCGGTGTTGCCGACGGTGACGTGGACGCTGGCCGACCCGGTACGCCCCGTGCCGTCCTCGGCGGTGACGGTCGCGGTGTAGGTGCCGTTCTCCTCGTAGGTGTGGCTGGGATTCGCCTCGGTGGAGGTGGCGCCGTCGCCGAAGTCCCAGTTCAGCTTGGTGTCGTCGCCGTCCTCGTCGCTCACCTTCGAGGTGAAGGCGACCTTGAGCGGTGCCTGCCCGTCACTCACGTCGCTGCCCGCCTCGACGACGGGGCTGTGGCCCTCGGTGGCGTTCTCGATCCGGTAGAGCGCGGAGTTCTCGTCGCCGTTGAAGTAGCCGGTGCCGTAGTCGAGGACGTAGAGGGCGCCGTCGGGGCCGAAGTCCATGTCCATGACCTGGGTGCCGGTCCACGGGAAGTCGTTGATCTTGGTGACCTCGCCGTCCTGGCCCTGCTCGATCCGCTTGATCCACTGGCGGCCGAACTCACCCGCGAAGAAGTCGCCGTCGAACTCCTCGGGGAACTTCGCCGGGCTGTCGTTGTTCTCGTCGTAGCGGTAGACGGGGCCGCCCATCGGCGACTCGGAGCCGTCGCCGAACTCGGGCACCGACGGGCCGTCGTACGGGATCCATGCGGCGTGGGCAGGCGGCAGGTCGGTCAGCCCGGTGTTGCGGGCCGAGGTGTTCTTCGGCGCCGCGCAGTCGAACTTCTCACCTGAGGTGCCGGTGGCGAAGTCGTAGTCGGTGTAGGCGTCGTTGTCGCCGGTGCAGTACGGCCAGCCGAAGTTGCCGGCCTCGGTGACGCGGTTGAACTCGACCTGGCCCGCGGGGCCGCGGTCCGGGTCGGCGGTGCCCGCGTCGGGGCCGTAGTCACCGACGTAGACCGTGTCGGTCTTCTTGTCGACGGTCATCCGGAAGGGGTTGCGGAAGCCCATCGCGTAGATCTCGGGCCGCGTCTTGTCGGTGCCCTCGGGGAAGAGGTTGCCGTCGGGGACGGTGTAGGAGCCGTCGTTCGCGACCTTGATGCGCAGGATCTTGCCGCGCAGGTCGTTGGTGTTGCCCGCCCCACGCCGGGAGTCGAAGGCCGGGTTGCGGTCGGCGCGGTCGTCGATCGGGGTGTAGCCGTCCGACTGGAACGGGTTGGAGTCGTCCCCCGTGGACAGCAGCAGGTTGCCCTTGGAGTCGAACGCGATGTCACCGCCGACGTGGCAGCAGGTGCCGCGGTCGGCGGGGACGTCCAGGATCTTCTTCTCGCTCGCCTTGTCCAGGGTGCCGTCGTCCTTCAGCACGAACCTGGCCAGCCGGTTGACGCCCTTGAACTTCTCGAAGTCCTCCGCCGTTCCGCTGTCGGGGGCGTCCGTGGACGGCGTGTCCAGCGGGGGCGCGTAGTAGAGGTAGACGAACCGGTTCTCGGTGAAGCCCGGGTCGACTCCGACGCCCTGGAGGCCCTCCTCGTCGTGGTCGTAGACGTCGAGGGTGCCGGCGACCTTCGTGCTGCCCTTCGCGTCGGTCAGCCGCAGGGTGCCTTCGCGGGCCGTGTGCAGGACGGAGCGGTCGGGGAGGACCGCCATCGTCATCGGCTCGCCCATCTCCTCCACGCCCTTGGCGAGCGTGACCTGCTGGAACTCGTTCGCCTCCGCGCCCTTCGCGGGCTGCGTCGCGGGCGCGGGCGCCGATGCGGCCTGCGCCCCCGCCGTCGCGGCGCCCGCGATCAGGAGCGCGCTCGCGAGGGACGCCAGGCCCGTGCGGAGTCTGCGGTGTCGTATGTGCACAGCGGTTCCTCCTGGGAGGTCCGGGGGTGTGACGGGTGGGGTGGTGGGGGTGCCGTCGTTACTGTGCTGTGCTGTTCGGCTACGTCCTCAGGACCGTAGCCGCGTTTGTCCGGGCCCGGAACCCCTTTGACGCGCGAGAAGTTGAATTTGTCCTCAGTCAGGACAAAGAGGGCCCGCCCTCCCCGGCGCCTGTCCGGGGAGGGCGGCGCCGGGGTCAGTTGCCGAAGGCCGCGTCGAACGACGCGCTCGGCGGCTCGTAGTCGTAGGCCCGCAGCCGGGCGAGCGCCTCGGGCGCGCCGACGAGGCGGTCCATGCCGGCGTCCTCCCACTCCACGGAGACCGGCCCCTCGTAGCCGATGGCGCGCAGCATGCGGAACACGTCCTCCCAGGCGACGTCGCCGTGCCCGGCGGAGACGAAGTCCCAGCCCCGCCGCGGGTCGCCCCACGGCAGGTGGGAGCCGAGCCTGCCGTTGCGGCCGTCCAGCCGCCGCCGGGCCTCCTTGCAGTCGACGTGGTAGATGCGGTCCCGGTAGTCGTACAGGAAGCCGGCGGGGTCCAGGTCCTGCCACACGAAGTGCGAGGGGTCGAAGTTGAGCCCGAAGGCGGCCCTGTTGCCGACCGCCTCCAGCGCGCGCTGCGTCGTCCAGTAGTCGTAGGCGATCTCGCTGGGGTGCACCTCGTGCGCGAACCTGACGCCCTCCGCGTCGAACACGTCGAGGATGGGGTTCCAGCGCTCGGCGAAGTCCTCGTACCCGCGGTCGACCATCTGGGGCGGGGTCGGCGGGAACATCGCCACCAGGTGCCAGATGGAGGACCCGGTGAAGCCGATGACGGTGTCCACGCCGAGCGCGGCGGCCGCCCGTGCGGTGTCCTTCATCTCCCCGGCCGCCCGCCGCCGTACGCCCTCGGGGTCGCCGTCGCCCCAGATGCGGGGCGCGACGATGGCCTTGTGCCGCTCGTCGATGGGGTGGTCGCAGACGGCCTGTCCGGTCAGGTGGTTGGAGACGGCCCAGCACTCCAGGCCGTACTTCTCCAGCAGCCGGCGCCGCCCGTCCACGTATCCCGGCTCGGCGAGCGCCCGGTCGACCTCGAAGTGGTCGCCCCAGCAGGCGAGTTCGAGCCCGTCATAGCCGAAGTCCCGGGCCAGCCGGCAGACCTCCTCCAGGGGGAGGTCGGCCCACTGCCCGGTGAAGAGGGTGAACTTACGTGCCACGGTGACCTCCTAGGCGGTTGCCGGGTTCTCCACCGGCGTGTAGACGCAGTTCTTCCCGGCGCTCTCCTCGACGGCGGCCAGCACCCTCTGCACCTGGAGCCCGTCCTCGAAGGACGGCGCGGGCCGCTCGCCCGTCGCGACGGCGTGCACGAGGTCGCGCGCCTGGTGGGTGAAGGTGTGCTCGTAGCCGAGCCCGTGCCCCGGCGGCCACCAGGCTTCCAGGTAGGGGTGGTCGTGTTCGGTGACGAGGATGCGCCGGAAGCCGGACTCGCCCGCCGCCTGGGTGTGGTCGTGGAACTCCAATTCGTTGAGGCGTTCCAGATCGAAGGCGAGGGAGCCGAGGGTGCCGTTCAGCTCGACGCGGAGCGCGTTCTTGCGTCCCGCGGCGACGCGGGTCACCTCGAAGGAGGCCAGCGCGCCACAGCCGAGCCGTCCGGTGAAGACGGCGGCGTCGTCCACCGTGACGGCTCCGAGCTCCCCCTCGGGGGCACCGTCGCCCAGCGGGCGCTCCTTGACGAACGTCTCCGTCTGGGCCGAGACGCCCGCCAGCAGGGAGCCGGCCACGTGCTGGGCGATGTCGACGGCGTGCGCGCCCAGGTCGCCGAGGGCGCCGGAGCCCGCGGTCTCCTTGCGGAGTCGCCAGGCGAGCGGAAAGGCCGGGTCCACCAGCCAGTCCTGGAGGTAGCTGACCCGTACGTGCCGCACCTCGCCCAGGCGCCCCTCGGCCACCATGCGGCGGGCGAGCGCCAGCGCCGGTGTGCGGCGGTAGTTGAAGCCGACCATGGCCGCCTGCCCGCGCTCGCGCGCGGCCCGCGCCGCCGCTGCCATGGCCTCCGCCTCGGCGACGGTGTTGGCCAGCGGCTTCTCGCACAGCACGTGCTTGCCGGCCTCCAGGGCCGCGATCGCGATGTCCGCGTGGCTGTCGCCCGGCGTGCACACGTCGACGAGGTGGACGTCGTCGCGCGCGATCAGCGCACGCCAGTCGGTCTCGGCCGCCGCCCAGCCCAGACGTGCGGCGGCGGCGCGCACGGCGGCCGGATCGCGCCCGCACACGGCAGCCAGCGCCGGGGTGAGCGGCAGGTCGAAGACCCGGCCCACGGTGCGCCAGCCCTGCGAGTGCGCCTGGCCCATGAACGCGTAGCCGACCATGCCCACGCCCAGGGGCGGCGCGGTGGCGGGCGCGGTGCTGTCGTACGGCATGAAGGTCCTCCCTGTCGGGGTTGCGGTCCCCGGGGCAGCGGGCCGCGCCGCACGGTGGTGCGGCGAGCGCGCTGCCGGGGATCCCGTCCTGCGTCAGCGGTCCCGTCCTGGCCCGGCCGGCCGGTGGGGGCCCGCACCGGCCGGTGAAGGCCGTGGGCCGGTGCGGCGGCCGGGCCTGCCCGTCAGGTGAAGCCGATCGGGAGGTACTCGTCGACGTTCTTCTTCGTCACCACGGCCGAGTAGAGGGTGACCTGGGCGGGGATCTCGTACTCGGCCATGCCGGAGATGCCCTTGCCCTGGCCCAGCGCGCGGGCCAGGTCGATGGCGGAGGCGGCCATGGTGGGCGGGTAGAGGACGGTGGCCTTCACCACGCTGTCGTCCTTCTTGATGGCCTCCATCACGCGCTTGGAGCCCGCGCCGCCGACCATGATGAACTCGTCGCGGCCCGCCTGCTTGATGGCCCGTTCGGCGCCGACGCCCTGGTCGTCGTCGTGGTTCCACAGCGCGTCGAAGCTCTTCTGCGCCTGGAGAAGCGCGGACATCTTCTTCTGTCCCGACTCGACGGTGAACTCGGCCGCCTGGCGGGCCACCTTCTCGATGTTGGGGTAGTTCTTGAGCGCGTCGTCGAAGCCCTTGGTGCGCTGCCGGGTCAGCTCCAGGTTGTCGATGCCGGCCAGCTCGACGACCTTGGCGTTCTTCTTGTCCTTGAGCTGTTCGCCGATGTAGCGCCCGGCGTTGAGGCCCATGCCGTAGTTGTCGCCGCCGATCCAGCACCGGTACGCCTGCTGCGTGGAGAAGATCCGGTCCAGGTTGACGACGGGTATCCCGGCGCGCATCGCCTTGAGCCCCGCCTGGGTGAGGGCCTTGCCGTCGGCGGGCAGGACGACCAGGACGTCGACCTTCTTGTTGATCAGCGTCTCGACCTGGCCGACCTGGGTGGCGTTGTCGTTGGAGCCCTCGGTGGCCTCCAGCGTGACGTCCTCGTACTTCTTGGCGCGGTTCTTGGCCTGCGTGGTGATGGCGTTGAGCCAGCCGTGGTCGGCCTGCGGGCCGGCGAAGCCGATGGTGACCTTCTTGCCCGGCTTGGAGTCGGCCACCTGCGCGCCGGCCGACTCCTCCTTGCCGTCGTTGTTCTCGTTGCTGGTGCAGCCCGTGGCCAGGAGGGCCGCGCCGGCCGCCGTGCCGAAGAGCATGTTTCTGCGGCTGGTGGCCGCCCGGGGAACGCGTGGGTTATCGGTCATGACGTGGAACGACCCTTCTGGACCAGGACGGCCGCGACGATGATCGCGCCCTTGGCGATCTGCTGGATGTCCGTCTGGAGGTTGTTGAGGGCGAACAGGTTGGTGATGGTGGTGAAGACCAGGACGCCGAGCACCGAGCCGAGAATGGTGCCCCGGCCGCCGCTGAGCAGGGTGCCGCCGATGATGGCCGCGGCGATGGCGTCGAGTTCGTACAGGTTGCCGTTGGTGTTCTGTCCCGAACCGGTGAGGATGATCAGCATGAACGCGGCGATGCCGCAGCACAGCCCGGACAGCAGGTAGAGCAGCAGCCGCTGGCGCTTGACGGCGATCCCCGCCAGCCGGGAGGCCTCCGCGTTGCCGCCGACGGCCACCGTGCGGCGCCCGAACGTGGTGCGGTTGAGCACCAGCCAGCCGACGACGCACACGAGGGCGAAGACCAGCACGATCGGCGGGATGCCGAGCACATAGGAGTCCTTGATGCCCAGGTCGAGGACGGCGTCGACCTGGACGACCTGCGTGTTGCCGTCGCTGATCTGCAACGCCAGGCCGCGGGCCGAGGCGAGCATGGCCAGCGTCGCGATGAACGGCACCATCGGCCCGTAGGCGATGAGCAGCCCGTTGACGAGTCCGCAGCCGAGGCCCACCAGCAGACTGCACAGCAGCATCCCGGTGAGCCCGAAGTCCTGGGTGGCCACCGTGGTGGCCCACACCGAGGCGAGCGCGACGATCGCCCCGACGGACAGGTCGATGCCACCACCGATGATCACGAACGTCACGCCGACGGTGACGACGCCGATGACGGAGGCCTGGGTGAGGATGAGGCGGAGGTTCTCCCCGGCCAGGAACTCGTCGGGCTTGGTGAGCGCGCCGACGACCACGAGGGCGAGCAGGACGCCGACGAGGGAGAGCTGCCGCACGTCGAACGGCATCCGGCGGCTGCCCGTGTGCTCCTTCTTCGCCTGGGGCGGTGTGGGTGTGCTTGCCACGGTGGTGGGTGCGTCTGCGTTCATGTGCGGTCACCTCTGGGGGCGTCGTGGTCTCGTGGGTAGTGCGCGCCGTGGCCGGGTGCGGTCGGCGGTCGTGCCCACCCGTCCCGCCCCGCCCGGCGCCTGCCCACGACCCGCGCTCGCGTGGGCGGAGTCAGGCAGGGCCCTCATGCCGGGGCGCCTTCCATCACGAGGTCGAGCACGCGGTGCTCGTCCAGTTCGTGGGCGGGGGCCGTGTGCACGACGCGACCCTCTTTCAGGACGAGCACCCGGTCGGCGAGGCCGAGGACCTCGGGCAGTTCGCTGGAGACCAGGAGCACGCACACCCCCTCGTCGGCCAGCCGCCGGATGACGGCGTACAGCTCCGCGCGCGCACCGACGTCCACACCGCGCGTCGGCTCGTCCAGCAGCAGCACCCGGCAGCCGTGCAGCAGCCAGCGGGCGAGAACGGCCTTCTGCTGGTTGCCGCCGGAGAAGGTGCTCACCGCACGCTCGGGGGAGTCGGGGTGGAGCGCGAGGTCGCGGGTGTGCCGGTGTGCCGCGGCCCGCTCGCGGCCGCGGTCGAGCCAGCCGGCGCGGGCGAAGCGGGACAGCGAGGAGACGGAGACGTTGCGGGTGACCGACTCCAGCATCAGCAGCGCCTGCGACTTGCGCTCCTCGGGCGCCAGCCCGATGCCGGCGCGGACCGCGGCCGGGATGCTGCCGGGCCGCAGCGGCCTGCCGTCGACCAGCACCCGTCCAGCGGTGGGACGCCGCGCCCCGTACAGCGTCTCCAGGATCTCCGAGCGGCCCGAGCCGACCAGCCCGGCGAGCCCGACGATCTCACCGGGCCGCAGCTGGAGGTCCAGCGGGGCGAACTCGCCGTCCCTGGCGAGCCCCTCGGCGCGCAGCACGGGCTCGGACCGACTCGGGGCACCGGGTTTGGCGGGGAACGCGCTGCGCACGTCCCGTCCGGTCATCCGCGCGACGAGTTCGTCGGTGGGCGTGGTGCGGGCCGGCAGATCGCGGGCGACGACGCTGCCGTCCTTGAGGACGGAGACGCGGTCGCCGATGCGGCGGATCTCCTCCAGCCTGTGGGAGATGTAGACGACGGCCACCCCCTCGGCCGTCAGGCTCGCGACGATGCGGAAGAGGTTGTCGACCTCGTCGGGGTCGAGCGCGGCGGACGGCTCGTCCATGATGATCAGCCGGACGTCGTGGGAGAGGGCGCGGGCCATCGAGACGATCTGCGCCCCGGCGGCGGACAGTGAGCCGACGAGCGTCCCCGGGTCGATCTCCGGATGGCCGAGCCGGGCCAGCAGTTCGGCGGTGCGGCTCCGCGCCTCGCGGGCCCTGATGAGGCCGCGGGTGGCGACCTCGTGCCCGAGGAAGACGTTCTCGGCGACCGAGACGTGCTCGACCAGGTCGAGTTCCTGGTAGATGGTGGCGATGCCCAGCCGCATCGCGGAGACGGGCGTGGGCAGCCGCACGGGATCGCCGCGCCAGGTGATCTCCCCCTCGTCGGGCTGGTGGGCCCCGGAGAGAACCTTGATCAGGGTGGACTTGCCCGCGCCGTTCTGGCCGAGCAGACAGTGGACCTCACCTTCCTCCACATCGAGGTCCACGCCGTCGAGCGCTCGGACACCAGGAAAGGACTTGGTGATTGAGGACATCGTCAGCAGGGGCATGCAGGACCTCCGTCCCAGGGCCGTACGGGGTGCGCTGTGCGGTGCTCGTACCGGTGGGGCGTGCGTGCTTCGGGCCTTGCGTGGTGGGTGGCGCCGTGCCTCGGGGGGTTCTACGCGGGTGAGAACAGGTGGTCGCTGGTGAGCCTGGCCGCTCCCGTCACCCCCGCGACCTGTCCCAACTCGCCCAGCACGATGGGAAGGTTGCCGGTCGCCAGGGGCAGCGACTGGCGGTAGACCTGGGTGCGGATGCTGGCCAGCAGAGTGTGGCCGAGCCCGGTGACCCCGCCGCCGATGACGACCAGGCCGGGGTTGAAGAAACTGACGAGCCCCGCGATGACCTGGCCCACGCGGGCCCCGCCCTCGCGGATGAGGTCGAGTGAGGTGCCGTCCCCGGCGGAGGCGGCGACGGCGATGTCGGCGGCGCCGAGCCGGCCGTTCGCCTCCAGCAGCCGGGCCAGCTCCGGCGAGCGCCCGTCCCGGGCCGCTTCCTCCGCGTCCCTGGCGAGGGCGGCCCCGCCGAAATAGGCCTCCAGGCAGCCGCGGTTGCCGCAGGCGCACTGGCGTCCTTCCGGCTCGACCTGGATGTGGCCGATGTCGCCCGCGCTGCCTGTGGTGCCGTGGTGGACGTCGCCGCCGACGACGACGCCGCAGCCGATGCCGGTGCCGATCTTGACGCAGAAGAAGTCCCGCACGGAGCGGGCCACTCCGGCCTGCATCTCGCCCATGGCCATCAGGTTCACGTCGTTGTCGACCATCACGGGGCAGCCGAGTTCCTGGCTGAGCGCCTCCCGCGCCGGGAAGCCGTCCCAGCCGGGCATGATCGGCGGGGCGACGGGGATGCCCTCGGGGAAGCGGACGGGGCCCGGCACGCCGATGCCCGCACCGTCGAACCCCTCGGCGACGCCGCTGTCGCGCAGCTTGGCCACCATGGCCAGCACCTGGTCGAAGACCGCGACAGGACCCTCGCGGACGTCCATGGGCTGGTTGAGGTGGCCGAGGATCTCCAACTCGGGGTTGGTGACGGCGACGTCGATCGAGGTGGCGCCGATGTCGACACCGAGGAAGCGCAGTTGCGGTGCCAGGCGGATGTTGTGCGAGCGGCGCCCACCGCGCGAGGCGGCGAGCCCGTCGGCGACGACGAGCCCCGTCTCCAGCAACCGGTCGACCTCGACGGCCAGTTTGGAGCGGGACAGGTCGACGCGGTCGCCGAGCTCGGCGCGTGAGCGCGGGCCGCCGTCGCGCAGCAGGCGGAGCAGTCGCGCCTGGTGCGCGTTCGCGGGCCGTGCAGTCATGCGCCTCACCGCTACCCCTCCAGCCGCCTGTGTCGGCATCACGTCCGGGAATGCACGGGGAACGTAGCAGTGGGAGCCGGGGTTGGGAAGAAGTTATGCGTTAACCAGCACGACTTTTTCCCGCCAGTGGACAAAGGGTCGCTCCAGCACGTCCCGCCTCCTGGCTTAGGGTCGGGGACAGGAGGTGAGGCGACATGGGCAGGGTCACCGAGCGGCGCCCGGTCATCCGGGTGCGGGACGGCGCCGTCAGCACGCGGCCCGACACGCTGGTGGCGGAGGAGCCGCTGGAGATCCGGCTGAACGGGAAACCGCTGGCCGTCACCATGCGCACCCCGGGTGACGACTTCGCGCTGGCCGCCGGCTTCCTCGTCAGCGAGGGCGTCATCGGGGCGGCGGACGAGCTGGCCACCATCGTCTACTGCGGCGGCGCCCGCGACGAGGGCGGCAACACCTACAACGTCGTCGACGTACGGCTGGCACCGGGCGTGCCCGTCCCCGACATCGCGCTGGAGCGCAACGTCTACACGACGTCCTCTTGCGGCCTGTGCGGCAAGGCCAGCCTGGACGCCGTACGGACGACGACGCGCTGGCAGCTGGAGGCGGAACGCCCGGCAGGGCTCGGCATCGACCTGCTGGCGGCCCTGCCCGAGCGGCTGCGCGCGGCGCAGCGGGTCTTCGACCGCACCGGCGGCCTGCACGCGGCGGCGCTGTTCTCCCCCGCGGGCGAGCTCCTGGACGTGCGCGAGGACGTGGGCCGCCACAACGCCGTGGACAAGCTGGTCGGACACGCCGTGCAGAGCGGCGCGCTGCCGCTGCGGGACGCGCTGCTGATGGTGTCGGGCCGGGCCTCTTTCGAGCTGGCCCAGAAGGCGGTGATGGCGGGCGTTCCCGTGCTGGCCGCCGTCTCGGCGCCCTCCTCGCTCGCGGTGGACCTGGCCGAGGAGACGGGTCTGACCCTGGTCGGCTTCCTGCGCGGCACCTCGATGAACGTCTACGCGGGCGCGCACCGGCTGGCGCTGCCGGTGGGCACCGGCTGAGGCGGGGCACCCGCGCCGGCAGGGCTTACCGGGAAGGTGCCGTCGTCGGAAGCGCGCCCGCGGGGGCACCTTCCGCCCCACCGCTCACCCGCCCTTCCCCGGCTTCCCCCTCTTCGTCCGGCGCCCAGCGGCGGGCCAGGTAGGCGCAGACCATGAGCTGCATCTGGTGGAAGAGCATCAGCGGCAGCACCGCGACGCTGGCCTGGGCGCCGAACAGGACGCTGGCCATGGGCAGCCCCGCGGCCAGCGACTTCTTCGAGCCGGCGAAACAGATGGCGAGGCGGTCGGGGCGCTCGAAGCCCAGCCGGCGCGACCCGAACCAGGTCAGGGACAGCATCAGCGCGAGCAGGACGGCCTCGACGCCCAGCAGCGCCACCAGCCGCGCCGGGGTGACCCGGCCCCAGATGCCCTCCGTCATGCCCTGGCTGAAGGCGGTGTAGACGACGAGGAGCACCGAGGAGCGGTCCACGTAGCCGAGCACCCGTTTGTGGCGGGTGAGGAAGCCGATGAGCCAGCGCCGCACGAGCTGGCCGGCGACGAAGGGCGCGAGCAGCTGGCAGGCGATCTCGATGAGGCCGCCGGCGGACAGGGCCGCCTGGCCGCCGATGAGCCAGGCGGCCAGCAGCGGGGTCGCGACCATCCCGAAGAGGCTGGAGTAGGTGCCCGCGCAGATGGCCGCCGGCACGTTGCCCCGCGCCATGGCGGTGAAGGCTATGGAGGACTGGATGGTGGAGGGGACCAGGCACAGGAAGAGGAACCCGTCCTGGAGTCCGGGCGTGAGCACGTGAGGGACGAGTGCGTGGGAGGCGAGGCCCAGCAGCGGGAAGAGGACGAAGGTGCACACCAGGACGGCCAGGTGCAGCCGCCAGTGGCTGAGCCCGTCCAGCGCCTCGCGGGTGGAGAGCCGTGCCCCGTAGAGGAAGAAGATCAGCCCTACCGCGATCTTGGTGGCCCAGCTGAATCCGTGGGCCACACCTCCTGAGGCGGGGAGCAGCACGGCGATCAGGACCGTGGTCACCAGCAGCAGGACGTAGGGGTCCAGGTGTCGGGTGAGGCGGCGCATGGGCACCAAGATACCGATGGGCGGAATCGCGCTTCCGAAGCGTCGCCCCCTGGCACTCCCCCGCACCAGGACCCAGCTCCCCCGCGCCGCGAGGAGCCGCGCGGAGCCACTCCCGCTTTCGCGAAGATTTGCGAAGCCTCGCGAAGGTTCGGTGCAGAAACCCGGCGGGTCGGGCGACGACTTGGCGGCGATCCCCTCACCCGCCGTCGAACTGTCCTCAATTGACCGACTGACCTGCGGGGACTCCCTGCCGATCATGGTGCCCGATCGGATACGGTCACTCGCACCGCCCCATGTGGCGCTGTGCAGTCGAGGAGCAGAGTCTTTGCGCGAGTTCACCGTTGACGCGTTGGCGACGGAGCCCCAGGTGGGCGGGCTGGCCGACGCCGTCTTCGCGCACGCCGACGAGCGTCCGGCCCTGCCGTTGCTGGCCCGCAAGGACCCGCAAGGCCAGTGGCAGGAGGTGACCGCGGCCCACTTCCGCGACGAGGTCGTCGCGGTGGCGAAGGGCCTGCTGGCCCAGGGCGTCCGGTTCGGGGACCGCGTCGCGCTGATGTCCCGTACGCGCTACGAGTGGACGCTGCTGGACTTCGCGCTGTGGTCGATCGGCGCCCAGCCCGTCCCCGTCTACCCCACCTCCTCGGCCGAGCAGGTCGCCTGGATGCTGCACGACGCCGAGGTGTCGGCGGCGGTGGTCGAGCACGAGGACCACGCGATGACCATCGGCTCGGTCGTCGACGGGCTGCCGCGGCTGAAGAAGCTGTGGCAGCTGGACGCCGCCGCCATGGAGGAGATCGTCGCCGCCGGCGCGCACCTGGACGACGAGGTGGTCCACCGGCACCGGCTGGCGCTGACCCCGGACACCGCCGCCACCGTCATCTACACCTCCGGCACCACAGGGCGCCCCAAGGGCTGTGTGCTCACGCACGCCAACTTCATGGCCGAGGCCGACAACATCGTCGCCCGCTACGACCAGGTCTTCGGCGCCAAGCAGGGGGAACAGGGCTCCCTGCTGCTGTTCCTGCCGCTGACCCACGTCTTCGGACGGATGGTGGAGGTCGCCGCGGTGCGCGGCGGGATCAAGCTGGGGCACCAGCCGGAGATGACGGCCAAGGCGCTCCTGCCCGACCTGCGGGCCTTCCGCCCCACCTTCATCCAGGCGGTACCGCACCTGTTCGAGAAGATCTTCCAGAGCGTCCGCCGCAAGGCCGAGGCCGACGGCAAGCTGGGCCCCTTCGAGAAGGCCGTGGACGTGGCGGTCCGCTACGCGGAGGCGCTCGAACACAAGGCGTTCGGCAGCGGCCCTGGACCCGGTGCCTCGCTGCGCATGCAGCACCAGCTCTACGACCGGCTCGTCTACACCAAGCTGCGGGAGGCGATGGGCGGCCGCTGCCGGTACGCGATGTCGGGCGGCTCGGCCATGGAACGGCGGCTGGGGCTGTTCTTCGACGGCGCGGGCATGCGGATCTTCGAAGGGTACGGGCTGACCGAGACAACGGCCGCCGCCGTCGCCAACCCGCCCGAGCGCCCCCGCTTCGGCACGGTGGGACAGCCGATCCCCGGCACCACCGTGCGGATCGCCGACGACGGTGAGATCCTGCTGCACGGCGGGCAGGTCTTCGGCGGCTACCTCAACAACCCGCACGCCACCCACAACTCCCTGCGCGGCGGCTGGATGGCCACCGGCGACCTGGGCTCCCTGGACGACCGGGGCTACCTGACGATCACCGGCCGCAAGAAGGAGATCCTGGTGACCTCCGGCGGCAAGAGCGTCTCCCCTGGACCGCTGGAGGAGCGGGTGCGGGAGCATCCGCTGGTCGGTCAGTGCATCGTGCTGGGCAACGACAGGCCGTACGTGTCCGCGCTGCTCACCCTCGACGAGGAGGCGGTGCAGCACTGGCTGGCGATGCGGGACAAACCCGGTCTGGACCCCGCCGAGCTGCTGCGGGACGAGGATCTGGAGCGGGAGATGCGGCGGGCGGTCGTCGCGGCGAACACCCAGGTCTCGCAGGCGGAGTCCATCCGCACCTTCCGGATACTGGCCCGGCCCTTCGCGGAGGAGGACGGGCTGCTGACGCCGTCGATGAAGCTGAAGCGGGGCGCGATCGAGACGGCCTACGCCGCCGAGATAGAGGCCCTGTACCGGGGCTGACGGCCCGGAGCGGGGCACCGGGCTGATGCCGCCCGGATCCCTGGGTACCCCGGGGGCGAGCGCCGGGTGCAGGGGAGGAACCGGGAGGGAACAGAAGCCGGGCACCGGGCGTTCACCTGGGGGGCAAGCAGCAAGAGAACCCGAAACGAACGTAAGGACCCCTCGCGTGAGCAACGTTCCCACCACCACGCTCAACAACGGCGTCGAGATGCCGCAGCTCGGCTTCGGCGTCTGGCAGGTGCCGGCCGACGAGGCGGCCACGGCGGTGACCACGGCGCTGGAGTCCGGCTACCGCAGCATCGACACCGCCGCGGCGTACGAGAACGAGGAAGGCGTGGGCCGCGCCCTCGCCGCCTCGGGTCTGCCGCGCGACGAGCTGTTCGTCACCACCAAGCTGTGGAACTCCGAGCAGGGCTACGACTCGACCCTGCGCGCCTTCGACGCCTCGCTGGCCAAGCTCGGCCTCGACGCCGTGGACCTCTATCTCATCCACTGGCCGATGCCCGAGGTCGACGAGTACGCGGACACCTGGCGCGCGTTCGAGAAGATCTACGCCGAGGGGCGCGCCCGCGCGATCGGCGTCTCGAACTTCCAGCCGGCCCACCTCAACCGGCTGATCGAGCTCGGCGGCACCGTTCCGGCCGTCAACCAGATCGAGCTGCACCCGCGGCTCCAGCAGTCGGTGCCCCGCGCCTACCACACCGACCACGGCATCGCCACCGAGGCCTGGTCCCCGCTCGGCCAGGGCGGTGACCTGCTCGACGACCCGACGCTGACGGGGATCGCGGGCAAGCACGGCAAGACCGTCGCCCAGGTGGTGCTCCGCTGGCACCTGCAACTGGGCAACGTGGTGATCCCCAAGTCGGTCACCCCCTCGCGGGTGCGGGAGAACTTCGATCTGTTCGACTTCGAGCTCACCAGCGAGGACATGGCCGAGATCGCCGCCCTCAACACCGACACGCGGCTGGGCCCCGACCCGGACTCCATGAACTGGAGGGGCTGACCCGCGGTCCACGGCGCGGCCACGTCCGCGCCGCACCTCATGCGCCCTGTGCCGCCCCGAGGGGTGGCACAGGGCGCGTGGTGTGCGGGGGCACGGCGCCGCGGGGCCGTCTTCGGCCGTCAGTTCGCGCCGTGTCCCGGAGCGAGCTCCTCGATACGCCGGGCCAGCGCCACGTCCAGCTCGGTGATCTTCCCGCCGACGCTGTGCGTGTTGACCGTGACGGACAGCGAGTTGTAGCCGAGCGTCAGCTCGGAGTGGTGGTTGAGCTCTTCCTGGACGGCGGCGACGTGCAGGGCCATCGCCGCGGCCGGCAGGTGGCCCGCCAGCGTGTAGGAGCGGGAGACGCTGTCGCCGTCGGTCGTCCAGTGCGGCAGACCGGCCAGCGCCTGCTCGGTCTCCTCGGGGGTCAGCGGCTGCGGCGCCATAGGATGCCCTTCCTTCCGAACGGTGCTTACCTCTACGGGAGTCAGCCTGCCACGCGGCGGCGGTCACCGTCGGGCCCCGCGGGCGCCGGCCGGGGTCCGTCAGCCGGCCGGCCACATGTCGGGCCCGAAGACCTCGTAGTGGACGCGGTCCGCCGCGACGCCGCCGTCCAGCAGTTGGGCACGCAGGGCGCGCATGAAGGGGAGCGGACCGCACAGGTAAGCGCGCAGACCGGCCGGGAGGGTCACCTCGGCCGGATCCATGCGGCCGTCGCGGTCGGTGTACCAGGTGTGGGCGTGCCCGTCGGCCACCGTGCCCAGCAGGACAGGCCCTGTGGGCGACTTGACGAGGTCGGAGACGGTCAGCGGATCGAGAGTGGCGAAGAATGCCTCCTGTGCGGAGCGGAGAGCCGAGCGCAGCCGGCAGGCCCGGTGCAGCGGGCACGGGTCGTTCCCCTCGCACTCCACCACGTCGCCCGCGCCCTCGAACTCGCGCGCGAGCCAGCCCACCGACGCGGTCCGCCCGGCCCCCGTGAGCGCGAGGCCGCCACCCCGGCCACGCCAGGTCTCCACCACGCCGAGCCGCTGGAGACGGTTCACCACCTTCGCGAGGTGGCTGTAGGGGACGGCCATGTCGTCGGCGACCTGCCGGGCGACACACAGCTCCTCCCCCGCCACCGCCAGCCGCATCACCACACGCAGTGCCAGATCCGTCGACTTCGCCAACCGCATGACAGCACCCTAATTAAATGTGAATCTGCCGTGCGAATTCTGTGCCCGCTTGACACCCCGCCACCGGATCGGCTCGTCGCACCACGCCCGCACCGCCCGCCTCCACTAGCGTCTGATCCCGTGCCCCAGAAACCGCCCCACCGGGCAGCCAGCCTCACCCTGCACATCGGCCACGCGGAACTCGTCGTCCGGCAGCGCTACGAGGCGGCCAGCGTCGCCAACGACGCCCTGATCGCCGTCTGGTTCCTGATCGGCAGCATCATGTTCTTCTCCCCCGCGTGGACGCACACCGGAACCTGGTGCTTCGTCCTCGGCAGCGTCGAGCTGATGATCAGACCCGCGATCCGGCTCACCCGGCAGCTCCACCTCCAGCGGCTGCGCGGCGGCGGCACCGCCGCCGCCGCGCTGACCGCCTCCGACCAGGACTACTGACCAGGGGCCTGCCACCCGGGCCCCGCCGGACCCGCTGACCCCCTACGGGACCTCCCCGAAAGCGGGCATCCGGGATGCCCCTGAGCCCTGGTGTAGCTAGCTACACCAGGGCTGGAGGCCAGGCCCCCGGCGGGAGAGGCGTGCTGCGCGGCTGTCAGCCCACCGGCACGGCCGGAAGGCTCGAGGGCATGACGACAGCGACCGACACGGCCCGCCCACGCCCCGCCGCCGGCGCCACAGCGGCTGCCCGTGAGGCCCGCCAGGGAAGCGACTTCTCCCGGCTCGCCGACCGGATCTCCGCCGCGGGTCTGATGGCCCGCAGGCCGCTCTACTACACCGTGCGCCTCACCCTGGTCGCCGCGGCGTTCGTGGCGGGCTGGGTCGCCCTGTTCACCGTGGGCACCTCCTGGTGGCAGCTCGCGGTCGCCGGATACCTCGGCCTGGTCTACGGACAGCTGGCGCTGGTCGCCCACGACCTCGCACACCGGCAGGTCTTCCGCGGCCGCCGCGCCAGCGAGACCTTCGGCCGCGCGGTCGGCAACCTGGGCATCGGCATGTCCTACGGCTGGTGGATGAACAAGCACACCCGCCACCACGCCAACCCCAACCACGAGGACCTCGACCCCGACGTGGCACCCGACATCCTCGTCTGGTCGCGGGAGCAGGCGAGCGAAGCGCGCGGGCTCCCCCGCTTCATCGGACGGCACCAGGCCGCGCTCTTCTTCCCCCTGCTGACACTCGAAGGCTTCAACCTCCACGTCTCCAGCTTCCGGGCACTGCGCCGGCCGCACATGAAGCGCCGGTGGCTCGAAGGCGGACTGCTCCTCGTGCACACGGCCGGCTACCTGGCAGCGCTCTTCACCGCGCTGCCCGCCGGCATGGCCGTGGCGGTGCTCTTCGTCCACCACGCCGTCTTCGGCGTCTACCTGGGCAGCATCTTCGCGCCCAACCACAAGGGCATGCCCACCCTCAAGGGCGACGAGCGGCCCGACTTCCTGCGCCGCCAGGTCCTCACCTCCCGCAACGTGCGCGGCGGACTGCTCACCGACGTCGCGCTCGGCGGGCTCAACTACCAGATCGAGCACCACCTCTTCCCCAGCATGCCGACGCCGCACCTGCGCAAGGCGCGGCCCCTGGTCCGGGACTACTGTGCCGAGCTGGGCATCGCCTACCACGAGACGGGGCTGCTGGCGTCCTGGCGCGAAGCACTGCGCCACCTGCGGGATGTGGGCGCCCCGATCCGCGACCGCGACCACGCGTGAGCCACCGCGTCACGGCACGGCACGCGGCCGGTGGGCGGGGTCAGGGCGCCGGGGAGAGCGGCTGGTTCTTCGCAGGCCCCGGCGTAGCGAGGGGTGCCGGGCCCGGCACGGGACGGGGCTCGGCGGACTCGGTCAGCCAGCGACGCAGCACCCGGTGGACCGCCTGGGCCCCCACCAGCTCCTCCCCCGGTTCGACGGGGGGAGACAGCTCCAGCGGAGAGAGGAGGAAGGCGTGGCTCTGCTCGCCGCCCAGCCCACCGTGCGAGCCGACCTGCTCCTCGAAGGCGTGCACCGCGCCCGTCGCCGGGTCGAACGCCGAGTTGACCATGATGTCGGGCGCGTGCGGGAACTGGGCCGTCCGCAGTACCGCCTGGGCCGCACCGGGTCCGAACGGCGCCAGCGGGTCGCGCGGACCGACCACCTCGCCGGTCAGCAGCCGGCGTTCGCAGCCGCCCGCGCCCAGTACGACGGGGCCGTGCCGGGCGCTGCGCACCAGCACGAAACCGATCCCCTGGTGCTCGGTCAGCGTCGGCAGCAGCGCGGGCCGCAGCTCCTGGATCCGTTCCCGGGTCAGTCGCCCCGGCACGTCGGGAAACGAGATCAGCCCCAGGTTGCCGGAGGCCAGCACCACAGGCCCCCGGTCGCGGTCCGGTTTGCGCGGGACTTCCTGGCCGCACTCCTCCGGCCGCCGCAGTGCCGCGCGCGCCGCGGCGCGGGCCTCGGAGCCGCTGGCCGTCCGGCCGGCACGCCGGGGCACCTGAAGTCCGCTGCCGGCACGCACGAGCTCTTCCAGCGACAGCCCGTACGCCTCCTCGAACGTCTCGCCGAAGCTTTGCCCATGGTCGGAGAGCAGCACCAGACGGTAGGGGCGCGGGGCGCGCGCGGCGACCTTGGCGATCAGCTGGACCGATCTGTCGAGGCGGCGCAGCACCTGCCGGGTGTCCCGGCCGCGCGGCCCGGAGTGGTGGGCGACCTCGTCGTAGCCGACGAGGTCGGCGTAGACGGCGGTGCGGCAGCTGAGCATGTCCCCCAGCACTGCGGCCACCACCACGTCCCGCTCGACGACGGTGGCGAAGGCCCGGATGAACGGGTACAGCCCGCCGCGCCCCACCCGGGGGCGCTCACGGCGCAGCAGCGCCCGCGTGGACTGCACCATCTCGCGCACGACCTCGGCCACGAACGAGACGGCGGTGCGGGTGGCGTTGGCGGGATCGGAGAAGTAGGCGAAGTACCCGGCACGGGAGCGGGTCTCCTTGCCGCGGCGCGCCGCGACGGAGAGCACCAGTGCCACCTGGCGGGCGCCGCCGGTGAACAGATTGCCCCGGCTGGCGCCGTCCTGGGCGAGGAGCCCCTTGTCCCCCGTGCGCTCCATGGCGCGGCGCTGGAGCTCGGCCGCGCTGGTGGGCCGGTTGCTGACGACGACCTCACCGGTCTCCTTCTCGTACCAGCGGAAGGCGGGGACGTCCTGGTTGCTGCCGTGCAGGATGCCCAGCTGGCTGGCGCCGGTCTGACTGGACCAGTCGGTGCGCCAGCGGGTGATCCTGTGGGTACGCCCGTACAGCGCGGCCACGGCGGGCATCAGCGGCTCCCCGCCCTCGGGCGCCTCCAGTGCCTCCTTGAGCACCTCGTACCCCAGGCCGTCGAGCTGGAGGAAGACCGTGCCGGGTGTGGTGGGCGGCTCGGCCCTGCCCTCGCGGCCCTCCCTGCGCTGCCGGCGGACTGCTATCCGCGCCAGCCTGCGGCGGTAGGCGCGATCGTCCCGTACCGCCAAGAACGCGTTGGTCGCCGAGGACGCCGCCGACATGGCCGCGGCCACGACCACGGCCATCGTCGGATCGGTGCTGCCGCGGCCGTACGGGACCAGGGAGAGCGCCAGCCACAGCAGCGACCCGTTCAGGAAGAAGACGAGCAGCCCCAGGACGAGCGCGGGCACGAGCAGGAAGGCGCGCACCAGCAGCGGCCACACCAGAGCGCTCAGCAGCCCGAAGGCGCCGGCACCCGCTGCCGCCGTGACACCGATCACGGTGGCGCTGTCTCCGCTGGCGGACTGGAGGCGGAAGTCGGGCAGCACACCCGCCAGGACGAGCATGGTCAGCGTGCCGGCCATCCAGACCGCTGTGACGCGCAACGCCGCCACGCCCAGCCTGTGCCACGGAATCCGGGGAACGCGCACGTCCGTCAGGTCACCTCCCACCCGTCCGAGGGGACATCCTCCCCTGTTGGGACATCCTCCACTTTTGCACAGTCCGGTACGACGCCCGGATCGCCCTTCGAAGCGGAGGCGGCGCCCGGTCCGCACCGTCGCACGCTTAGGCTCGTATCCATCGGACACCCGGCGACGGGGACCGTGAGCAGGACGGAGCAGCGAGCGGGAGGAGGAGCGCACGTGCCGGTCGAAGTCACCTGGTGGGGACACGCCACGGCCACCGTGCGGGACTCGGGCATCACGGTGCTCACCGATCCCCTGCTGGTGCACCGCCTCGCTCATCTGCGCCGCAGGCGGGGCGCGCTGCCACCGCCTCAGGCCGCGCATGCCGACCTGGTGCTCATCTCGCACCTGCACGCCGACCACCTGCACCTCGGATCGCTCGCCAGGCTGGCCGAGGGCACCCGCGTCGTGCTGCCGCTCGGCGCGAGGCGCGCCGTGCCGGGGCTGCGGCGGGTGGCGCGGCGGCTGGAGCTGACCGAGGTGGCGCCGGGCCAGACGGTGGAGGCGGGACCCGTGACCGTACGAGCCGTACCCGCCTCGCACGACGGCCGCCGGCTGCCGGTGGGACGGCACGCCGTCCCCGCGCTGGGGTACGTCATCGAGGGCGAGGAGCGCACCTACTTCGCCGGGGACACCGGGCTGTTCGAGGGCATGGCGCAGGCCGTCGGCCCGGTCGACACGGCGCTGCTGCCCGTCGGCGGCTGGGGCCCGTTCCTGGGCGCGGACCATCTGGACGCGGGCCGGGCGGCCGAGGCCCTGGCGCGGCTGCGGCCGCGCAGCGCGGTACCGGTGCACTTCGGCACCTACTGGCCGGTCGGCATGGACGCGGTCAGGCCGCACGAGTTCCACTCCCCCGGCCTCGAGTTCAAACGGCTGGCCACCCACCCCGCGCCCGACGTCACGGTGCACCTGCTGGGACACGGCGAGTGCGTGCGGCTGGAGGCGGACAGGTGAACGGTGCGCTCACCGAAGGACTGAGCGCGGGACTGACAGACCTGAGTCCGCGCGTGACGACGGACCTCGGCTCGGGTCTGGGCGGGCTGGCGACGGTCGCCGAGACCCTCTCCGACGCGGTGGTCAGGCCCCCGGAGGCCACCCAGCAGGCCCTGGGCTACCCCTCGCTGTTCCTGCTGATCGTCCTCGGCTCGCTGGTGCCCGTCGTACCGACCGGCGCGCTGGTCAGCGGAGCGGCGGTGGTGGCGCTCCACCAGAGCCTGCCGGTGTTCGCGCTGCTGACCGTCTTCGGCATCTCCTCGCTCGCCGCCTTCCTGGGCGATCTCGGCCTCTACTGGCTGGGCAAACGGGGCGTCGGCTCCAAGAACGGCTCCCGCTGGCTTTCGGCACTGCGCGAGCGGGCCGCACCGGAACGGCTGGCCCAGGCGGACCGGAAACTGCGCGAACACGGAGTCGCCGTGCTCGTCGTCTCCCGGCTGGTGCCCGCCGGACGCATCCCCGTGATGCTCGCCTGCCTGCTGGCGCGCATGCGCATGCGGGAGTTCGCTCGCGGCGACGTACTGGCCTGTCTGGCCTGGTCGGCGGTCTACCAGCTCATCGGAGTGGCGGGCGGCTCGCTCTTCCCCCGCCCCTGGGAAGGCGTGGCGGCCGCCGTCGCCTTGACACTGCTCGTCAGCGTCGCCCCCTCACTGTGGCGCCGGGTGCGGCGGCCGCGCGCATCGGAGCAGTGACGCGCCGCCGGGCCCGGGGTCAGGGGTGCGCGGGCTCCAGGACGCGGGAGGCGCCCACCGGCAGGTCCCACAGGTCCTCGCGCGGCAGTTCCGCCTTGCGCCAGGCCGCCCGTACCCGGGTGAGCGGCTCCAGCGGGGGCTCCTGAGAGAGCAGGAACGTCGACCAGTGCATCGGCGCCATCCGGCGCGCCCCCAGATCCTGGCAGGCGCGCACCGCCTCCTCCGGGTCCGTGTGCACCGGACGCAGCATCCAGCGCGGGTCGTAGGCGCCGATCGGCAGCAGCGCCAGGTCGATACCCGGGTAGCGGCGGCCGATCTCACCGAACCAGTGCCCGTACCCGGTGTCACCCGCGAAGTACACCCGCTGCTTGTGCCGGTCGGTCAGCACCCAGCCGCCCCACAGCGAGCGGCAGGTGTCGGTCAGGGAGCGCTTGGACCAGTGGTGCGCGGGCACGAAGTCGAAGCGGACCCTGCCGCCGCCCGCCTGCCCCGCGGGGGACGGCAGCTCGGCGCCCTCCCACCAGTCGAGCTCGGTGACGGTGGTGAAGCCGCGCTTGCGGCACCAGCCGCCCAGCCCCGCGGGGACGAAGAGAGGCGTGTCGCGCGGCAGCCTGCGCAGCGTGGGCGCGTCGAGGTGGTCGTAGTGGTTGTGCGAGATGACGACCGCGTCCACCGTCGGCAGGTCCTGCCAGGCCACGCCCACCGGGGTGACCCGGGCGGGCGTACCCAGGATCTTCCGCGACCAGACCGGGTCGGTCAGCACCGTCAGACCACCGATGCGCACCACCCAGCTGGCGTGCCCCGCCCAGGTGACGGCGACGGTGTCGGGCCCCACGTCCGGCATCGGGCCCGGCGCGAAGGGCAGCTTGGGGATCTCCTCGGCCAGCGCGGAGGAGACCGGCCGCATCGCGCCCTCCCGGGCCAGCCGTGCCAGCGCGCGGACGCCGGGCAGCGGCGAGGTCAGCCGGTCGGCGAAGGAGCGCGGCCACATCCGCAGCGCCCCCACGGGGCGCGGCGGGGACACGGCGGGCGGCGGCGGCCGCAAAAGCACGTCGGTCGGCCCGTGGCGGGCGGCGCCACAGGCCGACGCGGGTCTTTCCGACGGTTCAGCGGGCGGCTCACCACCCGGCGGGGAACTGTCCGCAGACGGGCTGACCGGCAGTTCGCCATCCGGTGACGGGCTGTCCGGCAACGCGCCCGCAGGCGACAGGCTGTCCGGCAGCGGATCGGCCGACGGGGTGCCGGAGGGGGCGGCCCCTTCCCGTGCCGGGTTCTCGCCCGACGGGGAGGCGGCGGAAGAGCGCTCGGAACGCTGCCCGGTCCGATCGGTCATCTAGTGAGGGCTCCCATCCGTGAGGTCGGCCAGCACCGACTGCACCTGTGCCAACGCCTCGGCCTCGCCCGGCAATTCCCCCTGCGCCGGCCCGGTGGGACCGCGCTGCCGTGCCCCGGGAACCGGCCCGGCGTCGGCAGGCCCCGCCGCGGTGGAGGAGACGGTCGGCACGCCGGGGGCGACGGCGGCGGAAGGGCCGGGCGGTGCGCCGCCGAGCGCCTCCGTCGACAGCCGCACCCGCAGCTCGCGCGGATCGTCGCCGAAGCGGTGCCCGCCCTCCGCGTACGGCCCCAGACGGCGCACCAGCTCCGCCTCCAGGCGCGGCGCGTCGGTGATGCCGCGCGCGGCGAGCCGTGCCCTGAGCTGGTCCAGGTCGGCATAGACGTGCCGGCCCACGCGGGGCGGGCGGCAGGTCGCTCCGGCTTCGGTGACCGCCCCGTGGAGCATCCCGGCCAGCCGGCCGTTCCGACGCGCGTCGGCGTCCCGTCGGGAGCACATCTGGGCCGGTTCGGACAGCGCCGCCTCGGCCGCCTCGGCCGACCGTTCCGACAGCCCCGAGCCGAGCAGGCCCAGCACCTCGTGCACCTGTTCGCCGAGCAGCGCGCCGCCGCGCGTGGCGGAGAACCGGGCGACGCCCGCGCACAGGCCGGGCTGCGGCAGCGCGGCGCCGAGGTCGGTGAGCACCACCACCTGCTCGGGACGGCCCGCCTCCGCGAGCATCTGGGCCGGACTGACCACGACGGTGTCGTCCGGGGCGTGCGAGGTGTCGCGCCACGTCTCGTCGCTGACGAGCAGCAGGTTTTCGGCGACGGCCGCCTCGCACACCTCATGCAGCAGTTCGGGTGGCGCGGCCGTGCCCGTGACGTCGTCGGCGACGGAGAGCACCAGCGCGTGCGGCGCCTCCCCGTCAGCGCGCGCCCTGCGCACCGTCTCCAGCAGCGCGAAGGGGTCTGGCACACCGCCGCACTCGGCGGGCACCGGCACCGTGCGCACGGGCTGCCCCAGCAGGTGCGCCTGCGGCGCGTACCAGGACGCGCACGGGTGCGGCAGGAGCACGCCCGCCGCACCTTGCCGCTCCCGTCTGCCCGCGGCGGCCAGGACGGCGAGCAGCAGCAGCGGCGCCGCGGGGGCCACGGCCACCTGCGCGGGTTCGGTCGGCAGGCCGCGCCGCCGCCAGTACCCGCTCGCGGATCCCCGCACGGCGGCCGGGCCGGTGAGGGGACGCGGGCCCGCGCCCCCTCCGCTCCCCTGGCCGGTGCGCCGCATATGTGCCGCCTACCCGTAGATCAGACAACCCTCTTGTGTACACCTTCGCAGACGGCGGTGACACCGGCATCGCCGACACGAAGCACCGTGCCGGAGCACGGCCCCTCGGCAGAGGGCCGCACGTCCCTTCCGGGACAGGGCTGTCAGCCGCGGGCCGTGGCCGGTACGGGGGCGTGCGGGCGTCGGGCGTGCCCGCCCGCCCCGGAGCCCTGCCGATGCTTCCGCCTGCCGTCGGTGTTGGTGTTGGTGTTGGTGTTGGCGTCGGTGTTCGTACGGCGACCGGCGTCGTACCCGCGCGGGGCCGTACGCCGCCCATCGCCCTCGCGGGCGCCGCAGCGCACAGGCTCGGCCCCCGGGGCCCGCCCCGTCACCCGCACCTCCGACTCCGAGGTGGCGGACTCCTCGGCCTCCTCGATCCCCTGGGCCTCCCGGACGTCGTGGGTCTCGGGGACTTCCCGCCCCCGGGTGTCGGGCGCCGCCGCGCCCGACACCCCGCGTCCGAGGCGCCGGTCGGCCTCCACCTCGTGGTGGATGCGGCTGCACGTGCTGCTGATCAGGCGGGAGACGTGCATCTGCGAGATACCGAGCTGTTCGGCGATCCGGCTCTGCGTCATGTCGCAGAAGAAGCGCAGGTAGAGGATGCGCCGCTCGCGCTCCGGCAGCCGTCGCAGCCGCGGTTTGACCGCCTCGCGGTAGACGACCTGGTCGAAGCCGGGTTCGCAGCTGCCGAGGGTGTCGACGAGGGAGTACCCGTCGTCCGCGCCGGGAAGTTGCGCGTCCAGTGACAGCGTGCTGTAGCTCTCCATCGCCTCCATGCCGAGCAGCACGTCCTCCTCGCGCAGTCCGGCGTGTTCGGCGATCCGCCGTACGGAAGGGGTGCGGCCGTCGAGCGAGTGGCTGAGCTCACGCCGGCTGGTGCGGACCCGGTTGCGCAGCTCCTGCACGCGCCGGGGCACGTGCAGCCCCCACAGGTGGTCGCGGAAGTGCCGCTTGACCTCGCCGACGATGGTCGGCACGGCGAAGCTCTCGAACGCGCAGCCGCGCGAGACGTCGTACCGGGCGACGGCCTTGACCAGTCCGAGCGCGGCGACCTGCTGGAGGTCTTCCAGCGCCTCACCCCGGTTGCGGAAGTGCCGGGCCAGCCGTTCGGCCATCGGCATCCAGGCCCGCACCACACGCCGGCGCAGCTCTTCCTTCTCGGGCCCGTCAGGCAGTGCGGCGATGCGTCGGAACTCGGCCGAGGTGTCGGGCGCGTCGTCGTGCGGGTGCCTCGAGCGCTGCGTACGAAGGGTCATCGGCTGTGCTCCCCTACCGGTCACGTCGTCGGACAGACACCGCGGGAGCGAGGGCACCGGCGGGGCGGGCGAACGGCCCTGGGGCGCGCGCGTCTTACCCGCGGGTGTGCCTTCTTTCCGAAGCACGGGCGGCCGGGTGCCCGGCGAAGCGGGCGGCAAACCAGCCGGGTGCCGGGCCGTTCGCCGGGGCGCGTGGCAGCCCCTCCTACATGTCCACTATGTGGGCGATAGTTGCTCACATGGCAAGACGACTCGTTAGGGTGCCCGCATGGCACACGAGACCGCCGTGTACACCCACGGCCACCACGAGTCCGTCCTGCGCTCCCACCGCTGGCGCACCGCCGACAACTCCGCCGCCTACCTGCTCGGCGCGCTGCGCCCGGACCACCGCGTCCTGGACATCGGCTGCGGGCCCGGCACCATCACGGCCGACTTCGCCGCCCTGGTGCCACAGGGCACGGTCACCGGACTCGACGCGGCCGAGGGCGTACTGGCCCAGGCGCGTCGAACGGCGGCGGAACGCGGGGTGGCCAACACGCGGTTCACGACCGGTGACGTCCACGCCCTCCACTTCCCCGACGACAGCTTCGACGTGGTCCACGCGCACCAGACCCTCCAGCACGTCGGCGACCCCGTCACCGCGCTGCGCGAGATGCGCCGGGTGTGCGCGCCCGGCGGAGTGGTCGCCGCCCGCGACGCCGACTACGGCGGAATGTTCTGGTACCCGCAGGTGCCCGGCATGGACGAGTGGCTGGACCTCTACCGGAACGTCGCCCGGGCCAACGGCGGCGAACCCGACGCCGGACGCCGGCTGCACGCGTGGGCACGCCAGGCCGGCTTCACCGACGTCGAGATCACCACCGGCACCTGGTGCTTCGTCTCACCGGAGGAACGCGCCTGGTGGAGCGGGCTGTGGGCGGACCGCACGGTGGACTCCGGATACGCGGCCGTCGCGGTCGAGTCCGGCCTGGCCACCCGCCGGGATCTGCACCGCGCCGCCGAGGCGTGGCGGGCCTGGGGCGCGGAAGAGGACGGCTGGTTCACCGTCGTCCACGGCGAAATCCTCTGCCACGTGTGAACCGGAACCGCCTGCGGGCAACTCCCCACCCCTCGCCGGGGTTCGGCACAGCCTGCGGCCCGTCCTAGGGTAGGGCCATGGATATTCTGGGGACCTCGCTGCGTATCTGCGTCGACGATCTGGACGCCGCGGTACCGGTGTACGAGCGGCTGGCGGGTGCCGAGGCGGCGCGCTTCGAGAACGGCTCGGTGGAGGTCGCCGCCGTGGGCCCGTTCTTCCTGATGAGCGGCCCCGAAGGGCACCTGGAGGTGCTCAGCAAGATCAAGGCCACGCTCGCCGTGAAGGACGTCGACGACGCGCTGGCCGACCTGCACACCGTGGGAGCCCAGATCATCGCCGGCCCCAAGTCCACACCCATCGGCCGCAGCCTGGTGGCCCGCCACCCGGACGGCAGCGTCTTCGAGTACATGGACAGGAAGGACGCCCCGCAGTGAGGTTCCTTCCCGACGTGTGACGCACGCGGCGGTCGCGAGCCGCCCCCGCAGCCCCGCCCGAGGGCCGCGGGGCTGCCGGCAGCCGGGGGCCGCGGAGTTGCCGGCAGCCGGGCTGCCGGCAGCGGCTGTGCGAGGCTACGGCTTACGGCCGCATGCGGAAGTCGTAGCGGTGCGGCAGGGGTTCGTCCGTCAGCGCCGCCCAGGTGTCGCTCAGCACCTCCTCGCCCTCGCGCAGGTCCTCCACCTCGAAATCGCTGTCGAAGACGGCGCGGGCGCCGGCGGTGTCGCCTCGCGCCAGCAGGACGCGGGCCCGCAGCAGTCGGAAGCGCCCGCGATCGCGCTCGGCCGCGGGGAGTTCGTCCAGCACGGCGGCCGCCTCGCCGGGGCGGTCCGCGGCCAGCAGCGCCTCGACCGCTTCGCGCGCGAGCGCGCTCAGTGCCGCCCGCGCCGAGACCTGGCCGGCGTCCAGCCCCTTCCGCGCGTCCGTGACGGCGTCGAGGCTCCGCTGGGCCGCGCGAGCCGTGTTCCCGTCCTGCTGGTCGGCGACGGCCAGGCAGCGCAACGCCGGCCAGCGCGCGCCCCCTTGCGCGGAGCCGAGGGAGCGTTCCCAGCTGCGTACCGCCTGGGAGCGGTCGCCCGCGTGCCACTGCGCGACGCCCAGGTGGTGGTCCAACTCGTACCCGGTTGCTCCCTTTGCGGCGTGCGCGGACTCCAGCAGCTCCCGCCACTCGGCCGCGACGAGCGTCGGCCCCGGAGGGAGGCCCGCAGGCCCGCACGGCAGCGCGCCGGTACGCAACAGCTCCGCCCACGGCCGCTGGTCCTCACCCATCGTCCCCGCCGCGAAAGGGGTGCCGGGCAGTGTGAAGCCACCGCGCTCCACCTCCAGCGCGCCCCACCCCGAACCGACCGCCAGCGGCTCCCCCTCGGGGTCGGCGTCGGCGTACGGCCGCCACGCCTCGTACGCCGCCTCCACGCGGGAGCGGGGCAGCGCGGCCTCCAGCCGCTCCTCCGTGTGGCCGCGCGCCGCCGCCCAGTCGGCGCCGTGGACAGCGGCGGGGTCGGTGGCCAGCGGGCCGTAGGCCTCCAGCCAGGAGAACTCGCCGCCCGCCTCCAGCGGGACGTGTTCGAGCTGGGTGCGTGCCAGGCCCGCCTGGATCTCGACGTATCCGGGCGTGCCGGGCTCCGTCAGCCACTGCTGCCAGCGCCTGCCGCCCGGGCCCGAGCCCCAGACGAACAGCTTGCGGCCGCGCAGCACGTCCGTGGAGGTCTGGACGAGCCCCTGCCCCTTCTCGTCGAGCGAGGCGATCCACTTGCGGGCGCCCTCGGGCACCTCGTAGAAATAGTCGGCGGGGAACCGGCTGCGCAGCGGATAGCTCAGGTCCGTGCCCCGCCACTCGGGAACGGGGATACGGCGCAGCCGGCGCTCGTAGGCGAAGTACCACGTCTCCTCCGCGGGCGCGAGGACACGCGTGCCCTCGTCCTCCGGAACGGCGATGTTCGACCACCAGTAGACCGGCACGGTGCGGTCGTGCGGATTGCGGATACGGGCGCCCACGTACAGGAAGTCCGACTCGTCGGGCAGCCACAGGTCCACCTGGAACGGGGTGTCGCGCAGCCGCTCCCACTCCCACAGCCGCACCATCGCGCCGTCCCCGCCGGGCGCGGGCACGCGCGCCGCGTGCACGGGAGCGCAGGAGAGCGTCGTGTGGCCTGTCGCACCGATGTTCCACTCGATGCCCCCGGAGTACCAGGCACCGTTGAGGGCGAAGTCGGCCGGCTGGAACACCGGGTTGGCGTAGAGGAGTTCCTGGCCGCTGGGCTTGTGAAAGAGGGAGGCGACGCGCCCCCCGAGACCCGGGAGGACGGTGGCGCGCAGGCGATCGTTCTCCAGGACGAGGGTGTCGAGCGGGGCAGGCTCGCGGCGCCGCCCGTAACCGTCGAGTACCCGGGCAGGCAGCACCGAGCGCAGCGGACCGTATCCGACCTGGTGAGCCATCTCGACGGGCAGCGCGGCGCGTTCGGACTCCTGAAGGGTGTGTGCCTCATCCAGCGGCAGCAGCGCGGGCAGCGGGTTCTCCGGGCCGAGCGG
Organism: Streptomyces reniochalinae; assembly: GCF_003323735.1. GTDB lineage: Bacteria > Actinomycetota > Actinomycetes > Streptomycetales > Streptomycetaceae > Streptomyces > Streptomyces reniochalinae. Next base: position 395,670 of record NZ_QOIM01000040.1, on the reverse strand, counting down.
CGCGACGGGCAGGGTCCTGGTACTGCGTCGTACAGTCGTGGCCACGGGCAACCTCGCTTCTTCACGCGTCGTCCACGGGCGCCGCCGCCTGACCGGGACCCCCGATGACCATGGAACACGTTCGGCCCCTCCCGCGCCAGATCCTTTCCGCGCCTCTCCGCCGCTCCTCTCCTGGTCTCCCGCAGCGGAACAGGGCGGCTGTCGCGGCCCTCCAGCCGCGGAGCAGGGGCAGTCGCCGCCGCCCGGTGCACTCCCGCTCACGCGCGCCGAGGGGGTCGCCTCAGCGCAGCACCCGGGTCAGCAGTTCGGTCAGGAGGCGTGCGCCCGGCATCTCCGTCGCGTCCCGGTCCGGGTCGTAGACCGTCAACTGGAGGCCCGCACAGCGCGGTGACGCCACCAACGGCGCCACGAGAGCGCGCAGTTCGCCGGGGAAGAGGCCGCCGGGCTCGGCGCTGTCCACGGCGTCGAGCGCACGGGAGAGCTCCTGGTCGCGCCGGGCGCCCGGCAGCTTGCCGCAGCCCGGCACGGCGCCGGGCGCGGGAGGGCGCAGGCCCAGATTGGCGGGCGCCTCGATCAGTACGGTGCGCCGGCTCATCCCGGCTCGCTCTCCCCCGGCCCGCCCCCGGTCGGCGATCCCGTGGCCGATTCCGTCGGCGATTCCGCCGGCGACGGGACGTCCGCGCGCTCGGCGTCCGCCCCCTCACCCCGCGCACCGGTCTGCCGCAGCGCGCTCGCGGCCGCGTAACCGTCCGGCACCGTCAGGTCGGTCAACTGCCAGCCGGGGACCCGGGCGGGCCGGTCCAGCGCGCTGACGTACGTGAGAGCGGGGTCCTCCCCCAGGCCCGACCCGGTGCCCTTCAGGTAGGCCTCCTTACGCGTCCAGCAGCGGGCGAACGCGGCGGGCAGCGCGTCCGGCGCGAGAGCGGCCAGTTCGACCTGCTCGCTCGGGTGGAGCGCGGACGTCGTCTGGATGGCGGCGGCGACGGACGGATACTGCTCCACGTCCACACCGATGGGTGCGGCGGCGAACGCCAGCGCCACCAGGTCACCGGCGTGCGAGAGGGAGAAGTGCACCGGGTCTCCCGGCACGGACGGCCGCCCGTGCGGACCGTCGCACACGGGGCAGTCGGCACGGGTGAACGGCACGTCCTGGGGGGCGAGGCCGAGCAGCCTGCCGAGTTCCTCGCGCAGCGCCAGGTGGGCGACCAGGTAACGGTCGCGGTCGGCCTGGAGTACGAACTTGGCGGCACGCTCGCGCTCTTCCGCCGAGAGCGGTGCCTGCGCGCCTGGCGCCGCTGCGGCGGCCGCGTGCTCGGACACGCGCACGAGGCGCACGACGGGAGAGTGGAGGGGATCGGTGGTACCGGAGGCGGCACTCGTCATGCGGTGACCGTACCCGAAGGAGTGAAGCGCTCACGCGCGAGTCCGCGAACGCGCGAACGAAAGTCTCCCCTTACGGTGGTGGGCCAGGCCGTGCCGGCCGAACCGGCCCAGCCGGCCGAACCGGCCGAACCGGTGGCGGGCCGGGGCCCGCAGCCACGACCGCACATCGGCCGTCACCCCTCGACCGCCAAGGACGATGCCGTGACCGACCTCGACTCCGAGGCGCAGAGCCCCTCCCCGCCGCAGCCCAACCCTCCCGGCTTGCCAGGGACGTCGGCGCCCTGGACACCGGCACCGTCCGCCCTGTTCCCGCCCACTGTGCCGGTACTCACCGAGATGAGCCGCACGGACAGCGGACGCGCGTGGCTCGCAGGATTGCCCGCGCTGGTCGAGAAAGTGCGCGCACGCTGGCAACTGCGCCTGGGAGCGCCCTTCCACGGCGGCAGCTGCTCGTGGGTGGCTCCGGCCGAACGAGCGGACGGCAGCCGAGCCGTACTCAAGCTGACGTGGCCCCACCCGGAAGCCCGCACGGAGGGCACCGCGCTCAGCCTGTGGAACGGCGACAGCGCCGTCCGCGTGCACGAACAGGACGCCGAGCACTTCGCGCTGCTGCTGGAGCGTGTCGAACCCGGCGACGAACTGGGCCGCGCCGACCACCTGCCCGCCGAGGACCGCCTGCTGTCCGCCGCCGAGGTACTGCGCCGGCTCTGGTCCGCAGACGCGGCGAAGGCCGCCGCACTCGGGATCGACGCGCTCGCCGACACCACGGCCGGGTGGGCCCGCGTGGCCGAGCGGCAGGCCGCCAGGCAATGGCCCGCCGAACTGGACGCCGGCCTCTACCGGCTGGCGGAGCGGCTGTTCCGCGCACTGCCGCCGACCGCCGACCGCACGGTGGTACTGCACGGCGACTTCAACCCCGGCAACCTGCTGTCGGCCCGGCGCGCCCCGTGGCTGGCCATCGACGCCAAACCGATGACGGGCGACGCCGCCTTCGACCCGTGGCCGCTGCTCGAACAGATCGACGACCCGTTCGCGCACCCCGATCCACACCGCGTGCTCCGCCACCGCACCGCCCTGCTCGCGGACGCCGTGGGTGAGGACGTCGACCGCATACGCGCCTGGGCGGTGGCGCGGCACGTCGAGTACGCGCTCTGGTCCGTGGACGAGGACGCCGACCTGCACCACAGCATCACCCTCATGCGGCAGGCCCGTGTCCTCGCGGACGTCGCGGCGCTGTGACCACCACGGGGCGGGACCCGCCCACGTGGGCCGCCCACTCGGGCTCAGGCTCGGCTCTCCCCTCGCCCCCGGAGCGCCGCCCCACCGTCAACGCGCTCGTGTCACTCCCCCGTGCCGCCGCCCGCCAGCTCCACGACCACGTCGAGCTGGCCGACGTGCCGCGCGTACTCCTGGAGCAGGTGGAAGAGGATCCAGGCGAGGCTGGGGGCCTCCCCGGGCGCGGAGAAGCGGCCGCCGACCGCCGCCCGTCTGTCGAGCGCCGCGTCCGCCGTCGCCTCCCGGGAGCGCTCGCACTGCCGGGTGAACGCGTCGAGGACCTCCTGGACACTCATGCCGTCAGGCACGTACCAGCGGTCCGCCTCGGTCTCCGGCTCCCGGTCACCCCACGGGGCGGCGACCTGCTCGGCGCGGAAACCCCAGTGCAGCCAGCGCTGTTCGACGTGCTGGAGATGACGGATCAGCTCCAGTGGCGTCCAGCCCGAAGGGAGCCGGCTGGTGCGCAGCTCCTCCTCGGAGAGGCGGGCGGCCTTGCGGAGCAGGGTGCGGCGGTAGTAGTCGAGGTAGCCCTCCAGCAGGGTGTGCGGATCGGCCAGGGACGGGTCGGGCTCGCCCTCGGGCAGCGGGGGAACGCTCATGGGCGCAGCTCCAGCTGTGGGACGTCCTCGCGAGCGAGGCCGAACGTCTGGGAATACAGCGACAGTTCTGCCTCGACCGCACGGACGATGGTGTCGGCCCTGCGGAAACCGTGCCCCTCCCCTTCGAACGCCAGGTAGGCGTGGGGGACGCCCCGGCCCTTGACCTCCTTGAGAAAGCGGTCGCACTGGACGGGCGGACAGATCACGTCGTCCAGCCCCTGCAACAGTACGAACGGTGCGGCGACCCGCTGTGCGGCGTTCACCGGGGAGCGCTCGCGATACCTGCCTGGCACCTTCGCCAACGAGCCGACCAGCGACTCCAGGTACTGCGACTCGAAGTCGTGGGTCTCCCCCGTGGCCCACCCTGCCAGGTCGAGGATCGGGTAGGAGATGGTGGCGCAGGCGTAGACGCCCTCCGCGAGCGGCGAGGTGAGGGAGGCCGCGCTGGTCCAGCCGCCGGCGCTGCCGCCGCGGATGGCCAGCCGTGCCGGGTCCGCGGTGCCTTCGGCGGCCAGGGTACGGGCCACCGCGGCGCAGTCCTCGACGTCGACAACGCCCCACTGTTCCCGCAGCCGGTTGCGGTACTGCCGCCCGTATCCCGTCGAACCGCCGTAGTCGACCTCGGCGACGCCGATGCCGCGCGAGGTGAAGTAGGCGATCTCCAGGTCGAGCACCAGGGGTGAGCGGCTGGTGGGGCCGCCGTGCACCCACACCACGTACGGCGGCAGCTCGCCCTCGGGCGCGGTGCGGTCCGGGTGGTGCGGCGGGTAGAGGTGGGCGTGGATGTCCCGTCCGTCGGGGCCGGTGAACGTGCGGATCTGCGGCTCGGGGTAGTAGGCCGGGTCCACGTGGTCCTCGTGCCGGGCGGCCAGGACGACGGTGTGTCCGGTTCTGGTGTCCAGCTCGACGATCTCGTACGAGGTACGCGGGCTGGCGGCGATGCCCACGACCCGGGAGTCGACGACGGCGAGCGAGGCCGCCCACTCGGTCCACGGCCCTGCCGTGTCGACGAGTTCCCCCGTCCGGGGGTCGAGCACACCGAGCCGTTGGGCGCCCCTTCCGTGCAGCGCGGCGACCAGTCCGCCGGGCAGTGGCGCGAACCAGCGCTGACCGATCTTCCACGACGCGCCGGCGAACTCCTCCTCGCGGGGGCACAGCGGCACCCGGGGAAGCGTCGGGCCCCGTCCCGGCTCGGCGGCGTCGGCCGCCTCGGCCGCTTCGACGTCCACCCGCGCCAGGTTCCACCAGCCGCTCGCGTCCGTCGCGACGACCAGCGAGCCGTCGTGGGCGAACTCCACCTGGGCGACGGACTCCTCGGGGCCGCCGGCGACCGCGTGGGGGGTGCCGAGCGTGCCGTCGTCGGAGATCCGCGCGGTCATCACACGGGTGCCGTCCCACGGCATCGCGGGGTGATTCCAGGCGAGCCAGGCCGCGCGGTCTCCTGCCGGGGCGAGGCGCGGGCCGGTCACGAACCGGTCGCCGTCCCCGGTCAGCTCCCGCACACGGGTGCGGTCCCCGGCGGCCGATCCGTCGAGCGGGACCGCGGCCAGCATCCTGCGCAGCTCGGTGGGCGCCTCTCCGATGAACTCCTCCAGCACGCACCACACCTCGCCCCGCTCGGGGAGCACGACGGGATCGCACCAGCGCAGCCCCGCGTCCCTGGCGTCCGAGAGCGGCGTCAGCGGGCGCGGCTCGGCGTCCGGCGCTTCGGGCTCGAAGGCGTAGAGCCGCTCGTCGGCGAAGTGCGTGAAGACGACCAGGGGGCCGCCCTGGGGGCGTGGGGCGCCGGCCCAGGGCAGACCGCCGTACTCGATGACGCGGTTGCGCACGTTCCACGGCGCGGGCAGCACGCTGGTGGCCGGCTGTCCGTCCGCTGTGCACCGCATCAGTGCGCGGCGTCCGCCTTCCTCGGGGCGCGGCTCGGTCCACCACAGCTCCTCGCCGACGGAGCCGAGGAACTCGGGCCGCCCGTCGTGCGCGGCGACGGTCCGCGCGTCGATGGGTGAGGGCCAGGTGCCGTAGGGGGCCTGGGAGATCACGGGTGGTCAGCCTCCTGACGGGGTGTTCGTGTCGCGCGCCGGCGGATGGTCGGTGGGCGGGGGCGCGGCGTCCCCCGCCGGGACCGCGCCCCCCGTGCCCGGGGCGCCGGTACCGAGCAGTGTGCGGTCCAGGACGCGGATGCCGAAGTGCAGGGCCTCGACGGGGACCCGCTCGTCCACGCCGTGGAAGAGCGCCTGGTAGTCGAAGCCCTCGGGCAGCTTGAGCGGCGTGAAGCCGTAGCCGACGACGCCGAGCCGGGAGAACTGCTTGGCATCCGTGCCCCCTGACATGCAGTAGGGCACGGCGCGCGCTCCCGGGTCGAAGTGCTCCAGCGCCTCGCTCATGGCGGCGAACAGCGGCGAGTCGACGGGCGCCTGGAGCGGCACCTCGCGGTGCTGGAACTCCCAGCGCACGTCGGGACCGCTCAGCTCGTCGAGTGTGGTGTGGAACTCCTCCTCGGCGCCCGGCAGCATGCGCCCGTCCACGCGCGCGGTGGCCGTCCCCGGGATGACGTTGACCTTGTAACCGGCCTCCAGCACCGTCGGGTTGGCGCTGTTGCGCACCGTGGGCTCGATCAGGGCCGCTCCCCGGCCGAGTTGGGCGAGCAGCGCGTCCACCTCCGCGTCCTTCGCGTCGGGGCCCAGCGGGCGCAGTCCGTGCACCTCGGCCAGGCCGGCGAGCGCGGCCCGCACGGTGGGGGTGAGCCGGACGGGCCACTCGTGCTCGCCGATGCGGTGGACGGCGGCCGCCAGCCGGCTGACGGCGTTGGCCCTGTTGACCTTGGAGCCGTGCCCCGCCCTGCCGTGGGCGGTCAGCTTCAGCCACGCCGTCCCGCGCTCCCCGGCGGCCACCGGGTAGAGGCGCAGGCCGTCCTCGGCGTGGAAGGTGAAGGCTCCGGACTCGCTGATGCCCTCCGTGCAGCCCTCGAACAGCTCCGGGTGCTGTTCGACGAGGAAGTCGGAGCCGAACTCCGCGCTGTCCTCCTCGTCGGCGGTGAAGGCCAGGACGATGTCGCGGGGCGGCCTGACGCCCGCGCGGGCCCAGGCGCGCACCAGGGAGAGCGCCATCGCGTCGGCGTTCTTCATGTCGATGGCGCCCCGTCCCCACACCACGCCGTCCCGCACCTCTCCGGAGAAGGGGTGGACGCTCCAGTCGGCGGGTTCGGCGGGGACGACGTCGAGGTGGCCGTGGAGCAGCAGCGCGTCCGCTGAGGGGTCGGTGCCCGGGACGCGGGCGACGACGTTGGTGCGTCCCGGTTTCTTCTCCAGCAGCCGCGGCTCGATCCCCGCTTCGGCGAGCCGGGAGGCGACGTACTCCGCTGCCTGCCGTTCGCTGCCCTCGCCGCCGCCGTGGTTGGTGGTGTCGATCCGGATGAGCTCGGAGGTGGCCGTCACCACCTCCTCGAAGACCTGGGCGTCCAGGTGGTGGCCGGGGCCGGGCCACTGCTCGCCCGCGCCGGGTGCTCGTCGTCCTGCCGGCTCAGCCATACTGCTCCTCCACCGCCGAGGAGACGACGGTCGTGACGGCCTTGAAGCACCGGATGGCCTCGTAGGCGCTGGGTGAGGTGTAGGAGACCCGGCGCTCGGCGGTGCGGGCGACTCCGGGGACGACGGTGGCCGCGCCCACGAGGTGCTCCGCGTCGAACTCGATCTCGATGGTGTGCGGTTCGGGCGCGGGTGGGGTGCGCCGCACGGCCAGGGGCGCGGCACGGCACGCCGCGTCCCGGATCTCGGCCGCCGTGCGTGCGGGCGGGCGGCAGACGGCGGCGTACCGCGACACGTAGTCCTTGACGGCGACGCCACCGGCCTCCGGTGCGTACCCCTTGGCGTCCTCGACGGTGCGGTCATCCCCCGTCACCAGCACGATCGGCACGCCGTACTCCGTGGTGACCAGCGAGTTGAGATACCCCTCGCTCGCCCGCACGCCGTCGGCCCACACGCCCGTCAGCGAGTTGGCGAGGAAAGTGTGGGCGAGCACGCCCTCGCTGCCCGCGCCCGTGTGATAGCCGATGAAGGCGACTCCGTCGACGTCGCCGTGCTGGATGCCCTCGATCATCGAGAGGGACTTGTGCCTGCCGGTGAGCATCTCCGCGCGCTCATCCAGCTGTTCGAGCAGCAGATTGCGCATCGTCCAGTGCGCCTCGTTGATGAGCACCTCGTCAGCGCCCGCCTCGAAGAAGCCGCGCACGGCCGCGTCCACGTCGGAGGTGAACATCGACCGGCAGCGTTCCCACTGCGGGGTGCCCGGCAGCACGTCAGCCGGCCAGGTGACTCCCGTTGCGCCCTCCATGTCGGCGCTGATGAGGATCTTCATGTCCCGGAACGTTACGCGGTCGGCCATCGCCAGGACACCCCTGTGGATAACTCCACTGGTTTAGACCATTCGATTCCACCCGGGCGGGTGAGAAGCTGCCCCCCTCGCACCGCTGACCTGCGCGTTACCCAGTCGGCACGCCGCGCCGTACCGCGCGGCGAGGGCATGCGCGGAGGAGGGAAGCACCCACCGGTGCGGCACCGGATCGGCGCCGCACCGGTCGGCGGAACCGCGGTCCGGCTCAGTCCTCGTGGCCCAGTTGCACGTCCCGTTCCGTGCGACCGCCGGCCGCGATCTGCAGCACGGTCGCCACCGGCGGGTAGCCCGCGGCCACGACCGTGTACTCGCCGGAGGCGAGATCGACGAAGCGGAAGATGCCGTCCGCGCCGGTCGTGGCCGTGTCGACGACGTTGCCCGCGGCGTCCAGCAGCGTGACCCTGGCCTCCTCGACGGGCCGCCCGCCGCTGGCCCGCACGGTGCCGCGCAGCACCGCTCCGCCCGCCAGTTCGATGTCCTGCCTGGTCTCGCGGGAGGCCTGGACGGAGATCGGCAGCGCGGCCGGGCGGTAGACGGGCGCGCTGGCGGCCAGCGTGTACTCGCCCGCCACGAGTTCGGTGATGACGTAGGTGCCCTCGCGTCCGCTGCGGGTGGTGGCCACGACCTCCCCGCGCACGTCCGTCAGCGTCACCGTGGCGTCCTTGACGGGATTGCCGTCGGCGGTCAGCACGCTGCCGGCCAGGCGTCCCGCTCCGCCGAGCACCACGTCGAGGTCGACGGGGCGCTCTCCCACGCTGACGCTGACGGCGCGTGGCTGGTGCCCGCCCGCGGCGGCGATCAGCACGTAGGCGCCCTCCCCCGGCGTGCTCAGCGCGTACCGCCCATCGTCGCCCGTCGCGCCGCGGCCGATCTGCCGGCCGCCGGTGTCGACGAGGGTGAGTGCCGCGCGGGGGACGGCGCTGCCGTCGTGGTGCCGCACCGTGCCGCAGACCGGAACGCCTGCGGCGTACGGCGCTGCGGGGGTGTGCGAGGGCTGCGCGTGGAGGTGGGGGGCCGCTCCGTTGGCCTCGGGTGCCGGTGCGGCGGACGAGTCAGCCGTGCGAGCCTGCGGCACGGACGTGTGCTGGGACACCAGTGGTTTCTCCTTGAGGAAGAGGGACAGTGCCAGCCCGAGGACGAGCACAGGTACGAGGTAGAGGAAGATCCGCGGCATGGCGTCGGCGTACGCCTCGATGTAGCCGTCGCGCAGGGGCGCGGGCAGGGCGCGCACGAGCTGCGGGGTGATGGACTCCGGGTCGGGCAGCTTGCCCTGGCCCGCGGGCAGTTCACGGGCGAGCGCGTCCGCGAGCCGGTCGGCGAGCAGGGTGCCGAACAGCGCCGCGCCGACGCTGCCGCCGATCTGCCGGAAGTAGTTGTTGGCGCTGGTGGCCACCCCGAGGTCGGCGGAGCGCACGGAGTTCTGCACGGCGAGCACGAGGACGGGGAGCACGAAGCCGATGCCGAGCCCGAGGATGCCGGACCAGACGCCGAACACCTGGCGCGAGGTGTCCTGGTCCAGTTTGGAGAGCAGCCACATGCCTTCGGCGGAGAGCGCGCAGCCGATGACGGGGAAGATCTTGTAGTGCCCGGTGCGGGAGATGAGCTGCCCGGAGAGCGTGGAGGAGACCACCACGCCGCACATCAGCGGCAGCATCAGCAGCCCTGAGGTGGTGGCGCTGACGCCCTCGACCATCTGCAGGAAGCTGGGCAGGTAGCTGGCGGCGCCGAACAGCGCGACGCCGATGGCGACGCCGACGAGTCCTGTGACGTTGAAGACGGAGTCCTTGAACAGCCGCAGCGGGAGCACGGGTTCGGGCGCGAAGCGCTCGGCGACCAGGAAGAGGACTCCGCTGACCACGGCCCCGGCCGCGAGCCCCCAGATGACGCGGTCGCCCCACTCGTACGTCGTACCGCCCCAGCTGGTCAGCAGGACCAGGCAGGTGGAGAAGGCGGCCATCAAAAGTGCGCCGGACACGTCGAGCCGGGGGCGCACGCGGGGGCGCGGGAGCTTGAGCGCGAAGGAGGTGACCAGGAGGGTCAGCAGGCCGACGGGGACGTTGAACCAGAAGCACCAGCGCCAGGAGAGGTCGTCGGTGAACCAGCCGCCCAGCAGCGGGCCCGCGACGGAGGCGAGGCCGAACGCGCCTCCGATGAGCCCCATGTAGCGGCCCCGTTCGCGGGGCGGCACCACGTCCGCGATGATCGCCTGGACGCCGATCATGAGGCCGCCTGCGCCGGTGCCCTGGACGGCACGGTAGACGATCAGCGCCTCCATGGACCCCGCCCAGCCCGCGAGGGCGGAGCCGACCGTGAAGACTCCGATGGCGAAGAGGAAGAGCCCCTTGCGGCCGAAGAGGTCACCGAGCTTGCCGTAGATGGGCAGCCCGATGGTCGCGGCCAGCAGGTAGGCGGTGACGGCCCAGGACATCTGGCTCAGGCCGTCGAGCTCACCGACGATCTTGGGAAGCGCCGTGGCGACGATGGTCTGTTCGAGCGCGGCGAGCAGCAGGGAGAGCATCAGCGCGCAGAACACCAGGCGCAGGCGCCTGGGGCTGAGGGGGATCTCCGACTGGGTTCCCGCGACGTCCGCCTGCGGGGACTCGCCGGCAGGCGGACGGACCGGCTGCGCGGGGTCGGCCTCGCCGGGGAACGGGGGCTGAGGCTGTCCGGACGTACCGGGTGGCGGGGGCTGCCCGGGGGCGAGCGCACCGCCCCCGAGGGTGGTGTCCCAGGAGGGCTGCCCCGCGTCCGGGCCGGGGCGCCCGCCGTGCGCGATACCGGCCCAGACGTCGGGCTCGGTACCGGCCCAGGTGGCGGCCTCGGCGCCCGCCACCTTGGGTGCCCGCACCGGCACGGCAGCGACCGGCGCCTCGCGCCGGCCCGGCACCTCCACCCTGAACTCGACCGCGGCCGGGCTGTGAGCGGCCGCGGCCCGGGCCGCGCCCCCTCCCGGCGCGGGATGCTCATCGTCCCTGCTGTCGAGAATCGTCCCGCCGGTCCCGCCCATCGCACTCCCCTTGCCGCTGCTTTCGGGGGAGTATTTCTCGCATTGCACGACAAGAGCGTTCAACCGCGGTTCTGGTGCGCGGCATGGGACAGATGGGACTCAACTCGGTTGCCCGAGGCGTCTTTCGACCCGCCGAACAGGGGTTTTCCCCGCCGGGCCGACGCCGTCGGCAGTCGAGTGCGGGCAGCGGAAACCACCCGATCCAGTGAGCGCCGAGCGCGGGCTCACCTCGCGGTGAGCGCCCCGCAGGGGCTCACCGGCGAGGCGTCGGCCCCCCGGGGCGAGCGGTCACTCGACCTTGGAGGCGAGCCGCGCCAGCAGGTCGTCGTAGATGCGGGCCAGACCCTTGGGCGCGAAGGTCTTCTCGAAGAAGCCGCCGATGCCGCCGGCGCCGTTCCAGACGCTGGTGACCGTGACCCGTGCGCTGTTCGGCTGCGCACCGGGGGTGACCCGCCAGGTGGTGACCATGGAGGAGTTGCGGTCCTTCTCGACCAGTTCGCCGTCAGCGGGCTCGCCGACCTCCAGCAGGCAGTCGCGGACGCGCTTGGACGTGGCCTGGAGCTTCCAGTGCACGACGGTGCCCTCGCCGTCGCCGCCCTCGCGCACCTCGTACTCGCTGAACTGTTCGGGCAGCACCTCGGACCGGGTTCCGTTGTAGTCGGCGAGCGCATCGAACACTTTCTCGGGCTCGGCGGCGATCTCCCGCTGCGTGGTCGCCTCGACCTGCGCCATGGCTCCTCCTGTGCTGGTCGCCCCGCATGCGGCGCGGGGCTCTACGGACATCGCGACCAGCCAACCACCCTCACCCCGGGCTCCCAAATCCACCTTGACAGGGCCGGTGGGAACAGGTGTTCTATTCTGTGGGGGACGTCAGGGACGAGAGAGCGAGAGTGCCGCCAGAGGGACGCGACACCAGCACTGAGGAGGCCGCACATGCGCTGGGACGAACTGAGGGACACCGACGAGCACAGCCAGGCCGCCGCGCCCGCCCTCTTCGGCACCTCGGCCGTCACCCGGACGTTCGACACCCCCGAGTTCCGCGGCATCACCTTCCACGAGGTACGGGCGCGCTCGCTGGTGAACAAGGTGCCCGGCGCCTCGCGCATGCCGTTCGAATGGACGGTGAACCCCTACCGCGGCTGTTCGCACGCCTGCGTCTACTGCTTCGCGCGCAGGACGCACAGCTATCTCGACCTGGACACCGGCACGGGGTTCGACACCCAGATCGTCGTCAAGGTCAACGCGCCCGAGCTGCTGCGCAAGGAGCTGAGCAGCCCGCGCTGGCGCGGTCAGCACATCGCCATGGGCACGAACGTGGACTGCTACCAGCGGGCGGAGGGACGGTACCGGCTGATGCCGGGCATCCTGACCGCACTGCGCGACTACGCCAACCCGTTCTCGCTCCTGACCAAGGGCACTCTCATCCTGCGCGACCTGGACCTGCTGCGCTCGGCGGCCGCCGTCACCGACGTCGGGGTCTCGGTGTCGGTGGGCTTCACGGACGAGGAACTGTGGCGGACGGTCGAGCCCGGCACCCCCGCCCCGCAGCGGCGGCTCGAGGTCATCCGCCGTCTCACCGAACACGGCATCCCGTGCGGGGTGCTGATGGCTCCGGTCATCCCGTTCCTCGGCGACTCACCGGCCCAACTGCGCACGACCGTCCGCGCCATCGCCGCCGCCGGAGCCACCTCCGTCACGCCGCTGGCCCTCCATCTGCGTCCCGGTGCCCGCGAGTGGTACTTCCACTGGCTGCGCCGGCACCACCCGCACCTGGTGCGGCACTACGAGGCGCTGTACTCGGGCGGCGCCTACGCGCCCAAGTGGTACCAGCGGCGGATCACGCGCCAGGTGCACGAGTTGGCGGCCGAGTACGGAGTCGGCCCCTCGACACCGGGAGCGGCACGGCGGATCGGCCCGGAGGCGGCGGGCCCGGACGAGGACGGAAGCGGCGACGGGTCCACGGGGACGGGAGCGGACGCGAGCGCGCAGGTGCTCTCCCCGGAAGACCGCTGCACGCAGCTGACGCTGCTCTGAGAGCATGCGCGCATGTCGACGCTCAGCCACCTCACCACCCCCGCGGGCCTCGCCCCGGGCAACGGATACAGCCACGTCGTCCACGGAGAGGGCCGGATCGTCGCGATATCCGGCCAGGTGTCCCTCGACGCGCACGGCGAGGTCGTCGGGGAGGGAGACCCCACGGCGCAGGCCGAGCAGGTGTTCGCCAACCTGCACCGCTGTCTTGAGGGGGCCGGTGCCACGTTCGCGCAGGTCGCGAAGTTCACCTTCTTCGTGACCGATCTCGCGGTGATGCCCGCGCTGCGGTCCGTACGCGACCGGTATCTGGACCCCGAGCGGCTGCCCGCGTGCAGCGCGGTACAGGTCGCCGGACTCGTCCGCCCCGAACTGCTGATCGAGATCGAGGCGCTCGCCGTTCTGCCCTCCGGGACCGCCCGGACATGACGCGCCCGCGCGGCGCACCGGGGCCCCAGCGGACGCCAGGCCGTCATCAACCGCAAGCACCTCGGGCTGAGCACGGCGATCGGCGCGATGCGCGTCCTCGGCCGCAACCTGGCGTACGGCCAGACGAACTCCGCCCGCATGCTGTGGAAGTTCGGCCGGGTCTACAACGCGAACCGGCAGCTGTCCGACCACGCGCGCGAGGTCCGCTACGAGCTGCCGCTGCCCGAGCGGCGCACCGCGGCGCCCGGGCGCAAGGAGCTCTTCGTCCACACCATCGGCCGGGCGGGCCCGCGGGCCCAGGCGGGGCCCGCGACGCCGCAGTGACACCGGGCCCGCCTCGCCCCGGTGGCACAGGGCCCGCCTCACCTCGGTGACAGCGGCCCCTCGCTCTCCCCTGCCGGCCTCGCCCTCACGACGCCTCAGCCGTCCCCGGCCTCGCGCGGCGGCGCGTCCTCCCGCGGCGGAGCGTCGTCGTTGCCTCGCCTGATGGTCCGCGGCGGCCGGCCCGGCTTCCAGGTACGGAAGACGATGTCCGGGTCCTCGATGGTGACGCGCACCACCTCCTCGACCTCCACCCTGAAGAGGTGGAACTGCTCCGGCACGTCGCCCTCCGGCATGCCCGCCGCCCAGCGCGCGAGCTCGGCCGGCTCGCTCACCTCCACCGCGCGGCCGGAGACGCGCACGTCTCCGCCGTCCATGTCCGCGCCCCCCGGGTTGGCGTACATCGCGCACCTGTTGTCGCGCCGCAGGTCCAGTGCCTTGCGGGAGTTCGGCATCATGCCCAGCCACATCTCCCCCTCCCGGAAGTCGGCCTCCAGCCCCGTCAGCCGGGGCGAGCCGTCCCTGCGCAGGGTGGCCAGGACGTGGTGGGTGTACATGGCGAAGCGCTGTTCCACCGCGTCGGCGAAGCGGGGTTCGGCCCTGTGGAACTCAGCCCAGCTCACTCCGTGCGCGGTGCGGGGTGCGTTCTCGTTCGGCGTCGTGCGGCCACTCGTCGTCATGCGGCCACTGTGGCGCGGTAACCGGACACCTTCTGTCGGGTATCGCGCGGCGTTCAGGTCAGCTCGGGATCCGGGCCAGTGCCGCTTTCGCCGACGGGGAGAGGCGGTGGTGCTCGGCGGCGGCGTCGAGCACGGGAACGGCCCGCTTGTCCCCCAGCGCGCCGAGACCCACCACGCACGCCTCAGCGATCGGCCAGTAGTGCAGGGGGCCGATCAGCAGCCGCTGGAGGACGTTGATGAGGGTGGGGACGGACTCGGGGGCCCGCAGGGCGGTCAGAAGTCGGACCGGGTAGAGCGCGTAGGCGGTGCGCAGCTCGTTGGTGGCCAGGGCCGCGGCGGCCTTGGCGGTGCGCGGGTCGCGTAACCGCTCCAGGGCGTGGGCGGCGCTCGCGCAACAGACCGGGTCGCGGTAGTTCAGCAGGAACACGAGGGTCTCGAAGGCCCGCTTGTCCCCCGCGTTGCCCAGTGCGAAAGCCGCTATCTCGCGGGCCCACAGCGGCCGTTCGGTCTCCACGAGCACGGCGGCGAGCTGATCGCGCGCCTCGGTGCCGCGCTGCCTGGCCAGCGTGACCAGGCGGGCGTACTCGACGGGCTCGGCCTCGGTCCGCACCCGGTCGATCAGCGCTCGAAAAGCGTCGCCCACTTCGGTCCCCCTCACGTGCCGCGTTCCACAGCGTGGAAGTGTTCCTACCCCTGGCTTTCTGATTACCCACGAGTTACGGTGCTCATCAGAGCGGTACCCCCGCTCAGGCGGTTTGGTGACGCAGCCGCCGAGAGTGACGTCGGTTCGGCAGCGGGCCCCTCCCGCGCCCCAGGCGCGCGGCCCGTACGGGCCGCCCCGCGCTCCGGCCCCGGGACAGGGCCGCGCGGCGGGGCGTGACCGGTAACTCCCCTGCCTCGCGCGTGTGTACGCCCGTGCGCCCGGTAGTGCACGAAACCCTCACCCTCATCAGCCACGCCCCCTCGGGGCCTGTGTCACACCCTCTGGAGTCCCCTGATGGACCGTCCTCCTCTGCACACCATCGCCGTCGTCGGCCTCGGCACGATGGGTACCGGCATCGCCGACATTCTCGCCCGAGCCGGGCGCGAGGTCATCGGCATCGACACGAACGAAGCAGCCGCGCGGCAGGCCGTCGCCGCGCTGGAGTCCACGACCGCGCGCGCGGTGGAGCGTGAGCGGATGACACAGAGCGAACGGACGGACGTGCTGGCGCGCTTCCGCACCTTCACCGGGATCGAGGCGGCCGCCGAAGCCGATCTGGTCATCGAGGTGGTGCCGGAGGACTACGACACCAAGTGCCAGGTCTTCGCCGCGCTGGACACCCTCGTGCGGCCGGAGACGATCCTGGCCACCGGAACCAACGCGCTGTCCGTGACGCGGCTGGCCGCGGACTCCGACCGGCCCGAACGCGTGCTGGGTCTGCACTTCTTCAACCCGGCCCCGGCGATGCGGCTGGTGGAGGTCGTCTCCTCGGTGCTGACCGCGCCACGCGCCGTGGCCGCCGTCACCGCACTCGCCGAGGAGCTGGGCAAGGATCCGATCGCGGTCGGTGACCGCCCCGGGTTCGTCGCGGACGGGCTGCTGTTCGGCTACCTGAACCAGGCGGCCGCGATGTACGAGTCGCGCTACGCCACCCGCGAGGACATCGACTCCGCCATGCGGCTGGGGTGCGGTCTGCCGATGGGCCCGCTCGCCCTCCTCGATCTGATCGGGGTGGACACGGCACGTACCGTACTGGAGGCCATGCACGCCCAGTCGCGGGACCGGCTGCACGCGCCGGCCCCCGTCCTGCGCCAGCTGGCCGACGCGGGGCTGACCGGCCGGAAGGCCGGCCGCGGCTTCTACACCTACGCGGCGTCGGGCAGCGCCGAGGTGGTGCCCGACGCGCTCACCCCCGATCCGGCGGCGTCCGGCGCCGCGGGCCGCCCGGTGGCAGCGGTCGGCGTCGTGGGCTCGGGGACGATGGCGGGCGGTATCGCCGAGGTGTTCGCGAAGGCGGGCTTCCCCACGGTGCTCGCGGCCCGCAGCGAGGAGAAGGCGAAGACCGCCAAGGAGCGGGTCGGCGCCTCGCTGGACCGCGCGGTGCGCAAGGGGCGGATAGCGAGCGGGGACCGGGACACCGCCATGGGGCTGATCACCCCGGCGGGATCGCTCGACGCGCTGGAAGGGGCCGACCTGGTGGTCGAGGCGGTGGCCGAGGACCTGGACGTCAAGCGCGCCTTGTTCCGGCGGCTCGACGGGGTCTGCAAGCCGGGTGCCGTCCTGGCGACGACCACCTCCTCGCTGCCCGTGGTCGCCTGCGCCCGCGCGACCTCGCGGCCCGCTGACGTGATCGGGATGCACTTCTTCAACCCGGCGCCCGCGATGAGGCTGGTGGAGGTCGTCACCACCGTGCTGACGGGCGAGGAGGCGCACGCCACGGTCCGCGGGGTCTGCGCGAAGGTCCGCAAGCATCCGGTCGACTGCGGCGACCGCGCGGGCTTCATCGTCAACGCGCTGCTGTTCCCCTACCTGAACAACGCGGTGAAGATGGTGCAGGAGCACTACGCCTCGCTGGACGACATCGACGCCGCGATGAAGCTGGGCGGCGGCTATCCGATGGGCCCCTTCGAGCTGTTGGACGTCGTCGGTCTGGACGTCTCGCTCGCCATCGAGCGGGTGCTGCACGAGGAGTTCCGCGATCCGGGGCTGGCGCCCGCGCCGCTGCTGGAGCACCTGGTCTCCGCGGGATGCCTGGGCAGGAAGACGGGGCGCGGCTTCCGCGAGTACGCACGCCGGTGACCGGGGGCACGGCCGGGTGGGGCGGGCTGCTGGAGCCCGGGGGCAGCGGCCCGTCCCCCCACCCCGTCACGGCGTGTAACGTTCACCACATGCCAGAGCCCGAGAAGAACTCCCGTACGACCAGCACCCGTGCGAACGGTGCCGCATCCCAGCGCCTCAAGGTGCGCCGGGAGTTGGCCGCGGCGGCCATGGAGCTCTTCGCCACGAAGGGTTACGAGGCGACCACGGTGGATGAGATCGCGGCCATGGCGGGCGTCGCCCGGCGCACCTTCTTCCGGCACTTCCGTTCCAAGGAAGAGGCGATCTTCCCGGACCACGACGACACCCTGGTGCGCGCGCAGGCGGTGCTGGAGGCCGCACCGGCGCACGAGCACCCGCTGGACACCGTGTGCCGCGGCATCAAGGAAGTCATGAAGATGTACGCCGCCTCCCCCAAGGGCAGCGTGGAGCGGTACAAGCTGACCCGCGAGGTGCCGGCGCTGCGCGAGCGGGAGATCGCCTCGGTGGCGCGCTACGAGCGGCTGTTCACCCGTTATCTGCTGGGCCACTTCGACGAGGAGGCGCACCGGGACGGGGTCAGCGGCTACGACGAGCCGCTGCTGGCCGAGGTGGCGGCCTCCGCCGTGGTCACCGCGCACAACCACGTGCTGCGGCGCTGGCTGCGCTCGGGCGGCACCGGCGACGTGATGTCGCAGCTCGACCACGCGTTCGCGATCGTACGGCGCACCTTCGGCACCGGCTTCGGCGCGCACCGCCCCGGTTCCGAGGAGCCCGCCGCGACCCTCGAGCGCAAGGACGAGGTGCTGGTGACGGTCGCCCGTACCGACGCGCCGCTGGGCGAGATCATGTCCACGATCGAACGCGCACTCGGCCAGAGCTGACCGTACGCGGCCCCTCGCCGCCCCGCAGGCGGCCGGCGCTGACGCGCGCGGACGAGGGAGTCGGGTGAATTGCGCCCGTGCCCCGCCCCGCGTTCCCCCGTCCGCACCCGGGGAGTGGAAACCATGGCGCGTGAGGCGACATGGAGGTGCGGCGGTGTCGGTGGCGCCAGGCGGGCCGAAGAGCCCGAGACAGTGGTTGCGGACCAAGTCCGTCGAGGAGTCCATGCTCGACACGGACGATCCGGAGCGGGGCCTCAAGCGGTCGCTGAGCGCGCTGGATTTGACCGTCTTCGGGGTCGGCGTCGTCATCGGCACCGGCATCTTCGTCCTGACCGGGCAGGTCGCCAAGACGACCGCGGGGCCCTCGGTGGCCATCGCCTTCGCGATCGCCGGCGGGGTGTGCGCGCTGGCCGCCCTGTGCTACGCCGAGTTCGCCTCCACGGTCCCGGTCGCCGGGTCCGCCTACACCTTCGCCTACGCCTCGTTGGGCGAGCTGCCCGCCTGGATCATCGGCTGGGACCTGGTGCTGGAGCTGGCGCTCGGCTGTGCGGTCGTCGCGGTCGGCTGGTCGGGCTACGTGCGCTCCCTGCTGGACAGCGTCGGCTGGGGCCTGCCGCAGTGGCTCTCGGGCACCAGCGAGGAGACCGGGTTCGGCTTCGACCTGCTGGCCTGCCTGCTGGTGCTGGCGCTGACCGCGGTCCTGGTGGCGGGCATGAAGCTGTCGGCCCGCGTCACCACCACCGTGGTGGCCGTCAAGGTGGGCGTCGTCCTGCTGGTCATCATCGCCGGTGCCTTCTTCGTCACGGGGGACAACTACGACCCGTTCATCCCGCCCGCCCAGGGCGCCGCCGACTCCGGCTCCGGGTGGGCGGCGCCGCTGATCCAGCTGGTGTCGGGCTACCAGCCCACCCACTTCGGCGTGATGGGCGTCTTCACCGCGGCGGCCGTCGTCTTCTTCGCCTTCATCGGCTTCGACGTGGTGGCCACCGCCGCCGAGGAGACCCGCGATCCGCAGCGCGACATGCCGCGCGGCATCCTGGGTTCGCTGGTCGTCTGCACGGTGCTCTACGTCGCGGTCTCGGTGGTCGTCACGGGGATGCGCAAGTACACCGAACTGACGGTCGACGCGCCGCTGGCGGACGCCTTCAAGGCCGTCGGCCAGCCGTTCTGGGCCGGGCTGATCAGCTTCGGTGCCGCGGTCGGCCTCACGACGGTGTGCATGATCCTGCTCCTGGGCCAGTCGCGGGTGTTCTTCGCCATGAGCAGGGACGGGCTGCTGCCGCGCCTCTTCTCGCGGGTGCACCCGCGGTTCGGCACCCCCTACCGCTCGACGGTGCTGCTCGGGGTGGTGGTGGCGGTCATCGCGGGGTTCACCAGCATCGCGGAGCTGGCGGAACTGGTGAACGTCGGCACGCTGTTCGCGTTCGTCGTGGTGGCACTGGGCGTGCTCGTCCTGCGGCGCACCCGGCCCGACCTGCCGCGGGCCTTCCGTACCCCGCTGGTGCCCGTGCTGCCGCTGGTCTCGGTGCTGGCGTCGCTGTGGCTGATGCTCAATCTGCCCGCCGAGACGTGGCTGCGGTTCGCGGTGTGGATGGCGCTCGGTGCCGTGCTCTACGCGGTCTACGGGCGCCGGCGGAGCCGGCTGCGGAAGGGTGAGGAGCCGCCGGAGCACCCCGTGCCCTGACGCGCACCGGGCCGACGGCTGTGACCTGCGGCTACGCACACTCTGATCGATCATCGCTCACATGAGAGAGTCTGCCTCCATGTGAGTTTTCGCGGCACTCGGTGTCTTGTGCACTGGCACTGGGTGTCATACCTTGGCATCAGTCCGGGCGCTGTCCCCACGGCCGAAACCGTGTCGCCCCGGACCGCTCGGCGTCACGAGCGACCCCGCGCACACCCGCGCACACGCACCAGCCGAACCGACGGCGCTGCCTCACAACCGACGACCCCCCGGGGCACCTTCCGGCAGGACGCCGGAAGAGTCCTTTCGACTTTCGCGCTTCGCCGGAGGCATACCGTGAACCAGATCCTCGACGCGATCCTCGCGTCCGACACCTCCCCCGAGGACTTCGCCGCCCTCCCCCTGCCCGACTCCTACCGCGCCATGACCGTCCACAAGGACGACGCCGGGATGTTCGAAGGGCTGGAGACCCGCGACAAGGACCCGCGCAAGTCGCTCCACCTGGACGAGGTGCCCGTGCCCGAACTCGGCCCGGGCGAGGCCCTGGTGGCCGTGATGGCCTCCTCGGTCAACTACAACTCCGTGTGGACCTCGATCTTCGAGCCGATGTCCACCTTCGGCTTCCTGGAGCGCTACGGCCGCCTGTCCCCGCTGACCAAGCGGCACGACCTGCCGTACCACATCATCGGCTCCGACCTGGCCGGCGTCGTGCTGCGCACCGGCGCGGGCGTCAACTCCTGGAAGCCGGGCGACGAGGTCGTCGCCCACTGCCTCTCGGTCGAACTGGAGTCCGCCGACGGGCACAACGACACGATGCTCGACCCCGAACAGCGGATCTGGGGGTTCGAGACCAACTTCGGCGGGCTCGCCGAGATCGCACTGGTCAAGTCCAACCAGTTGATGCCCAAGCCCGGCCACCTCAGCTGGGAGGAGGCCGCGGCGCCAGGGCTGGTCAACTCCACCGCGTACCGCCAGCTCGTCTCGGGCAACGGCGCCGGCATGAAGCAGGGCGACAACGTCCTCATCTGGGGCGCCAGCGGCGGCCTGGGCTCCTACGCCACCCAGTTCGCGCTGGCCGGCGGCGCCAACCCGATCTGTGTGGTCTCCAGCGAGGACAAGGCCGAGATCTGCCGCAGGATGGGTGCCGAGGCCATCATCGACCGCAAGGCCGAGGGCTACCGGTTCTGGAAGGACGAGCACCGCCAGGACCCGAGGGAGTGGAAGCGCTTCGGAAAGCGCATCCGCGAGCTGACCGGCGGCGAGGACGTGGACATCGTCTTCGAGCACCCGGGGCGCGAGACCTTCGGCGCGAGCGTCTACGTCACCCGCAAGGGCGGCACCATCGTCACCTGCGCCTCGACCTCGGGCTACGAGCACAGCTACGACAACCGCTACCTGTGGATGTCGCTGAAGCGGATCGTCGGCTCCCACTTCGCCAACTACCGCGAGGCCTGGGAGGCCAACCGGCTGATAGCCAAGGGGAAGATCCACCCGACCCTCTCCAAGGTCTACCCCCTCGCGGAGACCGGTCAGGCCGCCCACGACGTGCACCGCAACGTGCACCAGGGCAAGGTCGGCGTGCTGTGCCTGGCGCCCGAGGAGGGCATGGGCGTGCGCGACCACGACAAGCGCGCCCGGCACGTCGACGCCATCAACCTGTTCCGCGACACCGAGGGTGCGCGGACCGGCGGGCACGGCCTGGACGTGTGAGGCGCGTCATGACCGAGCCCCACGACGACAGGCACCCCAAGGACCGGCCCTGGCTGATGCGCACGTACGCCGGGCACTCCACGGCCGAGGCGTCCAACGAGCTGTACCGGCGCAACCTGGAGAAGGGCCAGACCGGGCTGTCCGTCGCCTTCGACCTGCCGACCCAGACCGGCTACGACCCCGACCACGTCCTCGCGCGCGGCGAGGTCGGCCGGGTCGGTGTGCCCGTCTCCCACCTGGGCGACATGCGCCGGCTCTTCGACGGCATCCCGCTGGAGAAGATGAACACCTCCATGACCATCAACGCCACGGCCATGTGGCTGCTGGCGCTCTACCAGGTGGTCGCGGAGGAGCAAGGCGCGGACGTCACGCAGCTGAAGGGGACGACGCAGAACGACATCGTCAAGGAGTACCTCTCGCGCGGGACGCACGTCTTCCCGCCTGGCCCCTCGCTGCGGCTGACGACCGACATGATCGCCTACACGGTGGCGCACCTCCCCAAGTGGAACCCGGTCAACATCTGTAGCTACCACCTCCAGGAGGCCGGTGCCACGCCCGTCCAGGAGATCAGTTACGCGATGGCGACGGCGGTCGCGGTGCTGGACGCCGTACGGGACAGTGGTCAGGTGCCGCCCGAGGAGTTCGGCCAGGTGGTCGCGCGGATCTCGTTCTTCGTGAACGCGGGCGTCCGGTTCGTGGAGGAGATGTGCAAGATGCGGGCCTTCACCCGCATCTGGGACCGGATCACCGCGGAGCGCTACGGGATCACCGACCCCAGGCAGCGCCGCTTCCGCTACGGCGTCCAGGTCAACTCGCTCGGCCTGACCGAGGCGCAGCCGGAGAACAACGTGCAGCGCATCGTGCTGGAGATGCTGGCCGTCACCCTCTCCAAGGACGCCCGCGCCCGCGCCGTGCAGCTGCCGGCCTGGAACGAGGCGCTGGGCCTGCCGCGCCCCTGGGACCAGCAGTGGTCGCTGCGCATCCAGCAGGTGCTGGCACACGAGAGCGACCTGCTGGAGTACGAGGACATCTTCGCCGGGTCGCACGTGATCGAGAAGCGGGTGGAGACGCTCGTCGAGCAGTCGCTGGCCGAGATGGAGCGCATCGAGGAGATGGGCGGGGTGATGGCGGCCGTCGAGTCGGGCTACCTGAAGTCGCAGCTCGTCGCCTCGCACGCCGAGCGCCGGGCCAGAATCGAGTCGGGTGAGGAGCGCATCGTCGGCGTCAACTGCTACGAGTCGAGCGAGCCCAGCCCGCTGACCGCCGATCTGGACACCGCGATCCTGACGGTGGACCCGGCCGGCGAGGCGGCGACGGTGGAGGCCGTGGAGCGCTGGCGCGCGTCACGGGACGAGCCGTTCTGGCGCGAGGGCACCCGCGATCCCGGCCTGTACCCGAGCGCCGAGCAGGCCCTGGCGGCGCTGCGCGAGGCGGCGTTTGGCGAGACGAACCTCATGGAGGCCACCTTGGAGTGCGCCCGCGCGGGGGTGACCACCGGCGAGTGGGCGGGGGCGCTGCGCGAGGTCTTCGGCGAGTTCAGGGCACCGACGGGCGTCTCCTCCGCGCCGGTGGCGGTCAGCGCCGAGGAGGGCTCCGAGCTGGCCGGGGTGCGGGCGAAGGTGGAGCGCACCGCCGAAGAGCTCGGCGTCGGCAAGCTGCGGCTGCTGGTGGGCAAGCCGGGGCTGGACGGTCACAGCAACGGGGCCGAACAGATCGCCGTACGGGCCAGGGACGCGGGCTTCGAGGTGGTCTACCAGGGCATCAGGCTCACGCCCGAGGAGATCGTCGCCGCGGCGCTCGCCGAGGACGTGCACTGCGTGGGGCTGTCCATCCTCTCCGGCTCGCACGCCGAACTGGTGCCCGACGTGCTGGAGCGGATGCGGACAGCGGGCGCGAGTGACGTACCCGTGATCGTGGGGGGAATCATTCCGGCGGCGGACGCGCGGGCGCTGACCGAGGCCGGTGTCGCCGCCGTCTTCACCCCGAAGGACTTCGGGATCACCGAGATCATCGGCCGTATCGTCGACCAGATCAGGACACGCAACAAGCTCGAGAGAAGCGACCGGACGAGCGGCGCCACGCCCGGCCGGCGAGAGACTGTGGAGGTCAGCTAAGTGAGCAGCGAGAACCAGCAGCGTGCGCTCCGTCCGCGCCGCTCCTGCCTGGCGGTGCCCGGCAGCAACCCGCGGTTCCTGGAGAAGGCCCAGGGCCTGGCCGCCGACCAGGTCTTCCTCGACCTGGAGGACGCGTGCGCGCCGCTGGCCAAGCCCGAGGCACGGCACACCATCGTGAAGTTCCTCAACGAGGGCGACTGGAGCGGCAAGACGCGCGTCGTCCGCGTCAACGACTGGACGACCGAGTGGACGTACCGCGACGTGGTCACCGTCGTGGAGGGCGCCGGCGCCGCGCTGGACTGCGTGATGCTCCCGAAGGTGCAGGACGCGGCGCAGATCCAGGCCCTTGACATGCTGCTGACGCAGATCGAGAAGACGGTGGGCCTGGAGGTGGGCCGCATCGGCATCGAGGCGCAGATCGAGAACGCCAAGGGCCTGGTGAACGTCGACGAGATCGCCGCGGCCTCGCCCCGGATGGAGACCATCGTCTTCGGGCCCGCCGACTTCATGGCGTCCATCAACATGAAGTCGCTGGTCGTCGGCGAGCAGCCGCCCGGCTACCCGGCCGACGCCTACCACTACATCCTGATGCGCATCCTGATGGCGGCCCGCACCCACGACCTCCAGGCCATCGACGGGCCCTACCTCCAGATCCGCGACGTGGAGGGCTACCGCAAGGTCGCCCAGCGTGCCGCGGCGCTCGGCTTCGACGGCAAGTGGGTGCTGCACCCGGGCCAGGTCGAGGCGTCCAACGAGGTCTTCGCGCCCTCCCAGGAGGACTACGACCACGCCGAGATGATCCTCGACGCGTACGCCTACTGCACCTCGGAGGCGGGCGGCAAGAAGGGCTCGGCGATGCTCGGCGACGAGATGATCGACGAGGCCAGCCGCAAGATGGCGCTGGTCGTCTCCGGCAAGGGCCGGGCCGCGGGCATGCGGCGCACCACCTCCTTCACCCCTGAGGAGGCCTGAGATGCAGTTCGGGCGCACCTACGAGGAATTCACGGTGGGCGACACCTACAAGCACTGGCCGGGCAAGACCGTCACCGAGTACGACGACCATCTGTTCTGCCTGCTCACCATGAACCACCATCCGCTCCACCTGGACAGCCACTACGCCGGTTCGACGACCGACTTCGGCAGGAACGTGGTGGTCGGCAACTACGTCTATTCCCTGCTGCTGGGCATGTCGGTACCGGACGTGTCGGGCAAGGCCATCGCCAATCTGGAGATCGAGTCCCTCAAGCACGTCGCCCCGACCTTCCACGGCGACACCCTGTACGGCGAGACGACGGTGCTGGACAAGACGCCGTCGCGGTCGAAGGACGACCGGGGCGTCGTGTCCGTCGAAACCAAGGGCTACAAGCAGGACGGCACGCTCGTGTGCGTCTTCCGGCGGAAGGTGATGGTGCCCACCCGTGCCTACGTCGCCGCACGCGGCGGGGAACAGCCGGGCCGTCCCGAGATGGCCGAGCCCGCACCGAAGGGCGGTAAGTGAGATGGGTCGTCTGGCGCAGACGGAAGGTCTGACGGAGATACAGCGGGAAATCGTCTCGACGGTTCGCGACTTCGTCGACAAAGAGATCATTCCGGTGGCCACGGAACTCGAGCACGCGGACGCTTATCCGGACGAGATCGTGGCCGGCCTCAAAGAGCTGGGCGTCTTCGGGCTGATGATCCCCGAGGAGTACGGCGGCCTCGGCGAGTCGCTGCTCACCTACGCGCTCTGCGTGGAGGAGATAGCCCGCGGCTGGATGAGCGTGTCGGGCATCATCAACACGCACTTCATCGTGGCCCACATGCTGAGGCGGCACGGCACCGAGGAACAGAAGGCGCACTTTCTGCCGAGGATGGCGACGGGTGAGGTCCGCGGGGCTTTCTCGATGTCCGAGCCCGCCCTCGGTTCGGACGTCTCGGCCATCTCCTCCAAGGGGGTGCGCGCCGACGACGAGTCCGGCGACTTCCTGCTGACAGGGCAGAAGATGTGGCTGACCAACGGAGCCTCGTCCACGCTGGTGGCGGTGTTGTGCCGTACGGACGAGGGCCATCCGCAGTCAACTGCTCCGCACAAGTCCATGACGACGTTCCTGGTGGAAAAGGAGCCAGGATTCGGCCAGGTCAAGCCGGGTCTCACCATCCCCGGCAAGATCGAGAAGATGGGCTACAAGGGGGTCGACACCACCGAGCTCGTCATGGACGGTCTGCGCGTTCCGGCCGACCGCGTACTCGGCGGCACCACGGGACGCGGTTTTTACCAGATGATGGACGGAGTGGAAGTCGGCCGGGTGAATGTCGCGGCACGTGGCTGCGGCGTCGCTCAGCGTGCTTTCGAGCTCGGTATCGACTACGCACAGCAGCGACACACGTTTGGCAAGCCGATCGCCGGGCATCAGGCCATTCAGTTCAAACTGGCCGAGATGGCCACCAAGGTCGAGGCGGCACACGCCTTGATGGTCGGCGCCGCCCGCAAGAAGGACGCGGGCCAACGCAACGACTTGGAGGCGGGGATGGCCAAATATCTCGCATCCGAGTACTGCAAGGAGGTCGTCGAGGACTCCTTCCGTATACACGGCGGGTACGGTTTCAGTAAGGAATACGAGATCGAGCGGCTCTACCGGGAAGCGCCGATGCTCCTGATCGGCGAGGGAACCGCAGAGATCCAGAAAATGATCGTGGGCCGGCGACTGCTGGAGGAGTACCGCACACAGGGCTGAATGTCCCTTTAGGAGTGTTTTCTTGGGGATCAAGATCACACCCCGGCCCGGGACTTCGGTCACTGACTGGCCCGCTGGCTTGCCCAGTTGCCCTCAGAAACCGATAGCATCCCGGGAAAGCCGCCGTCCCCTGTCTCCTAAGCGGCTCCCTCCGCTACGAAGGTCATTCATGCCCCACAGCCCTACCACTGCACCCAGCGGCTCACCCTTGCCGGGACCGGCTTCCGGCGCGAGCGGCGCGCCCCGCGTACGCCTCGCGCGCGGAGCCTCGCCGTGGCTCGTGCCGACCGTCGCGACGGCGGCCCTCAGCCTGGCGCGCGTGCGCAAGTCGCCGCGCGCCGCGCTGGTCGCCGTGCCGGCCACGGCCCTCGCAGCCGGGATGCTGTGGTTCTTCCGTGACCCGGAGCGGGAAATCGGCCAGGGCCGGGTGATCTCCCCGGCCGACGGCGTGGTGCAGAGCATCATGCCGTGGGAGGACGGCCGAACCCGTGTCGCCATCTTCATGAGCCCGCTGAACGTCCACGTCAACCGCGCGCCGCTGGCCGGCACGGTGACGTCCGTCGAGCACATCCCCGGCGGCTACGTTCCGGCGTTCAACAAGGAGAGCGAGAACAACGAACGCGTCGTCTGGCACTTCGACACGGAGCTCGGCGACATCGAGATGGTGCAGATCGCCGGCGCCGTCGCCCGGCGTATCGTGCCCTACCTGCCCAGCGGCGCCAAGGTCGAGCAGGGTGAGCGCCTCGGGCTGATCAGGTTCGGCTCCCGGGTCGACGTCTACCTCCCCAAGGGGGTAGAGGCCGCCGTGGAGGTCGGCCAGGCCACGACAGCGGGGGTGACTCGCCTTGACCGTGATTGATCCCGACGCCCAGCCCACCTGGGCCCCGGGTGCCGAACGCACCGCCGAGCGGGACACCGACTTCGCGGACGACTTCGCCGCGGACGGCTTCGAGGACGACGCCGACGACGAGATGCCGCTCTCGACGCGCCTGTCGATCGCGGACACGCTGACGCTGGGCAACGCCACCTGCGGCTTCATGGCGGTGTACTTCACCACCACAGGCGTCCTCATCCCGCACCTGACGGGCAGCGAGGACGGCGGCATGGCCCGGCACAGCGCGGCGACGGCCGTGGTGCTGATGCTGATGGCGGCCGTCTTCGACCTCTTCGACGGGCTGGTCGCGCGCAAGCTGCGCAGCTCGGCCATGGGCGCCGAGCTGGACAACCTCTCCGACCTCATCAGCTTCGGGCTGGCCCCCGCCTACTTCGTGGCCGTGTGGGGCATGGTCGCCAACGACGCCAACCAGCGCGTCTCGGTGGTCGCCGCGATCGTGGTGCTGTTGGCGGTGGTGCTGCGGCTTGCCCGGTTCTCCTGCGTGCCCATGCGGAACGGGATGTTCCAGGGCATGCCGGGACCGTTCGGCGCGCTGACCGTCATCTCGATCGTGCTGCTGGAGCTGCCGTTCATGCCCACCGCGCTGGGCATCCTGGGCGTGGCGTGGCTGATGGTCAGCCGCGTCGAGTACCCCAAGCCGCGCGGACGGCTCGCGGTGGCCATGCTCTGCTGGATCGTGCTCAGCATGGGGCTGCTGGCCTCGTGGGCGTTCGACGCCCCCGGCGGTGAGCTGCTGCTCCAGACCGGGTGCGCGCTCCAGGTCGTCCTCGGAGCCGTGATCCCGCTGTTCGCGACGGCACGACGGGTGAACGCCTTCCGCGACAACCGCCGCGAGGCGCGCGCTGCCGCGCAGGGCTAGCCACGTCACGCAGGAGAGGGGCCCGCCACATATGTGGCGGGCCCCTCTCCTGCGTGCAGAGGCCCCTGCCGCACCCTTTCACTGTTGCTGCGGGGGGTGTGCCCGGAGCCCCCGAGGAAACGGGAAGGGGCGGGCAGGGGAAAAGCTCAGAGCTGGTCGGCGGCCAGCTGCTCGGCGAGCCGCTCCAGCAGCGGTCCGGCCTCGGCGATGCACCGCTGGACATCCGGCTCGATGTCCGTCAGCGCGTAGGCGCGCTCGATCCCGGCGGCCTTGAGCTGCTTGCGGTCGATGGCGAGCCGCCCGCACACCGCCACCACGGGCTTGCCGGCGCGCCCGGCAGCCGCCGCGACCCCGGCCGGCGCCTTGCCGTGCAGGGTCTGCTCGTCCAGCGAGCCCTCGCCGGTGATCACGAGCGCGGCCCGCTGGATGGCGGCCTCGACGCCGAGCTCCTCCATGAGGAGATCGATGCCGGGCCGGAAACGGGCGCGGAGCCCGACCAGGGCGCCGAAGCCGATACCGCCCGCCGCGCCCGCGCCGGGCGCGGCGGCCGCCTCCTGCGCGCCGAGGGTCTCCGCGAGGTGCGTGAGGGCGCCGTCGAGCAGCGTCACGTCCTCGTCGCTCGCGCCCTTCTGCGGGCCGTAGACGGCGGCCGCGCCCTTGGGGCCCGTCAGCGGGTTGTCGACGTCGCTGGCGAGGACGACCTCGACGTTCTCCAGCCGCGCGTCCATGGTCGACAGATCGGCGGTGACCAGCTCGCGCAGTCCGCCGCCGCCCCACGGCACGGAGTCGCCGTCGCGGTCCAGGAGACGGGCGCCGAGGGC
This sequence comes from Streptomyces reniochalinae, assembly GCF_003323735.1. Classification (GTDB taxonomy): domain Bacteria; phylum Actinomycetota; class Actinomycetes; order Streptomycetales; family Streptomycetaceae; genus Streptomyces; species Streptomyces reniochalinae. The sequence goes on along the minus strand of NZ_QOIM01000040.1, from coordinate 367,096 downwards.
GTCGAGCATGCCGGCGCCGCCGTCGGTGGTGGCGGACCCCCCGACGCCGAGGATGATGGTGGTGGCGCCCGCGTCGAGCGCTGCCAGCAGCAGCTCGCCGACGCCGAAGGTGGTGGCCGTCAGGGGGACGAAGACCCCGGGCGGCAGGTGCTGGAGACCGGCCGCCTCGGCCATCTCCACGACGGCCGTGCCCTCGCGGAGCGCGAAGGCGGCGGTGACAGGGGCACCGGTCGGCCCGGTGACCTCCACCTCGTGGCGGGTGAAGCCGCCCGCGACGGCCGCCGCGACGGTGCCGTCGCCGCCGTCGGCCACGGGTACGGCCTCGACCTCCGCCTCGGGGTGGGCCTTCCGGATTCCGGCCGTCACGCGGTCGGCGACCTCGACGGCCGTCAGCGATCCCTTGAACTTGTCCGCGGCGATCAGCACGCGCGCCGGTGTGGTCCGCGCCGTCGTAGTCATGGTTCTGCCCCTGGGTCTCTCTGTTGTTCGAACAGGCAGTCGCGCCGTCGTGACCCTATCTGCCGGGCGGCTTCCCCGACCATGGGGCCGTCGTCGGCCCGACGGCGGTCACGCCCTGCGGTGCAGCCTGCGCCATACCGCTCGGGCCGCGTGGTGCCCCGCCATCCCGTGCACGCCAGGCCCCGGCGGGGTGGCGGAGGAGCACAGGTAGACGGCGGGGTGCGCGGTCTCGTAGGGGACGCGCGTGAGCTTGGGCCGGATCAGCAGGCGCAGCCCGGCCGCCGAGCCGCAGGCGATGTCGCCGCCGACGTAGTTGGCGTTGCGTGCGGCTAGCTCGGGCGGCCCCGCGGTGGCGCGGGCGAGCACCCGGTCGCGGAAGCCCGGCGCGAAGCGCTCGATCTGACGCTCGACGGCCTCGGTGGCGTCGCCGCTCCAGCCGTTGGGCAGGTGCCCGTACGCCCAGAAGACGTGCTTGCCCTCGGGGGCGCGGGTCGGATCGGTGAGGCTGGGCTGCGAGGTGATCAGGAAAGGCCGCTCGGGGGCGCGCCCGCGGACCACGGCGTCCTTCATCGCGGTGTCGATGTCGCCGATCGTCGGGCCGACGTGCACCGTGCCGGCGCGGGCCGCCTCGGGAGAGGTCCACGGGACGGGCCCGTCCAGCGCGTAGTCGATCTTGAAGAGGCTGGCGCCGTAGCGGACGTTGTCGTACGCGCTGCCCAGCCCCGCGATGCGGGCGAGCGCGGTCGGTGAGGTGTCGAAGACGTAGGCGCGCGCGGGCGGCAGCTCGTCGAGGCGTCTGACCTCCACGCCGGTGTGGACGACGCCACCCAGCGCGCGCAGGTAGCCGGCCAGCGCGTCGGAGATGGCCTGCGAGCCGCCCCGCGGAACCGGCCAGCCGACGGCGTGCGCGGCGAGCGCGAAGACGAGCGCCGGCGCCATCATGAAGGGGTTGTTCATGGGTGCGATGACGTGTCCCGCCATGCCGGCGAACAGCGCGGGGCCCTTGGCGTCCCGGAACCTGAGCTTCGACCAGGTGACCGGCTGGAGCCCGGTCAGCCCGAAGCGGACGAGCTGGACGGGGTCGAGGGGGAAGCGGCCGTTGAGCACGGAACCGTAGCCGAAGAAGTCCTCGGCGAGCGTCTCCCAGTGGCCGATGTAGGGGCCCACCAGCCGGCGGTAGGCGCCCGCGTCGCGCGGGCCGAGCGAGGCCGCCGTCTCCCCCACGGAGCGCGAGAGCACGGCGGCGCTGCCGTCGGGGAACGGGTGGGCCATGGGCAGTTCCGGGTGCAGCCACTCCAGCCCGTACCGCCCCAGCGGCATGGAACGGAAGGCGGGCGATCCGGCGCCGGTGGGGTGGACGGCGGAGCAGGGGTCGTGGCGGAAGCCCGGGAGCGTCAGCTCCTCGGTACGGGCCCCACCGCCCACCGCGTCCCGCGCCTCGAACAGTTCGACGTCGAACCCGCGGCGGGCCAACTCCACGGCCGCGGTCAGCCCGTTGGGGCCTGCTCCGACGACGACCGCGTCCCGGATCGCTGGCACGTGTGGCTCCCCTCGCCGTCAGTCGTGCTGCTCGCGCAGGAGGCCCACCATACGCCGCGTCGTGTCCGCGTCACGCGCCGCCGTGAAGGGAAGCGCGTTGCCCCCCGCGAGGCGGAAGGGGGCGTACGCGACGGTGCTGTGCGCGCCTCCCGCCTCGGTGACCGTCAGCAGTCCCGCGGCGTGGTCCCAGGCCGCCTCCCAGGTGTAGGCCACCGCGTCCAGCCGGCCCTCGGCGACGGCGAGGTACTCCAGGCCCGCCGAACCGGTGTCGCGTACCTCCACGCCCTCGGTGCGCAGCGCGCGCAGCGCACGCTTCTGGGCGGCGTCCGTGTAGTCCGGGTGCGACACGGCGACGCGCAACGGTGACCCGCGTTCGGGCGAACCCGCGTACAAAGGTTCGCCGTTGACAAGGGCCCCTCCCCCGCGCCTGGCGAGGGCGGTGCGGCCGAGGACGGGGGCGTGTATCCAGGCGCCCAGGGTCTCACCGTGGTGGGCGAGGGCGACCATGGTGCAGAAGCCCTCCTCCCCGGCGACGAACTGACGGGTGCCGTCGATCGGGTCGATGATCCACACGGGCTCTTCCCCGGCGAGCGCGGCGTAGGAGGCGGGGCGCGCGTGCACGCCCTCCTCGCCGACGACGGCCGACCCCGGCAGCAGTGCGCGCAGCGCGTCCGACAGCCGCTGCTCGGCGCGCTGGTCGGCGACGGTGACCAGGTCGTGGCTGCCCGACTTGGTGGTGATCTCGTCCTCGGCCAGCTTGCGCCAGCGCGGCACGACCTCCGCGTCCACGGCCTCGCGGACGGCCTCCTCCACCGCTGACATCAGCTCGTCGTCGATCACCGCCCCATGGAAGCACGGAGCGGGGACGGGCGGCGAGACCGCGAACTACGCTGGCGCCATGGCCGAACGTGACAGCGCGCCCGCGGGGGACGACGGGCCCGGGAGCGGCACAGCGCCGCTGGTGGCGATCCTGACCGGAGCCGGCGTCTCCACGGACTCGGGCATCCCCGACTACCGGGGTCCGCAGGGGGTGTGGCGCCGGGATCCGGAAGCCGAGAAGCTGGTCACCTACGAGTGCTACATGGCGGACCCGGACATCCGCCGGCGCTCGTGGGCCATGCGCGGCGAGAGCCCGGTGTGGCAGGCGCGGCCGAACGCGGCACACGAGGCGATCGCACGCCTGGAGGGCTCGGGCACGCCTGTCCGCGTGATCACCCAGAACGTCGACGGGCTCCACCAGGCGGCGGGCGTACCCGGACGCAAGGTACTGGAACTGCACGGGAACGCCCGTTCGGTGGTGTGCACGGCCTGCGGTGCGCGCTCGACGATGGAGAGCGCGCTGGCCAGGGTCGGGGCCGGGGAGGCCGACCCGGCCTGCCTGGAGTGCGGCGGCGTCCTGAAGTCCGCGACGGTGATGTTCGGGCAGGCCCTCGACGCCGACGTGCTGGGCTCGGCCGTGGCGGTGGCCCGCGCCTGCGACGTCTTCCTCGCCGTGGGCACCAGCCTCCAGGTCCAGCCCGCGGCGTCCCTGGCGGGTCTGGCCGCCGAGAGCGGCGCCCGGCTCGTCGTCGTCAACGCCGAACCCACCCCGTACGACGCGCTGGCCGACGAGGTGGTGCGCGAACCCATCAGCGAGGCCCTGCCCGCGCTGCTCGCCGCTCTCCACAGCTGAGCGGCGTCCGCCCGGGCGTTGGATCGCCCCCACGGGGAGCCCCCTGGGCCCCCACAGGCGAGGGACCGCAGAGGTCGGAGTGGTCCTCAGGAGGCCGCCCGCAGCAGGCGTGAGGTCGTCACCGCGCCCGGGCTGCTCGCGACCAGGGCGTCCGTCAGGGCGCGGCCCGCGGCCTCCAGGGCCGGGTCGTCCAGAGGGCCGAGGGCGTCGAGGAGGAAGACGGCGCGGGTGGTCCGCGCCGTCAGACGGGTGCGCACGCACTGGCGCCAGTTCCAGCGCCGGCAGGTGACGCCTCTCTCGTCGCGCCAGACCACCTCGCCGGTCCTGGGGTTCTCCGTCACCGGCTCACCGCCCGACATCAGTTCGAAGGACTCGGTGCCGTCGGCCCGGGTGAGGCGGAGCGGACCGGCGTAGTGGTCGAGGTCCTCGCCACCGAGCGGGACGACGTGCGCGACGGAGACCGCGTTGTAGAGGTCGGTCAGCCGGTCGACGCGGGGCAGCCCGTCGGGGGCGCGCCGCAGGAGGGCGTCGACGCTGGGGCGGGTCCGCTTGGGTTTGGCTCCGAAGGCGCGGAACGCCTCGCGCCACGCGGCGACGTGCGGGTGCTGCTCGGGGTCGCACGCCGTGGCCTCGGCCTCGGCGAGGAGCTCTTCGCTGAAGGCGTCACTCGGACCCGGCCGCAGGCCCTCGGCGACGATCAGCAGCGCGCGGTAGTCCGGGCGCAGGGCGCCGACGGAGGGGTCGATGGCAGCGGCGTGCAGCCACTCGTCGGTGGTGTTCATGGGGGGCGTCTCGCTCCTCCTCGCGATACGGGGGCATGACCGCATGGTCCATTTCACCGTACCAGCAAGTGCAGCACAGCGGACTGCTCCGTGGTGGGAACGTGCCGTCCGTAGAGCGCCGGTCTCCGGCTGGGCGCGGGTCGAACATCGAGGCATGGACACGGAGACGGCACACGAGCCGACACCACACGAGCCGACGACGAAGAGGCTGGAGACGACGGTGACCGCTCACCCCACCAGCGGACCGCTGGCCGGCAAGGCCGCCCTCGTCACCGGCGGCAGCAGAGGCATCGGGGCGGCGGTGGCGATGCGGCTGGCGGCGGACGGCGCGGACGTGGCGCTGACGTACCAGTCGAACGGGGAGCTGGCCCGGCGCGTGGCCGAGCGCGTCAAGCAGAGCGGTGCCAGGGCCTGGACCGTACGGGCCGATCTCGCGGACGCGGCGGCGGTGCGGGCGGCGGTGGACGGGGCCGTCGGCACGTTCGGGCGGCTGGACATCCTGGTCAACAACGCCGGCACCGGCGCCGCCGGCGCGCTGGAGACGGTGGAGGAGGCCGAGCTGGACCGGGTACTGGCGGCGAACGTGCGCGGTGCCTACCTGGTGGCGCAGGCGGCCGCCTCGCACATGGCGGACGGCGGCCGGATCGTCAACGTCGGCAGCTGCGTGGCCGACCACGTGCCCTTCCCCGGCATGACCCTCTACGCCATGAGCAAGGCGGCCGTCTCCGGGCTGACCAAGGGCCTGGCCCGCGAGCTGGCGGCGCGCGGCATCACCGTCAACCAGGTGGCGCCAGGACCGGTCGACACGGACATGAACCCGGCCGACGGTGACGGCGGCGCGGCCCAGGCGGCCCTCACCCTGCTGGGGCGGTACGGCACACCAGAGGAGATCGCCGACTCGGTGGCCCATCTGGTGGGCGACGCCGGCCGCTGGATCACGGGGGCCTCCCTCGCGGTGGACGGCGGCTTCGCCGCCTGAGCCCGCGGCGTTCGGGGTGCCGGATCCCGACTTCTCCGAGTGGGTGCCCCTGGCCGCCTGTCCAGGGGCACCGGCGCGCTCGCGAGCGCGCCGGTGCCTCCGCGCGGTTCAGAGGGAGGCGGCGTCCTCGTCCGGCAGGCTCCGCACCAGGGCGGCGCGGAGCGTCTCCTCGGTGAGCACGAAGTGGCGGCGGGCCACACGCGCCGCGGTGTCGGCGTCACCGGCCACGACGGCCCCGCTCAGCTCGCGGTGGTCGGCCAGGGCCTGCTCGACCCGGTCACCCCGGAACGGCTCGATGGGGAATCCCGCGCCGATGTCGGCCAGCAGCTGCCGGGCGTAGCGCACCAGAGGCTCGTTCCTCGCCGCGCGTCCGATCGCCGCGTGCAGCGCGCCGTCGGCCCTCCGCGCCCCGGCGGGCTCGCCCGCGCCCACGGCGTCGACGTACGCGGCGAGCGCGCGTTCGATGGCGCGGGAGTCCTCTTCGGTGCACCGCTCGGCGGCGGTGCGGGCGACGAGGGACTCCACCAGGGCGCGGGTGTCGAAGAGTTCCCTGATCCGCTCCCAGCGCGGCAGCAGGGTGCGGCGCACGGCGGGCCCCGACTCCTCGCGCCAGCCGGCCCGTACGTAGTGGCCGCCCGCCCTGCCGCGCACGACCTCCAGGCAGCCGGACTCGTGCAGCCGCCCGATCGCCGAGCGCACGGTGGGCCGGCCCACCTCCAAGACGGCGGCCAGGTCGCGTTCGGGGGGCAGCCGCTCGCCGACGCTGAACTCGCCCAGCGCGATCGCCGTCAGCAGCCGGTCAGCGACCTCGTCGACGGCGGAGGCCACTTTGACCGGGCCCAGCGCGCTCGCGCGCCGCCCCGGCGCGCCGGCGTCCGTACCGCCGCCGGCCGGCTCTTCCTGGTGCAGCACCCGCGCTCCTGACTCCACTTCGTGACCGCCCCGCCGTCCCGCGGTCCGTGGCGCGCGGGCGCGCGGCGGCCGGCACCCGCCGCGCGGAGGGGCGGCATCCACCGTATGCCGCAGCACCCGAAAGGAAAAGGTCTTGATTGCTTACCTTTTCGGGGCGAGGATGCGTGGCGCACGGTCCGACACCCCCAAGGAGGCCCCCATGCCCTCGGCCCCGCCCCCGCACGACGGCGCAGCGCCACAGGACCGGTACGCGGGCAGGCGGCGGTGAGCACGCCAGGCGGCGCACAGGACCGTCCGACAGTGGCACCGGCCCGGCTCGCGGCGGCCGCCGCCGCACACCACGAGGGGCTGGAGGTCTCGGTGTGCTGCGGACGGGCGGGGGCGCCCCCCGCCGTCACGCACCGGGCCGACCGCCCCCACTACGCGGCGAGCATGATCAAGCTCGCCGTCCTGCTGGCCGCGCACCGCGCCGGCGCGCTGGATCGCGCCGTGCCCGTGCGGGAGGAGTTCGCCTCGGCCGCCGGCGGCACCTACCGCGCGGACCGCGCCTACGACAACGACGACGAGCCCTGGCGCCACCTCGGCGGCGAGATGACGGTGCGCAGGCTGTGCCACCGGATGATCTGCTCCAGCAGCAACCTGGCCACCAGCGTCGTCCTGGAACACCTCGGGATGGAGCAGGTCGCCGCGGCCTGTCCCGAGGGCCTGGTGGTGCAGCGCCCCATCGGTGACCGGGCCGCCGCGGAGGCCGGCCTGACCAACACCGTCACCGCGCGCGCCGCCGTCCAGGTCGTGCAGGCGCTGCTGGACACCGGCGACCCGCGGCTGCTGCGCCCCCTGCGGGAGCAGCGCTACACCCACGAGATCCCGGCCGCGCTGCCGCCGGGCACGCCCGTCGCCAACAAGAACGGCTGGGTCACGGGGGTGCTCCACGACGTCGCGCTCGTCGAACCGCCCGAAGCGCCGCCCTACCTGCTCGCGGTCTGCGTGGCCGGTGGCCCACAGGAGCGCGCCAGGTCCGCCATCCACCGCGTCGCCGAGGCCAGTTGGCTCGACCGGCGGCTGCTGGCCCCGGCCGCGTCCTGGGCCGGCGCGTCCGGGGCGGACACGACCGACGCCGGCACGACCGGGGCCGGCGCACCCGAGGGCGAGGAGTAGCGCATGCCTGTCACCGAAGTGCGGACGCACGGCGTGCGCGTCCCGCTCCACACCCCCTTCGTCACCGCCGTCCGCTCCACTCGTCAGGTGGAGGCGCTCCTGGTCGAAGTACGCGACGAGGACGGCAGGAGCGGCTGGGGCGAGGCCACCGAGAACTGGCGGGTCACAGGATCCAGCATCGCCGGCGCCGAGGCGGCGGTCGCCGGGCCCCTGGCCGCCGCCGTCGTCGGGAGCGACCCCGACGACCTGGAGCCCGCCACCCGGGCCGTCGCCACCGCCGTCGCCGGGAACCAGGCGGCGGTCTCGGCCGTCGACTGCGCCCTGCACGACCTCGCCGCCGCCCGCCTGGGGGTGCCCCTCGGCCACCTGCTGGGCACCACCAGGCGCTCGGTCCCCACCGACGTCACGCTGGCCGTCGACACCCCGGAGCGGATGCGGGACGCCGCCCTGCTCCGCCGCGCCGAGGGGTTCACCGTGCTGAAGGTCAAGCTCGGCCGGGGCGAGCAGGATCTGGCGCGGCTCACCGAGGTCGCCGAGGCGGCGGGCGCCTCGACCGTGCTGCGCGTCGACGCCAACCAGGGGTGGACGCCGAAACAGGCCATACGCCTCATCCGCGCCGTGGAGGACCGCGGACTGAACGTCGAGTTCGTGGAGCAGCCCGTCGCCGCCGGCGACATCGAGGGGCTCGCCGAGGTGACGCGCGCCGTCGGGCTGCCGGTCATGGCGGACGAGTCGGTCTGGTCCACACGCGACGCCCTCCACCTCGTCCGGACACGCGCCGTGGACATGATCAACGTCAAGCTCGCCAAGTGCGGTGGGCTCAGGGCCGCCCGGCACCTCGTGGCGCTGGCCGAGGCGTCGGGGGTGGGGGTGCTCTTCGGCTCGATGATGGAGACCCACGTCGGCGTCGCGGCGACCGCGGCGCTCGCCGCGACCGCCTCAGGGACCGGGCCCGTCGCGGACCTCGACGCGGCCTGGTGGCTCGCCCGCTCTCCTGTGATGGGCGGCGCCGGCTACGACGGCGCCGCGTTCGTCCTGTCCGACGCTCCCGGTCTCGGCATCACGGCACTCGCCGACCCGGCCCCCGCCCTCGCTCCCCGCTGACCGCCCGCACCTTCACCTCCGCTGACCCCGGCCGGGCCCCGGGCCCGGGCCTGGGCCCTGACCCGGACCCGGGCCCGGGGCCGGGGCCGGGAGAACCAACCGGAAGGAGCCCCGGCCGGGAAGGGACCCCGATCCGCTGGGGACCCCGACCGCCATGAACCCCAACCGGAAAGACCCAGACCGGAAAGGAACCCCGTGCGTCCCTCCCCCACTCCCCTGCGGCTCGCGCTCGCCTCGGCGGCCGCCCTCGCGTCCGTCGCCGCCGTCGCCGCACCCGCCGGCGCGGCCGGCGTGCCCGCCGCACACACCACCACGCCCACCACTCCCTCGACGCCCACAACGCCCACGACGCCCACGACCGCCTATGTCGACGTGGCCGTGGCCACCGTGTGGACGTCGCCGGACAGTCCCCGCCCCGTCGACAAGCCGGCCCTGACCGATCCGGTCCACCCCCGGCAGTGGCTCGCGGACATGACGCTGGACCAAAAGCGCGACCTGACCAGCAGCAACGTCACCCAGACGCAAACGCTCTACGGCCGCCGGGTGCGCATCCTCGACTCCGAGGGCGACTGGTACAAGGTCGCCGTGCCCGGGCAGGCCACCCCCAAGAACTCCCTCGGCTACCCGGGCTGGATACCGAAGAGCCAGCTCACGCGGGACCCCTCCTACGGCCGTGCGCTCGACGCGAGGCCCGTGGTGCAGGTCGACCGGGCCACGACCACCTGGCTGTACGGCGACGCGGGCAGGCACCGGAAGAAGCTCCAGGTCAGCGCCGGCACCCGGCTGCCGGAACTCGCCCGCACCCGAGGGGCCGTGCTGGTCGGCACGCCGGACGACAAGCCCGCCTGGATCAGCGCGCGGGACGTCCACGTCCGCTCCTCGGCCGACGCGATCCCCACGCCCACCGGCGCCGACGTCGTCACCTATGCCAAGAGCTTCCTCGACACCCCCTACGTGTGGGGCGGGCGCTCCGGTTTCGGCCTGGACTGCTCGGGGTTCACCTCCTCCGTGTACCAGACCCTCGGCCTCGACATCCCGCGCGACGCCCAGGCCCAGGCCCAGGAGGGCGGCGGCCGGCCCGTGGCCGTCTCCGACCTGCGCCCCGGCGACCTGCTCTTCTACGCGCACGACAGTGGGTCGATCTACCACGTCGCCATGTACGTCGGGGACGGCCGGATGATCGAGGCGTACGACGCGGCCACGCCTGTGCGGATCACCGAGGCCCGGCTGGACGGGGACTACTGGGGCGCGAGGCGCTTCCTGGCCGGGTGACCGCGAACCGGCCCCGCGCACCTCGGGTGCGGGGCCGGTTCCCCGGACCGAGCGGTGCCCGGCGGGAGGAGTTCCCCGCCGGGCACCGCGGTGTTTCCGGCGTCAGACGACCGAGAGGATCTGGACCGTGGTCAGTCCGAGGAACGTGCCGGCGAACGCGCCGATCAACGCGAACAGCACGCCCACCGGCACCAGCTGGCGGTTGTAGGCGCTGGCGACGACCGGCGCGGAGGCGACGCCGCCGATGTTCGCGGTGCTGGCCACGGCGAGGCTGAACAGTTCGGTGCGGGTGAGCTTGGCGTACACGACCATCACCCCGGCGTGCACCACCATGACCACGACCCCGACGAGCAGGTAGAGCGGGGCGTCGGTCAGCGACGAGAAGTCGGATTCCGAGGCGATGATGCCGATGATGAGGTAGAGCATGATCATGGCCAGCTCGGACGAGCCCGCCGTCCTGGCGAACGGGGTGACCGCGATGACCAGGCCGAGGACGCTGACGATGAGGATGGTCCAGGTCGTGCTGTTGATGACGTCGCCGACCTCGGGCAGCTGCTCACCGGCCCAGGTCGCCGCCGCGGAGGCGAAGAGGCTGAACCCGATGAGGGTCATCAGCGAGGTGAGGTCCATGCGGCCCTCCTCCTCGCCGGCGGTCTCCTGCTGCTCGAACGAGGCGGTTTTCGCCTTCGTCCAGCGGTTGAAGCGCTCGGAGAAACCGACCGAGCCGAACATCACCAGCAGCCACAGCGAGTAGATGACGGTGTCCACGATGAGGACGTAGCCGAAGACGTTCTCCGGCGCGTGGACGACGCCCTGGACCGCCACCATGTTGGCGGAGCCGCCGGTCCAGGAGGCGGCGAGCGCGCCGAGCGCCTTCGACGCGCCGTCGTCGAGCGCACCGTGCAGGAAGAGGAAGGCCACGACGAATCCGGCGACGATGCTCAGCGCCGTCACGGCGTAGGTCAGCAGGAGTTTCGGGCCGAGTTTGACGATCTGCCGGATGTTGCACTTGAAGAGCAGCAGCAGAATCATCGCGGGAAGCAGCGCGTCTTGCACCGAGCCGCCGGTCGACTCGACCGAGTCGGACTCTCCGAAGAGCCCCGCGGTGTTCAACGCGGCGGTGCCCAGGTACATCAGCACGAATCCCGGAACATAGCGGAAGAAGCGGGATCTGCCGCGCTGCGATACGAAGACGATGCACGCGGCCAGTCCCAGCAGCACGCCGAGGTACAGGAAGCCATCAGTGATCATGTGGGGGTCGCCACAGCCTTTCTGGTAAGCCGGTGCCGGCGCCTGGCGCGTACTCGACACGCAGCCGGGCACGGTCGGCACGGACATGCCTATGGGATGCAGGGCGACTGGGTCTGCGTCCGGTGGGGACCAGGCAATCGACTCGGTCCTGCCTGGTGGCTACGTGAGCCCGACCGCGGCGCGGTACTTGTTGGCGGCGTTGCGGAGCGCCGTGAGCAGCGCGCGCTGCGAAGAGCCGTGATAGCGGGTGGTGATCCGTTCCGCCAGGAGACCTTCCTCCGTGATGCACTCTCCGGCGATCAAGCTCTTGACGAAGCTGTTCGTCAGGGCCAACGTCGCCGAGCATTCCGCATCCAGGATTCGGTGCGTGCCCTTTTCGACGACCAGCGCGATGTAGAACATCCCGAACTGTGTGGTGATCGGGTTGTTCGCCGACGCTTTCGCCTCGCCGGTCACGAAGACCGACGAAACCGACGAAGGTGTACTGGTAAACGACATGGGCATGGCGGCAGGCTAAACGGGAGGTGTCGATGTTGGATAGTCGTCAAAGACGCTCGGGGACAGACGTTATCGAACTGTCATCCGTCACTCAAGAGCAGGTCGGAAGCCTCCCCGCCGGCCGCGGTTTCCGTTCCGCGCATCCCGGCGCCCGCAATCCGAAACAGGCTTCCCGCTTACCCGCAAGGAGTTACCACCGGCCCCGGGTTATTCGGTTTTCGACTTGCCTCGCCGCTCTTCTCCCGCCTCGCGAGGCGGGCCGGGACCGCCTTTCCCTTTGCCGACGAACGCCATGTGCCGACGCACACCGCACGCCATCGGACGCCGTGTGCCAACGGACGCCGCGTACCGGCGTACACCGCCCGCCGGCGCACGTACGCGGGTCGGCCCCGCCGAGTGGCCGCTGCGCCGCGCTCGTGGTGCCCTGGTCGGGCGGCCCGCGGCAGGCCGCCCGACCGACCGGTCGAGCGCCCCGGGCCTGAGGGCCGGGCCGGCAGCGCGCGAAGCTCCCCGGAGGGGAGCCGCGCCGGGTGCCGACCCGGGGAGAGGCAGGCGCAGGCCATGACCGCGACCAGCTCCAACCAGCCACCCGCGGCGCACAGCCCCGCGTACCGCGCCGTGCAGGTCGGCGCCCGCGTGCTGTCCGCCGGCGGCCTCGCCGTGAACGCCTACGTCCACGCCGCCCTCTCCGGCGACTACGACCGGGTGAGCGCGGGCATCAGCCAGGGCGACCTGTTCCGCGTCGAGGCGGGCCTCGCCGCGCTCGGGGCGCTGCTGGTCCTGGTGGGGTGGCGTGCCGTCTCCGACGCGTTCGCCTGGCTGCTCTCGGCGGCCGGGCTGGCGCTGCTGCTGGTGTACGCGTTCGTGGACGTCGGTGAGCTGGGGCCCTTCCCCGACATGTACGAGCCCGGGTGGTTCGACGACAAGCGGCTCGCCGTCGTCGCCCTGTCCTTCACGCTGGTGATGTCCACGTTCTTGCTGGTCAGCCACACACGCAGGTCCCGGAGGCTGAGCGAGGACGTATGGTTGGAGACCGGCCGGGGCAAATGGCGCAGATAGGTGGTTCGGGTGCACGGGGAGTACAAGGTTCCGGGCGGCAAGCTCGTGGTGGTGGATCTGGACGACGAGGGCGGGGTGCTGCGCGGCGTCCGCGTGGCGGGGGACTTCTTCCTCGAACCCGACGAAGCCCTCACCGCCATCGACCAGGCGCTCGAAGGCGCGCCCTCCGACACCGACGCGGCCGGACTCACCGCCCGCGTCGAGGCGGCGCTGCCCGAGGGAACCGTGATGTACGGCATCACGGCGGAAGGGGTCGCGGTCGCCGTGCGCCGCGCTCTGGCGGAGGCCACCGACTGGACCGACTACGACTGGCAGCTCATCCACGAGCCGCCGCAGTCGCCCGCCCTCCACATGGCTCTCGACCAGGTCCTCACCGAGGAGGTCGCCGCCGGGCGCCGGGCGCCGACCCTGCGGGTGTGGGAGTGGGACTCCCCTGCGGTCATCATCGGCAGCTTCCAGTCGCTCGGCAACGAGGTCGATCCGGAAGGTGCCGCCCGGCACGGGGTGACGGTGGTCAGGCGGATCTCCGGGGGCGGCGCCATGTTCGTGGAGAGGGCGAACACCATCACCTACTCGCTCTCGGTGCCCGCGTCACTCGTCTCGGGTCTCTCGTTCGCCGACTCCTACGCCTACCTGGACGACTGGGTGCTCACCGCGCTCGGCGACATGGGGATCAAAGCCTGGTACGTGCCGCTCAACGACATCGCCTCGAAGGACGGCAAGATCGCGGGTGCCGCCCAAAAGCGCCTCGCCCAGGGCGGGGGTGCGGTGCTGCACCACGTGACGATGTCCTACGACATCGACGTCGACAAGATGCTCGACGTGCTGCGGATCGGCAAGGAGAAGATGTCCGACAAGGGCACCAGGAGCGCCAGGAAGCGGGTCGATCCGCTGCGCCGCCAGACGGGCCTGCCGCGCCGCGAGGTCATCGAGCGGATGATCGCCTCCTTCCGCGGCCGCTACGGCCTGGCCGAGGGCCGCGTCACCCCCGAGGAGCTGGCACGCGCCGAGGAGCTGGCGCTCTCCAGGTACAGCAGCGAGGAGTGGACGGCCCGGGTGCCGTGACGGGGGCGCCGGGCCTCTCCCGCCGAAGAGCCCGGCAGCGGTTCTCCGGCGGAAGCCCCCGGCCGCGGGTCCCCGGAGGGGTCCTCGCCCGAGCCCCTCAGCTGAAGTCGGCCATGTGGTCGGCCACCCACTGGCGGTAGGTGAGCGCCGGGCGGCGTCACTCCGGTGGCCCGCCCGGCGTTGCCTGCCACGCACGGCGCGGCGAGGCTTGCGGCATGATCCCGGCGAACACGACTGGTGAAGGCGGCACGACGGTCGTCTACGGCGCCGACCCGCGGGCGGCAGAGCCCGGGCCGCCGGTGCTGGACCTCTACCTGGACCTGCGCTGCCCCTACTGCCGGGCCGTGGAGAACGCGCTGGGAGACACGATGCGGCAGCTCGCCGACGCGGGCGAGCTCGTGCTCCACCACCACTTCGGCACCTTCCTCGACGCCCAGCTGGGCGGTCACGGCTCGCACCGGGCGCTGGCCGCGCTGGGCGCGGCGGCCGACGTCGGCCAGCCGCAGTTCTTGACGTATCTGCACACGCTCTACCGCAACCAGCCGCACGAGGAGCACGACGGCTTCGCCGCCGAACGGATGCTGCTGGGCCTGGCCAACGACGTGCCGAGGCTGCGCAGCCGCACCTTCGACGACGCCGTCCTCGACCAGGCCTACGACTCGTGGGCGCGGCGCGTCGGCCGCGTCTTCGACGCGAGCGGGGTCGCGGCGACCCCCACGGTGCTCTTCCGCGAGCGCCCCGTCGCCGTCCTCGACGCCGCGGGCGACGCGGTGGAACCGGAGGAGTTCGTGGCGCGGATCCACGACGCGACGGAGTGAGGAACGGCAGGCGGACAGGGCCGAGGGGCACGGTGAGCAGCATGGCCGAGGAACAGCAGCGGATCGAGTTCTCCGACAACACCGCAGAGGGCCGCTACGAGGCCCGCATCGGCGGCACGCTGGCGGGGGCGGCGCAGTACCTGCGGGCCCCGGGTGTGGTCGCGGTGACCCACACCGAGGTCGAACCCTCCTTCGAGGGCCGGGGGGTGGGCGGTGCCCTCTCGCACCACATCCTGCAAGCCGCGCAGGAGGCGGGCGAGAAGGTGGCACCCGTCTGCCCGTACTTCGCGCGCTACATCCGCGAGCACCCCGACTACCAGCCGCTGGTCTACGACAAACGCGAGCACGGCTGAGCGGCCGGGGCGCCCCGCGGCCGCTCCCACCACAGCGGCGGCAGCGGCCCGACGCCCCGCGCGGGCGCGTCCCGCACCGCTACGGACGATCGGCCAGCGCGGGGATCACCCCCGTGCCGTAGGCGTCGATCGAGCGTTCCTTGGCGTCGTGCATGGCATAGAGCGCGAACTGGTCGACACCCAGCTGCGCCAGCTCCCGCAGCCGTGCCACATGGGACTGCTCGGAGCCCAGCAGGCAGAAGCGGTCGACGATGTCGTCGGGCACGAAGGCGGTGTCCGGGTTGCCGGCCCGGCCGTGATGCGCGTAGTCGTAGCCCTCGCGCTGCTTGATGTAGGCGGTGAGCGCCGCGGGCACCGCGTCCGAGTGCTCGCCGTAGCGTGCCACCAGGTCCGCGACGTGGTTGCCTACCATGCCGCCGAACCAGCGGCACTGCTCGCGGGCGTGCGCGAGCGCCTCGGGGGTGTCCTCGCACACGTAGGCGGGCGCCGCCACGCAGACCGTGACCGCCGCCGGGTCCCGCCCGGCCAGGGCCGCCGCCTCGCGCACGGCCCCGACCATCCAGGCGGTCAGCACCGGGTCGGCCAGCTGGAGGATGAAGCCGTCCGCCTCCCGTCCGGCCAGCGCCAGCGCCTTGGGCCCGTAGGCCGCCATCCACACCGGCAGCCGCCCCTCGCGCGCCCACGGCAGCCGCATCGGGGTGCCGTCCACGACGGCTTCCCTGCCCTCGGCCAGGTCGCGGATGGCGGTCATGGCCTCCCCGAGCCTGGCCAGGGTGCCCGGCGCACGGCCCGCGACCCGCATCGCCGAGTCGCCGCGCCCGATGCCGCAGACGGTGCGGTTGCCGTACATCTCGTTGAGGGTGGCGAAGGTGGAGGCGGTGACCTCCCAGGAACGGGTCTGCGGATTGGTGACCATGGGCCCGACGGTCAACTGCGTGGTGTGCGCGAGGATGCGGCTGTGGATGACGTACGGCTCCTGCCACAGCACCGGGGAGTCGAACGTCCAGCCGTAGGTGAAGCCGTTGCGCTCGGCGCGGCGCATCAGGGAGACGGTGGCGGAGCCGGGGGGATCGGTCTGGAGCACGAGTCCGAAGTCCATGGGCACAACCCCTCAGTTCAGGAACTGGCAGATCCCGCGCGGCACGTACTGGCCGCTTCCGGCGCGGCCCGTGTACGTACGGCGGTCGATGACCGTCTCGCCGCGGGAGAGCACCGTGACCACCCGGCCCGTGAGGGTTCTGCCCTCGTAGGCGGAGTAGTCGACGTTCATGTGGTGGGTTTGAGCCGAAAGGGTCTGCTCGGCGTGCGGATCGTAGAGGACGACGTCGGCGTCGGCGCCCGGCGCGAGGGTGCCCTTCTTCGGGTGGAGGCCGAACATCCTGGCCGGTGTCGCACAGGCGATGTCGATCCAGCGGCGCCTGGTGATGTGCCCGTCCACGACGGCCTGGTGGAGCAGGTCCATGCGGTGTTCGACGCCCGGCATCCCGTTGGGGATCTTGGAGAAGTCGCCCTTGCCCAGGTCCTTCTGTCCTGTGAAGCAGAAGGGGCAGTGGTCGGTGGAGACCACCTGGAGGTCGTCGGTGCGCAGCGCCCGCCACAGCGCCGCCTGGTGCTCGGCGGGGCGCAGCGGCGTGCTGCACACGTACTTGGCGCCGCCGAAGTCGGGCTCGGCGAGGTCGTCGGTGCTCAGGTAGAGGTACTGCGGGCAGGTCTCGCCGAAGACCGGCAGGTCCATCCCGCGGGCGGTGGCCAGCTCCGCCACGGCTTCCTGCGCGGAGACGTGGACGACGTAGAGCGGGGAGCCGGCCACGCGTGCCAGCTGGATGGCCCGGTGGGTGGCCTCCGCCTCCAGCAGCACCTTGCGGACCTCGCCGTGGTGACGCGGGTCGGTGCGGCCCGCCGCGAGCGCCTGTTCGACCAGGACGTCGATGGCGATGCCGTTCTCGGCGTGCATCATCGCCAGGCCGCCGTTGGCGGCGGTGCGCTGCATGGCGCGGAGGATCTGGCCGTCGTCGCTGTAGAAGACGCCCGGGTAGGCCATGAACATCTTGAACGAGGTCACGCCCTCCTCCACCAGGGCGTCCATCTCCCGCAGCGTGCCCTCGTTCACGTCGGAGAGGATCATGTGGAAGGCGTAGTCGACGCATGCCTGCCCGTCGGCCTTGGCGTGCCAGGTGTCCAGGCCCTCGCGCAGGGCGTGGCCCTTGGTCTGGACGGCGAAGTCGACGATGGTGGTCGTACCGCCCCAGGCGGCGGCGCGGGTGCCGGAGGCGAAGTCGTCGCTGGAGAAGGTGCCGCCGAAGGGGAAGTCCATGTGCGTGTGGGCGTCCACGCCGCCCGGGATGACGTACAGGCCGCTCGCGTCCAGGACGCGGTCGGCGGTCAGGCTCCGCGCCACGGCGGCGTTCCGGTCGACGACGGCGACGACGCGGCCGCCCTCGATCAGCACGTCGGCCTGCATCTCCTCGGCGGCGGTGACGACCAGGCCGCCCGTGATCAGGGTGGTGCTCATACCGCGGTTCCTCCTCGGGCGAGTTCGGCCTCGGCGGTGCGCAGGGCGGTCTCCAGCACCGCGGCACCCGCCTCGGCCTCGGAGACGGTCAGCGAGAGCGGCGGCGCGATACGCAGCACGCTCGGGGTGGAGTGGCCGCCGCCCTTGCCGATGAGGACGCCGCCCTCGCGTGCGGCCTCCAGTACCAGCGAGGCGGCGCGTGGCGACGGCTCGCCGGTACGCGGGTCGACGAGTTCGACGCCCACCATCAGTCCGCGCCCGCGCACCTCGCGGACGACTCCGAGCCTGGAGGCGGCCGAACGCAGCCGCTCCAGCAGCAGTCCGCCCACCCGGCGGGCGTTGCCCTGGAGGTCGTGTTCCAGCAGGTGGGCGAGGTTGGCCCGGGCGGCGGCCATGGTGATCGGGCTGCCGCCGAAGGTGGAGATGGAGTTCGCGTCGAGGCAGTTCATGATCTCGGCGCGGGCGACGACACCGCCGATGGACATGCCGTTGCCGATGCCCTTGGCGAAGGTGAGCATGTCGGGCGGTCCCGCCGCGTCGTGGGCCTGCCAGCCCCAGAAGTGGTCGCCGGTGCGGCCCCAGCCGGTCTGCACCTCGTCGCTGATCCACAGGATGCCGTGCCGCTTCAGCTCCTCGCGGAAGGCGGCGTAGAGCCCGTCGGGCGGCGAGGTGAACCCGCCCACGCCCTGCACGGGTTCGGCGATCAGCGCGGCGACACCCGAGCCGGCCTGGCCCAGCATGTCGCGCAGGTCGGCGACGCAGCCCTCGGTGAACGCGGCGTCGTCCAGGTGAGCGTAGGGGCCGCGGGTGCGGACGCCGCCGTGCACGTAGAGCGTCTGGAGGGGGGAGAGCGAGGTCGGCGACCAGGAGCGGTTGCCGGTGATGCCGACGGTGGTGAAGGAGCGGCCGTGGTAGCTGTTGCGCATGGCCAGGATCTGGTTGGAGCCGCGGCAGGCGGTGGCCAGCAGCAGCGCCGCGTCGTTGGCCTCGGTGCCCGAGGCGGTGAAGAAGACCCGCGCGTCGGGGATGCCGGACAGCGCCGCGATCCGCTCCGCCAGCTCCACCATGGGCCGGTTGAGGTAGAGGGTGGAGGAGTGCACAATCCGCGCGGCCTGTTCGCTGACGGCCTTGGTGACCTCGGGCAGCGCGTGGGCCGTCATGGTCGTCAGGATGCCGCCGAAGAAGTCCAGGTAGCGGCGCCCCTCCGCGTCCCAGACGTGACGGCCCTCGCCGTGGGTGATCTCCAGGGGCTGCTCGTAGTAGAGAGCCATCCAGTCGGGGAGCACGGCCCGGTGGCGGGCGTGCAGCGCGCGGTGGACGTCGGTGGAGGGGATCGGGGATACGGCGGTTGCGGCGGAGCCCGCAGCGGCTGTTGGCTCCGGGCTCACGGCCGCACCAGCCCCTCGTAGGCGTCCGGGCGCCTGTCCCGGTAGAAGGCCCACTGCTGCCGCACCTCGTCGATCATCCCCAGGTCGAGGTCGCGGACCAGCAGTTCCTCCTTCTCGTCCGAGGCGGTGTCACCGACGAACCGGCCGCGCGGGTCGACGAAGTAGCTGGTGCCGTAGAAGTCGTTGTCGCCGTAACTCTCGGTTCCCACGCGGTTGATGGCCGCGACGAAGTACTCGTTGGCCACGGCGGCAGCGGGCTGTTCGAGCTGCCACAGGTGGGCGGACAGGCCGCGCGAGGTGGCCGAGGGGTTGTAGACGATCTGGGCGCCGGCCAGGCCCAGCGCGCGCCACCCCTCGGGGAAGTGCCGGTCGTAGCAGATGTAGACGCCGACCTTGCCGACGGCGGTCTCGAACACCGGCCAGCCCAGGTTGCCGGGGCGGAAGTAGTACTTCTCCCAGAAGCCCGGCAGCTGCGGGATGTGGTGCTTGCGGTAGGTGCCCAGGACGGTGCCGTCGGCGTCGATGACGGCGGCGGTGTTGTAGTAGAAGCCGGAGCCGTCCACCTCGAAGACCGGGGAGACGACCACCATGCCCGTCTCCCGGGCCAGTTCGGACATCCGCCGGGTGGTGGGCCCGTCCGGCACCGGCTCGGCCCACCGGTAGTGCTCGGGGTCCTGCACCTGGCAGAAGTAGGGGGCGTTGAAGACTTCCTGGAAGCCGATGATCCGCGCTCCCTGGCGGGCGGCCTCGTGGGCGTGCTTCTCATGTTTGGCGAGCATCGACTCGGTGTCGCCTGTCCAGGTCGCCTGCACCAGTGCGGCACGTACGACATCGGGCATGAGCAGCTCCTTCGTGAGGGCGGCAGCCTGTTCGACACGCGTAGACATACGTGAGGTTGCGACCGTAGGTCCCCTCGGGAGGCGTGACAAGAACCCCGGCGGGGGCGGTATGGGGTGCGCCGCCTTTACCGCTCCGTAACCTACCGACGGGTTACCCCCGGTAGCCCGTCGTGGTTACTCTCCAGTCACTTTCCAGTCCGGGCCACCGATGACGTCTGGAGCCGTGCATGCGCCCCTCCCCCACCGCAGTGCGTTACGCCTCGGTCCTCCTCGCCGGAACACTCGCCGCCACCGGCCTCACCCTCGCCCCCGCCACCGCCCTGCCCGAACCGGCCGCCACCGGCGCCACCGCACCGGGGATCGACTTCGTCGACATCGAGGGCGACGGCGGCACCACCCTCAAGGCCAACGTCGCCCTGCCCGACGGCGCCTCCGCCGACTCGGCGCGGACCTACCCGCTGATCGTGCTCCCCACCAGCTGGGGCCTCCCGCAGATCGAATACCTCGCACAGGCCAAGAAGCTCGCCGACGCCGGGTACGTCGTCGTCAGTTACAACTCGCGGGGCTTCTGGCAGTCCGGCGGCGAGATCGAGGTCGGCGGCCCCGAGGACGTCGCCGACGCCTCCCGCGTCATCGACTGGGCCCTCGCCCACACCCCCGCCGACAAGGACCGCGTCGGCATGGGCGGCGTCTCCTACGGCGCCGGCATCAGCCTGCTGGCGGCCGGCCACGACCCCCGCATCAAGGCCGTCACCGCGCTCAGCGGCTGGGCCGACCTGATCGGCTCCATCTACAGCGGCCGCACCCAGCACCTCCAGGCCGCCGGGCTGCTCGGCGGCGCGGGCGAGCTGACCGGACGGCCCAGCCCCGAACTGCGGCAGGTGCTCAAGGACTTCACCGAGTCCAACCTCGACAAGGAGGACGAGATGATCGCGTGGGGCAAGAAGCGCTCCCCCGCGGCCTACCTCGACCGGATCAACGACAACGGCGCCGCCGTCATGCTCGGCAACGCCTGGAGCGACTCGATCTTCCCGCCCAACCAGTACGCCGACTTCTACGAGAAGCTGCGCGGCCCCAAGCGGCTGGAGTTCCGCCCCGGCGACCACGCCACCCCGGAAGCGACCGGCCTGCTCGGACTGCCCAACGACACCTGGTCGCACGCGCACGACTGGTTCGACCGCTACCTCAAGGGCGAGAAGAACGGCATCGACACCGAGCCCCCGGTCCAGCTCAAGTCCCGGTCCACCGGTCAGTACGAGGGCTACGGGAGCTGGAAGGAGGTCCCTTCGGGCAAGCGGGCGATCCCCCTGGAGGGGAAGAAGGAGCTGAAGACCGGCG
This sequence comes from Streptomyces reniochalinae, assembly GCF_003323735.1. Taxonomy (GTDB): domain Bacteria; phylum Actinomycetota; class Actinomycetes; order Streptomycetales; family Streptomycetaceae; genus Streptomyces; species Streptomyces reniochalinae. Next base: position 346,098 of record NZ_QOIM01000040.1, on the reverse strand, counting down.
GGGACTCCGGCGCCAACGGCGGCACCATGTTCCTGACCGGCCTCCTCGACCAGTTCCTCAAGCTGCCGCCCGTCGTCTCCATGCCGCTGCTGCCGCGCTCCCGGGCGGCCGTGTGGGAGTCGGAGCGGTACGGCGAGGACACGCGCGTGCGGGGCACGACGAAGCTGCACACCACCGTCGCCGGCACCGCCGAGAGCGGCACCTTCTACGCCTACCTGTACGACGTGGGCCCTCTCGGCGCCGGCAAGCTGATCACCCACGCCCCGCACACCTTCCACGACCGCACCCCCGGCAAGCCGTTCGCCGTGGACCTGGACCTCTTCTCCACCGCCTACGACGTGCCGAAGGGCCACAGGCTCGCCGTCGTCATCGACACCGTCGACCCGCTGTACGCCGAGCACAACCCGGACGGTGCCCGCCTGGAGTTCACCTCTCCCGCCGCGGACCCCTCGCGCATGACGGTCCCGACGGGGAAGCCGACGGACGCCGGCTGAGCCCGGTGGACGTCCGCCGGGGCGCGGACGTCCACCCCCGGGTGTCCACGGTCTCCGCCCCGCACCGGGTCGTCCGCACCGTGGGCCCCGGCCCCGCACCGTGCGGAGCCCAGTGCATCGACAGGGAAACTTGCAAGTTTCCCTGTCGAGCTCGTAGGCTCGACGTATGCCGCACAAGGACAGCGGACGCGCCCGGAAGCCCGCAGAGACCGCGGGGACCGCCAAGCCCGCGGAGACGACTGAGCTGGCCGCCGAGGTGGCGGCCGCCGTCGGGGCGCTCGGCAGGCACCTGCGGGCAGCCTCCCCCGCGGGGGAACTGACCCCGACCCAGCGCTCCGTACTGGGCCGGATACTGCGCACGGGCCCCACCACGATCGCCGCGCTCGCCCGCGCCGAACTGGTGCGGCCGCAGTCCATGCGGGTCACCGTGGGCGCCTTGGAGGAGCGGGGCGTTCTCGCGCGCAGCCCCCACCCGACCGACGGCCGCCAGGTGGTCTTCGCCCTGACCCCCGAGGGAGCGCGCACGCTCGACGCCGTACGCCGGGCCAAGCACGACTGGCTCTCCGAGGCCCTCGCCACCCGGCTGGACAGCGCCGAGCGGGGCACCCTCGCCGCGGCGGCCGTCCTGTTGCGCAGGCTCGTCGCGGAGAGCGGCCCCGCCGTCGGGGATCACGAGTCCGCCGAGGCGGAGGACCCCTCCGGTGCGGAAGACGGCTCGGGCGCGCAGGACTCGCGGTGAGCCACCCGGCGGCAGGAGGCGGGGAAGGCGGCCGTAGGGGCGAGGTGCTCGCCCCGGCGGCCGGCCCCGGCCGGACGGCGGCGCCCGGGGACGGCCCGGGCGCCGGCTTCGGCGCACGGCTGATGACACCGCTGCTGCTGGGCTCCCTCCTCAACCCCGTCAACTCGACGATGATCGCCACCGCGCTGGTGGTGATCGGCCGCGGCTTCGGCGTCGGCTCCGCCGACACCGCCTGGCTGGTGGCCTCCCTCTACCTCGCCAGCGCCGTCGCCCAGCCGACCATGGGCAAGCTCGCCGACGCGCTCGGACCCCGCCGCGTCTTCCTGGCCGGCCTCGTGATCGTCACCGCGGCCGGTGTGGTGGGGGCGGCGGCTCCCGCGTTCGGCTGGCTGATCGTCTCCCGCGTGCTGCTGGGCGTCGGCACGTCGGCCGCGTACCCGTGCGCCATGGCGCTGCTGCGGACCGAGGCGGTGCGGCTGGGCACCCACGTGCCGCGCCCCGTTCTCGCCCGGCTGTCCCTGGCCGGGCTCGGCAGCGCCGCCGTCGGCCCCGTCCTGGGTGGCCTGCTGGCGGCGACGGCGGGGTGGCGGGCGATCTTCGCCGTCAACATACCGGTGGCCCTCGCCGGGCTGGCCCTGGCGCTGCTGTGGCTCCCCAGAGACCCGCCGCGCGCCGCCCGGGCACCCGGAGGGCCGCGCACGGGCATCGACGCGCTGGGCGTCCTGCTCTTCGCCGGTGCCCTGACCACGGCGATGCTCTTCCTGATGGAGCTCGGCCACCCGCGCTGGCCGCTGCTGGCGCCATTCGCCGTGCTGGCGTGCGCGTTCGTGTGGTGGCAGCTGCGCAGCTCCGCCCCGTTCCTGGACCTGCGCGTGCTGGCGCAGCACCGGCCGCTGGTGCTCACCTACCTGCGGCACGGACTCACGTACCTGGTCATCTACTGCGTGATGTACGGCTACGCGCAGTGGCTGGAGGAGTCGCACGGCTTCTCCTCGTTCGACTCCGGCCTGATCATGCTGCCGATGTCGCTGGCCGCCGCCGTCTGTTCGCTGCTCGGCGCCCGGACGAAGGGCATCCGGGGCCCCCTCACCCTCGCCGCAGGACTGCTGCTCGCGGGAGCGGGAACCCTCGCCCTCGCGCACGGCGGCACACCCCTGGCCGCGCTGCTGCTGGCCTCCGTCCTGTGCGGGCTGCCGCAGGGCCTGGCCGGTACGAGCAACCAGGCCGCCGTCGCCCGCCAGGCGCCCGCCGACGGGGTGGGTGCGGCCGCCGGGCTCCAGCGCACCTCCCAGTACCTGGGTGCCATCACCGCGTCCAGCCTCATCGCCCTCTGCTACGGGCAGCAGGCCGACGACGCCGGCCTGCACCTGATAGCCGTGACGGCAGGGGTGCTCAGCGCCGTCGTGCTCGCGCTCACCGTCACCGACCGCGCCCTGCGCGGACGTTCGTAACCCCACCGACCCCGCATCCACCCCCGTACCGAGGAGCACCTCCATGGCCACCCTGACCCTGGACCCCCGCACCGCGCTCGTCCTCGTCGACCTCCAGAAGGGCATCACCGGCATGCCGACCGCGCCCCACCCGGCGGACGAGGTGGTCCAGCGCGGTGCCCGCCTGGCGGCCGAGTTCCGGCGGCGCGGACTGCCAGTCGTCCTCGTCACCGTCCAGGGCGGCGCGCCGGGCCGCACGGCCGCAGGGCTGGGCGGGCGCGGCGAGCGCCCCGCCGACCACGCCGACCTGCGCCCCGAACTGGACCCCCAGCCCACCGACATCCGCGTCACCAAGCAGAACTGGGGCGCCTTCTACGGCACCTCCCTCGACCTGGAGCTGCGGCGGCGCGGGGTCACCCAGATCGTCCTTTGCGGCATCGCCACCCGCTTCGGTGTCGAGTCGACGGCACGGTCCGCGCACGAGCACGGCTACCACGTGACCGTCGCCGAGGACGCCTGCACCGACATGGACGCCGACGGGCACCGGGCCTCCGTCGACGGCGTCTTCCCCCGGCTGGGCGAGACCGGATCCGCCGACGAGGTCGTGGCCGCCCTTCCCGCGGCCTGACCCGCCCCGCCACCGGCCGGGCACGGGCCGCCGCGTCCAGGCGCCCGCGTCCGGGCCGGTTGGTGGACAATGCGTGACGCTAGGGCGGTGTCCCCGCCGCAACGCCGCGCCCCCCGGAGGCCCGCATGTCGCTGATCGTGCCCGAGTTCGACGACACGGTCGTCGTCCGTGCCGCCGAGGCCGAGGTGCTGGGGCAGGCGCCCTCGACCGTCGCCCTGCTGGCCGACGCCGATCAGACCGGCGGCGCGCTCTCCACCCAGCGCGTCACCCTCTTCGACGGCGCGAACGGTGCCACCCCGCACCGGCACACCCGGTCCGCCGAGATGTTCTACGTGCTCGACGGCACCGCCCAGTTGCTGTCCGGGGACCAGGTCGTGACCGCTGAGCGCGGGGACCTTGTCGTCGTGCCCCCGCACACGGCGCACGCGTTCGCCGCCGCGCACGGACGGAACGCGGACCTGCTGATCGTCCTGGCACCCGGCGTCGCGCGCTTCGGCTACTTCCGGCATCTCGCCCGTGTCGCCAAGGGTGAACTCCCCCCTGAGAGCCTGCTTGAGGTCCAGGACAGGTACGACAACCACTTCCTGCACAGCGCGGCGTGGGACAGCGCGCGCAGCTGAGGACGGCCGCCGCGGGGCGTTCGCTCCGGCCGGTCAGCCGTCCTCGCGCCGCGCGGTGACGCCCTCCAGGACACCGGTCAGGAAGCGGCGTACGGCGGCCAGTTCGGGCTCCGCCAGCTGCGCTGCCGCCTCGGCCACCTGCGCGATCAGCGGGCCGAAGAACGCCTCCCCCAGCGCGACCGCTCTCTCGTCCACCTCCAGCAGCACGCGCCGCCGGTCGCGCGGGTCGCGGGTTCTGCGGACGTGGCCGAGGCGTTCGAGGCGGTCGACGAGGGAGGTCGTGCCCGCCGAGTTGAGGCCGAGCCGGGCTCCGAGGCTGCCGGGGGTGCAGGGCCTCCGGGCCCTGGCGGCGTCCAGGAGGCAGATGAGGGCGCGCAGATCGGTGGGGTGGAGCCCGTTGCGGTGGGCGAACTCTGCGGCGAACAGGTCGAGTTCGACGGTGACGGCGCGCAGCTGGTGCACGACGTCCAGCCCGTCGGTGCTCTCGTCGGTGCTCTTGTCCGTGGGGGTCACACCTCCGATATTATCTCGCTCAGCGAGGGAAATCGGAGACACCATGCACCCGGACCACCACTTGAGCTCCGCCTACGACGCCGTGCTCGGCCACTGGCCGCAGGACACCGAGAGCATCGACGTCACCACCGTCCACGGCACCACGCACGTGCTGGCCTGCGGGCCCGCGGACGCGCCGCCGCTGCTCCTGCTGCACGGCGGCTTCGCCACAGCCGCCGCGTGGTACGCCAACGCAGCCGAACTCTGCCGCACCCACCGCCTGTACGCCCCCGACCGGATCGGCGAGGCGGGGCTGAGCACCCCCGGCCGGAACCCTCCCCGCTCCGAGGCAGCCCTGCTGGAGTGGCTGACGAGCGTGTGCGACGCACTCGGCGTGCCGCGGACCGACGTGTGCGGGCACTCCTACGGCGGCCGGCTCGCCCTGGACCTCGCCCTCCGCGCTCCGGACCGCGTCCGCAAGCTGGCCCTGCTCGACCCGACCCAGTGCTTCACCGGGTTCAGCCGGCGGTATCTGCTGCGCGCCCTGCCGCGGCTGCTGAAACCGTCGGCCCACAGCACCGAGGCGTTCTGGGACTGGGAGACCGGCGGCAGCCAGGACATCGCGCCCGCGTACCGGCAGCTGTACGTGGCGGCCTCCCTGGCGCCCCAGCGGATACCGGTGCTCGGCCGCCGCCCGAAGCCGGCCGCCCTGCGGGCGCTGACCGTCCCCACCCTCGTGCTGTGGGCGGCCGACAGCCGCGTCCACGACGTGCGGAAGGCCGACGCGCACGCCCGCCGGTGGCTGCCCGGCGTCACGACCGCCACCGTGCCGGGCGTGTCGCACCACGGCATGCCGTACGTGGCGGCGGCCGAGACCGATGCGCTGCTGGCGGACTTCCTCGCGTGAGGCAGGCCGGGCGCGGCCCTCGCTCAGCCGCGCCCGGCCTGACCACTCGCCGGGCTCCCGGCCTGAGTCGGCCGCCCGCCGGTCAGCCGTGCGCCGGGTGGACGACCCTCGCCGAGCCGCCGCCCCTGCGCTCCGTCTCGGCCGCCGCACGCCAGCGGCCGTCCCGGAGGCGCTGCACCCCGGTGGCCGCACCGATCTCCGCCGTCTTCTTGAACGAGTGTCCCAGTTCCTCCAGTTGGCGCCGCGCCTTGCCGTCCAGGAACGCGGACTCCGCCTCCGTCTGCTCCGCGTTGCGCTGGCTGGCGCGCGGGGCGGCGATCGCGTCGACCAGCGGCATGCCGCGGTCGAGGTAGTTGGTGAGCGTCTGCAACACCGTGGTGATGATGGTCGCGCCGCCGGGCGACCCCAGCGCCAGTACCGGCTCGCCGTGCTTGAGCACGACCGTCGGCGACATCGAGGAGCGGGGCCGCTTGCCGGGCCCCGGCAGGTTCGGGTCGTACACGCCGGGGGTGGCGGGCGTGAAGGAGAAGTCCGTCAGCTCGTTGTTCAGCAGGAAGCCGCGCCCCGGCACGGCCATGCCGCTGCCACCGGTCTGCTCGATGGTCAGCGTGTAGGCGGCGACGTTGCCCCACTTGTCGGAGACCGTGAGGTGCGTGGTGTTCTCGCCCTCGTACGTGGTGGGCGCCGCCAGGTCCGCGTCGCCGCGGTCGCAGGCGCGCGGGTCGCGCGGATCGCCCGGCGCGACCGGGCTGGTCAGCGCCTCGTCGTCGTCGATCAGGCACGCGCGGGAGTCCGCGAACCTCTGCGAGGTCAGCCCCCTGGTCGGCACGTCCTCCTGGGTGGGGTCGCCCACCCACCGGCCGCGGTCGGCGAACGCGATACGGCTCGCCTCCAGATAGCGGTGCAGGTACTCCTTCTCGCTCAGGGAGCCCAGGTCACTCCGCTCCAGGATGTTCAGCGCCTCCGCGACGCTGGTGCCGCCCGAGGAGGAGGGCGCCATCCCGTACACCTCCAGGCCCCGGTACGCGGTGCGGGTCGGCTTCTGCGACCGCGTCTCGTACGCCGCCAGGTCCTTCGTGCGCAGATCGCCTGGACGCACCTCGCGGTCCGCGCCCTCGGCCACCCGGGGCTCGCGCACGGCCTCCACGATGTCGCGCGCCAGCTTGCCGTGGTACAGCGCCTTGGTGCCCTTGCGGGCCAGCAGGTCGTAGGTGCGGGCCAGGTCCCGGTTCTTCAGCGTCGAGCCGACCTTCGGCAACTTCCCACCGGGCAGGAACAGTTTCGCCGTCGCCGGGAAGTCCCGGAAGCGGTCCTCGTTGTCGGCGGTCTGCTCGCGGAACGTCTTATCGACGGTGAAGCCCTCGCGGGCCAGCCTCGTCGCCGGCTGGAGCACCTTGGCCAGTGACGTGGAGCCGTAGGCGTCCAGGGCCTTCTCCCAGGTCGCCGCCGTGCCCGGCGTGCCGACGCTCAGGCCGCTGGTGACGGCCTCGTCGAAGGGGATCGGCTTCCCGTCCTCGGTGAACAGGTCCTTGCCGGCGGTCAGCGGCGCCTTCTCACGGCCGTCGATGGTGTGCACCTTGCGGGAGTGCGCGTCGTAGTACACGAAGTACCCGCCGCCGCCGACGCCCGCCGAGTACGGCTCCGTCACACCGAGCGCCGCCGCGGTCGCCACGGCCGCGTCCGCCGCCGTGCCGCCCTGCTTGAGCACCTCGATGCCCGCCGCCGAGGCGTCCGCGTCGACGCTGGAGACGGCGCCTCCGTAGCCCGTCGCGACGGGGCTTTTGGCAGGAGCGCCTGACCCGCCGTCACCCGCCGTGTACACGCCACCCGTTGTCCCGGGGGCCGCGCCCGTCAGGCCCGCCACCACGGCGGCGACCGTCAGCACGCCGATCCCGCGCCGGGCGGCCTTCGCCTTCGGCCCGGCCGCTGTGCGTCTGCGTCCCCGCCGCAGCGCACCCCGGACCCGCGGCGGACCACCGCCGGGAGTGCCGCCGTCGCGGCGGGCCACGGGCGGGCCCTGGTGGTGGGGCGGTGCGGGGGCGTTCGGCCGGCCGGCGGGGTCGGGAGAGGGCGTCATGGGAGGGGCCTCCTTTGCGCTGGCTCCGCGGATGAGCGCGTGATCCGCGACAGCGTAATGCTCTTGACGCGCGCGCGTCAGCACCTCGCGACGGCGCCCGTCCGCGCTCACCCCCTCGGTCGGCGCGCCCGCGAGGGCCTACGCTGCCGCGTCATGGACGACAACGTGCGGGAGCTCGTGCTGGGTCTGGTGGCGGCGGCGATCACCGCCGCGGCGGGTTGGTTCGCCCGCACCTCGCTCTGGCGGCGGCAACTCCACAAGAGGCAGCGTTTCTTCGGGCTGCCGGAGAACTCCGGGTGCCTGCTGGTGGTCAATCACGACCCGGCGACCGACGAGGGCGCGGTCGCCCGCAACGACGTGTTCGCGCTGCTGGAGCTGTCCGCGCTCGTCAAGGACTGCGGCGCGCGGATGGAGATGGTGGGGCACGACGCGGCGCGCCGGGGGTTCGGTGAGCACACCGAGTTCTGTCTGGGCGGGCCGGGTTCGAACCAGCGTACGGCGGCACACCTGGAGACGCTGCTGCCGGGCGTGGCCGTGAACACGGACGCCGAACCGGGTTTGGGCCGGGCCGCGTTCACCGTGGGCGGCGAGCACTACCGGATGGAGGAGGGCAGCGTCGAGTACGTACTGCTGGCGCGGCTCACGGGGGCCTCCTCCCCCGCCGGCCCGAAAGGAGAGCGCGGGGACGGCGAGGCGGTGCGGCCCGTCTTCCTGATCTGCGGCCAGCGCTCCCTCACCAACCAGGCCGCCGCCCGCTACCTGGCGCGGCACCAGGTGCGACTGGCCCGCAGGCACGGGCACGGCGGGGACTTCTGCCTTCTGTTGCGGGTGGTCAACTCGCGCGCCTACGGCCCCGACGTGGTGGAGCTGGTGGCCGACGTGACACGGGAGGCCACCGCCTCGCAGGCCCGCTGAGCCGCGTGGGGGGCGGCGGTCAGGGGCGGGCGCCCGGCATGGTGGACCCGGCCTCTGCGGGGGCGACGGGTACCGCCTCGTTCTTCACGTTGTGCCGCTCGCGGCGCGCGACCCAGTTGGCGAACCAGGACAGCAGCATGCACAGGCCGATGTAGATGGCGGAGATGACGATGACCACGGGGATGAACGGCATGGTGTAGTCCATGTTGATGGCGATCAGCCGCCCGGCGTGCAGGAACTCCTCGTAGGTGATCAGGTACCCCAGCGAGGTGTCCTTGAGGGCGACGACGAGCTGGCTGATGATCGTCGGCAGCATGGCGCGCACGGCCTGCGGCACCAGCACGTGGACCATGACCTGGGTCTTGCGCAGACCGAGCGCGTAGGCGGCCTCGCGCTGGCCCCGGTCGACGGACTGCACACCGGAGCGGAAGACCTCGGCGAGCACGGAGCCGTTGTAGAGGGTCAGTCCGGTCACCAGGGCGGGCAGCGCCTGGACCTGCAACGCGACGAAGACGAAGAAGATCATGACGAGCACCGGCATGGCCCGGAAGAACTCCACCAGCAGGGTGCTCACCCAGCGCAGCGGCCGGTGGTCCGAGAGGCGTCCCGCGGCCAGCACGGCGCCCAGCGCCAGGGCGAGGACGGCGGCCATCGCGAAGGCCTTGAGGGTGTTGCCGAGGCCGCCGAGCAGCAGTTCCTGCACCCCTTCGTAGGCGAGGGGGCGCCACTTGACGTGGGCGAACTGGCCGGTGTCGAGCAGGAGCCGGCAGACCCAGGCCAGCAGCGCGGCGAGGGCGAGCGACGTCAGGAGGCCGTAGAGCAGGTGGCGGGCGCGGGCGCGGGGCCCGGGGATGTCGTAGAGCGCGGAGGCCGCGGCCTTCGGGGGGCGCTTGGCGCCGCGTCCGCGCAGCAGTGTGGCCAGTCCCGAGGGGGGCGGGGAGGGCGGCGGCGTGGTCATCGGGCCACCCCCCAGCGCCGCTCCAGCACGTGGAAGAGGCCGCTGATGGCGAGGGTGAGGATCAGGTATCCCAGTGCGATCCACACGAAGCTCCAGATGACGCTGTAGCCGTTCTCACTCAGCGTCTTGTAGGTGCTCAGCAGCTCGACGACGCTGAAGGAGCCCGCGATGGCCGAGTTCTTGGCCAGCGCGATGAGGGTGGAGCCGATCGGCGCGATGACGGTGCGGAACGCCTGGGGCAGCACGACGGTGCCGAGCGTCTGGCCGAAGGTCATGCCCAGGCTGCGGGCGGCCTCGCCCTGGCCGACGGGGACGGTGTTGATGCCGGAGCGCACCGCCTCGCAGATGAAGGAGGAGGTGTAGCAGCCCAGGGCGAGCACCGCGAAAAGTTCGAAGGGCAGGGCGACTCCGAAGCGGGGCAGCCCCAGCAGCATGGCGAAGAAGAGCAGGGTGAGCGGGGTGTTGCGCAATACGGTCACCCAGGCGGTGCCCACGCCGCGCAGCGCCGCCACGGGCGCCACCCGGAACCCGGCCATCACCACGCCGACGGCGAGCGCCAGCAGCGAGGCGTAGACGGTCAGCCGTACGGTGCCCCAGAAGCCCTCACCGTAGAGGGCGAAGTTCTGTGTCAGTACGTCCATGGAGCCGCTTGGTTCCTCTCAGCTCGTCAGGGAGCGGTCGACGCGGGGCGGTTGCGGCGCGGGGGCGCCGGAGAGGCCGAGGGTGACGTCGTAGGCCCGCTTCCAGTCGCCGTTCTCCTCCCGCGCGACGAGGGCGTCGTCGAGGGCGCGGGCGAGCGCGTGGTCCTCGCGGGGGACGCCGATGCCGTAGGGCTCCTCGGAGAACGCCTTGCCGACGACCTTCAGGTGCGCGGGGTCCTTGGCCGCGTAGCCGAGCAGGATCGTGTCGTCGGTGGTGACGGCGTCGACCTGGTCGTTGAGGAGGTTGTCGACGCAGATGGCGTAGCTGTCGTAGGCGACGGGCTTCGCGCGCGGGTAGTCGGACTGGATGCGCTGGAGCGGGGTCGATCCGACGGCGGAGCAGATCTTCTTGCCCGCCATGTCCTGCGGCCCCCTGAGGTGCCTGTCGCCCTTGCGTACCAGCAGCCGCTGTCCCGCGATGTAGTAGGGCCCGGCGAAGCCGACGAGTTTCCTGCGCCCCTCGTTGATGGTGTAGGTGCCGACGTAAGTGTCGATCTGGCCGTTCTGGAGGGCGGTTTCGCGGTTGGCCGAGGCGATGGCCTTGTACTCGATCTGCCGGTCGGGGTCGAAGCCGAGAGAGGCGGCCGTCATCTCGGCGATCTCGATGTCGAAGCCGGTGTACGCGCCGGTGGCCGGGTTCTTCTCGCCCATGCCCGGCTGGTCCTCCTTGACGCCGACGGTCAGGCGCCCGCGCTGGTGGGCGCGGGTCCAGGTGGGGGAGGAGGGGAGGGAGAAGTCCTTGTCGACGGCGTAGTGCGGCAGGGCGCTCGGCTGCGGCCCGCGGGCCGGCGGGCTGCCGGGGACGCCGCAGGCGGTGAGCGCGACGAGGAGGGTGGCGGCGGCGAGGGCGCGGCGCCGGTGCGGGCCGCGCCGCGGCAGGGGGCGCGGGCGCGCGGGTGGGTGCGGGAGCGGGCCGCGGCGCCGGGGGACGGGGGTGTGCGCAGGCACGGGGGCGGCCTCTCAGTGCTTGAGGATCTTGGAGAGGAAGTCCTTGGCGCGCTCGCTGCGCGGCGCGGTGAAGAACTCCTCCGGGGTGCGGTCCTCGACGATCTGTCCGTCGGCCATGAACACCACGCGGTTGGCCGCCGAGCGGGCGAATCCCATCTCGTGGGTGACGACGACCATCGTCATCCCCTCCCTGGCCAGCTGCTGCATGACCTCCAGCACCTCGCTGATCATCTCCGGGTCGAGCGCGGACGTCGGCTCGTCGAACAGCAGTGCCTGCGGCTCCATCGCCAGGGCCCTGGCGATGGCCACCCGCTGCTGCTGGCCGCCGGAGAGCTGGGCCGGATACTTCTGCGCGTGTTCGAGCAGGCCCACGCGGTGCAGGAGTTCGCGGGCGCGGTGCTCGGCCTCGTCCTTCTTCCTGCCGCGCACCTTGACGGGGGCGAGCGCCACGTTGGCCAGCACGGTCTTGTGCGCGAAGAGGTTGAAGGACTGGAACACCATGCCGACTTCGGTACGCAGCCTGGCCAGCTCCCTGCCCTCGGCGGGGAGGGGCCGGCCCGCCAGGGAGATGGTGCCGGACCCGACGGTCTCCAGGCGGTTGATGGTGCGGCACAGCGTGGACTTGCCCGAACCTGAGGGGCCGATCACGACCACGACCTCACCGCGGCCCACGGTGAGGTCGACGTCCTTGAGTACGTGCAGCTCGCCGTAGTGCTTGTTGACCCCACGCAGCTCGATGAGCGGTTCCAGAGGCAGCGATTCCATAGGGAAGGGAAACTATCGGGCCGAATGGGTCACTACCGGGATGACACGCAGTAAGGGGTTACAACAGGACGGGTGGCCTCCGACGTCTCACCTGTCCCGATTCCCGACCCGCCACCGGATGGCCCGGGCGGCGGCCGGTCAGTCCTCGCTGACCTCCGCGTACGCCTGGGAGAGCTCGGGCGAACCCGTCTCCGCCCACGTGGCGCCCTCCGCGAGCACGTCGACCTCCCGACCGGACGGGAGCCGCACCACGGGCTGCCCGTCGGGCCAGCGCACCCAGCGGGCGCCCGGCACCGAACGCACCATCACCGTTCCCAGGTAGAGCCCGGCGTCGGCGCCCAGCCAGGGCGTGACCTCCGGGTCCTCGCGCCAGTGCGGCAGCAGCTGGTCGAGAGCGCTCAACGACTCGACGGTGTCGTCGAGTTCGACCCCGGCGGCGCCCGCCTGTTCGCGCAGCAGTTCGCATTCGGACAGGAGCTGCGCCGCGCTCGTCTGGTCGCCCGACAACTCGTCGGTCACCGCCGCCGCCCCCTCGGCATCCGGGTGGGGCTTGCGCCAGTTGTCCAGAAAGGGGAAGTGCATGCCTGACAGCGTGGCATTCTCACGGCCCCGGGCACCATAGGCGCGCGGTGCGACGAGCCCACCCGGTTGGGCCGAAGGACACCTTGACGCCGCGTCAGGGCCTCCCTAACTTCACCCCGCCTCGGTCGAATCCGAAGTGCACACAACGCTGCTGGAGTCCCACGAGAGGGCAACACGTGCGCAGACGTACCTGGATCAGATCCCTCACCGTCCTGCTCGCCGCCGCGACCGCCACCGCACCGGCACTGACCACCGCCGCGACGGCGCAGACCCCCGCCACGGCAGGCCGGGCCGCCGCCCCCGCCAAACGGCCGCTCCCCCTGGAGAAGCTCTACGACAACCGCGCCGTCAGCGACGACGCGAAACCCGGCGCCGCCGACTTCGACGGCGCGGGCCGCTCCCTGTCCGCCCAGGACCTCAAGGCCGCCGGGTGGTCCCCCGGCACCGGGCTCGACCTGGACGCCGCACGGCTGCGCTGGCCCGACCGCGCACCGGGCCGCCCGGACAACGTGCGCGCCGACGGCCAGCGGGTACAGGTCGACGGCAGCGGCACCGCCCTCTCCTTCCTGATGGCCGCCACCTCGCCGCACGGCCCCGGCGACACCGCCGGCGGCGAAGGCACCCTCCACTACCGGGACGGCTCCCGCGGCCACTACACCCTCACGGCCGGCGACTGGCGCGGCGGCCCCCTCGCCACCAAGGCCGTCGCGCTCCCCCACCTCAACACCCGGCAGGGCGACCAGGTGGGCGAGAAGGCCAGGATCTACGCCGTGACAGTGCCCCTCGACCGCGGCCGCACCCTGGCCTCCGTCACCCTCCCCAAGGACCCGGGCGCCGACGCCGACCTGCACGTCTTCGACATCGCCCCACGCCCTCAGAGCACCGGATGGACCGGCAGCTGGGCCGCGAGCACCGGCGGCTACACCGGGGCCGGGCTGTGGCAGGACCAGACGCTTCGGCTGGTCGTCCACACCTCGGCCGGCGGGCCGAAGGCCCGCATCAGGCTGGAGAACACCTTCGCCGCCCAGCCCGTACGCATCGGCCACGCCTCCCTCGCCGTCCAGCGGGACGGCGCCGCGGCGAAGGGCCGCCCGGTGCCGCTCACCTTCGACGGCGGACGCGCCGGCACCCGCATCCCCGCGGGCGCCCGCGCCGTCAGCGACCCCGTCGGATTCGACGTACCCCAGGACACGAACCTGCTGGTCAGCATCCACCTGCCGGACCCGGTCAGCGCCGCTCCCGTGCACAGCGAGGCGCTCCAGCGGTCCTATCTGAGCGAGGGCGGCAGTGGAAACCGCACCGGTGACAGCGCCGGCGGCGCCTTCACCCGCTCCCTGTCGATGTGGCCCTTCCTGACCGGCGTCGACGTCCAGGGCGGACCCGGCTCTGTCGTCGCCCTCGGCGACTCGATCACCGACGGCGTCCGCTCCACGCAGGGCGCCAACCGGCGCTGGCCCGACGTGCTGGCCGGCCGGCTGCTGCACCAGAACGGCCAGAACGGAGTGCCGCGCTTCGGGGTCCTCAACCACGGCGTCTCCGCCAACCGTGTCGCCAGCGACCGCTACCCGGGCGACGGCGTCAGCACCGACACGGCGGGCGTGAGCGCCCAGCACCGCCTGGAGAGGGACGTCCTGGCCCAGACGAACGCGCGCACCGTCGTCCTGTTCGAAGGCATCAACGACGTGCGGTGGGGCGCCACCGCCGAGGAGGTCATCGCGGGCATGCGGGCCCTCGCCGCTCGCGCCCGCGCGCAGGGACTGCGGGTCGTCGGTGCCACCATCACGCCCTGCGAGGGATACAAGGACTGCACGGCGGATGTCGACGCGCGGCGGCAGAAGGTGAACGCCTTCGTGCGGGAGAGCGGCGGCTACTTCGACGCCGTTCTCGACTTCGACAAGGTCGTCAGGGACCCGGGGCATCCCGCGCGGATGGCCACCGCCTACGACTCCGGGGACCATCTGCACCCCGGCGACGCGGGGCTGAAGGCTCTCGGCGAGTCGGTGGACCTGCGGGCTCTCACGGGGTGAGGGTCCCGCGCCCCCGGTGGGGTCACGGGCCGGGGACCGCGTCCCCTGCCCGCGACCTCCGGTGCGGGGAGGCAGCCGGTCCCCGGCGGCCTCACAGGTCGAGGTCGACCACCACGGGCGCGTGGTCCGAGGCGCCCTTCCCCTTGCGCGCCTCCCGATCCACGAAGGCGTCGGAGACGCCGGTCACGAACGCCTCGTTCCCGTACACGAGATCGATGCGCATGCCGCGGTTCTTGGGGAAGCACAGCTGCCGGTAGTCCCAGTAGGTGAACGGCACGTCGTACTTGAGGGGCCGGGGGTAGACGTCCGAGACGCCCGCGGCCTCCAGCGCGGCGAGCGCTTCGCGCTCGCGCAAGGTCACGTGGGTGGAGGCCTCGAACTGGGTGATGTCGTGGACGTCCGCGTCGGTCGGCGCGATGTTGAAGTCGCCGAGGACCGCGAACGGCGTCGAGGCGGAGGCGAACTTCTCGGCGGTGTCCCGCAGCGCCGCCAGCCACTGGAGCTTGTACTCGTAGTGGGGGTGGCCGATCTCACGCCCGTTGGGCACGTAGAGGGACCACACCCGCACACCGCCGCAGGTGGCGGCCGCGGCACGGGCCTCCACGGTGCCCTCCCACTCGGGCGCGCCGGGCAGGCCGAGGGCCGGGTCCTCGATGCCGACGCGGGAGAGGACCGCGACCCCGTTCCACCGGCCCTGGGCGCTGACGACCGACTCGTACCCGAGCGCGCGCAGCTCCTGCTGCGGGAAGGCGTCGTCGGACACCTTGAGCTCCTGCAGGCAGAGCACGTCGGGCTGAGCCGTCTCCAGCCACTGGGTGAGGCGCGGCAAGCGGGCTGTTATCGAATTGACGTTCCAGGTGGCGATACGCATGCAGACTCCGTCGGGGCTACGGGGGTGGTCCCCCGGAGCATGCAGGCTACCGCGCCAGTGAGACACGCTCCCCCGGGTCGAGGTGAGCGTGGGCCGCGCCGCCCGTTCCCGGCCCGCCCGCGCCCAGCATCCGGCCGAAGAGCCCGAGGCCGTTGTCGTTGAGGAGCCCGTCGTGGATGTCGTAGACCTGCGTCGGGCCGACGGCGCGGACGTAGTCCAGCACCTCGGAGTACTTGTTCCACGGGGCGTGCACCGGCAGCAGCAGCGTGTGCACGGGGCGCGCGGGGACGGTCAGCGCGTCCCCGGGGTGGAAGACCAGGCCGTCCACGACGAAGCCGATGTTGGTGATGCGGGGGATGTCGGGGTGGATAACGGCGTGCAGCTCGCCGTGGACCTCGATCCGGAAGCCCGCGGCCTCGAAGGTGTCCCCGTCCCCGACGACGTGGACGCGCCCGGGGAACGCGCCGGAGATCTGGTCGGCGACGCTGCGCAGCGTCCAGATCTCGGCCTCGGGGTTGTCCTCCATGGCGGCCCGCAGCCGCAGCTCGTCGAAGTGGTCGGCGTGCTCGTGGGTGACCAGCAGCGCGTCGGCGCCGAGTGCGGCCTCCTGCTCGCTGAAGCCGCCCGGGTCGATGACGAGGGTGCGTCCCTCCTTGTGCAGGCGGACGCAGGAGTGGCCCTGCTTGGTGAGCCCCAGCGGGGTGTCGTTCGTGTCGATTCCCATGGAGGTCATTCTCCGTCGACCAGAGCGCCCGCGTCCCTGCGATCCTCCGGCGTGGTCTCCTCACGGATGACACGCTGCGCGACGGCGAAGGCCGAGTTGGCCGCGGGCACACCGCAGTAGACGGCCGTGTGGAGGAGCACTTCCTTGATCTCGTCGGGCGTCAGCCCGTTGCGCAGCGCGGCACGGGTGTGGAAGGCGAGCTCGTCGAGGTGGCCGCGGGCCACCAGCGCCGTGAGCGTGATCACCGAGCGGGTGCGGCGGTCGATGCCGGTACGCGTCCACACCTCGCCCCAGGCGTAGCGGGTCACGAAGTGCTGGAAGTCGTCCGTGAAGGCGTCGGAGCCCTCCGTGGCACGGTCGACGTGCGCGTCGCCGAGCACCTCGCGGCGGACCTTCATGCCGGTGTCGTAGGCGTCGGTGCGCGCCGCGGCGGCCTGCGCGGACTCCAGCTCGGCCACGGCCGACGCCTGCGGCGGTGAGGGCGTGATGACGGGAGCGGGCGCGGGCGGTCCCGCCGCCGACTCCTGCCAGGTGGTGGTGAAGTGCCGGATGAGCAGGTCGGTGACGGCGCCTGGCTGTTCGACGGGCGTCAGGTGGGAGGCGCCGGGCACGATGGCCAGCCGCGCGTCCGGGATGCCGGCGACCAGGGCGCGGGCCTCGGCGGGCGGGGTGACCTGGTCGTCGGCCCCGGCGACGACCAGCGTGCCCACGCCTATTCGGTCGAGGGAGGCCCTCGCGTCGAAGGAGGCCAGCGCCTCGCAGGCGGCGATGTAGCAGCCGGGGTCGGTGGTGCGCACCATCTGGACGGCCCACTCGACGATGGCCGGCTGCGCGGCGGCGAAGGTGGAGGTGAACCAGTGTTCCGGGGTGGTGCGGGCGATCGGGTCGAGTCCGTTGGTACGGATGACGACGCCGCGCTGCCGCCAGCTGTCGGGGGTGGCGAAGCGCGGCGAGGAGGAGATCAGCGCCAGCGAGGTGACCCGCTGGGGCGCGCGCAGGGCGAGCTGGACGCCGATGGCGCCGCCGAGGGCGCAGCCCGCGTAGCCGAAGCGTTCGATGCCCAGCGTGTCGAGGGTGGCCAGCAGCCGCTCGGCGAAGGCGTCGGCCGAGTCGGCCGAGTAGGCCGGTGAACCGCCGTGCCCCGGCAGGTCGAAGCGGAGCACCCGCCAGTGCCGGGTGAGTTCCGGGATCTGCCGGTCCCACATGTGCCAGGTGGTGCCCAGTGCCGGGCCGAGGACGAGCAGCGGGGCGTGTTCGGGCCCTTCAAGGCGGTGTTGCAGGGTCTTGGCGGTCGTGTCGCTCACCCGCTCACGCTCCCATATCTCGCACAGTCTCCCGTCAGAGGGGTCTCGTCCTCCACGAGTCCACCCCAGGCTTCCGCCGCCGGTCGCAGATCCTCCACATCCGGCTTCACGGCCGCCTCGCGCGTCGTCCTGACGCTCGTGCGGCCTGCCCACCGGGCGAGGAGGTGGTCCGCCCCGGCCTTGCGGGCGAGCCGGGTCGGGCACGCGGCTCGGGCATCGTACAGGCGTACGCGGCGGGGGCCGTTCCGCTCCCTGACCGGATACGCGCGCGGCTCGGGAGGGGCCGGCCGTTCCTCTGCCCGGGCCACGGAGCGGCCGCTTCCGGTCGAGGGAACGGCCGCTTCCGCGGCGTGGCCACGCCGGGCCGGCGGAAAGGCCGTCGTGCGACGTCCCGCCGGCGGGACGTCGCACGACGGGAACGTGCGGACGGGCGACCCCAGTTACGGCCGCGTTTCGTTGACCGCCTCAGAAGGCGAATGGAAGCATCGGCGCCCAGCACGCGCAGTTCGTCAGCATTCGCCGAATACCGCACTGGAGATCATTTCGTGGCCAGTAGCGAAACCCCCACAAAGCCCGCCGACGTCGCCCGCCATCTTCTGGATCTGCTCCTGCACAAGGAGATGGACCAGTTCTGCGACATGTGGGCGGAAGACGGGACGGTGGAGATACCGTTCGCGGCTCCCGGAGCCATTTCCCACATGGCAGGACGGGAGACCATTCGCTCATACCTCACGCACTACTGCGATCACCAGCTGATCGATGACCTGCCGCACGTCCACATTCACGAGACGACCGATCCTGAGGTCGTCATCGCGGAATGGACGGCCCACGGGACCACGGTGAGCACGGGCAAGAAGTACGAGATGAGGTACATCATCGTGATCACCGTGCGGGACGGCAAGGTCGTCAATTACCGCGACTATTTCTCGCCGCTGCTGGCCGCGCGGGCCGCGAACGACAGGACGGAGCTGCTGGCCCCGTTCAAGGACGAGGACTTCCCCTTCGGTGGATGACCGGGACAGCAACGAGAGGGGCGTCGCGGCCTGGCCGCGACGCCCCTCCGCTGTCGCCCACGGGGGTCAGGCGACAGTCTCGGACCCCGCCTCTTCCGGGCGGGAGAGCAGGTTGAGCAGCAGCGCCGTCAGCAGGGAGAGGACGGCGAGCACCCCGACGGACACCGCGAAGCCGCTGACCTCGCCGTGGCCGGCCGCCAGCGCCGCGAACAGGGCGCCGATACCGGCCACCCCAGCGGCCTCCGAGACCTGGACGGCGGTGAGGATGCCACCGGAGGCGGCGCCCGCGTCAGCCGGGACCACTCCCGAGAGGGCCACACCGATCAGCGAGGTGGCCACGATGCCGCCGCCTGCGCCGTACAGCACCAGCCCCGGCATCAGGGCCGCCGCCGGGTTGGTGCCCTCCATCAGGTCGACGCCGACCCACACCAGGCCCAGGCCGAGCGCCATCACGATGGCGCCGCCGGGCACCACCCGCTGGCCCCAGCGGGCCACGAGCTTGCCGCACAGCACGGAGAAGACCGAGGTGAGGATCGCCATCGGGGTGAAGGTGAGGGCGGACTGGAGCGGCGTGAAGTCCTGGGCCTGCTGAAGGTAGAACGCCAGCAGGAAGATGAACGCGCCGTTGACGCCGTAGAAGCACAGCGCCGTGGGCAGCCCCATGGAGAAGCCGCGCTGCTTGAACAGCCGTGGCGGCAGCAGCGGTGCCTCGGACCCCGCGGCCACCCGGCGCTCCCACACGATGAACAGCGCCAGCAGCACCACACCGCCGGCCATCTCGCCCACGCGCAGGCCCGTCCAGCCCTGCTCGGCGCCGATGACCAGCCCGTGCACCAGGCCCAGCAGACCGGCGCCCAGCATGACGACGCCCACCAGGTCCAGCTTCATCGGGGTCCGCTCACCGGGGTCGCGCACCAGTGCCAGCGCACCGACGAAGGTGATGACGCACAGCGGCACGTTCACCAGGAAGATCGAGCGCCAGCCCAGGTCGGCGATGTCCCACTCGATGAGGAAACCGCCGACGATCTGCCCGGCGACGACGCCGATGCCGATGACGGCCCCGTACAGGCCGATGGCGCGGCTGCGCTCCTCGTCGCGCTGGAACGTCACCTGAATGAGCGCCAGCACCTGCGGCAGCATCACGGCGGCGCCCAGCCCCTGGGCGATGCGGGCCCCGATGAGAAAGCCGGGGCTCTGCGCGGCGGCGCAGGCGACGGAGGTGAGCGCGAAGATGACGACACCCACCAGGAAGACCCGGCGGCGGCCGAAGATGTCGCCGAGCCTGCCACCGGCGACCAGCCCGGCGCCGTAGGCGAGGGTGTATCCGGTCGGCACCAGCTGGATGTCGGCGAACGAGGCATTCATCTCCGCTTGGATCGACGGATTGGCCACGTTCACGATGAAGATATCGAGAAATCCCATGAAGGCGCCGAGCAGCAGGATCCACACCGCACCCCATTGCGCGGTGGACGCGGCAGGCGGCGCCGGGCTGTTCCCCCCTTCCTGCTCAGCGGGAACGTCCGTTTCCACCACTCTTTGCTCCTTGGACAACGCGATGACCTTTCACTGATTCAGCGCGGCGGCGAGTCGCGCCGACAAGCACGGGGAGGCAGCGCCTACCGCCGCGCTGAACCGCTGTGTCGGATGCCGCCCCGGGTCGGACACCCGTGCCGGTACCGAACCAGTCTCGCGGCCCCCGTTGCGCGGGCCAAGTTGCAATTTATGCTGTTGGCGTGACCACCACCCTAGGAGCAGAGTCGGAACAACGGCGGGACGATCTGCGGGACTTCCTGCGCAGCCGCAGAGCCCGGCTGTCCCCCCAGGACGTGGGCCTGCCGACGTCGGGCAGGCGCCGCACCCCGGGGCTGCGGCGCGAGGAGGTCGCCTCGCTCGCGGGCATCGGGCTCACCTGGTACACGTGGCTCGAACAGGGCCGCAGGATCACCGTGACCACCAGCATCCTGGACGCCGTCAGTTCGGCGCTGCGGCTCGACGACGTCGAGCAGGCGCACCTGTACCGGCTGGCCGGGCACACGCCGGCCCGCGCCCCGCGCCGGGCGGCCCGCTCGTCGGCCCCGCGGCTGCCGCAGCACGTGGTGTCCCTCGTCGAGGAGTGGGCGCCGGGCCCGGCGTACGTCCTGGACCGCTACTGGCGCTATCTGCACGGCAACGCAGCGGTCGAGGTGCTGTTCGGTGAGGTGCCGAAGCTGCACAGTTGCCTGGACGGGTTCCTCGCACGGCAGGGTCCGCACCAGGCGCTGCCTGAGTGGGAGTCGATGGCGCCGTCGCTGGTCGCCGAGTTCCGGTCGGACGCGGCCCGCTACCCGGACGACCCGGGCTTCGCCGCGCTCGTGCGGCGGCTGTCCGAGCACAGCCCGGCCTTCGCCCGGCTGTGGGCCCAGCAGGAGGTGCGGGACACCGCACTGGGCGAGAAGGTCGTCGAGCATCCCCGCGGCGGCCGGCTGGTGTTCCAGCGCACGACGGTGCGGATCGCCGACCATCCCGATCTGCACGTCGTCCTGCTGCTGCCCCAGCCGGGCACCGGCACCCGGCAACGGCTGCGCACCTTGTTGTCGACGGAGCCGACGTAGCCGCGCGGTCGCGTTTGCCGGACTCCGCCGCGGGCTGACCGCGCGGGGCCCCGCGCACAGCACGACGGGCACCACGCTTGTGGCGTGGTGCCCGTCGTGGTCTCCGCCCGGCCGGAGAGGGGGTCAGGGCAGCCGGGAGCGGAGGTGCTCGGCGAGTTCCGCCGGAGTCAGGAAGTCGAAGACGAGGGAGACCGGCAGCTCCAGCCCGGTACGGGCGACGATCCTGTTCCTCATCTCGACGGCGGCCAGCGACGTGAAGCCCAGGTCCATGAACTCCTGCTCCATGTCGAACGCCTGGTCTTCGGGGTGTCCCAGTGCGACGGCCATCTCCGCCTGCACCAGTTCGGTGACGGCGCCCGCGAGGGCGTCCCCCGACAGGGCGCGCAGCGCCTCGGGGCCGCTCTCGCGCGCACCGGTGTCCGCCTCCTCGCCCGAGGGCCCCGCGGCCCGGTCGCCGCCGTCGCCGGCGCCCGCCTCGAAGGCGCGTTCCCGCCAGCGGGCCAGCACGGGCAGTGCCGCCCGGAGTGCCGCGCCCTCGGCCGGATCGTCGCCGGACGCGCCGAACTCCTCGACGAACCTGTCCGGGTCCATGCGCCCGACGGCGTCCCAGAAGGCGGCCGCCGCCTGGGGGAGCGCGGCCGGCCGCCGCGTGGCGCCGAGCCAGTGGTGCGCCCGCTGGAAGGCGTAGGTAGGCAGCTCCACGCGCCGGGGCTCCCGGTGGGCGAACAGCCGCTCCCAACGCACCGGTGCGCCCCGTACGAAGGCGTGTGCGAACGCGGTGAGCAGGGCTTCGGGCTCGGGGCGGTCCCGGCGCTGGGCCGGCACCGGCGGCGCCGCCTGGGGCAGCACGTCGGGCAGCATGCCGCTGAGCACGGCGTCCGGGCCGACCTCCCACCACAGTTCGACGCCCTCCAGGGCGGCGGCGCGCAACGCGTCCGCGAACCGCACGCCCGAGCGCACCTGGTTTACCCAGTAGGCCGGGTCGCTCATGGCCGTGCCCCGCACCACCTCGCCGGTCACGGTGGAGACCAGCGGGATGAGCGCCGGGTGGAAGACGAGATCCCGCACGCTCTCGGCGAATTCCTGGCACATCGGTTCCATCAGCGGCGAGTGGAACGCGTGCGAGACGGTCAGCCTGCGCGTGGAGACGCCCGCGTCGGCGAACGCCTTGGCGGCCTCCCGTACGGCGTCCTCGGCGCCCGAGATCACCACCGACGCCGGGCCGTTGACGGCGGCGATATCCACCAGCCCGCCGTGCGCGGCCAGCACCGCGCGGGCCTCGGCCTCGCCCGTCCGTACCGCGAGCATCGCGCCCCGCTCCGGCAGCAGGCCCATCAGCCGGCCGCGCGCCGCGACCAGCCTGGAGGCGTCCGGCAGGTCGAGCACCCCGGCGACGTGCGCTGCGGCGATCTCCCCGACGGAGTGGCCCAGCAGGTAGTCGGGCCGCAGCCCGGCGTCCTCGGCGCGGCGGTACAGCGCGACTTCGAAGGCGAAGAGGGCCGGCTGGGACCAGGCCGTCTCGTTCAGCAGCGCGGCCTCGGGCGTGTCCGGAGCGGCGAACACCACGTCGTGCAGCGGCCGTTCAAGGTGCGGATCGAGTTCGGCCGCCACCTCGTCGAACGCTTCGGCGAAGACCGGGTGCTCCGCGTAGAGCCGGGCGCCCATGCCGGGGCGCTGGCTGCCCTGTCCGGTGAAGAGGAAACCCGTCACCGGGGTGTGTCCTGACCGGCAGGAGCCGGTCACCGCACCCGGCGCCTCCGCCTTGCGCGCCAGCGCGCCGAGGGAGTCCACGAACTGCCCGTTCTCCCGGCCGATCACCACGGCACGGTGGTCGAACCTGGCGCGTCCGGCAGCCAGGGTGTACCCGACGTCCACAGCGTCGGCCGCCTCGCCCGCGAGGTGTTCGGCCAGCGCGCCCGCCTGCTCGCCGAGGGCACGGCCGTCCCTGGCCGACAGCACCAGGGGCACTGCGGCGCCCGACGCGTCCGGCTGCCGGGCGGGCTCCCCGGGCGCCTCCTGGAGCACCAGGTGCACGTTGGTGCCGCTGATGCCGAACGAGGACACCGCGGCGCGGCGCGGACGGTCGGCCTCCCGCGGCCACTCGCGCTGCTCGGTCAGCAGCCGCACCTGCCCGCGCGACCAGTCCACCTCGGCCGTCGGGGCGTCCACGTGGAGGGTGCGCGGCAGGGTGCCGTGCCGCATGGCCAGGACGGTCTTGATGACGCCGGCGATACCGCCGGCGGCGGCCGTGTGGCCGATGTTCGACTTCACGGAGCCCAGCCACAGCGGGCGTTGTTCGTCGCGTCCCTGGCCGTAGGTGGCCAGCAGCGCCTGCGCCTCGATCGGGTCGCCCAGCCGGGTACCGGTCCCGTGCGCCTCCACCACGTCGATGTCCGCGCCCGTGACGCCGGCGTGCGCCCACGCCTGACGGATCACCCGCTGCTGCGAGGGACCACTCGGCGCCGTCAGACCGTTGGACGCACCGTCCTGGTTGACGGCGCTGCCCCGCAGCACGGCCAGCACCCGGTGCCCCATGCGCCGGGCCCGCGAGAGCCGTTCTGCCACCACCACGCCGACGCCCTCCGCCCAGGCGGTGCCGTCGGCCGCGTCCGCGAAGGACTTGCAGCGGCCGTCGGGGGCCAGTCCGCCCTGCCGGGAGAACTCCACGAACGGTGCCGGGCTCGGGATGACCGTCACGCCCGAGGCGAGCGCCAGTTCGCACTCACCGTGGCGCAGCGCCTGGCACGCCTGGTGCAGCGCCACCAGCGACGACGAACACGCCGTGTCCACCGTCACCGCAGGGCCCTCCAGACCCAGCGTGTACGCCACCCGGCCCGAGGCCACGCTCCCGGCCGTGCCGGTCATCAAGAAGCCCTGCGCCTCCTCGGCCTCCGGCGAACCGGCGGCCTGTGCCGCGTAGTCGTTCGCGGACGCGCCGACGAACACGCCGGTGCGGCTGCCGCGCAGCGACGCCGGGTCGATACCCGCACGCTCCAGCGCCTCCCACGACGTCTCCAGCAGCAGCCGCTGCTGCGGATCCATCGCCAGCGCCTCACGCGGACTGATCCCGAAGAACCCCGCGTCGAACTGTGCCGCCGACGCGAGGAAACCGCCGCGGTCGGTGTAGCTGGTGCCTGGTGAGCGGCGCTCGGGGTCGTAGACGCTCTCGGTGTCCCAGCCGCGGTCGGTGGGGAAGGCGCCGATGGCGTCCACCCCGTCCAGCAGCATCCGCCACAGCTCCCGCGGGTCGTCCGCCCCCGGGTAGTGGCAGGCCATGCCCACCAGCACGATCGGATCCTCCCCGTCCTGGCCTGCGGACACGGCCGGGGCCGCCGCCTCCTCGGGCCGCTCCTCCCCGTCCTGCGCCAGGCCGAGTCCGCGCAGCAGGTGGCCGGTGAGCGCGGTGGAGCTCGGGTGGTCGAAGACGAGGGTCGTGGGCAGCGCCAGTCCGGTGTCCCTGACCAGCCGCTGCCGCAGTTCCACGGCGGTCAGCGAGTCGAACCCGAGGTCGCGGAAGGCGCGGTCCGCGTCCAGCGCGGCGGCGTCCGGCAGGCCCAGTACCTCGGCGGCACGCTCTTGTACGGCGCGGAGCAGCTCCGCGTGGCGCTCTGCGGGGGCTGTGCGCTCCAGCCGCGTGAGCAGCTCCGGCGTACCGGTGCCGTCCCCGCCGGTCTCGGCGTGGTGCCGCGGTGCCGCCCCGGGCAGCTCCGCCAGCAGTGGGCTGGGCCGCAGCGCGGTGAACGCCTGGGCGAACACCGGCCAGTCCACGTCGGCGAGCGTGGTGTGCGCGGCGCCCGGTCCGGCCAGGTCCGTGACGGCACGGGCGGCGGGGCCCGGCTCCAGCGGGCGCAGCCCGCGCCGGCTCACCTCGCTCTCGATACCGGCGTCGGCGAGCATCCCGCCGCCCGCCCACGGCCCCCAGGCCAGCGCGGTGGCCACGGCGCCGCGGGCGCACCGGCTCTCGGCCAGCGCGTCCAGTGCCGCGTTGGCCGCGGCGTACGCGCACTGGCCCGCCACGCCCCACACGCCGGCGACCGACGAGAACAGTACGAACGCGTCGAGCGGACGGTCGGCGAGCAGCGCGTCCAGGTGCGCGGCACCGGTCACCTTCGCCGCCCACAGCCGCTGAAGGTCCTCAGGTGCCGTCTCGTCCAGCGGCTTGACCAGCGGCAGCCCCGCCGCGTGCACCACGGCCCGCGGCGGGTGTTCCTCCAGCAGGCGGGCGAGCGCCGCGCGGTCGGTCACGTCGCACCGCGCCAGGGTGACGCGCGCACCGGCCGCCGACAGTTCCTCTTCGAGTGCGGCCGCGCCCGGCGCGTCGGGCCCCCGGCGGCTGACGAGCACCAGATGTGCGGCGCCTGAGCCGGCCAGCCGGCGAGCCACGTGGGCGCCGAGCGCGCCGGTGCCGCCGGTGATCAGCACGGTGCCGCGCGGTGTCCAGCCGGCGGCGTCCGCTCCGGTGTCCGGTGCGGGCACCAGCCGGCGCAGGTGGACACCGTCGGCGCGGACCGCCACCTGGTCCTCGTCGCCGGCCGCCATCGTCTCCAGGACGCGGCCGGCCGACCGCGCGTCCGCCTCGGGCCCCACATCCACCAGACCGCCGACCCTGCCCGGGTGTTCGAGGGCGGCGACCCGCCCGAGCCCCCACAGCTGGGCCTGGTCGGGCAGCGGCGGCCGGTCGGCCGCACGCACGCTGACCGCGCCGCTGGTCAGCGTCCACAGCGGGGCGTCGACCCCCGCGTCGCCCAGCGCCTGCACCAGGGCGAGCCCCGCCGCGCCGGTCAGGTGCCCGTCGGCCGCGCCCAGCGGCAGCAGCGAGACGACGGCGGTGAGCGGGGAGGCCGTGGCGACGGTCGCGCGCAGCCGCTCGGTGAGTCCGTCGCGGGTGCACGCGGTCGCGGGCACCTCGACGCGCAGCACTTCGGCGCCCTCGCCGGCCAGCCTCTCCGGCAGCGCCCGCAGCCAGTCGGCTCCGTCCGCCTGCGCCGACGCCTCCTGGGGGAGGACGAGGAGCCAGGTGCCCGTGCACGGCGCGGACGGCGCCCCGGTGCGCGGCCGGTTCCAGCGGATCCGGTGGCGCCACCGGTGGGTGTGGGCCCGTTCCCGGGCGTCCCTGCGCCACCGGGCCAGCGCCGGCAGCACCGGTGCCAGCTCCTCCTCCCGGACGCCGAGCGTGCCGACGAGTGCGGGCGTGTCCTCCCGCTCGACGGCCGTCCAGAAGCGGGCGGTGGCCGGGGATTCGGCGGTGGAAGCGGCCGGGGCGGTACGGTCCAGCCAGTACCGTTCCCGCTGGAAGGCGTAGGTCGGCAACTCGACCTGCACGGCGCCCGTCTCCTCGTACGGGGCCGACCAGTCGGCGTCGGTGCCGTGCGCCCACACCTGGGCGAGCGCCGCCAGCGCGGTGGGGCGCTCGGCCCTGTCCCGCCGCAGGACGCCCGCCATGACGGCCTCGTCGGGCGCCGTCAGACAGCCGCGCCCCATGGCGGTCAGCACACTGTCAGGGCCCACCTCCAGGTAGGCGGTGACGCCCTGGGTCTCCAGGGTGCGCATGCCGTCGTGGAAGCGGACCGCCTCCCGCACGTGCCGCACCCAGTAGTCCGGGGAGGCGAGTTCGGCCGCGGTGGCCAGGCGCCCGGTGACGTTGGAGACGACGGGGATGTCCGGCGCGCCGAACGACAGTGAGGCGGCGACCTCACGGAAGGCGTCCAGCATGTCGTCCATGTGCGGCGAGTGGAACGCGTGGCTCACCCGCAGCCTGCGCACCCGTCGTCCCTCGCCCTTGAGGAGTTCCGCGACGCGTTCGACTGCGGCCTCGTCGCCCGAGACCACCACGGAGCGGGGGCCGTTGACGGCGGCCAGCGACAGGCGCTCGCCCGTCCCGTCAGGCAGGTGGGGGGCCACCTCGTCCTCGGACGCCTCGATCGCCGCCATCGCGCCGCCCGGCGCCAGGGCGTCCATCAGCCTGCCCCGCGCCGCGACCAGCCGCGCCGCGTCCGGCAGCGACAGCACCCCGGCCACGTGGGCGGCCACGAGTTCGCCGATGGAGTGGCCCAGCAGGAAGTCGGGGCGCACGCCCCACGAGAGCATCAGCCGGCACAGCGCCACCTCGACGGCGAACAGCGCCGGCTGCGTGTACGCGGTGCGGTCCAGTTCCCCGGAGTCGTCGTCGAGCGCTTCACCCAGCGGCCGGTCCAGATGGGGTGCGAACGCCTGCGCCACCTCGTCGAACGCCCGCTTGTACGCGGGGAAGGCCGCGTACAGTCCCCGTCCCATGCCGGGACGCTGGCTGCCCTGTCCGGTGAACAGGAACGCGGTGCGGCCCGGGCCCGCCGACGGCACCTGCCCGCACACGGCTCCGGCCGGCTGCTCGCCGCGCGCCAGCGCCTCCACGGCCTGCCGCAGCACTTCGCCGTCGTCACCGGTGAGGACGGCACGGTGCTGGAGGGCGGCGCGCCCTGTGGCCAGTGTGAAGCCCACGTCGGCCGGGTCGAGTGCGCCTGCCGCGCGCAGCCGTGCCGCGAGCCGGTCCGCCTGGGCGCGCAGTGCCGTCGCGGTCGCGGCGGACAGCACCCACGGCAGTGGGGCGGGCCCGGCGCCGCGCGGCGCGCCGGCCGGCCGTGTCTCCTCGCCCTGGGCTTGTTCGAGGATGACGTGGGCGTTGGTGCCGCTCACCCCGAAAGCGGAGACCGCCGCCCTGCGGGGGCGGTCCACCGCCGGCCACTCCCGCTGTTCGGTGAGCAGCCGTACGGCGCCCTGGGACCAGTCCACCTCACTGGTGGGGGCGTCCACGTGGAGAGTGCGCGGCAGCGTCCCGTACCGCATGGCCAGCACCGACTTGATGACCCCGCCGACACCCGCAGCCGCCTGCGTGTGGCCGATGTTCGACTTCAACGACCCCAGCCACAACGGACGTTCCGGGTCGCGGCCCCGCCCGTAGGTGGCCAGCAGCGCCTGCGCCTCGATCGGGTCACCCAGCCGCGTACCGGTACCGTGCGCCTCCACCACGTCGACATCCGCACCCGTGACACCCGCACTCGCCCACGCCTGACGGATCACCCGCTGCTGCGAAGGACCACTCGGCGCCGTCAGCCCATTGGACGCACCGTCCTGATTGACCGCACTCCCCCGCACCACCGCCCACACCCGGTGCCCCAACCGCCGCGCACGCGTAAGCCGCTCCACCACGAGCACACCCGCACCCTCGCCCCAGCCGGTGCCGTCGGCCGCGTCCGCGAAGGACTTGCAGCGGCCGTCGGAGGCGAGGCCCCGCTGCCGCGAGAACTCGATGAAGGCGCCCGGCGTGGCCAGCACCGCGACCCCGCCGGCCAGCGCGAGGTCGCACTCACCCTGGCGCAGCGCCTGGCACGCCTGGTGCAGCGCCACCAGCGACGACGAACACGCCGTGTCCACCGTCACCGCAGGACCCTCCAGGCCCAGGACGTAGGAGACGCGCCCCGACAGCACCGCGGAGGCGTTGCCCGACAGCAGGTAGCCGGCCGTCTCCTCGGTGGCGTCCTGCGGCTCGGGCCCGTAGCCCTGGTCGGTGGCGCCGACGAACACACCGGTGGCGCTGGACTTCAGCGACGCCGGGTCGATACCGGCCTGCTCCAGCGCCTCCCACGCGGTCTCCAGCAGCAACCGCTGCTGCGGGTCCATGACCAGCGCCTCGCGCGGGCTGATCCCGAAGAAGTGCGCGTCGAACTCGGCGGCCGAGTCCAGGAACCCGCCCTCACGGGCGTAGGTCCGTCCGTGCCGGGGCTCCGGGTCGTAGAGGTTGTCGATGTCCCAGCCGCGGTCGGCGGGGAAGGCGGTGACCGCGTCGGTCTCCTCCCGCACCAGCCGCCACAGCTCCTCAGGGCCTTCCGCACCGCCCGGATACCGGCAGCCCATACCGACGATCGCCACCGGCTCGTTGGCCGCGTCCAGCAGTTCCGTGTTCCGGCGGCGCAGCCGCTCGTTCTCCTTGAGCGAGGCACGCAGCGCCTCGAAGACCTTCTCAGGCGACTTCGCCATGCTTTTCCGCTCCGGCAGTCGATGACAGGTGGGGGATGCGCGGGCTCAGCGGGACTCCTCCGTCCCTTCTCCCAGCGCCATACGGAGGAGCGCCTCGTCGTCCAGCTCCTCGATACGCTCCTCGGCCGCGGAGTCCGCGGCCTCCTCCTCGCCGGGCTCCTCGTCGGCGCCTGCCAGGTCCAGCAGCGCGTCGAGCAGCCCCGAGGCCCGCAGCCGCGCGGCCGGGATGCGGGTGAGGGCGTCGTGCGCCCGGGAGTGTTCGGCGCTGTCCGGTCCCGGCGCCGGCACGGGCGCACCGTGCTCCTGCTCGGGCAGCAGCCGCTCGCGCAGGTGCGCGGCGAGCGCCGCGGGATTCGGGTGGTCGAAGACCAGCGTCGCCGGCATCCGGGTGCCGCACGCGGCGGCGAGCCGGTTGCGCAGCTCCACGGCGGTCAGCGAGTCGAAGCCCAGCTCCCGGAAGCTGCCGGTGCGCCGGATGCCGTCCGTGGCCTCGTGACCCAGCACCGAGGCGGCCTGCCGCACGACCAGGTTCAGCAGCTGGTTCACCTGCTCGGCCGCCGGCAGCCCCGCCAGCTCCCGCACCAGGGGCGCGCCCGCTTCCTCGGCGTCGTCGTCCGTCCCGGCCGCTTCCCGAAGGGCGTTACGCACCTCGGGCAGGTCGGCGATCAGCGGCCGGGGGCGGGCGGCGGTGAAGCCGGGCGCGAAGCTCGCCCAGTCCACGTCCGCGACGGAGACGAACGTCTCGTCGTGGTCGAGGGTCAGGGTGAGCGCGTCGATCGCCGCCCGAGGCGCCATGGGGCGCAGCCCGTGCCGGCGCAGATACCGTTCCGTCTCCGGGTCGGCCATGGTGTCGCCGCCGCCCCACAGCCCCCACGCCACCGAGGTGGCGGCCAGGCCCGAGGCGCGGCGCTGTTCTGCGAGCGCGTCGAGGCTCGCGTTGGCCGCGGCGTAGGCACCCTGCCCGCGGCTGCCCCACACCCCGCCGTTCGAGGAGAAGAGCACGAACGCCTCCACCCGCGGGGTGTCGAGGAGCCGGTCCAGGTTGCGGGCGCCGGTCACCTTGCCGGCGAGGAGGTCGGCGAACTCCTCGGCGCTCACCTCGTCCAGGTCGGTGGTGTGCAGCACGCCCGCCGTGTGGAAGACCGCCCGCACCGGGCCGGCCGTCTCCTCCACGTCGGCCAGCAGGGTGGCAGTCTGGTCCGGATCGGCCACGTCGCAGGCGCGTACGGTCACCTTGGCGCCCAGTGCCGTCAGCCGCGCCTCCAGTTCGGCGGCACCGGGTGCCTGCGGGCCCCGCCGGCTGGTGAGCACCACGTGTTCGGCGCCGTTGCCGGCCAGCCACTCGGCGACGTGGCCGCCCAGCGCGCCGGTGCCGCCCGTCACCAGGACGGTGCCGTGCGGCCGCCAGCTGCGGGGCGCGGTGGCCGACCCGAGCCGGGCCCGGCTCAGCCGCCTGACGAAGGTGCCGGACGCGCGCAGCGCGATCTGGTCCTCGTCGCCCGCGCCCGCCAGCAGGGCCGCGAGCCGTGCCGCCGTCCGCTTCTCCGGTGCACCCGGCAGGTCCACAAGGCCGCCCCAGCGCTCGGGGTGCTCCAGGCCCAGCACCCGTCCCATGCCCCACAGCTGGGCCTGGTCAGGGTCGGCGGCCCCGTCCTGCTCCGCCGCGCCGACGGCACCGCGGGTGAGGAGCCACAGCGGGCTGTCGGGCAGCGCGTCGCCCAGCGCCTGGACGAGCGCGAGGGCCAGTGCGGTACCGGCGGGCAGAGGCCCCTCGGCGGTCGGCTGCCCGGCGTACGGGAGGGCGAGCACCCCGGCGACGGGCTGCTCTCCTGCCGCGGCGCCCACCAGCTCCGCGATCCGTGCCCTGTCCGTCTCCCCGCCGGGGACGGTGACGCGCACCGGGGACGCGCCCGCGCCGGCGAGCGCCTCCTCCAGTACGTCCGCGCTCTCGTCGCCCGCCTGCCGCGGGACGACGACGAGCCAGCGGCCGGCGAGGCCGGGCTGCTCCGCGGGCGTGAACGGCTTCCACGTGACGCGGTAGCGCCACGAGTCGATCACCGCTCGGGTACGGGCGGTGCGGCGCCACTCGGCCAGTTCGGGCAGCACCCGGCGCAGCCCCTCGGCGGCACGGGCGCCCACGACACGTTCGAGCACCCCGTCGTCGCCGGCCTCGACCGCCGACCAGAAGTCGTCCTCAGGGCGGTCCCCGGCCGCCACCAGACCGGCGGCGCGCGTGGGCTCCTGCCAGTAGCGTCGCCGCTGGAAGGCATAGGTGGGCAGCTCGACGCGGTGCGCCCCGGTGCCTTCGAACACCGCCTCCCAGTCGGGCGAGGCGCCCGCCGTGTGCGCCGCCGCCAGCGAGGTCACGAAGCGGGAGAGGCCACCCTCGTCGCGGCGCAGCGACCCCAGCGCCGTCGCCGCGATGTCCAGCGACTCGAACGTCTCGCGCATGCCGGGCACCAGCACCGGGTGGGAGCTCGCCTCGACGAACAGGGTGTGGCCGTCGTCCGCCAGGGCGCGCACGGTGTCGGCGAAGTCGACGGTGCGGCGCAGGTTCTCGTACCAGTAGGCGGCGTCCAGCGGTCCGGTGCCGCCCGCGTCGGGCGAGGCCAGGCCGTGGACGGTCGAGTGGAACGGTATGTGCGGCGTCGTGGGCGTCAGCCCGTCCAGGTCCCGCAGCAGCCGGTCGCGGATCGCCTCCACCTGCACCGAGTGCGACGCGTAGTCCACGGGCACGCGGCGTACCCGCACCTGGCGGGACTCGCACCGGGCCTGCAACGCGTCCAGGGCGGCCGCCTCGCCTGAGACCACGGCCGAGGAGGGGCCGTTGACGGCGGCGAGGGAGACGCGTCCCTGACAGCGCTCCAGTTCGCCGGCCAGTTCGCGCTGCGGCAGGGCGACCGACATCATGCCGCCGTGCCCGGCCAGTACGTCGCGGATGGCCTGGCTGCGCAGTGTCACCACCCGGGCGGCGTCGCGGAGGCCGAGGGCCCCGGCCACGCACGCGGCGGCGATCTCGCCCTGCGAGTGCCCGACCACGGCGTCCGGCTCCACACCGTGGGAGCGCCACAGGGCGGCGAGGGAGACCATGACGGCGAACAGCGCGGGCTGCACCACGTCGACCCGGTCCAGGGACGGGCTGCCCTCGGTCTCGTGCAACACCTCGAGCAGCGACCAGTCGGTGAACTCGGCCAGTGCGTCGGCGCACTCGTCCATGCGGGCGGCGAAGACCGGTGACTGGGCGAGCAGTTGTGTGGCCATGCCCCGCCACTGGGAGCCCTGTCCCGGGAAGACGAACACCGTTTTGCCCGGCCTCTCGACGGAGCCCGTCAGCGCCCGCCCCGACGGTTCGCCCGCGGCGAGGTCGGCGAGCCCGGCCATGGCCTCGCCGGTGTCCCGGGCCAGCACCACCGCACGGTGCGCGAAGACGGAACGGGTGGTGGCCAGCGCGTAGCCCACGTCGGGCAGCCGGTAGGTGTTCTTGGAAGCCAGGCAGGCGTGCAGCCGCTGGGCCTGGGCGCGCAGCGCCGCCTCGGTGGCTCCGGACAGCGGCCAGGGCACGAGCGCGCCACCGGCTACCGCGGTCACCGGCTCCCGGCCGGCCTGGCCTGCCGCTGCGGGCACCGTCTCGCCGTCGGCCGGTGCCGGCTCCTCGGGGTACTCCTCCAGGATCATGTGCGCGTTGGTGCCGCTCACCCCGAACGAGGACACGGCGGCCCGGCGGGGGCGGTCGCCCTCGCGGGGCCACGGCTGCCGGTCGGTGAGCAGCCGTACGGTCCCCTGGGACCAGTCCACCTCACTGGTGGGGGCGTCCACGTGGAGAGTGCGCGGCAGCGTCCCGTGCCGCATGGCCAGCACCGACTTGATGACCCCGCCGACACCCGCAGCCGCCTGCGTGTGGCCGATGTTCGACTTCAACGACCCCAGCCACAACGGACGTTCCGGGTCGCGGCCCCGCCCGTAGGTGGCCAGCAGCGCCTGCGCCTCGATCGGGTCGCCCAGCCGGGTACCGGTGCCGTGCGCCTCCACCACGTCGACATCCGCACCCGTGACACCCGCACTCGCCCACGCCTGACGGATCACCCGCTGCTGCGAAGGACCACTCGGCGCCGTCAGCCCATTGGACGCACCGTCCTGATTGACCGCACTCCCCCGCACCACCGCCCACACCCGGTGCCCCAACCGCCGCGCACGCGTAAGCCGCTCCACCACGAGCACACCCGCACCCTCGGCGAGACCGAAACCGTCGGCACCGTCGGCGAACGCCTTGCAGCGGCCGTCGGCGGACAGTCCGCCCTGCCGGGAGAACTCCACGAACATGCTGAGGCTCGGCATGACCGTCGCACCGCCGGCCAGGGCCAGTTCGCACTCGCCCTGGCGCAGCGCCTGGCACGCCTGGTGCAGCGCCACCAGCGACGACGAACACGCCGTGTCCACCGTCACCGCAGGACCCTCCAGGCCCAGCGTGTACGCCACCCGGCCCGAGGCCACACTCCCCGTCGTACCGGTCAGGACGTAGCCGCCGGTCTCCTCACCGGCCTCGAAGGCGCGCGGACCGTAGTCCATCGTCATCGCGCCGACGAACACGCCGGTGCGGCTGCCGCGCAGCGACGCCGGGTCGATACCCGCACGCTCCAGCGCCTCCCACGACGTCTCCAGCAGCAACCGCTGCTGCGGATCCATCGCCAGCGCCTCACGCGGACTGATCCCGAAGAACCCCGCGTCGAACTGTGCCGCCGAGGCGAGGAAACCGGCCTCGCGCTGGTAGTAGCGGCCGGCGCCGCGCCCGTGCGCGTCGTAGGCGCCCTCGGTGTCCCAGCCGCGGTCGGCGGGGAAGGCGGTGACCGCGTCGGTCTCCTCCCGCACCAGCCGCCACAGCTCCTCAGGGCCTTCCGCACCGCCCGGATACCGGCAGCCCATACCGACGATCACCACGGGGTCGTCCGGGTCGGCGGCCCGCGGCCCCGCCGCCGGCTCCTCCTGCGCGACGCCTCCGGCCGGCTCCCCCGCCACCAGGGTGTCCAGATGGGCGGCGACGGCTCCCGCCGTGGGATGGTCGAAGACGAGCGTGGTCGGCAGCGCCAGTCCCAGCGCTGCCCGCAGTCCGTTGCGCAGACCGACCGCCATCACCGAGTCGAAACCCAGCTCCTTGAACGGGCGCCGCTCGTCCAGCGCCGCCGCATCCGGCTGACCGGCCGCCGCCGCGGCCTGCGTACGCACCAGATCGAGCAGCCGGCGCCGCCGCTCGGCGGCGGGCAGGGCACGCAGCCGAGCGGCCTCGCCCTCCTCCGGAACGCCGGACCCCTCGGCCGGGCCCGCCTCCCAGCGCTCCCCGGCCTCGCCCACGACTTCGGCCAGCCGCGCCGCGCCCTCCCAGGCGGGCGCCTCGTGAGCCCGCAGCGCCGTCCAGTCCGGCTCGGCACCGCGCACGTACAGTTCGGCGAGCGAGCGCACGAACCGCTCGGGGGTGCCCGCGCCGCGACGCACCGTCTCCTGCACCACCAGCTGCTGTCCGTCGTGCTCGGCGGTGTTCTGCACGGCGGCCGTCAGCACCGGGTGCGGGCTGATCTCGACGGCGATCCGGTGTCCTTCGGCGACCGCCGCCGCCACGGCCTGGCGGAAGCGCACCGTGCTGCGCAGGCTGCGGCACCAGTAGTCCGCGTCCATCGGCTCGCCGTCCAGGAGCCCGCCGACCAGCGACGAGTACAGCGGCACGGTGGGGGCCGCGGGGCGGATCGGCGCCAGGGCCTCGCGCAGCGTGGGCAGGATCGCGTCGATGTGCGGCGAGTGCGCCGCCAGCCCGACCTCGATGCGGCGCGCCTGCACCCCGTCCTCGGTGAACCGGGCCAGCATCTCGGCGGCGGCGTCGGAGTCGCCGGAGACGATCACCGCGCCGGGGCTGTTGACCGCCGCGACGGTGAGCCGCCCCTCCCAGGGCGCCAGCCGCTCGCGCACCTCCTCCTCCGGCAGCAGCACGGACACCATCTCGCCCGCGCCGGCCAGCGTGGCCTGCGCCTTGCTCCACAGGGCCACGACCCGCGCCGCGTCGTCCAGGTCGAGCGCGCCCGCGACATGGGCGGCGGCGACCTCGCCGAGGCTGTGCCCCACCACCGCGTCCGGTGTGACGCCGACCGAGCGCCACAGCTCGGCCAGGGCCACCATGACGGAGAAGAGAGCCGGCTGCACCACATCGGCCGCCTCCAGCGGCGGCGCCTGCGCGTCGCCCCGGACGACGGCCGTCAGGGACCAGTCGGTCCACGGCGCGAGCGCCTCCTCGCAGCGGCTGACGGCCGCCGCGAACACCGGTGAGGTCTCCAGCAGCCCTGCGGCCATGCCCGCCCACTGGGAGCCCTGGCCGGGGAAGACGAACATCAGGCCGCCGGACAGCGCCTCGCCCGTGACGGCGTCCGCGGTGGGCCGCCCCTCGGCAAGGGCCCGCGCGGCGGCGGCCAGGTGCTCCTCGTCCGGGCCGAGCAGCACGGCGCGGTGGCCGCGGCCCGTGCCGCCGCCGTGCAGCGCCGCGGCCACGGCGCCGGCCGTCCAGCCGTGGCCCCGCGTCAGATGGTCGTGCAGCAGCCCGGCCTGGGTGCGGGGCGTGCCCGGGCCGCGGCCGGACAGCGGCCAGGCGGGAGGCGCGGAGGTGAAGGCCGCGGAGTGCGGCTGTGGCGTGTGGTGGTCGGACATCTCTTTCCCCCGGTCTCAGGCGTGGACGCCGCGCGTCGGTGCGTGCTGCGCTGTGGTGACGTGCCAGTGGGCCGCCACGTACGCGAGGCACGACTCCCGGTCGGTCTCGGCGAGGACGGCGCGCCAGCCGTCGGGTACGGGGCGCCAGGCGGGCCAGAGCGACAGTTCGGCCTTGTCGTTGGCCAGCACGGTGAAGCGGCCTTCAGGGTCGTCGAACGGACCGTCGGGCATGGCGGAACGGCTCCTGTCGGGCAGGTGGTGGGCATGGACGCGGTGCGTGCGGCGGGCCCGGCCCGCCTCTCGTCAGCCGACGGGGCCGGTGACGTGGTGCTCGGGCCCGCTCAGCAGCGCGGCGAAAGCGCGGGGCGTCGGGTTGGCGAACAGGTCGGCGAGCCTGAGCGCGGCACCGGTGGCCTTCTTGACGCGCTGCACGAGTTGCGCGCCGAGCAGGGAGTGGCCGCCCTCGGTGAAGAAGTTGGAGTCGGCGTCGAGCCCGGCGGTGTCCAGGAACTCCCCCCA
This sequence comes from Streptomyces reniochalinae, assembly GCF_003323735.1. GTDB lineage: Bacteria > Actinomycetota > Actinomycetes > Streptomycetales > Streptomycetaceae > Streptomyces > Streptomyces reniochalinae. Next base: position 310,096 of record NZ_QOIM01000040.1, on the reverse strand, counting down.
GATCCGGACCAGTGAGCCGGTCAGCGCCTCGCCGGCGGCCGGCTCGCCGCCGTCCTCCCCGCCGTCCACGGGCCTCCCCGCGTACTCGGCGGCGAGGCGTTCGCGGTCGGGACGCCCGTCCTTGAGCGGCAGTGCCCCGACGCGGACGACTCCACCGGGTACCGCGGCGGGCGGCAGCGTCGCGGCACAGTGGGCCGCCAGCAGGTCGGCGAACGCGCGGTCGTCGCTCGCGTGCCCGTCGGCTGCCACCACCCACGCGGTCAGCACCGTCTCCTGCGAGCCGTCCCGGGCGGGGACCGCAGCAGCAGCCGCCGCGGCGACCTCCGCGCGCTCCAGCAGGGCGAGTTCGGCCCGGCGCGCCGGGGTGGCGCCGAACGCCTCCAGGGTGCCGTCGGCGTTCCAGCGCGCGGTCTGCGCCGAGTCCCGCGGGGCCCCCTCGTCGGCGAGGGCCAGCCGGCCGCGCAGCCCCGGGGGCAGCGGCCGGGCGTCGGGGCCCACCACGCTCGGTGCCGCCCCGGCCAGCGGCTGCCCGCCCAGGCGCTGGGCGCCCTCGGCGGTGGTGACGCGGCGCACGGCCACCCAGTGCGGCTCGCCCTCCGGCCGGTGACCGGTGTGCACCTCGGCGCCCTCGGCCAGGAGCCGCGCGGCGACGGCGGGCGGCAGCGGTTCCCCGGCGGTGAGCACCTTGCGTCCGGCCAGCGGTCCTGCCACGCCGGGCAGGTCCGCCGCCTGGTGCGGGGTGCACAGCAGGATCGCGGCGTCCTTGGCGTCGTCCGTGTCGGCCGCGGTGCCGCCGCAGGCCAGCGCCAGGAACAGCTCGGTGGTGCTCTCGGGGCTGCCCGTGGGGGCGGCCCAGCGCACCGTGGTGCCCTGCTCGGCGCCGACCGCGCGCGCCAGGCCGACGGCTGTGGCGGCCACGCGCCGCACGGCGCGGGCATCCGCTCCGCCGGACTGTTCGGCCGCCGTCCCGGGCCCGGTGTCCTCGCGCAGCGTACGCAGGGCGGCGACGGCTGAGGCGGCCCGTTCGTCGTCGAGCGCCGGTGCCTGCTCGGCGGTGACCTGCCGCCACAGCGCCGCGTAGTCGAGGTCGCCCGCACGGGTGCGCACCGCGACCCGGTCGGGGGCGGACAGCGCCGTGCGGCGCACCGCCTCGTACAGGCTTTCCCGGCGGTCGGCCGGTCCGTCGGCGGGTACGGCACGCCGGTCGGCGGCGCTCCAGCAGGAGAGCCGGCCAACGGGGGTGTCCAGCTCCTCGGGGAGCCGGGCGAGGAGTTCGTCGTAGCGGGCCACCAGCGCCGTGACGTCGTCCAGGTCCAGCACCTGGGTGTTGAACAGCACGCTGAGCAGCGCGGTGTCCGCCGACTCGGACGCGAAGAATTCCAGGTCGTACTTGCTGGTGCCGTTCTCCACCAGACGCTGCACCGCGGGCATCGCGGCCAGCGTGAAGGCGTTGCGGAAGTCGGTGGGCACGTAGTTGAAGACGTGCCGGAAGAGGGTGTTGCGCCAGGCGGGCCGATCCCCGCGGTCCTGCGGCAGGAACGTCTCGGCGGGCACGTCCGGGTGGGCCAGCGTCTCGAAGAAGGCGGCACGCACCTCGGCGGCCACCTCGCGCACGGTACGGTCCGCACCGATGCGTGCCCGCAGCGGCAGCATGTTGACGTGGTAGCCCACGGCCTGCTGCGAGGCCGTGTCCCGGGTACTGGCCGGCACCCCGACCACCAGGTCGGGGCCCGCGCCGTGCAGGGCCAGCGTCAGGTAGTAGGCGCTCAGCAGCACCACGGCCCTCGGCGCCCGCAGCGCGCGGCGCAGCCGGGTCACCGCCGCGCCGGCCTCGGGCGAGAGCACGTGGTGGTGCACCTCGCCGGCCAGCGTCACGGCCGGGTCGCCGTCCTTGTCGCACCACAGGCCGAGCCCGTCCGCGCGGTAGCCGTCCAGGTGTCGCCGCCAGAAGTCGAGGCTCTGCGCGGACGGTTCGCGCTCCGGCAGCCACAGCCCCTCGGCGAACCCGTCCGGCAGCGGGGCGCCCGCAACGCGGGCCTCGTAGGCGGTGACGAGGTCCTGGAGCACGACCCCGCCCGACATGGCGTCGAACACCAGGTGGTGGGCGACCAGGCAGACGGTGTCCTTCTCCGCCCCGCTGAACAGCGCGGCCCGCAGCAGCGGCCCGCCCTCCAGGGCGAACGGCTGCGCGATGCGGCGCCGCAGCCGCTCCTCGCCCACGGCCGGTTCGTCCTCGACCCGGAGGACGTCGAGAGGGATCTCCACGTACTGGCGCACGTCCAGCTCCAGGCCCTGCTCGCCCACCCGCGCGACGGTCCGCAGCGCCCGGTGCCTGAGCACCACGTCGTCCAGCGCCCGGCGCAAGGTCTCGGCGGAGAGGCGGCCCGCCACCTCGAAGACCACCGACAGGTTGTTCACGGCGGTCTGCGGCACCAGCGTCTCCAGCAGCCACAGGTCGTTCTCGCGCCGCGTCGCACTGCTCGTCATCAGGACAGCTCTCCGTTTCCGCGGGCCACCCGGCCCCGTCCGTACGAGGCGGGTCCGCCGGGCTCCTCGCCGCGCCAGGCGGGCGCCGGCAGGTCGGCCCGCGAGGCCACGCCGAGTTTGCGGTATGCCTTGGTCAGGTGCTGCTCGACGGTGCTGACGGTGATGAACAGCCGTCGGGCGATCTCGCGGTTGCAGTAGCCGGCCGCCGCGAGCGCGGCCACCCGCGATTCGGCAGGCGAGAGGCCCGCGGGCCGCGGCGGCGCGGTACGCGACGGACGGTGCCGCGGCGCCGCGGCGGCCCGCCGCGCCTGCCCCGCGGCACCGGTGCCGGGCCGCGCCGGGGCGCCCGAAGGGGCGGACGCTCCGGCCCGAGAGGCAGGACGCGCCGGGGCGGCGGCGGGGGGCAGCGCGCCGAGGCCGCGCAACGCTTCGGCCAGCGGGGAGCGTTCGGCTCCGGCCGCCTGGCCCGGTGAGGCGGTACGGGCCAGCGCGCGCAGCGCCCCGGCCGCCGTCTGCCGCGCACGGGACCGTCCACGCGCGTGGATCGGCAGCACGATCCGTCCTGTGCCGGAAGCCTGAGCGGGGTGGGGGGCGGCGCTGTCGGTCACGTGGCATCACCGGTCAGTGTCCGGACAGTGCGCTTGTGCAGGATGTCGCGGAGGGAGAAGTCCATGCCCTCCTTGCGGGCCCGCGAGGCGAGGCGGGCCGCCAGGAGGCTGTCCCCGCCCAGCGCGAAGAAGTCGTCGTCGAGACCGACCCGTACGACACCGGTCAGCTCCCCCACCAGGTCGCACAGCGTCTGCTCGGCGGTGCTACGGGGCGCCGCGTAGACGGTCCGGGCGGCGAAGTCGGGCGCCGGCAGCCTCTTGGTGTCGAGCTTGCCGTTGGTGGTCAGCGGCAGAGCCCGCATCAGCACCACGGCGGACGGCACCATGTAGTCCGGCAGCCGGCTGCCGGTGTGCTTGAGGATCTCCTCGGGTTCGGGGCTCTCACCGGTCTCCGGCACGGCGTAGGCGACCAGCCGCGCCCCTTGCCCGGGGTCCTCCCTGACGGTGACCGCGGCGTGGCGCACGGCGGGGTGACCGGCGACGGCCGCCTCCACCTCGCCCAGCTCCACCCGGTAGCCGCGCACCTTGACCTGATCGTCCATGCGGCCCAGGAACTCCAGTTCGCCGTCGGGGCGTTGCCGGACCAGATCCCCCGTCCGGTACATCCGGCCTCCCGGCGCACCGTGCGGGTCGGCCACGAACTTGGCGGCCGTGAGGGCGGGCTGGTTCAGATAGCCGCGCGCGAGCTGCTCCCCGGCGATGTACAACTCCCCTGTGAGCCCCGGCTCCACCCGGTTCAGCTCCGCGTCGAGCACGTACAGCGTGGTCTGCGGCGTCGGCCGGCCGATCGGCACGGCCCCCGGCTCCACCCCGTCCCCGGGCTCCACGGTGAACACGCAGCAGCCCACGGCGGCCTCCGTGGGGCCGTACTCGTTGACGACCCGGGTACCGGGGTTGGCGCGGCGCCAGTTGTCCAGCGCCGTCCCGGTCAGCATCTCCCCGCCGACGACGAGCTGCCCGGAGGGCGAACAGTGCGGTGCGGCGTCCCGCAGCAGCGCCAGATGCGAGGGCGTGACCTTCAAGAACGCGGGTGAGGGCACGCCGTCCCCGGGCCGGGCGTCGGTCAGGTCCGTGATCCGCACGGTGCCGCCCGCCGTCAGCGGCGCGTACAGGGTCGTGACGGCCATGTCGAAGGACACCGACGAGTGCAGCAGGGAGAGCCCGCCGACGCTCGGGTAGCTGTCCCGCGCGTACGTCAGATACGCGCTCAGCGCCCGGTGCTCGACCACGACGCCCTTGGGCCTGCCCGACGAACCTGAGGTGTAGATGACGTACGCCGCGTCCCCGGGGCCGCAGGGCCGCACCCGCTCCTCGTCCCGCAGCGGGCCGTCACCGTGCGCGGCCAGCGCCTCGTCGAACTGAGGGGTGTGCCAGCGCCACACGGGCGGCTCGGCCCCGTCCCCGGACGGCACCGGGACGGGGCCGGCCGTCGCCGAGAGGAGGACCGCGCGCGCCGCCGAGTCGGCCAGCACCCACTCCACCCGGTCGCTCGGGTCCTCCGGGTCCACCGGGACGTAGGCGGCGCCCGTCTTGAGAACGGCCAGCACGGAGACGACCAGTTCGACCGAACGCCCCAGCAGGACCGCGCAGACGTCGCCCGCGCCCAGCCCCTGCCCGGCCAGCAGCCGGGCCAGCCGGTTCGCACGGGCGTCGAGTTGCGCGTACGTCACCTCTTCACCGTCGATGAGCGCGACCGCGTCGGGGGTGCGTGCCGCCTGCCGCTCGAAGGAGTCCGGCAGGATGACGACCTGCCCGGTCACCGCCTCACTCCCCCTTCGGGCGCAGTATCGCCCCGGCCGCCGCAGCGGCCTGCGGGGAGCGCAGGAGCTCGTCGTGGCTCGCCTCGAAGCGCAGCTCCTCGACCGCCTGCCGTGCCCCGGTGCTCGACCCGGCCGACGTGATGGCCCGCGCCTGGCTCCACCCCCGCGAGGGGTCCAGCTTCCGGGCGGCGGCCAGGTAGGACACGTACGCCCTGAAGAGGCCCAGCAGTTCGGCGCCCAGGTCCTCGTCCAGCCCGAGCCGTTCGAAGGCCGCGCCGCCCGCCTCCTCGTACAGCTCGATCAGCCGGGCGCTGACCGCGTCGAACTCCTCACCGTGCTCGGCCCGCACCTCCTCGGCCCGCGCCAGCAGCTGCTGCTTCTCCTCCGGCGACAGCACGGACATCATCTCCGTGACCTTGCCGAAGTCCCGGTACAGGCTCAGCGTGTTGGGCATCTCCGGGTCGAAGAGCAGGATGCGCGGCCTGCTGCCCTGGGTCTTCTCGATCTCGTCGGCGAGCTCGGAGGCGAAGACACTGCCCACGCAGTAGCCCAGCACCGTACCGACCGGCCTGCGGCCCTTGTCGGGGTACTCCCGCCACCACGCCAGGTAGTCCTCCGTCGTCAGCATGCGGCGGTAGCTCTCCGCCGGCGGGACCGTCTGCCAGACCGCGACCGGTACCGGCAGGAGGCCCACCAGGTCCCGGAAATTCGCCTCCAGCCGTCCCGTGACGTCGAAGTCGACCGCGAGTACGGTTTCCTCCTCCGGGCCCTCACCGATTTTCACCCAGGGATTAACGGCCTCGGTCATCTTGTTTACTCAACTCCCTGTTACTCCACGAACCAGCACCGGCGCCAAACGCTAGTGCCCGTCCACGTGGCGGAGAACCCCTATTTTTCCGCCTTGGAAATGTCGGCGATCCGCGGCTTGACCAGTGACACCAAGTCATCCGGCTTGAGGCCGATCGACCGGTCGAGCCGCGCCGCATTGAAGTACACCTCCTGCGGCAGCAACAAGGACGGGTCGAAAACCACGGACAGGTCGTCCGCGAAGGAGAAGGGAATGATGCACCCCGACTGGCAGCCCGTCAGTTCCTCGGCCACCGAACGGTCCGCCATCCGGACGTCAACCGCGCCGAATTCGCGCCGCAGTTTACGGTAGTCGACCCGCCTGTCACCGGGCAGCACCGCCACCACGTGCCGGTTCTCCAGCTCCTGCCTGACATGCACCACCATGCATTTGGCTGCGCTTGCGAGTGCATGCCCGCGAAGGACACTCGCCCGCTCCGTCCGGCCCTCGCCGCGGTGCTGGATGACGCGATAGTCCACCGACGCGTCGACCAGCACCTGCATCAGACGACGGTACGTCGAATTATTCATTCCCCCACCCAAAACGGTTGCGTCCAGCCGCCCCCGGAGATTCCCTCCGGGGATTTCCATGCGACACCGGAAGCCCCGTTCCGGGCAAGGTTTCACAGAAAGAAAAGGGGTAAGAAAAGACGCGCGAAGTCCTGCGGGCGGGGCCCGTGGACCGGCCGCGACGCCGGTCCACGGGCCCCGCCCGCACAGAACCGTCAGCCCCGCGCCTCCCGACGCCCTGAGCCCGTACCGGAGACTCCCTCGCCCGCACCGTCCTCGCCGCCGCCCGACCCGCCTGAACCGGCGGACGCGGTCGCATCACCGGACGTGCCAGAACCGGCGGACCTGCCAGAACCACCGGACCTGCCAGAACCACCGGACGTGCCAGAACCACCGGACGTGCCTGAACTGGCGGATGCACTCGAACCGGTGGACGCGCCCGAACCTCCGGGCACACCCGACCCGCCGGACCCGGCGGACCCCTCCGACCCGCCGGGTCCGGCAGACCCCTCCGACCCGCCGAACCCGGCGGACCCGTCCGAGCCGGTGGGCCCGGCCGACCCGGCGGGCACCGCCGAACCGGTGGCCGCCTCCGCACCGTCAGCGGCGGCCGGCGCGGTGAGCCGGGCGGCCCGGTCGAGTTCGCGGGCGGCCCAGTCGGGGAATTCGAGACCCGCCTCCTGGGCGGCCTTGCGCCACACCTCCTCCCGCCCCTGCGGAACCCGCAGCCGCAGCATCAGTTGACTCGTCGCCGCCCGTACCGCGGCCCGCCCTGCCCGGATCTGCGCACGCAGCGTGTTGCGCGACCACTTCTCCTCCAGCGCCCGCCCGAGCCAGTACGTCTGCTCGTCGGCGGGCAGGGACGCCACCTCCGCGTGGTGCTGGAAGCTCAGTCCGTCCCGCCGGCGGGACAGCGGGACGTTCCGGGCGACCCAGGCGTAGTTGCGCAGCGTCTGGTGGTCGAGGGACGACTCCTCTATGCACCGGCGGTACCGGTCGGAGAATCGTTCCTGCCCATACACCAACCAGTCTCCGAGCCACCATGCCGAGGAATTCGCCACGACCGAGACGTAGTCGCCGAGACGACTCCAGCCGTCTAAGGTGATCCCGTCGGAGATCGACATCCCGAGTTCCGTGGTGCGCACGCCCCTGAATTCCGGCGACCCGCCCCACTCCGAAACCTCCGCCGGTCTCTGTCTCCGCGTTTTCGCAGGGCCCCGCCGTGCCAGTGTTCCCGCGCTGTACTCGTGCCGGTCGCGCATGTCACCGTAACCTTCCGTTCCCTACCTGTTCCCTGACCGTTCCTGTGGCGCAGCCGGTGGGGGCCGCACCGGAAACCCTCTGCGGAATGCGCCCAGCAGGCGCTCACGACCGGTTCACGACGAGAACTCGCGGGATCTGTCATGGTCCTGATCCGTACGCTTCCGGATGACTTCCAGCACCTCGGCGGCGTGGGCGTCCAGGAAGAAATGCCCGCCGGGGTAGAAGAACACTTCCGCGTCCCGCCTGGTATGCGCTTGCCACGCCTCCGCCTCGGCCTTGGTCGTCAGCGGATCGCTCTCCCCGCTGAATACCGTGACCGGGCAGCCGACGTCGGCATGGCAGACTCCACAGGTTTCCACCGCCTTGTAATCGGCGCGCAACGCGGGCAGGAACATCGCGAGGAGTTCCTCGTCCTCCAGCAGAATCGCAGCGGTGCTCTGCAACCTTTTCAGGTGGGCCACGATCCCCTGATCGCTGCGCAGATGAATGTTCTCCGTACGCGGACACGACGGTGCACGGCGCCCGGACACGAACAGCCGGCGGGGGCCGCGCGCGCCGGCGCCCTCCAAGCGGCGTGCGACCTGGTAAGCGAGCAGCGCGCCCATGCTGTGCCCGAAGAAGGCGTAGGGCTTGTCCAGCCAGGGGTCCAGGACCTCGCCCACGGAGGTGGCCAGTTCGGCCAGGGAGGCGACCGGCGGCTCGTTTCGCCGGTCCTGCCGCCCCGGGTACTGCACGGCCAGCACCTCGACGTCGGGCGCCAACGCACGGGCGACGGAGTGGTAGTAGCTGGCCGATCCGCCCGCGTGCGGGAAACAGACCAGCCGCGATCGGGCCTCGGGAGCGGGCCGGTAGAGACGTAACCAGAGTGCGGAGTGGGGGGACGGGGTCACGGAAGAGCACCTCCGATCAGGCCGGGCGGCCATGCCGCGCAGCATCGTGCGCCCCGCCGGGGCGGGGCTGCGAGCGAGAGGGATGGGGGGAACCGCCGACGGGGCAGCGCTAGGAGGTGGCACCCCAGCTCGCGGCGGGCGTCGGAAGCGGGCGTGGCGACGGCCGAAGAGCGGGGGCGCGCCGTGCCGCGGACCGCGGCTTCGGGCGCGGGCGGGCTCGGCGGCCGGGACGTGAGCGGCCGAGCCCTCTCGAGCGGCAAGGACGGATGGACCGGTGCCGCGGCACCGCGGAACTCTCGCTCACCTCGGCCTGTGGGCGGGCCAGGGAGCGTCTGACGAGGACCGCTCCGTGGCACCGGTTCACCCGGAAAGACACCCCGTTCCCCCTTTGTGGCTGACCGACCGTGCCAACAACGGTGAGCGCCCTTGCCCCCCGTTGTCGCTGGTGAGTGCGGTCGACGGCGTTCGCACCGGCCAGCCGCGCTCACAGTCGGCGACCGAGGCTACCTATTGAGTGACACGAGGGTCAACGACCCACCACAGCAGGGGCGTTGGCACAGCACGCCCTCCACCCCGGCCCCCAAACGGCGACGAACTCGCACAACGGCCCGGCGTCCGGCCCCACCCGCCGGCGGACGGGGCATCCCGGTGACATATCTCACCGGTGCGGCCCCACGCGCGCGCGCACGCCCGTCCGGGCCGCCCCGCCCAGGGGCCGGCCGGGGCGGGAGAGGTCAGAAGTGCGTGGAGGACACGATGTAGACGCGTGGGCGCTTCTTGTAGGTCATGTCCACGGTGATCTTCAGGTCCGGCTTGCTCTTGGGCTGCGCGTGGACGGCGCTGAAGTAGTGGCTCTTCGGCTCGTCGAACCGCCAGCCGACCTCGGTGGCCAGCTTGTCGGTGACGGCCACCCGGCCCTTGTGCAGCTTCACCGGCTTCGCCGGCTCCGCCGTGTCGCTGCCCACCTCGTCGAGGAACTCCTTGAGCCTCTTGGGGCTGGTGCGGAACTGCACCCACATGGTGCTCTTCTCCCACGCGTTCGTCTCGTAGAAGGCGACGCGCGTCGCCGAGAGCGGCACGGGAACGTCGTAGATCCGCTGGCTGACCTTGGGCGGGCGGCCGTAGGTGAGGCTCGTGGCGGCGGCAGCGCGCTCCTTGTCCTTGCCGCTGGCGCGGCTCTGGAACGCGGACTGCACCAGGTATCCGGCCGGCAATGCGATCAGCAGCACGACGATCACCAGCACGAAGACCCGGTGCCGTGGGCGGTGCGGGGGCCTGGCATGGGGCTCGTAGGGGCGGGGGCTCTCGTCCTTGTACGGCATGGCGCTCGGCGTCTCAGGCGTCGGGGAGGGGGAGGTGGACGGGTTGTCCGGCGTGGCCGCCGCGGTCACTGGCCCACCGCGCGGCGCAGGTTGTCGGCCGCACGCTCGTAGCGCTCGTAGCGCTCCAGGCGGCGGCGGTTGGCCCGGCGGAAGCGGCGGGCCACCAGCCGGGCGAGGTCCGCGGCACCGACCATACCGGCCTCGGGCCCCAGCTGTGCCTTCACGATACGGGCCTCGGGGCGGTAACCGCGTCCGGTCAGCTGGCGGCGGAAGGCTTCCTTGGCCGGGTCGATCAGCAGTTCGTCGGCGGCGCTGACGCCTCCCCCGATGACGAAGCAGGACGGATCCAGCGCCGCGGCGAGGTTGGCCAGGCCCACCCCGAGCCAGTTGCCGACCTCGTGGAAGAGCTCCGTGCACATGGCGTCACCGGAGCGGGCCAGCTCCGTGATGAGCGGCCCGGTGATGTCACCGACCTGGCCGCCGACCCGGTCGATGATCCCGTAGGCGACCGGCGACTCGGCCGCCGCCAGCTCGCGGGCCTCCCGCACCAGCGCGTTGCCCGAGCTGTACTGCTCCCAGCACCCTCTGTTCCCGCACGGGCAGCGGTGGCCGCCCGGCACCACCTGCATGTGCCCGAACTCGCCCGCCACCCCGTACTTGCCGCGCTTGACCCGGCCGTCCTCCAGGATCGCGCCGCCGATACCGGTACCGAGCGTGATCATGACGAGGTGGTCCTCGCCCCGGCCCGCGCCGAAGCGCCACTCCCCCCACGCCGCCGTGTTCGCGTCGTTGTCGACCATCACCGGGACGGCGAGCCGCGCCGTGAGGGCGTCCTTGAGGGGCTCGTCCCGCCAGGCCAGGTGCGGCGCGAACAGCACGCGGGAGCGGTCCGCGTCGATCCAGCCCGCCGCGCCGATGCCCACCGCGTGCACGTCGTGCCGGTCGGAGAGGTCCAGCACCAGCTCGGCGATGGTGTCCTCGACGACCTTGGGGCTCTTGGACTTCTCGGGCGTCTCGGCGCGCACCTTCTCCAGGATCGCGCCGTCCGCGTCCACGACACCCGCCATGACCTTCGTGCCGCCGATGTCGATGCCGACGGTCGGCACGCGGGGAGCCGACAGATGCGAGCGGCGCTCACGGGTACTGACCGTTCTCAGGACGCTCGCGCTGGGGCCGGTGCGCCGTCGGTAGACCCTGTCTGCCCTGTCTGCCCTGTCTGCCCTGTCTGCTCGCTGGAAGCTGTCCGCGTTCAAGAGTGGTCGTCTCTCTGGGAGGGGTCTTACGGGCGGGCTCGATTCTGCCAGGGATCAACGGTACGCCGCCCGGTCCCGGCGGGGTCCCCGCCTGTGTCCCGCACTCAGCGTTCCAGCTCGTGGCTGAGCTCTTCCAGCTCCGAGCCGCCCGCCATCTGGCGCACCAGCTCCTCCAGCTCCAGTTCGTCCCGCTCGTAGGCGCCGGCCATGGCGCCGCGCTTGAGCAGGACGAAGCGGTCCCCCACGAGGTAGGCGTGGTGCGGGTTGTGTGTGATGAGGACCACTCCCAGGCCCGCGTCCCGCGCGGCGGCCACGTACTTGAGGACGACCCCGCTCTGCTTGACGCCGAGCGCGGCCGTCGGCTCGTCCAGCACCAGCGCCTTCGCCCCGAAGTGCACGGCCCGCGCGATGGCGACGGACTGCCGCTCGCCGCCCGACAGGGTGCCGATGGGCTGGTCGACGTCGCGCAGGTCGATGCCCATGCGCAGCAGCTCGCTGTGGGTGGTGCGCCGCATCCGCGCCACGTCCATGCGGCGCAGCGGCCCCCGCCCGACGGTCGGCTCCGAGCCGAGGAAGAAGTTGCGCCACACGGGCATCAGGGGCACGACGGCCAGGTCCTGGTAGACGGTGGCGATGCCCCTCTCCAGCGCCTCGCGCGGGGAGGCGAGACGGGTCTCCTCGCCCTGGACGCGGAAGGTGCCGCCGTCGTGCTGGTGGAGCCCGGAGATGATCTTGATCAGGGTGGACTTGCCCGCGCCGTTGTCGCCGAGGACACAGGTGATCTCGCCGGCGCGGACGGTGAGGGAGATGTCCTCCAGCGCCCGGATGTTGCCGTAGAACTTGGCCACACCGGCCAACTCGACGAGCGGCGCGTCCTGCGCCTGCCGGGTCTTCTCACTCATCGGGTCGCCTCCGCACGCTTCCGGATCCACGCGTTGAGCAGGGTGGCCAGCAGCAGCATGGCCCCGAGGAAGAACTTGAACCAGTCGGGGTTCCACTGCGCGTAGATGATGCCCTTGTTGGCCATGCCGAAGATGAAGGCGCCCACGGCGGCGCCGATGGCCGAGCCGTAGCCGCCGGTCAGCAGGCAGCCGCCGATGACGGCGGCCGCGATGTAGATCAGCTCGTTGCCGACGCCCTCACCGGACTGGACGGTGTCGTAGTTGAAGAGCAGGTGCTGGCCGGAGACCCAGGCCGCGAAGGCCACACCCAGATACAGGCCGATCTTGGTGCGGGCGACCGGGACGCCGACGGCGCGGGCCGCGTCCACTCCGCCGCCGACGGCGAAGATCCAGTTGCCGGCGCTGGTGCGCAGCAGGATCCAGGTGGCGACGGCCACCAGCAGCAGCCACCACACCACGGTGATCTGGATGTGGACGCTGCCGAGCGTCAGCGTGGAGGCGAAGACGGCCCTGGCCGTCTCGAAGCCCTCCATGTCGCTGATGGTCTTGGTGGTGACGGTGCCGCTGATCACCTTGGTGAGGCCCAGATTGAGACCGGTCAGCATCAAGAAGGTGGCCAGCGTGATGATGAAGCTCGGCAGTCCTGTGCGGGTGAGCATGAAGCCGTTGAAGAACCCGATCCCCAGCGTGACCAGCAGCGACACCCCGACACCCACCCAGGTGTTGGCCGTCATCTGATAGCTGAACATCGAGGAGATGAGCGCCGAGGACGTCACCATCACGCCGGTCGACAGGTCGAACTCGCCGCCGATCATCAGCAGCGCCACCGGCACCGCCATGATGCCGATCGTGGAGGAGAAGTAGAGGACCGTGGAGAGACTGGAGGCCCGCAGGAAGCTGTCGGCGACGAACGCGAAGAAGACGAACAGCGCGAGCGCGCCGACGACGGCGCCCAGCTCGGGCCGCCGCAGCAGTCGCACGGGCAGCGGACGGTGCACGAGCCGGTCCCCGGCGCCCGGCGCGTCCTGCGGTTGACGCCTGTCGCCGGGCTCGTCGGAGTCGGGCCTTCCCGGGTCGGTCGCCGCCGTCACCGGGTCCCCCGCTTGGTGAGCTCCTCCAGCTTGCCCGCGTCCTTCTTGGTGAGGATCTGCGGTCCTGTGAGCACGGGCTTGCCGCCGCCGAGCATGTCGGCGTTGTAGCGGTGGAGCCACAGCAGGTCGACGGCCTGGTAGCCCTGCAAGTAGGGCTGCTGGTCGACGGCGAAGCCGATGGTGCCGTCCTTGAGGCCCGCGGCCACCTTGGCGTTGAGGTCGAAGGTGTCGATCTCGGCGTCGCTGCCGGAGTCCTTCTTGGCCTCGGCGGCGGTGTCGGCGAAGGGGGCGCCGAGCGTCACCACGGAGTCGACCTTCTTGTCGGACTGGAGCCTGGCCTCGACCGAGGACTGCACGCCCGGCATGTTGGTGCCGTCCACGTACAGGTCCTCGACCTTGCCGTCGAAGGTCTTCTTGATGCCGTCGCAGCGCTGTTCGTGGCCGACGTTGCCCTGCTCGTGGAGGACGCAGAGCGCCTTCTTCCTCCCCCGCTCGTTGAGCTCGCGGCCGACGGCCTCGCCGGCCAGCGTCTCGTCCTGGCCGATGTGGGTGAGTGCGCCGAAGTCCTGGGAGACCTCCTGACCCGAGTTGATCGTGATGACGGGTATGCCCGCTTTGACCGCCTTCTTCACGACGTTCTTCATGGCGTCCGGCTTGGCGAGGGTGACGATCAGCCCGTCGACCTTCTTGTCGATCGCGGTCTGCACGAGCTGGGCCTGGCGGCCCGCCTCCTTGTCGTGCGAGTAGAGGAACTCGATGTTGTCCTTGGCGGCGGCCTGCTTGGCGCCGCTCTGCACGATGTCCCAGTAGGTGTCGCCGTCACCGGAGTGCGTGACCATGGCGAACTTCCAGCGGGGCGTGGTGACGTTCGCCTTCCCCGAGGCGGCTTGCTGCCGGGCCTCCTCGGCCCGCTTGCCCCCGGTGCTGCTGCACCCGGCGAGCGAGGCCGCCGCGACGACCATCGCGGCCACCACAGCGGCTGTCGTACGCACGGGAGCGCGCCCCGCACGGGACGACCTGCCCGCACGGGACTGCCTGCCCGCACGGGGCGTACGGGACGTGAGCCGGGACCTGAGCACGCTGGCCACCCTGTTCTGCTCTCTGGCTGGAGGATCGGTACGGACTACGGACACTGCCGGGACGAAGCCCCGGATCTTCGCACAAGTATCCGTCACCGTGGCCGGAACGTGACGGACGGGCCGGATGCCTGTTCGCCATGGCCGTGTTGTAGCGGTCCGCGCGGTGCCCGTCAACAAGCGGGCGCCGCGCCCACGCGCAGGACGGCTACGGGCGCACCAGCAGCTGGAAGTCGAACGCGTAGCGGGAGGCCCGGTAGAGGTGCGCGCCGTACTCGACGGGGCGCCCGGTGTCGTCGTAGGTGGTGCGCTGCATCGTCAGCAGCGGAGCCCCCCGCTCCTCCCCCAGCAGCTCGGCCTCCGCGGCGTCGGCGGCCTTGGCCCCCACGGCCTGCCGGGCGGAGTGCAGCGTCACCCCGGCCGCCCGCATCAGCCGGTAGAGACCCGTGGACTCCAGTTCGGCGCGCTCCAGGGGGAGCAGGTCCGCCGGCAGGTGGTTGCGCATGTAGGCCATCGGTTCGCCGTGGGTGAGCCGCAGCCGCTCCACCGACCTGACCTCCGCGCCCTCGGACACCCCCAGCGCGGCGGCGACCTCGGCCGTCGCCTCCCCCACGCTCTCCCGCAGCACCCGCGTGGCGGGCCGCTGCCCGGCCGCCTCCAGGTCGTCGTACAGGCTGCTCAGCTCCATGGGGCGCCTGACCTGGCTGTGCACCACCTGGGTACCGATACCGCGCCGCCGCACCAGCAGCCCCTTGTCCACCAGCGACTGGATGGCCTGCCTGACGGTCGGGCGGGAGAGGCCGAGGCGCCCCGCCAGCTCGATCTCGTTCCCCAGCAGGCTCCCCGGGGCGAGCTTGCCGCGCTCGATGGCGCTCTCCAGTTGCTGGGAAAGCTGGAAGTAGAGCGGGACGGGACTGCCCCGGTCCACGCTCAGTTGCAGGTCCACCGGATCATTCTTGGGCACGAGGGGAGCGTAGTGGTCTTCGGGGCGGCCCGAAACCGTACATTCGATTGTCAGGACGAAAGGACAACCGTGGGCGGGCGGCCGGGCGCTAGAAGAGCTTGACCATGAACACGCACGCGTCGGCCACCCTGTGCGTGACCCCGGAGCCGTCCTCGTAGCTCCAGCAGTCGAGGTACGGCGTGGAGGGCCGGTAGCCCAGGCGGTCGTAGAGCGCGTGCGCGCGGGGGTTGTTCTTCTCGACGCCCAGCCCGATCGCCCGGCACCCGCGCCCGGTGGCCAGGCGCTCCGCCTCCTTGATGAGCGCCGTACCGATGCCCTCGGAGCGCAGCGTCTCCGGCCACACCCCCAGCCCGTTCACCTCGGGGCAGTCGGGGTGGACGGCGCGCACTTCGGGAGCCTCACACCCCTCCCAGCGGACTTCGCAGCTGCCCACCGGACGCTCCTCGCTCCAGGCCACCAGAAAGGTGCAGCGGCCCTCCCGCTGTCGCGCCCAGCGCACCCCGTGGTGCGAGGTCGCCCCCCGGAAAGGCATGTGCGCATCGAGCGTCTCGACGTCTTCTTCCCGGCACTGGCTGATCCGCATGCCCGTAGCCTACGCAGCCGGTCCAGACCACTGGGGGGTTCCGCACCGGCCTTCCCCGAGCCGCGCGCCGTCACCGCGCCCACCGCACCGGCAGGGTTTTGACCCCCCGCAGCAGCACGCCCTCCCGCCACCTCAGCGTGGCCGGATCCGCGTCCAACTCCAGCGCGCTGGTGCGCTCCAGCAGCATGCCGACGGCCACCCGCGCCTCAAGACGGGCCAGCGGGGCGCCCAGACAAAAGTGCAGGCCGTGGCCGAAGGCGAGGTGGCCGCGCGGGGCGCGGCGGATGTCGAAGGTGTCGCCGTCGGGGAAGCGCGCCGGGTCGTGGTCGCCGTCGGCCAGCACCGGCAGGACCAGTTGGCCGTCGCCGGGGATCAGCGTGCCGCCGATCTCGACGGGCTCGGTGGTGAAGCGGTAGGTGGTGGTCTCCACCGGGCCGTCGTAGCGCAGCATCTCCTCGACCGCGCCCTCCAGCAGCGCCGGCTCCGCGCGCAGCGCGGCCAGTTGGCCGGGGTGGCGCAGCAGCGCGAGGATGCCGTTGGCGATGAGCCCGACGGTCGTCTCGTACCCGGCGACGAGCAGCAGCCAGGCCATGCCGAGCAGTTCCCGCTGGTCGAGCCGGTCGCCCTCCTCGTCGCTGGTGCGGATCAGGGCGCTGAGCAGGTCGTCGCCCGGTTGGGACCTGCGGTGCTCCAGCAGTTCGGCCAGGTAGCCGCTCAGGGCCCGCGCGTGGACGGTCTTCTCCTCGCGGGGGGCGATGCCCAGCGCGTTGTCCGACCACGCGCGGAAGCGGTCGCGGTCCAGTCCCGGGACGCCGAGCAGTTCGCAGATCACGGTGATCGGCAGGGGGAAGGCCAGCGCCGCCACCAGGTCGGCCCGGCCTTCGCGACCGGCGAGGTGGGTGTCCAGCAACTCCCCGGTGATCTCGCGGATGCGCGGCTCCAGGGCCGCGATCCGGCGCGTGGTGAACTCCCGGGCGACCAGTTTGCGCAGCCGCGTGTGGTCGGGCGGGTCGGCGATCAGCATGTGGTAGCCGGAGGAGACGGAGTCGGCCCCCGCTTCGGGCGCGGCGTTGTCCCAGTTCTTGGAGAGCCGGTCGTCGGCCAGGGCGGCGCGCGCCGCGTCGTGCCCGACCACCATCCAGGCGAGGGCGCCTTCGGGGATGCGGACGCGGTGCACGGGACCGCGCTCGCGCAGTGCGGCGTAGAAGGGGTAGGGGTCACGGACGAACTCCTCCCCCAGCGCCGCCAGGTCGACGATGCCGTCCGCGTCCGGGCTCAGCTCCACCACGCTCAGGTCAGCCATGGCGCGATCGTACGGACTGCGGGCGGAGCGAGCGCGTTCCACTGGCGTTATCCGGCCAGGTGCCAGGCGGCCGGACGGCGAGCCCGGCGGGCTGGGCGAGCCCGGCGGGTTCGGCGGCGAGCCGAGCCGAACGG
Source organism: Streptomyces reniochalinae (assembly GCF_003323735.1). Lineage (GTDB taxonomy): Bacteria > Actinomycetota > Actinomycetes > Streptomycetales > Streptomycetaceae > Streptomyces > Streptomyces reniochalinae. The sequence goes on along the minus strand of NZ_QOIM01000040.1, from coordinate 293,104 downwards.
GACGGCGGCGGGCCGAACAGTCAGCGGTAGGAGCCCTGGGCACCTGTGGGTGCCGCGTCCGCGAGGCTCTGGAGCAGCTCCGTGACGCGCTTGGCCACCGCCTCGCGGTCGCCCTCGGTGAGCGCCGAGCCCATACCGCAGGCCACCGCTCCCGCGGCGATCCACTCGGGCGCCGTCTCCACCGTGATACCTCCGGTGGGCAGCACCGGGGCCTGGGGCAGCGCCGCGGTCACGTCCCGCAGCCAGCGGGGGCCGTGGGCCGAGGCAGGGAAGAGCTTGAGGCCGTCGGCGCCCAGCTCCAGCGCCCGCACCATCTCGGTGGGCGTGGCGACCCCGGGGAAGACGGGCACGCCGTAGCGGTGTCCGGTCCGTATGACCTCCTCGTCCAGGCTGGGCGAGACCAGGAAGTGCGCGCCCGCCTCCACGGCACGCCGCGCCGAGGGCCCGTCCAGGACGGTGCCGGCGCCGATCACGGTCTCCTCGCCGGTCTCCCGCCGGAGCGTGGTGATCGCGTCGAACGCGTACGGCGTGGTCAGCGAGATCTCCATGCTGGTCAGTCCCGCGCCGAGGAGGGTGTCGGCGGTGGCGGTGGCCTTCTCGTAGCTGTCCGCGCGCACGATGGCGAAGACGCGCTGTTCCAGCGCTGCTTTGGTGATCTCCCAGCGGTACACGGCAGTTCGCCGCCTCTCTTGATCTGTCGGATGCCGGGACGCCGGCCTTCGCCCGCCGGATCCGCGGGCTCGTCGGGTCACCCGGCGGGGGGTGCGGGACTCAGCGGTGGACCGGATCGGTGCCGCGGGTGAACGCCTCCAGCGCGCGGTCGCGGCCCGCTGCCGTGGGCAGCCCGTCGGTGTCTCCCGGCGCTTGGACGACCAGCGCGGCCACGCACGCCGCCTCGGCGAGCGCGCGCTGCTGGTCGAGCCCCCGCAGCCGGGCCGAGAGCCACCCCGCGGCGAACGCGTCGCCCGCGCCCACCGGGTCGGTCACCGGGACGTCGAACGGCTCCTGCCGCCAACGGCCTTCGACGGTGTGGGCGACCGCGCTGTGGTCGCTGTGCTTGACGACGACCGTGCCGGCGCGGCCCAGCGTCAGCAGCGCCTTGGCGCCCTCCTCGGGGCCCGCGCCCAGCAGCAGCTCCAGCTCGTCCTCCCCCGCGAGTACGAGATCGGCCTCGCGCAGCAGCGGGCCGACGCGCCGTATCCACTCGTGTTCCGTGCCCAGCTTGCGGCGGACGTTGGGGTCGAAGGAGACGGTGGCGCCCGCCTGCCTGGCGCCCTCGATCAGGGCGTGCGTGGCGCGTTCGGCGTCCTCGGAGAGCATCGGCGTGATGCCGGTGACGTGGACGAGCCGCACCCCGGCCAGCGCCTCGGGGGTGATCTGCGCCGGGCTGAGCAGTGAGGCCGCGGAGCCCGTGCGGTAGTACTGGACGTCGATGGCGCGCTGGGGGTGGCTGTCGCGCAGCAGCAGCCCGGTGGGCGACTCGGGGTCCATCTCGGCGCAGGAGACGTCCACGCCGTCGGCGCGCAGTTCCCGCAGGACGGCCTCGCCCGCGGGGTCGTCCCCGACGCGGCCGATCCAGCGGGCCCAGTGGCCCAGCCTGGCAAGGCCCGCCGCGACGTTCGACTCGGCGCCCGCGACGGAACGCCGGAAGTGCGTCGCTCGTTCCAGAGGAAGGCCGGGCTCGGCGAGCATGAGCAGCATGGCCTCACCGCACGTGACCGCTTCCGGGCCGTTTCTCACCGGTAACTCCCCATATCCACCGCCGACGCATCACTCTCTGTGGGGAACGTTACCCGTTCACGGCGGGTTGACCACCCCCGGGGGGCCGGGGCACCGGTGATGAGAGCCGAACGTTACACGCAAAGCGGCGGCCGCCGTCCCAATACGGGACAACGGCCGCCGCGGAGCCCGGGGCGTGGGGACCCGGAGCCCGGTTCTGCGCTCGTGCGGTCTCAGCAGGTGTAGTCGACGAGGTCGAAGGACTCGTAGTGGTCGGCCGTGTAGTAGTCCTCCTGCTCCTCCTCGCCGGTCACGATGCGGCGGGCGCCGCGGTCGTCCGAGCCCGGGGTCTCGACGGTGTACTCGTGGTAGTAGCCCTCGCTCTGATCCGGGAGGACGCCCTCGCGGTTCTGGAAGACGGTGCCGTCCTGCGGATAGGGGTAGGGGCCGCCCTGTTCGATCAGGTCGAGGGTCTCGTGCGCCTCGGCGGGGAGCTTCGACTCACAGATGTCGCCGACGGCGGCGACGTGCTGGGCCGCCGCCACGGTGGGCGCCGGTGCGGCGGCGCTCGCGGTGGTGAGGGCGGGGCCGCCAGCGAGCAGGGCGGCGGCGAGGGCGCCCGCGGCGCCGATGCGCTTGATGTGTGGGGGGAATCTCATGGCACCCATGGTGACGCGCGTAGACGACGTGTCAACGGCAAGTACCGGATTTTTGCGGGGCGTTCACGCTGACGCGCCGCCGCGTCGGGCTGCTGTTCCCTTCGCGACGGCGCGAGAGGCCCTGGTCGCCGACGGCGACCAGGGCCTCTCGTGCTGCTCTTTGGACCGGACGAACCCGGGTCCCCAGCGCGGCTGGGAGGCGTGGGCGTGCCCCGAAGGGGCGCGGGGAACGGCGCGACGAGCCACAGTCCACCCGCGGCCCGCGCACTGCGGACAGTGGCACCCCCTTACCGGGCGGGGGCCGGGAGCCCGGGAGCCCGGGAGCCGCAGGGAACTCCTAGCTCAGCTCGGCGTGGCGCGCCGCGAGGCGGCGGGCGCCCTCGTCGGTGAGGGAGCCGTGGAGGCGGAGGCGGGAGATGGCGCCGTCGGGGTAGATGTCCATGCGCACGTGCGTGACCGCAGGCGCTTCCGTCAGCAGGAAGCGGTGGATGGTGTCGGGCTGGAGGCGGGTGCGCGGCAGCAGTTCCCTCCACTCGCCACTCTCGCCGTCCTTGCCGACGAGGGCCACCCAGCCGGCCGCGTTGCCGCGGAAGCAGGCGGTGTCGATCTCGACGGCGCGCACGCGGCCCTGACCGGTCAGCGCGTAGCTGATCCAGTCGTTGCCGTTGTCGCGGCGGCGGCGGGTCTCCCAGCCGTCGTTCATCTTCTTCGAGCGGCCCGGGACGATCGTGTTGACCGGCGGGGAGAAGAAGCGGTCGGAGGCGTCCTCGGCGAGTCCGCCGTTCTCGAGCGCCACCAGGTCGAAGCTGCCCAGCGCGCCCAGCCACTCGGGGTCGGGCACGACCTCGCCGTGCACCCGCAGCCTGGCGATGCCGCCGTCGGGGTACTGGCGCAGCCGCAGGTGGGTGAAGCGCTTCTCCTCGGTGACGGTGAACCCGTTGGCGGCGTGACCGCCGACGCGGGTGTGCGGCACCAGGGTCGTCCACTTCACGTCGTCGGCCTGGAGTTCCTCGGGCGAGGGCGAGCCGGGCACGGAAGTGGCCTCGACGGAGACGGCCAGCGGGTAGTTGCCGCGGAAGTGCGCGGTGTCGACGACGAGGCCGCGGACGACGCCGGGGGTGCCGAGCTGGATCAGCACCCAGTCGTTCTCGCCCTCGGCCGGGTGCGGGCTCTCGCCGGAGGCGCCGCGGCGACGGCGGGTCTCCCAGCCGTCCATGATCTTGCCCTTGTGCTGGAAGGCGTGGGGGTCGAACTCGGCGCGCTCGGGGTTGAGCAGGTTCTCCCGCTCGGCGAAGAACTCGTCGTTGGCGGCGATGACAGTGGCGCCCAGCCGTCGGTCGGCCAGGTCGGGGAGGTGGGCGAAGGGGAACCCGGCCTCCGGTGCGCGGTAGTCGGCGTAGGTGTCGCCGCCCGAGTAGGGCTCCGCGTCTCCGGTGTAGCTGGGTATTCCGGCGGTCTGCGCCGCTGTCATGCTGCCTTCCTTTCGATGAGTCGGCCGGTTTTCCCGGTGGGGACACCGTGGTCGGCCACGCGCTCGCCGCGCAGCCAAGCGGAGCGGACGACGCCGCTGAGCGTCTTGCCCGCGTAGGCGGTCACCTGGTTGCGGTGGTGCAGGCGCGCCGGGTCCACGGTGAAGGTCTCCTCGGGTGCGAGGACGGCGAAGTCGGCGTCGCGTCCGGGTGCGATGGCTCCCTTGGTGTCGAGGCCGGCCAGCCGGGCGGGCGCCTCGGACATCCAGCGCGCGACGTCGGTGAGGGCGAGCCCGCGGCGGCGGGCCTCTGTCCAGATGGCGGGCAGCCCGAGCTGGAGGGAGGAGATGCCGCCCCACGCGGTGCCGAAGTCGGGGGTCTTGAGGTCGGTGGTGCAGGGCGAGTGGTCGGAGACGACGCAGTCGAGGGTGCCGTCGGCCAGGCCCTGCCAGAGCGCGTCCTGGTTCTCCCTCTCGCGGATGGGCGGACAGCACTTGAACTCGGTGGCGCCGTCGGGGACTTCCTCGGCGGTCAGGGTGAGGAAGTGCGGGCAGGTCTCGGCGGTGAGGCGGAGCCCGTCGGCGCGCGCCTTGGCCAGCAGGGGCAGCGCGTCGCTGGAGGACAGGTGCAGGACGTGGACGCGGGTGCCGTGCCGCTCGGCGAGCTCGATGAGCAGGGCGATGGCGTCGTTCTCGGCGGAGCGGGGGCGGGAGGCGAGGAAGTCCCGGTAGGCGGGGCCGCCCTTGTGGGGAGCGGCGGCCAGCGCCCCGGGGTCCTCGGCGTGCACGATGAGCAGCCCGTCGAAGGAGGCGATCTCGGCCATGGCGGCGGAGAGCTGCTCCCGGTTCAGCTCGGGGAACTCGTCCACGCCCGAAGGGGAGAGGAAGCACTTGAAGCCGAAGACGCCCGCGTCGTGGAGGGGCCGCAGGTCGGCGACGTTGCCGGGGATCGCGCCGCCCCAGAAGCCGACGTCGATGTGGGCCTTGGGCTCGGCGACCTCGCGCTTGGTGCGCAGGTTGTCGGCGGTGGTGGTGGGCGGGAGGGAGTTGAGCGGCATGTCGACGAGGGTGGTGATGCCGCCGGCCGCCGCGGCCCGGGTGGCCGTCCAAAAGCCCTCCCATTCGGCGCGGCCCGGGTCGTTGACGTGGACGTGGGTGTCGACCAGGCCGGGGAGGAGCGCGTCGTCGCCGACGTCCTCCAGGGCGACGCCGGGTGGTACTTCCGCGTCGTACCCCAGCACGTCCTCGATCCGGCCGGCACCGTTGACGGTGACGGTCGCCGGACGCTCCCCCTCGGGGGTGAGGACGCGCCGTGAGCGCAGGACGAGCCGCACGTCGGACAAACCGGCCTCCTTCAGCCTCTTCAACGAACTGTTGAAACGATCTGTTGAACGAATCCTCATCCGCCGGGAAGAGCCAGTCAAGGGTTCTCCCCTTGGAGAAGTCCACAAACTGGAACTAGAATTTCGCCATACAGAAGAAGACCGGTGTCTGTGCCGGGCGAGTACCGGAGGCGATCCGCAGGAGGCGGTCCGCCGCCCCCACCCCCGATACCATGCGCCTGACCGCAGGCCAGGAAAGGAACGCGACGTGCCGCCGTCCGCAGAGCGCAAGCCCACCGCCAGTGCAGCCCAGGCTGCCACGGCCCCTGCCGCATCCGGCGGAGTGCAGTCCCTGGAGCGGGCCTTCGACCTGCTGGAAAGGATGGCGGACGCCGGGGGCGAGGTCGGGCTCAGCGAGCTGTCCACCGCCAGCGGACTGCCGCTGCCCACCATCCACCGCCTGATGCGCACCCTGGTCTCCTGCGGCTACGTGCGCCAGCAGCCCAACCGGCGCTACGCGCTCGGACCCCGCCTCATCCGCCTCGGCGAGAGCGCCTCCCGCCTGCTGGGCACCTGGGCCCGCCCCTACCTGGCGCGGCTCGTGGAGGAGACCGGCGAGACGGCGAACATGGCGATGCTCGACGGCGACGAGATCGTCTACGTCGCCCAGGTGCCCTCGCGCCACTCGATGCGGATGTTCACCGAGGTCGGCCGCCGGGTGCTGCCCCACTCCACCGGCGTCGGCAAGGTGCTGCTCGCCCACACCCCGGAGGACCAGGTACGGGCCCTGCTCGGGCGCACGGGCATGCCGGCGGCCACCGAGAAGACGATCACCACCCCCGAGGGCTTCCTGGACGCCCTCGGGCACGTGCGCGAAGCCGGATACGCCACCGACGACAACGAGCAGGAGATCGGCGTGCGCTGCATCGCCGTCACCGTGCCCGACTCCCCCACCTCGGCGGCCATCTCCATCTCGGGTCCCGCCGGACGCGTCACGGACGCCGCCACCGACAAGTTCGTCCCCCTGCTCCACGAGGTCGCCGCCGACCTGTCCGCCGCGCTGGCCAGCTCGGGCAACGGCGGCAACGGAAACGGCCAGTGAGCCCGCGGACCGGCTAGGTCGTGTCTTCAAAGTCCCGCCTGCCTGGCGGTGTCTGGCACGCACGCTCGCGGCGTTGTCGTCGGTCGCCGCTTCCCCCAGGGCTCGGCTTCGCTCGCCCCGGGAGGTGCCCCCACGCAGGCACTCCCTCCTCCGCCTTGCGAGCGCACGCACCAGACACCGCCAGGCCCGCCCTCCGGGCGGACGCCGCTACTTTGAAGACACTCCCTAGGGCGAAAGAGAGGCCCTACGGGTTCTTCGCCTCGATGGCGTCCCGCCAGACGGTGACGTCCAGTTTCACGTAGTCGCTGGTGTCGCCCTCGGGAGAGCGGCCGCGGTAGGTGACCAGACCGACGTGCCCGGAGCTCGTCCGCAGACACATCCGGGCTCCGGGCGCCAGACGGTTCAGCAGGACGTCGTCGGTGAACCGCGTCTCCTTGCGGCAGGTGTCGAGCGAACCTTTCTGCGCGTCACGGAGCAGGGACAGCTTGCCGTTCGGTTTGTCGATGCCGAGGCTCGGCCCGTCCGTGCTCACGTTCAGGTACGTCAGCTCCGAGGTCACGCCGCCCTCGCCCAGCTCGCGCGGTTCGAGTGGATCGTCTGACATGGCCAGGAAGTACTTGTTGGGCAGCTCGATGTTCTTGTAGTTCGCGGGCTCGGGATCGGCCTTCGGCCGCCGCTCGTCCGAGGACGTCGGGCCTTGCCCCGCCCCGCTGCCCGCACCCCGGATGATTTCCAGCAGCGCCGAGCACCCGCCGACCAGGATCAGCGCCCCCACGACCAGGCTCACCGCCACGATCTTGAACGCGTTCGACTTGCGGCGCGGCGGCAGAGGCCGCGGAGGGCCCGGCGCGCCGTACGGGCCGACGGGCCCCGGGTGCCCGTAGCCGACCGTCGGCGGCGGGCCGCCGAACCCGGCGGGCGGCTGCGGGACGGCGGGACCGAACCCGGGAGGCCGCTGCCGCGCCCCGGCGCTCGCCGTCGGCGCGGACGGCGCCGGGGCCGGACCGGGAGCGGCGGGACCGTGCGCCGTCTCGGCGTCGGCCACGGCCGCTTGAGCCGGCGCCGGGCCCGCCGCACCGGCCCCGGCCGGCGCGGGCGCCTGCGGGGCGGCGCCGGTGACCGGCTGCGTCGCGGGATGCGACGACGGAGGCACCGGGGCGGCGGCGCGCCGGGCGATGTCGGCGGCCACGGCGTCCGGCAGCCAGTTGCCAGGCCGCCTCAGCTGCGTCTCGCCGGAGGCCGCCTGGCACATGCGCAGCACCTCGTCGGCCGACGGGCGGTCCTCAGCCGCCTTGGCCAGACAGCCGCTGACCAGCTCCCGCAACTCCCCGGGAAGCCCGTCCAGGCGGGGCTCGTCGTGGACGATGCGGTAGAGCACACCGTGCGCCGTGCCCTCGCCGAAAGCGGGGGTGCCGAGCGCCGCGTAGGCCGCGATCTGACCGAGCGCGAAGACGTCGGTGGCCTCGGTGACGGTGGAGCCCTCCGCCTGCTCGGGCGCCATGAACGAGGGGGTGCCGATCGTGACGCCGCTGCCGGTGAGCGCGGTGGCGTCGGCGGCACGGGCGATGCCGAAGTCGATGACGCGGGGCCCGTCGTCGGCGAGCAGCACGTTGGAGGGCTTCAGATCCCGGTGCACGATGCCGGCCTTGTGGATGACCTGGAGGGCTTCGGCGATCCCGGCGACCAGGAACAGCACCGAGGAGACCGGCAGCCTGCCGTGCCCGACCACCGCCTCGGTGAGCGAGGGCCCCGGCACGAACGCCGTGGCCAGCCACGGATGGTGGCCCTCGACGTCGCTGTCGATCACCGGCGCGGTGTAGAGGCCCTGCACCCGTTCCGCCAGGCGCACCTCGCTCAGGAAGCGGCGTCTGAACTCCGGGTCCTCGCTGAACTCCGGCCGGATCACCTTGATGGCGACGGCGCGCCCGCCGGGCGTGTAGGACAGGTAGACCTTGCCCATGCCGCCGGAGCCCAGCCGCGCCGCCAGCCGGTAACCGGCGACCGAAGCGGGGTCCTGGTCGGTCAGTGGCGAGAAGATCTCTGCTGCCGCTCCGTCAGCCATGAACTGCTGCCCCTGGGATAGTCGGTGGCCTGGAAAGACCACAAGACCGTACCCTCAGGTGATCAGTGCGCGGCGCGCGGGGCGGTCCCGAACAGCTCGACGGCCTCACGGACGGCCGCCAGCGGCAGCGCGAGCGCGCTGACGGAACCGACCGCGGCCGCGAGCAGCAGCAGCGCGTGCCGCAGCTCCTCGGTGGCCGGCGCGCCGGAGTGCACCGAGGCGGCCAGTACGTCCAGTTCGCGCTCCGCCTCGCGGCGGTCACGCAACTCGGCAGGGTAGGCGTCCAGCTCCCGCCGCATCCGGTGCACGGCGCTCCGCAACGCCTCGACCCTCGGATCCACACCGGTGTCCGGCTCGGCGGCCACCGGCCCCCGCTGCGCCATCGTCTCGCTCCGCACGCTCTCCCCCCACAGGATCTCCCCGGGACGAGACGCTCGCCCGGAGGTGCCGTTCCTCCGAGCAGTGACCCACGTCGTCGGAGGTTCCGACAGTAAACGACACTCTCCGCGTGTGGCGCCACACGGAACGCGAGATTCGGGGGTGCATTTCCAATGATCGTCCCCAAGGAGGAGGGCCCGTGTCCCCCTCAGGCTGTAGGCGCACGGTAGGGATGGACCATGACAGGGGAGCCGACACCGGCCGGCGGCCGGCACACCGAGGGCGGCCACGAGACCGCCACCGCTCCTTCGCCGGGCACGGCGCCCCCGCGAGTCGCGGGTCTGCTGCTGGCTGCCGGCGGCGGGCGACGGCTGGGCGGACGCCCCAAGGCGCTGCTGCCCTACCGGGGCAGGCCACTGGTGGAGCACGCGGCCGACATGCTGCGCGAGGGCGGCTGCGATCCGGTGTACGTCGTACTGGGCGCCGCGCGCGAGCGGGTGCGGGAGACGGCGCGCCCGGCCGGGTGCGTTCTGGTCGACAACCCCGACTGGGAGCGGGGCATGGGTACTTCGCTGCGGACCGGCCTTGCGGCGCTGCCGCGCGACGGCGCCGACGCCGCGCTCGTCTCCCTGGTGGACCAGCCGGGGATCGGCGCGCAGGTGGTCGCCCGTGTACGGGCCGCCTACCGCTCCCCCGCCACGCTGGCCGCGGCCGCGTACGAGGGGCGCCGCGGCCATCCCGTGCTGCTGGGGGCCGCGCACTGGGAGGGCGCCGCCCGCAGCGCGCGTCAGGACGCGGGGGCGCGCGCCTACCTGCGCGCACACCACAGGGCACTGACGCTCGTGGAGTGCGCGGACCTGGCCGACCCGTCGGACATCGACACCCCCGGAGACCTCCACCGGCTGAGGTGAGCGGCGCACGCCCTCTTTTCCTCCTTCTCCCCTCTTGCCTGGTCTTTGTCTCGTGACTCCCGGCACGGGCGTATGCGGACCACACGCCCGGCGCGTGGCCGACCCGCAGGGCTCGCGCGCCCAAGGAGCATGGCCCGGGCGCGAGGTGGCACCCGGGGTCAGCTCAGGGACGGGTTCCGGGGCCGGATCGGGGTGAGAGATATCTCGACGTCAACAAACTCTTGAAGTTCCACTATGAGGAAACTAATCTCCACTGATCAGAAGCACCTTCCTGTCCCGGAGGTGCCATGGCCGTGTTCCGCGCGCCCGGCGCGGCACGCGGCACCCCGTGCCGCCCCGCTTCGCCCGAGGCCCGGCGGCCGCACATCACGCTGTCTGAAGGAGTGACCCACCATGTCCGCACCAGCGCCCTCTCCGCTGGAAATCGTCGGTGTCGAATCCGGGCAGCGGCCCGCGAGGCAGGACGAGGTGCTGACCGGTGCCGCGCTGGAGTTCCTGGCCGCGCTGCACCGCGAGTTCACCCACCGCCGCGACGAGCTGCTCACCCGCCGGGCCGAGAAGCGCGCCGAGACCGCGCGCACCGCCTCGCTGGACTTCCTGCCCGAGACCGCGCACGTGCGCGAGGGCGAGTGGCGGGTGGCCGACTGCCCGCCCGCGCTGCTGGACCGCCGCGTGGAGATCACCGGGCCCACCGACCGCAAGATGACCATCAACGCCCTCAACTCCGGGGCCAAGGTCTGGCTCGCCGACTTCGAGGACGCCTCCGCACCCACCTGGGAGAACGTTATCGGCGGCCAGCTCAACCTGACCGACGCCTACGAGCGGCGCATCGACTTCACCGACGAGCGCACCGGCAAGAGCTACGCGCTGCGCCCGGCCGAGGAACTGGCCACCGTCGTGGTGCGGCCGCGCGGCTGGCACATGGACGAGCGGCACCTGGTCTGCGACGAAGAGCCGGTGCCCGGCGCGCTGGTCGACTTCGGGCTCTACTTCTTCCACAACGCGCAGCGCCTCATCGACGCGGGCAAGGGCCCCTACTTCTACCTGCCCAAGACCGAGTCGCACCTCGAAGCGCGGCTGTGGAACGAGGTGTTCGTCTTCGCACAGGACTACTGCGGCATCCCGCAGGGCACCGTCCGCGCCACCGTCCTGATCGAGACCATCACCGCCGCGTACGAGATGGAGGAGATCCTCTACGAGCTGCGCGACCACGCCGCCGGGCTGAACGCCGGCCGCTGGGACTACCTCTTCTCCATCGTCAAGAACTTCCGCGACGCCGGCTCCCGTTTCGTCCTGCCGGACCGCAACGCGGTGACGATGACCGCGCCGTTCATGCGCGCCTACACCGAACTGCTGGTGCGCACCTGCCACAAGCGCGGCGCGCACGCCATCGGCGGCATGGCCGCCTTCATCCCCTCCCGCAGGGACGCGAAGGTCAACGAGGTCGCCTTCGAGAAGGTCCGCGCCGACAAGGACCGGGAGGCCGGCGACGGCTTCGACGGCTCCTGGGTGGCGCACCCGGACCTCGTGCCGATCGCCAAGGCCTCGTTCGACGCGGTGCTGGGCGACCGCCCGCACCAAAAGGAGCGGCTGCGCGAGGACGTCGACGTCAAGGCCGCCGACCTCATCGCCGTCGACTCGCTGGAGGCCCGCCCCACGTTCGAGGGGCTGCGCAACGCCGTCCAGGTGGGCATGCGCTACATCGAGGCGTGGCTGCGCGGGCTGGGCGCGGTGGCCATCTTCAACCTGATGGAGGACGCGGCCACCGCGGAGATCTCCCGCTCGCAGATCTGGCAGTGGATCAACGCGGGGGTCGTGCTGGACACCGGCCGGCAGGTCACGGCCGATCTGGCGCGCCAGGTCGCCGCCGACGAACTCGCCGCGATCCGCGAGGAGATCGGCGAGGATGCCTTCACGGCCGGCCACTGGCAGCAGGCCCACGACCTGCTGCTGCGGGTCGCCCTCGACGAGAACTACGAGGACTTCCTGACCACGCCCGCGTACGAGATGCTGCGCGGCTGAGCCACCTCGGCGAGCCCCTGCCGCCTCGCACGCGGCCCCCACGGGCGGTGACCTGCCGGCTGTCCGCCGGTCGGGTCACCGCCCGTCGCGGTACGTCGACGCCGTGTTGACCGGTGGTTGCACCGATCGGGCTTCGCGACTAGCGTCCCGGCAATTCGCGTCTACGCGCGTCACGAGTGATTTCGCAGCTTCTGCGATCTCGCACGACTGAAACGGACGACAGATGCAACGCTCGCCACTGATACGCACGTGCCTCGCCGGATCCGCCACGCTCACCGCGGCACTCGCGGCACTGGCCACGGCAGCCCCCGCGCAGGCCGCCACCCCGTCCTCCGCAGCCTCAGCGGCCTCCGCGCCCTCCTCGTCGTCCGCACCGTCCGCGCCGTCCGCGCCGTCCGCGCCGTCCGCGCCGGGGGCGCATTCCGCACCGGAGGCGGCGACGCGGCACGACTGGACCTCCACCGGGACGGGCATGACCTCCGGGGTCAGCGGCATGGTGCTCACCCACCGGCACGGTCACGGCGGCTTCGACGCGCTCATCGTGCGCGACAACAAGAAGCCCGGCGAGAACCGGCTGGCCGAGGTCGCCTACAGGCCCGGGCAGAAGGCCGACGTCCAGCCCCTGGACTGGAAGGGCAGCGACGTCCCCGTGGACCTCGAATCCCTCGACGAGGTGCCGGGACACCACGGCCAGTACGTCGCCGTGGCCAGCGAGGGCAAGGGCTACCGCTTCGACGTGGACGGCGGCACGGCGCACGTCCGCGACACCTTCACGCTGCCGGGTATCGGCGAGGACGACAACATCGAGGACTTCGCGCTGACCTCCCGGCACGGGAAGCCCGCCGCCGTGTGGGCCGACCGCGGCCAGGACCAGAGGCCCTCCACCGTCTACGCCGCCCGGGTCTCCCTCGGCGCGCACCGGACCGGCTTCGGCGCGGTGACGGACGCCGAACTGCGCGCCCCCTACCCGGCAGAGCACGTGCGGCACGCCTCCGACCTCAAGATCACCGCTTCGGGATCGCTGCTCGTCAGCTCCGCCTCGGACCCGGGCGACGACGGCCCGTTCGACTCGGCGGTCTACACGGCTGGCACGGTCGCGGTGCACCGTTCCGGAGCCGCCCTGCACATCGCCGACGACCCCGACGTGCTCGAAACGTTCCCCGACCACAAGATCGAGGCGCTGGCCTGCCTGCCGGGGTCCCGTACGGGGGCGCTGGGAACGGACGACGAGAACGCGGGCGGCGCTTTGCGCACGGCCCGCTTCTGCGAGCGCTGAGCGGGGACCACCGGCACGTCAAGGGCCGCCGGTGCCAGGGCTCCGACGGCCGGACGGGGCGGCTGCCGCGCCGCGGCCCTGGCAGCGGGCCGCGGCCGGCGGTCTCAGGTCACCGCGACCGTCGTGGCCACGGTCGTGCAGAGCATGACCGCGGCGAGGACCGCCTGCATGTCCTGCAACGCCCTGCGTACGTCCTCCGCCGCCCACTGGCCCTCGGCGATGGACTCCATGCGCGGGGAGACCTGCTTGCGGGCCACGTCGGGGAAGGCCACGGCGTGGAGGTTGGAGGCGTGCAGGAGCGCGATCAGTCCCGTGGTGCGCTCGTCGGGCTCGGCGCCCTCGAGGACGACGTCCGCCAGCCGGTGCCGCAGCTCGCGCTCCACCGAGCCGTCCGCCTCCGGATACCGGCGGGTGACGAAGATGCCGAGCGTGCGGTGCTTCTTCTCGGTGATGACGCCGCGGGCGCACAGGTGCGCCACGGCGGCGTCGAAGGCCTTGGCCTGTTCCTTGGACAGCCAGTCGCCGACCTTGGCCTGGTCGTCCTGCGCGGTCCACTCGGTGAGCGCGGCGAGGCGGCCGTCCAGCAGCGCGTCGCCGGTCGGCGTCGGATCGGTGACGGCGAGCCGGCCCTCGGTGGCGGCCACCCGCCCGGCCAGTGTCAGCTCCAGCAGCGTGCCCCCCGCGACGGCCCATCCCGCGGCGGGGCGGTCCTTGGCCGTACCGGTGTCGTCGTCCAGCGAGAGCAGCGTGATTTCCTCACCCAACGTGACGGTCATGGGTCCCCCTTGGTGCATCCCCGTTCTTCCAGGTTCCGCTGCCCACCCGTTGGAGGCCCAAACGTCACCCAGGGCTACGTCAGGACGGCCCCCAGCGCGACGAAACCGGCGATCAGGAGGGCGAGGATGCCCAACAGCGGGGCGGCGAAGCGCAGGTACCGGTCGTAGCCGACCCGGGCCAGCGAGATGCCGCCCATGATGACGGCCGTGGTGGGGACCCACAGGTTCATCCAGCCGCTGGCCGCCTGCCAGGCGGTGACGACCACCGCGCGGGAGACGCCCGCGAAGTCGGCGAGCGGCGCCAGGATGGGCATGGCCAAAGTGGCGTGCCCCGAGGTGGAGGGGATGAGGAAGGCGAGGGGCAGGTTGACGACGAAGATCATGATGCTGAACAGCGCGGACGGCACTCCGGTGACGGCGCCCTCGATGGAGTGCAGCACCGTGTCGGTGATCTTCGCGTTGTTCATGAGGACCGTCACGCCGCGGGCCAGCACGATCACCAGCGCGGGCGAGACGAAGTCGCCGACGCCCTCCACGAACGTCGCCGTGAACCGCTGCTCCCCCATCCGCGTCAGGAGGCCCACCAGGATCGCGGCGCAGAGGAACAGCGCCGCGAGCTGCGGGAAGGACCAGCCCGGTTCCCAGCCGTAGGGGGTGGCGTCCGCGTCACCGCTCAGCGCGCTCGCCCACGGGATCACCGAGAAGATCATGAAGGCGAAGACCAGCACGACGGTCACCAGGACGGCCTTGTGGGTGCCGGTCAGCGGCGGCGGCTCGGCGGCGTCGGAGCGCACCTCGGCGCGGTCGCGGTCGCCGGGCAGGAAGCCGGACAGCGAGCGCTCGGGCCCGGCCCGCACGCGGCGCGCGTAGCGGACGACGTAGGCGATGGTGACCGCCGTCAGGACCACCCACATCAGGGCGCGCAGCACGATGCCGTCGCCGAGGGAGATGTCGGCGGCGGAGGAGGCGACGCCGGTGGCGAACGGGTTGACGGTCGAGCACAGGACACCGATCCCGGCGCCGAGGACGATGGTGCCGGTGGCCACCATCCGGTCGTAGCCCAGGGCGAGCATCAGCGGCACGATCAGCCCGTAGAAGCCGAGCGTCTCCTCGGCGAAGCCCTCCACGGTGCCCAGCAGCGAGAAGATCAGCATGACGCCGACGATCAGCAGCGCGCCGCGCTCGCGCAGCCGGTGGGCGAGGCGGCCGATGCCGCGGTCCATGGCTCCGGTCGCGAAGACGACGGTGATGAAGGCGCCGATGGCGAGTACGAACAAGAACACCCCCGCGGCGCCGTAGAGTTCGCCGGCGGCGTCGGGGGCCACCTGTCCCGTCTCGCGGTCCTGGACGCCGTAGAGGCCGTTGACCGGGGAGAGGAACAGGTCGGTGAGCCGGTCGAGGAAGCCGAGTCCGGACGGCTCCCTGTGGTAGGTGCCCTGTCGGGGCGCGCCGTCGGCGTCGCGCGCGTAGCGTCCCGAGGGGACGAAGAAGGCGATCACCCACACCAGGAGGGTGACCAGCGCCAGGACCGTCAGCGCGCTGGGGAAGGTGAACCCCCGGCTGCCGCGCCCCGAAGGGTCCTCGGCTCCGCTCTTCGGGGCTCCGTTCCTCGAAGGGTCCTCGGCTCCGCCCACGCCCCGCGCCTCTTTTCCCGCCTCGGTGTCACATCCCGTCGAATCGCAGCAACGCAGCAGCCCGGCAACATAGCGACCCGGCAACGCAGCGACCCGGCAGCACAACGACACAGCGCAGCATAACGGCCGGAATGGGTCATAGCGGGCAGAACCGGCTGGCGACATCGCCATCAGGGCCGCAGGTGCCGGGCGGACGAGCGTCGGAGTACCCCGGCCCCCGGCCGGCAGGTACCCCCTGGAGGGATTCAGTCACCCGCGCCCCTTCGCCGGCTCGCAGGGGGAAGAGCGTTGTCAGGCGCCCAGCGTCTTGAGTGCCTTGTCCGTGAGGCGGTAGACCGTCCAGCCGTCCTGCGGGCGGGCACCGAGCGCCTCGTAGAAGGCGATCGAGGGCGCGTTCCAGTTCAGGACGGACCACTCCAGGCGCTCGTAGCCGCGCTCGGTGCACAGCCGGGCCAGCCGGGTCAGCAGCGCCTTGCCGTGCCCACCGCCGCGCGCGGCCGGGCGGACGTAGAGGTCCTCCAGGTAGATGCCGTGCACCCCGCGCCAGGTGGAGAAGTTGAGGAACCACAGCGCGAAGCCCACGGGTTCGCCCGCCTCGTCCTCGGCGAGATGCGCGTGGACGGCGGGGTGTTCACCGAAGAGCGCCTCACGCAGCTGCTCCTCGGTCGCACGGGCCTCCTCCGGCGCCCGCTCGTACTCGGCGAGTTCACGGATCATCGTGTGCAGGACGGGAACGTCGGCGGGGACGGCGGGGCGGATCATGCCCGCAGGGTAGTGGGCCTCGGCGACACGCCGAGGAGCGGTCCGTTCAGCTGTCCGTCCAGCCGTCCGCCGTGCCCTCCGTTCAGTCGCCGGACGCGGCCGTCGCGGCCTCCGCGGCCAGCCGCACGGCCAGCGCGCGCGCCAGCAGGACCGGGCGCCCCGCGGCCAGGGCGGCGGCGCGGCGCATCGACCCGGTGTAGCCGATGCAGTCCAGCACGATCCAGCGGCTGCCCTCTTCCGCCAGGCGCCGTGCCGCCGCGGCGACGGCGTCGTGGGCGTCGGCCGCGTACGGGTTGGCGGGAGCGGCGCGCAGCGGCCCAGGCAGCAGCTGGGACCAGCGGCGGGCCACGTCGGCGCGCTGTTCGGCGAGGGGGCAGACGATGCCCACGGGGGCGTCGCCGACCAGCGCCCGGACCCCGCGCTGGACCAGGGACTCGGCGTAGAGGACGGGGTGCGGGCCCCGCCGGCTTCCCTCCCCCTGGACGGGTGGCACCGGGGGGAAGTTGCCGGTGCACAGCAGCAGCGTGGCCGCCGCGCCGTCCGCCGCGCAGCGGGCGACGGCGTCCCGCATGCGCGGCGCCAGCGCGTCGTGGCCCAGGACGGCGGAGGTGCCGTCGCGCAGCCGGGAGATCAGCGGGGCCTCGTCCGGGGCCGGAGCCAGGGCGGCGCGGGTGCGCTGCCCCTCAGGGCCGTCGAAGACGTCGTCGTCCAGCGCGCCGTGCTCGCTCACGCGCAGCCCGCCGAGCCAGGGCTCGAGGTCCCCGGCCAGGTCGGTGCGGGGCGCCTGTCCGATGGTGACCAGGCCCAGGGTTGCGCCGTTCCCGTCCGGCGTCGCCGCTCCGGCTCGCCCGCTCATGCCGTCTCGCATGCTCACACCGCCTTGTAGATCTGGCTGACGTCGTTCAACGAGCTGCCGGCCACCAGTCCGGCACCGACCAGCGCCAGTTCGTTGTCCGCGTCGGCTGAGGGGTCGGAGTCGGCTGACGGATCCGCGTCGGCCTGTGTCCTCTTCCGCGTCTTCCAGCGGGAGTAGCCGACCCTGACGGCGAGCGCGGCGAGCACCAGCCAGCCCGCCTGCGGGGTCGCGACCAGCAGACCGGTCGCCAGCAGAACGCCCATCTGGCGTGAGGAGCCGCCGAAGAACTGGATCAGCGCGCCGGGGATCGCCCACAGTGCCATCATCGTCAGCGTGTGGGTGTCGGTGAGCCCCGCCTTGATGGTGTCGACGTACACCTGGGCGACCGGCGGCACCCTGCCGTCCTCGAAGAACGGCTTCCAGGCGAGAGCCACGACGAGGATGGCCACCGCGAAGCCGACGAGCTGGGCGACGTACTGCTGGCGCCGCCCCGCCATCTCGTACGGGTGCCAGGGCACGGCGCCCTTGCGCAGCAGCCAGCCGGCCTTGAAGTCGAAGCCGACGTCGGCGAACGCGGGCCCTGTCGAGGCGGCGTAGCCGACCAGCAGGGCCAGCGGCACCATCGGGATGCCGAGCACCAGGCCGAGGATCAGGAAGATGAGGGTGACGGCGAAGGCGGGGAACCAGCCCGAGTGCATGGCCGCCAGGCCCACGATGAGCTGGTGCACCAGTGCGGCGACCCCGGCGAGCAGCACCCAGCCCACCAGTCCGGCGCCGCTCATGTCGGCGAGTACACCGCCGGTGAAGGCGATGAAGAGGGCGCCGACGAGGAAGAGGGCGAGCCCTTCCAGCAGCCCGCGCCGCAGCCGCCGGGAGTCGACCGTACGGACCTCGGGGTCGAAGGAGCCCTCCGCGTCCCGCGCCGGACGTGCCGCGCCGGAAGCGGTCCCCTTCGCGCCGTTTCCGCCCTTGCCGCCCTTGCGGTCCCGCATCATCAGCACCGCCTGTACCAGTGCGACGAGGCCCGCGCCGATCATGACGCCGTGCGGCACGTAGTTGGCCGACAGGTCGACGTCGAGCAGCGTCGGCGCGTACTGCGCCACCAGCAGGCCGACACCGAACATCAGCAGCGCCCAGATGTTGCCCAGGAAGGCGACGCCCGCCGCGCTCATCGGGAGCTTGAACAGCGAGCCGACGAAGCCGACGACCGCGCTCAGGCCGAGCAGCTTTGCTTTGCGGCCGCCCTCGTCACCCGCCTTGATCGTCTCGGCCGCGGCGATCCCGGCGGGCCACGCGGCGGCGGCGGGCAGCAGCCGCGAGTCGAACACCCGGTAGAGCACCCAGCTGTCCACGGCCAGCCCGATGACCGCGCCGCCCAGCATCGGCCACACCAGCCCTGGCTTGCCCAGCAGGAACGGCACGGCGATCGGGGTGACCAGCGAGTTGGCCGCGGCGAAGGTGGAGCCGGAGATCGCGGACTGCACGAGGTTCTGCCGCTGCGGGTCACGCATCCGCGACAGCGCCGCGAAGGAGATCCGTCCGATCAGCATGGCGATGAGCGCGCCGATGACGGAGGTGTTCGGCGCGATGCCCAGCGTGGTGATCAGGACGAGGCCGATCACGGCTCCGAGGACGGAGAGCAGGACCGTCACCACGAGGGTGACGGGCTCCAGCGCTCTGGGGTGGGTCCGCGCCGTCTCCGGGGCGGGGGCCTGGGGTGAAGTGCTCATGCGGATCTGTCTTTCCGGGTGCGCATGCGGTGCGTGGGTGGTGCGGTGGGTCGGCGGGTGCCGCCCCGTGTGCCCTTCTCCCGGCCACCGGCCGCAACAGGCTCGGGCGGGAGAGGGCCCCGGTTTCGCACCTGGGGCGGCGGCCGGGCCGCCCCGCGGGGCGTCCGGCCGCTCGCGGGGTCAGTCCTGCGTCGCTCCCTCAGTCGACTGGAGGCGGGTCATGGGGCCGTAGAGGTCGAGCAGGCGGGCGAACTCGTCCGCGTCGTGGAAGCGGACCGCTCCTCGTCCGTACTCCTTCGCGGCCTCGACGGCGAACCGCCCCGCCGCGGCGATGTCGCTCTCGTGGCTGGCGCCCGTCGCGCAGCCCGCGACGGCAGGACCCGTGGTCAGCGCCAGGCCGACCACGGGCGCGGAGGTGGCCACGCACGGCTGCATGATCGAGTTGATGTGGTGGACGCCGTTGCCGTACGGCGTGATGTCCTGCGTCGTGATCGGCAGCACGTGCGCGTCCTCGCCCGTCACGGTCTCCAGCAGGCCCAGCAGGTCGTCGCTGACCCGCAGGATCCACCCCTCCTTGACCGTCGGCGAGAGGGCGACGCCGCGGTGGTTGAGCAGCCGGTTGCCCTTGGTGGTGTCGATGGAGACGACGGCGTCCATGGCCACGTCGATCTCCTCGCGGTTGCAGTCGAGGATCGAGACGGGCGAGTCCATGAACGGCACCGGGTCGTGCGGCCTGGTCGGCGCGTCGGGGCACACGTGGGTGCTGAGGATGACGTCGCCTTCGAGCACGTCGCCGCGCCCGTACATGTCCAGCAGCTTGGCCGCCGCCGCCAGCGCCGCGACGGCGCCGTCCGCGTCCGAGACGATGCCGGTGCGCTCGGGGCGGGCGCCGACGCCGCCGAGCCGGCCGAGGATGCCGAGGGTGGGTGCGCTGCCGCCCGCGCCGGTGCCGGAGCGGCCGGGCACGACGACCTTCACGAAGTCGGTGCCCCCCTTGGCGCCCTCGACGCGGGTGACGGAGATCTCCACCCGCTCGGCGGCAGCCGCCGGGTCCGGATGGCCCGCCTGGGTGAGCGCCTGGTCGAGCACGCCGCGCAGGTGGGCTGCGAGGGAGTGCCCGTCGGCCTGCGGCCGGTCGAGAAGGTCGATGACGTCGAGTACGTGCTTGAGCACCGTGGGCTCCTTGGTACGGGTCGTGCGATTGTGCGGGAGAGATGCGTCGGACGTGCCGATGCGGGGCGCCGGGCGTGCCGACGCGGGAGGCGGCGCACCTGCGCGGGCTCGCCTGCGGCGTTCGGGTGCACGGCACCGGCGGTACGCCGGAGCCGGGTGCACCGGCGGTACACCCGAGCGAGCTGCACCGCTGGTACGCCGCGGGGCGGGGTCCGCACTGTGGACGGCTCGGAGGGGCCGCGGCGGGGCGGGGCGCCTACCGGTGCGGGCGCGGGTTCCGGCGTGCGGGCCCGCCGCCGACGCGGGGGACGGCGTGCGGGGGCCGCCGCGCGGTCCCGGCCTGCTCGCAAGGAGCGTCCGCGCCGCGTGCGGTCCGATCCGGCCGCGCGCGACGGGTGGGCGTGGGCGGGTCGGTGCCCGGCCCGGGGTCCGGGTGCGGTCCGGACCCCGGGGACGGGCGGGTCGGCCGGGTCGGGGTAGCCGTCGGCCGTTGCGGCCAGCGTGCTCCCACGATTCCGAGAGAGCAACCTTTTCCCTATATGAGGGACAGTGAATCGGGTAACGGTAGAGTGCGAGGCGTGACTACCGATCGAGGAGCACCGCTCCAGACCGCGGACCGCGCTTTGCAAGTCCTGCTCGCCTTCACCCACGACCGCGAGGAGTGGGGCGTGACCGACCTGGCGGCGGAGTGCGGCTGGGACAAGTCGGTCACCCAGCGGCTCCTGGCCTCCCTCGCGCACCGGGGCTTCCTGGTCTCCGACGCCGTCACCCGGCGCTACCGGCTCGGCCCCGCCGTCTGGCACATGGCGACCGCCTGGGAGCGCCACGGCGGTATGGCCGCGCTCGTACGCCCCGCCCTGCGGGAGCTGGCCGCGGTCAGCGGAGTGACCGCGCTGTTCGCCGTGCCCGACGGGGCGCATCTGCGCTGCGTCGACTCGGCGGACGGCACCCTGGGGCCCCTGCGGGCCTACCGGCTGGCCGACGAGCTCTACCCGGGGCACGCGGGCGCGACCTCGCGCGCCTACTTCGGGATGCTCACCCCCGGTGCCCGTGCGGCGGTCCTCTACGGGCGCCCCATGGCCCGCTTCAGCGAACTGACCGTCACCGACCCGGCCCAGTTGGAGGAGCTGATGTGCCGGGTGCCGGCGGACGGCTTCGCGTACTCCGAGGGCGAGTACGACCCGGCGACGGCGGGCCTGGCCGTCCCCGTGCTGGTGCGCTCGCAGCCGGTCGGCTCGCTCACCCTCGTCGGACCGCACGCCCACCTCGCCGGCAAGCAGCGGGAGTTGCTGGAGCCGTTGCGCTCCGCCGCGCAGGACCTCGGCGAGCTGCTCACCCCGCGCCGGGTGCGCGGCGCCCGCCGCCCGGAGACCACCCGGAGCTGAGAGACCACCCGAAGCCGAGAGACGGCCTCAAACCGAGCCCGGACACACACACCACAGACCGCCTCACACCGAGGCCGCCCCACCATCGAGACCGAAAGGCCGAACCACCCATGAAGCTGTTGCTGCTGTCCAACTCCTCCGCTCCCGGGCGCGCGTACCTCGACCACGCCCGCGAAGTGATCGCCGACCACCTGGCCGGGATCGATGAACTGCTGTTCGTCCCCTACGCGCTGGCCGACCACGACGGCTACACGGCGAAGGTCGCCTCCTTCATGGACGGGCTCGGCGTCCGCGTGACGGGCGTGCACACGGCGGACGACCCGCGGGCGGCCGTGGCCGCGGCGCGGGCGGTCTTCATCGGCGGGGGCAACAGCTTCCGGCTGCTCAAGTCGCTCCAGGAGCGCGGCCTGACCGAGGCGATCACCCGGCGCGTGCGCGAGGACGGCGTGCCGTACATGGGGTCGAGCGCGGGCACCAACATGGCCTGCCCCACGCTGCGGACCACCAACGACATGCCCATCGTCCAGCCCGCCTCCTTCGAGACGCTGGGCCTGGTCCCCTTCCAGATCAATCCGCACTACCTCGACCCGCAGCCCGGCAGCGCCCACATGGGCGAGACCCGCGAGGAGCGGCTGACGCAGTTCCTCCAGGAGAACGACGTGCCCGTTCTCGGGCTGCGCGAGGGCACCTGGCTGCGCCGCGCGGACGACGCGCTGGAGTTGGGCGGCGTCGCCGCGGGCGCCCGCCTGTTCACCACGGACGCCGATCCCGCCGAGCACGCGCCCGGCGCCGACCTGAGCCACCTGCTGTCCGCACGGGCGCGTTTCGACCACCGCACGGCCTGACGGGCCCGTCCCCGTCCCGGCCCGGACCGCGAAACCGCACCGGCGAGGTCGCGCACAGCCGTCGGATGCCCCGAAACGATAGAGGTTTCTCCAATCCCGCGCTTCGGGCGAACGCACGGTAGGCCGTCGTCCGTGCGGACCGTACGGTGTGCCGATGCACTACGGCACGTCACGGGGGCAGGCGGGGAGTTCGTTCGACGGCACGACCGCACGGCGGCTGCGCGAAGAGCTGCGCATGGCACCGGCCGATGTCGCCTACGGGATGCGCGCCGCCTACGGCGTGGCCGTCGACGCGCGCACCGTCGCCGCCTGGGAGGCGGGGGTGGCCGCGCCCGACGAGCGGCAACTCGCCGCGCTCGCGGGCGCTTTGTGGTGCTCGGCCTCCGATCTGATGGGCAGCCCGGGGACGCTGCGCGAGTACCGCATGGCGCGGGGCGTCTCGCGCGCCGATGTCGCGCTGGAGATCGGGGTGGCCCCGGAGGCGTACGCCCACATCGAGGACACCGGCGCCTGGACGGGGGACGCGCGGCAGGCCGAGGCGCTGGCACGGGTGCTGCGGCTGCCGGTGCCGGCGCTGATCGAGTTCACCGGGCGGGACGAGGAGTTGGCGGCGCTGCTGCGCAAGGCCGCCACCACCAGGTGGCAGGCGTATGTGAACCAGGTCGGCGCTCTGGTGCCGCTGCCCAGCGAGGACGTGGAGGAGGGGCTGCGCGCTCTGCACGCCGGGTACCAGTCCACGGCCGCGGCGTCTCTGGGCTGGGGGCAGCCGGCCTCGGCCACCTCGCGCGAGGCGGGCCGCACCTACCTCCAGGAGATCCTCACCCGCTTCTGGGAGGCCATTGAGGGCTGAGGGCGGCGGGCGGACGACCGCCCGTCCGGGACCTTGTCGCCCCCGTGGCCGCGTACGGACAGGCGCGAGGGCGTCGGGAGAGCTTCCCTCGCGCTCTCCCGACGCCCTCGCGCTGCCGTGTCCGTTACGCGGGGGCCTTGTCG
Organism: Streptomyces reniochalinae; assembly: GCF_003323735.1. Classification (GTDB taxonomy): domain Bacteria; phylum Actinomycetota; class Actinomycetes; order Streptomycetales; family Streptomycetaceae; genus Streptomyces; species Streptomyces reniochalinae. Next base: position 270,031 of record NZ_QOIM01000040.1, on the reverse strand, counting down.
GGCCCGTGCACCGGATCGGGCTCGTCCCGTTCGTAGGAGATGCCTTCTCCCGGTTCCATGGGGTGGGCGACGACTTCCTCGTCGCGGCGGGAGCGCCCCAGGTGGTTGAAGACCAGGTTCAAGACGATGGCGGTGACGCATCCCGTCGAGATGCCGGAGTCCAGGATGATCTTCGCGCTGTCGGGGAACGCGTGGTAGAAGTCCGGCGCCGCGATCGGGATGAGGCCGACGGCCAGCGCGGTGCCGACGATCAGTACGTTGTTGTCCTTGCTCAGGTCGGCCTTCATGAGCGTCTGGATACCGCTCGCCGCGACGGAGCCGAAGAGGACGACGCCCGCGCCGCCGAGGACCGGCTGCGGCACGGAGGCGACCAGCCCGGCGGCCATCGGGGACAGCCCCAGCAGGATGAGGAGGGCGCCTCCGGTGGCGACCACGTACCTGCTGCGGATCCGGGTCATGGCCACCAGGCCGATGTTCTGCGCGAAGGCGCTGCACATGAAGCCGTTGAAGAAGGGGCTGAGCGCGGAGCCGAGCATGTCGGCGCGCAGGCCGCCCGCGATGGTCTTCCGGTCGGCGGGGCGGTCCACGACCTCGCCGAGGGCGAGCATGTCAGCGGTCGACTCGGTCATGGAGACCAGCATCACCACACACATCGACACGATCGCCGGGATCGCGAACTGCGGGGCGCCGAAGTGGAAGGGCGTGGGAAAGCCGACGGGGTCGGACTCCGTCACCGCGGTGAAGTCCGTGATGCCGACGGGTATCGCGATCAGCGTGCCGATCACGAGGCCGATCAGCACCGCGATCTGCTTCATGAACCCGGTGGTGAAGCGGCGCAGCACCAGCACGATCACCAGGGTGAGCCCGGCCATGCCGATGTTGGCGAAGTCGCCGTGGTGCGGGCTCTTCTCGTCGCCGCCCATGGCCCAGTTGAAGGAGACGGGCATCAGCGAGACGCCGATGAGGGTGATGACGCTGCCGGTGACGACCGGCGGGAAGAACCTGATGAGCTTGGAGAAGAAGGGGGCGATGACGAAACCGAGCGCGGCGGCCACGATCGTCGCGCCGAAGATGACGGGGAGCGTGTCCTCGGGGCCCGAGGACTTGGCTATCGCCAGCATCGGGGCGACGGCGGCGAAGGTGGCGCCGTTGACGAAGGGCAGCCGGGAGCCGATCTTCCAGAAGCCGAGCGTCTGGAAGAGCGTGACGATACCGGCGAGGAAGAGACTGGCCCCGGTGAGGAACGCCAGTTCGGTCGGAGAGAGCCCCACCGCCGCGCCGACGACGAGCGGGGGTGCGACGACTCCCGCGTACATCGCGGCGACGTGCTGGAGGCCGGTGGTGAACAGCTTCAGCGGCGGCATGCCTTGGTCGACCGGGTGTTTGGGGTCAGCAGGGCCCTGAGAGTCCAGTGAGTCCTGTGAGCCCTGACCCGGTACGTCCCCACTGCCGTCCGCCGTCTTTCCTTGCGTGGTGAACCTGGGCGTCTTGGCCACGGGGTCCTCCTGTCGTTTACGGCGCCGTCGCGGCACTCGAGTTTCCGGAGGTGCTGCGGTGTGCAAGGTGGTGGTTGGGGTGGTGCTCTGGTGCTGGTGGCGCAGCGGTGTGCTGCGTCCTGCGGTGGTGCGGTGCGCCCGTACGGATGTCCGGAGCATGACAGAAGCCAGCTTTTCCGAAAGCCGCGTCGTGGAACCGAACCGGCCGGGGGCCGTCCCCCCCGGCCGGTGTCTGAGGGGTCGGCCGGGCGCTCCAGGTGGTGCGCCCGGCCTGCGGACCGCCGCGAGGCGGCCCGCCGTGCCGTCCGCCGGCGGGTCAGCCGGCCTCGGCGGCGATCTTGGCGAGGCGGCGGGCCTCGTCCCGCGCACAGCGTGCGATGTCGTCCTCGTCCGCCCGGGTCAGCCGGCCGTCCTCGACCACGGGTAGGCCGTTGACGAGGGAGAGCGTGACCGGAGCCGCTGCCCCCAGGACGAGCGCGGCGACCGGGTCGGCGATGGTGGAGTGCCCGATCCCGTCGAGCTTCCACAGCACCACGTCGGCGAGCTTCCCCGCCTCCAGGGAGCCGGTCTCCTGCGCCCGGCCCAGCACCCGCGCACCGCCCATGGTGCCCAGACGCAGCGCCTCGCGGGTGGTCAGCGCGTTCTCCTTGTGCACGCCGAGGCGGTTGATGAGCAGCGCGTTGCGCAACTCGGTGTGCAGCTCGCCCGACTCGTTGGAGGCCGTACCGTCCACGCCGAGGCCCACGGGGATGCCCGCCGCGAGCATGTCGGGCACCCGCGCCGTCCCCGCGGCCACCCGCGCGTTGGACGAAGGGCAGTGGGCGGCACCCGTCTTCGTACGGCCGAACGCCTCGATGTCCGCGTCGGTCATGTGGACGCAGTGCGCCATCCACACGTCCTCGCCCAGCCAGCCGACCGACTCGAAGTAGTCGGTCGGGCCCATGCCGAACAGCTCGTGGCAGAACTTCTCCTCCTGTGCCGTCTCCGAGCCGTGCGTGTGCAGGCGCACGCCCTTGCGGCGGGCCAGCTCGGCCCCCTGCCGCATCAGCTCGGTGGACACGGAGAACGGGGAGCACGGCGCCACGGCGACGTGCAGCATCGAACCGAACGAGGCGTCGTGGTGGGCGTCGATGGCCCTCTCGGTCTCCGCCAGCGCGCCGTCCAGCGTCTCGACGGCGAAGTCCGGCGGCAGTCCGCCGTCCGAGGTGCCGCGGTCCATGGATCCGCGGGCCGCGGTGAAGCGGACGCCGAGCTCGCCGGCCGCGCGTATCTCGGCGCCCAGCAGGTCTCCGGCGCCGCGCGGGAAGACGTAGTGGTGGTCCATCGCGGTGGTGACACCGCCGCGGGCCATCATCCCCAGCGAGCCGCGGGCCGCCGCGTACACCATCTCCTCGTCGAGCCGTGCCCACGTGGGGTAGAGGGCGACCAGCCAGTCGAAGAGGTTGGAGTCCGTGGCCAGACCACGGGTGATCCACTGGTAGAAGTGGTGGTGGGTGTTGACCAGCCCTGGGGTGAGCAGGTGTCCCGTGCCGTCGACGCGGCGCGTGACGTGTCGCAAGCCGCCGGGCGCGTCACCCGGACCGACCGACTCGATCCGGTTGCCGTTGATGACGACGTGACCGGTCGCGTACTCGGTATCTTCCGCGTCGACCGTCGCGATCGCACACTTCTCGATGACGATGCGGCCGGTAGCCGCGGCTTGTTGGTCCGCCATGGGGTCCTCGTTCGGGGGGTTTACGGCCCCGCCAGGGCTCTTCCCGTCTCCTCGCGGAGGTTCCGTCCCGGGCCCCGCGGTCCGCAGGGAACGGACCGCCCTCCCGGGCGGGCCCGCGCGACAAGCGGGCCCGCCGAGGGAGTCCGGGGCCGTGAACGGTCCCCCGGAAGGTGGGAAGGGGCAGGCAGGGGTGGATCAGAGGTTGGTCATGTCCACGGGGATGCGAGGGGTGGCACCGTCGCGGAGGACCGTCGCCTCGATCAGGCCGTAGGGCCTGTCCGCTGCGTAGTAGACCGCCCCGTCCGCCGCCTCGTTCTTCATGTCGAACGGCGACAGGTCGACGCGGAAGTGGTGCTTGTTCGGCATCGAGAAACGGATCTCGTCTATCTCGGGCCGGCTGTTGATGACGCGCGAACCCATCTGGTAGAGGGTCTGCTGGAGCGAGAGCGAGTAGGTCTCGGCGAAGGCGTGCAGCATGTGCTTCTTCGTCTGGGCGTAGGACTTCTCCCAGTTGGGCGTCCGCTCCTGCTCGCCACCTGTGTAGTTGTGCCGCCACACGGCGCTGACCGAGGTGGCCAGGATGCGGTCGTAGTCCTCCTTCAGCGTGGTGTAGCGGTCCTTGATGTAGCCCCAGAACTCCGAGTTGGTGGAGTTGAGCACGGTCAGGTCCTTCAGCCCGGAGAGCACCTCGACGCCCTCACCGTCGTAGGTGATCTGCGCGGTGCGGGTCTCCTGGCCCTTGCGGACAAAGGAGTGCTTGACCTCGTCGGCGCCGATGAACCTGGAGTTGGCGTCGGAGGTCTCGATGCGCTCCCACTCGTACTCCTCAATGCGGATACGGGCCTGGTGGATCGGCTCGGTGTCGTCGACGAAGTGCCGGGCCAGCAGGAGGCCGAACGCCTCGGCCGACTCGATGCCGTGCTCCTTGGCGTAGGCGAACACGGTGTTCTTGGTGGTGTCGGTCGGCAGGACGTGGGCGTTGGAGCCGGAGTAGTGCACGTCGTCCAGGTCGCCGCTGAGGGCGACCGAGACGTTCAGGTCCTTGATGTGGTGGGTGTCGCCGTCCCGCGTGATCTTGACGACGCGGTTCTCCGCCTTGCCGTACTGGTTCTGGCCGAGAATCGTGGGCATAGGTGTCAGCTCCCTCGGTACACGGAGTAGCCGAACGGGTTGAGCAGCAGCGGCACGTGGTAGTGCTCGCCCGGGTCGACCGCGAACACGATGGTGACCTCGGGAAAGAAGCTGCCTGGTGCGCTGTCCCTTACGCGGGGGGCGTCCTGCTGTTCCGCGGCTTCGCGCTGGCTGCGCGGATTCGAACTGTGCTGTTGCGCGAAGTACGGCTCCGTCTCGAAGACGATCCGTACGTGCGTGGTGCCTTCCGGCAGCGCCGGAAAGTCCTTGCAGCGCCCGTCGGCGTCGGTTTTCGACGCCCCGTGCGCGGCCCATGCGGCCTGTCCGTCACCCTGGCGTACGAAGAGCCGTACACCGACCTCCGCGGCCGGGCGGCCGAGGCTGGTGTCCAGGATGTGCGTGGACACCGAGGTACTCGTCGCGTCGCTCATGCCGTGGGGGCTCCTTCCTCCGTGAGGCGGGTGAGTCGAAGACGGTTGATCTTCGCCAGTTCCCGCCGCACGATCTCCCTCTCCTGCCGGGGGGAGTTGTCGATCCGGTGACGAACGGCGTCCCTCATCTCCTCGGCGGTCTTGCCGGTGGCGCAGATGAGGAACACGTGCCCGAACTTGTCCTGGTAGGCCAGGTTGAGTTCGAGCATCTCGGCCTTCAGTGCCTCGGAGGCGCCGGCCATGCTCCGCTGTTCGCGGGCCGAGGTCGGGTCGCCGGGCTTCGGGCGGCCGATGGGCGGGTGCCCGGCCATGGCCTCGTCGAGGCCCTCGTCGGTGAGGGCCCCGGTGGCCTCGTCACTCGCCGCGAAGAGAGCCTCGGCGCTGTCGTACGGTCGCTGGGAGAGCAGCGCGCTCCCCCAGCTTCCTGCGGCGCACACGTCGTGGAGCGCGGCGCGCGCCTCGGCGTCCTTGGCGGTGTTGAACCAGGTGAGACCTGGCGTCGAACGCGAAGTCACGGGACCCTCCGTGGCCGTGGTGCTGTTCGGGCTGGGAACAGCTAAGTCCCCCGGCAACACCACGTCAACAGTTTGTTGAAGCCTTTTCGACATCTTGGAAACGAAAGCCCGCCATGCGGAAGCATGGCGGGCTTTCCTTCGCGGTTCCCGGCGCGGCGCCGGAGACCCTCAGTCCGAGCGGCTGTCGTCCCGGTTCAGGTAGTTGTAGACGGTGAAGCGGGAAACGCCCAGGGCGCCGGCCACCGTCTCCACCCCGTGCCGGACCGAGAACGCTCCCCGCGTCTCCAGGATCCGGACCACCGACTGCTTGCTCCTGCGGTCCAGCTCCGCGAGCGGCACCCCGTGCCGCCTCTCCAGTTCGGCCAGGAGGTGGTCGAGGGAGTCGGACAGGTGCGGCAGCCGTACAGCCACCACGTCCTCGCCCTCCCAGGCGAGGACCACGTCGTCCCCCTGCGCCTGTTCCGGCTCCACCATCGCCCCTCCCATGGCGTCGACCAGCGGCTTGACCGCCACGACGAACGGATGGCGGGCGGCGTGCGGCTCGTCCCCCATCAGCCCTCGTCCTCCCCGATCACGTTGACCTGGAGGGAGACCCGGGTCGCCCCCGCCTCCAGCGAGCGGCGCAGCAGCTCGGTCACGGCCGCCAGCACCTGTTCGCCCGAGCCCTCGGCGGTGTTGCCGAAGGGGCCGACGTCCACGGCATCCAGTGCCGCACCCTGGACGACCTCCCGGGCCACGACAGCGTGCCGAGGAGCCTCGTCGAGGTCGAAAGGCTCGGTCGTGAACTCCACACGCAAGCGTTCCATGCGCCACACACTACCGAGGGCACCGCGCCCCGGGCTGCTCAGTGCAGCTCCTCCAGGAGCTCCTCGATGAAGGAGACCGTCTCCTTCGGCGAGAACGCCTCGGCGCACAGCCGGTCCATGATCAGCGTGTACTGGTCGATCTCGGCGGGCTTGTCGAGGTAGACCGCGTTGGTCAGGTGCTCCAGATAGACCTTGTCGGGCAGGTCCGGGTCGGCGAACCTGAGCAGCGTCACCGGCGTGCCGGCCGCCGCCGCGGTCACCTCGAAGGGCGCGACCTGGAGAGTGACGTGCGGCAGCCGCACGACCTTCAGCAGGTGTTCGAGCTGCGCCCGCATCACCTCGGCGCCGCCGAACGGCCGACGGACCACGGCCTCGTCGACCACGGCCCACAGGCGCGGCGGATCCGAGCGGTGCAGCAGCTTCTGGCGGGCCATGCGCAGATCCACGATCCGCGCGACCTTGCGCGGCTCGGTGTTGGGGTAGCCGAGGCGGCTGACGGCGTGCGCGTACTCCTCGGTCTGCAACAGCCCCGGCAGGAACTGGACCTCGTACGTCCTGATCAGGGAGGCCGCGTCCTCCAGGCCGAGGTGCAGCTCGAACCAGTCCTCCAGCACGTCCGAGTACTGGTACCACCAGCCCGGCGAGTTGGCCTGGCGGGCGAGGTCGAAGAACTCCTCACGCTCCTCCCGGTCGTGGAGGCCGTAGAGCGTCAGCAGATCCCGCAGGTCGCGTTCCTTGGCGCCGACCTGACCGCGCTCCAGCCGGGTGATCTTGGCGTGGGAGCCGCGGATGGCGCGGCCCGCGTCCTCCCGGGAGATGTCCAGCGCCTGCCGCAACCTGCGCAGCTTGACACCCAGGATGATGCGCAGCGCGGTGGGGCCGTTCGGCGCTTCTGACGCGCCCCCACGCGACGGCGCCCCTGACGGCTGCATCATGGCGGACATTCCGACTCCCAAGGGTGACTGGGCGGTCACAACAGTGTGGCACCTGAGCACCGGTCCGGTACAGGCACCGGGAGAATACGCGCCCCGGCGTGCCCGTGTCCGCCGGGGCGCCCCCATACCCCCTCCCGGAGCACCACGCAACCACCCTTCGAGACACGGCAGTTGGTGTCGCAGAATGGAGCGCTCGGCACACCTGGGGCCACTACGATGCCGCCCACAGCTCAGGCGACGACAGGGGCAGACACATGGACCGGAACGGCGAGCGGCGACGGCGGACGGAGCGTGCCGCCAGGCCACCGCACAGCGAGCGCGACCTGGGCCTCGACCGGCACCACAGCGCCCGCATCTACGACTACTTCCTGGGCGGCAAGACCAACTTCCCGCCGGACCGGGAAGTGGCCGAGAAGCTGCTGGCAGCCTTCCCCGGGTTCCGCAACGCCGCCCGCGCCAACCGCGCCTTCATGCACCGCGCCGCGCGGTTCCTGGCCGAGCGCGGCATCCACCAGTTCCTGGACATCGGCACCGGCATCCCCACCAGCCCCAACCTGCACGAGGTGGTGCAGGCGATGGCGCCGCGGGCGCGCGTCGTCTACGCGGACAACGATCCGATCGTGCTCGCGCACGCCCGCGCCCTGCTGACCGGCTCGGCCGAGGGGCGCACGGCGTACGTGGACGCGGACATCACCCGGCCTGACAGCATCCTGCACTCCGCGCAGGTGCGCGAGACGCTCGACCTCGACCGGCCGGTCGCGCTGTGTCTGGTGGGGCTGCTGCACTACATCACCGACGAGCACGACGCGCACGGCATCGTCCGGCATCTGGTCGAGGCGATACCCGCCGGCAGCTACGTCGTCCTCTCCCAGTGCACCCCGGACTTCGCGCCCGAGGAGTGGGAGCAGGCCATGGAGGTCTACAAGATGGACGGGGGCAGCGCCCAGGTGCGGCCGAAGGAGGAGTTCGCCCGCTTCTTCGAGGGGCTCGACCTCGTCGAGCCGGGTATCGAGGTGCCGCACCGCTGGCACCCGGACCAGGACACCTCGCAGGTCGTGAACCTGCCTCCGCACGATCCGGGGGACGCCACGGACGCGCTGGTGAGCATGTGGGCGGGGGTCGCCCGCAAGCCCTGAACAGGCGCGTCGGCAGCGCTTGCACATCGAGCCCCGGGCTCCGTCATTCCGGCGGAGCCCGGGGCTCTTCGCTGTCCGCGACCGCCTGCGGCTCTTGACAGGAGGGCCGCCCGGAGAGCAATCTTCCAGTGAGCAGAATACGAGTTTCACAATACGGAATTACTCGACGCGCTCACCGGACGAAACCCCCAAGGAAGGAAGGGCGGTCGCAGTGGTCTCCTCGGACCGGTTCACCGTCAACGCCTCGATCCTCTTCACCGAGCTGCCCCTGCTGGAGCGCCCGGCGGCGGCCGCCGCCGCGGGGTTCGACAAGATCGAGCTGTGGTGGCCGTGGGTCGACGCCCCCGTGCCCGAGCGCTCCGCACTCGACGCGCTGCGCAGCGCCATCGAGGACGCGGGCGTCCAGCTCACCGGGCTGAACTTCTACGCGGGACAGCTCCCCGGCCCGGACAGGGGCGCCCTGTCCATCCCCGGCCAGGAGTCGGAGAGGTTCCGCGCCAACCTGAAGGTGGCCGCGGACTTCGCCCGGTCGCTGGGCTGCAAGGCGTTCAACGCCCTCTACGGCAACCGCGTCGAGGGCGTCACCGAGCAGGAGCAGGACGCACTCGCGCTGGAGAACCTCCAGCTGGCCGCGCGGGAGGCGGACCGGGTGGGCGGCGTCCTGCTGATCGAGGCGCTCAACGCGCCCGAGTCGCCCAAGTGCCCGCTGGTGAGCGCCCCGAAGGCGATCGAGGTCGTCGACAAGGTGAACGAGGCGACCGGGCTGGGCAACGCGCGGTTCCTCATGGACCTCTACCACCTGTCCATGAACGGCGAGGACCTGGCGGGCGTCATCGAGCGCTACGCCGCCAAGACCGGGCACGTACAGATCGCCGACAACCCGGGCCGCGGCGCGCCGGGTACCGGCTCCCTCGACTTCGACGACCTCATCGGCCGGCTGGACAAGGCCGGCTACGACGGTCTGATCGGGCTGGAGTACAAGCCGGGCGACAACGGCAGCGCGGCCTCCTTCGGCTGGCTCGGCAAGTAATCACCCTCCCCCGGACGCGGTCCGGGGCAGTGCCCCGTGCGCGGGGCGGGCAACGACAGGATCTGGGAAAGGCAAGCAGTCATGGCTCACACGGCCGGCAACACCAAGATCGGCTTCATCGGTCTGGGCATCATGGGCGACCCCATGGCCCGCAATCTGCTCAAGGCGGGCTACGACGTCACGGCGTACACACTGGAGACCGAGAAGGTCGAGCAGTTCGCCAAGGACGGCGGCAAGGGCGCCTCCTCCATCGCGGAGGCCGTCGAGGACGCCGACGTCGTGATCACGATGGTTCCGGCCTCCCCGCAGGTCGAGGCCGTCGTCCTGCACGAGGGTGGCGTCCTGGAGAACATCCGCGAGGGCGGCCTGATCATCGACATGTCCTCGATCACCCCGCAGACCTCCATCGAGGTCGCCGCGGCCGCCAAGGCCAAGGGGGTGCGCGCCCTCGACGCCCCGGTCTCCGGCGGCGAGGCGGGCGCGATCGAGGCCGTGCTCTCCATCATGGTCGGCGGCGAGCAGGAGGACTTCGACGCGGCGAAGCCGATCCTCGAGGCCCTCGGCAAGACGATCGTGCTGTGCGGCCCGGCCGGCTCCGGCCAGACCGTCAAGGCGGCCAACCAGCTGATCGTCGCCGTCAACATCGAGGCCGTGGCCGAGGCCGTGGTCTTCCTCAAGAAGTCCGGCGTGGACCTGAACGCGGCGCTCGACGTGCTCAACGGCGGCCTGGCGGGCTCCACCGTGCTGACCCGCAAGAAGGACAGCATCCTGGCCGGCGACTACCAGCCCGGCTTCAAGATCGACCTGCACCACAAGGACATGGGCATCGTGACCGACGCGGCCCGCGCCGTCGGCGCCGCCGTACCGGCCGGTGCGCTGGTCGCCCAGCTCGTCGCCTCGCTGCGTGCGCAGGGCGACGGCGGGCTCGACCACTCGGCGCTGGTGCGCAGCGTCAAGCGGCTGTCGGGCGAGAACCCCGACGGCGCCAACTGAGAAACGCCCCACCCGGGTCACCCCGGACACCCCTCCCGGTTCCTGACCTGCGGGCTTACACCCACCGACTCCGGGCGGCGGCGTCGACACTGTCCTGTCGCGCCCAGGCGCCGCCGTCCGGGTACCACCTGCACCGAACCAGGAGAGTTCGATGGCTCGTATGACCGCTGCCCGTGCGGCAGTTGAGATCCTCAAGCGTGAGGGTGTGGAGGTCGCGTTCGGCGTGCCGGGGGCGGCGATCAACCCGTTCTACGCCGCCCTGCGCGCCGCCGGCGGCGTCGAGCACACGCTCGCCCGCCACGTCGAGGGCGCCTCGCACATGGCCGAGGGCTACACCCGTACCGCGCCCGGCAACATCGGGGTGTGCATCGGCACCTCGGGCCCGGCCGGCACCGACATGATCACCGGCCTCTACTCGGCGCTCGGTGACTCCATCCCGATCCTGTGCATCACGGGCCAGGCGCCGGTCGCGGTGATCGAGAAGGAGGACTTCCAGGCCGTCGACATCGCCTCCATCGCCGCCCCGGTCACCAAGAAGGCCACCACCGTCAAGGAGGCAGCGCAGGTTCCGGGCGTCTTCCAGGAGGCGTTCCACCTGATGCGCTCGGGCCGCCCAGGACCGGTCCTGATCGACCTGCCGATCGACGTCCAGCAGACCGAGATCGAGTTCGACGTCGACACCTACGAGCCGCTGGTGCCGCACAGGCCGGCCGCGACCCGCAAGCAAGTTCTCAAGGCCCTGGACATGCTGGCCGAGGCCGACCGGCCGCTGATCGTGGCGGGCGGCGGCATCATCAACGCCGACGCGGCCCACCTGCTGGTCGAGTTCGCCGAGCTGACCGGCGTCCCCGTCGTGCCGACCCTGATGGGCTGGGGCGCGATCGGCGACGACCACGCGCTGCACGCCGGGATGGTCGGCCTCCAGACCTCGCACAGGTACGGCAACTCCACCTTCCTGGAGTCGGACTTCGTCCTGGGCATCGGCAACCGCTGGGCCAACCGCCACACCGGCGCGCTGGACGCCTACACCGAGGGCCGCACCTTCGTCCACGTGGACATCGAGCCGACCCAGATCGGCAAGATCTTCGCACCGGACTACGGCATCGTCTCCGACGCGCACGCCGCACTGACCCTCTTCGTCGAGGTCGCCAAGGAGCGCAAGGCCGCCGGGCAGCTCAAGGACCTGTCCAAGTGGGCGGACACCACCCGCCGGCGCAAGGGCGAGCTGCAACGCCGCACGCACTTCGACAACGTGCCGCTCAAGCCGCAGCGCGTCTACGAGGAGATGAACCGCGCCTTCGGGCCCGAGACCCGCTACGTGTCCACCATCGGCCTCTCGCAGATCGCGGGCGCGCAGTTCCTGCACGTCTACCGGCCGCGGCACTGGATCAACTGCGGCCAGGCGGGCCCGCTGGGCTGGACGGTGCCGGCCGCCCTCGGTGTCGCCAAGGCGGACCCGGAGGCGAGCGTCGTCGCGCTGTCGGGCGACTACGACTTCCAGTTCATGATCGAGGAGCTGGCCGTCGGCGCGCAGCACCACATCCCCTACGTGCACGTGCTGGTCAACAACTCCTACCTGGGCCTGATCCGCCAGGCGCAGCGCGGGTTCGACATGGACTTCCAGGTCAACCTGGAGTTCGAGAACATCAACACCCCGGAGCTGGGCGCCTACGGCGTCGACCACGTCAAGGTCGCCGAGGGCCTGGGCTGCAAGGCGATCCGCGTCACCGAGCCGGACAAGCTGCTGCCCGCCTTCGAGGAGGCGAAGAAGATCGCCGCCGAGCACCGGGTGCCGGTCGTGGTGGAGGCGATCCTGGAGCGGATCACCAACATCTCGATGAGCGGGAGCGACATCGGCTCGGTCAACGAGTTCGAGGAGCTGGCCACCGAGGCGTCCCACGCGCCGACGGCCACGGTGCCGCTGGGCTGAGGCCCGGGCGGCCCGCCCGCCCCTCCTCTGTGCGCCGCCGGCCCCGCTCCCTCACTCCGAGGCAGCGGGGCCGAGCACGCCGGGGCTGTCCGGGTGCTCCAGGCGGCGCAGGAAGGTGAGGATCCCGGCGTAGCCCTGCGCCCAGGAGTACGGGGTCTCCTGGAGCTCGGTGTTCAGCAGGGCGGGCGCCTCGTCGGGGCCGAGGCTGCGCCGCAGCAGATGGTCCGCCACCTCGTGCGCGGCCTCCAGCCAGCGGCCGTCTCCGGTCGCCCGCGCCAGCTCCACCAGCATGGTGCCCACGCCGCTGGCGCCGCAGCACTGGCCCGGCGTCTCCATGCGCGGCACCCACTCGGCGGCGGCCAGCGCGGCCTGTTCGGCGGCCGGGGCGAAGTCAGTTTCGCCGGCGAAGAGTTCGCGGGCGTGCTGGAGCGTGCGGGCGGCGCCCGCCAGGCCGCGGCACCAGGAGGCCACCATCGGCAGGGCCTCGGGGCCGCGCGAGGCAGCGGCCAGCTGGACCGTGCGGCGGGCCAGTTCGCGCGCGTGGGCGTGCGCGGCGCTCAGCAGAGCCGAGTCGTCGGGCGTGCGCGCCGCGACGAGCAGCAGGAGGTCGGTCGTCCCGGCGAACCCGTGCGCGTAGCCGAATCCGGGGTCGCTGCCGCTCGCGTCGTCCTCGTCCCGCGGCGCGGTGCGGGGCGGCAGCGCGGCCAGGCGCCCGGCCTGTTCGCGCGCCGCGTCCAGGTCGCCCAGCGACAGCGCCGCCAGCCCCACTCCGGCACGGCCGCTGATCACGTCCGTCTCGGGCTCCGGCGCGCTCCACTCGGTGCCGCCGGGCAGCGGCCCCTCGGGTACGGCCACACCGGCCGCGCGCGCCCCGGCGAGGAAGAGCTCGGTGCCGGTACGCCCCGAGAAGAGCCCGGGTGGCAGCGCGACGCGGCGCAGCCCGTCGTGCGCGTGCGCGGCGAGCTGGTCGAGGACCTTGGCGACGCCGGGCTCCTCCCGGTGGTGCAGCAGTTCGAGGCCGACTCCGGCGCTGCCGGTGTAGAGGCTCGCGTCCACGGCGGGGAAGTCGGCGTACTCGCCGCCGAACTGGTAGTCGGCGACGCCCGCCAGCAGCGCTTCCCGCACCGCCTGCGCCAGGTGTGCGCGCGACGCGGTCCCCGCCGTGCGGGACGGCGGCCCTGCCGGGCGGGGCGCGGAGGCGGGGGCGGGCGCCGGTGGGGGCGCCGCCGGTGCGGGTTCTTGTGCCGGTGGCTGGGTGGCCAGGGCCAGCAGGGCGCTGCGCCCGGCGTCCGCGTCGCCGCTTTGCAGCTGCGCCAGCGTGGCCCGCAGCGCGGCGCGGCTCTCGCCGTAGACGGCCGCGAGGCAGGCCAGTTGCCGCTCGCGTGCCAGCCGGGTGGTGGCGGCCCCCACCACGGGCAGCAGTCCGGTCGCGGCGTAGGCGAGGACCATGCCCAGCGCGAAGTGGTCGTCCTGGGGGCGGGGCTCAGCCGTCTTGTCGAGCTGCTCGCGGGGCGCGAACCCGGGGGTGCCGCCGGGCAGGTGGAGGCCGTCGAGCGCCGAGATCCCGAAGTCGATCAGGTGGGCGCGGCGCGGGCCCAGGACGACGTTGCGCGGCGAGATGTCCCGCATGACCACGCCCCTCTCGTGCAGCGCCAGGAGGGTGGTGGCCAGGTCGCCGCACAGCCGGGCGAAGCGCTCCGCGCGCCGCTCGCGCTCGGCACGCGCCGCGCTTCCCTCGCCGCCGGGGCCGAGACCGCGGCCGGGGCCGGCTCCGGGGACCGGCGGCAGCAGGGCGCCGTTCCCGCGTATGTGGCGGAGCAGGTTGGTGTCCCCGGCGTCCGTGGTGACCAGGTATTCGTCCGCCTCGTGCGCGAAGTGGTCGACGAAGGCGGGGATGCCGGGCACCCCGGCGCAGGTCTCCAGCACCCGCCGCTCGTTGCGCAGCCGCGCTCGGACGTCCACACCGTCCGCGTTCTCGGCCACGTAGGCGCGCGCCTGCTTGACGACGAGCGTGGGGCGCGCGGAGCCGTGGGCCGGGCCGGGGGCGCGGATGTCCTCGGCGCGGTAGACGTTGCCGCGCGCCGACTCCCGCAGGCCCTCCAGCACCCGGTAGCGCCCGCCCAGCAGCGGCGCTTCGGCCGCGCCTTCGCCGTGGTCGGGGTCGTCAGGCGCCGGGTCCCGGGGGCCGGCCTCCGGCTTGAAGGGGTCGCGGGCCCAGGACGGCTGCCGGTAGTCGAGGGTGGCGGCCGCGTCGAAGACCTCACCGTCCGCGCCGTGCAGCCGCACCACGAGGGTGCCCTTGTCCCCCGCGTGCCACTGCGCCCGGAAGGGGCCGTACCGGTAGTAGACGGGTGCGTCGGCGGCGACCCGGCGGTCGCTGAGCACCCGGGGGCCCTCGTGGCCGCGCAGCAGCGCGGCCAGCTCCAGGCCGAGGCCGCGGACGCGCCCTGCGGACGGGTAGACCGTGACGGCCTTGCCGACCGAGGCGGGGCTGCGCTGTCCGTCGTTCATGAGGGCGAGCGCCCGCGCGGAGCGCACGACCTTGAAGCGGCACCGCTCCCGCAGCAGTCTGGGCAGCAGCACCTCGGCGAGCGCGGGGAGGGTGGCGGCCCGGGAGGAGATGTGCAGCTTCCAGCCCTCGCCGGGCAGCGGGTCCGCCTCGTGGGGCCGCACGTGCACCCAGTGTGGCCCGGGGGTGACGACGTGTTCCCCCGTGGCCGCCGGGTGCCCTGGGGGAGCCGGTTCCTCGACGAGCGCGCGCAGGCTGTCCACCGCGTTCCAGTCCGTCATCGACCCGACTCCCCCAAGGCGTTGGTCCCTCAGCAGTCAGCGGCGCTCAGCGGCGGCCCGGGGGCCGCCGGTCCTGCGGGCCGTGCGGTCAGCCGGTCTGGGTGCCGACGCAGTGGTCGACGCACATGCTGATCGGGCAGCGGTCCGCCGCCGCGGTGCTCATGTCGGTGTCGGCGAAGGAGGTCTGCGGCTCCGCCGGGAGGGCCCCGGCCTCGCGTGGCGTGAACTCTGACAGCGTTTCCATGGTTTCTCCCGTGAAAGCGTCATGTTCCCTTGAGCACGTGCGGTCAGCACGTGCGTGCGTCGCGACCCGAGGACGATATGAGCGGCGGACAGGGGCGGACAAGACCCGGGAAGCGGCGGGTTTCCGGCCGTGTCGCCGTCCTACGGGTTTCCCCCGCGCCAAAATTTCAACAAACTGTTGACTCGCCCTGCGGGCCTCCCTACGCTCCATGATGCGGAAACTGTTTTCCGCGAAACACGCCCCAGGAAGGTCGTCCATGTCGAAGTCGTCGAAGCCCACGCTGACCACCGAGGCGGGTGCGCCCGTCGCCGACAACCAGAACTCCACCTCCGCCGGCATCGGTGGCCCGCTCCTCCTCCAGGACCAGCACCTGCTGGAGAAGCTGGCGCGGTTCAACCGGGAGCGGATCCCGGAGCGCGTGGTGCACGCCCGCGGCTCCGGCGCGTACGGCTACTTCGAGGTGACGGACGACGTCAGCGCCTACACCAGCGCCCACTTCCTCGGTGAGGTCGGCCGCCGCACCGAGACGTTCGCCCGCTTCTCCACCGTCGCCGACAGCCTCGGCGGCCCCGACGCGGCCCGTGACCCGCGCGGCTTCGCCCTGAAGTTCTACACCGAGGAGGGCAACTACGACCTCGTCGGCAACAACACCCCGGTCTTCTTCATCAAGGATCCGCTGAAGTTCCCCGACTTCATCCACTCGCAGAAGCGCGACCCGTTCACCGGCAAGCAGGAGCCCGACAACGTCTGGGACTTCTGGGCCAACTCGCCCGAGGCGACCCACCAGGTCACCTGGCTGATGGGCGACCGCGGCATCCCGGCCTCCTACCGCCACATGAACGGCTACGGCTCGCACACCTACCAGTGGACCAACGCGGAGGGCGAGACCTTCTTCGTCAAGTACCACTTCAAGACGAACCAGGGCATCCGCTGCCTGTCCGCCGAGCAGGGCGCCGAGCTGTCGGGCTCCGACCCCAACAGCCACCAGACCGACCTGCTCCAGTCGATCGAGCGCGGCGTCTACCCGTCCTGGACGCTGTACGTCCAGGTCATGCCCGCGGCGGAGGCGGCCGACTACCGCTTCAACCCGTTCGACCTGACCAAGATCTGGCCGCACAAGGACCACCCGCTCATCCGCGTGGGCCGCCTGGTGCTGGACCGCAACCCGGACAACGTCTTCGCCGAGGTCGAGCAGTCCGCGTTCTCGCCGAACAACTTCGTGCCCGGCATCGGCCCCTCGCCGGACAAGATGCTCCAGGGCCGGCTGTTCGCCTACGCGGACGCGCACCGCTACCGGCTCGGCGTCAACCACACCCAGCTCGCGGTCAACGCGCCGAAGGCCGTGGCGACGGGCGCCAACAACTACGGCCGCGACGGCCTGATGGCCACCAACGCCTACGACCGCCACGCCAAGAACTACGAGCCCAACTCCTACGGCGGCCCCGTCGAGACCGGCGCCCCGCTGTCCGCGCCGCAGCCGGTGACCGGCCACTGGGGCACCCACGAGGCGCCGCAGCACACCAAGGACGACGACTTCTTCCAGGCCGGCGAGCTCTACCGGCTGATGTCCGAGGAGGAGAAGAACCGTCTGGTCGCCAACATCGCCGGCGGCCTCTCGCAGGTCTCGCGCGAGGACGTCGTCGAGAAGAACATCGCCCACTTCGCCGCCGCGGATCCGGAGTACGGCAAGCGCGTCGAAGAGGCGGTCCGCGAGCTGCAGGAGGGCTGAGCACCCGCGCTCCGCGCCAGCCGCACCATGAGCGGCGTACGGGACCGATTGGGAGGTCGGTCCGTGCGCGCCCCCGTGCGGGACGGTCCAGTTGATGAGGGGTGGCCGTCCCGCGCGGGGGCATCCTCGTGTCATCCTCCCGCACGGCGGGCACCGCGCGACAGCGGCCCCCACCGCGCGACACCGGCGACCGGAACGGCCGGTGACGATCAGGGCGGGGCTGGGGCACGATGGGGGGAATCGTGCCGTGACCGGCGAAGTGCCGGACGACCTGCTGGAGCCCGAACGATGGCTGAAAGTGTGCTTGTGCGCTGCCCCGTGTGCCGTCGCGAGCACCACTACGCGGCCCCGGTGTACCCCTGCGGATGCGGCGCTCCGATCGCGCTGCCCCTGCTCGCCACCGCCTCCGCGACCCAGGTGCGCCACCGCACCTGGGCGGGCTCCTGGATCTCCGTACGGTGCCCGGCGTGCGGGCGCGTCGACGAGTGGCCGCAGCCGGAGTTGGGCTGCGGCTGCGGCACCACACTGCGGGTGCCGGTCGCCCGCGCCGGCGCCCCGGCGCGCGAAGGCGCCACCACCGGGCCGCCCCCGGTGGCGGCGCCCGCCGCGCCCGGGACGCCGGTGGTACGGCCGCCGTTCAGACCCGTCACCATCCGCACGGCGCACGACGCCAAGAACGCCGCCGCGCAGTACCTGCGGTGGCTCGGGTTCGAGGGGGTGCGGGTCGCCGAGCGGATCCCGGCCTCGGGGGTCGACGTGCGGGGTGCACGGGTCGTCGCCCACGTCGACCCCTCCACCACGCCGACCGGGGTGCGCGAGGTGGAGACCCTGTGGCTCACCGGGCTCAACGACTCCGTGGAAGCCGTGTGCTTCGCCCTTGCCGGGTACGCGCCCGACGCGCGGGCCCGGGCCGAGGCGCTCGCCCTCCCGCTGTTCGTCCTCGACCTCACCGGAACACCGAGCGCCATCAACGAAGCGGCCCAGCACCTGCTGCGCACACGCCGCTGAAGCGACCCCACTTCCACCGTTTCCTCCGGGAGGCTCCGCCCCCTCCCCCGATCGCTGCGATCGGGGGCGGGGGCCGGACCGTGAAAGAACGCACTGGATCTCAGCCGTCGCGGTGCTCCACCCCGGGGGTGCCCGTCTCCCCGGCCGCGTGCGCGCGCAGTTCGACGCGGCGGATCTTGCCGGAGATCGTCTTGGGGAGCTCGGCGAACTCGACGACGCGCACACGCTTGTAGGGGGCGAGCCGCTCGCGGCAGTGCGCGAACAGCACGCGCGCCGTCTGCGCGTCGGCCGCGTAGCCGTCCGCCAGCACGACGTACGCCTTCGGCACCGCGAGCCGCACCGGATCGGGCGACGGTACGACGGCCGCCTCGGCGACGGCCTCGTGCTCCAGCAGGACGCTCTCCACCTCGAAGGGGGAGATCTTGTAGTCGCTGGCCTTGAAGACGTCGTCGGAGCGGCCCACGTAGGTGAGGTAGCCGTCCGCGTCGCGTGAGCCGATGTCGCCGGTGCGGTAGTAGCCGTCCGCCATGGCCCGCTCGGTGCGCTCGGTGTCGCCGTGGTAGCCCCGCATCAGGCCGACCGGGGACCCGGCGAGGTCGAGGCAGATCTCGCCCTCGTCGACACCCGCCTCGCCAGTGACGGGGTCGAGGAGGGTGACGTCGAAGCCCGGGGTGGGGCGGCCCATGGATCCTGTCTTGAGAACCTGGCCCGGGGTGTTGGCGACCTGGACGGCCGTCTCGGTCTGGCCGAAGCCGTCGCGGATGGTCACGCCCCAGACGCGGCGCACGTGTTCGATGACTTCCGGGTTGAGGGGCTCCCCCGCGGCGACGACCTCGCGCGGTACGGCCGCGAGCTTGCCCAGGTCTGCCTGGATGAGCATGCGCCAGACGGTGGGCGGTGCGCAGAAACTGGTGACGCCGCCGCGTTCCATCTCGGCCATGAGGCGGCCCGCGTCGAAGCGCGTGTAGTTGTGGATGAAGATGGTCGCCTCGGCATTCCAGGGGGCGAAGAAGTTGGACCAGGCGTGCTTGGCCCACCCCGGCGAGGAGATGTTGAGGTGCACGTCGCCGGGGCGCAGCCCGATCCAGTACATGGTCGAAAGGTGTCCCACCGGGTAGGAGACGTGCGTGTGCTCCACCAGTTTGGGCAGGGCGGTCGTCCCCGAGGTGAAGTACAGCAGCAGGGTGTCGTCCGCGCGGGTGACGCCCCGCGGGTCGAAGGCGCCGTCGGCCTCGTACGCGTCCTCGTAGGCGAGCCAGCCGGCCTCGGGCGTGCCGCCGCTGCCCACGGCGACGCGCGTGTAGTCGCCGGCCACCTCGGCGAACTTGCCGGTGTCCGCGGCGCGGGCCACGACGTGGCGGGCCTCGCCGCGCGTGACGCGGTCGGTGAGGTCGCGCGGGCCCAGCTGCGGGGTCGCGGGGATGACGACGGCGCGCAGTTTCATCAGAGCCAGCAGGGTCTCCCAGAGTTCGACCTGGTTGCCCAGCATGACGATGACGCGGTCACCGGGGACGACGCCGCGGCCGCGCAGCCAGTTGGCGACCCGGTTCGAGCGCTCCCGCATCTGCGCGAAGGTGACGCGCCGCTCGGTGGCGTCCTCCTCCACGATGTGCAGGGCGAGCCGGTCGTTGCCCTCGGCGATCCGGTCGAACCAGTCCAGCGCCCAGTTGAAGTGCTCGGGCCGTGGCCAGGTGAAGGCGGCGCGCGCGGCCTCGTAGTCCGTCCGGTGCGTCAGCAGCGTGTCGCGGGCGGCGCGGAAGGCCTCGGTGGGCGTGGACGGGATCATGTTCCCTCCTGGTCAGCGGGGGCCGGAAGTGCTGGGAGCCCATCGTGGAGGTACACCCGCGCGCGCACCACCCCCGGGCGGGGGCTTACCCCAACGTGACAGGAGGTGCGGCATCATCGGGGACGTGTACACGGGGGCGAGGACGGACAGGGAGCGGGGAGTGGCGGACGGTGCGCCCGCGGGGCGGCGCCGGCACCCCTTCGTCGCGGCACTGTGCGCGCTGACGCTCCTCGTCCTCAGCGTGCCGTTGGGTTTCCGCGCGGCGGACGAGGACGGGCCGACCCCGGTGCCGCAGCTGCTGGCGTTCCTGCCGTGGTTCCTGGTGCCCGCCTGGCTGGCGCTGGTGGGCGCGGCGCTGGCCCGGCGGTGGCTGGTGCTGGTGTGGGCGCTGGTGGTTCTGGCGGGCACGGGCTGGTTCCTGCGTCCTTACGGGCCGCCGGCGCCGGACGGGGCCGCGGGCCTGGCCGGCAAGGCGCAGTTCCGGGTTCTGACGGCCAACCTCAAGTACGGCGGGGCGACGCGGGACCTGGTGGAGACGGTGCGCAGGGAGCGTCCGCAGCTGGTGGCCGTCCAGGAGTGCGACAACCCGTGCGCGAAGGCGCTGAACGGTTCCGTGCTGCGCGAGGAGTACCCGCACCGGCTCGTCACCGGGGTGGACGGCGGCGCGCGGGGCTCGGCGCTGCTGAGCGTCTACCCGCTGCACGACCGGGGCCAGGTGAGCGGCCGGCTGTCGATGCCGGGCGCCGTCGCCGACATCCACGGCGAGCGGGTCGCCCTCCAGGTGGCGCACCCGATGCCGCCCACGCCAGGCGACACGGCCACGTGGCGG
The DNA here is from genome assembly GCF_003323735.1 of Streptomyces reniochalinae. Classification (GTDB taxonomy): domain Bacteria; phylum Actinomycetota; class Actinomycetes; order Streptomycetales; family Streptomycetaceae; genus Streptomyces; species Streptomyces reniochalinae. The sequence goes on along the minus strand of NZ_QOIM01000040.1, from coordinate 249,528 downwards.
TCCGAGTTGGCCGGGCTGCGCTCCTACGCCGCGGCCCGCAGGCTGCCGACGCTGATCGCGGGCGACTTCAACTCCTCGCAGGACCACGCCGGATTCCGGGCCGTCCTGGACACCGGCATGCACGACGCGGCCCGCCTGCTCGGCAACTCGCGCACACCGACGTGGCCGACCCGCACCACACCGGTGCTGGGCGCGCAGATCGACCACGTGCTGCTCAGCGAGGAGATGGTGCCGGTGGACGGCAAGTTCCTCGACCTGCGGGGCACGGACCACCGGGCGCTGCTGGTGAACGTGAAACTGCTCTAGGTCGTGTCTTCAAAGTCCCGCCTGCCTGGCGGCGCCTGGCACGCACGCTCGCGGCGTTGTCGTCGGTCGCCGCTTCCCCCAGGGCTCGGCTTCGCTCGCCCCGGGAGGTGCCCCCACGCAGGGACTCCCTCCTCCGCCTTGCGAGCGCACGCACCAGACACCGCCAGGCCCGCCCTCCGGGCGGACGCCGCTACTTTGAAGACACTCCCTAGCACCGTCCGCCGTCGGCGGGTTCAGCCCGTCGCCCGGTCCGTGCCGCCCGTGAGCGAGCCGGGGGCCGGGCCCCGGTCGTGGTGGATGGGGGTGTGGGCGCCGTTGAGGGGCACGCCGGTGCCGCCCTGGCGCACCGCGACGATCTCCGCGGCGATCGAGAGCGCCGTCTCCTGCGGCGTCCTGGCGCCGAGGTCGAGGCCGATGGGCGAGCGCAGCCTGGCGAGTTCGGCGTCGGTCAGCCCGGCCTCGCGCAGCCGCTCCAGCCGCTCCAGGTGGGCGCGGCGCGAGCCCATGGCACCGACGTAGGCCACCGGGAGCCGCAGCGCGCGCTCCAGCAGCGGCACGTCGAACTTGGCGTCGTGGGTGAGCACGCAGACGACGGTGCGGCCGTCCAGCTCCTGGGTGTCGAGGTAGCGGTGCGGCCAGTCGACGACGACCTCGTCGGCGTCGGGGAAGCGGCGGGCGGTGGCGAAGACGGGGCGCGCGTCGCACACGGTGACCCGGTAGCCGAGGAACGTGCCGATCCGCACCAGCGCGGCCGCGAAGTCGATGGCGCCGAACACCAGCATGCGGGGCGCGGGGACGCTCGACTCGACGAGCAGGGTCACCGGCGCTCCGCACCTGCTGCCGTCGGCGCCGACGGTGACGGTCGCGGTGCGGCCGGCGTCCAGCAGGGCCCGGCCCTCTGCCACGGCTGTGGCGTCCAGCTCGGCCGCGCCGCCCAGGGCGCCGTGGGGCTGCCCTTCGGCGTCCAGCCACAGCGCGCCGCCCAGCAGCTCGTCGGGGCCCTCCACGAGGCGGACGAGCGCGGCGGTGCGGCGCTGGGCGGCTTCGGCGACGGCGGCGGTGAACACCGCGCGCGCCCGCGTTCCGGCGCGCGCCGGGGTGACCAGGATGTCGATGATGCCCCCGCAGGTGAGGCCGACGGCGAAGGCGTCCTCGTCGCTGTAGCCGAAGGTCTGGCGGATGCTGTCGCCGCACTCCAGCGCCTCCTGGCACAGCTCGTAGACGGCGCCTTCGACGCAGCCGCCGCTCACGCTGCCGACGGCCTCGCCGTCCGCGTCGACGGCCAGTGCCGCGCCGACCTGCCGCGGGGCGCTGTTGCTGACGCCGACGACGGTGGCGACGGCGAAGTCGCGTCCTTCCTCGCACCAGCGGTGCAGCTGTGCGGCGATGTCCAGCATGTGCCTACTCCTCGGCGTTGGCGCAGGTCCGAGCAGCCTGAACGGGAGCGGGAACGGCCAGGGCGACCGCACCCGCTCCCGCCGGGCGTCAGGCCGGCGGCCGGGCGGCTATTTCGCCCCCAGCCACTGCTCGATCGGGTTGAGCGCGAAATAGGCCAGGAAGACGAATCCCAGCACCCACATCAACCATCCGGGCTCGCGGAACTTTCCCTGTACAGCCTTGATCAGAACATAGGAGATGACGCCCGCGCCGATACCGGTGGTGATCGAGTACGCGAAAGGCATCAGAACGGTCGTCAGGAAGACCGGGATCGACGTGGCCGGGTCCGACCAGTCGATGTGCATGGCGTTGGTGATCATCATCGATCCGATGACGACCAGCGCGGCCGCCGCCACCTGCGGAGGGATCATCTGCGCGAGGGGCGTGAAGAACAGGCAGAGGGTGAAGCCGAGGCCGCTGATCACGCTGGCGAAGCCGGTGCGCGCGCCGTCGCCGACACCGGCGGTGGACTCCACGAAGACGGTCTGCCCCGAGGCACCGGCCAGACCGCCCATGACGCCGCCGGCGCCGTCGATGGTCAGCGCCTTGGCCAGCCCCGGCATGCGGCCCTCCTTGTCGGCGAGCCCGGCCTGCTGGCCGATGCCGATGATGGTGCCGATGGCGTCGAAGAAGCCCGCCAGGACGAGGGTGAAGACGATGACGCCGATGGAGATGGCGCCGACGTCGCCGAGGCCGTCGAACGAGACGGAGCCGAAGAGCCCGAAGTCGGGCGAGCTGACCACCGAACCGGGGAACTCGGGGGCGTTGTGGCCGCCCCAGTCCTTCTTGGTGAGCCCGGCGAACTGGTGGATGACGGCCGCGATGACGGTGCCGCCGACGATGCCGATCAGGATCGCGCCCGGCACCTTGCGCACCTGGAGCGCGAAGATCAGCAGCACGGTCACGGAGAAGCACAGCACCGGCCAGCCGGTGAGCACCTCGGCGGTGCCGAGCTGGATCGGCTTGACGCCGGGCAGACCTCCGGGGCCGCCCGTGGAGGTGACGAAGCCGGCCTGCACCAGGCCGAGCAGACAGACGAACAGCCCGATGCCCATGGTGATGGCGTGCTTCAGTGCCATGGGTATCGCGTTCATGATGAGCTCACGGAGCCCGGTGACCACCAGGAGGATGATCACGGCGCCGTAGATGACGCACATCGCCCACGCGTTGCCCCACGTCATCTCGGTGGCTACCTGCGTGGACATGACAGCGGAGACGCTGAGGCCCGCCGCCATCGCCAGCGGCACGTTGCCGATGAAGCCCATCACGAGGGTGGTCACCGCGGCCGCCAGCGCGGTCGCCGTGGTGACCTCGCCGCCGTCCAGCCTGTGCCCCGCGGCGTCGGGCACGGAGAGGATGACGGGGTTGAGCAGGACGATGTACGCCATCGCCATGAAGGTGGTGATACCGCCGCGCACCTCCTGGCCGTAACTCGACCCTCTCGCGGAGATGTGGAAGTACCTGTCGAGCCACGAGCGTCCCGCGGGGATGCGCGAGCCGGGGCCCGCGTCCTCCGGCGACGTCGTCGGCCCTACTTTGGACTGGGTCATTGTGCTGACTCCCAAGGTTCACAGGGGCACCCCGGCGGATACCGAGGATTTGGGAAGCCACGACCCGGGGGACGGCCCGCGCCGGCGCTTAGACCCCAGCCCCTCCCCCAGACTCCGTCCGGGGGACCCCCACCTTCACCGTTTCTCATGGGGGCTTCGCCCCCCTTTCCCCCGATCGCTTCGCTCGTCCTCAAGCGCCGGACAGGCTCAAAAGCAGCCCCTCCGGCGATTGAGGAGCGGGGGTTGGGGGCCGGGCCCCCGGTTCCGGGAAGGGGCGGGGCCGGGGAAAAGGATCACACCTGGACGATGTGCTCCGGTCGTACGGGCACGCGCGGCAGCGCGCGCCCGGTCGCGGCCCTGACGGCCGCCATCACGGCAGGCGTCGACGACAGCGTCGGCGCCTCCCCCGCTCCCCGCAGCCCGTACGGGGCGTGCTCGTCGGCGAGCTCCAGCACGTCGACCGGGATGGTCGGCGTGTCCGCAATCGTGGGGATCAGGTAGTCGGTGAAGGAGGGGTTGCGGACCTTGGCCGCAGGGTCGACCACGATCTCCTCCATCACGGCCAGCCCGAGCCCCTGCGTGGTGCCGCCGTGGATCTGGCCCACCACGGCCTGGGGGTTCATGGCCTTGCCGACGTCCTGGGCGCAGGCCAGCTCGACGACCTTGACGAGCCCGAGCTCGGTGTCGACCTCGACCACGGCGCGGTGCGCGGCGAAGGAGTACTGGACGTGGCCGAAGCCCTGCCCCGTCTCCAGGTCGAAGGGCACGGTCGTGCGGTGCCGCCACTCGTCCTCGGCCTCGACGGCCTCCTCACCGAGCACGTCCGCCAGCGAGGCGAGCACCTCGCCGCCGTCGGTGACGACCTTGCCGCCCTCCAGCAGCAGTCCGGCCGTCGCCCACGCCGGATGGTGGGTGCCGAACAGCTCCCGGCCGCGCTGGAGCACCTTCTCGCGCACCAGCTCGCACACGTGCTTGACGGCGCCGCCTGTCATGTACGTCTGCCGGGACGCGGAGGTCGAGCCCGCGGAGCCGACCTGGGTGTCGGCGGGGTGGATGGTCACCTGGGTGACGCCCAGTTCGGTGCGGGCGATCTGGGCCTGCACGGTAATGCCGCCCTGGCCGACCTCGGCCATCGCCGTGTGCACCAGGGCGACCGGCTCGCCTCCGGCGACCTGAAGCCGCACCCGGGCCGTGGAGTAGTCGTCGAAGCCCTCGGAGAAGCAGACGTTCTTGATGCCGACCGCGTAGCCGACGCCCCGCACGACACCCTCGCCGTGGGTGGTGTTGGACAGCCCGCCGGGCAGCGCCCGTACGTCGGCGCCACCGTCGGCGCTCTCCCACTGCGCCTCCATCGGCAGCGGCATGGCCTTGACCCTGCGGAGCAGTTCGGCCACCGGCGCCGGCGAGTCCACGGGCTGGCCCGTGGGCATCAGCGACCCCCGCGACATGGCGTTCCGCTGCCGGAAGTCGACCGGGTCCATGTCCAGTTCAGCGGCGAGCTTGTCCATCTGCGCCTCGTACGCGAAGCACGCCTGGACCGCGCCGAAGCCACGCATCGCCCCGCACGGCGGGTTGTTGGTGTAGAGGGCCAGCGCCTCGATCTCCACGTCGTCGACGACGTAGGGGCCCGCCGCGTGCGAGGAGGCGTTGCCGACGACCGCGGGTGAGGCGGAGGCGTAGGCCCCGCCGTCCAGCACGATGCGGCACCTGATGTGGGTGAGCTTGCCGTCGCGGGTGGCGCCGTGCTCGTACCACAGCGTGGCGGGGTGCCGGTGGACGTGGCCGAAGAACGACTCGAACCGGTTGTAGACGATCTTGACGGGCTTGCCGGTGCGCAGCGCCAGCAGGCAGGCGTGGATCTGCATGGACAGGTCCTCGCGGCCGCCGAAGGCGCCGCCGACGCCGGAGAGCGTCATGCGCACCTTCTCCTCGGGCAGCCCGAGGACGGGGGCGATCTGACGCAGGTCCGAGTGCAGCCACTGGGTGGCGATGTAGAGGTCCACCCCTCCGTCCTCGGCGGGCACGGCCAGGCCGGACTCAGGACCGAGGAATGCCTGGTCCTGCATGCCGACCTCGTACTCGCCCGTGACGATCACCTCGGCGCGCCCGGCGGCCGCTTCCACGTCGCCGCGGACGATGGGCTGGCGGTGCACGATGTTCGGGTGCGGTACGTGCGGCGCGTGGTCATCGTCGCGGCCCGGGTGGAGCAGTGGCGCGCCCTCGCCGAGCGCGCTCGCCTCGTCGTGGACGACGGGCAGCTCCTCGTACTCCACCCTGATCTTCGCGGCGGCGCGCCGCGCCGTCTCCGGGTGGTCGGCCGCCACCAGCGCGACGGGCTCCCCGTGGTGGCGGACCCGGCCGTGCGCGAGTACCGGGGTGTCCTGGATCTCCAGGCCGTAGTTCTTCATCTCGGCCGGCAGGTCGTCGTAGGTGAGCACCGCGTGCACGCCCGCCTGCTTGAGCGCCTCGCTGACGTCGATGGAGACGATCCCGGCGTGCGCGTGCGGGCTGCGCAGGGTGCAGCCCCACAGCATGTCCTCGTGCCACATGTCCGAGGAGTAGGCGAACTCGCCGGTCACCTTGAGGGTGCCGTCGGGCCGCAGCGGCGAGTCACCGACCCCGGCCCGGGTGCCGGCGCCCTGGTTTGGCCTGGTGGAGGTCCCGGTGGGCCCGGTCGCGGAGGCCACTCAGACCACCTCCGGGGCGCCGTCGCCGGTGCGCGCCGCGGCGAGGCGCACGGCGTCCATGATCTTCTCGTAGCCGGTGCAGCGGCACAGGTTGCCCGAGAGTGCCTCGCGGATGTCGGCGTCGGAGGGCTGGGGGTTGCGCTCGATCAGTTCGTCCGCGGCCACCAGCAGGCCCGGGGTGCAAAAGCCGCACTGGACGGCTCCGGCGTCGAGGAACGCCTGCTGCACCGGGGCGAGACCGCCCGTGTGCGCGGAGCCCGCGCGCTCCTTCGCGTACGCGGCCAGGCCCTCCACCGTGACGACCTCGCGCCCCTCGGCCTGCCCCGCCGCGACCAGGCAGGAACAGACCGACTCGCCGTCCAGCCGGACGGTGCAGGAGCCGCACTCGCCCTGCTCGCAGGCGTTCTTCGAGCCGGGCAGACCCATCCGCTCGCGCAGGACGTAGAGCAGGGACTCGCCCTCCCACACGTCGTCGGCCTCGTGCCGGCGTCCGTTGACCGTGAATGTCACGCGCACTGGGCGCCTCCTTCCGTGGTGCGGCCGTTGCCGGTCGAGCGGTAGCTCTCCCACGTCCAGCCGAGCGTGCGGCGGGCCATGACACCGACGGCGCGGCGGCGGTAGGCCGCACTGCCGCGTACGTCGTCGATCGGGTTGCAGGCGCCCGCGCACAGCTCGGCGAACTCGCGGGCGAGCGACGGCGGGATCGCCCTTCCGCTGTCCCAGAAGCCGCCGTCGCCCAGCGCCGCGCCGAGGAAGTCCTCGGCGGCCCGGGCCCGCAGCGGGGTGGGGGCGGCCGAGCCGATGCCGGCGCGGACGGTGCGGCTTCCGGGGTGCAGCGCGAAGCCGAAGGCGCACACCGCGATGACCATCGCGTTGCGGGTGCCGACCTTCGAGAACTGCTGCGGCCCCTCGGCCCTCTTGATGTGCACGGTCTTGATGAGCTCGTCCTCGGCGAGCGCGTTGCGTTTGACGCCGGTGTAGAAGTCCTCGACGGGGAGGAACCGGGTACCTCGCACCGACTCCGCCTCGACCTCGGCGCCCGCCGCGAGCAGCGCGGGGTGCGAGTCCCCTGCGGGGGAGGCGGCGCCGAGGTTCCCGCCGACGCTGCCCCGGTTGCGGATCTGGGGCGAGCCGACGGTGTGCGAGGCCAGTGCGAGGCCCGGCAGTTCGCTGGCGAGCTGGTCGATGACCGTCGAGTAGGGCACGGAGGAGCCGAGTCGGACGGTGTCGTCACCGACCTCCCATTCCCGCAGCTCACGGATCCGGTTGAGGTCCATGAGGTGGGTGGGGCGGCGCTGATCGAAGTTGATCTCGACCATGACGTCGGTGCCGCCCGCGATGGGCACGGCTGAGGGGTGCTCCGCCTTCGCGGCGAGCGCCTCCTCCCAGGTGGCCGGGCGCAGGAACTCCATGGTGTCTCTTCTCGGTGCTCGGGTGGGGGTGCGATCTTCGGTGCGGGGCGGTTCCGGGAAGCGTGGAGGGGACGCGGTCAGTACACAGACTGGTGCCCGCCCCGGTGCAGCCACCGAAACCATGAAGTGTTTGGCTGGTCGACCACCGGGTCTTGTAGATTCAGACGAAAGCCGGACACAGGTAACCTCACGGTTTTCTCCCGGCCTCCCCCGCACAGCACGACCACCACCCGACACACGAACGGCAGGCGACGAGACGATGCGGCTGCGCGCCCTCCTGGAGAACGACTCGCTGGGCCTCAGGCTCCTGGGCGGCGAGGACGAGCTGGACCGCACGGTGCGCGGCGTCATGACCACCGACCTGCGCGACCCGAGCCGCTACCTGTCCGGCGGCGAACTGGTGCTCACGGGGCTGGCCTGGCGGCACGCGCCCGAGGACTCCGAGCCGTTCGTGCAGATCCTCGCCGGCGCGGGCGTCGCGGGGCTGGCGGCGGGCGAGGCCGAGCTCGGCCGCGTGCCCGAGGACATGGTCGCCGCCTGCGCCCGGCACCGGCTGCCCCTCTTCTCCGTCACCGAGTCCGTCGCCTTCGCCACCATCACCGAACACGTGGTACGGCAGGTCTCCACCGAGCGCGCCGGAGACCTGGCCGCCGTCGTGGAACGGCACCGGCGGCTGATGTCCTCGGGCCCGGCAGGCGGCGGCCCCGACGTCGTCTTGGACCTGCTCGGCTCCGACCTGGACCTGGCCGCCTGGGTGCTCTCCCCCACAGGGCGCCAGATCGCCCGCCCCACGGAGGGTCCCGGACTGCCGCAGGAGACCGCCACCCGGCTGGCGGGCGCCCACATGGCGGCCGTAAGGACCGGACGGCGCAGCCCGCACCGCACCACCGACGAGGGCACCGCCTACTCCCTCTTTCCCGTGCACCGCGGGGCGGGCGACCCGCGCCGCACCGTCCTGTCCGACTGGCTGCTGGCCGTCGCCGCCGACACCGGCGACTGGCCGGCCGAACGCCTCGACCTGCTGCACGGCGTCACCCAGCTGATCGCGGTCGAACGCGACCGCCGCGACGCCTCCCGCACGGTGCGGCGCAGGCTGGCCCAGGAAGTTCTCGAACTGGTGCAGACCGGTGCCCCGCCCTCGGAGATCGCCGCCAGGCTGCGCGTCGCGGCCCCTGTCCTGCTGCCGGGCCAGGGCGCGTCACCGCACTGGCAGGTGATCGTGGCCCGCGTCGACTGGGACGAGCCCGACCCGGCTCGCGCGCTGGACGGCGGCGCCGTCGCCCAGACCCTGCTGGAGGAGCTGCTGATCGACCCGCGCGCGGCCGGCCCCGACGGCTCCGACCGCGTCGCCGTCGCCCACGTCGACGGCGAGGCGGTGGCGCTGGTGCCGCTGCCGGGCGAGAGCCCGCAGGAGGAGACCGAGGCGGGCAGCGGAGGCACGCGAGGGGAGCCTGCCCCCACCACTGGGCTCACCGGCGCACACGACGGTGCGGGGATGCAGGCGGACTCCCTACTGGCCGCGGTCGGCGAACCGCTGGGGCAGGCCCTCGCCGACGACGGGCGGCTCACCCTGGGGGTGAGCGCGGCGGTGCACTCCGCCGAGGGCCTGCGGGGGGCGCTGGAGGAGGCCAGGCACGCCCGCCGGGTCGCCGCGGCCCGCCCCGGCGCGGTACGCGCGGCGGGGCACGAGGAACTGGCCTCGCACGTGCTGCTGCTGCCGTTCGTACCCGACGACGTGCGCCGCGCCTTCACCGCCAGGCTGCTGGACCCGCTGCGCGAGTACGACCGCAAGCACCGCGCCGAACTGGTGCCCACCCTGGAGGCGTTCCTCTCCTCCGACGGCTCGTGGACCCGCTGCGCCTCCCGCCTCCACCTGCACGTCAACACGCTGCGCTACCGCGTCAGCCGCATCGAACAGCTCACCGGCCGCGACCTGTCCCGCCTGGAGGACAAGCTGGACTTCTTCTTGGCGCTGCGGATGAGCTGAGGGGCCCCCGGCCGGGGGTCGCCCTCGGGCAAACACAGCCTCGCGCTGCGGATGGGCTGGGAGGGGTCCGGCCCCGTTGTGCTCCGGTCAGGGGCGGGTGGTGAGGGGCACCGCCCCCGGGCCGCGTTCCGGGTGCCGCAGGTAGGCGAGAACGGCGAGGACGCGGCGGTGGTCGTCGGGGGCCGGCGGGAGGTCGAGCTTGGTGAGGATGGAGCCCACGTGCTTGACCACGGCGGCCTCGCTGACGACCAGGGCCCGGGCGATGCCCGCGTTCGAGCGCCCTTCCGCCATGGCGGCCAGCACCTCGGCTTCGCGCGCCGTCAGCCGGCGCAGAGCTGCGGGCCGGCGGTCGGGGGCCAGCAGCCGCCTGACGACCTCGGCGTCGATGGCCGTACCGCCCGCCGCCACGCGTTCGAGCGCCTCGACGAACTCGGTGACCTCGCCGACCCGGTCCTTGAGCAGGTACCCCACCCCGTCGCCCGTCGCCAGCAGTTCGGCCGCGTAGGAGTTCTCGACGTACTGCGAGAGAACGAGCACCGGCAGCGCGGGCCGCTCGGCGCGCAGGTCGAGGGCGGCGCGCAGCCCCTCGTCGCGCAGCCCGGGGGGCATCCGCACGTCGGTGACCACGGCGTCGGGGCCGTGCGCGGCGACGGCGTCGAGGAGCGCGGGCGCGTCGCCGACACCCGCGCAGACCTCGTGCCCGAACCGTGTGAGGATCTGCGTCAGCCCCTCGCGCAGCAGTACCGAGTCCTCGGCGAGCACCAGCCGCATACGTCCCCTCCACCTCTCATCCCGTCTTCCCCGCACCGATTGTCCCCGGAGTCCTCGTGCCTGGCTCAACCGCGGCCCGGCCGGTACGGCAGTTCCATGCGCAGGAGCGTCGGCCCGCCTTCGGGGCTGGAGAGGCGCAGCCTGCCCTCGTGCACGGCGAGCCGGTCGGCCAGCCCGGTCAGGCCCGTGCCGCGCCGCGGGTCCGCGCCGCCCCTGCCGTCGTCGTGGACCTCCACCACCAGCGCGCTCCCGGCCCGCACGGTCACGGTCGCGCGGGAGGCGCCGCTGTGTTTCGCCACGTTGGCCAGCGCCTCGGCGACGGCGAAGTAGGCGGCGGCCTCCACCGCCTCGTCCGGCCGGCCCGCGACCAGGCGCACGTCCACCTCGACGGGCACGGGCGAGCGCTCGGCCAGCGCCTCGACCGCGGCGCCCAGGCCACGGTCGGTCAGCACCGAGGGATGCATGCCGTGCACGAGTTCGCGCAGCTCGGCCAGGACGGCGCGGGCCTCGTCCTGCGCGTCGGCGACGAGCGCGGGATCGGCGTCCAGCTTCGCCAGACCGAGCGTCATGATCAGCCCGGTGAGGCGCTGTTGCGCGCCGTCGTGCAGGTCGCGTTCGATGCGGCGGCGCTCCAGCGCGAAGGCGTCGGCCAGCCGGGCCCGGGAGGCGGTCACCTCGGTCAGCCTGGCGTCCAGTTCCCTCTCCCGGCGCGGCCCCACCAGCACGGCGCGCGCGAGCGCCGCCCGCACTCCGGCGAGGCCCGCGCACACGTAGGAGACGAGCACCGCGAGGACGGGGGTCAGCAGCAGCCACGGCACCACCTGCCCCGGCTCGGTCAGCACGACGTGCTCCCCGTACATGACCTGTTCGCCGTTGCCGACCAGCAGCAGGGCGAGCGGCTGGCTGACGACCAGGCCGATCCCCGCGACCGCCACGAGCAGATCCACCAGTGACAGCACCGCGTGGGGCAGCGCGAACCCGAACTCGATCCAGGTGGCGGGCGTCGCGGTACGACGCCACAGGCGGCGCAGTACGCGCCGCACCGGTCCGCCGGACGGCTCGGGCCCCTCCGCGTCGTCCGGCTCGTGCGGTGAGGGTAGCGCCCCGGGCTGGAGCCACCGCAGGCGCCGCCGCTCCAACGCGGCCAGTCCGGCCGCCGAGACGGGCACACACGCCAGCGCGACCACCCCGACCCCGACGGGCAGCAGCAGGACGCCGGCGACGGCCAGGGCCAGGGCGAGGAAGAACCAGCCGACGCCCAGAACGCCGCCTGCCAGCAGGTAGCCCACCGCCCGCAGGGGCCAGGCGGAACCGAGGAAGGCACGGGGCCCGCCCGCCAGCGCCTGCCAGACCCCGCCCCCGGCGACCTCCGCCGCCCCGGTGTCGCTCCGCACTTCCCCCGCCGCCGTCCCGCTCACCACGACTCGACGGTACGGGACAGCAGCGTGCGCAACTGCCCCGCCGAGGTCTCCCAGCTCCACTCCGCCTCGACCCGGGCCCGCCCCCGCGCCCCCATCAGGGCGCGGGCGGCCGGGTCGTTGAGCAGTCCGGCCAGCCGGCCGGCGACGGCCCGCACGTCGCCGCCGTCCACGACGTAGCCGCTCACCCCGTCCTCGACCGCTTCGGGCGCACCGCCGGAGTCCCCGGCGAGCACCGGGAGTCCGGCGGCCGCGGCCTCCAGGTAGACGATGCCCAGCCCTTCCGACTCCAGGCCCAGGCGGCGCGTGCGGCAGGGCATCGCGAAGACGTCGGCTGCCGCGTAGTAGGGCGGCAGGGCGTCGTGTTCGCGGGCGCCGGCGAAGACCACCGCGTCACGGCAGGTGGCGGGCAGCCGGCCGGCCAGGCGCCGCAGCGCGCGCTCATGGGGCCCCGAGCCGACGATGACCAGGGTGGTCCCGGGCACCGAGGCGCGCAGCAGCGGCAGGGCACGCAGGAGAACGTCCTGGCCCTTGCGCGGAACGAGGCGCGAGACGCTGAGCACCAGCGGGCCCTCCCCCAGACCCAACTCGCGGCGCGACCGCAGGCGCTCCTCGGGCCCGGCCGGTCGGAAGAGCGCGGTGTCCACCCCGGGCACCAGCCGTGCCGTTCGCGCCCGGGGGCCGAGCGCGCCCGCCATGCGCCGGCGCGCGTCCGCGGTGAGGTGGGTGACGACGTCGGCGTTGCCCGCGATGCGCGCCAGCGCGTGCCGGGCTCCGGGCAGGGCCGCCCACCCCGCCTCGTGTCCGTGCGTCGTCGCCACCGAGGGCAGCGCGAGACGTCCGGCCAGCAGCCCGAGCGGCGCCGCGGCACCGAACCACACGCGGTCGCAGCCGTACCGGAAGGCCAGCGCCCGGGCGGTGCGGGCCACCCTCGGGGTGGGGAGCAGCGTGCGGGCCCGGTCCCTGACCACCGGATAGGGCTGCGCCGCGTCGAAGGCGTCACCGCCGTGCTGCGCCGCGGTGTAGACCACGACCTCACCGGGCGGGAAGCGGCGAGCGATCTCGTGCACGAACCTTTCGATGCCGCCCAGGCGGGGCGGGAAGTCGTTGGTCACCACGAGGGTGCGCCCGCACCCCTCCCCCGGCCGGCGGCGAGGACGCGTGGATGACGGTGGGAGTGACGGCGTGCGGCGGTGCATCGGACTTCCTCCAGTGCGCCCACAGGGCGAGGACGAGGGGATAGACGGCGTAGCCGAACCGGGAAGCGGGCATCAGCGCCATCGCGGTCAGCAGGCCGAGGGCGAGCCGGAGCGCGGCGGCGCGCGCGTCCCGGGGCGGGTGTGAGTACAGGGACCGGAGGACGAGCGCGGCAGCCAGCACGAGCAGCGCCACGGCCAGCGCGTGCCCGCCGGGGCCGAGCCGGCCCAGCAGCCGTCCGGGAAGCGGCGTGGCGGCGGGCGAGGCGGCGTCCGCCAGCCCGAGCGGGTAGCCGACGGCGTTGACGGCGAGACCCGTGGGGTCGGCCAGCGCGGGCAGGGCCAGCCCGGCCACCAGCAGCGGCGCGGCGGCCCCGGCGCAGCGGAGCACCGCCGGGCGGCCGCCGCGTACGTGCAGCAGCGCCACGGCGACCGCGAGCGCGGGCCACGCGGTCGCCTTGAGCGTGCACGCCGCCGCGAGGACGAGCCCCGCACGGGCCGCGCGTGGCTCGTCCTCCCCGGCCAGTGCCAGCCCGAGGCACACGAGCCCGACCACGGGCAGGTCGTCCCCGCCCGTCGCCAGGGGCAGCGCGACCAGGGGCGAGGCCGCGAGCGCCATCGTGCGGCCACGAGCGCCCCGCAGGCCCGCCGTCCTGAGGCTCAGGGCGAAGGCGAGCAGGAAGACGGCGCCGAAGACGAACCGGGCGTCGAGCCCGAGGAACCGGTGCGGCAGCCCCAGCAGCGCCATCCCGGGGAAGTAGGGGTTGTAGGCGGTGTAGTCGGCACCGGCGAGCGCTTCGGGGGCCAGGTAGGGCGTGCCGTGCGCGACGAGGCGGGCGGCCGACCGGTGGACGACGCCCACTTCCTCCTGCGCGCTGCCCGCCCCGACGAGGAGGAGCAGCGGCACGACGGCCGCCACCGCGAATGCCGGGAACGGCAGCCATCGCCGTTCCGGCCGGCTTCGCCGTTCCGACGGCCATCGGCGGACCGGCAGGCGTCGTCGGACCGACGGCCACCGGCGGCCAGGGAGGCGTCGTCGGACCGACAGGCGGCGATGCACCGACTGGGAGCGCCACATCGACAGACGGGGCCGCACCGTCAGGCCGGACCGGACCGTCAGGCGGGTCCGTACTGATGAGCGAGGCGGGTCGATCGGCGCCGCCAAGGCCGCATCGCCCGCCGGGGCCACGTCACGGACCCGGGCCACATCACGGGCCCAGGCCACACCGCGGACGGGGGCCGCACCACCGGCCGAGGCCACACCGCGGACGGGGGCCGCACCACCGGCCGAGGCCACATCACCGGCCGGGGACGCGTCACGGGCCGGGGCCGCGGCGCCGGACGCCCCGGGATCGCCGGAGGCGCTCGCGGCGGCGGTCGGCGCGGGCGTGGCCGAGGCCGGCTGCCGGGGCGAGGCCGTGGGCGGTGAGCGCACCACCCCGGTGCTGCCGGGCCGCCGGGCGGCGAGGAGGAGGACGAGGGCGAGTGCCGCGTAGGCGGGCGCCGCGCACAGGCCCCACACCCGGTGGGGTTCCAGCGCGGTCACGGCCGCCGTGACCGCCGCGTGCACGGCCGAGACGGCGCACAGGGCGGGGGCGGCGAGTCGGGCGCGCGGTGCGGAATGCGGATTCACGCACTCAGCGAACCGCGCGACGCCGCGCGGTTCACTGCACCCAGGTGCCGACCTGGGGTAGGGCAGGCCCTACCCCCTCAGCCACCCCGTGCGCCCCGGCGCCCGACGCCAGTTGGCAGAAGAGTCCCTCCGGTAAAACTTTGTGAACTGATTCACACCAGACTCTTGGCCGGGCGGGGCACGGCGTGCTGAGATGCGGTCACATCCGGCTCGACGGCGCGCTTGGGGAGGGCACTGTGGCGGACACCGCCATGTCACGTTCGGCACGGCTGGATCCCGCGAACCCCTCGGACGGCGGGCGGCAGCCGCCGTCGACGGGTCCTGACAGCCCGCTGGGGCGGGCGGTGTGGCGGCTGCGTTCGCGCGGCTGCTGGGAGGACGCGGCGGCCCTGCTGGAACCGTACGCCCACGAGCTGCCGCGGGCGGCGGTGGGCCGGGCCGCGCTGCTGGTGGAACGGTGCATGTACACCGGCGAAGGATGGGCTCCGGCCGAGGACGCGCTGCGGGTCGCCGAGGCTGTCGCCCAGGTGGACGACGACCGCGGAGCCGCCGCCTGCGAACGCGGGCAACTCGCCTACGCGGCCACCGTGCTGGGCGTACGCGACCGGACGGACGAGGCCCGTGCCGCCCTCGGCAGGGCGGCCGCGCTGCTGGAGCCGGGCGCCCCAGGGCGGGCGCTGCTGGACTACCGGCGCGGGCTGCTGGCCGAGAACCTGAGTGAGACCCCCGAGGCCGCGCGCGCCGCCTACCGCAGGGCGCACGCGGGGGCGACCTCGCGCGGCGACCACCTGCTGTGCTCGTCCACCTACCGGCACCTGGCGGGGATCGCCGCACGCGAGGGCGAACTGGCCGAGGCGCGGCACGGCTTCGCCGAGTCGCTGCGGCTGCGCGAGGAGCTGGGGTTCCTCGTCGGCATGGCACCGGCTCTCGCCTCGCTGGCCGATGTCGAGCCGGAGCCGGACTCGACCCGCCTGCGGGAGGAGGCCGGCAGGCTCCACCGCCTGCTGGGCGGCGTCCCCACCTGGCTGACCGGCCTGCTCCCGGAGACCGAGACGGAGCCGCAGGGCCCAGCGGGCTCTGCGGCGGGGACGGACGGCTAGGACTTTCGCCGCGGGCCTCGCCTCCGGCGAGGGGATGCCATTGCCCGCGGCGCGCGGTCAGGTGTGGTCGCGCACCAGGCGTTCCACCGCGGGCAGGTCCTGGCTGCTCAGTGCGTCGAGAAGAGCGAGGTGGTCGGCGGCCTCGGCGAGCAGGTCGGTGGTGCGGCGCGTCGGCGCCTGCCGCGAGGACGACAGGTGGACACGCCGTCTGACGTCCTCGGCGAGTGCGACCAGCTGCTGGTTCCCGGCCAGTTCCAACAGGGAGCGGTGGAAGGCGCGGTCGGTCTCGGCGTAGGCGCCGCGGTCGCCGCACACCGCCGCTTGGAGGGTGTCCTCGGCGTAAGGGCGCAGCTCCTCCCAGCGCTCCGCCGGCTGCGTCCGCGCGAGGGCCAGTACGACGGGCACCTCCAGCAGCGCCCGGATCTCGGTGAGTTCGGCCAGGTCGCGGGGGCTGTGCCGGGCGACGCGGAAACCCCGGTTGGGCACCGTCTCGACACACCCCTCGCTCACGAGCACCTGCATGGCCTCGCGCACGGGGGTCGGGGAGACGCCGAAGCGTTCGGCGAGTGCGGGCGCCGAGTAGACCTCACCGGGGGCGAGTTCCCCGGAGAACAGGGCCGCCCGGAGGGCCTGCAAGATCTGGTCCCGTACGGAGTGCCGCTGCGGGACCACGCGCGGCGCGGAGGGTTCGCTGTGGGTGTGCTCTCCCCGGGCCGTCCGGGGGCGCGGCGCGGGGGCGCGGGCGGTGACGCCCTGCGTGGTGAGCCGCGTCGGCCGGCCGGCGGCCGGCACGCCGGGTGCCCTGGTTCGGCTCTGCTCCATCGTTCCCCTCCGGCTGTGCCCTCCGGAACACTGCGCAGCACCTTAGGCCGACGCGACACGAGATCACACCTCGGGGACAATCAGTTAAGGTAAGGCTTACCTGCTCACGATCGTCGAATCGGTGGTCCCCATGGCCGTGCCCACCCTCGCCCGCGTAGCCCCTGACGTCTCGCCTTTCCACACGGCGTACGCGCGGCTCGCCGAGGTGTTCCCGTCGCTGGGTGTGACCGAGACCACGGCTCGTGAATCCCTTCCCGAGGGTCCGGGCTGGGTGCGGGCGAGCGAGTTGGCCGCCGGCGGGCAGGCCCTGGAGTCGTTCCTGGCCTGGGACGCGGAACAGATCCTGCGGGACTACGGGCGTCCCGGCCGCCCCGATGTGATCGCCAGCTTCGGGCTGCACCGCTACGCCTGGCCCGTCTGCCTGCTGGTGACCATTCCGTGGTTCCTCCAGCGGCGGGTGCCTCGGGTGCCGGTGGAGGCGGTGGCGTTCCAGCGCTCGCTGGGGCGGCTGGCCGTCCGCGTGGAGGAGTTCGCCTGCCTGCCCGACGACCCGGCCGCGGCGGCGCCTGGGGCCCGGGTGGTGCCCGACGAGGAGGCGCTGCGCGCCGAGGTGCGCGGCGCGGTCGCCGATCACCTCGCGCCCGTGCTGGAGGGCTTCAGGCCCAGGATGCGGCGCGGCGCGCGTGCCCTGTGGGGCATGGCGACGGACGAGGTCACCGAGGGCCTGTGGTACCTGGGGCACCTGCTGGGCGAGGAACCGCGCGCCATGGCGGAGGCCGAACTGCTGCTGCCCGGCTCGCTGAAGCCGTTCGCCCAGCCGGCGGGTTTCCGCCGGCTGACGGGCCCTCGGGGCCAGGAGCTGACCACCCGCGACCGGGCGAGCTGCTGCCTCTTCTACACCCTGCGCCCCGAGGACACCTGCGTCACGTGCCCGCGCACCTGCGACGCGGAACGTATCGAACGGATGACCGCGACTCCGTAGGGCATGCGAACACGGACGCCCCGGCAGACCACCGTCGCCCCCTTTTCGCGTTCACTTGCCCCGAAACCCCCCTGAGGGGTGGCGCGCTGCCGTAAAGATGCTCGGCGACACGAAGAAAGCCAGAGCGCGAGCGCGGCACCGCCCCGCGCACGGACATCCGCCCCACCCGGCAGACGCCCCGTGCGCCCCGGCACCGCGCGGCAAGGGGCACACCCGATGAGACTGACCGACATATCGCTGAACTGGGCGCTGCCGAGCGCCGTGCTGCTCGTCGGCACTCTGACCGCGGTGCTCGTGATGGCGCGCTCGCGCCGCCACGGCTCCGCCACCGAAGGGGACGCCGCGGCCACCGCCTCCGAACAGCAGCCGGCGCCCGACTCCTTCGAACGCGCGCAGGAGCGGCGGCGCCGTAAGGAGACCCTCTACGCCACCGCCGCCTACCTGCTGCTGTTCTGCTGCGCCGCCGTCGCCGCCGCGCTCTCCTTCCACGGGCTCGTCGGCTTCGGACGGCAGAACCTGGGGCTGAGCGGCGGCTGGGAGTACCTGGTGCCGTTCGGGCTGGACGGCGCGGCGATGTTCTCCGCCGTGATCGCCGTACGCGAGGCCAGCCACGGGGACGCCTCGCTCGGCTCCCGGCTGCTGGTGTGGATCTTCGCGGGGGCCGCCGCGTGGTTCAACTGGGTGCACGCGCCGCGCGGCCTCGGCCACGACGGGGCGCCGCAGTTCTTCGCGGGGATGTCGCTGTCGGCGGCGATCCTGTTCGACCGGGCGCTCAAGCAGACGCGCCGCGCCGCGCTGCGTGACCAGGGTCTGGTACCGCGCCCGCTGCCGCAGATCCGCATCGTGCGCTGGCTGCGCGCGCCGCGCGAGACGTTCGGCGCCTGGTCGCTGATGCTGCTGGAGGGCGTACGGACGCTGGACGAGGCCGTCGACGAGGTGCGCGACGACCGCAAGCAGCGCGAGCAGGAGCGGCTGCGCCGCAAGGACCGGGAGCGTCTCGACCGGGCGCGGGTCAAGGCCATCAACCGGCAGCACCGGCTGTGGAGCCGGGGCCGCGCGGAGCCCCCGCGTCCTGTGGAGGCCGCGCCTCATGTGGACGTCGAGATCGCGAGCCCCGTCTCCGCCGCGGGCGAGCCCGGCTCCGAGGGGACGGGCGCGAACCGGTTGACCGCGACCGATGCCCCGTCCGCGTACGCGCCGGGCGGCAGGCCCGCTCTCCAGGCCGTCGTGGACGACGGCGGCGGTGCCGCGCTGCGGCGCGGGGAGAGCACCGAGGGCGCCCAGGGGGCCGGTGGCACAGGGCGGGACGAGAAGAGCAACGCCGCGAGCCCGCGGCTGGACACCCTGGAGGAGAAACTGGCCGAGATCGAGCGTCAGTTCGGCTGACGGGTCGAAAAACCCGTCACCGGGGGCGTCCGTTCCACGGAGCGGACGCCCCCGGTCATGACCGCGCCCGCCGGCGACGGATACGGCCAGGCGGCCTGGAGGGACCTCGACCCGTGATCCTGTCCATGCGGCGCGACCCGGCTGACCGCAGTCTCCTCGACATGCTCGTGCCCAAAGCCCGCGCCTGGGTCAGTCGACCGGGGAGACCCGGATGAGGTTTCCATCGGGGTCAGTGATCACGAACGTGCGGCCGAAGACAGCGTCGTGCGGCTCCTCGACGACATGGACCCCCTTCGAGACCCAACTCGTGAAGACCTCGTCAACTGCGGACGATGGTCCCGGCATCATCAGTCCGACTTCGCTCGTGCGAGGAGTGCTCGGGACAGCGTGCTCGCGGTATCCCGTCCACAGCGCGAACAGGACGCCGGGGGCAACCTCGAAGGCCACGTAGTGGGGACTGGTGAAGACCGGTTCGAGCTCGAACAGGTCGCTGTAGAAGGCGGTAGCGGCCTGGGCGTCGCGAACGCCGATCAGGAACAGGTTCGGTGCGGCCATGGAGCGCTCCTCAACTGGTTGATTTCTTGGTACTGCTCCAGCGGATCGTCTGATCGCGACAGAACCTGTCACCTTTTCTGCGAGCATTGGCGCGCATGAAGGCTTCGCGGCTCTTGCACCTACTGCTGCTCCTGCAGACCCGTCAGCGCATCACCACCAGCGAACTCGCCAAGCGGCTGGAGGTGTCACGGCGGACTGTGCTGCGGGATGTGGAGGCACTCTCAACTGCGGGTGTGCCTGTTTATGCAGAACGGGGGCGGAACGGCGGGATCACCTTGCTCCCCGGTGCGCGGCTCAACGCATCCCACCTGGACCCACCAGAGCTGGAGGCGCTCTCCGTGGCTGGCTTGGACAGAGCGCAGCTTGAGGGCATGGGCCTGTCCGGGGTGTGGGAATCGGCCGCGCGCAAGATCGCTGCCCGCCAGGCTGGATCACCTGAGCCACCGCACTTGCTGCGATTGGCGGACCTGGTGCTGGTGGAAAGCACCTCGTGGTTCGCTGGCTCACAGGCGGCGATCGACGTAGCGGATCTGGCTACGGCACTGCGGCACCGCCGTCGGCTGCGCATCCGGTACCGGCGCAGCGCCGAGAGTCGGGCCTCGACGCGAGTGGTCGACCCGTACGGGATCGTGGCGAAGTCAGGCCGCTGGTATCTCATCGCCGACGACCAGGGGGACGGTCGGCTGTTCGCTCTGGAACGACTCTCGGCCTACGAACAGCTCAACGCGCCGGCTGTTCTTCGACCTGGTGAGACCCTTCACACCAGGTGGGCCGCGTTGAAGGCACGCACCGAGGCGCAAGGCCGCGTGAGCGTGACCATCCGCCTGCCAGAAACTGGCATCGACCTGGCGCGGCGCATACTCGGCAACCGCATCCACGAAGTTTCCGACCCAGAAGAGGGTTGTCGCACCGTCGTCGTGCGCTATCCCAGCATCGAGTCAGTGCGCCAGCTCCTCCAATTCGGTGACCATATCGAGGTGCTCGCCCCAGAGAGGGCCCGCGAACGCATCAGTCAGCTCGCCAGAGACCTGCTTGAACGCCACTCGGCCCCCACCTCGTAGCTGCTGATCGGAGCGCCGTGCTTTCCATCAACGTCTCCGGTCAGTACACCTAGTGGCCCCGGATGCCGGCCTCGATCAACCTTCGATGGCACGTGCTCAAGGTTCGCTGTCACAGGACACCGTCACCGGGGCGGGGTCTTCCGTACCGGCTGTCGCCAAAGGTTCGCATGACGACAGGCTCGGCGGGCGTCCAATGAACCCGGGGTTTCCGGGGCCCTCGCCGCCGCCGGCGAACTCCAGCGCGACCTCCGACGGGAGCTGACGTACGACGGACTGCGGGCCGCCGAGGCCATGGGCAACAAGGGTGGACGCCGCCCCGCCCTCACGGGCGGGGCAGTCACCGACGTGCGCGCCGCGTACCTGGAGGGCCAGTCCATCGCCGCCCTGGCCCGCGACCACGGAGTCAGCCGCGGCGCCATCGGTACTGCCGTCGCCGATCTCCTGCCCGAGCACGTCACTGCCGACGACCCCGTTCCGGTCCCGGAAGTGCCCCTCACCCTCGACATGCCCGGCAAGGTCGCCGACTTCCTGCGTGCGACCGACCTGGACGACGCCGAGCGGGCCGCACTCGACCACGGCCAGGCTGTACGAAGCGGCACGGGCTACACCCTGCGCGTCACCGCCGTACTCGCGCTCCACCGCCAACTCCTCGACCGCTGCCAGAGCCTGGACGGTGCCGGAGCCATTCCCGCACAGCGCAAGGCCCGCCGCGAGTTCGAGAACCGTGTCAGCGCGTGCGCCCACTAACCAAGATCATCCCGTGGCGGGTTTCTGCCGTATCTGCGTCATGCCCCTGCTCAGTCCTCCTGGAGGAGAACGCCCGTGCGGTCGCGCGTGTGCCCGGCGACGCGGTGTCCGAGGTCGCCGAGGTACGCCGCGAGGGCCGCCGGGCCCGTTTCGGCGCGCGTCCAGCGGGCGGCGAGCCGGTCGGCGAACGACGGTTCGGCGCGCAGCGGTTCGGCCAGCCCCGGGGAGGTCAGCAGCAGCGCGTCGCCGGACTCGGCGGCGCACACCCGGAAGCGGAACGGCTCCGCGAGCCCGGAGGGGCGAGGCTCCGCGGCGGTGAAGCCGTCCCGGGCCGCCGCGGCACCGGCCGGGTCCGCAGTGCGCCCGCGGTCCACCGGCGGCTGAGCCGCGGGCGGCGGCGCCGGCGTGGCCCGCGGTTCGATGTCCTCCCAGGCGCCGTCCCGCAACCTGAGCAAGCCGCCCGCTCCCGCCCCGAAGCAGACCCGGGTACGGCAGCGCGGATCGGTGGGCACGAGCAGGCAGCGCACGTCGGCCGTGTGCTGTGCGGGTGTCAGTCCCCAGGCGGCGGCCTGCGCGCGGAGCCTGCCCAGGGTGCGGTCGGTCAGCCGGTGCAGCCCGGGTCTGAGCGCGTCGCGGCGGTCGGCTCGCAGGTCCTCCGCGAGCCGCACGGCGCTGCGGCCGACGGCGGCCGCGAGTACGTGGCATGCCTCGCGCGCGGCGCGGTGTGCGCCGGCGCCGTCCGTGCGCGCACCCGCGGCGACCACCACGAGTACCAGTTCGTGCGCGCCCGCTGTGAACCGTGCCGCCAGCAGCGCGTCCCCGCGCGGCTCTCCCGCCTCGCGGGCCGCCTCGCCCCGCAGGGAGACCGCCCGCAGTGTGGTGTGTCCGTGCCGCGCCTCCTCCAGCACGGTGTCCGGCACCAGTTCGGCGAGCGCGTCGGGGTCGGCGCGCGGCAACAGCGCGGCGGGACCGGACGGCTCGGCCGCGACCGAGGACTCCCGCGCACCCGGCGGCTCGGCCCTCTCGGCCCGCTCGGCCGCATCCGGTGACTCCCGCCCTCCCGTGGTGGTGCCGAGCGTGCGGGCGACCGAGGCGAAGCGGTCGTCGACGCTGTCCTCGGCGCGGGTGCGACCCGTGTCGGGCGTGTACGGGTCGTACAGCTGGGCCCACCAGTCGCGGCCGCGACCGCCGCCCGAGCCGTTTCGTGCCCCCTGGCCGTCCATGGGCTCATTGTTGCCCGCGCGGGCCTGTCGGAAAGCCCGCAGGGCGAACTCGGTTCGCCCTCACGCGGCCCGGGGAGCCCGCTGCGGCCCGGCCTGCGTGGTCGCGTGCCACAGGTGGTGCAGCGCGTAGGAGCGCCATGGCCGCCAGTGGTCGGCGTGCGCCGGGTCGGCCCCGGCCAGTGCGAGCCCGCGCCGCACGCCCACATCGCCCGGCAGGAACACGTCCGGGTCGCCCAGTGCGCGCATCCGCGTGTAGCCCGCCGTCCAGGGGCCGATCCCCGGCAGTGCGAGCAGGGCGCGCTCGGTCGCGTCGCGGTCGGCGCCCGGGTCGAGGACGACGGTGCCGTCGGCCAGTGCCGCCGCGACGGCCCGCAGGGTGCGGCGGCGCGACTCGGGCATGCCCAGCTCGCCCAGCGGCGCCTCGGCCAGCGTCCCGGGCTCGGGGAAGAGGTGGGTGAGCGCGCCGCTGGGCGCCGCCAGTGGCTTGCCGTACGCCTGTACCAGCCGGCCGGTCAGTGTGCGGGCCGCGCCCACCGTGACCTGCTGGCCCAGCACCGCGCGGGCCGCCAGTTCGTGGGCGTCGGCGGCGCCGGGCGACCGCAGCCCCCGGGTGCGCTCCAGCAGCGGCGCCAGCGCCTCGTACCTGCTCAGGTGCTCGGTGACCGCGAAGGGGTCCGCGTCGAGGTCGAACAGGCGCCGGATCCGCTGTACGGCCGTCGTCAGGTCACGCAGGTCCCCCAGGTGCAGCCGGCAGGCGAGCCAGCCGCCGCCGCGCGCGGGGCGTTCGTCGACCTCCGCGACGCCGGTGCCGTACGGCAGGTCGAGGGTGCGCCGGTAGGTGCGGCCTCCTGGCCGGCCGAGCACCTCCTCGACGCCGGGTACGGCGCGCCGCTCCAGGAAGTCGAACACCTGCCCGGCGGCGTAGTCGCCCCGGTACGCCAGCCGCAGCGTCACCCCGCTGACGGGTCCGCCCTCCCGTGGCGTACCCGCCCGCGCCTCGGGGCGGCCCGCGGGTCCGTGCCCGCCGCGTACGGAGGCGGCACGCAGGGCGCTGGGCGTGCGGGCGTAGACCTCCCGCACCGTGTCGTTGAACTGCCGCACGCTCGCGAAGCCCGCGGCGAAGGCGATCTCGGTGACCGGCAGCCCGGTCGTCTGGAGCAGCACCCGCGCGGTGTGGGCGCGCTGCGCCCGCGCGAGGGCGACAGGTCCCGCGCCCAGCTCGGCGGTCAGCTGCCGCTGCACCTGGCGGGGGCTGTAGCCCAGCCGCGCCGCCAGACCCGCGACTCCCTCGCGGTCCACCACGCCGTCGGAGATCATCCGCATCGCGCGGCCCACCAGGTCGGCCCGCACGTTCCACTCCGCCGAACCCGGCACCGCGTCAGGACGGCACCTGCGGCAGGCGCGGAAGCCCGCGCCCTGGGCGGCGGCCGCGGTCGGGTAGAACCGCACGTTCTCGCGCTTCGGTGTCACCGCCGGGCAGCTCGGCCGGCAGTAGATTCCGGTGGTGCGCACGCCGAGGAAGAACACTCCGTCGAAGCGTGCGTCCCTGCTGCGGACGGCCTCGTACCTGCTCTCGTCTGTGGTCACACCTCCAGTGTGCGAGGGTGCCGCTCGCGCGAGCCAGCGGAAAAGCGACATGGCCGTCGGGGCGGGCAGGGGACGGCGGGGACGGTTCCCGACCGTCCCCGCCAGGCGCTCCCCGGCTACCGTGCGCCGCTCACGGCTTGCGGCGCGGGCCGCGCTTGCGCGCCATCATGTGGCGGCCCAGTGCCTGCCGCTGTTTGACCTGCTGCCGCTGCTCGGCACGCAGGCGGGCGTCCGTACGGGCCGCCAGGCGCACGTTCTCGCTCCCCCAGCCTTCGGCCGGGAGGTGCCCCCAAGCCGGAAGAAGACGTGTCCGTGCTGTGGGACAAGGGTGTGGCCCTTCACAGGGGCGGCCCCGGCCGCGCGGAGAAGCGGTCTCGTCCCGTTCGGCGGCGGCTGGTGCCGTCGCGTGGTGCGCCGGGAATCTAGCGCGGCCCCGCGGCGGAAAGCCACCGCTTTCCCCCCGGAAGCCGCCCGGCCTTCCCCCGGAAGCCGCCCGGTCTTCCCCCGGAAGCCGCCCGTCTCGGATCCGGTCGACGCCGTGCGGCCGTGTCTCACCGGCCGTCGTCGTCTCGGGCCCCGTCCCGTTCGTCGTGGTCGCGGCCCCGCGGCCGGAGGAGCCGCCCCCGCACGTCCGAGGGCGGCAGGAACTTCGTCCAGCGCTCGGGGAACTCGGCCGGGGCGTCCGCGCCCCCCGGCTCCTCCTCGCCGGCGGCGCGCCGGCGCGCGGCGACGGCGGCGACGACCTCCGCGGCCGCCTCCTCCCGCCGCCGCTCGTTGGCCCGCCGCGCCGCGGCGGTCGCGACCGAGGGCCACACGTGGTCGATGGCCGCGTTGACGGCGGCCCCCACCAGCACGGCGAACGCCGACACGCCGATCCACAGCAGCACGGCCACGGGCGCCGCGAGCGAGCCGTAGATGGTGGGTCCCTCGACGGTGTTGGTCAGGTACAGCCGCAGCAGGAAGCTGCACAGCACCCACATGACCAGCGCGACCAGCGCGCCGGGGACGTCCTCCCGCCAGGGAGAGCGTACGGGGACGGACACGTGGTAGAGCGTCGTGAGGAAGACGATCGACAGCAGCAGCACCACCGGCCAGTAGAAGGCGCTGACCACCCCCTCGGCCTGCGGTGCGAGCCGCAGCACCGCGTCGGGGCCCGCCACCATCAGCGGCAGGGCGACCGCGCCGATCACCAGTGCGACGAGGTAGAGGACGAAGGCGAGCAGCCGGGTCCTGACGATGCCGCGCCGCCCGTCGAGCCCGTACATGACGGTGATGGTGTCGATGAAGACGTTCACGGCGCGGGAGCCCGACCACAGGGCGAGCGCGAAGCCGAGGGAGATCACATCGGGCCCCCCGCCCCTGATCACGTCGTCGATCAGCGGTCTGGCGAGCTGGTCGACGCCCTTGTCGGACAGCACGGTGGCGGAGGCGTCGAGAGTGTTCTGGCGCAGCGTCTCGACGGTGTCGGCGCCGATCCAGTCGAGGTAGCCGAGGGAGCCGATGAGTCCGAGCAGCAGCGGCGGGATCGAGATGAGGGTGAAGAACGCCGCCTCGGCCGCCAGTCCGAGGACGCGGTACTCCATGCAGGAGTTCACGGTGTCCTTGAGCAGCAGCCACGCCATCCTCCGTTTGGGGACGTCGCGGTATTTGACCCGCGCTCGCCGCAACTGGCCGCGGGAGCGCCGCGGGGCCCACTTCGGGCCCTCCGCGACGGTCTGCTCAGGGGTTTCCTCGACTGCACGCACGTCTTTAACGTATCTGCCATGCCACCCTCGACTCACACCGTGACCAATCAGGCCTCGCCGCTGGTCGACTACGACGTCTTCACGGCCGACTCCGCGCTCGCCGAGGGCGTGGCCCGCCACGTGGCCCCCGAGCGCGCCGAGGAGGTACGCGAAGAGCTGTCCGAGCTGGGCCGGGCGGCCGGTTGCGCGCAGGCGCAGGAGTGGGGCAGGCAGGCCAACGCGAACCCTCCGGTGCTGCGCACCCACGACAGGTTCGGGCACCGCGTCGACGAGGTGGACTTCCACCCGGCCTGGCACCAGCTGATGGAGCGGGCGGTGGGCGCGGGGCTGACCGACCCGTTCTCGCGCCCCGACGGGCAGCTGCGGCGCAGCGCCGCCTTCCTGGTGTGGTCGCAGGTGGAGCCGGGGCACGGCTGCCCGGTCTCGATGACGCACGCGGCGGTGCCGGCGCTGCGCCAGGATCCGGCGCTCGCCGCCGAGTGGGAACCGCTGCTGACCTCCCACCGCTACGACTGGGGCCTGGACCGTCCCGCGAGCGCCAAGCTGGGCGCCATCGCGGGGATGGGCATGACGGAGAAGCAGGGCGGCAGCGACGTTCGGGCCAACACCACCCGGGCGACCCCGCTGACCGGCGCGGGCGCGGACGGCGCCGAGTACACGCTGCTGGGCCACAAGTGGTTCTGTTCCGCGCCGATGTCGGACGTCTTCCTGGTGCTGGCGCAGGCCCCCGGCGGGCTGACCTGCTTCCTGGTGCCCCGCGTGCTGCCGGACGGCACCCGCAACGGCTTCCGCATCCAGCGGCTCAAGGACAAGCTGGGCAACCGCTCGAACGCCTCCAGCGAGGTCGAGTTCGACGGGTCGACGTGGGCGCGCCGCGTGGGCGAGGAGGGGCGCGGGGTGGCGACCATCATCGAGATGGTGGCGGCCACCCGGCTGGACTGCGTGACGGGCTCGGCGGCGCTGATGCGCCAGTCCGTGGCGCAGGCCGTCCACCACGCGGGGCACCGCTCGGTGTTCGGCAGGCCGCTCGTGGAGCAGCCGCTGATGCGCAACGTGCTGGCGGACCTGGCGCTGGAGTCGGAGGCGGCCACGACGCTGGCGCTGCGGCTCGCGGCGGCGCACGACAGCGTGGCGGGGGGCGGCGAGCGGGCCGAGGCGGAGCGCGCGTTCCTGCGGCTGGCGCTGCCGGCGGCGAAGTACTGGGTGACCAAGCGGTGTGTGCCGCTGGCGGGTGAGGCGCTGGAGTGCCTGGGCGGCAACGGCTACGTGGAGGAGTCGCCGATGCCGGCCCTGCTGCGCGAGTCGCCGCTCAACTCGCTGTGGGAGGGCTCGGGCAACGTGCAGGCGCTGGACGTGCTGCGGGCGCTCCAGCGCTCGCCCGCGTCGCTGGACGCCTTCCTCGGCGAGATCGGCCGGGCGCACGGTGCCGACCACCGGCTCGACGCCGCCGTCAAGGACGTGTTCACCCAGCTCGCGGACCTGGAGGGCATCGAGGCGAGGGCGCGGCGGCTCGTGGAGCGGATGGCGCTGGTCCTCCAGGGCTCGCTGCTGGTGCGCTTCGCGCCGCCCGAGGTCGCCGACGCGTTCTGCGCCTCCCGGCTGGGCGGCGACTGGGGCGCCGCGTTCGGGACCCTGCCCTCGGGCGCGGACCTGGAAGCGCTCGTGGAGCGGGCGCGGCCCGTGGCGGGCTGACACGCACGGGCGCGCCCCGCGCCGAACCGCCCGTGTTCAGCCGCGCGGCTGCGCCGGGCCCAGCAGGCGGTCGAGGGCGCGGCGGGTCCTGACGGGCGCCGTCGCGTCGGCGAAGAGCTGGAGTTCCTGGTTGAGCGCCATGTAGAGGCCGTGCATCTCGAAGGCGAACTGCTCGGGGTCGACGTCCCCGGGCAGTTCGCCGGTCTCGACGGCGATCCGCAGGTCGTTCACCAGCAGCCGCCTGCCGCGCAGCATGAAGCGTGCCACCGTGTCGTGCACGGGCCCGCCGCGCGTGTCGAACTCGACGGAGGCGACGGCGAACAGGCAGCCGCCGGGGAAGGCGGTGCGCTCACTCTCCAGATAGCGGATCCACTCCTCGCTGAAGGCACGCAGCCGGACCAGCCCGGGCCGCAGTGCGGCGACCGGCGCCCACACCAGCCGGGTGAACAGCTCGGAGGCACCGTGCAGGGCGGCGAGTTGCAGCGCCTGTTTGGAGCCGAAGTGGCCGAGGACGCCGGCCTTGCTCATGCCCAGGTCGGTGGCCAGCCGGCCGATGGTCAGCCCGTCCAGGCCCTCGACGGAGCCGATGGCGACACTGCGCTCGATGATGCGCTCGCGCGTTCTGCGCGCCTCGGCGACGGACTTGCGTGGGCTCATGCGCCCATCGTAGCCGCCCGGGCCTGTTTAACTTCCGATCGGTCGGTTGCTATATTCCCGCCACCGGTCGGCCCGGTGCCCTGTGCGGCAACGGCCACCGGCCACAGCCCCTTCCGTGAGGAGAACTGCACCGTGCCGGGAACCCGTATCGCAGCGCTGGGCCACTATCAGCCTGACCGCGTCCTCACCAACGACGACCTGGCGGAGGTCGTCGAGACGAACGACGCGTGGATACGCCAGCGCACCGGCATCGCCACCCGGCGCATCGCCGCCGAGGACGAGACCGTCGCCGACATGGCGACCGCGGCGGCGGGCAAGGCGCTGGCCGCCGCGGGGCCGGCGCCCTCCGACATCGGCATGGTCGTCGTCGCCACGTGCTCCGCGCGGGACCGCTGCCCCAGCACCGCCGCGCAGGTGGCACGCCGTCTGGAGATCCCCTCCCCCGTGGCCTACGACCTCAACAACGGCTGCGCCGGGTTCTGCACGGCGCTCGCCTCCGCGAGCCACTCGGTGGCCGCGGGCGCCGCGCGGCACGCCCTGGTGATCGGCGCGGAGAAGATGTCGGACCTCACCGACTGGAGTGACCGCGGCACCTGCGTCCTGCTGGCGGACGGCGCGGGCGCCGCCGTCGTCAGCGTGCAGCCGGACAGCGCGGCGAGCGAGGGCCCCGACGGCATCGGGCCCGTCGAGTGGGGCTCGGACCCCTCGCGGGGCGACCTGGTGCGGCTGCTGGACGCCTGGCAGCCGCGGTTCGCCCAGGAGGGCCCCGCCGTCTTCCGCTGGGCCACGGCCGAACTGCCCACGCTGGCCCGCCGGGCCTGCGAGCGGGCGGGGCTGGCGCCGGGCGACCTGGCGGGCGTGGTCACCCACCAGGCCAACCTGCGCCTGATCGAGGCCGCACTGGGCCGGCTCGACCTGCCCGGAAACGTGGTGATCGGCCGCGACGTCGTCGACTCCGGCAACACCTCGGCCGCGTCCGTCCCCCTCGCCCTGTCCAAACTGGTCGAGCGCCGCGAACTGGAGCCGGGCGCTCCGGTGCTGCTGCTCAGCTTCGGCGGCGGCATGTCGTGGGCGGGCCAGGTGGTGCGCTGCCCCTGAGGGGTGCGTGAGCGCGGCCCGTGGGGTGTGCGGGGCGCGGCCGGGGCATCAGCTCGCCTGGTGCGGCCCGTCGAGGTCGGCCGCCCAGGGCGGGTTCGCGCCGCGTACGGCGACGACGGCCGCGGCCACCCGCACACCCCACGCCAGCGCGTCGCGCACCTGCTCACGGGTGAGCGCCTCGAGACGGCCGCCAAGGGCGCCCGCTTCGTGGAGGGCGTGCAGGAAGCCCGCCATGAAGGAGTCACCCGCGCCGACCGTGTCCACCACGCGGGTCGGGGGCGCGGCCACGTGGATCCGCTCGCCGTGGAGGGAGGCCATGACGCCGTCCCCGCCCAGGGTGACGACCACCAGGCCGGTGCCGTCGGCGTGGAAGGCGTCCGCGGCCTCCTGCGGCGTGGCGCCGGGGCGCAGGTGGCCCAGGTCGTCGTCGGAGAGGCGCAGGATGTCGGCGAGCGCGCACCAGCGGGGCAGCGCCTCGCGGTAGACGGCGGGATCGACCAGCAGCGGCCGCACGTTGGGGTCGAGGGAGACGGTGGCGCGCTGCCGCACACGCGCCAGCAGGCGCTCGACGGCGGCGCCGCCCGGCTGCTGGGCGAGGGCGAGGGAGCCGGTGTGCAGGCACGTCGTCGGGGAGTCGGCGGCGCGGGCCAGTTCCTCGTCGGTCCACTGCCAGTCGGCTGTCCGCTGCGCGTGGAAGGAGTAGTCGGCGCTGCCGTCGTCGGCCAGGTCGGCGACGGCGAGGGTGCTGGGTTCGGCCGCGTGGACGGCGCGGCTCAGGTCGACGCCCGAGCCCGCGAGGTGGTCGGAGAACAGCCGTCCGAACACGTCGTGCGAGAGCCGTCCCAGAAACCGGGTGGGCGTGCCCAGCCGGGCCAGCGCCACCGCGGTGTTGGCCGGCCCCCCGCCGGGGTGGACCTCCAGCGTGAGCGGCGCCGGGGACTCGCCGGCCGAGGAGGGCGGCGGGGTGGTGCGCGGCGCCACGAAGGCGTCGGCGACGCATTCGCCCAGCACGGCCACGGGGTGGTCAGCGGTCATCTCGGCCCTTTCGTGTCTGCCCCCGGAAGGCGGGGAGCACCGCGTTCCGCGCAGGGCACTGTCCCGCCCTGTCGGCTCGCCACCCTACGGACCCCCGTTCGACCACCGTCGGCCGCACCTCCACCGGCGCTGTTCAGCCGCGCCCGCGCGAAAGGCCCGCGAGGCCGCGCAGTTCCGGCACGCGCAGCAGCCGTCCCAGCGCGAGGTAGCCGAGCGCGAGCACCAGTGTGCCCGCGACGAGCGCCGCGGCGGTCGGGCCCGTACCCTCGCCCAGCGCGTGCGCGGCCGCGTCCGAGGCCACCCGGGCGAGCCCCGCCGCGAGGGCCGCGGCCACCACCAGCAGGCCGTAGAGGCGGATCAGGCGCCGGTCGGGGTCGAGGGGCGCGGCCAGCCGGCGGCGCAGCAGCCAGGCCGTGAGCCAGAGCCCGAGGGCGTAGGAGAGGGCGTAGCCGGCGGCCATTCCGGTCACCGCCCAGCGGGCGGGCAGCAGCAGATGGCAGGTGGTGGCCAGGGCGATGTTCACGGCCGCGATGAAGGAGGCCGCCCAAAACGGCGTCCGGGTGTCCTCGAAGGCGTAGAAGCCGCGCAGCAGCAGGTACTGCGCCGAGAAGGGGATCAGCCCGAGCCCGAAGGCCTGGAGCATCTGCCCCAGCGGGCGCGCCGACTCCGCGTCGGCGGCGCCGTGGGCGAACAGCAGCGTGGCGAGCTGCGGTCCGAGCGCGAGGAAGAGGAAGGCCAGGGGGACGATGAGCGCGCCCGTCAGCCGCAGCGCGCGCGTCAGTTGGCCGCGCAGGTCGGTGAGGCGTCCCTCGGCCACGGCCAGGCTCATGCGCGGCAGCAGCGCGGTCACCAGGGAGACGGTGATGATGGACTGGGGCAGCATCCAGATGGTCTGCGCGTAGGTGTAGGCGGAGTATCCGGCGCCCGCGTGCGGGAGTTGTTGGTCGGCCGCGTTGGCGTAGTTGGTGACGACGGTGAGCGAGACCTGGTTGGCCAGGACGAACAGCAGGGTCCACTTGGCGGCGTGCGCGCTGCTGCCGAGCCCGGTGCCGCGCCAGTCGAAGCGCGGCCGGAAGCGGAAGCCGGCCGCGCGCACGAACGGGACCAGGGCCAGCGCCTGGAGGGCGATGCCCGCGGTGGTGCCGAGGCCGAGAAGCCGCACCTGGCCCGCGGTGATGTCGGCGACGCGGTCCGGCACGGTCATCATGGTCAGGTAGGCGCCGAACATGGCGATGAGCACGGCGTTGTTCAGGATCGGCGTCCACATCATCGCGCCGAATCTCTCGCGTGCGTTGAGCACCTGGCCCAGCATGCCGAAGAGCCCGTAGAAGAAGATCTGCGGCAGCAGGAACCTGGCGAAGACGACGGTCAGTTCGAACGCCTCGTGGTTGGCCGGTGTGTCGCGCATGTAGAGGCCGACGATTCCGGGCGCGGCCCAGACGGCGAGCAGCGTGCCGACGGCGAGCACGGTGACGACGAGGGTGACCAGCCGCTGCTCGTACGCCGCCCCGCCGTCGCGGTGGGTGGCGCGCGCCCTAACGAGCTGCGGCACCAGCACCGCGTTGAGCGCGCCCCCGATCAGCAGCGTGTACAGGCTCGTGGGCACGGTGTTGGCCGTGTTGTAGGTGCTGGCGAGCAGCCCGGTGCCGAGCGCGGCGGCCTGGAGCACCTGCCGGACGAGCCCGGTGGCCCGCGAGACGACGGTGCCCGCGGCCATCACCAGCGAAGAACGCGCCAGTCCAGGGCGCGCGGGGGCCGCCCCCGCCGCCGTCGGCTGCTCGGATGCCGCATCTTGTCCGGATGCCGCGCCTTCTCGGGATGCCGCACCTTGTCCGGCCGTCGCCCGCGTCCCGTCCACCATCCGGTCAACCTATGCGCAGTGGATGACGAAGTGTGAATCCGCCGCCCTGGCCGTGCCGGCCGGGATGAAGAGGGCGTGTCGGCGCGGCCAAGAGTGAGTGCGGCGATGACAACTGTCAACAACCGCTCCCGCCCGGCGGGCGTGTGGTGCTCAACTCGCACCAAACGGTCTTCGTGTAAGCGCCCTGCTCCACACCCCACCGCAGCGCGAACGCCTCGATCAGAGCGATCCCCCTGCCGGACTCGGCCTCCGCCGCGGCGGCCATCAGCACAGGCAGCGGACGCGGGTCGGAATCGCTGACGGCGAGCCGCAGCCGCTCACCGCCGCACCACGCGACCCGTACGGTCGCGGGGGCCGCCTCCCCCACGTGCACGACGACGTTGGCGAGCAATTCGCCGACACAGAGCGCCGCCCCGTCGGCCACCGCACGCGGAGCACCCCACCGCGTGCAGTGCGCGGCCACCTCGTGGCGCACCGCGCCGATGTCGGCGGCCCGCGCCAGCACCGCGAGAGACAGCGCGGGCCGCTGCGGGGCCGTGGCGACCCGCCACACCTGGGACATCACCCCTCGGCCCGCCCCTCCGCCGCGGCGGCGCGCAGGACGGCCGTCAGGGCGCGCACCGTGTCGAGGTTGCAGTCGCCGAGCGCGATCAACGGGTCGGGCCGGTAGGCGGCGTACGTCACCGGATCGACTCCGAGAGACGGCAGCGTCAGCCCGTGCGCACGGAGCGCGTCATGCAGCCCGGCAATACATTCCTCGACATTTTTCGATCGGCTGAACGCATGCTCGTTCATGTGTCGCACCCTTCCTGAGCACTGTGTGACGGACCCCTCACACAATGGACCCAGTACGGGTAGCGTTGCGGCGTGTCGGGCTCCCGCGAGCGAACTGCCCCTCAGCTACGCCCCCTTGCGGACCAGCCGGGAATGGCCCCCACCCGAACGAAAACAGCCACCAACTCTCGGCGGTGAACCGTGCCAGGGCCCAAGGACATCGACGGCTCAGTGGGCGTCCCCACCTTCTACGGTGCGGAGTTGCGCTGGCAGCGCGAGCAGGCCGGAATGACCCAGCAACAGCTGGTGGACGGCAGCTTCTACGGCTACAGCCACCTGAGCGAGATCGAACGCGGCTAGCGCCGCATGCCACTGGATCTCGCGGAGCACGTGGACAGAGTCCTCAAGACGGACGGATTCTTCACCCGCCGCTGTGAGGATGTGCGCAAGGCGCGCCTAAGAGGGCACGCTGCCTACTTCGCGAAAGTGCTCGAAGCTGAGAAGCAGGCCTCGACCATTGAGGAATGGGCGCCGACGGTCTTTCCTGGGCTGCTCCAAACTGAGGCGTACGCACGCGCGGTCGTGGAGGCGACACATCCCATGGAACACGCCGACCAGGTCGAAGCCAAGGTGAAGGGGCGCGCGGCACGCGCTCAACTACTCGACGGTGACCATGGGAAACCCACGTACTGGGTAATCCTGCACGAATTCGCACTACGTCAGCAGGTCCTGCCGGGTGAAGAGATGGCATATCAACTGGATCACCTCGCAGAGCTTGCGCTGCGCCGCCGCATCGTTTTGCAGGTGCTTCCGTGGAACGTTGGGACGCATCCCTTCATGCTCGGCACAGCGATGGTCATGACCTTTCCGGACGCGCCTCCGCTCGTATACACGGAGTCCCTGCACAGCGGCGAGACGATCGATGATCCAGGCCTCGTGCAGCAATACCGCACGTCGTACGATCTCCTCAGGGCCGCCGCCTCGCCTCCTGAGGCGTCCTTGGCCATGGTTCGGAAGATGGCAGAGGAGCACCGAAATGGCAGGCAGCCGCGCTGACCTCAGCACCGCCCGCTGGCGCAAGAGCAGCTACAGCAACGGCAGCGGCGGCAACTGCGTGGAGGTCGCGGACACTCCGCCCGGTACCGTCGTACCGGTCCGGGACACCAAGACCGCCCCCACCGGCACGGTGCTCACCTTCCCCGCGCCCCAGTGGGCGCACTTCGTCAGCGCCCTCCGCCAGAGGAGCCCCCGCGGCTGAGGTCCGCGGCCCCGTGATGCTCTCGGGGCCGCTCCGCGCGACCATGGGGGGATGGCTGTGGCGGCGAAGCATGTGAGCGTGACGGGGCAGGTGCAAGGCGTGTTCTTCCGGGACACCTGCCGCCGGACAGCGGCCGCGCGCGGCGTCACCGGGTGGGTCCGCAACCGCTCCGACAGCTCCGTCGAGGCGG
Source organism: Streptomyces reniochalinae (assembly GCF_003323735.1). Taxonomy (GTDB): domain Bacteria; phylum Actinomycetota; class Actinomycetes; order Streptomycetales; family Streptomycetaceae; genus Streptomyces; species Streptomyces reniochalinae. The sequence continues at coordinate 215,358 of NZ_QOIM01000040.1, read as the reverse complement.
TTTTCGAGGGCGAGCCGCAGGCGGTGGACGCGCTGGTGGAGTGGGCCCGCGAGGGCCCGACGGCGGCGGTCGTCGAGGAAGTGACCGTCACCGAGCAGGAGCCGCGCGGGCACTCCGCGTTCCAGGTGCGGCCCACGGCCGGGCCGGGGGCGGCGGACGGGTGAGCGGACCGCGTCAGCCGGCCGACGAGTCCGCCGGGCTCCGCGTCCGGGTACCGCGCACGCTGCGGCTCTTCCTGCCGAGCCGCCTCCGCCGCGAGGCGGAGCGCGCGGCGCCGGAGGACGGCCTGTGGTGCGCGTACGACGGTACGTCCTCACTCGGTCACGTGGTGCAGTCGCTCGGTGTGCCGCTGACGGAGGTGGCCGGGCTCCGTGTGGACGGCGAGGAGGTCCCCGCCGCGTACCGCCCGCCCGCCGGGGCGCACATCGACGTGGAGCCCGTCGTGTACCCGCAGACGCTGCCCCCGTCGGCGCCGTTCCCGCCGCGCTTCGTCCTCGACGTGCACCTCGGCGCCTTGGCGCGGCGCCTGCGGTTGCTGGGCGTCGACACCGCGTACCGCAACGACGCGGACGACCCCGAACTGGTGGAGCAGGCCAACGCCGAGCGGCGCGTCCTGCTGACGCAGGACCGGGGTCTGCTGCGCAGGCGGGCCCTGTGGTGCGGGGCGTACGTGCGGGGCAGCGGGCCCGACGACCAGCTCACCGACGTGCTGTCCCGGTTCGCACCGCCGACGGCGCCCTGGACGCGCTGCCCAGCCTGCAACGGCACGCTGGAGCCCGTCGCCAAGGAGGAGATCGCCGACCGGTTGCCGCCGGGGACCCGCCGCACGTACGACACCTTCACCCGGTGCACATCGTGCGCCCGCCTGTACTGGCCGGGCGCCCACCACGCCCGCCTGACGGCACGGGTGACCGCCGCCTTGGAGGCGAGCGCAGGCGGCCCGCCCCGGGGCCGGTGAAATCCCCGGCGCACCGCACGGCACACTGCACGTCATGAGCGAGCGCTACGAGGTCGTCGTCACCTGTTTCCTGCGCGAGGACACGCCGTCGCACGTACTGGAGGCGCTGCGCTGGCATCTGGGCGCTTCCGCCGCCCGCCCCGGCGGGCTGGAGGAGGAGGCCCACCCGTACCCGTTCCTCGAACCCGATCCCGGCAGCCCGCTACCCGGCGGCGACTACGGCGTACTGCGCGGCGAGGACCACCACGCATGGGGGCTGTTCAGCCGCACGTGCCGGCACGAGGACGACCTGGGCCAACTGAACGCGCTGCTGGGTCTGTTGGAGCCGTACGTGGCCGAACCCGGTTACGGCGGCCATGTACGGGCGGCCACCGCCGACCCGTCACAGCCCGGCGCGGCGCCGTCTCTCCTCACCTTCGCCGACGGCGCCTACGTACTCGCTCCGGCGGCGTGACCACCGCCGAGGCCCGGCTCCGGGCCTGCCCTACCCCTGCCCGGACGGCGCCGTGTCCGGCGCGGTGAAGCGCCGGACATACCGCTTCTGCCAGGGGGTCTCCACCGCGCGGGGCGCGTAGTGCGTACGGACGTAGGCGACGGCCTCGCGGGGCGGGACGCCGTCCAGGACGGCCAGACACGCCAGCGCCGTTCCGGTACGGCCCTGCCCGCCCCCGCAGGCCACCTCCACGCGCTCGCTCTCGGCGCGTTCCCACGCCTGGCGGAAGGCGTCGCGGGCCGCGCCGCGGTCGGCGGGCAGTCGGAAGTCCGGCCAGCGCAGCCAGCGGTACTCCCACGCGACAGGCGCGGGCTCACGGCCCAACAGATAGAGGCCGAACGCCGGTTCGGGCCCGGAGGGCAGCGGATGGCGCAGCCCTCTGCCGCGCACGAGCCGTCCGGAGGGCAGGCGCAGCGTTCCCGGCGCCCCGGGGTCCCAGGTGGCGGTCATCCGGCCACCCTAGCCAGCCGGACGGGGACACGTGCCCGAACCCGGAAGCCGGGCGCCTCACGGGCTGTGCGCCTCGGTGCGGAGCCGTAGCAGCAAGGCGATGGCAACCGCCGGGTCGGCCGGCACCCGAGAGTGCCGGCCCCCGCGCGGAAGCGGTCAGCGTCGCGGGCGGCGGGGCTGGGGGACTCTGGGCAGCAGGTCCCACAGTGGCCAGGAGCCCGCCGCCCAGCGGGCGAGCAGCTGCCGGTCGACCAGGTGCATCCGCGTGTCCTCGCTGAACGGCCCCGCGTCCCTGGTGAATCGGCCGTTGGTCAGCATGACGACCACGTCGGCCCCGTGCACCGGGCGGGCCGTGCCGTTGAGCCGTTGGAGGTCCGGCGTGCCGATGGCCGATCCGGCCGCGCCGTCCCGCCGGTGCTTGCACTGGATGACCCACCGACGGCCCGCCGGATCGGTCGCGATCACGTCGGCGCCTCTGTCCCCGCGGCCGCCGGTCCGCACCGCGTCGCGGCAGCCGTCCCGGAACATCAGGTCGCGGACCGCCTGCTCGAACGCCGCGTGGTCCAGCGCGTCCAACTGGGCCACCTGGTAGCGCAGCCCCTGGGCCCGCGCCGCCTCCCAGCGCCGCCGTCGCAGGCGCTGCCCCCACCACAGCGCACCGGTGCCCGCTCCCAGCACGGCGGCGAGGGCGAGTACCCACCAGTGCGCGAGGAGCCACTGGACCACCGCCACGACCAGGCCGACACCGAGTACGGCGACCGCCAGGGCGACGATCAGCTTCTCCTCCTGCCGCCTTCCGCGCCGCTTGGTGCGCCGCCCGCGACGACGCACCGGCGCCCGCCGGACCGACCGCCGGACCGGCCGCCGCCCGCTCACCTGCTCTCCTTCGACCCGGTGTGTGCCGGCACCGGAGTCCCCACCCCGCGCGTGTGCGCACGGACGTCCACCACATGCCCTCCCCTGACGAGTCCGGGTCCCCCGTACGGCCCCTGCCCGGCGGCGGGCGCGAGCCCGTGGCGGGAGGATCGCATGGACGGTCACCGGTGGCGAGCCCTCGACCGGCGAGCAGGGTGAGCGAGAGGCAAGAGAGCACAAGGCAAGCGAGAAGGCAAGAAGGCATGAGGCCATGAACGTGGAACTGGGCATCTTCGTGGAGCGGGACGGGCTGCCCGCGGTGCGGTTGGAGCGCCCGTTCGGGGTTCCGGCCGAGCAGGTGTGGCGGGCGCTGACGGAGCCGAGCCGTCTGGAGGCGTGGTTCCCCTCGCCCACGGTGCACTTGGAGGCGCGTGTGGGCGGCCGGGTGGAGTTCGCCGGCGACCCCTACGCGGACGACACCTCCGGCACCGTGCTGGAGTTCGACCCGCCGCGGCGCCTGGGCTACACCTGGGGCGACGACGAGCTGCTCTTCGAGCTCGGCCCGCGCGGCGAGGGCTGTCTGCTCGCTCTCACCGACGTACTGGAGGAGCGCGGCGCCGCGGCCCGCAACGCCGCGGGGTGGGAGATCTGTCTTGAGGAGTTGGACAAACTCCTCACCGGCGGCTCCCCCGCGGGACCGCACAGCGGCCCGGCCGGCGACTGGCAGGCCCGCTACGACGCCTACGTCGCCTCCGGCATGCCCTCGGGCGCGCCCATCCCCGAAGGCGGCGACCCCGGCTGAGGTCCAGGGCCCGGCCAGCGGCGGGCCACCAGGAGCGTCCAGCATGTGAGCGCGGCGCACAGGGCGGCCCCGGTGGCGAAGACCGCGCTGTGCCTGCCGTCCTGGAGGAGGGACGTGGTGGCGGCGACCGTCGCCGAGCTGGCCAGTATGGCGGCAGCCGAGAACAGGGAGGCGGCACGGGCCCTGGCCGGGGGCGGCAGCAGGCGGGGCAGCCAGGTCTGGAGAGTGGTGTGCAGGTAGCTCCAGGCGACGCCCAGCAGCGCGGCGCACAGCATCAGTACGGCCGTGCCGGGCAGGACGGCGGCGAGAAAGGCTCCGGTCATCGCGAGGGAACCGCCGGTGCCCAGCAGCCGCTTGGGGCTCCAGACCCTCGCGTGGCGGCGCAGCACGAGGGTGCCGGTGAGTACGCCGAGGGCGTAGGTGACCAGCACGGCGGAGGTCGACGTCTCCTCGCCCGCGGTGGCGAGGGCGGGCGCGAGGAGGGCGGGGAGTCCGAGCAGGACGGCTCCCTCGGCCGCGCCGAGGCCGAGTACGGTCCCGTAGGCGGCGCAGGTCCGCGCCGCGGAGCCCCCGCGCGGGGCCCGCTCGTCGGGCGCCGGCGCCGGGGGGCCGTACGCCGGCTCGCCCGCCGTACGTACGTGCCCCTTCGGCCCGCCCGCGGTGGACGACGCGGTGAGCCCGCCCGCACCACGTGGATCGCCGGACGCCGGTGTCCGCGCAGGGCCGGAGCGGGTGTCGCCGAGGCGCCAGATCGTGACGGCGGTGAGGACGGCGATGACGGCGAAGGCGGGCCGCCACGAGCCGATGCGCAGCACGGTGTCCGCGAGCACGGGTGAGGCGATGGCGCTCGCCGCCGTCACGGTGGTGAGCGTCGCGAACGCCCGCTGCCTGGCGGGGGCCGAGCGCAGCGACTCGTAGTACAGGGACACGGACGGGGTGACGGTGGCGAAGCCCGCCCCTGCCGCGGTGCGCAGCGCGACCCACCAGCCGGGCCCGGGGCACAGCGCGGAGCCCACGGAGGCGGCTGCCGCGACGGCCAGTCCGGTACGGAGGCTGTGTCCTGGCCCGTAGCGGTCGGCCAGCCAGCCCCACAGGGGCAGCGCGAGGCCCTGGCCGAGCGAGTAGGCGGCGATTCCGGTCGTGACGGTGGCGATGTCGGTGTGCCAGGCGGCGGCGAGAGCGACGAGCAGCGGCGCGCACAGGTGCCAGTCGGCGTTACCGAGAGCAGCGGCCCAGCGGAGCGCGGACATGGCCCCCTCCTTCTCCCCCTCGCAAGAGAGAATATGGAGCTTTCCGCCAGGAAAGGGGTGAGTCGCAGAATGTGACCCCTTCTGGGGACGTGCCGGAACAGTGACAGGACAGCACGGGGAGAGTGCGGGGACGGTGCGGTGGCCGTTTCCGAGTCCGCCGGGCGGCGTTTCGGGGCGCTCGCCCCCGGCCCGTATCGTCGGCCCCGACCGGCCTTCGGCGGCCCCACCGGCCTCCGGCGGCCGGCCGGCACGGCGGCCCGGTGACGGGCACGGCCGGTCGGGAGCGAGCGGAGCCGACGACAGAGACGACAGGAAGGCGGAAAGCGGCGTGCGCGAGGAGTTCGGTGGCGCTGAGGGCCGACGGCGCGGCGGCGGGCGGCCGTACGGGCGCGGCGGATACGGGGGCGGCCACGGCGGTCCGCGCGGGGGCCGCCCCCGGGGGCGCGGCGGGCCGCCGCGCGAGCACGCCGGGGGTGCCGACGGGGCCGCCGGATATGCGCAGGGCCGGGCGCGGGCGCCGCGCACCGGGCTCGCCGCCGAGCTGCGGGGCCTGGAGGGCGCGCAGTACGGGCGGTACAAGGGCCTGACCGGGCGGTGGGAGCTGCCCGGCGGCCTGGTGCTGGAGCTGGTGCGCGGCCAGTCCGACCCGTACGCGCCGCCCGCGAGGGTCGCCGTCCACGTGCCCGGCGCACAGGCCGGGCTGCCCGCAGAGCTGTGGGCGACCCCGACCCGGCGGCGGGCGCTCGCCTCGTACCTGGCGCGCGGAGCCGCGCGGGCGGTGCGCGGCGAGAAGGCGCTGCGGGTGGACGCGGGCGGCCAGGAGGTGCTGGAGCGCAGCTCGTGCACGGTCAGCGCGGACGACGGCTCGGTCGTCCTGCGGCTGGGGGTCGCGCTGCCGGGCCACGGGCGGCGCATCGACGGGCGCGAGGCCGAGCGGCTGCTGTGCCAGGTGCTGCCGCGTGCGGCCGAACGCACCCTGGTGTACGCGGCGTTGGACGCCGACCAGGTGCGGCGCTTCGTGGAGACCGTCGAGGACTCGGTGGCGCTGCGGGACGCGCTGGCGGGGCTCGGTCTGGTCGGGTTCGTCGCCGACGGCGCCGTACTGCCGCGCCGCAGCGGGGTCGACGACCGCCCGGCGGCGGGTGGCGGCGTGGTGCCGTTCGCCGCACCCGAGGAGTTGCGCGTGACGGTGGAGCTGCCGCATGCGGGCGCCGTCACGGGCATGGGCGTCCCCGAGGGGGTGAATCTCGTCGTGGGCGGCGGTTTCCACGGGAAGTCGACGCTGCTGCGCGCGCTGGAGACCGGGATCTGGGACCACGTGCCGGGCGACGGACGCGAACTGGTCGTCTCGAGGAATGAGACGGTGAAGCTGCGGGCCGAGGACGGTCGCCGGGTGGAGCGGGTCGACGTGCACGCCTTCGTCGACCACCTCCCCGACGGCTCGGACACCTCCGACTTCTCCACCGAGAACGCCTCGGGGTCGACCTCGCAGGCCGCGTCCCTGTGCGAGGCCGTCGAGGCCGGGGCGCGCGTGCTGCTGATCGACGAGGACACCGCCGCGACGAACCTGATGATCCGCGACGCGCGGATGCAGGCCCTGGTCGCCAAGGACCGCGAGCCGCTGACCCCGCTGGTCGACACCATCCGCTCCCTCCACCGCGACCACGGCGTCTCCACGGTGCTGGTGATGGGCGGCTCGGGCGACTACCTGGAGGTCGCCGACCGCGTCGTGATGATGGACGCCTACCGTCCCTCGGACGTCACCGCGCGGGCCCGGGAGATCGCGGCCGTCCCCACGGGGCGGCACGCCGAGGCGGGGGCCTTCCCCGGTGTCGTGGCCCGGGTGCCTGACCCGGCCTCGCTGGACGCCGAGGTGCGCGGGCGGTCCCGGATCCGGGCACGCGGCGAGGACGTGCTCTCCTTCGGCGACCACGAGGTGGACCTGCGCGCCGTCGAGCAGATCGCCGACCCGCGCCAGGTCACCGGCGTCGGCCTCGCCCTCGAACTGATGGTGCGCCGCTCCATGCTCGACGGGCGCCGCACCCTGTCCGAAGCTCTCGACCTGCTGGAGGAGATGCTGGCCGACGGGCCGACCTGGCCGCTGCTGACCGTGCGGGACGAGGACTTCGCCGTGCCCCGCAGGTTCGAGACGGCCGCGGCCCTCAACCGGATCAGGGGGCTGCGGATGCTGCGCTGAGGCGGCGTGGTGGGATGTCCCCCATGAGCACGACCGTGACCGTCACCACCTGGTACCTGGAACAGAACGCGCCGGGGGAGTTGACGCCCGCCCGGGTACCCGAGGAGACGGCCGGGGTGAGCGTCGCCCGCGCCGAGGTCCCCAGCCCCGAGTTCAACAGGTTCCTGTACGCCTCGGTGGGCGCGGACACCACGTGGGTCGACCGGCTGCCGTGGACGTACGCGCAGTGGGAACACTTCCTCGGGCGCCCGGGTGTCGAGACGTGGGTCGCCTACGAGCGGGGCACGCCCGCCGGGTTCATCGAACTGGACGGCGCGAGTGAGGCCGCTCAGGGCGTCGTGGAGATCAGCTACTTCGGCCTGCTCCCCGCCTTCCGCGGCCGGGGCATCGGCGGCCATCTGCTCTCGGTGGGGCTCGCGCGCGCCTGGGACCTCGCGAGGCGGTGGGAAGGCCGTCCGGCGACCAGCCGCGTGTGGCTGCACACCTGCTCGCGGGACGGCCGGCACGCCCGCGCCAACTACGAGCGGCGCGGCCTGCGCGTCTACCGCACCGAGACGGGGGACGAGCCGGACGTGCCCTCGCCGGGGCCGTGGCCGGGAGCCTAGTACCGCTCCGTCACGCGGTGCGGTGCCGCGTGAGGGGGGCGGCTGGACGGCGTCCGCCTTGCCGCCCTGGCGTACGCCGTCCAGCGCCAACGGGGGCAGGCACTCGTCGAGCAGAGCGCCCCGGTGGGCGCCACCGACCGGGACCGGCGGCCCGGTCGCACCCCGGGACGTGTGCCCGTGACAGTACTTTCCCAGGAACAGGACCACGATGCCCGAGCACCCCTCTCCGCCCCTGCACCCACGCTCTGCGGGGACTTCGGAGGAAACACCGGAGGCCCCCTTCGACCCCGGCGCGCCGCGCACGCCACGGCCCTGGATGCCGACTGCGCTGCACAGCCTGGGCTTTCTGGCGGTCTACCTCCTCGCCGTCTGCACCCCCTGGGGGCAACGAGCCGAGAACCTGCTGTTCGACCTCGGCGAGAAACGCGCGGCCGCTTGGATCTACCCCCTGTCCGGAGCGGAGTACGGCTCCATACCCCTGCCGCCGTTGGAATCGAGCGCCGAAGCCACCCTGCTGGTGGGCTTGGTCGTCGTCGCGGCCGTCACTCTGGTTCGGCGGTGCTGGTGGCAGGGGTGCGCGGCGCTCGGGGTGGTCATCTGCACGACGGGAGGTAAGGAGGTACTGGCGTCGGCGCTTCCCCGGCCCGACCTGCTGGGTGCACCCCCGAACCTCCTCGACCAGGGTTTCCCCAGCGGTCACACGGCCATCCCCGCCGCGCTGACCCTCGCCGCCGCCCTCGTGGCCTCCCCCCGCGTCCGCCCCTATGCCGTCGCCACCGGCGTGTTGTGGCTGTCCTGCATCTCCGCCGCCAGCGCGGTCCTCGGCGGCCACCGGCCCAGCGAAGTGCTGGGAGCCACGCTGCTGGCCTGCGCCTGCTACAGCCTCGCCACATGGCTCCTGCCGCCGGCCGCCACGCCGAGCACCACGCGGAGTCCCCGCGCGCTGCCCGCCGTCACCCTGGCGCTGGCGTCGGCCGTCGCCCTCGCTTCCGCGATGTGGCCTGGTGCCCTGACAAGGTCGCTCGTCACCGCGGCGACCGCCTTCGTGTGCGCGGCTCTGGTCTGGTATGCCGCAGCCGGGTGGCCCGCCCGCACCGCACGCCGCACGTCTGCGCACTGAACCGGCCCCCGATCGGGTTCCGGTCGTGTGCGGGCGGCCGCGCCCGCCCGCCACACAGCCGGGCGGGCGGCGAGAACGCGACACGTCCTGAGCAGGACCGCAACGGAGCAGCACTCCCTGGTCTCATCATTCGGTATGTTTTTGTCCATCATCCGGATGGCAGTGGACTGGCGTCTGACGGGCGTGCGACGCTTCGGTCATGTCTCGCGCTGGAATCGCCTTGGTGAGTCGACGTCACGTCGACCTCGTTCGCGTGTCCAGCGCCATCTGTCCGGCGGGCTGACAGTCACAGCACCGCCGTATCGACACCTTTCTTCCGACGCCTTCCCCCTCGGCCGGGCCCCGGCCACCGCCCTCACCGTCGCGGGCGCAGCCTCCGGACGGCGTCGCCGCATCCCCCGCGTACGGGCGCTTCCCGCGTGGTGGTCCGCCACCGCGCGCCGGGTCCGGCCCGTCGTCGTACCCGATCGCACCCGTCACGCGTGTGCCCGCGCCCCCTGCCCGAAGGATCTGAGCCATGGCCGACACCTCCGAGCGCCCCCCAGCCCCCGCCCGCCGCAAGGCGGGACGCCACCGCGGCGAAGGGCAGTGGGCCGCAGGCCACTTCACCCCGCTGAACGGCAACGAGCAGACCAAGAAGGACGACGACGGTCTCAATGTGCGGACACGCATTGAGACGATCTACGCCAAGGGCGGTTTCGCCTCCATCGACGGCGCCGACCTGCGCGGCCGGATGCGCTGGTGGGGCCTCTACACCCAGCGCAAACCGGGCATCAGCGGCGGCAAGACCGCCGTGCTGGAGCCGGAGGAGCTGGACGACGAGTACTTCATGCTCCGCGTCCGCATCGACGGCGGCCGGCTGACCACCGGGCAACTGCGCGTCATCGGCGACATCTCGCAGGAGTTCGCGCGCGGCACCGCCGACATCACCGACCGTCAGAACGTCCAGTTCCACTGGATCCGCGTCGAGGACATGCCAGAGATCTGGCGGCGTCTGGAGGGCGTGGGGCTGTCCACCACCGAGGCCTGCGGCGACGTCCCGCGCGTCATCCTCGGCTCGCCCGTCGCCGGCATCGCCGCCGACGAGATCATCGACGGCACCCCGGCCATCGAGGAGATCCACCGCCGGGTCATCGGCAACCCCGCCTACTCGAACCTGCCCCGCAAGTTCAAGACGGCCGTCTCCGGATCGCCACTGCTGGACGTGGCGCACGAGATCAACGACGTGGCCTTCGTCGGTGTCCACCACCCCGAGCACGGGCCCGGCTTCGACGTGTGGGTGGGCGGCGCGCTGTCCACCAACCCCAAGCTGGGGGTGCGGCTGGGCGCGTGGGTGCCGCTGGAGGAGGTCGCCGACGTCCACGAGGGCGTCACGGGGATCTTCCGCGACTACGGCTACCGGCGGCTGCGCAACCGCGCCCGGCTGAAGTTCCTCCTCGCGGACTGGGGCGCGGACAGGTTCCGGCAGGTGCTTGAGGACGAGTACCTGGGGCGCGAGCTGCTCGACGGCCCGGCGCCCGAGCAGCCTCCGCAGCAGTGGCGCGACCACATCGGCGTCCACCGGCAGAAGGACGGCCGCTACTACCTGGGCTTCGCCCCCCGGGTGGGCCGCGTGGACGGCGCCACGCTCAGCAAGATCGCCGACCTGGCCGAGGCCCACGGCTCGGGACGGGTGCGCACCACGGCCGAACAGAAGATGCTCGTGCTGGACGTCGAGCAGGACCAGGTGGCCTCGCTGGCCGACGGGCTGGAGGCGCTCGACCTGACGACCCGGCCCTCCCCCTTCAGGCGGGGCACGATGGCCTGCACCGGGATCGAGTTCTGCAAGCTGGCCATCGTCGAGACCAAGGGCCGCGGCTCCTGGCTCATCGACGAACTGGAGCGCCGCCTCCCCGACTTCGACCAGCCCGTCACCATCAACCTCAACGGCTGCCCCAACTCCTGCGCCCGCATCCAGGTCGCCGACATCGGCCTGAAGGGCCAGTTGCTCACCGGGGCCGACGGCAACCAGGTCGAGGGCTACCAGGTGCACCTGGGGGGCTCGCTGGGCATGGAGCCCGGCTTCGGCCGCAAGGTGCGCGGCCTGAAGGTGACAGCGGACCAGCTCCCCGACTACATCGAACGGGTGCTGCGCGCCTTCCAGGACCAGCGCGAGGACGGCGAACGGTTCGCCCAGTGGGCCGCGCGTGCCGACGAGGGGGACCTGAAATGAGCTCGGCCGAAGGCGGGGAGAGGGCCGCGCCGTTCCACTGCCCCTACTGCGGTGACGAGGACCTGCGGCCCAGCGAGGAGGCGACCGCCCCGGGGCAGGGCGCGGCCTGGGAGTGCGCCGCCTGCAACCGCGCCTTCCGTCTGAAGTTCCTGGGGCTGCTGGCCTCCGGGCTGCGGTCGGTACACGGAGAGGACCCCACCCCATGAGCATCGCGCACATACCCGCGCAGCGCTCCGCCGAGGAGCTGGAGGAGCTGGCCGGACAGGCGGGCCGCGATCTGGAGGACGCCGACGCGCTGGACATCCTGCGCTGGGCCGCCGACACCTTCGGCCACCGCTTCTGCGTGACCTCCTCCATGGAGGACGCCGTCGTCGCGCACCTCGCCTCGCGCGTCTTGCCCGGCGTCCGCGTCGTCTTCCTCGACACCGGCTACCACTTCCCCGAGACCCTCGGCACCCGCGACGCCGTCGAGGCCGTCATGGACGTGGAGGTCCACACCCTCACGCCGCGCCAGTCGGTGGCCGAGCAGGACGCCGAGTACGGCCCCCGGCTGCACGACCGCGACCCGGACCTGTGCTGCGCGCTGCGCAAGGTGCGGCCGCTGGAGGAGGGGCTGCGCGCGTACGACGCGTGGGCCACCGGGCTGCGCCGCGACGAGTCGCCGACCCGCGCGAACACCCCGGTCGTCGGCTGGGACGGCAAGCGCGGAAAGGTCAAGATCTCCCCCATCGCCCGCTGGAGTCAGCGGGAGGTGGACGACTACGTCGCCGAACACGGCGTCCTGACCAACCCGCTGCTGGGCGACGGCTACGCCTCCATCGGCTGCGCGCCGTGCACCCGCCGCGTGCTGGAGGGCGAGGACGCGCGCGCGGGCCGGTGGGCCGGGCGCGGCAAGACCGAGTGCGGGCTGCACGGATGACGGATGACCGACAAGAGCAGGGGAGCGTGATGAGCGGGGGAAGCGGCGCCACCGTGTGGCTGACCGGCCTGCCGAGCGCGGGCAAGACGACGATCGCCACCGCGCTGGCCGAGCGGCTGCGCGGCGAGGGCCGGCGGGTCGAGGTGCTGGACGGCGACGAGATCCGCACCTTCCTCTCCGCGGGTCTCGGCTTCTCCCGCGCGGAGCGGGACACCAACGTGCAGCGCATCGGCTTCGTCGCCGAGTTGCTGGCCTCGCACGGCGTGACCGTGCTGGTGCCCGTCATCGCCCCGTACGCCGACAGCCGCGAGGCCGTAGCCAAGCGCCACGCCGCCGAGGGCACGCCGTACGTCGAGGTGCACGTCGCCACGTCGCTGCGGGTGTGCTCCCAGCGGGACGTGAAGGGCCTGTACGCGAAACAGGCGGCCGGCGAACTGACCGGGCTGACCGGCGTGGACGACCCGTACGAGGAGCCCGAGAGCCCGGATCTGCGGCTGGAGACCGACGGCCGGAGCGTCACCGAGTCGGCCACGGCACTGCACACGTTGCTGAGGGAGAGGGGACTGCTGTGACGACGGCGGTGACCGTACCGGAAGAGACCGACAACCCGTTCGCGCTCTCGCATCTCGACGCCCTGGAGTCGGAGGCGGTGCACATATTCCGGGAGGTCGCGGGAGAGTTCGAGCGCCCCGTGATCCTCTTCTCGGGCGGCAAGGACTCGATCCTGATGCTGCACCTGGCGCTCAAGGCGTTCGCGCCGGCGCCGGTGCCGTTCGGGCTGCTGCACGTGGACACCGGACACAACTTCCCCGAGGTGCTGGAGTACAGGGACCGCGCCGTGGCGAGCAACGGGCTGCGGCTGCACGTGGCCTCGGTGCAGGAGTACATCGACGCCGGCACGCTGCGCGAGCGCCCCGACGGGACGCGGAACCCGCTTCAGACCGTGCCGCTGCTGGAGGCCATCTCCGCGGGCCGGTTCGACGCCGTCTTCGGCGGCGGCCGCCGGGACGAGGAGAAGGCGCGCGCCAAAGAGCGGGTGTTCTCGCTGCGGGACGAGTTCGGCGGCTGGGACCCCAGGCGCCAGCGTCCCGAGCTGTGGCAGCTCTACAACGGCCGGCACGCCCCGGGTGAGCACGTACGCGTCTTCCCGCTCTCGAACTGGACCGAGCTGGATGTGTGGCAGTACATCGCGCGGGAGAAGATCGAGCTCCCGGCGATCTACTACGCGCACGAGCGTGAGGTCTTCTCCCGCTCCGGCATGTGGCTGGCGCCCGGCGAGTGGGGCGGCCCCAAGGACGGCGAACGGGTCGAGCGGCGGCAGGTGCGCTACCGCACGGTCGGTGACATGTCCTGCACGGGCGCCGTCGACTCGGACGCGGACACGGTCGAGAAGGTGATCGCGGAGATCGCCGTCTCCCGGCTGACCGAGCGCGGAGCCACCCGGGCCGACGACAAGCTCTCCGAAGCCGCGATGGAAGACCGCAAGCGGGAAGGCTACTTCTGACCATGACCGGAACACTGGACAGCGAAGCGCTGGGAACCGCGGCCACGGCGACGACGTCGCTGCTGCGCTTCGCCACCGCCGGCAGCGTCGACGACGGCAAGTCCACCCTGGTGGGCCGCCTGCTGCACGACTCCAAGTCGGTGCTCACCGACCAGTTGGAGGCCGTCTCCCGCGCCTCACGGGAGCGCGGCCAAGAAGCACCCGACCTGGCGCTGCTGACCGACGGCCTGCGGGCCGAGCGGGAGCAGGGCATCACCATCGACGTGGCCTACCGCTACTTCGCCACGCCCAAGCGGCGGTTCATCCTCGCGGACACCCCGGGGCACGTGCAGTACACCCGCAACATGGTCACCGGCGCCTCCACCGCCGAGCTGGCCGTCGTCCTGGTGGACGCGCGCAACGGCGTGGTGGAGCAGACCCGCCGCCACGCCGCCGTGGCCGCGCTGCTGCGCGTCCCGCACGTCGTCCTCGCCGTCAACAAGATGGACCTGGTCGACTACCAGGAGAGCGTCTTCGCCGCAATCGCCGACGCGTTCTCCGCCTACGCCACCTCGCTCGGGGTGCCGGAGGTGACGGCCATCCCCATCTCCGCGCTCGAGGGCGACAACGTCGTGGACGCCTCGGCGCACATGGACTGGTACTCGGGGCCCACCGTCCTCGAACACCTGGAGACCGTGCAGGTCACTCACGACCCCACCGACGACGCGGCCCGCTTCCCCGTCCAGTACGTCATCAGACCGCAGACCGCCGAGCACCCCGACTACCGGGGCTACGCAGGGCAGATCGCCTCGGGGGTGCTGCGCGTCGGCGACCGGGTCACCGTCCACCCGTCGGGGCAGACCTCCACGATCACCGCGATCGACAACCTCGGCCAGGCGGTCGCGACGGCCTGGGCGCCCCAGTCGGTCACCCTCCGCCTGGCCGACGACCTCGACATCTCCCGCGGCGACGTGCTCGCCCCCAGCGAGGCGGACCTGGTACCGAGCCAGGACGTGACCGCCACCGTCTGCCACCTCCACGACACGCCCCTGGTCCCCGGCGCCCGCGTCCTGCTCAAGGTCGCCACGCGCACCGTCAAGGCGCGGGTCGAGGACATCCCCTCGCGTCTCACCCTGGCCGACCTCTCCCAGCACCCCGCGCCGGGACAGCTGGTGGCCAACGACATCGGCCGCGTCGTCCTGCGCACCGCCGAACCCCTGCCCCTCGACCCCTACGCCCGCTCCCGCCGCACCGGATCCTTCCTCCTCGTCGACCCCTCCGACGGCAGCACCCTCACCGCCGGCATGGCGGGCGATGCCTTCGCCGACGCGGACTCCCCGGTGGCCACGGCCGCCGACGACGAGGGCTGGGACTTCTAGGACCGGGGGTCCGCACACCATGGGCGCTCCGGGCATGTCGCACGAGGCCTTCTCGACCTTCGACCAGACCGGTGGCCGCATCGGCAGCGGCGCACGCGGCAGCGGACAGGGCGGAGTGGGGCGATGTGCACGGTGAGGTGCGTACGCCCCCGTACGCCACGCTCACCGCCCGCCGTCCGTGAGGTCCGGCAATCCCCGGACACCGCGCGGAGGCCGCCCCGCACCCGCCCCCTGAGAGGACACCTCAGTGCCCCGCATCCGAGCCCTGCCACCACGCCCTTCCCGCCGGACCCCGGCGGCTCTCGCCGCACTGTGGGCACTGCTCCTGGCGGCGGGCTGCGGGTACGGGTCGAAGGCCGTCGTCAGTGGTGACCCCGCGCCCGCGGGCGGCGAGAAGATCGACGGGCTCGACGAGGTGAAGCTCGGGTACTTCCCCAACGTCACCCACGCCACCCCCCTGGTGGGGCTGCGCTCCGGCGGCCCGATACCGCGGGAGCTGGGCGGCACGAAGGTCTCCACCCAGGTCTTCGACGCCGGGCCCTCCGCCATCGAAGCGCTCAACGCGAAGGCCGTCGACATGACCTGGGTCGGCCCCTCCTCCGCCGTCAACGGGTGGGTGCAGTCGGGCGGGAAGAACCTGCGGATCGTCTCGGGCGCGACCTCGGGCGGCGCCTCCCTGGTCGTTGACCCGGAGAAGGTGGCCTCGCCCGACGACCTGAGGGGCAAGACGCTCGCCACACCCCAGTTGGGCAACACACAGGACGTGGCGCTGCTGCACCACCTGCGGAGCAAAGGCATCGACGTCGACCCGGAGACCGGCAGGGGCGCCACCTCGGTGCTGCGGCAGGACAACAAGGAGATCCCCACCACCTTCCGGCAGGGCGGCATCGACGGCGCGTGGGTCCCCGAACCGACCGCCTCCAGGCTGGTGGCGGAAGGCGGGAAGGTCCTGCTCGACGAGGAGAAGCTGTGGAAGGAGGGGAAGTTCGTCACCACCAACCTGGTGGTGCGAAAGGACTTCCTCGACGAACACCCCGACGCGGTCGAGGCCGTGCTGCGCGGCTCGGTGCGGACCAACGCGTGGATCCGCTCCCACCCCGGCACCGCGAAGAAGTACGTCAACGACGCCCTGCGACGCGACGCGGGCAAGCCGCTGCCCCGCGACGTACTCGACGCGGCCTTCCGGCGGATCGAGGTGACGGACGACCCGCTGGCCGCCACGTTGCGGAAACAGGCGGAACACGCCGACGCGGCCGGGCTGCTGGAGACGCCGCAACTGGCCGGGGTCTACGACCTCGCCCCGCTCAACCGAGTCCTCAGGAGCGAGGGCCGTCCCGCCGTGACCGACGCCGGTCTCGGCCGCCCCTGATCCCCCTGAGCCCCTCCGAGAAGCCTGAGCCCCCTACGAGAAGGAGGTGAACCAGTGACCGTGACCACAGCGGCCGGCACCGCCGCCCGCCTCACGCACGTGACCAAGTCGTTCGGCCCGCAGCAGGTACTCGACGACATCAGCGTCGACGTGGCCCCCGGAGAGTTCGTCACCCTGCTCGGCGCCTCGGGCTGCGGCAAGAGCACCCTGCTCAACCTCGTGGCGGGCCTCGACGCTCCCACCACCGGCACCATCGAGGTGCCCGGCGGACGCCCGGCACTGATGTTCCAGGAGCACGCGCTCTTCCCGTGGCTGACCGCGGGCAAGAACATCGAACTGGCCCTGAAGATGCGCGGCATGCCCAGAGCGGACCGCACCGACGAGGCCGAACGGCTGCTACGGCTCGTCCGGCTGCGAGGCGCGTACACCAAGCGCGTCCACGAGCTGTCCGGCGGCATGCGGCAGCGGGTCGCGCTCGCCAGGGCGCTGGCGCAGGACAGCCGGCTGCTGCTGATGGACGAGCCGTTCGCCGCGCTGGACGCCATCACCCGCGACGTCCTCCACGAGGAGCTGACCCGCGTCTGGTCCGAGACGAACGTCGCCGTGCTCTTCGTCACGCACAACGTCCGCGAGGCCGTACGGCTCGCCGAGCGCGTCGTGCTGCTCTCCTCCCGGCCGGGACGCGTCGCCAGACAGTGGGAGGTCGGCATCCCGCACCCGCGCCGTATCGAGGACGCGGACGTCGCCGCGCTGTCCGTCGAGATCACCGAACAGCTCCGGGGGGAGATCCGCCGCCATGGCCAGCACTGAGACACAGCCGGCGACCACAGAGCCGCGACCCGACGACGAACGGGCCACCAGCGCGGCGGCCACCACGGCCGCGCGCGAGACCCCGGCGCCCGGCAGCGACCTGGCCGGCCTGGAGGCCGGGCTCGACGCGCTGGACACCCACGCAACGGCACGCCCCGCCCTCGGGGAAGCGCTGCGGCACAAGGTACTGCCGCCGGTGCTGGCCGTCGTGCTGGTCCTGGCGCTGTGGCAGGCGGCGTTCGCGCTCGACCTCAAGCCCGACTACCAGCTGCCCGGCCCGCTGATGGTGTGGGACGCGCTGGCCGAGGAGTGGTACAAGGGCACGATCCTCGGCGTCGTCTGGCAGAGCGTCTCCCGTGGGGCGCTGGGCTTCGGCGTCGCCCTCGTGGCCGGGACGCCGCTGGGGCTGCTGGTCGCCAGGGTGCGGCCGGTGCGCGCGGCGATCGGTCCGATCCTCTCCGGACTCCAGTCGCTGCCCTCGGTCGCGTGGGTGCCGGCGGCGATCATCTGGTTCGGGCTGACGAACGCCACCATCTACGCCGTCGTACTGCTGGGCGCCGTCCCCTCCATCGCCAACGGCCTGGTCGCCGGCGTCGACCGGATCGACCCGCTGCACCTGCGCGCGGGCAAGGTGATCGGCGCCCGAGGGCTGCGCGGCGTCCGCCACGTACTGCTGCCCGCCGCACTGCCCGGCTACATCGCGGGGCTCAAACAGGGCTGGGCGTTCTCCTGGCGGTCCCTGATGGCGGCCGAACTGATCGCCACCTCACCCGAGCTGGGCGTGGGCCTCGGCCGGCTGCTGGACACCGGCCGCTCCTACCAGGACATGCCACTCGTACTGGGCGCCATCCTGCTCATCCTGCTGGTGGGCATCGGCATCGAACTCCTCGTCTTCGCGCCCGTCGAACGGCGCGTCCTGCGCCACCGGGGGCTGCTGCGCTGATGTCACGTGCCACACCCCTCACCCCCGCCTCCCCCGCACTGCTGCTGATCGCGCACGGCAGCCGCGACCCGCGGCACGCCGCCACGGTCGCCGCACTCACCGCCCGCGTGCGGCGGCGCGCGCCGGGGCTGCCGGTCGCGGTGGGATACCTCGACTTCGACACGCCGTCGGTGGGGACCGCGCTGCGGTCGCTGCACGCGGCGGGCGCCCGGCAGGTCGTCGCCGTCCCGCTGCTGCTGACCCGCGCCTTCCACGCCAAGACCGACATCCCCGGGGTGCTGGCCGAGGAGAGCGCGTCCCTGCCGGGCCTGACCGTCCGCCAGGCGGACGTCCTGGGCCCGCACCCCGCACTGACCGTCGCCCTGGAGCGGCGGTTGCGCGCGGCCGGGGTGGCGCCCGGTGACGCGCCCTTCACCGGCGTCGTCCTGGCGGCGGCCGGTTCCTCTGACCCGGAGGCGAGCGCAGTGATCGCAGCAATCGCGCGGGAGTGGCGGCGTACCACCGGTTGGTGTGCCGTGCGGCCTGCGTTCGCCTCCGCCTCGGCGCCCCGCACGGCCGACGCCGTACGGGACCTGCGCGCGGCGGGAGCGCGCCGGGTGGCGGTGGCACCGTACGTCCTGGCCCCCGGCCGCCTCCCCGACCGCATCGCCACCGGCGCCCGGGAGGCCGGCGCCGACATCCTGGCCCCCGTCCTGGGCCCCGCGCCGGAAGTGGCCCGGGTCGTGCTCGAACGCTACCGGGCCACCACGCCGGCCCACGACCTCGCCGCCTCGGCGGCGTAGGGCTCACCCTCCACCGGCGGTCGATCCGGCTCAGGTGTGTCGCCGCCGGCTTCGGCGATCCGGCCGGCCCGTAGACGTCCCCACCCCCACGGCTGGACCCGGTGCCCGCGCCGCCCGGCGGCGTACCAGTGGGAGTACGTTCTCGCCGAACCAGTAGACCTCTTCCAGGTGCGGGTAGCCGGAGAGGACGAACTCCTCGATGCCCGCCTCGCGGTACCGGGCGATCAGGTCGGCGACCTCCTCGTGGCTGCCGACCAGGGCCGTGCCCGCGCCGCCGCGCACCAGCCCGATGCCCGCCCACAGCCCCGGGTGGATCTCCAGGTCGGCCCGGGTGCCCCCTGCTCGACCGGGTCCGGGGGCGCTGGGAAGCGCCCCGCCGTGCAGGGCCAGCATGCGCTGCTGGCCCTCGGACTCGCTGCGGCGCAGGCCCTGTTGGGCCCGCGGCACGGCTTCCGGGCTGGAGCCCTCCAGCAGCCGTTCCGCCTCGGCCCAGGCCAGCTGCGAGGGCCGGTTCTGCGGCCTGTCGCACGCGGCGGTGGGACGGCGGGCGGCCTGTCGCACGCGGGCGCCGGGGACGGCGGTCTACTTCACGCCACCGCCGGAACGGCCCGGGCGCTGTGCCGTTCTCGTGCGGCGAGGGCTTCGGCGACGGCTGCGGCCACCCCCGCCTCCGCCTCGCCGCTGAGCCGGACACCGCCGACACCGCCGAGACCACCGGCGCCGCCGTCGGCCGCGTCCCCGGGCTCGGTGACGAGGTGCTCGTCCAGCACGAAGCGGCCCCTCAGCTGGGCGTGGCCGCCCAGCGCGGCCAGGACCGGACACAGCGCGTAGTCCAGCGCCAGCACGTGTGCGCGGCTGCCGCCGGTCAGCAGCGGCAGCAGTTCCTTGCCGTGCAGCGCGGTGCGCGTAAGGACGTCGAGGAAGGTCTTGAGCAGGCCGCTGTAGGCCGCCTTGTAGACGGGAGTGCCGATCACGACGGCGTCCGCGGCCGCGACGGCCGCGAGCGCCTCGCGGAGTGCGGGGTGGGTGTGGTCGGCGGCCAGGAGCGGCGCTGCCGGCAGGTCGCGCACGGCGAGGTGCCGTATCTCGTGTCCGCCCTCGCGGCCCA
Source organism: Streptomyces reniochalinae (assembly GCF_003323735.1). Lineage (GTDB taxonomy): Bacteria > Actinomycetota > Actinomycetes > Streptomycetales > Streptomycetaceae > Streptomyces > Streptomyces reniochalinae. Next base: position 195,623 of record NZ_QOIM01000040.1, on the reverse strand, counting down.
GCCGTGTGCCCACCTCGCGCAGCAGCCGCTCCGTGCGGCTGGAGGGTGAGGGGCTGCCCGCGAGGGTGAGGATGAGTGCCATGTGGGGTCCTTGGTCGGTCCTGGTCGGCCCGTTCTCCCGGGGCGCACGGGGCGTGTGGCCCCGGGAGAACGGTGTGGGTGCGGGCGGGGGAGGCTACGGCGTGTACTTGTAGCCGACGCGCCGCACCGTCACGATGCGGGCGCGGTAGCGCGCTCCGAGCTTGCGCCGCAGCCGGGCGACGTGGACGTCGACGGTCCGCCCGTCCCCGACGTGCTCCCCGTACCCCCACACTCCGCTGACGAGCTGCACCCGGGTGTGCACCCGGTGCGGCTGTTCCACGAAGTGCGCCAGCAGCTCGAACTCCAGGTAGGTGAGGTCGATTTCGGTACCGTCGACGTGGACGGTGCGCCGCTCGCGGTCGACGCGGATGCCCTCGGCGGCGGGCAGCCGCAGCACGCGCGGCGGGCTCTCGGCGAGGACGGCGGCCCCGGCGGTCATCGGGAGGCCGCCGCGGGGGTGTAGTGGCCGGCCTCGTCGCCCTCGACGACGTGGCTGAGCGCGCCGTCCACACCGACGGGCACGTCACCGGCGACGGTCACCCGGTGCAGCCGCCTGGGCAGGTCGCCGTAGTCGTCGGGGGCGTAGTGCTGGGTGATGCGGTTGTCGAACAGCACGAGGTCGCCGGGTGCCCAGGCCCACCGCACGGTGTTCTCGGGACGGGTGACGTAGGACTGGAGGATCCGCAGCAGGTCGCGGGACTCCTCGGTGCCCAGCCCGACGAGGCGCTGGGCGAACCCGCCGATGAACAGACCGCGTTCGCCGCTGACGGGGTGGACGCGCACCACGGGGTGCGCGGTCTGCCAGCGGCGCGCGGTGAACACCTTGCGCCGCTCGGCCGCCGCCTGGTTCTTCGGTTCGGCGTAGTCGTGGTCGTTGGTGTGGACGGCCCAGAGCCGGTCGGCGAACGCGCGCAGCACTTCGGGCAGGTCGGCGTAGGCGGCCGCCGCGTTGGCCACCAGCGTGTTCCCGCCGTAGGGCGGGACGACGAGGCTGCGCAGCGTGCTGACCGCGGGCGGGGTGCGCACGAAGGTGACATCCGTGTGCCACCGGTTGGCGCGTACGCCCTCCTCGCCGTCGACGGGCAGGATGTGGGGCTGTCCGGCCACGGAGGGCACGGTGGGGTGGGCGGTGGTCAGTTCGCCGAAGAGGGAGGCGAAGCGGATCTGGTCGGCGTCGTCGAGGCTCTGGTCGCGGAAGAAGAGCGCCTTGTGGGCGAGGAGGGCGGAGGTGATCTCCTCGACGAGGTGGGGGGCGAGCGGCTCGGACAGGTCAACGCCGAGGACTTCGGCGCCGATACGGCCGCCGACGCGGCGGATGTCGAAGCTGGTCATGGGAGGGGGTTCCTTTCGGTGAGCGGCGGGGTCAGGCGGTGCGCCACGAGGTGAAGCGGCGCTCCAGCGCGACGAGAAGCTGGTTGAAGGCGACGCCGAGCGCGGAGACGGTGAGGATGCCGGCGTACATCTGCGGCCTCGTCGATGCTGTGGGTGATGAAGACGACGGTCTTGCCGGTGCGCCGCCACACGCGCAGCAGTTCGTCCTGGAGGGATTCGCGGGTCTGCGCGTCGAGCGCGGCGAACGGCTCGTCCATCAGCAGGACGTCGGGGTCGCAGGCGAGGCTCCGTGCGAGGGCGACGCGCTGGCGCATGCCGCCCGACAGCTCGTGCGGGTGCCGGTCGGCGAACCCGTCGAGGCCCACCAGGCAGAGGTACTCGGCGGCTTTCTCCGCGCGCTCGCGGCGCGGCGTGCCGCCCGCCTCCAGACCGAACTCGACGTTGCCGCGCGCGGTGCGCCACGGCAGCAGCGCGTAGCTCTGGAAGACGGTGCCACGGTCGCGTCCGGGGCCTGTGACGGGTGCGCCGTCCAGCAGGACACGGCCGCGGGTGGGGTGGGTGAGCCCGCCCAGCAGGTCGAGGAGGGTGGACTTGCCGCAGCCGCTCGGGCCGACCAGGACGCTGAACTCGCCCGGAGCGATGTCCAGGTCGATGTCCTGGAGCGCGGTGAAGCGCTCGGGGGCGGTCCGTGCCGTGCGTGCGCTTCGGAGGGGGAAGGTCTTCCCGACGTGCTCGAAGCGGATCTTCGGGGTGAGGGAGGAGGGCATGGGTCAGCTCCCGGAGCGGTCGCGGTGCGGTTCTGCGGTGTGGTTGTAGGCGTTGGTGTAGAGGTCGGGAACGTGCACCCGGCCGGGTGCGATGTCGCCGCGCCGCTCCAGCCAGCGGGCCCACAGCGACAGCTCGTCGGGGGCGATCCGCCCCGCGCGGCCCGCGACGCCGTAGGAGCGCCAGTAGCGCAGCGGTTCGGTGTCCTCACTGCGGTCGCGGCGCCGCACGATGCGCACCATCCGCTCGACGACCTCCTCGCGCGGGGTGCGCCGCGACCACTTGAGCGCCCGTCCGACGCCGGTCACGAAGGCGCGTGCCTGCCGCGGGTGGGCTTCCAGGTAGCGGTCGGCCATCACGTAGGTGCCGGCGCTGAAGGAGCCCAGCAGCCGGTGGTCGTCCAAGAGGGCGCGGATGCCGCCGCGTTCGCGTGCCTTGTCGCGCAGGATGTCGGTGAGGACGGCGACGTGGACCTGTCCCTGGCGCAGCGCCTGTTCGGTGTTGACGGGCGGCAGGGCGAGGCGCTCCACCCGGGCGGCCTCGTCCGGGTGGAGGCCCTCGCGGGCGAGGTAGGTGTCGAGCACGGCTTCCGCGTGGGCGCCGAGGGTGTTCATCGCGACTCGCTTGCCGATCAGGTCGCGGGCCGAGTGCAGGGCGCTGTCCTTGAGGACGTAGAAGCCGCTGTAGCGCTCCTCGTCGACGCCGTAGTAGCTGATGACGGCCTTCACCGGTGCCTTGGCTGCGGCCATCTTGACGACGGCGCCGTTGAACGCGCCGCCGAAGTCGGTGTCACCGGCGGCGGCCGCCTGGATGTCCTGAGGGCCGCTGGTGGTGTTGCCGACCCACTTGAGGGTGAGACCTGGCAGGTAGCCGAGGTCCTCGGCGAGTTCGGCCGGGGTGACGGTCCCGGCCCAGCCCTGGTAGCGCAGCGTGTCGGCGGGGACGCGGGACCTGCCGGAGGCGCGCCCGCAGCCTGCCGTGGTGGCGGCGGCGAGGGTCGTCAGGCCGGTGAGGGCGAGGAACTCCCGTCTGCGGAGCTGGTGAGGGCGCACGGGTGCCTTCCGTTGCGTTGCGGTGTGCGACGGCGCGCGGACGTTCCGTGCCGGGTGTGGGCCGTCCGCGTCGGGCGCACGGTCCTTGGGGCATGGCTGTCACTCGCGGTGCGGACGTGTCCGTGCGGGCCCTGGCCCGGCGCGGCCCGGCCGGCTGGGCGTGCGGGGCCTTACGCGGCGCGGGGGCCGTGGCGGACGTGGGGCGTGCGGGGGTCCGCCGCCGTCGGCGAGGAGGGAAGAGGTGAGCTGCGGGCGCGCGTCAGGCGCAGGCGGGGGCACACAGGGCGCTGGCGTGACGTCGCAGGTCGACGTGCAGGCGCGCTACGAGGTTCCGGTACTGGCTCACGGCATGTGAGCCTGCCAGCCGCGCCGCGGGGGCGTCAACGGGCGCCGTGTTAAGTCCGTATGAACCGCGCGCGGGCGTGTGCGCGGCGGCCGGGTGGCGCCGTGAGGGTCCCGGCACGGCGAAGGCCCGCCGTGCCCCGTGGGGGGAGGGCACGGCGGGCCTGGTGTTGCGCTTACCCGGAAAACCGGGGTTACGCACAGAAGGAGCTCACAATTGACCGTGAAAGGCGGTCACTTGACCACGCGGAGGAGCTTGTCGGTCGTCCCCTTGGCCGGATCGGTCACCGCTGCGGCGGTGGCGCCCTTGGTGAGTGCCGCGGTCACCTGTGCCGGGGTGGCGCCCTTGTGGCCGCTCAGGTAGACGGCGGCGGCTCCGGCCACGTGCGGGGAGGCCATGGAGGTACCCGACATGGTGGCGGTGCCGGTGTCGCTCTTGTTGCTCGCGGAGACGATGTCGACTCCGGGGGCGAAGAGGTCGACGAGCTTGCCGTGGTTGGAGAACTCCGCCTGCGCGTCCTTCTTGTCCGAGGCGGCCACGGTCAGCGCCTCGGGCACCCGGGCCGGCGAGGAGGTGGAGGCGTCGGCGCCCTCGTTTCCGGCCGAGACGGCGTAGCTGACGCCGGAGGAGATCGAGCGCTGTACGGCGGCGTCGAGGGCCGCGTCCTTGTTGCCGCCCAGGCTCATGTTCGCGACGGAGGGGCCTTTGTGGTGCTCGGTGACCCAGTCGACGCCCGCCACGGCCAGCGCGGTGGTGCCGGAGCCCTCGTCGTCCAGCACGCGTACGGCCACGATGTCGGCCTTCTTCGCGACGCCGTACTCGGTGCCCGCGACGGTTCCCGCGACATGGGTGCCGTGGCCGTTGCCGTCCTGGGCGGTCTTGTCCTCGTCGACGGCGTCGTAGCCGTAGGAGGCACGGCCGCCGAAGTCCTTGTGGCTGATGCGCACGCCGGTGTCGATGACGTACGCGGTCACCCCGGCCCCCGCGCCCGAGGGGTAGGTGTAGGTCTTGTTCAGCTTCCCCGACTTCTGGTCGACGCGATCCAGACCCCAGGAACGCGGGTTCTTCTGGGTGGTGGCCGTGGTGGTGATGCGCTGGTTCTGGAAGACCTGGGCGACCTGGTCGTCGGCGGCGAGGCGCCTGGCCTCCTGTGCACTCATACCGGTGGCGTTGAAGCCGTGGACGGCTGAGCGGTAGGTGCGCGCGACCTTGCCGCCGTACTCGTCGGCCAGGCCCTTGCCCGCGCTCTCGACGCGGGTGGCGGAGGTCTTGCCGTGCGCGGAGCCGCCGTTCTTCAAAAGCACGATGTAGCTGCCCTTGACGGCGTCGTGGGAGCCGGCCCCGACGACGGTGGCCTCGGCGGGTGCCGCGCCCGCCGGGAGGGTGAGGAGGGTGGCGCCGCCCGCGAGGGCGACGGCCGCTCCGATCGCGAGGGATATCCGGCGTTTGGTGTTGCGGGCCACGTGCGTTGCCATGCGGGGAGCGCCTCTCCTGGTGTCGTGTGGGGGGTGACGGTCCAGCGCCCGCGAGTGGGGCGCCGGGCCGTCGCCGACTGGTTCGAAACCCTGTCGGATTGGCGCGCGCAGCTCAAGTTCTCCGTGCGGGTGTGACACACGCAACGGGTGAGGCTGGTGGTGCGGTCGGTGTTCCGAGCGAGGGCGGACGTGGCCGGTTCAGGACCGCTACGTGTCCGCCAACCGCTCACAGGGACGGGCTACTTGGGCACGCGCAGCAGCCGGTTCGGCGTGCCGGCGCCGGGGTTGGCGATGGCGTCCTTCGTCGCCCCGTCCGTCAGCGCGGTGGCGACCTGCGCGGGGGTGGCCGTCTTGTGCTCACTCAGGTAGAGCGCCGCGGCTCCCGTGACGTGCGGGGTGGCCATGGAGGTGCCGTATCCGGCCATGGAGGCGGTGTCGCTCTTGTTGCTGGCGGAGACGACGTCGATGCCGGGCGCGTAGAGGTCGACGCTCTTGCCGTAGCTGGAGAAGTCCGTCTGCTCGTCGTCCTGGTCGCTCGCCGCCACGGTGAGGGCCTCGGGGACGCGCGCCGGGGAGGCATCGCTCGCGTCGTTGCTGTAGTTGCCCGCCGCGACCACGCAGGTGATACCGGCGTCGACGGCGCGCTCCACCGCCTCGTCGAGCGCGTAGTCCTTGAAGCCGCCGATGCTCATGTTGGCGACCGCGGGGCCGTCCTCGCCCCCGTGGTCCTCGATCATCCAGTCGATGCCCGCGACGGCGGCGGCCGTGGTGCCCTTGTTGTCGTCGCCGAGGATGCGCACGGCCACCAGATCGGCCTTCTTGGCGATGCCGTACTTCGTGCCCGCGATGGTGCCTGCCACGTGGGTGCCGTGGTTGGCCCCGTCCTGCGCAATCGTGTCGTCGTCCACCACGTCGTAGCCGTTCGCTGCGCGGCCGCCGAAGTCCTGGTGGCTGACGCGGATACCGCTGTCGACGACGTAGGCCGTGACGCCGGCGCCCGCGCTGTCGGGGTAGGTGTACTTGCCGTCCGGTTTCGTCGCCGCCTGGTCGACGCGGTCCTGTCCCCAGGAGGGCGGGTCCGTCTGGGTGGCCTGCGCGCGGATCCGCCGCACCTGCACGACCTTGGCGACCTTGTCGTCCGCCGCGAGGCGCCGCGCCCCCTGCGCGCTGAGCCCCTCGGCCGCGTAGCCGGTCAGCGCCGCGTGATAGGTGTGCTCGACCGTGCCGCCGTACTCGTCGGTGAGGCTCTTCGCCTCCGTGGCCGCCTGCGCCCTGGCGGCCCCGGCGCCCTTGTCGAGCACCACGATGTAGCTGCCCTTGACGGCACCTTCGGCGTCCGCGCCCAGGACGGTGCCCTCCTCGGGAGCACCCGCGCCGGCGGGCAGGGTGAGCAGTGTCGCCCCGCCCGCGACCGCGAGCGCCGCGCCGAGCGCGAGGGATATCCGTCGTCTGGTGTTCCGTGCGCCGTGAAGTGGCATGCCCAGTGAGCCTTTCGCTGATGGCGGCTGACCGATCCGGTGTCGGACCGGTCGAATCCTTGTCGGATTGCCGTGTACGGCTCAAGTGGCATGTCGTTCTGTGACAGACGCAACACCGCCGAGGGACAGCCGCCCCACGCGCCCGCCAAGCCCCGCGACCACTGCCCGGCATCCGCGCCGGCCCTCCGGGCGCGGTGACTCAGCTGGTCAGCTCGATGAGGCGCTGGACCGTGCGCCAGTTGCGCCCCGTCATGGTCAGCCGGGGCCGCACGCCCTCCAGCGCGGGCACCAGTTTGCTGCGGCCCATCCCGTGCGGGAAGTGACAGTAGACGGCACGTCCCACGTGCCGGTACTCCTCGGGTGCGAAGGCGTCCGCGTCCAGCCCCGCGAAGTGGTCGGCGGCCGGCTCCTCCTCGATGAACAGCACCAGCAGCTTGGCCGGATCCAGCTCCGCGACGGGGAGGGGGCAGGCCGCCGCGACGGCCCGCAACTCCTCGCCCGTCCGCACCAGGGCGGGCACCTCCACGCCGAACCGCTCGGCGACGGCCCGCTCCAGGACGGGGCGCGGGTCCTCCTCGTCCGCGGTGAACACCGCGTTGCCGCTCTGCAGGTAGGTGCGCGCGTCACCCCACCCGAGTTCGGCCATGACCGTGCGCAGCTCGGCCATGGGCACCTTGTTGTGCCCCCCGACATTGACCCCTCGCAACAGCGCGGCATACCTCGTCATGCCGTACACCGTATGTGCCGTAGCGGTTGCGTGGGGCTACGAGACGGGACGGGAGTCCGCCCAGAAGTGGTCGAACTCCTCTCGGTAGAGCGGGAAGAGCGCCCCCTCCACGTCGTAGTCGCCGGACACGTGGCGGCCCGGGCCGCGCAGGACGAACGCCGGGGTCTCCATGCCGCGCGAGTGGCGCAGATAGGACTGGACGACGGCCAGACCGTCGGAACCGTCGCCGTCGACCAGGTAGGCGCTGAAGCGCGGGGTCTCGTCGAAGACGTGGATCTCGAACGCGCCGGCGTCCCGCAGCCGCGAGCGCACCCGCCGCATGTGCAGGATGTTGGTCTCCACCGAGCGGGCCAACTCGCCCTTCTTGAGGCCCAGCTCCCGCTCCCTGCGCCGCAGCGCGCTGCTCGCCGGGTTCATGAACAGCAGCCGCACCCGGCATCCTGCCTCGGCCAGTCGTACGAGCCGCCGCCCGCTGTAGTTCTGCACCAGCAGGTTGAGCCCGATGCCGATGGCGTCCAGCCTGCGCGCCCCGGCGAACAGGTCCTCCGCGGGCAGCTGGCGTTGCAGCCGTACGCGATCGGCGTGGACACCGACCACGTCCGCGAACCGGTCTCCGACCAGCTCCTCGACGGCGTCCACGGGCAGCCTCTCCACCGAGGCGGCGCCCCGCGGGGCCGCGCCCAGCACCTCCAGCAGCCTGCGGCACATCCGTTCGGCCTGCGCGAGCACCGTCTCGGACAGCGCGCGGTTGCGTGCCACCGCGCTGCGGGCGACCTCCAGCTCGTCCAGCGCCAGCTCCACCTCCCTGCGGTCGGCGAAGTACGGCTCGAAGCAGGGCCAGTGCTGCACCATCAGCTCGCGCAGCTGCGGCAGGGTGAGGAAGGAGATGAGGGTGTCGTCCGCCGGATCGAGCAGATAGCCCTTGCGGCGGCTGACCTCCCGCACGGCGACGGCCCGCTGCACCCACTCCTGCCCCGCGGGGCCCGCGGCGGCGATGACCCACTCCTCGCCGTGCACCGGCTCGTAGATCGGCCGCAGCACGGCGGAGACGACCGCGCGCATCCGCTGTTCGACCAGATTCAGCCACACGTAGGCGCGCCCGGCGCGCTGCGCCCTGGTGCGGACCTGCGCCCAGTCGTTCTCGTCCCACCCCACGTCCGCGCCGATCTCCATGGGGCGGGCCAGCGGAACGGCGCCCGGCTGGAGCCCGGCCTCCCCCAGCCCGCTCCTGGGCGGCACACCCGTTTCCCAACCGCCCGGCGGGTCGTCGGCCGTCCCGTCCTGGGCGGCGGCTCCGCCACCGTCCGGCCCCTCACCGCCGTCACCTGGGGGGAGTTCGTACCCTCCCGAGCCCAACTGCGCACCGCCTTCCGCACCCCGGTCCGACCCCCGCTGTTCGATCAAGGAAGACTACTGCGGCCCTCTCACAGCCGCACCCGTAACCCCTGTCAACTTCGGGTGCCCGTACGCGCGCACGGGCTCAGGAGACGGCCGGGCCCCCGCTGGTCCGCCGCAGAGGCGAACCCGCAGCGGCGTCGCGACGGGGCCGAGACACTCCTGTGCGGGCCCTGCCGGGGCGCGCGTACTCCTTCCGGGTACGGGACAACGCACCGACAAGGCCCCGTACTACCGCCTCGGGGACGCTCCGCGCTACCGCGCCGACACGACCGGCACGGGGAATTCACCGCTGATCCCCAGGCCCCACGACTCCCAGCAGGCCCGGGCGCCGCCGTCGGCTCGGTCCGAGCGCCGGCCGCGTCATCGCCCCGCCCCATGTCCACCTCGGCGCCCCGGGCAGGAAGCAGCCACATGGTGGGTCGAGTCCTGAACAGTTCTCGGCGCGTCACTTCCGCCAGAACAGGTGGTGCACCACCCCGCTCGGGCTCGGGACCACGTCGAGGTGGAAGCGGTCGGTCAGCTCGTCCGGGGACTCCCACAGCCTGGCACCGGAGCCGAGCGTGATCGACGGGGCCACCACCACGTGCAAGGTGTCCACCAGGTCCGCCTCCAGGAAGGCGCGGATCGTCGTGGCGCCGCCACCCACGCGGACGTCCTTGCCCTGGGCCGACTCCTTCGCCCCCTCCAGGACCTTGGCGGGGTCGTCGTCGACGAAATGGAAGGTCGTGTCCGACAAGGTGAAGGACGGGCGGGTGTGGTGGGTCATGACGAAGACCGGGGTGTGGAAGGGGGGCTCGTCGCCCCACCAGCCCTGCCACTCCTCGTTCTCCCAGGGGCCGCGCTGCGGACCGAACTTGTTGCGTCCCATGATCTCGGCGCCGATGTTGTGGTCGTAGTCACGGATGAAGTAGTCGTCCAGGCCGCGGCTGCCTCCCGGCTCCGTGCGCATCTTCCAGCTGGCCGTGGCGCCGGCCCAGCTCATCAAGCTCATCGGATCGGCGTGGCCGAAGGGCCGCTCCAGGCTCTGCCCCTCGCCCGCGCCGAATCCGTCACTCGAGACGGTGAAGTTCTGGACCCGCAGCAACTGCGTCACGGTGCCACCTGCTCCCCTTCGGTGATCTGTGATCATCGTTGTCGGAAGGGTAGACCCGCGGGAACGGGAAAAGTCATCGCAGCGGTGACCGCGGCATCAGCGCGATCTCGTCCGTCCGCTCCGGCCGGGTCAGATCCCGCCCGTACTCGATGGCGTGGTTCACCAGCGTCCCGCCGGTGTACGGCGCCCACCCCCTGCGCGTCAGCCGGTCCTCGCCCCAGGCGCGGCCGCCTCCCACCCCGGACCGGCGCACCATCGAACCCCACGGACCGGCGCGCCATCGAACTCCCGGACCGGCGCGCCGCATACGGCTCACTTCGCCATCACAGGACATGCGCGCCTCCCGGCGCGGTCACCCGGCCGACGAGGCGGGCGCGAGCGCGCCGCCGTGCCCGTCCCGCGCCCTCTCAGGACGAGCCGCCCAGGCGAGCGCGCACGCCGCGGCGGCGGTGCCCACCGCGATCCCGAAGGCGGCGCCGGGACCGTACCCCTCGGCCACAGGGCCCGCGGCCATCAGGGCGAGGGCCTGTCCGCCGATGACGCCACTGGTCATGAACGCCATCGACTCGCCCATCCGGGAGGCGGGCACCACCCGCTCCGTGAGGGAGAACAGCGTGATCAGGTGCGGGGCGTACGCGCTGCCGAGGATCACCACCACGAGGTACAGCCACCCCAGGCTGTGCACCACCAGCAGCGGCAGGGCCAGCACCAGGGCGGCACAGGTCGCCGCACGCCACCGGGCCGTGAGCGTCACGGCGGGTGGCACCGAAGCCATGGCGAGCCCGACCACGGCACTCATCACGCCCATGGCGGCGTAGACCAGCCCCGACTGGCCGGGGGCGCCCAGTTCCTCGGTGAGCGCCGTGATGCCCGCCTGGCAGGCCCCGAACATGGCGCCCTGCAACGCGGCGGAGGCCCGCAGCGCGTAGACGGTTCCGCGCCGCCGGTGCCTCTCCCCACGCCCGGCCCCGGCACCCGGCCGGCCGCTGCCCGCGGGCCGGGGGACTCGGAGGCCGCCGCCAAGGGGAAGGGCGCCCACGCGGCCCCCGCGCGCCGGTGCGACGGCCCGCGCCGTCGGATGCAGCGCGAACGCGACGCCGCACGCCGCGAGCAGCGCCGCCGCCAGGCCGAGCGCCACCGCGGGGTGCGCCACCGTCGCGGCGATTCCCACCAGCGCGGGACCCAGCACGAACGAGGTCTCGTCCAGGGTGCCTTCCAGTGACAGCACCCCCGATACCGTGCGCTCGTCCGCTCCCCCGCGCCGGGCGAGCGCGACCATGCGGGAGCGCGACAGCGGGCCCACCTGCGGCACGCTCAGTCCGACGAGGACGCCGAGCGCCACAAGGCCCGCGGTCGGCGCGTGGCCGAGCGCGCCGGTGACGAGGCCGGTGACGGCGCACGCGTTCAGGAGGGCGGCGACCAGCACGACCGGACGCTGTCCAAGCCGGTCGGCCAGTCGCCCGACCACGGGCCCGCCCGCCGTCTGTCCAGCCGCCAACGCGCCCCCCACCAGACCTGCGGTGGCGAGGCTGCCGCTGGTACGTGCCACCAGCAGCAGCGAGCCGAGCTGGCACATCGCGGTCGGCAGCCGTCCCAGGAACGAGACGGCGGGCAGGAGTGGCCCCCCTCCCAGGCCGATCACCGTGCGGTATGTCGTCACCAGTGCTCCAGCCATCGCCCGACGCTAACCCGCGTGGATCACGCCCCGGCACGCACAGGACGCACGAAATGGCCCCGGGCGGGTACGTACGTTCGCATGACACGCCGGGGTGTTCCGCCCGTCCAGCGACGCCGCTACGCGAGCGGCCGCCCCTCGGTCAGCAGGCGGAGGAAGGCGTGCGCGGCGCCCGTCGGCTCGGAGCGGCAAAAGGCCGTCACCGGGCGGCGCCAGGGCGGTCCGACACCGACCAGCTGGTCCGCCGGAACCAGCGAGGTCGCCAGGTGGGCGGAGACCAGGCAGACGCCCGCGCCCGCGGCGGCCACGCGCGCGGCCGTCGTGGGATGCTCGACGCGCACGGCGGTGAGCGGAACGAACCCCGCCTGTCCGCAGACCCGGTCGAGGAACTGCTGCCCCTCGATCCACGGCTCCATCCCGCACCGCACCCAGCCGCGGCCGGCCAGCTCCTCCAGGCGCACCGGCTCGCCGCCGTCTCGCGCACGCCCGCGCAGCGGATCGCCGGGCGGGACGACGAGCACCACCTTCTCCTCGCCGACCTCCCAGGAGGGGCCCGGCCAGTCGGGCAGCTGGTAGCCGACGGCGAGGTCGGCGATCCCGCGGGCCATCCGCTCACGGAGCTCGTCCTCCGTCACGTACTCGCGCAGCCGCAGCTCCACGGCGGGGTGCAGCCGCCGCATCCGCGCGACCGCGTCCGTCAGGACACCGACGGCCAGACCGTGCACGGTCGCGATCTGGAGTTCGCCACCGCAGGACCCGGCCGCGGCCCGCGCGGCGCGGCGGGCCTGCCGGGCGCTGCGGACGGCCAGTTCGGCGTCGGGGAGGAACGCCCGCCCCATGGGCGTGAGCCGCACCCCGCGCGGCAGCCGCTCCAGCAGCGGGCCGCCCACCTCGCGCTCCAGAGCCTTGATCTGGTGCGAGAGCGCCGACTGCGTCACGTGCAGGGCCTCGGCGGCGCGGGTGAAGGACGTCTCCTCGACGACCGTGACGAGGTATTCCATCTGCCGCAGACTCACCAGCCGCCCCCCGCCTGTTCATGAGCGCTGTTCATCGCCTCCATAGAAGCATTGCGTTGGACTCATCTGCCAGCCGGAGACCAGGCTTGGCCCCATGAGCGGGAACAGCACAGATGTGATCGTCATCGGCGGTGGAACGGGCGGCTACAGCACGGCCCTTCGCGCCGCGCACCTCGGCCTGGACGTCGCATTGATCGAGCGGGATCTGGTCGGGGGCACCTGTCTGCACCGGGGCTGCGTGCCGAGCAAGGCGATGCTGCACGCCGCCGAACTGGTCGACGGGGTCTCCGAGGCCCGCGAGAGGTGGGGCGTGAAGGCGACGCTGGACAGCGTCGACTGGGACGCGCTCGTCGCCACCAGGGACGACATCGTCTCGCGCAACCACAAGGGCGTGGAGGGACAGCTGGTCGAGGCCGGCGTCACCGTGGTGCGGGGAACCGCCACGCTGGCCGGTCCACGCGACGTCGACGTCACCACCACGGCGCACGGGGCAGATCAGCGGTGGACGGCGCGGCGCGGTCTCGTGCTGGCGACCGGCTCCAGGCCGCGGACGTTGCCCGGGCTCGATCCCGACGGGGCGCACATCGTCACCAGCGACGACGCCCTCTTCGCTCCTGGCCTGCCGCGCAGTGTGCTGGTGCTGGGCGGCGGCGCGATCGGTGTCGAGTACGCCTCTTTCCACCGTTCCATGGGCGCCGAGGTCACGCTGGTGGAGGCGGCCGGGAGGCTGTTGCCCCTGGAGGACGAGGACACCAGCCGCCACCTGACCCGCGCGCTGAAGAAACGCGGCATCACCGTGCTGACGGGCGCCAAGCTGCTGGAGGCGCACCGCGTCGGGCCGGGCGTCGAGGCCCACGTCCGGCCGGCCAGGGGCGAGGGGACGACGCTCGCCGCCGAACGGCTGCTGGTCGCGGTGGGGCGGGTCCCGGTCACCGACGGGCTGGGGCTCGGGGCCGCGGGGCTGACGGCCGACGAGCGGGGGTACCTGCCGCCCGCGCGCTGGGACACCTTCGAGACGGCCGTCCCCGGCATCCACGTCGTCGGTGACCTGCTGCCGCCGCCCTCCCTGGGGCTGGCACACGCCTCGTTCGCGGAAGGACTGGTCGTCGCCGAGACGCTGGCGGGCCTGGCGCCGCGCCCCGTGGACTACGCGGCCGTGCCGCGCGTGACCTACTCCGGCCCGCAGACCGCCTCGGTGGGCCTGAGCGAGGCGGAGGCCCGCGCGGCGGGGCACGAGGTGCGCGCCAACGTGATGCCGCTGACGGCCACGGCCAAGGGCATGGTCCACGGCCAGGGCGGCATGGTGAAGGTCGTCGCCGAACAGGGCGGCGAGGGACGGGTGCTGGGCGTCCACCTGGTGGGCCCGCACGTCTCCGAGATGATCGCCGAGTCCCAGCTGGCCGTCGCCTGGGACGCCGCGCCCGCGGACATCGCGCAGCACATCCACCCGCACCCCACGCTGAGCGAGGCGGTCGGCGAAACGTTCCTCACGCTGGCCGGAAGGGGCCTGCACCAGCACGCGTGAGCCCGGCGCGACGGGCCCGTGCCACGGCGCACGGGCCCGGCAAACGAGCCGGCGCACCGGGGGCGCGGCGTGCAGCCCGGCTCAGGTCACCGGATTACCGGCCACCGGGTCACCGGGGAACGGCCGCCCTGTGCGGCTCGTCGTCCGCACCCGGCCCGCCGCGCTGCACCAGATGCGGGTCGGTCAGGTCGCCGTGGGTCCCCGCCCCCGCCGCGCGCTTCGTCGCGGACGACGGGAGGAACGCCGCGATCAGCAGGCCGAGGAGCGCGGCTCCCGAGGCGATGAGGAACGCGGTACGGAAGCCGTCCAGGTTGGGGACGCGTGCCGCGCCGAGCGGGCTGCTCATCCGGGCGAGGACGACACCGACCACGGCGCTCGACGTCGAGGTGCCGATCGACCGCATCAGCGTGTTCAGCCCGTTGGCCGCGCCGGACTCGGACGGGTCCACCGCGCCGAGGATGAGCGCGGGCATCGCGGAGTAGGCGATGCCGATGCCGACGCCGATCAGCACGGACAGCAGCACGGTCTGCCACACGGCGCTCAGCAGCATCGTGCCCAGCAGGTAGGAGGCGGCGAGGATCACCAAGCCGGTCATCAGCGACACCTTGGGGCCCCGCGCCTGGGACAGCCGCGCCGACAGCGAGGAGACGAGCATCATCGCGACGCCCATGGGCGCCACGCACAGCCCGGAGACGACCATCGACTGGCCCAGCCCGTAGCCGGTGGCGGCGGGCAGTTGGAGGATCTGGGGCAGTACGAGGGTGAGCGCGTAGAAGGCCAGCCCGACCATGATTGAGGCCAGGTTGGTCAGCAGTACCTGGCGGCGGACCGTGGTCCGCAGGTCCACGAGCGGGTCCTTGATCCGCAGTTCCAGCAGGCCCCACGCCAGGAGGATCAGCGCGGAGGCGCCCCACAGGCCCAGCACCGTCGGGCTGCCCCAGCCCCACTCGCCGCCCTTGGAGATGGGCAGCAGCAGGGTCACCAGACCGGCGGAGAGCCCCAGGGTGCCCAGCACGTCGAATCTGCCAGGGGTCCGCAGCGGCGACTCGGGCACCAGGAGGAGCACCAGCACCATGGCCACCGCTCCGATGCCCGCGGACCCGAAGAACAGCACGTGCCAGTCGGTGTACTGGGCGACCCACGCGGCCAGCGGCATCCCCAGCGCGCCGCCCACGCCCAGTGAGGAACTCATGAACGCCATGGCGGAGCCCAGCCGCTCGGGTGGCAGCTCGTCCCGCATGATGCTGATGCCCAGCGGAATGGCCCCCATGGCGAAGCCCTGCACGGCCCGCCCGGCCACCATGGGCACCAGGGCGGAGGTGAAGGCGCAGATCAGCGAGCCGAGAACCATCAGCCCGAGGCTGAGGAGCACGATCCGCCGCTTTCCGTACAGGTCACCGAGGCGCCCCATGATCGGCGTCGCGACAGCGCCCGACAGCAGCGTGGAGGTGATCACCCACGAGGCGTTGGATGTGGACGTGTCCAGCAGGGTGGGCAGTTGGGCGACGACCGGCACGATGAGTGTCTGCATGACGGCGACGGAGATCCCGCCGAACGCCAGGACAGGCACCAGCCACCGTCCGCCTCCCGTTCCCCGGCCCCCCGCTTCCCCCTCGGTGCGTATGTGCGCCCCGGCACTCGCTCCCACGCTCTCCCCCACGCGTCGACCCCGCCCCTTCTCTCTTCTGCTGTGTACGTACCGCTGTCTACCACTCACGTGCAGCGTACAAAGGAACTGCCGGGGGCCGTCCCGTATTCCGAGGGGAGAGACGAGGCACACAACGCGCCCCCGCGCGTTTCGCGCGCCGCCCTCCCGTGGTCCCGCGGTGCGCCTCGCCCGGTGACGTGCGCGACGCCCCTCGGCGGGAGGGCGGCGCGGGGCTTCAGTCGGTGCTCTCGCGCGGGACCAGCTTCAGCGAGACCGAGTTGATGCAGTAGCGCTGGTCCGTCGGGGTCGGGTAGCCCTCCCCCTCGAAGACGTGTCCGAGGTGGGAGCCGCAGCGGGCGCAGCGGACCTCGGTGCGGGCCATGCCCAGGGAGTGGTCGGTCAGCAGCTCGACGGCCTCGCTCTGCGCCGGGTCGTAGAAGCTGGGCCAGCCGCAGTGGGAGGCGAACTTGGTGTCGGAGCGGAACAGCTCGGCGCCGCACCCCCGGCACTGGTACACGCCGGTCGTCTCCGTGTCGTTGTACTCGCCGGTGAACGGCCGCTCCGTACCGGCCTCGCGCAGCACGCGGTACTCCTCGGGCGTCAGCTCCGCCCGCCACTGCTCGTCGGTCCTGTCGACTTCGTATGCCATCTCGGCTCGCTCCTCGGTGCTCACTCTGCCAGCTTGGCGAGGATCCGGGGCCCCAGATCGGTGACGTCCCCGGCTCCCATGGTGAGAACGAGATCACCGGACTCGGCCATTCCCGCGACGGCCGCCACCGCGTCCTCGGGCGCGTCGACCCCGCGCACCGCCGCCCCCGCCGCCTGCGCCGCGTCGGTGATCAGCGCGCTGGTGACGCCCGGGACCGGGTCCTCGCGCGCCGGGTAGATCGGCAGCACGACCGACCCGTCGGCCAGCGCCAGCGCCTCGCCCATCTCCTTGCCGAGCTCCTGTGTGCGGCTGAAGAGGTGCGGCTGGAAGACGACGAGCACCCGCCCCTCCCCCGCGCCGCCGCGGATGGCCTCCAGGTCGGCGGCCATCTCGGTGGGGTGGTGGGCGTAGGAGTCGATCACCTGCACGCCGCCGGTGAGCCCCTTGAGCTGGAGCCTGCGCTTGACGCCCGTGTAGGAGCCCAGCGCCCGCGCCAGGTCGCCCGCCGGGACGCCGAGCGCCGCGCCCGCCGTGAGCGCGGCCACCGCGTTGAGCGCGTAGTGCCTGCCGGGGACGGAGACGGCGAAGGTCAGCTCCGCGCCGTCGAGCACCACGGCGACCTCGCTGGTCAGCCCCTTCGGGGTGATCCGCAGGACCCGCACGTCGGCGTCCTCCGCCTCCCCGTACGTACGCACCGTGAGCTTCTGGTCGCTTTCGGTGCGCAGGCGGCGCGTCAGCTCCCGCGCGCCCTCGTGATCGGCGGAGACGACGAGCGTGCCGTCCTCCGCGATCCGCCCGGCGAAGACGCCGAAGGACTCGTAGATCTCCTCCATGGAGGCGTAGTTCGCGTGGTGGTCGAGTTCGACGTTGAGCACGATCGCCACCTCGGGCGCGTACTTGTGGAAGCTGCGGTCGCTTTCATCCGCCTCCGCCACGAAGATCTCACCCGTGCCCTGGTGGGCGTTGGACCCAGGACCCTCCAGATCGCCGCCGATCGCGTACGAGGGGTCCAGGCCCAGGTCGGCCAGGCTGACGGCGAGCATGGAGGTCGTCGTCGTCTTCCCGTGCGTACCGGCCACGGCCAGCGGCCGCAGCCCCGCCATCAGCGCGGCAAGCGCGTCGGCGCGGTGCAGCACCGGCAGGCCCCGCCGCCTGGCCTCGGCCATCTCCGGGTTGTCCTCCCGGATCGCGCTGGAGACCACGACCACGGTCGCGTCGGGCGCCAGGTGCCCGGCGGCGTGCCCGATGTGCACGGTGACGCCGAAACCACGCAGCGCGTCAGCCGTCGCGGACTCCCGCGCGTCGCTGCCCGCGACCCGCGCCCCCCGCACCGCCAGGATCTTCGCGATACCGGACATCCCCGCGCCACCGACCCCGATGAAGTGCGGCCGCTCCATGGCGGAAGGGAGGGAGGGAGTGACGGCAGCGGTCATACGTGCGTCTCCTGGCTGGCTCAACAACGGACTGCGGAACGCGCCCAGCCTATGCGGTAGGCCCCCGCCGCCACGCCGGCCCTCACTCCTCGTTGTGCGCGAACAGCTTCAGCACCGGCACCCCCACCTTGTGCCGGGCCCGCGAGGCCCAGTCCCGGTGGAAGAACTCCTCCACCAGGTGGGGGGCCGTCAAGACGATCACCTCGTCGGCGCGGGTCTGCTCCGCCACGGACTTGAGGACGTCGAGAGGGTGCTCGTCGATGATCTGCCCGACCGCCTCGGACCCCGCCTCTCTGAGCCGTTTGAGGGAGAGCTCGAGGAACTGTTCGGCGGGCCCGACGGCCTCGCCGCCCTCGGGCTCGTCGCCCTCGTGCACGACCTGGTCCAGCTCCCCGAGGGCCACGTCGTCCAGCGCCCGCAGCAACCTGTCCTGGTCACCGCGCGGCTGGAGGAGGACGACGAAGGAGACGGGCTCCTCGCCGTGCAGCGTCGTCACCATCTCCACGTCGGTCTGCACCAGCGGCTTCTCGATCATCAGCACTGTCGTGATCACGACGGGCGCCCCTTCTCCTGTCGGAAAGAAACCATCCTGCGCTTGTCAGTCTGCCCAGCAAGACGAAAAGCGGAACGTCTCATTCCGCTCGATCCGTGCCGGCCCGCGCCCTGCGGTACCGCGCGAAGAGGAACCCGCCCTCCTCCAACACCCCTTCGAGCGTGAACTCGTCGGGGTCGGGCAGCAGGGGTCCGTTCATGATCCGCGGAGCCGGGCCCGCCACGATCCGCGGGGCGATCGACAAGCACAGCTCGTCGAGTACCCCCGCGCCGGCGAACTCCCCCAACAGCTTCGGACCGCCCTCCGTCAACTGCCGCCGCAGGCCGTGCGCTGCCAGCGCCGCGGGCACCCGAGCCGGGTCCGCCGCCGCCCCCTCCCCCGCGAAGACCACCTCGGCGCCCGCCCGACGGGCGCGCGCCACCCGGCCCTCGGGCGCACCCCGTCCGGTCACCAGCAGCGTCGGCACGACGGGCTCGGTGAACAGGGGCTGCGTGAAGTCCAACTCCAGCCCTGCGCTGACCACGGCGATGGCGGGCACCGGCGCCTGCCCCAGCGCTGCGCGGCGGCCCGCGAAGCCCGAGCGCGGCTTCGCGGGGCGGTACCCCTCCTGCCGGACGGTCTGCGCGCCGACGACCACGACGTCCGCCAGCGCCCGCAGCACCCCGAAGATCCGCATGTCCGCCTTGCACGAGAGCGGCTGGGAGCGGCCCTGATGGTGGACGGCGCCGTCCAGCGAGGCCACCATGTTGCCGCGCAGCCACGAGCCGGCGCCGCCGGACCCCTCGCCCAGCGGCGGGTAGGCGTACTCCTCGGCGATCTCCTCAACGCTCCACTGGGGAGCGGTCCTGCGGTCGGTACTCGGGTGGAACAGGCGTCGCATGGGCCGCAGTGTGGCACGGCGCACGCCGGGCGGGCGGCACACCGCCCGCACCCGGCCGACTAGCATGACAATCGTGTCAACGACCGAAGCGCACATATCCCCAGCCGCCCCAGGACCCGCCGGCACCGCCGGGAACGGGGCCCCCGTCGCGCTCGCCGACCGCGAGCCGCACGTCCCGGCGGAGCAACTGGTGGCCGAGATGGTGCCGCCACCGCGCTTCGACGGTGTGCGCTTCGCCACATACATTCCCGATCCCGCGCAGCCCAGCCAGACCGAGGCGGTGCGGGTGCTGAGCGCGTTCGCCGACGGCCTCGGCGGCGGAGCGGGCCGTACGGCCGGCGCACGCAGGCGCTGGTTCCGGCGCGAGCCCAGGCAGCAGGCCCCCGAGGGGCCCCGCGGCGTCTACCTGGACGGCGGATACGGCGTCGGCAAGACACACCTGCTCGCCTCGCTCTGGCACGCGGCCCCGGCCGCGCCCGAGCGCAAGGGCTTCGGCACCTTCGTGGAGCTGACCAACCTGGTGGGCGCGCTCGGCTTCCAGCAGACCGTCCGCACCCTGGCAGAGCACCAGCTGCTGTGCATCGACGAGTTCGAACTGGACGACCCCGGCGACACGGTGCTGGTCTCCAGCCTGCTGGCGAGGCTCGTGGAGAACGGCGTGGCGCTGGCCGCCACGTCGAACACCCTGCCCGGCAAGCTCGGCGAAGGGCGGTTCGCGGCCGCCGACTTCCTCCGGGAGATCCAGGGCCTGTCCGCGCACTTCCGCACCCTGCGCATCGACGGCGAGGACTACCGCCACCGCGGGCTGCCCGAGGCGCCGGAGCCGTACTCCGACGACCAGGTCACCCGCGCCGCCCAGCGGACCGCCGGCGCCTCCCTGGACGCCTTCCCCGCCCTGCTCGGCCACCTCTCGCGGGTCCACCCCAGCCGGTACGGCGAGCTGGTCAAGGGCGTCGGCGCGGTCTGCCTCACGGACGTGACCCCGGTGCCCGACCAGTCGACGGCCCTGCGCCTGGTGGTGCTCGCCGACCGGCTCTACGACCGCGAAGTGCCCGTCGTCGCCGCCGGGGTGCCGTTCGACCAGCTGTTCAGCGAGGACATGCTCCAGGGCGGATACCGCAAGAAGTACTTCAGGGCGATATCCCGGCTGACCGCACTCGCCCGGGACGGCAAGGCGCTCGCGGACGCGTGACAATCAGTTGCGTCCCGAGCGGTGTGGGGATGTCGGCGTGCGTGGTACACACACTCGGGTCACCTGTCCGCCAACAGGAGAGAGTGCCCGATGCCCACGACACGACGTCTAGCGCTGGCAAGAACCGGAGCCGTTGGGGCGGCCGTCGCCTTCAGCGGCGCGCTCTCGGAATTGTTCACAGGGACCGCCGCGGCCCAGGCCACCGGCGGGAGCGCGGGTTACGGCCCGCTCGTCCCCGACCCCGACGGACTGCTCGACCTGCCCGAGGGCTTCCGCTACAAGGTCCTGTCCGCCGAGGGCGACCGGCTCCGCTCCGGTGAGGGCAAGGTGCCCAGCAACTGCGACGGCATGTCCGCCTTCCCCGCGCGCCCCAGGCACGGCAAGGGACACGGACACGGCAAGGGCCACACCTGGCTCGTCCGCAACCACGAGAACCGCAAGGACTCGCGCGTCCCCGTACCCACCGTCGAAAGGCTGACCTACGACCCCGAGGGCGAGGGCGGCTGCACCGTCCTCGAACTGGACGGCGACAACGACGTGCTGACCGAACGCGTCGGCATCGCGGGCACCTCGACCAACTGCGCGGGCGGCCCCAGCCTGTGGGACACCTGGCTCACCTGCGAGGAGACCGAGTTCAAGGCGGGCGAGGAGGGCTACACCAAGGACCACGGCTTCATCTTCGAGGTCGGCTTCGACAACCGCCGCCCCACCTCGGTCGAGCCGCTGAAGGACATGGGCCGCTTCCAGCACGAGGCCGTCGCCTTCGACCCGCACAACGGCGTCGTCTACGAGACGGAGGACGCCTTCGACGCGCCCTTCGGCCTGTTCTACCGCTTCCTGCCCCGCAAGCCCCGGGGCGGCTACGGCTCGCTGCACGCGGGCGGCACCCTTCAGGCCATGCGCGTGCCCGGCGTGGCCGACCTGTCCTCCGTCACCGAGACCGGCACCACCTTCGAGAACATCGAGTGGGTCGAGGTTCCCGACCCGGTGGCCAAGGAAACCCCCATCCGCTTCCAGGACTTCGGCAAGGGCGGCATCACCCACGCGCAGAAGCTGGAGGGCTGCTACTGGGGCGGCTCCTGCGTCTACTTCGTCTCCAGCTACGCGCGCAGCTCCGAGGGGTCGCAGCGCGACCACTTCGGGCAGATCTGGCGGTACGACCCGCGGCGCCGCCGCCTCACCCTCGTCATCCTCTTCGGCCCCGACACCGACGTGCAGCTGCCGGGCGAGGAGCCCGACAACATCTGCCTCGCGCCCAGCGGGGGCCTGATGGTGTGCGAGGACGGCGCCGGCGCCCAGCACGTCTTCGGGCTCACCCGGCGCGGCACCGTCTACCCGATGGCACGCGGCGCCCAGAACATCGGCACCCCCGAGGAACCGGAGTGGGGCGAGTTCGCGGGCGTCACCTTCGCCCCCGACGGGCGCACCATGTACGTCAACTGCTACACACCCGGCACCACCTTCGCGGTGACCGGGCCCTGGCGGCACTGACACCGTCCCGCCCCCGGGGAAGGTCCACCCGGGGGCGGGCTCTC
This sequence comes from Streptomyces reniochalinae, assembly GCF_003323735.1. GTDB lineage: Bacteria > Actinomycetota > Actinomycetes > Streptomycetales > Streptomycetaceae > Streptomyces > Streptomyces reniochalinae. Next base: position 173,773 of record NZ_QOIM01000040.1, on the reverse strand, counting down.
ACGGGCGGCGGCCCACCACGGCGCAGGCGGCGCACACGGCGAGACCCGCCACCGCCAGCGCGCACAGCAGCTCCACCCACGGCACGTCGACGCTTCCTTGCGCCGAGGCGCGGGACAGCGCGGCGACCGCCGCACGCGCCGGCGAGGCGCCCGCCACGAGGGCCACGACCGTCCCCAGCAGGGACATGGCCACCGCGTAGCCGCGCGCGCCGACGAGCGGCCGGTTGCACAGCACCCCCACAGCCGTTCCGACCGCCACGCAGGTGAGGACGCCGCACACGCCGGCCACCACGGCGGACGCGACGGGGATGGCGCCCCCGCCGTCCGTGCTCCACCGGCTGCTCACCGCGGTGACGAGCCCCACCGCCGCACCTCCCGGCACGGCGGCCGCCGCCGCACCGGCCACCACACCCGCGAGGTGGGCGCGGGCCGGTCCCGTGGCAGCCGCGGCGCAGTGCCGGGCCGCGGCCGGCTCGGCCGTCACGCAGACGCGCACCAGCCACACCGCGGTGGGCAGCAGCGCCGCGGCAGCGAACCCGAGGGAGTCCAGCACCGGATCACCCGCGCGTACACCGACCGCCAGGAGCCCCGCGTACAGCAGCAGCGGCGCGAGCCAGCGCTGGGAGCGCACCAGGAGGGCGAGTTGGTAGCGCGTCAGTGCGAGTGTCTCCCTCATCCCGGCCCCGCCTCCTCCCGCGCGGGGCCGACGGGACCGCCCCGCTCCTGGACGGCGTCCTCCTCCCGCGCGGCGTCCTCCTCCCGTACGGAGCGCACGTGCCAGCCCGGGTGCGCGGCCAGCAGGGTGCGCAGGGCGGCGTCCGAGGCGGCGGCGGGCACGGTCAAAGACAGCACGCCCTCAGGCGTCACCCGGCAGCGGGCACCGCGCGGCAGCCCGGCAGGCGCACCGGCACCCGGCGTCCCCCGCGCCTCGATGCGCAACCGGGGCGTTCGGGGGCGCGGTTCGGTACCCGCGCGAGCGCGCGGGCCGCGCTCCGCCCTCTCCGCCAGGCCGCCCGCAGCGATCCGCACGACCGCGTCGGGAGCCGCCGCCAACCGAGCGGGGTCGTGCTCCACGAAGACCACCGCGCCGCCCTCCGCGACCCGCTCCCGCACCACCTCGTCGAGGACCGCGCGGGCCGACTGGTCGAGCCCGGTCCACGCCTCGTCGAGCACCAGCAGGGCAGGGCGGCCGACGAGGGCCTGGGCCACGGCTACCTTCTGGCTGCTGCCCTTGGACAGCTCCCGCATGCGTGTGCCGGCATACGGGCCCGCGCCCAGGCGCTCCAGCCAGCGCGTGCTCTCCCGGGCGGCCGCACGCCCGCGCAGCCCACGCACGCGCCCGAGGTGGGTGACGTAGGCGGCAGCGGTCAGCGGCAGGGCGGCGGGGAAGCGTTCGGGGACGTATCCGCGTGTCCCGGGCAGTCCCCGTATCCGGCCCGCGCTGGGGGCCTCGACCCCGGCGAGCAGCCGGAGCAGGGTGGACTTCCCGCTGCCGTTGCCGCCTTCGACGCGCAGCAGGGTGCCCGCGCGCACCTCCAGATCGACGCCGCGCAGGACCCATCTTCCGCCCGCCCGGTACCTGCGCCCCACGTCGTCCAGCGTGACAGCCCAGCTCATGGGGGCAACGCTAGCCGCTGGCAGACTGACCCGGTGACCGTTTCGACCTCTTCAGCCTCCCCGGAGCCCGCGGCCGGGGCCCCGGAGCCCGCCACCTCCCGCGAGCAGCCCGCCGCCGAGCCCGACCGCTACGTCCTGCCCCTCGTCGTCCGCATCGAGCGGGCGGACCCGCCGGCGCGCACGGACGCGCTCCAGACGGCGGCGCGCGCGGTCCTGGCGCTGCTGTCCGATCCGCGCACGGTGGAGGAGACCGGGGCGTGGCACGCGCGGGTGCGGCAGTGGGAGGAGCGGCAGATCCGCAAGGTGGTGCGGCGGGCGCGGGGCGCCGAGTGGCGGCGCACGGAACCGCTGGGCGGGCTCACCGTGAGCGGCCACCGTGCCCAGGTGCGCGTCTTCCCTCCGATCCCGCTGGACGGCTGGCCCAAGGAGCTGGCGCGGCTCCAGGTCTCCGGCACCGACCTGGCGGAGCCCGGGCCACTGCCCACCCCGGACGCCGGCACGCCCGTGCTGTGGCTGAACCCCGGTCTGGAGATGTCCGCCGGCAAGGCGATGGCGCAGGCGGGCCACGGCGCGCAGCTCGCCTGGTGGCGGCTCGAGCCCGCGGCGCGGGCTGCCTGGCGCGCGTCCGGCTTCCCCCTCGCGGTGCGCCCTGCACGCGACACCGCTCACTGGCACGACCTGACCACCGCGGGGCTCCCGCTCGTCCAGGACGCCGGGTTCACCGAGGTGGCGCCCGGCTCGTGCACCGTCGTGGCGGAGCATCCCGCCTCGCGCACGGCGGACTGACGTCCTGTCGTACCCCTGACAGGCGGCCACGGTTGGTGGCATCCTCCTCACCGGGCGCAACGCGCCGCGCGCCGGGGGGCGCGCGAGGGGGATCGGGGTGCGGGAGATGACACACCTGCGGGCTGCCGCGCGCCGTCGAACAAGTGCTGACGCTGCTCGACCAGGCGGACCTGCCGTCGGGCAGCGGACACGAGCGCGAACTGTGGCTGCGCCGGCTGCCCGACAGGCCGCTGCCTTCGGACACACCTGGCCGCTCCACATCGTCAAGCGCGTGGCCGCGCTCGTGGTCGCCCTCGCCGCACGCGACGGCCGGAAGGAGCGCGGATCCGCCCAGGAGCGCGATGCCGCCAAGGAGCGTTGAGCTCGGGGGCGGGGCGTCCGGACGTCGGGGTGTCGGGAACCTCAAGTTTCGCTCTGAAGGAGGCCCTGCGGGGGTTGGGTTGGGCGCCGGCAGAGCAGGAGTTCACTCGCGGCCACGGGGAGGAGCGGCGGATGGACAGGCTGGGGACCGGGATCGGCTGGCGGCCCGAGATCGCCGAGGGCGTCGAGGCGCTGCCGGACATCGACTGGGTCGAGGTCGTCGCGGAGAACATCTGCCCAGGGCATCTGCCGGACTCCCTGCGCCGGCTGCGGGCGCGCGGCACGGTGATCGTGCCGCACGGAGTGGCGCTCGGCCTCGGGGGAGCCGAGCGCCCCGACCCGGGACGCCTCGCCGCCCTCGCCGAGCGCGCCGAGGCGCTCGGCGCTCCCCTGGTCAGCGAGCACATCGCCTTCGTCCGCGCCGGCGGCGCCGGCACGGGCCTGCCGCCGACGGAGGCCGGGCATCTGCTGCCGGTTCCCCGGACACGGGACGCGCTGGACGTACTGTGCGAGAACGTGCGCATCGCGCAGGACAGCCTGCCGGTGCCGCTGGCCGTGGAGAACATCGCCGCACTGTTCGGCTGGCCCGGCGAGGAGATGAGCGAGGGCGCCTTCCTGTCCGAACTGGTCGAGCGCACCGGGGTGCGGCTGCTGATCGACGTGGCGAACCTGCACACCAACCACGTCAACCGCGGGGAGGACCCGTGCGCGGCGCTGGACCGGCTGCCCTGGGAAGCACTCGCGTACGTGCACGTGGCGGGAGGCGTGGAGCGGGACGGCGTCTGGCACGACAGCCACGGGCACCCGGTGACCCGCCCGGTACTGGAGGTGCTGGAACAGCTGTGCGCCCGGGCGGTGCCGCCCGGCGTCCTGCTGGAGCGCGACGAGAACTTCCCTCCCGTGGCGCGGTTGGCGGCCGAGCTGGACGCGATCCGCGCGGTCGTGGAGGCCGCGCGTGTCTGAGCACACGGACGGTGCGCGCGAGCGGCTGGGGCGGGCGCAGGCCGGGCTGCTCGCCTGCCTGGTGGCGGGGGCGCCCGCGCCGGCGGGGTTCGACCCGGAGCGGCTTCAGCTCCAGGCGCGGGCGCTGCGGGCCAAGCGTGCCGACATCGTCGCCGAGGTGGCGCCCGAGCTGCCCGAGATCCTGGGCACGGACGTGTTCAGGCGGCTGTTCCACGCGTACGCGGCGCGGTGTCCGCTGCGGGACAACCACCGGTGGGACGCGCTCGACTTCGCGGGCTTCGCGCTGGAGCGCGGACGGCTCGCCCGCCGCGAGCGCAGGACCCTGAAGCGGTGGCTGCGCCACCGGCTGGGGCCCGCCCCGCGGTGACGCCCCGCCTGTGTCCTCAGGGCGGGGCCGTGGCGGTCGCCGCGGCGCGGTACGACGCAAGGGCCGCACGAGGGGCCGTACGAGGGGTCGTGGGCGACACCCGGGGACGTTGCTTTACATGAGCGTATGAGCGGCTGAGCATCCGATATGAACAGCGGTGCCCCACGGCACGGCTGACGGAGCGACAAGCGACCAGCGCCAGGGAGCCCACAGTGCGCGCAGCGGTGATGACGGCGACGGTGGCGGCGCTGGCCGTGGCGGTGGCCCCCGCCGCACCGGTGACGGCGGCGCCCGCCGGGGACGTGACGGAGCCGGCGGGGGTCGCCGACGCCGCGGCGAAGGCGGCTCGGGCAGGGGTCGAGTGGGGCACGTGCCCGAAAGCGGAGCACCTGCCCGACCCCGTCGAGTGCGGGACGGTCGAGGTCCCGGTCGACTACCGCGACCCGGACGGTGAGCGGATCCGGCTGACCGTCAGCAGGGCGCGGGCCACGGGCACGCCGCACAAGCGGCTGGGGCCACTCGTCTACAACCCCGGCGGGCCCGGCGGAAGCGGAATGAGCTTCCCTCTCTACCCGAGCCTCGGCGGCCTGTGGAAGCGGCTGAACGAACGGTACGACTTCATCGGGTACGCCCCGCGCGGCGTCGGGCGTTCCGGCCCCTTGTCGTGCCAGGCCCCCCAGGAGTTCACCAAGGGCCCGAACCCGTCACCGCGGCACCCCTCGGCCGCGTTCAAGGAGAAGATGAAGGAGAAGGCGGCCGCCTACGCCCGGGGCTGCGCCACGGCGCAGCCCGAGAGGCTGCCGCACTACACGACGGCGAACAACGCCAGGGACCTGGACGTCGTGCGCGCCGCGCTCGGGCAGCGGAAGCTGAGTTACCTGGGTGTCTCGTACGGGACCTACATCGGCTCGGTGTACGCGACGCTCTTCCCCGGGCACGTCGGCAGGCTGGTGCTGGACAGCGTGGTCAACCCCTCGTCCGACAGCGTGTGGTACCGGGCCAACCTGGAGCAGAACCGCGCCTTCGAGCGCCGCTGGGGCGACTGGAAGAGCTGGGTGGCGCGGCACCGGGACACCTACCACCTGGGGGCGACGGCCGAGGAGGTCCAGCGGTCCTTCGACGCGGCCATGGCGGCGGTGCGGCGGAAGCCCGCGGGCGGGACGGTGGGGCAGAAGGAGCTGGTGGCCGCGTATCTGAACACCGGATACGCGGACGCCCTGTGGGCACCGTACGCACGGGCACTGGCCGCGTACACGGCCGGGGACGACAAGCCGCTGGTGAGCCTGGCGGCGCCCGAGGAGGCGGCGGCGAAGGGCGAGGAGAACGGAAACGCCGTCTACAACGCGGTCGAGTGCCAGGACGCGCCCTGGCCGCGCGACTGGGACCGCTGGGACCTGGACAACACCGCCTCGGCGGCCGTCGCCCCGTTCAACACCTGGGAGAACGCCTGGATGAACCTGCCGTGCGCCTACTGGAGAACCCGGCCCTCGCACCCCGTGGAGGTGGGTACCGGGCCCGGCGAGCTGCCGAAGGTGCTGCTGGTGGCCGCGACCCGGGACGCGGCCACCCCGTACCAGGGGGCGCTGGAGACCCGGCGCAGGCTGGCGGGGTCCTCGCTGGTGACCGAGCAGGGAGCGGGGAACCACGGCGTGAGCGGCGGCAACGCGTGTGTCGACGCGCACCTGGAGCGGTACCTGTTCGAGGGCAGGACTCCCGGGTTCCACGCCGAGTGCGCAGCCCGCCCCGAGCCGGAGCCCGGCGGGCGGCACCGGGCGGGGACCAAGCCGGCCTCCAACACCCGGGCCGCCCGCTGAGCGGGCCGTGAGGCCTACGCCAGCCCGGCCACCAGCTCGGCGACCGGCTTGCGGCGGCCGGTGTAGAAGGGGATCTCCTCGCGGACGTGCCGCCGCGCCTCGGAGCCGCGCAGGTGCCGCATGAGGTCGACGATGCGGTGCAGTTCGTCCGCCTCGAAGGCGAGGACCCACTCGTAGTCGCCCAGCGAGAACGCCGGAACGGTGTTGGCCCGCACGTCGGGGAAGCCGCGCGCCATCTTGCCGTGGTCGGCGAGCATCCGGCGGCGGTCCTCGTCGGGCAGCAGGTACCACTCGTAGGAGCGCACGAACGGGTAGACGCTCACGTAGTCGCGCGGCTGCTCGTCGGCGAGGAAGGCCGGGATGTGCGACTTGTTGAACTCGGCGGGACGGTGCAGCGCCATGTTCGACCAGACGGGCTCCAGCGCGCGGCCCAGCCTGGTGCGGCGGAAGCGGTTGTAGGCGTCCTGGAGGGCGTCCGACTCCTCCGAGTGCCACCAGATCATCACGTCGGCGTCGGCGCGCAGCCCGGAGACGTCGTAGGTGCCGCGGACCACGACGTCCTCGGCGGCGAGCTGACCGAACAGCTCCTCCACCTCGTCCGCGTACCCGGCACGGTCCTCGGGCAGCACGTCGCGCAGCTTGAAGACGGACCAGAGGGTGTAGCGGATGACCTCGTTGAGGTCCTTGGCCTTCTTGCCCGCGTTGGGGGCCTTGGGCTGTGCGTCGGTCATGGCTCTCTTCTCTGCTCTCGTTCGCCGGTCTCCCCTGCCTGGGGGACCGTCGGGTCGGCGGGGTTGGCGGGGTGCTGCACGAGGTGCCGGGCCGCGCGGCGGCCGGCGGCGACACAGGCGGGGATGCCCACGCCCTCGTAGACCGCGCCGGCGACGGCCAGCCCGGGGACCCGGGCGACGGCGTCCTTGATCTGCGACACCCGCTCCAGATGGCCCACCGGATACTGCGGCAGGCCGCCGCGCCAGCGGGTGACCAGCGTGTCGACGGGGCGGGCCCGCAGCCCGGTGGCGGCGCGCAGGTCCGCCAGGGACAGCTCGACCAGTTCCGCGTCGTCCCTCTCGAGCACCCGCTCCTCACCGTGGCGGCCGAGCGAGGTGCGCAGGACGAACAGGCCGGGGTCCTGCTCGGCGACCCAACCCCACTTGCGGGTGGAGAAGGTGGCGGCCTTGATCGCGCGCCCGTCCACCGGCGGCACCAGGAAGCCGCTGCCGTCCGGCAGACCGCCGCAGTCGGCCCGGCGGAAGGCCAGGGTGACCAGCGCCATCGAGGCGTACGCGACCTGGTCGAGACCGGCGGCGGCAGCCGGCGCGTGCGGACCCAGCAGCCGGGCCGCCGCGGGCGCGGGCACGGCCACCACGACCGCGTCGCCGCGCACCGTCGCGTGGTCGGTGACCGCGATCCAGTCCCGGGCGCCGTCCTCACCCGCCGTCCGGCGCAGCTCCCGCACCGGTGTACTGCGCCGGATGTCGGCGCCCTTGGCCGTGCAGGCGTCGGCCACGGCCCCGGGCAGCCGGCCGACGCCGCCTTCGATACCCATGAAGACGGGCCCCGTGCGCGCGGGCGCGGCGGCGGCCCGCCGCTGGAGGGCGCGCACCCCTGCCAGCAGGGAGCGCTCGTCGCGAGCCGCCTCGTACAGCTGCGGAACCGCGGCGCGCAGGGAGATGCGGTACGCGTCACCGGCGTAGACGCCGCCCAGCAGGGGTTCCACGAGCCGGTCGACGACCTCGCGGCCGAGCCGCCCGGCCACGTAGTCCCCCACAGACACGTCCTCGCCGACCTCGGTACGCGGCAGCCGCTCGTCCTCCTCGATACGGGCGAGCCCCTCGGGCGAGACCACGCCCTCCACGGCCGCCGGGTCACCCGGCACGCCCATCACGTGGCCCTTGGGCATGGGGCGCACGGCGCCGCGCGTCCACAGGGCGCCGCCCGCGACGGACGGCGGCGCCAGCCGCTCGCCGAGCCCGACCGCACGGGCCAGCTCCACGGCCTCGGGGCGGCGGGCCAGCAGGGACTCGGCGCCCAGGTCCACGGCGGCGGCGCCTGCGATGCTTCCGGCACGCAGCTTGCCGCCGAGCACGGCCCCGGCCTCCAGCACGGTCACCCGCGCACCGTCCGCGAGGAGTTGGTGCGCGGCGGCCAGGCCCGAGATGCCACCTCCGATGACAAGTACGTGCATATCGCAAGTCTCGCAGAGTGCCGATTGGTGCATAACGTGGGGCCCGGTAGTGGGTCAGAAGAAGTGGGAGGGCACAGCGGGCGCGGAAGCCGGCGTAGAAGTGGGACAGCACGGCAGGCACGGGCGGAACGGCGAGAGGAGCTCGGTGATGGCGGCGGAGCGGATGGTGGTCATCGGTGGCGATGCGACGGGCATGTCGGCCGCGTCGCAGGCCCGCAGGCTACGGAGCCCGGAGGATCTGGAGGTCGTGGCGTTCGAGCGCGGCCCCTTCTCCTCGTACTCGGCCTGCGGCATCCCCTACTGGGTCGGCGGCGACGTCCAGGAGCGGGACGCGCTGATCGCCCGCTCCCCCGAGGAGCACCGCTCACGCGGCATCGACCTGCGCATGCGCACCGAGGCGGTCGAGCTGGACCTCGCGGGGGCGCGGGTGCGGGTGCGCGAGGAGGCCGGCACGGAGCGCTGGGAGGGCTACGACCACCTGGTGCTGGCCACCGGCGCCGTGCCGACACGCCCACCGCTGCCCGGCATCGACGCCGAAGGCGTGCACGGGGTGCAGACGCTGGACGACGGACGCCAGCTGCTCGACGCACTGGAACAGCGCATCGAGCGGGGCGGCGGCTCGGGGGGTGACGGCGCGCGGCGAGCGGTCGTCGTCGGCGCGGGCTACATCGGCGTCGAGATGGCCGAGGCGTTCGTCCAGCGCGGCTACGAGGTGACGGTCCTCGAAAAGGCCGAGCAGCCCATGTCCACCCTGGACCCCGACATGGGCCGGCTGGTCCACGAGGCCATGTGCTCCCTGGGCATCGAGACGGTGCTCGAAGCCGCCGTCACCGAGATCCTCACCGACGAGGACGGGCGGGCCCGCGGGGTGGCGACCGAGGAGACCGAGTATCCGGCGGACGTCGTCGTGCTCGGCCTGGGGGTACGGCCGGCGACGGAGCTGGCGCGCGCCGCCGAGCTGCCCCTGGGCACGTCGGGCGGGCTGCTGACCGACCTGGCGATGCGGGTGCGGGGCCAGGAGAACGTGTGGGCGGGCGGGGACTGCGTGGAGGTCCTCAACCTCGTCTCCGGCCGCGCCCAGCACGTCCCGCTGGGCACCCACGCCAACAAGCACGGGCAGGTCATCGGCCAGAACATCGGCGGAGGCTACGCCACGTTCCCCGGCGTGGTGGGCACGGCCGTCAGCAAGGTATGCGATCTGGAGATCGCCAGGACGGGCCTGCTGGAAGCACAGGCGTCGGCGGTCGGGCTGCGGTTCGAGAGCGTGGTGATCGAGTCCACCACCCGGGCGGGCTACTACCCGGGCACCCGCCCCATCCACGTCAAGATGATCGCCGAGCGCCGCTCGGGGCGACTGCTCGGCGTCCAGATCGTCGGCCGGGAGAACGCGGGCAAGCGCGTCGACATCGCCGCGGTCGCCCTCCACGCGGGGATGACGGTGGAGCAGATGACCTCACTGGACCTGGGCTACGCCCCACCGTTCAGCCCCGTGTGGGACCCGGTGCTGGTGGCTGCGAGAAAGGCGGCGGCAGCGGTGCGCGCCGGCTGAACCGGGGCGGCAGCCCGCGGGGCTCAGCTGGTGTGCTCGTGTACGTAGGAGACCAGGTCGGTCAGCGCCTGCGGGTCGGTGTCGGGCAGCACCCCGTGGCCCAGATTGAAGATGTGCCCCTCGAGACCGTGAGCGGCCCGCAGGATGCGCTCGGCGTGCTGCTCGACGGTCTCACGGGGAGCGAAGAGGACCGCCGGGTCGAGGTTGCCCTGGATCGCCTTGCCGGGACCGACCCGGCGGGCCGCCTCGTCCACCGGCACCCGCCAGTCGGCGCCGACGACATCGGCGCCCGCCTCACCCATCAGAGGCAGCAGCTCGCCGGTCCCGACACCGAAGTGGATCCGGGGCACGCCGTAGGGGGCCACGGCCTCGAAGACCTTCTTCGACGCCGGCAGCACGCTGCGCCGGTAGTCCTCGGGGGCGAGCGCGCCGACCCACGAGTCGAACAGCTGCACCGCGCTCGCGCCCGCCTCGATCTGCACCTTCAGGAAGCCGGCGGTGATGTCGGCGAGGCGGTCCACAAGGTCGGCCCACAGCTCGGGCTCGCCGTACATCAGGGCCTTGGTGCGCTCGTGGTTCTTTGAGGGACCGCCCTCGACCAGGTAGCTGGCGAGAGTGAAGGGCGCCCCGGCGAAACCGATCAGCGGCGTGCCGCCCAACTCGCGGGTGAGAATCCCGATCGCCTCGGTCACATAGGCAACGTCCTCGGGCTCAAGCGTCCGCAGCCGCTCCAGGTCGGCGCGGCTCCTGACGGGCTTTTCGACAACGGGGCCGACGCCGGGCTTGATGTCGACATCGACACCGATGGCCTTGAGCGGGACGACGATGTCGCTGAAGTAGATCGCCGCGTCGACCCCGTGCCGCCGCACGGGCTGGAGCGTGATCTCGGCGACGAGATCGGGCCGCATGCACGAGTCCAGCATCCTGATGCCCTCGCGCACCTTCCGGTACTCGGGCAGCGAGCGTCCCGCCTGCCGCATGAACCACACCGGCGTGTGCGGCACCGGCTCACGACGGCACGCCCGAAGGAACGCCCCGTCGAGGACAGCGTCCCCGGCGGAGTCGACTGGGGCATTCGGTGTCTGCGTCGGCTGGCCCACGGGGCGGTCGTTTCCACTCACACAAGGAAGTCTCCCACGGCCGAACGGGGTGTCCCTACCAGCCTCAAGGCCCGCCGCCGCCTACTCTTCGGACCCATGACTGCGGGTCGGGCAGCGAAGGCGGGAGGCTTCGGCGGAGTGGAAGACACCGGCGGGACGGGCGGTTCTGGTGGCGGTGGCGGGGACTCCTTTCCCCCACCCTTCCGGGCGGCGGTCACCGCGCTGAGCGAGACGCGGCCGCGCCCCGAAGTGCGGATCTCGCCGCTGCCCGCACCCAAGCGGCTGGCGCCCTACGCGTTCGCCCTGGAAGCGGCCGTGACCGAGCCGGACGACGCGGGCGTCGAGCTGGCCGACGGGCGGTTCGTCCTGTTGCACGACCCGCAGGGCCAGGAGGGCTGGCGAGGCACCTTCCGGGTCGTCACCCTGGGCCGCGCCGAACTGGAACCGGAGATCGCCGGTGACCCCCTGCTGCCCGAGGTGACCTGGTCATGGCTGACCGGCGCCCTGGAGGCACGCGGTGCCGGATACGGGGAAGCGAGCGGCACCGTCACACGGTCGAGCTCCGCGTACTTCGGCGGCCTCGCGGAACGCCCTGCGGAGGAGGTGCTGGAGATCCGCGCCAGCTGGACCCCCGAGGGCTCCACACCCGACGCCTCCGCACACCTGACGGCCTGGTGCGAACTCCTCTGCCAGTGCGCCGGATTGCCCCCGGAGACCGGCGAGGGCACCTCGGTCGTACAGCTCCCGCAACGCCGCGGCCCCCACTGACCGGTCCCCCGGCCCCGCCCCGTCCGCCCACCCCCTCTGCCGAATACCGGACCCGGGCAGCAGCACCCGCCCGGGCCGCCGGCCCCCTGACGGACACCGAGCCAGGTCGGCCTCCCTCGCCCGAGCGGCATCACGCCGGTGCCGGGCCCGCCGGTCCTCCCCCGCCCCTTCCGATGACCGCGGGGAAGGACCGGCTCGCTGACGGACACCGCGACCGACCGGCACCGCCGACGACCGCACCGCTCGTCCGCCCCTCACCCATGAACACCCGGACCATCCCCGCCCCCGCAAGACCGCGGGAAACGTCCGGCCCCCTCACGGGCACCCCTACCGCCGTGCCCCCGCCACTGCCCCACCGGAAGACCGCGGGTAACAACCGGCCTCCCTCGCGTTCGCCCGGACCGACCGGCACCGCCCGACGTTCGCGGGACTCGCCCGGCCCCGCCGACAAACGCGGCCCCGCTGCCGTCCCGTGCCCGGGTTCCTTACGGGGCCCGGAGGAGCCCCCCGCCGGGTCGCCGCAGGCCAGCAGACAGCAGGCAGCAGGCAGCAAACACCAGTCAACAGGCACCAAGCAGCAGGCACCGGGCGACCACCCAACTCCGCGGCGCGGCGCGTCTGGGCACCGGAAGGACACCCACCCGCGCCGGCTCCCACGACCGCACCACCCCACGATCTGCCGGGCAAGCGTGCCCCGAGGGCACCCCGGCACCCGCTCCCCGACACCCCGACACCCCGACACCCCGACACGCGGGCAAGCGTGCCCCTCCCCCGGGGCGCCCCGACACCTAAGCGCGGGGCACGGGCACGGGGCGAGCCAGCACCCGGACCCGCACAGGCAGGGCCCCACGGAACACCCGTGGGGCCCCCGCTGCGTTGTTTTGTCTACAAAGTACCTCTCCGAATTCCGGTCACCGGTCTCTCGGGGACTCGGTCTCTGTGTAGACAAAGGAATGTTTCCCGGGGAGGTAATTGGCGACAGAAACGGCATTGGAGAAATTCGGGTCACTAATTCGTGATCTTTCTCTAAAGAGGCACGGAGAAGGTGCCGAAGGAGTCTGTGACCCTTCACACGGAATACCCGACTCGTTCGGTTCCGTCCCCCACAGCCACTCCCCCCAGGAGGCCCGGTGTCTGTTCTCCTTGAGCACCCCACAAGCCTGGTCGCCTACCGCCCGAACAAGCCGACGGCCATGGTCGTCGTGGCCGACCCTCGTGTCCGCTCCACCGTGACCCGCCACCTGTGGGCTCTCGGGGTGCGGGACGTGATCGAGGCGTCGTCCATCGCGGAGGCCCGTCCCCGCGTCGGTAACCCGCGCGACATCTGCGTGGCCGACGTGCACCTGCCCGACGGCTCAGGACTCAGCCTGCTGTCGGAGACGAGAGCCGCGGGCTGGCCCAACGGGCTGGCGCTGTCCGCGGCCGATGACATCGGCGCCGTACGCAACGCGCTGGCCGGCGGCGTCAAGGGCTATGTCGTCACCGGTACCCGTACCAATCTGGGCGGTGCCATGCCGACGCGGCACGGCGCGGCCCCCATCGGCGCCGCAGCGGCGGCCCGGATGCACCGTCGTCCCGGCGGCGGCCCGGGCGGTCCGGGGCACCCTGGCGGTTACCGGGAACTCTCGGGCCGCGAGGTGGAGGTACTGCGCCTTGTCGCGGAGGGGCAGTCGAACAAGGCCATCGGCGTGTCGATGGGCCTCTCGGCGCTGACCGTGAAGAGCCACCTCGCCCGGATCGCCCGCAAGCTGGGCACAGGTGACCGCGCGGGCATGGTGGCCGTGGCGCTGCGGACGGGCATCATCCACTGAACCCTCGGGCTTCCCCTCCCGCGCCGTTCCGCTTTCCGGGCGCTCGTCGACGTAACGTTCCGTCGGCGGGCGCCCGGCGGCGCGTGTGCGCGGCTACCCTTGACTGGTGACCGACGCCCAAGAGACCGACGCAGCCCCCGCAGCTCAGGCCCCCTCCGCAGACTCAGCACCGGCGCCGGTCCCGCTGCTGGAACCCCGCGAGGGGATTCCTCCGGTGACCGCTTCCGCCGAGGAGCTGGCGCGGGTGACCGAGGCTTTCGCGGCGGGCAGCGGTCCGGTGGCCGTCGACGCGGAGCGCGCGTCGGGTTACCGCTACGGGCAGCGGGCCTACCTGGTGCAGCTGCGCCGCGCGGGCGCGGGCACGGCGTTGGTCGACCCGGTGGCCTGCCCCGATCTGTCGGGGCTCGACGAGGCTTTGGCGGGCAGCGAGTGGGTGCTGCACGCTGCCACGCAGGATCTGCCGTGTCTGCGTGAGATAGGTATGCGGCCCACGAGGCTCTTCGACACCGAGCTGGCCGGGCGGCTGGCCGGGTTCGCCCGGGTGGGGCTGGGCGCGATGGTGGACAACGTGCTCGGTTACGCGCTGGAGAAGGGGCACTCGGCGGTGGACTGGTCGACGCGTCCGCTGCCCGAGCCGTGGCTGCGGTACGCGGCGCTGGACGTGGAGCTGCTGGTGGACCTGCGGGACGCGCTGGAGGTCGAGCTGTCCCGGCAGGGGAAGCTGGAGTGGGCGCGGGAGGAGTTCGCGGCCATCGCCGCGGCCCCCGCGCCGCCGCCCCGCAAGGATCCGTGGCGCCGTACGTCGGGTATGCACAAGGTGCGTCGTCGCCGTCAGATGGCGGTGGTGCGGGAGCTGTGGTTCGCGCGGGACGCGGTGGCCCGCAAGCGGGACGTCTCGCCCGGCAAGGTGCTGACGGACGCGGCGATCGTGGAGGCCGCGCTGGCGATGCCGACGCAGGCGCGGGCTCTCTCCGCGCTGCCCGGGTTCGGGCAGCGGATGGGCCGCAAGCAGCTCGATCAGTGGCAGGCCGCCGTCGAGCGGGCGCGGGCGCTGGCCGAGGAGGAGCTGCCGCAGCAGGGGCAGGCGACCAGTGGTCCGCCGCCGCCGAGATCGTGGGCGGACAAGGATCCGGCGGCCGCGGCCCGGCTGTCGGCGGCGCGGGCCGCCGTCACCCGGCACGCGGAGGAGTTGAACCTGCCGCAGGAGAATCTGCTGACGCCGGACACGGTGCGCCGCCTGTGCTGGGAGCCGCCCGCCGCGGTGAGCGTGGAGTCCGTCTCGGGTGCGCTGCGCGGGCTGGGTGCGCGGGAGTGGCAGATCGCGCAGACGGCGGAGCTGCTGCGTGCCGCGCTCTCGTCTCCCGGCGCGTGAGCCGATCGCCCCGGCGCGCGGGCGTCCCGGCTTTCCTGGCCCCTGAGCGCCGCTGCGGCGGTACCTGAGCCGGGCGGCTCGGCTTCTTGTGCCCTGGCTCCCGCGCTCACGCGCGGTGGAGCGCCGCGCTCGCCCCCGGTGACGCCGCGTCGGCCCGCGGTGTGGTGTGACGTGTGCCCTTCCCTCTGGTCGGCCCTTGCCAGCTGGTTACCGACAAGTAGCATGGGGGGCGACCGACCCCTGGCCGCACCTGGAGGAGAGCCAACGTGCCTCGTACCGCAAGGGACGTCGTCTTCGTCGACGGCGTACGCACCCCGTTCGGCAAGGCGGGCCCCAAGGGCATCTATCACGAGACCCGCGCCGACGACCTGGTCATCAAGTGCATCCGTGAGCTGCTGCGCCGCAACCCCGACCTGCCTGCGGAGCGCATCGACGAGGTCGCCGTCGCGGCGACCACCCAGATCGGCGACCAGGGGCTCACCCTGGGCCGCACCGCCGGCATCCTCGCCGGGCTGCCCAAGACCGTCCCTGGCTTCTCCATCGACCGGATGTGCGCGGGCGCGATGACGGCCGTGACGACGACCTCGGGGTCGATCGCCTTCGGCGCCTACGACCTGGTGGTGGCCGGCGGTGTCGAGCACATGGGCCGCCACCCGATGGGTGAGGGCGTGGACCCCAACCCGCGGTTCGTCTCGGAGAAGCTGGTCGACGAGTCGGCGATGTTCATGGGCATGACCGCCGAGAACCTGCACGACCGCTTCCCGCACCTGACCAAGGAGCGCGCGGACAGGTTCGCCGTGGCCAGCCAGGAGAAGGCGGCCAAGGCGTACGCCAACGACAGGATCCAGCCCGACCTGGTGCCGATCTCCGTCCGCCGCACCTCGCCCGAGGGCGGGGAGACCGGCTGGGGTCTGGCCACAGCGGACGAGCCGATGCGGCCCGGCACGACGCTGGAGAACCTCGCCGGGCTCAAGACGCCCTTCCGCGCGCACGGCCGGGTCACCCCGGGCAACGCCGCGGGGCTCAACGACGGTGCCACCGCCTCCCTGCTGGCCGCCGAGGACGTGGCCCGCGAGCTGGACCTGCCGGTCAAGATGCGGCTGGTCTCCTACGCGTTCGCCGGTGTCGAGCCGGAGGTCATGGGCGTCGGCCCGATCCCGGCCACCGAGAAGGCGCTGGCCAAGGCGGGTCTGTCCATCGACGAGATCGGCCTGTTCGAGGTCAACGAGGCGTTCGCCGTCCAGGTGCTCGCGCTGCTGGACCACTACGGCATCGCCGACGACGACCCGCGCGTCAACCAGTACGGCGGCGCCATCGCCTTCGGCCACCCGCTGGCCTCCTCGGGCGTACGGCTGATGAACCAGCTCGCCCGGCAGTTCGAGGAGCAGCCGCACGTCCGCTACGGCCTCACCACCATGTGCGTCGGCTTCGGCATGGGCGGGACCGTCATCTGGGAGAACCCCCACTGGGAGGGCAACAAGTGAGTAAGACCGCCGAACTCCTCAAGGGCGCGGCCGAGCTGTTCCCCGACGAGGTCGTCACCCAGGCGCACGTACGCCACCTCGACCTGCCCGGCGGCGCAGGCAGGTTCGCCCTCATCACGCTGGACAACGGGCTGGACCACACCAAGCCCACCACCATCGGCCCGCAGTCGCTGGCCAACCTCGACGCCGCCCTCGACCAGGTGGAGAAGGAGGCCGCCGACGGCGAGATCAAGGGTGTCGGCGTCACCGGCAAGCCCTTCATCTTCGCCGTCGGCGCCGACCTCAAGGGCGTCGAGTTGCTGAAGCGGCACGAGGACGCCGCCGCCATCGGCAAGGGTGGCCACGACGTCTTCGTGCGGCTGGCCAACCTCGCGGTGCCGACGTTCGCGTACTACAACGGCGCCTCCATGGGCGGCGGTGTGGAGATCGGGCTGCACTGCACCTACCGCACCGTCTCCGCCGCGCTGCCCGCCTTCTCGCTGCCCGAGGTCTTTCTCGGCCTGGTGCCCGGCTGGGGCGGCTGCGCGCTGCTGCCGAACCTGGTCGGCGCCGACCGCGCGGTCAGCGTCATCATCGAGAACTCCCTCAACCAGAACCGCCAGCTCAAGGGCGAGCAGGTCTACGAACTCGGCATCGCCGACGCGCTGTTCGAGGGCGCGGACTTCCTGGAGGAGTCGCTGCGCTGGACCGCGGCAGTACTCAAGGGCGAGATCGAGGTCGTGCGGCCGGAGGTGGACCGCGGAGAGGCGTGGGACGCCGCCGTGCAGCGCGGCCGGCAGATCGCGGACGGCAAGGTGCACGGCGCCGCACCGGCCGCCTACCGGGCCCTGGACATCATCGCCGCCGCCAAGAACGGCGACCTGCGACAGGGCTTCGAGGCCGAGACGCAGGCGCTGGCCGACCTGATCATGAGCGGTGAACTGCGCGCGGGGCTCTACGCGTTCGACCTGGTGCAGCGGCGCGCGAAGCGCCCTGCGGGCGCCCCCTCCAAGGACCTGGCGCGTCCGGTCACCAAGGTCGGCGTCGTCGGCGCGGGGCTGATGGCCTCGCAGCTCGGTCTGCTGTTCGCCCGGCGTCTCGAAGTGCCTGTCGTACTGACCGACATCGACCAGGAGCGGGTCGACAAGGGAGTGGCCTACTGCCACGAGGAGATCGACAAGCTGCTGCTGAAGGGCCGCGTCAACCAGGACAAGGCCAACCGCCTCAAGGCCCTGGTGACCGGGTCGCTGGACAAGGCCGCCGCCTTCGCCGACGCGGACTTCGTCATCGAGGCCGTCTTCGAGGAGATGGGCGTCAAGCAGAAGGTGTTCGCCGAGGTCGAGGCGGTCGTGCCCGAGCACGCCATCCTCGCCACCAACACCTCCTCGCTCTCGGTCTCCGAGATGGCCTCCCAGCTCGAACACCCCGAGCGCGTGGTCGGCTTCCACTTCTTCAACCCCGTCGCGATCCTTCCGCTGCTGGAGATCGTGCGCGGCGAGAGGACCGACGACGCGGCGCTGGCGACCGCGTTCGGTGTCGCCAAGAAGCTGAAGAAGACGGCGGTGCTCGTCAAGGACGCGCCGGCGTTCGTCGTCAACCGTGTGCTCACCCGGTTCCTGGGGGAGGTCCTGCGCTCCATCGACGAGGGCACCCCGGTGGAGGTCGCCGACCGGGCGCTGGCCCCGCTGGGTCTGCCGATGTCGCCGATCCAGCTCCTGGAGCTGGTCGGCCCGGCCGTCGCGCACCACGTGGCGGGCACCCTGCACGGCGCCTTCCCCGAGCGCTTCGGCGTCTCGGAGAACCTGGGCCGCGTCGTCGAGGCCGGCAAGCGCAGCCTGTACCTGCCGGGTACGACGGAGCTGGACCCCGAGGTCGCCGAACTCTTCCAGGTCGGGGGCAGCGTGCTGACCGAGGAGCAGGTCCGCGAGCGGGCGCTGGGTGCCGTCGCCGAGGAGATCCGGCTGATGCTGGACGACGAGGTGGTGGCCGAGGCGCAGGACATCGACCTGTGCCTGATCACGGGTGCCGGGTGGCCCTTCCACCTCGGTGGGATCACGCCCTACCTCGACCGCGAGGGCGTCAGCGAGCGCGTCACCTCACGCCGCTTCCTGGCCCCGGGCGTCGCCGGCGTCCCGGCGTGAGGGGCTGAGCAGCGCCCCACCTCGCGCCGTGGCGACCGCGGAAGGCTCTCGGCCCTTCCGCGGTCGCCACGTCCGTTTCCGCGGACCCGGGCTTTCCAGGCGGCCCAGAATCAGCCCGCTTGCGGTTCCGGGCCCTCGTAGGCATTGCTCCGCGGGCCTGTCGCCCGATATCTGCTCTTGATGTCGTCGGCGAGATCACCCGCCACATCGGCCCCTTCTTCCGTAATGGGCGAGGTACTTCTCCGCGGTGGCGCCCGGTTCGTGCTCTTCGCGTGCGAAGAACCCGTCCAGGTCGTGCGGTGGATCCGGCGTATCGGCGCCGTTGAAAACCGCGTCGTCGTGGAAGAGTTTCGCGAATTCCACGCCGGCCGCCTGGGCGAGGGGAATGGCCACACCCCAGGGCCCGCGCTTTCCCCCCACATGCCACACGCCGTTCTGCTGGACGCGGGAGTGGTCGAGCGTTCCGTGGCGGCGGTGCGGCGGTCGCCGCCGTCCTCGCAGACCTCCGGGTTCCGGCCGTCCCGCGCGCGGGCGGGCGGCGAACGTAACGGCCTCGGGAAAACGGGAGGCGAACAACAGGGGCGCGGAAGCTGGGCGGCCGGGAACCGCGCGGGACCGCCCTTCAGCGGGGACCGGCCGCCCGCTCCCGGCTCAGGTGGGGGGCGCCGGTGCTGGTCCTGAGGTAGAACTCGGAGCCGTCGATGGTCGCCACCTTCTCGTAGTGACGGCCGAGGTGGCGGCGGAGCGTGGGCGTGCGCCGCACGCCGTACTCCTTGCCGCGCGAGTCGTCGACGACCAGCTCGGGCTTCCGCCGCCGCAGGTCCCTCTCGAAGCGCGTCCAGGCGCCTTCCATCGCGTACCGCTCCCCCACGCGTGCCTCGCCCCGGCCGCCGCTGAAGTTGGTGAGGAACCCGGCGGTGAGATAGCGGGAGGCGGGGTCGCGTCGGGAGAGCCAGTACCCCTCGGGGTGCATGCCCCACAGCAGCACCCGGTCCTCGCGATCGGTGTAGGAGCGGACGGTGTCGGCGAGCCGGTGCGCGTGGTCGAGTTCGTCGCGCCCCGCCGTGAAGCCCCAGCCGACGTAGCCGCACGCCAGCAGTGCGGTGCCGGTGAGCGCCGCCGTCGCGGCCCGGGCCGTCAGCTCGTGCAGCGCCGCGGCTCCGAGAAGGGCGAGCGAGGGGACGAGCTGGAGGAAGTAGTGGCCGAAGAACTGGAGTCCGACGGTGGCGGCGGCCAGCGACGCGGCGAGCCAGAGCCACACGTCGGCGGTACCGCCCAGCGGCACGCGGTGCCCGTGACAGGTGGCCGTGTACGGGTGGCCGCCGGCGCGGCGCCGCCGTACGGCGTGCACGAGGGCCACGACGAGTGGAAGGGCGGCCAGCGTCAGCAGTCCGAGCGCCCCCAGGGCGCGCAGCACGGGTTTGAGCCCGGATCCGTCGGCGGAGAGGTAGGCGCCGGACCCGGTGGCGATCCAGTACAGGAACTTCCCGGGTCCGAAGGCGAAGGCCGTGCCCAGGATCGGGAGCGCCGTTCCCACCCCGACCCCGAGCAGCGCCGTCCACCCGGCCCGGGCCTGCCACAGCACCACGCAGACCGGCAGCAGGACCGCGCCCCCCGTCTGCTTCGTCAGTACGGCTCCGGCGACGGCGAGCCCGGCCACGAACCAGCGTGAGCGCTCCGCGCACCACATCGCGGCCACCGTCCAGGGCAGCATGAAGACCTCGAACGTGGCGGCCTGCGTGTCCTCCGGATCGAGCCCCACCGACAGGAAGACGTAGCACAGGCCCGCGACCCACGCGGCCCGCTCCCCCCAGCGCCGCGCCGCCATGGAGGCCACCAGCACGGCGCCCACCAGCACGGCGAGGATCGCCGCGACCCGCACGGGCCACAGCGAATCGTCCCCGAACACCGCGAAGGTGGCACGGTAGAGCCACGGCACCAGCGGGGGTTTGCGGTCGACGACGGTCTCGTAGAGCACACCACCGTTGGCCAACTGCCGTGCCTGCGTCGCCAGGAACCCCTCGTCGGGGTTCCACGGGGTGCGGACGAACGAGGGCAGGCGGGTGAGGACGGTCAGCGCCGCCAGGACGGTGATCAGCCGCGTCCAGTTCGTCGCGGGCGCCGCCTCGGTGCGCCGGCCGACGCGCTGCACGGTGCGCCACTCGGCGCGGACGGTACGGGGCAACGGCATACGCCCCAATCTAGCGAGGCCCGCCACGGACGGGCCGCCGCCCCCGGCGCGCGCCGCCCCCTCGGCCCACTGCGGGACGAAAGGGGTGAAGCGCACCGGATACGGGCAGGGCGGCGCGCACCGTGCGCGGGCGGGCAGCCGCGGCGTGACGAAGAGGCGCGCCGTTACGGGGTTGCGCCGACTACGAGGGGGTGGCGCCCTCCCAGGCGCTGACCTGCGGGCCGCTGGGGTCAGGGCCGCGGCCGTCCAGCTTGGCGACGAGTCCGGTGACCTGGCGGGCCACGTCGGGGGCGGTCAGCCCGATCTCCGCCATGATCTCCTTGCGGCTGCCGTGGTCCAGGAACCGCTCCGGGATGCCGAAGTCCCGCAGCGGCACATCGACACCCGCGTCCCGCAGCGCCTGCGCGACGGCGGAGCCCACACCGCCCGCCCGGCTGTTGTCCTCGACGGTGACGACGACCCGGTGCCGCTCGGCCAGCGGCGGCAGCGCCTCGTCCACCGGCTTGACCCACCGGGGGTCGACCACAGTGGCGGTGATGCCCTGCTTGTCGAGCAGGTCGGCGATCTCCAGGCACATCGGGGCGAGCGCGCCCACCGAGACCAGGAGGACGTCGGCGCCCGGGGCGCCCGCCGGCTCGCGCATGACGTCCATGCCGCCCACCCGGCGCACCGCGGGCACCGCGGGGCCGACCGCGCCCTTGGAGTAACGCACCACCGTGGGCGCGTCGTCGACCTGGACGGCCTCGCGCAGCTGGGCGCGTACCTGCTCGGCGTCGCGGGGCGCGGCCAGCCGCAGCCCGGGCACGCACTGGAGGACCGACATGTCCCACATGCCGTTGTGGGAGGCACCGTCGGAGCCGGTGATGCCGGCGCGGTCCAGCACGAAGGTGACACCGCACTTGTGCAGGGCCACGTCCATCAGCAACTGGTCGAAAGCGCGGTTGAGGAACGTCGCGTAGACGGCGAAGACGGGGTGCAGTCCGCCGGTGGCGAGCCCGGCGGCGGAGACCGCGCCGTGCTGCTCGGCGATGCCGACGTCGTAGACGCGCTCCGGGAACTCCTGCGCGAACGCGTGCAGGCCGGTGGGCCGCATCATCGCCGCGGTGATGGCGACGATGTCCTCACGCTCGCGACCGAGCCGGACCATCTCGTCGCCGAACACGGAGGTCCAGTCGGCGCCGGAGGACTTGACCGGCAGGCCGGTGTCGGGGTGGATGGCGCCGACCGAGTGCATCTGGTCGGCCTCGTCCTGGCGGGCGGGCTGGTAGCCGCGGCCCTTCTCGGTGAGGCAGTGGACCAGCACGGGCCCGCCGAAGCGCTTGGCACGCTGGAGCGCGGACTCGACGGCGGCGATGTCGTGCCCGTCGATCGGCCCGACGTACTTCAGGCCCAGGTCCTCGAACATGCCCTGCGGCGCGATGAAGTCCTTGAGCCCCTTCTTGGCGCCGTGCAGCGTCTCGTACAGCGGCTTTCCGACGACGGGGGTGCGGTTGAGCACGTCCTTGCCGCGGGCCAGGAAGCGCTCGTAGCCGTCGGTGGTGCGGAGGGTGGCCAGATGGTTGGCCAGGCCGCCGATGGTGGGCGAGTAGGAGCGCTCGTTGTCGTTGACGACGATCACCAGCGGACGGTCCTTCGCCGCGGCGATGTTGTTGAGGGCCTCCCACGCCATGCCGCCGGTCAGCGCGCCGTCACCGATGACGGCCACCACGTGGTCGTCCCTGCCGCGGACCTCGTTCGCCTTGGCCAGCCCGTCGGCCCAGCCCAGCACCGTCGAGGCGTGGCTGTTCTCGATCACGTCGTGCGCCGACTCGGCGCGCGAAGGGTAGCCCGACAGACCCCCCTTCGCGCGCAGCTGGGAGAAGTCCTGCCGCCCGGTGAGCACCTTGTGCACGTACGACTGGTGCCCGGTGTCGAAGAGGACCTTGTCCTTGGGGGAGTCGAAGACGCGGTGCAGGGCGATGGTCAGCTCGACCACGCCGAGGTTCGGGCCCAGGTGCCCGCCGGTCTTGGAGACCGCCCCCACCAGGAAGGTGCGGATCTCCCCTGCCAGCGTCTCCAGCTGCTCCGGAGTGAGCCGGTCCAGATCGCCTGGTCCCGTGATGCGGGTCAGCAACGCCACCCGTACCTCCTTGCTTCGAGCGTGTGAACACGCTGTCGAGCTGTCGTTGTCGGACCGTACCGATTCCTCCCCAACCCTTCGGCCGGGCGGTCTTCCAGAGTCTAATGTTCCGCCGGCGTCCGGGTTCACCGGCCGGTGCCATATCAGTCACACGAATGGCAGCCCGGCGCGGCGTGTGCGGACACCCGCACGAGCCGGATGCGGCTGTTCCCTCGCACCCGCCCCGCATGCCTCCCGTCCCCCGGATGACTCGTATCTCACACTGCGGGGACGGGCGGCGGGCCGCCCGTCCTCGAATCCCTGTGCGGTTCCTGACCCCTCGCCCGCCCCGACGACGCCGACGCTGGTCTGCCCGGCCGGTGGGCCGGGTGGCGGGACCGGGGGCCCGGTGAGCCGGTGGGCCGGAGGCCCAGAGCCCCGGAGGGCCCGTGGCCCGATGGCCCGGAGGACCGGTGAGCCCGGAAGACCGGTGAGCCCGGAGGGCCGGCGAGCCCCGGAGGGCTGGTGAGCCCGGTGGGCGGGCCCGGACGGACCGGAAGGCCCGGCGAGGCCGGGGGCCAGAGGCCGGAGGGGCCGGTGAGTCCCGGGTGAGCTCCCAGGGCACCGGTTAGCCCGGTGGGCAGGGTGGGGCCCGGGGCCCGGGTGGGCTCAGTGGCGCGGGTGAAGTTGGTGTGCGGTAACCGAGGCCGCTCGCTCTGCGCCGGGCGCAGGGCTCGGGCGGCCACGCGGGGGAACGGCGCCGCACGGCGCCGCCGGGCGGCACACGCGGGGTGGCAGCACCGCCGTATCCGGCCCGGCAGCGTCGCCGCGCCCGGTCCTGACCGGGCGCGCCCGTAGCGGGGCCGGCGTCCGCGTCGCGCACGCCGGCCCCGGAAGCGGTGACGCGCGGCAACGCGTGTCCGCCTCATGTCCCTGCTCGTCTCGGTGGAGCCCGCAACTCTCAGGGAGCGGTACGGGAGTTCTCCCGTACGCCGAAGATGCTCGCAGAGGGCGGTCACCAATCGGCAAGCGGAGGTGGGACGGGGACGCATCTTCCGGCGCGGTCGTGCGGCGCCGCCACACCGGCAGGTGTTCCGTCGCTGGTCACACCCGTGTCGGGAGCGTCTGCCCCCGGCTGTTCCGGGCCCGGCGTCCGGGACAGGAACGCATCAACTCCCCTTGCCCTCTTCGGGCACCTGCTTCCGGGTGCGGGGAGTGGCACGATGCTTCTCCAGCCGCCGGTGTCGGCAAGCACCGGTCGGCCGTGCAGACGTGTGGAGCCCGCAACGCGCCCGGCTCGCAACGCCGGGCGGACGATCTCAGGAGGCACGATCCATGTTCCGCCTTCCCCTCCCGGCCCGCTGCGCCGGACCCACCCCTTCCCCGGCTTCCCCGGCTCACTGTGTCGAGCCGAAACCGTTCGACCAGGGCAGGCCCGGCCCGTCGGAGGTCGTGGTCGTCGTGGTGATCGCCGTACTGGCCAGCGCACTGACCGTCACCGGGACACCGCCATCCGCGGTCCGCGACGTGCTGGGGGCCGCCGGACTCGTCGCGCTCGGTGTGCTGCTCGCACTGCGCGGCGGCAGCCGGGTGGGCCGCCTGGTGATACGGGGGCTGCGGGTCGGCTCGCAGGTCTGAGGGCGTCTCGACCGTGGGGCGCAGAGAGAAGCCGATCACCACACCGAACCGGGCGCTCGCCGATCTCGTCAGGTGGCTGCGGCACCAGCGAGCGGCGGAAGGTCTGACCTACGCTCAGCTCGCCGTGCGCACCGGGCTGCACGCCACGACGCTACAGCGGGCCGCTTCGGCGACGTCGGTGCCCACGGGGCCCGTTGTCGAGGCGTACGCCCGGGGGTGTGGCGTGTCGGTGGAGGTGGCTCTGCGGATGTGGCGCAGGGCTCGGCAGGAGCATCTGCACGGCGCCGCGGGAGGCCGCATGACACCGGCCCCGGAGACCGTCGCGGATCTGCCGGGCCTGTCGGCCGCGCTGTGGGGGCTCTACAGCGAGGCGGGCGGGCCCCCGTTGCGGACCATGGAGCACCGAGCGGGGGGTTACGGCGCGCTGCCGCACAGCACGGTCCACCGCATACTGCGCGGGCAGACGGTGCCGCGTGACGAGCGCCAGCTGGTCGCGTTCCTGGACGCCTGCGAGGTTCCCGCCAGGGAGCGGCGCCCGTGGGTGGAGGCGTGGCGGCGTGTGTGCACGCGCACGCCGCAGGGCTCCGACGCGGTCCCGCCTCGCGGGGAGGCCGCCTTCCGCGGGCCCGGCGAAGAGGCCCCCTTCCGCGAACCGTCCCGCGAAGGGGTCCCGTTCGCCGCTGAGGACCCCTTCTTGGGTGCACATGTGACTCGGGCTCAGCCTCTCCCCGCGCCCCGGTCCGGACCCGCGGCCCTGGCCGGCCCCCCGGCCCTGTCCGGGCCCACGCCCGCGCACGGTCCCGCGCCCCGGACGAGCCCGGTCCCGCCGGGTGCCGGTGCGCTGCGCCTCACCGTCCTCGGCCCCGTACGCGTCTGGCGCGGGGACCAGCCTCTTTCCCTGGGATCGCCCCAGCAGAAAGCGCTGCTCGCGGCGCTCCTGCTGCGCGGCGGGCACACCGCGACCGCCGAGGAGCTGATCGACGCCATCTGGGGCGAGGAGCCCCCCGAGCAGGCAAGGGCGGCGCTGCGCACCTACGCGTCGCGCATTCGCAAGGCCCTCGGACCCGACGGCGACCTGCTGGTCAGCGAGTCCGGCGGCTACGCGCTGCGCGAGGGAGGCGGTACGTCACTCGATGTGGAAACCGCGCGGGAGCTGGCCGCGCAGGCCGACAAGGCCGCCTCGGGCGGCGACCTGGCCAGGGCCTGTGAGCTGTACGACGCGGCCCTGGCCCAGTGGAGCGGCGAACCCCTCGCCCACATACCGGGCCCGTACGCCGAAGCCCAGCGCGCCCGCCTGGCGGAGTGGCGGATGAGCCTGCTGGAGTTGCGGTACGACCTCGACCTGCGGCTCGGCCGGCACGCGGAAGCCGTCGCCGGACTGACGGCACTCGCCGCCGCGCACCCGCTGCGGGAACGGCTGCGCGAGCTGCTGATGCTCGCGCTCTACCGCAGCGGCCGCCAGGCCGAGGCGCTGGCCGTGCACGCCGACATCCGGCGCCTGCTCGCCGACGAGCTCGGAGTCGACCCGGCCCCGGAGCTGGCCGCGCTCCAGCAGCGCATTCTGGAGGCCGACGAGACCCTGGCGCCCCCGGGCGAGAGCGGCACCACGCAGGCGCGTACACCCGCCCGGCCGGCCCAACTTCCGGCCACTCTCCCCGACTTCACCGGCCGGGACTCGCTCGTCGCCCGGCTCGGCGCCCAGCTCTCGCGGGCCGACGGCACCGTCATGGCGCTCGCGGGTATCGGCGGCGTCGGCAAGACGGCGCTGGCCGTCCACCTGGGGCACGCCGTGGCCGACCGGTTCCCCGACGGACAGCTCTACGTCGATCTCCAGGGCACCGGCGCCTCCCCCGCGGACGGCGCAGCCGTGCTCGGAGGGTTCCTCCGCTCCCTGGGAACCGACGACGCCTCCCTCCCGGAAGGCGTCGAGGAGCGCGCGGCGCTCTTCCGTTCGCTGCTGGCGGGCCGCCGCGTCCTGGTCCTGCTCGACAACGCCCGCGACGCCGCCCAGGTCCGCCCCCTCCTTCCCGGCACCGCGGGCTGCGCGGCGCTGGTGACCAGCCGCGTCCGCATGGTCGACCTCGCCGGTGCCCGCCTCGTCGACCTGGACGTGCTGGGCCCCGGCGAGGCCATGGCCCTCTTCTCCCGCGTCGTGGGGGCGGAACGCGTCGGCGCGGAGCGGGAGGCCGCGATGGATGTCGTGGCGGCCTGCGGGTTCCTGCCGCTGGCGCTGCGCATCGCGGCCGCCAGACTCTCGGCCCGCCGTACCTGGACCGTCTCCGTGCTCGCCGCCAAGCTGGCCGACGAGCGGCGCCGGCTTGACGAGCTCCAGGCGGGCGACCAGGCCGTCGGGGCCACCTTCGAGCTCGGCTACGCCCACCTGGACGCGGAGCAGGCCAGGGCCTTCCGCCTGCTCGGGCTCACCGAGGGCCCCGACATCCCGCTGGCCGCCGCCGCCGCGCTCCTCGACCGCCCCGCGGAAGAGGCCGAGGACCTGCTGGAGGCCCTGGTCGACAGCTCCCTGCTGGAGTCAGCCGGTCCCGGACGCTACCGGCTGCACAACCTGATGCGGCTGCACGCCCGTGGCCGGGCCGAGGGGTGAGGTTCGGCGTCATCCCCGGAGCTGTTCGAGCAGGACCGGGTCGGTGATCCGCGTGTCGTCCGCCAGCATCAGCGCCTTGCTCAGGATCACCGACAGCGTCCAGTCGCCGTCGAACGGCAGATACACGTGCGGGGAGGACGAGGGCTCGCTCTTCGCGACAACGCACAGGTACCGGTCCCCCGAATCCAGCAGGACGTTCCCCGACCCGAGGTGGATCCTGTACGTGTGCAGGTCGCCCTTGACGTGCAGGAAGCGGCCCTCGACGTGGCAGCGGTCGCCGATGGCCAGCCGGGGCAGCAGCCGCGCCAGCAGGTCGTGGCGGGTGCGCGCGGTCTCGCTCAGCTCGCCGAAGCCGACGGAGGACCAGTACCGCGCGTAGTGCCCGCCGGGTCCGCCGTCCTGCCACGTGGGGTCACCGGCCACGCTCGCGACGCCGACGAACAGGTCGACGTCTCTGAGCACTTCGCTGAGCACCCGGGCCGGTATCTCCTCCAGCGGCACGGGGTCCACCTTCTCGGGTCCTGGCATGCAGAACCCCTGCCTCCCCTCGCTGCTGATCGTGTTGCCCGGTGCGTCGATCGGGTAGAACCTCACCTGGTCCGTGGCCAGCAGCGTGTAGGCGCCCGAGTCGGTGGTCGGCGCGTTGCCGGACTCGCCCTCGCCGCGCACCCAGTATTCCGCGCGCAGCCCCCACTCGGACAGTTCGCGCACGGCGGGCGGGTAGGAGGTGTCGTGATGGCATATCCGCAGCTCGGCGTCGTGCCAGCCGCGCTGGGCCGCCAGTGAGCGGAACCTGTGCTGGCCCAGGATGTGCCCGGCGAAGCGGTTGGAGTAGGTGGCGGTGCGCCGTTCCGCGTCGGTGAGCAGGTAGACCTCGCGGTGCGCCTGCTTGAAGGGCTGGGTGATCCGCTCGTCCTCCAGGCGCCGCCGCCAGGCCATCACCTCCTCGACGGGCCTGCCCACCGGGTGCCACAGCCGCACGGTGCCCTGGCCCGTCACCGGCTCGCCCGTCAGGTCGCGCAGTGCGCCGTCGGTGTGGCGGCAGGCGGTGCCGTCGAGCGTCCACAGCAGGCGGCGGGCGACCGTACCAACCAGCGGATGTTCCAGGTAGCGCTCGCGCCACACCTGGGCGGGCCATGAGCGCCGGGTGAGCAGAGCCCTGTCCAGACGCCTGGCCACCGCGCCCAGCGTCGCGTTGATCTCCTTGACCTCGGCCCTGAGCTCCTTCAGCCGGGACGCGTGGTCGCGCCGCACGGCGGCGGGGACCGAGGCGACGGGCTTGCCGGCGGCGTTCCGCCAGCGCAGCACCGCGGTGCCACCGTCGATCACCAGCTCGGCGGTCGCTTCCGCCGCCTCGTCCCCGAAGTGCACAACCCGGCGGCCGTCCTGCGGTGAGAGCCCGTAGGAGGGAACGGCCAGCTCCTCGATCTCCTCCCGGCCGAGTCCCTGGTCCCGCGCACGCGTGTCCAGCCCGGCCTGGAGAATCTTGAGTGTCGCCTTGTACGTCACCCGGGTGGTGAGCCGGGCGAGTTCCGCGAGAGCGGCCTCCCCCTCCATGGTGCACAGCGCCGTCGCACACGCGTTGGCGAGCTTCGGCATGCCCGGGCCCACACCCGGTACTCTGCGCAGCGCTCTGTCCAGCACCGCGCCCAGCGCCCGGGGGGCCCGCGCGTGTCCGGGCAGGAACGTCAGCGTCCACACCAGGCCGCGCGCCACCTCGTAGTTGTACGGGTCGTAGGCGAACCCCCGCTCACGCGGCAGTGTGGGCGGGCC
The DNA here is from genome assembly GCF_003323735.1 of Streptomyces reniochalinae. GTDB lineage: Bacteria > Actinomycetota > Actinomycetes > Streptomycetales > Streptomycetaceae > Streptomyces > Streptomyces reniochalinae. The sequence continues at coordinate 145,172 of NZ_QOIM01000040.1, read as the reverse complement.
GCCCAGCAGGGCCAGCCAGTCCGCCACCCGCTCCAGGAACCGTTCCGCTTCGACCTCGGCGAGCAGGGCCCGCGCCGTCCGTGCCCAGGGTGCGCCGGGCCTGACCGACGTCAGCGTCGCGGCGTGCCGCAGCACGTCGGTCCAGGCCGCGGGCAGCTTGGCCAGCTCGGCGAGCGCGTGATCCGACCACCGCTCACCGGCGTTGAGCACCGGGTGGCGCTCGGCGAGCAGCCGCAGGACTTCCCGGGAGGCCGTCGTTCTGATCGGTTGGCTGTCGTGGTAGGCCCGCCGTATCTCCGCGCCGAGAGACGACGGGATCTGCCGGCCCGAGGCCAGCTCGACCCAGGCCGCGTCGTAACTCTCCAGCGTGTACTGGACATTCCCCGCCCAGCCCGCCAGCAAGCGCTGACGGTCCGCCGCCATGAGGTCGTCAGGACGGCCCGCCGACGCCATGGCGTGCAGGACGACGGCCTGGTCGCGCTGTTCCGGCGTCTCAGCGTCGTGGTAGCGCTCGGCGCAGTGGCGCAGCAGGCGGTGCCGGGCGTCGTCGGGCAGCACGTCCAGCAGGACCCACGGCAGTTGCACGCGGCCGATGGCCCGTTCGCAGGCCGCCGCCGAAGCCTTGCGTGCGACGGCCGCCCGTACGACGTCCTCCAGCTCGCGAGGGCCCAGGGCGGCCAGTTCCGGTGACTCCGACACCCGCAGGTACAGGTTGGCGGCACGCTGCTGCTCCGTCTCGGCCTGCCGGTAGGCCTCGTCGGCCCGCAACCGGGTGCGCAGACGAAGGTATTCGGGAAGGGGCCGCAGCAGCTCCACCGCCCAGGACAGCTCGGGAACGGAGGCCAGCGCCTCGTGGACCGCCGAGGCGTCGTCGCGTTCGGCGGCGGCCCGCACCGCGGCCCGGCACGCGTCGAAGTCGCTCATCAGCCACCCACCAGGGGGACGAGCTTCAAGAAGGTGATCTCCGACCCCGCCACGAGGTCGATCTCCTCGTCGAGACGCGTCAACTGCCGCTCCTGGGTCAGGAGCAGGAAGCCGTTCCTCTCGAACGCCCGCACCGCGGCGTCGAACTGCCGCTCCGGGTCGATCCGGTGCGGCGGACGGGACGGGCCCCGCGAGCCGTTCAGGGCGGCCTCGTCCGCCGTCGGCCGCACGAGCCCCCGAAACGGCCCGGCTGCATCCCCTGCGTGGTACTCGGCGACCTCCTGGAACACCCGCCGTCTGATCAGCTCGCGCACACTGACCCGTTCCTCCTCCACATCGAGCACAAGCGCTGCGCACCGGCCCTGCGACGTGCTCTCATCCGCGCATACGATCTGAGTCATTCCCAGACCCTAGTGGCCGGGTGTGACACCGCGACGCCGCCGGCGACGGCGCCGGACCGGGACACGCACGCGGCTGTTGTGACGGCGGACGAGGCCGCGGTGGCCGGTGCCGGGTGGGCGGTGCGCCCGCCCCACCCGGCACCGGCGCACTCAGGCGCGCCCGGCTGTCTTCTGGGTGCGGCGGGAGATCGAGTCGATGACGACCGCGGCGAGCAGCACCGCACCGGTGATCATGTCGCGGACGGCGGACCCGGTGCCCAGCAGGGCCATGCCGGAGTTGATCGACTGGATGACGAGGGCACCCAGCAGGGCCGACCAGGTCTTGCCGCGGCCGCCGAAGAGGCTGGTGCCGCCGATGACGGCGGCGGCGATGCAGTTCATCAGCAGGCTGCCCGCGCCCGAGGACTGGTTGGCGGCGTTGATCTGCGAGGCGAAGAACAGTCCGCCGACGGCGGCCATGGTCCCGGCGATGGCGTACACGGTGATCCGGATCATGGGCACGCTGATGCCGGCCCGTGCGGCGGCCTCGCTGCTGCCGCCGACGGCGAAGACCTGCCGCCCGTAGGTGGTGCGGCGCAGCACGAAGTCGCCGAGGAGGATGACGCCGACGAAGATGACGACCGCCAGCGGGAGGCCCTTGTAGGAGTTGAAGACGAGGGCCGCGGCGTAGGCGGGTATCGCCACGACGACCGTGCGGAGCACGATCTCGCTGAGCGGGCGGCTGGGCACGTCCGCGGCCTTGCGCCGGCGGGCGTCCAGCAGCGAGAAGCCGAGGAACGCCAGCACGCAGACGGTGGCCAGGGCAATGGCCCAGATCTTGTCGGCGAAGTAGTGGTTGGTCAGCTGGGCGACCACCCCGTCGTCGTCGAGGTTGATGGTGCCGCTGGGGCCGAGGATCTGGAGCATCAGGCCGTTCCAGCCCAGCAGGCCGGCCAGTGTGACCACGAAGGCGGGGACGCCGACCTTGGCGAAGAAGAAGCCGTGCAGGGCGCCGGCGGCCATGCCGACGAGGATGGCCAGGATCACGGCCAGGACCTCGTTCATGCCCTGGTTGATGTTGAGCACGGCCAGCACGGCGGCGGACATGCCGCTGACCGAGCCGACGGACAGGTCGATCTCGCCCAGCAGCAGGACGAAGACGATGCCGACCGCGATCAGCCCGGTTCCGGCGCTCTGCACGAACAGGTTGCTGAGGTTGTTCGCGCTCAGGAACGCGGAGTCCTGGAGCTGGAAGACGAGGCCGATGACGATGAGCCCGACGATCACGGGCAGCGAGCCGAGTTCGCCGGTGCGCAGGCGGCGCGTCAGGTCGTCGAGGTAGCCTGCGAAGCCGCGTTCGCGCACGAGGAGGCGCGGGTCGACGGAGGCGACGGATCCGGCGGCCGCGGTGCCGTTCGCCTCGCTCCCGTCCTGCTGGGGGGCGGCGGCCTTGTCGCCCGTGGCCCCGTCGGTGGGGGTGCCGGTGGTCACTTGCGCACCTCCGTGGTGGACGCCTGCTGTGCGGTTCGGGCATTGCGCCGGGTGACGACGTTGTCAGTGGCTCCGGTGATCGCCGAGACGATCTCCTCCTGGGAGGTCTCGCTCACCGTGAAGGTGCCGTTGTTGCGGCCGAGGCGCAGGACGGCGACCCGGTCGCTGACGGCGCGCACGTCGGCCATGTTGTGGCTGATGAGCAGCACGCCCAGCTCCCGCTCCCGCAACCGCTCCACCAGGTCGAGGACCTGCGCGGTCTGCTCGACGCCGAGTGCGGCGGTGGGCTCGTCGAGGATGACGACGCGGGGCTCGCCGAGCAGCGAGCGGGCGATGGCGACGGTCTGCCGCTGGCCGCCGGAGAGGGAGGCGACGGGGATGCGGACGCTGGGTATGCGGATCGAGAGGGTGGACAGGAGCTCGCGGGAGCGGCGCTCCATCTCGACCTCGTCGAGGATGCCGCCCGACTTGAGTTCGTTGCCCAGGAAAAGGTTGCCGACGACGTCGAGGTTGTCGCACAGCGCCAGGTCCTGGTAGACGGTCGCGATGCCAAGTTCCTGGGCGTCGTGCGGCTTGTCGATGCTGACGGGATCGCCGTTCCACTCCACGCGGCCCTCGTCCGCGGGGCTGACCCCGGCGATGGCCTTGACCAGGGTGGACTTTCCTGCACCGTTGTCTCCGACGAGCGCGACGACCTCGCCGGGGTGGACCTCCAGCTCGACGTCCGTGAGCGCCTGCACGGCGCCGAACCGCTTGGAGACTCCGCGCAACGCCAGCACGGGCGTAGCGGACACGTGAATCACTCCTTAACCGGGATCGGCGCGCAGGCGGTGGGCCGTCGGGCCGCCCGCCCGCCGCGCGGGGCCGCTGAGGCTCCCCTACGGCGGGCGGGCGGCTCGGGTACCGGCGGTGCCACCGGGCCGATCGATGTCGCTGGGACCTACTTGATGCCCGCCTCGTCACAGGCCTTCTTGAACTTGCTGGTGCAGATCTCCTTGGCCGTGAAGAACCCGGACTTGCCGACGTACTTCTTGATGTCGCCCTTGACCAGCGGCAGCGGAGTGACGATCTTGGTGGGGATGTCCTTCTGCGAGGAGCTGTCGGTCTTGGAGGTGGCGATGTCGTCCAGCTTCTCGCCCTTGGCCAGCGCGACGGCGAACTCGGCAGCCGCCGAGGTCTCGGGCACGTACGGCTTGTAGACGCTCATGAACTGCTCGTCGGACAGGATGCGCTGCACGGCGTTGAGTTCGGCGTCCTGGCCCGTCACCGGGGGCATGTCGTCCTTGGTGAAACCGGCGCCCTTGAGCGCGGTGATGATGCCGCCCGCCATACCGTCGTTGGCCGAGTAGACGCCGACGATGTTCTTCTTGCCGAGGGAGGAGAGGGCGCCCTTCATGTTGCCGTTGGCGTTCTCCGGCTTCCACTCCTTGGTGTCGTACTCCTTGCCGACCTTCACCTTGCCGTCGAGGACGGAGTGGGCGCCCTCCTTGTACATCTTGGCGTTGGGGTCGGTGACGGAGCCGTTCATCATGACGATCTTGCCGTCCTCGGCCTTGTCGCCGAGCTCCTTGAGCAGGGACGTGGCCTGGATCTTGCCGACCCGCGGGTTGTCGACGGAGGTGTAGGCCTTGATGGGGCCTTCGGCCAGACGGTCGTAGGCGACGACGGGAATGTCGGCGTCGTCGGCCTTCTTGACGGAGCTGGCGATGGACTTGGCGTCCACCGCGTCCACGATCAGCGCGTCGACCTTCTTGGTGACCATCGTCTCGGCCTGCTGCTGCTGGAGGTTGGCGTCCTGTTTGGCGTTGGAGTACAGGATTCTGGTGTCCTTGCCCGCCAGTTCCTTGATCTTCTTCTCCAGCAGCGGCTTGTCGAACCGCTCGTATCGTGCTGTCTGGTTCTCGGGGAGCAGCAGCCCGATCGTCAGCGGGCCCTTCTTGTCCTTGCCGCTGTCCTTGCCGTCCGCCTGGTCAGCACTGCCGCAGGCGGCGGTGGTGAGGGCGAGCGAGAGTGTGACGGTACCGAAGACGATGCCGCGCAGCGCTGCGTGCATGGTGACCTCCCTGACGGGGCCGCGGCGTTGCGGCCGGGGTAGCCGGAAGTCAACTCGTCGCCGTCGCACCGGTCAAGAAGAAAATCCTTAACGAGATGACAACGATGCCATCCATTGAAAACAGAAAGCCACAGGACGACCGGAGAGGGCGCCCCGGAAAGGGCGCGCGGAACTGCGCGACCGGCCGCGACAAGCCCGCACCGGGCAACGCCGCAGGGCCGCAGCGGCGATGCCCCCGACAGGCCCCGCAGGGCTCAGGCAGCGGCCGAGGCGGCCGCGTCCACCAGTGTGGTGTCACCCATCTCGTTGAGCACCAGGGCGAGCGCGCCCAACACCTCAGCGCGACTGTCGAGTTCGCCGGGCGCCACCTTCACCTGCCGGGCCGCGCTGGGGATGGCGTAGCGCGCCACCGAGTCCCGCACCGGGTCCAGCACCAGGTCACCGGCCTCGGCCAGGTCCCCGCCGAGCACGACCCGTGAGGGGTTGAGAAGGTTGCACAGGCTGGCCACCCCGCTGCCGATGTGGCGGCCGATGTCGGCGACGACGCGCCGGCACCCCGGGTCGCCCTCGCCGGCCAGCCGCACCACCCGCGCCATGGTCAGATCGGTGCCGTGGCTGGAGTGCAGCAGCGGCAGCACGTACCGGGCCGCGGTGAAGGTCTCCAGGCAGCCCCGGTTGCCGCAGCGGCAGACGGGACCCGACTCGTCCAGCGTGATGTGGCCGATCTCGCCCGCCGTGCCACCCGGGCCCCGGTAGATCTGGCCGTTGATCACCAGCCCGGCGCCGACACCGCTGGCGACCTTGATGTAGGCCAGGTCGCCTGCGCCGTGCCCCGCGCCCCACACCTGCTCGCCGAGGGCGCCGAGGTTGGCGTCGTTGTCGACGTAGACGGGGACGCCGATCCGGGTGGCCAGCTCGTCGCGCGGGTTGGTGCCGGCCCATCCCGGCAGGATCGCGGTGGAGCCCAGCACGCCCGTCTCGATGTCGATCGGTCCCGGGACGCCCAGGCCGATGCCGATGACCTTGCCCGGGCTGATCCCGCTCTCGGCGACCAGCCGCCGCACCAGCCGCTCGGCGCGGTCGAAGCCCTGCCCCGCCGAGGCGTCGACGTCGATGGGCTCGGCGTCCTCGGCCAGTACGGTGTGCGCCAGGTTGCCGACGGCGACGCGCAGGTGCGAGTGCCCGAAGTCGACGCCGACGACGATGCCCGCGTCGGCGCTGAGGGAGACGGCGCGCGCCCGCCTGCCGCCGGAGGAGGTGGGGGTGACCTCGACGGTTCCGGCGTCCTTGAGTTCACGGACGATGTTGGAGACGGTCGCGGCGGACAGCCCCGTGCTGCGGGCGATCTCCGCCTGGGTGAGCGAGCCCGCCATCCGTACGGCCCGCACGACGCGCTCCAGATTCGCCCGGTGCAGCGAGGACTGCGACCCCGGAGTCTCCACCACTGTTCACTCCCCGCTTGTCTCCAACATCTGAACCCTAAGAAGAGCCCCGGCGGTCCTCCCCGTCAAGTCCTTCGATCGAGCCGGCAGCGGTCGGCGCTCATTTGTGACTCATCATACGGAGGTGAGCGGGCCCAACGCGCCGGGTCCCCGGCCGGTGGCAGGGGACCCGGACTCGGAGCCGTCGCGGCGGTGCTCACCTCACTTGACGGAGCCCGCCGTCAGCCCCGAGACCACGTGCCGCTCGATGAACGCGAACAGGATGATCACCGGGACGATGGCGACGACGGAGGCGGCGAACAGATAGTTCCACTGCACCGTGTAGGCGCCGATGAAGTTGTTGATACCGACCGTCAGCGGCTGCTTGTCCGGCTCCGTGGACAGCGTCAGCCCCATCACGAACTCGTTCCAGGCCGAGATGAAGGTGAAGATCACGGCCGTGACGACGCCGGGCAGTGCCAGCGGAAGCGTCACCCGCGTCATCGCCCCGAAGCGGCTGGTGCCGTCCACCATCGCCGCCTCCTCCAGCTCCTGCGGGATGGACCCGATGTAGGCGGTGAGGATCCACACGGCGAAGGCGAGGTTGAACGCGGCGTTGGTGAGGATCAGCGTCCAGACCGAGTTGAGCATGTCCAGCTGGTAGAACTCGCGGTAGAGGCCCACCAGCAGGGCGGTCGGCTGGAACATCTGGGTGACCAGCACCAGCAGCAGGAACCACTTGCGGCCCCTGAACCTCATCCGCGCCGTGTAGTACGCGGCCGGCAGCGAGACGAGCAGCACCAGCAGCGTGGAGCCGCCCGCGACCAACAGGGTGACCTGGAGGTTGTTCCCGAGCGACGACTCGCGCCAGACCTCGATGAAGTTCGACCAGTCCAGCTTGTCGGGCAGGTAGGTGCGGTCGCGCAGTTCGTCGGCGGGCCGCAGCGCCGTGACGATCATCTCCAGGTACGGCGCCAGGAACAGCGCGGCGAGCAGCCACGCGAAGGCGGCGATCACCAGGCTGCGCGGCCGGAAGCCGCGCCTGGGCGGGCGCACGGTGCGCTTGGCGGGCCCCGCGGGCCCCTCCTTGACGGGCCCGGGCCCGGCGGTCTGTGTTGCGGTCGCCATCAGTCCTCCTCGTTCCACCGGCTGACCTTGAGGAAGAGCAGCACGAGCACGACGACCATGGCGAAGTTGACCACCGACATCGCCGCGGACTCGGCGATGTCCGTCTCCTTGAGCTTGTACATGAACACGGTGGTCGTCGAGGTGTCGCTGCCCGGGCCGCCCTGCGTCATCGCCCAGATGATCGGGAACGAGTTGAAGACGTTGATGAGGTTGATGACCACACCGACGAGGAACGCGGGGCGCAGCAGGGGCAGGGTGATGCTCCGGTAGGTCTGCCAGGGTCCCGCACCGTCGATGCGGGCCGCCTCGTAGACATCGCCCGGGATCGTCTGGAGCCCGGCCAGCAGGGTGTAGGTGGTGAAGGGCAGCGAGACGAAGACCGCCACGAACATCATCCAGGGCCAGGCGGTGGACTGGGAGCCCAGCCAGTCCTCGGACTTGTCGATGATGCCCAGGTCCAGCAGCACCGTGTTGAGCACACCGGCGGTCTGGTTGAGCATCCACTTGAAGCCGATGGCGGTCATCAGGACCGAGGCCGCCCAGGGCGCGATGAGCGCCCACCGGGTGACGCTGCGCCCTGGGAAGCGCTGGTTGAACAGCTGGGCCAGGCCCAGTGACACCAGCATGGTGACGCTGACGACCACGACCGTCCACAGGACGGTGTAGCCGATGACGTGCCCGAAGCCGGACTCGTCGAAGAGCTTCTCGTACTTGTCGGTGCCGGCCGAGCCCCGCACGACCCCCGAGATGCTGATGTTCTGGAACGAGGTCCTGATCAGCTCGACGATGGGCCACACGACGACGGCGAGGATGAGCAGGACGACCGGGGCTATCCAGGGAAGCGGGCCGAGCCGGGCCAGCCCGCCGCTCGCGCGGCGGGCCGGCCTGGTCGACTGCCCGCCCCGCCCCCGGCTCCTGCTGGCCGGGGACGGCGGGGCCTTCAATGACACGGGGTCTCCTTGCGGTACGGAGGGGCGAAGCGGGGCGTCGGGCGGCCTACTTGGTGTTCGCCGCCGCTTCCTCCGCCTTCTTCTGCAGGTCCCCGAGGATCTTCTTCGGGTCCTCCTTGGCCGCCTTGCCGCCGGTCTTCTTCATCTCGGCGGAGACGATGTCCCAGGCGGGGTCGCCCAGCGGGTAGAAGCGCGCGCCGTCCAGCTCGTCGAAGAAGGGCTGGAGGTCCTTGTGCTTGCCGTTCGACTGCATCGTCTCCAGCGCGTCGTTGGTGACCGGCATGAAGTTGTACATCTCGTCGAACTTCAGCATCTTCTTCGCGTACACGAAGTCGAGGAACTTCTTTATCTGCTCCTGCTTGCCGCCGTCCTTGAAGGCCATCATCCAGTCGGCGACGCCCAGGGTGGTCTTCAGCGGCCCGTTCTTGCCCGGGATGGTGGTGACCCCGTAGTCGACCTTGCCCGCCTTCGCCATCTGAACGAGGCTCGGGTGGCCGTTGAGCATGCCCGCCTTGCCCGCGGCGAAGTCGGCGAAGGCCGTCTTGCGGTCGGTGGAGGCCGGGTTGGAGTACGTCAGACCCGGCTTGACCAGGTTGTCCTGGAGCCAGTTGAAGGTCTCGACGTTCTTCTTGCTGTCGAGGGTGTACTTGCCGCCGGAGTCGGTGTAGCCACCGCCGTTGCCCAGCTCCCAGATCATCGACTCGCCCTGCGCCTCCTCGGGGCCCAGCGGAAGCGCGTAGGGGGTGTCGGCGGCCTTCGACTTCTTGATCTTCTCGGCGGTCTCGGCCAGCTCGTCCCAGGTCTTCGGCGGGTTCTTGATGCCCGCCTTCTTGAAGACCTCCTTGTTGTAGAACAGCACACGGGTGGAGGAGACCCACGGAATGCCGTACTGGGTGCCGTCCACCTCGCCGGCCTTGGCGAACGACGGGATGAGGTTCTTCTTCGTCTTGGGCGAGAGGACGTCGTCGGCCTTGTAGAGCAGGTCGTCGGCGACCTTGTCGGCGTAGCCGCCGGTCTGCAGGAGATCCGGAACGTTGCCGCTCTGGATCATCGTCTTGACCTGCTTGTCGATGTCGTTCCAGTTGATGACCTGGACCTCGACCTTGACGTCCTTGTTCTGCTTCTCGAAGTCCTTGACGACCGAGTCCCAGTAGATCTTCGAGGCGTTGGACTTCTTGTCGCCGTAGTCGGCCGCCACCAGTTTGATGGTGTTCTTGTCCCCGGAGCTCCCGCTGTCACCGCCGCAGGCGGTCACGCTCAGTGCCATGGCGAGCGCTGCGGCGCCGGCCGCCACTGCTCTTTTGTTCATGTTGCTCAACCCTTCGACATCGGTGTCGACTTGCTCGCAGGTGATGCGTCGCACCGGGCGCCACCCGGTCCCCCACACAACGCTCGGGCGAGGAGCCCCGACTGCCCGGCCAGAAGATCCCGCAGCAGTCACGGCGCAGACTATCCATGGCGGATTCCGCCTCGACAGGTCTAGGCCACTTTCGTGGCCAACCTGAAATCACCGCTGTGGGCGGCCAGTTTGACCGGCGCGTTTCCCCCGGCCCCGGGTGCCTGGCACCCGGTACACGACCGCCGTACGGCCTATTTGATCGCGCCCGCGGTCAGCCCGGCCTGCACCTGGCGCTGGAATACCGCGTAGACGACGAGCACCGGCACCATGGCCAGGGTCAGCCCCGCGAACAGCGCGCCCCAGTCGCCCGCGTAGCCCTGGGAGACCGTCAGCGCCGCGAGGCCCTGGGGCAGCACGTAGTTGTTCTCGTCGTCGTTGTTGAGCAGCAGCGGGAGCAGGTACTGGTTCCACTGGCCGAGGAAGTTGAAGATGCCGATGCTGACCAGGCCCGGCTTGGCCATGGGGAGCATGACCTGGAAGAACGTCCGGGTGTGCGAGGCTCCGTCGATCATCGCCGCTTCCTGCACCCCACTGGGCAGCGTCCGGAAGAACGAGGTGAGGAAGAAGGTGGTGAACGGCAGCGAATAGGCGATGTACGCGATGATCAGCCCGGGCCGGGTGTCCAGCAGGGACATGTTGTCCATGATCGTGAACAGCGGGATCAGCGCCAGGATCACCGGGAACATCATTCCGCCGGCGAACAGCAGGAAGATGAACCGGTTGCCGGGGAAGGTGAAGCGGGCGATCACGTAGGCGGCCATCGAACCGAGCAGCATGGTGCCCGTGAGCGAGCCCGCCAGGATGATGACCGAGTTGAGCGCGTAGCGGCCCACCTTCGCCTCGGTCCAGGCGTTGACGAAGTTCTCCCAGTGCAGCGAGGTGGGCAGGCCCATCGGGTCGCCCAGGTAGTCCGCCGTCGGACGGAAGGCGGTCAGCGCCACCCAGACCAGGGGCCCCGCCGCCATGATCACCCACAGGACCAGGAAGCCGTGCGAGAAAGCGTTCAGGGTGCGGCTCTCGCCGCCCTTGACGCCCTTCCCGCCCCCGCCCGCGGCGTGCGGGCGGGTGGTGCTCCCGGGCGCCGGGGCGGCCGCCTTCTCGGCCACCGCTGCCGCGTCCGTGCTCATCGGTTCGGCACTCATCGCATCCCGCTTCTCAGTACTCGATCGTCTCACGGCGGCCGATCCTCATCACGATGAGCGTGAAAACCATGCTCAGGACGAGGAGCACCACACCGATGGCCGTGGCGTAGCCGAACTGGCCCTCACGGAACCGCTCGTACAGGTAGACCGGGGTCACCTTCAGCACGTGACCCGGCACCATGATCAGGACCACCGCGAAGGCGTCCAGCGCCTGGATGCCCATGTAGATCCAGCCGGTGCGCACGGTGTCCCAGATCAGCGGCAGCGTGACCCGGAAGAACGTGGCGCCCCGGCCCGCGCCGTCCAGCAGCGCCGCCTCGTAGATGTCCTTGGGGATCGCCCCCATCGCGGCCGAGAAGAGCACCACGTAGAACCCGACGAAGCTCCAGGCGATCACCGCCATCGTGGCGAGCAGGCCCAGCTTGTAGTCGCCGCCCAGCCAGCGCTGTTCGAGGGAGCCCAGGCCCACCTCGCCCAGCAGCCCGTTCAGCAGACCGCTGCGGGAGCTGTAGACCTGCTGCCAGACCACCGCGATCAGCGCGATGGAGAGCACCTGCGGAAAGAAGTAGACGACCTTGTAGAACGAGGAGCCGACGACCCCGGAGACGGCCTCTCCCCTGCGGTGCCGGCCGCCCGCGGTGATCATGTAGGCGAAGAAGATGCCGAGCGCGAGCGTGATCACCGGAACGAGCACCAGCAGCAGCAGGCTGGTCTGGACCGACGACCAGAACTTCTCGTCGTTCCACATCTTCACGTAGTTGTCGAAGCCGACGAAGTTCGCCGTGGCGCCGCCCGCCCAGTCGGTGAACGAGTAGTAGATCGCCTGGAAGAACGGGGAGATGACGAAGACGGCGTAGAAGGCCAGCGGCAGGATCAGGAATCCCACGATGAACCGGTACTTGTCCAGCGTCCGGTACCTGCGGTCGGCACGGACCCGTGCCGGGGTGAACCGGGGCGGCAGCAGGACCGCCACCGCGAAGGCCAGCTTGTCGCCGGGCGGAAGTTTCCGCCACGGAACCGTTCCCTGTGTCGCCGGCCCGCTCGGGGCCGGCCGTGTCCGAGTCCTCACGCCGCTCCGCTCTCCCCCACTCCCCGTTCCCGACGCCCTGCCTCAGGCCTTCTTGATCTTGTGAACGTCGGGGTCCTTCGCGACCCGGTCGGCGGCCTTCTGCATGGTGTTCATCGCTTCCTTGACCGACGAGTCACCGTTCATGAAGGAGCCGACGACGTTGTTGAACTCCTCGTTCCACAGCGCCGTGTACCACTCCTTGAAGAACGCGATCACGATGTCGTCGCCCGCCGCCTTGATGGCCTTCTGCGAGCTGGCGACGCCCGGGGGCAGGTCGAGGCCGTCGATGGCGCCCTTGACCACCGGCATGGAGGAGACCTCGCGGAAGAAGTTCTGTGCGGCCTTCTTGCTGTACATCATCCGCATCCACTCCATCCCGCCCTGCTTGTTCTTGGCCTTCTCGGGGATGAGGAACGGCTCGCCGGGCGGCGCGTACAGGGTGCCGAACGGCATGGCGTCGCCCTTGTCGAGGGACGGGGTGGCGCCCACCCGCATCTCGAAGTCCTTCGGCGTGGTGGGCTTCGCCTCGTTCTCCACCCAGGAGCCGTCCGGGATGAAGACGGCCTTGCCCTTCGTCCAGGCGGTCTGTGCCTCGATGTGCGCCTTCTCGCCGTCGAACCCCTCGAGCACGTACTTCTTGGCCAGCAGCTCCTCGTAGGCCTCGAAGACGGCCTTGACCGCGTCGGACTTCCAGGCGTTCGGCTCCAGGTAGTCCATGGCCTCCAACTGCTTGCGGCCGCCGGCCTGTCCGAACATCGCGTACATGCTGAAGAACATGTAGCGCGGGTGTCCTGCCGGATACGTCCAGCCGTGCACGCCCTTCTTCTTCGCCGTCTTGCAGACCGCCAGCATCTCGTCCCAGGTCTTGGGGTATTCGACTTCCAGCGTCTTGCTGAGCATGGTGTCCGAATACCAGATGCCGTAGACGGTCTGTGCGACGTTCAGCTGGTAGACGGCGTCGCTGCCGAACTGCCCCATCTCCACGACGCCGGGCACGAAGGTGTCGCGGACCTTCACGTCCGGGTCGTCCCAGCTCGGCGCGTCCAGCAGCTCGCTCACGTCCGCGGCCTGCTTGTTCTGGACGAGCGAGAGGATGTTCATGTTGTCGGCGCCGGAGTTGTTGATCACGTCCGGCGGATCGCCCTTCACGATGCGCGGCTGCGTCTGCGTGGCGATCTTCTCGGTCTTCTTCTGGTCGACCTTCGCGTCCGGATACTTCTTCTCGTATATGTCGCTGACGTAGCGCGCGTACTTGTCGTCGTAGCCGCCGTTGAAGATATAGGCCTGGAGTTCGGCGTCCTTTTTGACCGCGAGCGGATTGTCGGCGGACTTCTTTCCCTTTTCGGCCTTGTCCTCCTCGCCACCGCCGGTGGCGCAGGAGGTCAGCGACCCGAGTGCGGGTACCGCGAGAAGACCGGCCGCTGTGGCCCGCTTCATCACGTCACGACGGTCGACGTTGGTGGTTCCCATGCTCAAGTCCTCGCCTTCTCCAGGACTCAGGCGGTGTACCGGTCTCCCGTCAACTCGCCACCGGCGAAGGGCCCGACACCGCGGGTGAAGTTCAAGCTGGTTGGTGCGGGTTGTGCGATGGTGCGCCAGGAGTACGGCCTCCCGCGCGCGGGTACCGCTCAAGGTGCGGACAGGTATAGTCCACTCTTCGCCATCTGGGCAAGATCAAGAACGGACCGGACCGTCATCTTTCCCGAGTTGAGACCTGTGCCGAATTCCCCTGCGGTTCGAGCTCCCCGGCACTCTTGACACCAGCGGGCTCGCGTACATTACTGGTCGTCGAAAATCACAACTGACAACGTTGTCGGCCCGTTGAGAGGTCCGTGTGTCGCACAGCCCCCTGCTCCGACTCCGTATCCCGTCCGGGCACAGACCCGGACACCGGCCGCCACCCGCCAGGCGAGCGGGCCGCCGCAGACCCTCCGGCTTCCGCGCCGCGCCCCGCATGACGGCCGTGCGACGATCCGCCGTCGCGCTCGTCCTCGCCCTGGTCGCCACCTCCACGCTCGAGGCCACCAGCGCCGTCGCCCGCCCCGACCCCGGCTCCGGAGCGCACCCCACACGGTTCGCCTCCTCCTTCGAGCCCGACACCCCGGCCCCCGACTGGAACGGCACCGTCGAGACCGGCCCCGACGGCACCCCACGCGCCGACCACGTCACCCACGAAGGAAAACCCGGGCTCGCCACACGCACCGGCACGGGCCCCGAGAAGTCCCCCACCGCGAAGACGGGCGCGGGCTTCACCGGCACCCGCGCGCTGCGCTTCGCCGGCGAGCACTCCGGAGCGGGGCGCGGCCACGCCACCAACAAGGTCTTCGACGTCGACATCACCGTCACCCGGGACACGGTGCTCTCCTACCGGCTGTTCCCCGAGATGCCCGAGGGCGACCGCAGTTACGCCGCGACGAACGTGGCCGTCGACCTCGCCTTCACCGACGGCACCTACCTGAGCGAACTGCGCGCGGCCGACCAGCACGGCAACCGGCTGACCCCGGCCGCCCAGGGCGCCTCCAAGACGCTGTACGTCAACCAGTGGAACAACACCGAGGCCCGCATCGGCCGCGTCGCCGAAGGCAAGACCGTCGACCGGGTACTGCTCGGCTACGACGCGTCCACCGGCCCGCAGGACGGCGCACGGCCCTTCAGCGGCTGGCTCGACGACGTGCGGATCGCCCCCCGCGAGCCGGCCGCGGCCACCCGGCCTTCGGCCCACCTCTCCGACCACGTCACCACCACCCGCGGCACCAACTCCAGCGGCTCGTTCTCGCGCGGCAACAACTTCCCCGCCACCGCCGTCCCCCACGGCTTCAACTTCTGGACGCCGGTGACCGACGCGGGCGCCAAGGACTGGCTGTACACGTACGCGCAGCAGAACAACGCCGACAACCTGCCCTCCCTCCAGGCGTTCAGCGCCAGCCACGAGCCCAGCCCGTGGATGGGCGACCGGCAGACGTTCCAGGTGATGCCCTCGACGGCGAAGGGCACCCCCGACGCCGACCGCGAGGCACGCGCCCTGCCCTTCCGGCACGCCAACGAGACCGCACGGCCGCACTACTACGGCGTCACCTTCGAGAACAAGCTGCGCGCTGAGGTCACCCCGACCGACCACGCGGCCATGATGCGCTTCACCTTCCCCAAGCGCGACGCCAGCCTGATCTTCGACAACGTCGACGACAACGCCGGGCTCACGCTCGACCCCGAACGGGGAGTCGTCAGCGGCTGGTCCGACGTCAAGAGCGGACTGTCCACGGGCGCGACGCGGATGTTCGTCCACGCCGAGTTCGACGCGCCCGTCACCGACGGGGGCGAGCTGTCCGGCGGCGGCAGCAAGGACGCGGCGGGCTATCTGCGCTTCGCACCGGGCTCCGACCGCACCGTGACGATGCGCATAGCCACCTCGCTCATCAGCGTCGAACAGGCCGAGGCCAACCTGCGCAGCGAGATCCCGCGTGCGCGCTCCTTCGCACAGGTGCGGGACCGGGCGCAGAAGAAGTGGGACGACCTGCTCGACGTCATCGAGGTCGAGGGCGCCACCCCCGACCAGCTCACCACCCTCTACTCCAACCTCTACCGGCTCTACCTCTACCCCAACGCCGGCCACGAGAAGGTCGGCTCCAAGGCCCGGTACGCCAGCCCCTTCTCCCCCGCCGAGAAACCGGACACCCCCACAGAGACCGGCTCGAAGATCGTCGACGGAGAGGTCTACGTCAACAACGGCTTCTGGGACACCTACCGCACCACCTGGCCCGCCTACTCCTTCCTCACCCCCAAGGCGGCGGGGAAGATGGTGGACGGGTTCGTGCAGCAGTACAAGGACGGCGGCTGGGTCTCCCGGTGGTCCTCGCCCGGCTACGCCGACCTGATGACCGGCACCTCCTCCGACGTCGCCTTCGCCGACGCGTACCTCAAAGGCGTCGACTTCGACGCGGAGGCCGCCTACGAGGCGGCCCTCAAGAACGCCACCGTCGCCCCACCGGAACCCGGCGTGGGCCGCAAGGGCATGAACACCTCCCCCTTCCTCGGCTACACCAGCACCGAGACCAAGGAAGGCATGTCCTGGGCGCTGGAGGGCTACCTCAACGACTTCGGCGTCGCCCAGATGGGCAAGGCCCTCTACAAGAAGACCGGTGAGAAGCGGTACAAGGAGGAGTCCGCCTACTTCTCCCAGCGGGCCCGCGACTACGTCCACCTCTTCGACGACAAGATCGACTTCTTCCAGGGCCGGAACGCCGACGGCACCCGGCGGCTGTCCCCCGACGCGTACGACCCGCGCGTATGGGGCCACGACTACACCGAGACCAACGGCTGGAACTTCGCCTTCACCGCACCCCAGGACACCCGCGGCCTCGCCAACCTCTACGGCGGCCGCGGCGGCCTCGCCAAGAAACTGGACACCTACTTCGCCACCCCCGAGACGGGCGAGGAGAAGTACGCAGGCAGCTACGGCGGCGTCATCCACGAGATGACCGAGGCCCGCGACGTCCGCATGGGCATGTACGGGCACAGCAACCAGCCCGCCCACCACATCGCCTACCTGTACGACGCGGCCGGGCAGCCCTGGAAGACCCAGGAGAAGGTCCGCGAGGTCCTCTCCCGGCTCTACGTCGGCAGCGAGATCGGCCAGGGCTACCCGGGCGACGAGGACAACGGCGAGATGTCCGCCTGGTACGTCTTCAGCGCACTGGGCTTCTACCCCCTGGTGATGGGCTCGCCCGAATACGCCGTCGGCTCGCCCCTGTTCACCAAGGCGACCGTGCACCTGGAAAACGGCCGGGACCTGGTGGTCAAGGCGCCGGAGAACAGCGCGAAGAACGTCTACGTGCAGGGCCTGAAGGTCAACGGCAAGAAGTGGCGCTCCACGGCGCTGCCGCACAAGCTGCTGGCCAAGGGCGGCACCCTGGAGTTCGACATGGGTGCGAAGCCGTCCCGGTGGGGTGCGGGACCCGGCCAGGCACCGACCTCCCTCACCAAGGACGGCAAGGTGCCCTCCCCGCAGGGTGATGTGAGCGAGCCCGGGAACTCCCCGCTGACCGACGACACCTCCGACACGGCCGCCGAGGCCGAGGGCGCGCCGGTGACCGTGGAGAAGGGCGCCCGCGTCACGTCCTACACCCTCACCTCCGACGACCACGCCGACGCACCGTCCGGCTGGAAACTGGAGGGCTCCCGCAACGGGGGCAAGAGCTGGCACACGGTGGACCGGCGCGCGGGCGAGACCTTCCGCTGGGACAAACAGACCCGCGTCTTCTCCCTGCCCCACGCGGGTCGCTGGACGAGCTACCGCCTGGTACCCACCGAGCCGGGCTCACGCCTCGCGGAACTCGAACTCCTCGGCCACTGACCGCTCCTTGACCCGCACCACCAACGGACGGGCCGCACCCTCGCGGGTGCGGCCCGTCGTGCTCGCGTGCGGCGTCCGGGGGACGTCAGTCGCGGATCAGGGAGCGGAGGACGTACTGGAGGATGCCGCCGTTGCGGTAGTAGTCCGCCTCACCGGGGGTGTCGATGCGGACGGTCGCGTCGAACTCGACGCCCGTGTCGGTGGTGACCTTGACTGTGGCCGGGATCTCGCCGTCGTTGAGGGCGGTGATGCCGGTGAGGGTGAAGGTCTCCTCGCCGCTCAGGCCGAGGTCGAGGGCCGAGCTGCCCTCGGGGAACTGGAGCGGCAGGACGCCCATGCCGATGAGGTTCGAGCGGTGGATGCGCTCGTAGGACTCGGCGATGACGGCGCGGACGCCGAGCAGCGCGGTGCCCTTGGCCGCCCAGTCGCGGGAGGATCCGGAGCCGTACTCCTTGCCCGCGAGGATGACCAGCGGGGTGCCCTGCGCCTGGTAGTTCTGGGAGGCGTCGTAGATGTAGGAGACCGGGGCGCCCTCCTGGGTGAAGTCCCGGGTGAAGCCGCCCTCGGTGCCCGGCGCGATCTGGTTGCGCAGGCGGATGTTGGCGAAGGTGCCGCGGATCATCACTTCGTGGTTGCCGCGCCGCGAGCCGTAGCTGTTGAAGTCGCGGCGGGTCACGCCGTGCTCGGTGAGGTACTGGCCGGCAGGGGTGTCGGCCTTGATCGCACCGGCCGGGGAGATGTGGTCGGTGGTGACCGAGTCGCCCAGCTTGGCCAGGACGCGGGCGCCGGAGATGTCGGTGACCGGGGCCGGCTCCATGCCCATGCCCTCGAAGTAGGGGGGCTTGCGCACGTAGGTGGACTCGGTGTCCCACTCGAAGGTGTTCCCCGTGGGGACCGGGAGGGCCTGCCACTGGGCGTCGCCGGCGAAGACGTCGGCGTAGTCCTTGGTGAACATCTCCTGGCCGATGGCGGAGGCGACGACCTGCTCGACCTCCTGCTCGGAGGGCCACAGGTCCTCCAGGTACACCGGGTTGCCGTCCTGGTCGGTGCCCAGCGCGTCCTTGGTGATGTCCACCTTCATGGAGCCGGCCAGCGCGTAGGCGACCACGAGCGGCGGGGAGGCCAGGTAGTTCATCTTGACGTCGGGGTTGATCCGGCCCTCGAAGTTGCGGTTGCCGGACAGGACGGAGACGACGGCCAGGTCGTTGTCGTTGACGGCCTGGGAGACCTCGTCGGGCAGCGGTCCGGAGTTGCCGATGCAGGTGGTGCAGCCGTAGCCGACGAGGTTGAAGCCGAGCTTGTCCAGGTAGGGGGTCAGGCCCGCGCGGTCGTAGTAGTCCATGACGACCTGGGATCCTGGGGCCAGGGTGGTCTTGACCCAGGGCTTGCGGGTCAGGCCCTTTTCCACCGCCTTCTTGGCCAGCAGCGCGGCGCCGACCATGACGTAGGGGTTGGAGGTGTTGGTGCAGGAGGTGATGGCCGCGACGGCGACGGCGCCGTGGTCCAGATCGTAGGTGACGCCGTCGGGGCCGGTGACCTGGACCGGCTTGCTGGGCACGCCGTTGGAGACGGCCGGCGCGTCGGAGGCGGGGAAGGACTCCTTGCCCGCCTCGTCGGTGTCGGTCTCGGAGACGTAGTTGACCACGTCGAGGCCGAACTGGTGCGCGGCGTCGGCGAGCGCGATGCGGTCCTGCGGGCGCTTCGGACCGGCGATCGAGGGGACGACCGTGGCCAGGTCCAGCTCCAGGTACTCGCTGAACTCCGGCTCGCGGGACGCGTCGTGCCACAGGCCCTGTTCCTTGGCGTAGGCCTCGACCAGGGCGAGCTGCTCGGCGCTGCGGCCGGTCAGCTTGAGGTAGTTGATGGTCTCCTCGTCGACCGGGAAGATCGCCGCGGTGGAGCCGAACTCCGGCGACATGTTGCCGATCGTGGCGCGGTTGGCCAGCGGCACCGAGGCGACGCCCTCGCCGTAGAACTCGACGAACTTGCCGACGACACCGTGGTGGCGCAGCATCTCGGTGATGGTGAGCACCAGGTCGGTGGCGGTGGTGCCGGTGGGCAGCTCGCCGGTGAGCTTGAAGCCGACGACGCGCGGGATGAGCATCGAGACGGGCTGGCCCAGCATCGCGGCCTCGGCCTCGATGCCGCCGACGCCCCAGCCCAGGACGCCGAGGCCGTTGACCATGGTGGTGTGCGAGTCGGTGCCGACCAGGGTGTCGGGGTAGGCCTGGCCGTTCCGGACCATGACGGTGCGGGCCAGGTGCTCGATGTTGACCTGGTGGACGATGCCGGTGCCGGGCGGGACGACCTTGAACTCGTCGAAGGCGCCCTGGCCCCAGCGCAGGAACTGGTAGCGCTCGCGGTTGCGGCCGTACTCCAGCTCGACGTTCTTCTTGAAGGCGTCGGAGGTGCCGAAGGTGTCGGCGATGACGGAGTGGTCGATGACCAGCTCGGCCGGGGCCAGCGGGTTGATGCGGTCGGCGTCGCCGCCGAGCTCCTTGACGGCCTCGCGCATGGTGGCCAGGTCCACGACGCAGGGCACGCCGGTGAAGTCCTGCATGATGACGCGGGCCGGGGTGAACTGGATCTCCTGGCTCGGCTGCGCGTTCGGGTCCCAGTTGCCGAGCGCGCGGATGTGGTCGGCGGTGATGTTGGCGCCGTCCTCGGTGCGGAGCAGGTTCTCCAGCAGGACCTTCAGGCTGTAGGGCAGCCGGGCGGAGCCGTCCACTTTGTCCAGCTTGAAGATTTCGTACGACTCGTCGCCCACCTGCAGCGTGCTGCGGGCGTCGAAGCTGTTCGCCGACACGACAGTCTCCTTCAGTGCCTTGTGTGCATCGGCCGCCGGTGCGCTATGGTGAGCGGGTCACGAAGTTAGGTAAGCCTTACTTGACTCACCGTCCACCCGTGCCGCCTCGCGACAGCGACCGCGACGTTTGCCGTCGCCAGTTATCTCGATGTCGAGATAACTCTAGTACACGAGCGCGCGCCGGTCATGCCTGCCCCCGGACGCACATGCGGGGCCACCACCGGGTGCCCCGAGACGACCTCGCCGACACGCCCGCCGCGGCGGCGCGCCGATCCCTGTCCGACCCATGGACCCGCGCCGCCCTCTGCCGCACAGTGGTGCCGTGTCCTCCACAGACCCAGCGGCCCCCGCGCCGCGCGGACCCGGCCGGCCGGAGGAGCCCGCACTGAAGCGGGCCATCGGGCCGAAGCTGCTGATCCTGTTCGTGATCGGCGACATCCTGGGCACCGGGATCTACGCCACGACGGGCAAGGTCGCCGGGAAGGTCGGCGGCGCGCTGTGGCTGCCGTTCGCGATCGGCTTCGTCGTCGCACTGCTGACGGCCGCCTCGTACGTGGAACTGGTCGGCAAGTATCCGAAGGCGGCCGGCGCCGCGCTCTACACGCAGCGCGCGTTCAAGGTGCCCTTCCTGACCTTCATCGTCGCCTTCATGGTGATGTGCTCGGGGCTGTCCTCCGCGAGCGCGGCGGCGCTGGCCTTCAGCGGCGACTACCTGGACGAGCTGACGAACGGCGCCCTGCCCGCGACACTGATGGCGATCCTGTTCGTGCTCGCCCTGGCGGCACTCAACCTGCGCGGCGTCTCGGAGTCGGTGAAGGCGAACGTCGTCCTCACCCTGGTGGAGATCACCGGGCTGGCCATCATCCTCGGCATCGGCCTCTACGCGGCCCTCTCCGGGGACGGCGACCCCTCACGGCTGGGCGATTTGGAGACCGGCGGCACCGGCTACGCCCTCTTCTCCGGCGTCCTCGGCGCCACCGCGCTCGGCTTCTTCGCGTTCGTCGGGTTCGAGGACTCGGTCAACATGGCGGAGGAGACCGTGAACCCGCAGCGCACCTTCCCGCGCGGCATCTTCCTCGGCGTCGCGGTCACCGGCACCGTCTACGTCCTCGTCGCGCTGGTCTCCTCGCTGCTCGTCCCGACGAGCACGCTGGAGAAGTCGAGCGGCCCGCTGCTGGAAGTGGTCAAGGCGGGTGGTGTCGACTTCCCCCACGAGCTGTTCGCCGTGATCGCGCTGTTCGCCGTCTCCAACTCGGCGCTGATCAACATCATGATGGCCTCACGGCTGTGCTACGGCATGGCGAACGAGCGCATCCTGCCCCGCGCCATGGGCCGGGTACTGCCCGGGCGCCGCACCCCCATCGTCGGCATCGTCTTCGTGACGCTGCTGGCGATCGGCCTGGTGTCCACGGGTGAGATCGCGGGGCTGGGCGACACCACGTCGTTCCTGCTGCTGTGCGTCTTCGCCGTCGTCAACGTGGCCGTCCTGGTGCTGCGCCGCGACCGGGTGGAGCAACACCACTTCCGGGCACCCACAGCGGTGCCCGTACTGGGGGCCGTCACCGCGCTGATCCTCGCCAGCCCGCTGGCCGACCGCGAGGCCGGCGTCTACATCAGGGCGGGAGTCCTGGTACTGATCGGCGTCGCGCTGTGGGCGGTCAACAAGCTGGTGCTGAGGGTGCGCGGCGAGGACGCGGCCGGTCGCTGACCGGCCGGCCACCGCCGGGCGGGCCCGGGCGTCGGACCGGCGCCCAGGCCCCCGGAAGTTGGACTGGACCCCTCCCTGGCGCCGTCCCCACCCGGACGTTGGGCGGGACCCCGCCCCGGGCGTTGGCGGGCCCCAGCTTCCGCCACGAGTGCGGGGTCGCCCCCGGCCGGGCAGCGGCCGAGGAGCCGGTGACGGGCGCCGGGCTGAAGGACTGGTGGCAGACGGGCCGGTGGCCGACGTACCGGTAACCCGGCCCCTGGCCCTGGCCCTGGCCGCCGGCCGTCAGACCGGTGGTCCGGACAGTGGGCGGGGGCCGACGTCCGCCCGTCCGGCCGGGCGGCCCCCGCCTGAAGGGACAGCGGCCGGACGCTTCCGCCGCCCGCCCGGGGACGGGCCTACGCGTCCTCGGGCTCGCCCGAGCGCGTCCGTTCGGCGAGCCGTTCATAGCGCTGGCGGGCGGCCTGCGGGGTGCCCAGGCCGAGGCCGAAGGCGATCTGCGGCCACGTCATGTCCCGCCCGCGCGCCATCCGCACCAGCCCCTCCTCCAGTTCGTCCAGCTCTCCGCGCACCCGGGGCACGAGAGTGAGCGCCGCGGTGATGTCCGCCTCGTCCACCGCCGGTTCGCCCTCCTGGGCGCTCGCGGCCCCGCTGAGCAGGAAGGCGACCAGGCGCACGGCCTCGTGCGCGCCCGGCATCGCGGGGTGGACCTGCCGGGCCCGCTGCGCCTCGGTCGCCGCGTGCCGCTCGGCGATACGGAAGAGCGCGGCGTGTGCGCGCCGGGCCCTGGCCTGGTCGGGGTGCGGGGGCGTGAAGGGGTCCTGGTCCACGGGCTGTGGTTCGTCGACGGATGTCATGGGGACAGCATCCGTCGCCGGACATGCGTTGTCAACTTTCGGTTGTGAACATTTTGTTTACACGTCACATCCGGCATCCTGGCGACCCGCCGGGGCCGGGACGCAAGCCGGCCGTGGCATTCGGGCGGTTCTTCGCCTCTTCGACGCGCCACGACCCCCCGAGTGAGCCGCTATCTCACATCTGAGATAGTCTCTTCGCATGACCGACGACTACCTCGCCCGTATCGGCCAGTTGATCCGCGATGCCCGCCAGCACCGCGGTATGACGCAGTCTCAACTGGCCGAAGCGCTCGGCACCAGCCAGAGCGCGGTGAACCGCATCGAGCGCGGCAACCAGAACATCAGCCTTGAGATGATCGCCCGGATCTCCGAGGCGCTGGACAGCGAGATCGTCTCGCTGGGGTACTCGGGCCCGATGCATCTGCGCGTGGTGGGCGGGCGCCGCCTGTCCGGCAGCATCGACGTCAAGACCAGCAAGAACGCGTGCGTGGCGCTGTTGTGCGGTTCGCTGCTCAACTCCGGTCGCACGGTGCTGCGTCGAGTCGCCCGGATCGAGGAGGTCTACCGCATCCTGGAGGTCCTCTCCTCCATCGGAGTGCGGTGCCGGTGGATCAACGGCGGCGCCGACCTGGAAATCGTGCCGCCCGCCGAGCTGGATCTCGACTCGATCGACCAGGAAGCCGCGCGGCGCACGCGGAGCATCATCATGTTCCTCGGCCCGCTGCTGCACCGGATGGACCACTTCCGCATCCCCTACGCGGGCGGCTGCGACCTGGGCACCCGTACGGTCGAGCCGCACATGAGCGCGCTGCGCCACTTCGGACTCGCGGTCACCGCCACCGAAGGCATCTACCACGCCGACGTGGAAGCCGGGGTCGCGCCCAAGCGGCCGATCGTGCTGACCGAGCGCGGGGACACCGTCACCGAGAACGCGCTGCTGGCCGCCGCCCGGCACGAAGGCGTCACGGTCATCCGCAACGCCTCGTCCAACTACATGGTCCAGGACCTGTGCTTCTTCCTGGAGCAGCTCGGCGTGCGCGTGGACGGCATCGGCTCCACCACGCTGACGGTGCACGGCGTCCCGGTCATCGACACGGACGTGGACTACTCGCCGTCCGAGGACCCGGTCGAGGCCATGAGCCTGGTGGCCGCCGCCATCGTCACCGAGTCGGAGCTGACGGTGCGGCGCGTGCCCGCCGAGTTCATGGAGATCGAACTCGCGGTCCTGGAGGAGATGGGCCTCGACTTCGACCGCAGCGCCGAGTACGCGGCCGACAACGGGCGTACGAGGCTGACGGACCTGACGGTGCGGCCCTCCAAGCTGGAGGCGCCCATCGACAAGATCCACCCCATGCCGTTCCCCGGCCTCAACATCGACAACGTCCCCTTCTTCGCCGCCATCGCCGCCTCGGCCCAGGGCCAGACCCTCATCCACGACTGGGTCTACGACAACCGGGCCATCTACCTGACCGACCTCAACCGGCTCGGCGGCAGGCTCCAGTTGCTCGACCCGCACCGGGTCCTGGTCGAGGGGCCCACGCGCTGGCGCGCCTCCGAGATGATGTGCCCGCCCGCGCTGCGCCCGGCCGTCGTCGTCCTGCTGGCCATGATGGCGGCGGAGGGCACCTCGGTCTTGCGGAACGTGTACGTCATCAACCGCGGCTACGAGGACCTGGCGGAGCGCCTCAACGAGGTGGGCGCACAGATCGAGACGTTCAGGGACATCTGAGGGGCGGCGCGCCGTGGTACGGCGCCCCTTTCCGGCCCGCACGCACGCGGGGTCGGAAAGGGGCGCCGCGGGCCGCGGCCCGTCCGGTCACGGTTTGCGGCCGACCACGCCGAACTCGGCGACCTCCCGTTCGCTCACGTCCGCCGGCTGTTCGGGCCGCCACTGCGAGCAGGGCACGATGCCCGGCTCCAGCATCTGAAGACCTTCGAAGAAGTCCGCGATCTGGGCGCTGTCGCGGCCGGTGATCGGCGGCTTCGCGTTCTCGTTCCAGAACCGCATCATCGCGGCGCCGCCCTCGCCACCGATCTCCAGGGTGGGGTGGGTGAGGACGAGGTAGCTGCCGGAGGGCACGGCGTCCATGATCCGCCGCACGATGCCCTTCGCCGTGTCCGTGTCCAGGACGAAGTTGAGTATGCCGAGCATCATCACGGCCACCGGACGGTCGAAGTCCAGGGTGCGGGCGGCACCTTGCACAATCGCCTCCGGCTCGTGCGCGTCCGCGTCGATGTAGTCGGTGGCGCCCTCTGGAGAGCCGGTGAGCAGGGCGCGGGCGTGCACGAGGACGGTGGGGTCGTTGTCGACGTACACGATCCGTGACTCGGGCGCGATGCGCTGGGCGACCTCGTGCGTGTTGTCGACGGTGGGCAGCCCGGTCCCGATGTCGAGGAACTGCCGGATCCCCGCCGTCTCGGTCAGGTGGGTGACGGCGCGGCGGAGGAACGCACGGTCGGCGCGGGCCGCTTCGACGATGGTGGGGAACATGCTCAGCACGTGGTCGCCGATCTCCTTGTCGACGGGGTAGTAGTTCTTGCCGCCGAGCCAGTAGTTCCACACCCTGGCGTTGTGGGCCACCGTGGTCGCCCGTTCGCCGACGCCACTCGACGGGCTGTTGTGCTCACTCACTCCGCTGTCCCTTCGTCGTCCCACTGTCACGGGAGCCTACGCCCGGCCCGTGAGAGGCGAACCCAAGGGTGGGGCGGCCGTGTTGGCTGCGGGCAGCGGCGCGGCGTCGGTCCTGGGCGCGGGGCCTACGCCCCCGCGGCGAGCAGTCCGGTCACCAGCCGGTGGGCGTAGGTTGGGGTGAGCCCGTCGGGGCGGAAGAGGATGCGGTACATCATGGGGGCGACGACGCGGTCGATGACCGTCTCGACGTCGGGGGCCGGCTCGCCGCGGCCGGCCGCGCGGGTGAGGACGACGTCGATCTGTTCGGCCGCGTAGGCCGAACACTGGCCGCCGTTGCCGCCGTCCGGGTCGCCGAGCAGCGCGTCCCTGATGTAGGCGCGGCCCGGCGGGGAGGACATCTCGTCGAGGAACTCCTCCGCCCAGGCCGTCAGGTCGGCTGACAGGTTTCCCAGGTCGTCCGGCGGCGTCTCAGGGCGCAGCCGTTCGACCGCCACGTCCGAGAGCAGTTCCTTCAGGTCGCCCCAGCGGCGGTAGACCGTCGAGGGGGTGACTCCGGCGCGCGTGGCGACCTGAGGCACGGTCAGCGCGTCCCGGCCCACCTCCGCCACCAGTTCGCGGACGGCGGTGTGCACGGCTTCCTGCACCCGGGCGCTGCGTCCACCGGGGCGCACCATCGGTCGACGGCTCATGACCCCCACCTTAATGCAAAATCCTTGCTTCTAGCGGATCCGGGGGCCGCCCCGCACCGCGAGCGAGCGGCGGCGGAGCGGGGCGCCGGTCGTGGCACGCCGTCTCATGCCGCCCTGGCGAGCTCGTGCGCGGGCCGGGTCGCCTCGTAGGCGTGGCCCGTCCGCAGGAGGAGCGGCTCACCGAGCGGCCGCCCGATGAGCTGCATGCCGACCGGCAGGCCGTCCGCGGCGTGCCCCACGGGGAGCGTGAGCGCCGGCATCCCGGTGAGGTTGGCGGGGGCGCACAGGCGCACGTAGGCGTCGGAGACGGCCTCGGTGGTGCCGTCCGGCCAGGTGACGGCCTCCTCGTCGACGGGGGTCGCGGTCGTCGGGACGGTCGGCGCCGCGACCAGGTCCACCTCCTCCAGCAGCTGCTCCCATGCCTGCCGCATCAGCGTCCGGGCCCGCTGGGCGCGCAGGTAGTCACCGGCGCCCATCAGCGCGCCCGCTTCGAGGAGGACGCGGACGTCGGCGCCGTACAGGTCGGGCGCGGCGCGCAGGGTGCGTTCGTGGTAGGCGGTGGCCTCCGGGACCATCAGGCCCCACTGCGCCGCCTGGACGTAGCGCGCCATGGGGGTGTCGACCTCGACGAGCCGCGCACCCAGAGCCTCCAGGTGGGCGAGCGCGCGTCGGACAGCCGCCTCCACCTGCCCGTCGACGCGGTCGAAGTAGTAGTCGCGCGCCACTCCTACGCGCAGCCCCGTAAGGTCCGGCGGGTTCGAGCGGCCGGTCGGATGCTGCGGGTTCGTACCGGGGTCGGGAAGGGCGGGCAGGGAGGCGGGGTCGCCCGCGTCGGGGCCTGTCAGGGCCGCCAGTACCAGGCCCGCGTCCTCCACGGTGCGGGTGACGGGGCCGACGTGGTCCAGTGACCAGGACAGCGACGTCACCCCGGTGCGGGGCACGAGCCCGTAGGTGGGCTTGAGCCCGACGACGCCGTTGAGCGCGGCCGGCACCCGGATCGATCCGCCGGTGTCCGTGCCCAGGGCGAAGGTCGCGGAACCCGCAGCCACGGCGACGGCGGAGCCGCCGCTGGATCCGCCGGCGACACGGCCCCGGTTCCAGGCGTTGCGGGTCTGGGGCGTGGTCAGCCCGTAGGCGAACTCGTGGGTGTGGGTCTTGCCGACGAGGACGGCGCCGGCCGCCGCCAGACGTGCGGCGACCGCGCTGTCGGACTCCGCACGGTGTCCGGTCCGTACCCGCGAGCCGGCCTCGGTGGGCACGCCGGCCACGTCGATCAGGTCCTTCACGCCCATGGGCACCCCGTGCAGCGGTCCCCGCAGGCGGCCGGCGGCGATCTCCCGCTCGGCCTCGTGCGCGATGCCCAGCGCCCGTTCGGCCGTGACCGTGGCGTAGGCGCCGACCAGTGGTTCCGTACGGTCGAGGCGGTCGAGCACCGCCTCGGTCAGTTCGACCGGGGAGAGCCGCCGCGTCCGTATGGCCTCCGCGGCGGCGGCCAGGGAGAGTTCATGCGCGCGCACAGTGCCGCTGCCCTCCTCGCACGTCTTCCGGCACGCGGTAGGTGGGTGCGGGAGGCGTGTCGGCGAAGTCGATCTCGTGGAGGACCGAGACGACGGAGTGGATGTACTGGGCGGTGGCCGCGACCTCGGCGTGGCGGTCCGCGTCGAGCGGCAGCCCGGAGCGGTCGGCCCAGCGGGCCGCCTCCTGGGGGGTGAGCGCGTCGGTGGGCATGGAGGCCCCTTCCCTGTCCCTCGGACAACCCTTAAAGCGAATACTTTGCATTAGAGGACTGTAGAGCGTACGGTGAATAAACGCAAAGGTTTTGCGTTTGAGGGAGAACACTCACGGGAGAAGGGGAACCCCACCATGGCCACCGACGCGCTCACCCCACCGGCCGACAGCGCCGGCACCCCGCCCACCGCTCCCGCGTGGAGCGTCGGTGACGTCACCGTCCACCGGATCGACGAGGTGTCACTGCCTTCTGCCACCGGGCCCTGGCTGCTGCCGGACGCCACCGCGGACGTCGTCACCCGGCACGGATGGCTGCACCCCGACTTCGCCGACGACGCGGGCGTCCTGCACCTGGACAGCCACAGCTTCGCGCTCACCGCGGGCGGCCTCCGCGTTCTCGTCGACACCGGCATCGGCAACGGCAAGCAGCGCGCCAACCCCGCGTGGCACGACCTGCGCACCGACTACCCGCAACGCCTCGCCGGCGCCGGCTTCGCCCCCGACTCGGTGGACCTGGTCGTCCTCACCCACCTGCACACCGACCACGTCGGCTGGAACACCCGGGCACGGGAAGACGGCAGCTGGACCCCCACCTTCCCCCACGCCCGCTATCTGGTCTACCGCGCCGAGCGGGAGTTCTGGGCCGGATACGCCATGGACGAGCCGCGGCGGCAGATGTTCCGCGACTCAGTGCACCCGGTCGAGCAGGCGGGGCTCCTCGACCTCGTCGACGTCCCCGCGGAAGGCACCGAAGTCGCCCCCGGGATCCGCCTGCTGCCCGCGCCGGGACACACACCCGGACACGTGGCCGTGGAGGTGAGCAGCCGCGGCGAGACGGCGCTGATCACCGGGGACGCCGTCCACCACCCCGTGCAGTTCGCGCACCCGGACCTCGGCAGCCGCGTCGACATCGACCCGCGGCAGGCCGAGGCCACACGCCGTTCCCTGCTCGCCGCGTCAGCGGCCTCGGGCGGCCTCCTCCTGGGCACCCACTTCCCCCCGCCCACCGGCGGCCGCGTGCGGGCGCACGGTGACACCTACCGGCTGGAGCCCCTCGCCCCGGCGCCCGGGGCACGGCGCGAGCGGACGTCGGACACGGCCACCGGAAGCCCTGTGCGGCGGGAGGTGTCACAGGCTTCGGCGACGTAGAGGGCCTCGAGGGCTTCGGCGGCCGGGCACGGGTTGGCGGCGCGCCCGGCGGCGACGTCCACGAAGGCGGCCAGTTCGGCGACGTAGGCGTCGTGGAAACGCTCCAGGAACGTGGCGTAGGGGGTGCCACGCTCCCCTGCCGGGCCCGGCACCACCGCGTTCGGCACGCTGTGTGCCGGCTCTGCCGTGGGCAGCGGGGCGCGGTCGTCCAGGCCGACGATCCGGGTGTCCCGCGAGCCGCACACCTCCAGGCGGACGTCGTATCCCGCGCCGTTGTAGCGGGTGGCGGTGACGGTGGCGAGGGTCTCGTCGTCGAAGCGGAGCAGCGCCGCGCAGGTGTCCACGTCGTCGGCCGCGGCGAAGAAGTCCTCCCCCTTGTTGGCACCCGCAGCGAAGACGGACACCACCTCGCGCCCCGTGACCCAGCGCAGGATGTCGAAGTCGTGGATGCCGCAGTCCCGGAAGAGACCGCCGGAGGTGGGGACGTAGGAGGCGGGCGGCGGCGCCATGTCGCTGGTGCAGGCCCGCAGGGTGTGCACCCAGCCCAGCTCGCCCGTCCGCAGCGCCTGCCGGGCGGCCAGGTAGCCGGCGTCGAAGCGGCGCTGGAAGCCGATCTGTACGGGGACGGCGCCGGACGCGGCCCGCTCGACGACGGCGACGGTGCCCGGCACGTCCGGGGCGACGGGCTTCTCGCAGAACACCGGCACGCCGTGGTCGAGGGCCTGGTGGAGCAGCGTCGCGTGGGCGCTCGTGGCTGCCGTGATCACCACACCGTCGGGCCCCTCGGCGTACAGCTCCTCCAGGCTGTCCGCGGCCTCCACCTCCAGCGAGGCGGCCAGCGCCCGCGCGCGTCCCGCGTCCACGTCGGCGACCGTGACCCGGCCGACGCCCGCGAGGGACCTGAGAGTCGCCGCGTGGAAGGCCCCGACGCGTCCGGTTCCGATGAGGCCGAGCTTCATGTCAGGCTCCGCAGGAGCGCAGGAAGCGGCGCGTGCGGTCGGCGATGGGGAAGGGCTGGTCCGCAGGGCAGGGGTACATGTCCTGCTCGACGATCGCGAACAGGTCGACCCCCAGCTCCTGCGCCGCGTGCAGCACGGGCGGCAGTTCGGGCACACCGCGCGGTGGCTCGCACATCACGCCCTGCCGCACGGCCGGTCCGAAGGGCGTGCCGTTGGCGTGGACGTCTTCCAGGATCCGCGGGTCGACCTGCTTGAGGTGCAGATAGCCGATGCGCTCCCCGTAGGTCCTGATGAGCTTGACGCTGTCGCCGCCGCAGTAGGCGTAGTGGCCGGTGTCCAGGCAGAGCCGGACCAGGTCGGGGTCGGTGGCGTCCAGGAGCCGGGTGACGTTCTCCTCGGTGTCGATGTGGGTGTCGGCATGCGGGTGGACGACGATGTCGAGGCCGTACTCCTCGCGGACCTGCCGGGCCAGCCGTTCCATGCCGGTGGCCTGGTGGCGCCACTGCTCGACGGTCAGCTCGCGCGGCTCCAGCTCCCGCGCGGTCTTGTCGTCCCGCCAGAAGGAGGGGATGACGACGAGGTGGGTGGCGTCCATCGCGCGGGCCAGCGCGGCCACCTGCGCGACGTGCGCCCAGGTGGCGTCCCAGACGGCCGGGCCGTGGTGCAGCGAGGTGAAGACCGTGCCGGCCGAGACCCGCAGGCCGCGCCGGGCGGTCTCCTCCCGCAGGACGTCCGGATCCGTCGGCAGATAGCCGTAAGGCCCCAGTTCGATCCACTCGTACCCGGCCTCGGCGACCTCGTCCAGGAAACGCCGCCAGTGGACCTGCTGTTCGTCCTCGGGGAACCAGACGCCCCAGGAGTCGGGCGCCGACCCGACGCGGAGCCGGTCGAGAACGGGGGCGCCCGTACGCGGTGCGGACATGGCTGGGGTCTCCTCCCCCCGGTCCGCGGTGACCGGGCAGTCGCGGCGTCGACGATGTCGTCGGCTCAGCCTGCGGCGCCGCGGCGAGCGCTGTCAAGGCTTCGTCCTGACATAAGGACTTAAGGACTTTCTCGAAAGCACGTGCGGTGACGGAAACGGTCACAGGGGCGGCCGGAGAGCAGCCGGGACAGGGCGTCCCCCCAGTTCGGAGTAGCCGCAAACAGCGGGCGGCGCGCACCTGTCGGTGCCCGGGCAGGGCAAGCATGTCGGTGCGCGGGCGGGGCAGGGCAGAGGGGCCGGCCGGCGCGGAGCCTGCGGCGCGGCGAGCGGGGTCCGGTCGGGCGGAGTCAAGTGAGCCTCGGGGGCGGGCGGTTCCGCTGCGGGCCGGAGCCGGGTCGTACCCGGCCGGCGCCGCGGTGGCCGCCGCGGTTGCCGCCTCCCCTCAGGCCGACGAGGCGAACCGCAGCGGGTCGTACGGCCCCGTGTCGATGCCCGGTTCACGACCGAGCGCCAGCCGGGCGGCGACAGCGCCCGCGAACGGTCCCGCCGTCAGACCTCCGGAGCCCAGCCCGTTGGCGACCACCAGTTCGGGGGCGCCCGGGGTACCGGAAACCGTGCCCACCACCGGCTGCCCGTCCGGGGTCGTGGGGCGGAAGCCCACCCGGGTCTCCAGGTGGGTGGCCCTGGCGAGCCCCGGCGCCACGGCCATTGCCGCTTCGAGCACCTCCGCGAGGCCCGCAGCGGTGACACGGTGGTCGAAGCCGGTGCCGCTCTCCCGGGTGGCGCCGACGACGACACGCGAGTCGTCGAAGGTCAGCAGGTAGTGCCCGGTGCCGGGCAGGACGACGGGCCAGTGCGCGGTGTCGGTGCCGGAGAGCCCCAGATGGACGATCTGGCCCCGCTGCGGCACGACGGGCACGCGCACGCCGAAAGGTTCCAGGAGCGCGGGCGACCAGGAGCCCGCCGCCGCCACCACCGTGTCGGCCTCCAGCACCTCGCCGTCCACCCGCACCCCCCGCACCCGGGCGCCGCGGGCCTCGACGCGGGCGGTACCGCCGACGACGCGCAGCCCGTGCCGCTCGGCCGCCGAGACCAGCGCGCTCCGCAGCCGACGGCCGTCGAGCCGCGCCGCGCCGGAGAGGTGCAGAACGTCTTTTGCGAAGGCGTGGCGGTGACGGGCGGCTCCCAGGGCGTGGCCCCCGGGCCGGTCACCGTGGGTCTGTGCGGGTGCGAGCGCGGGGAACATCCGGTGGGCGTCGGACGCGCCCACCACGCGGACCTCGCCCGCGTGCGGGTCCGCCGCGGCACGCGCTGACACCCTCTCGCGCACCTGTGCCGCCTCGCTCCCGTCCGCGGGCAGCAGGACGAGCGCGCCGACCCGGCGGTAGCCGACGTCGTCCTGCCCGTCCTCGGCGAGGGCTTCGAGCAGGTCGGGGTAGTACCCGGCACCGGCCACGGCGAGCGGCTCCGCCACGCGCCCCGACCACGGGCAGATGATGCCGGCACCCGCCGACGTGGCGCGTCCCTCGTGCGCCGCGTCCACCAGTACGGTCTCGACGCCCGCGCGCGCCAGTTCGTAGGCGGCGGCCGCACCGACGATCCCCGCTCCGACAACGACGATCCGCACGCCGCCTCCTCCGCTCGGCCCCGCTCGGCCCCACGCCCAGCCTGCTCAGGTCCGTGCCCGGCCCTGCTCGGCCCCGCGCCCGGCCCTGGTCGGGCCCAGCTCACCACCCTGCCCGAACGCCCGTCAACGCCCCTCTGTGCGGGGAACCTCACCGCTCGGCCGAGGAGGACGCGACCGCGCGGGGCGAGGCCCTCGTTCCTCGTCGGCCCGTCGGACGGCCCTCAAGGCGCCTCGTGGCCGGACCGTCCCCCGACGCGGGGCAGTGACCGGTCGAGTGCGCGCAGCACAGCGGCGGCGGCGAGTTGCGACGCGGCGACGCCCAGCACGAGGGTCGCGGGCGGCAGGTGGGCGAGGAGGCCGACGAGGGCGGAGCCCGCCGCCGCGCTCGTCAGCTTCAGACCGGCGCCCAGGGTGAAGACCTGGGTGCGTGCGCCGTCGGGAGCGTGCTCCGCGCGCAGCCGCAAGGTGGCCGTCAACAGCGGCCCGTCGCCCAGCCCCGCCAGGGCGAACAGCGCGACGGTCAGCGGAAAGGCGGGGGCCAGGGCGGCACCCGCCAGCGCGAGCGCGGTCGCGCACAGGCTGCCCAGGGCGAGCCGTCCGGCCTCGGGCGCACGGCGCCACCTGGCCAGGCCCAGCGAGCCCACCAGCCCGCCCACCGCGAACGCGGTCATCAGGACACCGCCGCCCCCGCCGGCCTGGCCGCTTGTTCCGGAATCCGCGGCGTTCCCGGCGTCCCCCGCGAGCAGTACGGCCGCGACGGGCAGCCCGCCGATTCCGAGGAAGGCGACGCAGGTCGCCACGGTGAGCGCACGCAGCGGCGGAACCGACCAGCAGGCGCGCACCCCGGCGGTGAGCCGGACGCGCAGTGCACCGGCCGGGCGCGCGGGGCCCGCGTCCGCTCCGGGTGACCGTGCGGGGCGCGGCAGCGTGGTGGCGGCCAGCAGGGTCGCGCAGCCGGCGGAGGCGACCAGCACAGCGGTGCCCGGCCCGGCGGAGGAGACGGCGACGGTGGTGCTCACGGCAGCGGGGGCGGTGACGGCGGCGGCGTTGTAGCTCGCGGCGTCGAGCGCGTAGGCGCGGGAAAGGGCGCGGCCCTCGGGCACGAGCGAGACCAGGAGGCTGGAGAGCCCCCCGGTGACGACGGGGCCGGCGCAGCCGCCGAGCACCGCGGCGGCCACGGGGAGCCACACCGGCGCACGCCCCACCGTCAGGCCCAGTACGGCGATGGCCGCGCCGAAGACGGCGAGCGCGCCGCCGTGGAAGAGCCGGGGCCTGCGCGCCCGTTCGGCCAGAGCGCCCGCCACCGGAGCGGCCACCGCGTGCGGTGCCAGCCACGCGGTGAGGACGTAGGCGCCCAGTGCGGGGCTGCCGGTGCGTTCGAGCGCGAGGAGGGCGAGTGCGACGGCGACGCCTTCGTCCGCGAGCCGCGCCAGGAAGGCCGTCGCCAGATACGCCTTCACCGCTCCTCCTCACGGGCTCACTCCTGCGCGAGCTGCCGCCTGCACGGACCCATGTCCGGACGGGACCACGCGCCTGCGCGGGCCCATGCCTGGGCGGGACCACGCGTGCGCGGGCTCATGCCTGGACGGGCACCAACGTAACGCCTCACACCTATAATGCGTTACATGAGCGACAGCACGAGTGTGCACGGGAGCGGCGGGCTCGCGGGTGGGTTCCGGCCGGGCGAGCGGCTGATCGATCTGGCGAACGCGGTCCGGGACGAGCCCGAGGCGCCCCGGGACGTGCTGGCCGCCGTGCTCGCCCGGCACGGCGAGACGGAGCGCGATCTGGCGAGCCTCACCACTCGCGAGGCGACAGCCCTGCGCCGCGCCGTCTCTCAGCTGACCGACCGCGTCCTCACCGAGACCGACACCGACCGCGCGGCGACCGCGCTCAACTCCCTGCTGGCGCGCTGCGGTGCCAGGCCGCGGCTGAGCCGGCACGACGGTCACGCCTGGCACCTGCACGTCGACCGGGACGACGAGGCGAGCTGGGCCGAGTGGTTCACCGCGTCGGCTGCGCTCGCGCTGGCCAGGATGGTGAGCGAGCAGGGCGGCATCGCGTGGGGAGAGTGCGCGGCTTCCGGCTGCCGCAGGCTCTTCCTCGGCGGCGGCCCCGGGGCCCCGCGCCGCTACTGCTCCCGTACGTGCGCGACCCGCACCCGCGTGGCGGCCCACCGGCGGCGCCGTGCGCGACCGTGACGGCACACGGAAAGCCGCACATGACGGTGTGACGGTGCACGGAAAGCCGCACACCGCGACGGTGTACGGACAGCGGGGTGGCGGGCCGTCGCGGTGCGGGTCAGGGCAGCACGGCGATGCCGTCGAGTTCGATGGCGGCGTCCTCGTCCCACAGCCGTACCGCCCCGATGACGGCCATCGCCGGGTAGTCGCGCCCGGCCAGCTCGTGCCAGATCCGGCCCAGGTGTGCGGCGTGGTGACGGTAGGCGGCCACGTCGGTGGTGTAGACGGTGACACGCGCCAGGTCGGCCGGCTCACCCCCGCACGCGTCCAGAGCGGCCAGCAGGTTGGTGAGGGCGATCCTGAACTGGTCGGGGAACGCGGTGGCGGCGACCCGGCCTTCCCCGTCCAGGGCCGTCTGGCCCGCGAGGAAGACCAGCCGGGTGCCGGCGCGGGCCGTCACCGCGTGGGAGAAGCCCCGAGGCGGGGAGAGTTCCGCCGGATTGACGCGGGTCACCGCCGTCCGGGGAACGGCGCTCTCGTGGCTGTCGTCCACGGACTCCCGGGCGCCGGTCGGGAACTCGTGGCTGCCGGTCGTGGTCTCCTGGCTGCCGCTCATGTGGGCGACTCCTTCGTGTGCGGCCGGCCGGTGCGCGGCGGGCGTGTCCTGTACAGCTCCTTGGCGATCAGCGAACGCTGCACCTCGCTGGCCCCCTCGTAGATGCGGGGTGCGCGCACCTCCCGGTAGAGGTGTTCGAGGAGGTGGCCGCGCTGGAGCGCTGCCGCGCCGTGGATCTGGACGGCGGTGTCCACCACGTACTGGGCGGTCTCCGTCGCCATCAGTTTGGCCATGGCCGCGCGCCTGGCGACGTCTGCGCCCGTGCCGGTGCTCGCGTCGTACGCACCGGCTGCGGCGTACACCAGCAGCCGTGCCGCCTCGGTGCGGGTCGCCATCTCCGCCAACTGGTGGGAGACGGACTGGAGGTCACGCAGGACACCGCCGAAGGCGGGCCGCTCGGCGGCGTGCTGGAGGGAGGCGTCCAGCGCGGCCTGCGCCATGCCGACGGCGAACGCGCCGACGCTGGGGCGGAAGAGGTTGAGGGTGCGCATGGCCACGGAGAAGCCCTGCCCCGGCGCGCCGAGCAGGTCGGCGCCCGTGACGGGCACGGCGTCGAAGGTGAGAGTGCCCAGCGCGTGCGGGGCGAGCATGTCCAAAGGTTCGCCCGTCAGGCCCGGCCGGTCGGCGGGGACGAGGAAGGCGCTCACCCCGCGCGAGCCCGGGCCCTCTCCCGTGCGGGCGAAGACGGTGTAGAAGTCGGCCTCGGGGGCGTTGGAGATCCACGTCTTGCGTCCGCTCAACCGCCACCGCCTCGCAGCGTGTTCTCCGCCGCCACCGCCGCCACCTCCCGGCCCCGCCCCCGACTCGGGCTCGGGCTCGGCGCGCAGGGCGAGCGCCGCCGCGTCGCTGCCCGCACCGGGCTCGCTCAGCGCGAACGCCGCGACCGCGCGCCCGGCCGCCACCTCGGGCAGCCAGCGCGCGCGCTGCTCGGGGGTGCCCACGTCGGCGACGGGCCCCGCGCCGAGCCCCTGGAGAGCGAGCGCGGTCTCCGCCTGCGGGCAGGAGTAGGCCAGCGCCTCACGCAGCAGGCACAGGTCGAGCGCGCTGACGCGCTCTTCGGACCGCGCGCCGGGGACGGCGTGGCCGAGCAGCCCCAGTTCGCCCAGCTCGCGCAGCAGGGGCCGGTTGACGCGCCCGGGGTCGCCGGACTCGGCGTGCGGGCGCAGCCGCTCGCTGCCGAGGGCGCGCAACCGCGCGCTCCACTCCCGCTGTTCACGGCTGAGCGCGAACGCCGAGGGGGAAGCGGGCGGTGGCGGGGCGGCGGTGGCGGACGGCAAGGCGGAAGCGGACGGGGGCTCGGACAGGGACGGGCGCGTGGACGGCGTGGCCCCGACCGGCGGCGGCTCGGTGGTGGACATGGCGGCTCCCCTCGGCGTCGGGCCCCGGCGCGGGACCTTCTCCCCGCGCCGCCCGCCCTCTTGTCTATCGCGGACCATTGACTGCCGTCACCATCGCGTTACGCTCAACGCCACTCGTCACCACCGGCCCCGCGGCCGGTGCCGCGTCGGCGCCGCCGCCTCCCGAGCCGCCCGCGAGGGGGTAGATCGGTCATGCGTCCGACTCCGTCAACGCCCGTCGCCACCGCCCACGTCGACACCTTCGCCCGGGACCACCTGCCACCACCCGGCCAGTGGCCCGACCTCCTGCTGGACGACCCCGCCCTCGACTACCCCGACCGCCTCAACTGCGGCGAGGAGTTGCTGGACCGTACCATCGCGCGGCTGGGGTCCGACCGCCCCGCCGTCCACGCCGGCGGTGTGCCCTCCCCCACCGGCGAGAGATCCCCGCGCCGCACCTGGATCTACGGTGAACTGCGCGCGCTCGTCGACCGGTTGGCGCACGTACTGCGGGACGAGATGGGTGTGGTGCCCGGCAACCGGGTGCTGCTGCGCGGACCGACGAGCCCGTATCTGGCCGCCTGCTGGCTGGCGGTGATGAAGGCGGGGGCGGTCGCCGTCACCGTGCTCGCGGCGCAGCGGGCACGGGAGCTGGCCACCATCTGCCGCCTCGCCCGCGTCTCGCACGCACTGTGCGACGCGCGGTCGGCGGACGAGCTGGCGAAAGCCGAGGCCCCCGGCCTGCGCACGTGGCTGTTCGGCACGGGGGAGGCCACCGACGTGCTGCGGCTCGCCGCGGGCAAGCCCGACCGGTTCCAAGCGGTGGCCACGGCCGCCGACGACGTGGCGCTGATCGCCTTCACCTCCGGCACCACCGGCGTCCCCAAGGGCTGTGCGCACTTTCACCGCGACGTGCTGGCCGTCGCCGACACCTTCGCCGCGCGGGTGCTGCGCCCGCGCCCCGACGACGTCTTCGCGGGGACGCCGCCGCTGGGCTTCACCTTCGGCCTCGGTGGTCTGGTGATCTTTCCGCTGCGCGTAGGCGCCTCGACACTGCTGGAGGAGTTCAAGGGCGCCGCGCAGACGCTGGAGATGGTCGAACAGCACCGGATATCGGTGCTGTTCACCGCACCGACCGCCTACCGCGCCATGCTGGCGCGGCCGGCCGATCCCGACCGGGGCGAGGCGCACGCCCTCTCGTCGCTGCGCCGCTGTGTCTCCGCCGGGGAGCATCTGCCCGCCGCCACCTGGCAGGCGTGGCACGCCCGCACGGGCCTGCGGATCATCGACGGCATCGGCGCCACGGAGATGCTGCACATCTTCCTCTCGGCGGCGGACGAGGCGATCCGGCCCGGGTGCACGGGCGTCCCCGTGCCCGGTTTCGAGGCGCGGATCGTCGCGGAGGGCCCGGACGGCGCGCTGGTGCCCGTGCCGGACGGCACCCCGGGCCTGCTGGCCGTGCGCGGGCCGGTCGGCTGCCGCTACCTGGCGGACGAGCGGCAGCGCGCTTATGTGCGAGAGGGCTGGAACCTGACGGGTGACACCTACGTACGGGAGCGGGACGGCTACTTCCGCTACGTCGCCCGCGCCGACGACATGATCATCTCGGCCGGGTACAACATCGCGGGGCCCGAGGTCGAGGAGGTGCTGCTGGGCCATCCGGACGTGCGGGAGGCGGCCGTGGTGGGGCGCCCCGACGCGCGGCGGGGGCAGATCGCGGTGGCGCACGTGGTCCTGGCGCCCGGTGTGCCGGCGGACGAGGCGACGGCCGAGCGGCTGCGGCAGCACTCGCTGGCCCGGGGAGCCCCGTACAAATGTCCTCGCGAATTCGTGTTCACCGCGGGCCTTCCGCGCACACCCACGGGCAAGCTCCAGCGCTTCCGGCTGCGCGAGCACACGACGGGCTCCGCGGGAGACGGGCCGCCCGGGGTGCGCCGCGCGCCCCGGCCGCCGCACGAGCCAGGCCAGGCGCCCGGTCCGGGCGGCTCAGCCGCGGATCTAGAGTGACCGCGTGGTACAGAAAGCGTTCGAACAGTTCGACACGGCACCTCGCAGTCCGGAGACCCCGCAGCCGAGCAAGCCGTCTCCCGGTTCCCTCATCCTCACCTTCTACGGCGCCTACGGGCGCGAGCTCAACGAGTCGGGAACGGTACCCGTCGCCGCCCTCATCCGGGTGTTGCAGACCGTGGGCGTGGACGCGCCCTCGGTGCGCTCGGCCGTCTCCCGCCTCAAACGGCGCGGCCTGCTGACCCCCGACCGGCCCGGCAGCAAGTCCGCCGGATACCGGCCCTCCCCCGCCGCCGCGCAGCTCCTCGCGGACGGCGACCGGCGCATCCACACCCGCCCCGAACCCGACGGCTCCTGGCTGCTGGCGGTCTTCTCCGTGCCGGAGAGCGAACGCGACAGGCGGCACGTCCTGCGCTCCCGGCTGGCCAGGCTGGGCTTCGGCAACGCCGCCCCCGGCGTCTGGATCGCGCCCTCCCACCTGGAGGAGGAGACCCGCCACGCCCTCGACCGCCTCGGCCTCGCGCCCTACGTGGACCTTTTC
This sequence comes from Streptomyces reniochalinae, assembly GCF_003323735.1. Taxonomy (GTDB): domain Bacteria; phylum Actinomycetota; class Actinomycetes; order Streptomycetales; family Streptomycetaceae; genus Streptomyces; species Streptomyces reniochalinae. Next base: position 106,107 of record NZ_QOIM01000040.1, on the reverse strand, counting down.
AGGGGCGAGCACGCCGGGTTCACGCCGACCGCGCGCTCCGTGGCCCGCTGGTGGGACCTGGAAGAGCTCGCCGAGCGTCACCGGGCGTTCCTGACCGTGCACGAGCCGGTGCTGCGGCGCTGGTCGCGGCGGACCCGCACGCCCGCGGAGGCCGCCTACCGCGACTACCTGCCCGCCCTGGACGCCTGGCGGCGTCTGCCGTACGCGGACCCGGGCCTGCCGCCGGCGCTGCTTCCGAAGCGGTGGCCTGGTGAGCGCGCCGCGAAGGTGTTCTTCGCCTTGCACACCGCGCTGCGGGACGCGGGCCTCGCGTACGTACAAGACGCCTACGCCCACGCCCGCGACCGCTGAGCCGCCTCGGGGGGCGCCCGGGGGAAGGCGCTCGGACGCGGACTAGCGGCGCCGCCGGCCGTCGCCGTGCCGCTGCCCCGGGCGCTCGGGGGGCGGTTCGCTCTCCTCCTTCGGGGGCTCGTCCCACCAGCGGTCGTCGGGCTCCCTGCGGTTCCCGACGATCGCGGCGACGGGCGGGATGACCATGGCGACCACGCACATCCCGATCGCCGCGGGCACCGACCAGAGCCGCACGAAGGCCCAGGCGCTGACGAACAGCACCAGACAGACCGCCATCAGCGCGAAGTAGCGCCGCCGCCTTCGTGCGTACATGTCTCCACGGTACGGCGGACCGGGCCGTCCGTCAGGCGGGGACGTGCGCGCACCGGGCAGGGGTCGGGGGCGCCGGGAGGGGCCTCGTTCACAGCGCGAGGCGCGGCTTGGGCGCGTCGGTACGGCCCGTGGGGGGACGGCGGCTGCCCGCGCGGTACGGCTCCGGCCAGGGCGCCCCCGGCCCGGTGTAGCCCTGCTCGGCCGCCGCGTGCAGCGTCCAGTGGGGGTCGTACAGGTGCGGCCTGGCCAGTGCGCACAGGTCGGCGCGGCCCGCCAGGACGAGCGAGTTGACGTCGTCCCACGAGGAGACGGCGCCGACGGCGATGACGGGGACGCCCAGCGCGTTGCGGATGCGCTCGGCGTAGGGGGTCTGGTAGGAGCGGCCGAAGTCGGGGCGTTCGTGGGCGACGACCTGCCCGGTGGACACGTCGACGGCGTCCGCGCCGTGCTCGGCGAAGGCGGCGGCGATCCGGACCGCGTCCTCGCCCGTGGTGCCGCCCTCGGCCCAGTCGGTCGCGGAGATGCGCACCGTCATGGGACGGTCGGCGGGCCAGACCTCGCGCACCGCGTCGAACACCTCCAGGGGGTAGCGCAGCCTGGCGGTCAGTGTGCCGCCTAAGGCGTCGGTGCGCCGGTTGGTCAGCGGGGAGAGGAACCCGGACAGCAGATAGCCGTGCGCGCAGTGCAGCTCCAGCAGATCGAACCCCGCCCGTGCGGCGCGGCTCGCCGCCGCGACGAACTGGTCGCGCACCGCTGCCAGCTGCACCGGGGTGAGCGCCTGCGGAATCTGGCTGACCCCTGGGCGGTACGGCAGCGGGGAGGGCGCGACCAGCGGCCAGTTGCCCTCGGGCAGTGGTTCGTCGATCCCTTCCCACATCAGTTTCGTGGATCCCTTGCGGCCCGCGTGGCCGAGCTGGACGCCGATGGCGGCCGTCGGCGACCTGGCGTGCACGAACGCGGTGACACGGCGCCAGGCGTCCTCCTGCGCGTCGTTCCACAGCCCCGCGCATCCGGGTGTGATGCGCCCGCGCGCGGAGACGCACACCATCTCCGTCATGACCAGTCCCGCCCCGCCCAGCGCCCGCGCGCCCAGGTGGACGAGGTGGAAGTCGCCGGGCACACCGTCCTGGGAGCTGTACATGTCCATCGGGGAGACGACGACACGGTTGCGCAGGGTCAGCCCGCGCAGCCTGAAGGGCGTGAACATCGGTGGCGTGCCCTCGGGCACGCCCGCCTCGCGTTCGGCCGCCGCGACGAAGGCGGCGTCGCGCAGCCGCAGGTTGTCGTGGGTGACACGGCGGCTGCGCGTGAGCAGGTTGAAGGCGAACCTGTACGGCGGCTGCCCGGTGTGGTCGGCCAGCTCCTCGAACCAGGTCAGGCTCGCCCTCGCCGCCCGCTGCGTGGACCGCACGACCGGCTGCCGCTCGGCCTCGTACGCGGCCAGCGCCGTCGGCAGGTCGGGCTGCTCGCGCAGGCAGGCGGCGAGGGCGAGCGCGTCCTCCACGGCGAGCTTGGTGCCCGAGCCGATGGAGAAGTGCGCGGTGTGCGCCGCGTCGCCGAGCAGCACGACATGGCCGCCGGCGGCGCTCCGGTGCCACCAGCGCTCGTTGACGACGGTACGGAAGGCGGTCCACTGCGAGTTGTTGCCGCGCAGCGGCCGCCCGCCCAGGGTCTGGGGGAAGAGCCGCGCGCAGGCCGCCGCCGAGGCGCGCTCGTCCAGTTCGTCGAAGCCGGCGGCCCGCCACACCTCCTCCCGGGTCTCGACGACGGCCGTGGAGGCGTCCGCCGAGTACGGGTAGGCGTGCAGCTGCACCACCCCGTGTTCGGTCTCGGCGATCTCGAAGCGGAAGGCGTCGAGTGCGAAGTCGGCGGCCAGCCATATGTAGCGGCAGCGGTGAGGGGTGACGGTGGGCCCGAACACGTCGGCGTGCGCGGCACGGGTGGCGCTGTGGACGCCGTCGGCGGCGACGACGAGGTCGCAGGAGCGTGCCAGCTCGGCGGCCGGCGGCGCCTCGGTGGAGAAGCGCAGCCCGACGCCCAGCCGGCGGCACCTGTCGTGCAGCACGGACAGCAGGGTGCGGCGGCTCAGCGCGGCGAAGCCGTGCCCTGCTGAGCTGAGGGTGCGGCCGCGGTGGGCGACCTCGATCGCGTCCCAGCGGACCATGTGGGCACGCAGGGTGGCGAACACGTCCGGATCGGCGTTCTCGACGCCGCCGACGGTCTCGTCGGAGAGGACGACGCCGAACCCGTACGTGTCCTGCGGCGCGCCCCGTTCGTAGACGGTGATCTCCCGCGCCGGGTCGAGGCGCTTGAGCAGCAGTGCGGCGTACAGCCCGCCGGGCCCGCCGCCGATGACGGCCACCCGGAGGGCCCGGTCTCCGGGTGGGCGGGTGGCCCTGTGCCCCGGAGCGGTTCCGGGCGGGGCGGTTCCGGGCGGCGGTGTGGCCGGCGCGGTCACCGGCGGCTCACCGTCCCGGCCGGGCGGGCGGCTCACCGTCCCCGCCAGACGGGCGGCCGCTTGGCGGTGAAGGCGGCGTGGAACTCCTTGTAGTCCTCACCGTGCATCAGCAGCGCCTGTGTGGCGGCGTCCAGTTCGACCGCGCCGGCGAGCGGAAGGTCGAGTTCGGCGGTGAGCAGCGCCTTGGTCTGCGCGTGGGCCAGAGCGGGACCGTCCGCCAGACGCCGGGCCAGATCCCTGGCGGCCCGCTGGGTCTCGCCCTCGTCCACGACCTGGCTCAGCAGTCCGATGCGCTCGGCCTCCGGTGCCCGCACCGGCTCGCCCAGCATCAGGATGCGCGTCGCATGGCCGAGGCCGACGACGCGGGGCAGCAGATAGGCGGCGCCCATGTCGCCTCCGGAGAGACCGACCTTGGTGAACAGGAAGGCGAACCGCGCCGTCGGGTCGGCGACCCGGAAGTCGGCGGCGAGCGCGAGCACCGCACCCGCGCCCGCGGCGACCCCGTGCACGGCGGCCACCACGGGGAAGGGCGCCTCCCGGACCGCCCGCACCACCTGTCCCGTCATCCGGTTGAAGTCCAGCAGCCGGGCGGTGTCCATACCGAGAGTGGCGCCGATGATCTCGTCCACGTCACCGCCCGAGCAGAAGCCGCGCCCCTCCCCCGCCAGCACCAGCGCCCGCGGGCGCTCCCGGTGCGAGAGCTCCGCGAGCAGGTCGCGCAGATCCGCGTACGCCTCGAACGTCAAGGCGTTCAGCTTCGCGGGCCGCGCCAGCGTGACGGTGGTGACCCCGTCCTCCTCGCGCACTTCCAGATGCCGCCAGGGGGCGGTGCGTTGAGCGGAACCGGTGAACGGGCTCATACGGGCCTCCGTCGCTCCGTCGGCGAACGCGCCCGGGTGGGCACCCGGGCCACCACGCGCCGAACGTATCATCGGTCGGTGACCACCGTCACGAGTGCGCGATAGACGTGCCCTGCCGGACCCCCTTGCGGGAAGCTGGAGTTCACCGGATCGGGCGAAGCCCGCTGCGCGGGAACGGTTCGCCGCGCGGCCGGCTGCGTACGGTCGGCCGTATGGCAACCACGGCACCGGAGCGCCGCACGGCCCCCACGGCGGCGGCACAGCGCGCCGGACAGGACGCGCAGCCCCCAGGACCCCGACCAGGCGGGCAGGACGCACAAGCCGTGCGGGCACCGGTGGTCACCGCGCTGCACCTGTCCGCGTTCCGGGCGCTGCGGGCGCTGACCGTCCCGCTGGAGCCGCTGACCGTGGTGACGGGCCCAGGCGGGAGCGGCAGGACCAGCGTGGTCCAGGGCTACGAGGCCCTGGCCCGGCTCGCGGCGGGAGCCGCGCTGGACGACGTCTTCGCAGCCGGAAGCGGCGGGCCCTCCCCGTACGTGCCGCAGGCCGCACGCCCCGACCAGCAGGGCCGTCGCGGCTTCCGGCTCGGCTGCGCCGTGGCGGGGCCCGCGGGGCTGCTGCGGTTCGACGTCGCCGTGCAGGCGGAACCGGAACTGCGCGTGGTCGGCGAGCGGTTGACCGACGCACACGGCACCACACTGCTGGCGACCGCCTTGCGGGACCCGGCGCGGCGCGCGGTGGAGGCCACCTGCCGTGCGGCGGGAGCGGCCCGCGCGCTGCGCACCCCCTTCCCCGACGACCGGCTGGCCCTCCCCCTGCTGCCCCTGCGCATGGCGGGCACGACGAGGGCCGAGCGGGCACTGCTCCAGGCCGCCGAACAGGTCGTCGTCGCACTGCGGTCGGCCTTCGGCTGCGATCCGGTACCGGCGCGGATGCGCAAGCCGGTCCCGGTGCGGGACGGGATGCTGCGCGGTGACTGCGCCAACCTCGCCGACGTGCTGCGCCGTACGCGCGCGGAGTGCGCCACCCGGCACGCGGCGCTCCTGGCGGCGGTACGCGACGGCTGCACGGGCGCGGTGAACGACCTGCGCGCCGAGGAGTGCGGTCCCGGCCTGGTACGGGCCGTACTGGAACGCGAGCGCGCGGGCACCGTCACCCCTGTGGCGTGGCTGGGCGACGGCGAACTGCGCTTCCTGGCCCTGGCACTGGTGCTGCTGACGGGCCCAGGCGTGCTGTCGGTGGACACGGTGGACGAGGTGCCTGCCGCCCGGCGGGCGATGGCGGTGCTGGCGGACGGCCTCGATGGCGGGCTGGACGAGCGCCGGACGGCCGCGCTGCTGGCGCTGGCGGGCCGGATGTGCGAGCGGGGCCACGTGCGGCTGCTGGCGACGGGGCCGCAGGGCGGCCTCCTGGCACGGGAGGCCGCGCGGAGGGAGGAAGTGTGCCTGGTAGACCTTGGGGCGTGAACGAGACGCACGGCGACACGCACGACGACACGTATGGCAACAGCGAGGACGAAGGCCGGGACGGGGCGCGCGGTGGCTCCGGCGCGCCCCGGAGTGGCGGCGCGAGCGGGGGCGGGGGTGCACGCGGGAACCTGGCCGCATACGGAGACCGCGGCGCGCCCTCGGACGGCGGCGCGTCCGCAGCGGCGGAGGCCCGCAGCGTGACCGGGCTCCAGCAGCGCCTGGCGCGGTTCGCGGCGGAACGGGACTGGGGGCAGTACCACACGCCGAAGAACCTGGCGGCCGCGCTGAGCGTCGAGGCGGCCGAACTGGTGGAGATCTTCCAGTGGTTGACCCCGGAGCAGTCGGCGCGGGTGATGGCCGAGAGCGGTTCCGCTGCACGGGTGGAGGACGAGGTCGCCGATGTGCTCGCGTACCTCCTCCAGTTCTGCCATGTGGTGGGGGTCGATCCCCTCGCGGCGCTGGAAGCGAAGATCGAGAGGAACGAAAGGCGTTTCCCGAGGCCCGGAACCGGTCACTCTATGGAGTGACGGAGTTATCCACACGAGCCTTTTTATCCACAAAAACCCGAAACCCCCTGGCGGAGCTGGCCATTGACAGTCACGCTGGGTAGCGACCAGTGAGGGGGAAGCAGATGGATGCTGTACGGCTCATCGCCGCCACGCGGCAGGCGCTCGCGCTCAGCGCGGACGTCGCCCAGATCGTGACGGAAGCCTGGCAGGCCCAGGCCCTCGCCGTGGCGGTGGGCAGCCATCTCGCGGTCAGCGGTCCTCCGGCGGTGCGGTCGGAGGCGCTGGGGCTGAGCGAGGTGGGCACCAGGGCCGGTGGCTCCAGACACCACACCGTCGCGCGCGCCGGCGGTGTCCGCGCGGCCCAGCTGTCGGCGATCGACGATCCCCGCCGCACCCTCGACGACCTCGGCGCCCTCCTCGGCGAGGCGGGGGTCGCGCTGGTGGGTGTCGCGGTCACCGCCGAGGACGAGGCGCTCTACTGGCAGTGCATGGAGGCCATCGACGCGGCGGACGAGTCCGGTGACCGGGTCGCCGCCATTCTGCGCGCCCTGTCGATGCGCGAGCGCGGCAGCCTCGCGTAGCGCCCGGCGGCACACCGGCCCGGGGTGGGCCCCGGGTCGCACCCGTGTGTACGCCTGCGGCCGGACGCGGTGACGGCGCACTACGGGCGCCGCCGCACCCGCGCCGGACCGGTCCCCCTCTCCCCCGCTTCCTCCCTCTCCTCCGCTTCCTCCCTCTCCTCCGCTTCGACCCCCTCCTCCGCGACGAGTTCGTAGCCCGCCTCGTCGACGGCGGCACGGACCTCGCCGAGGCCGAGAGCGCGGGTGCTGGTCACGGTGACGGCGTCGCCTTCGACGTCGACCGCGACCCCGGTCACACCGGGAAGAGCTCGCAACTCCTCGGTGACGAAGCCGGCGCAGTGGCCGCAGGCCATGCCGAGCACGGTGTAGGTCCGCGTGGTCATGCGGCGTCCTCCTGCTTGCGCGGGAGGGCGCGCGTGAGCATGTGGGCGCTGCGCAGGCGCCCTTCGGGCGCGAACCTGCCGAAGAAGGAGACCTCGACATCCAGGTCCCGCCCGCGGTCGCGCACGTGGAGCGTGTAGCGGGCGGCGATCCGGTCGCCGTCCGCCAGCGCGTCGTGGACCTCCACCCCGAGTGAGGGCTTGTGCTTGCGGGTGGGCCTGGTGTGCGCGATGAGCTTGTCCCGGTCCATGCGGTGGCCGTCGGCGAACTGGACGACGTCCGGGGTGTGGTACCGGTCGACGACGGTTCCGGCGTCCTCGTCCCCGTGGGTGAGGTCGTGGTGGAACGCGGTGAAGAACGCGGCGAGGAAGCCGTGCGGATCGGCGCTGTCGAACGGTCTCATGGTGATCCCTTCTCCCGATCTCTTACAGCTTGTAAGGTATGGTGAACCGTGGAATTTTGACAAGGTGTAAGAGATGACGCATTCGCCGACCCCGCGCCGCCGTGCCGACGCCCGCCGCAGCCGGGCCGCGATCCTCGACGCCGCGCTCGCGCTGCTCGACGAGCGCCCCGACGCGAGCATCGAAGCCGTCGGCCGGGCCGCCGGGGTGACACGGCAGACCGTCTACGCCCACTTCCCCTCCCGCGAACGGCTGCTGGCCGGGGTGGTCGACCACCTCACCGGGCGGACCGTCGCCGCGATGGAGGAGGCCGCCCCCGACGAAGGGCCGGCCGCGGAAGCGCTGCTGCGGCTGCTCGACGCCGCCGAGCGGACCGCCGGGCGCTACCCCGCGCTGGCGCGGCAGGCCGGCAGCCTGCCCGCGAGCGCCGAGGAGGACCGGGCCCGCCACGCGCGCGTCGCCGACCTGCTGGGACGGGTCGTGCGGCGCGGGCAGGCGAGCGGGGAGTTCGACGGGCACACCTCGCCCGACTGGCTCGTCGCCGCCACGATCGCCCTGGCCCACGCGTCGAGCGGCGAGGCCGACGCCGGACGGCTCTCCCCGAAGGAGGCCCGCCGGACGCTGCGCACCGGCCTGCTGCGGCTGCTCGGCGCTGAGGGCGCGTCCGGGCAGGCGCGGAGCGGGGCCGGCCGGTGAGGGGGCGCGGCGGGCGGGGACGCCCACGGGGCAAGATGGGGGCATGCGACTGCGAATCTTCACCGAGCCCCAGCAGGGGGCCGACTACGACACACTGCTGAAGGTCGCGAAGGCCACCGAGGACCTCGGCTTCGACGCCTTCTACCGCTCCGACCACTACCTGGCCATGGGGGACTCCGACGGTCTGCCCGGGCCCACGGACGCCTGGATCACCCTGGCGGGGCTCGCCCGGGAGACCAGCCGCATCCGGCTGGGCACACTGATGACGGCGGGCACCTTCCGGCTGCCCGGCACGCTGGCGATCCAGGTCGCCCAGGTGGACGCCATGTCGGGGGGCCGGGTCGACTTCGGACTCGGTTCGGGCTGGTACGAGGACGAGCACACGGCCTACGGCATCCCGTTCCCGAAGGAGAAGTTCGGCCGGCTGGAGGAGCAGCTGGCGATCATCACAGGGCTCTGGGAGACCCCGGTCGGGCAGAAGTTCGACTACGAGGGCACCTACTACCAGCTCAAGGACTCCCCCGCGCTGCCCAAGCCGCACCAGGAGCGGATCCCCGTGCTGGTCGGCGGCTTCGGCGCCAAGCGGACCCCGCGGCTGGCGGCGCGGTACGCGGACGAGTTCAACGTGCCGTTCGGCTCGCTCGCCGACAGCGAGCGGCAGTTCGAGCGGGTGCGGGCGGCAGCCGAGGAGCGCGGCCGTGACGCCTCCGAGCTGGTGTACTCCAACGCGCTGGTGGCCTGCGTGGGCAAGGACGACGCCGAGGTCGCGCGCCGCGCCGCCGCCATCGGCCGCGACGTGGCCGAGCTGAAGGAGAACGGCCTGGCCGGTTCGCCCGCGGAGGTCATCGACAAGATCGGCCGCTACGGAGAGCTGGGCAGCACCCGCGTCTACCTGCAAATCCTCGACCTGAGCGACCTGGACCACCTGTCGCTGATCGCCGACCAGGTGCAGGCCAAGCTGGCATGAAGCGCCGCCCCCCGCTCGCCGAAGCCCTGCGCGCCGGCCCCGTCCTCCTCGACGGCGGGCTCTCCAACCAGCTGACGGCCCAGGGCCACGACCTGGACGACGACCTGTGGTCGGCCAGGCTGCTGGCCGAGGCGCCCGAGGAGATCGAGGCGGCGCACGCGGCCTACGTGCGGGCGGGGGCGCGGGTGCTGATCACCGCCGCCTACCAGGCGTCGTTCGAGGGCTTCGCCCGGTACGGGCGGACCGCGGACGGGGCGCGGGCGCTCTTCCGGCGCAGCGTGGAGCTGGCCCGTGCGGCGGCAGCCCGCACCACCGGCGAGGCGGTGTGGGTCGCCGGGTCCGTCGGCCCGTACGGAGCGGTCCTCGCCGACGGGAGCGAGTACCGGGGCCGGTACGGGCTCGGCGTCGCCGAACTGGCGGCCTTCCACCGGCCGCGGATCGAGGCGCTGGTGGCCGGCGCGCCCGACGTGCTGGCGGCCGAGACGGTGCCCGACGCGACGGAGGCCGAGGCTCTGCTGCGGGCGGCGGCCGGCTGCGGGGTGCCGGTGTGGCTGAGCTACACCGTCGCGGGCGGGCGTACGCGGGCGGGCCAGCCGCTGGAGGACGCCTTCGCCGTCGCCGCGGGGAACGAGCAGGTGCTCGCGGTCGGCGTCAACTGCTGTGCGGCGCACGAGGTGGCGCCGGCGCTGGAGGCCGCGGCTCGCGCCTGCCCCGGAGTGCCGCTCGTCGCGTATCCCAACAGCGGTGAGGGCTGGGACGCCGGGCGGTCGGCCTGGACGGGCGCGCCGACGTTCGCACCGTCCCTCGCCGCGGAGTGGGTGGCGCGGGGAGCGCGGCTGGTCGGCGGGTGCTGCCGGGTGGGGCCACGGGACATCGCCGAGGTGGGCGGCGTGCTCGACCGTTGCCAGCCCGGTCCGGGGGCGCCCGCAGGGCGCGGGCCGGTGTCCGGGGAGTCCGGCCGGCTCCGGTGGGCCGGCCGCCGTGGGGGCGGGTGAGTTCTCGCGGGCGCGCGAGCACTCCGCCAGGATGAGCGCATGGGATTCCATGTCGACTCCGAGACCGGGCGGCTGCGCCGCGTCATCGTGCACCGCCCTGGCCTCGAACTGAAGAGGCTCACCCCCACGAACAAGGACGATCTCCTCTTCGACGACGTGCTGTGGGCGCGCCGCGCCCGGCAGGAGCACGACGCGTTCGCCGGCACGCTGCGCGAACTCGGCGTCGAGGTGCACCTCTTCGGTGAGCTGCTGGCCGAGGCGATGGACGTGCCGGCGGCCCGCGCACACGTACTGGACCGGGTCTTCGACGAACAGGAGTACGGCCCGCTGGCCACCGGGCATCTGCGGGAGTCCTTCCACCGGATGCCGACGCCCGAACTGACCGAGGCACTGATCGGGGGCATGACCAAGCGCGAGTACCTGGAGCGCCGCTCCGCGCCGTCGTCGGTCCGCTTCCACGTCATGGAGGAGGACGACTTCCTGCTCGCCCCGCTGCCCAACCACATCTTCACCCGCGACTCGTCGGCATGGGTGTACGACGGGGTGTGCGTGAACGCCATGCGGTGGCCCGCGCGGCAGCGGGAGACCGTCCACTTCGAGGCCGTCTACCGGCACCATCCGCTGTTCGCCGCCGCCGCGCGAGAGGACGGTTTCCACACCTGGGCGGGCGGTGGTTCGGGGCAGCCCTCCCCCTCGACCATCGAGGGCGGCGACGTGCTCGTGCTGGGGAACGGCGCGGTGCTCGTCGGCATGAGCGAGCGGACCACTCCGCAGGCCGTCGAGACGCTGGCCCGCGGGCTGTTCGCCCGGGGCTCGGCCCGCGCCATCGTGGCGCTCGACATGCCCAAGCGGCGGGCGTTCATGCATCTTGACACGGTGATGACGATGGTCGACGGGGAGACCTTCACCCAGTACGAGGGGCTGGGGATGCTCCGCTCGTACACCATCGAGCCGGGGGCCCCGGATAGCGCGGGCGGGCCGGAGCTGAAGGTCACCGACCACCCGCCGGAGCACATGCACCGTGCCATCGCCGCCGCGCTCGGGCTGGGCGGGATCCGGGTGCTCACCCCCTCGCAGGACGTGCGGGCGGCGGAGCGGGAGCAGTGGGACGACGGGTGCAACGTGCTCGCCGTCGAGCCCGGCGTCGTCCTGGCGTACGACAGGAACGTCACCACCAACACCCATCTGCGCCAGGAGGGGATCGAGGTGGTGGAGATCCCGGGCGGCGAGCTGGGGCGCGGGCGGGGTGGGCCGCGCTGCATGAGCTGCCCGGTGGAGAGGGACGCGGTGTGAGGAGCGGGCCCGCCGCCGGACGGATCGCATAGTGATTCTTCGTACCGTATACAATTCCAGCATCAGCAGTGCGAGCGAGGAGCGACATGGCAGACCTGGCAGGCCGCCACTTCCTGAAGGAGCTGGACTTCACCCCTGAGGAGTTCCGGAACCTCCTCCGGCTCGCGGCCCAGCTCAAGGAGGCCAAGCGGGCCGGCACCGAGCGGGACGACCAGCGGCTGCGCGGACGCAACATCGCGCTGATCTTCGAGAAGTCCTCCACCCGCACGCGCTGCTCGTTCGAGGTCGCCGCGGCGGACCAGGGCGCGCACACCACCTACCTCGACCCGTCCGGCTCCCATCTGGGCAAGAAGGAGTCGGTCAAGGACACCGCGCGGGTCCTCGGACGGATGTACGACGGGATCCAGTACCGCGGCAGCGGTCAGGAGATCGTCGAGGAGCTGGCCGCGCACGCCGGGGTGCCCGTCTACAACGGGCTGACCGACGAGTGGCATCCGACCCAGATGCTCGCGGACGCGCTGACCATGGCCGAACACGCGCCGCAGGGCCGCGACCTGTCCGAGCTGTCGTACGCCTACCTGGGCGACGCCCGCAACAACATGGGCAACTCCTACCTGGTGACGGGCGCGCTGCTCGGCATGGACGTGCGGATCGTCGCACCCAGGTCGCTGTGGCCCGAGGAGTCGGTGACGGCGCGGGCGCGGGCGCTCGCCGAGAGCACCGGGGCACGGATCACGCTCACCGAGGAGGTCGAGGAGGGCGTGCGGGGCGCCGACTTCCTCACCACCGACGTGTGGGTCTCGATGGGCGAGCCCCCGCAGGTGTGGGACGAGCGGATCGCGCTCCTGCGCCCCTACGCGGTGACCATGGACGTGCTGCGGGCGACGGGCAACCCCGCCGTGCGCTTCCTGCACTGCCTGCCCGCCTTCCACGACCTGGGGACGGCGGTGGCCCGGGAGATCCACGAGCGCCACGGGCTGACCTCGCTGGAGGTCACCGACGAGGTGTTCGAGTCCGCGCACTCGGTCGTCTTCGACGAGGCCGAGAACCGGATGCACACCATCAAGGCCGTACTGGTGGCGACCCTGGGGTGAGGCGGCGCCGCACGCGGCCCTGTGTGCATAGTCATACACATAAATGCGGGAACATGCATAAACGGCCGTTACGATGGAATCAGCTCGAAGGGTCCGGGCCATCCGCCCGGGCCCTTCTGCTGTGAACGTCCCCGCGTGCACCCACCCCGTGCACCCCCGCACCGCCCCTGGAAGCTCCATGCCCCGCACCGGCCTGCGCCTGAAGTCCCCCGAACAGCTGATCTTTGAATCCGGCGCCGACCTGGAGGGGAACGGCCTCAAGCGCACCATCGGCCCCTTCCAGCTGGTGTGCTTCGGCATCGGCGCGATCGTTGGCACCGGCATCTTCGTCGGGCTGTCCGACACCGTGGCCGAAGCCGGGCCCGCCGTCATCGTCTCGTTCATCCTCGCCGCGCTGACCTGCGTCTTCACCGCCTTCTCCTTCGCGGAGCTGGGCGGCGCCATGCCGGTCTCCGGCAGCTCGTACTCCTACACCTACGCCTCGCTCGGGGAGCGCGCCGCGTTCCTGGTGGGCTGGTGCCTGCTGCTGGAGTACGGCGTCTCCGTCTCGGCGGTGGCCATCGGCTGGGGGCAGTACCTGAACGAACTGCTGGAGCACACCGTGGGCTGGCGCATCCCGGCCGCCCTCGCGGACGCGCCGGGGCACGGCGGCGTCGTCAACGTGCCGGCGGTGATCGTGATGCTGCTCGCCGCCGTCCTGCTGGTGCGGGGCGTGCGGGAGAGCGCGCGGGCGACGGCGGCGATGGCGGTGATCAAGGTCGGCATCCTCGTCCTGTTCTGCGCGATCGCCTTCACCGCGTTCCGGTCGGGCAACCTGTCGCCGTTCGCCCCCGAGGGCATCGGCGGCATCGGCGCGGGCGCCTCGCTGGCGTTCTTCTCCTTCATCGGCTTCGACGCGATCTCCACGGCCGGCGAGGAGGTCAAGAACCCGCGCAGGAACCTGCCGCTCGCCATCCTGGTGACCATCGGCTGCGTGGCACTGCTCTACTGCCTGGTCTCGGTGGCGGCACTCGGCGCGATGCCCTGGGAGCAGGTCGGCGGCAAGCCGGCGGCGCTCTCGCTCATCGTCAACCACGCGACCGGCTCCACCTTCGGCTCGACCGTCATCGCGCTGGGCGCCGTGGTGGCCATCGCCTCCGTGGTGCTGGCGGTGATGTACGGGCAGACGCGCATCCTGATGTCCATGTCCCGCGACGGGCTGATGCCCAAGGTGTTCGAGCGGGTCTCGCCCAGGACCTCGACGCCGGTGGCCAACACCTGGATCGTCGCCGTCGTCTTCGCCGTGCCGGCCGCCGTCGTACCGCTGGACGTGGTGCTGGACATGACGGTGATCGGCACGCTGGCGATCATGGCCGTCGTCAACATCTGCGTCCTCGCGCTGCGCCGCTCCCACCCCGGGCTCCAGCGCCGTTTCCGGGTGCCCTTCCACCCAGTGGCCCCCCTGCTCGGGGTGGGTTTCAGCCTCTACCTGATGTACGGACTGCCGGTGGTCACCTGGGTCCAGTTCGCGGTCTTCGTGGCCGTCGGCGCGCTGGTCTACTCCTGCTACGGGCGGCGCCGCTCCCGGCTGGCGCGGGCGCAGACGGCACCGGACGACGAGACCCGGGGCGCGGCCCGCTGAGGCCCTGGGGGCCGTCCGGGGCGGGCTACCCCTCGTCGCGCCGGCCCCTGCGGGCCATCTCCTCCTGGGTGAGGCGGCGCAGCATCTCGGCCCGCGCCGCGAACTCCGGGTCCTCCTCGGGGTCTTCCTCCACGGACGTGCCCTCGGCGCGCAGCCGCATGTCCTGGACCATGACCGGCTCGTCCGGGTCGTCGTCGGAGGGGCGGGGGCCCTCGGGCCCGTCGGGGCCGATCCTGACGAACCGTTCGACGCGGACGAGGCGCAGGTGGCGCCCGCCGAAGCTCAGCTCGCTCCCGCGCTCCGCGTCGAGCCGGTCGGCGGCCTCCCGGTAGACGGTGCGGGTCGCCTCGTCGAGCCCCTGCATGGCCGGGGCGAGCACACGCAGCAGCATCGTCAGCGCGTCCCGCGCCTCCTGCGGGGTGCCGCCGTCGCCGGTCTCCGAGCGCCAGGCGCCGCCCTCCTTCTCCGCGAACAGGAAGACGGGCGGCAGCAGCACGCCACCCGGATGGCTGACGGCGGCCTTCCGCGCGTCCTCCCGTACCTGGGGCGGGTCGCCCTCGCGGTGGGCGAGGGCGAGAAGCTCCGCCTTGAGAATGCCCTCGGAGGGTCCGGTGGGGATGACGGTGTCGAGTACGAAGCCCTCGGTCCGGTCGGACAGCCGGCTCGCGGCACCCGGTCCGGCCGGGTCCGGGTCGGAGGGGCGGGGCGGCTCTGGCCCGTCGCGCCCGGCACGGATGACGTTCTCGGCGCGCACGACGCGGTAGCGCTCCTCCAGCACCGTCATCTCGTCCAGCGCCTCCCAGTCGAGGCGTTCGGCGGCGGCCTGACAGGCGGCGCGGATCTCCTGCCGGCCCGCCTCCTCCGCCTCGCGGGCACGGCGCCTGAAGTGCGAGGCCAGCCCGTCCCGCGCGCTCTGCGGCGTGGGCGCCCCGAAGGAGGACAGCAGCTGCCAGCCGCCCTCCTCCCGTTCCCGGGCCGCGCCGAAGACCGGGCGGAACCCCATCAGCACCGGATAGCGCTCCCGGGCCAGCCACGCCTCCTCGTCCGCCAGCGCCGCGACGGGTTCGACGACGGGCGCCACGCGGATCGTCCGGTAAGCCGGCACGTCGTCACCGCCGCCCCGGCCGCCGTCTCGGCCGGTCCCACGGCTGCCGTCGCCGTCTCGGCCAGCCCCACGGCCGCTCCCGCTGCCATTGCCACGGCCACGGCCACGGCCACGGCCACTGTCACGCTCACCATGCATGCCGTCAGTATGCTCACGACTACCGTGTGTGCGGGGCGAGTTGGGCGTACTTCCCCATCCGACCCGAATCGCACCCGCGTACGAGCGCCCCTCCCCCTGTTCCCTTCCTTCCCGCTCCCCCGCGCGGGCGGAACGCCCCGCCACCGCCGGAGGCCGCCGGACACAGGCCGATACCGTGCTCCCCACCGCACGGACGCCTCTCCTGGCCCCCGGAATCCCGCACGGACCCATCCGTGCGGCGCCGGGCGACGAATGCGAGGTGGACAGTTCTTCCAGGAGGAGCGCATGACAGCAGCCCCCATTCCCCGCCCCTCGGCCAGGGCCGGAGGTGACATCCGGTGAAGGAGCCGGTCCGCATCTCCAGCCGCGCCGAGGCGCAGTCCGAGCCCGACGCACTCCTGACCCAGGCCGCCAAGGGCGACCAGGACGCCTTCGCGGAGCTCTACGACCGCGTCGCGGGGCCCGTCCTGGGCCTCGTACGCTCGGTACTCCGCGACCCCTCCCAGTCCGAGGAGGTCACCCAGGAGGTCCTGGTCGAGGTGTGGCGGCTGGCCACGCACTTCAACCCGGACAAGGGCAGCGCGATGACCTGGATCATGACCCTGGCCCACCGCCGCGCCGTGGACCGCGCCCGCTCGGCCCAGGCCGCCAGCGACCGCGAGGAGCGCGCCGCCCGGCTGGACCGCACACCCGACTACGACCACGTCGTCGAGCAGGTCGAGGCCCGTCTGGAGCGCGAGCAGGTGCGCCGCTGTCTGCGCACGCTCACCGAGATCCAGCGCCAGTCCGTGACGCTCGCCTACTACAAGGGGCTGACCTACCGCGAGGTCGCCGAACTGCTCGCCCAGCCGCTGGGCACGGTCAAGACACGGCTGCGGGACGGGCTGATCCGCCTGCGGGACTGCCTGGGGGTGGGGGCATGACGAGGACGACGACGGAGCTGCACACGCTGACCGGCGCCTACGCGGTGCACGCGCTCCAGCCGGACGAGGAGGCCGCCTTCGAGCGGCACCTGGGCGACTGCGCCGCGTGCAGCGTCGAGGTCGCCGAGCTGCGGGCCACCGCCGCCAGGGTCGGACTGGCGCTGGCCGAACAGCCCTCGCCCCGGATGCGGGCCGAGGTGCTGCACCGGATCGGCGAGGTCCGCCAGGAACCGCCGCCACGGCAGCAGCCGCCGAGCGACGCCCCCGGCACGGACACCCCGCGCGGTCTGCGGCGGCGCGCAGCACGCACGTGGCCCACCTTCGCGCTGGCGGCCTGCCTCGCGGTCGCGGCCGGCTTCGGCGGCGTGGCCGTATGGCAGTACCAGCGGGCCGAACAGGCACAGGAGAGCGGCCAGAGCGCCCAGAACCGGGCCGCCCGGTTGGCCGAGGTGCTCTCGGCGCCGGACGCGCGGACCGTTCCCGCCAAGGACCTTCCCGGCGGCGGCAGCGGAACCGTCGTCGTCTCCCGCGACCAGGACCGTGCCGCGTTCGTCGCCTCGCGGCTGCCGCGGGCTCCCGAGGGCAAGACCTACCAGCTGTGGTACGCCGACCACGGCACCATGCGCTCGGCCGGTCTGATGGACGCCTCCTCCGACGACGCCTGGCTGCTGGAGGGCCCCCTGGGCCGCGCATCGGGCATGGGCATCACCGTGGAGCCCAGCGGCGGCTCGACGAAGCCGACGTCCGAACCGGTGGTCCTGGTCAACTTCCCGGCCCAGCAGGCGTAGGACGGGGAGGGACCACCGGGGAACGGAAGCGAACCGAACGGAAGACACGGCCCGGCGCGGTGACACGCCGCCGGGCCCGCCGAGTCGGCCGGTGGCCGAAGAAGCGGAGGAGAAGGATGCGGGTCGGTCTGCTACGAGCCGTCGGAGTCGCCACGGCCGCCTACGGGATCGCCGTCACCGCCAGACCCGAGCTGCTGGCCAAGCCGTCCGGGCTGGTGGACGAGGCGGGCCGCACCGCGCCCCACACCCGCACCTCGCTGCGCCCACTGGCGTGGCGGGACGCGGCCAGCGGCATCGCGCTGGCGCTCGCCCCCGAAGGGGCGGCGCTGCGGACGGCCGCCTGGGTGCGCATCGCCGCCGACTTCGGCGACGCGGCGCTGCTGGGCACCACCCTGCCCGCGAAGACCCGCGGCAAAGCGGTCGCCGTCTCGGTGGGCTGGGGCGCACTGTCGGTGGCCGCGCTGTGCGGCGGGCGAGCGACCGGCTGAGCCGGTCGCTCGGTTCCGGCTGAGCGCCGGTCCTTTTCGGCTGGGGCGGTCGTCTGGCCCGAGTGGTCGTTTCGGGTGGGCCGGTCCTCTGTGGCTGGGGCGGTCCTTGCGGCTGAGTGGTCGTTTCGGGTGGGCCGGGCGAGGAGGTGACGGGCCGCCCGGCACCGCGCGTGGTGGTCCCACGGGTCACGGCCACTCGCCGTCGTGGCCCCCATGCGGTACGGGGCCCAGCCCGGCCTCTCCCTCGTCCAGGGGGCGCACGGCGAGGATCTGGTCGACGCCCATCCGGCGCTCCGCGAAGGCGAGTCCGCCACCGGCCAGGTACAGCCGCCAGACGCGGGCCGTCTCCGCGCCCGCCAGCTCGGTGAACTCCTTCCAGCGCTCCTCCAGGGTGCGCGCCCAGGCGGCGATGGTGTGCACGTAGTGCTCACGCAGCGACGCGGTGGCCCGCACCTCGGCGCGAGCGCAGCACTACGAGCGGCGCCTGCGCGGGCCCCGCCTCGCTGCCGTCCCAGGCCCGCAGCCGCACCGGCAGCGGGCCGCCCAGGAGCCGCTGGGCCAGGGCCGCGAGACGCCCGGCCACGCCTTCCGTACTCGTCCGCGTCCTGTCCGTCGTGGATGCCGCCGTCACTGTGCTTCTCCCCTGGGGTTCGGGATCGGGGTCGTCTTGGTGCTCCGCACCGGTTCCTTGCGGAACAGCAGTTGCTCCACGTCGAGGTAGCCGGTGCGGAAGCCGGCCTCGGAGTAGGCGAGGTAGAGGGTCCACATCCGCTGGAACGTGGCGTCGAACCCGAGGTCCCGCACGTCCTGTGCCCGCTCCGCGAACCGCTCGCGCCACAGCCGGAGCGTCTCGGCGTAGTGCGCGCCGAAGCCCTCGTGGCGCGCGAGCCGCAGAGCCGTGTCCTCCTCGGTCAGGCGCCGCAGCGCCTCGCGGGAGGGCACCAGGCCGCCGGGGAAGATGTACTTCTGGATCCAGGTGTAGGTGTGCCGGGTGGCGAGCATCCGGTGGTGGGCCATGGTGATGGCCTGGAGGGCGACCTTCCCGCCGGGCGCCAGCAACCGGTCGAGCGCCGCGAGGTAGACGGGCCAGTACTCGTGGCCGACCGCCTCGATCATCTCGACGCTGACGATCGCGTCGTACTCCCCCCGCACCTGCCGGTAGTCCCGCAGCAGCAGCGTCACCCGGTCGGAGCAGCCCGCCTCGCGCACCCGCGCCGTGGCCAGCGCCAGCTGTTCCGAGGAGAGCGTGACCGTGACGACCTCGGCCCCCCGCCGTGCGGCTCGTATCGCCAGATCGCCCCAGCCCGTGCCGATCTCCAGCATCCGGGTTCCCGGGCCGACGCCCGCCAGGTCGAGCAGCAGGTCGGTCTTGCGCCGCTGGGCGTCGGGCAACGCCTCCCAGGTGGCGGGGAAGCCGCGGAAGACGGCGGAGGAGTAGGTCAGCGTCTCGTCGAGGAAGAGCGCGAACAGGTCGTTGGACAGGTCGTAGTGGCGGTGGATGTTCTCGCGGGCGCCCCTGGTGGTGTTGCGCTGCGCGGCCGGGTGCCGGGGTGCCCACAGGTGGCGCAGCTTCTGCGTCCAGGCGGGGAAGAGGGAGTCGGCGTGCTCGGCGAAGACCGCCAGCACGCCCACCAGATCGGGCGCCTCCCACTCGCCGGCCATGTAGGACTCGCCGAACCCGATGAGTCCGCTGCGGCCGAGGCGGTGGTGGAAGGCGTCGGGGTCGCGCAGTTCCAGCAGCGGGCCGCCCTTCCCGAGGCTGGACCCGTCGGGCAGCCGCACCCGCAGGGGCAGCCTGTCGAAGGCCCGGCCGACGAGGCGGGCGGTCACGGCGGTACGCAGCCTGGAGGAGCGTGGCGCAGCGGCCACGTCGGGCCAGCGGGAACGGTCGACGGCGGCCGTCCGCGGGGACGCCGACAGCGGTGCGGGCACGGTCAGTGCAGACCTTTCTGTTGAGGGTGGTGCGGTCGTGGGCGTACGGGCAGTCCGCGCAGCCACAACCGGATCCCGTGGGCGCGGATGCCCACGGTGACGGCGAGCGTGGGCCAGGGGTGCCGTGCGGTCGCACGCAGCAGTTCCCGCACGGTCGCCGGGCGGCGCTCGCCGTGCACGGAGGCGGTGAACGGGACGTGCGCCCGGTGGCCCCCGCGTTCGAGCTGGACGGTCAGCCGCAGCCGGGTGTCCGGCAGTGGCAGTCGCATGCGGTATCCGCCGTCCACGGGGAAGAACGGTGAGACGTAGAACTCCTTGTCCGTGCGGGCGACGCCGTCCGCGTCGGGGCGCAGCAGGTAGCAGTGGCGCTCGCCGTAGGTGTTGTGCACCTCGGCGACGACGCACACCAACTGCCCGGCCGCACCGTGGCACCAGTAGAGGGTCAGCGGGTTGAAGACGTGGCCGAACACCCGGGCGTGCGCCAGCATCAGCACCCGGCCGCCCTCCAGATCCACGCCCTGTGCGGCCACATAGCGCTCCAGTCCCGCGCGGACGGTCGGCGCGGTGCCGCCGAAGTGGTCGCGCGGCTCGAACCGGGCCAGCGGCCGCAGCAGGCGCGGCAGGCGCGGCGGTTCGTCCACGTCGGTCAGCCACATGGAGGTGCGGAAGCGGAAGGCGTGCCGCACGGGGTGGGTGCGGGCGTGGGCGATGACGCAGCGGTAGAGGGCGGGTGTGAAGGGACCGGGGCCGGGGTCCTGGAGCGGGGTCCGCCGCGTGGTTTTCCGGGCCCCGTTCGAGGGAGGGCGCGGGCTCACCAGCGCACCCCCAGCGCCCGGGCGGCCTCCACCCCGGAGCGGCAGCCGTCCTCGTGGAAGCCCCAGCCGTGGTAGGCGCCGGCGAACGCCACGGGGCCCCGGTTCAGTTCGGGCAGCCTCCGCTGTGCCGCCACCGAGTCGGGCGTATAGACGGGGTGCTCGTAGACCATGCGCGCGAGCACCCGTTCCGGGGCCACCCGGTCGTGGGCTCCCAGGGTGACGACGTGTTCCTCGGGGGCGTTCAGCCGTTGCAGCCGGTTCATGTCGTAGCTGACCCGCACCCGCCCGGCCGGGGTACAGCAGTCGGGCATCAGGTAGTTCCACGACGCACGTGCGCCGCGTGTGCGGGGCAGCGGGGCGGGGTCGGTGTGCAGGAGAGCCGGGTTGCGCGAGTAGCGGAAGGCGCCCAGCACCTCGCGCTCGGCCTCGGTCGGTTCCGCCAGCAGCCGCAGCGCCTGGTCGGGATGGGTGGCCAGCACGACGGCGTCGTAGGCGTGCGCCGTGCCGTCCTCGGTGACGAGCGTGACCCCGTCAGCGCCGTCAGCGTGTCTGCGCACCGTCCGCACGGGTGTGGCGGTGTGGACGGCGCCGAGTTGCTTGCCGACGCGTTCCACGTACTCGCGCGACCCGCCGGTGACCGTGCGCCACGGCGGGGAGCCCGAGATGCCGAGCATGCCGTGGTTGTCGAGGAAGCGGAACAGGTAGCGGGCCGGATAGCGCAGCGCGGTGCCGGGCGCGCACGACCAGACCGCCGAGATCACCGGCGTCACGAAGTGGCTCACGAAGTACGGCGAGAACCCGCCCCGGCGCAAGAACGCTTCGAGCGTCACCGCGTACTGCCGGTCGTCCGCCGTCCCGCCGCCCTCCTGGGCCAGCAGGCGCTGCGCACGCCGGTGGAAGACGGGCACCTGGGCGAGCATCCGCAGGTACCTGCCGCGCAGCAGATGCCCCGCGCGCGGCACCAGCCCGCGCGGCCCCTTGGCGCCCGCGTACTCCAGGCCGCAGCCCTCGCACCGCACCGACATGCTCATCTCGGACTCCTGGGTCGTCACGCCCAGCTCGCCGAAGAGCCGCGTCAGCAGGGGATACGTCCGGCGGTTGTGCACGATGAAGCCGGAGTCGACCTGGAGCAGGCGGCCGTCGGCGGAGACGACGTCATGCGTGTGCGCGTGACCGCCGAGCCGGTCGTCGGCCTCGTAGAGCGACACCGCGTCCGTGTGCCGCAGGACGTGTGCCGCCGTCAGCCCGGCAACTCCACTGCCCACCACGGCCGTTCTGCGCCGCTGTTGCGTCATGCTGCTCCTCCCACTGCGGAGCACGCCCCGCACGGCCTGCCGGGCATGTCTGCTGCCGTGTGCTCGCCGCCGGCCGCCGGGCCGGGGTGCGTGCCTTTCGCTCTGCATTCGGAGCCGCGGGCCTCGCGGCTTGGCCCGGACGTGGACAGGTCGTCCGCGCAACGCCGTCTCCGCGGCGCGTGTCCAGCCGGACGTCATCCGATCGGGGGACCGACCAATCCGCCGGGCGGGCTGAGCCGAATGCGGGGTGTGAGCAACGAGAGGAAGCCCCGCATCGGCGCCCTGACCGGCGCGCTGGGAGCGCTGAGCGGCGTGATCGCCGGGTGCGGCGCCCTGGCCGTCGCTGAGTTGGCGTCCGTACCCGTGCGCCCCGAGGCCGGGCCGGTCACCGCCGTGGGCGGTGCCGTGATCGACCGAGTGCCCGCGCCGGTCAAGGACTTCGCCATCCGCACGTTCGGCACCGACGACAAGCTGGTCCTCCAGCTGGGCATCGTCGTCCTGCTCGCGCTCTTCGCCGTCGCCCTCGGCGTTCTCGCCGTGCGCCACCGCCCGGCAGGATCGGCGGGCGTGCTGCTCTTCGGCGCCGTGGGCGGCTGGGCCGCCGCGGGCCGCCCGGACGGCTCGCTCGTGGACGCGCTGCCGTCCGTGGTGGGAGCCGTGGCGGGCAGCGCCGTGCTGTACGCGCTGACGGGCCTGTTGAGGCCGTCCGGCGCGGTCGCGGAGCCCGTCGCGGCCGACGGCACCTCTCCGGTGGGGGCCCCGCCCTCCGTGGAGGGGACCCCTTGCACGAGCGTCACCCCCTCAGCCGGTGACGCTCCGACAGAGGGTGCCGGGTCCGACGACAGCGCCAAGACCGACGGTGCCGAGGCCGAAGGCTGCGCCGGGGCCGAAGACGGCGCCGGGCCGGTGGCCGACGACTCGTCGGCAGCCGAAGGCGCGGCGACGAGCGCAGACCCGGCACCGGCAGGCGGCGACCGGAATGCGCCCACCGGCCCCGGCAAGCCGCGACTGCTGCTGGGCAAGGCGCCGGACGGGGCGGGGTTCGACCGGCGCAGGTTCGTGCTGGGCGCGGGTGCGGCGTGGGTGGGAGCCGCCGGGGTGGGACTCCTCGGGCGGGGCCTCAACTCCCGCAGCGGCGCCGAGGCCGTCGCGTCCCGCACCGACCTCACGCTGCCCGCCCCCGTCTCGCGGGCGGCACCCGTACCGCGCGGCGCCGAGCTGGACATCGACGGGCTGAGCCGGTTCGTGACATCGAACAACCGGTTCTACCGCGTGGACACGCTGCTGCGCGTGCCGAAGCTGTCAGCGGCCGACTGGTCGCTGCGCATCCACGGCAAGGGGGTGCGCGACGAGCTCACCCTGGACTACGACCAGCTGCTCGAACGGGGCCTCGTCGAGCGGGACGCCACGCTCACCTGCGTCTCCAACCAGGTGGGCGGCGAGTACGTCGGCAACGCGCGCTGGCTCGGGGTGCCCCTGGCGCCGCTGCTGCGCGAAGCCGGCGTACGACCACCGTCCAAGGGCGGGCCCGCCGACCAGCTCGTGGCCCGCTCCGAGGACGGCATGACGCTCGGCAGCCCGGTGGACACCGTCATGGACGGCCGGGACGCGATGCTCGCCGTGGGCATGAACGGCGAACCGCTCCCCTTCGAACACGGCTTCCCCGTCCGCATGGTGGTCCCCGGCCTGTACGGCTACGTCTCGGCGTGCAAGTGGATACGCGAGCTGGAGCTGACCTCGTTCGACGACTTCGACGTGTACTGGGTCGAACGTGACTGGGGACGCCGGGCCCCGATCAAGACCCAGTCGCGGATCGACACGCCGGGGCCGCTCGCCGGCCTGAAGGCCGGCAAGGTCGCGGTCGCGGGCGTCGCCTGGGCACAGCACCGCGGCATCGACCGGGTCGAGGTCCGCGTCGACGACGGCCCCTGGCACACCGCGCGGCTCGCCGAAGAGGACTCCCGCGACACCTGGCGCCAGTGGGTGTGGGAGTGGAACGCGACGCCGGGATCCCACGAGCTCCAGGTACGCGCGACCGACAGGACGGGGCACACCCAGACCGCCGACCGCGTCGGCACGGTGCCCGACGGCGCCACCGGACGGCACTCGGTGGTGGTCGACGTGACCTGACCACCAGCCGCACACCACGCCCTTCCTTCCCCGACCACCGAACCGTCCGTAGCCCCGCATGCCCCCTCTCGTGCCCGACATGAGCGGCATGACCGTCACAACAAGGAGTAATCGCAATGACCAGCACCACCACCCGTGCCCGTCGCGTCCTGCTGGCCGCCACCGCGGCCGTCGTCCTCCCGCTCGGTCTGACCGCGTGCGGCGGTGACGACGGGGGCTCCGACAAGGCGTCCGACAAGAAGAACGAGCAGAGCAAGAGCTCACCGAAGGAGACGGACGACAAGCAGGACACGGCCATGGGCACCTTTGGTGACGCCTGCAAGACCGTGCCGAAGTCGGGCAAGGGCAGCTTCAAGGGGATGGCCCAGGACCCGGTCGCCACCGCCGCCTCTAACAACCCGCAGCTGTCGACGCTCGTCGACGCGGTGAAGAAGGCCGGACTGGTCGACACCCTCAACAGCGCGAAGGACATCACCGTGTTCGCGCCGACCAACGACGCCTTCAAAAAGATCCCGAAGGCCGACCTGGACAAGGTCATGAGCGACAAGGAGATGCTGAAGAAGGTCCTGACCTACCACGTGGTGGGCGAGCCGCTGGACAAGGCGAAGCTGGCCGACGGCTCCTACCCGACGCTGGAGAAGCAGAAGCTCACCACGAAGGGCTCGGGTGACGCCTACAAGGTCAACGACTCGGCGAACGTCGCCTGCGGCAACGTGAAGACCGCGAACGCCACCGTCCACATCATCGACACGGTGCTGATGCCCCCGAAGAAGTGACCCACCGCCGTGCCCGGGCCGGCCGCACCGCCAGCCGGGCACGGCGCTCCGCCCGCTCGAACGGAACCGGGTGCTGCCGTTCCCGGCATCGCGCCGACGGCAGTACCTGTACCCGTTGGCGCTGTGCGTCGAGCAAGCCACGCACCTGCGTGCCGTTCTCCTCCTTCAGCGTCTGCGCCTGCGCGGCGGACTGGGCGCTGCCCTGCGCACGGGCCGCCCGAAGGAGGCGCTCGCCGGGCGGCGGAAGCGGCCCGCGTCTAGGCTCGTGCCATGGGTGGCCGCCGTCATGCCCGTCCGGCGAACGCCGACGATCTGCTCTCGCAGCTCGGACGGCTCACCGCGCGGGTGCGGGAGGAGATCGAGGTCCAGCGGGCCCGCGTCGAGCTGGCCGAGGCCCTGCAACGGGGCATGCTGCCCGCCACCCTGCCCACCGCGCCGGGGCTGCGCGTCGCCGCCCGCTACGCACCGGCCGGCAACGGGCTCGACATCGGCGGTGACTGGTACGACGGCTGCCGGCTGTCCGACGGCACCCTCGCCTTCTCCGTCGGCGACGTGCAGGGTCACGACGTCGAGGCCGCCGCCTACATGGGCCAGGTGCGGATCGTCCTGCGCGCGGTCGCCGCCATGGGGGCGACCGATCCCGGTGACATCCTGGCCACCGCCAACGAGCTGCTGGCCGCCACCGACAACCCGCTCTTCGCCACCTGCCTCTTCCTCTGTTTCGACACGCGGACCTGGAGCGTACGCACCGCACGCGCCGGGCACACCGGAGCCGTGTGGGCGCGGGCCGACGGCGTGTGCGGCATCGTGGAGCACTCCGAGGAGGAGATCGGGCTGCCGCTGGCCGTCATGGAAGGCGAGACGTACGCGGTCACCGAGTACCGCTTCACCCAGCCGGGAGCGCTCGCCCTGCTGACCGACGGAGTGGTCGAGGGCCCCCGCTTCCCCCTGGAAGAGGGCCTGGCGGCAGTTGCCCAGGTGTTGCGCGACGGCGTCTTCGAGGACCCGGAGACGCTCGCCGACCGGGTCATGGAGGTCACCGGGCGGACCGGACACACCGACGACGCCGCCGTCCTCGTACTGCGCCATGACGGCCCCGAGGCGTGTCAGACGGACGACGCGGCGCCTGAGGGGGTGAGATGAGTGGCGTGGCACCCACGCACTCGACGGCGGACCGCGCACCGGACCCCTCCCCCGCTCCCGGCGGACGGGCCCGCCCGGAGCGCGGCGCGGGCAGGATCCGCGGCCGGCTGCTCGCCGGTTACGTGCTGCGCGTCGTCCTGATCGCCCTCGGCTACTACGCCGGCGGGCTCGTCGGCCTGCTGTGGCACGTGTCGGTCGAGGGAGCCACCGTCACCCCGTTCTGGCCGCCGACCGGCATCGCCGTGGCCTGCCTGCTCCTCTTCGGCGCGGGCGTGTGGCCCGGCGTGACGCTCGGCGCCCTGCTGGTGGTCAACGGCATAGGTCCGCTCAGCCTGACCTCGGTGGGTTTCATCGCCGGCAACACACTCGCCCCGCTCCTCTCGTGCGCCCTGCTGCGCCGCACGGGCTTCCGCACCGACCTGGACAGGTTCCGGGACGCGGTGTGCCTGGTCTTCCTGGGCGCCTTCCTCGGCATGCTGGTGAGCGCCACCGTCGGAACGCTGATGACGGTCGCGGGCGACGGCCTGACGCTGTCGCACTTCTGGCCCGTCTGGTCGGCCTGGTGGGCCGGCGACGCGGTCGGTGTCCTCGTCGTCACCCCGCTCCTGCTGGCGCTCCGCAAGCTGGACGTACCTCGCGACCGCGCGCGGATCGCCGAGGCGGTGGCCCTGGCGGCGGCGACGGCGGCGCTGGGCCTCCTGGTGACCCGGAGCACGATCAGCCTCCTCTTCCTCGTCTACCCGCTACTGGTATGGGCGGCGCTGCGGTTCCAACTGGCGGGCGCGGCGGTGTGTACGGCGATCCTGTCGGTCTCCGCGACGTGGGCGGCCACCGACCGCGCCGGGGTCTTCGCGCGCCAGGACCTGATCGAAGGCATGATCACTCTCCAGGCGCTCAACGGTTCGGCCGCGCTGACGGCCCTGCTGCTGGCCGCGGTCACTGCGGAGAGGCGCAACACCCAACGGAGGATCGCCGCGGCCTGCGACGACCTGGCGGAGATGGTCGAGGTTCTCGCCCCCAAGGGCCGCGGCCCCCGCAACTTCCCCGCCGGCGGCCGCACGGGACAGCGCCACGTCTAGCAGCCGGGCGGGGCGGGAGGCGACGGGCGTCAGGGGGCAGGGCGCGGGCGTCAAAGAGCAGGACGCGGGCGTCAGGGGGCCAGGTGGGCGAGGAGTTCCGCGCCCGCGGGGTACGGACGTTCGGGTGGAAGGAGACCGCGAGCCGCTGCCAGGTCGCCGTCACGGACGGCGGCGTGGACCCGGTGGGCGAGCGGGGTGACGTCCGTGAGGGAGACGAGCCACTCGTCGGCGTAGCGCCGCGTCGCCTCGCCGGCCAGCCCCAGCTGGAGGGAGCGGTGCGGCAGCGGGCGCAGGTGCAGATCCCGTTCGGGGTCCCACTGGACGCGGGCCGGAGACTGCCGCAGTCGCCGCTTCCACTCCGCGTGGTCCGTGTGGCGCTCGGCGTCGTAGTGCGAGAGGCAGGCGTTGCGCAGCGCCCACTCGAAGCCCTCGCGGGTGATCTCGACCGCGAGCACCGTCTCCTGGTCCTCCTTGGCCGCCCAGCCGCAGCGGTACATCATCCACAGGAAGGACGGCTTGATCCACGTCATCCGGTCGCGCTTCCAGGAGGCCGGGAAGCGCCCGTCGCGGGCCGCCGGCAGGCCCAGCCGCGGCGCGTAGGCCTGGTAGACGGTGACGGTGGACGCCATGTAGGCGGCCCGTATCTGGTGGGTGGGTTGTTCCGACACGGCGTCCACGGTCTCCGGTCACGGCGCGGAGTGCCAGCGAATTAGCCCCGGTGGCCTCCGGGAGCCGGGGCCTTGCGCGGCCTGCCGTGGCCCACTCGGCGACGGCCCGTCACAGGATCTCCAGCGGACGCTTGCCGGCCGGCGGCGGGAACGCCTCGTCCAGCGCGGCGAAGTCCTCCTCGCCCAGGACCAGGTCGGCCGCAGCCCGGTTCTCCTCGACGTGGCGGCGCGAGGAGGCCTTGGGGATCGCGATGACATCCTCGCGGCGCAGCACCCACGCCAGTGCCACCTGCGCGGGCGTCGCCCCGTGCGCGTCGGCGACCGCGCGCAGCGCCTCGTGCCCCAGCAGCCGCCCCTGCTCGACCGGCGAGTAGGCCATGACGGGCACGGACAGCTCGCGGCAGCGGGGCAGCAGCGCGTACTCGGGGCCGCGCCGGGTGAGGTTGTAGAGGATCTGGTCGGTGTCGGGCACGGCGCCCCGCGGGAGGTCGGCGAGGTCGTCGGTGTCCAGGTTGCTCACGCCCCAGGAGCCGATGCTGCCCTGGCGCACCAGTTCCTCCAGCGCCTCGACCGTCTCCGCCAGCGGGACGCCACCGCGCCAGTGCAGCAGGTAGAGGTCGATGCGGTCCGTTCCCAGGCGGCGCAGGCTCGCCCGGCAGGCCTCGGCCGTGCCGCGCCGGTCGGCGTTCGACGGCAAGACCTTGCTGACGAGGAACACCTCGTCCCTGCGCCCCTGGATCGCCTCGCCCACCAGCTCCTCGCTGGCCCCGCTGCCGTACATCTCGGCCGTGTCGATGAGCGTCATGCCCAGATCGAGGCCCGCACGCAGCGCGTCCAGTTCCTCCGCGCGGCGGGAGCGGTCGTCCCCCATGTGCCAGGTCCCCTGCCCGAGGGCCGGGACCCGCGCACCGGAAGGAAGGGTCACTGTACGTATCACGTGGATCGTGGTCCTTTCCGTGCGACGGTGCTGAGGGGTACCCCCATGATCGCCGCTGCCCGCCCGGAGCGCCCGCCGGGGGTGCCCGCCAGGGGCGGCCGCCGCACGACGGCGGCTTCCCCGGCAGCTTCGGCGCTGCCGGGAAACCGTCCCGCCGTCTCGGCGTCCCGCCATCGCACCGTCCCGGAGGGCTGTCCTGGAGGGCCGTCAGCCAGGCTGACTGCTGTCCTTCATCGAGCCCCAGCCGTGCCAGCGCTCCACCGCGATCCAGGCGCTGACCCGGGGGCGTTCGCGGTCCGGGTACTGCTGGCCGAGGTAGTGCTGGGCGAGGCGGTCGATGTCGGTGAGGCCCTCGTCCGCCCTGAGCTCCTCGACGCGGCCGATGAGGCTGATGTGCGTGTACCAGTCGTCCTTGCCGAGGACGGTGAGCGTCACGCGCGGGTCGTTGCGCATGTGGGACAGCCGCTTGCGCCCCTCGTCCATGTTGACCAGCACCCGGCCGTCGTCCCACAGGTACCAGGTCGCCGTGGACACCGGCTGCCCGTCGGAACGCAGCGTGGTGATGACGCAGGGGTTGGGCTCGGACAGCATGGCGACTGCCGCGTCGGTCAGTGGTGGCTTCGACACGTGGTCCTCCTCGATGCGTGTGCGGTTCTCTCTCCGCGGCCCGGGTGCCCACTCCGCCCGCGCCGCACAGGACGCGTGCTCAGCCTGGCACACGCTCCGAGCGTGAGGCGCGCAGTGGGACGGCCCGTCGTGGTCGCCTGGCTCGTGGCGGGGCCCACGACCGGTTCACACGTCACGGCCCGTGTCGCACTCCGGGCTCAGACCACGCCGGCCTCCGGTATGCGGGTGCCGTTGGCCAGGGCTGCCGGGTCGAGACCGAGCGCGGCCGCGGCCGTGGCGCCCACGTCGGCCAGGCTGCCCGCGTCCGGGAGCAGTTCCACGCCCGGGGCGCCGGGGCGGTGGATGAGCACCGGCACGTACTCGCGCGTGTGGTAGGCGTGTCCGATCGTCGGGTCGTTGCCGTGGTCACCGGTGACCACGAGACGGTCCCCGGGCTGGTCCAGCAGCGCCACCAGCGCGGCCAGACCCGCGTCGACCTGTTCGAGTATCCGTGCGTACCGCTCCGGGTCGCGCTGGTGTCCCGCCAGGTCGCTCTCCTGCACGTTGGCGACGACCAGCGCCTCCCCGGGCGCACGGGCCGCCTCCAGGGTGTGGGCGAGAACGTCGGCGGTGGGCACGGCGGGGCGCCGCACGGCGGCCTCGCACGCCAGGATGTCCGCCGCCTTGCCGACGAGCGTCACCGGGACCCCGGCACGGGCGGCCAGTTCGGGAAGCTGACGGGTGTGGTCGAGTTCCGCACCCAGGTGCCGCACCTGGAGTCCGCCGTTGCGGTAGAAGCCGCTCGCCGGTGTGTCCAGGCCGACGGTGCCGCCGTCGCCGGCGCGGACGAATCCGGGCAGCGGCCCGTCCGCGTGGCCGCCCACGGCGATGACCCGGGCGACGGGTGCGACGGCACGCACGGTGCGGGCGACCGCGAGGATGGCGTCGAAGCCCAGGTCGTCCAGGCGCGCCGAGGCGTTCCAGTTGATGCCGGGGTCCGCTTCGAGGTTGTCGTGCACGAGCACGCCGCCGTCGACGACCAGCACCGGCCCGCCGTCGAGCGGCTCGACCCGGTGGCCCGCCGCGCTCAGGGCCTCGGTGACCTCTTCCAGGTGCTCACCGAGGCGGGCGACCGTCACCCGGCTGAAGTCCGCGCCCATCATCGTCTGGTGCCCGGCGAACGTGTCGGCCCCCGGGTATCCGAGCGCGGCCCTGCCCGCCGCGACGGGCAGCGGGGTGCGGCGGGCGAGGTCCGGATGCGGGTGGACCAGGCCGAGTCCGAGCGCGCCGAGCGCGGGCAGCCGCAGTGGCCGTCCGAACGCCTCGCGCGCGTGGTCGAGTACGTGCCCGCAGGTGTCGGCCTCCGCGTCACCCGGACGCAGCACGCCCGCGTCGGGCATGGCACCGACACCGAAGCCGTCGAGGACGACGATGACGGTGCGGCCGGAGTGGTCAGTGCGACGGGTGGGACCGGCGCGATGAGTGGGGCCGGTCGACTCGGCCTGGTCAGCCGGGTCGTCATGGGTGGTCACAGTGCCCTCCCTCGTGCGTCGTAGAGACCGGTCAGTCTCGGCGTCCCGGACGAGAGTCCGGCGACGACCGCGACCCTGGAGCGGGTGACGAAGATCTGCGTGCGGAACGCCAGCAGCGCCGTGTCACCCGCACGCACGTCCGCTCCGGCCTCGGGGGCCGCCAGCAGGCGGTAGTAGTCGATGTTCTCGGCGGGCGCGTCCTGGACGGCCAGCCGCAGTCCCGCGCGGGGCAGTAGCGCGGAGCTGATGTGCGAGCGGGCGTAGAAGCCGCCGCCGAACACGGCCGGACGGCCGTCGGCCAGGGTGTGGGCGACCTCGGTGACGTACACGTACGCGGGCCGCTCCGGTTGCGCGGTGTCGCGGGCGTGCAGCGGGGTGGTGCCGGTCAGCGCGTGCCCTGGCTCGCCGTGGGTGGCGCCGAGGCGTGCGAGCAGCGGCAGGCCGGCGACACACGTGGCGCTGGGGGCGCTCAGCTTGAGGTCCTGGTGTCCGCGCGCGGCCAGCAGATCACGCGCCCTGGCGGCGAGGTCGAAGGTGGGCGTGGGCGTCGGTGCCCCGGTTTCCGGATCGCACAGGACGCAGGGGAACGCGGTGACCCCGGCGATCCTGATGCCCGGCAGCCGCTCCGCGTCCTCCGCGAACTTGTCGAGCGCCGCCAGCGGTACGCCCCCCTCCTGCCCGGGGTAGACGGATCCGGCCGCGCCCTCCAGCCGCACGAGGACGTCCTGGACCATGCCCAGGCGCTGGGCCTGCTCGGAGACGGCGCGCGCGTTGGCCAGGTCGTAGACGGTGACGGCCTCGGGTCGCCAGGCCAGCATCTCGGGCAGTGCCCGCCGGGGGATCTGCACGAGGTGCCCCAGGTTGCCGGCGCGGGCGCCCGCCGCGTGCAGGATCCGGGCCTCGTCCTGGTCGATGGCGGCGAACCGGGGGATGGCGCGGGCCACCGCGCGGATCAGCTCGGGGTTGCGGCCGAGCTGTTTGACGACGAACCACAGGGACAGGCCGAGACGTTCGGCCTCGGCCGCCAGGAGGGCGGCGTTCTCCTCGATGGCGTCCAGGTCCATGACGTAGGTGTCGGGCGGGATATCGCCGCGCCTGTGCAGGTCGGCCGCGACGTCGGCGAGCCCCGGGTTGCGGGCGAGAAGGCTGTCGAGAAACACGTCAGTCCTTTGCTCGGTGCGTGAGGGGCGTGGCGGGCGTGCCGGGCGTGCCGGGCCGGGGGGCTTCGACGGTGGGTTGGGCGCGCAGCTCCCGCAGGCTGCGGCGCAGCACGGACAGGACGAGGTCGGCGCCCGCCCGCATCGGGTTGACGCGGATCGCCCAGTCGGCCAGCTCCGGGGCGTCGTCCAGGCTGGAGCTGGACATGCGGTAGACCAGCGGCGCCACCTCGTAGCGGGAGTTGGAGCCCACCGGGTAGGGTGCGGCACCGAACCGGGCGGCGACCTCGGGCAGCTGCCGCGCCACGGGCGCGTCGAGCTGGACGATGAGGCATCTGTCCTGCGCGTTGGCCAGGCGCACGTCGGTGACGCCCGGAACCTCGCCGGCGGCGAGGCGTTCGGCGACCTCCGCGCCGACGCGGGACTGCACCGCCCACATCACGGGCACGTGGGTGAGGGCGCGCAGCGCGTCGAGGGCCTGGTGGCCCTGCACCTGTCCACCGCCCGAGTAGTTGTCGGCGCGCACCCCGTCCACCAGGTCTCCGGCGCCGACGACCACGCCGACGCCCTCGGGGCCGTGCAGTTTGAACAGCGAGAAGCAGGAGGCGTCGGCGCCGAGTTCGACGCCGCAGGCGGGCACGCGGAAGGCCGCGTAGTTGTCGTCGACCAGGCTGCGTACGCCGGCGCTCGCGCACGCTGACAGGACTTCCCCGGGGTCGTAGGAGTCGGCGAGGCGCTGCCGGGTGTGCTGGACGTAGGCCCACCTGAACCGGCCGGAGGCGAGTGCGCCGCGCAGCGCCGCCGGGTCGTTGAAGTCGACCTCGACCGCCTCGACGCCCAGGCCGCGCAGCGTCACCGCCGTGGTCCTGTAGACCGGAGCACGGTGGATGAGAAGCGGCTCGCCGGGGCTCACGGCGGCGCTGAGGGCGGCGCGGATCGCGCCGGTGCCCGCGCCCTGGACCAGTGCCGCGTCCTGCGCGCCGAAGTAGTCGGCCAGTACCGCCTCGACGCGGGCCGTCGTCCGCGGCCTGCCGAGGCCGGGCACCACACCGGTGTCCGCGGTGAACAACTCCTGCCCTTGGAAGTGCCCCGCGGTGGCCTCCAGCAGCCGGAACTGCCACCTGACGGCGTCCTCCACGGGGACGGTGGCCAGCGGATACGTCCGCGGGAGTGCACCGGGGGGTACGGGTGCCGCCGCTGGTGTCATGTCAGTCCTCCTCGGGGCTCGCGCCGGTCAGGAAGCGCGTCGGGTTGCGCCGCGTCATCAGGTCGATCAGGTCCTCGTCGACGCCCGCGGTGCGGAGCGCGGGCAGGAACGAGCGGAAGAGGTGGCCGTAGCCCTTTCCGCCCTCGCTCAGCAGGTAGCCGTGGCGGGAGATGTCGCAGCTGAGCAGCGCCCGGTCGGCATGGCCCGCCTCCAGCAGCGCGAGGAGGAGACGCAGCCGCACCTGGTCGCTCTGGTAGCTCTCCTTTCCGACGGTGTCGAAGGCCACGTACGCGCCCGCCTCGGCCAGCCGGCGGTGCACGGCGGAGTCGTCGAGCAGGTCTTGGTGGCCGACACAGATCCGGTGCGGGGCCAGGCCCTCCGTTGTCAGCAGGTCGAGCTGGGCGAGTCCGCCGTGTCCCAGTTGGGCGTGGGTGGACACCGACAGGCCGGTGGCGAGGGCGGCGCGGGCGGCGGCCCGCAGCGATCTGGCCTCCGGTTCGCTGGGGGTGTCGCCGTGGCTGCCCACCTCGCCGAGCACACCGGGCCGTACGCCCGTGGCGCCGATGCCCTGTTCGATCTCCTGCACGAGCGTGCCGGTCAGCTGCTCGACGGAGGCGCCTTCCAGGTCCGCCCGTGGGTGGAACGGCTCGTAATACCACCCGGTGGCGGCGACGACGGCGACACCGCTCTCGCGGGCGATCCGCACCAGCGCTTCCGGGTCCCGGCCCATGCCCCGGCAGGTCAGCTCGACGACGAGACAGAGGCCGAACTCCTGCCGCAGCGCGGCGAGTTCGCGACTGACGGCCGGGCCGTGCTGCCGTGGATCGAGGACCGAGGCCGCGTCGCCCTGGCGGTCCAGGTCGAGGGCCAGGTGCTCGTGGGCGAGCACGGGGCCCGTCAGCGACGCGGCGGCGAGCGGCCCGGTGACGGTCCGCAGCAGGCGTTGCGGGGTGTGCGGGATGGTGGTCATGGTGCGGGTCTTCCTGGTGACGGCGCGGCCCTCAGCCCTTGACGGGGGTGAACAGGTCGAGCCAGTAGAGGACGTTGAGCAGGATGCCGCCGACGATCACCGCGGCGGGTGCGGCCGCCATCCTCACCACGGGACGGCCCATCGCCTCGTTGAGCAGGTAGAGACCGCCCACGATGAGGATGCCCAGACCGGCGCCCATCGCGTTGGCCGCCATCAGGGAGCCGAAGAGGATGGCCAGGTGGAGGCTGTCGGTGATGGCGTTGCGCAGGTGCTCGGAGGAGTCGCGGACGCTGGGCAGCTTGCCGAGGACCTTGCCGATGTAGGACAGCGCCAGAACCTCGATCGCGAAGACCGCGGCTCCGACGACGACCGCCAGCACCGGGTTCGGCATCAGGTAGCCGATCGGGTAGACGAGCGTGAACCCTGCGATGCCGTAGGCGCCGGACGCCAGCGCCGTCGTGGCGATCAGCGGAATGAAACCGAAGACGCGGTAGAAGTCGACCTGTGCCGCCTCGGAGATGTGGCCCTTGGCGATGAGGAAGCTGGTGGCCTCGCCGCCGCCGAATATGTGCATCTGGGCCAGCAGGCAGACTCCGGCTCCCAGCAGCATGAACAGTGGCAGGTGGCGGCGCAGCCGCGTCGCGCTCGCGCTGAACAGCGAGGCCATCGGGTCGTCTTCCGCGGGCTGGGCGGAGTCCTGGTCCGCGGCTGTCGTGCCTCGTGCCGCCTCGGCCGCGCGGTCGGCCTTTCGTTGCGCCAGGTCCCGCCGCACGGCGAGGCCGATCAGCATCAGCACGCCGACGGCCATGGCGAGCGCACCGGCGAACATGTCCGGCCACAGCTTCATCGTCGCGACGACGAGGACCAGTTCGACGACACCGGCCACAGCTCCCCACGCGCGCCCGAACTGCTTGGTGATGGCCAGCACCGGGAAGAGCGTGAAGAGGAAGAGGATCGGCGTGGACATCTGCTGCATGGCGGTCAGGAAGTCCACGGGCAGGTCGTGCGCCACCTCGTTGGCCCCGTTGAGCCCGAAGACGACGACGGCGCCCCAGCCGGCGCCCAGCAGCGGTGCGAGCCACTTCTTGGGGGACAGCAGGCCCAGGATGTCGGTGGGCAGGAAGAGCAGCCACGGGTTGAGCACGCCCGAGGAGAGCGCCATCGGCGCGCCGAGTCCGAAGATGAACCCGGCCGAGAGGCCGAAGGAGACCGCCGTGGTGGCCGAGCGGGTCGTCCGGCCGTGGATGAAGTCCAGCATGAACGGGCGCACGCCGTCGTTGAAGACGGCCAGCGCCATGTGCGAGATGAACGCCGTCAGCGCGCACAGGACGATGACGGTCAGCTGCTGGGGCAGCGAGAGGTTCAGGCCGGCGCCTGCGGCCAGTTGGGTGCCGGTGGTGCCCACCGTGCTTGCGAGGTCACTCACGGGGTCGCTCCTTCACGCCCGGGGTGTCTGCGACCGGTCCCGCTCAGCCGCGCGCGGCGACGGCGCGGGTGAGCAGGGGGACGACGGTGCTGATCTGGTCCATGGAGAAACCGAAGACCTTCTTGCCCTCGGTGAGCAGCGCGGCGACCTCGTCCTCGGTGGGCACGGTGCGGCCGAAGGTGTGGCAGGCGGGCTGCCCCATCAGGCCGACGAGCACGCCCAGGGAGGCGCCCGCACCGGTGTGGCAGGTGCCGAAGAAGTAGTCGGCCTGCCCGGCGCGGAGCTTCATCGCGGCGTCCATGTCGCTGGAGACGACGACGTCCACGCCGTCGAGGCCGAGTTCCTTGATGGCGTTCGCGACCTCGGTCTTGCCGACTCCGCCGGTGAGGATCTTCGTCATGGCTGGTGCCTCTCGTCTGTGCTGCGCGGCCCGAGGGGTGGACCGTGCGGGGAAAGGGGGTGTGGTTCTCGGGGGCCCGGCGCGGGCGGCTGTCAGCCGGTGACGCGCTGGGCGAGGACGGCCAGGTGCATGGCCAGGAAGTTGATCTCGGAGGTGGGCAGGGCGGCGCCGAGTTCGCTCTCGGCCCGTTCGGCTATCCGGCGGGCCCGCTCGACGGCTGCCGGGTGGTCGGCGAGTTCGGCGGCCACCTGCTCGTCGGTGGAGAACTCCTCGATGGGCTCCCCGTCCAGGAGCCGGGTGAGGGCCATCATCAGATGGCTCGTCAGCATTCCGGCCGTCTCCTCGGTGACAGGCGCGCCCTCGTCGATGAGCGCGGTCAGCTCGGCGGTCACGAAATCGGCCACCTGGGGGCGGACTTGGCCGCTGTCACGGAAGAGCTGGATGCGCAGCGCGAGCTGGTCGTCCACGGTGGTGCCTCCTCAACATCCCACAGAACTCGGGATTCTGGATTCTCTCGGCCGGCGCGAGCCCGCACGGGCTGAGCCGTGCGGTGCGGTGGCGCGGCAGGTGGGGTCCGTCAGTACGAGGGCATACGGACTCCTCGCAGGACCTCGGACTGGAGCTTGGCGACCCGGGCGGGGTCGATGGCCTGCCGTATCGCGTGCAGGGCCGCGGCGCTTCCGGCTCTGCCGATGACGACCGCGCTCGAGTTGCGCAGCGACAGGTCACGCGTCACCTCGTCACCGAGCGGGCGTACGTCCACCCCCTCGCCGATCCGGCCCTGCACCTCGTCCAGGTTCCAGACGGTGGCGTCCGCCTCGTTGTGCCCGAGCAGATCGGGGAGCTGCATGTAGGAGCACTCCACCCATTCGACGTCGACCCGTCCGCCGAAGGTCAGCTCGGCGAGCATGCGCTGGTCCTCCGAGGCGTGGTCGATCGCCACGCGGAGGCCGGGCGAGTCGAGCGAGCCGCCCTCCCGTACCAGCACGCCGTGGGCGCCGACGTAGGTGGCGGGGCCCAGATCCACCACGATGGCCAGATCCTCGGGATACTCCTCGATGAGCCGGTCGGCGGCGAAGCGGGAGAGCACGACGAGGTCGGCCTTGCCCTCCATGAGCGCGGTGGCACGGCTGCCCGCGCCTCGCATGAACGTGATGGCGAACGGGGTGCCGGCGTCGTCGAACGCCGCGCGCAGGCCCGTGGCCAGTCCTTCGTAGCGGCGGGAGTAGGGCAGTGGCATGGCGGCGAGCAGGGTGCCGAGCCCCGACAGCCGCCACAGGATCGCGCGGTCCGATCTGACGAGGAAGGTGCCCAGGTGCCCGCGGGCGGCGGTCTCGATGGCACCGGCTTCCTCCAGCAGCCGCAGTGCGGCCTGGACCGTGCCGTTGCCGCACCCCAGCTCCTCGGCGAAGTCCCGCACGCGGGGCAGGCGCGTCTCCGGCTCGTACTCCAGCAGGAGGAGCGCGAGCTGGCGGGCCGCGAGGCCGTTGCGGGTCAGGAACCGCTCGTCGTAATCGTTCACGAGGAAACAGTAAACAGAATCCTGGATTTTTGACAAGACCCCTCTTCGCCCGCCTCTGCCGCGACCTCGGGTGAAGCCGCCCCGCGACTTCGCCCGAAACCGCCGCTCCTGACCCGAAGCCGCCCCGGATCCCGCACCGGTCGCGGCTGCCCGGGCCCCCGCGTCGGCCACGATCCCCGGCCCGGAAGCCGTCGCGACCCCATTCACCGGATCAACCAGGGCCGACACCGCTGGAAACTGCTAGAAAAGGGTCATGCGCGGACTCTTCGGGCGCCGAACGGCTCGGCGCGAACGCCCCCGCCGGGTGTCGCCCGCCTCCGCGCACTCCGAGCAGGAACCGGATCCCGGCACACGCGGCTCCGGGACAGGCAGCTCCGGCACACACGGCTCCGGTACGCCGGACCCCGGTTCCTCCGGAGGGCACGCCCGGCCCCGGAAGGGGTCCCGTCTCCCCTTCGGGGCCCGGAGCGTCGCAGGAGAGGTCTTCATCCTCCAGGTGACGGTCATCGTGCTGCTCATGATCGCGGTGGTGGTGGCCTTCCTGCTGCACGCCCAGTGGGACAGCAACCGGCACGCCCGGCAGGAGGGCCTCGCCGTCGCCAAGACCTTCGCGAGCTCGCCCGGGGTGGTGGAAAGGCTGGACGGCCCGGACCCGACCGCGGCGCTGCAACCGCGCGCCGAGGCGGTCCGCAAGGCCACCAGTGTGGACTACGTCGTCGTCTGGAGGCCGGACGGCATCAGGGTCACCTCGTCGGAGCCCGACCTGATCGGCAAGCGAGTCGTGCGGCCGTTCAAGAACATGGTGCGGCGGGCGCGCCGGGGCCTGCCCACCACCACGACCCTCAAGGTGGCCGGCACCGGCGGCGAGACCGTGAACTCCGCCGCCCCGATCACCCGCCCCGACGGCTCACTGGCCGGACTGGTGTCGGCAGGCGTGAAGGTCACCCGGGTGAACCAGGGGGTGAAGAACCAGCTGCCCGTGCTGCTGATGTCGGCCGTCGGTGCGCTCATCCTCGCCTCGGGCAGTTCCGCGCTGGTCAGCAGGCGGCTGCGCCGCCAGACCCACGGGCTGGGGCCG
The DNA here is from genome assembly GCF_003323735.1 of Streptomyces reniochalinae. Lineage (GTDB taxonomy): Bacteria > Actinomycetota > Actinomycetes > Streptomycetales > Streptomycetaceae > Streptomyces > Streptomyces reniochalinae. Next base: position 68,004 of record NZ_QOIM01000040.1, on the reverse strand, counting down.
ACCGAGATGACCCGCATGTACGAACACCACGACGCCGTACTGCACGCGGTGCGCGAGGGAGTGCTGATTCTCGACGAGGAGGCCCGGCTGAGGCTGGCCAACAGCGAGGCCCGCCGGCTGCTGGAGCTCCCCCGCAACGCGGAGGGGCGGCGCGTCGACCAGCTCGGCCTCGACACGGGTATGGCCGGACTGCTGGCCTCGGGCCGTACCGCCTCGGACGAGGTGCACCTGGCCGGGGGGAGGCTGCTGGCCGTCAACATCCGCGCCACCCGTGCCGAAGAGGGCGTGCCTGGAAGGGTGGCGACGCTGCGGGACACCACGGAACTGCACGCGCTCGAAGGCCGCGTCGAGGTGGCGCGGGAGCGGCTGCGCCTGCTGTACGAGGCGGGCGTGCGCATTGGTACGACCCTGGACGTGGTGCGTACCGCGGAGGAGCTGACCGAGGTCGTCGTGGACCAGTTCGCCGACTTCGCGACCGTGGAACTGCTGGACCCGGTGCCGCGCGGTGAGGAACCGACAGAAACCCCCACCGACATGCGCCGGGTGGCGATCAGCGGCATCCGCGACCCGTCGCCCCTCTACCCGGTGGGCGAGGTCACCAGGACGGTGGGGGTCACCGGCACGGGCGATGGGACGGCGGACGGGACGGGGCCGGACAGTGTCGGCGCCGTGCTGGAGCCCGACCTGCGGGAGGCGCACGCCTGGCAGGAGCAGAACCCCGAGCGCGCGCGTGCCGCCATCGCGGACGGCATCCACTCGCTGATCACCGTTCCGCTGCGGGCCCGCGGCGTGCTCCTGGGGGTGGTCGACTTCTGGCGCGCCGGCGGGAGCCAGGCGTACGGCGAGGAGGACCTGGCCTTCGCGGAGGAACTGGCGGCACGGGCCGCCGTCAGCATCGACAACGCCCGGCGCTACACCAGGGAGAACGCCATGGCGGTCACCCTGCAGCGCAGTCTGCTGCCGCGCGGTCTGCCCGACCAGGACGCACTGGAGGTCGCCACCAGGTACCGGCCCACCCGGGCGGGGGTGGGCGGGGACTGGTTCGACGTCATCCCGCTGCCCGGCGCCCGTGTCGCGCTGGTGGTCGGCGACGTGGTGGGGCACGGTCTGCACGCCGCCGCGACCATGGGACGGCTGCGCACCGCGGTGCTCAACTTCTCCTCCCTGGACCTGGCCCCCGAGGAACTGCTCGCGCATCTGGACGAGCTGGTCGACCGGATCGACCAGGACCAGACGGCGGAGGGGAACGGCGAGTCCGTCACCGGCGCCACCTGTCTGTACGCGATCTACGACTCCGTGACGGGCCGCTGCACCATGGCGCGGGCCGGGCACCTGGGTCCGGCCGTGGTGCTGCCCGACGGCACCGTGGAGTTTCCCGAGATCCCCGTGGGACTGCCCCTCGGGCTGGGTGGCGCGCCCTTCGAGACGACGGAGTTGCACCCACCGGAGAACAGCCGGCTGGTGCTCTACACCGACGGGCTGGTCGAGGACCGCGACCGGGACATCGACGACGGTCTCGCGCAGCTGCACGACGCACTGGCGGGCCACCCGGAGCGGTCCCCGGAGGAGACCTGCGGGGCGGTGCTCGACGCGCTGCTGCCCCCCGATCCGAGCGACGACGTCGCCCTGCTGGTGGCGCGCACCAAGGTACTGCCGTCGGAACGGGTCGCCCAGTGGGACGTGCCCGCCGACTCGGGCGCCGTCGCCCCGGTGCGCGCCCAGGTGACACGGAAACTGGCCGAGTGGGGCCTGGAGGACGTCGCGTTCACCACGGAGCTGATTCTCAGCGAGCTGGTCACCAACGCCATCCGCTACGGCAGCGAACCCATCCGCGCCCGCCTGCTGTACGGACGGACCCTCACCTGCGAGGTCTCCGACGGCAGCAGCACCTCGCCGCACCTGCGCCGCGCGGCTGCGACGGAGGAGGGCGGGCGGGGCCTCTTCCTCGTCGCCCAGCTCGCCGAGCGCTGGGGCACCCGGTACACGCCGCACGGCAAGGTGATGTGGACCGAGCAGAGTCTGCACAACGGGGCGAGGGGCGGCGAGGAGGACGAGGAGAGCCTCCTCGACCAGTGGGACGACGGGTCCCTGTGAGCGCGCCGTCCGGCCGGTGGCCGATGCGCGACACTTGAGCCATGCCCGGCACCACCCCTCCGCACGGCGAGCACACCCCCTCCGGCCCTCCGCACAGCGGGTACGGCCTCACCGACCCGCCACCCTCCGTGCCCGCGGAAGCGTCCCTGGGGGCACCCTCCGTGCCCGCCAAAGCCTCCCTCGGGGCGCCGTCCGGCGGGGAGGAAGAGCACCACGCGGCCTCCCCCACCCTCGCGAGTCTGTTGGCGACCGGCGCGGGCGAGGCGCTGGAACTGGTACGGGCGCCCCTCGGAAGCGGCGTGCCGGTGCACGGAGTGGGCGTGTTCGACTCGGGGGAGACGCTCGCCGCGCGGGGCCAGGTGCTGATCGCGGCCGGTGTCGACGATTCGTCCGACGTCGCCCCGCTGGCGCTGCGGTCGGCGGCCCGGGCCGGTGCGGTGGCCGTCGTCGTACGGCGCGGGGCGAGCGGGCCGACGCGGCGGCTGCTCGAGGTGGCCGACGAGACCTCCACGGCCCTGCTCACCAGGGCGCCGTGGGTCGAGTGGACCGAGCTGATCGGCATGCTGCGGGCCGGGCTCGCGCACCGGGGCGGGCCCGCGGGCGCCGAGTCCCTCTCCGACGTGCCGCTGGGTGACCTTCCCGCGCTGGCACGGGCTCTCGCCGAGCTGGTGGGCGGTGCCGTCACCCTGGAGGACCCGGACTCGCGGGTGCTGGCCTTCTCCCCCACGGAGAACGGAGCCGACCCCCTGCGGCGGCTCACCATTCTCGGCCAGCAGGTGCCACGGTGGCGGCTGGACGAACTGGCCGCCAGCGGGTTTCTGCGCACCCTGTGGTCGACCGACGACGTGGTGCACCGTCCGGCGGAGGAGCGCTTCTCGGAACGTCTGGCGATCGCCGTACGCGCCGGGGAGGAGGTGCTGGGCTCCATCTGGGCGGCCGCGGACGGCAGCCCTCTGCCGTCCGACGCACGGCAGGCACTGCGGGAGGCGGCCCGGGTGGCGGCCCCGCACCTGCTGCACCACCGACTGAGCGCCCGGAACGGTTCGTCGCGGCGCCGACAGGCGCTCAGGGCACTCCTGGAGGGCACAGGAGACGCACGGTCGGCAGCGGCGACCCTCGGGCTGGACCTCGACACACCCTGCGCGGTGCTGTCCGTCACCACCGGCGGAGCCACGGCGGACGGCAAGGCCGACCGTTCCGCCGTCGACAGCAGGACAGTCGACGGAAGGACGGCGGACGGCACAACAGAGGCCGCCGTGCATGAGCGGGCCCTGCGGCTGGCCTCGCTCCAGGTGACCGCGCACCAGCCCGCCGGCTTCGCGCAGCGTTCCCAGGGCCGGCTGGACGTCCTGCTGCCGCTCCCCGGCGAACGCCCCGAGCCGGCCGGCGGCCGGGCGCCACGCGCCGACACCGCACACGCCGGTGAAGAGCCCCGGGAGGGCGACATAAGGGCACGGCGGCTGGCGCTCCAGCTGGCGGGCGCCGTGCGGGAGGCGGGCGCCCGGCCTCTCGTGGCGATCGGCCCGGCGCCGACGGGGCTCGACCAGGCCCCGGGTTCCCTCGAAAGAGCGCATCTCGTGCTCCGGGTGCTGCTGGAGCGGCCGGCCCGCGCCGGAGAGCTGGAGGTCGCCGACGAGTCGGACGTGCGGGCCGCCATGGACGCCATGCGGGTCGTACGGGCCGTGGGGGAGCTGACGCCCGCGGTGGACGGGCCCGTACGGGAGCTGCTGGCCCACGACGCGGAGCACCGCACCGACCTGGCCCCGACGCTCGCCGCGTACCTGAGCAGGTTCGGCGACGTCGCGGGTACCGCACGGCAGCTGGGCATCCATCCGAACACGCTCCGCTACCGTCTGCGCAGACTGCGCACCCGCTTCGCGCTCGACCTGGACGACCCGGACGTGCGCCTGCTGGCCGAACTGGGCCTGCGGGCGGCGGGCCGGCACCCGGCACCGGCGGGCAGCCCGGGACACGGCCCCGAGGCGGAGGCATGAACCGACCGCCCACTCGCACAGTGCGCGGTCCGCGCGCGTGAGAGCGCCCACATCGCCGCACGGTCAGCCCGCACAAGAAATTACCCTCACCGTTGTGCGTCCGGACAACCCGTTGTCCGCTTCCCGGGCTCCCGTTGTGCTCTCGCACATCGTCCTCTCGGCAGCTTCGGCCCATCCGCCGCAGACACGGCCCCGCGCCGCCGCGCAGAGTGGACGGCATCCGAACCGGCGCAAGAGAGGAGCACCCGCGTGGTACTGGAGGCCGTGACACGGAGACAGGAGGCGATCGCCTCAGCGGTCCGCGAGCGGCTGCTCGGCCCCGACGCACCGGTGGTGGCCCTGCTGGACGTCGAGGGCATCCGTGAGGCCGCCAGGGAGCTGCACGCCGCGTTCGCCGGGCCTGCCCCCGTGCTGCACACCTTCGCCGTGAAAGCGGCCTCCCTCGTGCCCGTGCTGGAGCTGCTGAACGCGGAGGGCATCGGCTGCGAGGTGGCCAGCCCCGGCGAACTGGAGCTGGCCCGGGCCGCGGGCGTGCCCGCCGGGCGCACCGTCTTCGACTCCCCCGCCAAGACCGTCCCCGAGCTGCGGGACGCGCTGGCGAGCGGGGTCGCCGTCAACGCCGACAACCCGCAGGAGCTCGCCCGGCTCGACGCGCTGGTCGCCGAGCGCGAGGCGGCGGGCCCGCGCCCCGGCGCACCGCTGGGCATGCGGATCAACCCGCAGGTGGGCACCGGTTCCATCGGGGCGATGAGCACCGCGACAGCCACCTCCAAGTTCGGGGTGGCACTGCGGGACGAGGGCGCGGAGCAGTGGATCGTCGACAGCTACCTGGCGCGCCCCTGGCTGACCCGGCTGCACACCCACACGGGCTCCCAGGGGGTGCCGCTGGAGCTGATGGCCGAGTCGGTACGGGTCGTCTTCGAGCTGGCCGAACGGATCAACCGTCAGGCGGGCAGGCAGCAGATCGACACCGTGGACATCGGCGGCGGCCTGCCGGTGAACTTCGCGGGCGACGAGACGGAGCCCTCGTTCGCCGCGTACGCGGACCTGCTGCGGCACACGGTGCCGGGGCTGTTCGACGGGCGCTATACGATCGTCACGGAGTTCGGTCGGTCCCTGCTCGCCAAGCAGGGGTTCATCGCCGCGCTGGTGGAGTACACCAAGACCGCGGGCGGCCGCCGGATCGCCGTCACGCACGCGGGTGCGCACGTGGCGACCCGCACGGCGTTCGCGCCGGGGGCGTGGCCGCTGCGGGTGGGCGCCTTCGACGCCGAGGGCGCGCCCAAGGGCACGTCCGAGATGGTGCAGGATGTAGCGGGGCCGTGCTGCTTCGCGGGTGACCTGGTGGCGCGCGAGACAGCACTGCCCGAGCTGGAGCCGGGAGACGTGGTGGCGCTGTGGGACACGGGCGCCTACTACTTCTCCACCCCGTTCCAGTACAACAGCCTGCCCCGCCCGGCCGTGCACGGTTTCCGGCGGGACAGCGCCGGACGCGTCAGCTTCTCGCTGGTGCGTCCTGCGCAGCGGATCGAAGAGGTGCTGGCGGACAGCGGTGCCGCGCAGAGCGGCGCGCTGACCGAGGCACTGACCGGCCGTGCGGACGCACCGGCCGGCCGGGCCGGTGAGCCACACCGGTTCGCCTCCTCATCCGCTTCCTGACCCTCGGATCGTGAGGTCCCGACTTCGGATCCTCGGGTTCTGACGTCCTCAGGACAGCCGGTCCGGCGCTGCCCGGACCGGCACCCAGCCCTGCCCGCCAGGGCCCTCAGCCCTGTCCGTAGGGTGCCTCGCCCTGCCCGTCAGGGCGCCGGGTCCTGTCCACACAGGCACACCCCCAGTGCGCCGTACGGCGTGCCGGGACACAGGTGTGCCCCGATCCACGGAGAGCCAAGACGTATGGCGAACGCAGCCGAGACCCGCGGAGGCGGGGTGACCACCGAGTCCCCCGAGCGCACCGCGCCCGCCAAAAGCACACTGGTGCGCGAGGACGGCTACGCGTCGGGCCTGCGCAACCGGCAGGTCCAGATGATCGCCGTGGGGGGCGCGATCGGTACAGGGCTGTTCCTCGGCGCCGGTGAACGGCTGAACTCCGCGGGGCCCTCGCTGGTGATCGTCTTCGCGATCACCGGCCTGTTCGCCTTCTTCATCGCCCGCGCCATGGGTGAGCTGGTGATGCACCGGCCGACGTCCGGTTCGTTCGTCTCCTACTCCCGGGAGCTGCTGGGCGGCGAGAAGGCGGCCTTCGTGGCCGGCTGGGTGTACTTCCTGCACTGGATATGCAGCGGCATCGCGGAGATCACTGCGGTCGCCGTCTATCTGCACTACTGGAGCGCCCTGCGGGAGATCCCCCAGTGGACGCTCGCGCTGTTCGCGCTGCTGGTGGTGCTGGGCGCCAATCTGATCTCCGTGAAGTGGTTCGGGGAGTTCGAGTTCTGGTTCGCCCTGATCAAGGTCGCCGCGATCATCGCGTTTCTCGCCATCGGCTGCTGGCTGCTGGCCAGCCGCCACCCCGTCCAGGGCGGCGAGGCGGGCGGCCCTCAGCTGATCACCGACCACGGCGGTCTGCTGCCGCACGGCTTCCTGGCCGCGCTGATCATCGTCCAGGGTGTGGTCTTCTCCTACGCGGCGATCGAGATGGTCGGCATCACCGCGGGCGAGACGGAGAACCCCCGGAAGGTCATTCCCAAGGCGATCAACTCCGTCTCCTGGCGCATCGTCGTCTTCTACGTCGGCTCCGTGCTGCTGCTCGTCCTGCTGCTGCCGTGGACCGCGTACAGCGGTGACGAGTCGCCGTTCGTGACGCTGATGAGCCGCGTCGGCATCCCCGGCGCCGACCAGATCATGAACTTCGTGGTCCTGACCGCGGCCCTCTCCAGCTGCAACTCGGGCCTCTACTCGACGGGCCGCACGCTGCGCTCGATGGGCCTGGCCGGCTCCGCGCCGCACTTCACCACGAAAATGAACCGCCGGCACGTCCCGTTCGGCGGCATCCTGCTGACCGCGTCCTTCTACCTGCTCGGCATCGTGCTCAACTACATCGTTCCCGAGCGTGCCTTCTCGATCGTGTTGAACTTCTCCGCGATCACCATGATCGGCACCTGGGCGATGATCATTCTGTGTCAGTTGGCGCTGCGCCGCAGGGTGCGCGAGGGCCGTGCCGAGGACGGCGGCTTCCACCTGCCGGGCGCCCCCTTCACCTCGTATCTGACGCTCGCCTTCCTCCTCCTGGTCGTCGTCCTGATGGCCTGCGACGGCGACATCGGTACCTGGTCGGTGGTGTGCATGCCGCTGATCGCGCTGGCGCTGTGCGCGGGCTGGTACGCCGTACGGAACCGGGTGACGGCGATGGCGGCACGGCGCGACGGGCCCAAGCCCTCCTCGGAGTCCTCCGAGGCCACAGGTGGGACGGCGGGGTCGCGGGGGTGAGTTCGTGCGTCACCGGCCAAGGGGGTGACGCGCCGCCGCCCGGGCCGTTTGTGCCTGCGTGTCGCACGCCCAAGCCGCACGCGACGCGTCCGGTCGATCTCGTCCGAGGCCGGTCACGCGAAGGCGGCCCCGCGCAGTCGTCCTGCCGGAGCCGCCTCGCGTCACCTCGTCGGCGTCAGGCGTTCAGTTCACCGGCCTGCACGGCGGACACGAACGACGCCCACCCGGCAGACCCGAAAGAGAGCACGGGCCCGTGCGGGCTCTTGCTGTCTCGTACGGGAACGACGGCAGCGAAGTCGTCGGAGACCTCGACGCACGCGCCACCGTCCGGATTGCTGTAGGAGCTCTTACGCCAGGTAGCGGCGCTCAGGTCGAGGGATGACAAGGCACTTCCTCCAACATGCGCAGGACGAACTTCCGCGACTCGACCGGGGACAGCGTCAAGTCACGCATCGCATCGTAAGCGCGCTGCAATCGCTCGACCGCAGCGTTTTCCTCGATGAGATCGCCCCGGTAGGTGCTCTCGCTGTACGCCACAGTACGTCCGTCCGGCTGACGCAGGAACCACATGTCGGTTCCGACCAGGCCATGCAGCCCGGCACGGAACGGCAACACGTGCAATGTCACATCCGCGCGCTCCGCCACCTCCCCCACATAAGCCAACTGCTCCCGCCACTCCCCCACATCCCGCAGCGGCGTCCGCAGCGCCGCCTCCGACAGGATCGTCCGGAACGGTGGCGCGTCCTCGCCCTCCAGCAGCGCCCGCCGTCCCATCCGGGCCTGCACCTGTTGCTCCAGTTCCTCACCCTTCAGCCCGCCCGCGGCCAGGACTTCCCTCGCGTAGCCGGGGGTCTGCACCAGCCCGGGCAGCACGCTCACGGCGAAGTGCCACAGGCTGGTGGCCTTGGCCTCCAGCGCCATGTACCGCCGATAGCGCTCGCGGAACTGCGTCTGGTCGTTGATGGCCAGCTCCCAGAGAGCCAGCAGCAGACCGGGGGTGCCGTAGTACTGGTCGAGCGCTTCGACGACCTCCGGTCCGCCCAGCGTCTCGCCGTTCTCCATCTTCCCGAACAGGGACCAGTCCCAGCCGAGCTTCTCCCCCAGCTGACGCAAACTCTCGCCGCGCCGGGTCCGCAGCGCCCTCAGCTCTTCCGCGAACCGGGCGCGGGGTTCGCGACTGCGCCCGGTGACCGCTCGCCTCGTCGGCATCGTGCACCTCCGTGGAACGTGTGGAACGTGTGCCGACCTGCCGGGGAACCACCACCGGTCCACGGTGTGCGCAGCTCAGCCGGGGACGCATCCTGGTAACGCCTCCCTCACGCACGGTAGTTCACCGGACGCACGCGAGGGAGCGAATACGCATATCGAGCGATAAACGGAGCAGCACTGATGACCGACGATCCGCGATTCCCCCACCCCCACACCGACCACGAGCGCCCCGACGACATGCGCCGTGGGTCGGCCGAGCTGAGTGCCTGGACGGAAGGCCGGACCCCCGCAGAACCGACGAGGGTCCGTGAGGCGGTCGAGGCGAGGGACGCCCTCGCCGAAGCCCTCACCCAGGCAGGCATCCAGCTCCCGGCCATGGACGTACGCACTCCGTGGCGCGACGCCGTGTCCGGCCCTGACAGCCCCGGGAGTCCGGGCCCCGCCGCTCACGACGACGGTCACGCGCCCCTCGATGCCGACTCGCGGACCGCCGCGCGCTACGCCCTCATCCACCTCGGGGTCTGCTCGGCGCCGGTGGCCTTCGCCCTCGCTGCCGTGATCGCTCGGGGCGCCGGGCGGTGACAGGGCACGACGACGGTGACGCCCCCGAGGCACCGCCGCCGACAACCGGCCCCGCGGTACCCGCCGTCGGTTCCGCAGTGCGCGATCCCGCGCGCGACCGCGTCGGAGTCGTCATGGCAGCAGAAGGGCCCCACCTCCAGCTCCGTCCGCTCGCCGGCGGCCGCGAGTGGGACGCGGACCCCGACCGCGTCCAGCTCCTCACCCACGCCGAGTTGCTGAGCGCCCGCGTCGCGGAGGTGAACGCCCGCAGTCGCGGCCGGCTGACCAGGGGCGGGTTACCGGTGACGCCGCCGCCTCATGCCGCACGCTTCATCGGCACGCACGCGCAAGGCGACGGCATATGACTGCGCCTGTGTGACTGCCCCTCAGTGCACGCACGTACGGCGGCTCAGGCGGCCTTCTCCGAGGCGGCCTCGTCCGCGCCCTTGAGGCCGAAGATGTCGACCGCGTGGTAGTACGTCCACGCGGTCGAGTTGCAGGCGGTCTTCGTGGAACCGGAGTAGCCGCTGCACACGCGCTTGAGGTCCTCGTAGAAGGCCGAGTCGATGCGGGCCTTGTTGGCGTCGAAGAGGCCGGCCGCCTTGTAGTTGCGGTAGCCGAAGTCGTGGCGGGCGCAGGCGGTCTGGAAGGGGAAGCCGAAGGGGTTGTCGGGCGAGGAGCTGCAGTAGTCCGTCGACCAGTCGAAGCCGTAGGCCGACCACTGGCCCTGGTTCTGGCGGGCCGCGTTCCAGGCGTTGTAGCTGGAGACGCTGGTCTGCGTCCAGGAGCTGAGAACCTGCGGTTTGTCGGCGGGAGCCGCCGAGGCGGAGCCGGCCGGGACAAGGGCGGCGGGGAGCGCCAGTGCGGCGGCGGCAACGGGTAGGGCGTAGCGGCGGCGCATGAAGACCTCCGAGGGAGCGGGCCCGGGTGCCCCGCTGGGTGTGCGGGGCGTCACCATCGTGACGGACCCGTACGCCGAGCGACAGACCAACTCGGCGTTCTCGGGGAGGGTTTCACTCGCACGGGCCCCCACGGATGCGCGCTCGCGCGTACCCCGCCTCCTCCCGTGGCACCCGGGGCGCGATACGCGCCCGTGGGCCGTGCCGCGCCAGGCGGCGGGAGGAGGCGGGGTACGCAGTGGGGTACGGGCGGCGGTCTACCGCACGCCGGCCTCGGGTACTCCCAGCGCTTGCCTCAGGTTGCGCACCGCGTGGTAGAGCCGCGATTTCACCGTGCCAGGCGGTATGCCGAGCACGCGGGACACCTCACGAGTCGACCGTCCCGTGTAGTACGTCTCGTACAGCACCTCCCGGTGCGCGGGCGAAAGCGTCTGGAACGCCTTCACGAGCACCAGCGAGGAGAGCACGCGGTCGACATCGTCGGTGTCGGCCAGTACGTCTTCCAGCCAGGCGGTGCCGTCGACTTCCTTGGGGCGTGCGCTGCGCAGGCGGTAGTCGTCGATGACGAGGTTGCGCGCCACCCTGAACAGCCAGGGGCGCAGGTCCTGTCCACGTCCGCCGACGAGTTGTTGGTTGCGCCAGCAGCGCAACAGCGTCTCCTGCACGACGTCCTCAGCCCTTTGGTGGTCACCCCCCAGCAGCTGGAGCACATAACCCTGTAACGGACGTGCGTGCTGTTCGTAGAGCGAGCGCGTCGCCCGTTCCTGGGCGCTCGTCGCGCCGTCCGACCCCAAGACGATCCAGCTCACCGGATGTATCCCCTCGATTCGAGCCGCCGGACACGGCGGACTGGCCTCGGGACTCGCGCGGCGGGCCCCCTCACGAAACCGAGAGTTTGGTGAGGGGCGATGCACATGCCTTTGACGACCGATTGCCTTGAGGACGGCGCACGGCAGCGCCCCACAAAAGGCATGAAAAGCCGCATCCCGTAAAACCAGGTGCTTAATCTGCCTTACGAGGATTTAGATGCGAGCTTCACGAGGGGAGTTCACGACAACTGGCCCCACTTTGTGTGATGCCAGTCACATAGACCTCTGAAGACGGGCTTCGGGCACCGGCGTACATCGGCGTCAATCGGATGTTGATCCTGCTGGTCAGCGGCGTACATCGGATCGAAGAGCCGAATGAAAACCGGAGTTGGTCAGGCGTCACCCCCCTGTGCGCCGGTCGCACGCACCGTGCCGACGAACGCCTCCAGCCGGCGCCGAACCCGACGCAGCACAGCCATGTCCTTCGCCGTCGGGCCCGACTCCGAAGAAAGCCGCGACCAGGCGGCGAGCAACTCACGCCCGTACGTGCGCATCGGCCGCGGATCGGTGAGCATGTGCCAGTTTCCGACCGCTCGCTCGAGATATCCGTGTGCGCGGGGGTCGCCCATTTCGTGACACTGCCGGGCGAGTTCGAGGTAAATGGCCGTGGAACTGGTGTAGTCGCCGGCCAGGCAGGCGACATATGCCTCCAGATCGCGGGCTTCCACCGTGTAGGGGTGCGCTTCTCCGTACGTGCGCACGGCGTGCTCCCGCATCCGGAACGCCAGCACCATGGCGCGTTGCGTCTCACCCACGGCCGCGGCCCGGTTGATGTGCGCCACGGCGTCCCGGAGTTCCTCCGGAACCACTGGCTGGGCGGGACCGGCCGGTTCCGCCCTCTGCTCCGACTCAACCTCCGGTTCGGATTCGGGTCCGGGCTCAGGTTCGGAAGACGCTTCGGCCCAGGACTCGGACTCGGAGTCGGAATCCACTTCGGCTCCGGACTCGGGCTCGGACACAGGCGCGGCCTCGGAGGCGGACGCACCCTCGGGCGGCGCCGTCGAAGCCTCCTGCGAAGCCGGCCCCGGCCCGGCATCCGGTTCCACGAGCTGACTGGAGCCGTCCGGCGCGACCCTGACGTAGGTCGCATAGCCCTCGCCCCGCATGTCGAAAATCGTCGCCTCGACCGGCTCGCCGCGCTCCTCGGCAGCGCGGTGCGCCGCGTCGAGCACGGCGACGTGCACCTCCTCCCCCTCCCCCACCGGCATACGCGCACCGTTGAGGGAAACGGCGCCGTCCTGGGCGATGAGGAACTCGAAACGTCCGGCCGCTGCCGACGTGTGCGTCTCGCCGGTGTCCTCCCGCGCCGCCTCGGCGTGGTCGCCCGAGGGTGCGGCACCGTCCCGCGTCGCCGCCACCGCTACACCGTCCCGTGGTGCCGCGTCGTCGTCCGACTGCGCCGGCCGGTGCCCGAGTGCTGTGTCATCGGGCGTGCAAAGCATGCGGTGCTCACTCTCCACTCTCTTCGGGGTCCGGCGAGCCACTGTCTTGGGGGTCGGGCGAGCCACTGTCTTCGGGATCGGGCGAGGGAGATTTGTCCGGGCTGGGTGGGGAGGACACGCTGGGGTTCGAGGTCGAGGGGATGCTCTCGGAAGGGAAGTCGGAAGGTGCCACAGAACCTCCGATGCCCTCGAACCGGGGAAAGTTCGCGCGGACACCCGCCACGTAGCTCTGAGCCTCGCTGGTCGCGGGCACCCCCTTGGCTTCCTTTACCGCGTCCAGGCCCACCGCGTACGCCGCCAGCGTCAGGTCCAGAACACTCTCACCGTCCATGGCCTCGCCGCTGTCGACGAGCGGCTTGATCTTCTCGGCGAGGTCACACATGTACCTGCCCTGGGCCATGATCGAGTCCTCGGGATCGGTCGCCTGGGTCTCGTCGTTGTCGTCCTCGTCCTCGCCGAACTCCTCGAACTTGTCCGGCGGAAGCTGTGAGATGCCCTCCTCACCGTTGGGCCCGAGCATGTCCTTGTTGAAGGACGACTCACGCTCGATCTGCGCCGCGATGACGACGGGGCCGATGACGTCGCAGATCCCGCCGGCCTCCTCGATGGTGTCCGCCAGGTCGTCGGGGATGGTGTTCTCGTCCAGGTCGCCCTTCCCGTCGCCCTGCACCGACTCGGAGACCTCGTCGGTGTCGATGCCCGAGCCGCCGTCCCCGCCACTCCCGCCGCCACCGAAGAACAGGATGAGGGCGATGATCGGCGCGAAGAGGACACCGAGCCCACCGAAGATGATCAGCACGACGACGAGTCCGGCCGCCGCCACGGGCAACGACATGCACCCACAGCCCAGGCTCGCCAGACCGATCATGGCCGCCTTGCTGGAAGCTCCTCCGCCGTCGTCGCTCATGGGTGCACCTCCTTTCCCCACCTCTGCCGCCGCACCGATCCCGGGCCGACTGCCAGGAACGGTGAACCACTTCCGCTGAAGTCCCGTTGTGCCTCTCCGACGGAGCACAACGCGCTGCACACCGAACGGGAGCGACGCCGAAACAGTTCAATCGACTTCGCGCCGACCGCTTCCGTCCGGGTCACGAAGGCGCGGCAGCACAGGAGTTCTTCAACGAGAGGAGGCTGGCCCGCGATGAGCGTCCCCCCATCAGCGTCCGCCGGCCCGCACATGTGGGTGCGCGGACCGACCGCAGCCCAACCCGGTGGGGAGGCCCCCGAGCGTGCCGGGGCGGACGAGTCGTCCGCCCGCCCGAGCGCGGAGCAGTCCCCTCCCGCTGCTACGGCCGCACCGGTCGCGCAACAGACCGCGCAGGCTCCCCAACCGGCCCCGCAGACCCAGACGGCCGCGCAGGCCCCGCAGGCCCAGGCAGCTGTGCAGGCCCAGGCAGCGCCGCAGGCTCCGCAGCAGACCGCGCCGACGTCGTATCACCCAGCGCCGGAGCCACAGCGGCCTGAGCCGGCACCGAAGCAACCCGCCGCGGCTGTGCAGCAGTCGGCACCAGCGCAGCCCACGCCTGCCCCGCAGCCGGCACCGGCTGCCCAGCAGCCCGCACCGGCAAGGGAGCCGACGCCCGCTGTCCAGCAGCCCACGCCCGCACCACAGCAACAGGCAGCGGCACCGGCGGCACCGGCGCCGGCACCGGCACCGCAACAACCGGCACCGGCACCAGTCACACAACAGCCCGCGCCGGTCACACAGCAGCCGGCACCCGCACCCGCACCGCAACAACCGGCACCGCAACACCCCGTACCGTCCGCACAGCAGCCCACCCCACAACCCGCACCGGTGTCGTTGCCGGGCGACGGTCCGGCCGTACTGCCCTCACCGGCCGTTCCCGGACAGTCGCCGGGGCACCCGGCACCGCGCCAGGTCTCCGCGCCCGGCGGCGCCCTGGTCAGCTGGGTCGGTGCGCACGGTGGGGCGGGGACGAGCACGCTCGCCGAGGTCGTGGGCGGCAGCGATCTGGGACGCCACTGGCCCGACCTCTCCCAGGGCGACCCCGGGCGGGTACTGCTCGTGGCGCGTACGCACGCGACGGGCCTGCGTGCGGCGTCCCGTGCCCTGGAGGCCCTGCACACCGGGCAGCACCCGGAGGGTGTGGAACTGCTCGCCGTGGTCCTCGTGGCCGACGCACCGGGCCGCCTGCCGCTTCACCTGCTCCAGCGGGTCCGCGTTCTGCGCTCGGTCGCGGACGTGCACCGGGTCCCCTGGGTTCCGGCGTGGCGAGGGGAGAAGCGGACCGGGGCTCTGCCGAAGGCCGTCCGCTCCCTGGCGGCGTTGGCGGGAAGCCCGATCAACAGGCCCGGAAGGCATGAAGGATGACGATGAGTGTAGTGAGCCATGTACTTGATCCGGCATCAGTCGAACCACTGATGCAGCTGGCCGAGAAGAAGGAACCGGGAAAGGCGGATGCGGTAGAGGAAGCGTCGAAGATCCTCAGCTGGCTGGCCTACGGGGCCTCCGCGGCCGGGGTGCTCGGCATCATCATCGTCGGCACCCAGCTGACCCTCCAACTGCGCCGGGGGGACATGGGCGAGGGCGCATCGTACGGCCGGGGGCTGTTCATCGTGCTGCTGGCCTCGGTCCTCGCCACCACCGCCGCTCCGCTCGTTCAGTGGTTCATCCCGAACGCTGTCTGAAAACCGCCGGTCACCCCGGCGTCGTCCCCTGTCAGCACACCTTGACGTGAAGGAATACTCATGAAGGCGTCCATGCTCTACTACCTGGCCAACGTTCCCCAGCCGGAGGGTGAGGCACCCGAGGGGCTCGGCGACAAGGTCCAACAGATGCTCAACTTGGCTGCCTGGGCGGGCACCGCGGCCGGTGTCCTGGGCATCGTGGTCACCGGCGCGATGATGGGCATCTCCCTCAAGCGCGGTGAGAGTTCCGAGCACATGAGCCGCCTGGGCATGGTGCTCGCCGGCTGCTGCCTCGTCGCCTCCGCGGGCCCGTTCGCCAGCTGGATCTTCAAGTGATGTTCGGACGCAGAAAGAGCCGGACTGAGGAACCCGCGGAGTACTGGAAACAGCGCAGTTGGGTCTCCTCCGCGGTGTTCCTCGGTGCCGCAGTCGTCATCGGCTCCGTCTCCTTCCTCACAAGCGGATCCGGCGGCGAGGCCGACGCCGCGCCCCCTGAAGCCGTGAAGGGCCCGCTGTCCACCGACGACACGAAGGACGGTGGGCCGGCCCCGGGGAAGCGGCCGAAAGGCTGTGACACCGGGAAGGACGAGGAGGCCGGCCGGCCGGCCTCCGCACCGAAGGACGTGGAGTGGAAGAACCTGAACGGCGTCACGGTGCCGACCTCACCTTCGGCGGGTCCCACCCGGTACAGCGGCCCTGTGTGGTGGTGCTACGCGCACACGCCGATGGGGGCGGTCATGGCCGCGCACAGCATTCTCACGCACATGAGCACCACCGACTGGCGGACCGTGGCGGAGCAGCAACTCGTGGCGGGAGAGGGCCGTGATGCCTTCATCTCTCAGCGATCCAGCCTCGGGCAGTCGCAGACGACGGACGACGACGCGGGTGTTCCCTCGGGGTTCTTCGTCGGTTCCTTCACGAAGAACACGACCCAGGTGCGCCTCCTCATCAAGGGCGCCAGTGGTGGTCTGGGAGTGGCGACGGTGTCCATGCGGTGGAGCGGCGGCGACTGGAAGGTGGAGCCGCGTTCGGACGGGGCGCTCTTCGGCACGTCGGACTCCGGCGTGAACAGTAACGGTTTCATCAAGTGGGGAGCGGCCTGACATGGCTAGTCCATGTAGTTCGGGGAATCCGTTCCTCGATGCCCTGAAGGGTTTCTTCGAGTTCCTGGGAGATCCCGTCGGGACCATCATGAAGGGGATCGGGGACCTCGTCATGAAGGCCGCTCTCAGCGCCTTCCAGGCGCTGAGTTCGAACATCCCCACCTTCGCGGTGGGTGCGTCGAAACCGGCCCAGCGCGAGTTGCAATGGCTGGTCGTGTACGTGGCCATCGGTTCGCTCATCTTCGCCTGCATCAAGATGGCGGCCGAGCGTCAGGGGGAAGCGGGGCAGACCGCGCTGCGGGGCATGATACGGCTCATCATCGTGGCCGGCGGAGGAACGACCATCGTGACGTCGGCCGCCGTTATCGGCGACGGTTTCGCCAATCACCTGTACGGGTTGGCGATAGAAGACCAGATGATGAGTTCGATGTGCACGTCCTCGAAGGACATCCCCGCCTTCCTGTACCTGATTCTCGCGTTCCTGATGCTCATCGCCGCCATCATCCACGGGATCATGCTGTACATCCGTCTCGCGGTCATGATCGTGCTGTTCGGAACGCTGCCGATGGCGGCCGCGGCCTCCATGAGCAACTGGGGCGGCGGCTGGTGGCGCAAGCACCTCGGCTGGATGGTCGCCTGGCTGCTCTACAAACCCGCGGCCGCACTCATCATGTATGCGGGAACCGAGATGCTCAGCGGCGACATGGAGGATCTCAAGGATTCCGGTGACAGGATTCACGTCAAGATCGCCGGTATCTGCGTCATGCTGCTTGCGGCCATCGCCCTCCCCGCACTGCTGAAGCTGATCGTGCCCGCTGTGGGCGCGTTGGGCGGCGGCGGCGCCTACAGCGGGGCGGTCACCGGTGGAGCGGGCGGCATCGCCTCCGGGGCCAAGTCGATCGCCACGTCCGGGCTCTCCAGCAACGGCGACGGCGGGTCGGGCGGTGGATCCGGGCCCTCCGGGTCGGCCGGCGGCGGTGGACAGGCCGGGTCCGGAGGCCGGGCAGGGCCCGCGGGCAGAGCCGGGCCCGCTATGGCCAGTGCCGGTGGTGGCTCGTCCGGTGGGGGCGGTTCGAACGGCTCGGGCCCGACGGGCAGCCGCGGCTCCCGGGGCGGCGGCTCCGAAGGCGGCGGTTCGGGCGGCGGCTCCGGCAGCGGTTCGGGCAGCGGAGGCGCAGGACGGGGCTCCGGCGGCGGACCCAGCGGTGCCGCACGGGGTGCGGGCGCAGCGGCAGGGCCTGCGGCGGCCGTGGCGGTGGCCGCGGAAACCGCCAAGGGTCTCGCCAAGGGCACCGCGAACCTCGCCACCGGCTCACTCGAAGGCGGCAGACAGGAAGACGGCCTCAACCAGTAGGCCCCACTCGGGGCGTGCGCACCTGGCCTGACAGTGCCCGGCGCGCACGCCCCGCCAGTAACCCGCAGTCTCCTTCCCCTCCCGCGAGGGGGCACGGACCGAGGGACACGGAAGGAAGCAACGCATGTCAACCCACGCCGCGTCGAGCCCGACATACGGGAACTGGCGAAGGCCGAGAAGGCCGGGGCTCGGGCCCTTCGGCATGCTCGGTACCGCGGGCCTGTTCGGCGGGCTCGTCATCACGCTGCTGGCCTCACTGATCTCCATGGCGGCAGCGGTCGTCGTGCTGGTCCCGATGGGCCTCGTACTGGGCCCCCTGCTGATCCGGACGCAGGACGGGCGCAACGCCTTCCAGCTGGTCGCCCTGCGCATCAGCTGGATCCGCCGCAAGTCCAAGGGATCGACCACCTACGTGTCCGGGCCGCTGTCGCGCCGTACGGGCGGGCGGTTCCAGCCGCCCGGGCTGCTGGGCCGGATGCAGATGCGCGAGGGCAGGGACGCCTACGACCGCGACTTCGGGGTCCTCTTCCACCGCAGCCGCAACTTCTACACCATCGTTCTCGCCTGCGAGCCCGACGGCGGCTCCCTGGTCGACCCGGACCAGGTGGACAACTGGGTGGCCGCGTGGGGCGGCTGGCTGTCCCGGCTCTCGCACGAGACGGGCCTGCGCGGCGCCTCCGTCATCGTCGAGACGGCGCCCGACTCGGGCACCCGGCTCGCGAACGAGGTACTGCCCCGCCTCGACCCCAACGCCCCGCCCGCGGCCCGAGCCGTGATGGAGGAGGTCGTCGAACGGTACCCGCAGGCCTCCTCCGAGATGCACACCTACATCACCCTCACCTACGGGGTCCCGGCCGGGCAGAAGGTCAAACACGACGAGCTGATCACCGAGATCGCCACCCGCATCCCCGGGCTGCTGTCCGGACTGGTCGGTGCGGGCGGCGGCGTCGCCTACCCGCTGTCGGCCGAGCGCATCGCCGAGGTCGTACGGGTGGCCTACGACCCGGCCGTCGCGGGAGAGGTCCTCGACCTGCGCGCCCGGCACGGCGGTACCGGCCTGGAGTGGGACGACTCGGGCCCCGCGGCCTGCTACGAGGACGTCGGCTCCTACCAGCACGACTCGGGCGTCTCCCGGACCTGGATGCTCACCCTCGCTCCCCGCGGCACGGTGCGCGCCAACGTCCTGAGGGGGCTGCTGGAGCCCTCGTCCGGCACCCGCCGCAAGCGGGTCGCGCTGCTCTACCGGCCCATCGACCCCGCCACCTCGGCGCGGATCGTGGAGGCCGACCGGCGCGCGGCACAGTTCATGGCCACCTCGGGCCGTGGCATGGTCCAGGCGCGGGCCGCCACCGAGGTGCGCGCGGCCGAGCAGACGGCGCAGGAGGAGGCGACCGGCGCGGGCCTGGTGGAGTTCTCGCTGATGCTCACCGTCACCGTCGACGACGAGGAGGAACTGGCCGACGCCAGCGCGGCCATGCGCAACCTCCAGGGTGCGGCACGGCTGTCGATGCGCCCGGCCGACCGCATGCAGGCCGCGGCCTTCAGCTGCACCCTCCCCACCGGGCTCCTCCCCTGGGAGCTCACCCTGGTCCCGCGCGACCTGCGGGAGATGCTGTGAGTCCGCGCGCGAGGAACCAGCAGCGCGCCCAGGCACCCCTCGGTGCGCAAGGGCCGGGCGGAAAGAACCGGAAGAAGCAGCAGAAGGCGCCGCCACGGGAGCGGATGGCTCCCTCGCGCGGCTGGCCGGGGCCCGGCGGCGGGCAGGTCGGCGGCATGGACCCGCCCACGATGTGGCGGGCGACGACCGTACAGGCGTGCGGGCTGTGGCCGTTCGCGGCGGGCTCCGGCGCCCCGATGTCCGGCGTACCGCTGGGGCAGCACCTGCACACCGGCGCCACGGTGTGCGGCGACCCGCTCTCCTGGTTCACCAGGGCGCGCTACATCTCCAACCCGTCGCTGTTCATGCTCGGCATGCCGGGCCTGGGCAAGTCGACGCTGGTCAACCGGATGCTGATCGGGCTGTCCGCCACGGGCGTGGTGCCGCTGGTGCTCGGCGACCTCAAGCCCGACTACGCGGACACCGTGCGCGCCCTGGGCGGTCAGGTCATCTCCATCGGCCGGGGCACGGGCGGCATCAACCTGCTCGACCCGGGCGCTATGGGCGCGGTCGCCGCCAGGATCGGTGGCAAGGCCGGTGAAGCGCTGAAGGCCGAGGCGCACGGGCGGGTGCTGAACATGGTCGCCGCGCTGATCGGGATCGTCCGCGGCCGCCCCATGGACGACCACGAACAGGCCGTCGTCTCGGCCGTGCTGCACCATCTGCGCGAGCGCCTTCCCCCCGGCCGTGCCCCGCTGCTGCCGGACGTGCTCAAGGTACTGAACGAGGGTCCTGACCGGATCCGCGCCGTGACGCTGGACCGCGGGGACGAGGAGCGGTACCGCGACGCGGTCGACCCGCTGCACCGTTCGCTGCTGGGCATTCTCGACGGCCCCCTCGGCGACACCTTCGCCTCGGAGACCTCGACCAGGGTCGACCTGCACGCGCCCGCCGTGTGCATCGACATCTCCCGCATCGGTGAGGCGGACACCCAGCTGACCGCCGCGGCGATGCTGGCCGCCTGGTCCGACGGCCTCGGCTCGGTGGCGGCCTCCCACGCCCTGGCCGACGAGGGCCTCACCCCGCGGCGCTGGTTCTTCACCGTGCTCGACGAGCTGTGGCGCCCGTTGCGTGCCGCCTCCGGCATCGTCGACCGCATCGACGCGCTCACCCGCCTCAACCGCACGCTCGGCATGGGCGACGCCAAGATCACACACACGCTCAAGGACGCCGAGGCGCTGGGCACCGACGCCGACCGGGCCAAGGCACGCGGCTTCGTCGAACGCGCCGGCATGGTGGTGTGCGCGGGGCTGCCGCGGGCGGAGATGGAGGAGCTGGGCAAGATCGTCGGGCTCTCCCAGCGGGAGATCGAGCTGGTCTCCTCCTGGTCCTCGCCGCCGGGCTGGGCCGTGACCGGAGACCGGGAGGAACCGCCGGGCCGGGGCCGCTTCCTGATCAAGGTGGGCGGCCGGCCCGGACTCCCCATCAAGGTCGCCATCACCGACACCGAACGCCGACTGCACGACACCAACATCCGCTGGGTGCAAAACGACGCCCCCGCGCAGCAGGGGGAGCCCGGCTCCGGGGCCGGAGTCGAGCAGGCACCGACCGCCGGTCCCGACCCAGTCAACGGGGCGGCTCCCGTCAACGGGCAGGCGCCCGTGGACGGTCCCGCCCCGGTCGGCGGACCTGCACCCGCCAGCGGAGCGGATCCCGACAGGAGGACCGCATGAGCGGAAGAGGCGGAACCGAGCACTGGCCCTGGGCCATCGTCGGGGTGGTGACCCTGGCCCTGATGACGTCGGGAGGCATCTGGTTCGGCGGGACGCTGGGCGCGGCGCTGCTCAGCGGCGCGGGCTGGCATCCGCCGGCCTTCTCCCCCCTCCTGCTGGCCTCACTCCTCACCCGCGGCGCGACGGAACTGTGGCCCGACGCGTCGCCGTGGGCGGTGTGGACCGGGATCTGCGCGGTGTTCGGCGCGTTCGCCGTACTGGTGGCCCTCGCCGTGCGAAAGGTGCTGGGCGGCACGAAGCGCTCCTCCCGCACGAAGGGGCTGGCGGGGGCCAAGGAGCTGGCCGCGATGTGCCCCCGGGGCATCGCGGCCCGCGCCCGCGAACTGCGCCCCTCCCTCAAGGGCCTCGACCAACTGCACCCGGACGAGACGGGCAACCTGCTCGGCGACCTGGAACCCAGGGGCCCGGAGCTGCGCTCCTCCTTCGAGGACGTGGAGCTCGACCTGATGGCGCCGCGCGCCGGCAAGTCCACCGGGATCGCCGTCCCCCGGGTGCTGCGGGCACGCGGCGCCGTGCTGCTGACGTCCAACAAGTCGGACGTCTACGCCGTCACCCGGGCCGCACGTGAACAGACCGGCGTCGTATGGACGTTCGACCCGCAGGGCATCGCCCACGTCCCGCGCGCCATGTGGTGGGACATGCTGGCCGACTGCGACACCATCGAGGGCGCACGAAGGCTGGCAGGCCACTTCGTCGCCTCCGTCAACGACGACGCCTCCAAGAAGGACTTCTGGATCTCGGCGGCCCAGAACACCATCACGGCGCTGTTCCTCGCCGCGGCGCGGGGCGGTGCCTCGGTCACCGAACTGCTCGGCTGGCTCGCCGACCCGGCCGACCGCACCCCCGTCGACCTGCTGCGGGACGCCGACATGACCGCCATGGCCGACCAGCTCCAAGGAACGGTGCGCGGCGCGGTCGAGACCCGCGACGGCATCTACGAGACGGCCAGGCAGTGCGTCGCCTGCCTGCTCGACCCCGAGATCGCCGCCTGGGTCACGCCCGACCCCGCACTGCCGGAGTTCCGGCCGCACGAACACGTACTCGGCCGCGACACCCTCTACCTGCTCTCCAAGGACGGCGGAGGCTCCGCAGCCGGTGTCATCGCAGGACTCGCCGACGCCACCCTGCGCGCCGGAGTGATCGCAGCCGAGCGCATGGGCGGCCGCCTCGACCCCCCGATGACCGCCGTGCTGGACGAGGCAGCCAACGTCTGCCGCATCTCCGACCTCCCCGACCTCTACAGCCACCTGGGCTCCCGCGGCATCAACGTCGTCACGCTGCTCCAGAGCTACCGCCAGGGCGCACGGGTGTGGGGAGAAGCCGGCATGGACGCGCTGTGGAGCGCCGCCACCGTCAAGCTGCTGGGCGCCGGGCTCGACGACGCCGACTTCGTCGATAAGGTCTCCAAACTCGTCGGCCAGCACGACGTGAAGACCTCCTCCTACTCCAAGAGCAGCGACGGTGGTTCCCGCTCGGTCTCCTACCGGCTCGACCCGATCCTGCCCCCGGACAAGATCCGCGCCCTGCCCAAGGGCAGGGCCCTGCTGCTGGCCACCGGTGTGAAGCCCGCACTGATCCGGCTCCGCCCCTGGTACAAGGAGCCCGACGCGGCGGTCATCTCGGCAGCCGCCAAGGCCGAGACGGAGGCCATCACCGAACGGGCGGCACGGGCGTGGGCCCGGCACACGGGGGGCGAAGCGGTGCCGGCCGGCATGGGCGTCGGTGTCGAACACAGCGGGCACCCGCACGACGCGTCGTACCCGCACGACGCGTCGTACCCGGACGACGAGTCGTTCGCGTACGACGCGCCGTACCCGGGTGAGCCCGCGTATCCGGCGGACGCCGGGTACGCCACGTTCGAGGAGAGCGCACCCTGGCCGGAGAACGTGGAGTACACGGACGGCGGCCCGTACGCCGACCACGGTGGGCCGCCGCAGAGCGCCCCGGCGCCCGGCCTTCCCGACGACGGGTTCAGGTGGACCCGGGAAGCGACGTCCTAGCGACCTTTTCGAGAAGCCGTCCCGGCAGGGGATGTCGGGACGGCAGCCGTGATCAGGTCCCGCGCCCCCGTGTCACGGTGCGCAGGACCCACTCGAGGGGACCGTAGCGGAAGCGCCGCACCAGCCACGCGCTGAGCGCCAGTTGCCCGGCGCAGAGAACGAGACAGCCGGCCAGTACGGGCACCAGACCGACACGCCCGTACAAGGCGAGACCGTATCCAGTGAAGACCAACGCCATGACCAGGGACTGCGTCAGGTAGTTGGTGAGCGCCACCCGGCCGGCGGCGGCCAGCGCCTCGGCCGCTCGCCGGCCGTGGCGCGTACGCAGCAACAGCAGCAGCCCGCAGCCGTACGCCGCCGCCAGGACCGGGGCGGCGAACACCCCGACGGCCGCGCCGACTCCACTCCAGCGCGCGTCCAGCGGTCCGTTACGGCACATCGCCGTCACAGCACCGCCGACCAGGCCCGTCGGCAGCCCGTACACGACCAGCCGCCGGGCCAGGCCGCGATACCGGTCGAACTCCGCGAGCACCCGCCGCTTGCCCGCGGCAAGCCCCACCAGGAAGGCCGCCAGGATGTGCGGCATGTAGAGGAGGTCTCCGGCGAGCAGGTCGCGCCACTGCCGTAGATTGGCGTGCACGACGGAGGCCGGAGCACCCCGGTAGTCCGCCACGGCCGTGGCGGTATCAGCGGCGGCGCCGGCGCCCGGCGAGGTGGTGCCGAGAGTCAGCATCCCCTTCCCGAGCAGAAGGACACCGAGGCAGACGACGAGCACGACAGCGGCGCGAGCGGCTGTCCGCGGCGCCACTCCACGCATCGCGAACAGCACGAGGCCCAGCACCGCGTACGTCATCAGGATGTCGCCCGGAAACAACAGCACGGCATGCGCCAGCCCCAGGCACCACAAGCACACCAGCCGGCGCAGCATGCGCCCCGCGAACGCGGCTGACTCCCGCTCGGCCGAGCGGGCCTGGAGGGTAAAGCTGTACCCGAACAGGAAGGCGAAGAGCAGGTAGAACTTGCTGCTGACCAGCGCGGTCACGAGCCAGGCGGCGATCCTCTCCTCCACCGTCCCGGATGCCCCCTGGCCCTCGTAAGGGCCCGCCATCGTCTGGGCGTTGACCAGCAGGATGCCGAGCAGCGCGAAGCCGCGCAGCGCATCCACGTCCCGGATGCGCCGCGCCTGCGCGGATGTGGCGGCCGCCACCGGCGCCCCCGTCGCACGCACGAACGCCGCCGCACGGCGTCGGCCTCCGCCGTCGCTTCTCGGTTTGAGCATCGAGAGTCACCACGGGGCGCGCGCCGGAGGGGTTCAACCGCGCTGACCGGACTACATGCTCCGCCGCTTCGGCGCCGGCTTGGTCTGCTGCACCGCGGGCGCGCGGTACGGCGGCGGCTCGGACCGGGACGTCGAAGAGCCGGGGCCCCGTGCCTCGTTGGAGGACAGGTGGTGTTCGAGTGACCGGTTGGCCACGTCGGAGCTGAAAGCGGGCGAGGCGGGTTGCGCTGACGTATTCATCGGGCTCACGGGCCTGCTCATGGGGCTCACGGGCCTGCTGGTCGGATCCATCGGGCTCACGGGCCTGCTGGTGGGATCCATCGGGCTCACGGGCCGGCTCACCGGATCCGCCGGACTCTTGGAGCCGGCAGGAGAGTACTGCTCGCGCCCGGAGGGGGAAGCGCTCCGGGCGTGCACTGGTGCGGCCTCGGGCGCGTCGAGCGGGATCTTCGGTGGAACGTCGGGCGCGCCCGGCGCGATCTTGCGCGGTACCTCGGGCGCGTCCAGCGGGATCTTCCGCGGAACCTCGGGCACCTTGTCCGGAACGGGCGGCGGCCTGTCCCCGGCGGGGCCTCCTTGGGGTGGAGCGACGACGCGGGACACCGCCCGGGTGGCGGCGTTCTCGGGTCGGGGGCCAGGGACCTGGCCAGGGGCGTTGCCCGACGGTTGGGGAAGGTTGGGCGGTGCGGTCATGCGGGCACCGGGGGCCGCGGCGGACAGGCTGCGCGCGGCGGTGTCCGTGTTCGCGCGCCCCTCGGCGTTGCCCGGTTTCGCCGTCCGCCAGGGGGTGAGCCTGGACAGCCAGGAGCGCGCGGGTGGCGGCGGGCCGGCGTTCTTCGCCTCGGCCTTGGCCGCCTCCGAGAGCGACTTGTTGAAGGGCAGCAGATTGTTCTGGGCCGCCACTCGGTAGCGGGTCTTCTTCTCGATCAGTTTGTCCACGGCTTGCCGGACTGCCCGCTTGTCGTCGTCCTTGTCGTCGAGACGCATGTACTGAGCGAGCCGCGGGTGGGCCTCAGGCTGCTGCTTCATGAGCCTTCGGCGGTCCGGCTGCCGCGGGGGTGGCGCGAGGGCCCACCCAGGAGGCGGCGGTGCGAACCCGGTCCCCTGCGGAGCAAATCCCGCTGCCTGAGGTGGATGGCCGGACGCGGGAGCGAAGCCCCACCCCTGAGGTGGCCCCGGGGCGAGGTCCGGACGGGGCGGCGCGAAACCCGGTGGCGCCAGGGGCTGTTGCGGGCCCATCGCTTCGGGGCCCCACTGCGGCGCCGGAGCGTACGCGGCCTGCTGAGGAGCCCACTGCATGGGCGGGCCCTGTGGGAAGTCCCGTGGCGCGTCGGAGTCGGCAGCGGGCTGTGGACGCCTGCGGTTGCGCGTGAGGCGGCGCAAGACGGCGCTGAGGAAACGCAGCATCTCATCCGCCACGTCGTCGGAGCCTTGGCCGGCCGAAGTCTGCTGCGGCGCTCGCTGGGGAGCGGGACCGGGACCGGGAGGGTCGCCCTGCCTCCTCCGTCGCCTGTTCGCCCTCAGTTCCTCGTCGAGCAACTGCCGCGCAAGCCGCTTGGGCCTGACGCGGCGTGCACCGGGCTCAGGCATAGGGGCGTCCTCCGTGTCGTCGACGACCGGTACTCAAGGACCTCACGGATCGGCGCCGCATCCGGTTCAATTGGGGACGCGTCAGCGCGCCGGGGCGCGGCGGACCGGCGAAATCCCCTGCCGGCGGCCCTCCGCGCAGATGTCGAACGTGTTGCGTCCCGAAGTCCGGGTGGAAACGACTCGGCGAGAAACGGACCTGGGTGGTTCCGGATCGTTGGCACCTCGGTAGAGTCGAACTCGTGAACGCGAGCCATACGAACTCCCTGCGCATAGCTGTTTTAGGACCCGTGCGAGCGTGGTGTGGGGAGAAGGAGCTGGCCCTCGGGTCACCACAGCAGCGAGCGGTGCTGACGGCGCTGCTGCTGCGCCGCGGACGCCCCGCATCCATCGACCAACTCATCGACGCCCTCTGGGGCGAGGAGCCGCCGTCGGGAGCCGTCACGGTTTTGCGTACGTACGTCTCCCGGTTGCGCAAGGTCCTGGAACCGAAGCGCGAGGCGGGCCGGCCCCCACAGCTGATCGTGTCCTCCGCGGACGGCTACCTCATACGCCTTCCCCAGGACTGCCTCGATCTCGACCTGTTCGAGCGAAGAGTGGCCGAAGCCAAGAAGCTCCGTACCGCGGGCTCCCTCAGCGCGGCCGACGAGTTGCTGCACGCCGCACTGGAGTTGTGGGACGGCAAGCCGCTGGCCGGGCTGCCGGGGCCGCTGGCCGTCGCGGAGCGGTACCGGCTCGACGAGCAGTGGCTGAGCGCGTCCGAGGCCCACCTGGACGTCGGCCTGGCGTTGGGGCGCCATGAGGAGGTGGCCGCCGCCCTGACCACGCTGACGGCCGGGAACCCGCTGCGCGAGCGGCTCCACGAGCTGCTGATGCTGGCCCTGTACAGGGCAGGACGGCAGGCCGAGGCCCTGGCGGCCTTCCGCGAGATCCGCTCGGCACTGGCCTCGGAGCTGGGCGTCGAGCCCGGTGCCGCGCTGGTGGACCTGCACGCCCGCATGCTGTCCGGCGACCCCGCGCTGCGCGCGCCCGCGCCGCCGCAGCCCTCCAGCCCCGACCGGGCTGCCGCCTCGGACCCTCCCCCCGCACCTGCCGCGGCCCGGCCCGCGCAGCTCCCCGCCGACCTGCCCGTCTTCACCGGAAGGGAACACGAACTCGCGCAGAGCCACGCCCTGCTGCCCTCCGACGGCAGGCATCCGAACGCCGTGGTGATCAGCGCGATCGGCGGTATGGCCGGAGTCGGAAAGACGACCCTGGCCGTGCACTGGGCACACGAGATCGCACACCGGTTCCCCGACGGGCAGCTCTACGTCAACCTGCGCGGTTTCGATCCGACGGGCACGGCCATGCCGCCGGACGAGGCCACCCACACCTTCCTCGACGCGCTCGGTGTGCCTCCGGGACAGATGCCCGGCCGTCCGGAGGGGCGCACGGCGCTGTACCGCAGTCTGCTCGCCGAGCGTCGGGTCCTGCTGCTGTTGGACAACGCCCGCGACACCGAGCAGGTCAGGCCCCTGCTGCCCACGGGCCCCGGCTGCCTGGCCATCGTCACCAGTCGCAATCAGCTCACCGGCCTCATCGCCAACGACGGCGCGCACCCGTTGACGCTCACTCCGCTGCCGCTCGCGGACGCGCGGGACTTCCTGGCCCGCCGGATCGGCGCCGCCCGGCTCGCGGCGGAACCCGAGGCGGCGGACGAGATCATCTCCCGCTGCGCACGGCTGCCGCTGGCGCTGGCCATCGTCGCCGCCCGTGCCGCCACCCACCCCAGCTTCCCGCTGCACGCCGTCGCCGAGGAGCTGCGCGACAGCCACGGCAGCCTCGACGCCTTCGCCGGCGGCGACATCAGTACCGACGTACGCGCGGTGTTCTCCTGGTCGTACCAGGCCCTCTCGGCGCCGGCCGCACGGCTGTTCCAGTTGCTGGCCACCGCTCCAGGCACCGACATCTCCGCGCCCGCCGCGGCCGCGCTGGCGGGCCTCACCCGCCGCGAGACCCGCGGTCTGCTCGCCGAACTCACCCACGCCCACCTGCTCACCGAGCACTTCCCCGGCCGCTACGCCTTCCACGACCTGCTGCGGATCTACGCCGCCGAACAGGCCGACTGCACGGAGACGGCACCGGATCGCGAACAGGCGGTCGAACGCGTACTCACCTGGTATCTGCACACCGCCGACGCCGCCTCCCTGTTCCTCACCCCGAACCGCCCACGGGTGCCGCTCGTCCCGCTGCTCGCCGACAACGAGCCCCTGGAGTTCACCACCTACGACCAGGCACTGAACTGGTGCTCGGCCGAACGCGCCAACCTCGTCGCCTCGATCGCCCACGCCGCCGCGGCACCCCACCCGGCTGTCGCCTGGCGACTGACCGCCGTCCTGTGGGGCTTCTTCTACCTGCGCAGCCATACGAACGACTGGCTGGCCTCCAACCGGCTGAGCCTGGCGGCCGCCCGCCGGGCCGGGGACCGCAAGGGCGAGGCCGAATGCCTCACCGGCGTGGCCAACGCCCTCGCCAACGGCGGCAGCCTGAACGAGTCCATCGACTACTACCTCCAGGCCCTGCCCCGTTGGAGAGAGCTCGGCGACGAACTGGGCGCCTCCCGCATCATCGGCAACCTGGGGGACGTCTGCCTGCGAGCGGGCCGGTACGAGGAGGCGCTGGAACACTTGCAGCAGGCGCTGGAGATCGACCGCTCCGTCGGCCACGGGTGGGGCGAGGGGATCTGCCTGAACAACCTGGGCGAGGCCCACCTGCGGCTCGGGAGGCTCGACGAGGCCCGCGCCTACCTGGAAGCGGCACTGGTCATCCAACGTGCCACCGACAACACGTGGGTCGAGGGCATCTCCCTGGACTTCCTCGGTACCGTGCACCACCAGCTCCACCACCATGACGAGGCCATCTCCCACTACCGCCACGCGCTCACCAAGCACCAGGCCGTCGGCAACCGCTGGGGCGAGGCCCAGACCATCGACCACCTCGGCGACGTCCACCTGGCGGGCGGCGACCCCGACGCCGCCCGCACACACTGGAGCCGTGCGCTGGGCCTGCTGGACGAGTTCAACCACCCGGACGCGGAACACATCCGTGAGAAACTGCGCAAGCTGGAAGACTCCCCTCGGCACGCGCCACCCGCCCCACATGACTGAGGAGTGGTGCGTTTCGCTCGCGCCTACCCAAGGCGCTTGCCGTTGCCGCTCGTGCCCGGGCTGGTGTGCCGACCGGCCACGGTGTTGCCGACACCCGCGGTGGACCCGCGGCCCACGCCGGCGTGCGTGGCCTGCTGCCCCACGCTCAGCGGTTCGGCCCGGTCCCTGGGTGCCGTCGAGGGGACCGGCGTCTGCGCGGTCGGATTCGTGGGGAGCTGGCCGGAAGAGGCCCGTCCCAGGTTGGCGTCAACGACCTCCATCAGTTCATCGGCGGACAGGGCACCGGGGACACGTTCCAGGGCGATACGCGGAGCCTCGGACGGCACGCTCGTTACAGGCGGCGCCTGCCGCCCCGCCGTGGCCTGCTGCCGCCGCATCCACGCCTCGATGCCCAACGCGGCTCCTTGAACGGACGCCCCGGCAGCTCTCCCCACCTCGGTGGGGGCGAAGGCGTAGGCCGCTGAGCCGCCGAGTCTGGCCGCTCCGATGACGGCGGCCAGGACGTTGGGCGGGTCGTCCGGATGGGGCTTGAGCGCTTTCCTGCCTTCGAGGAAGACGGTGCGTGCGCCGTCGGCCCCGCTCAGCAGAACGCCCCAGTTGTAGAACGACGCCGCGCCCTGGTTCGCGTCGCCCAGCCCCGTGCCCACCCCCTGCGCCACGAGCGCGGCCGGCTGCAAGGCATCGACGGCGGCATCCACCACTTGGGGGGACCGCTCCACGAACCCCTGCCCTGCACGCGCCAGGGCGGCGCTGGCGGCCGTCATCAGTTCGCTGCCCTGGAGGTAGTAGTACACGTCGGCGGCGGTGCTCCACGGTTCCGAGCGGAATTCCTCCGGCGGCGGGGACGGCGACCGGGAGCCCCACTCCGGGTCCCTGAGCCGACGGCCTCGGACGTCGCCCTGGTTCGGAGGAGTTGTCACGCTGCCCTCCCCGCGGTGTCGATGTGTTCCACACCCTTCTCACGGGACAGAAAGCTGATCGGTTCACCGATCACCGCGGTCGATCGTCCCTGTGCCGCGCCACGGTGGCCCGGAGACCGTGGTGAACCGGGCCCGCGGCGCACACGTGTTGGTCACCAGCACGACGAGAGGGCGAAGCGCCGCGCGACGCGCCAGCCGACGACACCACCCGCAGGGAGCACCCGCATGGCAGTGAACAGCGACGACCCCGGAACCGCGGGCGAGGACGGGGGGCCTGCCGAGGAAAAGGCCCCGGCCAAGCCTCGGTTCATCCTCTACCAGGACGGGGCCGAGTACCAGGCGTCGCTGTACCAGCTCCTCCAGTGGACGCACCACGTGCTGCTGCCGGTCTACGGCAGGGAGGTGAGTTCCACGGCTCCGTGGTGTTCGCGCTGGTGGGAGCATCCTGAGGCGGTGGCGCAGCTCCACGGACTGTGGCTGGCCTGGGCCGAGTTGACCGGTCCGAACGCCGACAACACGGGGCCCTCCGTATGGCACCGCGACTTCTTGGGGCCGATCATGGGAGCCCTGCGTGACCCTATGGGGCCTTTCGCCGGGTGCAAACCGGGCTCTCACCGGGCCAAGGAGGTCCCGCCGGTGGACCCTGTGGGCTGAAGCTCCAGCACGCGCCCGGCCGGACGAGACGCCCGGCCGGGCCGCCCGCACCGGCCCGCTGTCCCCGGTGCCGCCTCCTCACGGCTTGCGGAAGGTCCACTGGTGGTCGTCGGCGTCGTCGCAGCCGAAGATCAGCAGGGGGGCGTGCGGCTTCTCGCCCTTGCCGGACACGTCGAGGCACAGGTGTCCGCTCTCGTGGTTGCGGATCCAGTACGTGCCGTTGGACCGCTTGTCGAACCACCACAGCTGGTTGTCGTTCTTGGCGCGGCAGTGGTATTCGGTCACCGGCGACCTGGCCGCCTTGGGTCCGAACCCGGCCAGGTCCAGGCAGAGGTTGTCCTTGACGTTACGGATGAGGTAGAGGTCGGCCTTCCCCGGCCCGCCGTCCTTCTCCTTGAGGTCCAGCTTCCACCGCTGGTTGCCGCCGAGAGCCGCGTGGGTCGTGTCGCACGCGCCCTGCTGGGCCCGGCCGTCCGGCTTGCCCTTGCCGGTTCCCGGCAGATCCAGGCACAGGTCGGTCTTCCGGTTGACGATCATGGTGACCCCCGACGGGATTCCGGGTCCCGCGGACGCCTTCTTCGTGTCCTTCTTGTCGTCCCCGCCCGAGGACTCCTCGTCGGACGAGTCGGAGTCCTTCTCGTCCTTGGACTCGGAGGGCTTCGAGTCCCCGAACTTCGGCTTGTCGCTGGGGTCGTCCTTCGCCGAGGGGGAGCCGGAAGGCGACGGCGGCGGTGAGGGGCGCACCGCGCCTCCCGGGCCGCGTGTGACCTCGTCCTTCGGACCGTCGGCCAGGGTCTTCTCGTCCTTCCCGCCCTCTTCCTCGCCGCTGCTGGCACCGGCCAGCGCGAGCGGCGTGGTGACGAGCGCCACCACGGCGACGGCCGAGGCCGCGACCACCCAGGGCTTCTTGAGCAGGCTGGTGGGCACGAACTCGACGTCCGAACCCCGGGGCCCGCGCGCGGCGTTGCCCCCACCGCTGCCGTTGCTCCCGCCTCCGGCACCGGACGAGCGTCCGAGCAGCGCGGGTCGCGGCAGCGACGGCAGGGACGGGCGCGGGATCGACGGCAGCGCGGTGCGTCGCTTGGCGGTGCCCTTCTGGGCCAGTGGGCCCGGCTGTCCGCCGCCGACGGGCGAGCCGCCCGCCACGGCTGCCGGGCCGTCCCCGACGGCCGGGCCGGTTCCTGGAGCCGGGCCGTTGCCGGCGACCGGGCCTCCCCCGGCGACGGAGCCGTTGCCGACGGCTGGGCCGTTGCCGACGGCTGGGCCGTTGCCGGCAGCTGGGCCGTTGCCGGCAGCTGGGCCGTTGCCGGCAGCTGGGCCGTTGCCGGCAGCTGGGCCGTTGCCGGCAGCTGGGCCGTTGCCGGCAGCCGGGGACGGCCCGGCAGCCGTCGTACCGGGGGCGGCGGCCGCGTCAGGGTCTGCGGTCGTCCCGCCGCCCACGACGGATTCGGGACCAGCGACCGTCCCGGAGCCCCCGGCCGCCTGGGGGTCCACGGCCACGCCGGGGCCCACAGCCGCCGCAGGCCCCACAGCCGCCGCAGGCCCGGCAACCGGCTCAGCTGCTGCCGGGGACGGGTCCGCCTCCACGGTCGGCATGATCGCGGTGGCCGCCTCATCCCCGGTCTCCACGCCACCGGGCTGGTCCTGAGTGCCGCCCCCGGGCACCGGGGCGGTGCCCTCGGGCGCGGAGTGGGCCACCGGGGCGGCGTCACCCGCCGCGCCGCCGACCACTGGAGCGGCCCCGTCAGCCACGGCGCCGGCGCCACCGGCCGCGGAACCGGCCACGGCGTCGGCCCCCGCGCCGGGGCCCCCTGCCGCCGCGTCGCCCTCCGACGCGGCGCTTTCGTCCGCGTCCTCGGACGGTGGCCCGGCGAGTCGGCTGGAGCCGTCGGGGCCGACCTCGACGTGCACCGTCGAGTCGGTGGCCGGGTTGGAGATGACCGCTGTGACGGGGGTGTTCCGCAGCCGCGCGTACCCGTGCAGCGTGTCGAGGATGGCGGTGTCGAGCGGCTGGTCGCCGATGACCGGCACCTGCTCGCCGTCGATCGAGGCGGCACCGGACCCGTCGATGACCACTTCGAAGGGGGCCGGGTCCTCGGGCGGCGCGCCGGGCGCCCGGGCCTCTCCGTCCTCGCTCATGTGCACCACTCCCTGACGTCTCGGCTTGCGACGGAAGAACTCCACGGTGAGAACGGAGCGCTGTGCGTATCGGTTCACAGCTGTGCCGATCGCCGACCGCCTCGCCGTGCCGCACACGTCGCAGCAGACCGGGCCCAGGGCGCCGAACGGGGAACGCGCCCCGGGCCCGGTTCGGGTGGAGACCGCGGTGGGGGCCCGGCCTCCACCCTTTCCACGGATCGGCGACCTGATCGGTTCACCGCGTGGTCAGGGCCCTCACGCCTGTTTGTTCCACCTCTTGTTGGTGTTGTTGACCTCCAACTCGCCCTCGGTGAGGTCGACATGGACGGGGATGCCGGGCCTGCTGCCGACCTTGACGAGGAAGTTGCCGAGTCCTGGCGGGTCGGCCTGGCGGTTGCGGGAGCTGTCCCAGGCGGGTGGTGTGGACCAGTCGACCAGGAGCCGCTTTTCGACCTCCGTCAGCTCCACCACCTGCGACAGTTGCGGCATCTCGGCCGGCGGCAGTCCCGCGCACACCACCATGCCCGCGCGTTCCACGAACCCCTTGGCCTTGATGCGGTCCTCCTCGGTGGGCAGGGCCAGCAGGTCGCCGATGGTGTGGGTGACCATGGCGAGACCCACGCCGCGCTGGCGGTCCAGGCGGGTGAGGGCGTTGACCCGGTCGACCAGGCCACGGCCCGCTTGCAGCACCCGCCACAGCTCGTCCATGACGAGGAAGTGGTTGCGGCGCGGCTCGAGACCCGCGTCGGCGAGCGCGTGGGCGGCCGAGACGGCGCCGAAGCCGTAGGACCAGCAAGAGAGCAGGGCGGCCGCCTGGAGGAGGGTCTCGCTGTCGTCGATGTCGCTGATGTCGAAGCACACGGGGCGGTCGAGCTTCATGGGCTCCGTGGTCGGGCGGGCGAAGGAGTCGCCCAGCATGCCGTCCCCGAGCAGTGCCGTCAGCGAGGCTTCCAGGTTCTCGGTGATGTCGCGGTAACGGTTGATGTCCCCGCGGTCGAGCGCGACGGCACGTACCGGCTCCGGGGCGTCCTTGATGACCTGCACCAGGTCGGCGAGGACAGGTGTGCGGCCGGGGCCGTGCCGGTCGTCGAGGATGTCGAGCGCCGCGGCGAGCACGGTCTCCTCGCGGTCGCCGGGCGGCTCGGAGCGCAGGATCGTCAGCAGCGCGGACACCATGTTCAGGCGCCGGCTGTGGGTGGCGGCCAGGAGTTGGCGGCGCGCCGATCCTGTGAGCCGGGCGGCGGCAGCGGTGGACTCGCCGGGGTCGAGGACGTTGAGGTGGCCCCGGCCCCGGCCGAGGCTGATGACCTGTCCGCCGATGGCCCTGATGAGGTCGACGTAGTCGGGCTTGAGGTCGCCGAAGACGAGCGGGTGCACCCCGTAGCCCGCCAGGCCCAGCGCCATCCGCCGTACGACGGTCGACTTGCCGAGTCCCGGGCGGCCGAGCACGAACATCGAGGGGTTGGCGAGCAGCCCCGTGCGCATGAACCAGCTGACCGGGTCGCAGCACACGGTGGCCCCGGAGTCGAGGTCGCGGCCGAGGGGCACCCCGACCATCGGTGTGCCGGCCCCCGCACCGAACGGCCACATTCCGCAGACCTGGACGGTGGTGCCGCGCCATTCGGGCGCTGGATCGACGTAGCCGACGGTGCCGCCGCCCCGCCCGGGCCAGCCGCGCGGCGTGGGCTGCGGTGTGCGGGGGGTGTCAGGCCTGCGCGCCCGGGTCCTGCCGCTCGTGCGGGCTGCCATGGGTCCTCCTGTGCTGTTTGCGTGCGGTGGCGACGGGTCCGCGAGGCGCTACATCGCGTCCCGCACGGTCTGCGGCAGTGCGGTGTGCAGCGGCAGGACGAGGCCCAGCGGCAGCGCGGCGGCGAAGGCGGCGGCCTGCGATCCGTAGACCGGCCTGACCGCGATCCGGGCGGCGGGTGCCAGGTTGTCGACGGCCGCGCTCGCCCTGGGCAGGTCCTCGGCGGAGTCGACGGTGGCGGTGATCAGCAGCCCGAACTGGATGACCCCGTGGCCCTGTGCCTGTTCCTCGGCGGCCTTCCTGGCGGCGACGACCTCCGCGTCGTCGCTCGCCCTGCCGAGTGGCGACTGCTGGGCGGTGAACAGGGCGTTCTTGTAGTCCTGTTGTACGACGCGGGCGCTTTCGGCGCGGCTGTGCGGGCGGTAGAGCAGGGTGACCCGCTTGCGGGCGATGTCGCGGCTGGGCTGCACCAGGCCGGTCAGCACGTTGGCGAACACCTCGCCCTGCGGCGCCTCCGTCATCGCCCAGGTGACGCTGTGCACGCCGTCGTGCCGGTAGTGGTCCCACGCCTCCTGCGCGGCGGTGGGGCCCGCCTGGTCCCAGGTCAGTCCGGTGCCCCCGGCGGCGCGGGCCTCCTCCACGAGTTGGGCGACGGTGGGGTCGTAGGCGACCCGTACGGCCTCGGTGAGTTCGGTCGCCGTCATCGGTACGGCCGTTCCCGCGCCGGTCATGGACAGCCCGGCGGTCAGCCCCGGCAGGCGGGTGCCGATGTGCACCGCCATCTCCTCGACGTTGCGGCGAGGCGATCCGGGGCGGGCCGCGCCCGAGTACGTCAGCGCGATGCGGGTGCTGATCTGCGCGGAGCCGCTGGGGTAGGCG
Organism: Streptomyces reniochalinae; assembly: GCF_003323735.1. GTDB lineage: Bacteria > Actinomycetota > Actinomycetes > Streptomycetales > Streptomycetaceae > Streptomyces > Streptomyces reniochalinae. The sequence goes on along the minus strand of NZ_QOIM01000040.1, from coordinate 32,663 downwards.
GCGACCACGTCCCGCAGCATCCTGCGCGCGAGTTCGGGGCCCTCGTCGACCGCGTTGGCGTCGATCTCCTGCTGGAGCCGGACGCCGGGGTCGGGTGCCGTCTCCACCGTGACGCTCGCGGCGACCAGGCCCGGCTCGGTGCCGAGCGCGGAGAGCCACTGGCCCCAGTGGGCCACCCAGATGTCGACCTGGCGCTCGTCGACCAGGGCGGCGCCGTCCGCGTCGCAGGCGACGACGACGGTGTGGTGGTTGGTCGCCGGCACGGTGATCATGGCGAACGCCCGGCCGTAGCCGTCGCGTGCCTCGCTCAGCGACGACTGGGCGGCGAGCCCCGGCAGCCGGCAGTTGCCGCCGCCGGCCCGGCCCAGCGGACCCGAGCGGTAGAGGTTGCCGCCCGAGGAGGTGGTGCGCCACCAGGCGAGGCGGACCGCGCCGCGCTGCATCAGCGTACGGCCGTGCCGGTCGCGCAGGGCCAGCGGAGCCATGGCGAGCGCCAGGACGGCCGCCAGCGCCAGCGCGACCCACAGGGAGATCAGCGTGCTGAGGACGACGGCGATCAGGCCGCCGAACAGCAGCAGCGTGGCGCCCAGGGACAGGCCCCGCAGTCCGGAGGCGCGCGGCTTGCGGAAGTTGCCGTAGGTGCGCGGGCCGGATTCTTCAGTCACTGCCACGGGATTCCCCCTGCTGGTCGTCGTGGTGTCGAGGAGCCGTCGAGAGCGCGGAGGAGAGGAGTTCGCCCTCGGACGGGTCGCCGGGGTCCGCGGACGGCGCCGGCTGGTGGGACTGCTTGCTCGTGGCCTTCGGGCCCCGTCCCGCGGGGCCGCCTGCCGTGGTGGCACTCGCCGCGGCGCCCGGCGAGGCCTGGGCGCCGCCGGCGCCTTGCGCGGGCCTGCGCGCTCCGGCCATCCGGCCGGTGCCGCTGCGGGCCCCGGTGGCTTCCGTACGATCCTGGTGCAGCATCGCGCCGGAGACCGAGCGTCCCGCGGCGGGCCCGCGCAGTTGCGGTACCGCCTGCGCCCCGGTGGCGACCGTCCGGGCGCTGCGGGCCCCCGAGGAGCCGCCGCGCCCGAGGCCCGAGGCGGTGGCCTGCACGGCGGGCGCCGCGAGGCGCAGCAGCGCGGGCAGGGTGCAGCAGGCCAGCACGAGCAGGACCACCCCGGAGACCATGGAGATGATCTCCTTGCCCTCGCCGCCCGGCGCCGTGCCGGTCATCGAGAACGCCGCCGCGTACACGACCGCGGCGGTCGGTTTGTACAGCACGAACGCCAGCAGCCAGCCCGTGGACTTGCGGAACCAGGCTCGGCCCCCGGGGGTGGAGCTGGCGGCGGCGGACAGCGGGAGCGTTCCGGTGAGGATCACCAGCATGGCCACTCGCACGATCATGAGCGCGATCTGCACCAGACTGCCGACGATCACCAGCAGGGACATGATCAGCACCAGGAAGGCCGAGTCCGAGTCCCCGAGCGCGAGCATCGCCGAGACACGGTCGTCGAACTCGTTCACGCACTGCCGCACCGGCTCGCCGTCCGGGCTGATCCGCTGGCAGCCCGTGGACCTGTCGATGATCCAGACGCTGAACCTGTCGCCCGCCACGGTCAGCAGGTTGACGGCCGCCACCCCAGCGGAGGAGACGACGACCAGGTTGAGCAGGCCCCGCAGCGCCTGCTTCCCCGGCTCGCTGCGGCGCTGCCAGGCCAGGTGCCCCGCGGCGACGAGCAGGCACAGGACGGCGGTGAACGAGGTGAACCACAGGGTGGAGCCGCGCAGGAAGGCCGCGGGGCCGCTGTCGTAACTGAGCAGCGGGCTCTCGATCTGCGTCCACGCGCTGCCGAGGGCCTTGACGGTGGATCCCGCCGCCTCCGCGGCGCTGTCGACGATATTGTCGAACGCGCTGTCGCCGAGATCCTTGGGCGCCGTGCCCTTCCCGTCGCCGACGCAGTAGCCGCCGACCGTGGGACGCACCCAGCCGAAGTCGCAGCCGGCCATCACACACCACCCCACTCGACGTATCCGGCCAGCGAGTCGACCGGGGTGGGCGCCGGCGGATCCGCCGGGTACTCCAGGCGCCAGTCCCCGTCCTGCCACAGCACCGTCGTGGTGGCGGCCTGCATCCGTCCGTCGGGGAACCGCCACACCGTCTGGATCACCGCCGAGTCGCCCGTGTAGGTGACGAACTTGAAGCCGGCGATCTGGCCCTGCACGGCACCCTCCCCGCTCTCGGACTCCCCCTCACGCTCCGACTTGGTCCGCGCGGTGATGTAGGGGTCCCGACCCGCGCCGCGCACCTGGGCCCGCGTCACCTTCAGCCAGTCGTCGGCCGCCAGGTACCGCACGCTGATCTGGCTGGTCGCCAGCAGCGCGCCGACGGGCGTGTGCGCGTAGCAGCGCGCCATGTCCCCGCCGGCCACGGCAGGGCCCGCGCCTTTGGACGCCGGCAGTGCGACGGTGCCGAAGAGCTTCCACGTCACACCCGTGGGCGCCGCGGTGGGCGTCTCCTTGCCGGTGTCGCCCAGCCTCGGGCACGGGGCTTCCTCGTCCGCGGCCGTGGAAGAGCCGCCGTCCGCTCCCTCGCCGCCCGGCTGCGGCGCGGCCGGCTTCCGCGACGCCGCGGCCCTGGCGGCACCGCCTCCTTCGTCGGAGGGTTCGGAGGAGGTGAGCACCACCACTCCGATGACGGCCACGAAGCCGAGGAACGCGACCGCCAGGACGAAACCGGTCCGCAGCCACGGACTGTGCGACTCCTCGCGGTCCGCGCGGTTGCCGGGCTCTGCCATGTCCCTCCCGCTCCTCCCCATTCTTGCGCTGCGCATGTCAGCTCCCGTCGCCTATCGCGCCGTCACACCAGCGCGCCGACGACGCCGGAGGCCGAGCCGACGAGCACACAGGCGCCCAGGACGAATCCCAGGCCCTTGACGTGTTCGCGGCCGCCGCCCTTGGAGTGGTCGACGGCCATCCGCGCGGCGACGCCGAAGATGCCCGCGACGCACAGGGCTGTGACGGACCAGGCCACCCACTTGAGCACCGTCAACAGACCGTCGGCTCCGGGTGGTGCCTCCCCGCCGCCGACATCCGGCACCCCGGAGGGTGCCGGGTCGGCGACGACGGAAGCGAACTGCTGCGAGGCGGCCGAGACGGCGGCCAACAGAGTGGACATGCGGATTCCCCTTACGCGCGTCGGGTGAGTCGGGACAGGTCGCGTGCCAACGGCGCGCACTGGCTGGGCACATGAGCCGTGGGCGATTCGCCGAGCCGCCACGGCTCCACCCACGGGATCTCCCACAGGCGGGGCACGGCGCCGGAGACGAGGCGCACCAGGTCGCGCAGGGGGCGCGGGCGGCGGCCCGGGGCGTCGGCGACGACGGCGAGACCGAGCAGTTCGACGCCGGTCACCATCTGCGAGGCCCACTGCTGGGCCGCGCTCTGGGCGGCCTTGAGACCGACCGCGCCGGAGCGCGCGACGAGCACCACGGGCTGCGGCACGTCCCCCGCGGGCCAGGCGCGGCCCGCGTCCCGGCCACCGGGCACGGCCTGCTCCAGCGTGGTGACGCCCGCGCCACCGTGGACACCCAGCCACCACCACGCGGGCCCAGCGGCCGCCTGCGGTGCGGCGACGGGCAGCACGTGCGCGGGCCGCGGCACACCCGCCTGAGGTGCCGCGGGGCCCGTCAGCGCCGTGGGTACGTCCTGAACCGATCGCTGCGGCTCTCCGTTGTTGCCCCCCGAAGGGCGGGCCGGCGACAGCCAGGGGTTGGAAACCGGCGCATCCCCGGCCATGGCATCTCCCTTCGACGCGGACACGACGCCGCAACGCACTGCACGAGTTGACACACGTTCCGAGCGCTGCTTTTCGACTACGGGCCCACATACGGACTCTCGATCGAACTGGTTCAAGGGGGGTTGCGGATGACCACGACCACGGTGAGATGGGCGGGGGGTCTCCTCGCCGGACTGCTCACCATGGTGGTCGGCCTGTCCGTGGTGGCGGCCGCCGACGAGGAGGAGTCTCGCGCTCCCCGGGGGCTGGTCACCGCGCTCGACGGCGAGCACGTCCCGGCCGAGTACCTCCAGTGGATCGAACGGGCCGGCAAGGAGTGCAAGGAGGTCAGCGCCCCGCTGATCGCCGCACAGATCGCGGCCGAGTCGGGCTGGAACCCGTCGGCGGTCAGCGGCGTCGGGGCCCGGGGGCTCAGCCAGTTCCTCCCCGGGACGTGGAAGACGTGGGGGGTGGACGCGGCGGGCAAGGACGGCGGCTCCGAACCTGACGGCGAGGCCGACCCGTTCACGCCGGGCGACGCCATCATGACCCAGGCACGGTACGACTGCTGGCTGGCGGGCAAGGTCACCGAACTGGAGCTGGGCGGCGACCCGACCCGGCTGATACTCGCCGCCTACAACGCGGGGCCCGGCGCGGTGGAGAAGTTCGGCGGACTGCCGCCCTACCCGGAGACACAGAACTACGTGTCGAAGATCGTCACCTCGATGGCCGACTACTCGGGGGACATGGCGGTCGAGGACGGCGGCACGTTCGGCAACCGGGTGGTGGCCTACGCCAAGAAGTGGCTCGGCACCCCGTACGCGTGGGGCGGCGGCGGGCCCGAGGGGCCGGGGCGGGGGTTCGCGCAGGGCGCGGGCACGGTCGGATTCGACTGCTCCAGCCTCGTGCAGTACGCCGTCTACCACGCGAGCAGCGGCCGCACCCTCCTTCCCCGCACCTCGCAGACGCAGGTCACCGAGGGCCGCGAGGTGGCCCGCGACGACATGCGGCCCGGCGACGTCATCGGCTTCAATCTGCACGGCAGCTACGACCACATAGGCATCTACCTCGGAAACGGACAGTTCATCCACGCGCCCAAGACAGGCGACGTGGTGAAGATCAGCGACCTCGGCGACAGCTACTACACCAGCAGGCCCCAGAAGGTGAGGCGGTTCGGATGACGCCACTCGGATCCCGCGCCACCGCCGCCACCACGGCGCTCGCGCTGACACTCACGCTCGCGCTGACCGCCGCCGGATGCGGCCTCGGCGGCAGTGACGGCGACGGCGGCGACAACGGCGGCAAGCAGCGCGCACACGCGGCCGGTTCCTCACCGGCCCCCGACCCGACCGGCTCCGGCACGCCCTCGGCCCCGGCCTCGCCCGACGCGGACACGGGCTCCCCCTCCCCCACCGAGTCCGACACCGCCTCGCAGGGCGGCACCCCCAAAGGCGGCGTTCCCCAACCCGGCGACATCGACCAGAAGGACGCCGACGCGGTCGGCAAGGGAACGCTCACCGCGATGTGGACGTTCGACACCACGGTCGACCAGGGCCCGCAGGACGCCGGCACCCGCACGGCGGACGCGGGCTGGCTGACGCCGTCGTACGCGCGGCAGCTGAGCGAACACCGGCCCCGCTCCGGTCCCGGAGCCCAGTGGGCGACGTGGAAGCGGCACCGCGCCTACACCACCGTGGAGTTGGCGAAGACGGAGGACGCGGCGAAACCGGACGACACCGACACCGTGGCCTGGCGGCAGTGGACCCTCACCACCACGCCGCACGGGCGCGACGGTTGGACGCAGAAACCCACGGCCGCCGCGGCGTACGTCCACCTCGTCCGGGAGAACGCCGACGCGGAGTGGCACGTCGCCGACGTCACCGTGCGCTAGCGCCTGGGGACCTGACCAGAAAGGAGCTTCATGCCCACCACGTACGAGCCCGCCGAGGTACCCGCCTGGCCGGCGTACGCCTTCGTCGTCACGGACGACGACCGGGTCACCGTCTCGGGCCCGCTCCTCCCCGCGTCCGAACACCCCGACCGCGCCTCGGCCATCGACGCCGTGGCCTCGGCGGCCGCCGGGCTCGGCCGACCGGTGCGGGCACAGGCCACCGAACCGGACGGCGCGGTGTGGCTCCTGGTCATCTCGCCCGACGGAGCGGTGGGTGAGCTCGCGGGCGGTGGCCAGCGGGGGAAGGCGCCGAAGAAGCGCGGTGCCCCCGCGCGGGCCGCCGGCTCTCCCGCTCCCGCCGCTCCGAGTACCGGCCCCGGCCCCGGCGCGGGCGCGGGCACGGTGCCGACGCCCCGCCCCGCGCCGGCGCCCGTCCCCGAGCCGGCCCCGGTTGCCGCGGGGACGCCCGCTCCCGAACCGACGCCCGCTCCCGAACCGGAACCGGAACCGGCGCCGGCCGCCGGGCTGCCGGCGCCCGCCGCCGAGCCCGCACCCGCCCCGGCTACGGCCCCGGCCCCGGCCCCGGCCGCCGAGTCGGCCGTGACGCCAGGGTCCCTCGCCGACGCCGTGTCCCACCTCAACGCCCACGCCGCAGCGGGCCGGGTGGACCACGCGCTGGCGCTGGCCGCACGGCTCGACGACCAGACCGCCAACGCGCTCGGCCTCTCCCACCCCGACGCCCTCCGCATCCGGGAGGCCCGTGCGCGCATCACCTCCTTGGCCGGTGACGTCAGCGGCGCCGTCCGGCTCTACCGCGACGTGGCCGAACGCTGGCACTACCAGGGGGCCGACGAGCAGGCCGAAGCGGTGGCGGACTGCGCCCACGCCCTCTGGCTGGAGATCCCCGACCTGGAGACGGCGATCCTGGCCGGCGTGGCCGTGGTGCGGATGCGCAACCAGATACCGGGCGAGTCGGGCAGCGCGTTCACCGCCGTCGTGGAGCACCAGGCACGCCTCGAAGCAGCCCGCGACGCCGCCGCACGGGCCGAGCGCGCGATGACTCCCCACTGAGCCCCGCGCGCTTTACCCGCGCTGAAGCCGGCTCTTGGGAAACGGTTGGAGGCACCGCGTACGCTGCCGCTTTCGACGGCGGAACGTCTGCGGAAGGGGCCGTTGGTGCGGTGGATGGTGACCGGCGGGGGCGGGAGACTCGGACACCATGTGACCGGGGCGCTGACACGGGAGAGCGAACGGGGCGGTGACCAGGTCGCCGTCCTCGACCGGGCGGCGCTGGACATCACCGAACCGGACGCGCTGCGCGCCGTGTTCGCCGCGCACCGCCCCGAGGTGGTACTCAACTGCGCCGCGTACACGGCCGTCGACGGCGCGGAGACGGACTGGGCCCGCGCGCTGCGCGTCAACGCGGAGGGGCCCCGCCGGCTGGCCGAGGCGTGCGCCGCACACGGGGCGAGGCTGGTGCACGTCTCGACCAACGCCGTCTTCCCCGGGGACGCACGGACGCCGTACGACGAGGACCATCCGCCCGCGCCGGGCACCGCGTACGGACGCAGCAAGCTCGCGGGCGAGGAGGCCGTCCTCGCCCGGCTGCCCGGGACGGGGGTCGTGGCCCGTACGGCCTGGCTCTACGGCCGTCGGGGGCGCAGCTTCGTCAGCACGATGATCGAGCGGGCCGCGGCCGGCGAGGCCGTCGATGTCGTCGACGACCAGTACGGGCAGCCCTCCTGGGCGGGGGACGTCGCGGCGCAGCTGATCACGCTGGGCCGCTGCCCGCGGGCGCACGGCGTCTTCCACGCCACCAACTCCGGCGAGGCGTCCTGGTACGAGCTCGCGCGCGAGGTCTTCCGCCTGGCCGGCGCCGACGCTGGGCTGGTACGTCCGATCAGCGACGCGGAGTACGGGAGGGCGGCACGGCTCCCCGCCTACACGGTGCTGGGGCACGGGCGGTGGCGGGAGATCGGCGCGGATCCGCCCCGCGACTGGCGCCGGGCGCTGGCCGGCGCGCTGGAGGAGCTGCTGCCCCTGTGGGCGGTGCCGCGCGGATCCGCGTAGGCGCCCGGCGCCCCCGGCAGGCGTTCCGCGTGCCGGGGGCGAGGGGTGCTCAGAGGATCACGGGCTCGGGGATCGGCAGGATGAACCGGCCGCCGGCGTCCCGGAAGGCCGACTCCTTGCCGATGATCTCCTCGGCGTAGTTCCAGGCCAGGAGCAGGTAGAAGTCGGGAGCGTGCTCCTTGGCGTACTCGGGCGGATGCACCGGTACGTGCGTGCCCGGCAGCACCTTGCCCTGTTTCAGGTCGGTGGTGTCGATGCAGAACTCCAGCTCGTCGAGGCCGATTCCGCACACATTGAGGATCGTGTTCCCCTTCGCGGGCGCTCCGTACCCGGCGATCCGCTTGCCCTGCGCGACGAGTCCGCGCAGGAGCGCGGGCAGTTCCGCCTGGATCTCCGCGACGTTGCGGGCGAAGCCCTCGTAGGTGGCGTCCAGGTGCATTCCGGCGCGCTGCTCGGTCTCCAGCAGTTCGTCGACGATCGGGCGTACGGGCCACGGGCCGTCCGCGTGCCCGACGAACACCAGGATCGAGCCGCCGTGCACGGCCAGCCGCTCCACGTCCACCACGCGCAGCCCGTGCCGCTCGAAGAAGGTGACGAGGGTGCCGACCGTCAGATACGAGAGGTGCTCGTGGTAGATCGTGTCGAACGACGTCTTCTCCAGGAGGTCGAGGGCATAGGGCACCTCGATGGCGAGCACACCCTGGGGGCTCAGCAGTTCCCTCGCGCCGGCCGCGATCTCGGCGATGTCGTCGGCGTGCGCGAAGACGTGTCGCCCCAGCACCAGCCTGGCGGGCCCGTGGTCGGCCTTGATGGACGCGGCGGCCTCGGCGGAGAAGAACTCGGGAACGGTCTCGATGCCGTCGGCCATGGCGACAGCGGCGAGATTCCGTGCCGGGTCGACGCCCACCGTGCGCATGCCCGTGTCGCGGAAGGCCATGAGCTGCCGCCCGGTGTTGCTGCCGAACTCTACGACGAGGCCGTCGTGGGGCATCTCGAAGCGTTCGCGGCACACGTCGACGACGTACCGCATGTGCCGCGTGATCATCTCCGAGTCGGGCGTCACGTACAGGTAGTCGCGGAAGAGGATCTTCGGATCGACCACGTGCGTGAGGCTCATCAACCGGCACGAGCGGCAGGAGCGCACGCCCAGCGGGTAGAACCGCTCGTCGTAGGAATCGGCCTGCGGCAGGAACTGGTTGGCCAGCGGTACCGGGCCGAAGGAGACGACGTCCTGCCAGTCGTCCCGTTCACACACCCGGCACGTGACGACCTGTCGGACTGTCTCGTGCTTTTCCATGTGAGGGAGCCATTCTGGGTCTGCCGGGAGAACACGGGCGGCGAGCCGGGGGCCCGTGCTCGGTCCCTCAGTGATTCGTGGTCGGATCGTCGGTTCTCCGCTCTCGTGTCCGCGCCCTTGACTGCGGCACGGAGAGGTCGACCGTGGGGACACGGGCGCGGCTCATCGGGAGCGTGCCCTCGGTGTTCTCGCCCTTCTGGATGAGCGCCAGGTTGTGGTAGAAGTGCGCCGCCACCACGGTGCTGTCGGTGTAGCGGGGCGTGTAGTCGGGCAGCAGGAATTCCTCGTAGTTGAGGCCGTCCACGAGGGTCTTGAGGAAGCCCATGGACGTCGTGGTGTCGCCGAGTTCGGTGCTGCTGCCGCCGTAGCCGGGCCAGTAGGCGGTCTGGGTGTCCTCCACGACGTAGAAGCCGCCCTCCCGCAGTACGGGGAAGAGTTTGCGGAAGGACGCCAGGACGTCGCGGTTGATGTGGCTTCCGTCGTCGACCACCAGGTCCAGCGGCCCGGTCTGCGCGATCACGTGGTCGAGGAAGTCCTCGTCGGCCTGGTGGCCCTGGAAGGTGCGGATCCGGGCCTCGTCCAGCGGCGACTTGTCGAACACGTCGACGCCGTAGACACGCGCGTGCGGGAAGTAGTCGCGCCACATGCGCAGCGACGCGCCGCCGGCCTCCGGGTCGTCGTGCCCGCCCACGCCGATCTCCAGCACCCGCAGCGGCAGGTGGCGCAGCGGGTGGAAGTGCCTTTCGTAGTGCGTCGTGTAGCGGTGCGTGCCCCACTTGTCCGAGCCGTGGAGCTGCGCCAGCTCCGTCAGGCTCGCGCCGTCGCCGGAGCCGGGATCGCCGTGCGGGTCGTGCGGTGTGTGCATCGCGCCTTGTGCCTCCTGCCCGTGGACCGTCATCGCGGCGCGCCCGTCACTGCCGGGCCAGGTTCTCGAGGACGCCGACCACCTCGGCGGGGGTGGGCTGGGCGAGCATCTCCTCGCGCAGTGCCCCGGCCGCCTCGCGGTAGCCCGGGTCCGACAGCACCTCGGCGGTGGCCTTGCGCACGACCTGCGCGTCGAAGTCGTCCAGCGACAGGTTGATGCCGGCGCCCGCCGCGGCGAGACGTTCCGCGTTCAGGCGCTGCTCGCCGAGGTGGCTCGGCGCCGTCACCTGGGGCACGCCGTTGACCGTTGCCGTCATCAGCGCTCCCGCCCCTGCCGTGTGGATCATCGCGTCGCAGCTGGGCAGCAGCAGGCTCAGCGGGGTGTCCTCCAGGATCCGTACGCCGTCCGGCACGCCCGCGAGCTGTCCGCGGTCCGCGCTGCCGACGGCCACCACGATCTCGGCGCCCAGGTCGGCGACGGCGTCCACGACCATGGGGACGGGAGAGGACTCCTGGCCCAGGATGCGGGTCGTGGAAGTGCCCCAGGTGACGCACACGCGCGGCCGCTTCGGGGCCCGTGCCAGCCAGTCCGGCAGCTCGGTCGCACCGTTGTAGGGCACGTACCGCACGGGCAGCCGGCCCGGTACGTCCGGCACCCGCATGCTGGGCGGGCAGGGGTCGATCGTGCGGGCTGCGTAGTCCTCACGTACCGGGACGCCGTAGCGCTGGCACAGTGCTGCCAGCGCCTCGGGGAGCAGGCCGGTGGCGGGGTCGCTCTCGGCGGTGCGGTCACGGCCGGGCGGCAGCGCGGGGCCCCACAGGCAGCGGACGAAGGGGGCACCGGTGAGCTCGGCGATCAGCGGCGCGGCGAAGGGCAGCGGGTCGGCCAGGACGAGGTCGGGCCGCCAGTCCTCGACCGCCGTGCGCAGATCGCCGACCATGGCGTCGACGAGCCGGACGAGGGCCGTCTCCATCGCGTCGGGGCCGAGCCGCATGAAGCGCCGCAGCGCCTCGTCGCGGGAGAGGGCGGAGGCGTCGTCGCCGGCTTCCGCCGCTCCGGGCCCCGCGGAGATGTCACCGCGTACGTTGAAGTCGCCGGCGATCGGCACCGCGGTCAGCCCTGCCCGGGTGACGGTGGCGACGGCGGGGGGCTGGCCCGCGACCCGCACGTCGTGCCCGGCGGCCCGGAACGCCCAGGCGAGGGGAACCAGCGGGAACACATGCGGCACCGCGGCCATCGAGATGAACAGGACTCGCAATTCGTGTACCTCCTGTCCCAGTGAAGGAAACGACACCAACGCGCGGCTAAAGCGGCCCTTGGCGCGGTTCTCCCGTACGGTACACGGCGGTTCGCGCTTTCTCAGCAGCTAAAGGGCCCCTGAAGGTGCACTGAAAGTCGTCTGGCGCTTCCGCGGGGAAGGGTGTCTCATGGGCGCCTGGAAGCATGGGGAGAATGCTGTGATTTCCCTGCGGTTCCGACTGTTTCGGCGCGGGCGAAAGACGAAGAGGAGAACGAGATGGCGCAGAGCTTCACGGCCAGCCGGATGTGGAACCGCATCCACGACCTCTGGGGCGAGGAAGCCGCGGCCGATCTGTCGGACTTCAAGTCCGACACGAGGAACTACAAGATCTCCCTGTGGGACCCGAGGGTCAACGGAGTCAGGTACCTCAAAGCACTGATCTACAACTACGGCACGCAGCTGGGCCCGGACGACTGGGCCAGGATCCGGAAGATCGAGAACCGCGAGACGGGCAATCCGGTCTCGGTGCGCATCAACGGCGAGATGCTGTGCATGGACTACCTGCAAGGCGTCCTGGAGCTCGGGTTCATCGAGAAAGAGGTCGATCTACGGGGCGGAAGCGTCATGGAGATCGGCGCGGGATACGGGCGCACGTGCCACACCATCATGTCCAATCACGACCTCGCTGCGTACTACATCGTCGACCTCGAAAAGACCCTTCAACTGAGCAGGAAGTACCTCGGGCTGGTCCTTCCGCCGGAACAGTTCGAGAAGATCACCTTCGTACGGGCCGACGATTCCGTGGAAAGTGTGTATTCCGCGATAGGCGCGGCACACTTCGACCTGTGCATCAACGTGCACTCCATGGCGGAAATGCCCGAGGAAACGGTGCGCGCGTACCTGGAGCTGATCGACACCAAGTGCTCGGCGTTCTTCGTCAAGAACCCGGTCGGAAAGTTCCTCGACAAGAACCTGGACGGCCACCCGGAGGGGCAGGAGGCCGTGGACCTGGCTCTGGAGGCGGGGCCGCTGCGCCAGGTGCTCGACATCTACGACAGCGAAGCCGTCGACGCGGCGGTCCCCGGGTACATCACCACCTACACGCCCGGAGACGGCTGGACGTGCGTGGCCGACGGGCGCGGGCTCCCGTGGAGCTACTTCTGGCAGGTGATCTACAAGAACGAGCGCACGGGCCGGTAGCGGGGCCGGCCTCCCCGTGGAGGGAGCGGCGCGCTTCGAGCGCCGCTCCCGGGCACGCCGCGCGCCCTTCGGGGTGCGTACGGACTCCGGACTGGGAGCCCCGGGCCTCGGCCCGCTCACGCCTCGCGGTGCGGTTCCCTGCCGAGTTCCAGGCACGTGCGGTAGTCGGGGAGCATCCCCGCCTTCTCCGCCTCGGCGACCGTGGGAGCGCCCGCGTCCCGCTCGGAGACCACGACCTGCCCGCGCCCTGGCACCGGCAGGTCCAGCGCGGGGTCGAAGGGGGACACCGAGTGCTCGTGCTCCGGCACGTACTCCTCGGAAACCAGGTACGACATCACCGTGTCGTCCTCCAGCGCGAGGAAGGCATGGCCCACCCCGATCGGGAAGTACACGGCGCGCGGCTGCGTGCCGCCCATGGTGACGGCGTCCCACTCCATGAACGTGGGTGAGCCGACGCGCAGGTCGACGACCAGGTCGACCGCCCGCCCGTAGGCGCACGAGACGTACTTGGTGACGCCGGGCGGTGTCCGCGTGAAGTGGATGCCGCGCAGCGTGCCGCGCCGTGACGTGCTGCAGTTGGTCTGCGCCACCGCGGGCAGCGGGTGGCCCACGGCCGCGACGAAGGCGGACCTCTGCAAGGGGGCCGTGAACTGGCCGCGGGCATCGGGGAACACCCGCGGTACGAACTCGAACGCGCCTTTCACCTTCAGTTCGCGGTATTCCATGCCATCCTCCGCAGGGGTTCTGCTACGAGCGCTGTCCCGAAGCCGGTGTCCGGGTGGACCGGGCGGTCGGACGCGCACGCCCGCGGGGCCACGCGCGCCACGCACGCCCACACTCCGCCGCCCTCATCGTGGTGCGTCCCGCTTAAGGGCCTCTAAGCGTGCCCGCGCGCCGCGGGCGCCGCGCACGCACGCACGCCCCCACGGTCACGCACGTGCGACCCGGCGACCCGGCGACGCAGCGGCCCAGCCGCTCAGCCGCTCAGCGGCTTCGCCCGCGCCAGCGCGTCCGGCAGTTCCCCGGTGTGGACGATGCCCAGCCGCTTGGTGGCACGGGTGAGCGCGACGTAGAGGTCCTTGGCGCCGTTCGGCGAGACGGACAGGATCTCCTGCGGCTCGACGACCAGCACGGCGTCGAACTCCAGGCCCTTCGCCTGCTCGACGGTCAGCACGACGGCCGGCGTGTCCAGGGCCTCGGGGTCGTCAGCGAACGTGACCGACCCCAGCGCTTGCAGGGGCGCGCTCAGCTCGTCCAGGCACGAGGGAGGCGTGATGACGGCGAGCCTTCCGTCGCCGAGGCCGGCCAGCTCCTCCCGCACGGTACGCACCACGACGTCCGTGAGGGCGGCGGACTCCACCGACAGGCTCCACGGCGGAACGCCACTGCTGCGCACGGCGGTGGGCGCGACCAGATTCTCGTCGATCTCCCGCAGGACGTCGGAGGCGACCTCCATGATCTCCGAGGGCGTCCGGTAGTTCATGCTGAGGTGTTCCTGGCGCCACCGGTCGCGCGCGTACGGGTCCAGCACCTGGGACCACGAGCGCGCGCCGGACATCGAGCCGGTCTGCGCGATGTCGCCGACGACGGTCATGGACCTGCTGGGACAGCGCCGCATCAGCACCCGCCAGGCCATGGGCGACAGCTCCTGCGCCTCGTCGATGATGACGTGGCCGAACGCCCAGGTGCGGTCGGCCCGCGCGCGGTCGGCGGTGGACGTGAAGCGTGTTCCGCCCTCGTACTGCGCGACGAGCTGTTCCGAGCTGACCATCTTGATGCCCATCTCGCCCAGCGCCTCCTTGGCGTAGGCGACCGCCTCCTGACGCTCGTGTGCGGCGACCTGTTCGGCGCGGCGCTCCTCGGCGCTCTTGACGTGGCCGAGCTGTTCGGCCGCCTCGTCGAGCAGCGGCACGTCGGCGGGCGTCCACCGCAGGTTCTCCGGGGTGTCCTCGTCCGGCCGCGGGCGCAGCAGTGCCGCACGCTCGGCCTCGGTCAGCTCGGGAGAGGCGTCGGCGAGCAGCTTCGGATCGGCGTACAGCGCGGTGAGCAGCCGCTGCGGGCTCACTTCCGGCCACAGCCGCTTCACGGCCGCCTGGACGTCGGCGTCGGCGAGCAGTTCGGCGGACAGGTCCTCGGTGTCCTCGGGCCTGAGGGTCTGGCCGAGCTGGGAGGCCAGGCGCTTGGTGAGGCCGTCGATGATTTCCTTGATGAAGATCCGGCGCGCGTGGTTGTGCGGCTGACGCGTCTCGCGGGCCGCGTCGCGGGCGCGGCCGCACAGGGCGCGGGTCAGCCGGATCTCCTGCTGGTGGACCGTGTTCCGGTTGACGGTCAGGGTGATCGGCTCGTCCGGCAGCCGTTGCAGATTGCGCACGGCGTTCGCCAGGACGTCGGCCATGCGCGGGTCGCCCTTGACCGCGACGGCCTCCGGCGTCTCCTGCCCGGCCGCCTCGATCCCGGGGAAGAGCTGGCCGACGCTGCTGAGCAGGACGTCGTTCTCGCCGAGCGAGGGCAGCACCTGGTCGATGTAGCGCATGAACGTGGGGTTGGGTCCGATCACCAGGACGCCGCGCTTGGCGAGGCGGTCGCGGTGCGTGTAGAGCAGGTACGCGGCGCGGTGCAGCGCCACGACGGTCTTGCCCGTGCCAGGGCCGCCCTGGACGACGAGGATCCCGGACAGTCCGGAGCGGATGATGCGGTCCTGCTCGCCCTGGATGGTCGAGACGATGTCGTGCATGCGGCCGGTCCTGCTGGCCGTCAGAGCGGCGAACAGTGCCGACTCCCCGTTCAGCGAGCCGCGTTCGGCGTCGCTGAGCTCCTCGAGCTCGAACACGTCGTCGTCGACGCCGATCACCGTACGGTCCTTCGTGCGGATCTGACGACGCCGCCGCACGCCCCGCGGCGTAGCGGGGGTGGCGCGGTAGAAGCCCTCGGCCGCGGGCGCGCGCCAGTCGACGAGCAGCGGCTCGTAGTCCTCGTCGGCCATGCTGATGCGGCCCACGTGGAGGGTCTCGCCGTCCTTCATGTCCAGCCGGCCGAAGCACAGCCCCTGCTCGGCCGCCGACAGCTGCGACAGGCGCCGCGTGTAGTGCTCCTCGAGCGACTCGCGCTCCACGCGCGACTGGTAGGTACCTCCGTCCCCGCCCCGCAGGTGGACCTCCCGCAGCTGTTCATCGGCCTGACCGCGCAGTGTGTCGAGCCGGTCGTAGAGAGTCGAGACGTACTCCTGCTCGGCCTTCAGCTCCCGCTCCCGGTACGTGCGCACCGCGTCGTTCCCGGTCCCGGCGTTCTCCACGGGTCCGTTGCCCATACTTGTCCTTAATTCGCGTTGGCGTCAGGTCGAAACTGAGGAGCCGGCCCGGTGTCTCAGGTCGGTACCGTTCTGGGGCTGTGGCCGCCGGTGGCCGTCCGGCCGGCGTGCGGTCCCGCACCGCAGTCGTCCGACGGCGGGATCGCACCGTCGAGGATCTCCGCCGTCAGATCGGTGCGCGAGCGCACCCGGAGCTTACGGTAGACGCGGGTCAGGTGCTGCTCCACCGTACTCACGGTGAGGAACAGCTGCCGGGCGATCTGCCGGTTGGTCCGCCCCGCCACGGCCAGGGACGCCACGCGGCGTTCCGCGTCGCTGAGCGCCAAGTGGCCCTCGCACTCCCTCGGCTCTGGCACGCGGCCCGAGCCGGCGGCGGGGTGGCGGGTGCCGGGGCGGCGCTCGTCCCCGGGGAGCTCGAAACCGCACGCGTCGGCCAGCCGGGCGGCGGACATCCGCACGGTGTGCGCCGCCTCCACGTCACCGCGGCTGCGGTGCACCAGGCTGAGGTCCAGGAGCGTCCGTGCCTGCTCGTAGCGGTCGCCGTACTCCTCCAGCAGGCGCAGCGACTCGCGCAGCAGCGGCAGTTCGTCACGGGACTCCTCCGAGGCGGCCAGTACGCGCAGGGTGGTGCCCCGGATCCACCGCTCGTCCGGGCGCAGCAGCGCCAGCTGTTCCCTGGCGTACTGCCGCGCCTCCTGTTTACGGCCCAGCGCCAGACACATCTCGGCCGCGTCCGTGCGCCACGGCACCACGGCGGACAGGTCGATCCGCCAGTTGCCCATCAGCTCGCCGCACTGGCGGAAGTCGCCCAGCGCGGCGTGCGGACGCCCCCTGGCGGCGAAGTAACGCCCCCGTGCGCGGAGGTAGTCCAGCCCGAAGGGCGTGCGGAACATGCCGGTGGTGACCGGCACGCGCAGATACTCCTCGGCCTCCTGATGGCGGCCCGCCGCGACGCTGGAGAGCACCAGGCTGGCCAGCGGCGAGCCGATGAAGATTCCCCAGCTCTTGACCGGGTGGGCCTGCAAGGCCTCGCGGGCCGCGTCCGCCGCCCGGCGCATGTCGCCCGTCCGCAGATGGATGTGCGCCCGAATGGCTTGCAGGAGAGCGCACCACATGGGGGCGTTCCACTTGCGGGCGTCCTCGACGAGGGAGTCGCACGAGAGGGCGGCCTCGTCCAGCCGGTCGGTGTAGATGAGCACCACCAGTGCCGCGGTCGCGGGCAGGAACCCCTCGTTGTCCACGGAGAACCGCTGGATCGCCTCGTCGACGTCCAGGAACTCGCTGCCGGCGCCACTGCCCGTCAGCGCCTCGTACATGGCGCTCAGGGCGCGCCTGTGGAGGCTGTGCCGGGCGGCGGCGCCGGCCGACTCCTCAGGGAGCGGGCCCGGGCAGGAGAAGCCCAGCCACAGGCGTGCGGTGTTCAGGGCGTCGTCGAACTCGTCCGCGCCGAGCGGGTTCCGCTTGCGGGTTTCCTCGGTCGCCGTGAAGACCTCCCTGGCCTCACCGGTCCTCCCGTGCCACAGCAGGTGGGCGATGAGCTGAGTGGCCTCGTACGCCGACAGTTTGTTCAGCCGTGCCGCGGCGGTCAGCTCCGGCAGGTGCCGCACGGCTGCCGCGGGGTTGACCCGCCACTGCACGCGCATCAGGGCGGACAGGACGGTCATCCGCTGGCGTTCGTCTGCGCAGCTCTCGTGGGCGGCCCGGAGGCTGTCGATGGCCAGTGTCACGTCGTTGTCCGCGATGGCCTGCCGGGCGGCGTCCAGGAGAACGGGCGTGGCCCAGCTCTCGCCGAAGGGCGACGCCGCGATCAGGTGCCTGGCCAGGTCGATCGATCCGCGCCCGTGGTTGCGCAGCACCCGTGCCGCGTCGGCGTGCAGCCGACTGCGGCAGTCGGGCGTCATGCTGTCCAGCACGGCGTCCCTGACGGCCTCGTGCCGGAAGCGGCCGTTGTCCAGTAATCCCATCGCGACCAGCGCCTCGGTCGCCTGCCGGGCGGTGTCCGTGTCGAGGCCGAGGACTTCGGCGAGCACGGCGGGCGAGGCCGGCTCGTCGCCGAGGACCGCCCTCACCCTGGCACAGTCCCTGAGCGTTTCCCCGCAGCGGTAGAGGCAGTTGGAGACGGCCTGACGGAACGCCTCTCCGGGTACGAGCGGGGCAGGGCGCCCGCCCGCCGGTGGGCGGGCGTCCTCCAGCAGGGCGCCCAGCAGCAGCGGGTTGCCGCCGCTGACGCGGTGGCAGGCGGCGGACTCCTCCGGCGGGCGGGCGCCCGCGACGTCGGCGATCATCCGGGAGACGCCGTCGGCGCTCAGGAGCGGGAGCTTGAGCCTTCTGCCGTTCGGCTGGCGGAAGAGCTCCGCGTGGAACCAGGGGTACGTCTGGTGGGCGCGGCAGTCCTCGTTGAGTACCAGCAGGACGCGCGCCGAGCGCATCCGCCGTGCGACGTAGAGCAGGCTGTCCAGGGACGCGCGGTCGGCGTCGTGCACCTCGTCGACGCCGATCACCACCGGGCGCGACTCGGCCTGGCGTCGGATCAGTTCCCACAGTTCCCGTTCCAGGCCCATGGTGACCGCGGGGTCGATGTCCGCCGTCCCCGCGTGCGGCCCCACGGAGGGCGTCTCGCTCTCGACGCGCTTGAGCAGCGGGTCGATGTCGGCCGCGGGCAGCCCGCTCGTCCGCACGAGTTGTGAGATGACGCCGAACGGCCTGTCCTGTTCCGAGCGGGAGGCGGCGGCGTGCAGGACGACAGCGCCGGACCGCTCGGCGCGCTGGGTGAGCACGTGCAGCAGGGTGGTCTTGCCGCTGCCCACGACACCGCGGACGACCACCACTCCGCCTTCTCCGGCCGCGCAGTCGGACAGGGCACGGGTGAGCGTCTCCAGTTCGACGTCCCGTTCGATCAGTCTTGTCGGTTCGGTCAGTCTTGTCGGCTGCTGGCTTCGGCAGTTGAGAGCCGCTTGTGGGCTCGAAGAGCGCATCGGGCACCGTCACAAGTCAACGTCAGGGGATCCTGTTGATCAGCACGGTGAGGCGCACGGGCCCGTGAAGGCCGGCATGCGGGCGCCAGCGCCACCGGTGTGCGGTCATGGGTGGGGCGCTCCGCTGCTGCAATGGGTCCGTGCCACCGAGCCGGTTATCCGCTAAGCGAAGGTTTTAGACCGAACACCGTTCGACGCATTCGAGCGGAATCGGACTGTTGGGGTGCGCCCGGCGGATTGCGCTCCCACCGAGCCCCGTTTCGGCGCCATATCCCTTTTGGACTATTGCATCGTGCATCGTCAGCCCCCGTGAGCATCAGTAACCCCGGTAAGTCGACCCGACTGCGCCACTTCACGCGCAGCCTGAGGCGCTTGCGACAACCGGAACTCAGTCCGCCTCATTATATCGCGCCGTCAAGACAGGACAGCCGGGGGCGACGCCCTACACAATTGGCTGAAACAAGACTGCCGCAAATGAAGTATGTGCCTCTCCGCTCCTCGACTTCTCTGCGCAACGCGCCAGTCGGCGCCGCGTCACGCCTTCAGCGGCGTCCACCAGTCCCGGTTCTCCCTGTACCAGCGGATCGTGTCCTCCAGGCCGTCCTCGAAAGCGATGAGGGGGACCCATCCGAGCTCGTCGGTGATCTTCTGCGGGTCCACGCAGTACCGGCGATCGTGCGCCACCCGGTCCGAGACGCTCTCGACGGCGGTCCAGTCCCTGCCGAAGCCGTCCAGAATGCGCTTGGTCAACTCGGTGTTGACCAGCTCCGCGCCGCCTCCGATGTTGTAGACGTTGCCCGCCTTTCCCTTGGTCGCGACGAGCGCGAGGGCGCGGCAGTGGTCGTCGACATGCAGCCAGTCCCGGCTGTTCATCCCGTCCCCGTACAGCGGTACGGGGACCCCGTCCAGCAGGTTGGTGACAAAGAGTGGAATGACTTTTTCCGGATACTGGTACGGGCCGTAGTTGTTGGAACAGCGGGTGACACGGACGTCGAGACCGTGGGTGCGGTGGAAGGCCAGCGCCAGCAGGTCGGAAGACGCCTTGGACGCCGCGTAGGGGGAGGTGGGCGCCAGGATGCACTCCTCACCCCAGGCGCCCTCGGGAATCGATCCGTAGACCTCGTCCGTGGAGACGTGCACGAAGCGCCCCACCCCCTCGGCCACGGCGGCCTGCAACAGGGTGTGCGTGCCCAGCACGTTGGTGCGGATGAAGGTGGCGGAGTCGGTGATGGACCGGTCCACGTGGGACTCGGCGGCGAAGTGCACCACCAGGTCCGCGCCGCGCATGGCCTGCCGCACCCGCCGCGGGTCGCAGATGTCGCCGTGCACGAGCTCCCACCGGGGATCGTCGGCGACGGGGGCGAGGTTCTTCCGGTTGCCGGCGTAGGTGAGCTTGTCCAGGACGGTGAGCCGGACGTCCTCGAAGGCCGGATAGGAGCCGCGCAGCAGTTCCCTGACGAAGTGTGAACCGATGAAACCGGCCGCCCCGGTCACCAGAACGCGCATGTCTCCACCACCTTGTCTGTCATCGGGGACGGAGCGGACGGACCGCCCCGCCGGTGCCGTCGGCCCCGTCGGCCTCACGGGTCTCCTCGGGCTCACGGACACCTTCGAACGCTCGGGCGTCTTCGGAAGCACGGGCCCTTTCGGACTCACCGGGCTCCCCCGCCTCGTCGGGCTCGTCGGGTACGTCGGGCTCCTCCGGCTCGCCGGTCCCCTCGGGGTCGCCGGCCGCCAGCAGTTCCGCCACGTGGTCGGCGATGGCCGCCACCGTGGGCTGGTGCCACAGCAGCGTGGCCGGGAGGCCCTGTCCGAAGCGCCTCTCCAGCCGGCGCCTGACCACGATCGTCATGACCGAGTCGAGCCCCTGTTCGGTCAGCGAGCGCCGCGGATCGAGGTCCCTGGCCGAAAGCCTCATCTCCCCGGCCACCTGAGCGGTGATCTCCTCGACCAGCCGCTCCCTGAGCAGTCCTGGCGGCAGGCCGGCGAAGTCGTCCTGCCGCCCGGCGGTCCCGTCCTCGGCGCCGGTCTCCGCCGCCGTGTCCAGCTCCGCGAGCACGGCCGGCCGTTCCATGCCGGGCTCCAGCGGAAGTACCCGCAGGACGGACACCTGCGACGCCGGGTGCCCGTGCGCCAGGTCCCAGGCGCCGAAAGCCTCGGCCGGGGTGATGGGGGCCGTCCCCCGGGCGCGCAGCTCCAGGTCGACCACCTCGTTGACGGCCATGCCCTTGCCCTTCCACGAGGTCCAGCCGAAGCTGACGGTGCCCTCGCAGCCCGCTGCCCGCCGGTGCGCGGCGAGCCCGTCGAGGAACGCGTTGGCGGCCCCGTAGGTGACCTGCCCCGGCAGCCCGAGCAGTTGGCCGCACGAGGAGAACAGCGCGAAGAAGTCCAGTGTGCCCGCGGGGAACATTGTGTGCAGCGTCCACGCGCCGCCCACCTTTGGCCGCAGTACGGAGCGGAGCGAGTCCTCGTCCACGTCGTGCAGCAGACGGTTGTCCACAACGCCGGCGGCGTGCACCACGCCGCGGATCGGGGGCATGCCCAGCGACTCGGGTGCCAGCGCCTCGGCGGCCTGCCGCGGGTCGGCGACGTCGACTGCCACGGTGCGCACGGTGACGCCGAGCGCCTCCAGTGCCCGTACCGCCTGGATCCGGGAGGCTGTCTCGTCGTCGTCCTGCCGGTCCCACGTGCCGCGCGGCGGCAGCGTGCGCCGCCCGGCGAGCACCAGCCGCCTGGCGCCGCGTTCGGCCAGCCAGTGGGCCACTTCGAGACCGAGCACGCCGAGGCCGCCGGTGACCAGGTACGTGGAGTCCGCGCGGCACCGCACGGGTTCTCGGCCCCCCGCGCGCTCCAGCGGCGCCAGCCGGGCGGCTTCGGTGGTGCCCGCGGCCACGGCCACCACGTCCTCGTCGGGCGCGGCGCGCAGCACGTCGAGCACGGCCGCCGGGGCGCGGTCGTCGCCGGGGGTGACGTCGACCGTTCCGCCCCACACCCCCGGCAACTCGGCACGCAGGACCCGGCCCAGGCCCCACAGCGGTGACTGGGCGAGGTGCGCGTCGCCCGCGGCCTGCCGCACGCCCGTCGTCAGGCACCACAGCCGTGGCGAGGGGCCCTCGGTGTCACCTGCCAGCTGTTGCGCCGTCTCGGCCAGCAGCCATGCCGCGCGTGCGGAGGACTCCGGAACCGCGAGGCCCGGGGCGCCGCCCGGCACCACCAGCACGCACGACGCGTCGGTCGGCTGCGGGTCCAGTACCGCCAGCTGCCCGGGCGTCGCGACGGCCCGGGGTTCGGCGCCGGCCCGCTGGAAGCGGCTGCGCCACAGCCTTGTCTGCGCCGGGTCGGGGCACACCAGCACGAGATCGAGCGGGCGGTCGCCGTCGGGCGCCGGAGCCGGGCACCGGGCCGGCAGTTCGAAGGGGCGCCACACCGTCGCGTGGGCCAGTTCGCCGGGTGCGGCCGCGCCGGAGGCCGCGTCGTCCATGGCGGCGTAGCGCAGACCGCCGAGGCGCGCCAGCACGTGACCGCGGTCGTCGGCGATGAGCACGTCGACGGTGTTCTCGCGGGCGGGATCGGCGGTCACCTCGATGGTCGCCGCGTCCGGAGGCGTTCCGGTGAGGTGGCACTCGTCGAGCCCGGCCACCATGCGCAGGGTGCGCGGTCCCCGGCACCCCGCCGGCGCGACGGACAGGGCCGCGTCCAGCAGCGGCGCCCAGCTGGACGGGGACGCCTGCGGCCGGTCGGCGCGGACCCGGGCGCGGAGCAGTCCCTCGCCGCGCAGCAGTTCCTCGACGCTCCAGTCGAACGCCATGCTGGGAACGCCGACCGAGGACAACAGCTCGCGCACCGCAGCTGGGTCCTCCGGGGTGAGCGGCGGGCCGCTTTCCGTGCCGGGTGACGGCTGAGGCGGCGCGGGCCGGGAGGCGGGCACCGCGAGCACCGTGGCGTGGGTGAGCCACGGGCGGTCGCCTCCCTCCTCGTCCCGCATCCGCGAGGTCAGGCGGACACCGCCGTCCTCGCGGATGACCTGTACCTCGCGCGGTCCCACGTCGGTGAGCGGCAGGAGCAGGCGCAGGTCACGCAGCACCGGCGGTTCGGCGCCGTCAAAACCGGCCCGCAGCAGCGTGTTGATCAGCACCGCGGCCGGGATGACCTCCACGCCGTTGATGGTGTGGCTCCCCGGGTAGGGGCGGCACGTCTCATCCAGCAGGGTCCGCCACAGCCGCAGAGGGCGCCCGCCGACCGGGACGGGCGAGCCCAGCAGGGTGTGCGTGTCGACGTCGTGTTCGAGCCCGTCGCCTGTGCCCTTGCGCGCGTCCCGCCACAGCGGCCGGCGCTGCCACGCCACCGTCGGCAGGGGGGCTTGTGAGCCCTCCGGCTGAAGGCAGGCCCAGTCGACCGGCGTGCCGTGGCAGTGCACGGCCGCCACAGCGGCCGCCAGAGTGGCCGCCTCGGGCTGGTCGCGCCGCAGCGTGGAGCCGACGAAGACGTCCGCCTGGTCCGGTTCCGAGAGGGTCTCCCGGATCGAGTGCGCGACCACGGGGTGCGCGGAGATCTCCAGGAAGGAGCGGTGGCCGTCCCGCGCGGCCCGCGCGACCGCCTGCGCGAGCCGCACCGGGCGGCGCAGGTTTCCCGCCCAGTACGCGCCGTCGAGCACGGGGTCGGTGCGCACCTCGTCCAACGACGTGCTGTACAGGGGAATCCGAGGCTCCCGGGGGGACAGGTCCGCCGCGGCGGCGGCCAGTTCGGGCAGCAGCGGGTCCATGTACGGGCTGTGGAACGCCACATCCGAGGCGACGCGCCGCACGGTGAGGTCCTCCGCCTGCCAGGCGGCGGCGAGGGCGTCCACCGCGCCCGGCTCTCCCGAGACGACCGTGGACAGCGGGGACGAGGCAATCGCGGCCACCACGTCCGTGCGGCCGCGCAGCCGCTCGGCCACGTCTTCGAACGGCAGCGCGACCAGGGCCATGGCGCCCTGCCCTGCCACGCGTTGCAGCAGCCGCGAGCGGCGGCAGATCAGCCGCGCACCGTCCTGAAGGGTGAGCGCGCCGCTCACGACGGCGGCGGCGATCTCTCCCACGGAGTGCCCCACCACCGCGGCGGGGGTGACACCGCGGGCCCGCCACACGGCGGCGAGACCCACCTGCATCGCGAAGATCATGGTCTGGACGCGCTCGACCGTCCCGAGAGCGCCGTCCACCAGTACCTGCCGCGGCGAGAAGCCGATCTCCTTCACGAACACCGGCCCCAGCGCGTCGATGACGTCGGCGAACGCCGGTTCGGCCGCCAGCAGTTCACGCCCCATTCCGGGCCACTGCGAGCCGTGCCCCGACAGGACCCACACGAGACCGCGGTGCCGCCCGCCCGGCACCCTGCCCGTGACCACGCCGGGGCCCTGCTCGTCGGCGGCCACTCTGCGCAGCCGCTCGACCAGCGTTTTCCTGTCGGCCGCGAGCACCGCCGCGCGGTGGTCGAGATGCGTCCGGCGGTGCGCGAGCGTGTGCCCGACGTCCCGCAGCGGCACCTCGGCGCCCGCGCCCTCCAGCCACGTGGCCAGCGCGTCCGCCTGCCGGCCGAGCCCCGCAGCCGAGGCCGCCGACACGGGGAACAGCGACTCGCCCGCCGCGCCGGCGTCCTCACCGGCGCTCCTGTCGCTCTCGGCCGCCGGCGCGTCGCGCCGCGGCGCCTCCTCCAGGACGACGTGCGCGATGGTGCCCCCGTAGCCGAACCCGGAGACACCGGCGCGGCGGGGGCGGCTGGAGCGGGGCCACGGCTCCGGCGCGGTGACGACCTCCAGGCCGGCGTTCTCCCAGTCCACCGCGGGCGTGGGAGTGGTGTGGTTCAGGCTGGCCGGGATCTCGCAGCGGTCCAGGGCCAGGATCGCCTTGACGACTCCGGCCACTCCGGCCGCCGCCTCCAGATGGCCGATGTTGGACTTCACCGAGCCGATGAGACACGGCCGGTCCGCCGGGCGCCCGGTGCCGTAGACGGCGCTGAGGGCCGAGACCTCCAGCGGGTCGCCCCGCCGGGTGCCGGTGCCGTGCGCCTCGACGTAGCCGATCGACAGCGGGTCCACACCCGCCCGGCGGCAGGCCCGCTCCATGACGTGGCGCTGCGCGTCGCCGTCGGGGGCCATGATGCCGCTGGTCCTGCCGTCCTGGTTGACGGCGCTTCCCAGCACGGTCGCCCAGACGCGGTCGCCGTCCCGCCGCGCGTCGCTGAGCCGCTTCAGCACGAGGACCCCGGCGCCCTCGCCGCGGCCGTACCCGTCGGCGGCGGCGTCGAACGGCTTGCAGCGCCCGTCAGGTGCCGTCGCGCCGGCCGCGTCGAGGGTCAGTGTGAGCCCCGGCGAGATGATCAGGTTGACTCCCGCCGCCAGCGCCACCGGGCTCTCCCCCGACAGCACGCTCTGGCAGGCCAGGTGCAGCGCCACCAGCGAGGCCGAGCAGGCGGTGTCCACGGCGAGGCTCGGGCCGCGCAAGTCCAGCGCGTGGGAGATCCGGTTGGCCGCCGCGCACATCGCGGAGCCGATCCCCGTCCACGCCTCGATGCGCGGCAGGTCCTCCAGCAGCCTGCGCCCGTAGTCGTCGGAGCCGACGCCGACGAACACGCCCGCGTCGGTCCCGGCCAGCCGCGCCGGTGGAAGCCCCGCGTCCTCCAGCGCCTCCCACGCGACCTCCAGCAGGACGCGCTGCTGCGGGTCCATCAACTCCGCCTCGCGCGGGGTCAGCCCGAAGAACTCCGCGTCGAAGCCCTCGATGTCGGCGAGGTAGCCGCCCCAGCGGGTGGCCCGGCGCAGCGCCGCTGTCGTCTCGGAGCCCAGGCCCCGGTAGACCTCCCAGCGCTTGTCGGGTACCTCGCTGATCCCGTCCCGGCCCTCACGCAGCATGTTCCAGTAGCGCTCGGGCGAGGTGGCGTCGGCGGCGAAGCGGCATCCCATGCCGATGACGGCGACGGGTTCCGCGGAGTGGTGCTCGCTGTACTCGGACCCCGGGACGCCGGCCATCGACGCTTCACCTTTCGCCGGAAGGTCACCGACGGCGGACGCGCGTCCTGTCGGCGAGGAGGAGTGGACGGTCATGGCCGGTCAGGCCCGCCACGGTGCGTCGTGCAGGACCTTGACGACGGCGCTGGAGACGGTGATGCCGGGGCCGACGCTGAACAGCAGCATGTGGTCTCCGGGGGCCAGCTCGCCGGTGGAGACGAGGTGGTCGAGGGAGACGATCTGGTCGCTGGCCCCGATGTGCCCGACCATCCGCCCGAACTCCCACGTCGACCTGGACAACGGCAGTCCCAGCACGGCGAGGAAACGCTGCTCCGTGATCTCCCTAGAGTGGTTCATCATCGCGACCCGTGTGACGTCGTCGAGCCCGATGCCCGCCTCGTCGAGGCTCTGCCGGACGATGTCGCCGATCAGCTGGTGCACCTTCGGCCACACGCGGGTACCGCCGGCCTCCGTCAAGGCACGCCGGTTGAACGCGGCGGAGCGGGCCGCGAAGTCCACCTCGCGCCCGGACGTGCAGCCTGGCGGGAACAGCTCCTCGCCGTACCTGTGGACCTCCTCGGACTCCGAGACGATGCCCGAGGTCACCGAGAGCAGCTGGGCGAACCC
Organism: Streptomyces reniochalinae; assembly: GCF_003323735.1. Taxonomy (GTDB): domain Bacteria; phylum Actinomycetota; class Actinomycetes; order Streptomycetales; family Streptomycetaceae; genus Streptomyces; species Streptomyces reniochalinae. The sequence goes on along the minus strand of NZ_QOIM01000040.1, from coordinate 6,455 downwards.
GTGCTCCTTGTCGAGGACGAGCGCGCTGGCGGCGTCGCCGATGATGAACCCGGGACCCGAGCGCCACCGGTCCATCAGCGGAGTCCCGTAGTTGTCCGAGGCCACCAGCAGCGCCCTGCGGCGCTCAGGCACGGCCCGCAGGTGCCCGGCCGCCAGCTCTATGGCGCTGAACATGCCGTTGCAGCCTTGGCGGATCTCCAGCCCGAGCGCCTTGTCGCCCAGCAGGTGGCGCTGCACGTAGTACTGCGGCTGCCAGCCGTCGGGGCCCTGGTGCCAGGTGTCCGCGTACAGCAGCAGATCGATCTCCTCCGGAGAGCCGCCGCTGCGTTTGACCGCCTCCTCGGCCGCCATCAGCGCCATCTCCGGTGCCGAGACGTCCCCGGCGACGGCGGCCCCGCCCAGCTGGTGCTCCTCCACGGCGTCCGGCGGATACAGCCCCTGCTCGACGGCCTGCTCGACGGTGACCGTCTGGGGCAGGTAGGACCCGACTCCCGTGATGAACATGTCGTGCGTCTGCACGGCCGTCTCCTCTCTCGGATGACTGGACGCGTCCCCGGGAAGTGGCCGACGGGGGACGGAGGGGGCCGGACGGGTTCCGGCCGGCGGGGCGGGGACGCGGCTCAGTCGCGCACCGAGAACTCCAGCCCCGGGGCGCTGGGCATCAGCGTCACCAGCGGAGACTGCGGGGTCAGGCTCTTCATGGCCGCCCCGAGCCTGCGCCGCTCGGCTTCCGAGAGCTGAGGCGTCACCGGAATCCAGCTGGAACGGAAGCCGTTCGCGGGATCGCGCACGTGCTCCAGGTAGTCGGGCTCCGCGTTGTCGTTGACGAGGACGGCGCCCGGAGCCAGCTGCGGGGTGAGCAGCCTCAGTACGTCCAGCGCGAGCGACGAACCCCGCTCGCCCGCCCAGCCGTCGCGCGACTCCTGGAACCCGTCCACGATGGCGTACCCCACCGGGCCGCCCAGCTCCTTCAGTGTTTCGCGCGCGTCGCCCTCGCGGATCTCCACGTAGTCCGTGAGCCCGGCGTCGTCGACGTTGCGCTGAGCGGCCTTCACCTTGGCGGGCACGACCTCGGAGCCGATCACCAGCCCGCCGCCGTTGTCCCGCACCGCCGCCGCGAGGTAGATCAGCGAGGTGCCGACCGAGGTGGCGAAGTCGACGGCGCGGGTGACCTTCGCGGCCCGCGCCGTCAGATAGATGAGCTGGCCGATCTCGGAGCTGACCGAGAGCGGCAGCTCCGCGAAGTCGAACGGGTCGTCACTCCACGTCTCCGTCGACCTGCCCATGTCGTTGACGGTCTCGAACGACGCGGAGTTGCCGGCGTCGAGCCTTTCGAGGACGTCGAGCACCCGGGGGTCGCGCAGCGCACCGGTGGAAACCATGCTGGCCGGCCTTTCGCAGTAGTAAGGGCGCCGTCCGCTACCAGGCGACGGGCAGCCGGTGGACGCCGTAGGTGTTCATGTCCTCCCGCATCGGGATCTCCTCCGGCGCGGCCGCGAGGCGCAGCCCGGGGAAGCGTGCGAAGAGTTTCTGGAAGCCGATGCGCATCTCGATGCGCGCGAGCTGCTGGCCCAGGCACAGGTGCAGCCCGTGGCCGAACGCCAGGTGCGCCGTCGGCGGCGCCGTGACATCCAGCTTCTCCGGGTTCTCGAACCGCTCCGGGTCCCTGTTGGCCGCGGGCAGCGAGACCGTGATGGTCTCGCCGGCTTTGATGAGCTGCCCGTCCAGCTCCGTGTCCTCCAGCGGCGCCCGCGTCGGGCTGTACTGGACGACGGTCAGGTAGCGCATCAACTCCTCGACGGCGTTGTCCAGCAGCCCGGGATCGGCGGTGAGGGCCGCGCGCTGGTCCTCCTCCCTGAGCAGCGCGTAGGTGCCCAGCGCGAGCATGTTCGCCGTGGTCTCGTGGCCCGCGGCCAGCAGCAGCATCGCGATGCCGACGAGTTCCTCGTCGGTGAGGTCGCTCTCGGTCAGGTCGCTCAGCACGTCGTTCCCCGGCGCCTTGCGCTTCTGCCGCACGAGTTCCATCAGCGATCCGGAGATCTCCCCGATGGCCGCTCCCACCTGCTCGGGGGTCGCGTTGAGGCTGACGAAGGTGGCCGCGTTGCGCTCCAGCGCCTCACGCTGCGCCTCTGGCGCCCCCATCAACTCGCTGATCACCTCGACGGGAACCGGCAGCGAGAACGCCGGGACCAGGTCGGCCGGAGGGCCCGCGGCCTCCATGGCGTCGAGGCGCTGGTCGACGATCTGCTCGATCCGCGGGCTCAGCTCCTTCATCCGCCGCGCGCTGAAGACCCGCGTGAGCAGACTGCGGTAGCGGGTGTGCTCCGGCGGGTCCATGCCGATGAACATCCCCGGAGGCGCGGTCCGCCCCATGAACGCCGTGGAGCCGGGGCGTTCCACGGGAGAGCGCTTCAGGTCCAGCCGGGCGCTGAACCGCGGCTCGTCCAGCACGGTCCGCGCCAGGGCGTAGCTGGTGACCAGCCATCCGACGTGGCCGTCGGGGTAGGCGAGCCGCTGGAGCGGCTGCTCGGCCCGCACCCGCGCCAGGTCCGGTGGCAGGTCGAAGGGGCGGGGACGTGCGGTGGGCAGTACGTACGGTTCCGCGGTGGAGACGCCGGAGTCCTCGGCCATGGTCAAGAGTCCTTGTCGATCGGTGGACCGGAGCGAGTACGGGGTCAGGCCATGACGAACGTCGTCCGGTACAGCGGCGGGCGCTGTTCGTGGTCGTGCAGCGTCAACGTCATGAAGCCCTGCTTGCCCGCGTAACGTCCCGACGTCCCGCGGACCTGGAGCACCTGCGTCATGCCGCTGAGGATCGCCGTGCAGTCGATGACACCGCTGGTCTCGAAGGTGCCGTCCTCGAACGTCGTGACGCTGCTGTGGTACTGCCACATGTGGGGGGTGTACGTGAGCACCACGGCGGTGCCCTCGACCGTGCCCACGCGCTCCCCGGCCTCGTCGTAGAAACCGTCCTCGTACTCCGCGTAGTCGACGCCGCCGGACGCGGCATCGTCGATTGTCGCGAGCTTCTCGATCCGCTCCGTCAGACCCTCGACGACGATGACGTCGTCGAGGACCTGCCCCAGCGGACCGTCCTGGGCCTTGTACAACCCACCGGCGACCGCTGCCGCGACGGCGAGCCGGCCTGGCTCCAACTCGCTGGACGTCCCCAGGTCGCCCTGGAACGCGAGCGTGCCGGCGTTGAGAGCACGCTCGGACACCGGGCCACCCGGGTTCGCGTCCTCACCCGAATCCCGGTCCCTCGTTGCGTAGTAGTTCATCTCCGGCTCCAGACTCGTCATCGGGCTCACGCCCGCCGTCGGACACGCCGCTCGCTGTCGGACACGTCACCCGCGTCCGGGCCTCACCCGTGTCCGAGGCGTTTGCTGCGCGCCACGCGGTGGCGCATTTACGGCGGACCGCCCTGTCCCGGGCGTTTATCCGTGTACTCAAAACCCCGGCAAGCATCGGAGCATTCACTAAAGTTGCGCTAATCCCGGGCTTCTGCGAGCAGCCGCACGGATTATCGCGCAGGCGGCACGCCCGAGTACTGGAGCAGAGTTAGCGCCGCTTTAGTCGCGCGGTGAAGGATGCCCGTAGCGCAATGGGCCACGCATGGAACCCGCACGGACCCCGCGTGGGCCCGCCGAAAATACCCGCCCCCGGGAATACCCGGCGGAATGCAATCTCGGTGCTGAGTACGGTGTGCCGGCCCCCGAAGATCTCTGGGAGCAGGGAACTGATGACGGCTATCTCCTCCGACAAGGTCGCCGAGGCGCTTCGGGCGTCACTGCTGGAGAACGGACGACTTCGGCAGCGCGTGCAGCAACTCACGGAAGAAGCCGGCGAACCGATCGCCATCGTGGGCACGGCCTGCCGCTACCCCGGTGGAGTACGCTCCCCCGAAGACCTGTGGCGACTGGTCACCGAAAGCGGAGATGCCGTCGGCGATTTTCCCACGGACCGCGGCTGGGATGTCAACAGACTGTACGACCCCGACCCGGAAAGCGTCGGAAAGACCTGTACACGCTCGGGGGGATTCCTCCACGACGCGAGCGGATTCGACGCGGATTTCTTCGGCATCAGTCCGCGCGAGGCACTGGCGATCGACCCGCAACAGCGGCTGCTGCTGGAGACGGCCTGGGAGACCATCGAACGTGCGGCCCTGACCCCCGCGTCCCTGCGCGGAAGCCGCACGGGCGTCTTCACCGGCGTCATGTACAACGACTACGGCGCACGCCTACAGCCCGCACCGGACGGATTCGAAGGCTTCATCGGCACGGGCAGCTCGCCCAGCGTCGCCTCGGGACGCATCTCCCACACCTTCGGGTTCGAGGGCCCGGCGGTCACGATCGACACGGCGTGCTCGTCGTCGCTGACCGCCATGCACCTGGCGGGGCAGGCGCTGCGCAACGGCGAGTGCGAGCTGGCTCTGGCGGGCGGCGTCACAGTGATGTCCACACCCGGCGTCTTCGTGGAGTTCAGCCGCCAGCGCGGGCTGTCACCGGACGGGCGCTGCCGCGCGTTCGCCGCCTCGGCGGACGGCGTCGGCTGGGGCGAGGGCGTCGGACTGCTCCTGCTGGAACGGCTCTGCGACGCGCGGCGCAACGGTCATCCGGTGTTGGCCGTCATCCGGGGCAGTGCGGTCAATCAGGACGGTACGAGCAGTCAGCTGACGGCTCCGAATGGTCCGTCGCAGGAGCGGGTGATTCGTGCGGCGCTGGCGAACGCGCGGCTGAGCGAGGCCGATGTCGACGTCGTAGAGGCGCACGGTACGGGCACGAGGTTGGGTGATCCGATCGAGGCGCAGGCGCTGTTGGCGACGTATGGGCAGGACCGGCCGGGGGATCGGCCGCTGTGGCTGGGGTCGGTGAAGTCGAACATCGGGCACACCCAGGCCGCCGCGGGTGTGGCGGGTGTGATCAAGATGGTGGAGGCGATGCGGCACGGTGTGCTGCCGCGCACGTTGCATGTGGATGAGCCGACGCCGCATGTGGACTGGTCGGTGGGTGGGGTGCGGCTGTTGACCGAGTCGACCGCGTGGCCGCAGACGGGGCGTCCGCGGCGGGCTGCGGTCTCTTCGTTCGGGATCAGTGGGACGAATGCGCATGTGGTGCTGGAGGCTCCGCCCGCTGTGGAGGGGGCGCTGTCGGAAGGCTCGGGGGTTGAGGAGCCGGGCGGGGTTGTGTCGTGGGTGTTGTCGGCGAAGTCGCAGGTGGCATTGCGCGCCCAGGCGGCCCGGCTGGAGGAGCATCTGCGCACTCGTCCCGACCTGGGGGCGTCGGCTGTCGCGGGGGCGTTGGCCACCACGCGTACGGTCTTCGACCACCGTGCGGTCGTCACCGGGACGGGCCGTGACGAGCTGATCGAGGGCCTACGCGCCCTGGCCCAAGACGAGACACGCCCCGGTGTGGTGTGCCCGGGTCAGGCTGCCGACGTCTCCGGGCGGACGGCGTTCCTGTTCTCTGGCCAGGGTTCGCAGCGCGCGGGGGCCGGCGCCGGGCTGTACGCCGCTGAGCCGGTGTTCAAGGCGGCGGTCGATGAAGCCTGCCAACACCTCGACCCCCTGCTGGGCCGGTCGCTGGTGGAGGTCATGTGCGCCGAGCCGGGCAGTGAGGCGGCCAGGCTGCTGGACCACACCCGCTACACCCAGCCCGCACTGTTCGCCCTCCACCTGGGCCTGTACCGCCTCCTGGAGCATCACGGCCTCAAGCCCGACGTCCTGGCCGGACACTCGGTGGGGGAGATCACCGCTGCCCACTGCGCGGGGGTCTTCTCCCTCGCGGATGCCGCACGCCTGATCGTCAAGCGAGCAGAGCTGATGGGGCAGCTGCCTCCCGGCGCGATGGCCAGCATCCAAGCCACCGCAGACGAACTCACCCCCCACCTGAACGACCAAGTGTGTATCGCGGCCTACAACACACCCCGCCACACCGTCATCTCCGGCGATCCGGACGCTGTCGCGGCCATCGTGGAGGCGTTCACGGCTCAGGGGCGCAGGGTGAAGACACTCGCGACCGAGCACGCCTTCCACTCCCCCCACACCGACACCATCCTGGACGCCTTCCGGGAAGCAGCCGAGCAAGTCACCTACCACCCACCACACACCCCCCTGATCTCCAACCTCACCGGCCAACCCGCCGAGACCGAGCAGATCACCACTCCTGGCTACTGGGTGACGCATGTTCGCCAGCCGGTCCGGTTCGCGCACATGCTCACCACCCTCGCCAACGCCGGCACAAACACCTACCTCGACCTCGGCCCCACCCCCACCCTCGCCCCACTCATCCACCACACCCTCAGCGACGGCGCCGACAACAACAGCGAAACAGACACCCCCACCGTCCTCACCACCCTCCACCCCGACCACCACGACACCCACGCCCTCACCACCACCCTCGCCCACGCCCACACCACCACCCACCCGCTGACCTGGCAGCACCCCCACCCCAACG
>NZ_QOIM01000065.1 GCF_003323735.1 Streptomyces reniochalinae | reverse complement strand
CCATGCTCGGTCGCGAGTGTCTTCACCCTCCGCCCCTGAGCCGTGAACGCCTCCACGATGGCCGCGACAGCGTCCGGATCGCCGGAGATGACGGTGTGGCGGGGTGTGTTGTAGGCCGCGACACACACCTGATCACTGAGGTGGGGGGTGAGTTCGTCTGCGGTGGCTTGGATGCTGGCCATCGCGCCGGGAGGCAGCTGCCCCATCAGCTCTGCTCGCTTGACGATCAGGCGTGCGGCATCCGCGAGGGAGAAGACTCCCGCGCAGTGGGCAGCGCTGATCTCCCCCACCGAGTGCCCCGCCAGAACGTCGGGCTTGAGGCCGTGGTGTTCCAGGAGGCGGTGCAGGCCCAGGTGGAGGGCGAACAGTGCGGGCTGGGTGTAGTAGGTGTGGTCCAGCAGCCTGGCCGCCTCACTGCCCGGCTCGGCGCACATGACCTCCACCAGCGACCGGCCCAACAGGGGGTCGAGGTGTTGGCAGGCTTCATCGACCGCCGCCTTGAACACCGGCTCAGCGGCATACAGCCCGGCGCCGGCCCCCGCGCGCTGCGAACCCTGCCCCGAGAACAGGAACGCCGTCCGCCCGGAGGCGTCGGCAGCCTGACCCGGGCACACCACACCGGGGCGCGTCTCGTCCTGGGCCAGGGCGCGTAGGCCCTCGATCAGCTCGTCACGGTCCGTCCCGGTGACGACCGCGCGGTGGTCGAAGACCGTACGTGTGGTGGTCAACGCCCCCGCAACAGCCCACGCCCCCAGGTCGGGACGAGTGCGCAGATGCTCCTCCAGCCGGGCCGCCTGGGCCCGCAATGCCACCTGCGACTTCGCCGACAGCGTGAACGCCACCCGCCCTGCGGGCTCCGCAGACGCGGAGGCATCCTCAGCTGCAACGTCCGTGACAGGCCAAGCTTCGAGAATCAGATGGGCATTCGTCCCGCTGATCCCGAACGAGGAGACCGCAGCCCGCCGCGGACGCCCGGTCTCCGGCCACGCGGTCGTCTCGGTCAGCAGTCGCACCGCGCCCGTCGACCAGTCGACGTGCGGGGTGGGCTCGTCCACGTGCAGTGTGCGCGGCAGCAGACCGTGCCGCATCGCCTCGACCATCTTGATCACACCCGCCACACCCGCAGCAGCCTGCGTATGACCGATGTTCGACTTCACCGACCCCAACCACAACGGCCGATCGTCGGGCCGGTCCTGCCCATACGTCGCCAACAGCGCCTGCGCCTCGATCGGATCACCCAACGTGGTGCCCGTACCGTGCGCCTCCACCACATCGACATCGGCCTCGCTCAGCCGCGCGTTCGCCAGCGCCGCACGAATCACCCGCTCCTGCGACGGACCATTCGGAGCCGTCAGACCGTTGCTCGCGCCGTCCTGGTTGACCGCGCTGCCCCGGATGACGGCCAGTACCGGGTGGCCGTTGCGCTGGGCGTCCGACAGTCGCTCAAGTACCAGCAGTCCCACGCCCTCGCCCCACGCGGTGCCGTCCGCCGAGGCGGCGAAGGCGCGGCAGCGCCCGTCCGGAGACAGTCCGCGCTGGCGGCTGAACTCCACGAACGGTGCGGGTGTGGACATCACCGTGACGCCGCCCGCCAGGGCGAGCTCGCACTCGCCGTTGCGCAGTGCGTGCGCGGCCAGGTGCATGGCGGTCAGCGACGACGAGCACGCCGTGTCGATCGTGACCGCCGGGCCCTCGAACCCGAAGGTGTAGGAGATCCGCCCGGAGACGGTGCTCGCCGAGGTGCCCGTGGCGAGGTGGCCTTCGACGCTTTCCAGGACGCCGGACAGGGTTCGTGTGTAGTCCTGGCCGTTGGTTCCGACGAAGACTCCCGTGTTGCTGCCCCGCAGGGTGGCCGGGAGGACGCCGCTCAGTTCGACGGCGTGCCAGGCCGTCTCCAGCAGCAGCCGCTGCTGCGGGTCCATCGCCAACGCCTCGCGCGGGCTGATACCGAAGAACTCCGCGTCGAAACCGCCGGCGCCCTCGATGAACGAGCCGTTGCGGGTGTAGGTGTGTCCGAGCCGGTCGGGGTCGGCGTCGTACAGCCTGTCGATGTCCCAGCCGCGTGCGGCGGGGAACTCCGAGACCGCGTCCCGGCCTTCTCGCAGCAACGTCCAGAAGCCTTCAGCGGACTCGACACCACCCGGGAAGCGGCAGCCCATGGAGACGATCGCGATCGGCTCGTGCGCCCTCTCCTCGACGTCCCGCAGACGGCGGTGGGCCCGGCGCAGATCAGTGGTGGCGCGCCGGAGGTACTCTCGCAGTTTGTCGTCACTCACCGTGCCGCCTCCCCCTGGGTCCGGATGTCATCAGGCGTCGTCACCTCAGAAACGTCCCAACTCGTCGTCGAGCGTCTTGAAGAGCTCTTCGTCGCTCGCCGTCGCGGTGAGAACGTCCTCTTCGGGCTCGCCGCCGCGCAGCGGGGCGGAGTCACCGAGCTGCCACAGCAGGGCCTGGAGCCGCTTGGTGAGCTTGTCGTGTGACCCGCCGGACGGCGGACGTTCCCGCAACACCGCCTCCAGCGCCTCCAGCTCGGCCAGGCCGGGCGTCGGCGCGGTGGTCTCGTCGGGGAGCACCGCGCCGCGCAGGTAGCGGGCGAGGGCGTGGGGCGTGGGGTGGTCGAAGACGACCGTCGTGGGCACCCGTACGCCCGTCGCGGCGTGCAGTCTGTTGCGCAGTTCGACGGCCGTGAGCGAGTCGAACCCCAGGTCGCGGAAGGCCCGGTCCGCGGCGACCGCCCGGTCTGACGGATACCTGAGCACCGAGGCGACCTCGCCCCGTACCAGCTCCAGCACGAGAGCGTCCCGCTCGGACTCGGGAAGCGCGGCCAGGCGTCCCGCCAGGTCCGGTTCACCGACGCCGCCCCGGCGTGCCGGCACTCGTACCAGGTCCCCGAGCATCCGGGGCAGAGCACCCGCCATCGCGTGCGCGCGCAGAGTCGTCATGTTCAAGTCGGCCGGTACCAGGGCGGGGCGGACGTCGCCGCCCACAGCCGCGTCGAACAGGGCGAGCCCCAGCTCGGCGGGAAGCGGCTCGACGCCGACGCGGGCAAGGCGCTCCTCACCCGGAACCCCGAGCTCCGCGGCCATCCCGCTCTGTTGCTCCCACAGCCCCCAGCCGAGGGAGACCGCGGGCAGACCCCTCGCGCGGCGGTGGTGGGCCAGGGCGTCCAAGAACGCGTTCGCCGCCGCGTAGTTGGCCTGCCCTGCGTTGCCGAGGGTGCCCGCGAGGGACGAGAACATCACGAAGGACGAGAGGTCCGCCTCTTCGGTCGCCCGGTGCAGCTTCCAGGCGCTGTCGGCCTTCGCACGCATGACGGTCTCGACGCTCTGCGGCGTCAGGCTGAGCAGTGTCGCGTCGTCGAGGACCCCGGCCGCGTGGACGACCATCGTCAGTGGATGCTCGTCCGGAACGCGCTTCAGCACGTCCGCGAGCGCAGCCTCGTCGCTCGTGTCGCACGCCTCGACGGTGACCTGCGCGCCGAGGGCCGTCAGCTCGTCCCTCACCACCGAGGTCGCGTCGGTGAGGCCGCGCCGGCTGAGGAGGAGGAGATGTCGCGCCCCGTGCTCGCGCACCAAGTGCCGGGCGACCGCCCCGCCGAGCTCTCCGGTGCCGCCGCTGATGAGAACGGTGCCGTCCGGGTCGAGGGGCGGCTGCGGCGCCTCAGGGCCGGCAACCGCGGCGGACGTGCGCGCCAGCCGAGGCGCGAACAACTCGCCCCCGCGCAGCGCCAGCTGCGGCTCACCCACCGCCAGTGCCGTGGAAAGGGCCGTGGCGGAGGTCTCGGACTCGTCGAGGTCGACGAGCAGGAACCGGTCGGGCTCCTCACTCTGCGCGGAGCGCAGCAACCCCCATACCGCGGCACCGCCCAGGTCGGTCACGTCGTCCTGCGCCGTGTGCGCCACACCGCCCCGGGTCACGACGACGAGTCGCGACGCGGTGAACCGGTCGTCCGTCAGCCAGTCTTGCAGCAGGCCCAGCGTCTCCCGTGTGACGACGCGTGCCCCGCGGGCCGCGTCGGAGTCCTCGCCGCCGCTGCCGTCGCACGCCACGAGTACGCACGACGGCACCGGAGTGCCGGTGTCGACCGCCGCTCGCAGCTCGTCGAGTGACCCGTACGACGCCGCGGGTTCGCTCGTCTTGAGGAGAGGGCTGTCACCCAGCACCACCCAGTCGCCCTGACGCGCCGCGGACGAGTGGACACGGTGCCACTCCACGTGGAACAGAGCATCTCGGCGCACCGAGTCCCGCAGTTCACCGCGGCGCAGCGGTCGCCAGCGCAGCTGGTCGACGTCGGCGACCGGGCCGCCTTCGGCGTCCACGACCGAGACCGACGCCGTACGGGGGCCCGTCACCCGCAGCCGGGCACGTACCGCGGAAGCCCCCGTCGCGTGGAGGGCCAGACCGGACAGCGCCTCCGGCACGAGAACGCACTCGTCGCCGCCCTCCGCCCGCACCGCCTCGACCAACAGCGGATGCAGCACGCTGTCGAGCAGCGCCGGATGAAGCGCGAACCCGGCACCGGTGACGTCCTCGGGCAGATCGACGTCGGCGTACACGTCCTCACCGTGCCGCCAGACCTCGCGTACCCCCTGGAAGGACGGGCCGTGACTGAAACCGGCCCGCACCAGCTCCTCATAGAGCTCGCCCACATCGACCGGCACCACTCCGGACGCGGGCAACTCGCCGTTGAACGGCACGGGGCGCGCCGTGCCGGAAACGTCGCCGGACAACAACACACCGGACGCGTGCAGCACCCACTCCCCGTCGGAGGGGCTCTCGGTCCCGTCCGTACTGGGACGCGTGTGCACGGTGAAGCGGTACCGCCCGGGCACCTCCTGCTGCCTGACCCCCACACGCAGTTGCACGGACGCGTCCTCCGACATCACCAGAGGAGCGCCGAACTCCATCTCGTCCAGGACGCTCAGCCCCACTTCCCGGCCGGCGTGCAGAGCGAGCTCGACGAAGGCGGTCGCAGGCAGGACGACCGAGTCCTCGATCGCGTACTCCCTGAGCCAGGGATGGTCGTCCAGGACCAGGCAACCGGAAAAGAACATCGCTCGCTCATCCGGCGCGTCGATCGCAGCACTGAGGAAGCGGTGGTGTGTGGGGTTGAGTCCGAGGTTGGTGGTGTTGGTGGGGGTGGGTTGTTGGAGCCAGTAGGTGTGGTGGGTGAAGGGGTAGGTGGGGAGG
>NZ_QOIM01000064.1 GCF_003323735.1 Streptomyces reniochalinae | reverse complement strand
CCCCACCTACCCCTTCACCCACCACACCTACTGGCTCCAACAACCCACCCCCACCAACACCACCAACCTCGGACTCAACCCCACACACCACCGCTTCCTCAGTGCGCACATCGATCTCTCGGAAGAGGAAGGGTCCCTCTACACCGGCACGGTCTCCGTCAAGGCTCACCCCTGGCTCGGCGACCACGCCGTCCATCACACGCCCGTCCTCCCCGCCACCGCCTTCATCGAGCTCGCTCTGCACGCCGCCCACCACGTCGGTCTGAACACCGTTGACGACCTGACGCTCCACACTCCGCTGCTCCTGGGCGACACCACGCAACAGCTTCAGCTGCGGCTCCGTCCGGCTGACGAGTCCGGGCGGTACACCCTCAACTTCCGTTCCCGCAGCGCGGGAGCCGACGACCACGGTTCGGAGTGGACCGAGCACGGTACGGCTCTCCTCGTCGGCACGGTCCCCGGGCCCCAGCCCTCCACGTCACCGCCGTCCGACGCCGCCGAGATCGACCTGGGGTCCTTCTACGACGAGCTGGAACAATTGGGTCTGACCTACGGCCCCGCGTTCCGGGGCCTGCGGAGGGCGTGGCGGCACGGCGACGACATCTACGCCGAGGTCGGGCTTCCCTCCGCCGCCGGTGAAGCCGACGGGTTTGCGCTGCACCCGGCCCTTCTCGACGCCGCTCTCCACCCGTACGTCCTGACCCTGAGCGAGGCGGGCGTCCGGCTTCCGTTCGCGTCGTCGGGCGTCACGCTGTACTCCACCGGAGCCACCGAGCTGCGCGTACGGCTGTCCCGCACGGGTCAGGACACGCTGGCACTCGCGGTGAGCGACCCCGATGGTGAGCCGGTGGCCACCGTCGAGTCGCTCGTCACCCGTGCCGTGAGCGTGGAGCAGTTCGCTGAGGCGAGTGCCACCGTGCGCGACGACCTGTACCGGCTGGACTGGACCCCGGTGAGCACCCCGGCAGCGGTGACCGCCGGTGCCGCGTCGCTGGCCGTGGTCGGCGCGGACTCGGCACCGTTGGCCGGGCGGTTGTCGGCCGCGGACGTCCCGGCGCGGGAGCACGCCGATCTCGCAGCGCTGCGTACGTCCGTGGACGAGGGGGCGCCGCTGCCCGATGCCGTTCTCCTCGTCTGCCCGGCCTCCCCGGAAGGCAGCCCGGCCGACGCCGGCCATGTGATCGCTCGTGGCGTGCTGGGTGCCGTCCAGGAGTGGCTGGGTGACGACCGGTTCTCCGAAACGCGCCTGTGCCTCGTCACCTCGGGTGCGGTCGCGGCCCGCACCGGCGAGGACGTCCGTGACCTGGCGCAGGCGTCGGTCTGGGGCCTGGTGCGCGGCGTGCGGGCCGAGAAACCCGGCTCGTTCGTGCTGCTCGACGTCGATGGACGCGAGGCGAGTGCCCAGGCCCTTCCTCTCGCCGTGTCGGCGGCGCTGTCCGCGGCCGGAGAGGACGAACTCGCGGTGCGCGGTGGGAAGGTGCTGGCGCCGCGGCTGGTGCGCGCGAGCGCCGATCGTTCGCTGACCCCGTCGTCGGGCGAGCCGGCGTGGCACCTGGACGTCACCGCTCCCGGAACCGTGAACAGTCTGGCCGTCGTACCGGCGCCGGAGGCGACGCGTCCCCTCGCGGCCGGTGAGGTCCGCGTGTCCGTGCGCGCTGCGGGAGTGAACTTCCGTGACGTGCTGATGACCCTGGGCATGTACCCGGGGGAGCCGTCCATCGGCAGCGAGGGCGCCGGCGTCGTCACCGAGGTCGGCGACGACGTGTCCGAACTGGCCGTCGGCGCCCGCGTGATGGGGCTGTTCGGGCAGGCCATGGGGCCGATCGCGGTCGCCGACGCTCGCCAGGTGGTGCGGATGCCCGACGGCTGGACGTTCGCACAGGGCGCGTCCGTTCCCCTGGTGTTCCTGACCGCGTACTACGGGCTGGCGGATCTGGCCGGTGTGCGGGCGGGGGAGAGGCTGCTCGTCCACGCGGCGGCGGGCGGCGTCGGCACGGCCGCGGTGCAGCTGGCCCGCCATTGGGGGTTGGAGGTGTACGGGACGGCCAGTCGTGGCAAGTGGGATGTTCTGCGCTCCCAGGGGTTGGACGACCGGCACATCGGTGACTCGCGCAGCCTGGCCTTCCGGGAGGTGTTCGAGGAGGCGACGGACGGTGCGGGTGTCGACGTGGTCCTCAACTCCCTCGCGCACGAGTTCGTCGACGCGTCGTTGCGGCTGCTGCCGCGCGGCGGCCGGTTCCTGGAGATGGGCAAGGCGGACGTCCGCGACGCGGAGCACGTGGCGGCGGAGCACCAGGGGGTGGAGTACCGGCCCTTCGACCTGTCCGAGGCTCCACCGGAGCGGGTGCGGGAGATGCTCACGGAACTGGTCTCACTGTTCGCAGCGGGCGCACTCCAGCCCCCGCCGGTGACCTGCTTCGACATACGCCAGGCCCGCGAGGCGTTCCGGGGGCTGAGCAAGGCCGAGTACACCGGCAAGCTCGTCCTGACGCTGCCCACGCCGCTCGACCCAGAAGGCACCGTCCTGATCACCGGAGGCACCGGCGCCCTCGGCGGCCGGATCGCCCGGCACATGGTGGACAACCACGGCGTGCGGAACCTGCTCCTGCTCAGTCGAGGCGGCAGCGACGCCGACGGTGCGCACGCACTGACGACGCAGCTCGAACAGTCCGGGGCGCGGGTCTGTGTGGCGGCATGCGATGCGGCGGACCGCGACGCGCTCGCCGCCGTCCTCGCCGGAATCCCGGCCGCCCACCCCCTCACAGCCGTCGTACACACGGCGGGAACCGTCGACGACGCCCTCACCGCGGCGATGACCCCCGAACGGCTCGACGCGGTCCTCCGCCCCAAGGCCGACGCCGCCTGGAACCTTCACGAACTCACCGCCGGCACCGAACTCTCGGCGTTCGTCCTCTTCTCCTCGCTGGCCGGCACGCTGGGCAACGCGGGCCAGTCCGGCTACGCCGCAGGCAACGCCTTCCTCGACGCCCTCGCCCGGCACCGCCGCGCCCAGGGCCTGCCCGCCGTGTCCCTGGCGTGGGGCCCGTGGGCGGGCACCAGCGGGATGACGAGCCGACTCGACGACGCCGCCCTCGCTCGGATGGCGCGTACCGGGGTGTCCGTACTGCCGCACGAGAAGGCGCTGTCTCTGTTCGACGCACACACCGACGGCCCCGCCGTACTCGTCCCGGTACACTTCGACCTCCCCGCGCTGCGCGCCCTCGACGACGCCGGTGAACTGGGTGCCGCACTGCGCCCCCTGGCAGGCCGGGCCGGGCTGCCCAGCAGCACGGCGACACGGGGGGCCAGGAAGGCGGGCGACTCCCTCGCCGACGCGTGGGCAGGACGGCTCGCCTCGCTGCCCGAGGCGGAACGACGTCAGCTCGTGACCGAGACCGTCCGTCTCGAAGCGGCGGCGATCCTCGGGCACGCCGACGCGGACGCCCTCCCCGCGGACCGGGCGTTCCGGGACGCCGGGTACGACTCCCTCACCGCCGTCGAACTCCGCAACCGGCTCAGCGCACACTTCGGCCTGCGTCTCGTCACGACACTCGTCTTCGATCACCCGACGCCACTGGCCCTGGCGGAGCACCTGCTCGGACGCTTCCTCGACGACACGACCCCGGCCCGCGCGACGACGACCGTCCAGGCCACCGCCGACGAGCCCGTCGCGATCGTCGGCATGGCCTGCCGCTTCCCGACGGACGTCGAGTCACCGTCGGACCTGTGGGGCGTCGTCGCCGAAGAGCGCGACACGGTCTCCGGTTTCCCCGACGGACGGGGATGGAACCACGCCGACCTCTACGACCCCGACCCCACGGCACCTGGCCGCACCTACGCGACACAGGGCGCCTTCTACCAGGGCGCCGACCTCTTCGACGCCGACTTCTTCGGCATCAACCGGCGCGAGGCGCTGGCGATGGACCCGCAGCAGCGGCTGTTGCTGGAGACGGCCTGGGAGGCACTGGAACGAGCCGGAATCGACCCGGCCGGTATACGCGGCACCGACGCCGGCGTCTTCACCGGCGTCGCAGCGGCCGAATACCTCTCGCTGCACCGCCCGGTCAAGGAAGACCTCAGCGGCTACCTGCTGACCGGCAACACCGCCAGCGTAACCGCGGGTCGCATCGCGTACACGTTCGGTGTGGAAGGCCCGACGTTCAGCGTGGACACGGCATGCTCGTCGTCGCTCGTCGCACTCCACCTGGCGGCGCAGTCGCTACGGCAGGGCGAGTGCTCGATGGCGCTCGCCGGCGGCGCGACCATCATGGCCAGCCCCGGCATCTTCCTGGAGTTCAGCAACCAACGAGGCCTCGCGGCCGACGGCCGCTGCAAGCCCTTCGCCGCCTCAGCGGACGGTGTCGGCTGGGGCGAAGGCGCGGGCATGTTCGTGCTGGAGCGACTGTCGGACGCGCAGCGCAACGGCCACCCGGTGCTGGCCGTGGTCCGGGGCAGCGCGGTCAACCAGGATGGTGCGAGTAATGGTTTGACGGCTCCGAATGGTCCGTCGCAGGAGCGGGTGATTCGTGCAGCGCTGGCGAACGCTGGTCTGCCTGCGAGTGGTGTTGATGTGGTGGAGGCGCACGGTACGGGCACGAGGTTGGGTGATCCGATCGAGGCGCAGGCGCTGCTGGCGACGTATGGGCAGGACCGGCCGGGGGATCGGCCGCTGTGGTTGGGGTCGGTGAAGTCGAACATCGGTCATACGCAGGCTGCTGCGGGTGTGGCGGGTGTGATCAAGATGGTGGAGGCGATGCGGCACGGTGTGCTGCCGCGCACGTTGCATGTGGATGAGCCGACCCCGCATGTGGACTGGTCGGCGGGTGCGGTGCGGTTGTTGACCGAGACGACCGCGTGGCCGGAGACCGGGCGTCCGCGTCGGGCGGCGGTCTCCTCGTTCGGGATCAGCGGCACGAATGCCCATCTGATTCTCGAAGCTCCGCCAGTCACGGAGGGAGTGATAGCCGAGGTTCCGCTCCCGGCTCCTGCTGGGGATTCCGAGCCGGTGGTTTTTGCGTTGTCGGCGAAGTCGGAGTCGGCGTTGCGGGTGCAGGCGGGGCGGTTGGGGGAGTTTTTGGAGGCGCGTCCTGAGGTGGATGTGCGGTCTGCTGCTGGTGTGTTGGGTCGGCGTGGTGTGTTTGGTTGTCGTGCTGCGGTGGTGGGTGTGGGGCGTGGTGAGGTGGTGGGGGGTTTGCGTGCGGTTGCTGGGGGGCGTTCTGGTGTTGCTGGG
>NZ_QOIM01000063.1 GCF_003323735.1 Streptomyces reniochalinae | reverse complement strand
CGACCGAACCGTCCGACACCTGACGCAACACACTCGCCAGGTCCGGATAGACAGCGACATCCGGCCCCGCACCCTCCACCGGCTCCCACCACTCACCGACACCACCCCCCAACACCGCCCACGACTGCGGCGTGCCCTCGCCGCTGTCGCCCGCGGCGGGAGCGTCCGTCCAGTCGAGGTGCAGCAGGGTGGGGAGCCCCGCGTCCCGTGCGAGCGCGGAGCTGAACTGCTCCGTGCTCATCGGCCGCAGCGTGAGGGAGGCGATGGACGCGACGGGCACGCCTTCGCTGTCGGACAGCGCAAGACCGACGCTGTCCTCTCCCGCGGGGGTGAGGGCCACGCGCAGGGACCTCGCTCCGTGTCCGCCGTACAGGGTCATGCCGCTCCAGGCGAACGGCAGCCACGCCTGCTGTGCGGAGCCGCCGCGGTCCGTGAGGCCGAGCGCGTGCAGCGTCGAGTCGAGCAGGGCGGGGTGCAGGCCGTAGCCGTCCGTCTGGACCTCCTCCGGGAGGTCCACCTCCGCGTACAGCTCGTCGCCTCGGCGCCAGGCGGCGCGCAGGCCCTGGAACACCGGCCCGTGCTCCATTCCGGCCGCGACGAACCGGTCGTACGCCTCGCTCGTCTCGCACGGTGAGGCTCCGGGCGGCGGCCAGACCTCCGCCGTGGGCGAAAGGGGTGACGGAGGCGGCGAGTCGGCGGACGACAGCCTGCCCTGGGCGTTCCGGGTCCACGGGGCGTCCAGCTCCGGCGATTCGGGACGGGAGTGGACGGCGAGTCCGCGACGTCCCTCCGCGTCCGGGGCGTCGATGATGATCTGCACCTGGACGGCGCCCTGCTCGGGCAGTACCAGCGGGGCCAGCAGCGTCAGGTCGTCGACTGTGCCGCACTCGGTCTGCGCTGCCGCGAACAGCGCGAACTCCGCGAACGCCGCGCCGGGCAGCACGGTCGCGCCGAACACGGTGTGGTCGGCCAGCCAGGGACTGGTCCGTGCCGACAGCCGTCCCGTGAGCACGCACCGGTCGTCTCCGGCCAGCGGGAGCGCCGCCCCGAGCAGGGGGTGCCCGGCGCCGACCAGGCCCGCCGAGGAGGCACCTGCCCGGCCCGCCGACGGCAGCAGCCAGTAGCGGCGCCGCCGGAAGGCGTAGGTCGGCAGTTCGACCGCCGGTACGCAGCGGTGCGGGCGGAAGACCCGGTGCCAGTCGACGTGGGCGCCGCCCACGTGCGCCCGCGCCAAGGAGGTCAGGTACTCGCGTGGGCCGTCGTGGTCCTTGCGCACCGTGCCGACCACGGTGGCGCTCGCACCGGCGTGGTCGCGGCTCTGCTGGAGGCCCACGGTCAGCACCGGATGCGGGCTGACCTCGACGAACAGGCTGTGGCCGCTGTCGAGTGCGGCCCGTGTCGCGTCGGCGAACAGCACGGTGTGGCGCAGGTTGCGGTACCAGTAGTCGGCGTTCAGGCGGGCGGTGTCGATGAGTTCACCGGTCACCGTGGACAGGAACGGCACGTCGGCCGAGCGGGGCTCGATGGGGTCGAGCACCTTCAGCAACTCGTCGCGGATCGCCTCCACGTGGTGCGAGTGCGAGGCGTAGTCCACGGGGATCGTCCGCGCCCGCACGCCGTCGGCGCGGCAGTCGGCCACGAGCTGCTCGACGCTGCCGGGATCGCCCGAGACCACGGTGGTGTCGGGCCCGTTGACCGACGCGACGCCCACCCGCCCTGACAGCGCCTCCAGGCGTGCCGTCAGCTCCTCGACGGGCAGTGGCACGGAAGCCATGGCGCCGCTGCCCGCCAGCGCGGTGAGGGCCCGGCTGCGGAACACTACGACGCGGGCGGCGTCGTCCAGGGACAGCGCGCCCGCGACGCAGGCGGCGGCGATCTCGCCCTGGGAGTGGCCGACGACGGTGTCCGGGGCCACGCCGCAGGAGGTCCACAGCTCGGCCAGCGCCACCATCACGGTGAACAGCACCGGCTGTACGACGTCCACCCGCTCCAGGGAGGGTGCGCCGGGATCACCGCGCAGCACGGCCAGCGGCGACCAGCCGGCGTGCTGCTCCACCGCCGCGTCGCACGCGCGCACGCGGGCGGCGAACTCGGGCGAGCTGTCGAGCAGGTCGAGCGCCATGCCCGCCCACTGGGAGCCCTGCCCGGGAAAGACGAAGACGGTACGTCCCGCGTCGCTTCCCGCGACCCCTTCGACCAGGGCCGCGTGGGGCTCACCTGAGGCCAGCGCCTCCAGCGCTTCGTGGAGTTCGCCCCGGTCACCGGTGACGACAGCGGCGCGGTGCTCGAAGGGAGACCGTGTGGTGGCCAGCGCGCCGGCGGTCTGGGCGAGATCCAGGTCCGGATGGTCGCGCAGCAGGTCCCGCAGGGCCGCCGCCTGGTCCTTGAGCGCCTGGCCGTCGCGGGCCGAGACCGTCCACGGCAGCGGCGCTCCCGCGAACGCCGCGGGCCGCTCCGCCGCCGCGGCGGATCGCGCGTCGGCGGCCGGGGGCTGTTCGAGGACGACGTGCGCGTTGGTGCCGCTGATGCCGAAGGAGGAGACCGCGGCCCGCCGGGGGCGCCCCGTCTCGGGCCACTCGGTGGTCTCGGTCAGCAGCTCGACGCCGCCCGCCTCCCAGTCGACGTGCGGCGTCGGCGCGTCGATGTGCAGGGACTTCGGCAGGACGCCGTGGAGCATCGCCTGCACCATCTTGATGACACCGGCCACGCCCGCGGCCTGCTGCGCGTGCCCGATGTTGGACTTCACCGAGCCCATCCGCACCGGGCGGTCCGCCGGCCTGTCCTGCCCGTACACGGCCATGACCGCCTGCGCCTCGATGGGATCGCCGAGGGTGGTGCCGGTGCCGTGCGCCTCGACGACGTCCAGTTCGCCGGGGGAGAGGCCGGCCCCGGCGAGGGCCTGACGTATCACGCGCTGCTGCGAGGGGCCGTTGGGTGCGGTCAGCCCGTTGCTGGCGCCGTCCTGGTTGACGGCGCTGCCGCGGACGACCGCGAGCACGTTGTGCCCCTTGCGTTCCGCTTCGGACAGCCGCTCGACGAGCAGCATCCCGATGCCCTCGGAGAACCCGGTACCGTCCGCCGAGGCCGCGAAGGCCTTGCAGGAGCCGTCCGGGGACAGCCCGCGCTGGCGGCTGAACCCGGTGAAGATCGCGGGGGAGGACATCACGGTCACTCCGCCCGCCAGGGCCAGGTCGCACTCGCCGCTGCGCAGGGCCTGGCAGGCCATGTGCAAGGCGACCAGCGACGAGGAACAGGCCGTGTCCACGGTGACGGCGGGGCCTTCGAGTCCGAGCACGTAGGCGACGCGGCCGGACGCGACGCTGCTGGTGGCTCCGGTCAGCAGGAAGCTCTCCAGGGAGTCGGCCGACGTCTGGTCCGCGCCCAGCCCGTAGTGGTGGTCGGCCATGCCCACGTACACGCCGGTCCGTGAGCCGCGCAGCGAGGCGGGCGGTATCCCGGCCCGCTCCAGGGTCTCCCAGCTCGTCTCCAGCAGCAGCCGCTGCTGCGGGTCGGTGGCCAGCGCTTCCCGGGGGCTCATCGCGAAGAACCCGGCGTCGAAGTCGCCCGCGGCGTCGAGGAATCCGCCCCGCGTCGTGTAGGTCTTCCCAGGCTGCTCCGGGTCGGGGTCGTAGAGGTCCGCGATGTCCCAGCCGCGGTCCGCGGGGAACTCGCCGATCACTTCCCTGCCCTCCAGCACGACGCGCCACAGGTCGTCGGGGGAGGCGATCCCCCCTGGATAGCGGCAGGCCATGCCGACGATCGCGAACAGGGCGTCCCCACCGTCCCCGGCGTCGCGGGACGTCTGCGCGGCGTCGGCGGTCGGCTCCGCGGCGTCCGCCCCCGGCGCCGCCGTGAGGGTGTGCAGGTGCGTGGCGAGAGCGGCGGCCGAAGGGTGATCGAAGATCACGGTGGGGGACAGCCGCAGCCCCGTCGCGGCGTTCATACGGTTGCGCAGTTCCACCGCCGTGAGGGAGTCGAAGCCCAACTCCTGGAAGGGACGTTCAGCGGCGACGGGCTCCGACGGCGCACGTCCGAGCACCGCGCCGACGTGCTCGCGGACCAGATCCAGCAGGATCCGCCGCTGCTCCGCCGCCGTACGGCCGGCAAGCCGCTGGTGCAGCGAGGAGGACGTCTCACCCGTCGCACGCGCTGTCGGCCGCCGCCGTGGCAGCAGCGAGCGGACCATCGGCGGCAGCGCGTCGGCCGCGGCCCGCAGCGCCGGCATGTTCATCCGGGCCGGCACCAGCACGGAGTGCGCGGCGCACGCTCCCTCGTCGAAGAGGTCCAGCGCCTCCTTCGTGGGCAGCGGCGTCAGCAGCGAGCGCGCGCCGCCCCGCTCGGCCTCGCCCAGGAGCTTGCCCGAGATGCCGCTGCTCTGCTCCCACAGACCCCACGCCAGCGAGGTGGCGGGCAGGCCCGTGGCGCGCCGGTGCTCGGCGAGCGCGTCCAAGAAGGTGTTCGCGGCCGCGTAGTTGGCCTGCCCCGGGTTGCCCATGACGCCCGCCACGGACGAGAACAGCACGAAGGCCGACAGGTCCAGGTGGCGCGTCAGCCGGTGCAGGTTCCACGCCCCGTCCACCTTGGGCCGCAGGACGGGGGCGAGCCGGTCGCCGGTCAGCGAGGTGAGAACCGCGTCGTCGGCGACGCCCGCCGTGTGCACCACGGCGGTCAGCGGGTGCTCCTCGGGTACGGCGTCCAGCACCGCGGCCAGGGCGGTCTCGTCGGCGGCGTCGCAGGCGGCGACCGTCACCCGGGCACCCAGCCCGGCCAGTTCGGCCTCCAGCTCCGCCGCCCCCTCGGCGTCGCGTCCCCGGCGGCTGAGCAGCAGCAGGTGGCGGGCGCCGTGCCGCTCCACCAGGTGGCGGGCGACGAGCGCGCCCAGTGCGCCGGTGCCGCCGGTCACCAGGAACGTGCCCGCCGGATCGGGGCGCCGCGGCAGGGTGAGGACGAGCTTGCCGAGGTGACCTGCCTGGCCCAGCCGGCGGAAGGCGGGCAGCGCGTGCCGCACGTCGTAGGCCGTGGCGGGCAGGGGCCGCAGCACACCCTCGGCGAACAGGCCGTCGAGCGCGGTCAGCATCCGGTGGATGTGGTCGGGACCCGACTCGAACATCTCGAAGGGGCGGTAGGTGACCCCCGGATGGCGGCCCTCCACCTCCGCGACGTCGCGAAGGTCCGTCTTGCCCATCTCCAGGAAGTGCCCGCCGTTCGGCAGCAGCCGCAGCGACGCGTCGACGAACTCCTGAGCGAGGGAGTTGAGGACGACGTCGACCCCCTCGCCTCCCGTCGCCTGAAGGATCTCCTCCGCGAAGTCCAGGGTGCGCGAGTTCGCGGTGTGCGCGTCGTCGTACCCCTGCGAGCGCATCGCGTCCCACTTGGGCGGGCTCGCGGTACCGAAGACCTCCATGCCCAGGTGCCGGGCGAGTTGGGTGGCGGCCATGCCCACACCGCCGGTGGCCGCATGGATCAGCAGCCGCTGCCCCGGTACGGGCCGCACGAGTTCGGTGAGCGCGTAGTAGGCCGTAAGGAAGACGATCGGTGCGCCGGCGGCCTGCGCGAACGACCAGCCCGCCGGCACGCCCGTCAGCAGCCGCCGGTCGGTCACCGCGACGGGCCCCATGGCACCGTCGTGGAACAGGCCCATCACCCGGTCCCCGGGCCGCAGGCCGGTCACCTCGGGCCCGACCGCGGTCACCACGCCGGACGCCTCCCCGCCGATGACCGCCTCGTCGGGGTACAGGCCCAGCGTGAGCAGCACGTCGCGGAAGTTCATGCCGGCGGCCCGAACGGCCACCTGCACGTCCATGCCCTCCAAAGGGCGCCCCGGTGCGCCGGGCTCGTCCTCGGCGCGTGCGACAAGAGCGAGGTTGTCCAGGGTGCCGGGCTCACTCACATCCAGCCGCCACCTGGAGACGCCCGCAGGCGGCTGAAGGGCGTCCCGCGTCCGCACCCGCAGCAGGCGGGGCACGTGGGCCTCGCCGTCTCTCAGAGCGAGCTGCGGCTCCCCGCCCGCCGTCGCCGCGGCCAGCTGCCGCGCGGGCACGCCGGTGGCACGGGGATCGGTGTCGACGAGGACGAACCGCCCCGGATGCTCCGACTGCGCCGTGCGCAGCAGTCCCCACACGGCGGCGGCGCCCAGATCCCGAACGGCTTCGCCCTCCCGTACGGCCACGGCGCCGGACGTCAGCACGACCAGCTGAGCAGCCGCGAACGTGTCGTCGGCGAGCCAGTCCCGCACCAGGTCGAAGGCGCGGGTCGTCGAGGCGAGAACCGCCGAACCGACGTGCTGATCGGACGCGTCCCCTCCGCGCAGCCGCACGCACACCGACCGCGGCACCGGGGCACCGTCCCGCACGGCGTGACGCAGCGCGGACAGACTGTCGAAACACGCCGGGCAGGACCCCGCGCCCTCCGGTTCGAGCAGCGGCGCGTCAGGCCCGACGACGGCCCAACCCTCGACGGCCTTCCCCTCCCCGGCGGCACCCGGCTCGGCCTCCACGTCGGTCCGCGTCCACTCCAGCCGGTACATCTCGTCCCGCCTGCCGCCCGCGGCCGACCACGACTCCGCCGCGACCGGACGCGCGGCCAGCGTCTCCACGGACGCCACCGGGGCACCTGCGGCATCGGCGACCGCCAGCGACACAGCACCCTCGCCGTTCCGGCGCAGATGTACGCGTCCGGAACTGGCGGCCACGGCGTGCACCGCCACCCCGTGCCAGGCGAACGGCAGCCGGGCCCTGACCCCGTCACCGCCCGGGTCCAACGCCGTCGCGTGCAGCGCCGCGTCCAGCAGAGCGGGGTGCAGCCCGAACCCGTCCGCGCCGACCCCCTCCGGCAACTCCACCTCGGCGTATACGTCCTCGCCACGCCGCCAGGCGGCGCGCAAGCCCCGGAACGCCGGCCCGTAGGCCAGACCCGCCTCGGCGAAGCGGTCGTACACGCCCTCGACGGCCAGCGGCTCGGCGCCCTCCGGCGGCCAGGCCGCCCCGGAGCGCGGCGCCGTTGCCGCCGCGCCGGCCAGTGTCCCCACCGCGTGGCACGTCCACGTATCGGGCTCCGCGTCCGCGTCGGCGGGTTCCGGCCGCGAGTGGATGGTGACCGACCGCTCACCGTCGCCGCCGTCCCCGCCCACGACCACTTGCAGCTGCACGCCCCCGCGCTCGGGCAGCATCAGCGGCGCCTGCAACGTCAGTTCTCCGATGGCGCCCGCACCGGTGTGGTGTGCGGCGTGCAGAGCCAGCTCGACGAACGCGGTCCCCGGCAGCACGGCCCGCTCCAGCACCACGTGCTCGGCCAGCCACGGATGCGACTTCAACGAGATACGCCCGGCGAACAGGTGCCCTTCTCCGTTGGCGATCTCGGTACCTGCCGCCAGAAACGGATGCCCCGCGGAAGCGAGCCCGGCACTGCCCAGGTCGCCCGCCGCGACGATGCGATCGGGCCAGTAGGTGTGGTGGGTGAAGGGGTGGGTGGGGAGGGGGGTGGGGGTGTGGGGGGGGGGGTGGTGCCAGGTCAGTGGGTGGGTGGTGGTGTGGGCGTGGGCGAGGGTGGTTGTGAGGGCGTGGGTGTCGTGGTGGTCGGGGTGGAGGGTGGTGAGGACGGTGGGGGTATCTGTTTCAGCGTCGCTGTTGTTGTCGG
>NZ_QOIM01000062.1 GCF_003323735.1 Streptomyces reniochalinae | reverse complement strand
ACCCCCACCGTCCTCACCACCCTCCACCCCGACCACCACGACACCCACGCCCTCACCACCACCCTCGCCCACGCCCACACCACCACCCACCCGCTGACCTGGCACCACCCCCACCCGAACGCCATCCGACCTGCTGTTCCGTTGCCCACCTACGCGTTTGTTCGTCGGAGCTTTTGGTTGGAGCCGGTTGGTGGGTCGGTGGATGTGGTGGGGTCGGGGTTGAATGCGCCGGGGCATCCGTTGTTGTCTGCGCATGTCGATCTGCCCAGTGGGGGGCATGTGTTCACCACGCGGCTGGGTCCTGGGAGTCACCGGTGGCTTGCGGATCACGCCGTGGGGGATGTCGTGGTGCTTCCTGGTACGGCCTTCGTCGAGTTGGTCACGCATGCCGCACGGGTTTCGGGGATGGCGTGTGTGGAGGAGTTGACGTTGCACACGCCGGTCGTCTTGGAGGGGGACGGGGCGCTGCGGTTGCAGATGGTGGTGGAGCCGCCGGATGAGACGGGTCGTCGCCAGGTCCTGGTGCACGCACGAGAGGCGGACACCGGCACGGACTCCGACTCGGACTCGGGAGAGGAGGGTCGGCCGTGGGTGTGTCACGCCGAGGCGGTCTTGACCACCGCCTCGGAGGCGGACACTCCACCGGCCCCGGTGCGGCTTCCTGCCGACGCGCAGCCCGTCGATGTGCAGGAGCTGTCGCTGGAGCTGGCGGAGGCGGGGATGGATTACGGGCCTGCCTTCCAGGGGCTGGAGCGGGCCTGGCGACACGGTCAGGACATCTGCGCCGACGTCACACTGCCCCAGACCCTGGAGCCCGGCGGGTACGGCATCCACCCCGCCCTCCTCGACGCCGCACTCCACCCCCTCGCCCTCCTCACTCGTCAGGCGGGCGAGGAGGCTGTTCTCCGTCTCCCCTACTCATGGCGCGATGTCACGGTGCACGCCACCGGCGCCACCGAGCTGCGCGTGCGTTTGTCGGCCACCGCCGAGGACACGGCCGCGCTGACCGTATCGACCCTCGACGGGGAACCCGTGGTCACCGTCGGCGGCCTCACCGTGCGCCCCGCGGATGTGAAGCCGGCTGACCGGTTGCGAGCGCGTCACGACGAACCACCCCACCTTGCGTGGACGCCGTTGCTGGCCCCCGTCTCCGCAGCTGAGCGCGTCGTGGGCGAACCGTCCCGCACCGTCACCCTGCTGGGCGTACTCCCCGAGGCAGCGGCGGCACCAGCGGCAGCCGCCGCCGAACCCCGTAGCCTCCCGACGGACATCGTCCACTCCGCAGCCCACTCGGACGTCCGCTTCGACGTCCACTCCGACGTCCGCGCGTTCCTGGACCGCCTTGCCGAGGGCGCACCGGTTCCCCGCGAGGTGTTCGCCGTCTTTCCGCCGGTGCCGCACAGTGACGACGACGCCGGTGCCGTCGGCCGGAGGGATAGGCGCTCGGCCCCTGCCGCCGCCGACCCGGTGAGCGCGGCCCACGCCGTGACGGGCGAGGCACTCGACCTGGTGCAGACATGGCTGTCGGACGAGCGTCTTGTGGACTGCCGGCTGGTCGTGGTGACGGAGAACGCCGTGAGTGTCGAGAACAACGGCGCAGCCGTGGATCCCGCAGCGGCTTCGCTGTGGGGGTTGCTGCGCTCGGCTCAACGCGAGCACCCCGGCCGTTTCGCGCTGCTGGACGTGGACCTGAACGCGGACATGGACCTGTACGCGGACATGGGCCCGAGCGCGGCCGTGGACCCGAGCGCGGCCGTGGACCCGAACGTGGACATGGCCGTGAACGGCGAGCCCGGCGTGGACGTGGACGACAGCGCCGCGCCCCGGCGGCGACCGGTCGACGTGGCAGCAGTGCTCGGCGGCGACGTGGCGCCAGTGCTCGCAGGCGGGGAGGAAGACCAGGTCGCGGTGCGGAAGGGCGACCTGTACGTGCCGCGTCTCGTACGGTCCGGCGCCTGCCCTTCGTTGAGCCCGCCGGCGGACGAGGACGCGTGGCGGCTCGACGTCAGGACGCCTGGCACGTTGGACGAGCTTGCCCTGCTGGCCTTTCATGACGCGGAGAAACCGCTGGGCGAGGGGCAGGTCCGTATCGCCGTACGGGCGGCGGGCGTGAACTACCGGGACGTGCTCATCGCACTCGGCATGTACCCCGGGGAGGAGATCATCGGGGGAGAGGGCGCCGGTGTCGTCACCGAGGTGGGCGCCGGGGTGACCGGGCTGATGGTCGGTGACCGGGTGATGGGCCTGATACCCGGTGCGATGGGCCCTGTCGCCGTGGCCGACCACCGCCTGGTCAGGCGCGTACCGGCGGGCTGGTCGTTCGCGCAGGCCGCGGCCGTACCGGTGGTGTTCCTGACCGCGTACTACGGGCTGGCGGATCTGGCCGGTGTGCGGGCGGGGGAGAGGCTGCTCGTCCACGCGGCGGCGGGCGGCGTCGGCACGGCGGCTCTCCAACTGGCCCGTCATTGGGGGCTGGAGGTGTACGGGACGGCCAGTCGTGGCAAGTGGGACTTCCTGCGCTCCCAGGGGTTGGACGACCGGCACATCGGTGACTCGCGCAGCCTGGCCTTCCAGGAGGTGTTCGCGCAGGCGACGGACGGTGCGGGCGTCGACGTGGTCCTCAACTCCCTCGCGCACGAGTTCGTCGACGCGTCGTTGCGGCTGCTGCCGCGCGGCGGCCGGTTCCTGGAGATGGGCAAGACCGACATCAGGTCTGCCGACGAGATCGCCGCAGCCAGTCCAGGCGTCCGCTACCGGGCCTTCGACATGACCGACGCCGGTCCCGACCGGATCGGCGCGATGCTCGACGAGCTGATCGCCCTCTTCGAGAGCGGTGTCCTGCGGCCGCCGCCGGTCACCACCTGGGACGTCCGCCAGGCCGGCGAGGCCTTCCGGTGCCTGCGCGAGGCGAAGCACGTGGGCAAGGTCGTACTCACCGTGCCGGCCCCGCTGTCCCTGAGCGGCACGGTCCTGATCACCGGCGGCACCGGCGCGCTGGGCAGGGCTCTGGCGCGTCATCTGGTGGCACGACACGGCGTACGGCACCTGCTGCTCACCAGCCGCCGGGGGCGTGACGCCGAGGGAGCCGCCGAGGCCGAGGCCGAGCTCGCCGCTCTGGGCGCCGAGGTGACCGTCGCCTCCTGTGACGTGGCGGTCCCGTCAGCGGTGGCCGGCCTGCTGGAGGGGATACCGGCGGCTCATCCCCTCACCGCGGTCTTCCACACCGCCGGCGTCCTCGACGATGCCACGGTGGCCGCCCTGACCCCGGACGCTCTCCACGCGGTGCTGCGTCCGAAGGCCGACGGAGCCTGGCATCTGCACCGTGCCACCGAGCACCTGGACCTCTCCGCGTTCGTGCTGTTCTCGTCCGTGGCCGGAGTCCTCGGCAGTCCCGGCCAGGCGAACTACGCCGCCGCCAACACGTTCCTCGACGCCCTGGCCCACCACCGCCGCGAGCGAGGTCTGCCCGCGGTGTCACTGGCCTGGGGACTGTGGGGAGAAGCCGGCGGTATGACGGCGCACCTGGAGGGCTCCGCCCTCTCCCGCATGAGGGGCACCGGTATCCGGGCCATGTCCCACCAGGAGGCACTCGCGCTGCTGGACTCTGCGCTCGCCACGGGACGGGTGGCGTCGGTGCCCGCCCGCTTCGTGCCACCGCCATCGACGCCGGACGGCTCAGGGACGCAGGCAACGCGACTGCCCGTACTGCGAGACCTTTTCGACGTACGCGGCCCGGGCCGGGGCGTGGGCCGCAGGACGAGCCCGGGAGTCGCCGTTCCCGCGTCGAAGCGTGGCGGGACCTGGCGTGAGGACCTTGCGGGCCTGACGGAGGACGAGCAGCGCGAGCAGCTGACGCGGCTCGTCCTCACCGAGGCGGCCGCCGTGCTCGGTCACAGCGAGCTCGACGCCTTCGGTCACAACCGTCCGCTGAAGGAGGCCGGCTTCGACTCGCTGACCGCCGTCGAACTGCGCAACCGGCTCGCCACAGCCGTCGAGCTGCGGCTTCCGGCGTCGCTGATCTACGACCACCCCACTCCTGAGGCCGTCGCCGACCACCTCATGAAACAACTGGCGCCCGAACAGGGCGACTTCCTGCACCACGTGCTCTCGGACATCCAGCGGCTCGAGAGCAGCGTGCTGTCCGAGGAGCCCGGCCCGGAGGCGCGCACCGAGATCGCCGCCCACCTCAAGGAGTGGCTCCGCAAACTCACCTCAGGCGCCGAGCCGCAGGCGAGCGGTGAAGAGGACGACGTCTACCAGCAGATGGCGTCCTCCACGGACGACGAGATCTTCGCCTTCATCGACAACGAGCTCTGACCGGAGCCGATCCACGACATCAGGAGCCTTCATGACAGTGGAACCGGACGCCGTCGAGGGACTTCCGACGGCTCGCGGCTGCCCGTTCAGCCCGCCCGCGGAGCTGACCGAGCTGAGCGCGACCCGGCCCCTCGCCCGCATGTCCTACCCGGACGGCCACATGGGCTGGCTGGTGACGAGCCACTTTCTGGCACGTCAGATACTGGCCAGCCAGGACTTCAGCGCACGTCACGACCTGCGGCACTCACCGATCCCGACGATGCTCACACCGACGCCCGCCCCGCCCGGGGCGTTCATCGGCATGGACCCGCCCGAGCACACCCGCTACCGGAAGCCTCTCAACCAGTACTTCACCGTCCGCCGCATACGGCAACTCGAACCCGCGATCGAGCGGACGACGCGCGAGCACCTGAACACCATGGAGAAGACGGGCGCGCCCACCGACCTGATGCGCGCCTTCGCCCTGCCGATCCCGGTCGCGGTGATCTCCGAGCTGCTCGGTTCCACTCCGGAGATCAACGAGGAATTGCAGCGGCTCCGGGCCGTCTCCATGGATCCGAGGAGCCCGGCCGAAGACGTGGGCGCCTCAGTGAAGGCGACCCACGAGCTCATGCAGAACCTCGTGGCGTACAAGCGGGACACCCCCGGCGACGATCTGCTCACCAAGCTGATCGGCGACGGCGAACTCGACGACGCCGAGCTGACCGGCCTCGCCCTGATGATGCTCATCGCCGGCCATGAGACGACCGCCCAGATGATCGGCCTCAGCATGTACTACCTGCTGCGGCACGAGGAGATCCGTGACCGGCTGATCGGCGGTCCCGTGCTGACGGACGAGGCGGTGAACGAACTCCTGCGCTGCCTGTCGGCCGTCCAGTTCGTCACCCGGGTGGCTCTGACGGACGTCGAACTGGGCGGCGTCACCGTGCGGAAGGGCGAGGCCTGCACGATCTCCCTTCCTGCCGTGAACCGGGACGCCCGGGCCTTCGATGAACCGGACCTCTTCAAGGCCGTCGGCGACACGGCCGAAACCCCGCAGGCGTCGAGGCACGCCCCGGCTTCCGGAAGCCCGCAGGCGTCGAGGCACGCCCCGGCTTCCGGAAGCCCGCAGGCGTCGGGGCAGGCCCCGGCTTCCGGAAGTCACCTGACCTTCGGCCACGGCATCCACCAGTGCATCGGACACAACCTCGCCAGGTCCGAGATGAAGATCGCCATCGGTGCGGTGTGGCAACGCTTCCCGGCGCTGCGCCTGGCGTCAGACGACGCGGAGATCACCACCCGCGAGGCATTCAACACCTACGGGCTCGACCGGCTCCCGGTGGAGTGGTAGCCGTCGTCGGCCCCCGGACAGCCGCCACCCAAGTCACAAACTAGAGCCACTTCAGCCCCTCTGCGGAGGATGCAGACAGCAATGATCACCTTTCGGGTGATCTCGCGCCCTCCCCGGGCGGTGAGCCCGTACCCGTTCGTCCGGACGCTGCGGCCGCGGAGTGAGTCGAACCGTCGCTGCGCGGCAGACCGACAACAACTCCGAGGTTGACACACGATGAACGAGGACAAGCTGCGCGACTACCTCAAGCGCGTCACGGCCGACCTCCACCAGGCACGGCGCCGCCTCGACGAGTACGAGTCGCAGAGCCGCGAGCCGATCGCCATCGTGGGGATGGCCTGCCGCTTCCCGGGCGACGCGGACTCACCGGAGGCACTGTGGGAGCTCGTGAGCCAGAGCCGGGAGAGCGTCTCGGGCTTCCCGGACGATCGAGGCTGGCCCGACGATCTGTACGACCCCGACCCCGAGGCGCACGGCAAGACGTACTCGGCGCGGGGAAACTTCGTACAGGGAGCCGCCCGGTTCGACGCGGAGTTCTTCGGCATCAGTCCGCGCGAGGCGTTGGCGATGGACCCGCAGCAGCGGCTGTTGCTGGAGACGGCCTGGGAAGCCCTGGAGCACGCTTCCCTCGTCCCCGGCGAGCTGCACGGCACCGACGCCGGAGTCTTCATCGGCGCCGCCGGCGCGGAGTACGCGTCGCTGCGCGACGGCGGCCCGGCAGCAGCGGACGGCTACCTGCTCACCGGCCTGCTGACCAGTGTGGCCTCGGGCCGGCTCGCCTACACCCTGGGGCTGGAAGGCCCGGCGGTCACGATCGACACGGCGTGCTCGTCGTCGCTGACCGCCATGCACCTGGCCGCCCAGGCACTGCGCAACGGCGAGACCCGTCTCGCCTTGGCGGGCGGCGCGACGATCATGTCCCACCCCGGCGTCTTCGTGGAGTTCAGCCGCCAGCGCGGGCTGTCCCCGGACGGGCGCTGCCGCGCCTTCGCCGCCTCGGCGGACGGCACCGCCTGGGGCGAGGGCGTCGGACTGCTGGTACTTGAGCGACTGTCGGACGCGCAGCGCAACGGCCACCCGGTACTGGCCGTCATCCGCGGCAGCGCAGTCAACCAGGACGGCGCGAGCAACGGTCTGACGGCTCCGAACGGTCCGTCGCAGGAGCGGGTGATTCGTGCGGCGTTGGCCAATGCTGATCTGCCCGCCAGTGGTGTTGATGTGGTGGAGGCGCACGGTACGGGCACGAGGTTGGGTGATCCGATCGAGGCGCAGGCGCTGTTGGCGACGTATGGGCAGGATCGGCCCGACGATCGGCCGTTGTGGTTGGGGTCGGTGAAGTCGAACATCGGTCATACGCAGGCTGCTGCGGGTGTGGCGGGTGTGATCAAGATGGTGGAGGCGATGCGGCACGGTGTGCTGCCGCGCACGTTGCATGTGGATGAGCCGACGCCGCATGTGGACTGGTCGGTGGGTGGGGTGCGGCTGTTGACCGAGTCGACCGCGTGGCCGCAGACGGGGCGTCCGCGGCGGGCTGCGGTCTCTTCGTTCGGGATCAGTGGGACGAATGCGCATGTGGTGCTGGAGGCTCCGCCCGCTGTGGAGGGGGCGCTGTCGGAAGGCTCGGGGGTTGAGGAGCCGGGCGGGGTTGTGTCGTGGGTGTTGTCGGCGAAGTCGCAGGTGGCGTTGCGGGCCCAGGCGGCCCGGCTGGAGAAACACGTCGAAGGGCACCCCGACCTGGGGGCGTCGGCTGTTGCGGGGGCGTTGGCCACGACCCGTACGGTCTTCGACCACCGCGCGGTCGTCACCGGGACGGACCGTGACGAGCTGATCGAGGGCCTACGCGCCCTGGCCCAAGACGAGACACGCCCCGGTGTGGTGTGCCCGGGGCAGGCTGCTGACCCCTCGGGGCGGACGGCGTTCCTGTTCTCGGGGCAGGGTTCGCAGCGCGCGGGGGGCGGCGCCGGGCTGTACGCCGCTGAGCCGGTGTTCAAGGCGGCGGTCGACGAAGCCTGCCAACACCTCGACCCCCTGTTGGGCCGGTCGCTGGTGGAGGTCATGTGCGCCGAGCCGGGCACTGAGGCGGCCAGGCTGCTGGACCACACCCGCTACACCCAACCCGCACTGTTCGCCCTCCACCTGGGCCTGCACCGCCTCCTGGAACACCACGGCCTCAAGCCCGACTTCCTGGCCGGACACTCGGTGGGGGAGATCAGCGCTGCCCACTGCGCGGGGGTCTTCTCCCTCGCGGATGCCGCACGCCTGATCGTCAAGCGGGCAGAGCTGATGGGGCAGCTGCCTCCCGGCGCGATGGCCAGCATCCAAGCCACCGCAGACGAACTCACCCCCCACCTCAGTGATCAGGTGTGTATCGCGGCCTACAACACACCCCGCCACACCGTCATCTCCGGCGATCCGGACGCTGTCGCGGACATCGTGGAGGCGTTCACGGCTCAGGGGCGGAGGGTGAAGACACTCGCGACCGAGCACGCCTTCCACTCCCCCCACACCGACACCATCCTGGACGCCTTCCGGGAAGCGGCCGAGCAAGTCACCTACCACCCACCACACACCCCGCTCATTTCCAACCTCACCGGCCGACCCGCCGAGACCGAGCAGGTCACGACCCCCGCCTACTGGAGCGCACACATCCGCCAGCCCGTGCGGTTCGCGGACATGCTCACCACCCTCGCCAACGCCGGCACAAACACCTACCTCGACCTCGGCCCCACCCCCACCCTCGCCCCGCTCATCCACCACACCCTCACCAGCGACAACAACAGCGAAACAGACACCCCCACCGTCCTCACCACCCTCCACCCCGACCACCACGACACCCACGCCCTCACCACCACCCTCGCCCACGCCCACACCACCACCCACCCACTGACCTGGCAC
>NZ_QOIM01000060.1 GCF_003323735.1 Streptomyces reniochalinae | reverse complement strand
CCGCCGTAGCCCTGCGCCACGGCGGCGGGCTCGTCGTCGGCCGACTCGACGACGGTCAGGCCGCGCTCTCGAAGGGCGACCCGCAGCCCCTCGGCGCCGACGGCGAGCACGCGCGCGCCCTCGGGCAGCTGTTCGGCGACGAGCCGGGCGACCGCCTGGGCCGAGGTGACGATCTCGTCCGGTCCTGCCGCCACGCCCAGCTGGGTCAGGTGCGCGGCGACGGCCTGCGGGGTGCGGGCCGCGTTGTTGGTGACGTAGGCGAGGCGCACGCCGCTCTTCCGCGCGGCGGCCAGTGAGCCGACGGCGTGCGGCAGCGCCTCTCCCCCGGCGTAGACCACTCCGTCCAGGTCGAGCAGCGCGGTGTCGTAGCACTCGTGCAGGGGGCGCTCGCTGGGCTGCGGACGGGTCGCGGCGGCTCGTCCGTACGGGCTGGCGTGCATGGGTGCTCACTTTCTCGTGGTGCTCTTTCTCGTGGTGCTCCGGGCGCCTTCGCCGCGGGACCGGGAGGCGCAGGCGCCGGGCCCGCACGGCTCGGACGCCGTATGGAATCCTCTCCCACGTCCCACCGGACCCCGCCACCGCGCGCCCCCTGTGCCCCACTCCCGGCGCCACCGTGCACCGTCATACGATGCACGGATGACCGCCCGTGGCCTTCGACTCGCTCCGTTCCGGGGACTGCGCTACGCGCCGGAGAAGGTCGGCAGCCTCGCTGCCGTGACCTCCCCGCCGTACGACGTGGTGGTCAGGCCCGACGGGCTGCGGCAGCTGGAGACGGCCGACCCGTACAACATCGTGCGGCTCATCCTTCCCCAGGCCGCGGACCCCGAGGTGCGGCACCGTCAGGCGGCCGAGACGCTGCGCCGCTGGCAGGCCGACGGCGTGCTGGTCCGCGATCCGTCTCCCGCGCTGTACGTGTACGAGCAGCGCGAGGGCGAGCTGTTGCAGCGCGGACTCATCGGCGCGCTGCGGCTCACCCCGCCCGAGGACGGCATCGTGCTGCCGCACGAGGACGTGATAGACGAGGTCGTCGCCGACCGTGCCGCGCTGATGCGCCAGATGGCCGCCAACCCCGAGCCGCTGCTGCTCTCCTACCGGGGCAGCGGCTCCCGCACCGGTGCCACGGCCGTCATCGAGCGGGCGACGCGGCGCCCGCCGCTGGTGGCGACGACGACCGAGGACGGTTTCTCGCACCGGCTGTGGGCGGTCACGGACCCGGCCGAGCTCGCGGCGGTCGACTCCGACCTGTCGGTGCGGCGAGCACTGATCGCGGACGGCCATCACCGCTGGGCGACGTATCTGCGGCTGCGCGAGGAACGGGGGCGGCGGGACGGGTCCTCCCCCTGGGACCACGGCCTGGTGCTGCTGGTCGACACGGCGCGCTATCCGCTCCAGGTGCGGGCCATTCACCGGGTGCTGCCCAGGCTGCCGCTGGAAAAGGCGCTCGACCTGCTCTCCCGTGCGGGGGAGGGATTCGGGGAGCGGGGCGCCTTCCGGGTGCGCCGGCTCCGGGTCCCGACGCCCGCAAAGGCGCTGGGCGCGCTGGACGAGGCCGCGGGCAACGCCTTCTTGCTGAGCGCGGGCGACGGCGTCTTCCATCTGCTCGAGGGGCCGGCCCCCCGGCTGCTGGAGCGGACGGTTCCGGCGGGGCGGCCCGCGGCGTGGCGGGAGCTGGACGCGACGGTCCTGCACGCGACGCTGCTGGACGCCCTCTGGCAGGTCCCGGACTCCCCGGCGGACATCGGTTATCTGCACCACACCGAGGCCGCGCTCAGCCAGGCGGCGGCGTGCGGCGGCACGGCCGTGCTGATGCGGCCGGTTGCCGAGGAGAGGGTGCGGGCACTGGCGGAGCAGGGCGTCACGATGCCGCGTAAGTCCACTTCGTTCGGCCCGAAACCGGCCACCGGACTCGTGCTGCGCACTCTGGCCGACGCACCGCACTGACCAGCGGCGCCGCCTCGGCCACCCGTCTGCCGAGGCGTCCAACTCCCCTCCCCCATGCGGGCATTGCCGCGCAATTCCGCCCTGCCCGATCGGCGCACGGCTGACCGAGGAGTCCCCCTTGCACACCGGCTGACCGGCCCGGTTAGGCTAGCCTTACCTGACCGCGCGAGCCGCGCGGTGCGCCACGTCCGTGTCAGGAGGACACTTCATGAGCAGCAGGTCCCACCTGCTCAACGACAGGACAGCGGAGCACTACAGGCGCTCCCTGCACGACGGTGTCGAGCGCGTCGCCGAGAAACTCGCCGGCGCCGGACAACCCTTCACCGGCGTCACCCCGGCGGAGCTCGCCCCCACCGTCTCCGCCGTCGATCTGGAGCAACCCCTGGGTACGGCCCGCGAGGCGCTGGACGAGCTGGAGCGGGTGTACCTGCGCGACGCCGTCTACTTCCACCACCCCCGCTACCTCGCGCACCTCAACTGCCCCGTGGTGATACCGGCCGTCCTCGGCGAAGCGGTCCTCACCGCGATCAACTCCTCGCTGGACACCTGGGACCAGAGCGCGGGCGGCACCCTGATCGAGCGCCGCCTCGTCGAGTGGACGGCGCACCGGATCGGCTTCGGGCGGGCGGCGGACGGCATCTTCACCAGCGGCGGCTCCCAGTCCAACCTCCAGGCGCTGCTGCTGGCCCGCGAGGAGACCTGCCGGCTGGTGCGCAAGAACTCCGAGACGTCGCTGAGCACCCCGCAGATCCTGCCGAAGCTGCGCATCCTCACCTCCGAGTGCAGCCACTTCAGCATCGAGAAGTCGGCGGTCCTGCTCGGCCTGGGCCC
This sequence comes from Streptomyces reniochalinae, assembly GCF_003323735.1. GTDB lineage: Bacteria > Actinomycetota > Actinomycetes > Streptomycetales > Streptomycetaceae > Streptomyces > Streptomyces reniochalinae. The sequence goes on along the minus strand of NZ_QOIM01000060.1, from coordinate 6,964 downwards.
CGAAGCCGTCATCCCGGTGGCCTGCGACGAGCGGCGCCGGATGCGCGCCGACGCGCTCGCGGAGCAACTGGCGCGCTGCGAGCGCGAGGGACACACGGTGATGGCCGTCGTCGCCACGGCCGGCACCACCGACTTCGGCAGCATCGACCCGCTGCCGGACATCGCTGACCTGTGCGCGGCGACGGGCGTCTGGCTGCACGTGGACGCCGCCTACGGCTGCGGGCTGCTCACCTCGCGGCGCCGCCGCGCGCTGCTGACGGGCATCGAGCGCGCCGACTCGGTGACGGTCGACTACCACAAGTCGTTCTTCCAGCCGGTCTCCTCCAGCGCCGTCCTGGTCAGGGACAAGGACACCCTGCGCCACGTCACCTACCACGCCGACTACCTCAACCCCACCCACAGCGTCGAGAAGGGCCTGCCCAACCAGGTCGACAAATCGATACAGACCACGCGCCGCTTCGACGCGCTCAAACTGTGGATGACCCTGCGCGTCATGGGCGCCGACGCCGTGGGCGAACTCTTCGACGAGGTGGTCGACCGCGCCGCCGACGCCTGGGAACTGCTCGACGCCGACGACAGGTTCGAGGTCGTCGTCACCCCCGAGCTGTCCACCCTCGTCTTCCGCTACGTCCCCGCGGGCGGCCCGGACGTCTCCGGCACCGGCCAGGCCCTCACCGACCAGGCCAACCTGCACGCCCGCGACGCCCTGTTCGCCTCGGGCGAGGCCATCGTCGCCGGCACCGTGGTCGACGGCCGCCACCACCTCAAGTTCACCCTGCTCAACCCCGAGACCTCACTGGCCGACATCGCCACCGTCCTCGACCTGATCGCCGGCCACGCCGCCCGGTACCTCGACGCCCACACCCCCGCCCTCAGCGCCGCCCAGGCCTGACCGCCGCAACCTCCCCACACCCCGGAGCCCCGACGTGACCCACGACGCCCCCGTACACGACTTCGTCGCCATCGGACTGGGCCCCTTCAACCTGGGCCTCGCCTGCCTGACCGAGCCGATACCGGACCTGAACGGCGTCTTCCTCGACGACAAGCCGGAATTCACCTGGCACCCCGGCATGATGCTGGAGGACAGCACCCTCCAGACCCCCTTCATGTCCGACCTGGTCACTCTCGCGGACCCGACCTCACCGTTCTCCTTCCTCAACTACCTCAAGGAATCGGGACGGCTCTACTCCTTCTACATACGCGAGAGCTTCTACCCGCTCCGCGCCGAGTTCAGCGACTACTGCCACTGGGCCGCCGACCGGCTCGCGGACGGCACCGTGCGCTTCGGCCACCGCGTCGTCCACATCGCACACGACGAGAGCGACGGGCTCTACACCGTCCACGCCGAGCACCTGCCCACGGGCGAGCGCCGCACCTTCCGCGCACCGAAGCTCATCCTGGGCACCGGCACACCGCCCCACCTGCCCGAACCCTGCCAGGACCTCGGCGGCGACCTGATCCACAACTCCCGCTACCTGGAAGCCAAGGAAGCCCTCCAGAAGAAGCGGAGCATCACCCTGGTGGGCAGCGGCCAGAGCGCCGCCGAGATCTACTACGACCTCCTCCAAAGCATCGACGACCACGGCTACTCGCTCAACTGGCTGACCCGCTCCCCCCGCTTCTTCCCCCTCGAATACACCAAACTGACACTGGAGATGACCTCGCCGGAGTACGTGGACTACTTCCACTCCCTCCCGCCCGACACCCGCGACAGTCTCGTCGCCTCGCAGAAGAACCTCTACAAGGGCATCAACTCCGAGCTGATCGACGCCATCTTCGACCTGCTCTACCAGAAGAACCGCGTCCGCTCCTGCCCGACCCGGCTGATGACCAACACCGCGCTGACCGACGCCTCCTGGGATGCGGACGCCGGCGCCTACACCCTCGGACTGCGCCAGGAGGAGCAGAAGCGCGACTTCTCCCTCACCACCGAGGGCCTGATCCTGGCCACCGGCTACCGCTACCGGCGCCCCGCCTTCCTCGACGCGATCGCCGACCGCATCGAGTGGGACCCGCGCGGACGCTTCGCCGTACGCCGCGACTACAGCGTCGACACCGCCGGGCAGGAGATCTACGTACAGAACGCGGAACTGCACACCCACGGCTTCGTCGCCCCCGACCTGGGCATGGCCGCCTACCGCAACTCCAGCATCATCCGCGCGCTGCTCGGCCGCGAGGTGTACCCGATCGAGCGGTCCATCGCCTTCCAGGAGTTCGCCGCCCCCCTGGCCGACGGCACACCCGCCACCGACGCGGAGGCCGCCTCGTGACCACCGCCGACGCCACCGTCTTCACCCGCACCGACGCGGAACTGGGCGTCTTCGCCCTCCGCCCCGTCGACCCGCTCACCGACGCGGAGCTGCTGCACACCTGGGTCACCCACCCCAAGGCGGCGTTCTACCTGCTCCAGGACGCGACACTCCCGGACATCGAACGCGAGTTCATGGGCATCGCGGCCTCGCCCCACCACGACGCCTTCCTCGGCCACCACAACGGCGAACCCGCCTTCCTGATGGAACGCTACGACCCGCGCCACATCGAACTCGCCGGCCTCTACCCGCACGCCGACGGCGACGTCGGCATGCACTTCCTGTGCGCCCCCACCGAAGAGCCCGTGCACGGCTTCACCCGTGCCGTCATCACCACCGTCATGGCGATGCTCTTCTCCGACCCCGGCACCCACCGCGTCGTCGTCGAACCCGACGTGCGCAACACCGCCGTGCACGCCCTCAACGAGGCGGTCGGCTTCCGCGTCGAGACCACCCTCACCAAGCCGGAGAAGGAAGCCCTCCTCAGCTTCTGCACCCGCGAGCAGTTCCAGGCCGCCACAGGAGTGACCCCCGCATGAACCTCCCCACCACCCCGCAGCCCACCCCACCGCACGCGGCCATAAGCCACCTCACACCCGAACGCTGGGCCCGCGCCACCCGACTCCTGGTGCGCAAGGCCCTCGCCGAGTTCACCCACGAGCGGCTGCTGACCCCCACCCCGCTGGACGAGGCGGAACAGGAAGCTGCACAGGAACCCGCACACGGGACCGCGCCTGTCGACACGCTCCGGGGGGACGGCGCACGCCGCTACGCCGTCCGCTCCGACGACGGCGCCACCGAGTACCGCTTCACCGCCCGCCGCTTCGCCCTCGACCACTGGCAGGTCGAAGCCGACAGCATCAGCCGCCACCACGACGGCACGGAACTCCCCCTCGACGCGCTCGCCTTCATCACCGAACTGCGGACCTCACTCGGCCTCGGCGACGACATCCTCCCCGTCTACCTGGAGGAGATCAGCTCGACCCTGGCCAGCACCGCCTACAAACTCGCGGCGCCCCCCACCACCGCGGCCGAGCTCGCCGCCGCCGGCTTCCAGGACATCGAGTCCGGCATGACCGAGGGCCACCCCTGCTTCATCGCCAACAACGGCCGCCTCGGTTTCGACATCGCCGAATACCGCGCCTACGCCCCCGAGACCGGCTCCCCCGTCCGGCTCATCTGGCTCGCCGCACGCCGCGACCGCACCACCTTCACCGCCTGCGCCGACCTCACCTACGACAAACTCGTCCTCTCCGAGCTCTCCGGCGCCACCCTCCGCCGCTTCTCCGCCGCCCTGACCGAACAGGGCCTGGACATGGACGACTACCACCTCGTGCCCGTCCACCCCTGGCAGTGGTGGAACAAACTGTCGGTCACCTTCGCCGCCGAGGTCGCCCAGCGCCACCTGGTACCGCTCGGCCACGGCGACGACGAGCACCTCGCCCAGCAGTCCATCCGCACCTTCTTCAACGCCACCCAGCCCAACAAGCACTACGTGAAGACCGCGCTCTCCGTCCTCAACATGGGCTTCCTGCGCGGCCTGTCCGCCTCCTACATGGAAGCGACCCCGGCCATCAACGACTGGCTGGCCGACCTCGTGGCCGGCGACGAGACGCTCCGCGCCACCGGTCTCGGCGTCCTGCGCGAACGCGCCGCCGTCGGCTACCACCCCGCCCCCTACGAGGCAGCCGCCCCCAAGGGCTCCCCCTACCTGAAGATGCTCGCCGCGCTGTGGCGCGAGAGCCCCATGCCCCTCCTGCGTGACGGCGAGAAGCCCGCCACCATGGCCTCGCTCCTGCACACCGACCGCGACGGGAACTCCCTGGCCGCCGCCCTCATCCACGGCTCGGGGCTCGAACCCACCGAGTGGCTGCGCTCCTACCTGACCGCCTACCTCACCCCGCTGCTGCACTGCTTCTACGCCTACGACCTGGTGTTCATGCCGCACGGCGAGAACGTCATCCTCGTCCTGGACGAGCGGGGCGTCCCCCGCCGGGCCCTCTTCAAGGACCTGGCCGAGGAGATCGCCGTCATGAGCGAGGACGCCGAACTCCCCCCCGAGGTCGAGCGCGTCCGCGCGGACGTCCCCGAGGACATGAAGATCCTCTCCCTCTTCACGGACGTCTTCGACTGCTTCTTCCGCTTCCTCGCACCCGTCCTGGACACGGCCGGGGTCATCGACGAGGACACCTTCTGGGCCACCGTCGCCGACGTCGCCAAGGAGTACCAGAAGTCCACCCCGCACCTGGCCGAGCGCCACGCGCGATACGACCTCTTCGCGGACGAGTTCGCCCTCTCCTGCCTCAACCGCCTCCAGCTGCGCAACAACCAGCAGATGGTCGACCTCCAGGACCCTGCCGGCGCGCTCCAGCTCACCGGCACCCTGAAGAACCCGCTGGCCGCGCACAGGTGAGGACGAGCACGTAACGAGTACGAGCGCGCACGAGTACGGAGGGCGGGCCCCGAACGGGGCCCGCCCTCCGTACTCGCTCTCGTCGCGCGGCAGCACACCGCGCCAGGGTCTCCGGGAGCCGAGTGGCCCGGGGTCAGCCCTCGCAGACCTGCCCCTCGTCGCTCCGCCCGGTCCCGCCTGCGGCGCCTCCGGCGGGCTCGTCCACGTCGTCCTGGTCGTCCTCGTCCCCGTCCAGAGCGTCGATGAACTCCACACCGTCCAGCTCCGCGAGCCGGTCCGAGGCGTCCGTCACCCCGCTCTGATCGGCCTCCAATGCCTTGGCGAACCACTCGCGCGCCTCGTCCTCACGACCGACCTCGAGCAACGCGTCCGCGTACGCGTACCGCAGCCGCGCCGTCCACGGCTGCACGGACGTGGACGCCAGCTCCGGGCTCTGCAACGTCACCACAGCGGCGTCCGCCTGGCCCATGTCACGCCGGGCCCCCGCCGCGACGAGCCGCATCTCGACCTGCCCCGCCTTGTCGAGCTGCCGCACCTCGGGCTCACCCGCCATGGCCAACGCCTTCTCAGGACGGCCCAGCCCGCGCTCGCAGTCCGCCATCACCGGCCACAGATGCTGCAACCCGGTCATCCGGCGCGCGGCCCGGAACTCCGCCAACGCCTCCGCGTACTTCTCCACCGCGTACGCGGCGAAGCCCGCAGCCTCACGCACCGACGGCACCCTCGACGCCAGCCGCAGCGCCACCTTCGCGTACGCGTACGCCCGCTCGGGGTCCTCGTCCAGCAGCCGCGCCACCATCACCAGGTTCCGCGCGACGTCCTCCGCCAGCGTCTTCGGCAGGCTCTTCAACTCCTGCTTGACGTCCTTGTCCAGCTCCTCGCCGGTGACGTCCTCGTCGATCGGCAGCCGCCGCAGCGGCTCACGGTCCTGCCGGTCACGACCACGCTCCCGGTCGTCCCGCCCGTCCCGCCCGTACGGCCGCCCACGATCGCCGCCACCGCGCCGGAATCCGCCCGACCGGTCGTCGTCCCGCCGGAAACCACCCCGACGCTCGTCCCGGCCGTCACGGCCGCCGCCCTGGCCCCCGTACGGCCGACGCCCACGGTCCCGCCCCTCGTCCCGCCGAGCCCCCGGCCCACTCTGCGGCCGACCCCTGTCGCGATCACGGTCGCCGTCACGGCTACGCCCCCTGTCGCGGTCGTCCCGACGGAACGAACCACGGTCGCGGTCGTCGCGACGGAACGAGCCACGGTCGCGGTCGTCACGGCGGTACGAGCCACGGTCACGGTCGCGGTCGTCGCGACGGTACGAGCCACGGTCACGGCTCTGATCGCGGTCGCGGTCGTCACGGCGATACGAGCCACGGTCACGGTCATCGCGACGGAACGAACCGCCATCGCGGTCGTCGCGACGGGAGAAGCCGCGGTCGCGGTCACCGTCGCGCCGGGGCCCCTGGCCCGGCCGCTCGTCCCGTCCGCCGCGCGGACGGTCATCACGGCGACGGTCGTCACGAGGACGGTCATCACGGGAGAAGCCACCGCCGGAGCGCTGAGGCCGATCGCGGTCGCCCCGTCCGCCGCGCGTATCGCGCCCGTCCCGGTCGCCCGAGCGGAAGCCACCGCCGGGGCGGAAACCACCGCTGCGGCCGCCGCGGCCGCCGTCCTCACGCCGCGGACCGCGCGGACCACCCGAGCGGGAGGCGTCATCGCGGCGCGGCCCTGAACCGGACTGCCGGGGCCGGCGTTCTGGACGGTCGCGGTCGTCGGAGGAGCTGGGGGACATCGACGTGACTCCTGTCTGCGGTGCCTGGACACGATCCTCGCGCAGGCAGTGGAACAACGCTCTCCGGGAATGCGGAGAGGAAACAAAAAAGGCCCTTGACCTCCAGCGCATGCACGCTGGAGGCCAAGGGCCATAAAGATTGTTCGGCGGCGTCCTACTCTCCCACACGCTCCCGCATGCAGTACCATCGGCGCTGAAAGGCTTAGCTTCCGGGTTCGGAATGTAACCGGGCGTTTCCCTCACGCTATGACCACCGAAACTCTGATCGGGACGCCCGGATCTTCGATCCAGGTCCCGGAGTCTCAAAGCGAACAAGCACACTCTTCACTTAGAAGTGCGGTTGTTGTCTCAGAACCCACACAGTGGACGCGAGCCTCTATGGACAAGCCCTCGGCCTATTAGTACCGGTCACCTCCACCCATTACTGGGCTTCCAGATCCGGCCTATCAACCCCGTCAT
>NZ_QOIM01000050.1 GCF_003323735.1 Streptomyces reniochalinae | reverse complement strand
CCCGGCTGACAGTGGTCTGTGGGGGTTGGGTGCCGGGGGCACGGTGTTGGTGACCGGGGGTACCGGTGTGCTGGGTGCGGCTACCGCGCGGCATCTGGTGGCCCGGTACGGGGTGGAGCGGTTGTTGCTGGTCAGCCGCAGCGGTATGGACGCCGCGGGTGCCGCCGACTTGGTGGCCGACCTGGAGGCCGCGGGGGCGCGGGTGGAGGTGGCCGCGTGTGATGTGGCCGACCAGGACGCGCTCGCCGATCTTCTGGCCACCGTTTCGGCGCAGCATCCGTTGAGTGCGGTCTTCCATACCGCGGGGGTGCTGGAGGACGCGACGCTGGGCTCGCTGACCCCGGCGGGTTTGGCGCGGGTGTTGCGGCCGAAGGTGGACGCGGCCTGGAATCTGCATCACCTCACGCGGGGGGCGGGGTTGTCGGCGTTCGTGTTGTTCTCCTCGGTCGCCGGGACGCTGGGCACTCCGGGTCAGGGCAACTATGCGGCCGGCAACACCTTCCTGGACGCGTTGGCCCAGTACCGTCAGGCGCAGGGTCTTCCCGGTGTGTCGTTGGCGTGGGGGTTGTGGGAGGAGGCCAGTGGCATGACCGGTGCCCTGACCGGCACCGACCACGACCGTCTGACCCGGAGCGGCCTGGTACCCCTGACCACCGAAGAGGGCATGACCCTGCTCGATGCCGCGCTCGCCACCCCGCATCCACCCGTCCGCGTCCCGGCGCAGCTGGACCTGCCCACGCTGCGGCGGCACGCCGCGGGGGGACTGCTGCCCACCGTGCTGCGGAACCTGGTGCCGGCGCGTGCCCGGCGGGCCGAAAGAGCGGGCCGGTCGCTGCCCGAACGGCTGGCGGGGCTGGACGCCCCAGCACAGCACGAGACGGTCCTCAGCAGCCTGCGCGGCACCGTCGCCGCCGTACTGGGCCACAGCAGCGCGGAGGACGTCGACCCGGACCGCGCGTTCAAGGACCTCGGCTTCGACTCGCTCACCGCGGTGGAGCTGCGCAACCGGCTGGCTGCCCTCACAGGACTCTCGCTGCCCGCGACGCTGGTCTTCGACTATCCGACCGCGGAGGCGCTGGCCGGCTACCTGCTCGAACACATCGCACCGCCGAAGGCCCATCCGTCCGACATGGTCCTCGCCCAACTCGACCGGCTCGAAGCCGCGCTGGACTCGCTCCCCGCGGACGACGGCGGTGACGGTGGCGCGGACGTGGCGCGGCGGCTGCGCGCCCTCGCAGCGCGCTGGGGCGAGGCGCCCCGCCGGACGGAGACAGACGTCGACGAGCGGCTGAGCAGCGCCTCGGCCGCCGAGGTCCTGGACTTCATCGACAAGGAGCTGAGAGGCGCCTGAGCGGGTTCCCGGGTCGCCATCGCAACGCGCCGGCGAGCTCAGCGAGACGGATTTGAGGATCAACAATGGACGTGACCGACCAGGACAAGCTCGTCGACTACCTCAAGTGGGTCACGGGCGACCTGCACCGCACCCGGCAGCGGCTGGAGGAGCTTCAGGAGGCCGATCGCGAGCCGATCGCGATCGTCGCGGCGAGCTGCCGCTACCCCGGGGGCGTGCGGAGTCCTGAGGGGCTGTGGCGGCTGGTGAGCGAGGGCACCGACGCGGTATCGGAGTTCCCCACCGACCGCGACTGGCCCCTCGACCAGCTCTACGATCCGGACCCCGAGCGGACGGGCACGTCGTACAGCCGCGAGGGCGGCTTCCTGCACGACGCCGCGTACTTCGACGCGCACTTCTTCGGGATCAGCCCCCGCGAGGCGACCGCGATCGACCCGCAGCAGCGGCTGCTGCTGGAGACGGCCTGGGAGGCGATCGAGCGGGCCGGTGTCGTCCCGGCCTCCCTCAGAGGCAGCGCCACGGGCGTCTTCATGGGCGTGATGTACGACGACTACGCGTCGCGGATGTACCCGCGCCCGCCTGCGGGTTTCGAGGGGTATCTCGGCAACGGCAGCGCGGGCAGCGTGGCCTCGGGACGCATCTCCTACACGCTCGGCCTTGAGGGCCCCGCGGTGACGGTGGACACCGCCTGCTCCTCGTCGCTCGTGGCACTCCACCTCGCCTGCCAGGCGATCCGCCGGGGCGAGTGCGGGGCGGCGCTGGCCGGTGGCGTCACGGTGATGGCGACCCCCGGGGTGTTCGTGGAGTTCAGCAGGCAGCGCGGGCTGGCGCCCGACGGGCGGTGCAAGTCCTTCGCCGCCGCAGCCGACGGCGCGGGCTGGGCCGAGGGTGCCGGGGTCGTGCTGCTGGAACGTCTCTCCACGGCCCGCGAGCAGGGGCATCCGGTGCTGGCCGTCATCCGTGGCGGCGCGGTCAACCAGGACGGGGCGAGCAACGGCCTGACGGCGCCGAACGGGCCCTCGCAACAGCGCCTGATCAGGCAGGCGCTGGCCGACGCCCGGCTGACCGTAACGGATGTCGACGCGGTGGAGGCGCACGGCACCGGCACCACGCTGGGCGACCCGATCGAGGCGCAGGCGCTGCTGGCGACCTACGGGCGGAGCCGGCCGGCGGATCGGCCGCTGTGGCTGGGATCGGTGAAGTCGAACATCGGGCACACCCAGGCCGCCGCCGGTGTGGCGGGTGTGATCAAGATGGTCGAGGCGATGCGGCACGGTGTGCTGCCGCGCACACTGCACGTGGACGAGCCCACCCCGCACGTCGACTGGTCGACGGGCGCGGTGCGACTGCTGACCGAGACGACCGACTGGCCGCAGACCGGGCGCCCCCGCCGGGCTGCGATCTCCTCCTTCGGTATCAGCGGCACCAACGCCCACCTCATCCTCGAAGCCGCACCCGCTCCCCCGAAGGACTCGGCGGCGGAGCCGGAGTGCGACGGCTCCGAATCCGGTGACGCCACCATCCTGAGCACCCCGAGCACCGCTCGTACCGCCGGCGGCCCGAGCACTCCAAGCGACGCGAACACCGTCGGCGCCCCGAGCGTGGCACGTACCGCCAGTACCGCTGCGAGCGAGGACGGCCCGGTGGCCTGGGCCGTCTCGGCCCGCGACGAGCAGGCGTTGCGCAGCCAGGCCGAACAGCTGCGCCACCGCGTACTGGCGGACCCCGCGCTCGACCCGGCCGATGCCGCCAGGGCCCTGGCGACCAGCCGCACCCACTTCGACCGGCGGGCCGTGGTGATCGGCGAGGACCGCACGGCGCTGCTGCGCGGCCTGGAGGCCCTGTCGCGGGGCGAGCCCGACCCGTCCCTCGTCGTGGACACCGTCCGGGCGGGCGGCGCCTCGGCGTTCCTCTTCTCCGGGCAGGGCAGCCAACGCCCGGGCGCGGGCCGTGAGCTCTACGAAGCCTTTCCCGTGTACGCCGAGGCGTACGACGAGGTCTGCGACCTGCTGGGCCCCGAGCTGGAACACCCCCTGCGCGACGTGGCGTTCGCCGACCCCGCGGAGCCGCGTGCCGAGCTGCTCGACACCACCCTCTACACGCAGACCTCGCTGTTCGCCCTGCAAACCGCGCAGTTCCGCCTCGCCGAGTCCTTCGGCGTCGCTCCCGACCTCGTCGCGGGCCACTCACTGGGCGAGATCACGGCGGCCCACGTGGCGGGCGTCTTGTCGCTGCCCGACGCGTGCACCCTGGTCGCGGCGCGCGGTCGGCTCATGGCGGAGCGGGGGCGGCCAGGCGGGGCGATGGTGTCGGTACGGGCGGCCGAGGACGACGTACGCGCCTCCTTGGTGGACTACGAGGGCCGGGTCGCGGTCGCCGCGGTCAACGGGCCGCGCGCCACGGTGATCTCGGGCGACGAGGACGCCGTCGCTGAGCTCGCCGCCCTGTGGAAGGGGCGGGGGCACAGGACGCGGGCGCTGAAGGTGAGCCACGCCTTCCACTCCCCCCACATGGAGGGCATGCTCGACGGCTTCCGCGCCGTCGCGCGCACCCTGTCCTACTCCCCCGCGCGGGTCCCCGTCGTCACCGGTGTCACCGGACGCGTCGCGACGGACGAGGAGTTGGGCTCGCCCGAGCACTGGGCCGGTCACGTGCACCGTACGGTGAGGTTCGCCGACTGCGTGCGCACGCTGCACGAGCGGGGCGTGACCCGCTATCTGGAACTCGGTCCCGACGCCACGCTGGCCCCGCTGGCCGGGGACTGCGTGCCCGACGACGGCGCCGAACCGGTGACGGTGTCGCTGCTGCGCGCCCGGCGGTCCGAGAGGCGCACGCTGCTCACCGCGCTGGGCCGACTGCACGCCTCCGGCCACCGCGTCGACTGGGCGCGCGTGTTCGTGGCGTCCTCGGGGACACACGTGGAGCTGCCGACCTACCCCTTCCAGCGGCAGCGCCACTGGCTGGAGCAGCCGGCTGCCGAGCACACGAACCGCACGGAGGACGTCTTCTGGCAGGCGGTCGAGACCACCGACCTCGACCGGCTCTCCGCCGCCCTCGGCCTCACCTCCGAGCAGCGGGCTTCGCTGCGGACGGTGCTGCCGAACCTCTCCGCGTGGCGCCGGCGGGACACCTGGGGCTACCGGACGCGCTGGACGCGGCTGGCCATGGAGGCCCCGCCCGCGCCGCTGCGGGACAGCTGGCTGCTCCTCGTACCCGAAGAGGCGTCCGGCGACCCGCTGGTGGCGGCGGCCGACGCGGCACTGAGGGAGGCAGGGGCACAGCCCGTACAGGTGCCCGTCGGACCTCTTCGCGGAAGCGGTCCGGACGGCCGCGCGGAATCACTGTCCGGGGCACTGCGCCGCTGCACGGGCACCGGAACAAGCCCTGTTGCCGGGGCGCTCTGGCTCGCGGCGCTCGAAGCGGGACCCGGAGCAACGCCCGAAGCACGGCCCCCCGCGGAGCACGGCGCGGGGCCCCACACGAAGCGGGACGCGGGCCCCGACGCGATGTCCGACGCGGGCACCGCCCGGCAGCACGGCGAGCGGGATCGGACGGCGCTGATCGCACGGGCGATGGAGGACGCAGGCGTGCGCGCCCCCCTGTGGATCGCCACCCGTGGTGCCGTGCCCGTCCCGTGCGGCGACCCGTCGGCCGCCCCCTCGCAGGCGCGTGCGTGGGCGGCGGGGCGCGCGCTCGCGGTGGAGAGGCCCGGGCTGTGGGGCGGCGCGGTCGATCTGCCGCTCGCCCTGACGGAGGGCGGCGGACGGCTGCTGTCCGCCGTACTCGGGGGCGGCAGCGGGGAGGACCAGGTGGCGGTCCGTGACACCGGGGCCCACGCACCGCGGCTGACGCGCACCGGCCTGTCCGACGCGCCGCCGTCCCGTTCCTGGCAGCCGCGCGGCAGCGTGCTGGTGACCGGTGCGGACACGGTCCTCGGCACGGCCGCGGCCCGGTGGCTCGCCGCGCACGGCGCCGCGCACCTGCTGCTGGCAGGAACGGCCGAGGAGAGCAGCACGGAGGTCAAGGGACTGACCACCGCACTGGACGAACTCGGCGTGACCTGGAGGTACGCCACCGCACGGGCGACCGAACGTGAAGCACTGGCACGGCTGCTGGAGCCCGCCGACGGTGGACACGAGCCGCTGACCGGCGTGGTGGACGCCGAGTCGGCCGAGGCGGCTGAGGCAGCCGTGCGCACTCTGGAGGAGCTGACCGCCGACGCACAGCTGGACGCCTTCGCCGTGCTGCGCTCCGCGCCCGGCCTCGGCATCTTCGGGCAGGGCGAGGAAGCGCCCACGGACGCGGTGCCACCAGGGCCTGCCGTCTTCGGCCACGCGCTGGTGGAGGCGGCGATGCGGCGGCGCCGTGCGCGGGGCCTCCCGGCGCTGCTGGTCTCCTGGGGCCCGTACGCGACGGTGCCCCCCGCCGCGACCGTGCCGGATGGCGCGGCCGGTGCCGGCACTGACTCGGGCGACGCTCTCGCGCTGGTCGGGCTGGGTACCACGGTGCCCGATCTCGCCATGGACGTGCTGGCGCACGCCGCGCACCAGGACGACGAGCCGCTGCTGACCGTGGCCGAGGTGGACTGGGAACGGTTCGTCTCCCCGACGGCCGGCGCCAAGGTCGACCCGCTGTTGCGGGAAGTGGCAGGCACACAGGCCGCCCCTGACGGCACACCGCCTGACTCCCTGCTGCTGCGGCGGCTGCGGGAGACGCCCGAGGACGAGCGGCCGGGCGTGCTGCTGGAGGAGATACGCACCCGTACCGCGGCCGTCCTGGGGCTGGCAGCGGAGGCACTCGGCGCCGACGCGAACCTGTTCGACCTGGGGCTCAGCTCGATGAGCGCGCTCGAACTGAGCTCCGTGCTCCGGCAGGCCGGGCTCGCGCTGACACCGGCCGCGGTCTTCGACCACCCGACGCCGCACGCACTCGCCCACCACCTGAGCGCGGAACTCGCCGCCATCGGCCCGTCCCCCGCGGCGGATCCTGCGGCCGATACCACCGGGCCCCATGGCGGGCCCCTGACCGGGTCGTGAGCGATCCCGCCGCCCGCCCCCCACGTGACAGACACCCTGAACGGCCCAGAACCGAGGAGAGTTGCATGAGTCCCATCGTCGCCGTCGCCGGCGCAGGACCCGTAGGGCTGATGCTCGCAGGCGAGCTGAGCGCAGCGGGCGTGCGGACGGTCGTGCTCGAACAGCGGGATGAGCCGCGCACGACCTCCCCGGGCATGGCCATCAACCCCACCGTCGTGGAGCTGCTCACGCAGCGCGGCGTCATGGAGGCGCTCCGCGGGGAGGGCATGGAGCTGCCACAGGCGTTCTTCGCCCACCTGCCTTTGGACCCGGCGAAGTTGCCGGAGCAGCGCGCGTACAACTTCATGGTGGCGCAGACCCGGCTGGAGCATCGGCTGGAGGAGCGGGCCGTCGAGGCGGGCGCCGACATCCGCCGCGGGCACCAAATCACCGGTGTGGCGCAGGACGAGGAGAGCGACGGCGTGCGGGTGCGGGTGCGCGCGGACGGCGCCGAACGGACGCTGCACTGCCGCTACCTGGTGGGCTGCGACGGCGAGGCGAGCACCGTGCGAGAGGCGGCGGGCATCGCCTTTCCCGGGCGGGAGACGCCGTTCTACGGGATCGTCGGGGACTTCGATCTCACCGACGAGTTGTTCGGACGCCTCGGTGCGCACCAGTACGCCGACGGGCTGTTCACGGTGGCGCCCACCAGCCCCTCCACCCTGCGGGTCACCGTCGGGGAGTTCGGGGTGAGGCCGCCGGATCCCGACGCACCGGCCACCGTGGAGGAGCTGCGCCGCCTGGCCCGGCGGATCACGGGTGACGACGTCACGCTGGACAAGCCGCACTGGCTCGACCGCTGGTTCAACAGGGCGCGCCAGGCCGACAGCTACCGCAGCGGGTCCGTGTTCCTGGCCGGCGACGCCGCGCACATCCAGTTCCCGCTCGGCGGGCTGGCCCTGAGCACCGGCATCGAGGACGCGGTCAACCTCGGCTGGAAGCTGGCCGCCGACGTGCGAGGCCGGGCTCCGGCGGGCCTGCTGGACACCTACGAGAGCGAACGCCGCCCGGTCGGTGCCCGCACCTGCGCCGTCACGGGCGCGCAGGCCGCGCTGATGCAGCCCGGTGACCGGGCCGCCCCCGTGCGCGAGCTGCTGCGGGAACTGATCGAGTACGACGACGTCAACGCGCACCTCGTGCGGGCCGTCGGCGGACTCGACAGCCGGTACCCCCTCGGTTCCGCCGACGAGGACAGCCAGGGCAGCCAGGACGGCGAGGACGGCGGGCCGGGAGCGCACGCCCTCACCGGACAGCGGCCGGGTGACATCCCCCTCCGCACCGCGGACGGCGAGGAGACCAGCCTGGCGCGGCTCCTGCTGCCGGGACACGGGGTCCTCCTCGCACCGACCGGCGCCGTGTCCGAGTCGGCCGACGTCACCGGCTGGCAGGACAGGGTCGACGTCGTCGTCGCGGAGCCGACCGAGCGCATCGGTGCGCGCACGGTGCTGCTGCGCCCCGACGGGCGCGTCGCCTGGGCAGCCGACGGCGGCGACGCGGACGCGGACCGCACCGGACTGCGCGCCGCGCTGGAGCGGTGGTTCGGCCCCGCGGCCGGCTGAGGCGGCACCTGCCGCATGCCACCGCACCCGCAGCGCGCCCACAGTGCCGCCGAAGCCGCACGGGAGCGGTGCGGGGCCGGGTGCGCCCTGAGCCCTCGACTAGGGCCGCTTTAGGCAGCGGGACGAACCTGGCAACCGACATCGGGAAGGAAGAGAATGGACCGTCGCGACATCCACGTCCTCGCTGCTGGGACCGTGCTCCCCGGGCCACCGGTGGACAACGCGGAACTGACGCGGCGGTTCTCCATGCCGCCGGTGTGGGAGGAGTGGATCGACACCTTCGTGGGGACACGCAGCCGCCACCTGGCGACCGACCTGGAGACCGGGCAGGTGCGCTGGTCGCTGGCCGACATGGGCGAGGCCGCGGCCTCGCGGGCGCTTCAGGCCGCGGGTCTGGGGGCCGGCGACATCGATCTGATGGTGGCCAGCACCGCCTCACCCGACCTGCTGATGCCCGCGACGGTCAACGTCGTCGCCGACCGCATCGGCGTCGACGGCGTGCCCACCTACCAGCTCCAGTCAGGCTGCTGCGGTGCGCTCCAGGCCCTGGAACTGGCCCGCACGATGCTGCTGTCCGGCGGCCGCCGCACCGCCCTCGTCGTGGGGGCCGAGAGCTGCGCCAAGCACCTCGACCTGACGGTCGACGTCGCCAAGCTGCCGACGTCCGAGCAGATCAACGGCGTGCTCTTCGGCGACGGCGCCGGGGCGGTGGTGCTCGGCACCGATCCGGTGCCCGGCACGCCCGTGCTCCGCGGGGTCACCCAGCGGCTGGTGGGCCTGGGGCGGGAGCCCGGGCAGCTCGTCGAGTGGTTCGGCCGCGCCGACCGGCACACCGACCGGCAGGCCGTCCGTGAGGAGTACAAGGCCATTGAGGAATCCGTACCGCCCATGGCGTGCGAAGTCCTCGACGAGCTCCTCGACGAGCTGGACTGGAAGGAGACCGACGTGGACTTCCTGCTGCCTCCGCAGCTCGGCGGCAGGATGACGGAGCGCATCGTCGGCGGGCTGGATCTGCCGGGCGCCACCGAGGTGAGCGTCGTCGCGGACATCGGCAACACCGGCAACGCGGCCCCCTGGTTCCAGCTGGAGCAGGCGCTGCCCCGGATGCGCGAGGGTGACCGCGCCGTCGGCATCGCGGTGGAGTCCAGCAAATGGATCAAGGCCGGTTTCGCGCTGGAGGTGTGCTGAGCACATGGCCGCCGAACCTGCTGCCCCCGACGGTGGGGGCGCCGACTCCCCCGCGGACGTGCTGCTGCGGATGCACCGGCAGGACGAACTCGTCCCCCGCTACCCTGAGGTCGAGCGGCTGCTGGCCGGGATGACGGGGCCCGAGCTGCTCAGGGCGGGGAACCTCCTCAGCCGCCTGGACCCCGACCACATCGTCGCCGCGCACCCGGCCGTCCCCGCGCTCACCGTGGCCGTGACCGGCCACGGGACGCTGGGCGCCCTGCTTCCCGCGCTGACCGCCGAGCTCGCCCGGCACGGGCTGCTGCTGCGGGCGCGGCTCTCCGACTTCGACAGCTACGTCTTCGACCTGGGCGATCCGGGCAGCGACCTGTACGCGTCCCGCCCGGAGGTGGCGCTGTGCGTGCTGGACGCGGCCGTCGTCTTCGACGAGGTGGCGACGCCCTGGCAGCCCGACGACGTGGAGCGCGCGGCGGCGGAGAAGCTCGCCCTGCTGGAGGGGCTGGCCGACCGGTTCGCCGACTCGTGTGACGGCACGCTGGTCCTCAACACCGTCCCGCTGCCCCGGCGCTTCACCGCGCAGCTTGTCGACCACCGCTCCCGCGCACGGCTCGGCGCGGTGTGGCGCGAGTTCAACACCGGCCTGCTGCGGCTCGCCGAGGACCGCCCCTCCCTGGCCGTGCTCGACCTGGATCCGCTCGTGGCGGCCGGCGTCGCGGCGGAGGACGTGCGGCTGAGCGTGTACGCCAAGGCCGGGCTGTCTCCCCCGCTGCTGGCGGAGTACGCGCGCGAGGTGGGGCACCTCGCACGGCACGTGGCAGGCAGGACGAAGAAGGTCCTCGTCCTCGACCTGGACGGCACGGTGTGGGGCGGCGTCCTCGGCGACGACGGCCCCGACGGGATCGAGGTCTCCGGCAGCTACCGCGGCGAGGCATTCGCGGCCTTCCAGGACGTGGTCGAACAGCTCGCCTCGCAAGGCGTGCTGCTGGCGGCGGCCAGCAAGAACGACGTCGAACCCGTACGCCGGGTGCTGCGCGAGCACCCGGGTATGAGGCTCGGCGAGGAGCACTTCGTGCGGATCGCCGCCGGCTGGGGGCCCAAACACGAGGCGATAGCGGAGACGGCCGCGGCGCTGAACCTCGGCACGGACGCCTTCGTCTTCGTCGACGACAGCGCCTACGAACGTGGACTGGTGCGGCGGGAGCTGCCGGATGTCACCGTGGTCGCGGTGGACGACGAGCCGGCGCTGCACACCACCCGCCTGCTGCGCGACGGCTGGTTCGACTCCCTGCGCCTGACCTCGGAGGACCACGCGCGTGTCTCCCGCTACCGGCAGGAGGCCGACCGCAGGGACTTCCTCGACGGCTTCTCCTCCGTCGAGGACTACCTGCGGGAACTGGAGGTGACCGTACGGCTGGCGGCGCCCGGCCCCGCGGAGCTGCCTCGGGTGTCCCAGCTGACGCTGCGCACCAACCAGTTCAACATGACCACGGTGCGCATGCAGCCCGCCGAAGTCGGTGAGCTGATGGCCGCGGGGGACACGCAGGTGCTCGCCGTGCACAGCAGCGACCGCTTCGGGGACAACGGTCTCGTCGGCGCGCTCTTCCTGCGCCGTGAGCGGGAGCGGCTGCACATCGACAACTTCGTGCTCAGCTGCCGGGTCTTCTCCCGCGGCATCGAGCAAGCCTGCCTGTCGTCCGTGCTGCGGCACGCGCGCCAGACCGGTGCCACCTCGGTGACCGGCACGTACCGCAGAACCGCGAAGAACGGCAAGGTCGCCGGCCTCTACACCGCACACGGCTTCACCGAGGTCACGGACGACGGGACCACGGCCGCCTTCCGCCACGACCTGCACCACGTGCCGGCCCCACCGCCGCACGTGCACCTCACGGGAAGCTTTGCCCCTCACGCAGAGCTGTGAAAGGAGCCCCCAGTGACCACGCTCGACGAGTTCCTCGACTTCGTCTCCCAGGAGCTCGGATTGAACGTCACCACGGACGACGCCGACCGGCACGTCGACGAACTCCCCGGATGGGACTCCATGTTCCTCCTGACCCTGGTGACGGCACTGGAACAGCAGGCCGGGCGGCGCATCCTGCTCGCCGACGCGCTACAGGCGAGCACCCTGCGCGACGTCCACGAGCTGGCGGTCGACGCATGACGGGAGCACGGGACATGAGGGCGGAACCCTTCCCCAGGGAACGCCGGCACACCGCCCACTTCCTCCGGGAGATCCGCGCCTTCTCGCCGGTGTTCCTCGGCGCCGACGTCGACATGAGCGCGGTGCGGCGCCACCAGCGTGCGGCGCGCGAAGCGGGCGAGAACACCTCGACGGTGGCGTACGTGCTGTACGTCGCCGCACGCGTGCTGGCCGCTCATCCCGAGGCGAACGCCGCGATGCGCGGCCTGCTGCGGCCCCGCGTCACCCGCTACCCCACGGTGGCCGGGAAGCTCGCGCTGGACAAGAGGCTCAACGGACGCCGCGTCGTTCTCGCCGCGGTGCTGGGCGACCTGCATCGGCTGAGCCTGGAGGAGATCGGGCAGCGCATCGCCCACCACCGCGAAGGCGATGCCGAGCAGCTGCCCGAGTTCGCGGGTGTGCGCTCCTTGCAGCGTCTCCCGGTGCCGCTCGGACGGCTCGTGTACCGCCTTGCCACCCGTCCCCTGCGCCGCAGGATCGCCACGAACGGCACGTTCTCGGTGTCCTCGCTGGGCCACCGGCCCGTCACCTCGTTCCACTCCGTCGGCGGCACCACGATCACACTCGGCCTGGGCGGCATCGCCGACCGGCCCGTCGTGCGCGACGGAGCGCTGGCTGTCGCACCGGTGCTGCCGCTGTCGCTGACCTTCGACCACCGGGTCCTGGACGGGGCGGAGGCGGCGGACGTGCTCGCCGAGATGAAGTACGCGTTGGAAGCTTTCGAGGACGGCGACGGCGGCACGGACACCGCTGCCCGCCAGGAGGCGGTGGGCTCATGAACGACGTGGAGGAGCTGAAGCGGTTCGTCGTCGTGCACGCCCGCGGCCAGCAGATCCCCGGCCAGGAAGAACTGCTGGCCGGGATCAGGACCGACGAGGGTGACGCACCGGGCTCGTGGGTGGGCGAGTGGGTCAGGGCGGGTGAGGCGCACGAGCGCGGCGGACGGCTGCTGGAGGCCGGCCGGCACTACGCCATGGCCCGCTTCCCGTACGTCGACGGACCGGCACGCCAGGACGCGCAGGACCGCTGCGTACGCGCGTACGAGCAGTGGAGGTCGCGAGGGTCCGGCATCGAGCGTCTGGAACTCGACCTGCCCGGCGGACGGGTCGCGTGCTGGGCCGCGGGGCTCGACGGCGCACGCAGGGCCCCGCTGCTGGTGGTCATGGGCGGCATCGTGACCGTCAAGGAGCAGTGGGGGCCCGCACTCACCCGGCTGGCGCGGCAGGGCTTCGCCGCCCTCGTCACCGAGCTTCCCGGTGTCGGCGAGAACGCGCAGCGGTACGAGCCGGACAGCTGGAGGATGCTCAGCGGGATCCTCGACGCGCTCGCCGGCCGCGCCGACGTGTCGCAGACGTACGCGATGGCGTTGAGCTTCAGCGGAAACCTGGCGCTGCGGTGCGCCGCCGAGGACGACAGGATCCGGGGGATCGTCACCACGGGTGCGCCCGTGGACGCGTTCTTCACCGACCGCGAATGGTGGCCCCGCGTGCCGCGGATCACCGCCGACACGCTGGCCCACCTGACCGGCGCCTCCGACGGCGCCCTCCCGGAGGAGCTCGCCGGGTTCGCCCTGTCCCGAAAGCAGCTGTCCGGGCTGGAGATCCCCGTGGGCTACGTGGCCAGCGGGCGGGACGAGATCATCCCACCCGCCGACCCGCGCACTCTCGCGGAGTGCGTGGCCGACTGCCGCACCCTCGAACTCGACGACCTGCACGGAGCACCGCACCACGTGCGGGAGACGCAGTTGTGGTGCGTGGCCACCCTGCTGCGCATGCGGGCGAAGCGCTCCGTGCCGGCCGCCGTCATCGGCCTGCTCAGGGGCGCGCTGGCGGTACGCCGCCGGCTCGCGGGCGCCCCTCGCCCCGCAGGCCCGGCCGGATGAACCCGGGCCGCCCGGCCTCCGGGACCGGTGGTCAGGCGGAGACCGGCTGCGCCTGAGGGTCGAGCCGGGCGTCGGCGGTGAGGATCGACTGGTGGAGGGACTGGAGTGCCCTGCACGGCTCCAGCCCCAGCTCCTCGTTCAGCCGCGCACGTGCCGTCTGGTACACGCGCAGCGCGTCGGCCTGCCGCTCCGAGCGGTACAGCGCCAGCATGAGCTGGCGGTAGAACGTCTCCCGCAAGGGATGCTCCGTCGTCAACGAGTACAGCCACCCCACCAGTTCGCGGTGCCGGCCCAGCTGGAGCTGCGTTTCCCCGAGCACCTCCACCGACTCCAGGCGGGTCTCCTCCAGCCATGCCGCGAAGCCGTCGGCGATGGGGCCGTTCTGCAAGTCCCCCAGCACCGGCCCGCGCCACAGGCGCAGCGCCTCCTCGAAGCACTCGACGGCCTCCTCGTGCTGCTCCTCGCGCACGCGGGCCCTGCCCTGCTTGACCTTGTCGAGGAAGACGCGGAAGTCGAGTTCGTCGTCGCCTGTGCGCAGGGTGTACCCGGAGGTGCGGGTGACCACGGGGTTCTCCCGGTGCCCTGGCTGGCTGAGGAACTTGCGCAGCTGGGATATGTAGACGTGGAGGCCCGCGGTGGCCCGCCGCGGCAGGTCGTCGCCCCAGACCTCGGTCATGATCTGATCGAACGTCACGACCTGGTCGGCGCGGATCAGCAGTACGGCCAGCACGGTCTCGATCTTGCGGGCACCGAGGGTGCGCACCTCGTCCCCCTCGGCGACGCGGAGCGTGCCCAGCAGCTCATACCTCATCGCGCACCCCCTCCGGCGTGCGCCGGCGCGCGGTGCCTTCCCCGGGAGCGGAGGGGCGGCGGCCCGCCGCGCCCCACGCGCTCTCCGGCTGCGGACGCCGCCGGTCCGAACTGGGCTTCAGACAGTGATGACATCTGCCTCGGTCCTTCCCCGTGTCTGGAATCGGCGCGAACCCGCGCCTCATGTGTGTCACCGACACCGGCTCGCACAGGGCCTGCGGCGACTCGGTGCGCGCGGCTCCCTTCGCCGGCACGGAAGCGGGACACGGGCGAGTCCTCGCACGGACAAGCCGCTCGGTTCTCCAACTGCACGCGCCCCCCTTCCGCGTGAGGGGTCTGCGCACGACGAGGTATCGGTCCCGTCCGGAAGAGCCCTGTGTTTTCGGTCGGCACGACAGATGCTCGCCGAGGTGCACCTGCGACAGGCACCCTTAACCTGCCCCTACTGTCGCCGATCGGCATGGACAGGAGTCGGATAGGGGGTGCGACCGGAACCGTACGGGCGAGTAACGGGTAGAGCGGTTCCTGTGCACCGGTCGGCGTGCTCGCGTGCCGGTTCCGCGCGCCCTCACCGCGGTGTGCGTCCGGGACGTCCGAGGTGTCCGGGGGAATCAGTCAGGGGAGCCGAACCAGAAGCGCAGTGCCCGGGTCAGTCCGGCGCGCACCGCCGCGTCCGTCTCTCCTGGTACGGGCGCCCACGCGACCCAGCCGTCGGGACGGATCAAAAGGGCGTCGGCAGGCGCCGCACCTGCACAGCGCGCCGCGACCGGCTCGACCCGCTTCGCCCAGCGCGATCCGGCCTCCGCGACCGCGGTGCGGCCCGCGAGGTCGAGCAGCACGGGCCGCCCCTCGGCCAGCAGTTCGGCCACCCCGGAGGGGCCGCCGGATTCCGCGTCGAAGGAGAGATCGGGAACCAGTCGCCCGACCAGCGGATGGGCGTCCGCGTCGGCGCCCTCCCCGTGCTGCCCGTCCGCCCGGTGCTCCCCGTACTGCCCGTGGCGGATGTCGGACCCGTGGATCAGCTCGGCGATGTGGCGCAGCGCCGCGTCGTGTGACACCAGTTCGGCGAACAGCTCGCGGAGCGCCGCGGCCTCCTCGGAAGAGGCCATCATCACCGCCTGCCCCTCCGTCTGCGCCAGGGTGCGCTCCGCTGCGGGATACCGCTCGTCGTGATAGGTGTCCAGCAGCGCGCCGGGGCCGTCACGCAGTACCGCGGCGAGCTTCCAGCCCAGGTTGACCGCGTCCGTCATGCCGACGTTCAACGAGGACCCGCCGGCCGGGAACAGGTGCGCCGCATCACCCGCCAGCAGCACCCTCCCTGCACGGTACCGGGCGGCGAGGCGGCTCTGGTTCACCACGCGGGACAGCCAGTGCGCCTCGGTCATCGGCACGTCCTCGCCGAGCACCCGCGCCACGCCGGAGCGCAGCTCCTCAAGAGTCAGAGGGGCCGCCGGATCGGCTCCGGCCGGGTCGTTCTCGGTGACGGTGACGATGTGCACGCCGGGCCGCGTCGACATCACGCCGATCCGGCCGCGGTCCGTGTGGTGCCAGCCCAGCGGCAGCGGCCCGGTCGCCGGGAGTTCCAGCCCGTTGCCGTCCGTGGCGACGACCTCCGGCGGCAGCGTCACGTGACCGATCTTCGTCACGTCCGGTTTCGTGGTGCCGGGGAACTCGATGCCGGCGAGCCCGCGCACCGTGCTGTGGGCGCCGTCGCACCCCACCACGTAGGAGGCGCGCACGTGCTCCTCTCCGACCGGGCCGCGCAGCCGGACGGTCACCCCGTCGCGGTCCTGCGCCAGGCCCTGCACCGCGCAGCCGCGCCGGATCGGGACGCCCCGCTCCATCGCGCATTCCGTGAGCAGGGCCTCCAACCGGGGCTGGGGCAGGGCCAGCAACTGCAACGGGCTGTCACCGAGCCGCGCCAGCGGCAGCGGAACGGAACCGAACGTGAAGGCGGGAACCCGGCCCGCGAACTGTGCCTCGGGGCGGAAGCGGTCCAGCAGCCCCCGATAGTGCAGCAGTTCGACGATCTGTCCCACGAGACCGTTCGCCTTGGGTTCCGTCCGCGGTTCCGGCGCCTTCTCCAACACCACGGCGGACGCACCTTGCAGCGCCAGTTCGCGGGCCAGCATCAGCCCAGTGGGACCACCACCGACGACGACGACGTCACACTGCAACCGAAATCTCCGATCGTCGGGCCTGGACGCGAACTCCGGGCAGAAAAGCGGGCGCGTTCCGCCGCACCGCTCGTGAGGCCATGCTTTTCCACGGCTCTTAAGTTCGGCTAACCCGTCCGAGCGCGGGCGGGGAGGAAATCCGCAGACGTGTACAGCATGTCGTGGGCAGGCCGGATAATTGCCGTACTCATCGATTGGGGGTGCTTTAGGGAGGCGCTATAGCTTCGCGCCGAAGGCGTCCTGCCTGGCGGCTCCGCGGTCGATCTCCGGCACCCGGCGTGGTCCCGACCGCACCGCGCAGACACCACTGAGGGGTGATCGATGAACGACACGAGCCACTATCTCGAGTTGATGAAGAAGGTCCTCACCAACGTCATCTACGAAGACCCGCCCCAAGGGCCCTGGTACGCGCACGAGTCCTACGACAAGGACATGCGCTCCCAGGGCCAGGACTGGCCCTCCGTGGCTCACACCATGGTCGGCCTCGCACGTCTGCAAAACGTGCGCGAATGCCTCGAGCAGGTTCTCGCCGACGGCGTGCCGGGAGACTTCATCGAGACGGGAGTGTGGCGCGGCGGCACGTGCATCTTCGCCCGCGCCGTCCTCCAGGCACACGGCGTGACCGACCGCACGGTCTGGGTCGCCGACTCCTTCGAGGGCATCCCCGAGGTCGCCGACGACGGCCACCCTGTCGACCACAAGATGGCGCTGCACCGCCACAACGGTGTGCTGGGCATCTCCCAGGAGCAGGTGAAGGCCAACTTCCGGTGCTACGACCTGCTCGACGACCAGGTCACATTCCTGCCCGGCTGGTTCCGCGACTCCCTGCCCGACGCGCCCGTGGAGAAGCTCTCCGTCCTGCGGCTGGACGGCGACCTGTACGAGTCCACCATGGACGCGCTCACCCACCTCTACCCGAAGCTCTCCACGGGCGGCTACGTCATCATCGACGACTACGCCATTCCCGCCTGCAAGGAAGCGGTGCACGAGTACCGGGAGAAGTTCGGGATCGAGGACGAGCTGCTCTTCGTGGACCCGGGCTGCGCGTACTGGCGCCGTTCGGGCTGAGCCCGCGCTGAGCGGAGCCGCGCACGCCTCGCACCACCTGCGGGACGCCGCGGCTCCTCCACCACTCGTGGGGGAGGAGCCGCGGCACGCCGTGCCGTCGCCGCCGGCGCACGGCCGCGGCTCACTGGGGTTCGGTCGCCGCCTCCTGGAACTGCGCCGCGTACAGCCGCGCGTACGCTCCCCGGGCCGCCAGCAGTTGCTCGTGCGTACCCTGCTCGACGATCGAACCCGACTCCAGCGTCAGGATCACGTCCGCGTTGCGGATGGTGGACAGCCGGTGCGCGATCACGAAACTCGTCCGACCGGTGCTCAGCTGGCTCATCGCCTGCTGGACGAGCATCTCCGTACGGGTGTCCACCGAGCTCGTGGCCTCGTCCAGGACCAGGATCGAGGGGTTGGACAGGAAGGCGCGCGCGATGGTGATGAGCTGCTTCTCCCCCGCGCTCACCCCGCTCCCCTCGTCCTCGAGCACCGTGTCGTAGCCCTGGGGCAGGGTGCGGATGAACCGGTCGGCGTACGCCATCCGTGCCGCCTCCTCGACCTGCTGGCGCGTGGCGTTCTCGCTGCCGTACGCGATGTTGTCCGCGATGGTGCCGCCGAAGAGCCACGCGTCCTGGAGGACCATGCCGATGCGGGACCGCACGCTCTCCCGCGACATCGAGGCGATGTCGGCGCCGTCCAGCGTGATCCGGCCGCCGTCGAGCTCGTAGAACCGCATGAGCAGGTTGACCAGGGTGGTCTTCCCCGCCCCCGTCGGGCCGACGATCGCCACCGTCTGCCCCGGCTCGACCGACAGCGTCAGGCCCTCGATGAGCGGCCGCTCGGGCTCGTAGCGGAACGAGACGTCCTCGAACGAGACCTGCCCGAGGGCGCCCTGCCGCGCCACCCACACCCCGTCGGGGGACTGTTCCTCCGCATCGAGCAGCTCGAAGACGCGCTCGGCCGAGGCGACTCCGGACTGCACCAGATTCGACATGCTCGCGATCTGCGTGAGCGGCTGGCTGAACTGCCGCGAGTACTGGACGAAGGCCTGCACGTCACCGATCGACAGCGCCCCCGAGGCGACACGCAGCCCGCCGGCAACCGCCACCAGCACGTAGCTGAAGTTCCCGATGAAGATCATCATCGGCTGGATGATCCCGGAGAGCGCCTGGGCCCTGAACCCCGCCGTGAACAGGGCGTCGTTCTCCTCGCGGAACGTCTCAGCCGACTCGTCCTCGTGCCCGTACGCCTTCACCAGCGCGTAGCCGGTGTACGTCTCCTCGATGTGCGCGTTCAGCTTCCCCGTCGAACGCCACTGCTGGACGAACTGCCCCTGCGCACGCTTGCCGACGACCTTGGTGAGATACACCGACAAGGGCGCCACGACCAGCGCCACCAGCGCCAGCAGCGGAGAGATCCACAGCATCATCGCCAGGATCCCGACGAGGCTCAGCAGCGAGGTGACGATCTGCCCCATCGTCTGCTGCAACGTCTGCTGGATGTTGTCGATGT
Source organism: Streptomyces reniochalinae (assembly GCF_003323735.1). Taxonomy (GTDB): domain Bacteria; phylum Actinomycetota; class Actinomycetes; order Streptomycetales; family Streptomycetaceae; genus Streptomyces; species Streptomyces reniochalinae. Next base: position 3,655 of record NZ_QOIM01000050.1, on the reverse strand, counting down.
CGTTGGTCGTACGGCTGAGCACGTCACCGCGCGACTGCTTGTCGAAGTACGACAGCGGCAGCCGCGACAGCTTCGCCTCCGCAGCCTCGCGCAGCCGGAAGACGGTGCGCTGGACGATCGCCGTGATCAGGCGGCTCTGCACGATGCCGAACACGCCCGACGCCACGTACAGCGCCAGCACGAGCAGCACGACCTGTCCCACGGCACCCAGGTCGATGCCCTGGCCCGGCACGAAGTCGACGGATCCGAGCATGTCGGCGACGCCGCCCCGGCCCTGCTCGCGCAGCCCGTCGATCGCCTGCTCCTTGGACACCCCCGAGGACATCCCCCGGCCCACGACACCCGCGACGACCAGGTCGGTGGCGTGCCCGAGCAGCTTCGGCCCGGTGACCGTGAGCGACACACCGACGAGCCCGAGGATCAACACCCCGTACAGAAAGCGCCGTTCAGGCCGCAACAGGCCGATCAGGCGCTTGGCCGACCCCTTGAAGTCCGCCGTCTGCTGCGCGGGCCCCCCACCGGTGAGCCGCATCAGGGCGCCGCCCTGCGACGAGCCGCGCTTCGAGTCCGGCTGCTTGGCGCTCATGCCGCCTCCTCTTCGGTGAGCTGGGACGCGAGGATCTCCTGGTAGGTGGCGTTGGCCGCCGCCAACTCGGTGTGCGTGCCCGAACCCACCACACGGCCCTGGTCGAGGACCACGATGCGGTCGGCCTCACGGACCGTGCTCACCCGCTGCGCCACGTTGATCACCGTTGCCTGGGGAATGTGCCACGCGAGCGCCTCGCGGAGCGCCGCGTCTGTGGCGTAGTCCAGCGCGGAGAAGCTGTCGTCGAAGAGGAAGATCTCGGGACGGTGCACCAGCGCCCGCGCGATGGCCAGCCGCTGCCGCTGCCCGCCGGAGAGGTTGGTGCCGCCGCGCGAGACGGACGCCTGGAGGCCGTCCTCCATCCGCTCGACGAAGTCCTTCGCCTGCGCCACCTCCAGCGCGGTCCACAGCTCCGCGTCCGTCGCCTCGGCCCTGCCGTACCGCAGGTTGGACGCGACGGTCCCGGTGAACAGGTACGCCGCCTGCGGGACGAGCCCGATGCGGGAAGTGAGCGTGCCCGGATCCATCTCCCGCACGTCCACACCGTTGACGAGCACCTGCCCGGACGTCACGTCGAACAGCCGTGGGATCATCCCCAGCAGCGTGCTCTTCCCGCTGCCCGTCGACCCGATGACGGCGACCGTCTCACCCGGCTCGGCCACCAGATCCACGTCCTGTAGCACAGGCGCCTCGGCGCCCGGGTAGAAGAAGCCGGCCCGGCGCAGCTCCACGCGCCCGCCCCGGTGCGTCTCACGCCGCGGCGCGGTGGGAGGAGCGATGCTCGGCTCCGTGGTCAGGACCTCCTCGATGCGCTCCGCGCACACCGTCGCCCTCGGCACCAGCATGAACATCGACGTGGCCAGGACGACGGAGGTCAGCATCTGGACCAGGTAGCTGAGGAAGGCCGTCAGCGCACCGATCTGCATACCGCCGCTGTCGATGCGCTGTGCACCGAACCAGACCACACCGACGCTGCACACGTTCACCGTCAGCATGACGACGGGGACCATCAGAGCCATCAGCCGGCCGGTCCGCATGCTCGCGTCCAGCAGATCCTCGTTCGCCTGTGCGAACCGCTGCTGCTCGTGCCTGTCCTTGACGAAGGCGCGGATCACGCGGACCCCGGAGATCTGCTCGCGCATGACCCGGTTGATCGTGTCGATCCGCCGCTGCACCGCGCGCTGCAACGGCTGCATCCGCCTCATCAGCAGCGCGATCAGGACTCCGAGAACCGGCACCAGAGCCAGCAGCAGCCCCGACAGCGGGACGTCCTGCCCGAGGGCCATGACGATGCTGCCGATGCCCATCATCGGTGCGGAGACCATCACCGTGAGGGCCAGCAGGGCCACCATCTGCACCTGCTGCACGTCATTCGTCGTACGCGTGATCAGCGACGACGTACCCAGCCGCCCCATTTCCCGGGCGGAGAAGCGCTGCACCTTGGAGAAGACCGCGGCACGGATATGGTGCCCCACGCCCATGGAGGTGAACGCGGCGAAATAGGTCGCACCGGACGCACAAGCGACCTGCAACACCGTCACCGCCAGCATCCAGCCGCCGATCTGAAGGATGTAGCCCGTGTCCCCCTTCAGTACGCCGTTGTCGATGATGTCGGCGTTGAGCGTCGGCAGATAAAGAGTGGCCACCGATTGCACGAGCTGGAGTAGCACGAGAAGCAGCAATGGTGTAAGGTGACTTCGTACAGGGTCGCGCAGGACTCGCGCCAACATAGAGCTCTCTTCGCGGTAGTTGATGGACGCGGATTGGACCGTCCATTATCCACTGCCCGACACCGTGCTCTTCACCACGCGAGCAGAATTTGCGTTCTTTTAGACCTCCTTCCTGCTGCTTCCCTTCCTCTCCCCACACCTCATTCGCCGGCCTCCCCCTGCGGAACGGCCGGCTTTTTGCTGCCTCCGTGGTGTAGTGCCCGGTCGGCCACCTGGTCCGGCCTGGCCTTGTGCGAGCTCGGGCCCATCCTGAGCGAACCTGAGCTCGCACACTGTTGCGCGCGGGGGCGGGCGGGCACGTCGGGCACGCCCCCGCGAGGCCGCCTCGCGCGCCCGCTGTCGCGGGGTGCGCCGAGCCGGAGACGGTCCCGGCGGGCCGACGTGCCGGCCCGCCCCCGCGGCACCCGCTACTCGGCCCGCCCCCGCAGCTCCGGCTACTCGACCCATCCCCGCAGCTCCGGCTACTCCTCACCATCCGCCAGTGCCATCCGGACGAGGTCGTCCAGTGCGGCGTCCTTGATGTGTTCGATCCGCTCCTCGTCACTCGCCACCGGCTCAGCGGACACGGGCCCGCGCCCGGCCAACCGCAGCAACTCGTCCATCAGCCCCGCCTCCCGCAGCCGCGCCAACGGAATCGCGGCGAGGGCAGCACGAACGTCACCGTCGCTGTCCGGCCCACTGCCGCTCGCTCCGTCGAGCGCTTCTTCGCCGTTCGGGGAATTCGCGGACAGCAGCCCCGCCACATGGCGGGCGAGTCGCCGCGGCGTCGGGTGGTCGAAGACCAGCGTCGACGGGAACCGCAGACGCGTCGCCGCCGTCAACCGGTTACGCAGCTCCAGGGCGGACAGCGAGTCGAAGCCCATGTCCAGCAAACCGCGCTCGGGGTCTATCGCGCGGGCCGACTCGTGCCCGAGCACCGCGCTGATCTCTTCGAGAAGCAGCTCCAGCAGCGCCGCCTCCCGCTCCGGCCCCGGAAGTCCTGACAGGCGACGGAGCAGCGGGGCAGCCCCCGCCGACGATCCGGCAAAACCACGTACGGGCCCGTCGACGACGCCGCGCAGCAGCTGCGCGAGCCTCCCGGCCTCCGCCATGCTCCGCAGGGCGCGCCTGTCCAGGTGTGCGGCCACCAGGAACGCGTCGTCGGGTCGTTCCAAGGCGGTGTCGAGCAGGGTCATGCCCTCTTCGGTGGTCAGGGGTACCAGGCCGCTCCGGGTCAGACGGTCGTGGTCGGTGCCGGTCAGGGCACCGGTCATGCCACTGGCCTCCTCCCACAACCCCCACGCCAACGACACACCGGGAAGACCCTGCGCCTGACGGTACTGGGCCAACGCATCCAGGA
>NZ_QOIM01000058.1 GCF_003323735.1 Streptomyces reniochalinae | reverse complement strand
CTGCTCCGCAGACACGCCGCGCCGCCGCTGCGCGGCGGAAGACCGGCACCCTCCGGGCGCCGACCGCCCCCATCCGGGGGCGGGGCCCCGGCCTCCGGCCGGGGCCAACCGGTCCTACTGGGCTGCGGTTTCCCCTCTCCTCGGTCTGCGGCCCGCCCCGTGGCCGAGGTGAATGCGTGTCCCCTCCGGGGCCACACTAGGCGGGCTACAGGATGGGGATGGGCCTGCCCGGTCGGCTTTTCCAGTATGCACATGGGGGTGGTTTTTGGGGATCGGGGTCACTCCCCCGCACTGTCCGAGAGCGTCCCCTGAGTCGTACTCAGGTATGCACGAAGGGGTGCCAATTGGGTGCTCGCTGCTCTCCCCCGCACGGCCGGACTTGTACCGGCCGTGCTATTCGGGGAACGGCGAGAAGAGGGGGGCGCCTTCCCGGGTTCTTGTTGAGGTACGGGGTGTCAGATTCGTTTTCTGCTTCCCGGTTGGGGACTGCCGTGATTTCCTAGGCTGCCATTTCCCGCAGGAGGTAGAGCAGCCGGTCGGCGCGGCCCGGCGGCACGGGTTCGGTGAACCGGCCTTCGGGGGTGAGGGCGCCGCGCCACCACATCGCGTCTTCCCGCAGCGCCCACACACGGCCGGCGGCGGTGAACGGGTCCGCGGCGCCCTGGCTTCGCAGACCGTCGGCCAGGGGCGAGGAGCCTGTGCCGCCCCACACGATCACGGCTCGCCCCTCCAGCACCGCGCAGAGGCGCTGTACGCCGCTGTGAGGGGACCTCGGCGCCCTCGGGGACGGCCACGGGGCGCGGGCGCCGACCAGGCGCACACACGGCCGCGAGTGAACGCCTGGCCCCATCCAGGGCGGTGACCGTGACGGCCGAGGGGGTGCGGCGGGTGCCGCCGGGTGTGGTGCCGCGGTCGGTGTAGTCGACGTGCACGACCGCCAGACACTCGCCGCCAGCTACAACCTTCGCCGAACCTGTTGAGTCTTGCCTGGTACCCCGGCGATTGATGAGCTGGACGCGGATCGGAGACGCATCGTGAGCGCAGTCGTTTACCTGGATCAGAACCACTGGGTGACCATGGCCCGGGCTCGTTATTCGCGGGGCAAAGTCGACGTGGCTGAGGAGCTCGAAGCCGCCGACGCGATGTGGGAGTTGGTTGGTGCGGGGCAGGCGCGGCTCCCGTTGTCGAGTGCACACCTGGTCGAGACCGTTCACGGGGGTACCAAGGAGCGGCGTCGTCAGCTTGGTGAGGCCATGCTGAGTGCCTACGGTGGTTGGCACATGCTCAATCCGATTGTCGTACGTCGGCTCGAGCTCATCAGGAGCTTTGAGAGCAAACAGATACTGACTGCCGGGGATGTCTTTACCGCCGCTCCGTATTCTCCTTTCCACACCTATGCGCCCAGGCTGGACGAGCACGAACTGTCCGAACCCCAGCAGATGGCACTCGCATTGAGCTGGCGAAGTGCGTGGCGGGCCGTGATGCTGGAGGAGACTCTGTCAGAGCGGGATTTAGAGCGCACGGACGCCCTCATTTCGGCGTGGGCGAACGGTCTCGGCAGACTGGCGCAGTTTATTCATGAGAACCCAGCCGAGCGCGATATGCGCTTGGTGACCGTTCAGCACATGCTCGAAGATCTGACGTTGGACATCGCTCAGGCATGTTTACACGCAGAATTGAGCCCTGCGCAGGCGCTCCAACATATCGGTCCGGAAAACGTAGTCAATTTCTTCTCTGGGCTGCCTTTTCTCGGCCGAGTAATGGAGATAATCCAAGTCCGTCTTCGCAGTCCTTCGGACTCCTGGGTGAACCATGACCTAAATGACGTGCTTTTCCTCGCGTGCGCTGCGGGCTACGCGGATTTTGTGGTCGCGGAGAAGAAGACCGGTCATCTCCTGCAGCGCGCCGACCGGTTCCTCGGTTCTCGAGCACAGATACATCTCAACTTGCGCTCTTTCGTGCGAAAGTTCCGGGACGTCTCTTGATGACCTCGCCCTTGCCGTAGTCCTTATCGCGTCCACTCATCCCCGGCGGCGGCCTCGCGCGGTGCACGGGTTCGGCTGGCCGCCGGAGTCCTGCCGTGAGCGGCAGCAGCGCCGGCTGGAGGTGGCTGACCTTGCCATCGTGACGGTCTCACCCACGAACGCCGAGTACCTGGCATCGGGGGGCAAGCCGGAGTTGGAGGCACTGTTCGTCCCCCGGCAGCTACCGCCCGCCAAGCCCGCGCCCAGCCGCTGCGCGACTGGATCCGGGCGCGAGTCGGGGCGTCGTAGGACGGTGACAGAGCGCTCACACGCCCTGGGGTCTGGCCGGGGCTTGTGGCAACCCTTGAAGGCCCGTCTGGACGTATAAAGGCCGCAGCCTCATTCCGAGGCAGCGGGGCCCTTTGGCATTGGTGGTCAGGTGAGTAGGCCGACGTCGTGCGCTTCGCGAGTCTGGGCGGGCGTGAGTTTTTGCCTCTTGTGGTGGCTGCGGGTGTTGCTGCGAAAGACGCCCAAGCGGATGCGGTGCTCGCCTCCGTCGACGTCGGTGACGGTTTCGGTGTGACCGCGTGGGACGCGTAGGTGACCTTCGCGTGCCTTGAACTGGCGGGCGGCGGCCAGGTTGGTTTCCCACCGGGTCGCCCCGGCGGGCACGGCCGGAGCAGCGGGAAGCGCCGCTGCCGGGGCAGGCTGGACGCCCAGCTCGACGAGGCGCTGCTGCTGGCCCTCTTCGAGGGTGTGCCAGATGGCGGGCTGCTCAGCCAGCCAGGCGCCGATGTCGTCTCCGCCGAGACTGACGCCGGGCTGGAGCTCGGCGAGGGTGGCGCCCTGGGAGATGAGCCAACGGGCCTTGGCGCAGTGGCGCTGCCACGTGGGCGACCAGGTGGGGTCCCAGTCCGGATCGATAGCTTCCAGCCACTCACGCCGCGCCTCTGCGCGGGCGCTCTTCTTGCCGAGGCCACCGGGTTTGCGGGCTTGGTGCAGCCGCTCCCCGATCGCCACACCCGCGAGCACCGCGTCACGGGGTGCGGCGAGGGTGTGGTGTTCGGCGTAGTAGAGGGCGCACAGGTCGAGGAACTCGGTGAAGCTCTGGTCGCGGGGGTCGAAGACGAAGCCGGCCTCGGCCAGGAGCTCGGTGCGCCAGTCGGCCAGGTCGCCGGCCCGCCAGGCGCGGCGCTGCTCGGCCGCCCACTGGCCGACCGGGTAGGCGATCGCGTGGTCGCCGAGGTCGACGGTGGCGGTGTAGGGCACGCCTGCGTGCCCGTGGGCGGTCGCGAAGGCGCGGACGGCCTCCAGGCCCGTGAGCCAGGCCGTCGACTCCGGACGCAGGACGCGGGTGCGCACCAGCCGGGCGATCTCGTCGGCTTCGCGGGGGCGGCGGGAGAAGTGCAGCAGGGCCAGCTCGGCCCCTTCACCGCCGTTGGGCTCCTCCTGGGCGTGGTCCTCGTCGGCCGGCTCGCCCTCGGTGGGGGTGTCGGTCTCTCGCGGGTCTCCGGCCGGGTCGGCGGCCAGAACATCCTCTGGTGTGCCGCTGCTGCGGCCGGCCGGACGCAGCGCCAGCTGCTCGACCTCGCGTGGATCGAAGGAGCGCAGCGCCCGCAGGACGGTCACCAACGGCTCGAACGCGGCCGTTGCCGCCATGTCCCGTCCTTCCTCCTCGGGGCCGAGGAGGACGGGCACGACCAGGCGGGCCACCTTGCCCTCGTGCGGCTTCTGGCGCAGGGCGCGGCCGACGGCTTGGACGATGTCGACGGGGCTGCTGCGGATGTCGGCGAACAGGACGCCGTCCAGGCCGCACCGGCCCGTGATGTCCGTGCCCTCGCCCAGCAGGCGGCAGGTGCACAGGATGCGGAACTCGGTCTTGTGGCCCTCGGCGTCCACCCCGTTGGCGATCTGGCCGAGGACGGCGCGCTGGTGGGCGGCCGGGTGGAGGCCGCACAGCCACTCCCCCCACACCTCCCCCGGGAAGCGGCCCGTGGCGCGGAGTTCGTCGGCCGCGTCCGGCAGGCCGCGGGCGAAGGAGAGGGCCTCCTGGGTGCGGGAGTGGAAGGACAGCAGGCTCACGATGCCGGCGGTTTCCATGTGGGCGAGGGTGGCGGCGCGGATCGCCCCCAGCCGCGCACCGCGGCGCTCCTCGAGGGAGGCCTCGTCGGCGGGGGGTGCAGGGTCGCGGATCTCCAGGACGTCGATCTCGAAGCTGGCGAGGACGCCCTCCTCGATGGCCTGGCCGAGGGGGAAGGTGAAGCAGGGCTTGCCGAACACGGTCTCGTCGTCCATGGAGGCGACGAGCGCCTCGACGCCCCCGCTGTCGGCGTCGGCTGTCCAGATGCGGGGTGTGGCGGTCATGTACAGGCGCCGGTCGGCGGGGATGCGCTGGTTGTCGTGGATGATCGCCCACGGTTTCGTGGCGAGGCCTGCGGTACGGTGGGCCTCATCCACGATCGCCAGACCGAACCCGTCGAGCCGCTGGCCGAACGCGCCGGCCAGGGCACGTTCCAGCACCCCGGCGACCGCCCGCTCCTCGGCCGCTTCCTCTCCCTCGTCCTCGGTGGCCTCGTCGCCGGATGGGCGGGCGACCAGAGAGTCGTAGGTGGCGAACACCGTCGCCGGACCGTCCCCGGCCCACATCGCGAGGCGGATCGGGTTGGTGGTGCAGCGCACGTCGAGCTCGTCGGCGAGGTAGGCGCGCATCTTCGGGTCGCGGTCCAGTGAGCAGACCGCCACTGCGGGGCCGCGCATGCCGTACTCGCGCCACTTGGCGACCGTCTGCGTGAGCAGGTTGAGGGTGGGGACGAGGACCAGGACGCGGCCGCGGGGCTCCAGCCGGCGGGCCATCTCGTAGGCAACCAGTGTCTTGCCCGACCCCGGGGCCGCGATCACCTGCGTGCGCAGACCGGTTGCGGGGATGCCGCCGGGCGGGGTCTCCAGAGCGAAGACGGCCGCGTCGACGGCCTCCTTCTGCCGGCGCCGCAGCTCCACCGGCTCGTTCGTGCCGGTCTTCTCCACGTGCTCGTCCTCTCCTTCGCGAAGGGTCCGTGGCTCAGGCGGAGAAGCCGACGGAGGTGGCGTACTCGTACTGACCCCACTGGGAGCCCAGGTCGGTGAGCTCGTCGTCCCACGCGTCGGCGAGGGCGTCGTCATCACTGGCGGCCCAGGCCTCGACGATCCGGTCCCAGGAGCGGATCCGCAGCCGGCGGAAGCTGGCGGTGTCGGTGGCGATGACCCGCTTGCGCGGCTCCGCGACACCGGACTGGTCCAGGGGCTGGATCTCCACACGAGTTCCGCCGCGGGCGTTGAGGCGCGCCAGCAGGTGGCGGGCGACGTTGCGGCGTCGGTAGGAGTGGTAGGCGGCGTCGATGCGGGCGAGGTTGGCGCGGGAGGGGGTCTGTTTGTGCTGGAGCCAGCGGCGCAGTGTTCCCCGTGTGACGGTGATGCCTGCTTGGCGCATGGCCTGGTAGCCGGCGGGTGAGTTGGTGAGGTAGTTCAGGCGGGCGTTCAGTCCGCGGCGGGTGGTGGCCGGGGAGCGGATGCCGCCCTCTATCGCGAGGCGGTCGAGGATCTCGCCGGCGAGTTGGGCGCTCTTGGTGCCGTGGGCGCCGTAGAGGCCGAAGTTGAGGTTGCGGTCGGGCATCAGTTGGCCTCCCGCTCGCGGTAGCTGCCTGCGGCTGTCTTCTCCAGGCGGTAGGTGTGCTTGGGTTTGACCTCGGTGACCTCACGTCCCTCGGGGAACAGCAGCGTGTTCTTTCCCGTCATCCGCGCGCCTCGCCAGTGGCCGGCGAGGTGGAGTTCGTCGGTGCCCATCACGCGCACGACGGTGAGGCCGGCTTGGTGGGCGGCCCAGGCTTTGCGCCACAGGTTGGCGAAGGCCTGGGAGCGGATGAGGTGCATCCAGTCGGTCCGGTAGAGGTCCCGGTTGTAGTTGGACTCCCCCATCGTGGAGACGAGCTTGGAGTACATGGCCTTCACGTATTCATACCCCGCCTCGCCTTCGGCCGAGTGCGCGGCCAGGGCGCGGGTGCGGACCTGTACCAGGGCGCGGCGCAGGGTTTCGAGGAGTTGCTCGGTGGAGCCGGAGGTCCATGATTCGTGGATCAGGGGCCGCTCGCACAGGCTTGCCTTCGGGCTGGCCAGGCGCAGGAGGAGGCGGAGGGTGGATTCGGTGATCCAGATTTGTCCGGGTTCTTCGCGGTCGCCGAGTGGGTTGGGCAGGTGGGGGTGGTTCCAGGCGGGTGGGGTGATCAGGTGGATGCCGGAGCGTTTGGTGTCGTGGGGGGGTCCGCCGTTGTCGGGGCCGAGGTGGTGTTCGAGCTGGCCGATGGGTAGGTGGGTTTTGAGTGCGCTGAGGTAGGCGCCGTTGATGTCCAGGGCGGTGACCGTGGCCGCCTGGTCGGCGAGCGGGTCGAGGACCTGGGGTGGTGCGGTCCAGCGGGGGCGGGCTTCCCAGATGTCGTCGGCGTCCTGTCGGCCGCGTTTGTGGAGGATGTCGGGCAGGTCGGGGTAGTTGCGGAAGTCGTACCGTCCCCCGGCCCGGCTTTGCTCCAGCAGGGCCATGACGTCAGGGATGGCGGTCTTCTTCAACGCGGCGACGGCCTCTTCGGTCTCTCCGCCGGCGTCCGCGAGGGCAGCGTGGACCGTGCTCTCGATGCGCTCGACCAGCTCGCCGATCTTCCCTCCGTCTTTGTGTACCGCGGCCGAGTCTGTGCTGGAGCCACCCTTGGGGCGTGCGGAGCCGGCGGGCGTTGCCGGCCGAGGAGCCCGCCTCGGGCCGGTGGCAGCGGGTGTGGCGCCGCGGGCCTGGGGAGGGGTGGGGGTTGTGCCGGGGGGCGGTGTGGCGGGCTGCGGTGTGACAGGGGCTGTGGCACAAGCGGTGGTCGGGGAGGCGGGCTGGTCGAGCAGACGCAGGTGAGCCATGTCCAGGGGGACTTCGACGGTCGCGAGGGTGCCCAGGTCTTGCGCGGTGACGGTGATGCGGGCGGTGCCGGTGTCGTGGGGGCGGGTCAGATGGAAGGTGCGGTCCGGCTCCAGCTGGGTGACCAGTTGCGGGTCGTCGGTGTCCAGTAGCACCACCACAGCGGCCTGCCGTTCGGCAGCCAGACGTGTCAGGGTCTTCATCGCGGAGGGAAGGGCCCGGCCCGAGAGCGGGGTGGCTTCGGTGCGGGCGTGCTGGAGCCGGTCGACCACGACCAGGCCCAGCCCCTCGATGCGGGAGGCCTCCTCCGCGATGGCCTGCGCGGTCGGCTCCGGCCGGGTGAAGGCCAGCGGCGCCGTCCGCAGTCGGCCGTCGGCATCGGTCACGGCCTGTCGCTGGCCCGGAGTGAGGGTGCCGGCGGCGAACTGGGCGTAGGGCACGGGGGCTTCGGCCGCGATCAGACGTCGGGCCGCCACCTGCAACGGCACCCCGGAGAGGGCGTAGAGCACCGGGGTCGGCTGCTCGGTATCGAACGCGGCGGCGCGTGCCGCTTGGAGGGGCAGGAGGCTGCCGCCCGCGTTCGGCGGTGCCACCACCAGCGTGAGACTGCCCCGCGGCAGTCCGCCGCTGGCCCGGTCCAGCGCTGTGACGCCGGTGGAAAGCCCGGTGGGCGGGGTGTTGTGGAGGAGGCCGTCGAGGACGTCTGCGAGGCCGGTGACACCCGTGGCGGTGTCAGGCCGCGGTGGCTCGGCCTGGGGGGTGGCGTGCCGGGTGACGGTCGCGGCGGGCCGGCCTCCCGCGGTGAGGACTTGGGTGGCCTCTTGCGCCGCGGCCACCAGGGCGCCCAGTTCCTGACGCGCCCTGGTGCTCGGCCACACCGGCCCAGGCGGCTGCGGTCCTTCCAGGCGGCGCAGCACGGCGGCCTGCCGGGACTTGGTGTTGACCAGCACGGTCTCCTCACCGTGGCCGAGGCGTTCGATCACCTCGCTCCACTGCTCACGAGCCTGCGAGAGCGTCACATCCACACGAGCCTCCCCCTTCCGGTGCCCCATTCTATCTCGGTAGATGCTGTGTAGGTACGTGTATGAGATGCCTGTTGGCGGTGCGGTTCCCGGGGCGGACTGGTGCGCGTGGCCGTGAGCCCTCCCGGCAGTCGTCCAGCCGAAGACCACGCCGCCGGGTGTCGACTACCACCGCCTCTCGCACGAGGAGCAGCAAGGGGGTCTTCGACACTCTCCTCCTGGCTGGCCTGGGCCCGGTCACGCGGCAGGAGCGGCCACTGGTGGGGTATGTGGCGGCCCGCAGGTGCCGGGAAGACCGCGGTCGCGGACCTGGTGCAGCACTCGCTTCCGGCTGCCACCCGCCCCAGCAGCCACGCCTTCAAGGCCGCCCACCCGGACTACCTCACCCTCCTGCCGGAAGACCCGCACGAGGCCGGCGCGGCGGTCCGCACCGGCTACCGGGCCCGGCAGAAGACAGCAGAGGATCACGTACGCGCGCAGCGCGGACACAAGGTCTGCGAGGCGGCCGACGCCCCAGGGGACTACGCGCACGCATCGAGGAGGACCATGCGGCGGGCCACGGGGTGGAGGTGGTAGTCCCCGCGGTCCGGCGCGCCGACAGCCGCCAGGGCACCGCCCAGCGCTACACCACCGCGCTGCTGAACGGACTGCCCGCCCGGTTCACCACCGCCGTGGGGGCATGTGACCGCTGCGACGAGGGCACCGCCGAGACCGTGACCGCCCTTGAGGCGCACCCGGCGTTGAGGGCGCTGCCGGTCATCTCCCGCGACGGGCGCACCCTGGAGCGTCAGACCACGCCGCGGCCGCGCCGCGCGTCCTGAGCCTTCACCGCTGAGCGCCACCGCCCCTGCACCGAGGACGAAGCGCGCCGCTTCGCGGCGCGTCACCGTCGTGTGCTGCTGGCGCTCCCCCAACAACCGTCGCGAACTGGAGGAGATCGCCGCGCCGGCACGTCCCCTGATGCCCTCCGGTGTGGCACCGCGCGCTGTCAGCCGCGGCGGTGCTCAGGCGGTCGCGCTGCCGCTGCCCGCTTGATCCTTTTTTCAGCTTCCGCTGTCGTCCCCGAGCGCCGAGCCGCCACCCAGGTCGCTGGACTTGTTGGGTTGCTGTCTCTCGGGAGGCCGCAGCTTGGGTTCGCCTGTCTCGGAGGAGCTGATCTGGTCGCTGAAGGCGAGACGGCCTCCCCCATGGTCGACCACGACCGTGTCGCCGTCCTGTACGGCTTTCTCCACCAGGTCGGCGAGTTCCTTCTCGCTCGCATCGGGGTGGTCTTGGGCTATGCGTCTGCCCAGCTCGTTGTTGTAGAGGTCCATGGCTTCACGCTCGGGTGTGTTGCCGGGCCTGGTTTCATGGGTGGTGGCGTACTTCTCGGTCCACTGGGCGCCGTACTTCTTCGTCATCAGCGCGTTCCAGTAGGTATGGCGGAAGGCGTCGTTGTGGTTGTCGTTCCTGTCCGGCTTGCCGCCTCGCATGTCGGGCGCGAACCGGTCATCGGCGGTGTCGAACGCCTTGCCCTGCACGTCCTTGAAGTCCTTCAGGCCTGCGAGGCCCAGCCCGTCGAGCATGTCCGCTTCCCGCGCCGTGACACTCTCGTTCATGCCCAGAAGCCCGGCGCCGGCGTGCAAGATCCAGTTGCGGGGGTATTCGACCAGGCCGTCCGGGTCGGGGTCGACCTGGTAGTCGCGCAGGATCCGGTCCAGATCCTGTCTGGTTCCCGGGGGCGTGTATTCGACTTTGTCGGGATTGCATGCGTGTGCTCCGGCCGCGTGGCCCTTGGGGTGGCTCGACGGCAGCGATGAGAGCCCTTTTGATCGCGACATCCGCCTCGTTGACGGCTTCGAGGGCCGCGTCGATGCTGGATTGCCACTTCGCAGTCTGTTCGTCGAGGGCCTCGGCGTAGGTGTGGTCGTGGCCTCTGGCTACGCGTTCACCCTCGTTGAGCTTGGTGGTGTCGAGGGTGACTCTCCCGTCCCCGTCGACACTCATCTTGTCCTCCTCCGCGGCCTTCACCCGCCTGCCGAGGGTCCGCTTTCTGTCTGCCAGGTCGTCGTAGGCCTTGGTCAGCAAGGTGGCGATGTTCTGTGCCTGGTGCTTGGCAGCGCCGAACTGGCCCGAGGAGACGCGGGCGACCTCGTCGTAGCTCACTCTCGCCACGCCCGCCCAGGAACTGCGGGCCACCTGGCCGCTCACGCGGGTGTTGTAGTCGGTGTGCAGCTCGCCGAAACGCTTGCCCATGCGCCGGAAGGCCGCTGCGGCATCATCCAGTGCACTGGCGTCGGCGGTCATGATGTCGCGGAAGGTGAGTGTCATCGCCCGGGGCCACCTGCCCTATCCGGCCGGCCGCATGCCGGTGGGCTCGTTGCCGGGCAGGGTCGGCAGGTAGGAGGGGTCCGAGCCGGCGAGGAGTGAATCGTGCACGAGGCCGTCTCGCGACTGGAAGAGCACGCGCACTCCGCGCAGTGCGTCCCGCTCGCCTTGGAGGCGCTGTTCGAGGTTGCGGACCTGTTTGCCCCATTGGCGCAGCACGTGCTCGACGCCCTGCCATGCCTGCCAGTCCTGCATCGTGCCGCCGGGCTGGGCCCGCTCGCTGCCCAGCATCCCCGGCGCCGGGTCCTCGGACGGTTGCCCGGCCATGGCGCCTGCGCTGCGCAGATGTGGGAGCAGTTCCTCATCGACGTATTTCGCCGAGGCCTTCTTCGCCGCGGGGTCTGAGGCCAGGCGGTCGGCTCCCCCGGGCCCGGTGTCTCCGCCGCCCGCCGGAGCCGCGGAATTGAGCTGCATCCGTGTGTGCTGCCCCGCCTGCGCCTGCGAGACAAGTGCGCCCCACTCCGCCTTGAACGAGTCCACCGCGAACCCCCACACGCTCCGTGACACTCCGTGACGTGGTCATGATGTCCCCGTACTTGGTCGCGTTCCCTTGAGCGCAGCGTAGGCGTGAGCCTGCTGGGAGGACGGCACCATGCGCCCTCTTGGGACCGGACAGGATGAGAGCACAGAGAAGGCGACTGTGCGCTGAAGTGGAGGCCTGTCATGGTCAGGGCGTGCCATAGTGCCGGGCGACCGTGCAGGGTCGAGCCGCGGCCGGAGTTGTCGTGCACTCGGCAGGGAGGAACAGAGGCGATGACGAAAGCCGGAGCAAGACCGATATCGCAGCGGTGGAAGAGGCTGACGGTGAACTCCGTGCTTTTCTCCATTCCGGCGCTGCTGCTCCTCGCCTCGATCGCCCTGGTGCTGCTGCCGTTCGAGGCGAGAGAGGATCCCACCGACCCGACCGCGACGGTGCGGGAGAAATGCGGATCCCTCCTCTCCCCCCGCACGCTCAAGAACGCCGCCGGGCGCTCCTCCATCACACCCGTGTGCGAGTACGCTCGGAAGGCCCGCTGGAACTCGACCGGGCAGCTCCTGGCCTGGGGCGCCGGCACCAGCGCACTCGTCGGCGCCCTACACATCCGACGGCGGCGCAACCGGAGCCGCTCGGCCGCAGAACCACGGCAGACCCGCGACAGATGAAACACCGCAGTGGGCGCCAGACGGTCACTGCGCGGCGGCTTTTCGCAATACCGGCCCGCCACCACGCGGCAGGGATCGCTGGAGGAGCCCCCTCCGGCGCTGCCCCACCACGTTGTGACGTTCTTGCCGCCTGGCAGCCCCCGCGGGATGTCTACGACTCGGTCAACTGCCGGTAGAGGGCGACGTAGGTGTCGGTGAGACGCTGCACCTCGTCCGCCTCAGCTTGCGGGAGCCCCCGCTGATCTTCCTGCGCGCGCTCCAGGCCCTTCTGCAGTGCCGCGGTCCGGTCGGGATCGGGAGTTTCGGAGCGTCGTTGCTGCATCAGCTCCCGGCCGTACCAGGAGATGACCTGCTGGATGGCCAAGCGGGCCCGCGCGCGGGGGTCTGCTTCCTGCCCGAGGGCGGAGAAGTCACGATCGGGAGATCCGGGGTCGGTCATGAGGGAGCACACCTTCCTGGTCGTGGTCGTGGTCAGGCGGGCGTTGTCGAGGTCTCTCGATGACCCGGCACACCGCAGCGTGCCCTGCGCGGGTTTCAGCCAGAGCCGGGGGCTGCGTTCACGGGGCGTGCGCTGGGCCGTTAGCCCGTGTGTCGAAAGTGAATCTTGTGCTGTGAATGATCACGGTTCATGGGTCGGGGAGATCTCACGGACGAGCAGTGGGCGGTGCTGGAGCCGCTGCTGCCGAAGGGCACGAAGGCGGGTCGGCCGCCTGTCCGGCCTCGGCGGCAGTTGATCGACGGCATACGGTTCCGGGTCCGGACCGGTGTGCCGTGGCGGGACGTCCCCGTCGAGTACGGGCCGTGGGGACGGGTCTACGACCTGTTCCCCCGATGGCAGCGGAACGGTACCTGACACCGGATCCTCAGCCGACTCCAGGCCCTGGCGGAGGCGAAGGGGGCGATCATGTGGAACCTGAATGTTGACTCCACGGTCTGCCGTACCCACCAGCACACGGCCGGGCCCGCAAGCAGGGTGATCGGCAGAAAGAACCGCCGGGTGGCATCTTCACCGAGCTCCCTGATCATGGGCTGGGACGCTCGCGCGGCGGGTCCACCACCAAGCTGCACCTCGCGGTTGAGCAGCGCCAGAAGCCCATGCCGATCGTGATCACGGCAGGACAGCGCGGGGACTCGCCGCAGTTCGAACCCATGCTGGAGCAGGTCCGCGTGCCCCGCCTCGGGCCGGGCCGACCACGCGTCCACCCCGATCGCGTGCGGGCCGAGACGGCGTACGCCTCCCGCAAAAACCGCGCCTACCTGCGCCGCCGTGGAATCCGCCGCACCATCCCGGACAAGGCCGACCAGGCCCGCAACCGCCAGAAGCTCGGCTCTCGCGGCGGCCGGCCGCCGCGCTTCGAACCGGTCGACTACCGCGAACGTCACGCGGTCGAGTGCGGGATCAACCGACTCAAGAGGCAGCGCGCCGTCGCAAGCCGTTACGACAAGCTCGCAGTCCGATACGAAGCGACTGTCCTCGTCGCTGCCATCAACGAGTGGCTGTGACCCCCGGCGGCGCTACGGCGGGATCTACGTTCCACGTCTCCGGCGAATCGCTGCCGCAAAAGACGCAGACGAAGTCGTCTTCGCGCACGATGTTGTGCTCCCGGCAGTCGGGGCCCCGCCGGAACACCACCTCGTGGGTGAAGCCGGAAGGCCGCCCAAGTTCACCTCGCAGCAGGAACGACTCCAGTCGGTCCCACTCCCCGTTCATCAGATCTCCACGGCTCATACATCCACGCTGGACCCGACGCCCCGCCCGAGTCAGGAGATCCGAGACCCTAGTCCAGCGGTTCGGAGAAGATGAGGCGGACTTCCGTGGTGCGGTACCCGGCGCGGGTGAAGGCCGCCGCCATCGGACGGTTGCCGAGGTCGGTTGTGGCAGTGATACGGTCCGCACCGTCTTCGGCCTGGAAGCGGGTAATGGCGGCCAGGATCTCTGACACGTAGCCGCGGCCACGTAGTTGGGGGACGACGCCGAGATAGCCGACGTTGCGGCTGTACGGCGTGGCCGACGGTATCGCAAGGCCGACCAGGGCGCCGTCGCGAGTGTGCGCGAGGCGCCACCAGTCCCGCTTGCCGGGGCGGTCGAGGTAGAACTGCAGGCTTGCGCGGGCCGTGGCCTCCGGCCCGTTGGCCGCCTCGCTCTCCACGGTGTGGGCGTCGAGCGTACCCTCGGCGACCCGCAGCAACGCCTGCAGGAACACCTCGTCGTCCGGTTCCGGGGAGAAGACCAGCCGCTCGGGCTCGGCGGGCAACGGTACCTCGGGCGTCCACTCGAACTGCAGCCGCTCAACCTCGACAGTCAGGCCCGCGCGACGGGTGGCCTCCTGGCGCCAGGCCACGGCGGCGACGTGCTCAGGGTCGTCCCGCCACGAGCCGGGCAGCTTCATGAGGTTGTACAGCGGCGGGGCTTCGGCCCCCGCTTCACGGAACGACTGGTGCCCCGCGTCGAGGAGCGCGGCGGCAAGAGCGACCCGCTCGGTGGCGGGCACCTCGTCTGCGACGGCGAGACAGTCGAGCGCGATCGGGTGCGCGCTGTCGCTCTGCCCCCACCACAGGGCCCGGGCCAGTACCCGACCGTCCGGCCCCCAGGCGGCCCAGGTCCACTCCGGGCGGTACATCCGCTGGGCGGCCTCCTCCCGGAACACGTCGGCAGGCAACCGCAACACGGGCTCCATCGAGGTGAGAGCCAGGACTTGATCAAGCTCCGTGCCCGGCCCCGGCACGGCGGAGAGACGAGGAGCGGCACCGCTCAGCAAGTTCATTCAGGCACCTTTCGAGTGCGAGAGCACCGGCCGACGACACACTGGCGGAACGACCGGAGAGGAGGAAGCCACCACCGGGCCGCCACAGGCGGCTGATCGTGTATGACGACCGGTGCACGTCACGCCGCCCCCGAGCGACCTTGCCAGGGGTGCATGCACAGCACAATGAATTAACTTCGCCGCCAGGCACACCGATCGGCCGACTCCGGAAGCGGGGGTCTCGGTCCGCTCCAGACACGTGCACATCGCGCACGAGCGGACGGGGCGGGAGGAGAGAGGTGGGGCCGTGGAGTACCCGATCGAGGTGGTTCGCAGTTCCAGGATGGCATAGACGCCTGCCAGTAGCCGGCCGCGAGCGCATCGCCACCCGCAGCACCAACCCCTTCGGCAAGACCGCCGAGGCGGTGGACCAACTGGCGTTGCTCGCCAGCTTCCTCCACCGGCGTAACGTCCCCTTTCGATACACGCCCTAGTCTTCTGAGTCAGGAACTCTGTTCAGGGCAGAGGGCTCCTATGCGGGTAGCGAGGCCGCGGAGGTCGGGCGTGGTGCGGCCGGAGGGCCGGAGACGAGCGCTCGGACGGCTGGCCGTGCGTGTGTCTCTTGCGGGGCGCAGCGATCGGCGACCAGGAGGCTGGTGATGCATGCGTCTCGGTGCCCCCACTTGTGGTGGGCGTGGGCCATGTCGGTGTAGAGGCGGGCGCGTCGCTCCGCGCTGGGCAGGGCTGCGGGGTCGATGGCGTGCGCCGTGGCCAACGCGCGGGCCGGGTCACCTGCGCTGTTCTCGGCGGAGACGAGGTGAAGCTGCACGGTGGCGGTGTTGAATCCGCCGTGGTCTTCCGCGTGTGTACCGCCCAGACCCGATGCGATGGCGGCGGCCTTCGCCGTCAGCTCGCGCAAGCCGGTGGCGTCGCCCTGCCAGGCGGCGGTGTAGGCGGCGGACTGGACCAGCAGACCCCGCAGCGCAGTACCGGGCGTGCCGGCCTCGCGTAGTTCCGGGGCTTGCGCGGCGTTGAGGGCGAGGGTGAGCGCTTGGTCGTGCCAGCCTGCCTGGCGGGCGAGGACCGCGAGCTGGCGCGCCGATTCGGCGATGACGACGGGTTCTCCTGCGGCCTCGGCGAACTGGCGGACCCGGTCGGCAGCCATCCATCCCAGTTGCTGTTCGTCCAGTTTGATCAGGATGCGAGTGGCGAGAAGGTAGCTGCGGCCCAGCAGGGAGTGGCTGGTGCTGGATGTCGTGTGTTGTAGTGTTGATGAGGCGCGGCGGTCTCTGGGCGAGAGCTGCGTAGCTGCCGCTGGAGAAGTCGCGGTGGGCAGCGGCGAGGGCGGCGAGCAGCTGCTGCGGCTCTTGGTCGCCCGCGAGGGTGCCGAGTCCGAGCATGACGTCCCGCAGGCGGCCACGAGGAGTTCGCTCAGCTGGGCCTCCGTCGCTTGTGCGGGGCTGCCGTCAGCGGTGCGCCGACGGCTGCGGCGGCTGTGGCTGCCAGGAACTGCCGTCGTCTCACGTCGTCCTCCCTTCCCGCCAGGGTAGGGCGGTAACGCGGGGGTAGGGGCCGGACGGCCCGCCGTGTCGATCAGATGGGTCGGGTTCGAGGAGGAGCCCGAGCGCCTTGGGTGGGGTGTCGAGAGCGCGGGCGAAGGTGCGCAGTGCCTCGACGGTCATCGGTGATTTGCCGCGTTCGAGGCGGGAGACCTGCGCGGCGGAGAAGCCCGTCTGCTGCCCCAGCTTCTCCAGGGAGAAGCCCTGTTTCTGCCGTATCCGGCGCACCAGTTCACCCGGCTTCACGTGCTCGGCAGGTGTGGGAGCGAGGTGGGCGTTGGTGACCGATCGCATCAGCAGAAACCCCCAGGGGCGGGCGGCACCGGAGGCTTCATCGAAGGAGCGGCGGCACCCGCGGGGTGCGCTTTTGCACGAGATGCGCAGTCCTTGCAGGCCTTGGCGGGTGAGCTACCGGTGCTCCCGTGGGCGCGGTGCTCTGGATGTGCAGCGGACGCATCCCGCGTCGCTGCACTCCGAGATTCCAGGGAGGCTTCCCGTGTCCCACTCCATCCTCGCCAAGGTGCCCCGGCCGCTGCTGTGCCCGTCGATGACCGCCTCGCCCCGGCGTACTACGTGCACGCGGGCGGGCTCGACGGCCCGGTCGAGAGTCTGCTCCGCGGCGGCGCCTGCGTCTTCGACATCAAAACTGCGGCTGCTCTGGTGTTCGACGCTCCCGAGCACGTCGGACTGTGATCCGGCGGCGGGGGTGTCATCGAGGCCGGGGCCGACGCGCGTGGCCGGGTCATCGTGCAAAAAGGCGCCCGGATCGAGGCCGGCGCGCGCGTCGTCGGGCCCGTGCTCGTCTGCTCCGGTGCGGTGATCTCCGCCGGGGCGCTGATACGGGACCACCACACGGCCATCGGCCCCGGCTGCTCGGTGGGTTCGGAGCGGAGATCACGCGCAGTGTGCTCGCGGGCGGCTGCCTGATGAAACACGCCAGCTTCGTCGGCGACTCGCTGCTCGGCCGCGGTGTCAACGTGGACGCGTTCTGCGCGACCACCGGCCTGCGCCGCGACGGCGGGCCGGTGAAGGAACCGGCGGTCGACTCGATCACGGTCATGCTCGACGGCCGCCGCATCATCACCGTACAGACGAAGTTCGGCGCCGTGATCGGGGACGGGGTGGCGCTGCCGGCCCGTACGGTCCTGGCACCGGGCACGCTGATCGGCCCCGGCACCGTCCTCTACCCGCGCGGCCACCTCGGCGCCACAGTCTCTGCGCTGCTCCCGGCCGCACGCGCCCCGGGGAGCAGTCTCATCAACTCCCCCTCGCTTTCGGTATCGTCGCCCTGATCACGCCCTCCTGCGGCAACTACGTCGGCATCGGCGCCCCGCTGTTAAGCGGCAGCCTCGCCCTCACTTTCGGCACCATGGGCCTGCGCCAGCGGCTCATCCGTCTTCAGCGCGCCATCGGCCTAGCCACCGGCGGTCTCGCCTTACTATCTCTCATCGTCCTACTGACTCCCGTATTCAGCTGACGTGGAGAAGCCCCTGCAATTCTGCTGTGTATTGTCATCGGCTGTCCACAACCGGAGACGTGTGCGCCGGTAGGGGTGTCAGGGGGCGCGGTTGACAGAGGGTTACCGACGGGTCACGCTGGCCTTCTCCAGTGGGTACGTCACTTCCGCGGGGGTGCACGGCAGGCAGTAGGCAGTAAGGCAGGTATGCAATGTCCTTCGAGGCCGAATGGGCCCAGCACAAAGCCGCGGCGGGAAGCAGCTCCCCGGAGATGCACCTGGCGGGTGCAGGTGGCGGGAAGGGCAAGGGAGTGCTCGCCGCGTCTCCCGCGGCCAAGGAGTCGGCGGCCCAGTACATCGAGGACACGCTGATGAGCGCGGTCAAGACCGCGGGCAACATGGCGGAAGGAAGCACCGGCACCATCACCGGCTCCTCCGCCGTGTGGGGAGCGCCCTGGCATCCTCCGATGGCCGGCGGGGTCTCGGGGGGCGGGGAGTTCCGGGACTGGGAGACCAAGACCGGCATGATCACGGTGCAGCGCGCCTGGGAGCAGCAGGTCAAGGGGCTGCTTGAGCGGCTGGGGCACTACCGGTCGGCGCTTCGCGGGGCCAAGAGGACGTATCAGGGTGGGGCCTTGATATGGAGCGCTTGGTCCGCTCGGCTGTCCCGGACGAGGTGAAGCAGCCCGACGGGCCGATTCCCGACCCGGAGAGGCCGATGATCTACCGCTCGTCTTCCGCGCTGGACGGTATCGACATGGGCCCCACGGGGCTGCCGCCCGGCTCGTGACCGCGCGAGACGCTGCGAGATTCACCCTTTTTTGACCAGTAGTACCGTCCGGGGGGACCTGTATGCCGCTCACCTACCACGATGTGATGACCACGAGGTTGTCCGCGCTGACCGACGCCGCCGAAGAGTGGCGGAAGATGGGAGACAGGTTCGGGACGCTTCGCACGGACTACAACACCGAGGTCAAAAAGCGGGTCGGTGATGGGGACTGGCAGGGCGAGGGTTTCCTCGCGGCCATGACCGCGTCCGGTGTGATCAGGCACGAGTTCGAGGCCGCGAAGAAGGAAGCGCACGCTATCGCGAAGAACCTGGAGAAGGCCCATCGGGAGTTCAAAGGATTCAGGGACGCCATTGACGACCTCGTCGCAGAGGTCAAGAAGGCCGGGTACAAGGTCAACGGGCACACCGGTGAAGTCACCTATGACACCGACGCCCTGTCAGGCGAGGAAGCCAGAGCTCTCAAAAACGATCCGGGTGCCCAGACTGCCATCCAGCATAAGGAGGACGGGTACACCGCTGATATCAAGAAACTCGTCCAGAAGGTCGAGGACGCGGACGCCGGGATCAAACTGGCACTCGAGACCAACGTCAAGGACCTCGACGGCCGGGGGGACGCCCAGGGGTTCAACAGCAATGCCGAAGGCAACCCTGAGAAGGTCGAGGCCGTGCGAACCGAGTATCTCAGCCGCCAACTGGAGAAGAACGGCAAGCTGGAGCCCGAGCAGGCTGCCGAGCTCCGGCGGCTCGTGCGGGACAACTCACACGACGTCACCTACAGCCGCATGCTCCTCGACCGTCTGGGGACCGACGGCACGGTCGAACTGATCAACAGTGTCCACATGGCGGCCCGGGAGACGGACACCGGCGACAAGGAGCACTACGTCGCGTTCGAAAAGGGACTCGCCAACACGCTCGGTACGGCCACGAAGGACACCAAGTCGGAGTTCTACAAGAAGTGGCACGCCGATATGCGAAAGACGGGTCTGAAAAGGTTCGATGATGCCTTGCAGCGCGTCGTCGGCGAGGAGCCCAACAAACCCCGTGGCTACCAGACCCTGCTCACTTTGATGGAGCAGGGAAACCCCGACAGCTACTCCTGCGAGATGCTCAAAGACCTTGGGAAACGACCTGCGGGAGGCCGAGGACCCCGGCAAGGGCGGCGATGAGGACGTGTGGGACCTGCACGGTGGTTTCTCCGGAAAGAACCGGGGCTGGTTCGCCAACGACCCGATGGACAGCGTCCTGGGGATCATGAGCCAACAGCCCGATACCGCAACGGAGTTCCTCGACCCGGGTGCCGACAAGAAGAACGACATGCTGCACTACCTGGTCAAGGATCGGGACTGGGAGCTGGTCGACAAGAACGAGTTTCACGGAAAGGCTTCCGTGGTGGTCGGCACGGAGGACAAGGACTCCCGCACCGGTCTCGGCCTTGTCATCGAGGCCGCCTCGACAGGCCAGGAGCCGGGCGCGCACTACGAGCTGGGCACCCACAACCCCGCTCAGGCGCGTGTGATGTACCACACGATCGACGAGCTCAATGGTGCGCAGCAAGCGGAGCAGATGCCCGAGAACCTGCGCGAGCCGATGGCCCGCGCCCTGCGCGACTACGTGCCGGACCTGCACGAGATCCTGGGGAAGAACAACAACCTCTACAACACCCAGGAAGGAGCCTGGCAAGACGACGAAGGGCTCACCAGGATGTCCGTCTTCAAGGACGACCTCGTGCCGGTACTGCGCGGCATCGGCGACGACCCCAAGGCTCTCGGGCTGCTCTACCAGGCCCAGCAGCAGTACGGACAAGACCAGCTCTCCGCACTACCGGACAACGCCGGGGCCGCGACCCGGGTAGCCATCAAGGACACCGCGGCAGCGCTGGGCGCCTACGACGGCGTCCGCGCGGACATCATCTTCGATGAGCGCTTCAAGAAGCAGACGTGGGCCAACGACTTCAACACCGCGGCCACCACCGTCCCCGGCTACGCCCTCCAGTTCACCGGCGCCTACACCCCTGCCGCGGACGCCGCGAACCGCCTGGTCGGGGTCTTCTCCTACGAAGTGACCAAAGACCGCCTGGCCGAGGCCACCCTGGAGGCGACAAAGGAGAACGCGGAGCAGTTCACCGCCGGCCAGAGAGAAGTCGACAACATGGTCGCGATGTGGGCCCAGAGCAACGGCCATGACCAGGACAGCACCTTCACCAAGGACCTCATCGGAACAGGCCAGACCAAACACGAGGAAGGCCGCGACGGCGCTCTGCGGCGGCTCCGCCCCGACTACTGACCCCTCCCCTCTTTCCCCTCGAAGAAAGACCTGAGAGTTGAACCACCGACGCAGGAACCTGCTGCTCGCCATAACCCTCGCAGTCGTCATCCTCGCGGTGGGCGGCGGCTGGGCGACCGGCACCTTCACCGACTGGCGGGACCGTCTGTCGATGAGGGACGCCTGCGACGGCGTCCTCGTCGGCGACGACGACATCCGCGACACTCTCGGTGGCGAACGCGTATTCGCCGAGGATGTCCAGCAGGACTCCGAGACAAGAGACGGCTTGACGCACTGCCTCGTGCGAGGCTCCGATCAGACGCAGCCCGCACTGCGCGTCGACGTGCGCTGGTCCGAAGACGCCCACAAGGAAGCCCTCCCCCAAGGCCACGCCGACACCTGGCAGGAAACAGGCACGGCGGCCCCCATCGGCAAGGGCTGGCCCGGAACCGTCTCCGCCGTCGGAGGCGACTTCCACGCCACCGTGGCTCTCGCCTGCCCGGACGGCAAGAAGGCGGAAGGGAAGTCGTCGCTGCTGGTCACCGCCGACCTTGGCCGCGACGCGCAGCACAACGACAGCCACGTCCGCACCAGCCTCGCCCGTTTCACCACCGGGACCGCGGCCAAGGCCGCCGACAAGTACGGCTGCCCCACCCCGCAGCAACACCGCCCCGAGAAGGTAGCCCAGGCCCCCCTCGACAAGTCCGTCCCCCTCACCGAAGCCCGCGGAAGCTGCTCAGCCGTTCGAGACCTCTCCCGCAAGGAACAGCACAGGGGGATCACCCGCGCCCAGGAAACTCCTGCCGACAACGACGCCCCTCTCCTCGACTGCTTCCTCTCCACCTCCGAAGGAAAGCCCGGGTATCGGCTGTCGGCCACCTTCGGGCCGTACGCGAAGAGCTACCAGCAAGCCGCCGGCTCCTCCCCTATCCACGGCGAGTTCGGCTTCGACAAGGAAGAGCACTCCTACGCATGGGCCACCGCCGACTGCCCCGGCAGTCCTCAACGAGCCCTCTTCACCGCCTGGTCTGTACTCAACGACCGCACCAACAAACCCACGGTCGCAAACCCCTCACCCGCTTTCGTGCGTAATGCACTAGCCGCCTACGCCAAGACCACCGCAGACGCACGCGGTTGCACCGACCTCCAACTCCCTCACTGAGCCGACCGCCCGCACGGCAGCCGCTTCAGTCCCGCTATGCGGATGGACCCCCGCCGAACGGGACGCAGGCCCCCTGGCTCGGAGATTCGGACCACGCAGTACACCTGGGTAGTCGAGCAACTGCGCCAGCCAAGAGGTGAGTCGACGCTGGCATCGCCTGGATTGCCTCATGCTGGGACGTCGGCAAACCTTCGGTAGACGGGTCTTCGGCTACCGTCGTCCTCGCTCTGCGGGAACGGCGGAGCAGGCATGCTGAGGGCGTTGACGACGCCCAGATACTTGCCCGCCCAAAGGCCGCAGGTCTTCAGCCCGGGCACACCCGATCAAGTCCAGCGCTGCTTGCGTGGTCGCATGTCGCCGCATGACGGATAGATCGGGTGCAGCGCGGCGTTGTGGTTCTCATCGCACTGGGCCGCGTTCACGGCGGTGGTCAACAGCACGCGCAGGCCCAGGGTGGCCGCGTCGCGGGCTGATGACTCGCAGCAGACGTTCGTGTATGTGCCCATGACGAGAACGGTGTCGATACCGCGCTGCGCCAGCAGACCGGTGGTCGACGTGCGGGTGCCGCGTGATGCGTGGACGGCGCTCGTCCCATTGGCGCGGGGTAACTGGCCCCTCCCCTACGGCCTGGGGCCGCGCCAGTGGGAAAAGAGTCTCACGGTGCTGGACGAAGTGCTCACTGGGCTGTATCTGTCGGCCGACGCTGACGGTCGGCTGCGGTGGCTGGGTAAGGTCCACCGCGACGGTGGCATCGGCGCACGGCTACGTGGTCACCTAGGCAGTTTCGTTGGATCAGCAGGTGGGTGTTGACGGTCGTGCCGGGGTGACAGTCTGGGATGATGAGTCCCTGGAACACCTCTACCGAGGACGACCTGCGGCATCTACTCAACGAGTGGGATCCGGTGGGTGTCGCTGACGATGTGAAGGACGAGTACGACTGCATGCTCACCCCTCTCCTCCAGCAGCTCCGTTCCGGCGCCAGCCGGAACGAGATCGGTGAATTCCTGCGGCACGAGCTGGAAGATCATTTCAGTCTCGACCCTCTGGGCTTGCGGCCAGAAGCAATGGCCAGCCGGGTGATGGACTGGTGGACATCGATCGACCCGGTTAATGGTGCGGCCAACGCGTAGCCCCCTATCCGACCGTGCTCGTGTCCGGAGCCAGGGACGGCTGTCCACCTGCACTACGTCGGGAAGATGTCGGAGCTCATGACCTCGACGTGACTGTGTAGCGACGATCTTGGAGAGCGCGCCGGCTTTCGACCAATGTGTTGAGCTCCGCACGTTGCTTCTCATCCAGCCCGGCGAGCGAGAGATGATCACGCTCGCCAGGCGTGAGCCGCGTGAGGTCGGGCCCGGAGTCCGTTGGCGCCGGCCAGGTACCGCCAGGTGATGTCGTGCGCGCGGGCGATGGACGAGAGCGTGTCGCCCTTCTTCACGGTGTACGTGCCGGCCGCCCCGTCGTCGCTGCCCTCGTCGTCGGGGGTCTCGTCGGCGGTGCTGCGGGCGTCGGCCATGACGCGGGCCATGTCGATGTCGTCGGGGTCGCCGTGGTCGCCGTGGTCGTTCTCGGGGACGTGCTGGTGCGGAACGTTCCCGGGCCGGTGGCGGTCCTGGTGGGGGGCAGCCCGGAGCCGCAAGCAGCGGCGGCGGGGCTGGCTCGGCTGCTGCAGCAGGTTCCGGGGGCGGGGGTGCTGCGCACGGGCCTGGGGGCGTTCGGCGCCCTGGGCCTGGGGGCGGGTTTCAGCGCGTTCGGGGTGGATTCCAGCATGCGGCAGGTGCTGCCCCCGGAGACGCAGAGCAGGCCGGGCGGCGGGCCGGGCAGCCCGTCGGTGTTGTGCGCGCCGCTGATGAACTTCTATCTGGGCTCACGCTGGCGACCCGTTTCAACGGTCAGGCCCCTGAGTGCGCATGCGAGTGCTGCCGGGGCGAGGCGCTGGACCGTTTTCTCGACATGGCGCAGCAGGTGCATGCCAGCGGCCGGGCACAACGCGTGCGTGCTGACGGGGTGGGCGCGGCAGTCGCACGCGCTGGATGCCGCGGAGCGAGGGCGATGGTGGCAGGGCATCTGCCGGTCGGCGCTGGAGCGTTACCCGCAGTGGTCCCAGCGGGTCAGGCACGAGCAGGGCTTCGCGGTCGGCCCGGAGCTGCCGGTGTGGGCACGTATGCCGGTGCCGGAGCGGGCACCTGGGCGGGTCAGGGGAGCCGGGCGTGGAGTTGCTCAGTGAATTGCCAGTCGACGGGCGTGTGCCGGAAGTCGGGGTGGGACTCGGGGGGCACGGCCCAGACCAGGCCGTCGGAGGCGGGTTCGAGGACGCCGATGCCGTAGTAGGCGGCCCGCATGTACAGGTCGTCCCGCTCGTCGGCGGGGGTGGGGGCGTTGAGCAGAAGGGCACACCGGGCGAAGGGAGCGATGTCGCAGGCGTGGATCAGCGCCTTCTTCCAGTGGTGGGCGCTGGTGCGCAGGAGGGCCAGGTCGACGGCGAGCGGACGGACCGCGTGGCGGCGGATACGGGAGCCGGTGAGGGTGGCGGCGGCGCGGGGCAGGGCGTGGGTCCGCTCGCGCAGGGGCTTGGGCAGGGCGGCCAGGGGCACGTCGAGTTCGGTGGGCAGTTCGAGCAGGGTGGCGAGGTGGCCGATGGCGAGGGGGGCCGCGTCGTGGTGGCGCCGGCGCGCACATTCGGCAGCGTCCCGGCGGTAGAAGACCAGGGTCTTGCGGTGGCTTTTGAGGGAGAGTTCGGCGCTGGGGGTGTTGCCGCCGACCAGGAGGGCCAGGGCGCGTTCGAGGCGGGCGTGTGAGTCGACGGCTGTTGCTGTCGCCATGGTCGTCTCTCCTGCGGTTCTCTGGGGTGCGGGGTGGGGTCAGGCGGCTCGGGGCGTGGGGTGTTCCTTGAGGCGGTCCACGGTGGCGGCCAGGGAGGCCCAGGCCTGGTCGCTGCCGCACCGGCGGTAGAAGCGGCGGCGCTACCCCGGGGCGGGGTCGAGGCGTTCAACGAGACCGAGGGTGACCAGGGTGCGTACCGGCGGGTGGTAGACGCTCGGCGAGACATGGCGGGTGAGGGCCAGGTCGCCCAGGCAGAATCCGTCGCTGCCGGCGGCGAGTGCAGCGATGAGTTCGGCCCGGTAGCGGTTGCCGAAGACCCCTGCCGACAGGCGGCGCAGTTCCTCCGTCTCCTCCATGTTTCATTTATCGCGAATCGCGTGTCACGTATCGGGGTGTGACCTCCCCTTCTGTGCACTGGCGTTGGCATCATTCCGCGGCTGTGAGCGTGTCCGGTTTCAGCCGGTCCGCGTGGGCGCAGCGGGCAGGGTGTGCTAGGTGTGCCGTCGTTCTTCATCCGGGGTTGGCGAGAGCGAGGGGCGTGTATGGCACGGGAGCTGCAGGTCCTGCACCGGGACGGGGCGGGGCGCGGCGTACACTGCCCGCCGAGCATCTGCGCGGGGTGCCTCTGGCGGAGCGGGATGCGGTGTGGCAGCCGGCGCGACATCCCTCCCAGCGCTCGATCGCCACCTGGTGGTGGACGGCGACGAACCGGCGGCTCGTGGGCTGCCGGTCCCTGGGGCTTTTATCAGCGGCGATGCTGCTGGACTTCCATCCGCAGGTCGATGATCTGCGGGCCTGGTCGGCGCAGTTGGTGTGGCGCGAGCGGGGCCGGGAGCGGTCTCTGGTGCCGGACTTCTTCGTGCGCACCGCATCGGGGGCGACGGTCGTGGTGCTGTGCCCGCCGGCCCCACCGGGCCGGGTGGCCGGTTCGAACGGCAGCTGGAGGTGGCACGGGAGGTCGGCGCGGTGGCCGGGTGGCAGCTGGCTGCGCCGCGGCTGCCGGGGGCGGTGGCGCTGAGGAATCTGCGGTGGGTGTCGCACCGGCGGCATCCGCGCTTCGGCGATGTGGGCGTGGAGGCGGCGCTGGCGGCGGCGTTCGCACAACCGGTGCCGCTGCGGGGGGCATCGAGACGTGCGGGGTGCCGCGGGAGCTGGCGCTGCCGCGGCTCTACCACATGCTGTGGCACCGCCGTCTGGGGACGGACTGGGCTGAGCCGCTGAGCCCCGCGTCCCTGGTGGGGCCGATGGCCTCTCAGGCCGCCCCTGAGCGGTGGGCAGTCCGCTCGCGGTGGAGGAGGCGTGAGCGCGGCGGCGACGCTGGAGCGGCGGGTGCCGCACGTGCAGCGGTGCGCGCCGCGCGGGGTGCTGGTGCCCGGCGACCGGGTGCGCTGGCACGGGAGCGTGTATGCGGTCGCGGCCCTGGAGGGGCCGCTGGTGCATCTGGCCGCGGATGCGGCCGACGGCGGGAGCGGGGTGGCGGTGCTGCTGTCGGTACTGGCCGCGGCGCCGGGCTTCGCGGTCCTGGATGCGTCCGGGCACGTGGTGGAGCAGGACGAGCTGCCCGACTTCGCGCTGCTGGAGGGCATTCCCGAAGCGGCCGCGCAGGAGGCCCTGGCCTGGCACCGGGCGGTGGTCGAGGTCGACACCGGGCTGGCACCCGGAGCGGCGCGGGGTGCGGTGCCCCGCCCCGCGTTCGACCCGGCGACGACGACGCGCGCCAGGCGCACCTGCCGAGCAAGGCCGACGGCCACTGGCGCATGCACGACCTCGTGCGGCACCGTTGGTCATAGTGCCAGTCGATGAAGGGAATGTTCGTGGGTTTCCCGGGGCCGGGGGAGGTGGTTGTTCCCGCAAGGCCAGCCCGAGATGCGCACGCCCATCCCGCTCGCCTCGACCGCGGTGCACGAACCTGCACCTGCTGAAGCCGGGATCTGACGTCGACCGCCGGCCCTCTGGCCATGCCCTCGACAGCGCCGGCCCCGGCAACGGCGAGTGCAGCCCCCCGGGCGTCGGGCACTACCCCTGCTCCGTCCGGCCTCGTGATCGCCCGCTTCAAAACACCCTGTCAGTGCTCAGACGGAACGGACCCGGTCGGCGAGGTGTCACCGCGGGCGTCGTAGGCGGCGCGGGCGGCATCGATGTGTGGCAGGTGCTCGACGGTCCACCGCAGGAGGGGGGTGGTGGCTTCGTAGAGGGTCCTGCCCATCGGGGTGAGACGGTAGGTGACGTTCGGCGGCATGACGTGGTGAACGGTACGGGTCACGAGGCCGTCCCGTTCCAGGCCCCGCAGCGTGACGGTGAGCATGCGCTGGCTAATCCCGTCGACGGCACGCTTGAGTTCTGTGAAGCGGCGGGGCCCCTGGTCAAGATGGCAGACGACCAGCAGAGACCACTTGTCCCCGACCATGCCCAGCACGACGCGAGCCCGGCCCGCGTTGTGCTGCGGGCGGCCGCTGGTAGTCCCCATCGTTACCTCCAGACAACCGGGGCACCGGAAAGTGCCTTATTGATCAGAACGCGGCAGGCGAGCCACGATGCTGATGGTTCTCAAAGAGTACCGAGGCACCAGAAGGAACCGTGCCTCCTCCGTCCTGCCGTCCCGTTCCAGGAGCAGTCATGCGTGCCGTCCACATCACCCGCCACGCCGGCCCCGCCGCGGTAGAAGTCGTCGAGCTCGACGAACCGACAGCCGAACCAGACTCGGTCGTCATCGATGTCCGTGTCGCCGGCGTGACCTACCCGGAGGTCGCCCAGAGCCGCGGAGAGTACCACCTACGGCGCACACTGCCCTTTGTCCCGGGCGCCGAGGTCGCCGGAACCGTACGATCCGCGCCGTCGAACACCGGCCTGACCGCCGGGCAGCGGGTCGCGGCCTTCCCCGGGACCGGTGGATACGCCGAGACGGTCGCTGTGCCGCCGACGGCGGTCTTCCCACTCCCCGACAACGTGTCCCTCGACACAGGCGCGGCGCTACCCATGAACTACCTGACCATGCACTTCGCACTCGTGCGCCGGGCACATCTCCAGCCGGGCGACACCGTCCTGGTCCACGGGGCCGCGGGCGGCATCGGCACCGCGGCGGTGCAGCTGGCCACCGCGCTCGGCGCCAGGGCCATCGCGGTCGTCTCCGGACCCGACAAGATCGACACGGCCAAAGCCGCCGGCAGCGACGAAGTGGTACTGGCCGACGACTTCGACCAAGCCGTGCGGAAGCTGACCGGCGAACGTGGCGTCGACCTCGTGGTGGACCCGGTCGGCGGAGACCGGCTCACCGGCTCCCTCAACAGCCTTGCCCGCGAAGGCCGCTACCTCGTCGTGGGCGCCGCCGGCGGTCACTCACCCCAGGTCACCACCGACAGCCTCATGCGCAAAAACCTCGACCTCTCAGGAATCGGATGGGGCGCATTCTGGCAAGAGCAGCCCTCCTTTCTCCAGCAACAGTGGACCGACCTCCTGCCGCTCCTGCAAGCCGGAAAACTCACGCCCGTACTCGGACGACGCTTCCCACTCGAACAGGCAGCACAGGCACTACTCGAACTCGACCAACGCCGGGCACAAGGGAAGGTACTACTGGACGTGCGATAAGCCGCCCCCATCCCCCAGCCCAGCAGTGAGCAGCGCTTCGGCACGCTCACAGAACTCGATGACCAGACGGCTGCGGTCACCGGTACGCGTAGCCACGACCACCCGACCGGGTCCAACCCCCGCAACGGGATAGTCATCAAACCGGAATGCAAACCAGCGGCATGGCATGCCCAACAGGCGGACCCCCCGGCCAGCCGGGACCACGAGACCACCACCAGCCCGAACTGCTCACGGGTGAGACCGACCTCAATGCCCATCCCCAAGCGGTTCCACCAGTGGTAGTCCGTGCGCTCCCCCTTCACGAGTACCTCGCCTCGGATCAGCTCGCCACCGAGCAGGTCGTCGAGCACCATCGCGGTCACACCGCACTGATCCCGCGCAGGATTCTCCGAAGACCAGTACGGCCGGAACCCCGGGGAGGTCGTGTCAGCCCCCCAGCTGCGATGGGGAGACGCCGGGCTGCGCCCGCCGAACCGCGAGGGGGTGCGCGGCGCGATCCGGTGCAGCAGTCGGCCCGAACCGTACGGCGCTGCGGGGTCAGCCCGCGTGGGCGGGCCTGCTGACTGCCCGGGCGATGCGGTGGCCGACCAGCCGTTCGGCGTCCGTGAGCGGATACCAGGCGGCGCCGGTCACCTCTGCTTCCTGGATCTGGCCCACGTCGGCGCGGTCCGTTGTGAAGGCGAATCCGATGTCGAGGTGGTAGTGGTCCGGCTCCCCCTTTTCCGGGCGCGCCGGGACGCGCCCGTACTCGACGTAGGCGGGGGCCGGGTCTGCCGGAAACACTGCCGCGGCATCGAGGCCGGTCTCTTCGGAGAGCTCGCGCACGGCTGCTTCGACCAGCGTGGTGTCCGTCGGCTCCACGTGGCCGCCGGGCTGCAACAGCAGCCCATACGCCCGGTGCTCGATCAGCAAGACCTCCGTCTCGCTGCGAACCAGCAGCGCACCGACCGTCACATGCATCGGGAACGTATGCCGCGAAGTGAAGTCGCCGCCCTGCCGCAGACGTTGCACCGGTTCAGCCAGCGGTGCGGCTTCTCCCGGGTAGCGCGCCAGGTACTCCGCGACCGCGTTGGAGATCTCCGCGTTACTGATCGCCACGGGCCACCCCCGTACCAGGGCGAGAGCACGGCACGGCTGGACCGAGTGCTCCGAAGCGAGCGAAGAGAAGCGACACAGGTAGCTCCACAAGACGTGTGCGAGGTACGAGGCGTCCGAGCCTGCAAGCGAGGCCGGCAGGCTCACGCTCCACCCCGGCAAGCGGGCTGGGCAATCCCCCGCAGAGGTGACCGCCCTCCGTTCGAATGACCCCGGGATTCGACGAGCCCGTCATGCCGGGCGCGGCACCGCCTTTTAGAACATGCGTCCACCGCCTACCCGTAACGGCATCCGTTTCGGCCCCGTTGTTGGAGCACCAGTGCCCCTCGTGCATCCATCTGGAGGACACCGTGGCAAACCGGCCAGTTTCAGCGCGCACCCCGACCCGAATCGAACATCGGCGCTTGGCCGGACTGTGCGCTTCGCGCCGGCGGCCTTGTGTTGACGCCGTCACCGGCAGCCCCTCCCCGCGTCGGGGCGAGGCCGGCAGCGACCGGCGTGGCAGGGCCCACGTCTCCTCACCGGTGCGGAGTGCCCGGGTGAGGAGGGCATCGGCATGAAGGGGCACCAGGACGGTGCGCAGGGGATCTCGGCGGTGGAACGTGAGCTGTTCGGCGGGCGGCTGCGCTGGAACCAGTCCTACGTCGAGCACGAAGGGGCGCTCGCGCGCATGCGGTTCGGGCAGATGGCCGTCGCGCTGCCGCGCATGGTGGGCGTGGTCCTGCGGGCCGGATGGAGTGCGGACCGGCGGGCGCTGGCCGGTCTGGTGGTCTCGCAGGTCGGGCAAGGCTTGACCGGGGGGTTCGGCCTGGTGGCTGTCAACGGCGTGCTGAGCCAGTTGTTCGCCGACGGGCCGACCGCCGACAAGCTGCGGCAGTCGCTGCCCGCCCTGCTGGCACTGGCCTTCCTGTCCGTGGCGACGGCTCTCCTGTCGGCCTGGTCGACGGCGATGTCCGGTCGCCTGGAACCGCAGGTGGAGCGGGCGGTATCCGCCCGGTACTACGAGGCCGTCATCCGGGTCGAGGTCGAGGCGACCGAAGAGCCGGACGTGCAGCGGCATCTGGAGGCCGGCAAGTTCGGCACCGACTCCGCACGGCGGATGCTCGGCCTGTCCGTGGGCGTCGCGAACGTGGTGATCAGCATGGTGGCCGCCGCTGTCGTGCTCGCCTCGCTGCACTGGGCTCTTCTGCCGATGCTGCTGGTCATCGCTCTGCCCAAGGGCTGGGGCGCCGTGCGCTCCGCCCGCCGCGAATACGTCTCTCGGCTGCACTGGGTCGACCACCGCCGGGCGGTGGCCACCCTGTTGCAGTACCTGACGACGCCGCACGCCGCCGGCGAACTCCGCGTCCACGCCGCCTCCGCCCTGCTGCTGCGTGGATACGGCGAGATGTCGGGGCTGATGGAGACCGAACAGCGGCGCCTGGCCCGCGCCCAGGCCCGCACCGACCTGGTGGCCGGAGCGTTCTCCGGCCTGGCGTCCCTGGGCTGCTACGGAATGCTGTGGTGGCTGCTGACCAGTGGCGGACTGCCGCTGGCCGTGGGCGGCACCGCCGTGGTCGCCCTCCGCAACTCCACCGCCCGGCTCACCTCCCTCGTGCAGCAGGTCAACCGCATGTACGAGGAGATGCTGCAACTCGGCGACACCGAGCGGGCCACCGAACTGGCCGCGAGGCACGCCATCCCCATAACGGGGGCGCCGCTGCCGACTGACTTGCGGTCCATCCAGGTCAAGAACGTCTCCTTCACCTACCCGGGAGCGACGACGCCCGCGCTGTGCGGTGTGAACCTCACCGTGCGCCGGGGCGAGGTGACGGCCCTGGTCGGCGCGAACGGCTCCGGCAAGACCTCGCTGGCCAAAATCCTTGCCGGGCTGCTGCTGCCCGGCGAAGGAGAAGTGTGGTGGGTGGGGCCGGACGGCGAGCGGGTGGAGGTGCGTGCGGCCGACCGCGCGCAGGTCTTCGCCTCCATCGGACTGCTGGCGCAAGACTTCCCGCACTGGCAGATGACGGCCGCCGCGAACGTCGCCGTCGGCGCCGGCGACCGCCCCCGTGATATGGCCAAGGTCAAGGGCGCCGCGCGGGCCGCCGACGTGGGCGACCTGATCGAGGGCCTGGAACACGGCTGGGACTCCATCGTCGTCAAGGGCTACGAACGCGGCGTACAGCTCTCGGGCGGGCAGTGGCAGAAGCTCGGCAACGCACGCAGCCGCTACCGCGACGCCCCGTTCCTCCTGGTCGACGAGCCCACCAGCGCGCTGGACCCGCATGCCGAGATCGACGCCTTCGAGCGGCTGCGATCCGTAGCCGACAACGGCACCGCCGTCGTACTGATCACTCACCGGCTCGCCGCGACCACCTCCGCCGACCACATCTACGTCCTGGACCACGGGCGCATCGCCGAACACGGCAGCCACGAGCAGCTCATGACCGCAGGCGGCCTCTACCACGGCATGTACGAAGCGCAGGCCGCCCAGTACCGCATCGCCCTCCCTGCGCCTCGGCGCAGCGTCACCGACGGACACGAGGAGCTTCGGTGACCACCCCTCCAAGATCGCGCCCGCCTCTCCGGCGACGAACGTCCTGTCCTGGCAACCTCCGAGGTGATGACATGCCGCCCAGCCGCTCCCCCATCCGCGCCACCGTCGAGGCGTACCTGGAGCACCATCCGGACGAGCGTGCCGGGCTCGCCGTGCTCCCCACGGCGCTCGACCGCCCCGCCGACCCGACCAGCCGTGCGACCCTCCCCGGCCACGTGACATGCGGAGTGATCCTGGTCAACGAGATCGGCCAAGTGCTGCACATCCGCCACCGCGCCAGCGGGAAGGTCCTCACCCCCGGCGGCCACACCGAGCCCGAAGACAAGACGCTCGCCGCCGCAGCCCTGCGCGAACTCGACGAAGAGACCGGCATCCCGCCGGGCGCCGTGGCCCCTCGGCCGGGCTGCGACGGCGTACCCGTGGATATCGACGTGCATGACATCGACACCAGCCCGGTCAAGAGCGGGCCGGCCCACCAGCACTACGACCTGCGCTACCTCTTCCGAGTCGACGACAGCGAGGTAGCTCTCACCCCGTCCGGGGTACCGCACGTGCGGGAGCCCGGCAAGTGCACCGGCTGGCGCTTCTGGGATCCCGACGAGCTTCCCGCACCCGTCGTCCCGTATACCCGGGCCGCCGTCGAGGGCATCCGCTCCGGGCGTCTGTACACGGAAATGGGCTGGGCATGACCGCCGAGATGGCCGGCGGCGCAGTCCGGTCAAGCCGCCCGGACCACACTCCTGTCCGGCCGGGCCACAGGGCTGGGGCAGACCCGGCGGGCGAGGCGGAGGCTGCCCGAAAGGCCATGGTCGCCCGGCTGGAGGCAGACGGCTGCCTCGGCCTGGCCCGGTGCGCGAGGCTCTGCTCGCACTGGATCGCGAGGTGCTCATGCCGCAGGCGTACGTGCAGCGCAGTGCTCCGGGTGAGAGGCCGGTGCGGCGGGACCTGTTGGACTGGTCCGAGCCCCAGGACCGCAAGGAACTGCTCGCGGTGCTGCACAGCGGGGACAGCGTCCTGATCCAGTACGAGGGCGAGTACCTCCTCGGGCGGGAGCGCCGGAGCCGCCGCGGCGGGTCGATCACGTCGATGTCGACGACGACGCGTGTGACCTCTTCTCTGCTGGAGGAGCTGGAATTGCTGCCCGGTCACCGAGTGCTGGATGTGGGCACCGGCGCGGGGGTGACTGCGGCGGTGGCCTGCTACGTCTGCGGGGACGCGGGGGTAGTCACCCTCAACCGGGACCGGCATGTGAGCACGGCCGCCCGCACACGTGTGGGCGCTCTGGGGTACCGGCCGGACGTCGTGTGCGGCAGCGGCGAGCACGGCTGGCCCGCGCGTGCCCCCTACGACCGGATCCTGCTCACCTTCGCCCTCCCCTACGTGCCGCAAGCCTGCGTGGAGCAACTCGCCCCCGGAGGCAAACTGCTGGTGCACGTGGTCACCGCCTCGCCCTCGTGGCCCCGGTCTCCGGGCGGGCGGATCGAGGCACAGCTACGCCCTGTCGAGTTCGCCCACGTCGCCGGTTACGGCATCAAGCGCATCCACCTGCACGCCGCTCTCCGTGAACGTCTCGAAGCCGGGCGGGCCGACGGCCTCTCGACGTCCTGCGCCTTCCGGTCCGACCAGGCTCCACCACCCCAGGAGGCGGGCGGGTTCTGGCTCGCGCTGGACGCACTGCACCCGGGTCTGGTGCGGCACTGGGGCGTCGAGGGGCTGGCGATCGGCGCGCCCGGCTGCGGCTCGTGGATGACGGCCCGCCCGGGCGGGGTCGACACCTGGTCCGTCACCAGCAGTGGCCCGCGCGACATCTGGGACGAGATCCACCAGACCGCTGCACGCTGGCAGGCCGCCGGTCTACCACCTCACCCTCGGCGGAGACGGCGAGCAGCGCGTAAGCGCCGGCCACGGCACAAACGTCCTGGCCTGGTGCCTCCCTCGACCGTCCGCACCTGCCGACCACACCACATCTCAGGAGACGAGCACATGAGCACGCCCTGTGAGGAGACCACCCGCTCCGGCGGGTGCCTGTGCCGCCAGATCCAGTTCACCGTCAGCGGTGAACCCGACTACCCCCACACCTGCAGCTGCCCGCACTGTCAGAAACTGGGCGGCGGCCCGATGATGTCCTGGGTGTCCTTTCCACTGGAGGGGTTCGTCTGCCCCGAAAAAAGAGGAGAGCTCGCGTGGTACTACACCTTCGAGGGCGAGACGAAGCGCGGCTTCTGCCCCCGCTGCGGGAGCCAGTTGTTCGCCCTGGACGACGGAGCCACCAGCATCGGAGTCAGCCTCTCTGCGCTGGATGACGCCTCCGGCCTCGCGCCGGTCAACCAGAGCTTCCGCGGCGACGCGGTGTGCTGGCTGCCTCAGGTGCCCGACAGCCGTCAGGTGGCTGCCTAATGCTTCTGTCAAGCGATGAGACGCAGGGGTGGCCGGTGCTGGAAGGGCTGTCGGTCGCGGAGCATGGCGTAGAGGACGTTGACCTTGCGTCGAGCCAGAGCGATGAGAGCCTGGTGGTGCCGTTTGCCTTCGGCCCGCTTCCGGTCGTAGTAGGTCCGCGAGGTGGGGTCACGCTGGATCGAGCAGAACGATGCCTGGTAGAA
>NZ_QOIM01000056.1 GCF_003323735.1 Streptomyces reniochalinae | reverse complement strand
TGCCGCCCTTGGTCTCGATACCGAGCGACAGCGGCGTCACGTCCAGCAGCAGGACGTCCTTGACCTCACCCTTGAGCACACCCGCCTGGAGGCTGGCACCGATGGCCACGACCTCGTCCGGATTCACACCCTTGTGCGGTTCGCGGCCGGTCAGCTCCTTGACCAGCTCCGCGACGGCCGGCATCCGGGTCGAGCCGCCGACCAGGATGACGTGCTCGACATCGGACAGCTGGATGCCCGCGTCCTCCACCGCCTGGTGGAAGGGGCCCCTGCAACGCTCCAGCAGATCCTCGGTCAGCTGCTGGAACCGCGTACGCGTCAGCTTCTCTTCCAGGTGCAGCGGCCCTTCGGCGGTCGCCGTGATGTACGGCAGGTTGATCGTGGTCTCGGTGGACGAGGACAGCTCGATCTTCGCCCGCTCCGCGGCCTCCCGCAGCCGCTGCACAGCCATCTTGTCCTTGGACAGGTCGATGCCGTGCTCGTCCTTGAACTTCTTGACCAGGTGGTCGACGAGACGCTGGTCCCAGTCGTCACCGCCCAGAGCGGTGTCGCCCGCGGTCGCCTTGACCTCCAGGACGCCTTCCCCGATCTCCAGCAGGGAGACGTCGAACGTACCGCCACCGAGGTCGAAGACGAGGACCGTGTGCTCCTCCTCCTTGTCGAGCCCGTAGGCGAGGGCGGCGGCGGTCGGCTCGTTGACGATCCGCAGCACGTCCAGACCGGCGATCTCACCGGCCTCCTTGGTGGCCTGACGCTCCGCGTCGTTGAAGTACGCCGGCACGGTGATGACCGCGTCCGTCACCTCCTGGCCCAGGTAGTTCCCCGCGTCCCTTTTGAGCTTCTGCAAGACACGGGCGGAGATCTCCTGAGGGGTGAAGGACTTGCCGTCGAGCGTTCCGGAGGACGGAAAGCGCCAGTCCGTCTCTCCGATGTGACGCTTGACGGAGCGAACGGTGCGCTCGATGTTGGTGACGGCCTGCCGTTTGGCGACCTCACCCGTCAGCACCTCGCCGCCCTTGCCGAACGCCACCACGGAGGGTGTCGTTCTGGCTCCCTCGGCGTTGGCGACCACGGTGGGCTCGCCGCCCTCCAGGACGCTGACGACCGAGTTCGTCGTACCGAGATCGATCCCGACAGCGCGTGCCATGACCGTCCTCCTTCGCCGGCTGCCGTGCGGGCCCCTGCCGGCCCGCATCCGCGGGGCACCGGCCGGCTACGGAAGAGTCTTGCCCTCCTCGATGGCTTCGGCCACCTCTGCGGTCCGTTCGGCCTCCTCCGCGGCGAACCGTTCGGCGTCCAGCTTCTCGGCGAGCTGCTCGTCCTGGGCCATCAGCAGGTCGAGGTTCTGGTTTCCCATCTCAAAGACGCCCATGTCGAGGTAGGCGCGTTGCAGGCGCTCGCCCCACAGCCCGATGTCGCGCACGCAGGGCACGATGCGGCTGAAGAGGAGCTTGCGGAAGAGCTGGAGGTACTCGGACTGCTCACTGAAGACGTCCGCCTCGGCGCGCGGTATACCGAAGTTCTCCAGCACCTCCGCGCCCTTGAGGCGGTCGCGCATCAGGTAGCAGCCCTCGATGACGAACTCCTCGCGCTCGCGCAGCTCGGCGTCGGTGAGCTGCTTGTAGTAGTCGCGCAGCGCCATCCTGCCGAAGGCGACGTGCCGGGCCTCGTCCTGCATGACGTAGGCGAGGATCTGTTTGGGCAGCGGCTTGTCGGTGGTGTCGCGGATCATGCCGAAGGCGGCCAGCGCCAGGCCCTCGATCAGCACCTGCATACCCAGGTACGGCATGTCCCAGCGGGAGTCGCGCAGGGTGTCGCCGAGGAGGGACTGGAGGTTGTCGTTGATCGGGTAGAGCATCCCGACCTTCTCGTGGAGGAACCGGCCGTAGATCTCCGCGTGCCGGGCCTCGTCCATGGTCTGCGTCGCGGAGTAGAACTTCGCGTCCATGTCGGGTACCGACTCCACGATCCGCGCCGCGCACACCATGGCGCCCTGCTCCCCGTGGAGGAACTGGCTGAACTGCCAGGAGGCGTAGTGCCGGCGCAGCTCGCCGCGCTCCGCCTCGTTCATCTTGTCCCAGTAGGGGGTGCCGTAAAGGGTCATCGCCTCGTCGGGGGTGCCCAGCGGATCGTACGGGTCGACCTCCAGCTCCCAGTCGATGCGGCGCTGTCCGTCCCACTGCTTGTCCTTGCCCTTCTGGTAGAGGGCGAGAAGGCGGTCCCGTCCGTCGTCGTACTCCCAGGAAAAGCGGGCAGAGCCGGAAGCGGGGACCTGCCAGAGAGGGGCGTCGGTTGCGTGCACATAGAGATCGTGTGTGGACACGGACATCTCCTTCGGTCACGGACTGCCCGGTACGCATGGGTTGTTGGCAGAGTCACACGCGTGTTACCGCGCGGTCAACAAGTGGTGCGCGGGGGATTGACGTCCTTACTGACAAGCAGTCTCATAAGAGTCGACAGTAGACGTGACCGCCGGTAACCCTCGCGAGTAGGCAGCCCTTCGCGAGCCGGTGACACCCCGACGAAGAGGTGCCCCAGCATGACGACAGCGCCTGACATCGCCGCGACGGAACGCGAGGCGCTCAGGGACGCCCTCGGACTGCTCAAAGACCGCGAGCAGGTCGCCGAGCGCCTCCTCGAGTCCTCCAGGAAGCACTCCTTCGACCCGGACACCGAACTGGACTGGGACGCACCGTTCGAGGACGACAAGTGGTTCTGGCCGCCGGAGCTCGTCTCCCTCTACGACACGCCCCTGTGGCGGCGCATGTCGGAGGGACAGCGCAAGGACCTGGCCAGGCACGAGGCCGCCTCGCTCGCCTCACTGGGCATCTGGTTCGAGGTCATACTGATGCAGTTGCTGGTGCGGCACATCTACGACAAGCCGCTCACCAGCAACCACGTGCGCTACGCCCTGACGGAGATCGCGGACGAGTGCCGGCACTCCATGATGTTCGCGCGCATGATCAAGCAGGGCGGAGCACCCGCCTACCCCGTCTCCCGGCTGCACCACAATCTGGCACGCGTCCTCAAGACGATCTCCACCACGCCGGGGTCGTTCACCGCGACGCTGCTGGGCGAGGAGATCCTGGACTGGATGCAGCGGCTGACGTTCCCGGACGAGCGCGTGCAGCAACTCGTGCGCGGCGTGACCCGTATCCACGTCATCGAAGAAGCCCGTCACGTGCGCTACGCGCGCGAGGAACTGCGCCGCCAGATGGTCACGTGCCCCCGCTGGGAAGCCGAACTGACGCGGATCAGCTCCGGCGAGGCCGCGCGCGTCTTCTCCATCTCCTTCGTCAACCCGCAGGTCTACGAGAACGTCGGACTCGACAAGCGGGAGGCGGTCGCCCAGGTGAAGGCCAGCGGCCACCGCAGGGAGGTCATGCAGACCGGCGCCAAGCGGCTGACCGACTTCCTGGACGAGATCGGTGTCCTGCGCGGCGCCGGCCGCAAGCTGTGGGTGAGCTCGGGGCTGCTGGCCAAGTGACACTTTGCGCGGTGAGGGACGCGTGAAGCTCTCGTGGAAGAGAGTGGAAGAGAACCGCGGAACCAGGGAACCTCCGAGCGTGCCGGGGCGGTTACGCTGCACTGCATGAGCAGCAGTGGCACCGCCCCGGCGTATCGCAGGCTCAGTGTGGACGAGCGGCGCAGCCAACTGCTCCACCACGCGCTCGGCCTGTTCGCGCACAAATCACCGGAGGACGTCTCCTTGGATGACGTCGCGGTCTCGGCCGGCGTCTCGCGGCCACTCGTCTACCGCTACTTCCCCGGCGGCAAACAACAGCTCTACGAGGCAGCGTTGCGCAGTGCGGCCAACCGGCTGGAACAGTGCTTCGCCGAGCCACCCGCTGGGCCACTCACCACCCGGCTCGCCCGGGCGCTCGACCGGTACCTGGCGTTCGTCGACGAGCACGACGCGGGGTTCATGGCCCTGCTCCAGGGCGGCAGCGTGGTGGAGACCTCCCGCACCAGCGCGATCGTCGACGAGGTACGCAGGGACGCGGCCGAACAGATCCTCACGCATCTCCAAGCGGAAGCGGGGCCCGGTTCGGCCCGGCTGCGGATGGCCGTCCGCACCTGGATAGCCGCCGTCGAGGCCGCCTCCCTCATCTGGCTGGACGAAGGCAAACGGCCGCCTGTGTCCGAGTTGCGCGACTGGCTGGTCGATCACTTCATCGCCGTACTGACGGCCACCGCAGCCTCCGATGAGGCAACCGCCGCCGTGACCCGGAGGGCGCTCGCCATGGAGAAGAGTGACGGACGGGTTGCCCATCTGGTGACCAGAGCGCTTCCTGTGGTCGCCGACGCGGGGCACCTGCTCGGTCCGTGACCCCTGTGACCGCCCTTGTTGTGCCGTTGCCTTCGCGCTGTCGGGTCGCTTGGGTCGCCCCTCGCGCCGTTGAGCCGCCCCTCCCACCGTTGGGTCGTCAGCTTTGTGTCCGCGGAGTCGTGTGACTGCGGTTCGTGTGCCAGTGCATGGCGTCACAGGGGTTCCCCGTCACACAGACTTAAAGAATGCTTGAGGGTCGGGCTAGGCTGGTCCCATGGCGACTCACCTGTCATGGAAGGCCAAGGAAGCCACCGTCGGAGAGTTGGCGGACCGGGCCGGCGTAGCCACCTCCGCACTGCGCTTCTACGAGCGCGAAGGGCTGATCCGCAGCCGCCGCACCACAGGTAACCAGCGGCGCTACAGTCGCGACACACTCCGCCGAGTCGCCTTCATCAGGGCATCCCAGCGGCTCGGCATCCCTCTCGCCGCCATCCGTGACGCCCTCGCACTGCTCCCGGAGGGACGCACACCGACCCGTGACGACTGGGCGGCCGTCTCCGAGTGCTGGCGCGAGGACCTCAACCAGCGGATCGCGCTCATGGAACAACTCCGCGACCACCTCACCGACTGCATCGGCTGCGGCTGCCTGTCCATGACCACCTGCGCGTTGGTCAACCCACGCGACCGTCTCGGGGACGAGGGTCCGGGAGCCCGCCAACTCGCTCAGCCGTGCGGGCCCGGCCCGACCCGGGCGGACGGCGCTTCCGCGTGTGCAGGCGATTCCGGATGTCAGCCCAGTGCTGCCGCCGGTGAGGCGGTCTGATCCGTGCGTAGTGAACAGACCGCCTTCCGCGGCGGACCGCTGGACGGCCGCACACTCGCGGTTCCCCTCGGCCCCACCGGCAGACCGCCGCGCAACTACGAGGTGCCCGTCCCCGCTCCGGACGGCGGCCCCACGACGGTCCACGTCTACCGGCTGGAACCCGCCGCCGTGAACCGGCTCGGACTGCCGCGCGGCTGGGCGTACGTCTACGAACCTGAGGGCACCCCCGAGAAAGGGCCGTGGGCGCGGCTGCCGTGGCGACGGGGGCGCACCGACTGAGGGAGGCGCAGCGGGGGCGCCGGGTGAGGAGGACGCCCGGGGTGCACTCCTGCCCGTGGAACATCGACGGGGCGTCCTGTTTCCGCCACCGGCCTGTCACTGCCGGACCTGGACAGACGGAGAACGGCGGGGTTTTCTGCTGGACGTGATCGACGGAATCGCACAGCTGCCCGAAACCGGCCCGCAGCGGCTCGGCCCCTTTCGACTGTTCGGCGTCCTGGGCAGCGGCCGGACGGGCACCGTGTACCTCGGCAGAGGCGCCGCGCGGCGCGGAGGCCGCAGGCGGATCGCGGCGGTACGCGCGGTGCGGCCCGGGCTCCTGCGTGACCGGCAGCTGCGGGCCCTGCTACGGCAGGAGACGAATCGGGTGGCCGACGCGGTGGACAGTCCGTTCGTCGCCGAAGCGCTCGGCTGCGAGCTGGACAGTGAGCAGCCGTGGCTCGCCGGCGCGTTCGCTCCGGGTCTGCCGCTGTCGGCGCTGGTGACGTCGTACGGACCGCTGCCCGAGATGTCCGTCCGCGCCCTCGGTGGCGGGCTCGCCCGCGCCCTGACGGCGCTGCACGCGGCGGGCACAGCCCATGGCGACCTCCACGCCGGCAACGTGGTGCTGACCCTCGACGGGCCCCGCGTGGTGGACCAGGGCGCGGCCCTCGGACCGCACGCCGCGTTCCCCG
Organism: Streptomyces reniochalinae; assembly: GCF_003323735.1. GTDB lineage: Bacteria > Actinomycetota > Actinomycetes > Streptomycetales > Streptomycetaceae > Streptomyces > Streptomyces reniochalinae. The sequence continues at coordinate 42,486 of NZ_QOIM01000056.1, read as the reverse complement.
ACGGCGCCGGCCACGGCGAAAGCGCCGTGGCCGGACCGCTGACACGGCGGGCCGAGGACGTCTTCTCACTGGCCACGGTGCTGGTCCTGGCGGCAAGCGCACGGCACCCGTTCTCCGGGAACGCGCTGCCCACCGTCCGTGAGAGCCCGGACCTGACGGGAGTACCCGACGCCCTCCGTGCACTGCTGCTCGCCTGCCTGCACAAGACCCCCGAGTCCCGCCCCCATCCGGAAGCCCTGGTCCGCGCGCTGGACCTGTCCGGTGCTGCGGGCCGCCCGGCGAGGGAGTGGCTTCCTGACGCCTACCTCCACGAGATCCACGGCCGCGCCGACGAGGCAAGGAAGCTGGTGGGCAGAGGGCCGTGGCGCCGATGAGCCCGGGGCCGCCTCAGCTCCGGCTCAGCCCCTGCTGTCACCCGTGCGAGTGAAGACGGCCGTGATTCACGTACTGGACTGGACGCGGTACCGGGGGTAGGGAGGCGCGTTTTCGTCGGTTCCGGGCGAGGGTGGCGCCCCGTCAGCTGTCCCCGCTTTCCTCTGCGGTGGGTCGGACCAGCACGAAGTCGTCGCGAAGGGCCGCCTGCCGTCCTCGGACCACAGTCACCTGCCGCCGTTCTTCGTGGCACCTCGCCACGGGCTGCCGTATCCGCACCGGACCCCGGAGTCATCCCGATCGGGTGAGAGACGTCCGCTCTCCCGCTCAGCTCGTCCATGGCCGACGCCCCCAGCCGTGCCACGATCGCGGCGGAGCGGCCTGAAACGGGGAAATGCCGCTCGGAAGCGAGGTGCGCGGTGTTGTTGAGGGCACGAAGGACGCGAGTGGTCCGCGGGCACGGAAGGAACCGGGCCGCCAAGCGCGACGGTACGACGCATGTCAGTACTGGGCACGACGGTACTGGGCGCGGCGGTGCGGCTCGCGGCGGTGCGACGCCGATGTCGGCGTTGGCGTCGGCGCTGGCCTCATCGGCGGTGGTGGTGCCGGTGCTGGTTGCCCTGGGGCTGGTGGCCCCGCCGGTCTTCGGAGCGGTGCCGGAGGCAGGCGTAAGGGTGCCGGGCACGCCGGCGCCCGGGCCCGAGCCGGGTCCGCCGGGGGCTGGGCGGAAATCGGTGGGCGAGCTGCTGGGCGAGTTGAGTGTGCTGTACCAGCGGACGGAAGAGGCCTCGGAGGCTTACAACCAGACGGCCGAGAAGCTCAAGAAGCAGCGCGCGTCATCCCGGAAGGCGCAGTCACGGCTGGCCCGTGCCCGGACGGCGCTGGAGCGGGAGAGGGCCCGCGCGGGCGAGCTGGCCCGTCAGCAGTACCGGGGTGAGAGCGTCGGGCTGCCGCCCGCCGTCGAGATGTTGTTGAGTTCGGATCCGGAGCGGTTGCTGGAGCACGGCCACTTCCTGCGGCGGGCGGCGGGTACGCAGGCGGAGACGGTACGCAGGGTGACCGATGGCCGGCAGCGGCACGCCGCCGCGGCGCAACGGGCTGGTGCCGCGGTGAAACGGCAGGAGGGGTTGACGGAGCGTAAGAAGAAGCAGCGCGACGAGGTGCGCAAGCGGCTGCGGAGCGTCGAGAAGCTGCTCTCCTCGCTCACCGGGGATCAGCTCACCCAGCTGCACGCGTTGGAGCGTGACCGTACGGACGCGGCACAGCAGCAGCTGGTGTCGTCCGGCGCACTCGACCCGAGCGGCGCTGTGCGGCACTCCTCGGACCAGGGGCGCAGGGCACTTGACTGGGCGATGGACCAGGTCGGCAAGCCGTACGTCTGGGGTGCCGAGGGTCCGAAGTCCTTCGACTGCTCGGGGCTCACCTCGCAGGCGTGGCGGCATGCCGGCCGGACGATCCCCCGCACCAGTCAGGAACAGTGGCGGCGGCTGCCCCGGGTGCCACTGGACGAGCTGCGCCCTGGCGATCTGGTCATCTACCACCGCGGGGCGACCCACGTGGGCATGTACGCGGGTGCCGGGCGTGTCGTGCAGGCCCCTCGTCCCGGTGCCGACGTGCAGGTGACACCCCTGGCCACGGACCCTCCGCTGGGCGCCGTGCGACCGGACAAGCGCCGGACATGAGCGGGCCGCCGGCCCACGGGAGGGTCGCGTCGGCCAAGCCCGCCGCGTCAGTCCAGTTCGGCCAGCAGGACCGTCGCGTCGTCGTGCTGCTTGCCCCGCGCGGGGACCGACTCGGCCTCCGCGGTGCGGACCCGGCCGACGAGAGCGCCGGAGCCTTCTTTGCGCACGAGGGCGAAGAGGCCCGCCCAGTCCCCGAGGTGGAAGGTCTCGGTCCAGCGTGTGGCACCGTCCGTGAGCGCCAGAAGAGCACGGACGTCGGCGCGGGGCCGGGTTCCGGTCACCGCCCGGGCAGCGACCTCGGGGTCTGCGGCGGCTGTGTAAAACCCGCTGCCATCGGGAGCGTTGCGCAGCCCTTCCACTGCGCGCACGTAGGCCGCGCGGTCCGCTTCCGCGCCGGTACGGCGGACCCGGTCACGGAGCGCGCGCACGGCCTCGGGCAGTTCGGTCAGGCGGCGGTCGAGCAGGGGCTCGACCGTGCCGTCGGCGGCCTCCACGAGCAGTGCGGAGTCGGAGAGCACCAGGTGTTCGACCTGCTCCTGGTCCCACCGGGCCACGACCACGGTTGCCTGAGGTGTACGGGGGTGAGAAAGATCACACGTTTCGCGGTGTGTGTCCGCTGTGCGGGCCAACGCGGCCGCAAGACATCCGGACAGTGTCATGTCCCGGCGAGCGCCCGCCAGTTCGACGAGAGCACCACCCAACCGGGCCACGAACCAGGGCACGCCGTGGCGGCAGCCGTCGTCCCCCTCGGGCGGGGTGACCCCGTCCAGGACCACGAGCACGCCACCCGCGCCGGCCGCCGGCACCGCGGCCGACGCGTAGTCCTCATTGGGACGTTGGGGATCTCCCGGCTCGGTGACCATGTCGATACGCATGGCAGCAGTGTGCAGGATCGGGGATCTTGGAGCGGCGGCCGGCAACCGTGGCGGCACCCTCTCTCCCGGTGTGGCGGGGAAAGGGGTGGCGGGAGCGGTGCGGCCCCACGGGAGTACCGGCCCACGGTCGGGACGCGCGAGGGATTCCCGCACGGGGATGACCGGAATGAGACCTTCCGAAAAACTGGGCCCGGCATCCTGCCAGGCGGCAGGAAGGATTTCCAACCAGGGTCCGAATCGCCGACCACGCCCGGCTCGGGCCGAGTTGTTCCGCCGCCGAGGAGTGATGTTCACTCCTTCGGGTGGCCCAGCAGGGGATCCTCACCCGCCTCAAGAGCGCACTGCAATGGTCGGTCGTCGAGTCGGGGCATCCCGGGCCTTCCGGGAGAGGCGGGACGAGATTGCGAGTGCGGGTGCGGAAGAAGCAGCGTCGGACAGCGGGCGTTCCCCAGGCCACACCGGCCGACGACGGTGACGCGGCGTCAGCGTCCCCCGCGGAGGCCCAGGATGTGGCGGCCGCCCCCCGCCGGCGGGCTCGCGTGCGCAACCGGCTGCTGGTGTCGGTCGCGGTGTGCGCCGTCGCTGTCGTCGCCGCCGGTGCACCGACCCTGGTCGCCGGTTCCAGCGACACTGCGGCCGCACAGGAACTCGTGGACCTCGCCCGGCTCAACCAGCAGGCCATCGCCCTCTCCCACTCCCTGGAGGACGAGCGGGACGGCATGGTCGAACGCGTCGCCGCAGGGCGTGGCAGCCGAAAGGACACGGGAGCAGGCGAGGCCCAGCGTGCCCGGGTGGACCGGCAGGCACGAGAGGTCCGCTCAGTCGCCTCGTCCGCGCCCACCGGCGACGCGGTGCTGTCCGGCTCCCCCACGGCGGTCGCCGAGGCCCTCCAAAAGCTGCCGGCCGTCCGACAGCAGGCCATGACGGGCAAGAACGGGGCACTGGAGTCGTACGAGGACTACTCCCGCATCATCCAGACGCTCCGTCACCTCGCTCGCGACGTGGCCGGGGGGCTGCCGGCGCGAGCACAGGACCGCACGGCCGTCGCGCTGCCCGACCTCGCGCGCGCCGTCGACCAGGCCTCGGCCACCCGGGGCCTGCTGGAGGCCGCGCTGGCGGGCCAGGGCACCCAGCGCCAGGTGATGACCGAAGCCGGGCAGGCGCGACTGCGGGAGAAGGCGGCGCTCGCCGACTTCGAGGAGACAGCCGGCACGAAGGCCTGGGAGCGGTACAGCACGACCGTCAACGGCCCCGACGTCTCCACGGCCGAGCGCTACCTGAACACCCTCACGGCGCGCCCCTACCTCACCGCCGGCGCGCGGTCCGTGAACGCGGAACGGTTCGACACCTCCGTCTCGGCGCGCCTCGCGCACATGCGTGGTGTGCAGTCCGCGTTCGCCGCGGCCGAAGTCAAGCGGTTGGAGGGCCTCCGTGACGACGACGTGACGGCGCTTCAGCTGCGGGCCGGGCTCGTGGGCTTCTGCCTGCTGCTCGCCGTCGCCCTGAGCGTGGCGACCGCGCGCTCGCTCACGCGGCCGCTCTCCGTACTCAGGCGCGGCTCCGAGCGCCTGGCGAAGGATCCGGTCGGCGAGGAGCCGATCACCTTCCGCGGCCGAAACGACGAGTTCGCCGATGTCGTCAGTGCGCTCAACGCGCTGCGGGCCACCACCGCGGAGCTGCGGCGCCGCTCGACGTGCGCCGAACGCGAACAGGATCAACTGGCCGTGGAGAAGGCCCAGCTGACCGAGAAGTACCAGTTGCTGGCCGAGGACTTCGCCGGCCTCCGGGCCGAGTTGGAAGAGAGCAGGGACCGGTCGGGCGCGTCGGTGGCGCACGGCGGGGGCCTGAGCGGTGCGGGTGGCGCCGGGTACGGGGGCGTGGCTGCTCCGTCCGCGACGGCCCCGTCGCAAACGGCCCCGTCGGGCAGGGTCTCCTCGGGCACGGTACCGCCGCAAGCGACCCCCTCGGACACTGCCCCCTCGGACACGGTCTCGTCGGCCACTGAACAGGAGGCGGTCGCGGACCTGGCGACGCGCAGTCTCACCCTGGTCGAGCGGCAGCTGGGCATCATCGAGGGGCTGGAGGAGAAGGAGGCCGACCCGGACCGGCTCGACACGCTCTTCAAGCTCGACCACCTGGCCACCCGTATGCGGCGGCACAGCGAGAATCTGCTGCTTCTCGCGGACTCCCGGCGCACGGAGCGTCAGGACGCCGCGGAGCAGGTGCCGGCACCGCTGCTGGATGTGCTGCGTGCCGCTGTCAGCGAGATAGCGCAGTACGAGCGTGTGGCCCTCGGCGACGTGCCGCAGGACGTCCACGTGGAGGGCGTCGCGGCGGACGATCTGAGCCACCTGATCGCCGAACTCCTCGACAACGCGGCTGCCTTCTCCCCCGCCGGATCCGAGGTGCGGCTCACCGCCCTGACGACCGAGGGCGGTGACGCACTGGTGTCCGTGGAGGACGAGGGCACCGGGATGGAGGAGTCCGTACTCGCCCAGGTGAACGCGCGGCTGGCCGAGCCGGGGACCGCGTCGGCGCCCCGGTCGGCGGACGCGGGGGCGCCCTCCGCCGCCTGGGGCCTGGGGCTGCACGTCGTCGCCAAACTGGCCGCGAGACACGGGGTACGCGTGCGGCTGAGCGTCCTCGAGCAGGGCGGCACGGCGGCACAGGTGACGGTGGCGAGCAGGCTCCTGCTCTCCGGGACGCCCGACGGCGCCAGTGTGACCGGTGGCAGCGCGCCGGCCGGCGAAACGACAGGCGACCTCGCAACCGGTGACAACGAGGGCGACGGCGACTTCGCTGACGGCACGCCCGCCCTCACCGACTCCGCCGACAGCGACCCCGCCGACCCTGCCGACAGTGGCCTCCGTGACCACGACGCCGCATACGGCGGCCTCCGTGACCATGAGGCGGGAGACGGTGGTCTCCGTGAAGGTGACGCGGGCGACGGTGGCGCCGGGAAGGGAAAGGCGGGTGGCAGCGACGCGCCAGCCGGCGGTGACGGGACCAGCCGCTCGGCCGAGGGGGGCGACGCCGACGAGGGCCAGCACACGAGGGCTGCCGACCAGGCGCCGACGCCGGCCGAGGACACGGCCCCGTCCGCCCAGGACGACGACGGTGTTCGAGCCGGCGGGTGGACACAGAGCGAGGACAACGACGGGGACCGGAGCGCAGGTGTGCCCGGACCTCCCGCGGTGGCCTCTGTGGAGGTGTCCCCCGCGGGTGTACCGGAGCAGAGCCTGCCGACGAGCGCGGGTGCCGGCGCTCTCGCCGACTTTGCTGGCGCCCCCGCCGACGCGGCGGAATCGGACGGGTCCGTCACGCACACAGGGCTGCCCAAGCGGGTCCGTGGTGCGACAGCAGAGGACGCGGCGGAGGAGGCGACAGTCCCGCGCCGGCGTTCGGGGGGCACCGACCCCGAGCAGCTGCGGCGCAGGCTCGACGGGTTCCAGCAGGGTGCTCGCAAGGGTCTGCGCGAAGCTGCCGCCCGCGTCGCCGCGGAGGACGCCGGCAACACGGCGCGCAGCGGGGGGCCGGAGGATGACCGAGAGCGCAGGGGGGACGGGCACGAGCGTCCCGTCGGCAGCGCGGTGACGGAGCCGGCGCGGCCGCAGGCTGACGGAGGTACCGCCGAGGAGGCCCGCAAGTGAGTGTGCCCACCACGCGTACGTCCGGCAGCGCGGAGGCACGAAACCTGCGCTGGCTGCTGGACGGCCTGGTCGCCGAGGTACCGGGCATCCGGTCCGTGGCGGTCGTCTCGTCCGACGGGCTGCTGCTGCTCGCCTCGGATCCCGCGCTGGGCCCCGAGCACGGACGGTTGGGTCGGGGCGCGGCCCCCTCCACGGAGGAGGACGCGGACAGTGGCGCGGAGAAGGAGAGCGCGGACGGGGTGGGCGTGGGAGCGGAGGCGCGGCAGGGCGGCGACTCGTCCGACGAGCCCCGTGTCCCGCCGATGCGGCGGCGGGGTGAGGCAGGCCGGCGCCGCGGACCCCGGGGCTCCAGCGGCGACCTGGCGACCATCGTGTCCGGGGTCGCCTCGCTGACGACGGCGGCGTCGAGGCTGACGGACGGTGGTGCCGTGCGGCAGACCATGGTGGCCATGGACGAGGGCGCCCTGATGGTGATGGCGATCGGGGACGGGTCGCTGCTCGGGGTGCACGCGGTGGCGGACTGCGACATGGGTGCGGTCGGCTACCAGATGGGGCTCTTCGTCGGCCGTGCGGGGCACGTGCTGACGCCTGAGCTGCGCAGTGAGCTGCGTGGGGCGATGAGCGCGCGCTGGTAGCTCGTCCGTGTGAGCGGACAGCCTCTCCGGGAGACCGGTGGGGGCTGCTCACGGGGGCTGCTCACTCCTCCTGGTCCGCCAGGGAGTTCAGGCGGTGGAGGAGGCGGGCCAGCTCGGCGATCTCGTCACGGTCCCAGGCGGCGAGCTTGCGGGCGTAGGAGAGCCGGCGCGCGTCCCGCACCTGGGTGAACCGCCTGCGCCCCTCCTCGGTGAGGAGTACCAGCGAGGCTCGGCGGTCCTTCGGGTCGGGCCGGCGCTCGACGAGGCCGAGGGCCTCCAGCGCGTGCAGTTGGCGGCTTATCGTCGCCTTGCCGACTCCGAAGTAGCCGGCCAGTTCCGTCGCCCGCTGCTCGCCGGCGTCCTCGAGGCGGACGAGGAGACCGTATGCGGCGGGTTCCAGGTCGGGGTGCACCTGGCGTGCCATCTCCCCCGAGGAGGCGCGGGCGCGCCGCAGGAAGACCGCCAATTCGCGTTCCACGTCGAGGCATTCCGGGCCGAACAGTTCGGCGGGGTCCGCGGGGGCCGTAGCGGGCGTGGCGTCCGCGGGGGTGTTTTGGGGCGTGCCAGCGGCGGGTGCGGTGTCTCCGGCGTTTTCCATGAAGAAACTTATCTCCAGCGAGCGCGATAGTCCCAGCTCCGCCAGTATTTCGCAGGATTAGACCAACGGCGGACGGTGGGGCGTCTTCCGCCCGGTCGGTCTACGCGCGTACCTTCACATATGACATGCCCATTCCAGTGGAGCGACTGTCACTCCGCGCGTCGCAGCGCAAAACCCCCCACATCGGTAAATACTACGCACGTACCAGACCCCCACCACCGAGGCTCCGGAGGCAGAGATGCCCAGCTTCAGATCCGGTACGGCCCGTCACAGACGCGGACTCGCGGCTGTCATCGGGATGTTCGTCTCCCTGCTCGCGCTCGTCTTGGCTCTTCCGGGCGCGGCGTCGGCGGCCCCCGGCGACGGGGAAGCAGACACGAAGGCGGCCAGGTCCCACCAGGCCGCCACGGACGTGGAAGGACTGCGCGGCAACCCCAAGGCACCCGCCGAGCGCGGTGACGCCTGGATGGGCGCCGGTGTGCGGATGCACGAGTCGGACAACACCGACGGCACTCCGCCGGACAGGGCGCGTGCGGGTCTGGCCGCGACGGTCCACGGCGTCGACGTCAGCAGCCACCAGGGCAACGTCGCGTGGTCGACGCTGTGGAACAGCGGTGTCCGCTTCGCCTACGTCAAGGCCACCGAGTCCACCAACTACAAGAACCCGTACTTCACGCAGCAGTACAACGGTTCCTACAACGTGGGCATGATCCGCGGGGCCTACCACTTCGCGACGCCCAACACCTCCAGCGGCGCCACCCAGGCCAACTACTTCGCCGGCAACGGCGGCGGCTGGAGCAAGGACGGCAAGACGCTGCCCGGCGTGCTCGACATCGAGTACAACCCGTACGGCGCGACCTGCTACGGCCTGAGCAACAGCGCGATGGTGAACTGGATCAAGGACTTCACCAGCACGTACAAGGCGCGCACCGGGCGGGACGCGGTCATCTACACGACCACCAACTGGTGGACGCAGTGCACCGGCAACAGCAGCGCCTTCGGCAACTCCAACCCCCTGTGGGTCGCCCGCTACGCCTCCTCCCCCGGCACCCTCCCGGCCGGCTGGGGCTTCTACACCTTCTGGCAGTACACCTCCAGCGGCCCGACCGTTGGCGATCACGACTACTTCAATGGGTCGATGGACCGGTTGAAGGTGTTGGCCAACAACGGCTGACGACCGCACCTCCCCCGGCTGGGGGCGTGTGGCCCCCGCCCGGAGGCGGGGGCCACTCTTGTGCCGGTCGCGTCCGTCACGCCGCGACCGGGGTCTGCCGGGCGGGGCTCTGTGCGGGCGTCAGGGCCAGCTCCAGAACCTGGCGGACGTCGGAGACGGGGTGGACGTCGAGGCCGTCGAGCACCTCCTCGGGCACGTCGTCCAGGTCGGGCTCGTTCCGCTTGGGGATGATCACGGTGGTCACCCCGGCGCGGTGGGCCGCCAGGAGCTTCTGCTTGACGCCGCCGATGGGCAGCACCCGGCCCGTCAGCGAGACCTCTCCCGTCATGGCGACCTCGGGCCGTACCTGGCGTCCGCTCAGCAGCGAGGCCAGGGCCGTCGTCATGGTGACGCCCGCGCTGGGTCCGTCCTTGGGCACGGCGCCGGCGGGCACGTGCAGGTGGATGCCGCGTTCCTTGAGGTCGCCGACGGGCAGCTCCAGCTCCGCGCCGCGCGAGCGCAGGTAGGAGAGGGCGATGTGCGCGGACTCCTTCATCACGTCGCCCAGCTGTCCGGTCAGGGTCAGCCCGGAGGCGCCCGTCTCGGGGTCGGCCAGGGACGCCTCGACGAAGAGCACGTCACCACCTGAGCCGGTGACGGCCAGACCGGTCGCGACGCCGGGGACGGCGGTGCGACGCTCGGCCGGGTCCTGGGCGGCCTCGGGCGTGTGCCGGGGCCGGCCGATGAGCGTACGCAGCTCGTCCACGCCGACGGTGTACGGCAGCTCGGCCCGGCCCAGCTGCTGCTTGGCCGCGACCTTGCGCAGCACCCGCTGGACGGCCCGTTCCAGGGAGCGCACGCCCGCCTCGCGGGTGTACTCGGCGGCCAGCTTGCGCAGCGCCGGCTCCTCCAGCGTGACCTCGCCCTCGGCGAGTCCGGCGCGCTCCAGTTGCCGGGGCAGCAGGTGGTCGCGGGCGATGGTGACCTTCTCATCCTCGGTGTAGCCGTCGAGCTCGACGACCTCCATGCGGTCGAGCAGGGGCTGCGGGATGGCTTCCAGCACGTTGGCCGTCGCCAGGAAGACGACGTCCGAGAGGTCGAGCTCGACCTCCAGGTAGTGGTCGCGGAAGGTGTGGTTCTGTGCCGGGTCGAGCACCTCCAGCAGCGCCGCCGCCGGGTCGCCGCGGAAGTCGGAGCCGACCTTGTCGACCTCGTCCAGCAGGACGACCGGGTTCATCGACCCCGCCTCCTTGATGGCGCGGACGACGCGTCCCGGCTGGGCGCCGACGTACGTGCGGCGGTGGCCGCGCACCTCGGCCTCGTCGCGGACGCCGCCCAGCGCCACGCGGACGAACTTCCGTCCCATCGCGCGCGCCACGGATTGGCCCAGCGAGGTCTTGCCGACACCGGGCGGGCCTGTCAGCGCCAGCACCGCTCCCCCGCGCCGCCCGCCGACGACGCCGAGGCCGCGCTCGGTGCGCCGCTTGCGTACGGCGAGGTACTCGGTGATGCGTTCCTTCACGTCTTGCAGCCCGGCGTGGTCGGCGTCGAGGACGGCCTGGGCGCCGGTGATGTCGTAGGCGTCCTCGGTGCGGACGTTCCACGGCATCTCCAGGACCGTGTCCAGCCAGGTGCGGATCCAGCTCCCCTCGGGCGACTGGTCGCTGGAGCGCTCCAGCTTGTCGACCTCCGTGAGGGCGGCCTTCCTGACCTCCTCGGGCAGGTCGGCGGCCTCGACGCGGGCACGGTAGTCCTCACCCTCGTCCTCCGGGTCACCGTTGAGTTCGGCCAGCTCCTTGCGGACGGCTTCCAGCTGGCGGCGGAGGAGGAACTCCCGCTGCTGCGCCTCGACGCCCTCCTGGACGTCCTTGGCGATGGACTCGGCCACGTCCTGTTCGGCCAGGTGGTCGCGGAGTGCGGCGGTGGCGAGCCGCAGCCGTTCGACGGGGTCGGTGGTCTCGAGCAGCTTCAGCTTCTGCTCGGTGGTCAGGAACGGGGAGTAGCCGGCGTTGTCGGCGAGCTGGCCCACGTCGTCGATCTGCTGCACCCGGTCCACGACCTGCCAGGCACCGCGCTTGCGCAGCCAGTCGGTGATGAGGGCCTTGTACTCCTTCATCTGTTCGACGACCTGTCCCGGCAGGGGGTCCGGCACCGGTTCGGCGACGGGCGTTCCCTGCACCCACAGGGCGGCGCCGGGGCCGCTCGTGCCCGTCCCCACCCGGACGCGGCGCAGGGCGCGGATGAGGGCGCCGGGGTCGCCGTCGGCGAGGCGTCCGGTCTGCTCCACGCGCCCTTCGACGCCGATGCCGGTGTACGTGCCCTCGACCCGCGGGACGAGCAGCACGCGCGGCTTGTCCGGGGCCGCGCCCTCGGACCCGGCCGACGCGCTCTCGGAAGCGGACGCCGTGGACGCCGCCGACTTCGCGGCGTCGACGGCCGCCCGCACATCGCTGTCCGAGAGCTCCAGCGGCACCACCATTCCCGGCAGTACGACGCCGTCCTCGGCGTCGATCGGCAGCACGGGCAGGGCGAGCGGTGTGGACTGGGACTCGGTGGACTCAGCAGCCATGATCTCTCCCTAGGCAGGCAAGTTGAGTAATACCCACTCAATGCTTTTGCTGCCTCAGATGTTCCCCCAGCCCCCCGAGGAGCCGTTCGCTCTCAGCGATCACTGTCCTTCGGTGCTGACCTCTTTGCCTCGCGGCGCGACTCTCCGTCCGGACCCGGCGGAAATGACCTGCCAGAGGCAGCAGTGGCCGCCTATCTTCGCCACATGGCTGACGAGGCTTTCCGGCACCCACGGCTGGCCAGGCTCTACGACCCGCTCACCCGAGAGCGCAGCGACCTGCGCGCCTACCTCGCCCTCGTGCACGAGCTCAAAGCACAACGCGTCCTGGACATCGGCTGCGGCACAGGCGCCTTCGCCCTTCTCCTGGCAGACCGCGGCATCACCGTCGTCGGCCTCGACCCCGCCCGGGCATCCATCGAGGTGGCCATATCCAAGCCGGGAAGCGCACGCGTGCAGTGGATCTGCGGAGACGCGAGCGCCCTCCCTGCGCTCCACGTCGACCTCGCGACCATGACCGCGAACGTCGCGCAGGAGATCACCGATCCCGAGGCATGGCGAGTCACCTTGCACGGCGCCTACGAAGCCCTGCGGCCGGGCGGGTACCTGGTGTTCGAGACACGGGACCCGGCGCAACGCGCTTGGGAGACCTGGAACCGTGAGGCGTCCCATCAGGTGACCGAGCTGCCCGGCATCGGCGCGGTGGAGACCTGGGTGGAGTTGCTGGAGGTGGACGGGCCACTCGTCCGCTTCCGCTCGCACTACGCATTCGCCGCGGACGGGCAGGTGCTCACCTCGGAATCGACGCTCAGGTTCCGTGAGCGGCACGAGGTCGAGCAGGACCTGGCCACGCACGGATTCAGAGTGGAGCACGTGCGCGATGCGCCCGACCGGCCTGGCAAGGAATGCGTCTTCGTGGCCTCCCGCCCCCATAACGACCCACTCCTGACACCGGCCGACTGACCTCTGCCGTAACCGGACCTCGGCGGGTCACCGGGGATTCCGGCCTACGCTGCCCCCATGTCGCATTCCGCCGCCCCCTTCACGAGCTCCCCGGCCACCGATGACCCCGTCACTCTCGAGCGGCGCGAGGGCCCGTGGGGAGAGGTCGTCCTGCGGCAGCGCGGGGCGCGCTACGAGATCATCGCCAACGGCTGTTTCCTGATGGACACCTCCGACGGCCGGTCCGAGCGGCTGCTGGTGCGCGCGGCGCTGGAGGAGCTGGACACCCGCGAGGACCCGCGGCTCCTGATCGGCGGACTCGGGGTCGGTTTCTCGCTCGCGGAGGCGGCAGCGGAGCCCCGCTGGGGCGGTATCACCGTGGTGGAGCGCGAGCCGGCGATCCTCGACTGGCACCGCACAGGACCGCTCTCCAGGCTCTCCGCCGACGCCCTGGCCGATCCGCGCACCGCGCTGGTGGAGGCCGACCTGGTGGCGTACGTGCGCGAGGCGGCGGCCGACGGCGGGCGTTTCGACGCGCTGTGTCTGGACATCGACAACGGACCCGAGTGGACCGTCACCGACGACAACTCCTCCCTCTACTCCCCTACCGGCCTGGCGGCCTGCCGGGAGGCGCTCATTCCGGGCGGCGTTCTCGCCGTCTGGTCGGCACAACCCTCGTCCGCATTCGAACGATCACTCGCGAATGCGGGGTTCTGTCGTGTTCGGACGGATGAGATCCCGGTCGTCCGAGGCGTCCCCGACGTGGTCCACTTCGCAGCCCGACCGGCGTAGCCGAGCGGTGTAGCAGGCCCTTACGCTGCTGTTCCAAGAAAGCCGGAAGAGCCACAGGGGCGGGGTCGTATGGACCAGAAGAACACCACTCAGACAGCTGGCGGAGCCGTCGCCGCGACCACCCCCGGTGCTCAGCGACGCATTCTCGTCGTGGAGGACGATCCGACCATCGTCGACGCGATAGCGCGGCGGCTGCGCGCGGAGGGCTTCCAGGTGCAGACGGCCGGTGACGGGCCCGCCGCGGTCGACACCGCCGAGGCGTGGCAGCCCGACCTGCTGGTGCTGGACGTGATGCTGCCCGGCTTCGACGGCCTGGAGGTCTGCCGCCGCGTGCAGGCGCAGCGCCCGGTTCCGGTGCTGATGCTGACCGCGCGGGACGACGAGACGGACATGCTGGTGGGTCTCGGCGTGGGCGCCGACGACTATATGACCAAGCCGTTCTCGATGCGCGAGGTCGCGGCGCGGGTGCATGTGCTGCTGCGCAGGGTCGAGCGGGCGACGCAGGCGGCGAGCACGCCGCGCAACGGCATACTCAGGCTCGGCGAACTGGAGATCGACCATGCCCAGCGGCGGGTCCGCGTCGGCGGCGAGGACGTGCACCTGACGCCGACCGAGTTCGACCTGCTGGTGTGCCTGGCGCACTCCCCGCGCGCCGTGCTCTCCCGCGAGCAGCTGCTGGCCGAGGTGTGGGACTGGGCCGACGCGTCCGGTACCCGCACCGTGGACAGCCACATCAAGGCCCTGCGGCGCAAGATCGGTGCCGAGCGCATCCGTACGGTGCACGGGGTGGGGTACGCGCTGGAGACCCCCGGCCCCGACGGTGCGCCCGCGCCGGTGACGGGTGCCGCGGCGGAGAGCTCCTGACGGGCGGCGGGACGACGCGCGTGTTCGCTTCGGTGTCCAGCCCCTCCGAGCCTTCCGGCTCCCACGGCCCCTCCGGCCCACCGGGCCCCTCCGGCTCACCGGGTCCATCAGCCCCGTCGGGCCCGTCCAGCTCGCCCGGCCCGTCCGGCTCCGGCCCTCCCGGTCCGCCGACGCTGCTGGCCCGCTCCCTGGGCCGCTGGAAGCGCTCGGCGGCGGCCCGCCTCGGTTCCCACTGGTGGGAGCGGCTGTGGGAGGGGCTGCGCCCGCTGGACCCGTACAGGTCGGTGAAGGCGGCGCTGGGCGCGCTGGTGATCGTCTCCGTGGTGATCACCACACTGCTGGCGCTCTTCGCGGTGCAGTCGGCGACCGAGCTGCGGGTCATCACCATCATCTCGATCGTGGCGTCGCTGCTGATCACCCAGTTCGTGGCGCAGTCGGTGACGGCGCCGCTGGACGAGATGACGGACGCTGCCAAGGCGATGGCGGACGGCGACTACTCCCGCCGGGTGCGCGGCGGGAGGCGGGACGAGTTCGGAGAACTGGCCGAGAACTTCAACCGGATGGCGGCCGACCTGGAGGCCGTCGACCAGCACCGCAAGGAGCTGGTCGCGAACGTGTCGCACGAGCTGCGCACCCCGATCGCCGCGCTGCGGGCGGTCCTGGAGAACGTCGTGGACGGCGTCTCGGAAGCCGATCCGGAGACGATGCGCACCGCCCTGTCGCAGACCGAGCGGCTGGGCCGGCTGGTGGCGCACCTGCTGGACCTCTCCCGGCTGGACAGCGGAGTCGTCCCGTTGCACTCGCGGCGTTTCGAGGTGTGGCCGTACCTGGCGGGCGTGCTGAAGGAGGCCAACATGAGCAAGGGCTCGGGGCACTCCCGTAAGGATGTCCACCTGCATCTGGACGTCTCGCCGCCCGAGCTGACGGCTTACGCCGACCCCGAACGGCTGCATCAGGTGGTGGCGAATCTGATCGACAACGCCGTCAAGCACAGCCCGCAGCACGGACGGGTGACGGTACGGGCCAGACCGGGCGACGCGGCGGCGGGCGGGTCGGCCGACAGCCTGGAAGTGGAGGTGCTGGACGAGGGGCCGGGTATACCCGAGTCCGAGCGGCAGCGGGTCTTCGACCGGTTCAACGGCACGCACAGCACCGAGTCCACCAGGGGTGCCCAGGGCATCAGCCCGGGCGGCGGCACGGGGCTGGGGCTGGCCATCGCGCGCTGGGCGGTGGAGTTGCACGGGGGGTCGATCCGGGTGGCCGAATCGCCCCGCGGCTGCCGGATCCAGCTCACTCTTCCGGGGAAGAACGGGCAGCCGGGTTGACGTTTTCCCGCGGTCAGAGGGCCCGGGGACGCGGCGGGTGGGGTGACCGGTTCCGTCCGCGAGGTAAAACCGTGAGTGATTCCCGCCAAGTCCTGGCCCGAAACCGGCTGCTTAATGTGACGTACGTGACCAAGGGGCCGCCCGGACTACGCCTCTCGCCAGGAGAGGCGTAGCCTTTATTTCCGCTGTCCACCACCTAAGGAAGCGGAAGAGGGCGGTTGCCGCCGTGTCGTCACAGTCCCCCAACAGCTCATCGAGCACCTCTACGGAACGGAAGGACGGACAGGGTAAAGACCCTGGTCCGGCGTTCGGGCCGAACGAGTGGCTCGTCGACGAGATCTACCAGCAGTACCTCCAGGACCCGAACTCGGTAGACCGAGCCTGGTGGGACTTCTTCGCTGACTATCAGCCGGAGTCCTCCGAAGGGGCCGCGGCGCCGGACGGCGCGGGTACCCCACGGGACGCCTCCCCGAAGGCCGCGCCCGCACAGACCGCGGCGCCGCAGGCGCAGGCCCAGCAGGCCGCCCAGCCCGCGAGCGCCCCCGCGCAGGCAGCCCAGCCGCAGCAGGCACAGGCGCAGCAGGCCGCCGCGCCGGCCGAGCCCAAGCCGAAGGCCGAGCCGCAGCAGAAGGCCGAGCCGAAGCCGGCCGCCCAGCCGGCGGCCCGGCCCGCGGGCGCGGCGAAGGCCGCGGGCGGCGACAAGGCCGCGGCGGAGGGCCAGGCCGAGGGTCCGGAGTACGTGGCGCTGCGCGGCCCGTCCGCGGCCGTGGCCAAGAACATGAACGCCTCCCTGGAGCTGCCCACGGCCACGTCCGTGCGCGCGGTCCCGGTGAAGCTGCTGTTCGACAACCGCATCGTCATCAACAACCACCTCAAGCGCGCCCGCGGTGGCAAGGTGTCGTTCACGCACCTGATCGGCTACGCCATGGTGCAGGCGCTCAAGGCGATGCCCTCGATGAACCACGCGTTCACCGAGAAGGACGGCAAGCCCACCCTGGTCAAGCCGGACCACGTGAACCTGGGTCTGGCGATCGACCTGGTGAAGCCGAACGGCGACCGCCAGCTGGTCGTGGCGGGCATCAAGAAGGCCGAGACGCTGACCTTCTTCGAGTTCTGGCAGGCCTACGAGGACATCGTCCGCCGGGCCAGGAACAACAAGCTGACGATGGAGGACTTCTCCGGCGTCACCTGCTCGCTGACCAACCCGGGCGGCATCGGCACCGTGCACTCGGTGCCGCGGCTGATGCCGGGCCAGGGCCTGATCATGGGCGTCGGCGCGATGGAGTACCCGGCCGAGTTCCAGGGCACCTCGCAGGACACCCTCAACCGGCTCGGCGTCTCGAAGGTGATGACTCTCACCAGCACCTACGACCACCGGGTCATCCAGGGTGCGGCCTCCGGCGAGTTCCTGCGCAAGGTCTCCCAGCTGCTGCTGGGCGAGGACAACTTCTACGACGAGATCTTCCGCGCGCTGCGCATCCCGTACGAGCCCGTGCGCTGGATGCAGGACATCGACGCCTCGCACGACGACGACGTCACCAAGGCCGCGCGCGTCTTCGACCTGATCCACTCCTACCGGGTCCGCGGCCACATCATGGCCGACACCGACCCGCTGGAGTACATGCAGCGCAAGCACCCCGACCTGGACATCACCGAGCACGGTCTGACCCTGTGGGACCTGGAGCGGGAGTTCGCGGTCGGCGGCTTCGCCGGCAAGTCCATGATGAAGCTGCGCGACATCCTGGGCGTGCTGCGTGACTCGTACTGCCGCACCACCGGCATCGAGTACATGCACATCCAGGACCCCAAGCAGCGCAAGTGGATCCAGGACCGTATCGAGCGGCAGCACTCCAAGCCGGAGCGCGACGAGCAGCTGCGCATCCTGCGCCGGCTGAACGCGGCCGAGGCGTTCGAGACGTTCCTGCAGACCAAGTACGTGGGTCAGAAGCGGTTCTCGCTGGAGGGCGGCGAGTCCGTCATCCCGCTGCTGGACGCGGTCATCGACGCGGCCGCCGAGTCGCGGCTGGACGAGACCGTCATCGGCATGGCGCACCGCGGCCGGCTGAACGTGCTGGCGAACATCGTGGGCAAGCCGTACGCGCAGATCTTCCGGGAGTTCGAGGGCAACCTCGACCCGAAGTCGATGCACGGCTCCGGCGACGTGAAGTACCACCTGGGCGCTGAGGGTGTCTTCACCGGCCTGGACGGTGAGCAGATCAAGGTCACGCTGACCGCCAACCCCTCGCACCTGGAGGCCGTCGACCCGGTCGTGGAGGGCGTGTCCCGCGCCAAGCAGGACATCATCGGCAAGGGCGGCACCGACTTCACGGTGCTGCCGATCGCGCTGCACGGCGACGCGGCCTTCGCGGGCCAGGGCGTGGTGGCCGAGACGCTGAACATGTCGCAGCTGCGGGGCTACCGCACCGGCGGCACGATCCACATCGTCATCAACAACCAGGTCGGGTACACGGCACCGCCCGAGTCGGCGCGCTCGTCGATGTACTCCACGGACGTGGCCCGCATGATCGAGGCCCCGGTCCTGCACGTCAACGGCGACGACCCGGAGGCCGTGGTCCGCGCGGGCCGGCTGGCCTTCGAGTACCGGCAGGCGTTCAACAAGGACGTCGTCATCGACCTGATCTGCTACCGCAGGCGCGGGCACAACGAGACGGACAACCCCTCGTTCACCCAGCCGCTGATGTACCACCTGATCGACAAGAAGCGCTCGGTGCGCAAGCTCTACACCGAGTCGCTGATCGGGCGCGGCGACATCAGCCTGGAGGAGGCCGAGCAGGCGCTCCAGGACTTCCAGGGGCAGCTGGAGAAGGTCTTCACCGAGGTCCGCGACGCGACGTCGCAGCCGGCGGCCGCCGAGGTGCCGGTCCCGCAGGCGGAGTTCCCCGTCGGTCTCGACACCGCGATCTCCCAGGAGGTCGTCAAGCGGATCGCCGAGTCGCAGGTCAACATCCCCGAGCGGATCACCGTCCACCCGCGTCTGCTGCCGCAGCTCCAGCGCCGCGCGCAGATGGTCGAGGACGGCACGATCGACTGGGCGATGGGCGAGACCCTGGCCATCGGCTCGCTGCTGATGGAGGGCACGCCGGTAAGGCTGTCGGGCCAGGACTCCCGCCGCGGCACGTTCGGGCAGCGGCACGCGGTGCTGCTCGACCAGAACTCCGGCGAGGACTACACCCCGCTGCTGTACCTGGCCGAGGACCAGGCGCGCTACAACGTCTACGACTCGCTGCTGAGCGAGTACGCGGCGATGGGCTTCGAGTACGGCTACTCGCTGGCCCGCCCGGACGCGCTGGTGATGTGGGAGGCGCAGTTCGGCGACTTCATGAACGGCGCCCAGACGGTCATCGACGAGTTCATCTCCTCGGCCGAGCAGAAGTGGGCCCAGACCTCCGGGGTCACCCTGCTCCTGCCGCACGGCTACGAGGGCCAGGGCCCTGACCACTCCTCGGCCCGCATCGAGCGGTTCCTCCAGCTGTGCGCGCAGAACAGCATGACCGTGGCCATGCCGACGCTGCCGTCGAACTACTTCCACCTGCTGCGGTGGCAGGTGCACAACCCGCACCACAAGCCGCTGGTCGTCTTCACCCCGAAGTCGATGCTGCGGATGAAGGCGGCGGCCTCCAAGGCGGAGGAGTTCACCACCGGCGGCTTCCGTCCGGTCATCGGGGACACGCTCGTCGACAGCGGCGAGCTGGACCCGGCGAACGTCCGCAAGGTCATCTTCTGCTCCGGCAAGGTCTACTACGACCTGGACGCCGAGCGGACCAAGCGGGGCGTCACGGACACCGCCATCATCCGGCTGGAGCGGCTCTACCCGCTGCCCGGCAAGGAGATCCAGACCGAGATGGCGCGCTTCACCAACGCCGAGAAGTACGTCTGGGCCCAGGAGGAGCCGGCCAACCAGGGCGCGTGGCCGTTCATCGCGCTCAACCTGGTCGACCACCTGGACCTGGTCATCGGCTCGGAGCCGGTGCCGAACGCGGACCGGCTGCGCCGCGTCTCCCGGCCGTCCTCGTCCTCGCCCGCCGTGGGCTCGGGCAAGCGGCACGCGGAGGAGCAGGCACAGATCGTCAAGGACGTCTTCGACATCTGAGACATCTGCGGCCTGCCGCAGACGCAACCGAGGGCCCCCGCCGCGACCGCGGTGGGGGCCCTCGGGCGTCCGGGAGGCACGCCGCCCGAGCCGCGTGCCTCCCGGGCCGGACCGGGCCTGCTCAGCCCAGGTACGGCTCGTAGTCCCAGTAGGGGCGGGTGCGCTGCCGGGCGGAGAGGGTCTGCTGGTGCTGGGCGCCCAGGGAGCGGGTCAGGCGCTCCAGCGCGTCGCTCTCCACCGCGCGGGCCTCGTCGCGGCGGCGCAGCGAGCGCAGGTCGATGGCCTGGGCCACCATGCACGAAAGGGTGAGGGGGTGGTCCTCGCCCAGTACGCGCCGGGAGCGCTCCAACGTGTCACGGCTGAGCTCGTGGGCGTCCTCCAGCGCCTCGGCGAGGTGACGGCCGCCGCTGGTGTTCAACGCGCACCCGAGCGTGACGGGGTGGTCGGGGCCCAGCAGCGTGGTGATGCCGGCGAGGGCCTGCTCGAACATGTTCAGGGCGCCGTCGCGTTCGCCCTCGATCTGGAGGACGAGGCCGGCGTTGGACTGCATGGCGGTCGGCACCGGGTGCGCGGGCCCGAGCAGAGCGCGGAAGCCGTCCTCGGCCTCCGTCAGCAGCTCCCGTGCGAGGGTCAGATCGCCGTGCTCGCGCAGGAAGTTGCCGTAGTCCGTCATCAGGGACAGCGTCGTGTAGTGGCCGCGGCTGTGCACCTGCTCCTGCTGGTCGAGCAGGAGCGCCATGGCGGTCGCGATGTCCTGACGGGGCGTGCCCGCGCGGCGCTGGCACAGCATCAGGTTGTGCCGGGCCATCAGCGTCTGCGGGTGCTGTGCGCCGAGCACCTGGAGCTGGAGCCGCATGGCGAGCTCCTGGCGGGCCAGCGCCTCCTGGTAGCGGCCCAGCAGGCGCAGGTCGCGGGCGCAGGAGTTGCCGCTGCCGAGCGTGTAGGGGTGGCGGGCGCGCAGCACCTGTTCGCGGGTGCGCAGGGTGTCCAGGTCGGTGTCGTAGGCCTCCTGGTAGCGGCCGAGCAGCCTGAGGCCGACGGCGAGGTTGTGCTGCGCCAGCAGGCTGGCGCCCTCGTCGGGGCCGTAGAGCCGGCGGGCGACCTCGACGACTCTCTCCTGGCGCTGCAACGCCTCGTCGTACTGTCCGAGCAGCCGCAGGTCGGCGGCCAGACAGCTGGTGGCCTCCATGAGGGCCTCCTCGTAGGGGCCCTCGGAGCGCGGCACCTCCGCGAGGCGCTCCAGCCGGTCGGCGTCGAGGATCTGTGCCTCGCGGAAGCGTCCGGCCGCGCGCAGCACGTTCCCCTGGAGGGTGGCGAGGGAGAGCATCTGCTGCGCGTCGGAGTCGAGGAACCTCTCCCACTCCGTACGGATGCTGGCCGCCAGCTCGGCTCCGAGCGAGAACTCGCCGGAGTTGTAGCAGTAGCGCAGGCAGTTGAGCAGCATCTCCTGGACGCGGCGCTCCTTGCTGGAAGGCGCGACCGAGGGCAGCAGGTGCGGCAGCAGCTCGGCGTAGCGGCCCCACTGGCGGCTGTCGTTCGGCGCGCCGGGGTCGGCCTCGACCAGCAGCCGGTGCACCGTGCCGCGGACGGCGTCGTTGTTGCGGCCCTGGGTCAGCTCGCTGATGACGCTGTGGACGACCTGGTGCATCAGCACCGAGTCGTTCTGCTCGCTCTCGCCTGCCTGGACACGCGACTCGCGTGTGATCACCGAGTAGTTGACCAGCGAGTCGAGGGCACGCGCCCAGCTGGAGCGGTCGCTGGCGATCCACCGCAGGTTGTCGGGCAGTTCGGCGGCGGGGATGCCGCGCGCGAGGCCGAGCGGGATGCGTCCCGGGGCGAAGACCGCGCACAGGGAGAGCAGGTCGACGGCGCGCGGCTCGGACTTGCGCAGCTTGTTCAGCAGCATCGACCAAGAGGTCAGCGACGAGTACGGGTAGTCGTCCGGCATGGTCCCCGACTCCAGCCGGGTCAGCCCCACGCCGCGCACCATGCGCAGGTACTCGGGGACCTCCATGCCCTCCTCGCCCAGCCAGGCCGCCGCCTGGGCGAGCTGGAGCGGCAGATCCTGGAACTCGCCGGCCACCTGGTCGGCCTGCTCGGCGGTGATGTGCGGGGCGCGGCGCATCAGGTAGCCGGTGGACTCGGCGCGGCGGAAGGCGGCGATCTGCTTGATGTCGGTGGCGGCGCGCCAGCTCTTGTTGCGCGAGGTGATCAGGACGTGGCCACTGCCGCCGTGCGGCAGGAAGGTGGCGGCTTCCTCCGGGTCCTCCCAGCCGTCGAAGATGAGCAGCCACCGCCCCGAGGGCGTGTTCTTGCGCAGCGCCTCCCGCACGGTGCGCAGCCGCTCGCCGACATCGCCCGCGCGGTCGAGCCCGAGTTCGACGGCGAGCTGACCGAACGTCTCGCGCTGGGTGTTGCGCTGGTCGCAGTTGACCCACCAGACGACGTCGTAGTCCGGACCGAAGCGGTGTGCGTACTCGGCTGCGATGTGCGTCTTGCCGATGCCCGCCATGCCGACGAGCGCGCACACGGCCGCGCCCTGCTCCGCGTCCATCAGCCGCTCCTGGAGCTCGTTCAAGATCACGTCGCGGCCCGTGAAGCGCCCGTTGCGGCGCGGCACCTCCCCCCACACGTCCGGCGGGTCGTTGGGGTAGCGGCTGGTGTAGCCGGTCTGCGCCGCGGGCGCGCGGCGGGGGCTGAGCCCCAGCCGGTTCAGCAGCCTGCGCTCGGCCTCCTCCTCGCCGACGCCCCACAGGTTGACCGGCTCCAGCACCGCGGTGGCCGGCAGCAGCTCGCGGTTGGTCAGGTTGACGGCGGCGAACCGGTCGGCGTGCTCGGCCACGTAACCGCGCAGCACCGTGTTCCAGTCGGCCTCGGTACGCGGGCCGAGTTGGAGGAACACGTCGCTGATGACCAGCAGCACGCGTCCCGAGGCCAGCTGGAGGTCGCCGAGCGCTTCCTGCAACGGCTGCTCACGGTCCGGGTCCCAGCGCTGGAGCGTGGTGCGGTGGCCGTGACTCTCCAGCCGGTGCGCGATCCAGTGGCCCCAGGCGCGGTGGTAGCCGGGGAAGACCACCACGAAGTGCTCGGACTCGCCTCCGGGCGGGGTGCCCCGAGCCGGTTCCCGCTGAGCGACCATGCCTGCGTTCTCCCTCGTCCAGCAGCCGTCGTCACCCCGGGGGCGACCTGTACGGCAAGACTACCCAAAGTGACCGTTTGTGAGCTTGTCGGCAGCGACGGCGACGCCGCGGGCGTCCCGGCCGCCTGAGGCGGTGAGCCGCGCGTGGCGGCGGCGCATCCCCTCCACGAACTCTGTTCCCTGACGCGTCAGTTGACCAGAGCCCAGAAGGAGGAAAAGAGCATGGTCGACCTGGGTGAGGAAGTCCGCGCGGCGGCCCCGCGCGGCCGCCCGCTCGGCGGGGGTCGCCGCGGCACGGCGGGCGAGCCGGTCCCACAGGTCGGCGAGAGCGAGGTGCGCGTAGGTGCCTTGCAGTACGGCGTCCAGCGGCCTGGGGTCGCTGCGCCAGCCGACCTGGAAGACCGCTTCCGTGCCCGGCCTGCTGAGCCGCACCACGCCTTCGAGAACGGCGAGTTTGCTGTGCTGCACCTCGTGGACGAGGACCTCGGCCAACTCCTCAGGCGTGTGCGGGCGCGTCGCCAGCACCGCCCAGGGGGCGGCCATCCGGGTCGCGCTCGCCCGCCCTTGGGGCTTCCACAGCACGGGGACGAGCGACCGCACCAGTCCGGTGACCTCCGCCGCGCGCTCCCGGTCGGCCTCCCGCAGCAGGCGGAGGGCTCGCTTCCACATCCGGTGCCACACGTCCGCCTCGCCCGGCGCGGTCAGGGTGACCGGCCGCAGCCCGCCGAGGCCCGCCTCACGCGTCCCGTCGCCCAGATGGGGGTCGCGGTCGTCCAGGACCGCGAAACCGCCCGGCAGGCCCCGCAGCGGGCGCCAGGGGGCCTGTTCGGCGTCGTATCCGTGGCCGAGGACGGCGGCACGCGGCAGGCGGACCGTGCGGCCGCTTTGCGGCGTGAAGGACACGTCGCCACCCGCCGCTTCGAGACGGACGCACGGGGCGTCCGTGAGGAACGTGCCCAGCCCCGGCAGCGTCAGCCGTCCGCCGGAGGTCGGCAGGTCGATCTGGAAGGCGGTCCCGGCAGCCGTGGCGACGGCGGCGGCGAGCGGTCCGGACCCTGCCAGGGCCGCGGGCAGTCCCTCAGGACCGGCCTCCAGGGTGCGCGCGAGCCAGTTGCCGACGGCGGGATAGCCGAGCGCCGACCGCGCGGCCGCCGGGTCGTTCGACTCGGCCTGCTCCAGCAGCGCCCAGTGCGCGTCCAGCGCGCGGGCGGTCCGCGCGGGCGGACGGGCGCGCTCCACCCGCGTCAACAGCGCCTTGAGCAGGACGAGGCGCCGCGAGTGCAGCCAGGCGCCCAGCGCCGCCGCCTCCCTGGGCAGCGGCCTGGTCTCTCCCATCCGGCGCAGTTGGGGGTCCGGTATGTCGAATGGCGTCATCGCGGCGGGTCACAGCGGGTTCTGGCGGCCCGCTCCGCGCCCTCCCGCGGTACCCGTCCGGCCATCGGTGCCCTGCGCAGAGCCGGAGATTGTCCGAAACACGCTCTTCCGTTCCCCCGCCCGGGACGCGCCCGACGGGGCGGCGTCCTCCGTGTGCTTGCCGTTGCCGCCGTTCGTGCCGGATCTCCACATCCGCGCCAGCCCCTCCCCATCGCGAAGGGTGCTCTCCACCACGGCCGTGACGGCAGGATCGTCGCAGGTCCTCAGCGCGCGTAGAGTCACGCCCGTCAGGTCGGGCAGAGGCGGCGGTGCCGCTTCGGTCTGAGGACCCGGGCCACGGGACGTGCCATCGGTCCGCACGGCCACGCTCTTCTCCTCCCCTAGAACCCCGCCCGGGGGGCGGTAGCCACGGATGGTTTTCCTTTCCCGTAGCAGGTATCCGGAAACACGTTCGCAGTACACGACCGTCGCATTCGGCCGGTGCTGGCGCCACGGCACACGTGCAACGCACGGTCTCAACCGGCCGATTCACGCCCCGATTCGGCCACCCGGGCCCTGGTGTCACGCACCTCGTCCCACGGAACCTCCGCCAGGTGCCCCGCTAGCAGCCGCCATTCGGCGTCCGCCGCGCGGTAGTCGGCCAGCGCGTCCACCTCGCGGCCCTGCGCACGGTGGAAGTCGCCGCGCGCGTGCAGCGCCCTGGCCACCGTGAGGGAACCGCGCTCATGGACGCCCGCCACCTCCTCCAGCGCGCTGGTCAGCTCCGCACCCGCCTGCTGTGACTGCGGCGTCCCCGCCGGGAACAGGGCGCGGGCCCTGCCCAGCCGCAGCCACGCCTGCGCCCGGCTCTCCGCGTCCGCGCCCTGCCGGGCCGCCTGCTCCAGCAGATGACACCCCTCGTACAGATCGGGCCTGAACCCCTCCGCGTCGTAGCGCAGCAGCAACACGCGGCCCAGCAGCAGTGCCGCACGGGCCACCGCTGAGCTGCCCGTCGGCGCGCGGGTGAGCGCCTCGCGCAGGATGCCCTCGGCGCGCGAGAGGTCACCCGCGTCGGTGAGCAGCATCTCCCCCCACTCGGTCAGCAGCTCGCCGCGCTGGGCGCTGTCCGGCGGGGTGAACCGCTCGGCCTCCGTGTACGCCTGGGCGGCGGCCCCCCAGTCGTGGGTCTCGCGCAGCACGCGGGCGCGTTCCCTGGCGCAGCGCAGCCGCAGCCCGGTCCGCTCCCCCGCGACCGCGTCAGCCCGCATCAGCACCTCCAGGCGTTCCCCGGGCGACGCACCGCTCAGCCGCAGCGCCGACGCCAGGTCGAGCAGAACACCGCAGCGCTGGGCCGCCACCTCCTCGCGGCGCTCCGCAGGTGTGGCAGGGCGGCCGGGCGGGCTCCCTTGCGGGACGGAGGGCGCGTCCCGCCGCGTGGCCGCGCCCCCTCCGGACGGGGACACGGCGGGCTCGGCCGCCCGCGTGGACGCCCCCGGCGGGGTGACCGGCTCGGCACCCGCGCTGTCCTTCCGACGGGCGTCCTGAGCCGGCCGGCCGGAGGACGGGGCCGCAGGGTCGGTGGGGGCGCTGGAGTGCTCGGGGGTACCGGGCGCGCGGTCAGCCAGCATGTCGCTCACTTCGCGGAGTTCGCTGACGGCCTCGAGGGCCGCCCTGTGGCGGTGTTCGGGTGCTGCGTGGGCCAGCGCGAGCAGCACCCGGCCCAGCCGGAGTTTACGGGTCAGCTCGGCGTCCGGCGGCAGCGCCGGGTCCGCCGTGTCCCCCGTGAGGCGGTCCGCCAACGAGCGCAGCAGCCGCTCCGCGCGCAGCAGATGCCGTACCCCTCCGCGCGCCTGCCACAGGTCCATCTCGACGCCGGCCCGCTCCAGCAGCGTGGCGGGGGCGTCGTCCGTCAGCAGTTCGGCGGCGTCCCGCAGCAGTGGTTCGGCGCCCTGCGGGCTGCGCCGTACGCCCGCCGTTCCCGCGAGGGCGCGCAGGACGCGGCCCAGAGCCAGCCGGGCGCGCGGGCTGTCCCGGTCGGCGGCGCGTGCGGCCTCCCCCACCGAACGGGCCCGGTGCAGCAGTTGGATGTCCCGCTGGGTCCGCCACCGGCCCAGCAGCCGTTCGGTTTCGGCCACCTGGTCGGCCGCGTGCACGTCGGGCAGGTAGAAGCGGACGACCTCGGCGGGGATGGTGGCGAAGAGCTCGTCGACCTCGTCGTCGTCCCGCGGCGAGACCAGCGGGCCTTCCTCGCTGTCCTCCCCGGTGAGCTGGGCGACGGCCAGGGCCGCGAAGTTGCGGGTGCCCTTGCCGAACCGCTGCTCCACATGATCGGACAGGTGTTTGAGCGTGAGGACGGCCGCGCTCTGGTCCAGCGACTGGAGCAGCAACTCCCGCACACCCGGCGCGAACGTGTACCGCGGCCCGTACGCGGACGTCGCCCCCTCCTGCTCGCCCTCCTCCTCCGGCAGCCGCGTCAACAACCCCGAGAGCAGGACCTCGGCCAGCTCCATCGGCCCCGTGTCCGGCAGCATCGCCTCCTGGACGAGGTAGATGACCGGCAGCAGCAGCGGGACCACGGACAGGTGCAAAGCCAGGTCCAGCGCACCGGGCGAGGCCGTGTTGCGGAACTCCCGCAGCAGCGTGCGCGACGGAACACCACCGGGCGCGGTGCGCGGCGGCGGCATCGCCGGGTGCCGGGGCAGCACCCAGGCGGCAGCCCCGGGAACCGCGCGCTCACCGTCGGTGCCCAGCAGCCGCGCCCAGTTGCCCAGCGCCTCGGGCGTGGGCAGCAGCACCGGAACGGCCACCGCGTCGGCGGGCGGCAGCGGGCCGTACCCCTCGGGCTCGAAGGTGACGCGTCCGCCGGAGCCGCGCTCCCGCAGCAGCGTCCCCGGCTCGGCCGGCAGCGCCGTACGCGGCCACAGGCGGGGCGGCAGCGGCTGGACGACGGCCAGCGGGGAGCGCCCCGACCAGTGGTGCAGCAGCCGCTGGGCGCGGCCGTCCTGCCACAGCGCCCCCACGCAGTCGCTGACGACCAGGGTGAGCCGCCGGCCCGTGGTGTCGCGGTACTGGTCCGCGGGGCGCAGCCGGGTGCTGCCGTCGGCCGGTCCTGTGCCGATGAGCGGGGAACCGTCACGGGCGCGGTAGAGGTAGCGGACCTGCACGTCACGGAAGACGCCGAGCTGTTCGAACGTCTGGCGCAGCCGCTCCAGCGTGGGCTGCCACACGGACGCGGTCGGCGAGGCGTCCATGATGAGCTGGATCTCGCTGTAGCGGCGGATCGCGGTGCCGAACACGGGCAGCACCGTGGCGGAACGGGCGCTCAGATCCGCGGTGGCGGCCTCGTCCAGCCCCCCGGTGGCCGGGGGCAGCGGCGGCCGGTAGCCGTGCAGTGGGCGCAGCGCGTGCTGTAGCTCCAACAGCCCGGACAGTGACCCCGCCGCCGGGGCGCGCACCGGGAAACCGGGGGACGGCTCGCCCCCGTGCCGACGCGGCGCGAACAGCGACACCGGCGCCGTCCGCTCGGTGGCCGCCGCCGGTGTGTCGTCCGGTTCCGTCTCCTCGTCCTCGTGCGTCGGCAGTGCGGGCGGCTGCGGATGCGGCGCTCCGCTCTCGGGGGCGGGCGAGCCCGTGGCGCCCGCGGCGGCTTCGCGGGCCTGCCCTGGGGCCGTGAACCGGGCGAGCCACAGCGCCTCGGCCACTTCCTCGGACGAGGGCTCCCAGCCGGCTGCCCGCAGCCGCGCCACCAGCTGAGCCACCTCGCCGACGGCCAGGGCATCCTGGACGGCCGTGGAGGGGTGCGGCGGGGTCGCCTCGGACCGCGCACGGCCACTGGGCCGTCGCGGCGGGGGCGGCGCCGGGCTCATCAGCGCGTCACCTCGGGCGGTCGAGGGGGCGCAGCAGCATCTCGGCGAGCCGGTCGCGGGTGACCCTCTCGACGCCCGAGGCGCGCTGTGTCAGGAACAGTGCGTTGAGCAGCTGGTCGGTGGCGATGACCTGCCCGGGCTCGCGGCGCAGGAACCGCTGAACCAGCTCGGCGCCCTCCTCAAGCGCCTCTTCTCCCAGGTGTGCGGAGACCATCGCGGCGAGCTGCTTGTCACCCGGCGGTTTGAGGTCGAGCTGGATGCAGCGGCGCAGCAGCGCGGCCGGGAAGTCGCGTTCGCCGTTGGAGGTCAGCACGATGAACGGGAACGCCGTGCACCGCACCCGCCCGCCCTCGATGGGGACCTTGTCGCCGTCCGCGGTCAGCACCTCGGTGACCGGCTCCCGGTCGGCGATGCGTTCCAGCTCCGGAATGGTGAACTCGCCGTCCTCCAGGACGTTGAGCAGGTCGCTGGGCAGGTCGATGTCGCTCTTGTCCAGCTCGTCGACGAGCAGCACCCGGGGCAGCGGCACCCCGTCGGGGCCGTCCTGCGCGGGCAGCAGCGCCGTGCCCAGCGGACCCAGCCGCAGATACGACCCGATCGGGGGACGGGCGGGCGCCGAGTCGCCCTCGCCGGCCACGGCACGGTCCAGCTGGACGTCCTGGAGTCTGCCGATCGCGTCGTAGTGGTAGAGCCCGTCCGCCAGCGACGTACGGCTGACGATCGGCCAGCGGAGCACCCGGCCGAGACCCAGCTCGTGCGCGACCGCGTGCGCGAGCGTCGACTTGCCGGTGCCCGGGTTGCCGGTGACCAGGAGGGGGCGGCGCAGATACAGCGCCGCGTTGACGGCCTCCACCTCCTCGGGACGCGGATGCAGGCTCTCCACCAGGCGTCGCCGCGCGCCCAGCCGCCGCGCGGTGTCGGCGCCCTCGGTGTCGCCCTCCGCGCCGTGCGGGCTGTCGGGGCCGGTGCCGGCACCGGTGAAGTCGCGCCACGGGGGCGGCTCGGGCAGTCCCCGCACGCCCTCGTGCGGCACACCCGCGCCGCGGTAGATGCGCCAATCGCTCACGATGTGCTCCTCAACGCTGTCGACTGCCTGGGCATGAGCGGTGGTTCGCGCAACGGTTCGTCCCCAATGGTCCTGTGGGGCGGATCGTAAAGCAGGACGATATGCCGTGCCCAGGCCGCTGGGTGGTCAATTGACGCACTGTTCACGCCAGTTGCCCCTTCCGGCTCCCAGCTCCCACCGTCGCCCAGGTCGGCGTTGGTGTTCCGCAGCGCCCTGATCTCCTGCGGAAGCTGCCGCGCCGAGTGAACCCGGCGCAGCAGCGCGGCGGCCCGCTCGTGGAACTCCTCGCAGTCGTCGTGGTCGTGCTGGTCGCCGCACGAGTGCCGCCACAGCGCCACCGCGTGCCCCGCGCCGAGCGCCGCCGCCATGGCGCGGGCCCCCGGGCCGCTGCCCGTCCGCGCGCAGTACACCGGAACGGCGCCGGGCGGAGCGGCCAGCAGCCGCCCGTAAGCGGCCTGCCCGCCCTCGGGCGCCGACGCGCCGTGCCCGGCCATGGGCACCTCGCGCCGCAGCGGCACGGCCTCCATCGGACCGCCCAGCACCGCGGCGGCCCTGGTACGGGCCTCAGGGGTGAAGCCGTGGTCCCTGCGCGACCTGTCACGCACCACGACCAGGCGACGCTGCCCCAGCGGCACGGCATGCGGGTTGAACGGATCGGCCGGATCGTAGGGACGGACCCGCCACTCGTCCACCGGCTCGTCGAAGAGCGCGCGCGGCAGCAGGAACTCCACCGCCGCCAGGTGCTCGTCCACGTCGCACTGGTCGAGCGCCTGGGACAGCGCCCCGCGCACGGCCTCCTCCAGCCGGGGGCGGGGCACCTCCTCCCGGCTCTGGTCGACGATGGACTCCTCCCGCTCCCCGTCCTCCTCGGTCTCGTCCGCGCCGTCGTCACCGGCCAGCAGCTCGTCCTTGTGGGCCGAGCGCACCAGCAGCACCCGCCAGGCGTGCCGTCCGGAACCGTAGATGTCGGGCTCCACCTCCACCAGCACGTTGGCCCTGGCCGCCGACGCGGGACGGTGGCTCTCCAGCACAGCGGGGACACGGGCCCTGATCACGTCGTTGAGCAGCGTGTGCGCCGTGCGCTCCACCCAGCCGCGCAGCTCCGCCAGCGCGCGCGCCGAACGCGGCGATCCCGCCGCCCCCGAACGGGTGAGTGCGGCGGTCACCTTGGCGGCGTACAGCACCACGGCCTCAAGCGCCAGGTCAGGCGAGGGCTCCTCCGCCGTCGCGTCGCTGTCCCGTGGCTCGTAGAGCAGGCCCGCGCCCTCCCGCCAGGAGCGGGGGTCGTGCTCGTTCAGGGTGTAGGGAAGGCGCAGCACCATGTCCCGTGCCTCGTTGGCCAGTTGCAGCACCTGCCCGGCGCCCGTCGGCGGCTCCACCTCGGCGAACAGCGCGTACAGCTCCGCCCGCCGGTCCACCGTGAACCCGTAGGCGGGCTCCCCGCCCATGGGGCCCAGCCGCGCGTGCTGGCGATACCAGCTGTGCCCGAACCCGTGGTAGCGCCGCAGGTGGTAGCGGTCGTGCGCGGACAGCACCTCGTGCAGCACCCGCGCCCCTCGCGGCCCCGCGTCGCACAGCCTGCGCAGCGCCGTGACCCGCGTGGCCACCCCGGTGCGCGGACGGGAGCCCTTGCCCTTGCTGACGCCGAGCACCGCACCGCGCCGCTCGTCCAGCACCGGGCCGCCGGAACAGCCTTCCGTCAACTCGTCGCCGCTGAGCATCAGGGGGCGGCCCCGCACCCCCGTGGCCGTCGCCAGCCCCGTGAAGAACATCTGCTCGCCGCGCTCCGGGCCCGGCACCCAGCCGTACAGCCCGATGGAGGCCGGGGTCAGGGCCGAGCGGTCACTCAGCCACAGGCAGTCCACATCCGTCGCGTCCGGCACCCGTACGAGCGCCAGGTCCGGGAACGGCCACGGCGCCGGCGGCTCTTCGGGGTCGTCGGGCAGCGGCAGCCCGAACGCGAGCTCGCCGAGGAGCACCGTGCTCTGCGCGTCGTCGCCGACCGTGATGCCGATGGCGCGATCCCCCCTCCACACGCTCGCGGCGCCCTTGCCGACGACATGGGCACACGTGAGGACCCAACCGGGCGCGACGAAGAACCCGCTCCCCCAGAACGACCGCCGCCCCGCGAGGGGGCCGGCGATCCCGCGCACTTCGTCACCGCTCGCTCCGTCACCGCGGCCGCCGTTGATGCCGCCGCCGCTGCTTCCGTCGTACCCCTCGGGCGGTGCCCCGATGCGCACGACGGAAGCGCGAACGGAGTCGGCGAGGCCCGTGGGGGCGTTCACGCGGCACAGGGCGCGCACGGCAGCACGCCGAATCGTGGCCTCCCGCACCGCGCGGCTCGCACTCCGGTCACAGCACTCCCCCCTCTACGCCCCGTTCCCCCGTCACTTCCTTCTGTGAGATGCCTGAGGTAGCAGGCTAGTCCCCGGGTCCGACAGACGGGAGGGGCGGCGCCCCGGCATCCCCCGCACATTCCGTACTCACGACGGGGGACGGCCACGCTCCCGGGTGTGCGCAGCCGGGGTTCGGGTGCGCGCCCGGACCCGCAACAAGGCCGGGCGCCGGGCCCGGCCCGGACGGCGGGCGGCCCGCACGGCGCCCGGTCCGGCCCAGCCCGTCCTGCCAGGACGGCCGCAGCGTGCCGCTGCTCATGGCGTCCGCGCGTCCACCCGCTCACGGCGTCCCACCGCCGCGCGCACAGGCCACACAAAGCAGGCCACACACACCAGGCCACGCACACCAGGTTCCGCACGTCCGCGCCGCGCGTCACCCGCCGAGTGCCGGCGGCATCTCGCGGGAGGAAGTCCCGCGCCTCCGCACCCGCGCGTCACCCGCCCTGCGGAGCGGTGCCGGGTGTGCCGGTGCCGTCCGTGGACCGCGTGGTCCCGGGTGTGCCGTCCTCGCCGTCGCCGTCCCGCCGGTGCGCCGCGTGCCACGTGAGGGTGACCGAGACCGCAGCCTTGGCCTCCCCGTCGGCGAGGACGGCGGCGAGGGCCTTACCCGACTTGACGGCCAGCTCGACGCCGAACGTGGCGCTGACCTCGTCAGGGCACGCCTGGCGTGCCGCCCGCAACACGGCCGATCCGACACCGCTGATCACTTCGTTCAGCTGCTGGGCCCGCGCGATGAGCTGGTCCCGCGTGCCGACGTCGTCGAACTGGAAGTCGTCGGCCCCCGGCGGGACCTCGTCCTCGTCCAGGATCCGGACTTGCGCCAGCAGGGTCTCACCGCCCGGCAGCGTGATCTCCCGGATCTCCCGCTTCATACGTCCCCCTCACCGCGTTCACCCCAACGGCCTTGCGCCGAGCCCCTATTGAACATCCACGGCTGCTGCCCGCGCGAGCGTGGACGTGGGCGGCGGCGTCATGTGCCGGGACAGCCCGTGTTCCCCTCCGCCCCGCTCGCCGCCCCACGGGCTGCGTCCGTCGCGTTGGTCGTGGTGGTCGTCCGGGCCGTGGCGCCGTCCGCTCCCGCCTCGGCGCCGCGCAGCAGAACGCCGATATGGGCGGCGGCAGTCGACAGGTGGCGGCGCACCTCGCGCAGCTGCCCCTCGTCGACGCCGTGATCGCGGGCGGCGTCACGCACGTCGTCCCGGAAGCGGTCCAGGAGCCGTTCGAGATCGCGCGCCGGGTCGCCCGTGGAGTCGGCCATCGGAGCCTCGGCCTCGGCGTCCGGGTCGGTACCGGCCGGGTGCGGGCGCACGTACGGCGGCCAGGGCGTGCTCGCTCCGGTCATCCGCCCCAGGCTCCCCATGCCGCGCGCGAGTTCGGACATGCCGTCGCGGACGGCACCCGACCAGTCGCCCGCCTGCACACGGGACTGCACCTGATCCTGCACCTGATGGGCGAGCCGGTGTACCTCGGCCAGCGCCTCGGTATGGGCCTCCCGCTCCTTCCTGGCCTGGCGCTTGGCGCGCTGCGCCTCCTCCTTGGCCTTGCGGGCCTGTTCCTTCCACTCGTCCTTGGCCCGGCGCATCTCCTCCTTGGCGTGCCGCCACGCCTCCTTGTCGCCCCAGACCCCCTCCCAGCCCTCGCCCCAGCCGTCGTCCCAGCCGGCGGGCTTCTCCCACCCGGAGGTGGGGTCCTTCGGGGCGCGGGCCTGCTTCGACCGGTGGCGCGTGGTCCGTGCCTGCTCGCGCATCTCCCGGCGCAGGTCGCCTGCCGTGCCGCTGACGTCCTCGCGGATGTCTCCGGCGAGTGCCGCCACGGAGTCGCGGATCTCGATCTCCAGCTCGGCCAGCTCCGCCTGCCTGCCGTCGAGTTCGGTCCGGCCCGCCTCGGTGATGGCGTACACCTTGCGGCCGCCCTCGGTGGTGTGGCTGACGAGCCCCTCGGCCTCCAGCTTGGCCAGGCGCGGGTAGACGGTGCCGGCCGAGGGCGCGTACAGGCCCTGGAAGCGCTCTTCGAGGAGACGGATCACCTCATATCCGTGGCGCGGCGCCTCGGCGAGGAGCATCAGCAGATACAGGCGCAGTCGGCCGTGCGCGAAGACGGGGGGCATGTCACAGGTCCTTCGGCGAGGTGGGGTTGCCAGGGGTCGCGGAGCCACCGGGAGGGCCGGGCGGGCGGCCGCCACGGGCAGCGCCGGCCCCCTGGGCGGCGCCGACACGGTCGCCCGGACGCGGCCCCTCCCCCAGGCCGTCCGCACCGGGCGGGCGGCGGAGAAGCGCGACGCCTCCGGAGACGCTGTTGGCCTGGAGGGCGCCGCGCCCGCCGCCCAGGGCACCGGCCACCCGGCGACAGCCCCAGCCGGTGGTCGTCAACCGCTCGAAGGCGCTGGAGACGGCGCCGCCCGCGCTCTGCGCCTCCACCGTCAGGTCCGCGTCGGCGGGGAGTCTGACGGCCAGCTCGCCGGAGACGCTGCTCAGGCGGATGGCCGCGGGGCCGTCCGCCCGGGAGGAATTCAGATCGAGGATGATCGCGCCGCTGACCGAGTCGGCGGTGATCGTGCCCAGTGCGCCGTCGACGCAGGTCAGGTCGCCGGAGACCGTGGAGAAGCGCAGCGGCCCGGACAGCCGCTGGGTCTCGACGTCCCCCGAGACGGTCTCGGCCGTCACGGGACCGCGCAGCCCGACGAGCGTCGTCGCACCCGAGACTCCGGCCACCTTCGTGCCGCCGTGGATGCCGGAGACGACGGCAGTGGCCCCCACCACTCCGACCGACAGTGCGACATCCGCCGGCACCCGCACCGACACCTCCGCCTTCCGACGTCGGCCCTTGCGGTCGAGCCACTTGAGGAAACCGCCCCAGGGCAGGTCCTCGTAGGCGACGATCAGCCGGCCGCCCTCGCGCCGCACGAGCAGGGGCGGGCCCTCGACCTCGCCCACCTCGACGCGGGTGGTCGTCTCCTGGGTGCCGACCACGTTGACCGTCCCGCCCACCACGCGCACGTCCAACTCCGTGACGGGGTCGTCGAAGTCGATCCGCCACGGCTCGGTGATCTGCCACGACCGGTCGTCGGATACGGGCACGGCGGGCCTCCCCAGGCTCGGCGCTGCCGGACGCGCGAGGCGGCGCGGGGGTGCGGCCACGGCACGTTGCGCGGCGCGCGGCGCCCCGCCGGTGCCTCCGCACACGGCAACGACATATCGCGTCTCTGGATGGACACGATATGTCGTGTGTCGCGACAGGCGCAACCCCCTCGCGAGTGAGAGCGGGCCCCGCGGCCCTCGGCCGTCGGCGCCCTCAGCCTCTCGGCGTCAGCGCCCTCGGTCCTCGTCCTCGCCGCCTGTCCTCGCCGCCTGTCCTTTCCGTCTGTCCTCGCCGGCCCGCGCTGTCGGCCCTCGTCAGCCGTCGTCCTCGTCGTCCTCGTCGTCCAGCCGCGCCAGCCAGGTGGCGAGCCGCTCCACCGGCACCTCGAAGTCCGGGTTCAGATCGACGAACGTCCGCAGCTGCTCGGACAGCCACGCGAGGCTGACCTCTTCCTCGCCGCGCCTCTTCTCCAGCTCTTCGATGCCACGGTCGGTGAAGTACACGGTTCTGCTCCTGGTCGGATGCGTGACCGCGGGGCGGTCACGGGACAACGGACGCGGCCTGAGGCCGTCGTCCCAGGGTATGCCGGGTCCGGAGGTCACTCGTGGCGCCCGGCGGCGTCCGAGGCGGCGCCGACCGCGAGGCCGAGGGTGATGAGCAGCACACAGACGTAGACCTCGTAGCCGTCGAGGAAGGCGAGGTGGTCGACGACGGCCCACTTGTCGAACCAGCCGGTGAGCTTGTGGGCGAGGCCGCCCGCTCCCTGGGCGATGAGGACGAAGGCGACGAAGCCGAGAAGATTCTTCATGCCCGCAGACTGGCGGCGGCCGGGGCTGAGGGGGATCGGGCTTCGGGGGCGGAACGGGCGGCGGAAGTCCCCGATCGGGGGCCCGGGTGCCCTACGAAAGTCGCCTTTCGGTCCTGCCGAAGTCGCCGCACGCTCCTACCGAAGTCTCCGCCTGCGGCCTGGCGGGGACAGTGACCCGGCAGCGACCGTAGATTTCACGGCATGAGGTCTGAGCACATCACCGGCGCCGGTGTCCGGCGGCCGGGGCGACGCAGCGCACGCGACTGGGCGGTGGACATCGGCGCGTTCCTGTTCGCCGGGTGTTTCCTGGTGCTGAGCACCGACGCGGTCGCCCTCGACCCGGGTACCTCCCCGACGGCGCTCTTCCTCGACCAGCTGCGGGGCGGGCTCGCCTGCGCGGCGCTCTTCCTGCGGCGCCGGTGGCCGGTGCAGCTCGCGCTCGCACTGCTGGTGGCCGAGCCGTTCTCGCACTTCGTCACGGGTCCGATCCTCGTCGCGCTGTTCACCGTCGCGGTCAGCAGGCCGCCACGGGTGACGGCGTGGGTGACGGCGCTCGCCTACGCGCCGGTGCCGTTCGTCCTCGCGAGCGGCCCCGCAGCAGGCGGCCCCGAGACGGAGTCCGCGCTCACCTATTTCGTACTCCTCGCCGGGGCGCTCGGCTGGGGGATGTACGTCCGCTCGCGGCGGCAGCTGCTCTCCTCGCTCCGCGAGCGGGCCGAGCGCGCGGCGGCCGACGCGCGGCGCGAGGCCCGCGAGGACGTGGCACGCGAGATGCACGACGTGCTGGCCCACCGGCTTTCACTGCTGAGCGTGCACGCAGGGGCGCTCGAGTTCAATCCGGGCGGCGACCGGGCACAGGTGGGACAAGCGGCGGGTGTGATCCGGGAGAGCGCGCACCAGGCGCTACAGGACCTGAGGGAGGTCATCGGGGTGCTGCGGGCGCCCGAACAGGCGGACCGTCCGCAGCCGGTGCTCGCCGACGTGGAGCGGCTCGCTGAGGAGTCCCGGCGGGCCGGCGCCCGCGTCGGTCTCGACCTCGACGTGGCGGGCGGACTCGGGAGCGCGCCCACCGTGGCGGGGCGCACCGCGTACCGCATCGTCCAGGAGGGGCTGACCAACGCGCGCAAGCACGGCGCGGGGCCCGGCGCGCCCGTCTCGGTGACCGTGCGCGGCGCCTCCGGGCGCGGCCTCACCGTCGAGGTCCGCAACCCGGTGGGGCGTGGCGGCCCGCCCGCCGAGGTCCCCGGGGCCGGGCTGGGCCTCATCGGTCTGGCCGAGCGCGCCCAGCTGGCCGGCGGCACCCTCGAACACGGCTGGGAGGGAACCGACTTCCGCCTCAGCGCGACGCTCCCCTGGGACGCCACGGCACCGGCGCACGGTCACGCCGGGAGGGAGGGCGGCTACGACCGCACGGCGCGGAAGGGGCCGGGTGGAGTCGAGGAGGAGGGCACCACCGCGTCTCGTCACGACCCGGGCGGAGCCGCGAGCGAGGGCACCGCCGCGTGAGGAGGTGAGGCGGCCCGGGACGCCCGTGGCTCATCCCGGTGTCGTGTCCGCTTAGCTCCCCGCCATGTGGCCGACCGCGGCGTAGGCGAACGTCATCGCGGGCCCGATGGTGGCTCCCGGGCCCGGGTAGGTCTCGCCCATGACGGCGGCCGAGGCGTTGCCCCTCGCGTAGAGGCCGCCGATGACGGTGCTGTCCTCGCGGAGCACCCGGGCGACCCGTGTCGGTACCGTCGCCGGTCAGGCCGCCCGCAGGGCCGCCGCTGCTCACACGGTTCGTACGGCTCATGCGGGGACGTTATGCGCGGGCAGCGGCGCACGCTCACGGCTCCTCCCGGTGGGTGGGAGGCCCCGCGGGGGCCGTCTGGGCGGCCGTTCGGCAGTCGGCCGCGTCGAGGGCGGCGGCCGTCGCCTCGGGATCGTCGCAGTAGCCGCGCATCACGTGACGCGCCCGCAGCCGGATCTCCCCCGGTTCGCCGGGAGCCGCCTCGGTGCCGTCGGCGGTGACGATCCGCACCTGCGTTCCTGGCAGCGAGGTCCGACGGTGCGCGCCGCGGTGGCCGCCTCGGCGGAGGTGGGGCAGACGGTGGCGACACCGGCGGACTCGCTGAGCCCGTACGCGGTGAACACCTCCGCCGCGCCCAGCTCCCGCCTGACCCGCGCCACCAGGTCGACGGGCACCCCGGCCGCTCCCGTCCCCGCCAGCCGCAGCGAGGACAGGTCGCTGGTGAGGCGGTCGGGGTGGTCGATGAGGGTGTGGAAGACGGTCGGCGGCCCCATCAGCACGCTGACGCGTTCCCCCGCGACGCGGCCCAGGGCGCGGCCCGCGTCGTAGACGGCCTCGGGCAGCATCGTCGTCCCGGCCAGCAGGCACGCCAGCACGCCCGCCTTGTACCCGAAGGTATGAAAGAACGGGTTGACGAGCAGATAGCGGTCGCCCTCGCGCAGTCCGACTGCCCGCGCCCACGCGGTGAACGCCTCCAGCGTCTGACCGTGCGTGATCTCGACCCCTTTGGGCCGCCCCGTGGTCCCCGAGGTGTAGAGGATGTCGCAGAGGTCGTCGGGGGTGACGGCGGCGGCGCGTGCGGCGTACTCCGTCGAATGTGCCGTCGAAACCGAGCTGCCCGGCGGCGACCACACCATCGCCGTGGGCCGCGTCACCGCCCTCCACCAGCCCCGCGAAGCGGGCCTGCTGCTCTACTTCCGGCGCACGTACGGGGTGTACGGGACGCACGCGGCGTGAGCGCGGGCAGGGGGCGCTGAATGACGCACAGGTCCTGTCGCCATACTGGCCTCGTGGAGCAACGACCTGACACAGCCGAGCCCGCCGTGCTCAGCGCAGGCACGGACCCGACGTACGTCCCCGGCCTCGACACCCTCGCCGCCGCCCCCGCGGACAAGGAGTCCCGCGAAGGCGCGGTGTCGCGGAAACCCGACGCCGGGGACGAGGACGACGAGCGGACGACGGAGCCCGCGGAGGCGGCCGAGGCCGACCACGACGATGCCGGCCCCGAAGCCGACACCGTCTCCGAAGTCGACACCGGCACCGACGCGGAGGTCGACACCGACGAGGACGAGGAGCAGGAGGAGGAGCCTTTCGAGGGGCCCTCGTTCGAGGTCTCGGACCGTCGGGCCGCCATCGTCGCGGACGGCCGCGGCGTGACGCTTCGCCTCGACGACGCGGAGGCCCGGTTCGAGTGGAGCGAGATCGGCGCCGTGGAAATCGGCGCCCCACGGTTCGGCCGCCGCTTCCGGATCTGCGTCTGCACGACAGGGCACCGCCGCTTCGACGCGGAAGTCGAGGCGACCTCCCGTAAGCAGGCCACGGCGTGGGCCGACGACCTCGACTCCGTCCTCGACACCTGGTTCGACGACAGCGCGGAGTGACGGCGGCCTGCCGCCCCGACCCCCGCTGACCGGGTCGGCGGGGGACGGCGTGGACTCGCGTGCCGGAGAAGCCGAAGAGGACCGCGCGCAGCGATACCACGCCGGGGCGGGGGACGCGGGCTATATCGGCCCCTTCGAGACCGCAGACGGCGGGCCGGGCCGCAAAGGGGCTCTGCGGGCTACTCGTCCGCGTCGGGCACGCTGTCGCCGAACACCCGGGGCACCATCGCCGCGATGAGGCGGTCCACGTCGTACGGCGCTCTCAGGATGTCCGGGAGCGTCATCTCGTCCACGAGCAGGCCCGTCATCGCCAGGTAGAGGAGGGCGACGCCCATGTCGTCGCCCGGCATGCCGATCTCGTTGTGGTAGGCGATCAGGCCGTTGAACTCGTCGCGCAGGAAGCCCGTCAGCTCCTCGTACAGCTCCGGCCGCCGGGTGGCCTCCAGGCGCAGTTCCATCATCGCCAGGTAGCTGCTGCGGTCTGCGCGCATCCTGTCCACCACGTCGTGCATCAGCTCGACTTCGAGTGCGAGGGTGCGCGGGGCGCTCATCCGTTCGGCCACCGCCGCCTCGTCGGGGGTGAGGCGTTCGCGGGTACGGCGCATGACCTGGGTGAGCATGTCGCCGCGGTGGGCGAAGTAGTTGGACGCCGTTCCGGTGGGGACGGCCGCTTCCTTGTCGACGGCGCGGAGCGTCAGCCCACGTGAGCCCTCGCGGGCCAGAACCTCGATGGCCGCGTCGAGCAGCGCCGCGCGCCGTTCGGTGTTCTGCCGCATGACCGGTCTCCTGCCTCGTCCGAAACCCTGCTCGTTTCCCCGTTGACACCACTGTAGCCGCAGTACTACGTTCAAACCACTGCAAGCGAAGTGGTGCAGTTGAAGTAGTGCAAGTGAAGTGGCAATCAGGGGGTACCTATGCGCAAGCTCGTCTACTACGCCGCCGTCACGCTCGACGGCTTCATCGCGGGGCCCGAGGGAGAGTTCGACTTCTTCCCCATCCCCGACGGGTTCGACGACCTGGCCGCCGCGATCTGGGAGGAGCTGCCCGAGACCGTCCCCACCCAGGCCCGTGCGGCGCTGGGCCTCCCGGACCGGCCCAACCGCAGGTTCGAGGTGGCGCTGATGGGGCGCGGCAGCTACGAGCCCGGCCTGAACGAGGGGGTCACCAGCCCCTACGCACACCTGCGTCAGATCGTCTTCTCCCGCACCCTGACCAGCCAGGACCCGGCCGTGGAGATCGTGGCGGACCGCGATCCGGCGGAGGTCGTGCGGGAGCTGAAGCAGCAAGAGGGCGGCGACATCTGGCTGGTCGGCGGCGGAAAGCTGGCGGCCACGCTGCTGGCGGAGATCGACGAGCTGATCCTCAAGCGCAACCCGATCGTGGCCGGCGCCGGCATCCCGCTCTTCGACGGGGCGTTCTCCCCGACGGCCTTCCGTCACGTCACCACCCGCCCCTACCCGTCCGGGGTCAGCAGGACGACCTACGAGCGGGAACGGTGACGAGCAGCGAGCGGTGACGAGCACGGAGCGGTGACGAGCGGGGGCGATGAGCCGGAATTACGCGCCGGGCTCCCCGTGGCCCGGCGCCTCCCGTTCCCGCGCCAGTTCGTCGAGGTCGGCCAGCATGTCCTCGGCGAGCCGGCGCTCGGCCTCGTAGTAGCGCTCCGCCCAGCGCAGCACCAGCCGCGGGTACGCCCACGAGGGCTCTCCCTCAGCGCCCTCGGCGTCCAGCCTGGCGCGGTGCACCATCTTGTCGGCGTTGGCCTGGTGTTCGCGCAGGATGTCGCGGGCCTGGTCCGCCTCCAGGAGGTGGCCGAGCCAGATGCGGAGCATCACGCCGTGCTTGAGCACGGGCGGTTCGACGGCCGCGCCGCGGGCCCATTCCCGTACGGCACGGCGGCCCGCTTCGGTGATCGAGTAGACCCGTTTGTCGCGGTTGCCCGTCGCCTGCGGGACGCTGCGCGAGGTGACGTAGCCTGCCCCCTCCAGGCGCTTGAGCTCGCTGTAGATCTGGCTGAAGGAGGGCGACCAGTAGAAGAAGCTCAGCGACCAGTCGGCCCACTTCTTCAGGTCGTAGCCGGACAGCTCCTGTTCGAAGGAGAGCAGGCCCAGTACCGCCCAGCTGGTCGGCGGCAGCGGACGCCGCTCGGGGGTTCGACCGCCCTTCGGCGCCCCGCCGTCCGTCCCCCTGCTCTCCTGAGCCATCGCGCCCCGCACGCCTTTCCTCCGCCGTACGCCGCCGCGCACCGCACCGTCCGTCCGGCGCCTGCCGGATTCCGTACCGGCCGCCGACTCTACGCCGTCGGGCTCCGCGGGCCAGGGGGTAGTGGGCCGGGGCACAGTGGGTCAGGGGACAGCGTTTCGGCCCCCCGCACCGCCGAACGGCCCCGCGCCCCCGAACCGGCCCGCGTCGCGCGGCGGCGAGCGCACCCGCCCCGGTGACCGGCCGGCCCGCTGGGGTGGCCGGCCGGAGCGGGCGGCCGGGGAGACGAGCGGCGGCGGCAGAGCAAGCAGCCTGTCAACGTGGCAGCGAGGCCCGCCAGCCCGGCCGCCGCGAAGCCGCCGGCCGGAACGGAGACGTCGACGGCCACCCCGACGAGCGGGGAGCCGAGCGCGAATCCCGCGCTCAGGGCCGAGGATTGCAGACCTGTCGCCTCTCCGCGCACGCCGGCCGGCGCCAGCCGGCTGACCGCGTCGGCCACGGCCGAAAGGGTCGGCGCGTCGAAGAACCCGGTGCCGACGACGGCCACACACAGCCAGGGTCAGTCGTGTGCCAGCCCCACGGGGAGCGTCACGAGCCCGAGCAGTCCGAGCAGCGACCACGTGGGCAGCGGCCGGGACAGCGCACCGTATGCCAGCCCGCCGACGACGGAGGCCACGCCGAGCACCGCCACGACCACGGCGGCAAAGGACACCTGTCCGGTTTCTTCGAGCGTGGCGACGACGGCCAGGTCGACGCCGCCCAGCAGCACCGTGATACCGAACGCCATCGTCAGTACGGCGATCAGCCGGGCGCCCGACCGCTGGCGGCGCGGGGGGCGTTCAGCCGCGCGCCCGGTACGTGCCCCCGTACCGGTACCAGCCTCGGACCCGGCATCCGACTCGGCCTCGGCGCGCAGTGGCGGGTCGAGGAGGGCGATCCCGGTTCCGCCCGCGACGATCGCGGCGCCGAGACCCCACGCCACCACACCGGGCGACAGCCGCGCGGTGCACAGGATCACCACCGCAGGGCCCACCATGTACGAGAGTTCGCCCTGCACCGCTCCCAGCGCGAACGCGGCCCGGCGCTGCCGCGGCGTGGTCATCGCGGCGATCGCCTGCCTGGTCACCGGCTGAGCCGGCACCATCAGCAGGCCCGCCACGAGGGCGGCGCCCACCAGCGCCCCGTACGGCAGTGCGGGAACGCTCAGCCAGAACGCGGCCTGCGCCGCGACGGTCACCAGCAGCACGGGGCGCGGGCCACGCCGGTCGATCATGCGGCCGAGCAGCGGCCCGCCGAGTGCCAGTCCTGCGGTCAGGGCCGCCGCGACGCCGCCGGCCGCCGCGTAGCTCGACTCCAGGCCCAGCACGGCGTACAGCGTCAGCGCCATCACGTCGGCCGTGATCGCGGTGCGGGCGAGGAAGGAGACAGCCAGCAGCGGTGCCATGCCCGGCACGGCGAGGATCTGTCGGTATCCGGTCACTCGCGTGACGCTAGGTCCCTGGGCTTGATTCGGTTTGACGGACATTCGAGATCAGGGGCGTTGCCCCGGAAGGATGTCCATCATGGAGAGCATGGGGAAGAAGAAGCCGCGTCCTCGCCGCTCGTTCACACCGGAGTTCA
>NZ_QOIM01000055.1 GCF_003323735.1 Streptomyces reniochalinae | reverse complement strand
GAACTCCGGTGTGAACGAGCGGCGAGGACGCGGCTTCTTCTTCCCCATGCTCTCCATGATGGACATCCTTCCGGGGCAACGCCCCTGATCTCGAATGTCCGTCAAACCGAATCAAGCCCACCCTTCACCTCATCGTCCATGAAGACGTCTTGGTCTTCCGCAAGCTTGAGGCCCTGAAGGTCGTGGGGCCTTCTCGCGACTCCGCTGCACCCCTCATTCCCTGTCTGCTCAATAGCCAACTGTGACTGAGCAAGCGCGACAGGACAGCGCCCGAACCCCTCGCATCAATCATCCGGCCCACCC
Organism: Streptomyces reniochalinae; assembly: GCF_003323735.1. GTDB lineage: Bacteria > Actinomycetota > Actinomycetes > Streptomycetales > Streptomycetaceae > Streptomyces > Streptomyces reniochalinae. The sequence continues at coordinate 57,406 of NZ_QOIM01000055.1, read as the reverse complement.
GATATTCCCGTGGCCAAAGACTGACGAGGCGTGATGGGCGACAATGTTCCGCTGTCAGTGGCCGGTGCTTTTCTGAACGGAGGGGCGGCTGGCGAGCGGGCGCCTACCGAAGCAAGGAGTTGTTCATCCGTGACAATAGATTCCGTATCCCCCAGAGCGGAGACTCACCCAGCCCAATGGCGACTATGGACCGGTGCGACCAGCACCGGGGTCGCCGTCGTTCTGACGGCGATAGCGCTCGGCAGCACCTCAATGACGCTGTTCCCCGTGCTGGCCGCCCTCTCGGCTCTCCTGTTGCTCGGTTCGTACTGGGTCGTGAAACCGTGGTTCGTGGCTCGTTCGGAGACCTGGCACCGTGTGATCACGTTCGTACCGATGACCGCGTACGTGGTGGCCATGTTCCTGGTCGTGGTGGCAGCGGTCAGCTTCCTGCCGGACCAGCCCGTTGTAGCCGGTCTGGCCCTGGTGATGATCTGGTGCTTCCACATCGGCGGCGGGGTGCGGGAGTCGCCATCGTTCGCCTACGAGCGCCTGCAGGGCCGCCTAACCTGGGCGGCAGCCCTCCAGGTAGCCGCGATGTGCTGCGGCACCGTGGGAGCCGTCTGCTTGATCCGCACTCTGCCCGTTCCCGGGCGCTACTCGCCCGCGGTCTTCGCGGCGTGCATCAGCGTGGTGGTCGGACTCGTGGTCACGTCGGCGAAGGTGTTCGCGCGCGTACGAAAACTAGCCACGGAGCTGGACGCCCGCGCACAGAAGCTGGAGCGGTGTTTGACCCGGCTGTCCCGCGGTGCGGTAGGAGATCGCGCGCAGCTTCGGGACGCCGCCGAGGACGCATGGGACGATCTGCACCGGACGCTCCGCAACAAAGTGGAGACCGGGTTCCATTTGTACGGGACTTTCGTCATCCCGTCCGAGACGCGGAAGGGGTTGGAGACGTTGGTGCTGGCGGCGATCACCAACCCTGGTGCACCGCCGTACCAGGAAGCGGTCACACGGTTGAACCTGTTGCGTGCTTCGTGCCGACTTAAGATCGACACCGTGGCGTGAAGGAGCGCAGAAGCCGCGGAGCACTAGCTCGCCTCCCACCGGCAGCTCGTCTGGGGAACTTTGCCGGAAGGCCCACGCATGACCGTTCGGCCGTGCCACGATGGGCGTGCTCAAGCAACACGAGAATGAGGCCGACGGCCGGGCGGGAATCCTGTCTTAGGTCTTCGTTCCCCCTGGGGTCGACGTGCTGGGAGGGAATACAACACACCGAAAACCCCAACACTGCGAGTGCCAGCTCGAGCACCGTGAAGGTAGCCGGTAGTTGCGGGTCGGCTCCGCGTGGATCTGAAACGTCGGCAGGTCCTCAGCTCATGGCCACTGATGTCAGGTGGTCGGGCTGAGGCTGCCGTGCCCGGCTCGACCACCGCGAGCCGGATTGGGCGCAGACCCCATGCTGCCGAACTTCAGGACACGGCTGATGCTCATCGTTATCGCCGTCCTCTTCTCCCTCGTCGTCGCTCTCGTGGCGGCCTTCCTCTTCTACGCCGTCAAGAGGAACCCCCTGGTCGCGTGCACCCTGGGAGGCGGCGCCTTTGTTGCCACGATGACCTTGCTCCTGGGGGTGTACTCGCTGCTGCTCCCGTAAGCCGTAAACCACTGAAGCGTGAGGGGCGAGCCGTCGGGCCCGCCACCTCACGCTCACTGGCACGGAGCCAGGTGTGGCGTACGTAGCCAGCTGGCACGGAGGGGCGGTCATCAACAGGGGAGTGGCGTCTTCCTTTCCGCGGCTCGAAGCCTTTCGTCCGTCCGCACATCGTGCAGATTCGTTGGTCGCGGTCGACCTTCAGCCGGGTGCGTGCTGGCCCTTCACCGAGTGCCGCTGTAGCGCGGACAACGGGGTCAGCCACGTCATCCCGGCAGGTGTTCGCGGGCGGACTTGTGGTCGGCTTCCAGGGCCGGCGGTAGTGGATCTCTTCCGTCTGCTCTTGTAGCTGCGGGCTCAGTTCGGCATTCATCGCGCCGGGGTTGCTGGGACGGTCTAGGAGCGAGGGTCAGCAGCCCGTCTCCTTGGGAGGGGCAGGCAGGCCCCCGGCGGCCCGTGTGCCGTCCGCGGGTGTGCAGCCAGCTTTCCGGGCCTCCGAGATGGTCAAGAGCAACTCCGCAGAGGCCGCTGGCTGCCCTGTAGGTAGGCGCTTTTCAAGAAATCGACACTACTGGGGCTTCGATTCTGACAATTTTCCGCCTCGTGTTCTCTACTTCTGGTGTCAGCGAGAACCGCATCTTCAACCGGGCGCTGCCTGTCTATGCCTGTGAGTTCCATGCGAGCTGCACGTCCCCAGCCCAACGATGAAGAAACTCCAGAATTTATTTTCCCTGAAGAGCTCCCATCTCTCTCAGGGGAAGCTGTCCGAGCATTGCTGAAGTTCATCCTAGTAGAGTATCAGCGACATCACTCACTCGATTCCGTGTCTGGCTCTTCTCGTGCTGTCGAGGTACGACGGTTCCCAGTGAATCTACAACCCCGGATGATCTCGGGGTCGGAAAGGAGTGACTAGATGACGCATTTTGCATTTGCGGGACGTTGCTCGACTGAAGATCTTCAGGACCCGGAAACCTCCCGTCAATGGCAGCTCCGCCGAGCCCGCGGCCTGGTAGAGCCTAGGGGAGGGGAAATTGTTGTCGAGTACTTCGACTCAGGCCACTCCCGCGCCTTGTCCTGGAAGCGACGGTCACGCGGCGCCGCCCTCCTGAAAGCCCTGAGTGACCCAGAACGTGGCTTCGACGCAGTCGTGATCGGCGAGCCACAGCGCACCTTCTACGGGAATCAGTTCGGAAACACCTTCCCTCTCTTCGTGCATCACGGCGTGCCACTCTGGGTTCCCGAGATCGGCGGAGCGATCGATCCAGAGAACGAGGCGCACGATCTCGTCATGTCCGTATTCGGGGGCATGAGTAAGGGTGAGCGCAACCGCATCAAAGTGCGAACCCGAACCGCCATGGCGTCCCAGCTCAGCGTCGAGGGGCGATATCAGGGTGGGCGGCCACCATACGGATACCGGCTTGCCGATGCAGGGCCACACCCGCACCCGGGAAAAGCCGCTGAGGGCAAGCGTCTACACAGGCTGGAACCGGACCCCGCAACCAGCCACGTGGTGCCCCGCATCTTCGCTGAATTCCTGCGTGGGACGGGGCTCTATGCAATCGCAGAGGGACTGACCCGCGACGGAATTCCTTGCCCCTTCGCCCATGACCGCGCACGCAACCGACACCGCGATAGTTACGCCTGGTCCAAGAGCGCCGTTCACACCATCCTCGACAACCCGCGTTATACCGGCCGCGAAGTGGGGAATCGGCAGCGACGCCGCGAGGTTCAACTAGATGTCGAGGATGTCACTCTGGGACACCGTTCCAAGATGGAATGGAACGACCCGAGCGAATGGGTGTGGTCAACAGACGAAGCGCACACTCCCCTCATCGGGCCCGAGATCTTTTCCGCCGCACAGTCCAAGCGCCACGCTCGTCGCAACAACACCGCAGGAGTGGACCGCAAAGCCCGACCGATCAATCGCACCTACGCGTTGCGAGGTCTGATGCGGCACTCACTGTGCGGACGCAAGATGCAGGGCAACTACAACCATGGTGCTCCGCATTACCGCTTCCGTTATACGGCAGAGTATGCCAAGAGTGCACAACTGGACCATCCACTCACCGTTTATGTACGAGAGTCCGACGTCCTGCCGAAGCTCGACGAGTGGATCGCCCGCCATTTTTCCCCGGGACGGCTTCCGAACACTCTTCGTCAGCTCCATGCTGCCCAAGGGCAGGAGCGGGGGCATGAATCACCTGAGCTGACTGAAGCCCGGCAGCACGTGGCCGCCTGCGACCGACGGCTTGCTGGGTACCGCGCTGCACTGGACGCCGGATCGAACCCGGTGTTGGTAACCCAGTGGATCAACGAGGCCCAACGGGAGAAGAGTGCTGCCGAGCAGCGGCTCCGTGCCAGCCGCTCGAGTCAGCCCGAGAGGCAGTGCTTCTCTGAATCGGAACTGACGGCGTGATCCAGACGCTCGGCGACATGAAAGATCGTCTTCTCGCTGCACAGCCGGCGGACAAGCGCCCGATCTACGAATCGTTGGGCCTGTCCCTCACGTACGACGAACGGCGACAGACCGTGACTGTTACGTCACGAGCTGCCGCCGCGTGTGCGTATGGTGCTGCTGTGTGTCGGGAGGGGGAGCGGGGTTGTTTGCCCACGGGTTGCGGCGTTGATGACCGAACTGATTCTTGCTATCCCATAACCATAGGTCACCTGGGTGGGGATTAGCCGCAGTGGCCTTGTTCACGAGATGCGGCTCTGGCGCAACTTCTGTGAAACCTGCGCCGGGACGTCCGTGTTGGCCTTGCACGGATGTGAGGAGGAAGGGACAACCAGTCCCTCGTCTCACGGCCCCGCAAGCGACCGGCCTCACCTGCCCAATGCAGCGTCACTTGCCACGCTTCACCGGCAGCCCTGATGCGCACGAACCGTCACGCCCGCCACCTGAGTGGTCGACTGCGGCATGCTCACTATTATGGATCCACAGGTGATAGCCGCCGTCGTCGCCAGCCCCACCGCACTGGTCGCCGCCGCGGCGGCTTACGCGGCGGGACGCCACCAGGCGCGTGGAGCCCATCTCGGTCCCGTCGACGCAGTGCGCCGACAACACCAGCGGGACGCTTATGCCGCCTTCTTGCAAGCTGCCGAAGCGTACGCTTATGGAACGCGGCGCACCGTAACCATCGCCCAGGCTCACGCGGAAATCACCCGCACAGGTGACACCAGCAATCCTGCAGGTGTCAATGCACGCGCCGTTGTGCTACGAGCAGAGGCGGCGGAGAGGGACGATGCCCTGCGGGCTACACTCCCTGTCGTCCAACTCGAAGGGCCTGAGCACGTCGCCATCCTCGCCCAAGAAGTCGTCAGCGCGGCCTTTCAGATTCGGCTCGCCGCTCGACAGAGGGACTACTCCGACGCTGCCTCTGCGCAGGCTGCCCGTGATGAGCACGTTCACCTCACCAAAGCTATCGCCGCTTACGTGACCGCAGCCCGGGACCACTTGAATGGCGACAACGCCGGTCGGTAACCGTGCCTCGGAGCAGCTCCACCGAAGTTGTACCGGAACCGCATCTCGTGAACAGAGCCACCCCCAGTGTCCTCTGTCAGGCAATCGAGGCGTTTGACAGCGAACCCAGTCGTGCGGGCTTCCCAGACCGCCACGCCGAAGAGGTCAGCGGGAATGTCGCGATGTCCTGCCGGTACGGGTCTTGTCAGTGGTACCTCATACACTCCGCTGGTGCGACAGGCAAGGATGATGAGCACCCTGGCCGTGGCCCTGCGGGACACCGGTGCTCATGGGTACAGCGTCTGCCAGGTCGCCTGCAGAACCCCACCGGCACCAGGTGACAGCAGCGCTTCCGACGAGGTGAGGCGGTCTCCGTTGTGGATGACGGAGAGGGTTCCGCTGCCGTCCGTATCAACAGGGGGATTAAAGTCGTGCCTTCCGCTACTGGCTTGACCGATCTGCGCGAGCAGTGGATCCAGAAGATCTGCACGGGGATTGCCACCGCCGTCGGTCGCCACGCGTTGATGGACCCGGCGCGGATCGTCGGTGAGCCGAGTGATCTGGATCTATTGCGGGCCCTTTTGGTTCTGCGTATCGCTGTCTTGGACGCGCGTGGCCGATCCACCGCGCACATCATCGGACTGCTAGCAAGGCACCCAGTCTTCGCCGAGCCCAAGCCTGACACGGAACAACTCGCCAGCCTGGTCAAGCATGTCCGCTGGCACGTGGAGAACGACGGACTCATGGGTTCCGTTCTGCTGTTCGGCCTCGGCCTGCGCGCCGAGGATCCGGAGAGCGCGTACGCCCTTCTCCTGGACCACTGGTTCCGTCGGCGTTCCCGCGTGACCACCATCGCCAAGACAGTCAGAGAACTGACTCGGCACTGGGGCATGGAAACCTCTCGCGCCGCAGAAGCTATGGCGCCTCGCTCACTCAGACCGCTGGAGGTGTGCTCCGAGACCATCTGGTCCAGGCTGGAAGCGGAGCCCGACACGCGTGTCCAGCATGTCGCGGCACTTGCCCTGATCAGGGCAGGCAACGAGGCTCAAAAGCTATGGACGAAGGGGTTTCCCGCCCTCGGTGTCAGGCATCTGCGGGAGCTGGGAACCCGGGTGGCCGGCTGCACCGCAGCCAGTGGGTCCCTTCGCGAGGCAATCCGCGACTCCCGGCCAAACCATAGTCTGCGTCCGGTCTTCACCCGCGCCCTGGACGTGGTCGACGAGCAGCTTGAGGTGCTCTCCGAGGCGATAGGTTGTCTGAGCGCCACCGAGCGCGACTTGCTGCGGACCCGTACACAGAAGGAGCGCTTCCAGGACGCCTGCATCCTGACCTTCCTGAACTGTTCGCTCCACTTCCGAGAGAGCTACCGCATCGGCTCCTGCGTCCCCGACGCCCAGGCGCTACACGGCACATACGGCCCTCTACCCTGGTGGAACGTCATCGTACGAACCGAGAAGGAGACGGAGGCCGCCCGCGCCGCACTCAGCGAGGGAGTGTTGCCCCTCGGTTTCGAGAGGGACCCCGGACACGCGAGCCGCCTTCTGCTCATCTGCCGCAAGCCCAGAACGGAGTCCCTGGGCATACGCGCTCACTTCGTCTTCGATCTGGACAACCCAGCCCACGCCTGCGAGCTGCTCCTCATGGCGAAGCGCTCTGGCGTCCCCATTGACGTCTATGCGGAATCACACAACGAGCCGGATGAATGGGACATTGAGTCCACCCACCTGGGCACTCTGTACGCGCCCATCGGCCCGGAACTCGCCAGCCTGGTCACGGAAGTTGCCTCCGCAGCGCTGACACGGGCCTTGCCGGGCGCCCATGACTGTGACTACGACGAGCACGAGGGGATTGAGCCGCTCTCGGAGGCGTTGCGGCGTCTGGCTCCCGCGCGGGTCCAGCACTTCTCCTCGGGGCGCCACATCACCGCATCGTCCTATCGCGACCTCAAAGGCGGGGTCGTAGCGTTGTCAGCCCACCCGCCGGTCGAGCTCTCCGGATTCTCCAGGGGGACCAAGAGAGGCCAGCAATCTGGCCACTCACGGGAGACGCGTACCAGAACTCCCATGCCTCCCCCTCGGGCGACCGGGTTCGTGTACGTCCAGCGAAACCCTGCCTTCCCGGACATGCTTAAGATCGGCTACTCGGCCCGGCTTGCGGAGGACCGTGCGAAGGACCTGTATGGCACGTCAGTCCCCTTTCCTTACGAGGTGCTCTTCAGGGCTCTCTCGTCGCGCCCCGAAGACGTCGAACGGGCTGTCCACCGCCTCCTCACTGCCCAACGGGTCAGCGCAGACAGGGAATTTTTCCGCGTCACTCTGGATGTGGCCATCGAGGCGATCCGCCATTGTCAGGGCGAGTCAACCGGGATCACCAGCTGGGAGCCGATCCCTGCCATCCATCGCCTGCGCGAGGGCGACCGAGTCGTCCTGCCCCTGAGGGCTGGGCAGTTGTTCGCGCTTACGGCATATCCTCATCTGCTCAGCTCGTCCGCCGAGGTCCTCGACTTCTGGCAGGCCCACGGGGACGGCGATCTACTGGAAATTCATGCCACGCGCGCCCCCGGCCACGTGGCCGGAATCAGCGACAACGATCTCGGTGCGTACGAGGACCCCGTTCCGTTCCTCAACAGGGAAAAATCCGCGCGAAACGGCATGCTCCTCGGTCGGGAACGCCTCGTCGCTGGCGACCGGCTGATCTGGTTCTCGGACGAGGAGGGGCCAACCGGCGCCCGTGGCGTCGTCTTCGAAGCGGACGCCTTCTGCCAGGTCACCTACCGGACGTCGGTCCTGCGACGGGGCCCGTTGGGAATCCCTTTGGTGCTGAACTACCGTGACCGGGACGTCCCCGAGGCAATGGGATTGCTCATCAGGGACGTTGTCGCACTAGACCGACCGCGCACCTGGGCTCCCCGGAACCCCCAGGAAGAGGACGGCTGGGCTGTAGCGGCCACGGATCCCCAGCCGCCCGAGCACTGGCTCCCCCAACTCGAACGACGGCGCAAGAACGTCCGCCGAGACCGGCCCTGAACACCGTGAGGTGCAGAAGGACTGAACCCTCCAGCCAGATCACAAGCAGGCCCAGCAAGATCTTTTACCAATCCGATCCCAGTCGGCGCAGGTCAGCGCGACTCCAGCGACTAACTTTCACTGCCAAGGACAAACTGTCATTCGTCGACGCTGAATCCTCAGGCAGGAGCGTCGTAGCCATGAGCATTCGAATAGGCGTCAGCGCTGGTCGGCTGACGCCATCGGTCCGGCATACGCCCCGTTGCTGGGACTGCTCCATTGGGTAGTCTGGCAAGCCAGGGCAGCGTGATCGATCAGGGTGGGACAGGAGGCGTCGGTGCGGCGTGACATGGGGGAGCACTACGAGAATCTCGCCAGCGCGTACGACGACAACTGGGCATATAGTCCAGCCTTTGTTGGGTGGATGTCCGAGCAAATTGCCTCGGCGCTGGAGCTGTCGGCGGACGACCGTATGGCGGACATCGGCTGCGGCACTGGACTGTTCGCCGCGGGTATAGCGGAGGCTCTTCGCCCAGATCACCCTCTGCTGTGTGTCGATCCCTCCGCGGCGATGCTCGATCAGCTTCCGTCATCGTCTGCTCTCTCACCGCTTCGCGCCTCGGCCGAGGAGATCGCTGATCAGAAGGTGGCCTTGCCCTACGAGCAGTTGGATGCGATGTGGCTGAAGGAGTCGGTGCACCACGTCACCGATCCTGCCGTCACCCTCGGCGGCCTGGCACGGCTGTTGGCGCCCGGTGGGCGGTTGTTGGTGGCGATGTTGCCAACCACCATCGATTATCCGCTCTTCGCTGAAGCGCTTAGGCGGTATGAAGAGCTCCAGCCCGACCCTGCTGGTATTGCCCAGTACCTGGCCGATGCGGGGCTTCGGGTCGAACGGACTTGTGTGGAGCATGAGCTGCGCTTGGACAAGGAGCGGTACTTGTCCATGGTCAGGGCCCGGTACATGTCCGTGCTGTCGACCTTCAGCGACGAGGAGCTCGATGCCGGGATCGAGGAGATCCGGGCCGGCCACCCGGAGCCGGAGCTGGTCTTCCCCGACCGCTTCGAGTTTGTCCTCGGCATCCGTGAGAACCCCGCCGACACTATCAATCCTGGCGGGGGTGCGCGGTGACCGCTCCGGTGGACGAGCGCCTGCGCCGGTTACAGCATGAGCTGGACGATCACTCGCGGGTCGCCGAGCGCCTTGGGATCGATCTGGAGCGCCCATTACGTTCGCTGGACGATGGCTATCCGGAGAACGCCATCGCTCTGGTGGGCAAGATCACCGAGAAGCTGCTGAAGCAGCTCTGGCGGCATCATGAGGTGGCCGGTGATCCGTCCGGGCGCATGCTCAGCGAGTTGATCAAGGGCTGCCGTCCCCACATTCGCAGCACAACGGTCCTCGACGCGCTTACCGACATCCAGCGTCTGCGCAACCGCTCCACGCACGATGGCTACGAGATCGCTGAGGAAGACGGTCTGCTCGCTGTGCGTCGTCTGGTCGATGTGCTGGCCTGGTTCGCCAGCACCGCCAGTCCGGCCCTGTCCGGGAATGACCCGCGGATGGAACCCGAAGTTGCGCGCCGAGTGGAGTTCCTTGCCGGCCTTTACCTGACGCTGGGGTATCGGGTCTCCAAGCGCTTCGTTCTCTCCACGGAGACCGTCTATCAGTTGTTCTGCCGTGAATCCGGTGTTCGCCTGGAGTATGTCGAGCTCCTCCTGTCCAAGGATGCAGCCGAGCTGCGCAACGTGCTGGAGAGCACCGGCGGTGAGCTGCTGAAGACCCGACTGCCCAAGCTCACCCGGTTCGTCATCCTCGACGACGTAGTGGACCAGGTCCGCCCGTTGCTGGGGCAGGATTACCGGATCGTGGGCTATGAGGGCTTCATCGACACCATTGTCGATCTTCAGACTCATCTGGCATCCTGCGCCACTGCCGCGCCGGAGATGCCCAGCGAGCGTCTGCCTTTGTCCGGTGCCCTCCTCGCCAGTGACCCGCACAGCGGCGAATCCCTTATCACCGAGGTGGATGACGCTGAACCACTCCTGACTCGGCTTATGCAGGAGTCGGCCAACGTCCTGGTCATCGGCAAGCCCGGAAGCGGGAAGAGCACCCTGCTGCGTGCCCTGGTCAACGACACTCCCGCAACAGCGCGACGCTTCCGTTTCTACTTCGACCTCAGCCTGAAGTCCAAGGACGAGACCTTCGCCGAATACGTGGCCCGCATCCTGGCGCCTTGCATGCCGGGTGAACGCGCGCACACGTTCGAGCTGTTCTTGTACCTGATCCGCTCCGGCTCGGCGCTGTGTGTCCTGGATGCTGTCGACGAGGCGGTGGAGGAACCCAGTCCCGAAGGATTCTTGCGCCTTTTCGCGGACCTGGCGTCAGTGCTGTCAGCCGAGTCCTGCGTCGTAATGAGTTCCCGGGTCTCTTTCCTGGCCGATTCCCCGCAGATTCGGCGACTGCTCGACTGCTCCAGTGCCGTATCCGAGCAACTGGTCGAGCAGGTGTACGCCAACGGTGTGGACCCCCAGCGCGTTCCCCGCTTCAGCATGCTGCGACTGACCGGCACCCCAACCGGCAGCGAAACCACCTCGGATGTCGACACCGCCGTTCCCCCAACGCCGCTGGCACGACGCATCCGGAGCGCGCTGGACATGGCAGGGGCCCGCACGTTCACCGAGCTGATCGGCAGCCATATCGACCACGTACTCGCCAACGCCGGACTACCGCACCTCGCGCCAGCCCTCGCTGATGCCTGTGGCCGAGCCTTCCTGGAAGACCGCACGGTCTTCCCTCTGCTTGAGTTGCACAATGCGCTCGGACCGGAAGCTTTCGACGGTGGCCTCATCACGCCCGAGGCCTTCCGCCTGGCCCCGCTGTTCCGGCCGGCCGACGATCAGGCACTGGCCTTCATCCACTCCGCGTATCAGGAGCTACTTGCCGCCCGCTACCTCAGCACCCCAGCAGGCCGTGAACAGGCGATGGATCTGCCCGGCGCCCCCTATTTGACCGAACAAGTCCGCGCCTTTCTCGCTGCCCACCCCACCAACACTTCACCCCCCGCCCCGGCCGAGGACTGCGTGCTCCGCCCCGGTGTCTATCTCGTCGGGCCAGCCGAACGGCTGCTGCTGCGCCGTATCCATCGGCTGGTCCGCTTCGACCGCCACCCGGTCACCGTCGCCCGCTACCGCCCCTTTCTCCAAGCTCTGCGCCCCGACGGAACCTCACCCTGGGACCACCCGGACCAGCCGCCCGGCACCACGCACGCCCCATGGGCCGAGCGACTGCGTGCCCCGGACTACTACGACGACCCCCGATACGACGACCACCCGGCCATCTGCGTCAGCTGGTGGTCCGCGTACGCCTTCGCCGCCTTCGAAGGCAAGCGCCTGCCCACCTCGCTGGAATGGGAAGCCGCCGCCCGCGGCACAGACGGCCGCCTCTTTCCCTGGGGAGACACCCCCGACCTCCAAGCGGTGAACTGCGCCGACACCTGGGCCGGCCGCCCCCTGGTCACCTACCAGGCATGCAAGCAAGAATTCGACCGTGGAGGCCTGGGCCACGCCTGGGTCACCCCTGTCGATGCCCGTCCCTCCAACCGCTCCCCATACGGCATCGCCGACATGGTCGGCAACGTCTGGGAATGGACCTCCACCAGCGTCAACGACCCAGACGAGGCGGTCATCTGCGGCGGCGCATTCGACAACCCACTGCGCGCCGTTCAAGCCAGCGCCAAGGGGTTGTTCCGCCGCTCCCGAGCCAGCAACGCCGTCGGCTTCCGCTGTGTTACCGAACTACCCCCTGACACTGGTGACGAGGCGAAGGAGGGATCGCACGCATGACGGCAGACCGTCCTCAGAGGCCCGCCTCAGCCGACGTCCCCCGGTTCGGCCACGTCGTCGACCGCCGTCCCCACGGCGGCGGCATCCACGGCCGCGCAAGCAGCTACATCGTGCAAGACGAGGAAGACGGCCGTCACTACACCTTCGACTACACCCACATCGTCACCGAAGGATTCCGCACCCTGCACACCGGCGAACGCGTCCGCTTCCACATCGCCCCCGCCGACACCTGGCGAGCCGAATTCGTCATCCGGCTCAACCAACCCTCCCCGGAAGCCTTCTACGAGTGAGGCACACGCGCAACGCACCTACCGGTGTCCGCCAGATCATTGCCGTCGTCCTGCCCGCACGCCTGCCCACCGACCCAGCCTGGCCCCAAGGCCCCCTGCCCTTCACCCACGGCGCCCGCACCACTACCACTCACACCCGCCGCACCTACTTCACCCCCGCCGTCGCCAGCGTCCTTTACGGCACCCCCGATCACCCCACACGCTGGCACCGGCACTTCCACCACACTCACGGCCCTCTCACCGTCGACGGCGTCGAACTCCTGCGCACACCCACCGACGACAACCCCGACCGCGCTGTGGCCATCCTTCACCTGACCATCGCCGGCCCGGAACTCCTCGACACTCTCCGCGCCCTCGCCCGCCGCCCCGGGACCACCCCGCTTCCCTTGGCGGCCGAATCTGCGCTCAATGCCCTCCTGGAGGACAACACTCATACCGGATCGGAGCCCCTCCTCGGAGGCCGCGCCACGATCGAGTCCGACGCTCTTCCCTACACCGTCACCCTGCTCACACCCAGCCGAGTATCCCTGCCCCGCCTCCACCGGGGCCGTGACCACCGCCGCTGGCCGCCGACCCAGCAATGGCTCTGGGCACTCGCCTCCCGTACCAACGCCGACGACTACCCGCCCGACCCCGCAACCGTTCCCCAGCTCACAGGCGCAGCCTTGCGCCTATCCGCCGACTGGAGCGCCCTCGTCCTCCGCCAGGGCGCCGCCTTCATCGGCCACCGCCGCGACCACGGGCCCAGTGACCCCTTCTACGGCTATGCCGAACTCCACGCGCGCAGCATCTACCTCGACGCCCTCCTGCTCGGCATGATCCAGCGCACCCACATCGACCACCTCACCGAAGACCTCGCCCAGGTCTTCACCGGCCCTGGCGAGGCCAACCGCCTATCCAAACTCGAACGCAGGATCGCCCACTTCCGCAGCACCTACTGGCGCCAGCACCTGACCACCCACGGCATCGCCAACGACCTGCTCATCGCCTACCAGCAGCAATACCGCCTCTCCGACCGTTTCACCGAGATCCTCGCCGAGGCCGCCGACCACAACCGACTCATCCAGACTCAGGAGAACCAGCAAATCAGCGGCGCCCTCGGCGTGCTCACCATCCTCGGCCTCCCGCTGGGCACAGCTCTTGGCGTGCTCCAAGTGCTGGGTGACGACGACCCCTGGCACCTCGTGACTGCCACCAGCGGGGCTCTCGCCGCTACTGCCGTGCTCCTCACCACCCGATACGGCCGCCTCGTCCTCGCCGCCCTGCGCGGTCGCTCACCAGGCGATCGAGATCAGTGACTGTAGGCAGGATCAGCCCATTCCGGAATGAGATGGAAGGCGCCTCACTGATGAAATAACCTTTCTCGAGAACGACAGGTCCGACTGCTTGTGCGAAGAGGAGAAGCAATGCAGGGAGCGGCCTCGCCGCGGTACTCCGCCCGGAAGTGCGAGCGCGCTTGGACGGAGGCTATCGGGTTCCTGCGTCAGGGGCGTCCGGACTGGGCGGCGATCCGCTTCGAGCGGGCAGTCGAGCACGATCCGTCGGCCGCTGACGCCTGGCTGGGCATGCATGCGACCGGGCATCGTCAGGCAGAAGCGATCGATGCCATGTCGCGTAACCATGGCTCCTTCGGCGCCCTGCGCACGAAGCACCGAATGCCGCTGAAATCCCGCTTCGATCTCGGCGTTTACGTGACATTCCGGCTTGAGACTTCTCGCGATCTCTGGCTTGCAGTCGTAGCGAGGCTCCTGGACGAGGGCTACCTGGACAAGGCGTGGCAGTCGCTTTCCACGGCGTATCTCGACTGCGACGAGACACGGTTCGCAGCCACGAGGTACGCCTTCTTGGCACAGAACTGGCCACTTGTGCTGGATTTCTCGCGGAACATCACCGACCGGTTCTTTCGAGATGAATCCCAGCTGTACGTTGCCAGGGCTCTCATCGAGCAGCACGTCTTCCATGAAGCACTCAACGCGCTTGCCCCGCTCCCGCAGGCGTTGGAGCAGGAAGGTCAATTTGCCGGCGAGGTCGCCTATTTTCGAGGAATGGCATACGAGGGACTCGGACAGCATGAGGAGGCCCTGCGCCACTTTCAGTACGCTTTCCGCTGCTTCCCGACCTTCGCTGATGTGGCCACTCGTGCACAGGCTGTCCCCGTTCAGGTCAAGGCAGCCCCCAGCCAGCAGACGACCTCCCCTGAAGGCCCAGCGGCGGACTCCGCGCCCCCAGCCGAGTCTCAAACCCAGGAGGCGCTGTTGACCGAGGCGATGACGCTGCTGGACGGCATGGTGGGCCTTGAATCCATCAAGCGGCAACTGCGCACGCTCGTCGCACAGTTGCGCATGGCTGCTGTGCGGCGAGAGCAGGGACTTCCCTCCACTTCGGCCCCGCAGCATTTCGTGTTCGCCGGTCCTCCAGGCACTGGAAAGACCACTGTGGCCCGCGTGATCGGCAAGGTGTTCGCCGGACTCGGACTGCTCGAAAAGGGGCGGGTAGTAGAAGCGCAGCGTGTCGACCTGGTCGGTCAGCACCTCGGCGAGACAGCCGTCAAGACGAGCAAAGTCATCGACTCGGCGCTCGACGGAGTCCTGTTCATCGATGAGGCGTATGCGCTGTCCAACAGCGGCTACTTCAAAGGCGACGCCTTCGGTGCCGAAGCGCTCCAAGTCCTACTCAAGCGTGCTGAGGACGACCGGGATCGGCTCGTCGTCGTTCTGGCCGGCTACCCGCACGAGATGGCCGAACTGCTCGCGAGCAATCCTGGGCTGGCCTCCAGGTTCACCACGCGGGTTGACTTCCCGTCCTACTCCGCCGATGAGCTCGTGCAGATCGCTCGCGGCGTCCTGGAGGCCCAGGGCGACGTTCTCGATGAGGACGCTTCCAGCGCGCTGGAAGCCTGTTGAAGGCGGGCTGTGGACGACGCTCTTGTCGACCCACTGGGGAATGGCCGCTTCGCCCGAGAGCTGTGCCGCAAGGCTACTGCGCTGCGCGACCTGCGTCTGGACGAACTCCATGGAAGCTCCAGCACTCCCACACGCGAGGAGATCACCACTGTGCGTTTCGCGGACATCTCGCAGGCGTACCAGGAGCTCTGCGACAGCGTGGTCGCGCCTTGACCCTGACTTGCGACCAAAGCCTGCTCGGTGAGATCACCGGCGCATAGTCGCCGCCTGGGCGCAGTGCGGCCGTCAGCCGTACGTCACTCCCGTCGTCGCAGAATGACCAGAGTGCCCGATTGCGGTGCGCTGGCCTGCGACGCCAGCGCACCCCAGACGGCGCCCTGAAGGCGACCCTGTTCAGCTCTGCTTGCTCAGCAAGGGCTCCAGGAACGGGCTCGGGGCACCGTGCCACGAGATGGTCAGGCTGTCGCGGGCCCGGGTCGCGGCGACGAAGAGCAGGGAACGGGCCCGCTGGACCTCCCGGGCGTAGCGTCCGGGGTCATTCGTGCGGAGCCGTTCCACGGCGGCACGCGGCACCAGCCCGTCGCTCGCCCCAGCGATGATCACGTGCTGGTACTCCAGTCCCTTGAACCGGAACATGGTGCCGATGTGGACGCCGCTGCCGCCACGCGGCCCATCGGAGCCGATCTCGACGGCGCGGATACCGTGCTGAGCCAGGACGGAGGCGAGCTCGCTGGCCATCTGGTTGGTCGGCACCGCGATCGCGATCTGCTCGTGCGGTACGTCCCCCCACCCCGCGATCATTTCCGCGATGTCATGGCGCTCGGCCTCCCAGTTGTCACAAGGACGAAGTTGGGGGTGCCCTCCGCTGAGCACGGAGTGGTAGCCGGCGAGAGTCTCGGTGCTCCCGTCGAGGTCGTCGTACTTCTCCTGGGCGAGGACGCCCAGCGCGTCGCGCAGGATCTGCCGCGTCGTGCGATAACTCAGGTTGAGCCGCGACGATCGGCCGCGGATGTTGATGCCGAGGCTCCCGAGCGTCACCTGGTTCTTGTAGATGCGCTGGTGGGTGTCGCCGACCAGGAAGATGTCGTTGCGGTCCCGGGCGGCCATCGCGCGCAGCATCTTCCAGTGGGCGGGCCGCAGATCCTGCGCCTCGTCCACGACGATGTGGCGGTAGCGGTACCGCAGCCACCCGCGAGATCCGTCCTGGAGGTGGATGTTGTCCCGGCCCCCGGCGTCCTCGCGTTGCCGTTCCACGGCGAGAATGCGCTGCTCCCGTTCCATCTCCAGCCGGGCGGCCCGCTCCGAGACCTGGTCCCAGGTCTGTCGGCCGAGCCGGTCGAGACGCTGGGTGAAGCTCTCGGCGAGCTGCCAGATTGCGGCACGGTCGCTGCGGGAGATGTTCTTGCCACGACCGGCCCGGCGAGCGCGGAAGTACTCGGTCCGGGAGGGGATCGCCTGCCCGAGGATCACCTGGCTCCACTCGTCATGCAGGAACTCCGCGTCCCACCGGGACTCGCCGAGTTCGTCGAGGAGCGCGCGCCACTCCCGTACCGCCTGCGCGTCGTCGATGGTCTGCTTGCGGCTGTCGGGCTCTGCCTCCCGGACGCTGCGCAGCGCCAGTTGGTCGACGTGGCTGACGTCCACTCGGGAAAGCAGCGCCTCACCACCCAGTTCCAGCAGACGGGAACGCAGCTCGGCGGCCAGATTCTTGTTGAAAGTGGTCAACAGGATGGGCTTGGTGTGGCCGGAGGGCAACTGTGCCGCCAGTTGCTTCACACGGTGCAGGGCCACGATCGTCTTCCCCGTGCCGGGCCCTCCACCCACCCGCGCAGGACCGGAGTAGTCGCGTTCCACGATCTTGGTCTGTGCGGGATGCAGGAAGACCTTCCACCGGTTGAAGCTGCTGCCCTCCAACGCGTTGCGCAGCGCCTCGTCGGTGGTCGTCACCATCGTCGCCGGCCGTTCGGCCGCTGCCTGCAGGTCCTCGCGGTCGACCGGTTCCGGTGCCGAGACCGGCGCGGTGACCTTCTCCAGCACCTCGTCGTAGGGGGTGCCGTCGTAGAGCGCGAGCAGGACCTCGCCGGTGAGCTGAGGCGCGAAATCGATCAGACCGAGGAGCTGCTCCTCGGTGGTGAGGGCCTGGATCACCGGTACCAGCGGCTCGGCCACTCCGAGGTCGGTGAGCTGCTCCGCGTCCCAGTCGGCGAACAGAGCGGGGGGTTGCTCCGCGGCCTCCGCGGGCCCGGCCGAGGTGGGGCGTTCCGGAGCGACTGCGGGCTCCTGCGGAGGGGCGGTGGACTCCTGTGCCGCCGGTGTCCCTGCCGGTGCCAGCCCGCGCAGGAGGCTGTCTTCGACCACTTCGAGGTCGACGTACTCGATGCCGCCCGTGATCCGGTTGACCGAGTAGGCGAGGCGCTCGGGATTGTCGTAGGCGTGCTTGCGGTGCCGGACGGAGACGATGAGCCAGTCGTCGCCTCCGAGCTGCAGCAGCAGGGCGCGGTACTCGTCGTTGACCCGCGCCGACCACAGCTTGCTGTCCCCCTTGAGCTGCTGCAGCTTGAGGCCGGTGGCATGCGGATTGCTCTTGAACTTGTGCTGGAAGTCGTAGATCGCGCCCTTGACCGACCGGGGGAGTTTGAGGATCTCCTTGTCCGCCTTGTCGAGCAGGCGAAGTGTCACATTGGCGGCAGTCATGCCGTCCCCCCATCTTCCTGATGTGCTTGAGCTTCGCGGCGTGCCGCACCGGACGACGGCTGCCCCCCGGTGCCGGCGAGCCGTTCGGAAATCTCCCCCACGGTCCACCGTGATGCCGGACGCACGTCCCAGCCCGCCGCCGCGAACGCGCGGTCACGGTCCTCCGCCTCGGGGTCGTTCTCCTCACCGACCGCTGGGCGGGGCGCCAGTACGACTCCGATGCGCGCCTGTGGCCAGGCGAGTTCGGCCAGCCATCCGTTCCGGTCGAGTTCGTAGCCGTCTTCCGGAGGTGGAACGGTGTCGTGGTCCGCGAGGGCCGTCGCGAGGTTCGCGAGGCCGGGCTCGTCCGGGTCGAGGTATTCGAGGATCTCGTCCCAGCGGGGGTCGCGCGTGTGGCCATGGCCGTCACCCGTCCTGGGTGCGGTGGCGAGGGCGGGCGCCGGCTGAGCGGACGCCTCCGACTGGGGTGCCGCCTCTTCCTCTTCCGCCGTGAGCTCCAGACGGAGCGACTCCAGCAGCCCGGTGCCGCCCGTGACAGCGAGCGTTTCCAATGGGAAGGCGGCGAGCTGCCCGGTCGTCAGCTGTACGCCGTCCCCCTCGCCGTGATCGAGGAACTGCAGCAGGTTGCTCCAGAACAGCCACGCCCCCCAGCGGTGCCGGTGCTGCTCTTCGTCACCGAAGATCTCGTCGCTGTCGTCCAGCACCGCCAGACCGCTCCATTCCGGAGGCGTGTGGCGCCCGTCGGCAGCGCAGACGATGCGGCACCCCGAAGCGTCCCGGGCGGTGTAGAGGTTCGTCCTGCCCCCGGGCCGCGGCTGAGGCGCGACACCTCGCAGGGCGGCTCCCAGGTGCTCCACCAGCCGGTCCTGACCCACTGGTCCGCCCTGCGCCCCCGCGCCCAGCAGTCCGGCGAGGGCAGCCTCGGCCCGCCACTGCCAGCGTGCCGGGTCGGGAGCGCGGAGATAGGAGGTGAGGAGAACGGCGGGGTTGACCCACACGGTCTCCGACAGCTCGCCGGGCATGCCGCCCCGCACCCGCCCGTAGTACGTACGGGCCCTGGCACGGCCCTCGTCGCCGTAGGGCAGCCACGTCGCGGAGAGCGGAGCGGCTCCCGCGTAGCCGACGTCCCGCACCCTGCGCTGCCACTCCCGCACATCGCGGTAGGTCAGTTGGAGAACCCGCAGCCCTTCGGCACGCAGATTGGTGCGTTTGGCCGCGTCGTCGGCGAGCTTGTTGTGCGTGCGGGACGCGTGGAAGGCGTAGCCGTCCAGGTAGAGGGCCACGCGCGGGCCGGGAGCGTCCAAGCGTTCGAAGAGCACGTCGGGCCTGGTGCCGTCCAGCACCCGCTGCTGGGTGACCCGCCAGCTTCGGGTCTTGCCGTCGTCGCCGGTGAGCCGGAGGTTCAGGGCGTAGGTACCGGCCGGAGTGGTGTAAGCGTCCGCGCTGGCGGCGGACTCGGGCAGGGCGGCCCACTCCCGGAGTGTGTCGAGGAACATCACTTCCAGGTCGCTCTCGGCCTGCCGGTGGAGCGGGATCTGCTCCGTCGTGCGCACCTCGGAGGTGCTCCAGCGGGTGCTGTCGGGTCCCAGCAGTTCGTCCAGCATCTGCCGGACCTCCTGTCGGCTCACCCTGTTGTAGTCGCCCGGGGGCACCCGCCGCAGCAGACACCGGTGGCAGCCGTCCAGGCCCTTGTCCCGACACGGGCAGGCGTTGATGACCTCCCGCGCCTTCTCCAAGACCTCGCGGAAGCCGGTGGGTGAGGAGAGTCGGTGCAGGTACCCCGTTCCTCCGGGAAGCCGGTCGTAGACGACCAGGAAGCGGCGCGGCCAGTCCGCCGACCCCTCGTCGGGCATCGAGGCGGCGGCGATGTCGATGTGGTCCGGGTCCCCTCCGTAGCGGGCGGCGATCCCGGTGAACAGCGCGGCGGTGAAGGACGCCAGGCGCTCGTTGGCCCGTGCCACTGAAGCCGGCAGCAGGATGCGCACCGCCTCGGTGACCAACTCGTGGACGAGCAGCAGCGGAACGTCCTCGCCCTTGCCCTGCGCTTCTGCTCCTCCGTGCACGCGTCGGCGGGGACACCACAACTGGTGGTGTTCGCTCGCCTTGGTGGACCGGGCGAGGGAGTCGGTCAGCGCGTGCTGCGGCCGGTCGACGACGGGGCGCCCGCCTGCCGTGGCACCTCCGCAACTGGTGCACACGAAAAACGGGTTGATCCGCACCTCCTCCCCGGCGAGCGGCACCGTGCTGCTGCCGTCCTGCCGGTCGAGGCCCAGATTCAGGGTGCGGATCACCGCGTGCCGGGTGAAGTCCGCTCCGAAGGTCGCCGCATCGTGCCGCCAGGAACCGGGGACGAGACGTGCCGGATCGATGTCCACCGTGGTGAGGACGGAATAGCGGCGGCGGTCGCGCTCCTCGCGGTCGTCGCGCACCCGAGCGTCGTCACGCTTGTCGCGGGCGATGACCCGTTTGGGTTCGAGAACGTACTGCACACAGCCGGCATCCGCGATCTCCCGTGAGCCGCAGCGGGGGCATGGGCTGGTGTCCTGCTGCGCCTTGCGGGTCCGTGCGTAGCCGCAGGCCGGGCACAGCCGCCAGACCGACCAGGCGCGCCGTTCGGGGCTGCCGATGTCCAGCGCGCGTACGAGATGCTTGTACCCGTTGACATAGAAGCTGTTGCCCGGCGCGAGCTCGGTCAGGGCCAGTTTGCGGGAGCGCTCGTAGTCCCGCACCGCGCTGTGGTACTTCTTCCGCGGTTCCTCACCCTCCGCCTCCTCGCTCTCCTCGGTCCAGTAGAGGGTGCCCTCCAACTGGGTCGTGGAGTCGGACAGGCTGTAGTTGGGCAGCAGACCGAGTTCGACCAGCGCACCGTGCGCGCTGGTGTGGCTCAGCTCGCGCAGCAGATTCCCTGTGGCGCGCCGCTCGGCCAGCAGCTCGCGCCGCTCGCGCTCCTGCTCCCGGTCGCTGCGCAGCAGCCCGTCCACCGACTCGTCGATGGCCGCGATACGCCGCCGCAGTTCCTCGCGCCGGGCGGTCCAGCTCTCCTCGGCCTCCTGGAGCGAACGGGCGAGGCCCTCCGGAGAGGTCGCGTACTCACGGAGCTCATCAGCGGCGTGCTCGCTGATCCCGGTGCCCTCCGCCGTCCCCGCTGGGAAGAGCGCGAGAAACTCCTCCACCAGCCGCGCGCCGTGGGTGAGCGCCGCGTCCGCCAGGTCCTGGCACCAGCCGGAGGTGCCGAACAGCGCGGACACCAGCCGCGGGAGAGGCTGGAGCACCTCTCCGTCGGCCGTAGTGAGTTCGCCGCGCGCGGCGAGGTCCAGCAGGTGAGCCGTGTACTGGCGGCGCAGGATCTCCACGGCCGACAAGTAGCAGCCGGGCGGCACGATGTCCCCGGAGATCATCTCGCGCGGCTCGTCCAGATAGTAGAGATCCCGGGCCCGCCGTCCGCCGAAGGCGACGATGAGCGCGTTCCCCGTCCTGCGCCCCGCGCGGCCGGCCCGCTGCACATAGTGCGCCGGGCCGTCGGGCAGCGAGCCGAGCAGCACGGTGGACAGGTCCCCGATGTCGATGCCGAGTTCCAGTGTCGGAGTGCAGGACAGGACGTTGGGGTCGGTGTAGTGCGATCCGGCCTTGAACGTACGCTCCACACGCTCACGTTCGGCCCTGGTGAGCATCCCGGTGTGCTCGGCGGTGACGACGCGGTAGGTACCGCCGGTCAGATAGAGGTTCCGGTAGTAGTCGCCGCGGTAGTCCCGTCCCGTAACCGTGCTGCCGGAAGCCGTACCAGTGGGCGACATCTGCGGCTGCGGGGCCGTCAGCATCCCCTTGCAGCGGTAGCGGGGGCAGGGGTGCCCGTACCAGCGGGTGCGCCGCTCGGGCGGCACCACCTGCTCCCAGCCGCAACTCTCGCAGCTGACGAACGCCTTGTTCACGGCCGCCTCGTCCAGCAATCGCACCTGCACATGCCCCGGCTGCAGCCCGTAGACGCGGGTCGTCCGGTCGAGCGTGGTGCGTACGGAGAGCACCCTCTCATCCGCGAGCAGCGGCAGCAGCCTGCGCAGGAACTCCGCCGCGCCCGCCGCGTCCAGCCCCAGGCAGCGCTGGGTCCAGTCCTGGTACCAGCCGCCGCGCCCAGCGAGGGTGTCGAACGCGGTGCGCTCCTTGGGCTGGCCGAGCAGGAACCGGGGCGGCGCCACACCTTCCGGGAACGCGGGCATGCCGTCCGGGCGCCCGCCCCAGATCCGGTAGCGGGTGACCCCCGCGTCCTTGATCCAGGGCTCCAGCCACCGGTGCCGCACCCCGCCGCGCAGCCGCATCCGCTCCAACAGGCCGCGCACGTAAGCCGAATAACGCTCAGATGTCGGCAGCCCGTTGCCCAGGGTGAGCTGCCCCGGCAGGGACAGGTGCAGATCCCGGGCGAGGGCGGCCACCCGCTCCGGCTCCGGGACCGCGACCTCGGCGGCGGCCGTACGGGTCAGCTCCAGTGTGCGCCCGAGCCGGGACCGCAGCCCGAACTCCATGACCGTGGCGAACGCCAGCCGCTCACCGATCAGCTTCCACGTCCGCGCGTCCCCGGTCCCCCGCCCGGACAGCAGCCGGTCCACACCCGTCTCACCGTGCAGATCGGGCGGGACGACGGCGGCGAGCGCATCCACGTTGTCGACCGTGTCGAGCACGTTGCCGATCAGCTCGTTGAGGGCACAGGGCTCCCCGGAGTCGTCCAGATTGTGGGCCAGCAGGGATCGCAGGGAGAACTTGTACGACGCGTTGGCGACGTACCCGGCGCGGTGGGCGGCGTCCTGCGTCGAGTCGTTGAACAGGAGCGTCTTGCGCTCCTCCGCCGCCAGCGCGATCTCCTCGCCCCCGGTGAAGAGCTGCGTCACCGCGGCGGAGGCGAGTGCGGGCAGCGCTGTGCCCAGGAAGCGGATGCCGTTGTCCGTGTGGCAGGCGGGGCAGCGGTCGTCCTTCGCCGCCTGGTCCGCGGTCTTCTTGTCCAGCAGCGCGAGCGCGAACCAGGCGTCGAGCAGCTCCTCCGCGTCCGTGGCCACCGGCATCCGGTAGGTGCCGCCCGCCCCGTCCAGCACCACCACCGACTGTGGGTCCACCCCGCCCGACGCCGGCCGGTCACCCGTCAGCGCGTCCAGCGCCTCGCGGGCCTCGGAGGCGGTCGCGGAGATGAAGTAGCGGATGCGCCGCTTGTCCCGGCCCAGCCCGGCCCGCCAGATCTTCTCCGCGTTCATCTCCAACTGCTGCGGACTCGCCTCGGGCGAGAGCGCCGCCCAGCCGGAACGTCCGCAGTTGCGGCAGTACACAGAAGGCAGATGGGTCTGCGCCGGCCGCCGGGCGGTGTCCGAGCCCGGCAGCGGATCAGGGCGCCGCGAGTCGGACGACGGCCAACTGCCGCTGCCGGACGACTCCTCGTCGCCCGCGGCCTGCGTGTTCAGCACGGAGCTGAGCGCGGCCTCCCGCCGTGCGGCGGCACGGTCGTCCTCGTACCAGCGGAACTCGGGAACACCGGCCACCCCGCGCAGCACCCGGGTGACCGGGCGGACCCACAGATGCGCTTCGATGTACAGCAGCGGGCGCGGGTTCTTCTCATCCGACTCCGGATCACGCGCCACGGACAGCAGCGCCACGAAGCGGGCGAGCGCCTCCAGCGCGAGCCGGGGATTCTCCCGCGCCGCGCGCGCCCAGGCGTATCCGAACCGGGCCATCCGGTCCCGCAGCCCCCACTCGTCCAGCGGCTCCCCGTCCAACAGCGCCAGAACGCCGTGCGTGAAGTCGTGCCGCTTGAGCATCCGACCGAGCTGGAAGGCGTCCAGCCCGGTTCGGCCCAGCACCTCCCGCGCCAGCCCGTCCAGATCCAGCAGTTCGGGCCGCGATTCGACTCCCGGCCCCCCGGACACCTCGATGACCCGCTTCGGAGTCGGCGGCTCGGGCAGCGTGTAGTCGACCTCGCCGGTGAACGCGGTCGCGTCCTGCCGCTCCTCGGTGATGACCGCGTCGGGCCCGAACGGTGTACCGAAGACCTGCTCGGCGACCTGGAGCAGGCCGCTGGAGGTGCCCCCGCCCGCGGTGTCGGACGGTTCGCCCTCGCCCAGGGTCGCGGAAGTCGCGACAGGGCAGATGCCGCCGAGCGGGCGGCCGAGCCGCGCGGCCCCGACGGTGGCGGCCAGGCGGCGCAGCAGCATCGCCACGTCAGTGCCCTGTGCACCGTCGTAGGTGTGGAACTCGTCCAGCACCACGTACTGGAGCGCGGCGTCCTGCCACAGCGCCCGGTCCTCGGCGCGCTGGAGCAGCAGGTCGAGCATCTTGTAGTTGGTGACCAGCACATCCGGCGGTGTCCGGCGCATCTCCTCGCGCCGCGTCATCACCTGACGGAAGTCCGTGTCGGGCCGGTCGCCGATGTACAGCCCGGCCGTCACCTGCGCCAGCTCCGGCTGCGCCAAATAGTCGCTGATACGGCCCGCCTGGTCGGTGGCCAGCGCGTTCATCGGATACAGCAGGACAGCCTTGACGCCTGCTCGCCCCCGGGCCCGCTCACGACGGCAGTGGTCCAGCACCGGCATCAGGAACGACTCGGTCTTGCCCGACCCCGTGCCGGTCGTCACCAGCGTCGGCTCGGCCGGACCGCGCAGCGTGCTCAGCCGCTCCCACGCCTTGGCCTGGTGCCGGTACGGCGTCCAGCCGGGGCGCCACTCCAGCGCGCTCTGCCAGCCGTCCTCGGCCTGGTGGAACGGCGTGCGGATACGCAGGTACGGGCCCCGGAAGATGCCCGCCTCCGGGTCCCCCAGGAACCGCTCCAGCGACCGCCTGGTGTCCTCGTCGGCGAGCGCGTATGTGGTGGTGAGGTACTGGATCAGACTGCCGCGAAGTTGCGCGGCGGCCAACGTCGGCCTCACGGATTGTCCTCCAGCGTCCCTGCATACCCCACCTGTCACACCCACCGTATCGGGACGACGCCGAACAGTCAGCCTGACCAGCGAAAACGGTCCATCTGACGCGATTCGGCGCCGGTGGCCGGATCGCGCTCCCGCGCTGCGCCGCCCTCTTCCCTGGCCGGTCCGTCCCGATTCACCCTGAGTGTCGGGTACGAGTGCCGGATACCGCCGCTGCGTCGGTCGTCCGCCGGTGGGCCGGCGGCCGTTGCCCGGCGCTCCAGCGGATGCGGGCGGAGGAACCGAGGGACGTGCCGGCCCAGGGCACGTCCGGGGCCGGGGGAGGGGCCGTGCCATGCCGGAACCGCTGTATGTGCCCGTACTGCCGCTGAAGCCGCACGCGGCCCGTACGTTCGCCGGGCTGCCCCCGGCCGAGCGCCGGTACGCGGCACCGCTGTGGACGCTGCCCCCGCACGAGCAGAGGCCGTTGCAGCGCGTGCCCGAATCCGCGCTCCGCGACGTCGCCCGCTCCCGGCGCTTCACCCCGGGAGCCTGGCTGGACGTCCCCTACCTTGAGGACTGCACGGAGGCCGTCACCAGCAGGCTGCACGAGCTGTGGACGGTCGGCTCCCTGACACCCGTCACCGCGCCAAACCGTCCCCTGAGGCTGCACGACCTCGCGGTGACGAGCGCCGCCTCACCGTGCGGCGGGGAGCGCCTCGGCATCCGCGTCGCGCTGCCCGGCCGGTGGGACGAGACGCGGGCACAGGAGGTTGCCACCCTGCTCGCGGCCCTCGCGCGCTCCACCGCCACCGGTGACCTCCCCGTGGCGGTCGATCTGCTGCTGGACCTCGACACGGTGCTGGACGACCGGCCGGACGCGGGCAAGCAGGCCCTGCTCGCGCTGGACGCGCTCGTCCCCCTCGCACCGTGGCGGCACATAGCCGTCCTCTCCGGCGCCTCGCCCAAACAGGCCCTCCGCGAACTGCCCCTGGACGCGTACGATTACGCGCCCCGCCACGACTGGGCTCTGTGGCACGAGATACGCGATGCCGCCCGCGAGTACGGCCCGCGTGTGCGCTTCGGCGACTACGGAGCCCTCCCGGCCGAAGATTTGCGACTGGTGGAGAAGGAAAACGACCGCAGCGGGGGCGCGTCGGAATGGGGTGCGATCCGCTATACGACGGAGACCGACTTCCGCTTCGCCAAGTTCCGTGCGCGCGGCGAGGGGCGGCACGATTCCATCCGTGCCGCCGCCCGTCGCCTTCTCGCTGACGCCGACTACCGGGGGAGGGAGGACGGCTGGAGTGACGAGTGGCTGACGGATTGCGCGCTCGGCGCCGGGAGCGTCGGAGTCGGCAACGCGACGAAGTGGAACCAGGTCAGCAACCATCAGCACTTCACTCACGTCATCCGCGCCCTGCGACGCTGAGAGACGCTGAACTCGGCCCACACCGTCTTCACGATCGCGTCGCGTTGCCTCACGCCCCAGCGGTCGGCGAGGGCGTCGAGGATGAGCAGCCCGTAGCCGGACTCGGCGGGCGGGCCGGTGCCGTCCTGCTCGGGGCGGGACTGCTGCGGCAGCGGCCGGTCCGCACAGGCGTCGCTCACCTCGACCCGGAGGGTGTCGGCTCCGGCTCCGGCCTCCCAGGTGAGCCGCAGCCGGAAGTCCCGGCCGATGTTGCCGCAGTGGCGCACGACGTTCGAGGCCAGCTCGGCGACGAGCAGCGCGGCCGTCTCCGAGGCGTCGCTGCCGTACGGAATCCCCCAGTCGTCCAACTGCTGCACGGCCAGTCGCCGAGCCAGTCGCGCACCCCGGCGGGTGGAGGAGAGCTGGAGGGAGAACTCCGGGAGTTTGGGGCTGTGTTGAGTGGTGGCGGGCTGAGCAGCCTCAATTTCTGTATTCACAGGGTGACGATCCCGTCACCCAACTATCGTTCCCCAGGTCGGCCTGTGGTGCGCAAACAGTTGGTACGGGCGAGTACCACCGCTGTACGGGCCGCGAACCGTAACCGCACGGAGCGAACGATGAGGTGGGCGCGATGACCAAGCGCCGGGAACTTGAACAGCAGCCTGGGACCGCCGGTCGGCGCAACGACAACAGGCCGGGTGTCTGGGTGGCCTACGGGAAGCTGCTGAAGCTTCTGCGGAAGAAGGCCGGAGTGACCCAGGAACAGCTCGCGGAGGCTGTGGGCTACTCCCTGGAGCAGACCGCCTCCATCGAGCAGGGCCGCCGCCCCGCGAAGGCCGCCTTCACCGAGGCCGCCGAACGCTTCCTCGACGCGGGCGGCGTCCTGGAGGCGGTGCAGGAAGAGGTCGACTTCGCGAAGCTGCCTGCGTTCTTCCGCGACTTCGCCGTGCTGGAGCTCGACGCCGTCAGCCACTACTCCTACGAGCCGCTGCTGGTGCCGGGGCTGCTGCAGACGGAGGCGTACGCGCGGGCGCTGTTCGAGGCGTACTGCCCGAAGATGTCCGAGGAACTGGTCGAGCAGAACGTGGACGCCCGGCTCAGCAGGCAGAAGCTGTTCACCAAGACGCCGAGCGTCGAGTTCTCCTTCGTCATCGGGGAGGCGGCGTTGCGCAAC
The DNA here is from genome assembly GCF_003323735.1 of Streptomyces reniochalinae. Lineage (GTDB taxonomy): Bacteria > Actinomycetota > Actinomycetes > Streptomycetales > Streptomycetaceae > Streptomyces > Streptomyces reniochalinae. Next base: position 30,118 of record NZ_QOIM01000055.1, on the reverse strand, counting down.
CTGGTCGGTGGCGGCGAAGTGATGCGGGAGCAGATGCGTCATCTGCTGAAGCTGCGGGCGACGGGGAACGTGGAGGTTCAGGTCATCCCGAGTTTGGCTGGGTACCACACGGGGCTCGAAGGCCCGTTCGTGCTTCTGGAGACGGCAGAGCAGCACTGGCGATTCGGCTACATCGAGTCCCAGTCCCTGGGCTTCGTGATCAGCGACGCTACGTGGGTGAGCACCCTTGGGCTGCGCTATGGCAAGCTGCGTTCGAAGGCGCTGCAGGTAGACGAATCGGCAGCGCTCATCGAGCAGTTGCTGGAGGAGCACGATGGCCACTGAGCAGCAGACCACCGCCGACCTGTCACTGGCGTGGTTCAAGAGCAGCTACAGCGGAGGGGGCGGCGGCAACTGCGTCGAGGTGGCTCACGCAGCCACCGGTGTGCGTATCCGTGACTCCAAGGCGGTTGACGGGCCGCAGCTTGCGGTGTCCAGCCTCGGTTGGGCCGGATTCATCGAGCAGTTGGTGAAGGATTTTCGTTGATCGTTGACAAGCGGACAGCCGCTGAGCTTCCCCTGGTGTGGTTCAAGAGCAGCTACAGCGGATCAGACGGCGGCAACTGTGTCGAGGTGGCTCACACGGGCTCGGCCGTACACGTCCGTGACTCCAAGACGGACGGTCCTCGACTCACCGTGGCTCGCTCCGGCTGGGCCAGATTCGTCGCGTCGCTGACGCGCTGAGCCGCACCAGTTCGGGTCCCCCTGCCGCTGAGTGAACGAGCGGCAGGGGCACCGGGTGCCTCGGTCAACGCCAGCTCTGCAATTCATCAACGAAGTCGGTGAAGGAGCGGTTCGAACCGCTCAGGCTGCCGGTGACGTACCCATGCTTGACCGCCTTCTCCATGATTTCCGGCGCATCGGTCTCGCTGTACTTCTGGCCGCCCAGGACGCGTTCGAGATACTTCTTCGGGTCCTTCTCCAGGCCGCAGTCCCGCCTGTGGTCCTTCTCCGGTATCACCCACTTCGCCCTGAACTTGGTGAATGCTTTCGGGAAGAGGAGAAGCCACGCTTCCATCTCCACGGCGGCCAGAGCCAGAGCTGACTGGCAGGTGAAGGCTCTCCTCAGCTCCGCTGCGATGGTTTCGCGGTCCTTCGTGTACTTGTCGTCGGTGACGCGATCGAGGTCCACGTGCAGGGCGACACCGACCAGGGCGGCGTTCTTCAACTTCGCCTGGCTCTGCGCGAGGCGCCGTAATTCATCGACGCGTGGCGTGAGCTGAGTGGTCGCCTGCGACAGCTTGATGGGCTTCTTGACCTCTACGAAGTCTGGGCAGCGGCCGGGATGCAGGACGGGGATCAGGTGCCGTAACACCTGCCTGTCGTAGCGGCTTTCACCGGCGAGCGCGATCACCTTCTTTCCTGCCTTGCCGCTCTTCGCGGGTGAGGGTTTGGGCGTCACAAGTCCCCTCCCAGACTTCCCGAGAACCAGAGATCGCCCGGGGGCAGCCCCTCCGAAGCCTCGATGATCTCGTGAATCGTCTTGGTGTCGATCGCGGGCACGCGGGAGCTACCGTCCTCGCTCCGTTCGCAGATCACGATCTCCTCCGGAGTCAACTGGTTGACGAAAACGGGGGAGTGCGTCGTCACGAGGAATTGCGTGCGGTCGCTCGCTTCGCGGATGCGGTGGGCGAGGAGCTCCAGTCCGTGCGGGTGGATGCCATGGTCGATCTCCTCGATGCACGTGAGCGCGGGCGGGTGAGGATCGTGGAAGAGCGCCAGCAGGCTGAGCAACCGCACTGTTCCGAACGAGGCGTCCTTGAGCGAGGTGAGCCCGCGCAGGCCGCGCTCCTTGAGGGAGATCTTCACACGGTCCACGGAGGAGGGCCGGACCACGATGTCCTCGATCTGAGGGATGATGGTCCGCACGTCCTTCAGCAGGGACGCCCAAGCATCCTCGTCGCGCTGTAGCTCGTTGAGGAAGTCGGCGAGGTTCGCGGCGTCGTCGTCGAGCCGGACACCGAGAAAGCCGATGGGGGAATCACGGCGCGCTGCCCGCACGTCCACGTCGAAGGTGCGGACGGAGGAGAGGGAGTCCACGAAGTCGCGGACAGCCTTCTTGCTGGGGCAGTCGGGGAGGCTGGGCAGCCGGGAGTGCAGCCCCGTCTCGTACCTGTCGACGCGCAGCGGTTCTGCGGGGCGCTCTCCTGGCCCGGAGAAGTGCAACTCTTCCTGGGTGAGCTGCACTGTTGACGGCTCCTCCGCCTCGGCGTGCTGCTCGAAGAACTCCCGACGGGACAGGACGTACTCGCCGTCCGCCGTGAGGCGGTTGAGCAGCGTCAACGAGTACTGATCAGGTCGCGACTCGGAGGCATGGTCGGTCCAGATGCCCTCGATGCTTACGCGGAGCGTCGCCCGCCGACGCCTCCCGCCACGGAAGGCCAACTCCTCGAACCCGCCACTGTCACTGACAGCCCGCTCGACGCCATCCCGGCTCACCGTGGCGAGGAAGTCGAACATGTGTAGCACGTTCGACTTGCCCACGGCGTTGGGGCCGACCAGAACGTTCAGCGGCCCGAGCGGAAGACTTATGCGCGTCAGCGTACGGAAGTTCTCCACGCTGAGCTTTAAGAAACGACAGGTCAATGGGCTGGCCAATCGATGAGGCGGTGGACAGTGGACAGTGACGTGCGGTGGTGCGTTACGCGGACGCGGCGTCCGCCGCGTCCGCTGGCTCTGGCGGCGACCAACGGCCGGCAGCGATCTCCGCATCCAGCCGCGCCTGGAAGTGCGCATGCGCCCCCCGCATCTCGGCCTCCCGATCCGCCTTGTAGAACGGCGCCTCATATCCCTCAGGCGGCGGCGTGGTGGCCGGAGCTTCGAGGTGAGCGAGCAGCGCCGGGTACGTTTCCTTGGTTTGCCCGAAGCCGTAGGTGTTGTGATTGCGCGCGATCTTGCGCCCGTTGGCGTCGAAGTACATCTCCGCCTCGAAGTTCGTGAGTGTCGGATAACGTGCTACGTAGGTTGCTTGCATATCATCAGCGCTAACCCCGAGCCAGACAGCCACGAGGGCATCAATTTCGACAAGTGCAGCTCGACGTTCGTACTCCGTGCGCAGAGGTGTGCTTCTATCCCAACGCGGAGTCAGCTTTGCCGTGATGGGTGGCAATTTCGTCCACCCCTTGTAGGCCCAGCTCTCATACCCGCTCCAAGTGGAATCGAAGAGCGTGGCCCAGATGGACGAGTAATCGTTGGTCAGGCAATTGAGACGCAGGGTGCGAAGCAACAAGGGGGACGCCAGGGGATGCTCAAGAGTAGGGGCGGGCATTTTCCTTGCCTCAGTGACTTGCAGGTCGGAGCGCCCGGTAATGCGGAGGAGATAGTCCAGGGGCAGAGAAGCCCAAAAACCGGCATTCAGTACAGTCAGTCGGAGATCATCCAGCATCATGGAGTGCATCGTGTGCACGTGAGCGGGCCCTGGCGGAACAAGTGCTGCGTACAGACTTCGCTCGCCATTGAAGGCGATGAGGCGACGCCATGTCAGGCGAGGATATTCGGTATACGCCTTTCCGTGCCAAGTGTCTTGAGCGTCCTGAAAATCTTGCTCGCTGCAAGCTCGAACGTAATTGGTGCGCGGAATAGCGTCCGTTGGGAGTTTGGTTAGATCGAAGGGGGTGTAGTCAAGGTGGCTTCGACACGGGATGTCGGGTTGCTTATTTATTGGGGTTGCGACATTGATGTGAGGAGCCTGTAGAACCACTTCTCGGAGTTTTTCCACGTCACTCGTTCGCCATCTAATATAGCCTTTTTCCTTTGCCCCCTTTTCGTGATACCCGGAGCTGATCATAGGATTGAAATGGGCAAGTCGTGAATGGAATTTCGCGAACGCGGAGATTGTTCCCTGCTCGTGATGTGAAACCGGGTACAGCAGTGCCGCCTGGTCAGCCGGGGTGTTGACCGTTCCGGTGAGATGGTTCCATTCGGAGAGAAGCTCAAAGTTCACGGTGATAAGGCGCGCTTTATGTGGGCGCACATCCCACGAGCCGCCTCTCTTGATAGCTGGTGGCGAAGTGGTCCCTTCGTCCGTGAGTGATGCTATCACCACGGAGGGGGAAAGGACCCAGCTCATGTGAATGAAGTCAACGGCACGTTTGTGTGCCCCGTAGATATGAGTACCAAATTCAATGGTGGGGAGGATTTCAGGGAAGATGTTCAGGGAATTCGCATAATGAACATGGAAGCGCAAATGTCCGTAAGCTGATTTTCGCAAGACTCCTTCCCTTGGTCCAGTGAAATGGGTGTCAGGGTGAATTAGGCCAGTGATTCCTGGGGGATTGGAATGGTGCCAGGCACGACACATGAATGCTCGATACAGATCAGGCTGAGTTCCCGCGAGTAGGGGGTAGGACGCGCTATTGCCAAGGAACGAAATGGCGCCCGTGCTTTTTGCGATCTCCTCGAGAAAGGATGTCCGATGGGTGTCGGTTTCTTCGAAGAGTTGATTCTTTCTGAGGCGCCATTCCGTCACGCCGGGCTTATTTGACAACTTGAACCACGGGTCCGATTCTGCCAGAACGAGGTCCTCTTGCCATCGAGGCCGCACCCAAGGCGGGTTCCCCACCTGCAAGTCGTACCCGCCCCGGGCGAAGACCTGGCCGTACTCCAGCTCCCAGTGGAAGAAGCCCTGGTGGTCGGCGACATCCCCGACGACCGACATCCACGGGTACCGGGCCTCCAGCCAGTGTGCGGGGTCCATGCCCATCAGGTCGGGCAACTGGTCCTCGTAGGGCGTCAGTTCTTCCAGCGTCTCGAACTCGGAGACCAGCGAATCCTCCGGCACGTCCTGCGTGCCCAGCAGGGACTCGGCGAAGTCCAGCCAGGAGTCCAGGTTCGCCAACGACGTCACCGTGCGGCGTTCGCGGATGGCCTCCTTGCGGCGGCCTGTCCGCTTCCGTTCGAGGGATTCGCGTGTCAGTGCCATCTGCTGTGGCTCGGCGCCCAGGTCGAGGCCGGGGAGGGCGTCCTCCTCCCACATCATGAGGACGCCGTCCGGGTCCGCAGCATCTTCGCCAGCTTGGCCGACCTCACCATCAGCCTCGTCCGAGTCCGCGCCGGAGTCGGCAACAGCCTCCCGGCCGCCGCTCACCAGCACAGCCGCCGACTGCTCGGCGGCATCGCCGCCCGCCGCCCCGCGCGAGTACCGCTCGTCCTTCCCGTTCAGCAGCCCGGCCTCCTGCACCGGCCAGAACCACAGCGCACACCACGCATCCATCAGGGTCTTCAGTCGCCAGTACGGGGTGTCGACCGCCTCCAGGTCAGCCACCACCTCGTCCCGCTGGACGGCCTCCTGCGGGCGGCGCAGCCAGCCGTCCTCCGCGCCCCACACATCGATCCGGCGCGAGATGTCGCGCTCCGAGATCTCCAGGCGGCGCACCACCAGCCCCCACAGGTACTCGGCCCGTCGGGCCAGGCCCTGCAAACGGGCGGTCTGCTTCGCACTCGGCGACTTGGTGATGGCCCGGCGCCAAGCCGCCAGCGCTTTCGCCTGCTCCGGGGCGAGGGACTTGGCCTCCTTCTCGGCGGCGACGGCGCCCCACTCCTTCGCAGGAAGCAGGAAGTGGTGGACGGCGCCGGTCGGCAGCGTTTCGCCGGCCTGCGCGTCGGCGAGAGGGAAGCGTTCCGGCGTGGTGCCCAGCCAGCCGCCCTTCTTGAGACGTTCCGGTGCGTACACCTCGCGCCGGCCGCCGATCAGGGAGTTGCCGCGCCGCAGGTGGAGGCCGAACCAGGGGGCTTCCATGCCGGGGTGCATGGTGTTGAGCCAGAGGGAGACCTCGGCGAGCTCGACCGCCGTGGAGTTCAGGTCGACGCCGTAGCAGTTGTGCAGGGCGATGTACGCCTTCACCTTCTGCAGCTCGATCTGGTACTGCTCCGTGTCGATCGTGGTGCGCAGCTCCTTCTGGCGCCTGCGCAGATACTCGGCCGCCACTTGGTTGATGGCCTCGTTGAGGAACGCTCCAGAGCCCAGGGCGGGCTCGCAGATCTGCCACTCCAGCAGCTCGCGCGCCGGGGTCGTCTCGCCGTCCTGGTCGAGCCGGTGCTGCAGAGCGAGCTGCACCGTGACCTTCGTCAGGGACTCGGGCGTGTAGTACGACGCTGAGGTCTGCCGGTCGCGTCCGGAGAGGCGGTAGACGAAGGAGCCGGGGGCGTGCCGGACCCGGGGCTTCTCGCCGGTGTCCCGGTCATAGCCGCGCACGAAGACCTCGTCCGGGTACTCGTCGGCCTTGGATGCGGGCACCAGCCAGGAGCCGTCCTTGGCGTCGCCGTTCTTGGCGACCTCGTACAGCTCTTCGTTCGCGACGAAGCCCGAGTACGACATCAGGCCCTCGTACACGGCGCCGAGCTGGTTGATGCCGAGCTGGGCGTAGGAGATGAAGCCGCCGCGCCGCCCCTTCTTGCCTTCGGTGAGCATGAGGTTGCGCAGGACCTGGTACAGCGTCGCGTTGCGCAGGCGCGTATCGAGGTAGCGCGCCTCTTCCGGGCCTCCGGTACCCCGGCCCGCGTCCGCGTCGTAGCGGGGGTCGGGGACGGCGTGCTTGCCGATCAGCCGGATGGAAGCCGCCTCGAAGAGCTTGGAGTGCAGCGGTTCGAAGCGCAGCCCCACGTCCTCCGAGGTCTCGCATCCGGCGCCCTCGGCGTCCCCGGTCTCGGGGACGCCATGTGTGCGGCGCGGCCGGTAGCCGTCCTGCACCTTGCGGAAGAGCAGGTCAAGGGACTCGTACAGGTATGTGCCCCACCGCGACTCCTCGTCCACCAGCTCGCGGTCGGCGACCAGCTCACCCAGTCGGCCCAGCCCGTAACCCTGCTCGTACTCGGGGTAGTCCGAGGGGAGGATGCCCAGCTCGGGGCGGGCCTCGGCGTACAGGAGGAAGAGGATGCGGTAGAGGTAGCGCAGCGACTCGCGGGTGAGCTGGCGGCCCAGTTCCGGGAGATCCTTGACCTGTTCGGGCCGTACGCCCTGCTCGGTGATCCGGGCCAGTACCTCGTTGGCGATCAGTTCGACGCTCTGCCGCAGGCCGTCGCGCAGTTCGGAGGAGACGCCCACGGCGTGCTTGGCGGAGTTGCCGACGAGCTCGGCGAGCGGAACCTCGCCGCCTTCCTCCGGTGTGCGCAGCGAGTCGGCGCCGAAGAGGGCTGCGATGGTGTCGAGTTCGCCGCCGGTCTTGGTGTCGTTGCGCTCCAGCGCCGCGTCCAGCGAGACGGCGAGGTAGCGGCCTTCGCCCCACGCGGCGCGGTCGGCCAGGACGACGACCCCGCCGGTGAGCAGCAGCACGTAGCGGGGCGGCTCCTCGGACGCGAACAGGAAGGAGGCGAGCTTGGCGCCGGTGGCGACCGTACGCTGACCGTCGAGTACCACCGGGTCCAGCAGACGGCCGGGGCCGTCCCCGTCCAGGGCGTCGTCGGGCTCGGCGGCCCAGCCGCAGTCCAGCGCGACCAGGTCCTTCTCGCGGTGCGCGACCGTGACCTCGTGGGCCGCGTCGGCGCGCTGCACCGTCAGCGTGTCGGGTTTCGCGTCGAAGCCCAGCGCGCGCAGCACGTCCGCGTTGAGGGCGTGGATGCGCTCGCGCCACTCGGGGGAGGCGTAGGTGTCCGTATCGTCGCCGCCCGCCGCGACGCTGCCGCTGTCGTCCTGGCCCTGCCGGGCGGCGAAGAACGAGCGGGCCCGGAAGTAGGGGCGGCGCAGCTCGCGCAGTCCGGCGCGGGGGGTGACGGGCAGGGCGTCGGGTGCGCGAGAGGGGGCGGCGCTGTCGGCCGCGCCCTCGGCGGTGGCTGCCTCACGGGCCCGCTTCGCCTCCTCCTCACGCTTCTTCCAGGTGCTGAGTAGCCCGGACTTCAGATCCTTCGGCAGCACCTCGGACAGGTAGTGCGGGGAGAAGTAGTCACCGCGGTTGACCAGCGAGTCGAACGTCATGGCCTGGCTCTTCCAGCTCTCGGTCTCAGTCGGCGGACGGGGCGGCGGTGGGGTCGGGCGCGAGGACGGCGAGGAGTCGCAGCATCGGACGGCCGGTCGTCAGCAGCGAGTCGGCCAGGTCTGCCAGCTCCCGCTTGGTGCGTTCACCGGCCAGGGTGGGCTGCTCCCACGCGCCCAGCCGCGCCTTGTACCGCTCGATGGGCTCGCGCAGCGGCTCGTCCCACTCCGCGCGGTGCTGCTCCAGATACGCCTCGGCGGCTTTCAGCACGTCGGGTAGCGGCTCGGCGAGGCGGGCGGCGTTGTGCGGGCTGAGCGGGTTGGCCATCTCAGGGCCGACTCCGGCCTCGTGGAGCACCTTCACCATGTCGGCGTCCACCGAGCCGTCGGCGGTCACCGCCATCCACTGGACGACCGTGGGCTTGCCCTGCGCGTTGGAGTAGATCCCCTGGACCAGATAGCGGGCAGGCCGTACCTGTGCCGTGATGATGGGTGCGGTCTGCCGGTCGATGCGGACGAGCACCTTGTCCGTCAGCCACTCCACCATCGGATGCAGGTCCGTGAGGAGGGAGATCTCCGGCCAGTTGGAGGTGGAGGACTGGCGTGCGAGCCGCAGCGAGTGTTCGGCCAGCCGCCGGTTGAGGGTGACGAGCAGCCGCTTGTGGAGTTGCTGCTCGCGCACATAGTCCGGAGGCAGCGCCTTGAGACGCCGGATGAGGTCGCGCGGGGGCACGAAGGAGATCAGCCCGGACTTCTCGTCCATCGACAGGTCGAGCCGGTCGCGCGCGTCGGGAAAGACCTCGTTGAGGGCTTCGTCGATGTACTGCCGAGTGGAGGCGAACAGCCGCGGGACCTCGGCCGTGGGAGGGGCCGTGTGCTGGCCGCTGTCGTCGGCAGGCTCCTCACCGACCGTGCCGAAGAAGTCCCCCAGGAAGTCGTCCAGCCCGTCGTCCGTGCCGCTCGTGCCACCGGAATGCGGCGCGTCGAGCGACTCGTCCACGGTGCGGCCCCGCAGCAGGTCCTGGACGAGGGACTTCTCCTCGGCCTCGGCCCGGTACAGCCCGCTGACCGCCTCCGCCGTGCCCAGCGCGCGGTGCGCTTCGTCCTCCCGCTCCAGCAGCCGCTCGGCGACGAGGGTGTCGTCCTTGGCGCCGTCCACCGTGCTGGTCAGGATCAGGGCGCGGAACTGCGGCGATCTCTCCTGCCCGTAGCGGTCGATACGGCCGTTGCGCTGCTCGATCCGGATCAGCGACCAGGGCACATCGTAGTGGATGAGCTGGTGGCACTGACGGTGCAGGTTGACGCCCTCGGAGGCCAGGTCGCCGGTGAACAGGATGCGGACCGGGGTGTCGGCCAGGCCGAAGTCCTCGACGCACTGCATCTGCTGCTCGTCGGAGAGGCCACCGTGCATGATCCGTGCGGCGGCCCGCTGCGCCGCCTGCCCCTTGAACCCGAGGGCGGCCGGGACCGCGTCGCGGAGCCATTCGAGGGTCTGCACGCGCTCGGAGAAGACCACTACCCGGGTGTCGGAGCCCGGCCCTACGCCGATTTCCTTGAGCTGCTCGACGAGCGCGCGGAACTTCGCGGAGTCCTTCTCCGTCACCTTCGCGGCCAGAGCGCTCAACCGCTCCAGGGCTTCCAGTTCGGCCCGGTCGGCCTCGGGCGTGATCCTCTTCTCCAGCGTCTTGGTGCGGGTGGCGACCGTCGCCTTGAGCGCCTTGTGGGAGGAGAGGAAGGACTTCAGCAGCGTGTAGGGGAAGAGCGCGACATCGGTGACCGACTTCCGCCCGTCCGTCGGCAGCCACGTCTGCGTCAGCTCCTCGAAGATCTGCTCCTCTGCCGGGGACGCCGCACAGTGGATGGCCTGCGACGGGCCGCGGTCGGCCCACTGACCGCGCATCGCGTCCCGCACCTCCGGGCTCACCTTCGTCCGCCGGATGAACAGATGCTCGATGTCCTCGGCCCGGTAGCGCTCGGGGTCGCGGATGGCGGCGGGGTCGAGGAGCGAGATCAACTCGGCGAACGAACGGGCGTCGCCGTTGTGCGGGGTGGCGGAGGCCAACAGCAGCGCGTCGGTCCTGGGGGCCAGCGTCTTGGCGAGCTGGTTGCGCAGCGACCCCTTGTTGATGAGGTTGTGCGACTCGTCGATGACCACCGCGTCCCACCGGATGTGTTCCAGGTGGTGCTTGTACTGGTCGGTGTTCTTGAGGGTGTCGATCGAGATGATGACGCGCTTGAAATAGGTGAACGGGTTCCGGCCCGCCGGAATCTCCCGCTGGATGCGCTCGATACCCACCGAGTCGAGCCGTACGAGAGGGATGGCGAACCGCGTCCACAGCTCGTGCTGGAACTGCTCCAGCACATGCTGCGGCGTGACGACGAGGATGCGCTCGCCCCGCCCGCGCCGGATCAACTCCGCCAGCGTGAGACCGATTTCGAGGGTCTTGCCGAGTCCCACGACATCGGCGATCAGCATGCGGGGCTGGAGATTGCGGCCGGAGAGCGCGAGCTGCGCCGGACGCTGCTGGTAGGGCAGTGCGTCCAGCAGGAACGAGTCCGTGAGCGCCAGCCCCCGCTCGGACTGCGGCAGCGCCGTCTTGCGGATGACGGATTCCAGGAAGAGCCGGGAGCGCCGGAAATTCGGGGAATCATCCTGCACCAGCGTCGTCTTGCGCGGGTCCAGCAGCTCGGCCCGGTCCAGCGCGGTGAAGAACACCGCCTCCTGGTCCCGGACGAAGTCGGAGATGCCCACGGCGTCGATGCGGGTCCCGTCGTGCTTGGTGGGGAAGCTGTTGCGGACCAGCCAGACCTCGTCCCGTACGACGACCTGCGAACCCGGCGGGTACTGCGCGTCCTCGGAACTCTCGGCGAGGGCGCTGCTGCCGTCGAGGGTCACCCGCTGCCTCCTGTGTTGACGTTCGACGTTCGTGTCCTGGATGTGTGTATCACCACCCTTGTCGGGGTGGTGACGCCGGTCAAGGGGAACAGGGACGATCAGTGACCCGCTCGTTACCGCTGCCGTGCCCGGCCTTGCCGCGGGCGGGTCAGAACGGGGCGCTCGCGGCGTACACCTGGCGCAGTTGCTGGGCGGTCCGGCGGGCCTGTGCCGAGTGACGCAACGGCCCGGAGGAGGGAGTATCGCGAGGCCGTGACGCGGGGGCGGGGGTGGCCGGTGTCTGCACGCCGGGGGAGTCCGACTGCCCGTCCGGCCCGGCGGGGGAGGGGTCCAGCAGTGTGGGTGTCCGCTCCGGTGACGGAGCCGGGACGGTCGCAGCCTCGGGCTCAGGCGCCGGCTCGGTCCTTGCCGCTGCCGGCGGCGGGGCCGGGTGAGGGGGATGTGCGTGGGCCGCGGGAGCCTGGACCGTGTGTGTGGTCAGCCTCCGCCGCGCCTGAGCGATCGTCATGCCCTGGCTCTCCACCACCGCCCGGCAGTGCCGCACCACGTCGGTGAGGGACGGCCGGTCCTGCGCCTCGTGGGCCAACATGACGGTGAGCAGCGGCACCAGCTCTTCGGGGGCGCCCTCCAGATCAGGGGCCTTCGCTGGGTCCCCGACCAGATTGAACGTCGCCATCGGCGTGGCCGCCTGGTAAGGGGCGTGGCCGGTGGCGGCGAACAGCAGGACCGCGCCCAGCGCGTACACATCGACGGCGCCGGTCAGAGGCTTGACGCCGTTCGCCTGCTCCGGCGACATGTACGCGGGGGTACCGACCACCGTGTTCGGCGCCGTCAGAGACGCGTTCGACTCGGCGAAGACGGCGAGGCCGAAGTCGATGATCTTCGGCCCGTTCGGCCCCAGCAGGATGTTCGCGGGCTTGAGATCGCGGTGCACCAGACCCTGGCGGTGCACACCGGCCAGCGCCTCGGCGAGGGTGGCCCCGAGCGAGGCCGTGAGCAGGGACGGCAGCGTGCCGTGCATGTGCACGTGGCCGCGCAGGTCCGGCCCCTCCACGTACTCGGTGGCCAACCAGGGGTCGTCCGCCTCGGCGTCGGCATCCAGGAACGCGGCGATACGGGGACCCCAGATCGTCTTGAGGATCTCGACCTCTTGCGCGAACCGCAGCCGCGCCTCCGAATCCACCACGCTCGGCTTGATCACCTTCACCGCCGCGGGTTCCCCGCCGAGCGACTCTCCCAGGTAGACCTGGCCCATGCCACCTTGCCCGATCCGTCCCTGCAACTCGAAGCCGCCGATGACGGCGGGGTCCTCCGGGGAGAGGGGAGCAGTCTGCACGGGGAACCTCGCTGGTCGGGCTGGTGATGGGAAGTGCCACGTTAATGGATCTGCTGCCGTCGCGAGGGTGCTCTGGGAGGTCACACCGTCGCTGCCAGATGGGCGACCGTGTCCACGACGCCGCAGGAGGGCCGGGCTGAGGCTGATCCCTGGGAGTGGACACCCTGACGATGGATTTTGATGGTCCAGGGAGGGATGTCCAGGTGGGACGCGAGTATCCGTATCCGGAGGAGTTCAGGAAGGACGCTGTCGCGCTCTATCGCGCCGCGGCCGGGCAGCGGACGTACGCGACGGTAGCTGCGGATCTCGGTGTCACTGCGGAGTCGCTTCGGTTCCTGGGGGGACCCATACAAGATCGCGAAGTCACACTGGAGTGTTACTCGGGCGTTGCCGAACGCCAAGTCGTGGGTGGCCCTTGAGGGTGGATCGGGCGCGCGTCCTGGCAGCTTCCAGAATTCAGTCGACCGTACTGGCCTCTCGTCCGAAATCAGCACCTACCCTGAAGCAGGGTCAGGTAGTTCCTGCCGATGCAACGCTCCGGCAGCCGACAAGGGGTGGCTAGTGACAGCGGATGTCCGTGGGCCGGCATGGGCACTCGAGGGATTGGGCGTGCGGTCCGGGCGCTATCCACTGGCGGTGGAGGGCCCGGTGATGCGGGCGGTGGACCGTTTGGTTCCTGGAGTGTCCACGGTGACCCGGTACATCCGTTACCACTCGCTGTATGCGGCGATCGCGGCGCACGCGGAACGGAACGCTTGGGACATCACTGCGTGCCGCCGGGCGGTCCGCCGCAGCGAGGTCCTGCTGGCGGCGCTCCAGCACGACGGGGAGACAGATCCGGCGTGGCTTGCCCACGGGGTCGATCGGGTGCGGCGTTTTTGCACAGAGGAACTGGAACTCGCGCGAGCCGCCGACGAACAGCAGCTGAGCCAGTCGTACTCACCCCGCCGCTGGGGCTTTTGGGACCAATACGGCGGACCCGCCACGGTGCTCGGCACCGTGGATGTCCGGGACGGAGTGCTCAGACCCGGCCGGCACCCGTGCCCTCCCGCGGTCAAGGAGCTCTTCGCCCCTCTGCTGTCTCTCGCGGCGCGGGACGTCGTGTCCTTCGCCGACCTGGAGACAGCGAGGCAGGCGGCTCTCGGTGTCCCGTGTCCGGCCGAGCGGGAATGGCTGACGGACGTGCTGACCGCAACTCGCGGTGGAGGAAGCCACGCGCAGGGGGACTGGTCGGCGTCCGACCGCACTCGGCGTGCGACCCTCCGTATCCTCGGCCGGGCGATCGATCTCCGCGGTCACGAGGGTGATGGGTACCAGGAGACGCTGCGCTCCGCGGTGGCCTTCGGTGGCGAGGCGACAACTGATCCCGTCTTGACGGCGATTCCCGAGACGGCCGGTTGGCGGGGAGTGCTGCTGCGCCATTACTCCGTCGGCGCCTGGCGTCGGCTGTGGGCGGCACTGGTGGCCTGTGTCGGCTCCAAGGACGGCGAGGCAGACCGGTCGGCCGAGGAACTACGCGACTGGTTGGCGCAACAGGCCCCGGACGGGAAGGTACGGCGGGTCCTGGACGACCTGCCTCCGCCCAAGAACGCGGCAGGTCAGTTGTTGCCTGCCGAACGGCTTCTCCTGGAGCGGGGTGCCGATGCCCCGATGACCAATGTGCTGCTCCTGATGGTGGGTGCGCTGCGCTCCCGTGAGGGTCATCTGCCGGACGATGTACGGGCCGTCTTTCTGGGCCGTCAGCGGCGTCGGGCCGAGTTCCTCGACCCGACGTGGGTCGACGGCCTCATCGCCGGCTACGCCGACCGGCCGGTCAGCGACCTGGCCGCCCGGCTGGTGGACGACATGCTCGCCCAGTCCCGCAGAGTCGCCCTCGCGAAGCTGCGCATCGACCCCGCGACCGGCGGGCTGAAGATCTTCTCCCGTCTGCACTTCCGCAACGAGCGTTATTTCAAGACCGGTGACGAAGGCGACTCCGACATCGGCACCCGCATACCCCAACTCGGCTCCTTGGCGGCGCAGCTGGGGCTTTTCGCCGTCCGTGACAACTGCCACACCATCACCGCGGAGGGACGGCGAATCCTGGAGACGAACCCATGAGCGCGGCACACCACACCCGGTTCGCATCCCCCGTGACGCTGCTGAGGGAGTGGAGCGAACGCAGCGATCAGCAGGCACTGCACGAAGCGCTCTTCCTCGGATTCACAGTCGATCTTCCCTTCCTGGAGAAGGTCGCCATACCCGTTGCCCGTGGCCTGGGTGCCCGCACCGCGGTGATCGGTGATGCGGCCCAAGGACTGTACGACCCGGTCGATGTGCGCATGGCAGGCCGCAGTTATCTGCACGGCCTGGCCTCCTGCCAGCGCGCGTTCCACCCCAAGGTCGTCCTTCTGATCGGCGAACACGCCTGCCGGCTCGCAGTGGGTTCGGGGAACCCGACGCTGTCCGGCTGGGGTGCCAACGACGAACTCTGGACGGTGGTGGAAACCGAGGACGACGACTCCCACGCCCTCCTGGCCGACCTCGCCGACTGGCTGGACGCCCTGCCCTCCGCCGTGGAACTTGCCCCTTGGTCGGCGAATCATCTGACGGAACTCGCTGCCCTTCTGACCGAACGGCATGTCAACGCCCCGGCCGGACCGGAATCAGGTGCCCGGCTTCTGCACAACCTCCAGAAGAGTCTGCTGGACCAACTGCCGCTCGGTCCTGTCGACGAACTGCACGCGTATGCCCCGTTCGTCGACGAGGCCGGTCATGCCCTCAGCGGGCTGCTCGGCCGTCTCACACCCCGCCGCACCGTCCTCGGGCTCCAGCCACGCTGGTCCAGCTACGACGCCGGAGCGATCAAGAGGGCGCTCGGCAGCTTCGACGCGCAGATCCGTTTTCTCGAGGAGACTCGGATGCGGCACGGCAAATTCGTCGAGTGGCAGACCGACGGCCGCCGATACGCTCTCACCGGGAGCCCGAATCTGACCCGCGCCGCACTGTGCACCAGCACCCGGGACGGCGGCAACTGCGAGCTCGCCGTAATCGCCGCCGACACCGCGCCGCTGCTTCCCGAACAGGGGCGCATCACCTCACTCGCGAGCCTGACGGGCCGCACCATCCGGCCCTTCAAGTCCACCGGTCACACGCTCGTCCTGCTGGGCGCGAAGACGGACAGCGAAGGTCTGCACGTCTCTCTGGCGCACCCCCAGCTCCTGCCCGTGGTGATCAGCACGTCTCCGGACGGTTCACCAGGTTCCTGGACGCAGACCGGAACCATTCCGGCGGGGGCATCGGCCGGTTCCTTCCCGCTGCCCGAGGTCCCTGGTGCAGCGGTTCGCGCCACATGCGCCCGCCCTGACGGCACCACCGCCGAATCCGCCGTCGTCTTCGTCTACAGCCCCGTGCACTGCGCCCAGCGACACAGCGCCGACAGCGCTCCCCTGCTGAGATACGACTACACGGCGCAGACCCTGTTCGCCGACGAGCGTGCCGCACGCCGTTTCGAAACCGATCTGCTGCGCCTGCGCGAGCTCACCGCCGGAACGTCCGCTCCTCGGATGAGTTCGGCGGGAGACGCGACAGCGGGCTCGGTGACATCGAGCGGCGTCGACCGCTGGGACGCCTACCTCGCCGACTGCCGCCGGATGATCGGAGCGCCGTTGACGGATCTGGCGTTCGGCACCTCGCAGCTCGACCTGCCCCAGGCACCCTCGTCGCGGTGGATCGTGTCGGCGGTCACCCTTGCCGTGCGGGAGGAGGATGACGAAGAGCACGAGGACGAGACGGAAGAGGAGGACCTCCCCACCACCAGCGAGCCGCTCGTCCCGTACGTCGCGCCAGAGCAGCGTGCCCGTTGTCGCGCCTGGGCCCAGCGCTGGGTCGCGGCGCTCACAGGCCCTGACGGTTCAGCCGCAGCACCGGTTCCGGTCCGGCTGCTCGTGACCAGCCTGTACGTCCAGCTCCTGGCCGCCGGAGTCTGGGACGAGCAAGACCAGAGCTGGCGCGACGGACTCAGCCGCCTCCTCAAAGCACTCGGTGCCGAAGACCTGGCGGCCGAGACGGACCACGATGCTCCGCCCGAGACCCGGCGACGGCTGGATGCGGTGGCGGCCGTGGTGATGACACTGCTCGTCCAGGACGCCACCTTCACCGGCGGAGGCGAGCACGACGTACTCGCGGCCCGCGCCTGGCACGGCGGCAAGGCGGTGATCGCGCGTGCCGAGCCCGCCGAGGCGGAGGACCTGATGATCCCGCCGGAGCGGGCGCTCGCCCGCGTCGCGTCCTGGAGCGAGGTGGAAAAACTCATCGCTCTGGCGCAGGAAGACGACCCATACGCGGAGGTGATCGAGGGGCTCACCGCGGCCGGCTGGTCAGTCGTGTGCGAGGACGGGCTCTGGGAGATCACGGGCTCCTTCGGCAATCCGCTTCCAGTCGTGGCCAAAGCCGCCGAACGACTCGGGCGGCACCACGCCGACGGCGTGCTCGTACGAGCCCGCAGCAAGAACCGCTGGGCCTTCATGGCGTGGGCGGACCCCTACCTGGTCCTGCTCAATCCCCCGGCACGCGTCTGGCGTACCTACCAGGTACGACTCCCTGCCACACCGGAATCACGGTTCAGCGGCGGCGACCTTTCCGCGGTACCCGGTCACGTCGGTTCCCCGGTTCCGCTGCAGAAAGGTCCGCCCGAAGCCCTCAGGAAGATTCTCGCCGAAGCAGGCCTCGCCTACCCGGAGTTGGTCAGTCGCCTGTTCACACTCGACTCGTAACGGGGAAAGAAGGCGATCATCGCCGTGGCGCCGCCGGCGATGAACCGTCGAGCGGCTGATCCCCCTCGATTGACCTCGTCTTACCGTCACGCCGCTGCTCAAGGCAGGTAGGCGTGATGATGGTGGGCCTTTCTCGCGGGCAGGGAGCTGTCCGCTCCCAGCGCTGGCAGCGAGTCAGTCCGTGCCCACACCACAGTGCGGCCATCCGCGCACAGAGCAGCGCGTCGATGAGGTCCTCCCGATGCTTCCACCGACGAGGCGACTCAACCTCTCAGTGAGAGTTACAGCTGCTCAGGCGGATGATGACGAGGCGTGTCACCCGTTCGGTGGGACTGAGTTCCGCTCTTGTGCTGCTCGACGGTGTCGTCGTCGGGACCCGATTGGCGATTCGCTGGAGGTACCTGATGCCGTCCCTGATCCTCGCTGTCTGTCTACTGATCTCATTCGTCGTACTCGGAAGCGCGCCGTTTGCGTATGTGTCGGTGCGGACCTGTCTGGAGCTCGGGGCTGGTCGGAATCGGCGCGGTGGCGGTCGCCATGCGGCCCGTTGGGGTGCACGGTGAGTGCCCTGGCCCGCGCGGAACGCGGCGTTGTGGTCTATCGCTGGACCAAGGGGACGCGGCTGCCTACCGCAGGAGCCCGTCTCGCGCTGGGCGAAGCACTCGCTGGCCTCGGCCTTGAAGAAGGGACGCGAGAGGATGCGCAGCTTGCGTTGTCGGAACTGGTGGCGAACGCGGCCGAGCATGCCTGCGGTCCGTACGAGGTGCGGTTGCAGCGCATTCTGTCCGCGTGGGTCTGTGAGGTTGAGGATGGTGATCCTCGGCTGCCCCAGCTTCCTCGATTCCCGCCCGATCCTCTCTTTCCGCCAGAGGAGGAGAGCCGGGGCGGTGGGCTGGACTCGCTACTGAGCTTGTTGGAAGAGCGGGGCCGAGGGCTGCAGGTGGTGCACCAGCTGACTGGCGGTAACTGGGGATTCTGCCGGACGGGGGATACGAAGGTTGCCTGGTTCCTGGTCGGCGCTGTTGCTCCTTGAACCTGGCAGGTACGGTATGCAGCGCTGTCGCGCACCGGGGGTAGGGGCAGTCGTCACGATCCACCGCCGTGTGCTGTTGGCCGATGGCTGCGGACATATTTATAGGGGGCGGGCTGGGCCCTCGTGATGGCTGCGAGCACCTGGGATGTGACCTGGCACGGCGCCGGGGACTGGGGGTGATGCCGGGGGTGGCCGGGAGCGACTCGTGGAGGCTGTTCGTGGACGAAGCTCAAGCCGAGCCGTCGTGACGGGCTGGACGGTCACGATCCGCTGCTTCGGTGCCGTCGGCGTGCCGAGCGTCGAGACGGGGGTCACATCGGAGGTCGATTCGGGCGTCGTCCTTCGAAACGACGCCCCTGGCCGCTCCGTTCGCGCAGGTCAGGGGCACGACGAGCCACCCCTGAGCGAGCCCGACTGTATATCGGTGCAGGCAAGCATCCCGATCTTCGGGTACGGCGGGCGGGCGCGGCTCGCTGCGTGTATGACGACGGATGCTCTGCCGTTTGGTACGTCGCCCGTTCCGTGCTGCTTACCCGGCTGCGTAGCCCTCGCCCTTTCTCGGTTCTCGGTGGGCGCTCGGCCGCGCCCAACGCACGGCCGTGTAGGGGTTCTCTGGGCCTGGTGCGCTGCTGGAAGAGGCGTGCGGGTGTGTCGCCGCTGAGGGGCGACACACCCGTGCACTGTGCTGCGTTGTCAGTTCCCTGCTGTGGCCGAAGAGTCGTCCTGGGCCGGTACGTACTGGTAGCGGCGGGGCTGGTCGGTGACCTGCCGGACGGTGCCCCGCTTGGCCAGCGTGACGAGGCTGTTCGCGATGGCGCCGGAACTGCGCTCGATACTGCGGCTGATGGCGGTGGCGGTGAACGCTTCGTCAGGGTGGGCGGCCATGAAGTTGAGGACCATCTCACCCAGCACTCCTGGGCGCAGCCTGCCGCTGTCGGTAACGGTGGTAGATGGTCGCACGTGCCCGCAGGTGGGGCAGGCCCGCCCCGGGGCGGGCGCGTTACTGTCCTGTCCTGTCTGCGCGTGTGACGGGCTGTCGGCCGATACCGGCACACCGGACGGTGCGGCCGTCGCGGGGAGCCCGACAGGCCCCGGGTCCGGCGTAAGGGCCGTCGCCGCACCTGCCTGCGCACCTGGCGCCGGGTGGGGGTGAGGGTGCGCGGGTGCGTCGGGACTTCCCTCGGGCGTTGGTGCCCCGGCACCGGACTCCCGTGTGTGCGCGAGTTCCTCGTACGGGTGAGCTGGGGGCTCGGCAGGGGTGGGGGATACCTCGGGAGCGGTCGGGTGCGGTGCCGTCGTCTTCGCCTCGTACCTTTGACCGTCGGTCCCGGAGTCCTCGGATGAGGCATCCGCCATGGCTTCGGATTCCGTGTTGGGGAGCGGGTGCACCTCGTCCGGGGTGGCGTCGGGGTGCGGGTGCCATCGGTCCGGGGCAGCTTTGCCGGTGGTGGTGGCGCCGTTCTCGCGTACGGCCATGCCTTGGCTCTCCAGCGTGGCGAGGGGCCTTGCCGGCGGTGGAGCGGCCGATCCCGGGGACGAGGGCAAGGTCGGCGGCGCTGGAGCCGGGCTCGTCGGTGAGCGCCTGGAAGACGCGGGCGCGAGCGCCGGTCAGCTCGCCTGCTCCGGTGACAGGGCGATGCCGCTGGGTGCGGGTGGTCTTCTTGATGTTATTGATCACGAGGGGAACCCCAATCGCGGTCGTCAGCGGTTGGTTGGGTCCCCGGCCGGGGTGCGGCCCCAGGTGCATGGTTGGGTGCGTGCCTGGCCGCAGGCGGTGCGAGCCGCGTGCGCTGCGCGGTCGTGCTCGCTTCGCCGACGACCATGGACGCTCGATACCCGGCCCCAGTCAAGCGTCATCAGACCAGGTGAGAAGAGAGCTGCAAGAACCGGACGGGTGCAGTGAGGGAACGCGGGGGCACCGTGTGGGTGCGCCGGGGGTGCGGTGACGAGACACAGTTCTGGTGGACGAGCGGGCGACCACAGTTTCTCTGCTTGCGGCCAGGTGGATTTTCCACCCATCGGTAGTCGTTTGTAGGCTCGTTCGCGGTTCGATGGCGGCAACAAGGGGAGCAAGTCAGCTTGTCACGGTCGTGGTTGTCCATCCGCGTCGATTTGGTTTCCGGGCACGGTGCGGACCTGTGGCCGCGACCCGGCCGGATTCTTGCTGCGGCACGGACCCATTCCTTCGCTCGGCTCGCCCAAGCCATCGATCTGGCATTCGGGCGCTGGGATCTGGCTCACCTGCACATGTTCACGCTTGCCGACAAGACGGGCGTGAGCCCGCTGGAGTGGTGGGATGGCGAAGCCCCGGAGGGCACTCTGGATGGCCACTCCACCAAGCTCAGCAGGCTGAAAGCCGGCGAGCAGTTCGCCTACGTCTTCGACTTGGGGGACAACTGGGAGCACCTGTGCACAGTGGGCGAGAGGCGCGTTGATCCGCTGGAGGAGTTCGGCGAGACGCCCTCCCGGCCGGAGCCCTACTGGGGCTGGGGGACTCTGCCGGACCAATATGGCCGCCGGTGGGATGGTGATGATGGTGAGTCGCGCATGCCCGAGCGGCCTCCCAGAGGGCTTGGCGATCTCCCGCCGATCCTTCCCCTGTGGGGCGAACGACGGCGCGGCTGACGCCCGCTTCCGCCGGGTGGTTGCTGCTGACCGCCTGGAGCGTGCCCAGGGCAGTGCCCGGGTCTCTGGCCCCCGAGTGGCTCGCTACTGGCTCGCCACTGGCTCGCCCCTACCTTCACCTGCACGGATCACTGCTCGGCATATGCACCCAGACGATGGGCACTGCACAGCAGAATCGCCCGTACCAGTATGATTTGTGGCAACTCGGCACGCCGGGCCTTCTATACCTTGCGTGAGTCCGCGAACTGATGCCCATCTCCTGAGCAATGCTCGCCCAAGCACTACTCCCTCCCAACGGTCAGCATCCGTTCCTCCGACGACGCCGACTTCTCCCCGCCGGCGAGCAGCGCGAGCGACGGCGGCGCTGCTGGACCGGACGGTTGCGCATGACTAAGCACTCTGCCTGCTCGGAGACAACGCCGAGCCGTTTGTGCGTCATGTTCGCCACCCCTGAGCCCGAGCTCAATCGGGAAGCTGCCGCCGTTCTGCTGCGCATTCTCAAGCAGTACGCAGAGCGCAATGGCGCTCCGACGAGCATCGAGCTACGACTGGACGACCCCGCGAATCACCAGCAGAAGGAGCATCTGAGTGAGCGAAACTGATCTGGCTTCACCAGTCGGAGAAGTTGACCTCCCAGACCACCGCGACGCCCCGCCTCCCTCTCCGTTTCGCCTTCTACGGACGCGTGTCCACTGAGGACCAGCAAGACACCGAGGCTTCCCGGCTCTGGCAGCGCGGGCGGGCCGAAGCACTCATCGGGCCGACCGGCGCAACCATCGTCGCCGACTACTTCGACATCGGACAGACCCGCGCCCTGCCCTGGAAGCGGCGCCCGGACGCCCAAGCACTCCTGGCCGCACTCGCCGACCGCAACCGTGGGTTCGATGCCGTGGTGATCGGCGAGCCGCAGCGGGCCTTCTACGGCAACCAGTTCGGCGACACCTTCCCGCTCTTCGTGCACTACGAGGTCCCCTTGTGGGTGCCCGAGGTCGGCGGCGCCATCGACGCCAACAACGAAGCCCACGACCTGATCCTGTCCGTCTTCGGCGGCATGTCCAAGGGCGAACGCAACCGGTTGCGCCTGCGCACCCACACCGCGATGGCCTCGCAGACCCTCACCGAGGGGCGCTACCTGGGCGGGCGCCCGCCCTACGGTTACCGCCTGCGCGATATGGGTCCGCACCCCAACCCGGGCAGGGCTGCCGACGGCAAACGGCTCCGCGGCCTCGAACCAGACCCGGAGACGGCGCCCGTGGTCGTTCGCATCTTCACCGAGTCTCTGCGTGGCTACGGAACCTTCGCGATCGCGGAGGGGCTCACCCGTGACGGCATCCCCAGTCCGTCCGCCCACGACCCTGGTCGCAACCCCCACCGCGACACCCGAGCCTGGGCCAAGAACGCCGTACGGGCCATCCTGAGCAACCCCCGCTACACCGGCCGCCAGGTCTGGAACCGGCAGAAGAAGCACGAGACGCTGCTCGACATCACCGACGTCAGCCTGGGCTACACCACCAAGATGCGCTGGAACACCCAGGACAAGTGGATCATCTCGAAGGAGATCGTCCACACCCCGCTCATCGACGACGACACCTTCGCCCGCACGCAGGATGTCCTACGCGCCCGGGTCCGTTCCGGCCCGGCACCCGGGGTCAAACGCACTCGGAACACGTACCTTCTGCGCGGTGCTCTGCGATGCGGCGTCTGCGGTCGCACCATGCAGGGGCACTGGTCCCATTACCAGGCGTACTACCGCTGCCGCTTCCCCGAGCAGTACGCGCTCGCCAACCGCATCACGCACCCCCGCAACGTCTACCTACGGGAAGCGTGACTGATCCGGCCGCTCGACGACTGGCTCGCGAAGATCTTCTCGCCCCACCGCCTGGACGAGACCGTCGACCTCATGGCTGCCGCCACCCAAGAACCCGCAGGACCGGCCCGTACCACCAACACCGCTCAGCAGAAGATCATCGACTGCGACACCAAGCTCGCCGCCCACCGAGCCGCGCTCGAAGCAGGCGCCGACCCCGCGCTGGTCACTCAATGGATCGCTGAAACCCAGGCCCGCCGCGAACAGGCCGAATCCGAGCTCCGAGCCACCACGCCGCAGCCACAGCCGCAGCCCGGCACACTGCTGTCGCGGGACGAGGTTGCCGCACTCGCCAGAGCAGCCGGAAACATCACAGCGGCCATCCACCACGCCGACCCCACCCACAAGGCCGAGCTCTACAAGAGGCTGGGAGTCCGCCTACGCTACGACCCCGCGCAGCAAAAAGTCCTGGTCGAGAGCCATCTCAACCAGGACCTAGGCGGTTCCCGTGGGGTACCAGTACGTGTCGGGAGGGGGACTTGAACCCCCACGCCCTGTAAAGGGCACTAGCACCTCAAGCTAGCGCGTCTGCCATTCCGCCACCCCGACCGGGTGCGCCGCTCGGGCCGTGGTGGCCCTGGCGACGGGTTAAACCTTAGCACCTGCGGCGGACTGCGATCACCCGCCTCTTGGGACACCGCCGTGTCAGCGGGAGTATGGGGGTCTACCTGCGAGAAGAGGAGGCAGCGTGAGTGCCGAGAGCGCCGAGAACGAGGTCGTCGACCTGTGCCGTGATCTGATCAGGATCGACACCAGCAATTACGGCAACAACGAGGGACCGGGGGAGCGGGCGGCGGCGGAGTACGTCGCAGAGAAGCTGGCCGAGGTGGGGCTGGAGCCGCAGATCTTCGAGTCCCGGCCGGGCCGCGCCTCCACGGTGGCGCGGATCGCGGGCGAGGACCCCTCGCGTCCGGCCCTGCTCATCCACGGGCACACCGACGTCGTTCCGGCCAACGCCGACGACTGGACGCACCACCCCTTCTCCGGGGAGATCGCCGACGGCTGCGTGTGGGGCCGGGGCGCCGTCGACATGAAGGACATGGACGCCATGACGCTGGCGGTGGTGCGCGACCGTCTGCGCACGGGTCGCAAGCCGCCCCGCGACGTCGTGCTGGCCTTCCTCGCGGACGAGGAGGCCGGCGGCGTCTACGGGGCGCGGCACCTGGTCGACAACCACGCCGACCTGTTCGAAGGCGTCACCGAGGCCATCGGCGAGGTCGGCGGTTTCTCCTTCACGGTCAACGAGAACCTGCGGCTCTACCTCGTCGAGACCGCCCAGAAGGGCATGCACTGGATGCGGCTGACCGTGGACGGCACCGCCGGACACGGGTCGATGACCAACAACGACAACGCCATCACCGAGCTGTGCGAGGCCGTGGCGCGGCTGGGCCGCCACAAGTTCCCCGTACGGGTGACCAAGACGGTCCGCTCCTTCCTGGACGAACTCTCCGACGCGCTCGGTATCGAGCTCGATCCGGAGAACATGGAGGAGACCCTCACCAGGCTCGGCGGCATCGCGAAGATCATCGGGGCGACTCTGCAGAACACCGCGGCGCCGACGCAGCTCGGCGCCGGGTACAAGGTCAACGTCATTCCAGGACAGGCGACCGCCCACGTGGACGGACGTTTCCTGCCGGGGCACGAGGAGGAGTTCCTGGCCGACCTCGACCGCCTTCTGGGCCCGCGGGTCAAGCGGGAGGACGTGCACGCGGACAAGGCTTTGGAGACCACCTTCGACGGGGCGCTCGTGGACGCCATGCAGTCGTCCCTGCGCGCCGAGGACCCCATCGCCCACGCCGTGCCGTACATGCTTTCGGGGGGTACCGACGCCAAGTCGTTCGACGACCTGGGCATCCGCTGCTTCGGCTTCGCTCCGCTGAAGCTCCCGCCCGAGCTGGACTTCGCCGGCATGTTCCACGGTGTCGACGAGCGGGTGCCGGTGGACGGCTTGCAGTTCGGGGTCCGGGTGCTGGACCGCTTCCTCGACCAGGCGTGAGGACGCCACCGGGCCCGGCGTGCTCTTCATTTCGCTTGCTCCGGGCCCGGCGTGCCCTGTGCCCCGCCTGTCCAGGCTGTGCCCCGCCCCTTCCGGATCCGGCCTGGAAATCGGGCACGTGTGCTCATATGACCGGGAAGAGTGAATGATCTAGTCAGTTCGTATCCAGATTCCTCCGTCCTCGTTACAGGAGGTGCGGTCCCCGGCTGGGACCGTCTTGCCAACTAGGAGGAATAATGATCAAGAAGGTCATCGCCGCTGCGGCTGCCACCAGCGGTCTGGTACTGGCTGGTGCGGGTATGGCCGTCGCCGACTCGGGTGCGCAGGGTGCCGCCGTGCACTCCCCGGGTGTTGTTTCCGGCAACGTCGTCCAGGTTCCGGTCCACATCCCGGTGAACGCCTGCGGCAACAGCGTTTCCGTGATCGGGCTGCTGAACCCCGCCTTCGGCAACACCTGCGTCAACTCCTGACGCCGAGTCTCACCCGACCCGTTCGGTGAGCACACGAACCTGAGCGGCCCCGGAGCGCGCGCCACGCGCTCCGGGGCCCTCGGGTCTCTCGGGGGCCGAGGCCCTCGACGAGGTCGAGAAGTTCGAGGGGGCGGGACGGCGCACACACGCGCCTCCCCCTGGCCGGTCCACAGAAAGCCACATCAGGCAGCCACCACGAGGCAGGGGAATCCACACGATGCGACAAGGCACCAGAAAGGGCCTCATCACCATGGCCGCCGCGGGCGGTCTGTTCGCGATGTCGGGGGGAACGGCGTTCGCGGACGCGGGCGCCCAGGGCGACAGCGCGAACTCGCCGGGGGTCCTCTCCGGCAACACCTTCCAGGCACCCGTGAACGTCACGGTCAACATCTGCGGCAACACCGTGAGCGTCATCGGCCTGCTCAACCCGGCCTCCGGCAACGGCTGCGCGGGTCTCGGCAGCGGTTCGGGCGGTCCGGGCGGCGACTCCGGCGCGCACGAGGGGCAGCCGAGCGGTCAGAGCCCGCAGGGCGGCCGCGGTGACCAGGTCACCGGAGGCGGCAGCGGCGGCAACGGCTCCCACGCGGGCGGCTCTTCGCAGGGCTCGCCCGGCGTCGGCTCGGGCAACGACGTACAGGTCCCCGTCGACGTGCCGGTCGACGTCTGCGGCAACACGGTCGACGTCGGCGGGATCCTCGACCCGGCGCACGGCAACGGCTGCGCCGCCCCGGAGGCTCCCGGGCCTGTCGACCCCGGCTACCCGGAGCAGCCGGAGGAGCCGGGCAAGCCTGGTGAGCCGGAGAAGCCGCACCATCCCGAGAATCCCGGGCACCCCGGAAACCCGGGCGAA
This sequence comes from Streptomyces reniochalinae, assembly GCF_003323735.1. GTDB lineage: Bacteria > Actinomycetota > Actinomycetes > Streptomycetales > Streptomycetaceae > Streptomyces > Streptomyces reniochalinae. The sequence continues at coordinate 4,346 of NZ_QOIM01000055.1, read as the reverse complement.
CCCGAGCAGCCCGGGCAGCCGGACGAGCCGGGCGGGCCCGACCGGCCCCAGAATCCGGACGAGCCCACGCCGCCGAACTCGCCGCAGACGCCCGACCAGCCCGGCAGCACTGGGGAGGTGCACGCGGCCTCCCAGCCCGTGCCCGCGGCGGAGACCCCCGGTACCGCCGACGCCGACGCCCACGGCGAGCTGGCGCACACCGGTGCCGGTTCGCAGCTCGGCGCCGCCGCGCCGCTCAGCATGGGTCTCCTCGCCGGGGGCTACGTGCTCTACCGGCGCTCCCGCGCAGCCGCCCGCCGCTGACCCGGCGCGCGCAGGCGCGCGCCGGCGCACTGCCGGGGCGTGAACCGGGACGCGCCCCGCTGTGACGCGGCTGGTGGCCGACGATCGGCCATCCGGGCGAGGAGCAGGCCGGAGCGGGCAGCGGGCAGGCCGAAGCGGGAAGCGGGCAGGCCGAAGCGGGAAGCGAGCGGGCCGAAGCGGGAAGGGGACAGCGCCCGGACGGGAGCGTTCAGGAGGGAAGACCGGGCAGGAGCGCTCACGAGAGAAGACAGAAACGAGTAGCCCTCAGGAGGGAAAGGGAGCGGGCCCCCGGCGAGGGGCCCGCTCCCCGCACTGTCCGGCGGCGGCGCCGTACCCCTGCCCGGAGTCCGGGGCCGGCGCCCGTGGCGCTCACCAGGTGGCGCGCAGCTGACGAATGATACGGCGACGCAGTCGCACCCGGCGGCTCCCGTCGGGGTACAGCCTGGTCCTGGCGAGCTCCCAGTGTCCGTACTCGGCGTGGTCGGTGAGTAGTTGGGTCGCGGCCTTGCGGGACACGCCGCGCGGGACGTACACATCGCGAAATTCGTATTCCGGCATCCCCACCATTGTGCGTGCGGAGCCCGTCTGCCGATAGCGTCTGCACTATGTCTGATGCTGCGCAGCCCACCGCTGCCGACGTACGCGCCGCCGCCGAGGCGGTCAAAGCCGCGCTGGACCGGCACCTCGAGGCCGTCGAGCGCCGCGCGGGTGAGTCCCGGGCGTCCGCGGGTGCGGACGCCGACGCCGGTGACGGGGAGCGGAGCGAGGCGACGGCGGAGCAGGACACCGCCGGGCTCGACTCCGCCGTCTACGCCGCGTTCGACGAACTCGCCGCCGCCGGAGAGACCTACGACGAACTGCTGTACGAGGTCTACGACGAGGTCACCCCCTTCGAGATCCCGGGTGGGGACACGCTGCCCGCCTACGCGGGACCGGAGACGCCCAGCGCGCTGAGCGTCCTCATCCGCAGGGACTACACCATCGCCGAACCCCAGCGGATGCTCGCCCAGGCGGAGCGGGTCACCGAGCTGGACCCGGAGTCGGCGGAGGACGAGCGGGTCGAAGGCGCCTCGGCGGGCGGTGGCGTGCACGCCGCGCTGGGCGTGCTGTTCGGCGAGTACGAGCCGGACGAGATCGCGACCCGGCACAAGGAGTTCGGCCTGGAGGAGGGCGACTCCACGCTGTGGGTGACCGCGGTCGACGAGCCCGGCGAGCCGGGTGAGTGGCTCTCCGCCCCGTTCGACCAGGCGGACCCGCAGCACGTCGTCTGCCGTTTCGACGTCAGCTCGGTCTTCGACGAGGACGAGGAGGACCTGCTCGTCGAGACGGAGGACGGGCCCGGCTAGGCGGCGGCAGGCGGGGCCGGGACCGAGCGCCGTTAGCCCCTGACCACGCCTCCGCCTCTACCCCGACCGGCGCCTCACCGTCCCCAGGCCTACTCCGCCGCCTTTCGGCCCCGGCGGGACCTTCCGTCTTCGGCCCCGGCGGGAGTCTCCCGCCTTCGGCCCCGGCGGGAACTTCCCCCCTTCGGCCCCGGCGGGACTCCGTCTTCGGCCCCCGGCGGGGACCTCCCTGCCATGTGGAGCCGGCGGGGGCTTCGCGCCCTTCGGGCACCGGCCGACGGTTTCCTGCCTTCCGGGGAGCATGCGGGGTTTCCCGACCGAGGGCGACGGCGCCGACCGCCGCGTCCCCGTCTCCGCCGTCCCGCTCTCCGCCCTCCGCGTCTCAGCCGTCCTCGATCTGCGGCGCGGACAGGCGCATCCCCGGCCTCGCCGTCCCGCCCGGCCCGCGCCACCGCATTGGCGAGCCCAGGCGCGCACTCAGGCGTGCGCGCAGGCCCGCGCTCCAGTGCGGAGCGAGGTGCGGGCCGGGGCGGAGCAGGGCGGCAGGTGCCGCAGGGAGTCGGGCTCCAGCGGCGGCCGGGCCACGGTCACGGTGGACGAACGCGTGCGGTCGGTTCCGGCGCGCGGTACGCGCTCAGTCCGTGAAGCCCGTGTCCTCCTTGCCGGCCTTGCCGGTCTCGCCGGCTTCACCGACCGCGTCTGCCCGTGCCGCCTCGGCCGCGCGGGCAGCCTCCGTGAGCAGGGCGCGCAGACGCGTCACCCGTTCCGGGGCGGGGCCCGAGACGACGGCGCGGGGGAGGGCGTCACCGGCGCCGTGGACGACGGAGAGATGCCGCTCGCCGCGGCCGAACGCGGTGTAGACCCACTCGCGGGACAGCGCCTCCGTGGCGTCCCCCGGCAGCACCACGACGGCCGCGGGCCAGCGGAGGCCCGCCGCCTGGTGCGCTGTCATGGCCCAGCTGTGCCGCACGGTCTCCGGCACCCGGTCGGGTGGGACCGTGAGCGTGCGCCCGTGGCAGCTGAGGTGGAGCCCTTCTTCGTCGGCTGAGGCCACCGTGCCGATCTCGGTGCGGCCGGGTGCGGGGGAGTGGGCGACGCGGTCCCCGGGGTCGAAGCCGGCGAACCGGCCCTGGCCCGGGTTGAGCCGTTCCTTGAGGGCGGCGTTCAGCGCGCGGGTGCCCGCGGAGCCGCTGTGTCCAGGGGTGATGACCTGGGTCTCCTCCGTGGGCACGCCGAGGGCCCGGGGCACCGAGTCGGCGACGAGCTGCACGGTGCGGTGGACCGCCTCCCCGGCGTCATGCACCGGGACGATGACGACTTCCTTGCCGGGAGCCTCCACTTGCAGCAGCTCACCGACGCCGATGCCCGACACCAGCTCGCCGACGGGCCCGTGGTCCGGCGTGCGCGAGGCGACGTGCGGGCAGTACCGGGCCGCGGTCAGGTCGCGGAACACCTGTCCGGGCCCGGCCGCGCCGAGCACTCCCGGGTCGCCGCTGAGTACCAGCCGCGCGCCGTCCGGCAGGGATTCCAGCAGCGCCGCGGCGCCTTCCGCGTCGAGCTGCGGCGCGTCGCACACGGCCAGCAGGTCCACCGCGAGCATCCCCTCGGCGTCCCGCTCCGGTCCCTCGGCCCCGGCGAGGGTCCCGGCGACGGTGGCGCAGCCGGCGTCCGCCCCGGCAGGTGCACCGGGCTCCGCGCCCTGACCGTCCGTGCCGCTTTCACCGTCCGCCTCGCTCCTCTGCGCGGCCGTCGCCGTGGCCGCTGCTGCGGCCGCCGTGCCGTCGGGGCCCGCGACCGCCTCGACGAGCCGCGTCATACGGGCCCGGCCGTCATCCGTATGGGTGAGGGCCCAGGCGCGCAGTCCGAGCCGCCGCGCCGCGACGACGAGCGCGGCGACCTCCGCACGGGACGCCTCGCCCCCCGAGTGGGTGACCAGACCGCTGCCTGCCGCCGCGGTGATGAGCTCCTTCGCGGACGGGGACGGCGCCGCCTCGGCCGCGGCGGACCAGCCCTGCGCGGCGGACTCGACCGCCGCCTCTGCCGTGTCCGCCGCGGCCCGCTCCTGGGGCGCCCTGTCGAAGGTGCCGGCGATCCGGGCGAGGCCGTCGGCGAGGCTTTCCTCCGCCAGTGCGTAGCGGTCCAGGCCGAACAGCATCCGGACGGGGCGCTCCTCCTCGCCGGCCTCTTCCTCCTCCCCCTGCCGGGAGCCCCTCTCGGGGGCGGAGAGGGCGGGGCCCGCGTCCAGTGCGTCCTCGAACACGAGTACGGCGCCCGCGTCGACGGCCTCGCGGACCGCCTCTTGGGGGTCGGGCAGCGCGTGCCGGGCCAGGCCCTCGGCGAGGGCGGCCGGCTCCTGCACGGTGTCGCCCCGCAGCGCGGCGCGCTCCAGCAGCCTGACGACGAGCGCGACCGCCCGCCGCGCGTCCCCGGGGCCGGCCTCCTCGCCGAGGAGGGCGCGGGCGAATCCGTCGGCCTGTTCGGGCCGCACCCCCGCGACCGCGAGCAGCTGCCACGGGTCGGCACGCAGCACTTCGGCGGCGCCCTCGCCGAGGGCCTCGACCACGCGCGGGGCCAGGGACTCGGGCGCGCCGCCTTCCGCCAGCAGGGCCCGCACCTCCTCAGGGACCACGACCCGGCCCTCCCCGTGCGCGGGACGTGGCGCGGCCGAGCCGGCCGGGGCGCGCCCCGCCGGTACGCTCC
>NZ_QOIM01000054.1 GCF_003323735.1 Streptomyces reniochalinae | reverse complement strand
CGACTCCGCCTACTGAGCAGAAGGCCCCCAGCCGACAACACCCCCCACACCCAGCACACACGCACCACGCATGCGACACCCCGAGCGGGTGGGAGGAACACCCTCCCACCCGCTCGTCGCGTATGCGGCCCTCAGGGTGCGAGCGGGCCGCCGGGGCCGAAGGCCAGCTCGGCGAAGCGCTCGCCGATCCGGTGGTGTGCGGCCGCGTCCGGATGCAGCTGGTCGGGCAGCGGCAGCTTGGCGAAGTCGGCCTCGCCGTAGAGCTCCCGGCCGTCGAGATAGAACAGGTGCGGGTCGCGCGCGGCCCGCTGGATGACGATGCGGGCGAGCTCCTCGCGGATGACGTTGAGCGTCAGCTTGCCGGCGGCGCGCTCTGCCGGATCGCCCATGGCCCGGAAGAGGATCCTCCCCGAGCTGACCTCGCTGAAGTCCGGAGCGCACGGCCCCGGGGTGTCCTCGTGTATGGGGCACAGGATCGACGAGACGACCAGCAGCGGGGCGGTCGGGTGTCCTTCGCGGATCGTGTCGAGGAAGCCGTGCACCGCCGGGGTGAAGGCCCGCAGCCGCATCAGGTCGCTGTTGACGATGTTGATGCCGAGCTTGACGCTGATCAGGTCGGCGGGGGTGTCCCGCATGGTGCGGGCGGTGAACGGGTCGAGCAGGGCGCTGCCGCCGAGTCCGAGGTTGACCAGGTCGACACCGCCCCGCGAGGCGGCCAGCGCGGGCCATGTGGTGGTGGGCCCCGCGGCGTCGGAGCCGTGGCTGATCGAACTACCGTGGTGCAGCCACACCTTGCGCCCCGGACCGGGTACGGGCTCGACGGGAGCGTCGGTGCGCAGCGCGCCGAGTTCGGTGGTCTCGTTGTGCGGCAGCCAGATCTCGATGTCCTTGACCCGGTCGGGCAGGCCCTCGAAGCGCAGCGTGTCGGCCGGTCCCGGCGTGGTCTCGGCAGTGCCGGCGAGCATGTCGATGGTCAGGGTGTTGCCGCCGGTGGCGGTCGCCCGGCGGGCGGGCCGGCCGTCGACGAGCAGCTCGTACACGCCGTCCGGGCGGGGCGGGGCGCCCACGTAGTCGCGTTTGGTGGGCAGTACGTCGAGCTCCACGGTGGTCGCTCCGGTACGGAACGCCAGGCGGACCCCCGAGGGCTGTGACTCGACCATCGCGAGCTGCCCGTCGGTGTTCTGGGCGCGCGCCCAGGCGGGCAGCCGGTGCGGCAGGACGCCGTGCGGGGTCTGCTCCAGGTCGGCGGCGCCGCGTACGAGGTTTGTGGTGACCGGCGTGGTGCTCCAGTCGTGCGTGGGGTTCATTGCTCCAGCCTGTGTGTCGGAGAAGGCCGCTTCGCGCTCAGGAGGGGGCGGGGACGGGAAGGGGTGGCGTCAGGGCTCGGGTGCGCGCAGGCTGCGCAGCAGGGCGTCGAGGTGGTCGACGACCCACGCCCAGGTCTCCGGCGAGTCGGGGGCGCTGTGGCTGAAGCCTCCGGACGCCTCCAGGCTGACGAAGCCGTGGAAGACGCTGCCGAGCAGCCGGACGGCGTGCGTCTGGTCCGGTTCCGGCAGGTCGTAACCGCGCAGGATCGCGCGCGTCATCTGCGCGTGCCTGCCTCCGGCGCTCGCGGCGGCGGTGCGGGGGTCGAGGGGGAACCGGGTGGCGGCGTATCGGCCGGGGTGCTCGCCGGCGTAGTCGCGGTAGGCGTTCGCGAAGGCCGCCAAGGCGTCCTTGCCCGCTCGTCCGGCCAGCGCGTCGGCGGCTCGCTCGGCCAGTTCCTCCAGGGCGAGCAGCGCGATCCCCGTCTTGAGGTCATGGGAGTTCCTCAGGTGCGAGTACAGGCTCGCGACCTTGACGTCGAACCGTCTGGCGAGCGCCGAGACGGTCACCCGGTCGAATCCGACCTCGTCCGCCAGCTCGGCTCCCGCCCGGATCAGCCGTTGCTTACTCAGTCCGGCCCGCGCCATGCCCTCCACCCGTCACCCGAAGCGGCTGAGGGAATTAAGAAATTACCTAAGCCTTTTAGGCAATTTACGATATCACTCATGAAGCCGTTGACGGAACCAGAGATCCGCACCGCGTTCGTGAACTGCACCAAGGGCGAGGCCAAGCGTCTGGCCGTCCCCCGCGGCCTCGCCGACCGGCCCTGGGACGCGCTCGACTTCCTCGGCTGGCGTGACCCCCAGGCTCCCGGCCGCGCCTACCTCGCAACCGAACTGGACGGCCGTACCCGGGCCGTCGCGCTGCGCAGCCCCGCCCCCGCCCCGTGGCAGGCGCGGCGCAGCATGTGCTCGGTGTGCCTGACCCCGCACGCGGGCGGTGTCTCGCTGATGGTCGCGCCGAAGGCCGGCACGGCCGGGCAGCGGGGCAACTCGGTCGGTACCTACATATGCAGCGACCTGGAGTGTTCGCTGTACGTGCGCGGCCGCAAGGATCCGGCGGGCGGCGCCCGGATACACGAGTCGCTCACCCTGGAGGAGAAGATCCAGCGGATCGAGGGGAACGTCGCCACGTTCCTCGCGAAAGTGGTCGCGTGATCGTGTCGCGGACCCCGCCGGGCTCGTTGGTGGTGGTGACCCCAGGTGAGCAACCGGAAGGAAACACCATGCGTACACGTGCACTGACGGCGGGGATGCTGGCCGCCGCCGCTACGTTGGCCGGTATCGCCGCGGCGTCCCAGGCCACGGCCGCGGACAGCACCGCGGGTGGCCGGAACGCCGCAGCCGAAGCGGGTGGCGTGTCCGGTCGGCTGGGCCTTTCCTCCGTAGTCTCCCAGGCCGAGCAGCAGTTGCGCATGGTCGGGGAGCAGGCGCAGCAGCACGGCCGCTGAGGCGCTAGGCGGCGCCTCGCGCCCGCTCGCGCGTGCACGTCGGCGTCCGTGGCACGGTCACGTGTACGCGGTCATGTGTGCGGCGTCGCGAGACGGCCCCGGCGTATCGGGCTCCGGCGGCGACGCGAGGTGCGGCGCACGCGCGCGGCCCGGCGGTCAGTTCGGTGGCGCTCACGGGGAGAAGTAGAGGCTCGGCGTGGTGCCCAGCGCGCGCCGGAACATGGCCGTGAAGGCGCTCGGGGTGGCGTAGCCGACGCGCAGCGCGACGGTGGTGACGGGCGCCCCCTTGGCCAGCAGCGCCACCGCGTGCGCCAGCTTGGCCTGCCGTACCCAGTGGCCCAGGCTCATCCCGGTCGTCTCGGCGAAGCGGCGCTGGAGGCTGCGCGGACTCATGTGCGCGGCAGCGGCGGCCTGCCGTGTCGTCCACGCGTCCTGGGGGCAGCGGCGGATCCGCGCGCACAGGTCCGCGAGGCGGGGGCAGTCCGGGGCGGGCAGGTGCAGCGCCGGCACGGGCCGGGGGGAGAGTTCACTCAGCAGCAGCCGCATGACGAGTCCGTCACGGCCCTCGGTGTCGTACTCGACGGGCAGCCTCGTCGCCTCGTCGATCAGCTCGCGCAGCAGCGGGGGGACCGAGACGACCGTGGGGGTCGCGGGCAGCCGGGTGGCGGCGCCCGGGCCCAGATAGAGCGTGCGCATGGCGACCCTGCCGGCGCAGGTCATCTCGTGGTCGAGCGCCGCGGGTACCCACGCGCCCCTGCTGGCCGGCACCACCCAGGTGCCGAGCGGGGTGCCCACCGTGATGGCTCCGGTGATGCCGTAGATCAGCTGTGCCCGGCGGTGCCGGTGCGGCGGGATGTGGTGGCCGTCCGCCAGGTCGCGGGCCATCGCCGCCACCGGGCGCGGCACGTCCTGGTAGTCGTCCCGGTTCTCGCTCTTCCCGAACATGGCGCACTCTCGACATCACCTGGCAGTACGGCGAAAGTATGCCAGCCCGGGCCGGCCATAGCGTCGTTCTCCGTGCCCCATCCCCGTCTCACGCCCTCGTCCCCGCCCCTGGCGCGGGGCCGCGGGCTCTCCCGCCTCCACGTGCTCGTCCTGGCTGTCACCAGCGCGGTCACCGCCTCCAACGTCTACCTCAGCCAGCCGCTGCTGGAGGAGGTCGCCGGCTCGCTGCGGGCCGATCCCGCGCTGCTGGGCGCCATCCCTACCGCCACCCAGCTCGGCTACGCGGCCGGCATCCTGCTGCTGGTACCCGCCGGGGACAGCCACGACAGGCGCCGGCTGATTCTGGTGCTCACCGCGTGCTCGGGCCTGGCGCTGGCGGCGAGCGCGGTCGCCACCAGCGCCTGGTTCCTGGCCGTGGCCGGCTTCGTGACGGGGTTGCTCTCCCCCGTACCGCAGCTGGTCACGCCGCTGGCCGTGGCGCTGTCCGAGCCGCCCGGGGGCCGGTCGGGCGGGCGGGGGCGCGTCGTCGGCACCGTGCAGGCGGGGCTGCTCGTCGGCATCCTCGCCTCCCGCGCCTACGCGGGCGCGCTCGCCGGGCTCGTCGGCTGGCGCGGCGTGTACGCCGTCTCCTGCGCCCTCACCCTTCTGCTGGCCGTCGTCCTGCGCCGGTGCCTGCCCGCAGACCCGGCACCGGCCGGTACCGACGGCTACCGCGCCTGCCTGGCCTCCCTGCCCCGGCTGGCGGCCCGGCCCCCGGTCGCCCGGGTGATCTTCTCCGGGGCGCTGGTCGGTGTGGCCTTCGGCGCCTTCTGGACGACGCTGACGTTCCTGCTGGCCCGGCACTACCACTACGACAGCGCGCGCATCGGGCTGTTCGGGCTCGTCGCCGCCGCCAGCGCCCTGGCCTCCCCGTGGGCGGGCAGGCTCGCCGACCGGTACGGCCCACGGCGCGGTCTGGCCGCGCTGACAGCCCTGGTGATCGCCGGCTGGCTGGTCCTGCTGCCCGGCGGCACCTCCCTGGCCTGGCTGGTGGCCGGCATCGTCCTCCTGGACGTCGGTGTGTGGGGCAACCAGACGGTCAGCCAGACCGCGCTCTTCTCCCTCCCCGCCCACCTGCACAACCGGCTCAACACCAGCTACTTCACCTGCCGCTTCGCCGGCATCGCGACCGGCTCCCTGGCGGGCTCCCTCGCCTGGAGTACCGCGGGCTGGCCGGCCGTCGCCGCTCTCGGCGCCGCCTCCGCCACCCTGGGGCTGGCACTCGGTCTCCTCCCGCACCGCGACCGCGCGGAGCCTACGGCCTGAGCGGTGTCCGGCGGCGGCCGCGCGGCGGCCGAGCCGGGCCCGCGGGACGCGTTCGCGCAGCCGTACCTCGCCCTCGTGCAGCGGCAGCCGGGAGACCCGGGTGGCGGTCTGCGCCACCCGGGCCAGGGGCCGCAGCGCGAGCCGCACGCTGGCGGTGCCGACGAGCGCCGCGGCGAGGAGCCCCGCGCCGGCGACGCAGACCTCGGTGACGACCAGTGTGCTGACGGTGTCCTGGACGCCCGAGGCGGGCAGCCCGACGAGCAGCGTGCCGCCGTCCACCGGCACCGACCGCACCCGGTAGGTCCCCTCTCCGGGCAGTTCGGCGGTGTGCGGCTCACCGTCACGAGGGGCGTGTGCGAACGCGGACCGCTGCTCCTCGGAGCACGACCGCGTCCGCACGCCACGCCCGTGCGGCGCGCACCGCCCCGGCGCCGTCCCCGACGGAGCGCGCATCCCACCCCTCGTACCGCAGGGCCATGGCCAGCAGTTCGGCCAGCGGCGGCTCGTCGTCCACCACGAGCACCCGCGCGGGCCGCCCGTCGCGCGTGAGCGCCGCCCCCGTCTCGGTCGCGGCGGCCGGAGCGGCCCCGGGTCGCGGCGGGACGACGCCGGCACGCCCGGAACCGTCGGCGGACACAGAAGACTCGCCCATGCCGCCAGCCTCGGCCCCGTCCCTGAGAGTTTCCTGTGCGGCGTCTGTGAGCCGACTGGGAATGCGCCGGTGACGGGGCCGCCGACGGTCGGAGCCACGGCTGCGCACCGGCCGGTCGTCCGCCCGGCGGGCCGGGCCGCCGGAGGCGGCGGCGGTGGGCGCGCACCCGCTGCGTACCCTGGCGGAAGTCCGCCGTACGTCCGAGGAGCACCCGTATGACCGCCACCGCTTCCGCAGTCCCGTCCCGCACCGCTGTCGTCACCGGAGCGAGCAGTGGTATCGGAGCCGCCACCGCGCGCGGACTGGCGGCCGCCGGCTACCGGGTGGTGCTCACCGCGCGCCGTGCCGACCGGATCGAGGCCCTCGCCGGCCGGATCAACGAGGCGGGTCACCACGCGGAGGCTTACCCCCTGGACGTGACGGACCGCGCCGCTGTCGACGCGTTCGCCCGGACTCTGCCCGCGGTCGACGTACTGGTGAACAACGCCGGTGGAGCGCTCGGAGCCGACCCGGTCGCCTCGGGTGACCCGGGCGAGTGGCGGCAGATGTACGAGACGAACGTCATCGGCACCCTGAACCTCACCCAGGCGCTGCTGCCCGCTCTCACCGACAGCGGTGACGGCACCGTGGTGGTGCTCTCCTCCACCGCGGGGCACGCCACCTACGAGGGCGGCGCCGGGTACGTCGCGGCCAAGCACGCGCAGCACGTACTCGCCGAGACGCTGCGGCTGGAGATCGTCGCAAGCCCCGTCAGGGTGATCGAGGTGGCGCCCGGGCTGGTCAAGACGGACGAGTTCGCGCTGACCCGCTTCCACGGGGACGCCGAGAAGGCCGCGGGCGTCTACGCGGGGGTGGCCGAGCCGCTGACGGCCGAGGATGTCGCGGAGACCATCACCTGGGCCGTCACCCGCCCGAGCCACGTCAACATCGACCTGCTGGTCGTCCGTCCGCGTGCACAGGCCTCCAACTCGAAGCTGCACCGCGAGCGGTGACGGCCGGCCGGCCGGGGTCCGGCGCTCGTGCTCAACGGCTCTCGTTCGCGGGAAGTTTCTCCAGCATCGTGCGGGCGCAGTCGAGGACGAGGGCGCACACCTCGTCGGGGTCGGCGCCCGCCAGCGCCCCCTTGCCGACCACCGAGCGTGTCAGGCCGATGCCCAGCAGCCAGGCGAGGACCAGGTCGGCGCGGAGCGCGGCGTCCTCGGCTTCGGTGAGCGTGGCGAGGGCGTCCGCGTACTCCTCGCTCAGCAGCGCCCCGGTGCGGGTGGCGGTCCCGCCGACGGCCGAGCGCAGGCAGATCTCCAGCGCGCGGTGGCGCTGCCCCTGGTCTTCGGAGCCCGCGGCGAGCAGCCCGCGCAGCGCGGTCTCCAGCACGCTCTCGGGCGGGGTCTCGCGCAGGTGCCGCAGGCTCTCGCCGGCCACCACCTCCTCGAACAGCGACTGTTTCGAGCCGAAGTAGCGGAAGAGCAGCGCCTGGTTGACCCCGGCGCGGGCGGCGATCTCGCGGACGGTGGTGCGCTCGTAGCCGCGCTCCGCGAACAGCCCCGCCGCCGCCTGGACCAGCGCCTGCCGTGTCGCTGCGGCGTCTCTCTTGCGTGCGGTCCGGTAGGCGGTCATGCCCCTCCCCCGTCGAAGCAGCCACTCGGAGCAGTCAGCGTAACGGCCGTGCGGCCAACAGCACCCGGGTGAGGCACCGTTGACCGCCGCCACCGCACCCGCCTACTTTTGTAAGCAGACGCTTACAACCGGTAGGAGGTCAGGTGACCAGCACCGACACCGAACCCGTGGCCTACCCCTTCAACGAAGCGACGTCCCTCCACCTCTCCGACCGCTACGCCCTGATCCGCGACCAGGACGGACTGCCGCGCGTGCGCCTCCCCTACGGCGAGGACGCCTGGCTCGTCACCCGCTACGCCGACGCCCGGCTCGTCCTGGGCGACAGCCGCTTCAGCCGCGCCGAGTCCGTACGGCACGACGAGCCCCGCCAGTCGGAAGGGCGGCTGACGGGCGGGCTGTTGAGCATGGACCCGCCCGAACACGCCAGGCTGCGCACCCTGGTGGCCAAGGCCTTCACCGTGCGGCGGGTGGAGAAGCTGCGCCCCGAGATCCGCGCCCTGGCAGAGGACCTGCTGCGGGACATGACCGAGGCGGGGCCGCCCGCCGACCTGGTCGACGACTTCGCGCTGCCGCTGCCCGTCGGCGTGATCTGCCGGCTGCTGGGGGTCCCGGAGGCCGACAGGCCGCGCTTCCGGGTGTGGAGCGACAACGCGCTGTCGACCAGCTCGCTGACGGCCGAGCAGTTCGAAGCCAGCAGGAACGAACTGCGCGCCTACATGGCCGGTTTGATCGACCAGCACCGCGCGCACCCGGCCGACGACCTGATGACGGCGCTGATCGAGGCGCGGGACGATCGCGACAGGCTCTCCGAGCTGGAACTGGTCGATCTGTGCGTGGGCATCCTTGTCGCGGGGCACGAGACGACGGCCAGCCAGATCCCCAACTTCCTGTGCGTCCTGCTCGACCATCCCGAGCAGTTCGCACGCCTGCGAGAGGACCCGTCGCTGGTCGCCGGCGCCGTGGAGGAACTGCTGCGCTTCGTGCCGCTCGGCGTCGGCGCGGGCCAGCCGCGCTACGCGACCGAGGACATCGACGTCTCGGGGACGCTGGTGCGCGCCGGCGACCCGGTGCTCGTGGCCATCGGCGCCGCCAACCGCGACGCGCTGCGCTTCGACCGCTCGGGCAAGCTCGACATCACCCGTACGAACAACTCGCATCTGGGCTTCGGGCACGGCGTGCACCACTGTCTGGGCGCGCCGTTGGCCCGGGTCGAGCTCCAGGAAGCGCTGCGCGCGCTGCTGGGCATGCTGCCCGGCGTGCGACTGGCCGGGGACATCGATTGGAAGACCGCGATGCTCGTGAGGGGCCCGCGCTCCATGCCGGTGAGGTGGTGAACGATGACGTGGCGTGTGGAGATCGACCGGGACGTGTGCATCGGGTCGGGGATGTGCGCCGGTATGGCACCGTCCGTGTTCGAGCTGGAGAACGAGCGCTCGCGTGCGGCCGCTGAACAGATCGACCCGCAGGAGGCCGCCCTCGACGCGGCTGACTCGTGCCCCGCACTGGCCATCACGCTGCTGGACGAGGACGGCGAGGTCGTCGGCCCCCGTCCGTGATCCGCGGGACGCCCGCCCGCCTCCCGCGTGGTGGACGGCCCGGCTCGTTCGCGGTCGCCGTCCCCCTCCGCGCGGTGGGCGCCGCACCTGCCCGGTCCGGGAGGTCCCGGCGGGGGCAGGTGCGGCGGCGGGCGGCTCAGGGACCGGCCTCGACCCGTCTCAGGGCGCCACCTCCGCCTCCCGCGGCCGGGGGATGAGGAAGGAGGCGGCATAGGCGGCCGCCACCACGACGCCGCCCAGGAGCAGGGCGGCCACGTAGCCGCCGGTCGAGGAGCTCCCCTGCGGGCTGCCGGACACCTGGACGGCGGACAGCAGCGCGAAGCTGAGCCCGGCGCCCAGGCCGAAGGCGGCCGAGATGAGTCCGGGCAGGAACCCGGGGTGGTCCTTGGGCGCCAGTACCACGCCGAGCAGGTTGAGGACGATGTTGGCGACGCCTGCGTAGGTGACCCCGAGCAGGACGGTGCAGCCGACCATGACCGGGAGCGAGTGGACGCCGGCCAGCGCCATCACCACGACCACGACGGCGCTGCCGAGCAGGCCCCAGCGCAGCAGGCGACGGTAGCCGACCAGGGGCGCGAGCCGCCCGGTGAAGGGGCCCACGAGCCAGCCGACGAGCGCGAACGGGGTGAGGAAGACCAGCGAGGCGAGACCTGCCCCCATGCCGAACCCCGCCTCCTCGTTCTGCACGAACGACATCAGCACACCGTTGACGGCGGCGAAGACGCCGGTGAGCGTGAGGAGAGTGGTCAGCAGGGGCGCCCAGGTGGCGCGCTGCCGCAGATCGTTGATGCGTACCAGGGGATGACGGCTGCCCTTCTCCATCCTCCAGAAGAGCGCGAACGCGAGCACGGCCACCGCGAGCAGGCCCGCTGCCAGTGGCCAGTTGGCCCCGCCCAGCTTCTTGGCCTGGTCGACGGCGAGCAGCAGCGCCGCGACGCTGATCACGAGGGGCGGCACGCCGGGCCAGTCCATCGGGGTCCCGGCCGAGGGGCGCGATTCGGGGCAGCCCAGCGCGACGGCCACCGCGGCGACGAGCGCGACGAGTGCGATCACCCAGAAGATGCTGCGGAAGCCGTGGTGGGCGGCCAGCCAGCCGCCGGCCAGCGCGTCGACGCCCGCGATGCCGCCGTTGACGGCGGTCACCAGGCCCATGAGGGTGCCGAACCGCTTCGGGTCGGCGATCTCGGAACGCAGCATCAGCAGGGAGATCTGCACGACGGGTCCTGAGACGCCCTGCGCCACGCGGGCGATGTCGAGCACGGCGATGTTCGGCGCGACAGCGGCCAGTACCGTGCCGGCGGCCATGACGACGAGCATCCACAGCAGCACGCGCCGGCGCCCGACGATGTCGCTGAAGCGCGGCAGGAAGAGGGAGAACATCGCGCAGGCGGTGAAGAACGCCGTCTGCGACAGTCCGGTGGCCGCCTCGTCGGTGTGCAGTTCGCGGGCCATGGTGACCAGGGCGGGGCTGAGCATGCTGGCGTTGAGCTGGAAGGCCACACAGGCGGCGAGCAGCGCCGTCATCAGTGCGGCGGTGCCGGCCGGCTTCTTCGTCGTCCTGACGTTCAGGTCGGATGCCATCCCGCTGCTCACTTCCGTATCCGGCACAGTCGGTCGACGAGCAGTTCGGGGAACGTGCCGTCGGTCTCCAGGACCACGGCGGCGTTGGCGCCGGGCTGCGCGGGGTAGCCGCGGTGGATGCCGCGGGTGTCGGCGACGAGCGCGCCGCGCGCCGCGCCGTCGGCGGTGTCCACGGTGACCGGCAGCCGGGGCGCGGCCTTGGGGGTGACCTCGCCGACGGCGATCCCCGCGGCGAGCGGGTCGTGGCAGGCCGAACCGCGGAAGGGCAGCGCGGTCTCCTCGTGGAAGGTGAAGTAGAAGTCGAGGATCTCGCCCGCGAGTCGGCCGGCGGGGTTGCCGCAGGCGAGCAGCCGCTGCCGGTGCGCCTCGGTGAGGTTCTCGCGCATGGTGACGTCGAGCGGTACGAGCGTGAGGTCCCGCCACCCGGCGGCCAGCACCGCGGCGGCCGCCTCCGGGTCGTGGCCGATGTTGGCTTCGGCGAGCGGGCTGATGTTGCCGGGGTGGTGGACGGCGCCGCCCATGATCGTGAGGCGGCCCACCCGCTCGGGCAGCCGGGGCTCGGCGCGGAGTGCCAGCGCGAGGTTGGTCAGCGGCGCCGTGGCGAGGATGTCGATCCCGTCCTCGGCCTCGCGGGCGGTGCGCAGGAGGAGGTCGACGGCGGTGCCCGGGTCGGGTGCCGTGCTGGGCTCGGGCAGCGCGACACCGCCGAGCCCGCCGTCGCCGTGGACGAAACCGGCCTCGGGGTGGGTGTCGCCGCGCAGGGTGGTGGCGGCTCCGGCGGCCACGGGGATGTCGGTGCGCCCTGCGGTCTCCAGTACCTGGAGCGTGTTGCGGGCGGCCTGCTCGGCTGTGGTGTTTCCAGCGACGGTGGTGACGGCGCGCAGGTCCACCCCCGGAGTTCGGCAGAGGTAGAGCAGGGCGACGGCGTCGTCGATGCCGGTGTCGCAGTCCACGAGGAGGGGGCGGGGGGCGGAGACGGACATGGGGTCACTTCCGGGGAGAGGAGACGAGCGGCAGGTCGGGCGGCGTGGCAGCCGCCCAACCCAACGGTCGGGCGGCGTGGCAGCCGCCCAACCCAACGGTCGAGATTGTCTGACAATCGACTGGCCGAGAGAGTAGCTTCGCGCCGAGGTCGGCACAAGGGTTCGCCCGCGGGAGGCACGCACGGCCCCCGGCCGCGAGGCGGCACGGGAGCAGCACGGGGAAGCGGACGGGGAGTCGCCGGAGAGCCACCGGAGAACCGGCGGAAGACCGCTGGCGGACCGGTGGAAGAGGTCCGGCCGGTGGGCGCTAGTCTTGGGGCGCACGCGTGGGCGGATCGCCACCACAGCAGGACGATCGCCGCGCAATGTCCGACAAATGAACTCGGGAGCTGTGATGCCTCGACAGGGAGACCGTCGGCACTCACCCCGCGTGAAGCTCTACCAGCGGATCGTGGCGGCCATCGACGACGGCACCTTCCCTCCGGGGGCCAAACTGCCGCCCGAGCCCGAGCTGGCCGCCCATCTGGGCGTGAGCCGCTCGGGGCTGCGCGAGGTGCTGATCCTGTTGCAGGAGGACGGCGTGATAACCCGCCGCCAGGGCTCGGGAAGCGTCGTCAACCAGCCGCCACCCGCCCCGGGACTGGAGCGGCTGCTGCCCGTGGAAGCGCTTTTGGGATCGGGCCCGCGCCGTTGCCGCCGCCTCGCCGTCGAGTGGGAGGAACCCACCGACTTCTCCGGCTACCACCTGCGCATGGCACCGACGGAGCGCGCGTGCTTCTGGGAGACGGTCGTCGACGTGGACGGCGCGCCCGCGTGTTTCGCGCACGAATGGGCCGCGGACGAGTCGGTGCTGCGCGCTGCGGCCGGACCGGCTCTCGTCGCCGCGCTCGGCACCGGCTCGGCCGGCCCCGGCCCCACCGCGACCGGCCCCACCACGGCAGGCGCCGGGAGCGAGAACCCCGGCGGGCCGCAGGAGCCCCGAGGGAGAGAGATCCCCGGCGCGGACGGGGCGGCCTGCACCATGCTGGCCGCGTTCCTGCACAGCGGGGCCGCCACCATGCTCACCGCGCGCAGCACCCTGGGAGCCACCGTGCTCGGCACGGAGCGCGGCCTCGCCGTCTCCCGGCCGCCCGAGACCCCGGCGATGCTGCTGACCCAGACCGTGTCGGCCGCCGGCCGCCCCGTCATGGCCGCCAAGTACCTCTTCCCCGCGGGCGCCCCGCTGCTGTCCCTGACCCCACGGCGCTGAGACACCCGGACACGTCGGTTACGGCGGTTCCCGGCCTCGTCACGGGCCCGTGCGCCGCACCCGCGGAACGACGCCGGGCGCGGGGTCGAGGGGCGCGGCGTCAACGGGCGCGGCGTCGACGGGCGCGGCGTCGACGGGGGCGGACAGGATGCCGGCCTCCGCCTGGCAGACCTCCTTCACCAGCGTCTCGTCGACCGTCTCGCGGGGTCCCCCTGGGCCATCACGCGGCCGTCCTCCATGGCGCCGAGGTCGGGCGCGCTGGTCGGTTCGTCGAGCAGCACCACGGGGGCGTGCTGCGCGAACATCGTGGCGAGCAGGCAGCGCCGGCGCCGGCCGCCGGAGAGCTCGTCGAGGCGTTCGGCGGCCGGGTCGGCGGTACCGGTGGCCTCCAGCGCCTCGCGGACGGCGCGTTCGCCCTCGCGCGACCACTGGCGCAGCAGCCCCTGGACGAGCCCCACGAGGAGAGGCGTCAGCGCGACGGCGGCCCGGAGGGCCGATCGCCGCTTGCGCGCGGGGTGTTGCCCGGGGCGGGAACCGGAGAAGACGGCCCGTCCCCCTTGCACACCACGCATAAGGTTAGCCTAACCTAAGCTCGTCCGTCCGGAGTCGTCCGAACGGCAGAACCGCGCATGCCCGGAAACGACCGCGCGTGCCTGAAGGAGAGAACCCGACCATGCGGCTCAAGTCCTCCGCCCCCGTGCACAGACGCGCCGGCCTGTTCGACGAACTCGCCCACAAGCCGGCCTGCGAGCGGCTGGACGCGGTGCGCGACAAGCACGTCACCGAGATCGGCGGGTCCGGGTGGGCCGGCCCGGGCGGCGCAGACGCCGCCGTCTCGGTACCGGCCGGCGTCAGGAAGGCCATGGCCGAGTGAGCACCACACACCGGACGGCACCCGGCGCGTCACGCCCCCTCGCGCCCGAACTCGACGGAAGGGTCGCCCTGGTGACGGGCGCGGCCCGTGGCATCGGCGCGGCCGTCGTGCGGGCACTCGTCGCACAGGGCGCGCACGTCCTGGCCACCGACCTGGAACCGGCGGGCGTGGAGAAGCTCGCCGCCGAGCATCCCGGCCAGGTCACCGCGCGCCCGCTGGATGTGGCCGACGCGGCGGCCGTCGAGGCGCTGCTGGCCGAGAGCGACCGCCTCCTGGGCCCGCTGGACATCGCCGCCAACGTCGCGGGAATCCTGCGCATCTCCGAGGTGACCGAGCTGAGCGACGCGGACTGGGCGGCCACCTTCGCCGTCAACACCAACGGCGTCTTCCACGTGTCGCGGGCGGCTGCCCGCCGGATGTCCGAGCGCGGCAGCGGCAGCATCGTCACCGTCGCCTCGAACGCGGCGGGCATCCCCCGCACCGGCATGGCCGCCTACGCCGCCTCCAAGGCCGCGGCCGTGATGTTCACCAAGTGCCTCGGCCTGGAGGTGGCCGGGCGCGGAGTGCGCTGCAACACCGTCTCCCCCGGCTCCACGCTCACCGACATGCAGCGGGCCTGCTGGGGGCCCGGGGCCGACGACGAGGCGGCCGCGGCGCGGCGGGTCGTCGAGGGCGACCTCGCGACGTACCGCACCGGCATTCCGCTCGGCCGGATCGCCGACCCGGCCGACGTCGCCGAGGCCGTCGTCTTCCTCGCCTCCGACCGCGCCCGCCACATCACCCTGCACGACCTGTACGTGGACGGCGGCGCCGCGCTGCGGGCCTGAACCGTCCCGCCCTCCGCCACGGTTCGTGCTCTGTCTGGAGAAACCATGTCTGTCCCCTTGCGTGAACTGACCGCTCCCGCCGACGAGACGGGGCACGCCCAGCCGGGCCCGAGCCTCCGGCCCGGCGCGGCGACCGCCCTCCTGGACGCCTACCGAAGCGGCACCGACCGGCTGCTGGCCACGCCCCACCGCACGCTGCTGGCGCACGGTACGGCGGCCGAGACGCCGCACGACGCACGGCCACTGCCCGAGCGGGTACGCCACCTGCTGGACGCCCTGCGGAAAGCCGGAAAGCCGGCACCGCTCGTGGTGGGCGCGCTGCCGTTCGCCCCGGACGCGCCGCCGGCGCTGGCCGTCCCCGAGCGGGTGCGCTGGGCGCCACCGCTGCGCGAGGACCCGCTGGTGGTGCTGCCGGTACCCGAGCGGGAGACCGAAGGCCGCTGGGAGCTGCGCGAGGTGCCCGCCGCCGAACGGTACGGCCAGGCGGTGGCGTCGGCCGTGGCACGGATGCGGGCCGGGGAGTTCGACAAGGTGGTGCTCGCCCGCACCCTGGAGCTGACCGCGCCCGGCGAGCCCGACCTGCCCGCCATGCTGCGCCGGCTGGCCCGCCGCGACCCGGCCGGCTACACCTTCGCCGTGCCCAGCGGTCCCGGCCGCACCCTTGTCGGCGCCAGCCCCGAACTCCTCGTCGCACGCCGGAACGGCCGCCTGACGGCCAACCCGCTGGCCGGGTCAGCGCCCCGCAGCGGCGACCTGGCCGACGACGTGCGGCGGGCCTCCGCCCTGCTGGAGTCGCCGAAGGACCTGCACGAACACGCCGTCGTGGTCGACGCGGTACGGGAGGCGCTGGCACCGTACTGCTCGCGCCTGGAGGCACCTCGGAGGCCGACGCTGGTGCGCACCGCCGCCATGTGGCACCTGTCCACCACCGTCACAGGGGAGCTGAGGGACCCGTCGGTCACCGCGCTGGAACTGGCTTCGGCGCTGCACCCCACCCCGGCGGTCTGCGGCACACCGACCCGGACGGCACGTGAGGTCATCGCCGCGCTGGAGCCCTTCGAGCGTGGGCCCTACACCGGCATGGTCGGCTGGCAGGACGCCGACGGGGACGGCGAGTGGGTGGTGACGATCCGGTGCGCCGAGGCCGAGGGGTCACGGCTGCGGCTGTTCGCCGGGGCGGGCGTGGTGGCCGGCTCCTCACCCGAGGCGGAGACCGCCGAGACCGCCGCGAAGTTCCGCACCTTCCTGGACGCCGTGGGGGCCGCGCTGTGAGTTCCCAGCAGACTCCCTGCGCGCGGGCCCGGCGGACCTCGCCCTCGGAAGGCAGCGCTGTGGCGGCCCTCACCCCGGGGGTGGACGCGCCCACCTGGCCCGCCGAGTTCGCCGAGCGCTACCGGGCCGCGGGCTACTGGCGCGGCGAGACGTTCGGAGGGATGCTCCGCGAGCGCGCCGCCGCCCACCCCGACCGCGTCGCCCTGGTGGACCCGGCGCCGGAGCGCCGCACCTGGACCTACCGGCAGCTGGACGAGCGCGCCGACCGGCTGGCGGCGGGCTTCGCGGCGCGCGGGATCGGCAAGGGCGACCGGGTCGTGCTGCACCTGCCCAACGTGGGCGAGTTCGTGGAGGTCGTTTTCGCCCTCTTCCGGATCGGCGCACTGCCGGTGTACGCGCTGCCCGCGCACCGCGAGACGGAGATCTCCTACTTCTGTTCCTTCACCGAGGCCGTGGCCTACGTCATCCCCGACCGGCATGCGGGCTTCGACCACCGGGATCTGGCCTCCGCGGTGGCCCGGAAGGCACCGTCGCTGCGGCACGTGTTCGTCGTCGGCGAGCCGGGCGAGCACACCGCGCTGAGAGAGGTCGCCCGCGCCCCGGAAGAACCCCCCGCCGGACCCCGAGCGCACGAGCTGGCGTTCCTCCAGCTCTCCGGCGGGACCACGGGAGTGCCCAAACTGATCCCCCGGACCCACGACGACTACCTGTACTCGCTCCGCGGGTCGAACGAGATCTGCGGGGTCGGCCCCGGCACGCGCTTCCTCGTCGTCCTGCCCGCGGCACACAACTTCCCGATGAGCTCCCCCGGATGGCTGGGCACCCTGCTGGCCGGCGGCCGGGTCGTAATGTGTCCGCGCCCCGACCCGAGCACCGCGTTCCCCCTCGTGGCGCGCGAGGGCATCACCATGACCGGTCTCGTACCGCCGCTGGCACTGGTGTGGACGCAGGCCGCGGCCGCGGCGCGGGAGGATCTCTCCCACCTGGAACTCGTCCTCGTCGGCGGCGCGAAGTACAGCGAGGAGGCGGCGCGGCGCCTTCGCCCCGCGCTGGGCTGCCGGCTGATGCAGGTCTTCGGCATGGCCGAGGGCCTGGTCAACTACACCCGGCTGGACGACGACGAGGAGACCGTCGTGACCACCCAGGGCCGCCCCATATCCCCCGACGACGAGATCCGCATCGTCGACGACGACGACCGCGACGTGCCGGAGGGCGAGTTCGGGCACCTGCTGACGCGTGGCCCGTACACCATCCGCGGCTACTGGCGTGCCCACAAGCACAACGCCCGCTCCTTCACCCCGGACGGTTTCTACCGCACCGGCGATCTGGTGCGCCGTACCCCCGGTGGCCACCTGGTGGTCGGGGGCCGGGCCAAGGACCAGATCAACCGGGGCGGCGAGAAGATCGCGCCGGAGGAGGTGGAGAACATCATCCTCGCCCACCCCGGTGTGCACGACGTCTCCGTCGTCGCCGTGCCCGACACGTACCTGGGGGAACGCTCCCTGGCCTACGTCATCCCGCGCGAGGGCGCCGCGCCGCTGCGCCCCGCCCAGATAAGACGGTTCGTGCGGGAGCGCGGCATCGCCGCCTACAAGGTCCCCGACCTCGTCGAGTTCGTCACCGCGTTCCCGCAGACCGGCATCGGCAAGGTCAGCAAGAAGGGGCTGCGGTCCGTTGCGACCGCGGCCGACCAGCAGTGAAAGGCGCCTGACACCGTGGCACTTCCCGCCATCGCCCCCTATCCCCTGCCGAGCGCCGACGAGCTGCCAGCCAACCGCGCGGCCGGCTGGCGCGCGGACCCGGCACGCGCCGTGCTGCTCGTCCACGACCTGCAACAGCACTTCCTCGGCGCCTTCCCCGCCGGGCGGCAGCCGCTGACCGGCATGCTGGCCAACACCGCACGGCTGCTGGACACCTGCCGCGGCCTGGGCGTACCGGTCGTCTACTCCGTCCAGCGCGGGGGCCAGACCCCGGACCAGCGCGGCCTCCAACTCGACTTCTGGGGCCCGGGGGTGGGCGACGACCAGGACGCCCTCGCCGTTCCGGAAGCCGTCGCTCCCCTGCCGGGCGACCACACGGTCACCAAGTGGAAGTACAGCGCGTTCGTCCGCACCGAGCTGGACCGGATCCTGTGCCGGGCCGGCCGCGACCAGCTGATCGTCGCCGGCGTGTACGCGCACATCGGGGTGCAGGTGACCGCCTGCGACGCGTGGATGCGCGACGTGCAGGCGTTCGTCGTCGCGGACGCCGTCGCCGACTTCTCCGCGGACGACCACGCGGCGGCCCTGCGCTGGGTCGCGGGCCGCTGCGGGTTCGTCACCACGACAGACGCGCTCGTCGACGGCCTCTCCGCCACGTCCCGTCCCGCCGACCGCCCCACCGCCCGCACGGAGGTCTGAACCCGATGTCCCTGACACCCGAGCAGATCCGCGCCGACGTCGCCGACGCCCTCGGCGAGGACCCCGCCGACATCCCGCTGGACGGCAACCTGGTCGACCACGGGCTCGACTCGGTGCGCCTGATGTCCCTGCTGGAGCGCTGGCGCCGCGACCACGAGGTGCGCGCCGACTTCGCCGACCTCGCCGAGACCCCCGCCATCGAGGCGTGGGCGCCACTGCTGGGGGCGGCGTGACCGTACTGACCCCCCCACAGGCCAGGGCCGGCGGACGCCGGTGACGGGGCCTGGCTGCCGCTCACGGTCGCGCAGGAGGGCATGTGGTACGCGCAGGCCCTCGACCCGCTCAGCCCCGCGCAGAACACCGCCGAGTGCCTGGTCCTCGACGGCCCGCTCGACCCGGAGGCGTTCGCGGCCGCGCTGCGCCGGGTGGTCGGCGAGGCCGACGCGCTGCGGGTCCGCGTCCAGGACACCGGCGAGGGCCCGCGCCAGCAGGTACGCGGGTCCGTCGAACTGCCGCTGACCGTACGGGATCTGCGCTCCGCCGGGGAGGATGCCGGGCAGCGGGCCCGGGAGTGGATGCGCGCGGACCTCGCCACCCCGTGCGATCTGGCGGCGGACCCGCCGTTCCGGCACGCCCTCTTCCGCGTCGGCGACCGGCGGTGGCTGTGGTACCAGCGCGTCCACCACCTGGTCATGGACGGGTTCGGGCACGCGCTCCTGGTGCGGCGCACCGCGGAGGTCTACAGCGCGCTCGTCGACGGCAAAGAGCCCGGCCCGCGGACCTTCAGGCCGCTGGCCGACCTGGTGGCCGAGGACGCGGCCTACCGCGCCTCCGACGAGCGCGCACGAGACCGCGCACACTGGCGCGCAGCCCTCGCCGACCGGCCGGAGGCGCCGCGTCTCGCCGGGCGGGGCGCACTGGCGGCGCGGACGTTCCACCGCCGCACCGCCCACCTGGCGCCGGAGGCGACCGAGGAGCTGCGGGCCCTGGCCGACAGGCTCCGCGGCACCTGGCCCGACCTGCTGATCGCCGCTCAGGCCCTCTACGTGTCCCGGGCCTGCGGCCGCGACGACGTGGTGCTCGGACTGCCGATGATGGGCCGGATGGGGTCGGTCGCGCTGCGGGTGCCCGGCATGGTGATGAACGTGCTGCCGCTGCGGCTGACGGTACGGCCCCAGGACTCCTTCGCCGACCTGGTGCGGCAGGTGGTGCTCGGCGTGCGGGAGGTCCGCCGCCACCAGCGGTACCGGTACGAGGACATCCGCCGCGACCTGGGACTGCTGGGCGAGTCCCGGGGGCTGGTGGGTCCGCTCGTCAACATCATGCCGTTCGACTACGCGGTGGACTTCGCGGGCACACCGGTGCGGGCGCGGAACCTGTCCGCCGGACCTGTGGACGACCTGACCGTCAACGTCTACGACCGTGCCGACGGGCGCGGACTGCGCATCGACCACGACGGCAACCCGGCCCTGTACGGCCATGCCGACCTCGCCGCACACCAGGAGCGCTTCCTCCACCTGCTCGACCGGCTCGCCCGTACCGACCCGCAGGCCCCCACAGCCGTCCACGGCATCGCCACACCGGCCGAGGAAGCCCTGGTCGTGGAGGAGTTCAACCGCACAGCGCGCACGCTGCCCCCGACCACGCTGATCGGCCCCATCGAGGCGCAGGCGGCCCGCACCCCGCGGGCCACCGCGCTGGTGTACGGCTCGACGACGCTCAGCTACGCCCAACTCGACGTCCGCGCCAACCGGCTGGCCCGGCACCTGCGTACGCTGGGCGCCGGCGTCGGCACCGTGGTGGCGGTCTCCCTGCCGCGCTCGGCCGAGCTGGTGGTCGCCCTGCTCGCGGTGCTCAAGACGGGGGCGGCCTATCTGCCGCTCGACCCGGACTACCCGGCCGCGCGGCTCGCCCTCATGCTTCAGGACGCGGCGCCGGTGTGCGCCGTCACCGACCACGCTGAACGGCTCCCCCAAGCCTGCGGCACCCCGCTGGTCGCCCTCGGGGACCTGGACGAGACCACACTGTCCTGCTACCCGCCCGTGCCTCCCGAGCGCCCGCTGACGCCCGCCCACCCGGCGTACGTCATCTACACCTCGGGCTCCACCGGACGCCCCAAGGGCGTCGTCGTCCCGCACGGCGCCATCGACAACCGGCTGCGCTGGATGCAGCACACCTACCCGCTGACCCACGCCGACCGGGTGCTCCAGAAGACACCGTCGTCGTTCGACGTCTCCGTCTGGGAGTTCTTCTGGCCCCTGCGCCAGGGCGCGACGCTGGTGGTCGCCGAACCCGGCGGCCACCGCGACCCGCTGCGCCTCGCCGCGGTGATACGGCAACAGGGCGTCACCGTATGCCACTTCGTGCCGTCGATGCTCCAGGCGTTCCTCTCGGTCCCCGACGCGGCCGGGTGCACGGGGCTCAGCCGCGTGTTCTGCAGCGGCGAGGCGCTGCACCGCGAGACGGCGCAGGCCTTCTTCGCCGCACTGCCCGGCGTCGAACTGCACAACCTGTACGGCCCCACGGAGGCCGCCGTCGACGTCTCCCACCACGCCTGCGCCCCGGACGGGACGGGCCCTGTACCGATCGGGCGGCCGGTGTGGAACACCCGCCTGCACGTGCTCGACGCGGCTGGGCGGCCGTGCCCGCCAGGCGTGGCGGGAGAGCTGTACCTGGCCGGAGCCCAACTCGCCGACGGCTACCTGAACCGCCCCGAGCTGACCGCCGAACGCTTCGTGACGACGCCGGGCGCCCAGGCGGAACACCCCCTGCCACCGGAGCAGCGGATGTACCGCACCGGGGACCTGGCACGCTGGACGGACGCGGGAGAGGTCGTCTACCTGGGCCGCACCGACGACCAGGTGAAACTGCACGGCCAGCGCATCGAACTCGGCGAGGTGGAGGCCGCGTTGGCGGCACAGACCGCCGTGACCGGCGCGTGCGCCGTGGTGCGCGAGGACCGTCCGGGCGAGCAGCGCCTGGTCGGCTACGTGAGCGGGGACGCGGACCCGGCGGCGCTGCGCACCGCACTCGCCACGGAACTGCCCGCGCACATGGTGCCGTCGGCGGTCGTCGCCGTGGCCGAGTTCCCGCTCGGCCCCAGCGGCAAGCTCGACCGCGGGAGACTGCCCGCGCCCGTCTTCGCCACCTCCGGCGGAGCGGACGGCGGGCGGCGCCCCGCGAGGCCGCACGAGGAGTTGCTGACCCGCCTGTTCTGCGAGGTGCTCGGCGTTCGAGGCGTGGGGCCCGACGACGCGTTCTTCGACCTGGGCGGCACCTCACTGCTCGCCGTCCGGCTGGTGGCACGCGTACGCGAGACGCACGGAGCCGAACTGACCATCGGCTCCCTGTTCGAGGCACCGACCCCCGCCGCGCTCGCCGCCCGCCTGGAGACCGCGGCCCCCGTCTCCGGCGACGCCCTGGACGTGCTCCTGGCGCTGCGCCCCACCGGCGGCAGGACACCGCTGTTCGCCATCCACCCGGCGGGCGGACTGGCCTGGTGCTACGCGGGGCTGACGGCCCGGCTCGGCCCCGAGCAGCCCGTCTGGGGCGTGCAGGCACGCGGACTGGCCGACGACGAGCCGCTGCCCGGCTCCCTGCTGGAGGAGGCAGCCGACTACGCGGCCGGCATCCGCGCCCTCCAGCCGCACGGCCCCTACCGGCTGCTGGGCTGGTCGGTCGGCGGAGTCCTCGCCCACACGGTGGCCGTACTGCTCCAGGAAGCCGGGGAGCGGGTCGATCTGCTGGCGCTGCTCGACGCGTTCCCCGCCGAACAGTGGCGCGGCAGGCCCGCACCCGAGGAGGGCGACGCGCTCACGGCCGTGCTGCGGATGGCGGGCTTCGAGCGCACGAGCGAACACGACCGCGACGACGTCCTGGCCACCCTGCGCCGGGCGGGCAGCCCGCTGGCCGGGCTCACCGACCGCACGCTGGCACGGATCGTGGACGTGGTGCCCAACCACGCGCGGCTGATGCGCGAGCACCGGCACGGGGTGTTCGACGGCGATGTGCTCTTCTTCACGGCCGCGGCACCGCGTGCCGAGAGCTGGCTGACCCACACGGCATGGCAGCCGCACGTGACAGGCACGATCGCCAACCTCGACCTCGCCTGCACGCACCCTCGGCTGCTACGGGACGACCACCTGGACGCCGTCGCCGCGACGCTGGCGTCAAGGCTGGCCCGGCTGGACGGCTGAGCGCGCGTGCCCTTACCGGCACCCCGCGCCAGGGTGGGCGCCCGCACCCGGCGGGCGCACCGGCCCTCAGGTGTCGCCGAGCAACGCCACCAGTCCGTCGGCCAGCTCGGTGCGCCAGCACAGGTAGTCGTGGCCGCCGTTGAACTCGACGTAGGTCGCGTCGGAGTATCCCGCGGTGGCGAGGGCCTCGCGCAGCCGGCGGGCGGCGGGGAGGGCGACCCACTCCTGGCGGCCGAAGGAGAGCCGGAAGCGGACGGGCAGCCGGGGTCCGGCCGCGATGCGTCCGGTCAGCCACTCCGCCGCGGGCCCGTCAGGCCACCAGAACGACCCCGACTGGGCCAGTACGTTGCCGAACCTGCCGGGCGCCTGGAGCGCGGCGAACGCGGCGGTGAGGCCGCCGAGGCTCTGCCCCGCCACCACGGTGCGCGCCGGGTCCGCGGTGATTGGCAGGTGTCCGGCCGCCCACGGCAGCAGTTCGTCGGCGAGGAAGGCGGCGAACTCGGCCTTGCACGTCAGCTCCCGCCACCGGGTGGCGGCGTCGACCGAGTCGGGCAGCACCGCGGCGAGGGGCGGCAGGCGCCCTTCGGCGACGAGGTTGTCCAGCAGGTGCGCGAGGCCGAGCCGCGGCTGCCAGTGCTCGCCGTCCAGCAGTACCAGCACGGGGAGTTCGGCGGGCGGCTCGGCGGATGCGGCGGCCGCCGGGGTGTAGAGCCACACGCGCCGGGTGGTGGCCAGGTGCGCGCTCGCCACCTCGCCTTCCGTCACCGTGCCGTGGGCGATCCCGGCCCGCGGCATCCAGTCGGCGGCCGTGGGAGCGGCGGGCAGTTCGGCGTAGGGCACCGGATCGCCTCCCCAGCGCCGGGGGAGCGTGCGGGGGTTGTTCGGGTCGGTCCGGCGCCGGGTGCGCAGCCAGGGCCAGTAGTCCTGGTCGTCGGACGCGGGCCCTCCCCCGTCGTCGACGAAGAGGTCGTAGGTGCCGCGCCAGTCGTGGCGCAGCCGGAGGGTCCAGTGCCAGATGTCGGTGCCGGGCGCCCGTTCCATGAGGTTGCCCTCGGGGGCGCGCGGGTCGGCGAGCTTGTTGGGCAGGACCTGCACGGCGCGGGTGGCGGGGGTGCCGCGCCACAGGAAGGTGACGGCGCGGTGTGTGGCGCTGCCGTGGGGGTCGGGGTGGACGAGCGGGGTGCCGCGGCGGTGGACCTCGGCCCAGAACTCCTCCAGTTCTGCGGCGGTGGCGGTGGGCCCCGGCAACACGGGCCCTGGCCGCGGGAGTCGGGGTACCGGCTGGGGGCGGGGCAGCCGGGGCGGGCGGCGCGGTGCGCCCTCGGGGGGCGCTGTGGTGGTCATGGTGCTGGGCTCCGGGTGGCGCGGCGTGCGAAGGGAAAGCAGCTTACCCCTGGAGGGTGAAACTTAGGTAAGGCTAAGCTAAGTTAGCCCTGTCCGCCTCCATCCAGGAGGCGCGCACACCGAGGAGACCGACGCAGCATGACCACCCTGACCTGCCGTATCCGCCGTACCGCCGCCGTCGCCGTGGCCCTCGCCGCCGGCAGCACGCTGACGCAGACGGCCACCGCCGCGCCCGCACAGCCCGCCCAGCACCGCGGCTCGCACGTCACCTCCGCCCCTTTGACGGCCGGCCTCTACCAGTCCGCGTACTCCGAGCGGAACCACGTGCTGTGGACCACCTCGGCCGTGGGCCGCCCGCCGGTGACCGAGTCCGCGCTGCTCAAGGTGGACCCCCGCACCCTGAAGGTGAAGGACTCCATCCAGCCGCCGGTCACCGACCCGGCCACGGGCGCCGTCGAGGCGGTCTACGGCGTCGCCGTGGACGACGAGCACAACACGGTCTGGGCGACCAACACCCGCGACAACTCGGTGGCCGTCTACAGCCAGCGCGACGGCAAGCACCTGGCGACGCTCGAAGGCGTCGAGCACGCCCGCGAGGTCGTCGTCGACGAGCGGCACAACACCGCGTGGGCCAGCGGCTTCGGGGACGGCACGCTCGTCGCCTTCGACACCCGCACCCACAAGGAGACCAAGCGGGTCACGGTCGAGGGCTCCTCCCCCGCGGGGCTCGCCGTCAACGAGCGGACGGGCACCGTCTACGCCACCGACCTCGAAGGCGACCGCATCCTCGCCGTCTCCCCGCACGCCAAGGAGCCCACGACCTTCCCCGCGGGCGACGGACCGATCTCCGTGGCCCTCTCCCGCGACGGGCGCACCGCCTACACCGCAGACCAGGAGGCGGGCACCGTCTCGGTGGTGGACCTGCGCAAGGGCGAGGTCACCAGGTCCGTACCGACCGGGGAGGGCACACTGTCCGTGGCCACCGACCCGCGCTCGGGCCGGGTGCTGGCCGCCAACCGCACGGCGGGCGACGTCAGCGTCGTCGACCCGCGCCGCGGCACCGTCGCCGAGAAGCTGGCCACGGGGGCGAACCCGAACCACGTCACCGCCTCCAGGTCCGCCGCCTACGTCGTGGACAAGTCGGGCTCGGGCCCGGCGGGTGAGGACCAGGTGCACCGGGTACGGCTCGGCCGCTGACCCGGCGGCGCGCCGGTCAGGGCCGCGCACCCTCCCGCGACCGGCGCGCCACACCCTCGAGGAGGCGGCGGCGCTGCGCCCCGTCCGTGGCCAGCTCCACGCCCACGCCCGCCAGCGCGAGCGCCCCGTCGAGCACGGCACGGTCGGCTCCCTCGCTCGTGCCGTGCGCGGCGAACTCGGCCGTGTGCTGGAGGGCGCCGTGCGTCTCGCAGCCGATCGTCGGGTGGATCGTCGGCACGGCGTGGGAGACGTTGCCCATGTCCGTGGAGGCCATCAGCTCCCCGTGCCGGGGCTCGGGCGTACGCCCCAGTGCGCGCGCCGCCCGCACGTAGGCCCCGGTCATGAAGGGGTCCTGGCGCAGCTCGGTGAAGTCCTCGCCGTGCCGCGCCAGTTCGACTTCCGCGCCCGAGGCCAGTGCGCCCGCCTCGAAGCAGGCACGGACGCGCGCCCTGAGGTGGGCGAGCTGCTCGGCGGAGGGGCTGACGGGCACGCCCGTGCCCGTCACCTTCCTGGGCCGGGCACCGGCCCGCGACCTCAACGCCGTTCACCGTACGCTCGCCGCCCTGCCCGAGTGCCGGGTGGTCGCCGCCGTCACCGGGCCGGACAACGTCCTCGCCACGCTCTGGCTGCCCGGTGTGGGGGACATCCAGCGCCGCGAGACGGCCCTGTGCGCCCGGCTGCCCTCCCTCACCGTGACGGACCGCATCGTCGGTCTGCGCACGGTCAAGCGGATGGGTCATCTGCTCGACGAGCAGGGCCGCCGCCTCGGCACCCGGCCCATCCGCCCCTGGTAGCCGGGCGTCCCCGGGCAGGTCACCGTCCGCGTCTCACGGGCTGACGGACACGAGCGGCGCGGGCAGGGCCCCCGGGTCTCCGGTGCGGGCGAAGGCCAGCCAGCAGGCGCGGACGGCACGGCCGAAGGAGTCGACGTCCTCCCAGGGCGTCTCGCCGAGCATCGGTGCGCCACGCCATGCGTCCCGGGAGCCGAGGAGCAGGGGGAGTTCGACGCAGTGGGTGGCTCCCAGCGGCGACCCGGCGGGACGCCAGTCGAGGCGGTAGGCGTGGACGCGGGCCCCGGCCCGCCGCAGCTGCCCGCCGAAGTGGGCGAGCGGCCTCTCGTAGACCTGGCGGGTCCGCTCGGTGACCGTGTCGCTCTGGCCTGGCGGTGGCGGGAAGGCGGACATGTCCTCGGCGTTCCACCCGTACATGACGTCCAGTTCGCCGGCGCGCGCGGTGAGCCCGAGGTCCCGCTCCGCGAGCGGTGCGGTGCCGGTCACCGGGGTGAACGGGGGCTCCAGAGTGCTGCCGGAGCGGCGCTGATGGTCCGCCGCGGTGCGGCCCTGCGCCGCCAGCAGCGCCTCGGGGGTGGCGGTACGCGGGTCGCAGCCGAGGTGCCCGGCGAACATGCGGCCGATGTCGCGGGCCTCCTGGCGGGGGCGGGCCGCGATGGGCAGGGGCGCGCTCTGCAACAGGGCGCGCCGGAAGAGGCCGTCGGCTTCGGGAACGGCCATCAGCAGCCGGATCGAGAGGGCTCCGGCTGACTGTCCGAACACGGTGACGTCGCCGGGGTCGCCGCCCCAGTCCGCGATGTGGTCGCGGACCCAGCGGAGGGCTTCCAACTGGTCGAGGAGGCCGAGGTTGCCGTCGCTGACCCCGTCGAGGACGAGGTAGCCCAGGGCGCCGAGGCGGTGGTTGACGCCGACCACCACGGCGTCTCCCTCGGCCGCGAGTGCACCCCCGCCGTACCAGTCCAGGACTCCCCCACCGCTGCTGAAGCCGCCCCCGTGCAGCCAGACGAGCACGGGCCGGGCCCCGTCGTCCCTGGCGGGCGTGGTGACGGTCAGGTGCAGACAGTCCTCGCTCTGCGGGCGGCGGTCGTGCGGCGGGCCCATCACCGCGTCGAGCCGGGAGGGCGGCTGGGGGCAGATCCGGCCGCCCGGAGGGAGCGCCGCGTCGCCGGACGGCGGGCGGGGCGGCGCGAAGCGTTCCGCCGTGGCGTACCGGATCGGCCCTGACCTGATCACCGGCTTGTCGTCCATACCTCGCCTCCGCGTTCGGGAAGGGCGGCGCCCTTCGCGGGGGCAGCCGCGTCCTCGGGGACCAGCCGGAAGAGCGCCCACGCGCCGACGAGGCTGCCCCCGCAGAGGGCCACCAGGTACCAGGTGACGCCGGTCGTGGAGCCGCCGGAGCCGAGCAGCGCGGTGGAGATCATCGGCGCCGGTCCTCCGCCGAGGATCGCACCGGCCTGCAGGATCAGCGAGGAGCCCGAGTAGCGGACATGGACGGGAAACGTGTCGGCGATGATGCCGCCCTGCACGGAGTGGGTCACGGGGATGACCAGCCCCATCCCGGCGAGTGCCAGGACGGTGAGGGCCACCTGTCCGGTGTCGAGCAGCGGGAAGAACGCCGCGCACCAGGCCAGGAGGGCGGCGGACCCGCCGAGGAACATGGCGCGCCGGCCGTGGCGGTCCGCGATACGCGTCCACACGGGTATCGCGGCACACCACAGGAGGGCGGCGCCGGTCACGGCGAGGACGAGGAACTGCTTGTCGTAGCCGAGGTGCCTGGTGCCGTAGGAGAGCGAGAAGACCATGAAGACGTAGGCGGCGGCCGAGTTCGCCACGACGGCGAGCAGGGTCAGGGCCAGTCGCGGGAAGCCCACCTTCAGCGACTCGGCGAGCGGGAAGCGCACCACGCCGTCCTGGCGCCGTGCGCGGTGGAAGGACGGAGACTCGGTCACCCGCAGCCGGACCAGCAGGCCGACCGCGACGAGGACGCAGCTGAGCAGGAAGGGGATGCGCCAGCCCACGCGGTGAACGCCTCCTCGCCGGTGAACCGCAGCTTCGAGAACGTCGACCCGGCCACAGGAGCGGCGCACTCCCTCGTCCACGAGGCCGACGACCACCTCGTGGACCGCGCCGTGACGGCGGCGAGGAAAGCCACCGGCGCCTGGGCCCGCACCCCGGTACGCGACCGCACCGCCGTGCTGCGGCGCGCCGCCGACCTGATCGAGGAGCGCTTCGAGGAGTTCGTCGCCGCGGAGACCGCCGACACCGGCAAGCCCGTCGCCCAGGCCCGCGACCTGGACGTGGCACGGGCCGTCGCCAACTTCCGCACCTTCGCCGACGTGGTCGCCGCCGCAGGCCAGGAGTCGTTCCTCACCGACCTGCCGGGCGGGCACCAGGCGCTCAACTACGCGGTGCGCAAACCGCTCGGAGTCGTCGCGGTCATCGTGCCGTGGAACCTGCCGCTGCCCCTGCTGACCTGGAAGGTCGCCCCCGCGCTCGCCTGCGGCAACGCGGTGGTCGTCAAGCCCAGCGACCAGACCCCCGGCTCGGCCACCCTGCTCGCCGAGGTACTGGCCGAGGCGGGGCTGCCGGCCGGCGCCTACAACATCGTCCACGGCTTCGGCGGCGACTCGGCGGGCGCACACCTCACGGCGCACCCGGGCGTGGACGGGGTCACCTTCACGGGGTCGTCGGCCACCGGGGCGCATGTGATGAGGACGGTCGCCCCGCGCGTGCGGCCGGTCTCCTTCGAACTCGGCGGCAAGAACGCGGCGCTCGTCTTCGCCGACGCCGATCTGGACGAGGCGCTGGACGGGCT
The DNA here is from genome assembly GCF_003323735.1 of Streptomyces reniochalinae. Taxonomy (GTDB): domain Bacteria; phylum Actinomycetota; class Actinomycetes; order Streptomycetales; family Streptomycetaceae; genus Streptomyces; species Streptomyces reniochalinae. Next base: position 33,607 of record NZ_QOIM01000054.1, on the reverse strand, counting down.
GACCCGCTCGGTGTTCGCCAACACAGGGCAGGTGTGCCTGTGCACGGAGCGGGTCTACGTGCAGCGGTCGGTGTTCGCCGACGTCGTCGACGGACTGGTCGAACGGGCCCGTTCGCGACGGTTGGGTCCCCCGAGGGACGAGGCGACCACCACGGGGCCGCTGATCTCGAAGACGCACCGCGACAAGGTGCTCGGCTATCTCGCGCTCGCCGAGCAGGCCGGTGCGAAGGTCCTCACCGGCGGCGGCGTCCCCCGTCTGGGCCCGGAACTGGACGGCGGCTCCTGGATCGAACCGACGCTGTGGACGGGGCTGACCCACGCGGACCGGCCCGTGCGCGAGGAGATCTTCGGCCCCGTCGCCGCGCTGATCCCCTTCGACACCGAGGAGGAGGCCGCCGCGCTGGCCAACGACACCGACTACGGGCTCGCCGCCTCGGTCTGGACCAGCGACCTCAGGCGCGGGCACCGCGTCGCGCAGGCGATGAACGTGGGCATGGCCTGGGTCAACACCTGGTTCCTGCGCGACCTGCGCTCGCCCTTCGGCGGCGTCGGGCTCTCCGGCATCGGTCGCGAGGGCGGCGCCTCCTCCCTGCACTTCTATACCGAACCGACGAATGTGTGCGTGCACCTGTGAGTGAATCCCCCACCCCCGCCGTCCCACCCCCGCCGTCCCACCCCCCTCCGGCACGGCGGCACACCTCGACGCCGCCACGGCGGCCCTGGCCACCGCCGCGGAGGAGCGCACCCCGTGCCCGCCCGTACGCACGTACCTGGGCGCCACCGACGTGGACGCGGCCTACGCCGTGCAGCGCCGCCTCACCGACGCCCGCGTCCGGGCGGGCGCGCGCCGCGCGGGCGCCAAGATCGGGCTGACCGCGCGCACCGTACAGCGACAGTTCGGCGTCTTCCAGCCCGACTTCGGCCTGCTCTTCGACGACATGCTGTACGCGCACACCGAGCCGCTGCCCCTCGACCGGTTCCTCCAGCCGCGCGCCGAGGGGGAGATCGCCTTCGTGCTCGGGCGCGACCTCGATCTGCCCGGCGCGAGCGTGGCCGACGTGCTGCGCGCCACCGAGTTCGTGCTGCCCGCCGTCGAGATCGTCGACTCGCGCATCGCCGGCTGGGACTTGGCCCTGACCGACACCGTCGCGGACAACGCCTCCAGCGGTGCGGTGGTCCTGGGTACCACACCGTACGAGTTGGCCGGGCGCGACCTCGCCCGCACCGGGATGTGCCTGTCCCGCGACGGCGAGCCCGTCTCCTTCGCGGGGCACGCCTGCCTGGGCTCCCCCGTGGTGGCCGTCGCCTGGCTGGCCCGCGAGATGGCGCGGCGCGGCCTGCCACTGCGGGCCGGCGACGTGGTGATGTCCGGCGCACTCGGGCCGATGGTGCCCGTCACACGAGGCCGTGCCGGTACCGGCTGGAACTGGACGGCGTGGGCGAGGTCGAGGCCGTCATCGAGGACACCCGGGAGGGGAAGGCATGAGCACCACGACCGACGAGCGGCTGAAGGTCTGCTTCGCGCACGGCGGCGGGTCGTTCGCCTTCTGGCTGGGCCGGGTGGAGAACGCCTGGCACGGGCGCAACGACGTCATCGGCACGTCCGAGCACCCGCCCTCGCACTACCTGGGCCGCTTCTACGTGGACTCGGTCGTCTTCGACGACCGCGCTCTGCGGCTGCTGGTCGAGACGGTGGGCGCCGACCGGGTCATGGTGGGCAGCGACTACCCCTACCCGCTGGGCGAGCGCCCGGCCGGCCAGGTCGTGCGCGAGAGCCCGCACCTGGACGAGGACGTACGGCACCGCGTCATGCGGGGCAACGCCGAGCACTACCTGGGACGGCGCTCAGGCGCCGGGGGTTCAGGGGCGGGGCGCCCCTGAACCCCCGGCCTCCGCTGAACCCCCGGCGTCCGCCCCCGCCTCGTGCGGGGGCCTCATGTGTGCGGCCGTCTCCTCCAGGCTGCGGATCAGCGCCCGCGCGGACGGGCTCAGCGTGCGGGTTGCCGAGATGGTCAGCCCGACGCTGTGCCCGACCTGCTCCAGACGGACCGGCAGCCGGGCGAGCCGGGTGTCGTCCCGGACGATCAGGCCGGGGAGCACGGCCACCACGTCGGTCTCCAGCAGCAGCTGGCGGACCGTGAGGAAGGACGTGGTCTCCACCCGGTTGTGCGGCAGCCCCAGGCCGCTGCGGGCGAAGAGCTCCTCCACCTCCCGGCGCAGCACGGTCTGCGGCCCCGGCAGGATCCACGGGTGGTCCAGCAGCTCGGTCAGCGTGACCTCGGACCGGGTGGCGAGCGCGTGGGAGGCGCCGACGACGAGTTCCACGAACTCGTCGTACAGCGTGCGGCGCAGCATGCCCTCGCCGGAGGGCGCGGTCAGCCGACCGACGATCATGTCGACGCGCCCGGGCTCCAGGTCCGACAGCAGCGCTTCGGGCGTCGCCTCCCGCACGACGACGGTCAGGCGGGGATGCTCCCGCTTCAGCGCCGCGATGGCTCGGGGCAGCAGGACGTTCGACCCGGCCAGGTGCGTGCCGACGACCGCCGTCCCGCGGTCCGCCTCCGCCAGCTCCACCACGTGCCGGCCCGCCTGGTTGAGCTGTGCCAGCACGGCACGCGCATGCTGGGTGAACGCCTGACCGAACACGGTCGTCGTGACGCCGCGGCCCGCGCTCGAACAGCGACACGCCCAGGATGTCCTCCAGCTCGTGGAGGCTCCGGGTCGCGGCGGGCTGTGTCACGTGCAGCTCGGCGGCGGCACCGACGACCGTGCCCTGCCGCACGAGGGCGTCCACGAGCAGCATGTACCGGAACTTCAGCCGGCCGTCGAGCAGGCGGGGGATGTCCACACGCCGGCACTGACCGAGGCCCGATTCCGCCCTTCCGGCCGCCTGCGGCCCCGGGACCCAGGCCGCCTGCGGCCCCGGCGGGCTCCGTACGGGCACCGGGCGGCAGCGGTGTGGCCCAGCCGGCGACGACCCGAACGGCCCCGGGGTCCGGGACACCGCGGCCGGCTGCGGGTACCGGTGAGAGGTGCCGCCGGCCGCATCGGACACCGGCGGGACGCGTGAAGCCGCCCTTCGAGGGGACCTGCAACGCAGCTGTGAGCACGTGTCGGAACGGAGGGTAGGTGCATGGCCGACAACAAGCCGCCAGGCGACATGGGTGAAGGAGTCGAAGAGGGCACGGTCACCACGGACGTGCCCGCACGGCTCGACCGTCTTCCCTGGTCGCGCTGGCACTGGATGATCGTCATCGGCCTCGGGACCGTCTGGATCCTGGACGGCCTCGAGGTGACGGTCGTCGGCAACGTCGCCGGCAGGCTCGCCGAGTCGGACAGCGGCCTGGACATCACCGCCGGTCAGGTGACCGGTATGGCCGCGGCGTTGTACGTGGCCGGTGCCTGTTCCGGCGCGCTGTTCTTCGGCTGGCTGACCGACCGGCTCGGGCGCAAGAAGCTCTTCATGATCACGTTGGCGGTCTATCTGGCGGCCACCGCCATGACCGCACTCTCGTTCGAGAGCTGGTGGTTCTTCCTCTTCCGCTTCCTCACCGGATTCGGCATCGGCGGCGAGTACGCCGCCATCAACTCCGCCATCGACGAGCTGATCCCGTCCAAGTACCGCGGCCAGGTCGACGTCATCATCAACGGCAGCTTCTGGCTCGGCGCGGCCGGCGGCGCGCTGCTGTCGATCGTGATGCTGGACGAGAACATCTTCCCCGCGAACATCGGCTGGCGGCTCACCTTCGCGCTGGGCGTCGTCCTCGGCCTTGTGATCCTGCTGGTGCGGCGCCACGTGCCCGAGAGCCCGCGGTGGCTGTTCATCCACGGCCACGGCAAGGCCGCCGAGGAACTGGTGAGCCGGGCGGAACGGGAGACCGTCGCGCACCGCGGCGAGGAGCTGCCGCCCCCCGCCGGACAGATCACGATCCACCAGCGCAAGGCGGTGGGATTCGGCCTGATCGCCCACGCCATCTTCACCCGCTACCCCAAGCGCGCCGTGCTCGGCCTGGCCCTCTTCCTCGGACAGGCGTTCCTCTACAACGCCATCACCTTCGGCTTCGGCACCATCCTCATCACCTTCTTCGACATCTCCTCGGGACTGACCGGGTACTTCTACGCCGTCATCGCCGCGAGCAACTTCTGCGGACCCCTGCTGCTGGGCCGGCTCTTCGACACCCTGGGCCGGCGGCTGATGATCTCGGGCACGTACCTGCTCTCGGGCGTCCTGCTGTTCGGCACCGCATGGCTGTTCGACTCCGGCCGGCTCAGCGCCGCCACCCTCACCGCGTGCTGGTGCGCCGTCCTCTTCTTCGCCTCCGCCGGTGCGAGCTCGGCGTACCTGACGGTCAGTGAGGTCTTTCCGATGGAGACCCGCGCCCTGGCCATCGCCTTCTTCTACGCCGTCGGCACCGCGGCGGGCGGCATCAGCGGCCCCATGATCTTCGCCAAGCTCACCGAGAGCGGTGTCGTGGGGGACACCGCTCTCGCCTTCCAGATCGGAGCGGGCCTGATGACGGCGGCCGGGCTCGTCGCCGCCGCCCTCGCCGTGCCGGCGGAGCGCCGCGGCCTCGAGGACATCGCGGCGCCGCTCACCCAGCGGCAGGCCGAGCAGCCGAACGGACGGTGAGCCCGCCTCACCGCACCAGGGGCGCGGCGTCGGTGACGAAGGAGTCGATGCCGTTCTTCGACGCGGCGTCCCTGGTGTCGTGGCCCGCCTGGTCGGTGGCTTTGGAGACGTCCCGGGTGCGGTCGTAGGCCTTTTCCGCGGCCAGCCGCACGTCCCGCTGGTCGGTGACCAGCTTGACCCGGTACAGCTCCTGCCTGGCCACGGTCCGCAGCCGGTGCGCCTCGTCGCGCGCGGTGACGTACGCCGGCCCGTCGGGGTCCTCCTTCCCGCGGTACCAGCGGTCGGCCTGACCACGCCGGTAGTCCTCCACCGCGGCGGCGAACGCGCTGTAGACGGCGACCCGTTCCTGCCGGAGCGCCTCCGCCCGCGCGAAGTCCTCGCCGCGCTGGGACGCGAGGCGCTGGAAGACGTGGGTGATCACGGAACCGAGCAGCGTACCCGCCACTGCGATGACACTCACCCAGAGAGCTTCCACGCACTCAGTCGATCACATGAACGGATCACCGGACAGGGCCTTTTCCGCCGCCGGAGCTCACGGGTACGCACGGCCCCTCCCGCACGCGCGGCCCCATCGGGGCATGCCGTCTCACCGGCACGCGCGGCCCACAGGACCGTGCGGTCTCGCCGGCTCGCGCGGTCCCACCGGCACGCGCGGCCCCACACGCCTGCGCGGCCTCACGGGCGCCGCGCGAAGGCGTGGAACATGTGTTCCATGAGCCTGGAGGCTGACTCCATCGGCCGGCCCAGACGGCGCGCCGACTCCAGGACGGGGCGCTCGTCGTACCGCCAGCCGAGGGAGTCCAGTTGGTCGCGCGGGCCGCGCTTGGTGCCGTCCGGCAGCAGCGAGGGCAGGTCGATGCCGAGAGCCGTGCCGCCGTCCCGCACCAGCGCGTCACCGGCCAGCTCGTCGACGGCCGAGACGTCCTCGACGGCGAGGCTGCTGCCGGAAGCGGAGAGCCGGTCGATCTCCTTGAACAGCCGTTCCTCCGCCTCCGGCGGCAGATACGGCAGCAGGCCCTCCGCCAGCCAGGCCGTGGGGAGCGCGGCGTCGAAGCCCGCCTCATCGAGCGCGGAGGCCCAGTCCTCACGCAGGTCGGCGCGTACGGGGGTGTGCGCGCAGGAGGCAGCGGCCCCCTGCTCCGTCAGGACGGCCAGCTTGAAGTCGAGCACGAGCGGCTGGTCCAACTCGAAACAGCGGACACCGGCCGGCCACTCCAGCCTGAAGGGCCGGGTGTCGAGGCCGGAGGCGAGGATGACGACCTGGCGTGCGCCCTCACGGGCGGCGCCGGTGAGGAAGTCGTCGAAGACCCGCGACCGTACGCCCAGGTATGCCGTCATCAGCGGCCACAGCCCGGACGCTCCGGCCCGCTCCTCCAGCTCGTCCAAGGTGGTGGGGAACGGGGCGGTGGACGAAGCCGCCGCGAGGAAGGCGGGCGCGTAGGGATCGGTGATCAGCGCGTCGGGGCGGGTCGACTCGGTCGCTCTGCCGGCGGCGACTGCGAGGGCCGTCACGCCGACTCCCGAGACGATGTCCCACTGCTGATCCGAGCTCACGAAGGTTCCTCCATCGGTACAGGGGCAGACCACACGCCGGCCGCGCGAGACGCACGGCAGCGCGCTGGGAGCGCAACTGCGACCAGGCGCACGGCGCTTCGCGGACGCTACAAGATGGCACCTACAGCCAACCAGGGCGCGCGAGGCGGTCGCGCTCATTTTTCGCCAGTACGTGCGCGTGTGGCGCTCTCCCACCACTCCCCCGCGACAGCCGCTGCCCGCACGCCCGATCGCTCGCCACACGGCCGCCCTCTCACCCCTCCGCGCCCTCACCAATCCGCGCCCACCGCCGGCTCCGAAGACCAAGAGAGGGACGGTGGGACGACAGGAGACCGACGCGCCGCCCCGGATACCGGGCCGCCGACGAACGAGCGAGGAACAGTGCGACTGAGCGAGGGCACTACCCTGACCGCGGAGGGAACGGCCGGCCCCGCGGGGCGGGCACCGGCGGGCCGCTCCGGAGGCGGGCAGCGGTGAGCGCCCCCGACTGGCCGGCGCTGCTGGTCAACCTGCCGGCCGCGGCGGCCGCCTCCCTCGCTGTCTTGCTGCTCACCTTCGCGGTCGCACTCCGTACAGGGCGGCACCGCGTCGTGGACGTCGCCTGGGGCCTCGCCTTCACCGCCGTGGCCGTCGTCAGCTGCGTACTGTCCGCCAGAACGGGCGACGGGACGCGTCGCCTGCTGCTCACGGCCGCGACGGCCGCGTGGGGGCTGCGGCTCGCCACCCACATCGCCCGCCGCGGCCGGGGCAAGGGCGAGGACCCCCGCTACGAGAGGATGCTGGCCAAGGCGCCCGGCAACCGCGAGCTGTACGCGCTGCGCATGGTCTACCTCCTGCAAGCGGCGCTGGCGTGGCTGATCTCGCTGCCGGTGCAGGCGGGCCAGTACGTGGCGGCTGCGCCCGACGCCCTCACCGTGCTCGGCGCCGTCGTATGGGCCGCGGGGCTGGCGTGCGAGGCGATCGGCGACCACCAGCTCGCCCGGTTCAAGCCGGACCCGGCCAACCGTGGTCGCGTCATGGACAGGGGGTTGTGGTCCTGGACCCGTCACCCCAACTATTTCGGGGACTGCCTCGTGTGGTGGGGCCTGTACCTGATGGCCTGCGGCACATGGCAGACCGCGGCCCTGTGCCTCGTCTCGCCGGTGGTGATGACCCTGTTGCTGACCAAGGGCAGCGGAAAGCGGCTCCTGGAAGCACACATGGCCGAGCGCCCCGGCTACCGCGAGTACCAGGCCCGCACCAGCGGTTTCCTGCCGCTGCCACCCCGCCGGCCCCGCACCGGGACGCCCGAGACGACATCCGAGAAGAAGAGGGACACATGAAGGGCCGTCCTCCCCAGCCCTCAGGAGCCACCCGTGCACCGGTGTCCGGACCGGACCGGGACGCGCTCGTGCTGCGCCGCTCCCCCGCACGGCCGCAAGCCGCCGTCCTGCTGCTGCACGGGGGCCGCGCCGACGGCCTCGAGGCGCCTCCCGCTCTCAACCTGCCCGCCCTGCGGATGCGCCCCTTCGCCACCGCGCTGCTCCGCGCCACGCGAGGCCGCCCCGTGCTGGTGGGCAAGGTGCGCTACCAGCGGCGCGGCTGGAACGGCGAGCGCGAGGACGCCGTCCTCGACGCCCGGCGCGCCCTCGCGGAGCTGCGCCGGACGGCAGGGCCCGTACCCGTCGTGCTGGTGGGCCACTCCATGGGCGGACGCGCCGCCCTGCGCCTCGGCGGCCTTCCCGAGGTGCGCGCTGTGGTGGCCCTCGCGCCGTGGTGCCCCGAGGGCGAACCCGTCGCCCATCTCCAGGGCCGGCGCGTCACCGTCCTGCACGACGAGAGCGACCGTGTCACCCGCGCCACCGGCTCCTGGGACCTCGTCCACCGGGCACGGGAGGCCGGCGCCCGCACAGCGGCCGTTCCCATGCCGCGCGGCGGGCACACCATGCTGCGTGACGTCCACCGCTGGCACCGGCTGGCCACGACGGCCGTGCTGGACGCGCTGGGAACGGGACCCGAGCAGGCGGACGGTGCGGGCACCGGCCACGTGCCCCTGGGATCCGCCGGTTGACCTGCTGCGATCCGCCGGTTAGCGTGCTGGATTGCTCCGGCCCGGAACGCCCCGCAGGCGTCCGAGCCGCGACCGTAGGCGTTAACGTCAACCAACGCGTCTCTTCAGCCTGCTCGAAACGGCCGGGGTGGCGCGGCGGCGCGGAGCCGACGGGAGTCCACCGGCCGGGAACGGAGAACGGCCGGTGACCACCGACACACCGCACCAGGACCGCTCGGGTCCTCCCGACGAGTTCCCGGACGAGTTCGCCGAAGCACCGCGGGAGGGGAGAACCGGTCTGCGGCGGCTGCGCCGCTTCGCGGTGGACACCGCGCCCCTGCGCATAGTCCCCTTCCGACGGCTGTGGTCCTCGACCGTGGTCACGGCCGTCGGCAGCCAGTTGACGGCCGTCGCCGTGCCGCTTCAAATCTACGATGACACCGGCTCCTCCGCACTCGTCGGCCTGGCGGGCGCCGCCGCGCTCGTCCCGCTGGTCGTCTTCGCCCTGTGGGGCGGGGCGGTCGCCGACCTGATGGACCGGCGCAAACTGCTGCTGTTCAGCAACTCGGGCATCGCCCTCACCTCGCTGCTGTTCTGGGCGCAGGCGGCCACCGGGATGCGGTCGGTCACCGTCCTGCTCGTCCTGCTCGCGCTCCAGCAGGCGCTGTTCGGCATCAACCAGCCGACGCGCACCGCGTCGGTGGCCCGTCTCGTACCGGCCGAGCAGCTTCCCTCCGCCACCGCGCTCACCTCGACGGTGGCGCAGTTCGGCCAGATCGCGGGACCGCTGCTCGCGGGGGCGCTGGTGCCGGTACTCGGACTGCCGGTGCTCTACCTGTGCGACTCGCTGGCCCTCGTGGTGGCGCTGTGGGCGGTGTGGCGGCTGCCGTCGCTGCCTCCGCTCGAGGTCGCGGCCCGGCGCGCCGGACTGGCCGACATCGTGGACGGCTTCCGCTACCTGGTACGCAAGCGGCTGCTGCTGGTCTCGTTCCTCGCCGACGTCATCGCCATGGTGCTGGGCATGCCGCGCGCGCTCTTCCCGCAAATGGCGCAGCTCGACTTCGGCGGGCCCGAGGGCGGCGGCACGGCTCTCGGCGTGCTGTACGCGGCCCTCCCCGTGGGCGCGCTGCTGTGCGGGCTGCTGTCCGGGCTGTACTCCCGGGTGCGGCGGCACGGGGTGATGGTCGTTCTCGCCGTCAGCGTGTGGGGACTGTCGGTCGCCGGGTTCGGGCTCTCCGGGCCGCTGTGGCTGGCCGCGGTGGCGCTCGCGGTGGCGGGCGCCGCCGACATGGTGTCCATGGTCTTCCGCGGCGCCATCCTCCAGTCGGCCGCGACCGACGAGATGCGCGGCAGGATGCAGGGCGTCTTCACCGTCGTGGTGGCGGGCGGGCCGCGCCTCGCCGACCTGCTGCACGGCACCATCGGCGCGGCCGCCGGGACCCGGCACACCGTGGTCGGCGGCGGCCTGCTGGTGGTGGCCGGCACGCTGGCCCTCGCCTTCGCGGTGCCCGCCTTCTGGCGCTACGTCCCCGAGCGGTAGCCGGCGGAGCCGGCGCGGCCCGTTCCGACGCTCAGCCGTCCGCCCGGGGAACCGACCCGGCCGACGCCGGCCAGGCCCCTGCACCGGCCGTTCAGCCGTCTCTCTCGTACACCGTGACCGCGACCCCGTGCCGCACCACGCTCCTCTATCAGCGGGCGGACCCGCTCCCAGCGCCCTCCCGCCAGGCCACAGCCTCTTTTCGGCATGTGCACGGAGGCACCCAGCTCCTCGGCCCTGCTCGCCACCGTGCCCAGGGCGGTGGCGATCGCCTCGTAGCGCACAGGCCGGTTCCGCCGCGGAGGCGACACGCGGCGGCCTCGGTTTTGCCTGTGGGGCAAAAGTTTTGCCTCGCAGGGAAGGCCCGTGCCTTAATCGGGAACATGAGCCCGAACCCTCACCATCATGAGGCAGCCGGGGCCGAAACGGGAGAGCTGCCCGCGTTCGCGCCGCGAATGCGCCTGCTGAGGCGGCGGAGCGGGCTGAGCCTGGAGGCGGCCGCGCGCAGGGCCGGGCTGTCGCCCGCCCACCTCTCCCGCCTGGAGACAGGGAAGCGGCAGCCGTCCCTGCCGCTTCTCCTCACCCTCGCGCGGGTCTACGGCACCACCGCGGGCGATCTGCTGGGCGAGACCAGCGCTGCCTCCGACCCCGTCGTCAGGGGCGCCGAGATGGAAGCCGTCGACGCCGGGGGCTGGCGCTACCGCCGCGCGGGTCAGGCCGGGCGCGCGCTACAGGCCCTGCGCGTGCACGTCCCGCGCGGCCCGCAGGGCGACCTCGTCCGCGTCCATCCGGGCGAGGAGTGGCTGCACGTCCAGCGCGGCCGGCTGCGGCTCACCCTCGGACAGACGACCGAGGTGCTGGGCAGCGGCGACTCGGCGCACTTCGACTCCCTCACGCCGCACCGTCTTGAGGCCGTGTCGTCGGACGGCGTCGACCTGCTCTTCGTCCACACGCTCCTCCAGTCGCCCACGGCGGACCTGTGTGTGGGCGGCCTGCCAGGACACGGCCCAGGACCCGCACCGACACCCCTCTGAGCTGCCCGACCGGCGTGTGCGGGGCTCTTGCGCCCCCTCACCTCCCGTCCCCCGCCTCCCGCCCCTCGTCCGTCCCGTTCAGCCGACACGCCCCCTCGACCCCGCACGTCCCCGTACGGAAAGGCCCCGCCATGAGCACCCCCGCTCCCCACCCGCCGCACCGGCCGGCACGCCCGCGCAAGCCCAGGGACGAGCCGGGTGTCGAGCGCGGCTACGGGCGCTTTCCGCGCGGTCTGGCGCTGCGTCTCTTCGTCTACGTGGTGGCCGGTCACCTGCTGGCCGGCTTCCTCTTCCTGCTGTTCGAGGTGGGCGGGGGCGAATAGGCGCGCGGGCCGCGCCGATTCGGCCGGGGCCGAATCGTCACCGTGCGAGCCTGCCGCCATGACGGTGCACTCCTACGCCACACATCTCGTCTGGAGCGGCTCGACCCGGTCGGGCTGGGCGAGCTATCCCAGGAAGCACGAAGCGCTCGCGCCACCCGCCGCCGCGCGGGTGGACCTCAGCGCCGACCCCGCTTTCCGCGGGGACGCCGAGCGGCTCAACCCGGAGCAGCTGCTCGTCATGGCGGCCGCCTCCTGCCAGATGCTGTCCTTCCTCGCGCTGGCCGCTCGGCACCGGATCGACGTGGTGGACTACGAGGAAGAGGCCGAGGGCACGATGGACGACGCCCGGCGGCCCGCCCGGATCGGTCACATCAGGCTGGCACCGGTGATCCGGGTGGCCGGAGGCACCGACCACGAGCGGGTGCGGGAGCTGTTCGCCCAGGCGCACGAGAGCTGTTTCATCGCCAACTCCCTGACCTCCACCGTCACACTGGAGCCGACCGTCCTGGACACGTGAGCCCGCACCGGACCCGGATCCCGGCGTCACGCGGCGGGGCAGCGCCCCGGAGGACCGTTCAGGCGTCCGCAGGCCGGATGACATCCGAAGGAGTGGCGCCCGCCGGACGGGAGGCGGTCGCCGGGAGGAGGCGGAGTTTCTCGTCGCTCTCGGTGCCGGGTGTCGCCGTGTAGACGAGGAGCGCCTGCGCCTGTTCCGGGTCGAGGAGGACCTGGCACTGGAGTTCCAGGATGCCGAGTTCGGGGTGGCGGAACCTCTTCGGATCGACGCGTGGCGCGCTGACCTCGTGGGCGCTCCACCAGCGGGTGAACTCCTCGCTGACCTCCAGCAACTCCTCGACGAGGGCCTCGGCCCGGCTGCCGCGGCCCTGCCGCGAGTAGGCGCCGCGCAGCTCGGCGGTGAAGAACCGGCTGTGCCGGGGGTGGTCCTCCTCCGGGTAGAGCAGCCGGGTGGCGGGGTCGGTGAACCAGCGGCGCAGGAGGCTGCGGTCCGGACCCGTGAGGCGGGTCTCGTCGCCGACCAGTGCGGCGGCCGGCGGTGTCTGCCACAGCGTCTCGGCCAGGTCGGTGACGACCTGCGCGGGGGTGTCACCGAGCCGGTCGAGGATCCGCATCAGTCCGGGTGCGAGGTGGTCGGAGCCGGTCCGCGGCGGGGCGTTGTGTCCGGCGATACGGAAGAGGTGGTCGCGCTCGGACAGGGACAGCCTCAGCCCGCGGGCCATCGCCGCGAGCATCGCCGGCGACGGCTGCGGCCCACGCTGCTGTTCGAGGCGGCCCCAGTAGTCGGTCGACATGCCGCTCAGCGCAGCCGCCTCCTCCCGGCGCAGCCCGCGGGTGCGCCTGCGCGGCCCGCGGGGCAGTCCCACGTCCTCGGGCTGGAGGGCTTCCCGCCGCACGCGCAGGAAGTCCGCGAGCTGTGCTCGGTCCACTGTTCTTCCTCTCTCGGACGGCACTCGGAGCAGCTCTCGGGTCGCTTCCCGAAGGGCCGCGTCACAGCAGCATGCCGCCCGACGCCTCGATGCGCTGCCCGGTGATCCAGGCGGTGCCCGGGGCGAGCAGGGCCGCGGCGGCCGCCCCGATGTCGTCCGGTTCACCGACCCGGCCCATGGCGGTGACCGAGCCGAGGGCGGTCCGCGCCGCCGGCTGGTCGCGTACCGAGCCGCCGTTGAAGTCGGTGGCGGTGGCCCCGGGCGCGAGGGCGTTGACGGCGATGCCCCGCGGCCCCAGCTCCTTGGCCAGGTAGCGGGTGAGCACCTCGACGGCGCCCTTGGCGGCAGCGTACGCGGAGGTCTCGGCGGCGATGAAGCGGGTCAGCCCGGTGGAGACGTTGAGGATGTGTCCCCCGTCCCTGAGGAGGGGCAGCAGGGCCTGGGTGAGGAAGAAGACGCCCTTGACGTGGACGCCGATCAGCCCGTCGAACTCCTCTTCGGTAGTCCGGTCGAAGGGCTTGTGGACGCCGTGGCCCGCGTTGTTGACCAGGGCGTCGAGGTCTTCGCGGTCCCAGTGCCGCTTCAGCGCGTCCCGCACGTCCGTGGCGAAGGCCGGAAAGGCGGAGGTGTCGGCGGTGTCCAGCCGGAGGGTCACCGCCGTCCGGCCGAGCGCGCGGACGCGCTCGGCGACCGCCTCCGCCTCGTCGGCGTGCGAGCGGTAGGTGAGCAGGACGTCGGTGCCGGCCTCGGCGAGGTGGAGTGCCGTGCTGCGGCCCAGGCCGCGGTTGGCGCCGGTGACGAGAGCGATGCGGGGCATGGTGGCCGTCCTTCGTTGTGGTGGGTTTCTCCCTCTCCACGGTGTCGCTCCCCTTCGGTGGGAGGAAGGCAGCACCTGTCCGGGGATCGCCGGTCCCCCCTTTCACTCGCCCGCACCTGGCCGACGTCCTCGTGATCCGCTCCTTTCTGTTCCCCAGAGCGCTCCTGGGGTCAGCCGGCGGGTGCCCAAGGCGCCCGCGGCGCCGTGGTCTCGGGGCTGTTTGCCGGAACGGCAAAAAGCCTCGTGGGGTCCTGGCACGGCCCCGCAAGATCGTTCGGGAGCCGCCGCCTGCCGGACCGGACGCCCGGTGCGGAACGCGTCCAGGGCGGAACACGCTCGGCGTACGGAACGTGCCCGGCGGGTGCGCGGCTCGGCTGCCGGGCTCGAACACGAGGAGGACCGATGCCCCCGCACACCATGAACGTCACCCACCGGCTGGTACCGACCCCCGCGGGGCGAACCCACCTGGTGGAGCAGGGCACAGGCCCGCTGGTGCTGCTCGTCCACGGGTTCCCCGAATCCTGGTACTCGTGGCGGCACCAGCTGCCGGAGCTGGCCGCCGCCGGCTACCGCGCGGTCGCCATCGACGTCCGCGGCTACGGACGGTCCTCCGCCCCCGCCGACCCCGCCGCCTACCGGATGCGCGCGCTGGTGGAGGACAACGTCGCGGTGGTGCGCGCCCTGGGTGAGCGCTCTGCCGTGATCGTGGGACACGACTGGGGGTCGGCCATCGCCGCCGACTCGGCGCTGCTCGAACCGGACGTCTTCCGCGCGGTGGGGCTGTTGAGCGTCCCCTACGCGCCGCACGGCGGGCCACGCCCGAGCGAGGTCTTCGCGGAGATGGGCGGGGACGAGTTCTACGTCTCCTACTTCCAGGAGCCGGGCCGTGCCGAGGCGGAGATCGAGCCGGACGTCCGCGGCTGGCTCGCGGGGATCTACGCCGCGCTGTCGGCCGACACCATGCCGCCCGCCGACGCGCCCGACCCGCACTTCGTCGGCGCGGGCGGAACGCTGCGCGAGCGCTTCCCCGGCGAGCTGCCCGGCTGGCTCGGCCAGGACGACCTCGACGTCTACGCCGGGGAGTTCGAGCGGACCGGCATGACCCCGGCGCTGAACCGCTACCGCAACATGGACCGGGACTGGGCCGACCTCGCCGCCTTCGACGGCGCGCCCGTCCGACAGCCCGCGCTGTTCGCGGGCGGCGGACTGGACGCCTCCACCACCTGGCTGTCCGACGCCGTCGCCGCCTACCCCACCACACTCCCCGGCCTGCTCAGCAGCCGGATCCTGGAGGACTGCGGCCACTGGATCCAGCAGGAACGCCCCGCCGAGATCAACGAGCTGCTGATCGACTGGCTGGCCGCCCTGCCCTCGTGAAGTCCGCCCTGCCCTGAAGTCCGTCCTGCCTTCATGACGGACGCAAGGCCCGCTGCGAGGGGCCGCAGGGGCCCGCCCTGAAGAACCCCGCGCCGCCCGCTCGGGGCCCAGGCTCAGTCGGCCGGCCCCTGAGTCGGCAGCGCGGCGTCGACCCGGAACCCTCCGTCGCCGGTGGGCCCCGACTCGATGGTCCCGCCGACCAGCCGTACGCGCTCGGCCAGCCCGAGCAGTCCGTGTCCCCCACTGGGCAGCAGCGGCCCCCCGCCGTCGGGTGCGGCGTCCACGGGCCGGCCCTGCGGGCCGTTGACGATCCCGACGCGCACGGTCCCTGCGGTGAACGCCAGCCGGATGTCCGTCGTCGCCCCGGGTGCGTGCTTGTGCACGTTGGTCAGTGCCTCCTGGACCACGCGGTGGGCGGCCCGTCCCACCGGTTCCGGCAGCGCCCGCGGCCCGCCCTCGACGTGCACGCTGACCGGCAGTCCCGCGGACCGTGAGCTGTCGGCGAGTTCGGTGATCCGGCCGACCACCGCGTCGGAAGGGCGCTCTGCCTCGGGAGCCGGAGAGGGGCCGGCGCCACCGTCCGCGCCCTCGGGCCGGTGGGCTCGCGCGGACTCGGGACGGTCCGGCGGGGGCTCAGCGGCCTTCTCGGCCTGCTTGTCCGGGCCGTCTCGGAGAACGCCCAGCATCTCGCGCAGCTCTGTCAGGGCGCGCCGCCCGGCGGTCTGGATGATCCGGGCCGTGTCGGTCGTCACCTCGGCGTCGTGGGAAACGGCACCGAGCGCGTTGGCGTGCACGACGATCAGGCTCACCTGGTGGGACACCACGTCGTGCATCTCCCCAGCGATCCGCTGCCGTTCCTCGGCCCGCGCGGCCTCGGCGATCAGCCGCTGTTCGCGTTCGGCGCGCTCCGCCCGCTCGACGAGGCCCGCGAGAACGGCCCTCCGCTGCCCCACGTACAGCCCCAGCAGCAGCGGTACCAGTACGTCCAGGACGAAGTTCACCGTGAACCAGGTCACCAGCACCCGGAGGCTCGACCACGCCTCGACGCTGCGGGGCGCGGTCATCACCAGGCCCGCTCCGGCGGCCGCCCACGCGGTCCGGCGGCTGCGTGGGCCGCGGTAGGCGCCCTCGGCGTAGTAGGCGCACGGCAGCACGAACATCGACACGTGGAGGATCTCGGCGAGGAGTGCGACGGCGAGCACGGGTTCGGGTGTCCGGCGCCGCGCGAGGAGCGGCAGTGCGCTCACGGCGGCGAGCAGCACGTTCGCCCAGGGAGTGGAGGGCCCGAGGTAGGGGTTCTTGAGGCTGTTCCAGACGGAGGCGAACAGCACGAGCCCCGTGAGTACCAGATCGGCGGCGCGCGGTGTCATCAGCGGCGCGCGCGGGGCGGGGCGCTCGGGGAGCTCTGCGGCCGTGCGCGGGTCGGCCTGCGGCAGCACGGCCCAGGAGCGCAGGGTGTGACGGAGTGGACGGGTGCGGCTCATGGTACTCACCCGGCGAGCATAGGAGGCCGCGGTCGCGGCGAGCACAGCGGCGGTCGGCCCCCGCTCACAGCCCCCGTCTCCGGGCGCGGGCGACGGCGGGCCCCGTCGTGCCCCGCCTCGCGCGGGGCACGCGCACGTCCCGACGGGCCGGGGACCGGTTCCCCGGGCGGCCCCGCCCGGTCGGACGGCGCGACACCCGGGCACGCACCGCGACGACGCGTGCCCGGCACGCCGTGCCCGGATACGGTGCGCACCCGGGCACGGTGCGTGATCAGCCCGTCGGGTTGTGGGCCAGGACGGCTTCGAGCAGACCCGGTTCGGCCCCGGGGAAGTCCATCGGCACGATGCCGAGGCCCGTCGTGCCCGCGAACTCGGAGCTGTCGAGGAGCGCGCGCACCTTCGGGTTGAGGCGGTCGGCGTTCGAGGCGGGCGGCAGCCCGGCCGCCGTACTGAGGAAGTTGACGTAGAAGGGGCCGGGCTCCGCGGCGGCCTGACGGAACTGCTCGGCGATCCTGGGATACTTCGAGATCGGTTCCGCCTGGTAGTCGTCCTGGACGTCGAAGACCTCCGGGTCGGCCCACCGCACCCCGGGCAGTCCCCCGTTGTCGGCCAGCAGGACGACCTTGCCGCGGGCCTCGCCGAGGGTGGGCAGGGTGTCCTCCATCAGGAAGAGGGAGCGCCAGCCCTTCTGGTCGAGGTAGACGTCGAAGATCTGCCGGAACTCCTCGTCGCCGACCGTCGAGTACTCCTGCTTGACCCGCATGAGGACCGTCTCGTCCGGGTGCGCGGCCAAAAAGTCGCGGCAGGCGATCAGCACGTCACCGAACATCAGGTGCTGGTAGAAGGCGCCGTGGTGGATGGCGAACACGCCGTCGATGGCGCGGCAGCGGACGTCGAGGAAACGGATCCCAGCCGCGAGCTGGTCGGCTATCAGGGCGTCCTGGCACTCCGTCCATGGCCCGCCGAAGCGCGCCCCGGAGTCGTGGGTGCCGGGGATGGTGAGCGTGCGCAGCGCTGTCGACGGCGCCAGTGCCGCCATCCAGTCCCGCGGTCCCACGCGTGCGCGGGAGCGCTTGTGGCCGGTGCTCCGCGCCACGGCGACGCCCGTGCCACCCGCGTACGCCAGCATTCCCGCGGCGGGCACCACTGCCGCGTTCCTGAGAAATCCGCGCCGGTCCATCCCCAGCTCCCTCCCGTCGCCTGCGGTCCCGCCTGCGGGACCCCTCGGACGGTGAACCTACTGGATCATGAACTGGCCCCTCATGCCGGAGAGTCGGCTGTGGCGCAACTGTTGCGAAGGCCGCGCCGTCGCCGGGAAGTCAGCGCAGCCGCGCGCCCACATTCGCGGGCACGGCACCGGCGTCACTCCTGCTACCACCGGTAACTTCCGGGCAATAGCGGGCTTGCTGTTTCGCCAGGTACCGAGCGAGCACGCGTACTGCTGTTCCTACGCCAACTGAACATCCCCCCACGACACTTGGAGGTTCGATGATCTCCCGGCCCAGACACGGCACGCACCGCAAGGTCATCCTGGCCGCCTCCGTCCTGCTCGCCGGCGCCGTCACGGCACCCGTGGCGCACGCGGCACCCGGCTCGACGGAGGCGCCGGGCGCGGGCGGGCAACCGCGGCACTGCACCCTCGACCTGGCTACCGGCGCCGAACACTGCTACGCCACCTTCACCGAGGCCGTCGACCACGCCAGCGAGGGACGCATCGACGACGCGCCCGCCTCGGCCCGTACGGCGACAGGCGACAGCGGCTTCCGCGCGGAGGTCGAACGGCTCGCGGACGAGGACGGGGCGCGGGCCGACGGTGTCATCCAGGGCACGTTCTTCGACGACACCGGCTTCGGCGGCGACTCGCTGACCATCAGCGGCGAGGGCCTGTGCGAGAAGGACGGCTGGGTCGACTACCAGCACGACCTGGAAGACGGCTGGAAGAACCGCATCTCGTCGGTGCAGCCGTGGGGCAACTGCTGGATCTGGCTCTACCCCGAGCCGGGCCTCGGCGGCGACCGGGACGGCCCGTTCAAGGAGAACACCGGCGACATCGGTGACTTCATGAACGACCGCACCCAGTCCATCGGCTTCAGCTGACCCACGGCCGGCCCAGAGCCGACCCGGCGCGGCACCCACCCGGCGCCCGCGCCACCCTCCCCCCACACCTCCTGCGAGGAGACCCCCATGAAACGACGCGTCAGGCTCTCCGTCCTGTTCGCCGCCCTGGTGACCGCGGGCAGCGCCGCCCTGGCCCCCACCGTCGCCCAGGCCGACGACGACCCGCCCACCACGCGGGAACTGCTCGACAAGTGCGACAACGGCACCGACGTGTGCGAGTTCCACCCCGACGGTCCGCCCGAGGACTCCATGGGCGAGGCGCACCAGGTAGGCGACTCCGCCTTCAACTGCACCGACGATCTCCAGCGCTCCACCGTCGGCTGGTCCGACACCACCGGCGAGTCCAACAGCGTGGGGGTGTCGCTGAGCGCCGAGTACGGCTTCGCCGAGGTGTTCAAGGTCAGCATCGAGACCAACTACCAGCACACCTGGGAGAGCTCGCACACCGAGTCCGAGCAGACCAACATCGACGTCAAACCCGACGAGGTCGGCTGGGTGACGCGCGAGGCCCAGATGCAGACGGTCAAGGGCCAGTACGAGATGCACTTCCCCGACCCGTTCCACGGCCACTACATCTGGTACGTGCCGTTCGAGGCCACGGGCCCCAAGCCCGACGCGCCCAGCACCAAGACCCAGCACACCCGGCCGATGACCGAGGAGGAGAAGGCCCAGCACTGCGGCTGACAGATGCCGCCCGCGCCCCGCGAGGCCCGCGGCCTTGCGGGGCTTCGGGCTGCCCGCACCGTACGATCGTGCCGACCGGCAGCCCCGGGAGACCCGCCCGGGCGCGGCCGTGACCGGCGGCGCGACCGCCGGGACAGGCAGCGGCAGGGGACGGAAGGGCGGCGAGCGAGGATGAACGCGCCTGAGGGTTCCGCACCCGCCGCCGGGACCGTCGCCTACCGGTCCGCGGAGGGCCGGTGGCTGCTCACGGCCACCGTCCTCGGCTCGGCCATGGGGTTCCTCGACGCGACGGTCGTCAACGTCGCGCTCCCGGCGATCGGCCGGGACGTACACGCGGACGTCTCCGCGCTGCAGTGGGTGCTGGACGGCTACCTGCTCACGCTCGCCGCGCTGATCCTGCTCGGCGGCTCCCTCGCGGACCGGTACGGGCGCAGGCGCGTCTTCACCCTCGGCGTCGGCTGCTTCGTGGTGCCCTCCGTGCTGTGCGCGGCGGCCCCCGACGCCGGAGTCCTCATCCTCGCCCGGGCGCTTCAGGGGATCGGCGCCGCGCTGCTCACCCCCGGCAGCCTGGCCCTCATCCAGGCGAGCTACCGCTCGGCCGACCGGGCCAGAGCCATCGGCACCTGGTCCGCGCTGACCGGAGTGGCCTCCGCGCTCGGCCCCATCCTCGGCGGCTGGCTCATCGACGCCTTCTCCTGGCGGTGGATCTTCCTTCTCAACGTCCCGATCGGGCTGGTGGTCGTCGCGGTGACCGCCCGCCACGTGCCCGAGAGCCGCGCCCCCGGCGCCACGGGCCGCCTGGACGTGCGCGGCGCCGCGCTGGTGACGGCCGGGCTCGGCGGCGTCACCTACGCGTTGATCGAAGGTCCTCGTGGCGAGTCGCCCGGCTGGGTGACGGCGCTCGCGCTGCTCGCCGGTCTCGCGGCACTCGCCGGGTTCGTCCGCACGGAGCGGCGCGCCGAGCGCCCGATGCTCCCTCCCGGGGTCTTCCGCGCCGGCCAGTTCCTGAGCGCCAACGCCGTGACCTTCGTCGTGTACGCCGCGCTGGGCGGGGTCTTCTTCCTCCTCGTCGTCTTCCTCCAGACCTCATTGGGGTACAGCCCGCTGGCGGCCGGCGCGGCCTCGCTGCCCGTGACACTGCTGATGCTGGCCCTCTCCTCGCGAGCGGGCGCGCTGGCACAGCGCGTCGGCCCGCGGCTCCCCCTGAGCGTGGGGCCGCTGCTGCTGGCCGCGGGCATGCTGCTGATGCTCCGTATCGGCGTGGACGACGGCGGTGGTCCGGCCGGCTACGCCACCTCGGTGCTGCCCGCGGTCCTCGTCTTCGGGCTCGGACTGGCCACCACCGTGGCGCCCGTGACCGCCACGGCGCTGGCGGCCGCACCCTCCGGGCACTCCGGGATCGCCTCGGGCGTCAACAACGCCGTCTCCCGCCTCGCCCAACTCGCGGCCGTCGCCGCTCTCCCCCTGCTGGCCGGCATCGGCGGCCGGGACTTCCAGGACCCGGACGCCCTCGCCGACGGCTTCCACACCGCCATGCTCATCACGGCGGCGCTCGCGGTGGCCGGCGGCCTCCTCGCCTTGGCGACCATCCGCCGCGACGTCCTGGAGACGGCAGCGGAGCCCGCAGCGGGCTCGGTGGAGGAGCCCGGTACCGGCGAGGCCGCCGGCTGTCCGTACGAATGTCCGGTGGCGGGCACACCGCTGCGGGCCGAACTCTCACCCGGCGAGCCTCCGCCCGGCCGCGGCCACCCCGCCACCCGGCCACCCGGGGAATAGCGAGAAGGAGAAACGGCGCCTCGCACGTGTCGCACCGGGACGCGCACGGGCCGACGCGCGTACGTTCGTGAGCGCGGCACCGTAGGGCCTCTCGTTCGGATCTTGCTGGGGTCGCGGGCAGCTACGAGGTCGATGGAGTCCGCGTGCGGATTTGTGCGTACGTCACCGCGCCGGCGAGCGCGCTCGCCGCCTTCGCCACGCTCGCCGCGCTCCTGGCACCCCCGCAGGGCGCGGCCCACGCGCTGCCGGCTTACGCGGCGCCTGGTCCCTCGGCACCTGGCCCCGCCGCGCAGGCCCCCACGACACCGGACACGGCCCTGCCGGAACCACGGACTGCGACAGCGTCAGCGGCTTCGTCAGCCGCCGGGCATGAACCGGCGACAGATCCGGGCCCGGGCCCGCAGATCCCCGGCTCCAGCCGTGGATTCGGCCGCCCCTACGAGGGGTTCGCACCCGCCGGTACGGTGCTGCACCGCACCACCCCGGGGCGGGCCGGCCTCGATCCCCGCCCCCTGGACGCGTTCGCGCGGCAGCTGGCCGAGTGGACCGACCCGGCACGCGGCGGCGGATACCTCTTCCCCGGCGCGACCGCACTCCTCGCGCACGAGGGCGCCGTCGTCGCCCGCCTCGCCCGCGGCGACGCCCTGCGGTACGGGCCCGACGGGCGGGAACTGCCGCCCGCGGAGCGCGTGCCCGCACGTACCGACACCGTCTACGACCTGGCCTCCCTCTCGAAGCTGTTCACCTCCCTGGTGGCCGCGCGGCAGATCGACGCCGGGCGGCTGCGCCTGGACACGCCCGCCGCCCGCTACCTGCCGGGGTTCGCCGCGGCGGGAAAGGGCCGCATCACCATCCGGCAGCTGCTCACCCACACGTCAGGGCTTCCGGCCGACCCGAGACCACCGCTGTGGCAGATCCCCGGCGGCCGCGGGGCACGCGCCCGGGCCGTCCTGCGTACCGCACCGCTCAACGCGCCCGGAACCCACTACCGCTACTCCGACCTCAACATGCTCAGCATGCAGCTGGTGCTGGAGAAGGTCACAGGGAAGCGGCTCGACAGGCTTGTGCGCGAGGGCATCACCGAGCCGCTGGGCATGACCGACACCGCCTACAATCCGCCGCGCTCCTGGTTGCCGCGCATCGCCGCCACCTCGAACCAGCGCCTTCCGGACCGCGGCGGCCCGCTGCGCGGCTCGGTGCACGACGCCAACGCCTGGGCCATGGGAGGCGTCGCAGGACACGCCGGGGTCTTCTCGACCGTGGACGACCTGGCGCTCCTCGCCCAGGCCCTGCTCAACGGCGGCGCCTACCGCGGCCACCGCGTCCTCAGCAGGCACGCCGTCACCCTGCTGGAGCGCGACTACAACCGACGCTTCCCCCGGCACGACCACGGTCTCGGCTTCGAGCTGAACCAGCCCTGGTACATGGGTGGCCTCACCTCGCCGCGGACGCTGGGCCACACCGGCTTCACCGGCACCTCACTCGTGATCGACCCGGCCTCCCGCTCCTTCGCGATCCTGCTGACCAACCGCGTGCACCCCGACGACACGACCCCCTCCACCAATCCGGCACGCGTGGCCGCCGCCACAGCGCTCGCCCGCTCGATCCCCGCGCGGCCACCGGGCGGCGGGCGCTCCTGGTACGCCGATCCTGGAGGGGAAGCGGCCGGCACCCTGACGACCCCGGCCGTGCACGCGGACGGGCCCCTGACCGTCAGCTACGACGCGCTCGTCGACAGCGGCGCCGAGGGCGGCCTGGTGCTGGAGCGCAGCACCGACGGCGGGGACACCTGGCACGCCGTCGCCGGTACGGAGTCGTCCGGGCACGGCGGACGGGCCTGGCAGCACGTGCGGGTGCCCCTGGACGCCGGTCCCTCCCGGGCGGGCCTGCGCCTGCGCTGGCGCTTCACCGCGGCCGGCCCGTGGGAGGGCCGCGGCGCGGACGTCGCGGGGGTGCGGGTCACCGACGCGACCCGGGTGCTGCTGGAGAGCGACTGCCCCCACGCGCCGCTGACGGCACACGGCTGGCGCCCCCTGGCCCGCCCCTGGCTGCTGGCACCTGACGCGGGCCGCACCTCGGACGCCGTCCGCTGCGGCGCCGCCCACGCCGCCCCCTGAGCCGGCCGGATCCCGACGAGAGGCCCTGGTCCGCCCCTTGTCGGACCGTTCCCCTCCGGGCCTAGTCGGACCGTTCCGCGCCCTCGCGGCCACCCGTGGCGTGCACCGCGAGGAGGGCGAGGCCGCTGAGGAGGAGGATGCGGGTGGCGGACTCCAGCCCGTTCCACTTCTGCGACTGCCACATGGCGAACCACTCCCCGCCGATGGCGAGGAAGCCCGCGCCGAACAGCAGCAGGAGCATCGAGAGGCCGACGGTGGAGACGGCGCGCGCCCGCCCTGGGTCGCGCCGGAGCCACAGCCACGTCCCGGCGATCAGGACGAGTGCCGACGCCGTCTCCCAGACGATGATGGCGACGTATGCCGCGTCCTGCCAGAACCGGGACGTGATGGCCCGCCACATCAGGTCCTCGTCGCGGAAGGTGGTGTCCATGGCGAGGACGTGCCGTACGAACTGCTGGTTGGTACCGAAGTCGGTGATGTTGCCGAAGGCGACCAGCGCGATGTAGAGGGCGACCGAGGCGGTGAGGACGGTTGCGGCGGCCTGGCGGGCCGTGAAGGAGCCACGCCGGCGGGGGGTCGCCGCTCCGTCGTCCTGGCCGTGAAGGTGTTTTGGTGAAACGCTCATGATCAGACTATTGCCGGTGTCCGGCCGTTCCGGCCACCCCGTTCCTGCCGCGCCAGGCGCCGGCGCCGCCGGCCCGTGACGGCGGAGCAACCCGGCCTGCTCTCCCAGGGGTTCGGCCGAGCCCCACTCAGGCGCTCTCCCGTTCCGTCCGGCGACGCCGCGGGGGCTGCTCCGTCCGCTTCACGGGCAGCCCGTCCCCGCCCGTGTCGCGCCGCAGGACGAGCGCGGCGGTGACGACGCCGACCGTGACGCAGCCCGCGGCGGCGAGCATCGTCACGGTCTGGGCGTGGGTGAAGGCGGTCCGCGCGGCGGCGGCGACGGCGTCCCCGCTGCCCTCGGGCAGACCGGCGCTGTGGTCGAGGGTCGCGGCGAGGGCGCCGCGGGCCTCGCCGGGAACGATGTCGGGCAGCCCCGCCCGGTAGACCGCGGCCACGAGGCCGCCGAGGAGGGCGACACCGAGCGCGACACCGAACTGCTGGTGCGTGTCGTTGAGCGCCGAGCCGAGCCCCGCCCGGTCCTTGGGCACGGCCCCCAGCACGGTGCTGGTGACGGCGGGGCCGGCGAAGCCGTTGCCGCCGCCCACCAGGAACAGGCCGACGGCGGCGAGGAGGTAGCTGCCGTGCGGGGTGAGAGCGGCCAGGAAGAGGAAGCCCACGGCCGTGGCGGTGAAACCGGCGATGACGCTGAGCCGGTGTCCGATACGTGCCGGCGCCCGGCCACCCGCGTACGAACCCAGGACCACACCCGCCGCCATCGGCGCTGAGGCCAGGCCCGCCTGGAGGGGGTCCATGCCCCGTACCAGTTGCAGGTACTGGGCCAGGATGAACAGGGTGCTGCCGGTTCCCATCGAGATGATGGTCACCGCGGCGCTGCCACCCGCGAACTGGCGGTCGCGGTAGAGCGAGAGGTCCACCATGGGGACGTCGGCCCTGCGCTGACGCCGCAGGAAGGCGGCCCCCGCCAGCAGTGCCAGCGGCGCGGCCACCAGGACGGCGGGCTGCGACGGCCCGCCCTCTCCGGCGAGGATCACCGCCGTGGTCAGCGCGACCATGCCGGCGGTGATCCACGCGGCGCTTCGCGGATCCACCGGGCGGGCGCCGCTGTCCCGGGACTCCGGCACCAGTCGCCAGATCGCCACGACGGCCCCGCACGCCACCGGCACGTTGACCAGGAAGGCGCCGGTCCAGCTCCACAGCGCGACCAACGCGCCGCCCAGCACCGGCCCTACGGCCATCGCCACCGAGGCGACGACGCCCCACACCGCGAAGGCGCGGGGCCGCTCGTGCGCGGGGAAGACGTGGACCAGGAGCGCCAGCGTGGCAGGCATCACGAGCGCGGCGCCGACACCCATCAGCGCGCGCATCGCCACCAGCCACCACACGGACCAGGCCAGGGCGGCAGCGGCCGAGGAGAGCCCGAGGACGACAAGTCCCGCGACCATCGCACGCCGTCTGCCCCAGCGGTCCGAGAGGGCCCCGGCCGTGATCAGCAGCCCCGAGAAGACGACGGTGTAGGCGTCGAGCACCGCCTGCTGCCAGGCCGTGGACGCCTCGAACCGGGCGGCGATGGAGGGCAGCGCCACGTTGAGCACGGTGTTGTCGACGACGATCACGAGCAGCGCGGCGCAGATGGCCACCAGGATCGCCCAGCGGCGCGGATGGCCCTGATCCTGGGCACTTCCGTGCCCGTCGGGTGCTGTCCCGCTCACGCGTCTCCGATCGGTCCGGGGTGGCCCGCCGCGTGCGTACCGCGGAGCCCTCGTCCGCCCCGTACGGCCGTCGGGCCCGCCGCGCGGCCGCGGGGTCTTCTCTCCCGCACGAACGTAGCCTGCCGCCCGTTTTCCCGCTCGTGCAGGCGTCCCGGTTCCCGCGCGCTGCTTCCCTCCTCAGGAGGATCCGCGGCGGATCAGCTCCGTGGGGAGGACGAGTTGGGGCCGTTCGCCGTCGGGAGCGGGGGCGCCGCGCGGGGTGGATTCCGTACCCATCAGCCCCAGCAGCATGCGCACCATGGCGCGCCCCATCTCCTCGATGGGCTGCTTCACGGTCGTCAGCGGCGGGTCCATGTGCCGGGCGACGGCGGAGTCGTCGAAGCCGACGAGTGCCACGTCGCGCGGCACATCACGCCCGGACTCGCGCAGGGCCAGCCGTGCGCCCGCGGCCATCACGTCTGAGGCGCAGAAGACCGCGTCCACCTCCGGGTCCCGCTCCAGGAGCTCCCGCATGGCGCGATGGCCGCCCTCCTCGGTGAAGTCGGCCTCCGCGACCAGCCGCCCACCCGGTGCCGCCGCCGGCCGGTGGGCCGGTGCCGCGGCAGCTCGCGCGCCCGGCTCGTGGCCGGTCCTGCCCGCCGCCGTGAGCGCTTCGTGGTAGCCGGCCAGCCGGCAGCGCGCGGCGTACATGTCCAGGGGCCCCGTGATGGTGGCGACCTTGCGGCGTCCGCGGCCGATGAGGTGTTCGACGGCGAGCTGGGCGCCGAGGAGGTTGTCGGAGTCGACGTAGGGCACGTGTTCGGCCGGCGAGCGGCGGCCGCTGAGCACCGCGGGCATGCCGACGTCCCGCAGCAGGTCGGGCAGCGGGTCATCGGCGTGTACGGAAACGAGCAGCACGCCGTCGACGCGGTGTGCCGCGGCGTACTGGGTGAAGCGGTCGCGGCTGCGCTCGTCCCTGATGAGGGTGAGCAGCAGCTGCTTGTCTGTGTCGGCGAGTTCGGCGCTGACACCGCGCAGAATCTCCGAGAAGTACGGCTCGGCGAAGAGCCGGTTCTCCTGTTCGGGGACGACGAGGGCGATGGCGTCCATGCTGCCGGCGGCCAGGGCGCGCGCTGCACGGTTGGGAACGTAGCCGAGTTCGGCCACGGCCGCCTGGACGGCGGCGCGGGTGCGTTCGCTGACCCGGGGCGAGCCGTTGATGACCCGGGAGGCCGTCCCCCGCCCGACGCCGGCGCGGGCGGCGACCTGTTCCAGGGTGGGCCCGGTCTTCTGGGCGTCTCCCCCGCGGGCTGCTGGCATGGACGGTCCTCCTTCCGCGGCCGGGTCGAGCGACCGCGGCCGGTACGCGTGCGGCTGTGGATCTCATTCAACTACACGCGCTGATGGAAGCGCTCCCTTCAACAGAGCCCTTGACGTGACGGCACTCCTCGCCCATTCTGCAACGCATGCATGGGAGCGCTCCCACATAGGGGTGCGGAGCCGGCTCCGGCTTTTCGGCAGCGTTTTCGGGAGGGGCGGCACAGCCATGGCCACGATCAGGAAGACGAGCACCACAGAAAAGAGAGGCGAGGGCCGGGCGCACGCCCCCGCGGGGCGGGTGCGCACCACGCGGCACCCGCTGCGCACCCGCCCCCTCGCCTACGGCCTCACCGCCGTACTGGGAGCAGCCATGCTCGGCGGATGCGCCCAGGACAGCGGAGGGTCGAGCGCGAGCGCCGACGGCAAGACCACCGTGTCCGTCGGGGTCTTCGGCGTCTTCGGCTACAAGCAGGCCGGCCTCTACGACGAGTACGAGAAGCTCCACCCGAATATCCGCATCAAGGAGAACGCGATAGAGCGGAACGAGAACTACTACCCCGCTCTGCTCAACCACCTGTCGGCCGGCAGCGGACTGAGCGACATCCAGGCCGTCGAAGTCGACAACATCAACGAGGTCGCGGGGCTGCACGCCGACAAGTTCGTCGACATGGCCAAGGCCGAAGGCGTCGACAAGTCCCACTGGCTGAGCTGGAAGTGGAGCCAGGCCAAGGCCCCCGGCGGCCAGGTCGTCGGACTCGGTACCGACATCGGGCCCATGGGCATCTGCTACCGCAAGGACCTGTTCGAGAAGGCGGGCCTGCCCAGCGAGCGGGACGAGGTCGGCAAGCTGTGGAAGGGCGACTGGTCGAAGTACGTCGAGACCGGCGAGCGGTACATGAAGGCGGCGCCCGGGGACACCGCCTTCACCGACGGCGCCGCGGGCCTGTACAACGGCGCGGTCTCCAGCTACCCGGTCAAGTACTACGACGCGGACGGCAAGCTGGTCTACAAGAAGAGCAAGGGCGTGCGCGAGTCCTGGGACCTGGCCATGCGCGCGGTCGAGGGCAAGATGACCGGCAAGCTCAAGCAGTTCGACAAGGAGTGGGACCAGGCCTACGCCAACGGAGCGTTCGCCAGCGTCGTCTGCCCGCCCTGGATGCTCGGCTACATCAAGGAAAAGGCCGGCGAGAAGGCCGCGGACAAGTGGGACGTGGCACCCGCGCCGAAGCCCGGTAACTGGGGCGGTTCGTTCCTGACGGTCCCCAAGGGCGGCAAGCACGAGAAGGAGGCGCTGAAGCTGGCCCAGTGGCTGACCGCCCCGAAGCAGCAGGCGAGGCTGTTCGAGAAGCAGGCCAGCTTCCCCAGCGCGAAGGCGGCGTACGACCTGCCCGAGGTCAAGGGCGCCAAGCACCCCTACTTCGGCGACGCGCCCATCGGTGACATCTTCGCGGAGGCCGCCGAGGGCATCCCCACCATCCCGCTCGGCCCCAAGGACGGCGTCGTCAAGACGACCATCTCCGACATCGGCATCCTCCAGGTGGAACAGCAGGGCAAGTCGCCCGAGGAGGGCTGGAACGCGGCGGTGAAGAAGATCGATGACGTCGTCGAGAACTGATCCGCTCCCCCGGACGCGGACCACGGGGCCACCCGGGGCAACCGGCGGACAAGCGGCGCAGGCGGACGGCGGACCCGGCCGCGCGGCCACCACCGAGGGCACCGGCGGCGCCCAGGGACACGGGCCCCGCGTCCGCCGGCGCCACCGGTGGGACGCACGGTTCAGCCCCTACGCGTTCATCGCGCCCTTCTTCCTCTTCTTCGCCGCCTTCGGCCTCTTCCCGCTGCTGTACACGGGCTGGGCCTCGCTGCACCGCGTGTCGCTGCACGATCCCACCCGCATGGAGTGGGTGGGGCTGGAGAACTTCTCGCGGCTGCTGGAGGACGACTTCTTCTGGAACGCGCTGCGCAACACCCTCACCATCGGTGTCCTGTCCACCGTGCCGCAGCTGCTGATGGCCCTGGGCCTGGCCCACCTGCTCAACTACAGGCTGCGCGGCTCCACCTTCTTCCGCGTCGCGATGCTCACCCCCTACGCCACGTCCGTGGCCGCCGCCACGCTGGTGTTCGCCATGCTCTTCGGCCGCGACTACGGGATGGTCAACTGGGGCCTGGGGCTGATCGGCGTCGACCACATCGACTGGGAGAACGGCACCTGGACCTCGCAACTGGCCGTCTCCTCGATCGTGATCTGGCGGTGGACGGGCTACAACGCGCTGATCTACCTCGCCGCCATGCAGGCCGTCCCGCACGACCTGTACGAGTCGGCCGCACTGGACGGCGCCTCCAGGTGGCAGCAGTTCCTGCACGTGACGGTGCCGAGCCTGCGGCCGACGATCCTGTTCACCGTCGTCGTCTCCACCATCGGCGCCACCCAGCTGTTCGGTGAACCGCTGCTGTTCGGCGGCTCCCAGACAGGTGGCGGCTCCCACCAGTACCAGACGCTGGGTCTGTACCTGTACGAGCAGGGGTGGTTCACCTTCCAGCTCGGCCGCGCGTCAGCCATCGCGTGGGCGATGTTCCTCATCCTCATCGTGGTCGGCCTGGCCAACTGGCTGATCGCCCGACGACTCAACAAGGCCCACTGAAGGGGGCGGGAGATGTCGCACACCACCACCCCGCGCCGCGCCAGGGGCGCCGGGCGGCACCTGCACGCCGGGAAGTTCACCTACGCCGTCCTGCTGCTGTTCACCGTCGGCTCGCTCTTCCCCCTCGTCTGGACGGCCGTCGCCGCCTCCAGGAACAACCAGCGGCTGGCCGAGACGCCACCGCCGTTCTGGTTCGGCGGGGACCTGTTCGCCAACCTGACCACCGCCTGGTCCGACGCCAACCTGGGCAAGGCGCTGTTCAACACCGTCTTCGTGGCGGGCACCATCGCGCTGACGACCGTGGTGTTCGCCACGCTGGCCGGGTACGCCTTCGCCAAGCTCCGCTTCCGGGCGAAGAACGCCCTGCTGCTGATGGTGATCGGCACCATGATGGTGCCGCCCCAGCTCAGCGTCGTCCCGCTGTTCATGGCGGTCGCCGAGCTGGAGTGGACCAACCAACTACAGGCGGTCATCCTGCCGATGATGGTCAACGCCTTCGGCGTCTTCTTCATGCGCCAGTACCTGGTCAGCGCCCTGCCGACCGAGCTGATCGAGGCCGCCCGGGTGGACGGCGCGCACAGTCTGCGCGTCGTCTGGCACGTCGTCTTCCCCGTGGCCAGGCCCGCGATGGCCGTACTCGGGATGCTGACGTTCGTCCTGGCCTGGAACGAGTTCTTCTGGCCCATCATCGCGCTGACCCAGGACAACCCGACGGTGCAGGTCGCCCTGACCGGTCTCGGCCAGGGCTACATCCCCGACGAGTCCGTCATCATGGCCGGCGCGCTGCTGGGCACCCTGCCACTGCTCGTCGTCTTCGTCCTGTTCGGCAAGCAGATCGTGGGCGGCGTCATGCAGGGGGCCGTCAAGGGCTGAGCCGGCCTACGGGCGGGCCCGCGGGCCGGAGCCGGGACGGACACCCGTGGGGGCGTGTCCGTCCCGGTCCCCCGCCCCGCGCCGTCCATGCCCTCCGGTCCCTCCACGCACGCGCTCGTACCGCGACACGCGCACACGGCTCACACGGGCATACGCCACACACGCCGACCGCCGACCACCGCTATGCAGGCCGCACACGCATCCGACGACCGATCCGGGGCACCGTCCATGCCCCGGACCACCCGGGGGCACAGCCGTGTCCCCGCACGCACGATGGGAGCGCTTCTATGACTCTGTCGCCCGACACCACGGCGGACACCGCCGCATCACTCGGATTCCCCAGCGGGTTCCTGTGGGGCGCCGCCACCGCCGCGTACCAGGTCGAAGGCGCGGTACGCGAGGGCGGACGCACCCCCTCCATCTGGGACACCTTCTCCCACACGCCCGGCAAGGTGGCCGAGGACCAGACGGGGGACGTGGCCTGCGACCACTACCACCGCTACCGCGACGACGTGGCGCTGATGGCCGAACTCGGCCTGGGCGCCTACCGCTTCTCCGTCTCCTGGCCCCGCGTCCAGCCGAACGGGCGCGGCCCCGCCTCGCAGCCCGGCCTCGACTTCTACCGTTCACTGACCGACGAGCTCCTGGCAGCGGGCATCACCCCGGTCGTGACCCTCTACCACTGGGACCTGCCCCAGGAGCTGGAGGACGCCGGCGGCTGGCCCTCGCGGGACACCGCCCCCCGCTTCGCGGACTACACCGGGCTGGTAGCCGAGGCGCTCGGCGACCGCGTCGAGCTGTGGACGACTCTCAACGAACCCTGGTGCAGCGCCTTTCTGGGCTACGGCTCGGGCGTGCACGCTCCAGGGCGCACCGACCCCGTCGACGCGCTGCGGGCGGCCCACCACCTCAACCTGGCACACGGACTGGCCACCCAGGCGCTGCGCTCGGCCCTCCCGGGCCGCGCCCGGGTGAGCGTCAGCCTCAACGCGGCCGTCGTACGCGCCCGTACGGACAGCGCGGCCGACCGCGACGCCGCACGCCGGATCGACGCGCTGGCGACCCGTGTCTTCACCGGGCCCATGCTGCACGGCAGGTACGACGAGGACCTGCTGGCCGACACCGCGGGGCTCACCGACTGGTCCTTCGTCCGCGACGGCGACACCGACACAGCCCACCAGCCCCTCGACGGCATCTGCCTCAACTACTACACGCCCACCGTGGTCTCCGCCGCGCCGGAAGGCACCGAACCCGAACGCCGGGACGGCCACGGCGCCAGCGCCCACTCGCCCTGGCCGGCGGCGGACCGCGTCTCCTTCCACCAACTGCCCGGCAAACGCACGGCGATGGGCTGGAGCATCGACCCCCGTGGGCTGACCGAACTGCTGCTGCGCTTCCGCTACGAAGCGCCCGGCACGCCCCTGTACGTGTCCGAGAACGGGGCCGCCTACCCCGACACCGCCGACGCGGACGGCACCTTCCACGACCCCGACCGCATCGCGTACGTGCGCAGCCACCTCCAGGCCGTCCACCGCGCGATCCGGGAAGGAGCCGATGTCCGCGGCTACTTCGTCTGGTCGCTGCTGGACAACTTCGAGTGGGCGTGGGGCTACGACAAGCGCTTCGGCATCGTCCACGTCGACTACGCGTCGCAGCGACGCACCCCCAAGTCGAGCGCCGCCTGGTACGGCCGCCTCGCCAGCTCGGGCGTCCTGCCCCAGGAGTGACCGTCCGGGCCGCGGCCGACGGTCAGGCGGCTCAGTCCGTCCGGCCGTCGGCCGCCTCCGCCTCGGCGGCACGCTCGATCACCTCGCGCTCCCGCCGCGCCCTGCGACGGTCCTCGCGATCGGCGTCGACCACGTCCAAGAAGACGTGGTCGACGTCGGGACACCGCTCGGCCAGCCCCCTCTTGACCCGGACGAGCGCGTCCTCCACGTACTCGCTCTCCACCCCGGGCGCCAGGTCGACACGGGCAGCCAACAGCACCGAATCGGGGCTCATCCGCATCGTC
Source organism: Streptomyces reniochalinae (assembly GCF_003323735.1). Taxonomy (GTDB): domain Bacteria; phylum Actinomycetota; class Actinomycetes; order Streptomycetales; family Streptomycetaceae; genus Streptomyces; species Streptomyces reniochalinae. The sequence continues at coordinate 1,524 of NZ_QOIM01000054.1, read as the reverse complement.
AGCACCTCGGTGACCGCGTCGATCTCGGGCTGCGCGTCGAGGAAGTCGAGAATCTCCCGGCGCAGCACCGGATCGGCCGCCATACCGATGAGCTGGTCCTTGGCCCCGCGTCCGAGGACGAAGGCGACGTAGACCAGCAGCGCACCGATCGACAGCGACGCCACGCCCTCGTACCAGCCCTGCCCCGTCACCATGTGCAGCGCCATCCCGGCCATGGCCAGCACCACACCCAGACAGGCGGCGCTGTCCTCGGCCAGCACCGTGCGCAGGGCGGGATCCTCGCTGTGCCGCACCTCGGCCCGCATCGTCCGGCACGCTTCGCGCGCCTGCCCTCGCACCTGAAGCAGCGCCCTGACCAGGGACGTCCCTTCGGCGAGCAGCGCGACGAAGAGCACGACGAGACCCACCACGTAGCCCGTGAGCGTCTCCTGACTGCTGGAGGTGAACGCCTCGAAGCCCTGGAAGAAGGAGAAACAGCCCCCCGTGACGAAGATGCCGACGGCAGCGATGAGGGACCAGAAGAACCGCTCCTTGCCGTAACCGAACGGGTGCGCCGCGTCGGCGGGTTTACGGCTCCGCTTCAGCGACGCGAGAAGGAAGACCTCGTTGAGACTGTCCGCCACCGAGTGGGCGGCCTCCGACAGCAGCGCGGGCGACCCGGCGAGGAGTCCGCCCGCCAGCTTGGCGACGGCGATCAGCAGGTTCGCGCCGAGCGCGACCCACACGGTCGTCTTCGTCTCCCCGTCCTGCCGTGACTCCTGCGACGGCGCGGCCTCCCCCTTTGGTGCCGCACCTGGTGCTGTCGTCTGCGACGCCGACGTCGCTGCCTCAGTCATCGAACTCCTCGACTCTCCGGCTTCCGTGAGCGCGGCGACGAGTACCCCCCTCGCCCGGCTTCACAGCGGGTGACGAACGAGGACGCGGACCGCACGCCCTGCCGACGGTGCGTAGGGGGTCGGTGTGCTGGGGGTGGGGGTGGCGGGGGCCGGGTGTGAGGGCACCCATAGGGGCCAGGTCACATACGAAGCGCCTTCGGATGTCCGAGGGCCCGGGGCCGGGAGGGTGGGATGGAGTGGCGCACGACGGCCGGTGAAGCGGACGAAGCGGGGTAGTACGTCACATAGTTGTCGGGGCGGGGAGCCGGTCCGCAGGGTGGCACCCAGGTCGCGACGAGACCGGGCACACCCGCCCGGAGACGCGGCCGGATGTGTCCCCCCTCGAAAGGCATCCCGCTCGCATGCGTACTGCTCTGCGCAACACCAAGCTGACCACCGGCCTGACCCTCCTGGGCGCCGCCGGCATCGCCACCACCGCACTGGGCGGCACCGCCCACGCCACCACCACCGCGCCCCAGGCCAAGCCCGCGGCCCACGCCACCAAGGCCGCCGACAAGGACGACAAGGCCGACAAGGGCGACAAGAAGGCCGACAAGGCCGGCGAGAAGAAGGCCGAGAAGGGCAAGTCCTACCCCGACAACCTGGACGGCTGGATCCGTGAGGCCAAGGCCATCATGGACAAGCACGA
>NZ_QOIM01000038.1 GCF_003323735.1 Streptomyces reniochalinae | reverse complement strand
GCCCAGCAAAGCCGCCGCACACGCCGCGATCTTCGAATGGGTCGAGAGCTGGTACAACCTCAAACGCCTGCACAGCAGCCTCGGCTACCGAACCCCCGCCGACTACGAAGCCGCCGCCACAGCGGCCTGACCACCACACCGACGGTGTCCGTCAAAGCGGAACAAGCTCAGAGTACTGCTCGCGCGAAATAGCCTCTGTACTGCAGTACTTGCGTCCAGGGCTCGCCCTCCTCCACACTCGGCTGTGGCCTTCAGGAGGCCACCCCTGGTCCTGCGTCGCCCCTTTGCAGGGTCACAGAGGGGTCAAGGAGCCATAGCCCCACCTGTGCATCCCACGACGCTGTCCACTCGTGCCCTCAAGCAGGGCTCGCAGATCAGTTGTCGGATGCCGAGGGGCGACGGTATCCGAGGACGGATCTCACATGACCAGCGGTGGGCGTCTCAACAAGCTCGCGCGAACGCGACAGCTCTACACGGGCGAGCTCTTCCACGTATCGAAAGAAGCACTCCGGGGTGGCGACAATCGCTCTCCTCTGCGTGCAGCCCCCATGCGACAGGCCCACCTCGAAGCAGAGATCTTCGCCAAGCTCTGCGGCGGGGGCCAATGGTGGGCCCATCCTTTCGGGATTGCTGCTGTGCAGACTGCGGACAAGTCGGCAGTTGTATATCTCGACAGCCACACCACGTTCCGGAGTGACGACCCGTACCCTCGCAGCGCCCATGCCCTCGACGAACTGCTGCCTGGAGCCGAGCCTGGCCTCCAGGTGAACGGCGTCGTTGGTCTTCGCGTTGTAGGTATCGAGGGTCCAGATCTCCACCTCACCCTCGCTGGCGATGGGTGCCACCTGATACTGCGTGGCACTGCCGGGACGGATTGGGCTGGGGAGCTCGATGAACGGTGGCGCCGCATGGAGAAGGCAGGGTCTCCGCCGCTGTGGAACGAGCCACAGCTAACTGCATACGAACAGGCCCACATTCGGGACTATCCCCGGGTCTGGAGCGCTCACCGAGGTCTCGACTGGCTCGGATCCGCGCTATTGCGCCGCATCGCCATCTTCCATATGTCTAGCACCGCGTACTCAAGCCGATCATGGATCCATGATGACGAATGGATCTTCGAGTTGGATACGGTGCGAGGCATCAAGCTTGACCACGATGCCTTCCTGAGCTCTCTCATGGACCCCCTGTGGGGAATCCCGCTTCGGATTCATAGCCAGTACTGTTCCTGCGACCCCCACCACCGGCTGGGCCACAGCACCTACACACTCCAGTGCACATACCATCTTGCGCATTCTGATACCAGTGGCCGCGGTGGCCTACAGCTACGCTTCCGCCACGGGCCAGGCGCCTATGCAGGAGGCACAAGATCCACACTCCAGAGCCTCGGTGCCCCCGCGAAGTGGCTCGCCCGTGTTCTCCCAATGAGCAGCCCAGATGTTTCGTCACGCCGTGATAATGAGGGCACATCTCGGTTCTCGCGCGAGGAGGGACGGTCGTGAACTGGGACGCCATCCTGCTGTTTATCCTCGCAGCCTCCGGAGTCGTCGTACTGATTCTCTCGCAGCTGCACGAGGTGCTAGACAGGCTGCCGGCACTCATCCGCGCATGGCATGAGGTGCGCCGCAGCTGGCACGAGGTGCGAGATGACCAGTCCTAGCCGGACTCGGCCCGCCCTTCCCGAAGGTCACCGTCGCGATGTCCCGCCCACCTGCTGCATACCTGACTTAAATGGTCTGGGTGATCATCTGCTGTACGTCGCTCGGAACCACCGTGAGCTCTGCCCGAGCACAGGTGGCTGGTAGCGCGGGGGCCTCCGGAAAGCATCGTCGAGATGTGCAGGTTCCGGCAGCCCGCACCGCACGGCCGGTCTCTTCCTGAGCAGGCGATGTCATGGTGGGCAGTGCCGGCGTCAGGTCGCCCGGCGGAAACACAACGCTGGGCGTGCACCCGTCTCCCTTTCACCCGCGATGTGCACCGGTTGTGCACCGCGCCTGCCTGTCGATGTGGAACTGCCCAGGTCAGACGCATTTCTGAGCTCTACTTCGACCTCTGAGGGGCCGTACGTCGGAGCAGGTTGCTGCTCCGGCTTGCTGCTGGACATGGCCGCGGGCCGCATTTCCCAGGAAGGGAAGGGCGGTCCGTAGCCGGTGCAGGGTGTGTCGTGGGCACGGGCTCTGCGAGGTCGGTCAGGAGGGAACACGGGGGCCCATGTCAGGCGCGTCCCTCACGTAGGTGGCGTGAGGCGGCCAGGCAGGAGGCGAGCCAAGTTGCTTCTTCACGGTTGATGACCAGCCCTGCGGCGGTGACATGCCCTTCAGTTCGCCGTCGGCCCGTATCGAACGGTCGCCGACCCGGTACAGCTCCCCATCCGCGTCGCCGTGCCAGAGCCGGGCGGTCTTTTCACCTCGGCGCTGGGCAAAGACCATTTCTTCGCCGTGTTCGTTCATGAAGTAGCCGACATAGTCCTTGTCGGTGATCTCGCCGTCGCACAGGCTGGCGAGGAACGGTTCGATCGCGGGCGGCGGCGGTGTGTCGTTCACGTGGTGGTCTCCTCGTCACTATCGGAGTCCTGCCGTGCCGACGTGAGGGCCAGCATGCGGTTCGCGGAATCCATCAGGGTCTCGTACGTGATGACTTCTATTCGGGCCGTGTGTGTGTTGTACGTCCGCAGCGTCTCCGCGACTTCTTGGGGCGTGATGCCACCGGCCACGTACTGCGCATGGCCGATCACGACTGTTGCAGAGGCCCGGCGGGTGTCGACGCCGTGGGCGTTCAGGATGCTTTGGCGGTTCTCGTCCATGATCCTGAGGTAGTTCTGCGTCTGGGAAACCGCGTGGTGTACCGGGGCACCCAGCATGAGATGGCCGTGGAGCCGGATGACCAGGTTCTTGATGTTGGCGCGCTTGAGTTCCACCACGTGCAGCGAACCGTCGCCGCGCAACAGGGGAATGTCGAGGATGGTATCCGGTGTGTACTGACGGCGGGCCAACTCGGCCACGTACGCTCCGCCGAAGATCCAATCCTGATCCCTGAGGCAGGTGTGGAGCGCGCTCTCGGAGCTGTCCGGGTCGTCGACCGCGGCACCTAGGGCCGCGAGCCCGGCTTGCCTGGCCCGGAGTTCGAGCAACTGGGCCAGCAGCCCGGTGTCCACGTCGGCCAGGATGTCATTCATCATCCGCGCTACCTCGGCGGAAGCGGGTCGGGGCAGGTCGCGGAGGACTATTTCCATGTGACCGAACTGCTGGAGTCGTCTCGCCTCCCGCGTGGGTAGTTGGATGCCTCCCTCGCCCTTCCCGAGGCCCAGGTAGTCGGTGGAACGGGCGATCCCGCGGAACAGGTCACGGGCGTCGGCGGCGGTCGCGTCCGGATTCTCCTGACACAGCACGTCCAGAGCCGCGACCGCACGATCGGCCGCCATGGCGATCATTCGCCGCATGCTTTCTTCGCTGCGCTGCCGTGCCTCTGCATCGTAATTCTGTTCCAGGATCTCCAGATATAGGTCGCCTCCGGCGTAGGAGGCGAAGTGCTGGAAGCGCCGGGCGATGTCGGAGTCACCGTGACGTATTGACTCTTGTGCCACGTTCTCCAGCGAGTTGACCAACGGCCTGCCTTTGCCGTAATCCCCGCCCACACCGCCCATGAGGTCCAGCACCGCGTCGATGCGCTTCCGTATCCCTGCCTGCTCGGTGAGCTCGCGAGCTTCATTGATCATGCGCCAGAGCGTGAAGCCTGAACGGAAGTTCGTCATGCGGGGAACACTAGAGCTGAGCACTGACAAACCGGACTTGGGCGCCCTGGGGCACCATATGGGGTGGGAGCGGCAGGAGGGGTGCTGCGCAGGGTGAGCAGGTTTGCCTCCGACAGACCTGGGCTGAGCTTTACCGCGTACTCCTGGACGAAGATGGAGTGCCCGGGCACCGGCTGCCGGCATGCCCGTCGGGTGGACGGCCGGTTCCGCCGGCGCGCGGAGCGGGGCGGCATGTGTGGGAGCGTCACCCCCTGAGGTGGTGACGCCCGAGCAGGCTGCGGGAGTGCGGTGCGTCTTCGCCGTTGGCGCGGCGGGAAGACGTCAGGGAAGCGACGGGGGCACGTCGCCGGTTCCGCTTTCGAGGTGCCCCGGCTACTGGAGGTCGGTGAGGAGGTCGTCGAGGGCCTTGCCGTCGTCACCGTCAAGGCCAAGGCCACCGGCGCCGTCGGAGCTTCGGAGGAAGCACCCGCGGGCGGCGGTGGCTGGAAGTGGGCCGCCCCGAACGGGCAGGCCAGCGGCACCCTCCTGTACACCGACGGTGCCGGCACCACCTACCGGTGGAAGATGCCGAGGACCGACAGCGGTCCGCAAGTGACGGAGCTGGAAGAGGATCTGGCGGACTGACGTCCCCTGTACGCACGGACGGCGTCCGCGATGCGCTTCCCGTCGTGGGACGGCGGTGACCGCCCGCGAGCTGCTGGAGCTCGGGGCGGTCACCGCACCGGGTACGGCGCGGCGGCGCTCACTCTCCCGCGTAGACCGCTTCGATGGGGCGGGTGCGGAGTGCCGAGCGGGTCGGCAGGCTGATGGAGAGCCAGCCCAGCAGGGTGACGAAGGCGATGATGCCGATCCAGGCCAGCGGTTGGACGTAGGGGATCGGCTGGCCCGTCAGGGCGAGGGCGCAGCCGACGGCGGGTGGGATGGCGATGGCCACGCCGACGACGACGGCGGTGACGATCACGACCCAGGATTCCAGGAACATCATGCGCCGTGTCTGCCGCTTGCTGGTGCCGATCAGCCGCAGCATGGCGAACTCGCGGCTGCGGCCCGTCGTCGCCATGACCAGGGTGTTCACCACGGCGATGAGGACGTAGAGCATCAGCAGCGCGTTGGCGATCAGGTTCGTCCAGGACTGCTGGGCGAACTGGCCCTGCTGGACGGCGGTGAACTCCTGTGGGCTCTGCACCGCGAGGCCGGGGGTGCCTTCGGCCAGTTTCTCCAGCCCGGCCTCGACCTGCGGGGACGCGCCGCCGCTGCCTGCGCTGACGAGCAGCGCCGTGTCCTGCTGGTTGGCGGTGTGCTCGGTCAGCATCCGGTGGGGGAGGGTGACGTCGCCGAAGCCGAGGCCGTTGCCGTAGACGGCGACGACCTTCAGCTTCTTGTGCACTCCGTCGCCGAGGTTGATGTCGGCGGTTTCCCCGACGTCGACCCGTGCCGTGTCGGCGGCGATCCAGCTGAGCGCCACCGTGTCGCCCCGCAGCTTGTCCATGCTGCCCTCGCGCACGTCCAGGTCGAGCGTGCGGTCCAGGTCGCGGGCGTCCAGGCCCTGGGCGCTGAAGGGGTTGGAGGCGGGCTTGTCGATCTCGATGTAGTTGAGCAGCACCTGCGAGCGGGCCACCGGGGTGACGGTCTCGACGCCGTCGAGGGCGCGGACCTTGCTGGTCAGGTCGGTGGACAGGCCCGTGGTGTCGCTGGTGAGCACGTAGTCGGAGACGACACCGGTCGTCGCCTGCTCCTCGGCCGTCGCCTCGACGGTGTTCAGCATCGACAGCTGCATCAGCGCCATCGCGGTGCCCAGCGCCAGGGGCACGACGGCGCTGCTGAGGCGGCGGGCGTTGGCGCTGCTGTTGGCGCCGGCCAGGAAGCCGCTCACGCGGGACCTCTTGAACAGGGGTGTCAGCATCCGGGTCGCCGCCTGCACCAGGACGGGGGAGATCAGCGCGCTGCCCACCATGAGCACCACCAGCGATCCGCCGGCTCCGGCGATCGCCACCTGGCCCGGGATGACCAGCGGCAGCACGATCGACGCCACCAGGCCGAGCAGGAGCAGCCCCACTCCGACGGTCTTGCGGGTGCTGCCCAGTTCCTCCTGCTCCGCCTCGGACTCGCTCAGCGCCTCCACCGGCTGGATCCGCGCGATGCGGAACGCGGCGATGAACCCGGCCAGCCGCGCGCCCAGCACGGTCAGCAGCACGGCGGCGACGGCCGGCAGCGGGTTGAACGCCAGCTCGAAGTCATCCGGCAGCACACCGACGTGCGCGAAGGCGTCGCGCAGCAGCCCGGCGGCCAGGAAGCCGGGCGCCGCGCCCAGCACCGCTCCGGTGACGCCCACCAGCAGCACCTCGCTGCCGATCAGCTGGTGTATCTGGCGCGGTGTGGCCGCGATGGCGCGCAGCATCGCCAGTTCCCGGCGGCGCTGGTGGATGACCAGGCCGAGGGTGGAGGAGACGACGAAGATGACGACGCCGAGCGCCGTGCCGCCGAACGAGGCGGACAGCGGGACGAGGAAGCCGCGGGACGCGCCGACGTCCAGGAACTCCAGGTCGCCGATCCCGTCACCGGTGTAGGTGGTGATGTCGGTCCCGGTGACGGCATCCTCGATCCTGCCGGCGAGGTCGCCCGCGTCGGTGCCGTCCTCTCCCAGGACGCCGATCGCCGTCAGCCGGTCGGGGCGCGGGGAGAGAGCGGTGGCCTGCGCGTCGGTGAAGAACGCGGCCGACTGCCGGTCCAGGCCGTTCGCGGGCGCGTCGACCAGTCCGACGACCCGGTAGACGTGCGGCGTCGTCCCGACCGAGAGCCGCGCGGTGTCGCCGACCTTCAGCCCGGCCTCGCGGGCGAGCCCGGCGTCCAGCACGGTCTCCCGGGCGCTGCCCGGCCTGCTGCCCTCGGTCAGTTCGAAGGGGCCGAGCGCGGTCGAGGACCAGCCGTGGCCGTACAGCGGGTGGTCGAGCCGCACGGGCTCGCCCCGGGCGCTGCCGTCGTCCTTGTGCAGGTCCATCGCGACGGTGCGGTCGCGCACGACCTTCTCGACGCCGTCGACGCGGGAGACCTGCTCGGCCGTCGACGCGGGGACGGTGACGCGCTCGGGGAAGTGCGGGTCGAAGTTCTGACTGACGTCCTTGGTCTGCTGCCCGCCGACCATCACGGTCGCACCGGCGTACCGCTCGGGCGCGACGCCCGAGAGGAGCCCCGACATGAGCAGTACGCCGCAGGCGGTGATGACGGCCGAGCCGCAGATCACGGCGATGAACGCCGCGATGAAACCGCCCTTGCGGTTCTTGATGGTGCTCCATGCGATGTCGAACACGAGCCCCGCCTCACCAGTCGCCGAGGCGGGTCATGCGCTCGGCGACCTGGGCCGGCGAGGGCCGGTTCAGGTGGCCCGCGAGCTGCCCGTCGGCGAGGAAGAGCACCGTGTCGGCGTACGAGGCGGCGACCGGGTCGTGGGTCACCATCAGCACGGTCTGGCCTATCTCGTCCACGATCTGCCGGAACAGCTTGAGGACCTCTTGGCTGGTGCGGGTGTCCAGCGCGCCGGTCGGCTCGTCGGCCAGCAGCGCGTCCGGGCGGGTCACCAGCGCGCGGGCGATCGCGACGCGCTGCTGCTGGCCGCCGGACAGCTGGTTGGGCCGGCGGTCGACGTGCTGGTGCATCCCCACCCGGGTCAGCACCTCGCGCAGCCACGTCTCGTCCACGGCCATGTCCGCCAGCCGCGCGACGAGGGTGACGTTCTGCCGCACCGTCAGCGCCGACATCAGGTTGTAGGCCTGGAAGACGTAGCCGATCCGCTCGCGGCGGATGGCCGTCAGCGCCGCCTCCTTCAGGCCGGACAACTGCGTGTCCCCGAGGTGGACGTGGCCTGTGGTCGGCTGGTCGAGCCCTGCGACGCAGTGCAGGAAGGTGCTCTTGCCGGAACCCGAGGGGCCCATGACAGCGGTGAAGGTGCCGCGCGGCACATCCAGGGAGATTCCCCGCAGTGCGGTGACGGCATTCTCCCCTGTGCCGTACGTTTTCGTGACGGAGTCCAGCCTCATGGCCGCTGTCCGCGTGGCCACTGTGGCCGCGGACCCTCCCCATTCCGATGTCATGTTTCTTGCCCTTTCCGGTTGTCGGCAGCTTCACCGTATGAGAAGGCCGACCGGGCCACGAACGCCCTGGATCCCGTATCGATGGTGGTGCCTGCTACACCATCACGGTGCTGGGCACTCCACGGTGCCGGGTCCGTACCGGTTCACCTCACCCCGTGCGTCAGGGGTGTGAGGGGGCCGTCGCGGGTGCGTCCGTGGCGTCGGGAAGGGGACCGGTGCCCAACTCGGTGGTGGCCCTCTCGACCATGGCGCGCGCGTGGTGGAGGCCGATGCGGGTGAAGGTGTCGCGCAGGTCGGCCAGCTCCGCCCTGGTCGCGGACCGGGGCCTGCCCAGACGGGCCAGGGACTTGGTGAGGCCGAGCCGGGACAGTGCCGTCCCCCGCTGCTCGTCCATCGCGGTGAACTCTCCCAGTGCCTGCCGGTAGGTGTCGCGGGCTTCCGCGTAACGGGCGGCGCGGTAGAGGACGTTGCCGCGCATCTTGTGGTTGTACGCCAGAGCGCTCGACAGGTGCATCCTGCGGCAGTCGGCCTCTGCCTCGGCGAGCAGCGCGAGAGCGCGCTCGGTGTCCTCGTCGCGTACGGACACCACGTCGGCGATGCCCCTCAGCGCCCAGGCCCGCCCCCTGCGGTCGTCGCCCGCCGCGGCGGTCCTGGCGGCTTCCTCGAACAGTTCCAGCGCCCTGTCGTAGGAGCCGGTGTTGCGGTGCATCTGCGCTATGCCCTCCAGCGCCCACACCGTGTGCCGTACCTCCCCGCGGCTGCGGGCCTCGGTGAGGAGTTGGTCGTGCAGTGCGCCGACGGCCTCGTAGTCACCCTGGATCCGGCCGGTCTCCGCGAGCCCGGCGAGCGAGTAGCCGCGGGCCAGCACGTCGTCGCCGCGTTCGCCTAGGTCGGCCGCGCGCTCCAGCAGCCGGTAGGCGAGCGGGAGCGCGCCGCGCTGGCGGGCGAGTGTGCCGCCGCTCCACATGGCCCACGCCATCGCCGCGGCGTCCCTGGCCGAGCGGGCCGCCCGGTAACTCGCCTTCCACGCCCGGTCGGCCGCGGTGACGTTTCCAAGGCGCCGGTGGGCCTCCGCGACGGCGAGCCCGCAGCGCGCCGCCTCCTTCGGCTCCCCGGCCTCTTCGGCTGCCCGCAGCTGGGTCGTCCCCTGGGCCAGCACGTCGGTCAGGGACGAGTTCACCGACAGTGCGCCGAGGGCGCCCTGGTATTCGGGAGCGAACGCCTTGGCCCCCGCCGGGTGGGTGCGCGCCCCCGCCGTGTGGGCCCGCGCCCTCGCGCCGTGGGTCCGCTTCGGGTCCTGCCGGGTCGTCCGTGTCATGTCCTGCACCGCCACGCTCGTTGGCTCGTCCGTCCTTGCCGGACCGACGCTATGGGCGTGGCGGGGGCCGCCGAATCCGTCTTGGCACTGGTCAACGGGTCATACCTGAGTGCTACGTGCGGGGCGCCCGCTACTGAGCGAGACGTACGGGGCGACCGTGCTGTCCCGTGGCACCCGTTGCCTGTTGCCCGCTATCCGTCGGTGCCCGGCAGGGGGCGCACGGTCAGGAGCTGCTGGGCGTGGCCGACCGGGCCGTTCAGGTCGTGCAGGACGGTGCTGGTGAGGCCCTGGCCCGTGGGGCCGAAGACGACGGTGGTGTCCAGGCCGGTCCAGGCCCCTTCGGGCTGGCGGTGGAGGTGGATGGTGAGGTCGACGTTGGGGAACATCCAGTCCGTGGGCGACTGGCGTACGGCGATGCCGTTGGCGGTGTCGACCAGGGCGACGAAGGAGGCCAGCGGGCTGCTGGGCCGGCCCGCCACGAGGTCCACCCCGGTGGAGACCCAGGCGGTGGTGCGGCCGGGCTGCGGCGGTGCGAGCGGCCGGACGTCCAGGGAGGCGATGTAGCCGCCAGGCCACAGGGAGTCGAGCGGCCAGGGCGCGAGCTGTTGAGGCGGGGTGAGCGTGGCGGCGGCGCCGCCCGCGACGGCCGTGGTGTCGGCCGTGGCCAGGAGCCAGGCGCGGGCGCGTACCACCGGGCGGTCGGCTATGAGGACGACGGCTTCGAGCAGTTCGATGGTGCGGCCGGGGCGGATGCTCTCCACCCGGATCTCGCACTCGTCGAGGGCCGGCGGGCCCAGGATGTCGAAACTGATCCGGGCGGGGAGCAGCCCGGTGTGCGGACGGGCCGCCAGGTGACGGTCCATGGCGTGGACGATCAGGCCGCCGAGCGGACTGAAGTGCTGCTCCTCGGTGTTCCACGCCCCGCTCGCGTGCGGGGTGGGCTTGTAGCGGTGCTCGTCGACGGGCTCGTAGTAGCTGTCGGGGGTCGGCGTGCCGGACTGCAACGGGGTGTCTCCTCGGGAGGTGGGCTGATCACATGATCGGGACGGCGGGGGTTAGCATATGAGCACCGCCTAGCTCGAAAGATAAGAACTGTGACTGTCAACGAGGACGCGTTCACCAACTGGAAGCACCGCGAGGAGATCGCGGAGTCGATGATCCCGGTCATCGGGAAGCTGCACCGCGAGCGGGACGTCACCGTTTTGCTGCACAGCCGCTCCTTGGTGAACAAGTCGGTGATCAGCATCCTCAAGACCCACAGGTTCGCCCGGCAGATCGCCGGCGCGGAGCTGTCGGTCACCGAGACGCTTCCGTTCCTCCAGGCCCTGACCGCGCTCGACCTGGGTCCTTCCCAGATCGACATCGGCATGCTCGCCGCCACCCACAGGGCCGACGACCGCGGCCTGTCGGTCGCCGAGTTCACCGCCGAGGCCGTGGCGGGGGCGACGGGCGCCAACAAGATCGACCGCCGCCAGGCGCGGGACGTGGTCCTCTACGGGTTCGGCCGTATCGGCCGTCTCCTGGCCCGCCTGCTGATCGAGAAGGCGGGCTCCGGCAACGGCCTGCGGCTGCGGGCCATCGTCGTACGCAAGACCGCGGGTCAGTCCGCGCAGGACCTGGTCAAGCGGGCCTCGCTGCTGCGCCGTGACTCCATCCACGGCCAGTTCCAGGGCACCATCACCGTCGACGAGGCCAACAGCACCCTCGTCGCCAACGGCAACGAGATCAAGGTGATCTACTCCGACGACCCGACGTCGGTGGACTACACGGACTACGGCATCGATGACGCCGTCCTCATCGACAACACCGGCAGGTGGCGCGACCGCGAGGGGCTCTCCAAGCACCTGCGCCCCGGCATCGACAAGGTCGTGCTGACCGCCCCGGGCAAGGGCGACGTCCCCAACGTCGTGCACGGCGTCAACCACGACATGATCAAGCCGGACGAGCAGATCATCTCGTGCGCGTCCTGCACCACCAACGCGATCGTCCCGCCGCTGAAGGCGATGGCGGACGAGTTCGGAGTGGTGCGCGGCCACGTGGAGACGGTCCACTCCTTCACCAACGACCAGAACCTGCTGGACAACTACCACAAGTCGGACCGCCGTGGGCGCTCGGCGCCGCTCAACATGGTCCTCACCGAGACGGGTGCGGCCTCCGCCGTCGCCAAGGCGCTGCCTGACCTGGACGCGAAGATCACCGGCAGCTCGATCCGGGTGCCCGTGCCGGACGTCTCCCTCGCCATCCTCAACCTCCAGCTCGCCCGCGAGACCGACCGCGAGGAGGTCCTCGACCACCTGCGTGACGTCTCGCTGACCTCGCCGCTCAAGCGCCAGATCGACTTCACCAGCGCACCCGACGCCGTCTCCAACGACTTCATCGGCTCGCGCCACGCCTCGATCGTCGACGCCGGTGCCACCAAGGTCGACGGCGACAACGCCATCCTCTACCTGTGGTACGACAACGAGTTCGGCTACTCCTGCCAGGTCGTCCGCGTCGTCCAGTACGTCTCCGGCGCCGAGTACCCGACGTACCCGGCCCCGGCGGCCTGAGCGGCGCGCACCGTCGGTGCGTGGGGGCACCGGCCCGTTGGAGCGTCACCGGTTGAGCCGGTGACGCTTGCGCACCCCCTGCTCTGCCCTCCGGCCCCTTCCGTCGGCGTGATCTCTCCTTGTGGGTCAGGTTGTGGACTGCCCGCGTGGGAGTAGACCGTGCGCGAGGTGGAGGAGGCGCTGGCGCGTGGGCAGCGCGCGCCTCGTGGTCGGTGGCCGACCCGCTGAGGGGACCTGCCGTGCCCGCCCGCCAGAAGGGTGCCTGCACCGACACCCTCGCTTCGGAGTCCGCAAGGTGGCGACGGGGCGGGGTACGGGGAGTCAGCCGGGGTGACACGCGGTGGCCGCGTCCCTCGGCGCGCGGGTGGGCGGGCTGCGCCCCGGGCGGACGCCGTGCGAGGGGAGCGTTCCGACCAGGGGTTTTCCGGGGTCCGGCAGGGGAAGAAGCCGTTGCCGCGGCCACACGCGGGCCGCTGTGCCCGCGCGCGGCCGGACGGGATATCTTGATATCGAGACGATGTAGACGCGAGACGCGCAGACGCGAAGCGGAGTAGCGGTGACTGACTCGACCATCATCTATACGCACACTGACGAGGCCCCGGCCCTGGCGACCTATTCCTTCCTGCCCGTCGTCGAGGCCTACGCCTCGACGGCCGGTGTCGCCGTCGAGACCCGCGACATCTCCCTGGCCGGACGGATCATCGCCAGCTTCCCCGAGCGCCTGGCGGAGAACCAGCGCATCGAGGACGCCCTCGGACAGCTCGGCGAACTGGCCAAGACCCCCGAGGCCAACATCATCAAGCTGCCGAACATCTCGGCGTCCATCCCGCAGCTCAAGGCGGCCGTCGCCGAGCTCCAGGGACAGGGCTACGCACTGCCGGACTACCCGGACGACCCGCAGACCGACGAGGAGCGCGAGGTCCGCGCCCGCTACGACAAGGTCAAGGGCAGCGCCGTGAACCCAGTGCTGCGCGAGGGCAACTCCGACCGCCGCGCACCGGCCTCGGTCAAGAACTACGCCAAGGCCAACCCGCACCGCATGGGCGAGTGGAAGGCCACCTCGAAGACCAACGTCGCCCACATGGACGACGACGACTTCCGCTCCACGGAGAAGTCCGTGGTGCTGGCCGAGGACGGCGCCCTGCGCATCGAGCTGCACGGCGACGACGGCTCCAAGACGGTGCTGCGCGAGTCGGTTCCGGTCAAGGCCGGTGAGGTCGTGGACGCCTCGGTGATGCGCGTCGCCGTCCTGCGCGAGTTCCTCAAGGCGCAGGTCGAGCGGGCCAAGTCCGAGGGCGTGCTGTTCTCCGTGCACCTGAAGGCGACGATGATGAAGGTCTCCGACCCGATCATCTTCGGCCACGTCGTGCGCGCCTTCTTCCCGCAGACCTTCGCGGCCTACGGCGACAAGCTCGCCGCCGCGGGCCTGACCCCGAACGACGGTCTCGGCGGCATCTTCAAGGGCCTGGAGTCGCTGCCGGAGGGCGAGCAGATCAAGGCCTCGTTCGACGCAGAACTCGCCCAGGGCCCCGACCTGGCGATGGTCGACTCCCACCGCGGCATCACCAACCTGCACGTGCCCAGCGACGTCATCGTGGACGCCTCCATGCCCGCGATGATCCGCACCTCGGGCCACATGTGGAACAAGGACGACCAGGAGCAGGACACCCTCGCGGTCATCCCCGACAGCAGCTACGCGGGCATCTACCAGGCCGTCATCGAGGACTGCAAGGCCAACGGCGCCTTCGACCCGGCCACCATGGGTTCCGTGCCCAACGTCGGCCTCATGGCCCAGAAGGCCGAGGAGTACGGCAGCCACGACAAGACGTTCGAGATCCCGGCGACCGGCACCGTCCGCGTGCTGGACGGCGAGGGCACCCTCGTGCTGGAGCAGGCCGTCGGCGAGGGCGACATCTTCCGGATGTGCCAGACCAAGGACGTGCCGATCCAGGACTGGGTCAAGCTCGCCGTCACCCGCGCCCGCGCCACCGGCGACCCGGCGGTCTTCTGGCTGGACGAGACCCGCGCCCACGACAGGAACCTCATCGCCAAGGTGCGCGAGTACCTGCCGCTGCACGACACCGAGGGCCTGCGGATCGAGATCATGTCCCCGGCCGAGGCGATGACCTTCTCCCTGGAGCGCATCCGCCGCGGTGAGGACACCATCTCCGTCACCGGCAACGTGCTCCGCGACTACCTGACCGACCTGTTCCCGATCCTGGAGCTGGGCACCAGCGCCAAAATGCTGTCGGTCGTGCCGCTGATCAACGGCGGCGGGCTGTTCGAGACGGGCGCCGGCGGCTCGGCGCCCAAGCACGTGCAGCAGCTCGTCAAGGAGAACTACCTGCGCTGGGACAGCCTGGGCGAGTTCCTCGCGCTGGCCGTCAGCTTCGAACACCTGGCGCACAAGACGGACAACGCGCGCGCCCAGATCCTGGCGGACACCCTCGACCGGGCCACCGGCACGTTCCTGGCCGAGAACAAGTCACCGACCCGCCGGATCGGTGGCCTCGACAACCGCGGCAGCCACTTCTACCTCGCCCTGTACTGGGCGCAGGAGCTGGCCAGGCAGACCGAGGACACCCAGCTCGCCGAGGCGTTCGCCGGCCTGGCCAAGACGCTGACCGAGCAGGAGCAGACGATCGTCGACGAGCTGGCGGCCGTCCAGGGCTCGCCCGCCGACATCGGCGGCTACTACCAGCCGGCCCCGCAGAAGGCGTCGGCCGTCATGCGCCCGTCGAAGACCCTCAACGAGGCGCTGGCGACGCTGAGCTGAGGCGTCCGACCGCCCGGTGAGCGCCCGCTGAAGAGGGCCCCGGGGTGCGGCATCGCGCCGCCCCCGGGGCCCTCGCGCGCGCCGGCCGGCGGGCTCAGGTCCTGCGCCAGCGCGCCACGCCGAAGGAGTAGAGGCCGAAGAGCCCCAGCCCCACCGCCACGGCGACCAGCAGCCAGGGCCCCGCCGGGGTCTCGGTGAAGGAGCGCAGCGTGTCGTCCATGCCCCTGGCCTTCTCCGGCTCGTACGCGAGGGCCGCGCGCGAAAGGAAGACCCCCGCCGCGGCGAACACCAGACCGCGCGCCACGCCGCCGGCGACACCCGTCACGTCGACGAACCGGCGCTGGCGCCGCGACATCTGGCCGGTCCTCAGCTGCTCGTGGTAGGTACGCAGCGCCGCGCGCCCGGCCATCACCACCCCGGCGACGACCACTCCGGCGCCCACCGCGCCCATCAGCCACTGTCCGGCGGGCAGCCCGAGCACCTCGGCCGTCACGTCCTTCGACTGCTTGTCGGACGCGCCGCTGCCGCTGCCGCGGTCGCCGGCGGCGAACGCCAGCACCGAGTAGGCCACGAACCCGTAGAAGACGCCACGCGCCGCCGACAGCAGCCGCTTGTGCGCCCTGTGCCCCTCGGGCTCGGTGACACCCCAGACGGCTTCCGCCAACCGCCACAGCGCCATACCCGCCAGCGCCAGCCCCAAGGCCCACAGCACGAACGCCCCGAACGGCCTGCCGGCCACCTCCCGCAGCGCCCCGCCGCGGTCCGCCTGCCCGCCCCTCTTCCCGTCGGCGAACGCCACCTGCAACGCCAGCACGCCGACCAGCAGGTAGATGAACCCGCGCCCCGCGAACCCGGCCCGCGCCGCCCAGCCCAACACGGGCCGCGCCCGCGCCTGGGCCCGCACACTCACCTCCCGCGCCCCACCACGCCCTCGCCCTCGCGCTCGTCCTCGTCCTCTTCCTCGGACACCGGATACGGACATGTCCATCAGGCCCTCCCTCGTCGCTCCCACCGAGCGGGTGCCCGATCCCCGGCGAACGGAACGGGGCGGCGTGTGAGGTCGTCACCCCCACAGCCGGTGACGCTCGAGCGGACACCCGGAGCGCGGCGCGGCTCCGTGCCGCCCCTGCAAGAAGATGTCAAGGAAGCGACAGGGTTTCCGTATCCGCCCACGGGCAGCCCCTCCTCGCACCATTCGTCGAGGACATGGGGGAAAGAATGTCGGTCCAGGACATCCACAGGGCAAGCCGCGGACAGGCAACCACCGGCAAGTGGGCCACTCTGGCGACGGGCAAGAGGGTGCTGGTCGTCGTGCACACGGAGGTGTACGGCAAGCGGCTCCAGGACCTGTTGCCGCTGCTGGAAGCAGATCTGCGGTTCGAGGTCACGTTCACGGTCGCCCCGCACCCCTTCAACGCAGGTGCCACTGACTTCCTGCGGGCGCTCGGAGCCACCGTGGTCAGCTGGGATGAGGCCGTACGGACGGAGTACGACTTGGCCCTGGCCGCCGGGTCGGCGGGAATCCAGCAACTGCGGGCACCCTTGGTGCGCGTCTCCCACGGAGCGGGCCACATGAAGCTCGCCCGTGCCGAAGACGTCCCGCACGGGGAAACGCGCGCCCCTGGTGGTATCACCGGAAAGGGGTACCTGACCTGGGAAGGCGAGGTCGTACCCGCGGCAGTCGCACTGGCACACCGGGACGACCTCGCTGCTCTGGAACGCTGGTGCCCCGAAGCGCTTTCCATCGCCACGGTCACCGGTGACCCATGCTACGACCGCATTCTGCGGAGCCTGCCGCTGCGAGACGACTACCGCGCCGCCCTGGGGTTGCTGCCCGGCCAGAAGCTGGTTCTCGTGTCCTCCACGTGGGGGAAGACGTCGTCGTTCAACCGGATCGGGGCCCTGCTTCCCCGGCTCCTGGCCGAGTTGCCGCAGGACGCTTTCCGGGTCGCCGTTCTCGTCCACCCCAACGTGTGGGCGCGCTACGGCGCCTGGCAGGTGCGCGCCTGGCTCGCGGGCTGCCGGGACGCCGGGTACACCGTCCTGTCCCCGGAGGCCGACTGGCGCCCACCTCTGATCGCCGCCGACTGGATCATCGGCGACTACGGTTCCGTGACGCTCTACGGCACCATGACGGGCGCCCCGATCCTGATGACCCACTTCCCGCACCGTGACGCGAACCCGGCGTCTCCGGGTCTCGAACTGGCGTTGACGGCGCCGACGCTCTCGGCAAGCCACCCGCTCACTGAGCAGCTCGCCTACGCGAAGGACGAGTACGTCGCTGAGGATTACGCCCGCATAGCGGCCCGGCTCTCTTCTGAACCGGGTCTCTCCAGCAGGAACTTCCGGCGCCTGCTGTACCGAGTGCTGGGTCTGGGACAGCCTGCCTTCCCTCCCGGCACACCCCCGCTGCCGATGCCGCTCCCCCTGGAGACTTTGAGGGCGGCTTCCGGCTCAGCGCGTGGGGGTGCCTCATGAGGGCTGTCATCCCACGCGCCGCGTCGTCACCGTCGGCCGATGCATGTCTGAGTGTGGACCTCGACAGCGGCGTCGAGGAGAGGATGCGCCAGTGCGCTGATGTTCTGTACGGAACGGCGGCACACTCTCCCACCGCGTTGCTGAGGCGCTACCCCGGGTGCTTGTGTGTCACTCTTCGCTCCTCGGGAATCGGGCATCACGAGGTCTGGTGTTCCGTCCTGTGCCGGGGCGGAGGACGGCTCCTCCTCGCCGGTCGCACGGGGATGGGGCCGGAAGAACATCGCCGGCTCGCCGACGCCGTGCATGCCTGGCTGATACGGGGTTTCACGCTCGACCGGCTGCAAGCGGTCTACCTTCCAGGTCATCCGTCCGTCGGCTCGGGTCTCAGCTTCCGAAGGCGCCCCTCCAGCCGTTCACTGTCCCCGGGGCTCACGGGCTGGTAGAGGCGGAGGGAGTCCCGGAAGTGGCGCCTGGCCGCGTCGGAGGCGCCGTACTCCTGTGCCGTTTGCCCCAGCATCTCCAGAACCCGGGCCTGCCAATGCACTGAACCCGCGGCCCGGAACTCCTCCAGGGCCGCGACGAGCAGACGCACGGCCTCGTCGGGGTGGCGTACGGACGGATGAGCGTGGGCGCGGCCCAGGAAGGCCAGCGCTCGCGCGGCGTCGTACCGGTCCTGGACGGCCGTCAACTCCGCTCGGGCTCTCGCCAGGTACAGCCGCGCTTCGTCAGGCCGGTCGCCGGCGAGGGCCACATCACCCAGACAGAGGCGGGAGAGGGCTGCTCCCCTGCGGTGTCCGATGGCCGAGCGGATGTCGAGGGCCTCGGTGAAGAGCGCCTTGGCCAGGTCCAGCCGGCCGGCCAGCCGGTGGGTCTGTCCCAGGCCGTGCAGTGCCTGAGCCTTCGCACGGCGATCACCGCGGTG
The DNA here is from genome assembly GCF_003323735.1 of Streptomyces reniochalinae. Lineage (GTDB taxonomy): Bacteria > Actinomycetota > Actinomycetes > Streptomycetales > Streptomycetaceae > Streptomyces > Streptomyces reniochalinae. The sequence continues at coordinate 482,183 of NZ_QOIM01000038.1, read as the reverse complement.
GCTTGCGTCCTCCCGCGCCGAGGTGAACCAGTCGAGTGCCTCATCGAGGCGCCCGGCGTTGTACAGGCCGCTGCCCCCCGTGGTGAGCATCCGGCTGACACCCTCCGCGTGACCGGCGTTCCGGGCCGCTGCCAGACCGATCCGATGGGACTCGACCCACAGGTCGTAAGGGCGCGAGCGCAGGAACCACGGCTGCATCGCGTCGACCAGTTGCCAGCAGACGTCGCTCCACCCACGCTCCGAGGCCAGCCGCACCAGGCGCATCAGGCTCGGCCCTTCCGCGTTCATCCACTCCAAAGCGGCGTCGGGGCTTTCGAAACCGAGGGCCCGGACAGGCGAGAAGAGGTAGTCCCGGCGCATCCGGCGGTGGGTCGGTGCCAACAGGTATCTGGCGGCTGTGGCGGTCGCCAGATACCACTCGAGGCAACGTCGGACAACCTCGGTCGACGTCCCCTCGCCCTCCTCGCTGCGGGACCTGTGCAGGGCGTGCAGGCGGATGAGATCGTGCAACCGGAATCCCGGCTCCGTGGCCGGGCGGTTCCCCGCGTCCTCCAGAAGGCTGGCCTCCACCAGCTCGTCCAGGAGCTGTTGCATCCGCGGGCGGCTGACAGCGCAAGCGGCCGCGGCGGCATCGACCCCGAAGACGTCCACGGGGAGAACACCGAGTCGTCTGTACGCGCGCGCCACCTCGCCCGTCAGAGCTCGGTAGGAGTCGTCCAACGCCGACTCCACGACGCTGTCCCCGTCCACGCGGAGGGACTCGAAACGACGGGCGTCCGCCGTCATCCCTCCGGCCAAGGCGGCCACACTCTGCCGGGGCCGGGCCGCCACACGCGCCGCGGCCACACAGACCGCCAGCGGGAAACCGGCACAGAGCGCGGCGATGCGCCGGACCGCGGCGGGGTCTTCCGAGGCTCGGCATCCTCCGACACGGCGGCGGAACAACTCGGCCGACGCGGTCGAGCCGAGAACGTCCAACGCGCGGAACACCGCACCGTCAAGACCGAGCCCGGTCAGTCTCCGGCGGCTGACGACGGCTACCAGGCTGTCCCGCCCGCCAGGCAGCAGCGGGCGGACCTGGGCCGCGCTCAGAGCGTTGTCCAGCATGACCGCCACCTGGCGGCCTGCCGTCACGGAACGCCACAGGGCTGCCTTCTCCGCCAGCTCGGTGGGTACGTGGGCGCATCCCAAAGACCGCAGCAGCCTGCCCAGGACGTCGCTGGGCAGCTGTGGTCCACCGAGCGAGTACCCGCCCAGATCCGCGTAGAGCTGGCCGTCCGGGAAGGCCGGGGCGATGCTCGTCAGCCAGCGGGACACCAATGCCGTCTTGCCCACACCAGCAGGACCTGTCACCGCGACGATCAAACCGGAGGCGCCGCGGTGCTCGGCCCGGGCCCGGTGCAATGACGCCAGGTCGGTGTCACGGTCGACGAAATCCGAGGGCGCCGGCAGCAACTGCCGTGGCACCGGCATCCTGGTGGCAGGCTCCGTCAGGACATGTACGCCACCATGTATCTCAGCGGCCTGGACAACGGTTCCGGAGAGCCGACCGCTGTCGACGACGTTCCGAATCTCCCCGGCGTGCTCACCCGGTCCGTCCTGTGCGGTCGCTGATTCGTCGAACATCCACCCACTCAGCGCAGTACCGAATTCCGAGTGAACACGCGCACGTTCAAGTAATACTTGAGCGAGTGTAATTGCACGGCTTCGGCTCGCCGGTTCCGATTCGAGAGCCATCAGGGCCTCACAAAGCGGGTGTCCCGGCCCTTCGGCTGCCCCGTTGATCAGTTCTGAAAGGCTGTTCCAGGCGAGCGGTTTTCGGACAGCGGTAGTCAAGGCGGCAGTGAGATCCGTAACTGTGAGCGCTTCCATCCCGCCCCTTCCCGTCTTTGGGAACACGGTCATCAGGTCCCTGATCAGAACGTGTGCTACCCGTTCGCGTCGGCGGCAAGCAGTACCACCTCACCAGCCGAATCATTCTGGCCAACCAGGCGGATCAAGGGGAAGGTTCTGGCTAGACGGGCTTCGGCCTGCCATCCTCGGCCGAGGAGATATCAGCCCGCTCGGCTCAGGCGATCTCCGGCAAGAGAGAACAAGTCGAACCGGCGAAGGGAACGCTGGTGGACTTCACTATTCTCGTCCTTGGGCCCGTCGGCCTCCAGTCGGCCGGACGCCACGACTCACTCGGGTCGGCCAAAGAACGTGCGCTTCTGGCCTCATTGGCGATCGACGCGGGGAGGGCGATCTCGTCGGAGACCCTCATACACCGGCTCTGGGACGAGGATCCACCGGCCAAGCCGTATGCCAGCCTGCACGCGTACGCGGCCAGGCTGCGACGCCGGTTCCGGTATATGTGCGACCGCCCCCTCATCGCGCAGCACGCGCACACCTACACGCTGGACCTCGCACCCGACTTCATCGACTTCCACCGCTATCACCACCTCACCGCGCGAGCCCGGGCCGCACAGGAGAGGTCGACTGCTCGCAGACTGGACACGCTGCGGGAGGCGGAATCGCTCTGGCGGGGTGAACCCCTGGCCGGACTGACCGGCACCTGGGCCGAGGAAGTCCGGGCGAGGCTGGAGACGAAGCGCGTGGCGATCCGTATCGAGCAAGCCGCGCTCGAACTCCGATGCGGGAAGTTCGAGGAGCCGGCGGCGGAACTGCCGCTCCTCCTTCAACGGCAACCGGCCAACGAGACCATCGTGGAACACCTCATGACCGCGTACTACGGCTGCGGAAGACAGGCGGACGCGTTGCGTCTGTACGTCGACTTCCGCAGACGACTGCGCGAGCAACTGGGCACTGACCCCGGCGAGTCACTCGATCGCCTGCACCGTCTGATCCTGCGCCAGGCACCGTTGGGGGACATACTCGCGCCCGCAACTCAGGGCGCACCGGCCTCCACACCGCTCAACAACCTCCCAGCCCACTCCGACCTCATCGGGCGGGACCGGGAGATCGCCGCGCTGCGGGAACCGTTTCCGGCCGGCACCGTGATCGCGGTGGAGAGCGTCTCGGGGATGGCGGGTGTCGGGAAGTCGCTCCTGGCTTTCCACGCCGCTCGCGCTCTGGCAAGCGCGTACCCGGACGGGCGGCTCTATGTCGATCTCCAAGCACACTCCGCCGACAGAACCCCGCTGGCTCCCTCCGCTGCGCTCGCGTCGCTGCTCAGGTCCCTGGGCCTCGCCTCCCAGGACATCCCGCACGGGCTGGAGGAACGTACCAGCTTGTGGCGCAGCCTGCTGCGCGAACGGCGTACCGTTGTGGTCCTCGATGACGCGGCGGGTCCCGAGCAGATCCGGGCACTCCTTCCCCTCGACTCCCCGTCATTGGTGATCGTCACCAGCCGGCAGCGGTTGTCGGGTGTCCCGGGGGTACGCCCCCTGTTCGTCGATGTCCTTCCGCGGAAGGACGCGGTGGCGCTCTTCTCCCGGCTCGCCGGGGCAGAGCGTGCCCAGGACGTCGACGGAACGGCCCGCGTCGTGGAGATGTGCGGACGACTGCCCCTGGCGATCGAACTGGCGGCGAGCCGACTGCGCTCCCGTCCCGCTTGGAGCACGCGTCACCTGGCGCAGAAGCTGGCCCGGAGCCACAGCAGGCTGGCGGAGATCCGGGACCGGGACGCCGGTTTGGACAGGGCCTTCGAACTGTCCTACCGGACTCTGACGCGGCAGCAACAGGCTGCCTTCCGACGCTTGGGCCTGCACTTCGGCCATGGTTTCGGCACTCACGCGGCCGCCGCTCTCATCGGTGAGCCGATCGACCAGGCGGAGCGGCAGCTCGAGGCGCTGCTGGACTCGAATCTGCTGACTGAGCCCGCACCGGAGCGCTACCGATTCCACGATCTGCTCGGGGAGTACGCCCTCACGCTCGCCCGCAGGAACTCCGGGGAAGAGACCGACGCCGTGAGCCGTCTTGTCGAGTTCTACCGTGCCGCCGCCTTACACGCCGACACCCGAGCTCACCCCCGGCGCACTCGGCTCGTCCTCACCACAGCCACCTCTCCCGACGTACTGCCCGACCTGTCCGACGCCCAGGAGGCCAGGAACTGGCTGCTGACGGAGAGCCCAGCCTTGATCGCTGCGGAGCAGCACGCGCGTACGCACGGTCTTCCCGGCGCGGCCGCGGAAATGGCGCACATACTGGCGGCGTTCTTGGACAGTGAAGGGCTGTGGGACGAGGCGGAGCGGATGCACCGTCACGCGGCGCACCATTGGAACTCCCAGGGCGCCGACCGGGCCGAAGCGCTGGCACTGACAGACCTCAGCGTCACGCACGCCCACGCGGCACGCTACGAGGAGGCGGAAGCGGCCGGCAGGCGAGCTCTCGAGCTGGCCCGGCGTACGCACGACCCCGAGTGCACCGCCGAAGCTCTCCACCAGCTGGGAATACTCCACTGGCACCGTGCCGAGTATCGCCGAATGCTGGAGGTGCAGAACGAAGCCCTGGAGATCCGCATCCGCACGCGAGACCGGTGGAACCAGGCTCGAAGCACCAACAACATGGGCATCGCCCACCTGCATCTGGGACACCACACCACTTCCTTCAGGTTCTTCCAGGAAGCTCTCCTGGCCTTTCGTGAAATCGGTGACACGCGGGGAGAGGCGCAAGCGCTCAACAATCTCGCGGACGTCCACTTGCACATGGGGGACAGGAAATCAGCGCGTCGTTTCTTCTACCGGTCATTGGAGATCGCAATCGAATCAGGGAGCCGCTCGGAGCAGGCCTTGGCTCGGCTCAATCTGGGTAACACGTTTGTCGTTCCTGAAGAGATGAGCGCCGTACTGGAACTGTATGAGGAGGCGCTCGGATCTTTCCAGAAGCTCGGAGACCGGAGAAGCGAGACCATCACTCGCGTCGCCCTCGGCAACGTCCTCGGCGCATCCGCCCGGTACGAGGAAGCAGTCGGTCAGCACAGCCGGGCGCTGGCGCTGGCCCGCGACATCGGCGCAGGTCTGGAAGAGGCCCAGGCGCTCCGCGGGCTGGGCACTGCCCAGCGCCACCTCGGTCGTCTCGAAAGGTCCCAGCAGTGCCTCGAAGAGTCGCTCGACCTCGCCCGGAGGCTTCAGGCGCCGGAGGAAGAGGCGCGCACGCTGGACGCCACCGCTGAACTGCTGATGGCCAGAGGGCAACCGGAACGGGCGCAAGAGCTGTGGGCAATCGCCATTGGCATATTCCAAACCCTCGACGAGTCAGAAGTGGCGCGCCTGCGGGAAAGGATACTTCAGACGCAGCCCAACAGTGAAAATCAGACCGGAGCTTGATCGTTGCCAGCGCGCTCGCCTACGCTCGGGGCCTTCCCTGCGATTGGCAGGGGAATTCCCACCATCGAAAGAGCGCCTTTAGCATGCTCGACGTACCACCACCTCCGCCGCCCGCCTCCACTGAAGTCACCGAATTCCACTCGGCCGAGTGGACCCGCGTCCAGTGGTTCAACTCCGGCAGGAAACACATAACCTTCACCCTGCCGTGGTCCCACTGGGTGTCACCCACCGTGTGCATGCCGTCGAGTTACCACGGGGACGCACGAACTCCGGAGCACCGAAGCGGCGGAGAGTTCACCGTGACCGGGCCGCCGGTACAGACGGCGGCGTAACCGTCTTCCGATCCGCGTGGGCCGTGCGGCCCTCCCTCCTCGCTCCCACCGAGCGGGTGCCCCGTTCCCCGGCGGGGGGAACGGGGCGGCGTGTGGGGGAGGGGGGTTGTTTCCGGCGTCACCGGCTCAGGGGGTGATGGGCGCGAGGTGGGGTGGGTCAGAGGCCGCAGTCGCAGCAACTGCAACACTCACAGCATTCGCAGCACTCGCACTTCTCGCAGCAGCCCGCGCGCTTCTTGCGGGACCAGGGGCCCTCGTACTCGTCGGCGCAGCACAGCTTGCAGGTGCAGCACAGGCCGATGAAGGCGGCGCAGCCGGCCCAGAAGCCGCGCGGGGGCTTGCCGCCCTGGTGCCCGCCGGGGGCGCCCGAGCCGTCGGGGCCGCCGCCCCAACCGCCCCCACCGCCTCCGCCGCCCCAGCCGTCGCCGGGCGGCACCTCGCCGCCGCCGTGCCGCCGTCCGCCCGGACCCTGCGGCGTCTGACCGTAGGGTGCCTGGCCGTAAGGGTTGGCACCGTACGGGTTCTGCGCGTACGGGTTCTGGTTGTACGGGTTCTGGCCGTGCGGGCCGTGGGGGCCGGGGCCGTACGGGTTCCGGTGGTACGGGTCGCCGCTGCCGTCGTACGGGCCCGGTGCCGGACCAGGGCCCGGGTGGGCGCACCGGGTGGTGCCGAACGCGCGGTCGACCGCCCGCGGCAGTTCGTGCACCAGCAGCACGTGGGCGAGCTTGGCATCGGCGAAGTCCACGTCGCGCAGTGCCAGTCGGATGCCGTGCACGGCGTCGTCACACAGGCGCCGCGCCTCGGCCACCGTCGCGCCGGTCGCCGTCAGAGGGTTCCAGGCGCCCTCGGCCGCGTCCTGGAAGCGGTCCTCGACCGCGTCCAGGAGGTGGGCCAGGCGTCCGAAGAGGCGGCCCGCCTCGGCCAGCGGTGCGGCGTTGCCCGGCTTGCCGGCGAGCGTCGCGGTGTGCGCGAACGCGGCCGCCGTGGCGGTCTCGGTCGGCTCGGTCACCGTCGTGAGCGGCGTGCCGGGGCCCGTGGCGTGCTCGATACCGGTCTGCCGGTCCACGGCGTCCACCAGGACCGCCGTGTCGAAGCCGAGCGTCCCGCCCGCGCGGGCGCCGGCCCTGTCCCAGCCCGCCGCTATCCGGCGGGCGGCGGCGGCCACGGGACGGCGGCGCATCATCCCGTTCCGGTCGGCTATGTGGTCCCGTACCTTCGCCGAGGCCAGCACCAGCGAGACGGAGGCGGCCAGCCGCGCACCCTCGCCCTGGGCGACGGACGCCGTGCGCATGCCGCGCAGGGGGCAGGGCCCCGCGGTGCGGCGGGCCGCGCCGACGCGGCCGGTCTGCGCGTCGGTGAGGACGGAGACGAGGAGCCCGTCGTAGTTGGTCACCACCCGCGCGAACTGCCCGTGGTCACCGCGCAGTGCCAGGCACAGCCCGCACAGGTGCGCCATCCACTCGGCCCGTAGCCCCGCGGACAGCCGGTGCTGACAGGGCCTGACGATTCCGAACACGAGATCCCCCCGTACGTGTGACTCCTGCCGTGGTGCCCGGGCAGTGCGGCGATGGTACCCAGCCGCCCGGCGCGACCGTCCAGCCTGTCCCGCACCGTGCTCGGACTGTCGGCATCCGCCTGGTCGGTGCACCATGGTGGACATGTCCAGTGTGCTCGTCCTCGGATTCGACCCCCACGCGGTGCCCGATACGGACGCTGAGGCGCTTCAGTCGGCGCTCGACGCGGAGTTGGCCCGGTTCGCCGACCACGCACTCGACGCGTCGGTCGCGCTGCTGCCCGTCGATGCGTCGGCCGTCTCCGTGGCGGTCGCCGCGCTGACCGAGCGGAAGTGGGACGTGGTCGTCATTGGCGGCGGCATCCGCAAGCCGGAACCCGCGCTGCTCTTCTTCGAGCAGGTCGTCAACCTGGTCCGCGAGCACGCTCCCGGCGCGGCCCTGGCCTTCAACTCCGGCATCGGCGACACCTTCGAGGCGGCCCGGCGCCGACTGCCCGCCGCACCCTGACGGCGCGGCGGAAAACCGGGTGTGCGCCGCCCGCCCCGCTGTTACGTTCGACGGCATGAAGCGCGCCCCACGCAGTGCCGCCGCACGCGTTGCCCTGACCACGACGCCGGAGCTCAGGACCCGGCGCGCCGAGTGACGTACTGAACGACGAAGCCCCGGGCCGAGCGCCCGGGGCTTCGTCGTGGTGGCGGCCCACGAGGCGGCCCGGCCCCCGAGGGACCAGGGAGCCCGCATGAACACCGCACGACACGACCACCGCCGCCTGGGCCGCGAGTTGGCCCTCTTCGGCACCGATCCGCTCATCGGCGCGGGACTGCCGTACTGGCTGCCGGACGGCGCGGCCGTCCGGCACGCCGTGGAGGAGTACATCCGGGAGGCCGAAGGCCGCGCCGGATACAGCCACGTGTACTCGCCGGTGCTGGGCAAACGCGAGCTGTACGAGATCTCCGGGCACTGGTCGCACTACGCCGACGACATGTTCCCGCCCATGGAGCTGGCCGACGGCGAACAGGTGGTGCTGCGGCCCAGCCTGTGCCCGCACCACGCCGTCCTCTACCGCTCCCGGGCGCACAGCTACCGTGAGCTGCCGCTGCGGCTCGCCGAACTCGGCGGCATGTACCGCTCCGAGCTGTCCGGCGTGCTGGGCGGGCTCAGCCGCGTACGGGCGATCCAGCTCAACGACGCGCACATCTTCTGCACTCTCGACCAGGTGGCCGACGAGGCGCATGCCGCGCTGGAGATGATCCGCGACGCCTACCGTGCGCTGGGCATCTCCGCCGCCCGCTACCGCCTCTCGCTGCCGGGGCCCGGCGGCAAGTACGCGGCGGCGCCCGACACGTGGCGCCGGGCCACCGCTGTGCTGGCCGACGTGCTGGAGCGGTCCGGGCTGCCGTACGAGGCGGCCGAGGGCGAGGCCGCCTTCTACGGGCCGAAGATCGACGTGCAGGTCGCCGACGCGGCGGGCCGTGAGGCGACCCTCTCGACCGTCCAGGTCGACTTCCACCAGCCCGAACGCTTCGATCTGACGTACGTCGGCGCCGACAGCGCCCGGCACCGGCCCGTCATGGTGCACCGCACCGTCATCGGCAGTGTCGAGCGCGCCGTCGCCCAGCTGATCGAGGTGCACGGGGGCGCCTTCCCGGCTTGGCTGGCCCCCGTCCAGGTGCTCGCTCTGCCGGTCACCGACGGGCAGGCCGACGAGGCCGGGGACTTCGTACGCCGCTGCCGCGAGGCGGGGCTGCGGGCCCGGTTCGCGGGGCCGGAGGCGGGAAGCCTCTCGGCCAGGATCCGCGCGGACCGGCTCGTTCCGTACCAGGCGGTCATCGGGGAGCGCGAGGCCGCTGCCCAGGCGGTCGCCCTCCGCCTGCGCGACGGCCGGCGCCTGGATCCGATGCCGGGCGACGAGGCGGTCGCGCGGTTGTCCGCGCACGTGAAGGCCCGCAGCACCGAGCTGTGGTCACCGTGCGGCGTACGCGCGTAGGCGTTCCGCACGCGGGGTGAGGCAGCAGCTGGCGCAGCGGACCGCCTCGGCGCTGGTGTAGTAGAGGCAGCAGGTGTTGCGCAGGTAGTGGAGGCGGCGGCTGCCGTCGCGGTGGGTGACCTCGGCGAGGTCGCCGAGCCGGGCGAGCCCGGGGAGGGGCCGGACGAACTCCTCCCACAGCGCGGCCAGGTCCGCGCTGCTCCGGGGCGCCGCCGCGCTCAGCGCCGTCGCGCAGCCGTGCGCGACGCCGCCGTACAGCTGCCGCAGCCCCGCCCTGGTGGTGCCGTGCAGCGTGCGGGCGAGCGGCAGCAGGTGGGTGTTTAGCACCGCCTCGTGGAGCGCGGCCAGCGTGGCGGCCCGCTCGCGGGCAGGGGCGGCGAGCAGCCGCGGCTCACGCAGCCTCACCCCGGCGATACCGTGGCTGCCGGGACGCACCAGCACGTTGTGCGGCCGTACGTCCCATACGCCGCCGTCCAGCACCCAGCCCAGCATCGCCGCCGCCGTCACCCGCCCCGCGTAGACGGCGACGAGGGTGAGGGCCGCGGCGTGCGCGGTGCGGTGGCCGCTGCCCTGCCACTCGGCGTCGAGTAGCCGCGCCAGCTCCCCACCGCCGCGCACCTCGTCGCCGGTGCCCCGCCCGCGCATCTCACCACCGGTGCCGCGCCCGAACACCTCACCGCCGGTGCCCCGCCCCCGGGCGCCACCGTCGGCGCCCGGGGCCAGCAGCCGGTCGGCGGGCAGCCAGTCGCCCGACCGGGCCTCGGCTCCGGTGGGTTCGCCCGGCAGCATGTGGTAGCGCGGGCCGTACGTGGACGCGAGGTCGGTCAGAGCGGACAGCGCGGTCAACTCGTCGAGGAGCACGGGCTCGTCAGGAGCGCTCACCGGCGTGCGTCCTCCAGGCCCGGCGGCAGGTAGACCACGGTGGGCGCCCCGGTACGGGGGTGCACGCGCACCTCGGCACGTACCGCGTACACCCGGGCCAGCAACTCCTCCGTCAGCACTTCGCCCGGCGGCCCCGACGCCACCACCCGCCCGGCGTCCAGCACGTACAGCCGGTCGCAGAAGTAGGCGGCGAGGTTGAGGTCGTGCAGGGCGAGGAGCCCCGTGGCGGGCAGGTCGCGTACCAGGGTCAGCAGCTCCCACTGGTAGCGCACGTCCAGATGGTTGGTCGGCTCGTCCAGGGCGAGCAGCGCCGGGCCCTGGGCCAGCGCGCGGGCCACCAGGACCCGTTGCCGCTCGCCGCCGGACAGCGACTCGAACGGGCGCGTGGCCAGCGCGGCGGCGCCCGCCCGCTCCAGCGCCTCGGCGACCCGGGCGGTGTCCCGCGCGGTGTCGCCCTCCCAGAACCGCTTGTGCGGGGAGCGGCCCATCGCCGCCACCTGCCGTGCGGTCAGCCCGAATCCGACGCCACCGTCCTGCGGTACGGCCGCCACCTTGCGGGCCCGCGCCTTGGCGTGCAGCGCCGCGGCGTCGTCGCCGTCGAGCAGGATCCGGCCCCGCGTGGGGCGCAGGGTGCCGTAGACGCACCGCAGCAGGGTGGTCTTGCCGCTGCCGTTGGGGCCCACGACCCCGACGGTCTCACCGGGGCGCGCCTCGAGCGTCACCTTGTCGAGGAGCGCGCGCCCCCGCTCGACCTCGTAGGAGACCTCCTCGGCGTGCAGCGCGCAGGCCCGCGTCATGCCCACGCCCCCTCACCGCGCGGGGAGCGGCGCAGCAGCCACAGGAAGAACGGGCCGCCGGTCAGCGCCGTCAGCACGCCGACGGGGATCTCCTGCGGTGCCGCGACCGTGCGGGCGGCCAGGTCGGCCAGTACCAGGAAGGCGGCGCCGCCCAGCGCCGCGACGGGCAGCAGGGCGCGGTGCGCGGCGCCGACGACCATCCGGGCCGCGTGCGGCACCATCAGGCCGACGAACCCGATGGAGCCGCTCACCGTCACCAGCACCGCCGTCACCAGGGACGCCAGGACGAAGGCAACGGCGCGGAAGCGGCCCACCTCCAGGCCGAGCGTGGTGGCGCCCTCCTCGCCGACCAGCAGCAGGTCCAGCGGCCTGGCCAGCGCCAGTAGCAGCACCAGCCCCGCCAGCAGCACCAGCGCGGGCAGCGCCAGGGTGTCCCAGCGGGCCTGTCCGAGCCCGCCCAGGGTCCAGAACAAGATGGCGCGCAGGTGCTCCTTCTCGGAGGAGGTCACCAGCACCAGGCTCGTCAGCGCGGAGAGCACGTACTGCACCGCGACCCCGGCCAGCACCAGCCGCCCCGTCGTCATCGCGCCGCCGCGCCGCGCCATGGCGTACACGACGAGCAGCGCCACCATCGCCCCGGCGAACGCGCCCACGGACATCGAGACGGCGCCGATCCCGAACACGACGACGAGTGCGGCGCCCGTCGACGCGCCGGAGGAGATGCCCAGCAGGTAGGGGTCGGCCACCGGGTTGCGCACCAGAGCCTGCAACACCGCGCCCACCAGGGCGAGTCCGGCGCCGACGACGGCGGCCAGCAGCACGCGGGGCAGCCGCACGTCCAGCACGATCGTGGTGAAGGGGCCCGGCCCCGAGCGGCCCGCCAACGCGGCCAGCACCTCGCCGACGGGGATGCGCGCCGAGCCGAGGGCCAGCCCGGCGACGGCGCCGGTGAGCAGCATGGCGGTCAGCGCGGCGCACACCAGCGTGCGCCGCAGCGGTGAGGTGCGGGGCACGGGCTCAGGCACCCTTCCGCCGCGGGTGGAGTTGGCGTGCCAGGTCGTCCACCGCGTCGGGGACGCGCGGGCCCAGCACCGCGGAGGAGAGCGGCAGCACCGCGAACCGCCGGTGCTTGACGGCGGGCACGTCGGCCAGCGCCGGATCCCGCAGCAGCCGCTTCTTCTTCTGCGCGACAGTCGTCCCGCCGTAGTCGTAGATCACCACGACGTCCGGCGCGCGCTGCACGACCTTCTCCCAGGAGACGTCGGCGAAGGGCTTGTCGACGTCGGCGAAGACGTTGCGGGCACCGGCCCTGCGCAGGATCTCGTTGCCGATGCCTGCACCGCCGGCGGTGAACGCGGAGCCCTCGCCGCTGTCGTAGACGAAGACCCGCGTCTTCTCGGTCCCCTCCAGCCGCTTCGCGGTGGCGGCCAACTGCTTGTCCTGCGCCTCGATGAGGGCCTCGCCGCGCTGGGGGACACCGAAGACGCGGGCCACCTGGCGGATCTCCTTGTGGAGGGTGGCGACGTCCGTGTGGTCGGTGCACGACTCCAGGTTCAGGCGTGTGGAGACGCCGCCGTCTTCGAGCGCGGCCCGGTCGCGGCCTTCCGTCTTGTCGAAGGCGCTGGCGTATCCGCCGTAGACGAAGTCGGGGCCGGCGGCCAGCAGCACCTCCTTGGAGGGGTACTTGTCGGCCAGCACCTCCACGCCCTTGTACGCCTTCCGGTAGCGGGGGAGGATCTCGTCGTCCAGGTAGGCGGTGCCGGCCATCCTGTTCTGGAGGCCGAGGGCGAGCATGACCTCGGTGACGTGCTGGTTCATGGTCACGGCCCGCTCCGGCGGCGCCGTGAAGGTCGTCTGCACACCGCAGTTGGCGACCGTGTACGGGAAACCCGCGGGCGAGCCCTGCGCCGGGGCGCCGCCGGCCCGGGGGCCGGTCCCGCACGCGGCCAGCGGTATCAGCAGCAGCGCGGTGAGCGCTCCGCGCGCGGCGCGTCCCGCACCCGCCCGCCTGGTCCGGATCATGAGGTCTCCTCCGCCGTCTGTCGGGGTTCCGTCTCCTCCTCGGGCAGGAACCGCACCGAGGGCCGCCCGCCGGGGCCTTCGGCGGTCACCACCGAGCGCACCCCGTACACCTGGGCGACCAGCTCCTCCGTCAGCACCTCGCCCGGCGGGCCCGCCGCCACCGCCCGCCCCTGGCACAGCACCACCAGGTGGTCGCAGAACATCGCCGCCAGGTTCAGATCGTGCAGCGCGACCACGGCGGTGACCGGGCCGCGGGCGACGAGGGCCAGCAGCTCCAACTGGTGCCGCACGTCCAGGTGGTTGGTGGGCTCGTCCAGCAGCAGCTCGCTCGGCCGCTGGGCCAGCGCGCGGGCGATCTGCACCCGCTGCCGCTCGCCGCCCGAGAGGCTGTGCCAGGGCTGGTCGAGCCGGTCGGCGAGCCGGGTGCGCTCGACCGCCTCCCGTACGGCCGCCTCGTCCTCGGCCCCGGGCCCGGCCCAGGCGCCGCGGTGCGGGATACGGCCCAGCCGCACGACGTCCTCGACGGTCAACTCGACACCGGTCTCGGCGTGCTGCTCGACCACGGCGACCCGCCGCGCCACGGCCTTGCGGCCGACCTCGCGCAGCGGCCTGCCGTCGAGGGTGACCACGCCGGAGGAGGTGGCCCTGATGCCGGCCAGCAGCCGCAGCAGTGTCGACTTGCCCGATCCGTTGGGGCCCAGCAGCCCCACGGTCTGGCCGGGGCGCGGGTCCAGGCTCACCCCGTCGACGACGAGCCGCCCGCCGGCCCGCCACGCCACGTTCCGCGCGCTCAGACTCACAGCCCCGCCCCCGCCCTGCCCGGGGCGCCTCGGCCGCGCCGTCCCCGGTGCAGGATCAGCACGAACGCCGGCACGCCCAGCAGCGAGGTCGCCACCCCCACGGGCAGCTCGCGCGGGGCCAGCAGGGTGCGCGCCGCAGTGTCCACCCACACCAGGAACACGGCGCCCAGCAGCGCGGTGACGGGCAGCAGCCGCCGGTGCGCGGGCCCGCACGCGGCGCGCGCCGCGTGCGGCAGCACCAGCCCGACGAAGCCGATGGCGCCCGCCGAACTGACCAGGACGGCCGTCAGGAGGGCCGTCACCAGCAGCAGCGTCAGCCGCATCCGCCGCACCCGCACGCCCAGCGCTGCCGCCGCCTCGGGGCCGAAGGCGAAGGCGTCCAGCGCGTGGGCCCGCGCCAGGCACACCACCAGGGTGAGGGCCAGCGCGCCCGCGCCCACCGCCACCTCGGCCCAGCTCGCGGAACCGAGGGAGCCCAGCAGCCAGAACAACACCCCGCGGGTCTGCTCGGCGTCGGCGGAGACGAAGACGATCAGTGAGGTCAGCGCCGAGAACAGCTGCATGGCGGCGATCCCCGACAGCAGCACGCGGTCGGTCGTACCGCCTGAGGTGTGCGCGAGCAGCAGCACCAGCGCGAAGGAGAGCGCGGCGCCGGCGAAGGCACCGGCCGACAGGGAGAGCGCGCCGCCGCCCACGCCGAGGACGACCACGCTCACCGCGCCGGTTGAGGCGCCGGAGGAGACGCCCAGCACGAACGGGTCGGCGAGCGGGTTGCGCAGCAGCGACTGGAGCACCGCACCGCACAGGCCGAGGCCGGCCCCGCACACGGCCGCCAGCAGCGCGCGGGGCAGCCGCAGTTCCCACACGATGCCCTCGCGGAGCGGGGTCAGCCCGGCGTCCGCTCCGCCCAGCCGGGCGGCGACGACGCGCCACACGTCGGCCACGCCGATCCCCGCCTGCCCGACGGTGATGACCAGAGCGACCGACAGCGCGCAGGCCACGACCCCGAGGGCGCACACCACGGCCGTGCCCCGCCCGCTGCGCAGCGCGAGCGCCCACCGCCGCGCACGCCGCCGTGTCTGCCACCGTGACCGGTCCGCGGCCGCCACGACGGAGTGATCCCGGAAGGCGGCGGTCTCGGGGCCGGCTCCGCCGGACGCGGCGGTCCCGGGGCCGGTTCCGCCGGGCGCGGGGGTTCGGGGGCCGGCTCCGCCGGACGCGGCGGTCACCTCGTGCGCTCCGCGAGATGGAGGTCCCGCAGGCCGCTCGCGACCTTCTCGACCCCCTCCACGGTGCGGATCGAGGGGTTCATCGCCGCCCCGGGCAGCAGGACGTACCGCTTGTGGCGCACTGCCGTCATGTGGCGGGTGACCGGGTCGGACTCCAGCTTCTCGATCTTCGCCTTCGCCGTCTCGGCGGTCTGGTTCTCGCGCGTCAGGTCGCCCAGGACGATGACGTCCGGATCGCGGTCGGCCACGGCCTCCCAGCCGACCTGCGGCCACTCGTCACGGGTGCCGTCGAAGGCGTTCTCGGCCCCGACCGCCCGCGTGATGACGCCCGGCGCCCCGCAGCAGCCGGCCACGTACGGGGACTCGGAGTTGGCGAACCAGTACATGACGGAGGTGCCGTGCGCGTCCACGCCCTCGGTGGCCTTCGCCATCCTCGCCCTGAGGCCGGCGACCAGCTTCTCGCCGCGCTCCTGGACACCGAACGTCTTGGCCAGGTCGCGGACCTCTCCGTAGACGGTGTCCATGGTCAGCCGCTCGCTGCGGGCTCCGTCACCGTTCGACCCGGACTTCTTGGCGCAGTCGGCGGGGGAGAGGTAGGTGGGCACGCCCAGGCCGGCGAACTTCTCCCGCGGGGCGACCCCGCCCTTGTCGAGCGTGGCGGCGAACGAGGCGGTCACCAGGTCGGGCTCTTCGGCGAGCACCTTCTCCAGGGCCGGGTAGCCGTCGGCCAGCCGCTCGACCTTCGCGTTCTCCTTCTCCAGCCCCTTCATCACCGGGTCGGTCCAGGTGCCGGTGCCCGCCATGCGGTCCCCGAGGCCGAGGGCCAGCAGGATCTCGGTCGATCCCTGGTCGAGCGAGACGGCGCGCCGCGGCGGGCGCTCCAGGGTGACCTCGTGCCCGCAGTTGCGCAGGGTGCGGGGGTAGCCCGCTTCCCCGGCCTTGTCCGGGGTGCCCCCTGGCTCGGGGGTCGTCCCGCAGCCCGTGACGGTCGGCAGGAGGGTCAGGGCGAGGGCGAGAGCCGCGGCCCGCGGGGCCCCACGGCGCGTTCGGCGCATGGCCAGCTGTGTCCTTCTCCGTCGTAAGGCTCAGTCGCGGAGCCCGGCGTGCCACCGCCTCCGAGGTTCCGGAGTGCGGGTGCCAGCAGGTTTTCGGACTCGGGACTGCCGGAGTGTGCGCCTTCCCAGGGACCGCGCCCCAGTGGCCTCGTGCACACCCCAGTCCCACACCGCTGCGCGTCAGCTCCGGATTCGCACCGGATTCCCTGACCCGTTCAAGGGTTTGACTGGCGGCTGCAACGTACCACGCGGTCAGCGGGGCGGAGTGAGGGGGAGCAAGGGAGGAGAAGCGGCGAAAGGGACCCCGGGGCTTTGCCCGGCCCCGGGGTCCTGGGTGCCGTTCGTTCGCACGTCCCAAGCGGTTGATGGGCGGATCGTTCGGCGATGTCCTCGCGTGGAGCCACTCCACCACGGCCGCACGAAGAACGGCCGGCCGGGTTCGAACCGGCGTCTCGAGGTCGTCACCGCCCCGGTTGCCGGACGATGAACGGCGATGCTGAGCGTGGAGCGAGAGGTTGAGACTGACCGGGGCCTGGTTGTCGCAGTGCCGCCGGGGGTTCACACATCAGCTTCAGTTTCAGCTTTGCGCTCCTGGCGCACCCCGGGCCGAGGGCCGCTGAAGCCCTGACCCGGGGAGTCGGGTGGGTGCCGGTGCGCGCTCGGCGCACCGGCGTGGTCAGGAGAAGAGGTAGCCGAAGACGGCGTCTCCGACGCGGTGGTCGGTCACCTGAGTCGCGTTGGCCTCCTCGCGGGCGAACTTCACCGCGGCGGACAGCTTCTCCAGCCGCTCCAGCAGTTCGTTGACGCGCCGCGCGGGAAGGGCGCCGGAGTACTTGACCGTCGTCCAGTACCCGACGGGGATGTCCTCGTAGTAGACCTCGACCTGGGCGGGATGCTTCTCGGTGGCCTCCGCCTTCACGTGGTTGCGCGGCACCTTCTTGGTGCGGACCGTACGGACCTGCTCGGTCTTCCACCAGTCCGTGGACGGGTCCTGTTCCCAGGCCTCCGCGCCGTCCAGCACGGGCAGCCTGCGCAGGAAGGTGCCCAGTTCGCCGAGCTGCTTCTCCAGGAACAGCAGGTAGGAGACCGGCACCTCGGCGAGGACGGTGCGCCCGTCGACGACGATGTCCGCGCGGGCCGTGAGGTTCGACCAGTCCTTCGTCGCCGTCACATCGAACAGCCGCGTGAGGATCTTCGCTGTTTCCTTCAGCACATCCTCGGCCTTGACCTGCACCCGCGTCGACTCCGGCGGAAGCTGCTCGCCCTCTTCGTCCTTGGGCTGGTACGTACGCGAGATACCGGCGAGCATCTGCGGCTTTCCCAGCCCGTGCTGCGCCTGCGCCAGGTCCTGGGCCACCTTGGACTTGACGCCCTTCTCGACTGCGATGATCTGATTCAGCTTCGCCACGTCGGCGAACCTAACAGCCCAACCTCCGCGCCCACCACGGTTTTTGTTCGACGGCCTCGTCACGGCAGTGTCCGCGCGGTGTCCCACGTCCGGGTGAAAAAGGATGCTCATCGCTTCGCCCCGGGTAGGCCAAGTCCGCCAGCCACTCGAGCGACTGGGGGACCGGACGTTGTCGCAACCCTTCGAACTGCCCGACTTCTACGTGCCGTACCCGGCCCGCCTCAACCCGCACCTCGAGGCGGCACGGGCGCACTCGAGCGAGTGGGCGGCGCGGCAGGGGATGCTGGAGGGCTCCGGGGTCTGGGACACCGCGGACCTGGACGCACACGACTACGCGCTGCTGTGTGCCTACACGCACCCGGACGCGAGCGAGGACGACCTGGCGCTGGTCACCGACTGGTACGTGTGGGTCTTCTTCTTCGACGACCACTTCCTGGAGATGTTCAAGCGCACCCAGGACCGCGCGGGCGGCAAGGCGTACCTGGACCGGCTCCCGCTGTTCATGCCGCTGGACGAGGCTGCGGCGGTGCCCGAGCCCACCAACCCCGTCGAGGCCGGGCTCGCCGACCTGTGGGCACGCACCGTGCCGTCCATGTCCCGTGACTGGCGCGCCCGGTTCGCCGTGAGCACCGAGAACCTGCTCAACGAGTCGCTGTGGGAGCTGTCCAACATCAACATCGGGCGGGTACCGAACCCGGTCGAGTACATCGAGATGCGCCGCAAGGTCGGTGGCGCCCCCTGGTCGGCGGGGCTCGTGGAGTTCGCCGCGCACGCCGAGGTGCCCGCCGCCGTCGCGGGATCCCGCCCGCTGTGCGTACTGCGCGACACCTTCTCCGACGCCGTCCACCTGCGCAACGACCTGTTCTCCTACGAGCGCGAGATCGGAGAGGAGGGCGAGCTGTCCAACGGCGTCCTCGTGCTGGAGACCTTCTTGGACTGCACCACCCAGGAGTCGGCCGAGGCCGTCAACGACCTGCTGACCTCCCGTCTCCAGCAGTTCGAGCACACCGCGCTGACCGAACTGCCCGCGCTCTGCGCCGGCAAGGGCCTCGATCCCGCGGACCAGGCCGCCGTCGCCGCCTACGTCAAGGGGCTCCAGGACTGGCAGTCCGGCGGCCACGAGTGGCACCTGCGCTCCAGCCGCTACATGAACGGCGGCGCGGCCGCCACCGGGGCCACGGGCCCGGCGGCCGCCCGGCTGCCGTTCGTCCCCGAGGGCCTGGGCACCTCGGCGACGGACGTCCTCGCCGGCGTCGCGCGCACCACCCCGCAGCGCGTCCGCTCCTTCACCCACGTACCGCACGAGCGCACGGGCCCCTCGGTGCTGCCCGCCTTCGAGATGCCCTTCACACCCCGGCTCAGCCCCCACCTGGGCGGGGCGCGCGAACGGGTCGTCACCTGGGCCCGCGCCATGGGCCTGCTGGACCCGCAGCCGGACGTGCCCGGCGGCCGGGTGTGGGACGAGGGGCTGATCCGCGACAACGACCTGCCGCTGTGCGCCGCCGGCATCCACCCCGACGCCACCCGGGACCAGCTCGACCTCTCCTCCGCCTGGCTGGCCTGGGGCACGTGGGGTGACGACTACTATCCGGTCCGCTTCGGCCGCACCCGCGACCTGGCGGGCGCCAAGGTGTGCACCGAGCGCCTGTCGCTGTTCATGCCCGTCGAGGGCGAGCCGGTCCCGCCGCCTGCCGGTCCGCTGGAGCGTTCGCTGGCCGACCTGTGGGCGCGCACGGCGGCCCCCCTGCCGGTGGCCAAGCGCCGCCGCTTCCGCGCCGCGATCGAGACCATGGCCGTCAGCTGGCTGTGGGAGCTGGACAACCAGACGGCCAACCGCATCCCCGACCCCGTCGACTACGTCGAGATGCGGCGCAGGACCTTCGGCTCCGACCTGACGATGAGCCTGTGCCGGCTGGCCCACCCGGACAGCATTCCGGAGGAGATCTACCGCAGCGGCCCCATGAAGTCGCTGGAGAACGCTGCGGCCGACTACGCCTGCCTGCTCAACGACGTCTTCTCGTACCAGAAGGAGATCGAGTACGAGGGGGAGATCCACAACGGGCTGCTCGTCGTCCGCAACTTCTTCGACTGCGACTACCCGACGGCGCTGCGCGTCGTCGCCGACCTGATGACCTCCCGCATCAGGCAGTTCCAGCACGTGGCCGCGCACGAGTTCCCCGTGCTCTACCAGGACTTCGCCCTGGACGAGGACGGCCGGGCCGCGCTCGACGGGTACGTGCGCGAGCTGGAGAACTGGATGTCGGGCATCCTCGTGTGGCACCGCGACTGCCGCCGCTACACCGAGAGCGACCTGCGGCGGCACTACGCGCCGGGCTGGCCCTTCGACGGACCCGCGGGACTGGGCACGTCGGCGGCCAGGCCCGCGCTTTCCGCTTCTTCTCCCGCAGGGCGCCTTCCGGCAAGGGGGTGAGACGGTTCGCCGTGTGCGGTCCGCGGGCCGGTTGCGGCTCGTCGCCGCGGTCCCCGCGCCCCTTCGGTGCGCCCCCGCGGGCGCCGGGCGGCGGGGGAGGTGCGGCCCGAGCGGGAGACCGCCACTCCGGCCAGGCACAGCAGACCGCCCGCCAGGGTGATCAGGGCGGGCACCTCGTCCAGGGCGAGCCACGACATCAGCACGACGAGGACGGGCACGACGTAGGTCGTGGAGCCCATGCGGCCCGCGGTGGTGCGGGAGAGCGCGAACGCCCAGGTGCAGAAGGCCAGCGCGGTCGGGAAGAGGCCCAGGTAGACGACGTTGAGCGACGCGGACAGCGGCGCGTCGCCGACCTGCGCGAGCAGTTGGCCGCTGAACGGCAGGCAGGCGACGCACCCGATGAGGCAGCCGAACGCGGTGACCTGGAGCGGTGAGGCCTGCCGCAGGGCCGGCTTCTGGCTGACGACGCCGACGGCGTAGGCGGCGGCGGCCAGCAGGCACAGCACCACCCCCAGCGGGGAGGAGCCGCCGCCCCGGGAGACGGACAGGCCCACCGTCACGGCGCCCGCGAACGAGACCGTGATGCCGGCCATCAGCCGGGGCGGGAAGCCCTCCTTGAGGAACCGGCCGGCCAACAGCGCCACCAGGACGGGGCCGACGTTGACGACCATCGCGGCCGTCCCCGCGTCGACCAGGCGTTCGCCCCAGTTGAGGGCGACCATGTAGCCGCCGAACCACAGCACGCCCGAGGTGGCGATGCCGGGCCACGCGGCTCTCGGCGGGAGCCCCTCGCGCCGCAGCAGCAGCGCCGCGCACAGCACGAGGGCTCCCACGCCCAGCCGGCCCAGGGCCATGGCGCCGGGGGAGTAGTGTTCGCCCGCGCTCCGTATGGAGACGAACGCGGAGGCCCACAGCACGACCGAGACCGCTGCCGCGGCCAGCGCCGCGGCCTCGGTTCTCGTTTTCCCTGCCACCATCCCAGGCTCCATCCGTGGCTCACCGGGCCCTGCCCGCTCGTTCGAGTCAGGACCGTAAGTCATGGACGGTGGTGACGCCAGCGGTTTTGCGACGGCGTCATGCGCCCCCGCCCCGTGGCTTCCCGGGGCGGGGGGCGGTATCAGGGCAGCAGCGAGCGGACCAGGCGGCAGGTGACCGGAGAGGGCGGGTGCACGCCGATGCGCTGCGCCGTCGCGTGGATGGTGTGGTCGCACGCCTGCTCGGCGGTGTAGACGCCGGTGTCGAGCAGGGCTATGGCGAGGCGCATGGCCTTCAACTGACGGTTGTGCGCGACGTACCACGCACGCGGCCGCCCTGCCGGCAGCGGCTTCTTCGGCAGGGCCGGCAGCGTGGACATGGCCGGCAGCTGCGGCTGCTGGTGTCGCGGACGGCCGGTGGGGCGGGTGTGGGAACGGGAGGTATGAGTACGGACAGCAGTCATCGACGGCTCCTTCGATGCGTCGGTGCGCTCCCTGGCAACTCCTTCGATTCTACCCGCCCCTACTGACAAAACCCGCTGGTCACCCCGGAGTTCGGGACGCCTGTTCGATTATGCTGCGGTGCCTTCCTCCGCCGCTCCCAGTGGCGGCGCCGACAGCCGGAAGTCGCGCAGGATCTGCTCCGTCGCGCGCTGTGCCGAACCGACCGCTCCCCGCGGCGTACTGGTGTCCCGGTGCTCTCCGCACACGTAGAGGCCCGACAGCACCCGCACGGGTCGTCGGGGGTCGTGCGGCGCCGGCATCGCCGCGACCGCCTCCGGGTCGTGGTACGCCGCCAGCAGCTCCCACCGGTCCGTGGACGTGCCGTAGACGCCCGCCAGTTGCGCGCGGGCCGCCTTGTCCAAGGCCGCGGAGGGTGCGGCCGACCGCTCGCCCAGCACCACGGACGTGACGAGGTCGCGGCCCGGACCGGCGCGCGAGGGGTCCACGGCCGACGCCACCCAGGTGTGGCTCACCGGCTCTGACTCGGCCCCGGAATCCCCCGCGCGGGACGGCGTACCGCCCCGCCGCTCCGCGCACACCGTGAAGGAGGCACCCGCCGCGCCGGCCGGCAGCGGTTCCTCCACGGCGTGGTGCAGCACCGTCACCGGGTGGAAGTCCGGCACCCTGAGCCCCGGCAGCAGCCCGGCGGCCGACCGGGCGCCTGTGGCCACCAGCGCCGCCTCGCACGGATACGTGCCGTGCCGCTCGGTCCCGACCGCGTGCGTGCTCACCGAGGTGACCCGGACACCCGTGCGTACCGTGCCCGGTGGCAGCGCCGCGGCCAGCAGTGCGCAGACCCGGGCCTGACCGCCCGCGGGGACGCCCAGGCCGCCGCGGACGAAGCCGTGCAGTGCCAGGTCGGCGACCCGGCTGGAGGTCGTCAGCTCCGGGTCGGACAGCAGCGCCGTCAGCAGCGGACGCACCAGCGTCCGCGCTGCCCGGGACGGCAGCCCGCGCGCGGACAGCGCCTGGCCCGCCGTCAGTTCGGGGCGCAGCAGCAGCCCCTGCGCGGGGGCCGAAGCGAAGCGGCTCAGCGCCCCGCGCAGCCGGGCCAGTCCGAACGCGTCGGACATGTCGGCGCGGCTGCGCGCGCCGGTGAGTGCGCGGGCGGTCGACAGCGCGCCCCGCGCGCTCCCTGCGCCCCTCGTGCGCCGGTCGGGGCGCGCCGTCCGGGCCGCGCCGTCCTGGCCTTCGCCCCCTCGCGGATCATGCGCAAGAGCCGGCCCCTCGCCCTCCGCCGCGCTCCCCGCACCGCGCGGCCAGGGCCGTGCCGCGATCCGGTGCGTACGGTCCTGGCAGTGCAGCAGCGCACCCGGCGCGAACGGGCGCAGGTCGAGCGCGTCCAGCGCGGGCAGGCCGGCGAACGCCGCACCGTCCTGGGCCAGGTCCAGCACCCCGGGCGTGCGGTCGAGGCGGTAGCCGTCCACCGAGTCGGTCGCGAGCCGGCCCCCGACCCGGGGCGCCGCCTCCAGTACGACCACGCGCAGGCCCGCGCGGGTCAGCCGGTACGCCGCCGCGAGCCCTGCCAGGCCGGCACCCACGACGACCACGTCGGCGGCCTGCTCCGGGCCGACTTCGTCCGCCTGAGGCCCACCACCCGTGCCTGCGCGGTTCGTCTGTGCGCTGCTGATCGGCACTGTCCCTCCCGACGTCGACGGCGTGCGGGTCCGGTTGCTCATTGCCTGATGCCCCGGTGCGCGTGGCTCATACCCGTGTTCGAGGGTTGGTGTGGGAACAGCGTGCGCGGTACGTCGCGCGGGGGGCGCCCGGATGCATGTCGGCGGGCGCCCCCGGAGGACGGGAGGGTCAGAGCGCCGCCCTGATGGCCGCGGTGACGTCGGGGAAGGCGAACCGGAACCCGGCGTCGAGCAGCCTGCGCGGCAGTACCCGCTGACTGCCGAGCACGTCCCCGGCGAACTCGCCGAGCGCGAGCCGCAGGGCGGGAGCGGGCACCGCGAAGAAGGTGGGGCGGTGCAGTACGCGCCCCATGGCGGCGGTGACCTCCCGGTTGGTGGCCGGGTGGGGGGCCGTCAGATTGACGGGCCCGCGGAGGTCGGCGTGGTTGATCAGGAAGCGGAGGGCCGCCACGTGGTCGTGGAGTGCGATGTGGCTCCAGTACTGGCGGCCGGAGCCGAGGCGCCCGCCGAGCCCGGCGCGGAAGAGCGGGAAGAGCCGTCCCCACGCGCCGCCACCGCGGGCGACGACCAGGCCGGTGCGCGCCGACACGGTGCGGATGCCCGCCTCCTGGGCCGGCCTGGCCGCGGCCTCCCAGTCCTGGCACAGGTCGGCGAGGAAGCCCTCGCCGGGTCCGGCCGACTCGTCGACGGCGCGGTTTCCCGTATCGCCGTAGTACCCGATCGCGGTGGAGAGCAGCAGGGTGTGCGGCGGGTCCTCCAGCGCGGCGAGGGCGGTGGCCAGCGTGCGGGTGCCCCGCACCCGGCTGTCGCGGAGTTCGCGCTTGTACGCCTCCGTCCAGCGGTGGTCGCCGACGCCGGCGCCCGCGAGGTGGACGACGGCTTCGCAGCCGACGAGTCCCGCGGTGTCGACGTGGCCGTCCCGCGGATGCCAGGTGACCTCGTCGGCGGCCGAGGCGGGGCGCCGTACGAGCCGGAGGACGTCGTGCCCCTCGGCGCGCAGCGACCGGGTGAGCGCAGTGCCGATGAGTCCGGTGGAGCCGGTGACCGCGATTCGCATGGGCCCATCCTGGCGCATGCGCCCCCGCGGGCCCGGGTGCCGGGCTCCTCGCGGCCCGTCACTCCTGCCGGAAGCGGGCCCACAGCTTCGGCAGGCGCTCGGCCAGCGCGGTGGGGTTCTCCAGGTCGAGGGGGACGCCCGCGGGGTCGGCGGGAGCCTCGGGCAGGCCCAGTTCCGGCAGGACGGTGCCGGTCAGCTGCTCGTACGCCTCGTCGGCCGCGAAGCCCAGGTCCTCGCCGTCCCCGTCGAGTTCCTCGTCGAAGTCGGCCAGCAGCCCTGCGAGGGCGTCCGCGTCGTGAGCGGCGCCTTCGAAGACCTCTCTGCCCTGGCCGATCAGCCAGCAGCGGAACCCGTCGAAGGCGTCGTCGCTCGCCCCGTCGAGGAGGATCCACGCGGCGGCCCACAGATCCCACTGGTAGGCGCGGCTGTAGCGGGACTCGAAGTGGCGGGCGAAGTAGGTCACGGCGTCGGGGTCGAGCTGGGTGAGCCGCTCGACGAGCAGGTCGGCCTGTTCCTCGGGGTCGCCGTCCGCCTCCCGGCGTGTGGAGTCGATCAGCGCCCAGAACTCCGTCTCGTCCATCACGCCCCCAGCATCGGGCCTGAGCGCCCGCGGCGCACGCGGAGTGCTCCAGATGCGGCTGTCTCGTTATGCGCGGCGGTCACCGGCGCGGCTGCCGGCATATCCGACAGAGGGTGTCCGGTATCGCTGTCAGCGTGGTTCCTGTATCCCTCGCACGTGCCGACCGCACGTGCGTCCCTGACGCGAGGAGGAACAGGTGCCGGAGACGAACAGCGTCCGCGGCCGGCTGGCGGGCAAGGTCGCCCTGGTGGCGGGGGCGACCAGGGGAGCGGGGCGGGCCATGGCCGTGGAGCTGTGCCGCGCGGGGGCCACCGTCTACGCGACCGGGAGGACCACCAGGAAGCAGACCAGCGAGGTCGGCCGGGCGAGCGAGACGATCGAGGAGACGGCCGAGCTGGCGTGCGAGGCGGGCCGGGAAGGCGGCGGCACGGCGACCGCGGCCGCTGTCGACCACCTCGACGCCGGACAGGTGCGCGGGCTGATCGACCGTATCGACAGGGAGCAGGGCGCGCTCGACGTCCTCGTCAACGACCTGTGGGGCGGCGACCACCTCGTCGGCTTCGGCAAGAAGCTGTGGGAGCACGATCTGGCCGACGGGCTCCGTGTCCTGCGGCTCGCCGTCGACAGCCACCTGATCACCAGCACCTGCGCCCTGCCCCTGCTCATCCGGCGCCCCGGCGGACTGCTGATCGAGGTCACCGACGGCACCGAGGAGTCCAACCGGAACTACCGCGAACCCGTCTACTACGACCTGGCCAAGGCCGCGCCCCTGCGCATGGCCAGGGCCCTCGCCCAGGAGACGGCCGAGTACGGCACCACAGCGGTGTGCCTGACCCCGGGCTGGCTGCGCTCGGAGGCGATGCTCGACACCCACTTCCAGGTGACGGAGGAGAACTGGCGCGACGGCTGCGCCACCAACCCGCACTTCGCCATCTCCGAGACCCCGCAGTTCGTCGGCCGCGCCGTGGCCGCCCTCGCCGCCGACCCCGACGTGGCGCGCTTCAACGGCCAGTCCCTCTCCAGCGGCGGACTCGCCAAGGTCTACGGGTTCACCGACGCGGACGGCTCCGCCCCCGACGCCTGGCGCTACCTGGCCGAGGTGCAGTTCGCGGGGAAACCGGCCGACGTGACCGGCTACCGCTGATCCCCCGCCTGCGGCGGCTCCCCGCTGCGTGACAGCTCCCGGCCCTGCGGAAGCTCCCCGGACGACGGAAGCTCCCCGGACGACGGAAGCTCTCCGGACGACGGAAGGTCCTCGTACAGCGCCGCCGCGCGCCGCGCCGCCTCGGCGACCCGGGCGCGCAGCGACGGCGGTGCCAGCACCTCGCACTCAGGACCGAGGCCGGCGAGCTGACCGAAGGCGACCTCCTCGCTCTCCACCCGGAGCGCCACCGTCGTCCGGCCGTCCGCCTCGACCGTGCCGGCCGCCAGCGCCTCCTGCGCCGCGGCCCTGTCGGTGACGTGCCGCAGCTGCCGGGCGCCCGCCTCGGTGAGCCGCACCGTCACCTGGGAGCGCAGCAGGGAGCGCGCGAACGACGCCGCGCGCTCCGCCCAGAACGCGGCCAGGTCGAAACCACGCTCACGGACGAAGCACTCGTCCCGCACGGTGACCTCGGTGAACCGGTCGACGCGGTACACCCGCCAGGCCACGCGGCCCGGTTGCGCCGCGTCGGCCGGCACCCGGGCCGCGAGATACCACTGGCCGGCCTTCAGCACGACTCCGTAGGGCTCCAGCTCCCGCTCCACCTCGCCGCCGCCGCGCTCGTCCTTGCGCCGGTAGCGCACCGCGGCCCGCCGGTCCGACCAGACGGCGTCGGCCAGCGCGGGCAGCAGCGGCGGCGTCCCCGGCGCCTGCCACCAGCCGGGCGCGTCCAGGTGGAAGCGTTGCGCAGACCCCTCGTGCACGTCCCGCAGCGCGGGATCGAGCGCGGCCGAGACCTTCAGCCGCGCCGCCGAGGCCGCGTCGTCCAGACCCAGGTCCCGCAGCGCCGAGGGCACCCCCGACAGGAACAGCGCCTCCGCCTCGCTGCGGCCCATCCCCGTCAGCCGCGTGCGGTAGCCGCCGACCAGCCGGTAGCCTCCCGCACGGCCCCGGTCCGCGTACACCGGCACGCCCGCCTCGGACAGGGCGAGAACGTCACGCGCGACCGTGCGTTCGGAGACCTCCAGCTCGGCGGCCAGCTCACCGCCGGTCATCTCCCTGCGCGCCTGGAGCAGCAGCACCATTTTGATCAGCCGCGCTGCCCGCATGGTGAATACCCTCCCCGCGGTCTTTGTCCCGCTGTTAACGTTCCGCCAGTTATACAGCGAACAAGGAATCGGTCATGTCTCAGCAAACCCGCGAGCAGTGGGGCTCGCGAACCGGATTTCTGATGGCCGCCATCGGCTCCGCCATCGGACTGGGCAACATCTGGCGCTTCCCGGCGGAGGCGTACAAGAACGGCGGCGGGGCCTTCCTCCTGCCGTATCTCGTCGCACTGCTCACCGCGGGCCTGCCCCTGCTCATCCTCGAGTACTCGGTGGGCAGGAAGTACCGGAAGTCACCGCCCGTCGCCTTCCGGCAGATCTCCAAGCCCGCCTCCGTCATCGGCTGGTGGCAGGTCGCCATCTGCTTCGTCATCGCCAGCTACTACGCCGTGATCGTCGCCTGGGCCCTACGGTATGCGGGGTTCTCCTTCGGCAAGGAATGGGGCAAGGACCCCGAGACGTTCTTCTCGGCGGACTTCCTGCACGCGGGATCCGAGCCGGGACTGCCCACCAGCTGGGTCGGCGGCGTCTTCTGGCCGCTGCTGGCGGTGTGGCTCGTCGTCCTGCTCATCCTGGCCCTGGGCGTACGCCGCGGCATCGAACGCTCCAACCAGGTCTTCATCCCCCTGCTGGTGGTCTTCTTCGTCGTCCTGGTGATCCGCGCCGTCACCCTGGACGGCGCGGCCGAGGGCCTCGACGCGCTCTTCTCGCCCGACTGGGGAGCGCTCACCGACGGAAGCGTCTGGGTCGCCGCCTACGGGCAGATCTTCTTCTCCCTGTCCATCGGCTTCGGCATCATGGTCACCTACGCCTCCTACCTGGGGCGCCGCTCCGACCTGACGGGCTCGGCGCTGGTGGCCGGCTTCGCCAACAGCTCCTTCGAGATTCTCGCGGGCATCGGGGTGTTCGCCACCCTGGGCTTCATGGCGCAGGCCAACGGAGTCGCCGTCGGCGAGGTCGTCACCGACGGGGTCGGCCTCGCCTTCATCGCCTTCCCCGCCGTGATCTCCCAGATGCCGATGGGCGGCCTCTTCGGCTTCCTCTTCTTCGCCTCTTTGGCCATCGCCGGCATCACCTCGCTGGTCAGCATCGTTCAGGTGATCATCTCCGCGGTGCAGGACCGCACCGGCATGGGGCGGCTGCCCGCCGTGTGGGGCGTCGGCGGCCTGGTCGCGGTCGTCTCGCTGCTCGTGTTCCCGACGGACGCGGGTCTGGCGCTCCTCGACTCGGCCGACCACTTCATCAACCAGTACGGCATCGCGCTGGCCGCGCTGGTCTTCCTCGTCGTCATGGGCTGGGTACTGCGGCGCCTGCCGGTCTTCCAGGCGCACGCGGACGAGACCTCCGCGATCCGGCTGGGCCTGTGGTGGCGCGTCTGCCTCGGGGTCGTCACGCCGTTGGTACTCGGCTGGATGATGGTCGACAGCCTGCGCGCCGAGTTCGACGAGAACTACGGCGGATACCCCACCTCGTTCCTGGCCTGGGCGGGGTGGGGGATCGCCGGCGGCGCGCTGGTGATCGGCGTCCTGATCGCCCTCGTCCCCTGGCGCACCGCGCCGCGAGCCGAGCGGGAGGAGGTGCGCTGATGTCGACAGGAGCCGTGGTGATGATGGCCGCCGCCATCCTCATCGTATGGGGAGGTCTGATCGCCGCCGTGCTGCGTCTGCGGCGGCACCCGGACCCGGAGTAGCACGGCCGGAGTGAAGCGGCGAAGGGCCCTGCGCGCAGGACGCGCAGGGCCCTTCGCCGCGTGCCGGGCGTGCGGGGCGCCGTATCCCGGGATGCCGCCGGACGGAGCCCGGCCCGGCGGTCGGCGGTGGGGGGCCACAACCGGCGGCGCCCCTCAAGCGCTGAGCAGTTGAGCCTCCAGGGGGACTCCACCTCCACGCGGAAAGGGGCCTCCGCCGAGTGGCGGAAGCCCCTTGTCTGCCCGTCGGGCGCGGACGGATGTCCCTACGCCAGGCCGTACTTCTCGGCCGCCTTGCGGACGTCCTCCGACTTGACCTCGCCGCGGCGTGCCAGGCGCGACAGCGTGGCGACGACCACGGACTCCGGGTCGACCCCGAAGTGGCGGCGGGCGCCCTCGCGGGTGTCGGAGAGGCCGAAGCCGTCGGTACCGAGCGAGGACCAGTCCTGCTCGACCCACTGGCTGATCTGGTCGGGCACGGCCCGCATCCAGTCGCTGACGGCGAGCACAGGTCCTGGCGAACCCTCCAGCGCGCGGGTCACGTACGGTACGCGCTCCTCGCCGCGCAGCGCCGCCGCGTCGCACTCCATGGCCTCACGCCGCAGCTCGGTCCAGGACGGGGCCGACCACACGTCGGCGGCCACACCCCACTCCTCGGCGAGGATCTTCTGCGCGTCGAGAGCCCAGTGGATCGCGGTGCCGGAGGACAGCAGCTGGATGCGGGGGGCGTCCTCGGGGGCGCTGTCCGCCTCGCGGAAGCGGTAGAGGCCCTTGAGGATGCCCTCCTCCACGCCGTCGCCTTCCGGCATGGGCGGCTGGACCTTGGTCTCGTTGTAGACCGTCAGGTAGTAGAAGACGTCCTCCTGCTGGTCGGCCTGAGGACCGTACATCCGGCGCAGGCCCTCCTTGACGATGACGCCGACCTCGTAGGCGAACGCCGGGTCGTAGGAGATCGCCGCCGGGTTGGTGGAAGCCAGCAGGTGGGAGTGGCCGTCGGCGTGCTGGAGACCTTCGCCGGTCATCGTCGTACGGCCGGCCGTGGCGCCGATGACGAAGCCTCGGCCGAGCTGGTCGGCGAGCGCCCAGAACTGGTCGGCGGTCCGCTGGAACCCGAACATCGAGTAGAAGATGTAGAACGGGATCATCGGCTCGCTGTGCGTCGCGTACGACGTGGCGGCCGCGGTGAAGTCGGCCAGCGAACCCGCCTCGGTGATCCCCTCGTTGAGGATCTGGCCGTTCTCGGCCTCCTTGTAGTACAGGAGCTGGTCGCGGTCGACCGGGTCGTAGTTCTGCCCCAGCGGCGAGTAGATGCCGGCGGAGGGGAAGAGCGACTCCATGCCGAAGGTGCGGGCCTCGTCGGGGACGATCGGCACCCAGCGCTTGCCGGTCTCCTTGTCCCGCATCAGGTCCTTGACCAGGCGGACGAACGCCATGGTGGTGGCGATCTCCTGCGAACCCGAGCCCTTCTTGAGCGCCTCGAACGGCTTGTCGGCGGGTGCCGGCAGGCCGACGGCGTGGACGCGGCGGGCCGGCGCGGGGCCGCCCAGCTCGGCGCGGCGCTCCTGGAGGTAGCGCACCTCGGGGGAGTCGGCGCCCGGGTGCACGTAGGGCACCAGCTCGTCGTCCAGTTTGCTGTCCGGAATCGGGAGCTCCAGCAGGTCCCGCATGGCGCGGAACTCCTTGCCGGTGAGCTTCTTCATCTGGTGGTTGGCGTTGCGGGACTCGAAGCCCGGGCCCAGGGTCCAGCCCTTGACCGTCTGCGCCAGGATCACCGTCGGGGCGCCCTTGTGCTCGACGGCGGCCTTGTACGCCGCGTACACCTTGCGCGGCTCGTGCCCGGCGCGCGAGGTCTTGAACAGCTCGGTGATCTTGTCGTCGCCCAGCAGCTTGCCGATCTCGGCCAGCGCGGGGGAGGCGCCGAAGAAGTGCTCGCGGATGTAGGCCGCGTCACGGGTGGCGTACGTCTGGAACTGGGCGTCCGGCACCTCGCGCAGCCTGCGGGTGAGCGCACCCGTGGTGTCCAGCGCAAAGACCTCGTCCCACGCGGAGCCCCACAGGGACTTGATGACGTTCCACCCGGCGGCGCGGAACTGGGCCTCCAGCTCCTGAACGATCTTGAAGTTCGCGCGGACGGGGCCGTCGAGGCGCTGGAGGTTGCAGTTGATGACGAAGGTGAGGTTGTCCAGCTGCTCGCGCCCGGCCAGGGCGAGGGCGGCGGTCGACTCGGGCTCGTCCATCTCGCCGTCGCCGAGGAAGGCCCACACGTGCGAGGCGGAGGTGTCCTTGATGCCCCGGTTCGTCAGGTAGTTGTTGAAGCGCGCCTGGTAGATCGCGGAGATCGGGCCCAGGCCCATGGACACCGTGGGGAACTCCCACAGCCACGGCAGGCGGCGCGGGTGCGGGTAGGACGGCAGCCCGTCACCGCCGGACTCCTGGCGGAAGCGGTCCAGGTGGTCCTCGGTGAGGCGCCCGTCGAGGAACGCGCGGGCGTAGATGCCGGGGGAGGCGTGACCCTGGACGTAGAGCTGGTCGCCCGACCCCCCGCTCCCAGCTGCCGCTGGGGGTGCCCCCAGACCCTCCTTGCCCTTGAAGAAGTGCTCGAAGCCGGTCTCGTAGAGCCACGCCGCCGACGCGAACGTCGCTATGTGGCCGCCCAGGCCGTAGCGGCTGCCGCGGGTGACCATGGCGGCGGCGTTCCAGCGGTTCCACGCGGTGATGCGGGACTCCATCGCCTCGTCGCCGGGGAAGGCCGGCTCGGCCGAGGTGGGGATGGTGTTGACGTACTCCGTCTCCAGCAGCCCCGGCACGGCCAGGCCGCTGTGCTGGGCGTGCTCGACGGTACGACGCACCAGGTACGCGGCTCGTTCGCCGCCCGCGTGCGAGGAGACGGCGTCGAGCGACTCACGCCATTCGCCGGTCTCCTGCGGATCACGGTCCGGGAGCTGGTCCAGCTCGCTCGGATGCGGCGGGCGTACGGGATCGGGCATGGTGGCCACCTTCCGGACGTGTAGGCCCCTCCAAACGGGTCGGGAGGGCGGTTGTGCGAGTGGGCGTTGTGGACCCTGAACGGGCAGGACAGGGGGCACCCAACGAAAGGACTCTACGCCTGTGATCGATGATCGATCAAAGGATCACAAGGTAAAAACCGCCCACGACCCGAAATTGGCATTCCGTGCCTCGAAACAGGGCACCGAATGCCAGGCGCCCCCGCCCCGCAGGGGCGCGGGGAACTGCCCCCCAGCCGAGGCGCGCCCGCACCCGGGCGACAGGTGTGCCCCGAGGGTGGGCTGCCCCCCGGAGCCGACTACCGAGGCGCCGGCGCACACCCCAGCACGTGCTCCTTGACCAGCGGGCCGATGCCCGGATCGCGCCGCTCGATCGCGGCCAGCACCGCCTCGTGCTCCTCGGCGTACGACTGCTGCACCGTCCCCAGCCACCGGATCGACAGCGCCGTCCACACCTCGATGCCCAGCCCCTCCCAGGTGTGCAGCAGCACGCTGTTGCCCGCCGCCCGCACCAGCTCCCTGTGGAAGGCCACCGTGTGCCGCACCTGCGCCTCCCCGTCCCCGCGCCGGTCGGCCTCGTACAGCGCCTCCACGTGCGACCGCAGCGCCGTCACGTCCCCCGCCAGCACCGGCACCGCCAACTCGGCGGCGATCTGCTCAAGACCCGCCCGCACGGGATAGATCTCCTCCAGGTCGGCCGGCGACAGCTCCCGCACCCGCGCGCCCTTGTTCTGCGCCGACTCGATCAGCCGCAGCGCCTCCAGCTCGCGCAACGCCTCCCGCACGGGCGTCTGGCTCACCTCCAGCTCCACCGCGATGCGCCGCTCCACGATCCGCTCGCCCGGCTTCCAGCGCCCGCTGACGATCCCCTCGACGATGTGCTCCCGGATCTGCTCGCGCAGCGACTGGACGACGGGCGGCGTCATAAGAATGCTCCTCGCAACGAGGGGGTGGGGCCCCTAGACGATACGGCGTCACCAGGCACGCGGTGCCACTGCGTACGGTGAGGCTCTCGTCACCCGAATTCCCGATCGCATGTGTGCTCTGCCGAATACAATGCGGCCTTGGGCGGAGGCCCCATGGCGAGTCGCGCACGACCAGCCGAGGCGGAGGGGGCAGTGTGTCGTTCGAGCAGGAATGGACGCAATTGAAGGCGGGGCGGGCGGCTGACGGGCCCGCTGTGCAACTCGACCACGCCTTGCCCCCTGACGGCGCGGGCAGGGACCCCGCACCGGACGCCCCGGACCTCACGCGCGCGACGATGAAGCGATCGCCGGTTCCATGCGCCATCGGGACGGAACTCCTATGAGTCCGTCCGAGATTCTGAAATACGTGAAGTAACTGCGAGCGACGGGGGGCGAAGTTCGATGGGAGAATTCACCTACACCGATCTGATGGAACTGGACCTCGCAAAACTGGGGGCCGCGGTGGGTGACTGGAAGACCATGGTCAGTGACCTGGACGAAGTATGGATCTTTCCGTCGATAAGATGATGAACGACGACCCCACCTTCAAGGGGTCTGTCAGTTCATTCGTCGCTCCCCAGGAGAAGCTGGCGTGACCAGGCACTCAAAGAATTCAGGGAGAACGGCAATCAACCGGTTGCGATTCCTGTTGAGACTGATTCGCGAGGTTTCACCTTCGACGACGCGAAGCAGCAGAACTGGTTCTATGCCGTTGGCTCAATGGGCTACAACGTGACTGGTGTTGTCGCGGTCAAGCCTGACGATTCCGGTGAGCCGCATGTGAATCTCGAGTACCGGGTGAATGCCTGGGACCAGTACAACTGGGACAAAGGCAAAGGTGTCACATCGGCAACATGGAGATTCCGGACGGCCAACCGGCCAGTCTCCACCAGACCGGATTGGCCAAGGAATTCCCCATGTCAGGGAGCAGCTCCGTCATGCGGCGGGACCTCAGCGACCCCGAGTCCGAAAAGAACCGTTTCCTACCCCTGAGAAACCCGGGTTTGGACGCGACGGCGGGCGGGCGGACGCCGACCGGAAGCCCTGAGGGCAGCACCCGACCACGCCGGGAGACGTTTCCATGCCTTTGCTCCCTTTGTCGCGCAGGCGACGTCTCGCGCTCGCCATCGGTGCGGCCGTTGTGGGTGTCATGACGTTCTTCGTTGTGGGCTCAACCTTTTGGCCGACAACGCACTGTCGGATGCGGCCGAGCAGGAGAAGAAATGCTGCTGGCGCCAAGGCGCGACACCCGCGTGGACGAGCAAGAAGCTGGGCCTGCGCATCCCCCAGGAGGCCACCGACCGCCGGGCGGGTTTCAAGGAAGGCTCCCGTTACGACACGGCATTGTTGGTCTTCACGCTCCCTGAGGACGAGGCGAAGGCTTACGTGGAGCGCATGGTGCCGCCCGATTCCGAGTTGCTCTCGAACACCGAGCCGCAGGAGGGGGGCTATCCGAGTACGGCACCGTTCAGCCGCTTGAAGCTGCCGGAGCCCGAGAAGCTCACCAAGGGGATGCGAAAGGTCTACCTCGTTCCGGGCGACACCGACAGTGCTCCGGAAAGCCGCCGTCTCCGCCACTCCGTCCACTTCTATGAGCACGCGTTCGAGCGCACCCGCATCTACATCCGCGCCGTCATCGAGTAGACGCGCCACGATGTCGGACGCAAACGACGGTGCCCCCGCCACGTTTCCGTGGCGGGGGCACCGCTGGCAGCGGGTGGCTGTCGGAAGGGTTACAGCCCCAGTTCGCCCTCGAACTCGCCGGCCTCCAGGCGGGACTTGACGTCGGCCAGGTAGCGGGCCGCGTCCGCGCCGTCCACGAGCTGGTGGTCGTAGGAGAGGGTCAGGTAGACCATGTCGCGGATGGCGATGGTCTCGCCCAGCTCCGGGTGGTCGATGACCATCGGGCGACGGACCGTCGCCCCGATGCCCAGCTCCGCGACCTGCGGGTAGTTCACGATGATGGTGTCGAAGAGCGCGCCCCGCGACCCGGTGTTGCTGATCGTGAACGTGCCGCCGGACATGTCGTCCGGACCCAGGCCGCCCTCGCGGACCTTCTTGGCCAGCTCGGCGGTCTTGCGGGCGATGCCCGCCAGGTTGAGGTTTCCGGCCTCCTTGATGACCGGGACCATCAGCCCCTTCTCGGAGTCCACCGCGATGCCGATGTTCTCGACGTCGTGGTAGGTGATGGTGCCGTCGTCGTTGAGGCGGGCGTTGACGGCCGGGTGGGCCTTCAGCGCCTCGGCAGCGGCCTGCACGAAGAACGGCATCGGGGAGAGCTTGACGCCCTCCCGCGCGGCGAAGGAGCTCTTCGCCGCCGCCCGCAGCTTCATGATGCGGGTGACGTCCACCTCGACGACCGTGGACAGCTGCGCCTGGTTGTGCAGCGCCTTCATCATGTTCTCGGCGATGACCTTGCGGATGCGCGGCATCTTCACGGTCTGGCCGCGCAGCGGCGAAGCCTCCAGCTTCGGCGACTTCGGCGCCGCCGAGGCGGCAGCGGCCGGAGCCGGCTGGGCCTGCTGTGCCTTCTGCGCCTCGGCCGCCTCGATGACGTCCTGCTTGCGGATGCGGCCGCCCACGCCGGTGCCGCGCACCGAGGTGAGGTCCACGCCCTGCTCGGCCGCCAGCTTGCGCACCAGCGGCGTCACGTAGGCGCCGTCGCTCTCCGGCGCGGCAGCCGGAGCGGCCGGGGCCTGCGCCGCGGGGGCGGGCTGGGCCGGGGCGGCGGGCTGCGCGGGCGCCGGCTGGGCCTGCGAGGGCTCAGGCGGCGTCTGCGGGGCCGCCGGCTGCGCGGGCGCGGCGGGGGCCTGCGGGGCCTCCTGCGCCGGCTGGGCCGGCGCGGACTCGGCAGGCTTGCCCGGGGCCGACGGGGCCGGGGTGGCGGTGGCGGGAGCGGCACCGGCCGCACCGATGACGGCCAGCTTGGCGCCGACCTCAGCGGTCTCGTCCTCGCCCACGGCGATCTCCAGCAGGGTGCCGGAGGTCGGTGCCGGGATCTCGGTGTCGACCTTGTCGGTGGAGACCTCCAGCAGCGGCTCGTCGGCCTCCACCTCGTCGCCGACCTGCTTGAGCCACCGGGTGACGGTGCCCTCGGTGACGGACTCGCCGAGCGCCGGCAGCGTCACGTCGGTGCCCTCGGCTGAGCCGCCACCTGCCGGGGCGGCGGCGGGCTCGGGCCGGGCCTCGGCCTGGGCGGGCTCTTCCTGCGCCGGGGCCTCGGCCTGGGCGGGCTCGGGCTGCGCGGGCTCGGGCTGGGCGGCGGCCGGCTCGGCCGCGGCGGGGGCGCCGGAGCCGTCGTCGATGACGGCCAGCTCGGCGCCGACCTCCACCGTCTCGTCCTCGGCGACCTTGATGGAGGACAGCGTCCCGGAGGCCGGGGCGGGGATCTCGGTGTCGACCTTGTCGGTGGAGACCTCGAGCAGCGGCTCGTCGGCCTCGATGTGCTCACCCTCGGCCTTCAGCCAGCGGGTGACGGTGCCCTCGGTCACGCTCTCGCCGAGCGCCGGCAGGGTTACGGAAACCGCCATGGTTCCTGTTGCTCCTTACGAACTGTGCGGATGGGTCGCGCCCTTGAGTGACTGCTCGGCGGTCAGTCGTGGGAGTGCAGCGGCTTGCCGGCCAGCGCCAGGTGCGCCTCGCCGAGCGCCTCCGTCTGCGTCGGGTGGGCGTGGATGAGCTGGGCCACCTCGGCGGGCAGCGCCTCCCAGTTGTAGATGAGCTGGGCCTCGGCCACCTGCTCACCCATGCGGTCACCGACCATGTGGACGCCGACTACGGCACCGTCGCGTTCCTGGACGAGCTTGACCTCGCCCGACGTCTTGAGGATCTTGCTCTTGCCGTTGCCCGCGAGGTTGTACTTCAGGGTGACGACCTTGTCCGCGCCGTACCGCTCCTTGGCCTGCTCCTCGGTGAGGCCGACGGAGGCCACCTCCGGGTTGCAGTAGGTCACGCGGGGGACCCCGGCGTAGTCGACCGGGACCGGGTTCAGCCCGGCCAGCCGCTCCGCGACCATGATGCCCTCGGCGAAGCCGACGTGCGCGAGCTGGAGCGTGGGGATGAGGTCGCCGACGGCGGAGATGGTGGGCACGCTGGTGCGGCAGTACTCGTCCACCGTGACGAAGCCGCGGTCCATGGCGACCCCGGCCTCCTCGTAGCCCAGGTTCTGCGAGACCGGGCCGCGGCCGATGGCGACGAGCAGCACCTCGGCCTCGTACTCCTTGCCGTCGGCCAGGGTGACCTTGACACCGTCGTTCGTGTACTCGGCCTTGTCGAAGAAGGTGCCCAGGTTGAACTTGATGCCGCGCTTGCGGAAGGCGCGCTCCAGCAGCTTGGAGCTGTTCTCGTCCTCGACCGGCACCAGGTGCTTGAGACCCTCGATCACGGTGACGTCCGCGCCGAAGGACTTCCACGCGGAGGCGAACTCGACGCCGATGACGCCGCCGCCCAGGATGATCGCGGACTTCGGCACCCGGTCCATGACCAGGGCGTCGTCGGAGCTGATGACGCGGTCGTTGTCGATGGTCAGGCCCGGCAGCGTCTTGGGCACCGAACCGGTCGCCAGCAGGATGTGGCGGCCCTCGTAGCGCTGGCCGTTCACCTCGACGGAGGTCGGCGAGGAGAGGTAGCCGGAGCCCTCCACGTAGGTGACCTTGCGGGAGGCGACCAGCCCCTGTAGGCCCTTGTAGAGGCCGGAGATCACGCCGTCCTTGTACTTGTGGACGCCGGCCATGTCGATGCCCTCGAACGAGGTCTTGACACCGAACTCGGCGCTCTCACGGGACTGGTCGGCCACCTCGCCGGCGTGCAGCAGCGCCTTGGTCGGGATGCAGCCGCGGTGCAGGCAGGTACCGCCCAGCTTGTCCTTCTCGATGAGAGCGACATCCAGACCGAGCTGTGCGGCGCGAAGGGCAGCGGCATAACCGCCGCTACCGCCTCCGAGAATCACTAGGTCGAAAACGGTGCTGGCGTCGTTCGCCACGTCACGTCCTCCATGCATGGGTACGCCGTAGCCGGTCTCCTGTGACCGGGCGGCTTCAGGTTCGGCCGCTTTTGTCTGCTCGGCCCTTTGTCGGTCGGCTTCTGTCAAGCCGTGCGGGGCCCTGTCCTGCCAGTGACCCATCTTCGCACTTGTTGACGGAAACCGGGACGCGGGGCCGGTTACCTCGAAGTACGGTCGCGGGCCGCAGGCCCCGCTCGCCACGGCGAGCGGGGCCTGCGTGCCCGTCGGCGGTGTGGCGGACGTCTCAGCCCAGATCGCCGTCCGCCGTGCGCTCCACGAGCCGCACCAGCGTACGGACCGCGGAGCCCGTGCCGCCCTTGGGCGTGTAGCCGAACGGCGCCGCCTCGTTGAAGGCCGGGCCCGCGATGTCCAGGTGCGCCCAGGGGATGTCCTCGGGCACGAACTCCTTCAAGAACACCCCGGCCAGCAGGCCGCCGCCCATCCGGTCACCCACGTTGGCGATGTCGGCGACCGGCGAGTCGATGCCCTTGCGCAGGTGGGCGGGCATCGGCATCGGCCAGGCGTCCTCGCCCGCCTGCCCGGCCGCCTCGTGCACGGCGGTGCGGAAGGCGTCGTCGTTCGCCATGATCCCGAACGTGCGGGCACCCAGTGCCACCATCATGGCGCCGGTCAGCGTCGCCACGTCCACCAGCGCGTCCGGCCGCTCCTCACCGGCCCTGGCCAGCGCGTCCGCCATCACCAGACGGCCCTCGGCGTCGGTGTTGAGCACCTCCACCGTCTTGCCGCTGTACATGGTCAGCACATCACCCGGACGGGTGGCCGAGCCCGACGGCATGTTCTCGGCCAGCGCCAGCCAGCCGGTCACGTTGGCGCGCAGCCCCATCCTGGCCGCCGCCACGACCGTCGAGAAGACGGCGGCGGCGCCGCTCATGTCGCACTTCATCGTCTCGTTGTGACCCGCGGGCTTGAGCGAGATGCCGCCCGAGTCGTAGGTGATGCCCTTGCCGATCAGCGCCAGGGACTTCTTCGCCTTCGGGTGCGACCAGCCGACCCGCACCAGGCGCGGCGGCTGCGTCGACCCGTTGCCGACGCCCAGGATGCCGCCGAAGCCGCCCTTGGTCAGCGCCTTCTCGTCCATCACCTCGATGGTGAGGCCGTACTCCTTGGCCGCGGCACGGACCTCGGCGGCGAACCCCTTCGGGTCCAGGCCGTTCGCCGGGGTGTTGATCAGATCCCGCGCGCGGTGCACCTCCTCGGCGACCACCACGGCCCGCTCGGCGGCCGCCTTGTGCGCCTTGTCCCGCGACTTCGCGCCGACCAGCGCGATCTCCGCCAGCGGTGCGCGCTTGGCGTCCTTCTTCGCGCTCTCGTCCTTGCCCTTGTACGCGGTGAAGGAGTAGGCGCCCAGCAGCGCGCCCTCGGCGACCGCGGCGACGGCCCCCGCGTCTTCGACCGGCAGCGCGAAAGCCGCCTTCTTGGTGCCCGCCAGTGCCCGGGCCGCCGCGCCCGCCGCGCGGCGCAGCGCCTCCGCCTCGAACGGCTCCTTGCGGTCCGCCGCCTCGCCGAGGCCGACGGCCACCACGACCGGGGCCTTTACGCCGGCGGCCGGTGCCGGGAGCTTGGTGACCTCTCCCTCGCGGCCGCTCGCGCCGAGCGTCTCCAGCGTCGCGGCGAGCTTGCCGCCGTACGCCTTGTCGACGGCCTCCGCGCCGGGCGCGAGGACGAGCGAGACCTTCTTGCCCGCCTTGCCGGCGGAGCCGCTTGTGGCGACGCCGACGACGACAGCGTCCGCGCGCAGGGTCGCCGCGGACGAGGAGCTGAGAGTCAGTGCAGACACGTGGGAGAGACCTTCTTCCTTGACAGGGTGCGGAGAGCGAAACCGCTTCCGGCTCAGGACGCTCCGGGCATGGTATGCCCGCCCCCTTGCCCGAACCGGGGACGGTTGGCACTTGCACCGAACCCGTCACACACCGTGCCCCTGGGCCCGTCACACACCGAACCCCTGGACCCGTCACCGGCCGCGCCTCAGAGCGCGGCCACCACCAGCGCGCCCGTCGCCGCCACTTCGGCCAGCGCGCCGAACACGTCCCCCGTCACCCCGCCGAACCGCCGCACACAGTGCCGCAACAGCAACTCGGCGGCGCACAGGCCCAGTACGGCACCCACCGCGAACAGCGCGAGGGGCCCTGAGAGACCGGCCACCACGGCCGTGGCCACCACCAGGACGGCGACACCCCACGCGGTGCCCCGCGGCACCGTTCCGGCGACCGTCGCGCCCAGGCCCTCGGGCCGCGCGGCGGCGACACCCTCCCGCGAGGCGAGCGTGAGAGCGCCGCGCGCCACCAGCGCGGACATCACGACGGCGGCGGCCCCCACGGCCCAGCCCTGCGCGAACAACCGCGCCACGGAGGCGATCTGGGCCAGGAGCACGAACACGAGGGTGACGACGCCGAACGGGCCGATGTCCGACCGCTTCATGATCGTCAGGGCTTCCCCGGCGGGCTTCGCGCTGCCCAGCCCGTCGGCGACGTCGGCGAGACCGTCCAGGTGGAGACCGCGGGTCAGCACGGCGCCGGTCGCCACGGCGGCGACGGCGGCGACGGGTGTGGAGGCGCCGCACGCCAGGAGCACGCCGCCCACCGCGGCGGCCGCCAGGCCGACCACCACGCCGGCCAGCGGCGCGCAGGCCATGCCCGCCCGGGCCGCGGCCCGGTCCCAGCGGGTGACCCTCACGGGCAGCACCGTCAAGGTACCGAGAGCGAACCGTATGCCGTCGCCGGGCGTGGGAGAACGATCCATGGCCGAGCACGTTACCGGGCCGCCACGGCGTCGGGGCGGCCCCTTGAGCGCCGGCACAGCCATGGGGAAGGGCCGTCGCCGGGGGCGGCAGCGGGGGCACCCCACCGGAGGGTGGGCGCGAGTCGCGGGCTTCAGGTGGCGTCGAGGGTGCTCTGCTCGGTGGGGGAGGGCGCAGGCTCGCTCTCGGGTACGGGCAGCTCCGCCGCCAGCGCGGCGGCGGCCCGCACCAGCGGCAGTGCCAGCAGCGCCCCGGTGCCGCCGCCGACGGCGACGCCCTGTTCCAGGAGCGGGTCGGCGGCGAGCCGGTCGAGCGCCTTGGCGTGGGCGGGCTCGCCGCCCAGCTGCCCGGCGAGCCACCAGTCGGGCGCGCGGAAGGCCACCCGCTGGCCGACCAGCGCGCAGGCCGCGGAGACGACGCCGTCGAGGATCACGGGGGTGTGGCGTACCGCGCACTGGAGGAGGAAGCCGGTCATGGCGGTCAGGTCGGCGCCGCCGACGGTGGCCAGCAGGTGGAGCTGGTCGCCCAGCACGGGGCGGGCTCGGCGCAGCCCGTCCCGGATGGCGGCGCACTTGCGCATCCACGTCAGGTCGTCGATGCGGCCGCCTCCGCGCCCCGTCACCACGGAGGCGTCGGTGCCGCACAGGGCGGCGACCAGGGCGCCCGCCGCGGTGGTCCCGCCGACGCTGAGGTCGCCGAGGACGACGAGGTCGCAGCCCGCGTCGGCTTCTTCGTCCGCGACGGCCATGCCGGCGCGGAAGGCCTCTTCGGCTTCCTGGAGCGTGAGGGTGTCCTCGGTATCGAGCCGCCCCGAGGAGCGCCGCACCCGGTGCCGGGTGACCTCGGCGGGCAGTTCGGCCGGGTCGCAGTCCAGCGCCATGTCGACGACGCGCACCGGCACCTCGAAGCGCCGCGCCAGTACGGCGGCCGGGGAGGCGCCGTCGAGCAGCGCGCGCACGAGGTGGTGGGCGGTGCCGGCCTCGCGCGCGGAGACGCCGAGTCCGGCGACGCCGTGGTCGCCGGCGAACACGACGAGCCGGGGGTCGGCGACGGGGCGTACCGGGACCTGGGCCTGGGCGGAGCTGAGCCATTCGCCCAGGTCGTCGAGGCGCCCGAGCGCCTGCGGGGGCAGCCCGGTCCGTGTCCGCCGCTCCTCGGCCTGCCGCCGCAGGGCGCCGTGCGGCCGTTCGATGAGGTCGGAGAAGTCGTCAAGGTCCAGGCTGCGCTCGCTCATGATCTGGGAGCGTACGTGAGTCCCTCGCACGCTTCATCCCTCGCGGGGCGTGGGGATCCGGGCGGGGTCCCGCACCGTCCCGCGGGGCCGCCGGCGGGCTCACCGCAGGGGCACGGGCACGCCGGCGACGGTCAGCAGGACGTGCTCGCACTCGTCGGCGAACCGGGCGTTGAGGCGGCCGAGTTCGTCGCGGAAGCGGCGCCCGGCGGGGGTGGCGGGCACGACCCCCGAGCCGACCTCGTTGCTGACCGCGACCAGCCGCCGCGGGGTGGTCCGCACCGCCGCCACCAGTGCCTCCGTCCGCTCGGCCAGCGCGGTGGCGCCGCCGCGCGCCCACAGGGTGTCGTCCCAGGCCTCGATCTCGTCCATCGTGCGGGTCAGCCACAGCGACAGGCAGTCGATCAGCAGCGGCGGCCCCGGGTCCGCGAGCAGGGGTACCAGGTCGCAGGTCTCCTCGGTGCGCCACGAGGTGGGGCGGCGTTCGCGGTGTTCGGCCACCCGGGCGCCCCATTCGGGGTCGTCGTCGCGGCTGCCGCCGGTGGCCACGTAGACCACGCCGGGGAAGGCGGCCAGCCGCCGTTCGGCCTCCACGGACTTGCCGGAGCGGGCTCCGCCCAGTACGAGGGTGCGCCGGGGGGCCTGGGGCAGGTCCAGGGCGCTGTCCCACTCGCCGACGGCGAGCGTCGTACCGTCGGGGACGGTGTGGGCGCCCGCCGCCGCCAGCCGCCGGTGCAGTTCGTCCCCGGGCGGCACCTCGTGCCCGATGTGGACGGCCAGCACGTCCGTGGCGGGGCCGACGGCCCCGGCGTCCCGCAGCGCGGCCAGCGCGTCGGGGCGGCCCAGGACGTCCAGCAGCACCAGGTCGCAGGGTGCGCCGTACGTGTGCGGGGTGCCCGTACCCGCGGGCGCCGCGCCCGGCGGCAGGTACAGCAGCCTGCGGGCGTCGGGGCCCGTCACCAGGTAGCCGGTGCCGGGCGCGTCCAGGGCGAGGGCCTGCACGCGGTGTCCGCTGATCAGCGCCAGTTCCTGCCGTTCCGGCACCCGCACGGGCGCGGGCAGTCCCGCGGGCACCTCCAGCGCGGGCCCGTCGTGCGGGTGCGTCAGCAGCACCTGGCGTACGCCGCTGAGCGACGCGCCGGCGCGGGCGGCGGCGAAGGCGGGCCCGGGGGTGAGGTCGAGCAGCAGCGTGCCGTCCACCAGCAGCGCGGTCGCGGCGCGTGCCCGGTCGCCTCTCGCGGCGGCGCAGCGCGCGCAGGGGCAGTCGGGCGCGGGGAGGCCGGCGGGTGAGCCGGTGCCGAGCAGAGTGAGTTCCACCCACCGATCGTCTCCTGACCTGCCGCCGGACGCGCACAGGGGACTACGCTTCCGGGAGCAACTGCCGATCTGACGGAGGCATCGATGGCGTGGACGTGGCGGTTCGAGAAGGCCGACGGTTCGCAGGCGGAACCGGCGGTCCAGCCCGAGGAGTTCCCCACCCAGTCGGACGCCGAGTCGTGGATCGGCGAGGTCTGGCGGGAGCTGCTGGAGGGCGGCACCGATCAGGTGACCCTCCAGGAGGACGGCTCCACGGTCTACGGCCCGATGAGCCTGCACGACGCCTCCGGCGCGGAGGGCGAGGACGAGGGCGCCGCCGAGGAGTGAGCCACGCCGGGCGGCGCCCCGCGCGCGCCGCCCGGCGACGGGGGCCACGGCGCCGTGCGCCCGCCAACTTCCGTGCGCCCGCGACGCGTTGCGCGGAAACCCGGGCCGAGCCGCTAC
Organism: Streptomyces reniochalinae; assembly: GCF_003323735.1. Taxonomy (GTDB): domain Bacteria; phylum Actinomycetota; class Actinomycetes; order Streptomycetales; family Streptomycetaceae; genus Streptomyces; species Streptomyces reniochalinae. The sequence continues at coordinate 439,051 of NZ_QOIM01000038.1, read as the reverse complement.
CCTCGGTGCGCATGAACGTACGTGGCGCTGTTTACGTGGTCCTGCGGGGCCCGGCCGACAAACGCGAGAAGGCCCTGACGACGCTGAAGAAGGCGGGGATCTTCGCCGAGCGGTCCGTGCGCGGGCCCGAGCAGATCGAGGCCTTCTTCTACGGCGGCGACGAGCGTCCCAGCCCCCGCTTCATGGACGCCTGCGCGGCCCATGTCGGCAAGGCGCTCATCGGCACGGACTTCGCGGTGGAGGAGACCGGCACCATCAGCAGTGCGGCCGCGTCCCGCCGCCTCGCCTACAACCGGCGGACGGGGGAGTGGCTGGGGGCCTTCATCGACACGGAGGCTCCCGAGGAGGCCAGGGCCGAGACGCTGGCACACCTGGCACGCGAGCAGGGCATCGACATCGCCGACATAGAGCTCCGCGAGCCGCCGGAGAGCCAGCTCCCGGCGGTCTGAGCCCCCAGCGCGGTCTGCCCGCCCGCTCGCCTGCCGGAGAAGGGCGGGCACGAGGCCGGACGAGCGCTCCCCGGAGGCGCACACGCGCCCTCCGGGGAGCGCGCCCCACCGCCTGTCTCAGCCGCGTGCGCGGGAGTCTCCCGGGCCGCGTGCCCGGACAGGCTGTCCGGGCCGCGTACGCCGGGGGCCGCCTCAGCCGCGTACCCCGAACAGGTGCAGGGACGGGGCGACGCCCCGGTAGGGGTCCATCCGGCAGGCGAGCTCCTCCACGGCGGCAGCCGCCTCGGCGGTCGCCTCGTCGGCCGCGCCCGCGGCCTGCTCCTGCCAGAGCGCCGCCCCGGCGGCCCCGTGGGAGCCGCCCGCCGCGAAGACACCCACGCCGTACCAGCACTCCATCGGCACTCCGATCCGCGCCAGGAACGAGGTCAGGGCCTCCAGCCGCAGGAAGCGGTCGCTCTCCTCGGGCTGGGCCACGAGCGCCGCCCGCGCCGCCCGCCAGTCCCCGGCGAGCCCGGGACGCATCGCGCGGGCCGCCGCGTTCGGGATCACCAGCGACAGCAGCCCTCCGGAATCCAGCACCCGCGCGAGCCCGGCCAGCGTGCTGTCCGGGTCCTTCGCGCGGTCGAGCACGCCGTGGCAGAGCACCAGGTCGAACGTGCCGGGCAGGAAGTGGGCCCCGGTGTCCTGGCCGCTGCCCGCCAGCGCGCGGAACCGCGCCCGTATGCCCTCGGGCTCCGTCTCCAGCGCCGAGGTGAACGCGGCCAGCCGTCCCGGATCGGACTCGAGACCCGTCACCTGGTGTCCGCCGCGGGCCAGCCGCAGCGCCTGCGCGCCGTCGCCGAGAGCGACGTCCAGCACCCGCAGCCGGCGCCCCACCTCGAAGTGCGCAGCGATCCGCTCCTCGAGCTGCCGGGCGACCAGCTCGTGCCCGATCAGGGCTTCTCGCCGCGTTTGACCTGCGGCTTGGGCAGGCGCATGCGGCGCATCTGGAGGGTCCGCATCAGCGCGTAGGCGACGGCGCCCCTGCGGTTCTCCTTCGGGTGCTGCTCAGCGATCTTCTTCTTCAGCCGGACGGCGATGCCGATGGAGTCGAGGACGATCAGGATGATCACCACGAGCCACAGCAGCAGCGAGATGCTCCGCAGCTGCGGCGAGGGCAGCATGCTCAGCACCAGGATGATCACGGCCAGGGGCAGGAAGAACTCGGCCACGCTGTAGCGCGAGTCGACGAAGTCGCGCGCCAGCCGCCGCACCGGGCCCTTGTCCCTGGCGGGCAGATAGCGCTCGTCACCCCCCGCCAGCGCCTCACGCTGCTTGACCGCGTCGGCCCTGCGGGCCTCCCGCTGCCGCTTGGCGGCGTCCTTGCGGGTCATCGGGCCGCTGGACATGGGGCGGCGTGGCCCGCGCGCCTCGTTGCGCTTGGGGGTCGGCCGGCCCTTGGGGGCCTGCGGGTCGCGGGGCTGTCTGGGCTCGGCCCGGTCCTCGGGGGACTTCACGGCCTGCCCTTCTTTCGAACGGCTACGGAACACACCTCAAGAGTACGGTGTGAGTGTGAGTGCCCCCCAGCCCCTGGGGGGAGGCCGGTTCGGACGGCCCCCGCCGCTGAGAGGCACCTACTCCCTGCGCCGGAGAGGACACGGGACTGATCGTCCTCCAGGAGGAGCGCATCGGTGCCCGAACGGTGCGGTAATGGAAGAGGGCCCCGTACTCTGGGGACCAGTAGATCTGCCGAGGGTTTGAGTCCGTTACGAAGGGGGCGCGCGAAGCCCATGAGCGGTGTCATGAAGCGTATGGGGATGATCTTCCGCGCGAAGGCCAACAAGGCCCTGGACCGGGCTGAGGACCCGCGCGAGACGCTCGACTACTCGTACCAGAAACAGCTGGAGCTGCTGCAGAAGGTGCGCAGGGGCGTCGCCGACGTCGCGACCTCCCGCAAGCGCCTCGAGTTGCAGATGACCCAGTTGCAGGGGCAGTCCTCGAAGCTGGAGGACCAGGGCAAGAAGGCCCTGGCTCTCGGGCGTGAGGATCTGGCCAGGGAGGCGCTGTCCCGCAAGTCGGCCCTCCAGCAGCAGGTCACGGACCTGGAGGGGCAGCACCAGACCCTCCAGGGCGAGGAGGAGAAGCTGACGCTGGCGGCGCAGCGGCTCCAGGCGAAGGTGGACGCGTTCCGCACCAAGAAGGAGACGATCAAGGCCACCTACACGGCTGCCCAGGCCCAGACCCGGATCGGCGAGGCCTTCTCCGGCATCTCCGAGGAGATGGGCGACGTCGGCATGGCCATCCAGCGTGCCGAGGACAAGACGGCACAGCTCCAGGCCCGCTCCGGTGCCATCGACGAGCTGCTGGCCTCCGGCGCTCTGGACGACCAGTCCGGGATGGCCAAGGACGACATCACCGCCGAGCTCGACCGCCTCTCCGGCGGCGGCGACGTGGAGCTGGAGCTCCAGCGGATGAAGGCCGAACTGGCCGGCGGCAGCAGCGGCGGCCAGCAGGCCCTCGAAGGCGGCCAGGGCGAAGGCGGCCAGGGCGAGGGAGGCCAGGCGAGCAACGCCCCGCAGCAGGACACGCCCCGGTTCAACAAGGACTGAGCCGGGCGTGAGCGGCATCCCCCGCAGCCCGAGGAGGAGAGCGACATGATCGTGCGGATCATGGGCGAAGGCCAGGTGCAGCTGGACGACAGGCACTTCGTCGAGCTGAACAAGCTGGACGACGAGCTCCTGGAGGAGATGGAGAACGGCGACGAGGCGGGCTTCCGCCGCACTCTCGGCGCGCTGCTGGACGCGGTGCGCAGGCTGGGCAGCCCGCTGCCCGACGACGCGCTGGAGCCCTCCGAGCTGATCCTGCCCGCCCCGGACGCCACCCTCGAAGAGGTGCGGGACATGCTGGGTGACAACGGACTCATCCCCGGCTGACCACCGCCCCCACACAAGAACAGACCAGGAGAGCCGGGCCTGACGGTGCCTGCCGTGACACTGCGCGACATCCGCGAGCGCCTGCGGGCGCACCCCTACGCGGTCGACGCCCTCATCGCCGCGGGGGCTCTGGTCTGCATCCTCCTCGGCGCCGCCACCGAGCCGCACGGTCCCGACGGACAGCCCCGCTTCGCCGAGCGTGACGTCACGGCGCAGACCGCGCTGCTGGCCACGCTCTCCTGCGGGGTACTGGCGCTGCGCCGCCGCGCCCCGATGCCGGTGCTGCTGCTGACCAGCCTGGTCTCGGTCGTCGCCCTGATCGCCGGCAGCCCCGGGTCCGCCTCCAGCTCCGACCGCCAGGCCTCGCTGGTGGTGGCCCCGGTCATCGCGCTCTACACCGTCAGCAACACCACCGACAGGCGCACCAGCTGGCAGGTCGGCGCGGTCACGGTCGGTGCGCTCACCGCCGTGGCCATGATCTTCGGTGCCCGGCCCTGGTACGCGCAGGAGAACCTCGGCGTCCTCGCCTGGACGGCGCTGGCCGCCGCCGTCGGTGAGGCGGTCCGCAACCGGCGCGCCTTCGTCGACGCGATCCGGGAGCGTGCCGAGCGGGCCGAGCGCACCCGCGAAGAGGAGGCCAGGCGCCGCGTGGCGGAGGAGCGCATGCGGATCGCCAGGGAACTGCACGACGTGGTCGCGCACCACATCGCGCTGGTCAACGTGCAGGCGGGAGTGGCCTCGCACGTCATGGACAAACGCCCCGACCAGGCCAAACAGGCCCTCGCCCACGTCAGGGACGCCAGCCGGCACGCGCTGGCCGAGCTCCAGACCACCGTCGGGCTGCTGCGCCAGTCGGGGGAGAGTACCGCCCCCACCGAGCCGGCGCCGGGCTTGGAGGTGCTCCAGGAGCTGGTGGACGGCTTCCGGCACGCGGGGCTCTCTGTCTCGGTGGCCGCGCCCGCGCTCGCCCCCGGCGCCGCCCCGCTGTCCTCCGCGGTGGATCTGACGGCCTACCGGGTCGTCCAGGAGGCGCTCACCAACGTGCAGAAGCACGCGGGCACCGGCGCCTTCGCACAGGTGCGCATCCGGCGCGACGTGGAGGCGCTGGACATCACCGTCGTCGACGACGGGGCGGGCGGTGGCGAGAGCGCGGAAGGCGGCGCGGTGGAGCCGGTGCCGGACGAGTCCGGCACCGCGGTTCCCGCCGCCGGCGGCGAGACCGGCAGCGGCGGGCACGGCCTGGTCGGCATGCGGGAGCGGGCGGCGGCGCTGCACGGCGCGTGCGAGACGGGACCGCTGCCAGGTGGCGGCTTCCGCGTCCACGTACGGTTGCCGCTGGAGACGACGGCGCCACGCAAGGAGACCCCGGCATGATCCGTGTCGTACTCGCCGACGACCAGGCGCTGTTGCGCAGCGCGTTCCGGGTGCTGGTCGACTCCGAGGCCGACATGGAGGTCGTGGGCGAGGCGGCCGACGGCGACGAGGCCGTGGCGCTGGTGCGGCAACGGGGCGCCGACGTGGTGCTGATGGACATCCGGATGCCCGGCACCGACGGTCTGGCCGCCACGCGCGCCATCGGCGCCGACCCGGGCCTGGCCGACGTCCACGTCGTCATCCTCACCACGTTCGAGGTGGACGAGTACGTCGTCGGTGCGCTGCGCGCGGGCGCCTCCGGTTTCCTGGGCAAGGGCGCGGAGCCGGGCGAACTGCTCTCGGCGATCCGGACGGCGGCGCAGGGGGAGGCGCTGCTGTCCCCCGCGGCGACCAAGGGGCTGATAGCGAGGTTCCTCGCCCAGGGCGACGGCCGCGGCGCCGGTGACCGCCCCGGACCCGGCGGCGAGGCGTCCCGGCTCGCGGCGCTGACCGCACGCGAACGCGAAGTGCTGGCCCGGGTGGCGGCCGGCCTGTCCAACGACGAGATCGCCGACCGGCTCGACGTCAGCCCGCTCACCATCAAGACCCACGTCAACCGCACGATGGCCAAGCTCGGGGCCCGCGACCGCGCGCAGTTGGTGGTGGCCGCGTACGAGAGCGGACTCGTGCGCCCCTACGGCGGAGAGCCGGGAGCGTGACGGCGCCGCTTCGCGGCGGACCCGCAGGGGACGGCGTATCCCCTCGGTGGAGAACGAGGGCGGCGACGTACTACGGCCGGAGTACGAGGACTTCGGCAGAAGGGGACCTGCGGGGGACAAACCGGCGCCGATCCTGGGCGAAGGTATAGGCGGCACCGGTGTCTGCCCGCACGAAGGCGGCACCCGCTTCATCCTTTCCCGAGAGAGAGACCCGGCAACCATGTCCTGGCTGTCCCGCCTCAGCCTCGTCCAGCGTGGGCTGATAGGGCTGATGGCACTCATCGCCGTCGCCTTCGGCGTCATCGCCGTCCCGCAGCTCAAACAGCAGCTGCTGCCCTCCATCGACCTGCCCATGGTCTCGGTCATCGCGCCGTACCAGGGCGCTTCTCCCGACGTGGTCGAGAAGCAGGTCGTCGAGCCCCTGGAGGAGAACATCCAGGGCGTCGACGGCATCACCGGCGTCACCTCCACCGCCAGCGAGGGCTCCGCCGTCGTCATGGCCCAGTTCGACTACGGCGACGGCTCCGAACAGACCGTCGCCGACGTGCAGCAGGCCGTCAACCGGGCCCGCGCCAAGCTGCCCGACGGCGTCGACCCGCAGGTCGTCTCCGGCGGCACCGACGACATCCCGACCGTGGTGCTCGCCGCCTCCGCCGAGGGCAGGGACCAGCAGGCGCTCGCCGACGCGCTGGACACCTCGGTGGTGCCGGTCCTGGGGGACATCGACGGCGTCAGCCAGGTCACCGTCGACGGGGTGCAGGACCTCCAGGTCGCCGTCACCCCCGACACCGGGAAGCTGGCCGCCGCCAAGCTGACCCCCGCCGACCTGTCCAAGGCGCTGGAGGCGGGCGGCGCCTCGGTGCCCGCCGGGTCCTTCGACGAGGGCGGCAAGAGCAAGACCGTCCAGGTCGGTGACGGCTTCACCTCCCTCAAGGAGATCGAGGAGCTGGCCGTCCCCGGCAAGGGCGGTGCCCAGAAACCCGTCACGCTCGGCGATGTCGCCACCGTCGAGGAGCGCCCCGAGAAAGCCACCTCGCTGACCCGCACCAACGGCGAGCGCAGCCTCTCCGTCGCCGTCACCATGGACAACGACGGCAGCGCCGTGGACATCTCCGACGCCGTCAAGGACAAGCTGCCCCAGCTGAGAGCCGACCTGGGCAAGGGCGCCGAGCTGACCGTCGTCGCCGACCAGGGACCCCAGGTCTCCGACTCGATCAGCTCGCTGACCACCGAGGGCCTGCTCGGCCTGATCTTCGCCGTCGTCGTCATCCTGGTCTTCCTGCTGTCGCTGCGCTCCACCCTGGTCACCGCGGTCTCCATCCCGCTGTCCGTCGTGTTGACGCTGATCGTGCTGTGGACCCAGGACCTGTCGCTCAACATGCTGACGCTGGGCGCCCTGACCATCGCCATCGGCCGGGTGGTGGACGACTCCATCGTCGTCCTGGAGAACATCAAGCGGCACCTGGCCTACGGCAAGGACCGCACCACCGCCATCCTCGACGCCGTCAAGGAGGTCTCCGGCGCGATCACCTCCTCCACGCTGACGACCGTCGCCGTCTTCCTGCCGATGGCGTTCGTCGGCGGCATGGTCGGCGCCCTCTTCGGCGGCTTCTCCCTCACCATCACCGTCGCGCTGCTCGCCTCGCTGCTGGTGTCGCTGACGGTCGTGCCGGTGCTCTCCTACTGGTTCCTGCGCGCGCCCAAGTCCCTGCGCGGGCTCGACCCCGCCGAACAGCGCCGCAGGTCCGAGGAGAAGGAGGCCGGCAGCCCGCTGCAGAAGCTGTACGTGCCCATCCTCCGCTTCGCCACCCGCCGGCGCCTCACCAGCCTGCTGATCGCTGTCGTCGTGCTCGTCGCCACCTTCGGCATGGCGCCCCTGCTCAAGACCAACTTCTTCGACCAGGGCGAGACCCAGCAGCTGGCCATCAAGCAGGAACTCCCGCCGGGCAGCAGCCTCGGCGCCGCCGACGAGCAGGCCAAGAAGGTCGAGAAGATGCTCTCCGACGTCGACGGCATCGAGGACTACCAGGTCACCGTCGGCTCCGCGGGCCTCATGGCGGCCTTCGGCGGCGGCACCGACGCCAACCAGGCCTCCTACCAGATCAAGCTGGAGGAGTCCGCCGACAGCTCCGCGGTCGAGAACGCCGTCAACGACGGACTCGACAAACTCGGCTCCGGCATCGGCGACACCACCGTCAGCGCCGGCGACGGCTTCGGCGGCCAGGACCTCAGCGTCGTCGTCAAGGCCGGCGACCAGGACGTGCTCAAGAAGGCCTCCGAGCAGGTGCGGGCCAAGGTGGCGAAGCTCGACGACGTCACCGACGTCCAGTCCGACCTCTCCCAGTCCGTGCCCCGCATCTCGGTCAGGGCCAAACCCGAGGCGGCCCGGTACGGTCTCTCGGACGCCGCCCTCGGCCAGGCCGTCGCGCAGGCCGTCAGCGGCACCAAGTCCGGCACCGCAGTGCTCGACGACACCGAACGCGACGTCGTCGTGCGCTCACCGCGGCCCGCCGAGACCGTCGCAGAACTGAAGAGGCTGCCGGTCGGCAAGGCGACCCTCGGCGAAGTCGCCGACGTCGCGACCGTCGACGGACCCGTCCAGATGACCCGCATCGACGGCGCCCGCGCCGCGACGATCACGGCCAAGCCGACGGGGGACAACACCGGCGCGGTCAGCACCGCGTTGCAGACCGAGATCGACTCCCTCGACCTGCCCGAGGGCGCCACCGCCGAGATCGGCGGGCTCTCCCAGGACCAGGACGAGGCCTTCACCTCGCTCGGCCTCGCCATGCTCGCGGCCATCGCGGTCGTTTTCATGCTGCTGGTGGCGACCTTCAGGTCGCTGATCCAGCCGCTGATCCTGCTGGTCTCCATCCCGTTCGCCGCCACCGGGGCGCTCGGCCTGCTGATCGCCACCGGGACCCCCATGGGCGTCCCCGCCATGATCGGCATGCTGATGCTCATCGGGATCGTGGTCACCAACGCCATCGTGCTGATCGACCTGATCAACCAGTACCGGCGGCAGGGGTACGGCGTCATCGACGCCGTCATCGAAGGCGGCCGGCACCGGCTGCGGCCCATCCTCATGACGGCGCTGGCCACCATCTGCGCGCTGACGCCGATGGCGCTCGCCGTCACCGGCGACGGCGGGTTCATCTCGCAGCCGCTGGCGGTCGTCGTGATCGGCGGGCTGATCACCTCCACGCTGCTGACGCTGCTGTTGGTGCCCACGCTGTACGCCATGGTGGAACTCCGTAAGGAGCGGCGCGCCGCGAAGCGGCGTGGTGCGCCGGTGGAAGAGGGCTCCCCCGAGGTGCGGGAGCCTGAGATGGCGGAGAGCTCCGCCTCCTCCTGAGCGACCGGGGCCCGGCCACCCGTGGGGGGTCCTGCCGGGCCCCGGTCCCCCCTCTCGGGGCTGCGCCCCTGGCCCCCCATGGTCTTCCCCTTCTTTCTCTGAGGTGCCCTCGGCCGTGGTGGGGGCTCCGCCCCCAGACCCCCTTGGCCTCGCCGGCCGGGCGTTGGGGCGGCTCCGCCCCCCAACTGCCCCCGCTACGGGGGGCTCCGCCCCCCCCTAGGAGCCCCCTGGGGGAGAGCCGGCTCCCTCTTGAGTGAGAGATGGCCCAGCGCATGCGTACTGCGGTTCTGTCTGATGTGGGGGTCCAGGGGGCGGAGCCCCTTGGCGGGGGTTCCTAGGGGGGCCGGAGCCCCCTAGCGGGGAGCCTTTGGGGGGCAGCGCCGCCCCAAAGCCTCCCCGGCGAAGGGCCGGGGGTCTGGGGTGGGGGTCCCCCCGGACGGAGTCTGGGGGAGGAGCCCCCCAAACAGAGATCGGCCACCTCGGGGGTGGGTGGCCCCACTGGAAAGGGGAGGCTCTGGGGGGCCCGCCCCAGGTGTGGGGGTTACAGGAAGGCCCCGGAAGGGATGTAAGGGGTGGGCGGCCGCATGCCGCGAAAGCAGACGAACCCCTCGGACCGCAACTCCAACCCCGCCGCAAGGCCCACATCAACAGCCCACTGCTGTTCAGCGGTCACATCGTGCACCTCCACCACCCGGCCCTCCTCGCCCCCGAGGAGGGCCGCCCGCAGGACGCGCGACGCCAGCCGCCGCGACGTCGCCGCCAGCAGGGCGACCTTGCCCTCGGCGTTGATGTAGCAGTAGCCGCTTCCGGCGAGGTCGTCCGCGACGACGAGCCGGTGATGGCGCATCAGGTAGGCGTGGTCGGGGCCGTGGGCGCCGCCGCGCAGGCGCCGGTCGACGGAGTCGAGCAGGTCCTGGTCGCGTGGCGTCCCCTCGACCGCGGGGCCGTCGACGGGGCCGAGCCGGTCGCGGTCGACGACGCCGCGCATCCGGATGGTCGGGTGCAGCTCGAACCCGGCCTGCCGGTACACCCGCGCGGCGGCCGGGTGCCGCGAGCAGCAGATGATGCCGCGCAGACACCCGCGCCCGTACTCCAGCGTGCGCTGGAGCAGCGCGCGCCCGACGCCCTTTCCCTGGGCGCCGGGCGCGACGACGAGGAGGCCGAGCCCCCAGGTGCCTTCGCGGACGGAGGACTGGGCGGCGCCGACTGCCTGCCCGCTCTCGTCTTCGGCGATCCAGTTGCCGGCGGGGTCGTGCCGGGCCAGGTGCCGGATCTTCTCGCGGCCGCGGGCCGCGCGCGCGGCCGCCCGGTCGTCGGGCACCGACTCCTCAGGGGCTTCGCCTTTGAGCGCGTGCGACGCCCCGAAGGCCGCTTCGGCGAGTTTCCGCACGGTTTCGGCGTCTTCTTCGGTGTCCCTGACGGGTCGCAGCAGCATCCGCCGCAGATTACGGCAGGGCGAGCATCCGCTCCAGGGCGAGTTGGGCGTACTTCTGGGTCTCGGCGTCGACCTCGATGCGGTTGACGACGGTGCCGTCGGCCAGCGATTCGAGCGCCCAGACGAGGTGGGGGAGGTCGATGCGGTTCATCGTGGAGCAGAAGCAGACGGTGCGGTCGAGGAAGACGATCTCCTTGCCGCCCTCGGACTCGGCGGCGAAGCGGTTGGCCAGCCGGCGGACGAGGTTGAGCTCCGTGCCGATGGCCCACTTGGAGCCGGGGGGCGCGTCCTCCAGGGCCCGGATGATGTGCTCGGTGGAGCCCACCTGGTCGGCCGCGGCGACGACCTCGTGCTTGCACTCGGGGTGCACCAGGACGTTGACGCCCGGTATGCGCGCGCGGACCTCGTCGACGGAGTCGAGCGAGAAGCGGCCGTGCACGGAGCAGTGGCCGCGCCACAGGATCATCGTCGCGTCGCGGATCTGCTCGGCGCTCAGGCCGCCGTTCGGTTTGTGCGGGTTGTAGACGACGCAGTCGTCGAGCGACATGCCCAGGTCGCGGACGGCGGTGTTGCGGCCCAGGTGCTGGTCGGGGAGGAAGAGGACCTTCTCGCCCTTCTGGAGGGCCCACTCCAGGGCGCGCTTGGCGTTGGAGGAGGTGCAGATGGTGCCGCCGTGCCGGCCGGTGAAGGCTTTGATGTCGGCGGAGGAGTTCATGTAGGAGACGGGCACGGTCGTCTCGGCGACGCCGGCGTCGGTCAGGACGTCCCAGCACTCGGCGACCTGCTCGGCGCTGGCCATGTCGGCCATGGAGCAGCCGGCGGCCAGGTCGGGCAGGACGACCTGCTGGGTGGCGTGGGTGAGGATGTCGGCGGACTCGGCCATGAAGTGCACGCCGCAGAAGACGATGTACTCGGCCTCGGGGCGGGCTGCCGCGTCCCGGGCGAGTTTGAAGGAGTCGCCGGTCACGTCGGCGAACGCGATGACCTCGTCGCGCTGGTAGTGGTGGCCGAGGACGAAGACCCGGTCGCCGAGTTTCTCCTTGGCGGCGCGGGCTCGTGCGACGAGGTCGGGGTCCGAGGGGGCGGGGAGGCCGCCGGGGCACTCGACTCCGCGCTCGCTCGTGGGGTCGGCCTCGCGGCCGAGCAGCAGCAGCGCGAGCGGGGTCGGCTGTACGTCCAGCGGCTGGGCGGCACTCACAGGACCTGCCCTTTCTGTCGTTCAGTGTCGTCTGGTGCCACGGGGAAGCCGGGACGGACAGGCTTCTCGTCTATGTGACGTTATCTATCATAGCCGCTTCACGTCACTTTGACGATGCCGATCGCGTCGATGTGACGCATTCCCGATCGCTTCGGCGGTGTGCGAGCATGAAGTGACCACTCCTGGAATGAATCCGGGATGCCGTCGGTTGAGCCGACGGTAAGAGAGCAGTCCGTACAACCCGGGAGAGAAGCAGATGTCCGTTTCGGACGAGACCGCTGTAAGCGAGGGCATCATCCTGTCCGACGCCGCCGCCGCGAAGGTCAAGAGCCTGCTGGAGCAGGAGGGCCGCGACGACTTGGCGTTGCGCGTCGCCGTCCAGCCGGGTGGCTGCTCGGGCCTGCGGTACCAGCTCTTCTTCGACGAGCGCTCGCTCGACGGCGACGTGGTCAAGGACTTCGACGGCGTCAAGGTCGTGACCGACCGGATGAGCGCCCCCTACCTCGGCGGCGCCTCCATCGACTTCGTGGACACCATCGAGAAGCAGGGCTTCACCATCGACAACCCGAACGCCACGGGCTCCTGCGCCTGCGGCGACTCGTTCAACTGATCCCGTCGGCCGTATCGCTCGTGCGGCCGCACCGGACATGACAAGGGCGGCGGACTCCCCCCACCAGGAGTCCGCCGCCCTTGTCGGTTCACGGGCGGCCGCCGCCGCTCACTTGCGCGGCAGCTTCTCGCCGTCCCGCGCGTCGACGACCTTGCGGTCGCCCAGCTTCTTGTCGAGCTCCACCTCGGCCGTCTGCCGCTTGGCGATCTTCACGCAGACCCGGTCCTTCTTCTTCGGCTTGGCGTCGATCTTGACCTTCACCGAGGACGCGGACTCGTCGGCCGTCGCCTTGTAGGTGTCGCACACCCCGCCCCAGAAGCGCAGCTTCAGGGTGCGCCCGTCGGCCGAGTACGACTCGACGGCCTGCGCCGATCCCTTGCCCGCGCCCGTGCCCAGGTCGCCCTCGCCCTCGTCCTTGCCCGGCTTCGAGGGGTCCTTGCCCGGCTGCGAGGGCTGGTGCCCCGACGAGGTCTTGGCGGGCTTGAGGTACTTGGGGTCGAGCGCCGGGTGGGTGACCTCCATGTCGCCGCCGCCGGGCCGCTTCACCTCGTAGATCCAGGCCGGAACGAGCAGCGGCTCGCCGTGCGAGCGCTCCAGCGACAGGCCGAAGGTGGCGTCGCCCACGGCGGTCGGCTCGTCCTTCTTCCCGGCCCCGGCGCCGTGGCCGCCCCGCGACTGGCTTGCCTTGTTCAGCTGGTCGAGCGTCGCGGTGGCGCTCATGACGGGGTAGGTCTCGCCCTTCCGGGTCGTGTTCCAGCTGCCCTGGGCGCGGGTGACGGCACCGTCGTCGTCCACCACGAAGGTGCTGTCCCAGCCGTGCGTCGGCAGGCCGTCCACCTTCGGGGAGGCGGTCACCGTGCGGGTGCCGCCCACGGGTGAACCGGCCTTCAGTCCGGCGTCCTGGAGCCCGAGGGCGCGCAGCGCCGGCTTCACGGCCTCCTCGGCCTCCTTGGGGGAGAGCGGCTTCCCGTCGGGCGCGGGGTCGGCCTCGGGGGAGGCGTCGGCGTCCAGCGGCACGGTGTCGCCGTTCTGGTACGTCCACGCGCCGCCGTCCTCGCCGCGGTCGACGGTCAGCCTGGGGCCCTTGCCCTGCTGCTTGCCGCCCGCCCGCCAGCGGCCGTCGTCGGCCTCGACGCCGCCCTTGATCTCCAGCGCCTCGGCCAGCTTCGTCACCTGGTCCTTGTGCACCTCGTGGCCCGTCCGGCGGACGGCGGCGGAGTCGGGGCCGCCGGGCAGCTCGCCGTCGGCGCGGTAGCCGCGCGGGCCCATCGGCTCGCCGGGGGCGATGCCCTCGTCGTCGTGCGCGGAGGCGGCGGTGCCGTCCAGCGCCAGTTTCGGGGGGCTCCCGGCGGGCGCGGCGCTGTCCGAGCCGTCCGCGTTGTCGGATGAGGCGGTGGATGCCCAGTACGCACCGCCCCCGCCGGCCACCAGGACAGCGGCTGCCACGGAGACGACCGCCAGCTGCCGTCGCCTGCTCCGGGGTGTCGGCCGGTCCTCTTTCTGGGGGGACTGGTCTGTACTCACCGAAAACTCCTTTGGCTCCGCGTTCCTGAGCTTCCTATCAGGCGGTCCCCTCATGCGGGGGACATGAGTGGGACGGGATGGATGAGTGGACGGTTCCACCACCGTGCCGTACTGCCGATGATCGCGGATCCTGGGCGGTGCCGCCCGGGTGGCGGTGGGGCGGGCGCGCGGTCGTGCCGTGCGCGCCGTCGAGTCGGCCGGTCTGCCGGGAAAGCCGTGCTATGAGGTGATTGTGTCCTGTTCGACTCGGCGACCCTAGCGGGTAGCGTTACTGGCGCCTTTCCCTCGTGCGCTGGGCGTACGGGGGTACCCGATGTCTCTCAGGAGCAGAATTCGTCGTGCGTATCGCAGTCTGCGGCTCCATCGCAAACGACCACCTGATGACCTTCCCGGGGCGCTTCTCCGACCAACTGGTCGCCGACCAGTTGCACACGGTCTCGCTCTCCTTCCTCGTCGACCGCCTGGAGATCCGCCGGGGCGGTGTCGGCGCCAACATCGCGTTCGGCATGGGCCAGCTGGGGGCCCGCCCAGTCCTTGTCGGCGCGGCGGGGGAGGACTTCGACGAGTACCGCGTCTGGCTCGAACGCCACGGCGTGGACACCGACTCCGTCCGCATCTCCGAGGTCGCGCACACGGCACGGTTCGTCTGCACCACGGACGCGGACAACAACCAGATCGGCTCGTTCTACACCGGTGCCATGAGCGAGGCCCGGCACATCGAGCTCCAGCACGTCGCCGACCGTGCGGGCCGCCTCGACCTCGTCCTCATCGGGGCCGACGACCCCGAGGGCATGATCCGCCACACCGAGGAGTGCCGTACCCGCGGCATCCCCTTCGCCGCCGACTACTCCCAGCAGATCGCCCGCATGGACGGCGAGGGCATCAGGCAGCTGACCGAGGGCGCCACCTACCTCTTCTCGAACGAGTACGAGAAGGAACTCATCGAGACCAAGACCGGATGGAGTGACGAGGAGGTTCTCCAGAAGGTCGGCACGCGCGTCACCACGCTCGGCAAGCGCGGCGCCCGCATCGACCGTGCGGGCGAGGAGCCCATCGTCGTCGGCGTCGCCGAGGAGCGCGAGAAGGCCGACCCCACGGGCGTCGGCGACGCCTTCCGCGCCGGTTTCCTGTCCGGGCTCAGCTGGGGCGTGGGGCTGGAGCGTGCCGCGCAGGTCGGCTGCATGCTGGCCACGCTGGTCGTCGAGACGGTCGGCACCCAGGAGTACGAGCTGCGGCGCGTCCACTTCATGGAGCGGTTCACCAAGGCCTACGGCCACGACGCCGCCACCGAGGTGGAGGCCCACCTGAGCTGAGGCCCGCCGGCCCCGGCTCTCGGGCGCCGGACGGACCGCTTGCGGCCCGTCCGGCGCCCGAGGAGAGCGAAGCGGCAACCGGGGGAGTGGGGTCGTCCCCCGTGGAGACCGGAAGGGGCGGGGCAGCGGCGCGGGTCCCCGGCGTCAGCCCCCGGCCCGCCGCACCCGGAAAACGACCCCCGCGGCGCCCTCGAACGTGTGGCCCGTCATCTCGCACCAGGCCGGGATGTCGAGCCGCGCGGCCTCGTCGTCGGCGAGCACCCGCACGACGCCGCCCGCGGGTACCTCGCCGATGGCCTTCGCGAGCTCGATCACCGGAAGGGGGCACAGCTTGCCCCGCGCGTCGAGGGTGACCTCGTCGTCCGCCGAGGCGTCCACGGAGCCGTCCGCGGAGGTGTCGACGGAGGCCCCCGCGGACTCCTGCGCGGCGTCGTCTCCCGAGGCGATCGTCCCGGACCCTGCCCCCACCTGTGCCCGTACCCCTTCCACGACGCCGGGCAGCGCGTCGAGGAACCGTTCGACCTCCTCGTCGCTCGTCCCCGCGGGCAGTGAGACCCGCACGTTGCCCTCGGACAGCACGCCCATGGCCCGCAGGACGTGGCTCGGGGTCAGGGTGGAGGAGGTGCAGGAGGAGCCGGAGGAGACGGAGAACCCGGCGGTGTCGAGCGCGTGCAGCAGCGCCTCGCCGTCCACGTACAGGCAGGAGAAGGTCACCAGGTGCGGCAGCCGCCGCAGCGGATCGCCGACCACCTCCACGTCGGGCACCAGCGCGGGCACGCGTGCCCTGATCCGGTCCACGAGCGAGCGCAGCCTGGCGGCCTCGGCCTCCGCTTCGGCGCGTACGGCCCGCAGCGAGGCCGCAGCGGCGACGACGGCGGGGATGTTCTCGAAGCCGGGCGCGCAGCCGGCTTCGCGCTCGTCGGCGGGGCCGGCCGGCGCGAACCGCACACCCTTGCGCACGACCAGCAGGCCGACGCCGGGAGGCCCGCCCCACTTGTGCGCACTCCCCGTCAGCAGCGACCAGTCGCCGGGCACCGGTTCCCACGGCAGCGACTGCGCGGCGTCCACCAGCAGCGGCACCCCCGTCCGCGCGCACACGGAGGCCGCCTCGGCCACCGGCTGTACGGTCCCCACCTCGTGGTTGGCCGATTGCAGGCAGGCCAGCGCGCAGTCCGCACCGAGCGCCTCTCCCCACTCCTGTACGTCGACCCGTCCGGTGCGGTCGACATCGACGCGGTGGACGGTGCCCCCGCCCCTCTCGTGCGCCTCGGCCGCGTGCAGGACGGCGGAGTGTTCGACCGCGGAGACGACCAGCCTGCGGCCCGTCCGGCGCCGCCCGGTGAGCGCGCCCGCGATCCCCGAATGCAGCGCGTGTGTACCCGAAGGGGTGAAGTGGAGCTCGTCGGGGCGGCATCCGACGGTCTCCGCGGCGCTCTGCCGTGCCGCGTCCAGCAGCATCCGGGCCCGACGCCCCTCACGGTGCAGCCGCGCGGGGTCGGCCCAGCCCTCGTCCAGCGACGCCAGCAGCGCCTGCCGCGCGACGGGGTGGAGCGGGAGCGAGGAAGCGGCATCGAAATAGGGCACCCGCGTACGCTACCGCCGAGGCCCCGCGGAGCCCGGACGGCGAGCGGACGCTCCGCGGCTCCGGGAGCCGTTCCGCCCGTCACCGGGGACCGTTCCGCCCGTCGCGGTGCGGCGCCGCACCGCCGGACCGCCGCACCGCGCGGCCCCTGGGCCGGCAGGCGTCGGTGCGTCAGTTCCGGCGCGCTCAGGCGCTCTCCCACCCCATCGGGGGGGTGCGCGGCGCGTTACGCCCCCTCCCCGCGCGACCCCAAATGGCGTCGGCTAGGGTTTGGTCCGCATAAACATCCAAACCCTGCCCGCGCTGGGCCGGCGCCCGACCACGTAAGAGGGCCGCGCCCGACCGCGACGCGGGCGAGACTCTCGGGAAGGCGCTACGTGAGTCCCAACGGCTCCGACCTCCCCCACGGCCGCAGGACGGCCGCGGGTGGTACCCCCACATCGCGGCGCCCGATGCGGCGGACGCTACCGCAGGCGCTGGCCGCGGGCCTGGTCCTGGCGACCGCGACCGGTTGCACATCAAAGGACTTCCCCCGCCTCGGAATGCCCACCCCCGTCACGGACGAGGCCCCGCGCGTCCTCTCCCTGTGGCAGGGCTCCTGGGCGGCCGCGCTTGCCGTGGGCGTGCTGGTGTGGGGTCTGATCATCTGGAGCGTCATCTTCCACCGGCGCTCCAGGACCAAGGTCGAAATCCCCGCTCAGACCCGGTACAACATGCCCATCGAGGCGCTGTACACCGTGGTCCCCATCATCATCGTCGCGGTGCTGTTCTACTTCACCGCCCGGGATGAGACCAAGCTCATGGCGACCTCGAAGAAGCCCACCCACGTCGTCAACGTCGTGGGGTACCAGTGGAGCTGGGGCTTCAACTACGTCGAGGACGTGGACGGCGATCCGAAGACGGACGTCAACACCAAGGACAGCCTCCACAAGGAGCTCAGCGCCATCCCGGACCGGATGACCAAGGGCTTCCCCAAGGGCGCCGAGGGGGTCTACGAGGCGGGCACGCCGGGCGAGCGGAACCCGCAGAACGGCAACCCGGGCCCGACGCTGTGGCTGCCCAAGGGCGAGAAGGTCCAGTTCATCCTGACCTCCCGCGACGTCATCCACGACTTCTGGGTCCTGCCCTTCCTCATGAAGCAGGACGTCATCCCGGGCCATGTCAACCGCTTCGAGGTGACCCCCAGCAAGGAGGGCACCTACCGGGGCAAGTGCGCCGAGCTGTGCGGCGTCGACCACTCCCGGATGCTCTTCAACGTGAAGATCGTCTCCCCGGAGCGCTACCAGAAGCACCTGGAGGACCTGGCGAAGAAGGGCCAGACCGGCTACATCCCGGCGGGCACCGCCACCACGGGCGGCGCCAAGAATGCGGAGACGAATAACCCGTGAGCATCCTCAACGAACCCCAGGGTGCCGCCGCCGCGACGGCCGAGGCGGCATCGCCGACGCGCCGTAAGCGACCCGGCAACGTGGTGGTCTCGTGGCTGACGACCACGGACCACAAGACGATCGGCAGCCTCTACCTGATCACGTCGTTCGTCTTCTTCATCATCGGCGGCGTCATGGCGTTGTTCATGCGTGCCGAACTCGCCCGTCCGGGCACGCAGATCATGTCGAACGAGCAGTTCAACCAGGCGTTCACCATGCATGGCACCGTCATGCTGCTGATGTTCGCCACGCCGCTGTTCAGCGGCTTCGCGAACTGGATCATGCCGCTCCAGATCGGCTCGCCCGATGTGGCCTTCCCGCGGCTGAACATGTTCGCCTACTGGCTCTACCTCTTCGGCTCGCTCATCGCCGTGGGCGGTTTCCTCACCCCGCAGGGCGCCGCCGACTTCGGGTGGTTCGCCTACTCCCCGCTCTCGGACGCGGTCCGCTCGCCGGGCGTCGGCGCCGACATGTGGATCATGGGCCTGGCGCTGTCCGGCTTCGGTACGATCCTCGGCTCGGTCAACTTCATCACCACGATCATCTGCATGCGCGCACCCGGCATGACGATGTTCCGCATGCCGATCTTCACCTGGAACGTGCTGCTCACCGGTGTGCTGGTGCTGCTCGCCTTCCCGGTGCTGGCCGCCGCGCTGTTCGCCTTGGAGGCGGACCGGAAATTCGGGGCGCACGTCTTCGACGCGGCCAACGGCGGAGCCTTGTTGTGGCAACACCTGTTCTGGTTCTTCGGCCATCCCGAGGTGTACATCATCGCGCTGCCGTTCTTCGGCATCGTCTCCGAGGTCATCCCGGTCTTCAGCCGCAAGCCCATGTTCGGCTACGTCGGTCTGATCGGCGCCACCATCGCCATCGCGGGTCTGTCCGTGACGGTCTGGGCCCACCACATGTACGTCACGGGCGGCGTGTTGTTGCCGTTCTTCTCGTTCATGACCTTCCTGATCGCGGTGCCGACAGGCGTGAAGTTCTTCAACTGGGTCGGCACGATGTGGAAGGGCTCCCTGTCCTTCGAGACACCGATGCTGTGGACGATCGGCTTCCTGATCACCTTCCTCTTCGGTGGCCTCACCGGCGTCATCCTCGCCTCGCCGCCGATGGACTTCCACGTCTCGGACTCGTACTTCGTCGTCGCGCACTTCCACTACGTCGTCTTCGGCACCGTGGTCTTCGCGATGTTCGCCGGCTTCCACTTCTGGTGGCCGAAGTTCACCGGCAAGATGCTGGACGAGCGGCTCGGCAAGATCACGTTCTGGACGCTGTTCGTCGGCTTCCACGGCACCTTCCTCGTCCAGCACTGGCTGGGCGCCGAGGGCATGCCGCGCCGGTACGCCGACTATCTGGCGGCCGACGGCTTCACCGCGCTGAACACCATCTCCACGATCAGCTCGTTCCTGCTGGGCATGTCGATGCTGCCGTTCTTCTACAACGTGTGGAAGACGCACAAGTACGGCAAGAAGATCGAGGTCGACGACCCGTGGGGCTACGGCCGCTCGCTCGAATGGGCGACCAGCTGCCCGCCGCCGCGGCACAACTTCCTCACCCTGCCCCGCATCCGCTCCGAGGCCCCGGCGTTCGACCTGCACCACCCGGAGATCGCCGCGCTCGACGAGCTGGAGAACGTGGACCGGGACGAGAAGGCACTCGCCGGCAGCAAGGAGGCCGGGAAGTGAAGATCCAGGGCAAGATGTTCCTGTGGCTGTCGGTCTTCCTGCTGGCGGTCGCCATCACCTACGGCGTCTGGTCGAAGGAGCCGGTCGGCACGGTCGGCCTCTTCCTGGCCTTCGGCCTGTCGATCATGATCGGCTACTACCTGGCCTTCACCGCGCGCCGGGTGGACACCGGGGCGCAGGACCGTCAGGAAGCCGATGTCGCGGACGACGCCGGTGAGCTGGGCTTCTTCAGCCCGTGGAGCTGGCAGCCGCTCGCGCTCGGCCTCGGCGGGGCCTTCGCCTTCCTGGGCGTGGCCGTCGGCTGGTGGCTGGTGTACTTCTCGGTACCGCTGCTGCTGATCGGCCTGTTCGGCTGGGTGTTCGAGTACTACCACGGGCAGAACCGCACCCAGTAGGAACCCGCGGCCGTGCGGCACGGCGGCAAACGGCAGGAACCGCGGCCGCGCAGCACGGCGACGAACGAAGAACAAGGATCGGCCCCCCGACACGCCGGGGGGCCGACCCGTTTGTACGCACTCCGCGCGCCCGAAGTGACGATTATTCATATTTTGGGCCTATGAGTCACAGGCCGCACACCGCGATATCCGGAGGGGCGCTCGCCCCCAGAACCCTGACCCGCAAGCACAAGCGCCGCATGGTGCGCAGCTGCGCCCTGCTGCTGGCGCCCCTCTCCGTC
Source organism: Streptomyces reniochalinae (assembly GCF_003323735.1). Taxonomy (GTDB): domain Bacteria; phylum Actinomycetota; class Actinomycetes; order Streptomycetales; family Streptomycetaceae; genus Streptomyces; species Streptomyces reniochalinae. Next base: position 418,810 of record NZ_QOIM01000038.1, on the reverse strand, counting down.
GGGCTCGCCGCCTGCGGCACCGGGGACGGCAGCGACGGCACGCTCTCCTCCGCCCCCTACGACGCCACCGACGCCGTGTCCGTCAGCGCCGCAGCCGACAGCACCGACGTCGACCCCGACAAGCCGCTGAAGGTCACCGCCCAGAAGGGCGACACCCTCACCGACGTCTTCGCCACCGACGCCTCGGGGCGCGTGGTCCCCGGCGAACTGTCCGCCGACCAGAAGAGCTGGCACAGCACCAGCTCTCTGGCCGCCGGCGCCCACTACACCCTTCAGGTCAGCACGGAGAACCAGGACGGCGCCCCGGGAAGGCGCTCTCTGCGCTTCGGGACCAAGGCAGCCGCAGCCAAGCGCCTCCACGTGAAACTCGGCCCCGACAACGGCACCTACGGCGTCGGCATGCCCCTCACGGCCGAGCTCAGCCGCCCCGTGAAGAAACCCGGGCAGCGGGAGATGGTCGAGCGGGCCCTGAGGGTGGACTCCAAGCCCCACGTGGAGGGCTCCTGGCACTGGGTGAACAGCAAGGAGCTCCACTACCGGCCGCGCTCCTACTGGCCCGCGCACGCCAGCATCACGCTCCGCTCCTCACTCAATGGGCTGAAGGTGCGCAAGGGGCTCTACGGCGGCAAGGCCAAACCCGTCCGGATGAAGACCGGGGACCGAATAGTCGCGGTCGCGGACGCCTCCTCGCTGAAGATGACGGTCAAGAAGAACGGCAAGACCATCCGTTCGGTGCCCATCACCACGGGGAAGTCGGGCTACGAGACCCGCAACGGCATCAAGGTGATCCTCACCAAGGAGCCGTACGTGCGGATGACCAGCGCCAGCATCGGCGCCGGCGACTTCTACGACCTCGGCGTCCACTGGGCCACGCGGCTGACCAACAGCGGCGAGTACGTGCACGGCGCCCCCTGGTCGGTGGGCTCCCAGGGCGTCTCCAACACCAGCCACGGCTGCACCGGCATGAGCAGCTCGAACGCCAAGTGGTTCTTCGACCTCGTCAACGAGGGCGACATCGTCCAGCACGTCAACACCTCGGGCGAGACCATGGCCCCCTTCGGCAACGGCTTCGGGGACTGGAACATGGACTGGAAGAAGTGGCGCGCCGGCAGCGCCGTCAACAGCGAGGGGCACGTCGGCAGCGGCCAGGCGGACGCCGCGCGGCTGCGCCCGCAGGTGTGAAACCCCACATCCGCCGCCGAACGACGCCGCGCCCGCCCCTCCCCCGAACGGGGGACGGGCGGGCGCGGCGGTGAGGTGAGGGCTCAGGCGCGGGCGAGGCGGCCTTCGGCCGCCTGCTCGCGCAGCAGACCGGCCAGCGACTCGGCCAGCGCGACCGGGTCCACCGGGTGCGAGACGGTGGCCTCGGCCCTGCTCCAGGTCGCCAGCCAGGCGTCCTGCGGCCGCCCGATCAGCAGCAGCACGGGCGGGCAGTCGTAGATCTCGTCCTTGATCTGGCGGCACACGCCCATGCCGCCCGCGGGGGCCGTCTCCCCGTCCAGCACGCACACGTCCACGTGGCGCTCCTCCAGCGCCTCCAGGACGGCGGGCAGCGTGGCGCACTCCAGGTAGCGGATCTCCTGCACGTCGGAGGCCGGCCTGCGGCCCTCCCCCTTGGCGCCGCGCGCCAGGGAGGTGCCCCCAGCGAGCCGCACCTGCTCGCGGGTGGTGGCGTCGTCGCTGTAGACCAGCACCGTGGCGGTCGGCTGCATCGTTCCTCCGCGTCCGTGATTCGTCCTTATCGGGTGAACCGCTGGGCTGGGATGCTACTCCCTCCGACGCACCGTCAACACCGGTCGTCGCACGCCGATACTGGGCTGTACGGGGCGTGCGGGCCTCCGTCGCCGCTGGGCACGGCGGGCGCGAGCGGCGCCGACACCCCGAACGGGACCCCCGAAGTGAGGCCGGGATAAGCGACCGACATAATGTCGGTCGTGGCGACAGCAACAGCAGTAGAAACCGGGCACGCGCACCCGTCGGTCAACCGGCCGAACCTCACCAGCGTCGGAACCATCATTTGGCTGAGTTCCGAGCTGATGTTCTTCGCGGCCCTCTTCGCGATGTACTTCACCCTCCGATCGGTGACCGGCGCCGACTACTGGAAGGAACACGCCTCAGAGCTGAACCTTCCGTTCTCGGCGACGAACACCACGATCCTGGTGCTCTCCTCACTCACCTGTCAGCTCGGCGTCTTCGCCGCCGAGCGGGGTGACGTCAAGAAGCTCCGCGCGTGGTTCATCGTCACCTTCGTCATGGGTGCGATCTTTATCGGCGGCCAGGTCTTCGAGTACACGGAGCTGGTCAAGGAGGGCACCTCGCTCTCCTCGAGTCCGTACGGATCGGTGTTCTACCTGACTACCGGCTTCCACGGGATGCACGTGACAGGCGGCCTCATCGCCTTCCTGTTCGTCCTGGGACGCACCTACGCGGCCAGGCGGTTCACACACCACCAGGCCACGGCCGCCATCGTCGTGTCCTACTACTGGCACTTCGTCGATGTCGTCTGGATCGGCCTCTTCGCCACGATCTACCTGATCCGGTGACCGTGCGGGCGCGGCGACGCCGCGCGCCGTACCGCCCAGGCGGACCACGGCCATAACGGACCAGACGCAGTACGGACAGACACCGCATCGACGAGAAGATCCTGACACCGGGGTAATCCGTGAAAAAGCTCTCCGCACGACGGCGCCATCCGCTGGCGGCGCTTGTCGTTCTACTCTTCGCGCTGGCGGCCACCGGGGGGCTGTACACCGCGTTCGCTCCCGCGGGTGAGGCCAAGGCCGAGAAGCAGGAGTCGAGTAAGTCCCTCGCCATCGAGGAGGGCAAGAAGCTCTACGCCACCGGGTGCTCCAGCTGCCACGGAACCGGCGGCCAGGGGACCAGCGACGGTCCCAGCCTGGTCGGTGTCGGGGCCGCGGCGGTGGACTTCCAGGTCGGCACGGGGCGCATGCCTGCTCAGCAGCCCGGCGCTCAGGTGCCCAAGAAGAAGAAGATCTACAGCCAGGACGAGACCAACCAGCTCGCCGCGTACGTCGCCTCGCTCGGCTCGGGCCCGAGCCAGCCCGACAAGAAGGCGTACGACCCGGCTGGTGCCGATGTCGCCAACGGCGGCGAGCTCTTCCGCACCAACTGCGCGCAGTGCCACAACTTCACCGGTAAGGGCGGCGCCCTCACGCACGGCAAGTTCGCGCCCGACCTCGCAGACGTCGACCCCAAGCACATCTACGAGGCCATGCAGACCGGGCCGCAGAACATGCCCTCCTTCACCGACGGTGCGCTTCCCGAGAAGGACAAGCGGGACATCGTCGCCTACGTGAAGGAGGTCAACAGCGACAAGTCCGAGAGCCCCGGTGGGTTCTCGCTCGGCGGCTTCGGCCCCGTCAGTGAGGGCCTGTTCGCCTGGATCTTCGGCCTCGGCGCGATGGTGGCCGTCGCTACCTGGGTCGCCGCTCGGACCGCAAAGGCCAAGAAGTCATGAGTAGCGAGACTGGACCGGACGAGAACGTGTCAGACGAGAACCTGCCGAAAGAGCAGGGACCGGCACACGGCGAGGTGGCCCGCAAGGACGACCCGTTCGCCGACCCGGGGCTGCCGCCCCACGAGCACCGCATCCAGGACGTCGACGAGCAGGCGGCCAAGCGCTCCGAGCGCACCGTCGCCTTCATCTTCACGCTCTCGATGCTGGCCACGATCGGCTTCATCGCCTCCTTCGTGGCCTTCCCGATCGACAAGATCATCTATGTCTGGCCGCTCGGCCACATCGGCGCGCTCAACCTCGCGCTGGGCCTGACGCTCGGCGTTGCCCTCTTCTGCATCGGCGCGGGCGCGGTCCACTGGGCCCGCACGCTGATGTCCGACGAGGAGATGGTCGACGAGCGGCACGCCATCACGGCGGAGCCCGAGGTCCGCGAGAAGGTCATCTCGGACTTCAAGCAGGGTGCCAAGGAGTCCGCGCTCGGCCGCCGCAAGCTGATCCGCAACACGATGTTCGGCGCGGTCGCCCTGGTGCCGCTCTCCGGCGTCGTCCTGCTGCGCGACCTGGGCCCGCTGCCCGAGGACAAGCTGCGGCACACGGCCTGGAAGAAGGGCAAGCTGCTCGTCAACGAGAACACGAACCAGCCGCTGCGCCCCGAGGACATCGCCGTCGGTTCGCTCACCTTCGCCCGCCCCGAGGGCCTGGAGCACCACGACGAGGACTTCCAGACCGAGATCGCCAAGGCGGCCCTGATGATCGTCCGCCTGGAGCCGGGCGACATCAAGGACAAGCGCGAGCTGGACTGGTCGCACGAGGGCATCGTCGCGTTCTCGAAGATCTGCACGCACGTCGGCTGCCCCGTCAGCCTCTACGAGCAGCAGACCCACCACGTCCTGTGCCCGTGCCACCAGTCGACATTCGACCTCGCCGACGGTGCGCGCGTGCTCTTCGGGCCCGCCGGCCACCCGCTGCCGCAGCTGAACATCAGCGTCAACAAGGACGGCTACCTCGAAGCGCAGGGCGACTTCGATGAGCCCGTCGGTCCGGCCTTCTGGGAGCGCGGATGAGTACTGCAACCGAGGCCCGGGGCAGCGCCGCTGCCGAGGGCAAGAAAAAGGCGCCCGCGGGGGAGCGGGTGGCCGACTGGGCCGATGGGCGGCTGGGGATCTACAGCCTGGCCAAGGCCAACATGCGCAAGATCTTCCCCGACCACTGGTCGTTCATGCTGGGTGAGGTCGCGCTCTACAGCTTCATCATCATCATCCTGACGGGTGTGTATCTGACGCTGTTCTTCCACCCGTCGATGAACGAGGTGGAGTACCACGGTGCCTATACGCCGATGCACGGTATCCAGATGTCGGAGGCGTACGCCTCGACGCTGGACATCAGCTTCGATGTGCGGGGTGGTCTGCTGGTGCGGCAGATTCACCACTGGGCGGCGTTGATCTTCCTCGCGGCGATGTTCGTGCACATGATGCGCGTCTTCTTCACGGGGGCGTTCCGCAAGCCGCGTGAGGTCAACTGGGTCTTCGGGTTCCTGTTGTTCGTGCTGGGCATGTTCACCGGGTTCACGGGCTATTCGCTGCCGGATGACCTGCTGTCGGGTACGGGTGTGCGCTTCATGGAGGGCGCGATCCTGTCGGTGCCGATCGTGGGGACGTATCTGTCGATGTTCCTGTTCGGCGGGGAGTTCCCGGGTGACGACTTCGTCGCGCGGTTCTATTCGATCCACATTCTGCTGTTGCCGGGCATCATGCTCGGTCTGCTGGTGGCGCACCTGATTCTGGTCTTCTACCACAAGCACACGCAGTTCGCGGGTGCCGGGCGGAAGAACACCAATGTGGTCGGTATGCCGCTGCTGCCGGTGTACATGGCCAAGGCGGGTGGCTTCTTCTTCCTGGTCTTCGGTGTGATCGCGGCCATCTCGGCGATGTTCACGATCAACCCGATCTGGGCGCTGGGCCCCTACCGGCCCGACCAGGTCTCCACCAACGCACAACCCGACTGGTACATGGGCTTCTCCGAGGGCCTGATCCGGGTGATGCCCGGCTGGGAGATCAATCTGTGGGGTCACACGCTGGTCCTGGGCGTGTTCATCCCGCTGGTGATCTTCCCGCTGGTGCTGGTGGCGATCGCCCTCTACCCGTTCATCGAGTCGTGGGTGACCAAGGACAAGCGGGAGCACCACATCGCGGACCGGCCGCGGAACGCGCCGACGCGTACGGCGTTCGGTGCGGCGTGGATCGCGTGGTACTTCGTGCTGCTGGTCGGTGGTGGCAACGACTTGTGGGCGACGCACTTCAATCTGTCGATCAACGCGATCACGTGGTTCGTGCGGGTGGCGTTCTTCGTCGCGCCTGTGGTGGTGTTCGTGATCACACGGCGGGTGTGCATGGGTCTCCAGCGCAAGGACCGGGAGAAGGTGTTGCACGGGCGGGAGACCGGCACGATCAAGCGGTTGCCGCACGGTGAGTTCGTGGAGGTCCACGAGCCGCTGTCCCAGGAGCAGCTGCACACGCTGACGGCGCACGAGCAGTACCGGCCGGTCGAGGTGGGTGCGGCCACCGACGAGAACGGTGTGCGGCGCAAGGTCAGCCGTGGCCAGAAGCTGCGGTCGCGGCTGTCGAAGGGCTACTTCGGCGAGTCCGGGCAGATCCCCAAGCCCACGCAGGAGGAGTACCGCGAGATCGAGAGCAGCCACGGTCACCACTGACCGCGCAGCACAGCTGAATCCGCCACACCGGGAGGGGTTCACGGGTACGTCCCGTGGGCCCCTCCCGGCTTTGCCGCAAGGCCCCACTCCTGACGGGTGCAGGCCCGCTGCCCACGGGGTGAACAGGCGGCCACGCCGCCCGGTCGGGCTCGATAGGGTGGCGGCACCATTGCGTCGGTCTATAGCCAGGATGTGGTTCCCATGAGCGCTGCTACCCCCGCCGGAGGCGACACCGTGGCGGCGCGTACCTGGCCCGACGTGCTCAGCGCACTGCTCGCCGGCCAGGACCTGAGCGAGGACGCCACCGCGTGGGCGATGGACCGGATCATGCGGGGCGAGGCCACCGACGCGCAGATCGCGGGGTTCGCCGTCGCGCTCCGGGCCAAGGGGGAGACGGTCGAGGAGATCTCCGGGCTGGTGCGCGCCATGTACGCGCACGCACGGACGATCGAGGTGCCGGGCCCCTCCGTGGACATCGTCGGCACCGGAGGCGACCGGGCCAAGACGGTCAACATCTCGACCATGTCCTCGATCGTCGTCGCCGGAGCGGGCGTGAAGGTCGTCAAGCACGGCAACCGGGCCTCCTCCAGCGCCAGCGGAGCCTCCGACGTACTGGAGAAGCTCGGAGTGGACCTGGAGCTGAGCCCCGAACGGGTCGCCGAGGTGGCGGCCGAGGCCGGCATCACCTTCTGCTTCGCGGTGCGGTTCCACCCCTCGCTGCGGCACGTCGGTACGGCACGCAAGGAGCTGGGCGTCGCGACCCCGTTCAACTTCCTGGGGCCGCTCACCAACCCGGCCCGGGTACGCGCCCAGGCCACCGGCGTCGCCGACGCGCGGATGGCGCCGATCATCGCGGGCGTGCTGGCGGCCCGCGGCTCCTCCGCGCTGGTCTTCCGCGGGGACGACGGGCTGGACGAGCTGACCACCACGGCGACGTCGACCGTGTGGATCGTCCGCGACGGCGCGGTGCGCGAGGAGAGCTTCGACCCGCGCGACGTCGGCCTCGAACTGGTGCCCGTCGAGGCGCTGAGGGGCGCCGACGCCGCCTACAACGCGGACGTGGCACGGCGGCTGCTGGACGGCGAGCGGGGGCCCGTGCGGGACGCCGTCCTGCTGAACTCTGCCGCCGCTTTCACGGCGCTCGCGCCCACCGAGGCGCCGCTGAGCGAGCAGATCGCGGCCGGTATGCGGCGCGCCGCCGAGTCCCTCGACTCCGGCGCGGCCCGCGCGGCGCTGGAACGGTGGGTGGAGGCCAGCCACCTGAGGTGAGGGAGCGTGGCCGGGGCCGGGCCCCCGTCACCCGGCCCCGGCCACGCTTGCCCCCCTCCTGCGGCCGCATCTCCCGGACGCGCCCGAAGGGGGCGCGGGGAACGGCGCCACAAGCCACAACCGGCCCGCAGACCGCACGCTACGGGCAGTGGCACCCTCTCACCGGACCACGGTCCGCAGGAGACCAGAACCGTGCCGCCGGCGCTGAGACGGGGGCGGCGTCACTTGCGCGCCGCCGCCTCCAGCGTGGCCACGTCCAGCTTCACCATGCCGAGCATGGCCCGGGTGACGGCCTCGGCCCGCGCGCTGTCAGCCGTCTCCAGCAGCTCGAAGAGGCGACGCGGCACGATCTGCCACGAGAGGCCGTACTTGTCCTTGAGCCAGCCGCACTGGACCTCCTGACCGCCGTCCGCCGTCAGCTTCTCCCACAGGGTGTCCACCTCCTCCTGCGAGTCGCAGTCCACCTGGAGCGAGATCGCCTCGGTGAAGGAGAACTCGGGGCCGCCGTTGAGCGCCACGTACTCCCGTCCTGCCAGCTCGAAGTCGACCGTCATCACAGATCCCGGCTTGCCCGGGCCCGTCTCGCCGTAGTGGGTGACGCCCAGGATGCGGGAGTCGTCGAAGAGGGAGACGTAGAACTCGGCCGCCTCCTGGGCCTGGGTGTCGAACCAGAGGAACGTCTTGATCTTCTGGGACTGCCTCATGGTCGTCGCCTCCCGGTCGCTCGGTTCACACCGTCTCCCAGTACAGACCGTCCGGGCACCGGAAACTCGTCGCTCGGAGCGGATGTCGCCCCGTACGGCCCCACCGGAGCAGTGGCCGGCGACCGCGCCGGCCGACGCCAGTGTGGCGCAGCCGACCGCCAGCCACTGGAGGCCGCTCAGCCGTTCGCCCAGCAGGACCAGACCGGCGAAGCCCGCGGCGACCGGCTCCAGCGACTGGAGCACGCCGACGACCCGGGGTTCACCACCACCATGGCCTCTCTCCTCGCCCCCACGGCCGCCGAACTGCGGCGGGCGCGGCCGCCCGTCCGCGTCCTCATCCACGAGTCGGACACCCAGCTGAGCTACCAGCGGCTGCTCGCGGACCAGGCGGACATCGCCGTGCTCACCCCGCACCCCGACAGCCCCACGGTCGACGACCCGCGCTTCGCCCAACGGCCGCTGCTCGACGACGTCCTGGACCTCGTCGTGCCCCTCGGGCACCCGCTGGCCGGCCGGCGACCCGTCGACCTGGCGGAAGCGGCGGCGGAGGACTGGATCATCCCTCACCACGACCAGGACAGGCTCATCCAGGCGCTGTGCGCCGCGGCCGGGTTCACCCCCCGCCGTCTGCACCACTCCGACGAGTGGCCCGCCGTCCTCGCGATGATCGGCCACGGTCTGGGGGTGTGCCTGGTGCCACGGCTGATGTCGGTCGCCGGTCACCCGCGGGTCGTGCGCGTGCCGGTGCAGGGAAGTCCGCCGCCGTTCCGGCGCGTGCTGACCGTGGTGCGGCGCGGCACTGACGAACAGCCCGCCGTCGCCGCCGGACTGGCCGCGCTGCGGGAGCGGGCCGCCGTGCTCACCCGGAACCCGGCGGACGGGCCCACGCAGGCGGACGGGCTCACGCGGCAGCCGGCGGGGGAGTGAGTGGAGGTTCTCCCCGCCGCAGGCGGCCGGCAGCGGCAGCCGCGCGGGCGGGACGTAGCCTCGTGGGCCGGAGAGCGCACCGAGGACGAGCCCTCGCCCCGGTCGTCCCCGCACGATCCGTCCACACCCGAGGGAGACGCTGTGCCGGAACCCCGACCCCCGTACGGGCCCCAGGGCACCGGAGTGGCCTTGCCGCTGACCGGTTACACCGTCGCCGTGACGGCCGCGCGCCGGGCCGGGGAACTCGGCGCGCTGCTCCAGCGGCGCGGCGCCCGCGTCCTCTACGCTCCCGCGCTGCGCATGGTCCCCCTCGGCGACGACACGGAACTGCGCGACGCCACCCGGCAGCTGGTCGACCGCCCGCCGCACGTCACCGTCGCCACCACCGGCATCGGCTTCCGCGGCTGGATGCAGGCGGCGGACGACTGGGGCGCGGGGGAGGCGTTGCGCGACGCGCTGGCCTCGGGCGAGGTGCTCGCCCGAGGCCCCAAGGCGTGCGGGGCCATTCGCGCCGCCGGGCTCCGCGAGGCATGGTCGCCCGCCTCCGAGTCCTCCGCCGAAGTACGCGCACACCTGCTCGCACGCGGAGACCTGGCGGGGCTGCGGGTGGCCGTCCAACTCCACGGAGAACCCCTCGGCGAGTTCCTCGACGCGCTGCGCGCCGCGGGGGCCGACGTCGTTGCCGTGCCCGTCTACCGCTCGGCACCGCCGCTCGACCTCGCGCCCCTGGACCGGCTGATCGAGGCACTGGTCGCGGGCGAGGTCGACGCCGTCACCTTCACCAGCGCCCCCGCGGTGGCGGGGCTGTTCGCCCGCGCCGAGGAGACCGGCTCTGCGGACGCGCTGACCCGGGCGCTGCGCGGGCACGCCCAGGTCGCCTGCGTCGGTCCGGTCACCGCGGCGCCGCTGTCCGAGCGGGGCGTTCCCGCGTACTGGCCCGACCGCTTCCGTACCGGCGCGCTCGTGCGGCTGTTGTGCGAGCGGTTGCCCCGGTGAGAGGTCCCACGGGTCCCACCGGCCTCGCCCGACGAGCACGGCCGTCCGGATAGTGGACGTACGGGTGTGCCCCGGACACGCCGTGTGGCATACTCCAGCCCAGGTCACGAGCGACAGCGACCAAGGCCCCGGCCCGCTGTCCGGCAACCCTCCGTCCGTGGCGGGGTGCCCCGGGTGATGACCAGGCCGTAGGACAGCAAGGTCCACGGCAAGCGCGGATCCCTCTCCGCCAGGGGTCCTGGTCTGCGAGGGAGTCTTTCGTGAGCAAGCGAATGCGCTAGGGCCGGCTCGGCCCCTTTCCCGTCCGCCGCCAGGCGCGCGGCGATGCCGTCTGCCCGCCGGGCACGCAAGGCGCTGACGTCTGCGTCCGACAGCGAGGCGGTGCCGTCGCCGTCGTCGCCGTTCGTCGTTCACCCCTGCCCATGGAGCTTCCCCATGCCGTTCAATGCCACTTTTGCCCCGGTTGATCCGTCCTGTACGCGGGCGGCGGCCTCCGCGCCTGAGACGTCGCCGGCCTCCGCCGAGGGGGCGGGCGGACCCCTTCCCGTTCTCGGCCGTGACGTCCGCGTCCCCCTGGTCACCGGCGGGGAGGTGACCTACGCGGCGCTCGACTACGCGGCGAGCGCCCCCGCACTCCAGCGGGTCTGGGACGACGTCGCCGCGTACGCGCCCTACTACGGCAGCGTGCACCGCGGGGCGGGCCACCTCTCGCAGCTGTCGACCGAACTGTTCGAGGACAGCAGGCGGACCGTCGCGGAGTTCCTCGGGTGCCGCGAGGGCGACCAGGTGGTGTTCACCCGGGCGACCACCGATTCCCTCAACCTCCTCTCGGCGGCGCTGCCGCAGGGCACGAAGGTGTTCGTGTTCGAGACCGAGCACCACGCCTCTCTGCTGCCGTGGCGCGCGCACGACGTGACGTACCTGGACGCGCCGCGTTCCCCCGAGGCCGCCGTCGCCACGCTGGAGTCGGCGCTGCACGGCGCACCCGCCGGGCCGAAGCTGGTGTGTGTGACCGGAGCATCGAACGTCACCGGAGAGGTGTGGCCGGTCCGCGAGCTGGCGCGGGCGGCGCACCGGCACGGGGCGCGGCTCGTGCTGGACGCGGCGCAGCTCGCCCCGCACCGGCCGGTCAGCCTGGCCGAACTGGAGGCCGACTGGGTGGCGCTGTCGGGACACAAGCTGTACGCGCCCTTCGGTGCGGGCGTCCTGGCGGGCCGCGCGGACTGGCTCGTCCAGGCGGAGCCGTATCTGGCGGGCGGCGGTGCCAGCCGCCGGGTGGCGCGCAGCGCGGACGGCGGCGTCGAGGTCGAGTGGCACACCACCGCCGCCCGGCACGAGGCCGGTTCGCCCAACGTCATCGGCGCCTACGCCCTCGCCGCCGCCTGCCGCGCCCTCACGGAGGCGGGGTTCGACGGCCTGGTCGCCCGCGAGGAGGAGCTGCTGGCCCGGCTGCGTGCCGGTCTCGCCGACGTCCCCCAGGTGCGTGTCCTGTCCCTCTTCGGCGAGGGCGCCGACCAGGTGGGCGTGGTCTCGTTCGTCGTGGAGGGGTGGAACAGCTCGCACTTCGCGGCGGCGCTGTCGGCCGAGTACGGCATCGGTGTGCGGGACGGCCTGTTCTGCGCGCATCCGCTGCTGCGCACCCTCCTCGGCAGGGAGGGCGACGCTCCCGGCGAGTGCGGGGCGCCCGAGGCCGCGCCGGGCTCCCCGTCTTCGGCCGGAGAGGCCCCCACGCTCAACGCGGTCCGGGTCAGCTTCGGCGCCGGGACGCCCGACGAGCACGTGGACCGGTTCACGGCCGCGGTACGGGAGCTGGTGCGGAACGGAGCGCGGTGGAACTACCGCACCCAGGAGGGGCGTTGTGTCCCCGAGGCCCCGGACCCCGCCGCGGGCTGAAACGACGTGCCGCCCGCCCGCTTCGCCGCGCGCTCCCTCGCATTTCCGCCGCCCGGCGGACCGGTCCAGCAGGCCGTGGCTCAGGGGGCCGCCGCTCAGTAGGTCACCGTGGAACGGGCCCCGTGGTGCTTCGGCCGCTCGGTCCCCGCCTTCGGCCCTTTTCGGCCGGGAGGCGCCCCCCCGGTCCAGCAGGGCGAGGGCGAAGTCCTCCGCGCAGATGGCGGAGCGGTCCGCCTCGTAGACCGGCAACGTGTCGGCGCCCGGCCGGCGGCGCCCGGTGCGCGGCGCCCGGGTGCAGGGTGGGGGAGCGGGCCGGGTCGCGGACGACGGCGCTGACCTTGTGGCCGCGTGCGAGGGCCTCGGCGGCGACCCGGCTGCCGGCGTTGCCTGCCGCGCCGAGGACTGCGATGCGCATGGTGTCGAACTCCTCGACAGCAATGCGGATTTGTCGATGAGTAGAGCTGTCGATGTGACGTCAGCGTGAGCGGGCGCGCGCGGTGCTGAGCCGCTCCAGGCCCCACACCGCCAGCGCGGCCGCCGCGAGGCCCGCGCCCTGCAGGCACACCCCGCTCCAGCCGGCGCGCGCCCACACCAGGGCGGTCAGCGCCGAACCCGTGGCGCCGCCGATGAAGAAGCTGGTCATGAAGACGGAGTTGAGGCGGTTGCGGGCCTCGGGGCGCAGCGCGTAGAGCACCGTCTGGCTGCTGTTGAGGACGGCCTGCTGTCCGACGTTGAGCGCGACGATGCCCACCGCAAGCCACGGCAGTGACCCCGCGCCGGCCAGGAGCAGCAGCCAGCCGCCGCCCAGCGTCGCGATGCCGCACCCGGTCACGTACTGCACGAGCCCCCGGTCGTTCAGCCGCCCCGCGAAGGTCATCGTCACCACGCCGACGACACCGAGGAGGCCGAACAGCCCGATCCGCGACTCCGACCAGCCGAAGGGCGGCCCGGCCAGCAGGAACGTCAGCGCGGTCAGCTGCACGCTGTAGGCCGCCAGGGACAGGGCGCCGATCGCCGACCGCCAGCGCAGCAGCGGCTCCTCGCGCAGCAGGGAGAGCGAGGAGCGCAGCAGCGCCGGATACGACAGCCGGGCGCAGGACCGTACGCGCGGCAGGTGACGGTGGAGGAGGAGGGCCATCACGGCCACCGGTATCGCGCTGACCCAGTAGACGGTGCGCCAGCCGCCCAGTTCGGCCAGTACGCCCGAGACGGTGCGGGCCAGCAGCCCGCCCAGCAGCACCCCGGACATCACGGTGGCCACCGCACGGCCGCGCGCCTCGTCCGGCACGAGGGCGGCCGCGTACCCGACCACGACCTGGGCGCCCACCGCCGTCAGCGCGACGGCGACGGTGCCCGCGAGCAGCAGCGGTCCCGTGGGCGCCGCGGACGTCAAGGCGAGGAAGGCCGCGGTCGCCGCCAGCAGCCCGACGGCGAGGCGGCGCCGGTCGAGCACGTCGCCGAGCGGGACGATCAGCAGCAGGCCGAGCGCGTAACCGGCCTGCGAGGCGGTCACCACGAACCCCGCCAGGGCGGCGCTGACGTGCAGGTCGCGGGTGATGAGGTCGAGGAGCGGCTGGGCGAAGTAGTTGCCCGCGCAGGAGAGTCCGGTGGCGACGGCCATCAGGAGCAGCAGGCCGCGGCGGGGCGTCGGAGGAGTCTGCTCGCGGGGGTCCCCGGGTGAGGCCGCGGGTGCCGTGCGGGACCCGGCCCGTGGTGCGGTGTCGGTCATGTCCTCAGGCTGCGGCGCCCCGGTCGATGAGTCCAACACATCCTTGTCATGCGAACGATCGCGAAACGAGATGGATGTTCGTAGGCTCGCGCGCATGGAACTCCAGCAGCTGCGCTACGTCGCCGCCGTCGCCGACACCGGTGGCTTCACCCGGGCCGCCGAACGCTGCCACGTCGTCCAGTCCGCGCTCAGCCACCAGATCGCCAAGCTGGAGAAGGAGTTGGGCGCGCGGCTGTTCGAGCGCACGAGCAGGAGCGTGCGGCTCACCCACGCCGGCGAGGCGTTCCTGCCCGCGGCGCGGCAGTCGCTGGAGGCGGCCGACCGTGCCGCCGCCGAGGTCGCCGCGGCCACCGGCGAGATCCGCGGCACCCTCGCGCTCGGCGCCATCAGCACCATCGCCTCCGTCGACCTGCCCCGGCTGCTGCGCGACTACCACCACCGCTACCCGCAGGTGCGCGTCAGCCTGACATCGAGCCGCAGCGAACTGCTGGCGGAACAGGTCAGGCGCGGCACCCTCGACCTCGCTTTCCTCGGAGTGACCCCGTCCTTCCAGGCGAAGGGCGTACGGTCCCGCACCCTGGTGCGGGACCGGCACGTCGTCGTGGTCGCCCCGGGGCATCCGCTGGAGGAGGAGGGCGCGGCGGGACCGCTGGAGCTGGCCCGCCTCGCCGAGGAGACCTTCGTCGACTTCGCCGCCGGCAGCCACGCCCGCGCCCAGACCGAGGAGACCTTCGCCGCCGCAGGGCTCCACCGCGACGTGGCCTTCGAAGCCTCCCACTGGGAGTTCCTCGCCGCCCTCGTCCGCAACGGCATGGCCGTCGCCATGCTCCCCTCGGCCTTCGTCTCCCAGCTCTCCGGACTGCGCGTCCTGCCTGTCCGCGACGGCCCCCGGCGCGAGGAGCGCCTGGTGTGGAGCGCCACCCGGCTCACCCCGGCGGGTGCGGCGTTCCTGCGGGACATGGGGGAGGGCGACGAGGCGGGCCGGGACCCGCGAGCCCCGCAGGGCCCCGGTGGAAGGCCCTGACCGCCCAGCACCCGGCGCGGACAGCCGTCGAGGCCGGCCGCGGCCGACGTGCGGGGGCCGGTCTCGTGTTCCCGGACGAAGACGTCCTCCTGCCGCCTGGCCTTGCCGGATGCGGGCCCGCGGTATGTCGGCGAGCGCCCGTTCGGTCACGGGAGCGGCAGGCACGGTCCGGGGACCGAGGGCCAGTACGCGTTCGCGCCACATGAGGGAGCGGACACCGGACCGTCAGTGGAACCACCCGTCAGGGGAACTCGTGCACGACCTCGATCGGCCCCACGAGGTGGGCGTTGAACTCGGCCAGCTCCTCGGCGGGCACCCACAGCTCCAGGATCGTCTCGCCACCCGCCTGCCGCACGGGATACCGGGTGAGGAAAGCCGACTCGACGGCGAACCGCGTCACGTAGCCCGCCCCGTCGTGCCGGACGTTCCAGTCGCGGGCGATGCGGATCGCGTAGTCCTCGTTCAGCACGGGATAGAAGAGCGGCTGCTCCGGCAGCCGCGGCGGCCACGCCCGCCATCCCGCCTCCCGTACCAGCTCCAGCTCCTTCGGGCCCGTGGGCCGCCACAGCGTGGTCGCCGCCTTCTCCGCCGTCCCCTGACGCGTACTCATCCCGGCACGCTACCGACGCCCGCACGCACGCGACCACCCGATTCCACGGCCCGCGCCAAGGGCGCGCACGTCGCCAGCACGAACACCCCGAACAGCGTGATCGGCAACAGCCCCACAGGCCGCAGCGCCCAGCCCGGGTCCTCGCGCACCCACTGCCAGTCCACGGCCCAGTTGGCCACCACGTCCGCGGCCATTACCGCCCCCGCCAGCCACACCCCGGCGGCGCGCCTCCCCGCGACGAGGACGACCACGAGCGGATCCAGCACCACGAGCCCCACGAAGAACACCTGCCACGGCACGGCAGCGATCGGGGCGTACACGTGGATACCGCCCCGCAACAGGTCGAGCAGGTGGGCGCAGCCCCCTTCGAGGAACCCCACCACGTACCCGGCCGCCACCCACCGCCCCCACCGCGGCACCGACCCCCACCGCACCCGCCGCCCCCGCGACATCACGGGAGAGGTTTCACCAGCGTCTGCACTCGCCGGGCGTGAGGCGCCGCCCGGACCGACGCTCGCCCTCTTCAGGGGGTCGCCTCAGGAGTCCAGGCCGATGGCGAAGGCCGTCTCCAGGTCGTGTTGGGAGTAGGTGCGGAAGGCGATGTGGGTCTCGGTGGACCGCACGCCGGGGACCTTGCTGATGCGGCCGGGGATGATGTCGGCGAGGTCGTCGTGCTCGGCGACGCGGACCATGGCGATCAGGTCGTGGGCACCGGTCACGGAGTAGACCTCGCTGACGCCGTCGATGGCGGCGATCTGCTCGGCGATCTCGGGGATGCGCTCGGTGCTCGTCCGGATGAGGACGATCGATGTGATCACGGCTTGGTCTCTCCCTCGCACGCCGGGGTTGGCCCGGTCACTGTAGCCCGGCGGTAGCTCAGCCATACGAGGAGGAAGCCCAGCGTGAAACCGACCACATGTACGAGGTAGGCGACGCCGGGACCGCCTCCGTCCTGCCGCGTGGCCAGCCACTGGAGGGTGAGCCAGAACAGGAGGACCACCCAGGCGGGGAAGCGCAGCGGGAGGAAGAAGAGGAAGGGGAAGACGCTGGTGACCCTGGTGCGCGGATACAGGTACAAAAAGGCGCCCAGCACGGCGGAGACCGCTCCGGAGGCGCCGACCAGCGACTGGCCGGAGGCGGGGTGCGCCGCCGCGTAGCAGAGCATGGCCACGTAGCCGGCGCTCAGGTAGAGGAGGGCGAAGCGCACCGGGCCCATGCGCTGCTCGACCGCGTTGCCGAAGACGAACAGGAACAGCAGGTTTCCCAGCAGGTGGAGCCAGTTCCCGTGCAGGAACAGCGCGGTCGCAGGCGTCAGCAGCGGGCGCGTGGCGCCGCTCAGCAGCGCGCGGGGCACCACGCCCCACCGGTCGAAGTAGTCGGACTGCGCCTGCGCGAGTGCCCGCCCCGTGCCGTAGGAGGGGACGAGCCCGGAGGCAGGGCCGATCAGGAAGAGCAGGCCGCAGCAGCAGATCAGGGCGTACGTCATGAGGGGGCGCGGCCCCCCGCCGCGGCCCCGGGGCGCGGCGGCGGCGCGGTCGGTGCCGTCCATGCCGGGATCATGACGGCTCGCTGGCTGGGCATGCTCCTCGACACACGCACGGGCACGCGGACGGATCCAGGCCGTAGGGTTGACGGCACGTGACGCCCTCCCGTAGGTCCGCGGCGTGTCCACGAGAGCGCACGGAAGGCGGAAGCGCGCACACCGACCGGTCCGACCCCAAGGAAACACCGACCTCAGGAATCGAGGACTCACGACGATGGCGGTCCCCACGCCCACGGACGAGACCCGCTGGCGCTGCACGCTGTGCGGCAACCTGACCCGGTTCGATGTGACCCGGTCCAGCAAGGTGGTGGAGTACGTCCATCTGGACCTGGCCGGAGCGCCGAAGGTGGAGGAGCGCGAGGTGCTCAGTGAGACCATCGAGTCCGTGCGCTGCCGATGGTGCAACGCCGTGGACCAGATCGAACTGGTGGACCGGCCCAGCGCTCAGGTGTAGGGCTCGGACAGGACAGGGCTCGACGAATCAGGGCTTGAGACGGCAGGTGTGACCGGTGGAGGAACGGACGGGCGGCGAGCCTCGGCGGCCGGAGGAGGCTGCCGACGCGCCCCCGGGACCGGCCGGTCAGGACACGGGCCCTCAGGCGCGGGGCGGCTCCGGCGGACATGACCCGGACCCCGAGGGCCTGGAGCGGCCCCTGCCGGAGAGGGTGCGCCGGCGCGTCGTCGCGTTCACCGGCGACGCGCTGGGCGGGCTGACCGTCGCGGAACTGCCTCCCCCGCTGCGCCAGTACGCACGCTTCACCCCGCAGCGCCGCGTCAAGTTCGGCGGCAACGCCATGGCGGCGGCCCTGGAGTCGGACGCCGTCTTCCGGCAGCGGATCGCCGCCCGGCTGCGCGAGCAGCTGCCCGAGCTGGCGGGCGCGCTGGACGAGGGCACCCCGCCCCCTGCCGCCGACCCGGTCGACGTGGCCGCCGTCGGCTACGTCCTGCGGCCCGCGGGATGGGCGAAGCTCGTCGCCGCGGCGGGTGAGGAGGCCCAGCGGGCGCAGGCCGAGCGGGCCGGCGAGGAGGCGCAGCGCGAGCTGGCCAGGCTGCGCGAGGAGCTGACCCACGCCAGGAGCGCGGCCCGCGACGAGGCGGAGCGCGCGCGGCGTGACGTGGAGGCGCTGCGCAAGGAGCTCGACGGCGCCCAGCGCAGGCTCCGCAGCGCCCAGGCGGACGTGCGCCGCGGTGAGGCCGCGCTGCGCAAGGTGCGGTCCGAGCTGGAGGCGGCGCGGTCGGCCGCGGGCGCCGACAAGGCGGCCTCCGACAGCGAGGTGCGGCGTCTGAAGTCGAGGCTGGCGGAGAGCGAGTCGGCGCTGGAGGCGCAGCGCCGTGCGGCGCGTGAGGGCCGCAGCGTCGAGGACATGCGGGTGCGGCTGCTGTTGGACACGGTGCTGGACGCGGCGCAGGGGCTGCGCAGGGAGTTGGCGCTGCCGCCGTCCGAGTCGCGTCCTGCCGACACCGTCGAGGCGGTGGAGCCGGGCCGGATGTCGCCCAAGGATGTCGCGGCCAGGGCGTTGTCGGCGACGGATCCCGCGCTGCTCGACCAGTTGCTGGCGCTGCCTCAGGCGCATCTGGTGGTGGACGGCTACAACGTCACCAAGACCGGCTATCCCGCGATGCCGCTGGACAAGCAGCGGCTGCGGCTGCTGGGCGGCCTGGCCGGGCTGGCGGCCCAGTCGAACGCGGAGGTCACCTGCGTGTTCGACGGCGCCGAGCTGGCGGCACCGGTGCTGCTGGCGCCGCCGCGCGGGGTGCGGGTGCTCTTCTCCAAGCCGGGCCAGACGGCGGACGAGCTGATCCGCCGTCTGGTGCGGGCCGAGCCGCCTGGCCGCCCTGTCGTGGTGGTCTCCAGCGACCGCGAGGTGGCGGACGGTTGTGCGGCCGCGGGGGCCAGGCCCGTCGCGGCTGCTCTTCTCCTCAAGCGCCTCGCGCGCACGTAGGGCGCCAGGTCCGCCCTCCTCGAACCCCCGTGCGCACGTAGGGCGTCAGGTCCGCCCTCCTCGAACCCCCGTGCGCGCGTGGGGCGTCAGGTCCGCCCTCCTCGAACCCCCGTGCGCGCGTGGGGCGTCCGCGTGTGATCTTCAGCCGGCCCGTCGCCGTGTCACGTGTGCGAAGCGTGAGGCCGCGCTCGCCCTGAGTGGGTTCCGGGTAAAGAATGCGGCCGCGAGACATCTTTTTTCTGGAGGGATTTGCTCCGATCACTACGCGTGGCTAATCTCTGGCCTCGAACCTCCGCTCGGGTGATCACCTATCCGGGGTGACGGCGGAGGACCGCCTCGTTCCGTCGAGTTGAGACTGGCGCCCCTGTCGGGTGGCGCGGTCCGGCGACGCGGAGCCGGAACTGACCGACCGGCAGGCGGCTGAGAGGAAGAAGGAGCTCGCCCCAGTGGCGTCCCACCGTCGTCCCAAGCAGCCGAACCGCGCTCGCGTCAGTGTCCTCACGATGACCGCCGCCGCGGCCGTCGCCCTCACCTCCCAGGCGGCACACGCCGACCCGCAGACCTCCAAGAAGAGCGTCAAGGAGAAGGTCGACAAGCTCTACGAGGACGCTGAGGCCGCCACCGAGAAGTACAACGGCGCCAAGGAGAAGCAGTCCAAGCTCTCCACTGAGGTCGAGAACCTCCAAGACAGCGTCGCGCGTGGCCAGGGCCAGCTCAACAAGATGCGTGACCAGCTCGGTTCCGTCGCCACCGCGCAGTACCGCACGGGCGGTATCGACCCGTCGCTGCAACTCTTCCTCTCGTCCGACCCGGACAACTACCTGGACAGGGCCTCGGCCATGGACCAGTTGAGCACCAAGCAGACGACCGCGCTCAAGAAGATCCAGACCAAGCAGCGGAGCCTCGCGCAGCAGCGCAAGGAGGCCTCAGGGAAGCTGAAGGACCTCTCCAGCACGCGCACCGCGCTCGGCAAGAAGAAGAAGGAGATCCAGGGCAAGCTCTCCGAGGCCCAGACACTCCTCAACTCGCTGACCGCCAAGGAGAAGGCGAAGCTCGCCGCGAAGCAGAAGCGCGCGGACCGCGCCTCCAGCGGCCGTGCCGACCTGGGCGACGTGAAGCCCGGTTCGGGCCGTGCCGCCGCCGCGCTGGCCGCCGCCAAGACGAAGATAGGCAGCCCCTACGTGTGGGGCGCCACCGGGCCGAGTTCGTTCGACTGCTCCGGGCTGACGTCCTGGGCGTACCAGCAGGCGGGTGTCTCGCTGCCGCGGACCTCCCAGGCGCAGGCGAGCGCCGGCACCCGGATCGCCAGCCAGAGCGCGCTCAAGCCGGGCGACCTGGTCCTCTTCTACGGCGACCTGCACCACATCGGGCTCTACGCCGGCAACGGGCAGGTGCTGCACGCGCCGAAGCCGGGCGCCTCGGTGCGCTTCGAGGCGATGGGCAACATGCCCTTCCAGTACGGCGTCCGGGTGGGCTGAGGGCGCCGGCCCGCACGCGGGTGACGGGGCCGCCCGAACGCGGGGGCACGAGCGGGGGACGGCACCGGCCGCCCCACGATCAACAGCCAGTGTGATGACCGCTAAACGTCCTTCGTCCGGGTGAAAGCCTCCGGCGGCCGATGACCCGGGGACCCGCCCGGTGACCTGCGTGATCGCCGAACACCGCACCGCACGCCAGGACTTACCCGCCGTGAGCGGTCCTTTGCCGTCCGTGAGGGCACGGCTACATTCTGCGGGCGCACGTCGCCTAGCGGAAGGAACGCGTCCCCCAGTGGCATCCCACCGGTCTCCCCGACGTACCTCGCCGCCCGCGCAGGGCTGGACCGCGCGGGTCACCGTGCTGTCCGCCGCTGCCGCGGGTGCGGCGGCCGCGCTCACGCCCGCGCCCGCGGGCGCGGAACCCGGCGGTGACAAACCGACCGCCGAGAGCGTCAACGCCCGTATCGACGGCCTCTACGAGCAGGCGGAGGTCGCCACGGAGAAGTACAACGGGGTGGCGGAGCGCGCTGGCAAGCTGCGCGAACAGGTCTCCGACGCACAGGACGCCGTCGCACGCGGCCAGTCGGAGGTCAACCGGCTGCGCGACACGCTCGGCGGCCTCGCGGGCGCCCAGTACCGCTCAGGAGGCATCGACCCGGCGCTGACGCTGATGCTCACCTCCGACCCCGAGGGCTATCTGGACAAGGCCGCCACCCTCGACCGCATCGGCAGCCGCCAGATGCTCAAGCTGCGCCAGCTGAAATCGGCCCAGCGGAGCCTCGAACAGCGGCGCACCGAGGCCGCAGGGAAGGTCGAGCAGCTCGACGGGTTGCAGGACGCGCTCAGCCGGCAGAAGAAGAGCGTGCGCAAGAAGCTCTCGGCCGCCAAGCGGCTCCTGGGCCGGCTCACCGCCGAGGAGCGCGCCGAGCGGGAGCGCGCCTCCCGGGGCGGGCGCGGCGCCGACGGCGGCCCGAAGGTGGGTTCCGGCGGGGCCAAGGCCTCCTCGGGCCGTGCCGCCGCCGCGGCCGCCGCCGCGCGGTCCGCCGTCGGCCGCCCGTACGCGTGGGGCGCGGCAGGGCCCGGCGCTTTCGACTGCTCGGGGCTGACGCAGTGGGCGTACGCGCAGGCGGGCACCTCGATCCCGCGCACCTCACAGGCGCAGCGCTCGGCGGGCCGCCAGGTCCCGCTCGGCGCGGCACGCCCCGGCGATCTGATCGTCTACCGGGACGACGCCAGCCATGTGGCGATGTACATGGGCAACGGGCAGGTCGTGCACGCCCCTCACCCCGGCGCCCCGGTGCGCTACGACCCGGTGGGCATGATGCCGATCTCGTCCGTCACCAGGCCCTGACCGGCCCCTCACCGGCGCACCGGCCCACCGGCCTGCCGGCACCCGCTCTGCCGGCGCACCGACCCACCCGCCTGTCGGCACCCGCTCTCCCGGACCACCGGCCCGCCGGCCGCGGGGGCCCGCGGCCCGCCGCCCGTACCCTCGATGGGGTGAACAGGCCACACGGTGCCCCCGGCGGGCGCGCAGCCCGCCGGGCGCTCGTGCCCGTCCTGCTGTGCGTGCTCGGCGCCTGCGCTCCGGCCGCCGGCGACGCGGGGGACGAGGGCGGCAGCACCCGCCCCTTCCAGGCCGTCCTGGAAGAGCAGGCGGCCGCCGTGCGCGACGGCGACAGGGCCGCCTATCTGGCCACGCTCGACCCGCACGCCGACCGCTACCGTGCCGCACAGCGGCGGGTCTACGCCAACCTGCGCAGGCTCCCGCTGGGGGAGTGGGGCTACCAGGTGGCGCACGTCAGCCGCGACGGCGACGAGGCCGCGGTGGAGGCCCGGCTGCGCTACCGCCTGGCCGGGTACGACCGGGTCGCCACCACCGACACCGAGCGGCTGCGCTTCGTGCGGCGGGACGGCGACTGGCGCCTGGCCCGGGAGGCGTCCGGCAGCGCCACCCAGCTGTGGGAGCAGGGCACGGTGACCGTCGTGCGTGGCGAGCGCTCTCTCGTGCTGGGCGTGGGCAGGAAGCGGTCGGCGCTGCGCGCCCTCGCGGACGCCGCCGACCGTGCGGTACCCGCCGTCGCGCGGACGTGGCCGCACGGGTGGACCCGCCGCACGGTGCTCCAGGCGCCGTCCTCCTCCGAGGCGATGGGCCGCCTGCTGAGGTCTCCAGCCTCCTCCTACGAGGGGATCGCGGCCGTCACCACGGGAGAGACACCGGACGGGGCCGGAGAGGAGGAGGCGCCCGCCGACCGCATCGTCGTCAACCCGCAAGCCTTCGCCGAACTCAGCGAGCAGGGCAGGCAGGTGGTCCTCACGCACGAGACCACCCATGTGGCGACCCGGCGGCAGACGACCGCCGCGACGCCGATGTGGCTCTCCGAGGGGATCGCCGACTGGTCGGGCTACCGCACCGCGAAGCTCACGCCCCGCCGGGCGGCGCCCGAACTCGCCCGCGCGGTGGACGATTGGGACGCGGGCCGTGGCGGGGCCGCGCCGCTGCGGTCGCTGCCCACCGACGGGGACTTCCGCTTCGACAACGACCCCACCCGCCTCGCCCGCGCCTACGAGGGCGGCTGGCTGGCCTGCCGCATGATCGCCGAGGAGTGGGGCGCGGACGCGCTCGTCGCGCTCTACGAGCGGGCGGGCCGTGAGGACGGCGGTGAGAGCGCGGGAGTGGACGCGGCGCTGCGCTCCGTGCTGGGGGTGAGCCGGGAGAGGTTCACCGACCGGTGGCGGGCGTATGTGACGGCGCAGCTGGGCCCGGAGCGGTCCCCGGGCTGAGCGGCCGGGCCCCGCCGGGGCCCCGCATCCCCGGCAGGGCGCCGCCCCGGGCGCCGTCGGGTCCGTGCCGCTCCGCGCCGTCCGCGTCCCCGTCGTCCTGGCCTTCCTCGCCGCCCCGGCTCTCCCCGTCGTCCCGGCCCCTCCGCGTCCCGGCCACCGTCGTACGCCACAGCCGTGCGCAGGCGAGCACGGCGGCGGCCACCAGCAGGGCGTTGCGGACCGCCAGCGCCAGCAGGCCAGGTCCTTCGCCGCCGACCACGTCGGTGAACCAGACGGGGAACTCCAGCTGGGTCAGCCCCGTCGCCGCCAGCACCAGCCAGGCGGGCAGCGCCTGGCGGCCGGTGTGCAGGGTGAGGCAGACGGCGGCCAGCCCGACCAGCCAGATCAGGTACTGAGGAGAGAGCACCCGGCTGGTGACGACGAAGACCAGCACGGCGGCCAGCGACGCCTGCGCCATGGTGTCCGGCGCCCAGGTCCGCGCCCGCAGCCGCCACAGCAGCAGCCAGCCGAAACACGCCCCGGTCACCACCATGGCCGCGTCGGTCACCAGCCACACCCCGGGCCCGACGAACTCCATCGAGCCGTACCGCAGCAGCACCTGGCCGTCCCAGTCGAAGAAGTACCGGGCCGCGTGCAGCGCCAGCGAGCCGACCGACTCCACCTCGGTGCCGCGGCCGCGCTGCCCGGCCAGGAAGTCCAGGGAGCCGGGCATGGCGGCGGCGAACCCGGCGGCCACCGCCAGCACCGTCGCCAGTGCGGTGAGCCAGACGGTGCGGGTGGTACGGCCGCGCCGGGTGCCGAGCAGCAGCAGGACGGGCCACACCTTCACCATCGCGCCGAGCCCGGCCAGCACCCCGCACATCCGGGGGTGGCGGGCGGCGGCCAGCAGCGCGGCCACGGCGAGAGCGGTCACCATCAGGTCGTAGCGCGCGTACGCGGTCGGGCCCAGCAGCGGCACCCCGGCCACCCACGCCCACACGCCGGCCCGGTGGCGCGGCCCGGCCGCGTCGGCGCGGGCGTCGCGCGGGTTGCGGCGCCGCACGCCGTACAGCAGCAGCGCGAGGACCGCCGCGTCGGCGACGCAGGCCAGCACGAAGAAGGCGGAGGCGTAGCCCAGCAGGCCGGCCAGCAGCCCGGGGGAGAGGATGACGAGGGCGGCGGCCGGCGGGTACTGCCAGGTCACGTCCTGCGACGGGAACGCTCCGGCGCTCAACCGCTCGAACCAGCCGTGGTAGATCACCGAGACGTCCGAGGTGATGTCCATGCCGCCGGGCACCGTGAAGACCTTGAACACGAAGGCCAGCAGCACCGCCCGGGTGGCCACCCAGGCCACCGAGGGCGCCACCACGCCACGCCACTGTTTTCCCGGCGTCCTCGGCGTCCTCGCCCTCCTCGTCCCGCCGCGCATCCCGCCCATTCCCT
This sequence comes from Streptomyces reniochalinae, assembly GCF_003323735.1. Lineage (GTDB taxonomy): Bacteria > Actinomycetota > Actinomycetes > Streptomycetales > Streptomycetaceae > Streptomyces > Streptomyces reniochalinae. The sequence continues at coordinate 394,300 of NZ_QOIM01000038.1, read as the reverse complement.
CGCTGTGCCCGCCCGCGCCCGCGCCACCAGCCCGCGCGCCCGCGCGCGGTACTGTCGGCGGCGATGCACAAGACCCTCATCGTCACCAACGACTTCCCGCCCCGTCCGGGCGGCATCCAGGCCTTCCTGCACAGCATGGCGCTGCGCCTGGACCCGTCCCAGGTCGTGGTGTACGCCTCGACCTGGAAGCGGAGCCGGGAAGGTGTGGAGGCCACCGCGGCGTTCGACGCGGAGCAGCCGTTCACGGTCGTGCGCGACCGCACGACGATGCTGCTGCCCACTCCGCGCGTCACCAAGCGTGCCGTCTCGCTGCTGCGGGAGCACGGATGCCGCTCCGTGTGGTTCGGCGCCGCCGCACCGCTCGGCCTGATGGCGCCCGCGCTGCGCGGCGCCGGGGCCGAACGCATCGTGGCGACCACACACGGGCACGAGGCCGGCTGGGCCCAGCTGCCCGCGGCCCGCACCCTGCTGCGGCGCATCGGCGAGGGTACCGACACCCTCACCTACCTCGGCGAGTACACGCGCAGCCGGATCGCCGCGGCCCTCACCCGCCAGGCGGCCGCCCGGATGGTGCAACTGCCGCCCGGCGTCGACGAGAAGACCTTCCACCCCGGCTCCGGCGGCGACGCGGTCCGCGCCCGGCTGGGGCTGACCGACCGGCCCGTCATCGTGTGCGTCTCGCGGCTGGTGCCGCGCAAGGGCCAGGACACGCTGATCGACGCCATGCCCCGGGTGCTGTCCGCCGTGCCCGAGGCCGTGCTGCTCATCGTGGGCGGCGGCCCCCACCGCGCCGGCCTGGAGAAGCGCGCCGCCTTCCACGGCCTGACCGACGCGGTGCGCTTCACCGGGCCCGTGGCGTGGGAGGAGCTGCCCGCGCACTACGGGGCGGGTGACGTCTTCGCCATGCCCTGCCGCACCCGGCGCGGCGGGCTCGACGTCGAGGGCCTCGGCATCGTCTACCTGGAGGCGTCCGCCACCGGCCTCCCCGTCGTCGCGGGGGACTCGGGCGGGGCGCCCGACGCGGTGCTCGACGGCGAGACCGGCTGGGTGGTGCGCGGCGGCGCGCCGCAGGAGGCCGCCGACCGCCTCGTCGAACTGCTGCGCGACGCGGAGCTGCGGGCCCGCATGGGCGCCCGCGGCCGCCGGTGGGTGGAGGAGCGCTGGCGCTGGGACCTGCTGGCGGACAAGCTACGCGCCCTGCTGTGAGCCCGCGCCGGCGGCCGACCCCGAGCCGCACCCGACGGCCGCGTACGCCCGGCCCGGGTACCGGGCCGGAGCGGCACCGTCCCGGCGGACGGGCAGGCGGCGCCCTACCCGGCGTAGATGGCCTCTATCTCGTCGGCGAAGTCCTTGGCCACCACGCCCCGCTTGAGCTTGAGGGAGGGGGTGACGTGGCCGGACTCCTCGGTGAACTGCTCGCGCAGCACGCGGAACTTGCGGACCGACTCGGCCTTGGAGACGGCGCTGTTGCCCTCGTCGATGGCGGTCTGCAACGCGGCGAGGAGATCGGGGTCGGCGAGCAGCTCTTCGTGGCCGAGCTGCTGCTTGCCGTGCTCGGCGGCCCAGCGGGGCAGGAACTCCTCGTCCACGGTCAGCAGCGCGCCGACGAAGGGACGCCCGTCGCCGACGACCATGCACTCGGCGACGAGCGCGTGGCCGCGGATGCGGTCCTCGATGACGGCCGGCGCGACGTTCTTGCCGCCCGCCGTCACCAGGATCTCCTTCTTGCGCCCTGTGATGGCCAGGTAGCCGTCGACGTCGAGGGTGCCGAGGTCGCCGGTGTGGAACCAGCCGTCGGCCAGCGACTCCTCACTGGCCTGCGGGTTGTTCCAATATCCTGTGAACAGGTGCTCGCCGTGCAGCAGGACCTCGCCGTCGTCCGCGATCCGGATGACGGAGCCGGGCAGCGGCTGGCCCACGGTGCCGATCTTGGGCCGGTCGTAGGGGTTGAAGGCCGTCGCGGCGCAGGACTCGGTCAGCCCGTAGCCCTCCAGCACGGTGAAGCCGACGCCGCGGAAGAAGTGGCCGAGCCGCTCGCCCAGCGGGGCGCCGCCGGAGATGGCGTGAGTGGCCCGGCCGCCGAGGACGGCCCGCAGCTTGCTGTAGACCAGCTTGTCGAAGACCTTGTGCTGGAACCTGAGTTTGAGGGAGGGCCCCTCCGGGTCGTCCAGGGCGCGGCTGTAGGCGCCGGCGACCTCGGCGGCCTTGTCGAAGATCTTGCCCTTGCCCCCCGCGACGGCCTGGGCCCTGGCGGAGTTGAAGACCTTCTCGAAGACGCGGGGCACCCCCAGCACCATCGTGGGCCGGAAGGCGCCGAGTTCGTCGGTGAGGGTCTTCAGGTCGGACACGTGGCCGAGTTTGATGGGCGCCATCACGGCCGCGACCTGTACGAGGCGGCCGAAGACGTGGGCGACGGGCAGGAACAGCAGCACCGAGCCCTCGCCCGGCTGGAACATCGGGCGCAGCCTCTCGACGACGTTGCCGCACTCGGCGAAGAAGCTGCGGTGGGTGAGCACGCAGCCCTTGGGGCGGCCTGTGGTGCCGGAGGTGTAGACGATGGTGGCCGGCGAGTCGGCGTCGGCGACGGAGCTGCGCTCCTCCACCGTCTCGTCGGTGACCTGGGCGCCGAGGGCGGCGAGTCGGGCGACGGCGGCCTCGCCTCCCTCGGCGGCGGGCTCGATCTGCCAGACCTCGCGCAGCGCGGGCAGCCGGTCGCGGACGGACTCGACGGCTGCGGTGTGCGCGTCGGTCTCCACGAGGCAGGCGACGGCGCCGGAGTCGCCGAGGATCCAGGAGATCTGCTCGGGGGAACTGGTCTCGTACACCGGGACGGTGACGCCGCCCGCGCTCCAGATGGCGAAGTCCAGCAGCGTCCACTCGTAGCGGGTGCGCGACATCAGGCCGACGCGGTCGCCCGGCTCGACGCCCGCGGCGATCAGCCCCTTGGCGGCCTCGTGGACCTCGGCGAGGAAGCCGGCGGCGCTCAGGTCCTCCCAGCGGCCCTCGCGCTTGCGTCCGATGACGGTCAGGTCGGGATGCTGAGCCGCGTTCCGGCGGATGAGGTCCGTCAGGTTTCCCTCTGCGGGGACTTCGTAGAGGGCCGGAAGGCTGTACTCGCGCAAGACTGCTGCTCCTCGTCGGCGCGCCAAGAGGGGAGGGCCGCGGGGTCGGCCTCCGTTGGCTCGGCTCCCGGTCCGCGGGACGGTCCTGCGATCCCGGAAGAATGACGGCCCGGACGTTACCCATCGGTACGGGCGTGGGGGTAGAGGGTGACGCGTAGATGTCTTGTGCGTCACAGGTGGAGTTGGCCGATATGCAGCCTAGTCGAGGCGTTCGGGGACACGGAAGCCGCGAGGGAAGAGAGCGGTAAGAGCGGGCGTACGGTGCTTTTCGGCCAGCACCGGTCTGCTCCCTCCCCGCGGGGCCGCGCGCCGGCGGCCCGGCCGACCCCTCCCCGCCCCCGCGGGGAGCGCTCTAGGGTGGGGCGCATGCGAGTCCACGTAGTCAGCGACGTACACGGCAACAGCGAGGACCTCGCGAAGGCGGGCGAGGGCGCGGACGCGCTGGTCTGCCTGGGAGACCTGATCCTCTTCCTCGACTACGCCGACCACTCGCGCGGCATCTTCGCCGACCTGTTCGGCGTCGAGAGCGCGGACCGCATCGTCGCCCTGCGCACCGCCCGCCGCTTCGCCGAGGCCCGCGCCTACTCCCGCGAGCTGTGGGACGGACTGGACCGCGAGGCGGCCATGGAGGCGGCCGTACGCAAGCAGTACGCCGAACTCTTCGCGGCCTTCCCCACCCCCACGTACGCGACCTACGGCAACGTCGACATGCCGCCGCTGTGGCCGGAGTACGCGCGCGCCGGCGTGCACGTCCTGGACGGGGAGACGGCCGTCATCGGCGGGTGGCGCTTCGGCTTCGTCGGCGGCGGGCTGCGCACGCCCATGAACACGCCCTACGAGATCGACGACGAGACCTACGCGGCGAAGATCGCCGCGCTGGGCGAGGTGGACGTGCTGTGCACCCACATCCCGCCCGAGGTGCCCGACCTGTGCTACGACACCGTCGCGCGCCGCTTCGAGCGCGGCAGCGCGCAGCTGCTGGAGGCCCTGCACACGGTGCGCCCGCGCTACCACCTGTTCGGACACGTCCACCAGCCGCTGGTCCAGCGCATGCGCGTCGGCGCGACCGAGTGCGTCAACGTGGGCCACTTCAACGCGACCGGCACCCCGTGGGTGCTGGAGTGGTGAGCGACCGGCTTCCCACGGGTGCCGGAGTGGTGACGGGTGTGGCAGGCGTGAGGGGCGCGGCGGTGAGCAGGGCCACGCCCCGCCCGGCGTCGGGGCCGCCGGACGCGCGGTAGCCTTCCACCGCAGAGACTCCCCGCGCCACGACGGGCATTCGCGCGGTCTTTCCGCGCCACGGCGGGCATTTCGGACACGGGTACATCGGAGGGCCATGGCGATGGCGGAACACACCAGCTCGAGCATCACCGTCGACGCGGCACCCGAGGCCGTGATGGACGTGATCTCCGACTTCCCCCGCTATCCGGAGTGGACAGGCGAGGTGAAGGAGGCCGAGGTCCTCGGCCGGGACGAGCGGGGCCGCGCCGAACAGGTCCGCCTGCTGCTGGACGCCGGAGCCATCAAGGACGAGCACACCCTCGCCTACGAGTGGATCGGCGAGCGCGAGGTGCGCTGGTCCCTGGTGAAGTCCCAGATGCTCCGCTCGCTCGACGGCGTCTACCGCCTCGCCCCCCTCGCCGGCGGCGCGCAGACGGAGGTCACCTACCAGCTCACCGTCGACGTCAAGATCCCCATGCTCGGGATGATCAAGCGCAAGGCCGAGAAGGTCATCATCGACCGCGCCCTCGACGGCCTCAAGAAGCGCGTCGAGTCGGGCGGTGCCCAGGCGCCCGCCACGGACGAGGACGGCAACTGACCGGCCGGCGCCCGCAGACCCTCCTGGTCACCGGCGCGGGCGGAACGGGACGCTCTACGGTCGCCGCCGCCACCGCCTGCGCGGCCGCAGCGCAAGGACACCGCACCCTGCTGCTGAGCCCCGAGCCCGCCCGGCGCCTCGCCGCGCTGCTGAGCCCCGGCGACGGCGCCGACGACGCGGCCCAGTCCGGCGAAGGCGCCGCCCCCGCGCCGGGCCCCGGCGCCTTCGAGGCCGTCACCGGGGTGCCCGGACTGTGGCTGGGGCGGGTCGACTCCGGCGAGGAGTTCCGCAGGCAGGCCGTCGACCTCCAGCAGCGCGGCAAGACCGTGCTCGACCTGCTCGGCGCCGTCCCCCTCGACGAGGACGAGCTGACCGAACTCCCCGGCGCCAACGCCTTCGCACTGCTGCGCGCCCTGCACGCGGCGCACCGCACCGAAGCGCTCCCCGCCTCGGCCGAGAACGGCTGGGACATCGTCGTCGCCGACCTGCCGCCCACGCCCGAAGGTCTCAACCTCCTCGCGCTGCCCGAGCAACTCCGCCGCTACCTGCGCCGCCTCGTCCCCGCCGAACGCCAGACGGCCCGCGCGCTGCGCCCCGTACTCGCCCAGCTGGCCGGCGCCCCCATGCCCGCGCAGTGGCTGTACGAGACCGCCACCCGCTGGTCGGAACGGCTCGCAGCCCTCCAGGAGATCGTCGAAGCGCCCACGACGGTCGTCCGGCTGGTCACCGAGCCAGGACCGCTGGCGGCCGAGTCCCTGCGCACCGCGGGCGCCGGGCTGCGGCTGCACGGGCTCGCGCTGGAATCCGTCGTCGCCAACCGGCTGCTGCCCACCGGATCCTCAGACAGGTGGCTGGCCGCACTGGCCGGACAGCAGCAGGCCGCCCTGCGGGAGCTGCGCGGCACCTGCGCGGCCGATTCCGTCCCGCTGTGCGAGCTGCCCCACCTGGGCCGCGACCCGCGCGGGGTCGAGGACCTGACGGCCCTTGCCGACGCCGCCCGTACCGCCGTCGCGCCCGAGGCGTCCGGCGGGGGCGAGGGCCTTCAGCCGCCGGCCGGAGCGGACACCGCGCCGGGCACCGACGTCGCCTACGGTTGGGTCGAGGACAGGGTCGCCGAGGACGGCAAGCTGGTGTGGCACCTCCCGCTGCCGGGAGCGGGCCGCGACGAGCTCGAACTCGTGCGGCGCGGCGACGAGTTGACCGTCGGAGTCGGCCCCTACCGCCGCGTCCTCGCCCTCCCCTCCGCGCTGCGGCGCTGCCGGGTGACAGGCGCGGGCCTCAAGGGCGGCGTACTCGGCGTCCGCTTCACCCCCGACCCGCAGCTGTGGCCCAAGGACCCCGACGCGGTCCCCCGGCCCTGAACCTTTCCCTGGCCCGTTCCGCGCCTCGGATCGGCCCCCCGTTCGGGTACCGTCGAACCTGCACCGCCCCAGCGACCCCCCTTCGCCCACAGGAGCCCGCCATGAGCGATGACGCCGAGCGCCGCGACGCCCCGGATCCCGACGCCTGGGCGACCGCGTGCGAGGAGGACCTGACCGCCGAGAAGGCGCGCCGCCGCGCCCGGTACGGCCCGCCGCCCACCAGCCCCGCCGAGGAGCTGCGCCGGCTGGCCGACGCGGTGACCGAGAAGGTCGCCGAGATCGGCAAGCCCTTCGTCGGCGCCGCCGGGTCCGCCGCGGCACAGGGCGTGGCACGGCAGCTGTTCGCGCAGGCCAGGTCGACCCTGGAGCCGGTCGTCGAACGGAACCCTGAGTTCTTCGACCACCTCACCGCGGCGGGCGGCGAACTGCTGGCCGCCTACCGCTCCGTCGTCGAGGAGTCGGAGCGCCGCTGGTCCACGCCCAGGGACGCGAACGCGGCCGACCCGGCGGCGGGGGCCGAGCGCGTCGACCGGATCGACGTGGAGGAGGCGGCCGACCTCTCGCACGCCGCCGACCTGGACGGCCGCGTCGTCGACGAGCAGCGCGTCCCCCTCGACAAGGACGGTGACGGCGCCTCCGGCGACGGCGGCAGCGACGGCGAAGGGGACGGCGGCGGCACCGGCGGCCGCCGGGACGAGACCCGAGGGCGGCACGGGGAGCGGGGCCGGGACGAGGCCGGCGGTGAGGAGCCGGGGGGCTCGGGGCGGTCCGGCGACGACGGCTGAACCCGCCACAGCCCTGACGGTGTGACGGTGCCCTGCGCGTCGGGGCCCTCCGGTACGGTTTACGGCGGCGGGGATCAGACCGGACGACCGAGGGACACATGGGACTCACAATCGGGGTCGACATCGGCGGCACGAAGATCGCGGCCGGCGTTGTCGACGAGGAAGGCACGATCCTCGAAACCAGCAAGGTGCCCACGCCCGACACCCCGGAAGCCGTGATCGACGCCATCGCGGACGCCGTACGCCAGGCCAGCGCCGAGTATCAGGTGGAGGCCGTCGGCATCGGCGCCCCCGGATACGTGGACGACAAGCGCGCCACCGTGCTGTTCACCCCCAACCTCAGCTGGCGGCACGAGCCGCTCAAGGACAAGGTCGAACAGCGCATCGACCTGCCCGTCGTGATCGAGAACGACGCCAACGCCGCGGCCTGGGGGGAGTACAAGTTCGGCGTCGGCACGGGACACGAGGACGTCGTCTGCATCACCATCGGTACGGGCCTGGGCGGCGGCACCATCATCGGCGGCAGGCTGCACCGCGGCCGGTACGGCGTGGCCAGCGAGTTCGGTCACATCAGGATGGTCCCCGACGGACTCCTGTGCGGCTGCGGCAACCAGGGCTGCTGGGAGCAGTACGCCTCGGGGCGCGCGCTGTTGCGCTACGCCCAGCAGCGCGCCACCGCCACCCCCGAGCGCGCCGAGACCCTGCTGAGCCTCGGTGACGGCACCACGGAGGGCATCCAGGGCCGGCACATCAGCGAAGCGGCCCGGCGGGGCGACCCGGTGGCCGTCGACTCCTTCCGCGAGCTCGCCCGTTGGGCGGGCGCGGGCCTCGCCGACCTCGCCTCCCTCTTCGACCCCGGCGCCTTCATCGTCGGCGGCGGCGTCTCCGACGAGGGCGAGCTCGTCCTCGACCCGATCCGCAAGTCCTACCGCCGCTGGCTGGTCGGCAGCCGCTGGCGCCCGCACGCCGAGGTGCTGGCCGCCCAACTGGGCAACAAGGCGGGCCTCGTCGGCGTCGCGGACCTGGCCCGCCAGGGCTGAGCGGAGCGGGGACGCGGATGGGGGCGGAGAGAGGCGGCGCGCCCGTACCGGTGCGCGCGGGCGAGCTGCCGGCGTCGCGGACCGAGCCGGACGGCACGACAGTCGTCCGGCTGCTCAGCTACAACGTCCGCTCCCTGCGGGACGACACGGAGGCGCTCGTCCGGGTCGTGCGGGCCTGCGCCCCCGACATCGTCTGCGTCCAGGAAGCCCCGCGCTTCTTCCGCTGGCGCAAGCACGCCGCCCGGCTGGCACGCCGCACCGGCCTGACGTACGTCACGGGCGGTGCGACGGCCGCGGGGCCCATGATCCTCGCCTCGCTGCGGGCCCACGTCGAGCACACCGAGGACGTGCTGCTGCCCCGCACCCCGGGGCTGCACCAGCGGGGCCTGGCCCTCGCGCGGCTCCGCTTCGGGCCCGCGCCCGGCGGCCTTCCCCCGGTCAGGATCGGCGTCGTCAGCTTCCACCTCGGCCTCCAGGCCGCCGAGCGGCGCCGGCAGGCCGGCGCGCTGCGGGAGCGGGCCGCCGTACTCGCCGAGGGCACGAGCGGAGTCGTGGCCGCGGGCGACGTCAACGAGCGGGCGGGCGGCCGCACCTTCCGGCTGCTCGGCCAGGCGCCCTCCGAGGGGCGGCCCGGGGTGGAGCTGCGGGACGCGTGGGCGTCGGCGCCGTGGGGCGCGGAGTACACCTCGACGCCCCGCGAGCCGGTCCAGCGCATCGACGCCGTGTTCGCCACCGAGGGCGTCGAGGTCCTCGCCGCGGGCGTGCCCCGCGGGCTCCCCGGGGTGACGGACGGTGACCTGGTGGCCGCCACCGACCACCTGCCGGTGCTGGCGGCACTGCGGGTACGTCCCAGGAGCTGACCGGCACGGGCACGCCGGCAGGGCCCGGTGGCCCCCTCACACGACGGCGCCGCGGCCCGGGTCGTCCCAGTCGTCGTCATCGCGCCCGTCGCGCAGCCGGGTCAGCAAGGTGGCGAAGCCGCCGAGGAAGCCGCCGACGCCGAGCGTCACGATCCACCAGGTGAGGTCGGCCTGGAGCAGGATCGCGCCGAGCAGCAGCAGCGGCCCGCCGACGGCGGCCAGCCACGCGAACTTCGTCGCCACGTCCGTCTCGGGCAGCGGCGGCGGCTCGGGCGGCTCGAAGTGGCCCTCGCCCTCCTCCTCGGCCGTCTCCCAGTCGCGGGGCCCGGCAGGACCTGTCCCCGCGGCGTAGACGGTGAAGCTGCGCACCTGCGGCCCCGGCGGCTCCTGAGGCGCGCTCGGATCCGGCGGCTCCTTGTCCTGCGCGGGCCGTGACGCGGTGAGGGTGTCGCTCTCGTCGCCGCCCGGGCCGCCGGGCGGGTCCGGCTCCAGGCCGGCTCGCGGACCGGGCTCAGGGTCTGTGGGCTCCTCTCCGTACGCGGCGACGATCGCCGCCCACGCGGCCTCCTCCTCGGGAGGGAGCGGCGAGCCGTCCTCGCGGGGCTCGCCCTCCTCCGGTTCACGCCCCGTCACGTGCCCCCGCCCCTCGCGTCGCCGTGGCCGGTGTCCCCGCGGTGAGCCGGTCGATGAACCCGCGCGTGTCGGCGAAGATCCGTGTCGCGTCGTGGTCGAGCGTGGCGACGTGGAAGCTGTGCTCCAGCACCGTCTCGGTCACGTCGGTGGAGGAGACGCGGCCGAGGACGAGCGCCGAGTCCGAGGGCGGCACCACGTGGTCGGTGCGGCTGTGCAGGAGCAGCAGCGGCTGCGTCACCCCGGGCAGGTCCCGGCGCACGACGCGGTGGTAGGCGCGCAGGGCGTACGCGGCCCGCGTCGGCACCCGGTCGTAGCCCAGTTCGTGACGGCCGTCCTTGGCGATGTCGTCGGTGATGCCGCGCACGGACCTGACGAGGAACCGCCCGGCCGGGACGGCGTACCCCTGGAGCCGGGGGAAGGTCACCGAAGGGTTGACGACGGCGACGCCGCGCACCGCGTCCCCGTGCAGCGCGGCCAGCCGCAGCGCGAGGGCACCGCCCATGGACAGGCCGCAGACGAACACCGTCTCGCAGCGCTCGCGCAGCAGCCGCAGCTCGCGGTCGACGGTGGCGTACCAGTCCTCCCAGCCGGTCATCGCCATGTCCTCCCAGCGGGTGCCGTGCCCCGGCAGCAGCGGCAGCGAGACGGTCAGGCCGTGCCGCGCCAGGTCCTCGGCCCAGGGGCGCAGGGACTGCGGCGACCCGGTGAAGCCGTGACAGAGCAGCACGCCGGTCGCTGATCCGTCGCGGCGGTACGGCTCGGCTCCGGGGAGGATGGGCGGCACGGTGGGCCTCCAGGGGCTCAGCGGGAAGGCGTGCTGCCACCCTAATTCGTCGCCGGTCAGTGCGGCAGTGTCCGAGGCTCCCACGCGCCCCGGCCCGTGCCGGTACCCGGCCACGGGGACGCAACCAGGCAGGGCGGGGCGACGAGGCGAGCGCGCGTGGGGGAACGGCGGCGGGATAGGCTCGAAGGGTCCCACGAAGGAGGTCGCGGTGTTCTACGGGGCGATGAAGCTGTCTGTGGGCAGCGCGCTGAAGCTCACGTTCCGGCCGTGGGTCGAGGGCCTGGAGAACGTGCCGGACGAGGGGCCCGCCATTCTGGCGAGCAATCACCTGTCCTTCTCCGACTCCTTCTTCCTGCCCGCCGTCCTCGACCGCAAGGTCACCTTCATCGCGAAGGCCGAGTACTTCACCTCGCCAGGGCTCAAGGGCAAGCTGACCGCCGCCTTCTTCAAGGGCGTCGGACAGCTGCCGGTCGACCGCTCCGGGGTACGCGGCGCGGGAGAGGCCGCCATCAAAAGCGGGCTCGAAGTGCTGGAGCGCGGGGAGCTGTTCGGCATCTATCCCGAGGGCACCCGCTCGCCCGACGGCCGCCTCTACCGCGGCAAGCCCGGCGGCCTGGCCCGGGTCGCGCTGCGCTCGGGCGCGCCCGTGATCCCCGTCGCGATGATCGACACCGAGAAGATCCAGCCGCCCGGCAAGTCCGTACCCAAACTCATGCGCCCCGGCATCCGGATCGGCGCCCCGCTGGACTTCAGCCGCTATCAGGGCATGGACAACGACCGGTTCATCCAGCGCGCCGTCACCGACGAGGTCATGTACGCCATCTTGAAGCTGTCGGGCCAGGAGTACGTGGACATCTACGCCACGGCGGCCAAGCGGCAGCTCGCCGAGGCCGCGAAGGCGGCGAAGGAGGCGGAGAAGTCCGCGCAGAAGGAGGCCGCGGGGCGGGGCGGCGACGAGGGCGCCGGCGACCGCGCGAGCGGCGGCGGGGACACCAGGACGAGCAGGGGCGACGGGGGCCACGAGAACAACGGCCGGGCCGCCTAGGGACTTTCGTCGTCCGGGCGCCTCCGCCGGGACCCGGGCGGGACACGAGAGGCCCCGAGAGCGGACGCCCGGGGCCCGGAACGGCGGAGGGGGAGACGTGGCCGTGAAGATGATGTCCGTGGAACAGCCGCTGTGGCGCGCGCTGAGCGGCTACCGCATCCTGGCCGTCCTCTACGCCGTCGGCGTCTTCGTCTCCAGCTACCGCGAATACAGCGCGCCCGTGCCCGGAGTGGTGTTCCTGCTCGCCCTGACGTGCTGGACCTTCGCGACGCTGCGCAACGTCGCCTCGGCCGACCGGTGCACCCTGCCTTTCCTGGCCACGGACATCCTGCTGGGCGTCGCCGGCATCCTGCTGTCCCCGGTCGTCGACGGGCACGGCCGGGTCGGCCCGACGCTGCCCTCCATCTGGGTCGCGGGCCCCGTCCTCGCCTTCGCGCTCAAGGGCGGCTGGCGCTGGGCCGCGGGCGTCTCGGTGCTGGTCGGGGCTGCCAACATCATCGAGCGCGGCACGATGACGCGCACCACCTTCCACAACGTCCTGCTCGTCTGCGTGGCGAGCGTGGCCATCGGCTACGTCATCGAGGTGGCCCGCGCGAGCGAGCGCACCCTGGCGCGGGCCCTGCAGATCGAGGCGGCCACGCGCGAACGCGAGCGGCTGGCCCGCGACATCCACGACAGCGTGCTCCAGGTACTGGCCATGGTCCAGCGCCGCGGCACGGCGCTGGGCGGCGACGCGGCGGAGCTCGGCCGGATGGCGGGCGAACAGGAGGTGGCCCTGCGGGCCCTGGTCTCCAGCGGCGTGGCACCACGCCCCTCGCGCCCGAAACCCGACGCGGGTCCTGGGCCCGACGGTGCGATTCTCGGCCCTGACGCGGGCCCTGGGCCCGATGGCGCTGTTCTCGGCCCGGGCGTGGCGGGTGCGCCCGTGGCGGCGGACGGGGACGCCGCCGGCGCCGCGGCCACGGCCGTCACGGCATCCCCCACCACCGCGGGTGGCACGGCCCCCGGCGACGCCGCTCTCGATGACGCGGCCCGCGGCGGGGCCGAGTCCGGTGGGGTCCTCCCGGGCGGTGCCGTATCCGGTGACGCTGAGCCCCGGGGCGCCGTACCTGGCGGTGCCGGGGCGGGCGACGCCGAGTCCGGCGGGGGAGCCCCCGGCGGTGCCGTATCCGGTGAGGGGGCTGCGCGGGGGCGTCGCGCGTGGGCCGGTGGGCGCCGCGCCCGGGGCGCGGCGCGCCGGCGGGAGCGTGCGGAAACCGGCCCGGACGACGACGAGGCGGCGAGCGCCCCTTGCGACGTGCGGGCGCTGCTCACGGCGTACGCGGCCTCGCGCGTCACCTTCGCCGAGCCGGGCGCTCCGGTGCTGCTGCCGGCCCGGTCGGCGGCCGAACTCGCGGCGGCCGTCGGCGCGGCGCTGGACAATGTGCGCCGGCACGCGGGGGACGGGTCAGGGCGCCCGGCGCAGGCGTGGATCCTGCTGGAGGACGAGCCGGACGCGGTGATCGTGACGGTGCGGGACGACGGCCCCGGCATCCCGGCCGGGCGGCTGGCGGACGCGGAGGCCGAGGGCCGGATGGGGGTCGCGCTCTCCATCCGTGGCAGGCTGCGCGAGCTGGGCGGCGTGGCCGAGCTGGTGTCGGTGCCGGGACAGGGCACGGAAGTGGAGATGAGGGTTCCCAAGCATGGCAACTGAGGACCTGTCAGGAGAGGTGCCCGGCGGTGCGCGGGCGGCGGATCCGGTCAAGGTGATGGTCGTCGACGACCATCCGATGTGGCGGGACGCGGTGGCGCGGGACCTGGGTGAGGCCGGGTTCGAGATCGTCGCCACGGCAGGCGACGCCGAGCAGGCGATCCGGCGTGCCCGGGCCACCGGCCCCGACGTCCTGGTGCTGGATCTGAACCTGCCGGACAAGCCGGGTGTCGAGGTGTGCAGGCAGCTGGTCGGCCCTGACTCCGCGCCGCGGGTGCTGGTGCTCTCGGCGAGCGGCGAGCACGCGGACGTGCTGGAGGCCGTCAAGTCGGGCGCGACGGGCTATCTGGTCAAGTCCGCCGGGCCGCAGGAGCTGCTGGAGGCGGTGCGCCGTACGGCGCTGGGCGATCCGGTCTTCACGCCGGGGCTGGCCGGTCTGGTGCTGGGCGAGTACCGCAGGCTGGCGGCGGATCCGGCCCCGGCGGCGCAGGACGGGCCCGACGTGCCGAAGCTGACCGAGCGGGAGACCGAGGTGCTGCGTCTGGTCGCCAAGGGGCTCAGCTACAAGCAGATCGCCGAACGGCTCGTCATCTCGCACCGCACGGTGCAGAACCATGTGCAGAACACCCTGGGCAAGCTGCAACTGCACAACCGGGTCGAACTGGTGCGGTACGCCATCGAGCGCGGCCTGGACGACTAGCGAGCCTTCCCCTTCCCCTCGTCCGCCCGTCTGCCCGTCTGCCCGTCTGCCCGTCCGCCCGAGCGGCCGGGTGGCCGGGCGCGCACGGCTGTCCTTCGTACGGGTGGTTGCCGTCCGCGCGCCCCGCGAATCCAGGCGAAAACGGCGTCTCGCCGCATCCCATGTGACGTGGATCACCGCTAGCGTGGCGGGTGTTGCGCGCTGCGTACAGATGTGTGCGCAGCGCGTCTCCAGGCGTCCACGCGGAGAAGGGAGATCCCATGCGGGTCGGAGTGCTCACGGGCGGCGGCGACTGCCCCGGACTCAACGCGGTCATGCGGGCCGTGGTCCGTAAGGGAGTCCAGGCTTACGGCTATGACTTCACCGGTTTCCGCGACGGCTGGCGCGGTCCCCTCGACGGTGAGACGGTGCGGCTCGACATCCCCGCGGTGCGCGGCATGCTGCCCCGTGGCGGCACGATCCTCGGCTCCTCGCGCACGAACCCGTTCAAGGAGGAGGACGGGGTCCGCCGTATCAAGGACAACCTCGCCAAGTACGAGGTCGACGCGCTCGTCGCCATCGGCGGCGAGGACACGCTCGGCGTCGCGGCCCGGCTCACCGACGAGTACGGCATCCGCTGCGTCGGCGTTCCCAAGACGATCGACAACGACCTCTCGGCGACGGACTACACCTTCGGTTTCAACACGGCCGTCACCGTCGCGACCGAGGCCATCGACCGGCTGCACACCACGGCCGAGTCCCACATGCGGGTGCTGGTGGTGGAGGTGATGGGCCGGCACGCGGGCTGGATCGCCCTGCACTCGGGGCTGGCGGGCGGCGCCAACTGCATCCTCATTCCCGAGCAGCGCTTCGACGTCGAGGAGGTGTGCGGCTGGGTCACCTCCCGTTTCCAGGCGAGTTACGCGCCCATCGTCGTGGTCGCCGAAGGGGCGATGCCCAAGGACGGCCAGATGGTGCTCAAGGACGAGACGACCGACTCGTTCGGCCATGTGCGGCTCTCGGGTGTCGGCGAGTGGCTGGCCAAGGAGATCGAGTCGCGCACCGGCAAGGAGGCCCGCACCACGGTCCTCGGCCACGTCCAGCGCGGCGGTACGCCGACCGCCTTCGACCGCTGGCTCGCCACCCGCTTCGGCCTGCACGCCATCGACGCCGTGCGCGACGAGGCGTGGGGCAGCATGGTCGCCCTGCGCGGTACGGACGTCGTCCGTGTCCCGCTGGCGAAGGCCACGGAGAAGCTGAAGACGGTGGACCCGGCGCTGTACGAGGAGGCAGGCGTCTTCTTCGGGTGAGAGCCCGTGGAACACTACTCCCCGCGGGGCGCGGCCCCTCCCTTCGCGGGACGTCGCGGCCAGGAGCCCGCCTGACGCGGTCAGCGGGGATCCGTACCCCCCCTCCCGGGCGGAGCCGCCCAGGAGGGGGACCCCCGCAGGAACAGGGACGGGAACGGAAACGGGCACGGGAAGGGCGGGGCAGGGCCTCATGCACGGACTGCCGGCCGAAGCCCTCTCCGTGCTGCTCTTGCTGGCCACCCTCGTCTGGGCCGTCGTCCGCCCGCCCCGGTGGCCCGAGGCCGTCGTCGCGGTCCCCGCCGCCGCGGTGGTGATCGCGACGGGTGCGGTCTCCCTCGGTCACGCGCGGGAGGAGGCCGTCCGCCTGGGCCCGGTCATCGCCTTCTTGGCGGCGGTCCTCGTCCTGTCGAAACTCTGCGCCGACGAGGGCCTCTTCCACGCCTGCGGGATGTGGATGGCGCGCAGGGCCTCCCGCGCCCCCGCCGAGGCGCGCCCCGGGCGGCTGCTGGCGGCGGTCTTCGCAGCGGCGTCCCTCACCACGGCGGTGCTGAGCCTGGACACGACGGTGGTGCTGCTGACCCCCGTCGTGTTCGCGACCGCCGCCCGGCTGGGCGTGCGCGCCAAACCGCACGTCTACGCCTGCACCCATCTGTCGAACAGCGCGTCGCTCCTGCTGCCGGTCTCGAATCTGACGAATCTGCTGGCACTGGCCGCGACGGGGCTGACGTTCACCCGGTTCGCTGGGCTGATGCTGCTGCCGTGGCTGGTGGCCGTCGCGGTCGAGTACGTGGTCTTCCGGCGGTTCTTCGCCGCTGACCTCCAGGGCCGTGAGGAGGACCGCGAGGCGCCGGGCTCCCTGGAGACGCCCCGGGTTCCGCTCTTCCCGCTCGTCACCGTCGTCTGCACGCTGGCGGGGTTCGTCGTCACCTCGGTCCTCGGTACCGAACCCGCCTGGGCGGCGGCCGCGGGAGCCCTGGTTCTCGGGGCCAGGGCGCTGCACCGCGGGCACACCTCGCCCCGCGGTCTGGCGGTGGCGGCCGGTGTGCCGTTCCTGGCGTTCGTGGTGGCGCTGGCCGTGGTGGTGCGCGCGGTGGTCGACAACGGGCTCGCCGACTGGCTCGGCCGCCTGGTGCCGGACGGCTCCGGGCTGCTCGAACTGGCGGCCGTGGCGGGGCTGGCGGCCGTGCTGGCGAACCTCATCAACAACCTTCCGGCCGTGCTGGTGCTGCTGCCGCTGACCGCGCCGGGCGGCGCGGGACCTGTGCTGGCCGTGCTGCTCGGCGTCAACATCGGCCCGAACCTGACGTACGCGGGGTCGCTGGCCACCCTGTTGTGGCGGCAGACGCTGCACCAGCACGCGCACCGGGTGGGGTTGCGCGAGTTCACCCGGCTCGGGCTGCTCACGGTGCCGCCGGCGCTGGCGCTGTCGGTCCTGGCCCTGTGGGGCTCCCTGCACGTGCTGGGCTGACGCCTCACGGCCCGTGGCGCGCCCGGCCCCGCTTGTCCGTCCGCGACCTGCGGGGCGCCCGGTCGCGCCGCCCGCGACCTGCCGCGCCCCGGCTGCCCCGTCACCGCTCCCCGTCGCGCCGTCCCTCATCCGCCGGGACGTACCTTCTTCCCCGCCCCCTCGCTCACCGCTGCCAGCAGTCGGGCGACCACCGTGACGCCGTCCAGCGTGAGCACCGACTCGGGGTGGAACTGGACCCCGGCGAATCCGGGCCCGCGCAGGGCGTGGATCTCGCCGCTCGCCGGGTCGCGGCTCAGCTCGATGCCGTGCAGGGCGAGTTCCGTGGCGGTCTCGTCGTCGCAGCGGGCGGTGTAGGAGTTGTAGAAGCCGACGGTCTCGGGTTGTCCGAACAGGTCGATCGTCTCCTGGGCGCCCTGGTGGGGGCGTTGTTTGCGGACGAGGTCGAGGCCGAGTTCGGCGGCGAGCAGTTCGTGTCCCAGGCAGACGCCGAGCAGTGGCTGGCGCGCGCCGGCGACGAGGTCGGCGGCCAGTCCGCGCAGCAGCCGCATCTTCGCATCCGCCGCGTCACGCGGGTCGCCGGGCCCCGGGCCCAGCACCACGGGCCCCGTGTGTTCCAGCGCCGCCGCGCGCAGCCCCGGCTCGTCGAAGCGGCGCACCCGCACGGTGGATCCCGTGGAGCGCAGCAGGTGGGCCAGCATCGAGGTGAAGGTGTCCTCGCCGTCGACGACGAGCACGTCGGACGTGCGCCCCCGGACGGGCGCCGCGCTCGCGCCGCCGTGGCCAGGGCGGTCCGTTCGCATCCGCAGCCAGAACGGGGCCAGCCCCGCGCGCCTGCCCTCCAGGGCCGCCTGCACGCGGGGGTCGTCGGCGAGCCGGGCGCGGGGGCGCCGCGCGGCGTGCACCGGTGCTTGCCGCAGGCCCAGCGCGGTCAGGACGGCGGCCGCCTTGGCGTGGGTCTCGGCGACCTCGCCCGCCGGCTGCGACGCACGCACGAGGGTGGCGCCGACGGGGACGCGCAGCGCTCCGGTGCGCGCGTCGATGTCGACGGTGCGGATGAGGATGGGGGAGTCCAGCGTCTGGGCGCCGGCCGAGTCGTGCCCGATCAGGGCGAGGGCGCCCGCGTAGTAGCCGCGCCCGGTGCTCTCGTGCCGTTCGATGACCCGGCAGGCGTTCTGGACGGGGGAGCCGGTCACCGTCGCCGCGAACATCGTCTCGCGCAGCACCTCGCGGACGTCCAGGGTGCTGCGGCCCCGCAGCTCGAACTCGGTGTGCGCCAGGTGCGCCATCTCCTTCAGCCGCGGGCCGACGACCACGCCGCCCTCGTCACCGACGGTGCACATCATCTTCAGCTCCTCGTCGACCACCATGGACAGCTCCTCGCTCTCCTTGCGGTCGGCCAGGAACTCCAGCAGCCCGGCCGTGTCGGGCCCCTGCGCGGGGTAGCGGTAGGTGCCGCTGATGGGGTTCATCACGACCGTCCCGCCCCGCATCCGCACGTGCACCTCGGGGCTCGCACCGATCAGGAAGCGCCCACGCCCTCGCACTCCGCTTCGCTCCGCCCGGGCGGGAGGTGCCCCCGTGCCCGTGTGCACGACGAACGTCCAGTAGGCGCCCTGTTCGCCCCGCAGCAGCCGGGCGAAGAGCGCGAGCGCGTCAGCGCATGTGAAGCCAAGAACGCGGGCCTCGTAGTCGCGCCTGATGACGAAGTTGGCGCCTTCGCCCGAGCCGATCTCCTCGTCGACCACCCGGCGCACGATCTGCTCGTAGGCGTCGTCGTCCACGTCGAACGCGCCGGGCTCGACCGTCACGTGGTGGCTGGGCAGCGCGGCGAGCACCTCCTCGTACGGCAGCGCGTACCGCTCCTCGGGCAGCAGCACGGACAGGGGTGTGCCGTCGTCCCGTACGTCGAAACCGCGTTCGCGGATCTGCCGGAAGGGGACGAGCGCCAGCGCTCCCGCCTCGCCGCCCGCGCTCACGGGGATGTCGGCGAGCCGGTCGACCTCGCGCACGGTGCCCGTCAGCACCTCGACGACGTCCGCCTCGCGGCCCGGGGTGCGACGGCGCAGCAGGGCGAACGGCGGTGCGTCGGGCCGGGTCAGACGCTCGACGAGGGCGGCGGGCGAGGGCGGGTCGGTGCGGTCCATGGCGGTTCCTTCTCGTGGTGAGGGAGGGAACGGCCGCAGCTACGGAAAAAGGCCGCCCCTCGGGCGGCCTGTCGCGGTACTGAGTAGCGAGTCGCTCAGTGGATACGCGCGTCCTGGCGGGCCGCCGTGCGGGCGGGCCACCACCAGTTCATGGTCGAGTGCGCGTGCATGAGGGACACCCTAGCCCACCGCGGACCCCGGCCGGCCATCCCCCGAAGTCCACCGGCACGGCCCCGACGACGAACCCTCTCGCGCGTCCGGCACCCGGTCCATGTGCTTGACCGTGCGCGGCGCCACCGCGCGCTCGGCGTCCTCTCCCGCGCCGGCCTGCCGCCGGGCCCCGGCGCCGGGATCCACCTGCCATGATCCCGGTCTCGTATGGCGGGCAGCGGGACGGACAGCTCGCGGAACCCCGTAATCTTGGGTCCGTGACTGTGAACGCCAACCCCGACGCCGGTGCCCGCACCTGGCGAGACCTGCCCGCAGCACAGCAGCCCGACTGGCCGGACCACCAGGCTCTGCGCGACGTCCTCGCCGAGCTCGAGTCCTATCCGCCGCTCGTCTTCGCCGGCGAGTGCGACCAGCTGCGGGAGCGGCTGGGTGCGGTCGCGCGCGGTGAGGCGTTCCTGCTCCAGGGTGGCGACTGCGCCGAGGCGTTCGACCAGGTCAGCGCCGAGCACATCCGCAACAAGCTCAAGACGCTCCTCCAGATGGGAGCCGTCCTCACCTACGCCGGCGCCGTGCCCGTGGTGAAGGTTGGACGGATCGCGGGCCAGTACAGCAAGCCCCGCTCCAAGCCGACCGAGACCCGCGACGGGGTCACGCTGCCCACCTACCGCGGCGACTCGGTCAACGGCTTCGAGTTCACCGAGGAGGCCCGCAGGCCCGACCCGGAGCGGCTCAAGCGGATGTACCACGCCTCCTCCGCGACGCTGAACCTGGTGCGGGCCTTCACCACCGGCGGCTACGCCGACCTGCGCCAGGTGCACGCCTGGAACCAGGACTTCGTCAAGACCTCCCCCTCGGGCCAGCGCTACGAGGCGCTGGCGCGGGAGATCGACCAGGCGCTGAAGTTCATGCGGGCCTGCGGCACCGACCCGGAGGAGCTGCGCACCGTCGAGTTCTTCTCCTCGCACGAGGCGCTGCTGCTCGACTACGAGTCGGCGCTCACCCGTGTCGACTCGCGCAGCGGCGACCTGTACGACACCTCGGGGCACATGGTCTGGATCGGCGAGCGCACCCGGCAGCTGGACGGCGCGCACGTCGAGTTCGCCTCCCGGGTGCGCAACCCGATCGGCGTGAAGCTGGGCCCGACGACCACGTCGGAGGAGGCGCTCGCGCTCATCGAGCGGCTCGACCCGGACCGCGAGCCGGGCCGGCTGACCTTCATCACCCGGATGGGGGCCGACAAGATCCGGGACCGGCTGCCCGAGCTGGTGGAGAAGGTCACCGCCTCGGGTGCCCGGGTCGCCTGGGTCTGCGACCCGATGCACGGCAACACCTTCGAGGCGGCCAGCGGCCACAAGACCCGCCGCTTCGACGACGTGCTGGACGAGGTCAAGGGCTTCTTCGAGGTCCACAAGGGCCTGGGCACCCACCCCGGCGGCATCCACATGGAGCTGACCGGTGACGACGTCACCGAGTGCGTGGGCGGCGGCGACGAGATCTTCGTCGACGACCTCCACCAGCGCTACGAGACGGCCTGCGACCCCAGGCTGAACCGCAGCCAGTCGCTCGACCTGGCGTTCCTGGTGGCGGAGATGTACCGCGACCAGTGAGCGGCCGCTGAGCGTGCCGGAACGTGCCCGGGGCCCGCGTCATCGCGTGTGACGCGGGCCCCAGGCGCGTGTGTGGACACCGTTCGATGGGTAAGGTTAGGTTTACCTCAGCAAGCTTGACCTGACCGGAAGCGGAGGTGACCGCGTGTACGTCTGCTCGTGCTTCGGCATCACCGAGGAGCAGGTGCGTGAGCACGCGGCGGCCGGCGCCTGCACCCCGCGCCAGATCGCTTCCGAGAGCAAGGCCGGCACGGACTGCGGCTCCTGCGTCCGCCGGATCCAGGGCATCCTCGGCCGCGGGGCCTGCCCCCGCAGGGCCGCGCTGGAGCGCGGCGAGCCCGTCCTGACGGCACAGGTCTCCACGGCGCCGCAGGCCGCGCCCCGCCAAAGCGAGCAGGAACCCGCCGGATTCCCCGCCGAGCCGGCCCCCGCACAGCCGCTGCGAACGGCGGCCTGACCCGGCCGATACGGCCCCTACGCCTCCGCCTCGCCGCCGCCCGTCGGCTCAGGTCTCGTCCGGGGCCTTCTGCTCGATCTGCTGGGCGATGTAGAGGGGCTCGCCGAGCTTCTCGACCAGCTCCAGCTGCGTGTCGAGGTAGTCGACGTGGTGCTCCTCGTCCGCGAGGATGTCCTCGAAGATGTTGGCCGAGGTGATGTCTCCCTTGGCGCGCATCACCTCGACGCCGCGCCGCAGCCTGTCGATCGCCTCCGCCTCGATCTGCCGGTCGGCCCTGAACATCTCGGTGACCGTCTGGCCCACCCGCACGTGGAAGAGGCGCTGGTAGTTCGGCAGGCCCTCCAGGAAGAGGATGCGGTCGGTCAGCCGCTCCGCGTGCCGCATCTCGTCGAAGGACTCGGAGCGGGTGTACTCCGCCAGCTTCGTCCAGCCGTTGTGCTCCTGCATCTTGGCGTGCAGGAAGTACTGGTTGATCGCCGTCAGCTCGGCGGTCAGCTGCTCGTTCAGGAACTCGATGACCTCGGGGTCGCCCTGCATGGTGGCGGGCTCCTTCCTGGGAGTGACGCGTGAAGCGGGCCGGTCGCGCACGCGGCGCGCAATCGCGCATCCTGTCACCGCTCACCGGATCGATCCAGTAAGTGCAGGCTTACCGTATTTGCCCGCCCCCTGCCCCGAAGGCGGGCCGACGCAGGTCGCGCGCCGCCTCGGGGTGGTCGAGACCACGGCTTCGGGTCTGTCACCATGGAGACATGGGTCAGCCGGCAAGCCGTGAAGGGGAGCAACAGGAGCTTCCGCCCGGCCAGCGGCTCCAGCGCGGGTGGCCCGTCACCCACTACGGGCCCGTACCGAAGTTCAAGCCCGAACGCTGGGAGTTCCGGGTCTTCGGGGCCACCGCTGACAGCGACAAGTACTGCTGGGACCACGAGCAGTTCACCTCGCTGCCGTACGAGACGGTCGTCGCCGACCTGCACTGTGTCGCGAAGTTCAGCATGCTCGGCGCCGAGTGGGGCGGGGTCCGCGCCCGGACCGTCCTCGACCTGGCTCCTCCCGCGCCCGACGTCACCCATGTGATGGTGTGGGCCGAGTACGGCTTCAGCTCCAACCTGCGGCTGTCCGACTTCGCGTCCGACCAGGCGCTCTTCGCCACGCACAGGGCCGGCGAACTGCTGACCGCCGAGCACGGCTTCCCCGTACGGCTGGTCGTTCCTCACCTGTACGCGTGGAAGGGGCCCAAGTGGGTCCGCGGCATCGAGTACATGACGGCGGACCGCCGCGGCTTCTGGGAGGAGCGCGGCTACCACAACATCGGCGACCCGTGGCGGGAGCAGCGCTACTCCTACCAGGAGGAGCCGGGGGACGGCCCCGAGCTGTAGCCGTCCCGCCCGCCTCCCGCAGGTCCCTGCGCCCGGCCCCGGGCCCGCCCGCTCAGGCGTCGCGCAGCTTCTTCAGCAGCGCCACGTCCGCCGCGTGCTCGGTGCCCTTCTTGTCGCTGGGCGTCTCGACCACCAGCGGCACCCCGTCCGTGAGCGGATGGGCCAGCAACTGGGCGAACGGGTCCTGGCCGATGTGGCCCGAACCGATGTTGGCGTGCCGGTCCTTGTGCGCGCCGGCCACGTCCTTGGAGTCGTTGGCGTGGATCAGCCGCAGCCTTCCTGGGCCCGTCGCCGCCACCAGTTCCCGCAGGGTACGGTCCACCCCGCCGGGCGCCGCCAGATCGTGTCCGGCCGCGAAGACGTGGCAGGTGTCGAGGCAGACCCCGAGCTTCGGATGGTGCTCCAGCACCTCGAAGTACGCGGCCAGCTCGTGCGCCTGCGAACAGAGCGAGGCACCCTGGCCGGCGGTCGGCTCCAGCAGCAGCTGCGGCCCGTCCTCGCGGCGCAGCTCCTCCAGCAGCGGCAGCATCAACGAGCGCGCCTGGGCCAGCGCGACGGCGCGCTCGCGGCCGCCGGTCGCAGCTCCGGTGTGGACGACGACACCGAGCGCGCCGATGACGCGGCCGCGCCGCAGTGAATGCCGCAACGACAGCACGGACTTGCGGGCGGTCTCCTCGGTGTGCGAGCCGAAATTGATCAGATAGGGAGCGTGGACGTACACGGGGAGTCCACGCTCGGCGCACGCGGCGCGGAATGCCGCGTCCTGTTCCGGATTTCCGGCGGGGGTCGCCCAGCCCCGGGGATTCGCGACGAATACCTGAAGAGCTTCGGCCCCGATCCTGTCGGCATAGGAAATGCCCGTGGCAGCCAGGCCCCCGGCGACGGGGACATGGCTGCCAACGGGGTTGCGCGCGGCTTGCGTTTCGTTCGTGGTCACACCACTCAGTATGCCGAGTTGACGTTGTCCATCGAACCGTAGCGGTCCGCCGCGTAGTTGCAGGCGGTGACGATGTTGGCGACCGGGTCGTACTGGTCCCAGGAGGTGCCCTCGACGTGGTAGGCGTCGAAGGTCGGCTTGATCACCTGGAGCAGACCCTTGGACGGTACGCCGTTTTGGGCGTTGATGTCCCAGTTGTTGATGGCGCGGGGGTCGCCGCCGGACTCGCGGACGATGTTGCGGTGGATGCCCTCGTAGGAGCCCGGGATGTTGTGCTTGTCCATGATGGCCATGGCCTCACGGATCCAGCCGTCCAGGTTGTCCGGGTAGGACGGCTTCGCCGCGCGCTGCTCGGAACGGTTCGCGGTCTCCTTGGCGGCGCGCTCGGCCTCCGCCTTCTTCTCCGCGTCGGCCTTGGCGGCACGCTCCTTGGCGCCTGCCCGTATCGCGTCCGCGGCCTCGTCGGTGGTGGTGAAGCTCTTCGCGGTCGTGGTGGCGTCCTTGACGCTCCGGACCTGCTGCGCGCCCTCGGGGACGGCGATCAGGGAGTGCTGGGCGGCCGCGATGTCCTTGCCCTGCTTCGGCAGGACGGAGGAGTGGGAGGAGAACGCCACGTTCTCGGCGTTGACCTTCCTGGCCGCCGTGGCCTGGCCGGCGTCGCCGTGGTCCGCGGTGCCGGGGAGCACGGTCAGGGCCAGCGCCGCGGCGCCGGCGGTGCCGATGCCGACGGTCGTCATCTTCCTGGCGCGGGGGCTGAGATTACCGGGACTGAGGCTGGAGATGCTGGGCATGAGAAAGAGCGGAACCTTTCATCGCTAGGCGTCGTCGCAGAGGCGGGGAGCCGGGGAAACGCGCCGAGTTCTGTTTCACGGCGCCGTGCGACGCCGTAATTGTTAGAGGGCCCGTTTTGGGAAATCAACGATGTGACGTACTACCGGAATTCGTTGAACGGGCCCCGGCGATGAAGGGGTGAATACCCCGCATTCCAGGTCGGAGCGGTGAGGCGCTTTCCACTACGGTGTTTCGTAGGTGATGTGCGTCCTATGGGTGGGCTCACATCGGGGCGGGCTTCGCAGCACGGTCGGTAGCGGATCATGCGCACCCCGGCATTACTTTTCACGACTGACCGGACATACCGTGTATGTCGGAATCATGCGCGGGAAAGCCCAGGTCACACGGCCGGGAGGTGCCATGCGAACGGCCCCCGGCCGAAGCCGGGGGCCGCACGGACCGGTGCGCTCCGCTCAGCGCAGCCAGACGGTCACCTCGGAGCCCCGCGGGGCCTCCTCGCCCGCGTCGGGGGACTGGTTGAAGACGGTGTCGCCGAAGAAGACGCGGCGCACCCGCACCTCGAAGCCCGCCTGCTCCAGCTTCGCCTTGGCCTCGCTCTCGCTGCTGTCCTCCACGTCCGGCACCTCGACCATGTCGGGCCCCTTGGAGACGGTCAGCGTCACCGTGTCGCCCTTGGCGAGCCGCGAGCCGTCCGTGGGGGACATGCGGGCGATGGTGCCCTCGTCCTCCTCGGAGTGGACACGCTCCTTGGCGATCTTGACCTTCAGGCCCTCTTCCTTCAGTTCCTCGACGGCGTCGCCCTCGTCGTCACCCACCACGTCGGGCACGTCCACCGGGGCGCCCTTGGAGACCGTCAGCCCCACGGCGGCACCCGGCCTGCGCTCGCTGCCCGGCTTCGGGTCCGTGGCGACGACCGAGCCCTGTGCGGTCTCCTCGTCGAACCGCCGCTTGACCAGCCCGGGCTCGAGTCCCGCGTCCTCCAGCTTGCGCCGGGCGTCGCCGAGCGGGGTGTCGCGCAGATCGGGCACCTTCACCACCTCGGGGCCGCGCGAGACCGTCAGCGTGACCGCGCCCGTCTTGCGCACACGCTCACCCGGCTCCGGGTCGGTACCGATGACGTGGCCGCGCTTCACCCGCTGGCTGTAGTCGCGCTCCACCTTCACGTCGAGACCCGCATCCGCCAGCGCCTTGGCCGCCTCCGACTGCGTCTGGTCCAAGACCGCGGGCGTCTTGGTGAACTGGCCCGAGTTGATGTACCAGACGCCCGTCCCCACCAGCAGCACCAGCAGCACACCCAGCCCCACCAGCACCCAGCGCGGTTGCAGCATCCGCCGCCGGGCCGGGCCGGCGGGCTCCGCCGCCCCGGCGGGCGGTACCGCCGACAGGAGGGCCGTACGGTCCATCGGCTCGGCGTCCGGCACCGGACCACCGGCCGCGGGACGCGGAATCACCGACGTCTCGGCCTCCGACGGCACCACGGCGTCCCCCGGCGTCCCCGTAGCGTCCTGCTCGGCGGGCGCCACCGCCTGCTCCCCGCCGTCCTTGGCCTGCGGAGGCACCGCGTCCAGTTCCTCCTCCGACAGCCCCGCGCGGGTCGAGCGGACCTCCGCGAGCAGCGCCACCGCGTCCTCGGGACGCCCCTCGGGGTTCCGCGCCGTAGCCCGCGCCACCAGCGCGTCCAACGCGGCCGCCATCCCCGGCACCGCGGCCGAGGGAAGCGGCATGTCCTTGTTCAGGTGCTGATAGAGGACCTGTGCGGGGGAAGAGCCCGCGTGCGGCTTGGAGCCCGTCAGCATCTCGTAGAACATCACGCCGCACGCGTACAGATCCGTACGCGGCGTCGCCGTACCCTCCTCGATCTGCTCCGGTGCCAGATAGGAGACCGTGCCCAGGATGGAGTCCGTCGTCGCGGACGTCTGGCTGTCCACCGCCCGCACGAGCCCGAAGTCGGCGACCTTCACCCGGCCGTCGTCCCCTATCAGGACGTTCTCCGGTTTCACGTCCCGGTGCACGAGCCCCGCCCGGTGGGCGGCGCCCAGCGCCGCCAGCACCGGCTCCAGCACGTCCAGTGCGGGGCGCGGCCGCAGCGCGCCCTTGTCGCGCAGGACGTCACGGAGCGTGCAGCCCTCCACGTACTCCATCGCCAGGTACACGTACGTACCGTCCGTGCCCTGGTCGAACACGCCCACCACGTTCGGGTGCGCGAGCCGCGCGGCGGACTTCGCCTCCCGGATGAACCGCGTCACGAACGTCTCGTCCGACGACAGGGAGGTGTGCATCACCTTCAGGGCCAGCACCCGGTCCAGGCGGGTGTCCATGGCGCGGTACACCGTCGCCATCCCGCCGACGGCTACCCGCGCGTCGATGCGGTACCGGCCATCGAGAACCTGACCGACCAGGGGGTCCTTGAGGGTGGTGTCCATTGCGCAGAGTTTACGAGTCCCCCGCGCCGCCTTCGCCCACGGCTGTGTGCTGCCCCCATAATGCAGCCGAACAGTGACAGTCCCCTCCTCCTCGGGGCTCCGCCCCTGGCTCCCATGGTCTTCCCCTTCTTTCTCTGAGGTGCCCTCGGCCGTGGTGGGGGCTCCGCCCCCCTAGGGAGTGTCTTCCCAGTAGCGGCGTCCGCCCGGAGGGCGGGTCTGGCGGTGTCTGGTGCGTGCGCTCGCAAGGCGGAGGAGGGAGTCCCTGCGTGGGGGCACCTCCCGGGGCGAGCGAAGCCGAGCCCTGGGGGAAGCGGCGACCGACGACAACGCCGCGAGCGTGCGTGCCAGGCGCCGCCAGGCAGGCGGGACTTTGAAGACACGACCTAGGAGCCCCCTGGAGTATCTGGGAGGGCCCTCTTGCGTGAGAGATGGCCCAGCACCTGCGTACTGCGGTTCTCTCTGATGTGGGGTCCAGGGAGCGTAGCTCCTTGGCGGGGGTTCCTAGGGGGGGTGGAGCCCCCGTAGCGGGGGGCCTTTGGGGGGCAGCGCCGCCCCAAAGCCTCCCCGGCGAGGGGCCGGGGGTCTGGGGTGGGGGTCCCCCCGGACGGAGTCTGGGGGAGGAGCCCCCCGGATAGAGATCAGCACCCTCGGGGGTGGGTGGCCCCACTGGAAAGGGCAGGCTCTGGGGGGCCCGCCCCAGGCGCTGGGGTATCAGCGAAACGCAGGCCGCTCAGGATCGAAGTCGGCCAAGCCCTCCGCAGGAGAGGACGCCGAGGCATACCACCGCCGCGGAATCCGCCCAGCCCGAAACGCAAGCCGCCCACCCTCGACGGCACACCGCATGCCCGCCGCCATGAGCGCGGGCTCTTGAGCCCGCGTCACCGCGGACGCCAGCATCACGGCGGAGCAGCCGAGTTCCATGGCCAGGGCGGCGTCGGACGCGGTGCCGGCCCCGGCGTCGAGGACGACGGGGATCGTGGCCCGCTCGGTGATGAGGTGGAAGTTGTGCGGGTTGCGGATGCCGAGCCCCGACCCGATGGGGGAGCCGAGCGGCATGATCGCGGCGCATCCGACGTCTTCGAGTTTGCGGGCGAGTACGGGGTCGTCGTTGGTGTAGGGCAGCACGGTGAAGCCGTCGTCGACGAGGGTCTCGGCGGCGTCGAGGAGTTCGACGGGGTCGGGCAGCAGGGTGCGTTCGTCGGCGATGACCTCCAGCTTGACCCAGTCGGTGCCCAGCGCTTCGCGCGCGAGCCGCGCGGTGAGCACCGCTTCGCCCGCCGTGTAGCAGCCCGCGGTGTTGGGCAGGACGCGGATGCCGTGCCGTTCGAGTACGGACAGTACGGAGCCGCTGACGGACGGGTCGAGGCGCCGCATGGCGACGGTGGTCAGTTCGGTGCCGGAGGCCAGCAGTGCCTTCTCCAGCACGTCCAGGCTGGGGGCGCCGCCGGTGCCCATGATCAGCCGGGAGTCGAAGGTGGTGCCGCCGATGGTCAGCGGGTCGTCGGCCATGGTGGTGCTCAGCCTCCCTGGACTGCGGTGAGTACTTCGACGCGGTCTCCGTCGCCCAGCGCCGTGGTGGCCCAGCTGCCGCGGGGGACGACGTTCTCGTTGAGCGCGGCAGCCACCCCCGAGGGCGCGGTGGTGAGGGTGGCCACGAGCTGGTCGAGGGTGGTGCCTTCCCTCAGGTGGCGGGGTGCGCCGTTGACGGAGACGGTGACGCGCGCGGTGGTGGAGGTCATGCGGTCTGCTCCTGCGGCTCGAAGGCGGGGGAGGTGGCGAAGCGGCCCGGGGTGAAGGCCCGGGCCAGGGGCGGCAGCTCGCCGTCGGCCAGCAGGCCGGCCATCACGTCGCCGGTGACCGGGGTGAGCAGCACGCCGTTGCGGTGGTGTCCGGTGGCCAGGTGGAGTCCGGGCAGCTTCGTGGGGCCGAGCAGGGGCGCGTTGTCGGGGGATCCCGGGCGCAGCCCCGCGACGGTTTCGGCGAGCGGCAGTTCGGTGACGCCGGGGACGAGTTCGTGCGCGTCCCGCAGCAGTTCGTAGACGCCGCCTGCGGTGACGGTGGTGTCCCAGCCCAGCTCTTCGCTGGTGGCGCCGACGACCAGTTCGCCGTTCTCGCGCGGCACCAGGTAGAGCGCCCCGCCGCGGACGACGGCGCGGACGGTACGGGAGAGGAACGCCCCGCCGGGGCCCCGGGACGCCGGCATCCGCAGCCGCAGCACCTGGCCCTTGACGGGGCGTACCGGCACCGGCACGTGTGCGGGCACGCCGTCGAGCGTGCCGCTGCGTGAGCCGAGTGCGAGGACGGTCTGTCCGGCGGTCACCTCGCCGCCGTCGGCGGTGGCGGCGCCCGTGGCCCGGCCGCCGGCGGCCAGGAGCCGCCTGGCCGTGGTCCGCAGGAAGGTGACGCGGGTGTGTGCG
Source organism: Streptomyces reniochalinae (assembly GCF_003323735.1). GTDB lineage: Bacteria > Actinomycetota > Actinomycetes > Streptomycetales > Streptomycetaceae > Streptomyces > Streptomyces reniochalinae. Next base: position 365,383 of record NZ_QOIM01000038.1, on the reverse strand, counting down.
CAGGCCCGCAGCAGGGCCGCGGCCAGGCGGCGCGGGTCGATCTGGTGGTCGCCGTCGACGCGGACGCCGCCGCGTACGGACGGGGCCAGCATCGGTTCCAGGCGGCGGCATTCGCGCCCGGTCAGCCACTCGGAGCGCAGTCCGCAGCGCTGTTGCAGCGCGTGCAGCTCCCGCAGGTGGGCGCGGTCGTCGGCGTCGAGCGCGACGGCGAGGGTGCCGCAGGCGCGGTGGCCGACGTCGAGCCCTGACGCCTCTTCCAGTTCGGCGACGAAGGCGGGGTAGCGGGCCGCGGAGGCGAGGTTGAGGTTGAGGAGCGTCTCCTCGCCGTAGTGCAGTTCGGTGACGGCCGCGAGCATGCCGGCCGCGACCTGTGCGGCGCCGCCGCCGGGTTCGGGGTCGAGAACGGTGACGCGCAGGCCGCGCCGGGCCGCGCGCCAGGCGGTGACCAGGCCGATGAGGCCGCCGCCGAGGACGAGGACGTCGGGGGTGCCGGACGGCGCTGTGTGAGATGTCGTACCGCGCATGGGGATGCCGCTGCTCCCTTCGCCGGAATGACCCGGATCAGGTTCGGACGGTCGGAGGCCGCCGCAGCCTCCCTCTCAGCCCGGTGCGCCCGGGCTCCCGCGTGTGCTGGATGTAGGCCACCAGCCTACTGCGGTGCTCAGCGCCCGGGCCAGGGCCTCGGTCGGTGGTCGTGCCGGTTCCCGTTCGGCCGCCCGAGTGCGGGCGCGGCGCGGCGGCATACAGTGAGCGGCGTGAGTGGGAGCCAGAGCGCGCGTGGGAGCCAGAAGCAGCAGCGGGTCGTGATCGTGGGTGCCGGCATGGCGGGCGTGCAGACCGCCGTGCACCTGCGGGAGCAGGGCTGGCCGGGGCCCGTGCGGCTGATCGGTGCCGAGCCGCACGCCCCCTACGACCGGCCGCCGCTGTCGAAGGCGGTACTCCTCGGCGCGGGGGAGGAGTCGGAGGAGCCGCTCTTCGACATCGACTTCGCCGGGCTCGACATCGAGCTGGAGCTGGGCCGCACCGTCACGGGGCTGCGTGCGCACGAGCGGCTGCTGGTGACCGACGCGGGCCCTGTCCACTACGACCGCCTGGTGGTGGCGACCGGCGCGGAGCCGGTCGCGCTGCCCGGCAGCGAGGGCGTGCCGGGGGTGCACCTGCTGCGCACCCTGGACGATGCCAGGCGACTGCGTCCTGTGCTGGCCGAGCGCGCCCGTGTCGTCGTGGTGGGGGCGGGCTGGATCGGTGCGGAGTTCGCGACGGCGGCGCGCGAGCGCGGCTGCGAGGTGACGGTGGTCGAGGCCGCGGCCACGCCGCTGCCCGGCGCTCTGCCGGCGCGCGTCTCGGAGCCGATGCGGGCCTGGTACGCGCAGGCCGGGGTGGAGCTGCGGACCGGCGTGGCCGTCTCGGGCGTCGAGCGGGGCGCGGTGCTGCTGTCCGACGGGGGCAGGCTGGCGGCCGACGCGGTCCTCGTCGGCATCGGCGCCCGCCCGGCCACGGGCTGGCTGCGCGACTCCGGCATCGCTCTCGGCCCGGACGGCGCGGTGCGCGCCGACTCCCGGCTGCGCGCCTCGGTGCCCGGTGTCTACGCGGTGGGTGACTGCGCCTCCTTCCCGTCGGCCCGCTACGGCGAGCGGCTGCTGGTCCACCATTGGGACAACGCGCTCCAGGGGCCCCGCACGGTGGCCGCGAACCTGCTGGCCGAGGGGCACGCCGACGGCGGGGCCGACAGCGTCGAGCACGACCCGGTGCCGTACTTCTGGTCAGAGCAGTTCGGCCGCTTCGTGCAGTACGCGGGGCACCACGGCGAGGGCGACGAGCTGGTGTGGCGCGGCGATCCCGAGGGCGCCGCGTGGAGCGTGTGCTGGCTGCGCGGTGAGCGGCTGGCCGCGCTGCTGGCGGTCGGCCGTCCGCGCGATCTCGCGCAGGGCCGCAAGCTGATCCAGCAGGGTGCGGCCGTGGACCCGGCGCTGGTGGCCGATGCGGCCGTCGCCCTGAAGAAGGCGGCGCGGTAGTGGCGCTCACTCCTGGATGGCAGTCTGGGGACCGTGACCGAGATTGACGCAAAGACCGATGCTCTCGTCCCCGCCTGGCTCACCCTGCCCGAGGTCGCCGAGAAGCTCGACGTCGAAGTGACCCGCGTGCGGCAGCTCGTGAAGGAGGGGCAGCTGCTCGCCGTCCGGCGCGAGGCCGAGTCGGGGAACAGGGTGCTACAGGTTCCCGCCGCCTTCGTCGGCGAGGCCCGGATCGTGAAGGGCCTGGCCGGCACGATCACCCTGCTGCGGGACGACGGGTTCAGCGATGAGGAGATGCTGGAGTGGCTGTTCACGGAGGACGAGTCGCTGCCGGGGTCGCCGGTGACGGCCCTGCGGGAGAACAGGGGCACGGAGGTCAAGCGCCGCGCCCAGGCCCTGGCCGTCTGAGCGGCTGATCCGCGGCGGCGGCACACCGAAGGCCGCCGCACGTACCACCGCACATCCACCGGGCGCACGGGCCCTTCCCGGCCCGTGCGCCCCCTCCTGGGGGGAAGCACACCGCCATGTCCCGCACCTCGCCCGCCGCCGTGCGGCGGCCCACCGCCCGCGAGCGGCTCGCCGACGCCCGGCTGTACCTGTGCACCGACGCGCGCAAGGAGCAGGGCGATCTGCCCGCCTTCCTCGACGCGGTGCTGGCGGGGGGTGTGGACATCGTCCAGCTGCGGGACAAGGGCATGGAGGCGGCCGAGGAGCTGGAGCACCTCGCGGTCTTCGCCGACGCCTGCCGCCGGCACGGCGCGCTGCTCGCCGTCAACGACCGGGCCGATGTGGCGCACGCCGCCGCCTCCGACGTGCTCCACCTCGGCCAGGGCGACCTGCCGGTGCCCGCCGCCCGGGCGCTGCTCGGTGACGAGGTGCTGATCGGCCGCTCCACCCACTCCGAGGCCGAGGCGGACGCGGCGCTGCGCGAGCCCGGTGTCGACTATTTCTGCACGGGTCCTTGCTGGCCGACGCCCACCAAGCCGGGCCGCCGGGCACCGGGGCTGGATCTCGTCCGTCACGCGGCGGCCGGAGCGGCGGGGGAGCGGCCGTGGTTCGCGATCGGCGGTATCGACGCCCGGAATCTCGATCAGGTGCTGGAGGCGGGGGCCCGCAGGGTGGTCGTCGTCCGTGCGCTGACCGGGGCGGACGATCCCCGGGCGGCCGCCGCCTCGCTCGCCGGGCGGCTGCGGGAGGCGGCAGAGGGCGACTGAGGGCGACTGAGGGCGGCCGAGGGCGGCAAACCGGGCACGGTCCGGTAGCACGGAGTGGCCGGGCTGTCCACCAGGTGGACATCGGCCATCCGGGAACCGGACAGAACCGCCTTTAACGTCTCCGCGCCGAGCCGCCGCGCAGGCCAGGCCGTTAGCCTGCATGCATGGCCATCGGTATCTCAGCTCCCAGGACAGACCGTCCGCCGACCGTGCGTGACAAGCTCGCGAGCGGCGAGCAGTCCTTCTCCTTCGAGTTCTTCGCGCCGAAGACCGAGAAGGGCGAGCGGACCCTGTGGAACGCGCTGCGCCGCATCGAGGCGGTCTCCCCGACCTTCGTCTCCGTCACCTACGGCGCGGGCGGTTCCTCCCGCGAGGGCACCGTCCGCAACACCGAGCGCATCGCCAACGAGACGACCCTCACCCCGGTCGCGCACCTCACCGCCGTGAACCACTCGCGGACCGAGCTGCGCAACGTCATCGGGCAGTACGCCGACGCCGGCATCCGCGACGTGCTGGCGCTGCGCGGTGACCCGCCCGGCGATCCGCTGGGGGAGTGGGTCAAGCACCCGGAGGGCATCGGCTACGCCGCCGAACTCGTCGAGCTGATCAAGGAGTCCGGCGACTTCTGCGTCGGCGTCGCCGCCTTCCCCGAGATGCACCCCCGCTCCTCCGACTGGGACACGGACATCAGGCACTTCGTGAACAAGTGCAAGGCCGGTGCCGACTACGCCATCACCCAGATGTTCTTCCGGGCCGAGGACTACCTGCGGCTGCGCGACCGTGCCGCCGCCGCCGGCTGCCCGACGCCCATCATCCCGGAGATCATGCCCGTCACGAACGTGAAGCAGATCGAGCGGTTCGCGCAGCTGAGCAACGCCACCCTCCCCGACGGAATGGTGGAGCGACTCCGGGCGGTGGAGGACGATCCGGCGGCGGTACGCTCTGTCGGTATCGAGTACGCCACAGACTTGTGTGCGAGGCTGATGGCCGAGGGCGTCCCGGGACTGCATTTCATTACGCTCAACCACTCCACGGCGACGCTGGAAATCCACCAGAATCTGGGTCTTCGGCAGAAGGCCCAGCTGTCTTGAGACCGCGAGGCAGCCGGGGAGCGGAAGAGGGGCGTAGATGGGCTGGACGGTCCTCTATATCGCGTTCGGCGTCGTGGCGCTGTGGCTGCTGGGCGAGGTGCTGCTCCAGTACAAGGCGCGGCTGCGCTGGCGGCTGCTGGCCTTCGGCGGCTTCCTCGCCGTCGTCGTCGGCACCACCGTGCTGCCGTCCGTCATCGTGATCGGACTCGGCATCGCGGCCTTCGCTCTCGGACAGACCTTCGTGACGCTCTCCGTCCGCAGTGGCTTCACCGAGGGCTGGTCCTACAGCGGCCCCGGTGCGAGCCGGCGCCGCCGCGCCGGGGGTGCCCCCGGCGCGGCGGACCCCTCCCTGGAGGTCACCGACCTGCGCACCCACGGCCCCGACGCCGACCCGGCCCCCTTCGCCGACGCACCCGAGACCACGCCGGTCCAGGTCCCGCTCCCCGAGCCGGTCGACGACTACGGGCAGGCGGGCTATGGGCAGTCCGGCCACGGGCAGTCCGGCTACGGGCAGTCCGGCTACGAACAGCAGGACGGCGCGGGGAGCGCCGGGTACGGGGACCCGGGCTACGCGGGGGCGCCGGGCCACGATCCGATGCCCGGCTACGACCAGCAGCCGGCCTGGGAAGGACACCAGGGCTACGTCCCCTCCTCCGGGTACGGCGGCTACGAGGAGGAGCCCTCCGTCTTCGGAGGCGCGCCCGGCGAGACGCAGGTCTACGCCTACGACGCGGGCCTCGGCGGACCCTACGCGGCGCAGGGGTACCCGGACTACGCGGACTACGCGCAGCCCGCGGGCCACACCGACCCCTTCCACCAGGGCCCGGGAGCGGACGACTCCGCCTACCAGAGCACTCTCGGCTACCCGGAGCACACGCCCTACCCCGACTACCAGGCGTACCAGGAAACCCCGGACCCGTACGGGGGCTACGGCACCTACGGCGCCGAGGAGCAGGGCCAGTACGCCGGCTACGGATACCCGGCCGCACCGCAGCAGCCGTACTACCCCGACGTGCCCGAGACCCCGCCGGGCGGCGTCTGGGTGCCGCAACAGCGCGACGGCACCCCGCCACCGCCGCAGGACCCCTACGGGTACGGGGCCGAGCCCGCCGAGGGGGCCCACTACGGCGACGGTTCCGCCGACGGCTGGGCGCAGCAACAGCAGCCCCGTCCCTACCCGCAGGGCTACTACGGCGACGGCAGGCGCTGAGGCCGCACACCCGGCGCGAGCGGACGAGCCCGGCCGTCCGCCCCTCCCGCCCCGGCGCGGGGGCACAGGGCCCCCGGTGTGAGACGCAGGGCGTCCCGGTGAGACGCGCGCGGGCGCGCCGTGGGGCGACGGCTCAGACCGAGCCGCGCCAGTCCGGGTCCTGGACCAGCCCCGCCGCCATGGCGCCCGACATCCCCGCCGCCGGAAGCCCGCCGCCCGGGTGGGACCAGCCGCCGACCGCGTACAGACCGGACAGCGGCGACGCCTGGTTCGCCGGGCGCAGGAAGGCACCGCCGGCGCCCGGCAGCGAGGGCGGCGGAACCCGGCCGCCCGGCGCACCCGTCTCGGCCTCGTTGTCCGCGGGGGTGCGCACCTCGTGCCACAGCAGCCGCTCGCCCAGCCCGAGCCCCGCCTCGTCCGCCGCGGCCAGCAGCCGCTCGGCCAGCTGCTCGGCCTCGGCGCTCCCGGTCACCGCACCCGGCGGCACCGGAGAGCTGAGGACCGCCGTCTCGTGCGCCTCGTCGGGCCGCAGCGCCGGATCGTCGGGGCGCAGCACCGTCAGCGGCCCGCCGGGCCCCGGAGCGCCGTGCACCAGCGTGCGGTGCGCGGTGCCTCGCGGGCGGGCGCCGCGCAGGGCCAGAAGCACGGTCAGCCGCGCCGCCCCGGCCCCGGTGTCGGCGGGCCCGCCCGGTGCCGCGGGGCCGCCGCCCGCCAGGACCACGTCCGCGTCGGCCGCCGTACCGTCGGCCAGCTCCAGCCCTGCCGCCCGCCCGTCCTTCTCCCGTACGGCCGCCACCTGGCAGCCGAAGCGGAAGACCACCCTCCGCTGGAGGCACCGCTCATGGAGCGCCTCGGCGAGCGCCCGCATGCCGCCTCCCCGCACGTACCAGGTACCGAACGAGTCCTCGACGTAGGCCAGCAGCGCCGCGCCGGCCGGAGTCCGCGCCGGGTCCAGACCGTGCGCCCGCACGCCACCGCACACCATCGCGGCCAGCCGCGGATCGCGCAGTTCGTCCTCCGCGACCTCGGCAAGCGTCGGCCTGCGACCACCCCGCCCTCCCCGTACCAGAGGCAGGCGCGGCAGCCCCCGCCTGCGGAGCGCGGGATAGGCGCCGTCCCGCTCCAGCGCTCCCCGCGAGGACGGCTCCTCGCGCAGCGGCTCCTCCAGCAGCGGGCGCCGGCACACCTCCCACGCCTCGCGGGCCCGGGTCAGCATCTGTGCCCAGCGCTCGCCCGCGCCCGTGCCGAGCCCGTCGTCCAGCGCGGCGACCACCTTGCCCCGTGAGGCGTTGGGCAGCGTGACGCTGGTGCCGTCCTGGAAGACGTGGAGTGCCGTGACCGGCACCTGCACCAGGTCCACCACGTCCTCGAGCCGCTCACGGCCGGTCTTGACGAACAGGTCGCGGTAGACGGCCGGCAGGTGCAGCAGCCCGGGCCCCGTGTCGAAGGCGAACCCGTCGCGGGCGTACCGCCGCACGGCGCCGCCGTACGTGTCGCTCCGCTCGTACACCGTCACCTCGTGGCCCGCGACGGCGAGCCGCGCGGCCGCCGCCATTCCGCCCAGCCCCGCACCGACCACCGCGATCCGTCCCATGACCAGCGACTCTAGCTTCCCGGGGCCTCGCGCCTGAGGGGCGGCTAGGTAGCCGTACTCAGGCGGGCTCTTGAGTAGGAACGCCGATGGAGGCGGGCCGGCGCGGGCGGCAGAGTGAGGGGCCACGGGAGGGCGGGGTACCGGACCGCTGACACGGGGCCGCGGAACGAGACCGTTCGCCCTCCCGGGAACGGACACGCGTGGGCGGCCCGGAGCGGTTGCCGGCCCGGCGCGTGTCTCACCGGGGGTGGCCGGCGACGCGGCCCTGGAGCAGCAGGGACAGGGCCGCGTGGACGTCTTCGAGCGAGCGCTCGGGCTGGAAGGCCTTCCAGTCGAGCGCTGCGACCAGCACCATGCCCACGAGCGCGGCCGCGGTGAGCTGGATGTCGATCTCCTCGCTGAGCTCCCCCTCGGCGACCCCGGCCCGCAGGACGCTCTCCACCACGGCGACGGCCTCCTGCCGCACCATCAGCAGGGTGTCGTTCCAGGCGCGCCCTGTGCGCCACAGTTCGGCGACGTAGAGCTGGGTGAAGGCGGGGTAGTGGTCGATGAACACCAAGCCCGCGCGGACCATGGCGTCGAGCGCGTCCACCCGGCTGCCGCCCCGCTCCTCGGCCCGCCCGGCGGCCTGCCGCAGGTCGGCGGTCAGCAGTTCCACCCCGTGCCGCAGCAGCTCCTCGAACAGTTCGGTTTTGCTGGCGAAGTTGTAGTAGACCGTGCCCTTGGCCACCCCGGCCCGTTCGGCGATCTCCTCCACCGTGGTGGAGGAGAACCCCTGCTCGGCGATGAGGGTCACCGCCGCCTGGAAGAGCTTGTCCCGGGTGGCGCTGCGGCTGCGTGAACTGGTGGTGCGGGCACTCGTCATGCGGTCATTCTCCTCCGCCGGACAGGGCGACCCGCCCGCACGGCACCCGTTCCCGGGCCGTACGGCACCCGTTCACGGACCGCGCGCACCCGTTCACGGGCCTCACAGCGAGATCTCCGGGCGGAGCCGCTCCAGCGTCCACACCTGCTTGCGGCGCGCGGTGAGCGCCGTCAGCGCGAGGGCGCCCACCGCGAACGCCAGCAGCACCAGGCACGCCCGCCACACCGGCCACAGCTGACCGCCGGTGATCAGGTGGCGCAACCCGTCCACCACGTAACTCATGGGCAGGAAGGGGTGGAGCGCGTTGAAGAAGCCGGGGCTGGTCTGGATCGGGTACGTGCCGCCCGCGGAGGTCAGCTGGAGCATCAGCATCGCCAGGACGAGGATTCTGCCCGCGGGCCCGAAACGGGCGTTGAGGAACTGGACGATCGCGGTGAAGCAGGCCGTCACCAGCAGCAGGAAGCCCACCGCGGCCGCACCGCGCGCCATCTGGAGCCCCAGCGCCCAGTGCAGCACGCTCATCAGCGCGGCCACCTGCGCCACACCGATCGCGGCCACCGGCAGCCAGCCCGCCAGCGCGATCCGCCAGCCGGGCGCCCCGGCCGCCAGCGCCCGCTTGTTGAGCGGCTGGAGCAGCATGTAGGCGACCATCGCGCCGACCCACAGGGACAGCGGGATGAAGTACGGCGCGAACCCCGTGCCGTAGTTGGGCGCCGCGTGCGCCTTGTCCGAGGCCAGGCCGACCGGGTCGGCCATCACACCGGTTCGCGCCTCGCGCTCCTTCTCACCCAGGTCGGGTATCTGCTTCACGCCGTCGTGCAGGCCGCCCGCCAGCTTCCCCGAGCCGTCCGCCAGCTTGAACAGCCCCCCGTCGAGGCTCGCGGCACCGTCGGACAGCTTGCCGAGTCCGGTGTCGAGGGTGGCGGCCCCGTCCTTGGCGGTGCCCAGCCCCGTCTGGAGCGTGTGCGCGCCCGTGGAGACCGCGTGGGCGCCGCTGTTGAGCTTGTTGATCTGCCGCACGGCCGCGTCCAGGTCCTGCGTGAGGTGCGGGGCGCGGTCGGCCAGCGCGGTGGCGGCCGTGCCGAGGTCGTCGAGGTGGCCGCCGAGCTCGTCGAGGTGCTTCTCGTTCTTGACGTACCCGTCGACCTTCGCGGCGATCGTGGCGGACCGCCCGGCCGCGTCGGCGGCCTTCTTCAACTGCGGGCAGGACTCCGCGGCGAGGTCCTTCCGCCCACCTGGCCCGGCCGCCTCGGAGGGACTTGGCGAGGCGCCGTCCGACGGCCCGGCGGGCGGAGTGGCGACCGGGCCGGTGGACGGATCGGTGGCCGGGCCGGTGGTCGGGCCTGTCGACGGGCGCGTCGGTGCGCCGGTGCCGCCGGTGCCTTTGCCGCACCGGTTCTCGTACAGCGTCGAGAGGGCGTCGGCCGCCTCCCGTGAGTCCGTCTTGGCGCGCCGGGCCGCGTCGGGCAGCTTGCCGAGGTTCTTCTTGAGCGTCTTGCTCGTCCGGGCGACTCCGCGGGCGGCCTCGCCGATGTCGCCGCTGTGCTCGTCCAGGTACGGGCGTACGGTGCCGGCCGCGCCGTTCACCTTGTCGGCCAGCTTCTGGGTGCCCTCGGCGACCTGCCCCGCGCCCGAGGCGAGGGTTCCGGCGCCCTCGTGCAGCGTCGCGGTGCCGTCCTTGAGGCTCCCGCTGCCCCCTTCGGCCTCGCCGAGCCCTCCCTTGAGCTTGCCGGCGCCCTCCTTCGCCTCGCCGATGCCGTCGCCGAGATCGTCCGCGCCCTTGGCGGCGTCCGCTGTCTTGCCGTGCAGCGTGGAGAACGAGAGGTAGATGTTGTCGTAGAAGCCGCGCGAGACCTTGCTGGAGGCGCCGGCCCGCACCTCGGAGAAGACGGTGCGGGAGATCTGCCCGACGATGTAGTTGTTCGCGTCGTTCGTGCGCACCTTGAGCGCCCCCGTGACGGGGGAGTCCCCGGAGCTGGAGGAGACCCGCTCGCTGAAGTCCTTCGGCACGGTCAGCGACAGGTAGTACCGCCCGTCCTCGACGCCCTTGCGCGCGTCCTCGGCGCTGGTCTCCCGCCAGTCGAAGGAGTCGCTGTCGTGCAGCCCGTGGACGATGTCGTCGCCCGCGGTGATCTTCTTGCCCTCGGCGGTGGCGCCCTGGTCCTCGTTCACCAGCGCGACCGGGATCTTGTCCAGACGGTCGTAGGGGTCCCAGAACGACCACAGGTACAGCGCGCCGTACAGCAGCGGCAGCAGCAGCATCGCGGCCATCGCCGCGCGCGGCAGCCGGCCCCTGCCGAACCGCTTCAGCTCAAGCGCGGCCAGCCTCGGCGATCGCATCTGCCGCCCCCTCCTTGTCCGTCTCCCGTTCGGCTGCCTCGCCGCCGTCTGTCCGGTCGTCGTCTGTCCGGTCGCCGGCCGTCTCGCCGCCGGACGCCTGGTCGCCTTCCGCCTGGTCCCCGACGTCCGCGTCGTCGGTACGGGTGCGGACCACCACGGCGCCCTCGCCGGGCGGGTCGCTGCACACCGCGAGCACCGTGACGCCCGTGTCCGCCACCGCGCGCAGCAGGGCCCAGGCCCTCTCGCGCTCGGACTCGGACAGCTTGAGATCGAGGTCGTCGACGGCCAGCAGACCGGGCTCGCCCAGCAGGGCGAGCGCCACCGACAGCCTCAGCTCCTCCAGCCGCTCCAGGTCCCTCACGGCCGTACGGCCGCCCTTGGGCAACGCGTCCAGGTCCAGGCCGGCGGTGGCCAGGGCCGCTTCGAGCTGCTTCCGGCTCGCGGCGGCGCGCTCCCTGCGGGGCCGCAGCAGCGAGCGCAGCGGACCGCCGAAGCGCCGCCGCAGCAGCACGCGTTCGCGCAGCTGCTCGGTGACGGTCAGCGCGGGATCCAGGTCGTTGACGCCCGGGACCGGGCCGAGGGCGGTGACGCGCCGGACGGCCGCCATCCGCCGCGGCAGCGGGTGACCCGCGACCTTCGCGTGCCCGCGCCCGGCCTTCATCCTCCCCGTCAGCGCGAGCAGCAGGCAGGTGCGGCCCGACCCCGAGGGGCCCGTGACGGCGATCAGCGAGCCCGCCTCGGCCGCGAAGCCGACCCCCTCGAAGACGGGGCCGCGCGGCCCGTCGAGCCCGAAGTCCGCCGCCGAGACGGCGGCTCCCCGCAGCTGTGTCACGGCACCCTCCCGCTGCCCGTCGCGTGTTCGCTGTGCGGCACGCGACCTGTCTTCCGAAGCCTTTCAACTGACCGGTCAGTTCAAAGTATGCCGCAGGCGGTGCCCGGCGGGCCAATCGGGCCGCCCCGCTCCCGGGTTGCGGCCCGTTTGCGCAGGTCAGCGCGGATTGTCAGTGGCATGCGCCACGATGTGTGCATACGACCGGTTCGTCGAACCGGCTTCGACCGACGGGAGGTTGATTCACGTGATGCGACCTTCTCGGGGAGCGCGCCCCGCGCCCCCGCAGCCGACCACGCCCTCCACCCGCCACCACGGCACAGCCGGCCGGGCAGGTGCCGCCGAGGACATCCACCCGGTGCTCCGCCGAGCCACCGCTCCGCCCGCCGCGCTGGATCTGCTCGCGCAGGCGCAGCACGGGCTCGACGAGGCCGCCGAGAGCGAGACGGCCAACGAGTGCTACGCCGCCGCCCACCTCGCCGCCCTGCGCACGGCGGCCGCGGTGCTCGCCGTCCGCGGCCGGCCCGAGCTGGAGGCCGCCCGCAGGGGCGGCACCGCCCGCCGCCCACGGCGCCCCGCGATCCGCAGCGCCTGGGAGGTCCTGCCGGAAGTCGCCCCCGAACTCGCCGAGTGGAGCGCTTTGTTCGCCTCGGGCGCCCCGCGCCGGGCCCGCGCCGAGGCGGGGATAGCCGGGGCCGTCAGCAGGCAGGAGGCCGACGAGCTCGTCCACCACGCCGGCATGTTCCTGCGGCTGGTCGAGCGGATGCTCGTCTCCCAGCCCGCGCTGCCCCGTCCCCGCACCGCCCCCGCCGACGAGCCGCACGCAGGACCGGAGCACCCGCGCGACCGGCGTGCGGGATGAGACGCGCCCCGGCGGGGCGCCGACATCCGAGGCAATAGGGTGGAGGCCGCCCGTCACAGAGCCGAGGAGCAGCCGCATGTCCCGCCCGAGCGCAACCCTCCGTACAGCAGTGGTCTGGGACGTGCTGCGAGGCGCTCTCGACCAGCGCGCCGAACTCTCGGGCCGAACGGAGCTGGACGTGCTCGACACCGGCGGGGGCACAGGGAACTTCGCGGTGCCCGTCGCCCGCCTCGGACACCGGGTCACCGTGGTCGACCCGAGCCCCAACGCGCTCTTCGCCCTGGAGCGCCGCGTCGCCGAGGCGGGCGTCGCCGAGCGCGTACGGGGAGTGCAGGGCGATGTGCGCGGTCTCTTCGACGTCGCCGAGCGCGGCGGCTACGACGTGGTGCTCTGCCACGGTGTCCTGGAGTACGTGGACGACCCCGCCGAAGGGCTGGGCAACACCGTCGCGGCGCTGCGGCCCGAGGGCGGCACCCTGAGCGTGCTGGCGTCCGGGCTCGGCGGAGCCGTGCTGGCCCGCGCGCTGGCCGGGCACTTCACCGAGGCGCGGCACGCGCTCACCTCCCCGGGCGGCCGGTGGGGGGAGAGCGACCCCATGCCCCGCCGCTTCACCCCCGAGCAGCTCACCGCGCTGGTCACCGGCACCGGTCTGGAGGTCATCTCCGTCCACGGCGTGCGCGTCTTCGCCGACCTGGTGCCCGGCGCCCTCGTGGACACCGAGCCGGACGCGCTGGAGGCCCTCGCCAGGCTGGAGGCGACCGCGGCGGAACTGCCCGACTTCCAGTCGGTGGCCAGTCAGCTGCACGTGCTGGCGGAGGTGCCGCCGGGGGTGGCACCGGGTACGCCCGGCTGAGCGCGCCGCGCCTTCCCGCCGTCGCGCCGCGCCTTCCGGCCCTCGCTTCGGCATCCGAGCCGCCGGCTCCTCCGGGACAGGGCGGGCCGCGTCGTTCCGCTCGTTCTCGGCCGCCCGATCAGCGGCTACCCGCCGTATGATCGGGGTACACCGTCCGGCATGGCGGAAAGGTGGCGCGGGAATGTACGGAACACACCCCGGGCACCCCCCGTCCGTCATGTCGGGTGTGGTGGGAGGAACTGGCGTAGAGGGGCGGGTTTCACGGGGGCGATTCCCTGCCTATCCTTGAAGAGTCGCACCCGGTCGCCCCCGCGACCGACGAGTAGGAGGACTCCGTGCCGCTCTCTGAGCACGAGCAGCGGATGCTCGAGCAGATGGAGCGAGCGCTGTACGCCGAAGATCCCAAGTTCGCGACAGCGCTCGAGGGAAGTGAGCTGCGCCGGTACACCCGCAAGCGGGTCTACCAAGCGGTGGCGGGCTTTCTGGTGGGTATCGCGCTCCTCATGGCCGGAATGGTCGCTCAGCAGATCTGGATCAGCGTCGTCGGCTTCCTCGTGATGCTGGGCTGCGCCGTCCTCGCTGTGACCAGCTGGCGGAAAGCCCCCAAGCAGGGCGAGGGCCAGAGCCAGGATCAGGGGCAGGGGCAGACCGCGCAGGGCTCCCCGCGTCGGCAGCAGCCACGGGCTCGCAGGTCGATGATGACCCGGATCGAGGAGCGCTGGCAGCGCCGCCGCGACGAAGGGCAGCACTGAGCACGCGTCCCGTCCCCTCCTCGTCACCACCGCATACCTTCGCCACCGGCCGCAAGCCTCCGCCTGCCTCCGGACGGAAGCCGGGCGGCCGACTCCCCGCACGGCCCCTGGCGTGCCCGCCCCATCGGACGGCGGGCCGCGCCCGCCTCCCCGCACCCAGACCGCCCCGGCCCGGCCGGCCCTCCGGCCGCCGCGTGTCCGGGTAACGTCCGGGCAGCGCCCATTGAGGTGACCGGCCCGGTGCCGGACCCCCGCGGTGCCGCCTGCTCTTGCCGCCGGCCGCCTGCCGTTCGGCCCTGAGGCGCGGACACGAACGCCCGCGACGCACCGACCGGCTGGTACGGACACGAGCGGTACCCCACAGGTTCCGGGGAAGAGACGGTCCCCGCCCCCGGCCCGGCGAGCGAACCGGGAGGCGGCTACCCGCTCACTTGGCCGGCCGGAGGCGGAGTGCCCGGGTCCAGCGGGTGCCCAGGGCGCGGACGCGCTGCCCCGCCGCCGCCCGCAGTCGCGCCGTAGACGCGGGAAGCAGGAGGGCGCGGACCCGCAGGACCCGTGGGGCGGCGGCCCGCAGGCCCTCGCGTACCCGGCGTACGTCGTCCGACAGGCCCGGGGTCGCCCGGGGCACCGGCGCGTAGAGGACCTGTTCCACCGCGAGCGCCACCCGGTGCGCCGCGTCCGCCCCGGCGGGTGGCAGCTGACCGATCCGGGCCAGCCTCGCGGCGGCGTTCCGCGGGGTCGCGGAGTCCTGCGGGACGACGCCCAGGTCCCATCCGGTGTCGATCAGTTCCTGCCAGGCGTCGAGGACGCAGGCCGTCACGGCCGCGGGGTCGTCGGTGGTCCTGGGCCGCAGCCTGCGGGCGCGTCTGCGCATTCGCAGCAGCATCGGCAGCAACAGCAGCACCACCACCGCGAGCGCCGCGGCGAAGATCCCGACGAGGACGCCCACGGGGGTGCCGCCGTCGCGGTCTCCCGAGTCCGGTGGCGGTGCCGCCAGACCGCACTCGGGGTCGGCCTGCTTCTCCTGCGGGGTGCACTCGTCCGGCTGCGAGGGATTGGTGGAGGGCTGGTCGTTCTGGCCGCGGTCGGGCAGCTGCTCGCCCGGGTTCTCGTCGACGTCGGGAGCGTCGGGCTGCGCGTAGGAAGGGGTGGTGCCGCGGGTCGGCGTCGGCTCGAACCGGGTCCAGCCCACTCCCTCGAAGTACAGCTCAGGCCAGGCGTGGGCGTCCTGGAGACCGACCTCCATCTTGCCGTCGCCGCGCGCGGTGCCGGGCGTGAAGCCGACGGCGACCCGTGCGGGGATGCCGAGGGTGCGCGCCATGGACGCCATCGCGAAGGAGAAGTGGATGCAGAAGCCCTCCTTCTGCTCCAGGAAGTTGGCGATGGCGGCGGTGCCGCTGCCGGCCCGCACCTCGGTGTCGTAGGTGAACCCGCCGTCCTCGGCGAACCAGTCCTGGAGCCGCACCGCGCGGTCGTAGTCGTCCTCCGCGCCGCGGGTGACCTTGGCGGCGGTCTTGCGCACGACGTCGGGCAGGGAGTCGGGGACGGCGGTGTACTCGCGTTCGAGACCGGCGGGCGGCTCGGGCGCGTTGCGCAGCTGTTCGGCTGTCGGCCGCACCTGGAGGCTCTCGACCTGGTAGCGCAGATCGCGGGTGGTCTGGCCGTCGTAGCCGACCAGGGTGCGCCCCTCGGGCTCGAAGCGCCACTTGCCCTCGGCCTTCACCCGGTTGGCGGGGAACGGCATGGGCAGCCAGTCCTGCGCGTACCACTTGGCCGCCTTGATGGTGCTGCGCACCTTCGTGGCCCGTACGCCGGGGGAGAGGCCCTGCGGGGTGGGCATCGGGTCGGGGATCTCGCCGATGCGCCGTTCGGACGGCTTCCACGCGGAGCCGTCGAACTTGTCCAGCGCGACGATCCGCATGTAGAGGTCCTGCGTCTCCTCGCTGTCCGTCGAGTAGACGAGCGCGGTGCGGTTCTCGGGCTGGTTGAGGCTGTCCTGGAGGGCGACCAGCGGATTGACGGCGGAGACGGTGCCGCCGCCCTTCCTGCCGCCGCCGTCACCGTCGCCCACACCGTCCAGCAGCCCGCCGCTCAGCGAGGGCAGCGCGAGCGGCACCACGAGTGACAGGCCCAGCGCCACTACGCCGATCCGGCGCCCGGTGCGGACGGGGGCCACGGCTCCGCCGGGCCGGTCGGGGGCCGAGCCGGGGCGCGATCTTTCGGAGAACAGGCGGCCCCACCGGGAGAGCCGCTCCCGGCCCTCGGCGAGCAGGAGCAGCAGGTAGCCGGAGGCGGCGCACAGGAACCACAGCCAGCGGGCGCCGCCCTGGGAGAGCCCGGCGGCGACCGAGTAGAGGGCCAGCAGCGGCAGCCCGGCGGGGGCGGCGCTGCGGTAGGTGACGGCCAGTATGTCCACCAGCAGGCCGACGGCGAGTACGCCGCCGACGAGCATCAGCCGGATCCCGTCCGTGACGGGTGCGGGGATCGCGTACCGGCTCACGTCCCCGGCGCCCTGGGTCAGCAGGTCGGCGAACTGGACGAAGACCCAGGGGGAGGGCAGGAAGCCGCCCGGTGCGTACTCGCGGGCGAAGAGCACGGTGAGCAGCAGCACCGAGACGACGCACTGCGTCAGCACGGTCACGGGGCGGGCCAGCGGCACGCGGCGGGCGGCCGCGCCCACTCCGGTCTGCACGGCCACCAGCAGCGCGGCCTGGAGCAGCCAGGTCGCGGGGTCCACCAGCGGCAGCAGCGCGCAGGCCGCGGCCAGCGTGGCCAGCGCGGCACAGACGGCCAGCCGTCCCCGTCCGCTCATCACGTCCGCCCCCTCGTCACATCCGCCCCCTCATGCCGCTCGCCCCGTCCGTCCCCCGGCGCACGTCACTCCCGCACTCTCGCGCTCCGGGCGTCGGCCTCCTGCCACAGCGCGGGCAACGCCACCCCCGGGCCGCCGGCCAGCGCCGTCCATCCCGCCTCGCGCAGCACCCGCAGCGGCCCTTCCGCCGACGGGCCGGACTGGTCCGAGGGGCCGGAAGGACCGGACGGGCCGGACGCGGTGGGTGGCGAGCCGGCCAGGAACGCGACCGCCCGGCCGCTGCGCTGCCGCATGCGGGCCAAGGTAGCCGCCTGCTCCTCGTCCAGCGCTCCGAGGAACGCCACCAGCAGGCCCTCGTTCCCCGCGCCGCCACCACCGCGCCGCTGCGCGTCGTAGGCGCCTGCCAGCCCCGTTTCCTCGGAGTGCGTGACCACCGCGAGCGTGTCCAGCAGCAGGCCCGCCATGTCCGAGGGGTCGGCGAGGACCCCGCCGCCCTCCGCGGTGGGTGCGGTGGCGCCCGCGTCGGTCAGCAGCCGCACCGACCAGCCGTGCTCCAGCAGATGCAGGCAGACCGAGGCGGCGCCTGCCACCGCCCACTCGAACGGGGAGTCGGGCCCCGCGCCGGTGAACGCGGCGCGGCGGGTGTCCAGCAGCACGGTGCAGCGGGCCTGCTGGGGCTGTTCCTCGCGGCGCACCATCAGCTCGCCGTAGCGCGCGGTCGACCGCCAGTGCACTCGTCGCAGGTCGTCGCCGTGCCGGTAGCCGCGCGGAATCACGTCGTCGTCGCCCGCCAGCGCCACGGCGCGCTGCCGCCCCTCGCCGTAGCCGCCGGTCGCCGACGCGGGCCGGGCGGGCGGCAGCGCCTCGACGGGCGGTACCACGGTGAGCGTGTCGAAGGTGCTGAAGGAGCGCGTCAGCTCGCACATGCCGAACGGGTCCGTGAGCCGCAGCTGGAGCGGTCCCAGCGGGTAGCGGCCCCGCATGTCCGAGCGCACCCGGTAGGAGACCTCCCGCCGCCCGCCGGGCTCGACCCGGTCCAGCACGAACCGGGGGCGCGGGCCGAGGACGTAGGGCACCCGGTCCTGGAGCATCAGCAGCCCGGTGGGCAGCCGGGAGACGTTGTCGACGCGCAGGTGCACGCGCGTCTCCGTGCGCGCCGCCACCCGCGAGGGGGAGAGTCTGCGGTACCCGGTGACGCGGTGGCGGGTGCGGTGCAGCACGAGGACGCACACCAGCGGCAGCACGGCCAGCAGCACGCCGACCCGCAGCAGTTCCTCCTGGCCCAGCGCGTACGCGCAGACGGCGGCGGCCACGCCCGCCGCCAGGAACGACCGGCCGCGCGTGGTCAGCCCGGCGAACGCCTTGCGCAGCGAGCCCCGCCGCTCCTCCGCACGGCCCGCTCCGTCGCCGTCCCCCCTTCGCTGGTCCCCGCCATCCCCGTTCCCGCTCGCACCCGCGCTCTGCGAAGGCCCGGCACCCGAGCCGCCGTACGCGCCCGCGCCGCCGTACGGGCCGGCACCGCCGTACGGCCCCGAGCCGCTGTACGGCCCGGCTCCGGAAGCGGGGCCGCCGGGCGGCGCCGCCGGGGGCGGTCCGTGGGCCATCAATAGCCCCGGGGCTGCCCGGCCGGCGGCCGGCCCGGCTGCTGCGGCTGCCCGAAGGCGCCGGGCGGCGCACCGGCGCCCGGACCCGCCCCGTGCCCCGAACCGGAGCCGAGGGCGGGCACCGGCACCCGTTGCAGGATCTCGCCTACCACCTGATCCGCCGTACGCCGGTTCAACTGCGCCTGCGCGGTCGGCAGCAGGCGGTGGGCCAGCACGGGGACGGCCAGCGCCTGCACGTCGTCGGGCAGTGCGAACTCGCGCCCGGCCAGCGCGGCCGCCGCTCTGGAGGCGCGCAGCAGGTGCAGGGTCGCGCGCGGCGAGGCGCCCAGCCGCAGCTCCGGGTGCGCGCGGGTGGCGGACACCAGCTCGACCGCGTAGCGCCGCACCGGGTCCGCGACGTGCACGCGGCGCACCATCTCGATCAGCTTGACGATGTCGTGCGCGTGCGCCACCGGTTGCAGGTCCTCCAGCGGCGAGGCGCTGCCGTGCACGTCGAGCATCTCCAGCTCGGCGGACGGGCTGGGGTATCCGAGCGAGATCCGCGCCATGAACCGGTCGCGCTGCGCCTCGGGCAGCGGATAGGTGCCCTCCATCTCCACCGGGTTCTGCGTGGCCACGACCATGAACGGGTCGGGCAGCTCATAGGTCTGCCCGTCGATGGTGACCTGCCGCTCCTCCATCGACTCCAGCAGCGCGGACTGCGTCTTGGGCGAGGCGCGGTTGATCTCGTCGCCGATGACGACCTGCGCGAAGACGGCGCCCGGCTT
Organism: Streptomyces reniochalinae; assembly: GCF_003323735.1. Lineage (GTDB taxonomy): Bacteria > Actinomycetota > Actinomycetes > Streptomycetales > Streptomycetaceae > Streptomyces > Streptomyces reniochalinae. The sequence goes on along the minus strand of NZ_QOIM01000038.1, from coordinate 346,575 downwards.
GAACTCGAAGTCCTTGCGCTGCTGGTCGTAGACGCTGACTCCGGTGATGTCGGAGGGCAGCAGGTCGGGGGTGAACTGGATGCGGCGCACCGAACAGTCGACCGACTTGGCCAGCGCCTTGGCGAGCATCGTCTTGCCGACGCCTGGCACGTCCTCGATCAGCAGGTGCCCCTCGGCGAGCAGCACCGTCAACGAGAGCCGCACGGCCTCGGGTTTGCCCTCGATCACCGACTCGACACAGCGGCGCACGTCGCCCGCCGTGGCGCTCAGATCGCTCAGGTTCGCCCGTTCGTCATAGGTCGTCACCGGCCCTCCTCGGCCCCATCCCCGCTCGTACCACCCGCGCGTACGCCCCTCGCGTCCGCTCGACCTGGCCCTGCATTGTGCGCTGTTGCTCATTCTTCACGGCCACAGGGCCTTCCGTCACTCTCCCGGGGCATGCCCGGTACCGAACCGGACCGGTCCCGGCACCCGGGTCGGACCTTCCGGCCGCGGAGGGAGACGCCATTCCGGCCGCGGAGGGAGACGTCACTCCGGCCGCGGACGAAAGGCTCCACTCGGGTCGGGGCCGGCGGCTGCCGGGGGTGGCGGGCACCCCCGGCAGCCGAGGCGGACGGCGCCGGGTTTCAGCCGGGTGCGACCTCGCGCAGCCGCCCCGACGTCACGTCGAAGACGAAGCCGCGCACGTCGTCACGGTGCGGCAGGAACGGCGAGGTCCGCACCCGCTCGATCGACTGGCGCACGTCCTGGTCGAGGTCTTTGAAGGACTCGACGGCCCAGGAAGGGCGCTGTCCCACTTCCTGCTCCAGCTCGTGCCTGAAGTCCTCGGTCAGACCGAGCAGGCCGCACCCGGTGTGGTGGATGAGCACCACGGAGCGGGTGCCCAGCGCCCGCTGGCTGATGGTGAGGGAGCGGATGGTGTCGTCGGTGACGACGCCGCCGGCGTTGCGGATGGTGTGGCAGTCGCCGAGCTCCAGGCCGAGCGCGGCGTGCAGGTCCAGCCGGGCGTCCATGCACGCGACGACCGCGACCCGGCGCACGGGGCGCGCGTCCATGCCGGGGTCGGTGAAGGTGCTCGCGTACGTGAGGTTCGCCGCGACGAGCTGGTCCGTCGTCGAGGGGCTGGGCTCGGACTGAGGGGCGGATATCGACATGGGTATGACGTTAGCCCGCCCCGGCGCCGGCGGCCTGCCCGGAGCCGGGTGAAAGAAGGAACGGTGCACGTGGTTGTGAGGTAATACACAGGCCGGAGCCCCGTCTCACCCGTCCGGCGGGCAACACGTCCACGGATCGGGTGTCAGCCCCTGTCGGGACGCGCCTGGTCCCGTAGTTGACCGAGGGGACGAGTGGACTAAAGTGACGCGAAGTGGGAGGCAAGAACGCTCCCCAAGGACCCCGATTCCCCTCGCGCCCGCGGGCGCGCACGTGCGGCTCGGCCTCCTCCCGCTCCCGGCCGCCGGCGCTTCACGGCGCTGCGGCCACTCCCCTTCGAGCGGGCGGGGACCAAGGAGCACGTGCACGGTGCCCGCCAGATCTGAGAGGGCACAGTGACCACCAACGAGCGTCCCGTGGGCGAACTGCACAATCCCGTGATGCTCCGGCGCACGCTGGACCTGCTCGCTCCCGCGCTGGCCGAGCCCGGCGCGACCGTCCTCGACTGCACCCTCGGTCTCGGTGGCCACAGCCAGGCCCTGCTGTCCACCTTCCCCGCGGCGCGCCTGATCGGCCTGGACCGGGACACCGCCGCGCTGGAGCTGGCGGGCGAGCGCCTGGCCCCGTACGCCGACCGGGCGACGCTCGTGCACGCCGTCTACGACGAGCTGCCCGAGGTGCTGGAGCGCCTCGGCGTCCCCCGCGTCCAGGGCGTCCTGTTCGATCTGGGGGTCTCCTCCCTCCAGCTGGACGAGGCCGAGCGGGGTTTCGCCTACGCGCAGGACGCGCCGCTGGACATGCGCATGGACCAGACGACGGGTCCTGGCGCCGCCGAGGTGCTCAACACCTACGCCCCCGGCGACCTGGTGCGCATCCTGCGCGCCTACGGGGAGGAGAAGCAGGCCCGCCGCATCGTCGAGGCCATCGTGCGGGAGCGGGAGAAGGAGCCCTTCACGCGCAGCGCCCGGCTGGTCGAACTGATCCGCGACGCCCTGCCGCAGGCCGCCAAGCGCACCGGCGGCAACCCGGCCAAGCGCACCTTCCAGGCGCTGCGCATCGAGGTCAACGGGGAGCTGGCCGTGCTGGAGCGGGCGCTGCCGGCCGCACTGGAGGCGCTCGCTGTGGGCGCCCGTATGGTCGTGATGTCCTACCACTCGCTGGAGGACCGGCTGGTCAAACAGCTGTTCGCCGCCGGGGCGGCCAACACCGCCCCCGCGGGGCTGCCGGTGGTGCCGGAGCAGTACCAGCCGCGGCTGCGCCTGCTGACCCGCGGCGCCGAGCAGGCCACCGACGAGGAGATCGCCGAGAACCGCCGGGCCGCCCCGGCCAGGCTCCGGGCCGTCCAGCGCATCAGGGAGGCCACGTGACCACCCGCACGAGCGACCCCCGGGGGGCGAGGTGACCGCACAGCAGCGCCTCGCGCGCCTGGCCCGGCTGGTGCCGGCGGGCAGCGCACAGGCGGCCCGCACCCCCTTCGTCCTGCTGATCGTCCTGCTGCTGGGCAGCGGGCTGCTGGCACTGCTGCTGCTGAACGCCTCCCTCAACAAGGGCTCCTTCCAGCTGTCGAAGCTGGAGAAGGAGACCGAGGAGCTGACGGACCGGCAACAGGCACTCCAGCAGGAGGTGGACGGCTACTCCGCACCCGACCACCTGGAGGACCGGGCCCGCGAACTCGGCCTCGTACCCGGCGGCAACCCCGTCTTCCTGCGCCCCGACGGCACCGTGCTCGGCACACCGGGCGGCGGCGAGGACGGCGAAGCCGGCGCGGGGCAGGTGGGTCCGTGAGCGAGCGCCCCCGCGAACAGGGCCGTGGCGCCGGGCAGGGCCCGCGCAGGGTTCCCCGCCCGAGCAGCAGGGAACCGGGCCGCACCCCGCCGTCGAGGACAACCCCCTCGAACCGCGGCGCCGGATCCGGCCGGAGCGCATCGGGCCGGGGCGCTTCCGGCTCGGCCGCGTCCGGCACGGGCGCGGCCAGGGGCGCCCGCCAGGCCGCCGCGCGGCGGCCACCGCGTACCGGGGGCCGCCCCCCGCAGGGCGGCGGGGCCGGTGCCTCCAGGACGCTGCGGCTGGTGAACCCGCGCCCCCGGCTGCGGCTGGTCGCCGTCGCGCTGACCCTCGTCATGCTCGTCTTCACGGCCAGGCTGCTCCAGGTGCAGGCCGTGGACTCGGGCGCGTACGCGCAGAAGGCCGCCGTCAACCGGTACATCACCGTGCCGCTGGCGGCCGAGCGCGGCACCATCAGCGCGCGGGACGGCTCGGCGCTGGCGACCACGGTGGACGCCTACGACATCACCGCCGACCCGTTCCTGTTCACGCCGAAGCAGGCCAAGGTCGCCGACGCACCGGAGCGCGCGGCCAAGATCCTGGCCCCGCTGCTGGACGAGAGCCCCGCCGAGCTGGTGAAGAAGCTCTCCAAGCCGGACACCCGCTACGTGCTCCTGGCCCGCCAGCAGACCCCGCAGACCTGGCGGAAGATCAAGAAGCTCAAGCAGGAGCTCGCCGAGAAGGCGGCCGGCGCCTCAGGGAACGGGGGGCCGGGCGTGCTGGCGGGGGTCTACCAGGAGAAGCACGCCAAGCGCGTGTACCCGAACAAGCAGCTGGCCGCCTCCGTCCTCGGTTTCGTCAACAGGGAGGGCAAGGGCGGCGCCGGCGTCGAGGCGATGCTCAACCGGAAGCTCGCCGGCGAGAACGGCAAGATCACCTACGCCCAGTCGGGCGGCCGCCAGGTACCCACCGCGGGCGTCCGCGAGCAGGCACCCAGGCCCGGCGCCGACGTGGAGCTGACCCTCGACCGGGACATCCAGTGGGCCGCCCAGGAGGCGATCCGCGACCAAGTGGCGAAGTCGCACGCGGACAGCGGGTACGTCATCGTCCAGGACACCCGGACGGGACAGCTGCTGTCCATGGCCGGCGCACCGGTGTTCGACCCGAACGACATCGCCGGCGCGAAGGTGGACTCCTTCGGCAACCCGGCCGTGCAAGACGCCTACGAGCCCGGCTCCACCAGCAAGGTCATGTCGATGGCGGCCGTGCTGGAGGAGGGCAAGGCCACTGCGCGTACCGCGGTCACCGTACCCAACAGGCTCAAGCGCGCCGACCGCTCCTTCGCCGACGACATCGACCACCCCACCTGGCATCTGACGCTCAACGGCGTCCTGGCCAAGTCCAGCAACATCGGCACCATCCTGGCGACCGAGCAGCTGGGCGAGACGCAGAAGCAGGCCAACAAGGTCCTCCACAGCTATCTGCGCAAGTTCGGCATCGGGCGCCCCACGGGGCTCGGCTTCCCCGGCGGCACCAACGGCCTGCTGGAGAAGCCGGAGAACTGGAGCGCCTCCCAGCAGTACACGATCCCCTTCGGACAGGGCCTGTCCCTCAACGCGGTGCAGGCCGCCTCCATCTACTCGACCATCGCCAACGGCGGTCAGCGGATCGAACCCAGCCTGATCCGCGGCACCACGGGCCCCGACGGGCGCTACAAGCCCGCCGAGCCGCCCGCCAAGCGCCGCGTCGTCAGCGAGAAGACCGCGGGGACGCTCTCCAGGATGCTGGAGTCCGTCGTCTCCGACATGGAGGGCACCGGCACCACGGCGAAGATCCCCGGCTACCGCGTCGCGGGCAAGACGGGTACGGCCAACCGGGTGGATCCCAAGACCGGCCGCTACCACGGCTACACCGCCTCCTTCGCCGGGTTCGCACCCGCCGACAAGCCCCGCGTCACCGTCTACTGCGCCGTCCAGAACCCCAAGAAGGGCAGCTACTTCGGCAGCGACGTGTGCGGGCCCGTCTACAAGAAGGTCATGAAGTTCTCCCTCAAGACCCTCCAGATCCCCCCGACGGGGGCCAAGTCCGCGCGGCTTCCCGTGTCCGCGGAGAAGGACGAGAACGGCTGAGCCATGCACCACGTGAGAACGATCACTGACAGCGAGTGCAACCCCCAGGCAGCCGAGGCGGCGCCGCGCCCCTCGCTTCGCGGCACCACCGCCCCGCCCGGTACGCTCACCGCCGTGCCACAAGCTGATCAGACCTCCCCCGAGTCCTACCCCGGGCCGCCCCGCCCCGCGCGGGTGGAGCCCGTGCCGCTCGCGGAGCTGGCCCGACTGCTGGACGCCGAGGCGCCGGACACGGTCGTGACCGGGACCGGGGACACCGACGTGTCCGCCACCGGCATCACCCACGACTCGCGCGCCGTGCGCCCCGGCGACGTCTACGCCGCACTGCCCGGCGCCCGGCTGCACGGCGCCGACTTCGTGGAGCAGGCGCGCAGCCTCGGCGCCGTCGCCGTGCTCACCGACCCGGGCGGCACGGCCCGCGCCGAGGCCACGGGGCTCGCGGTGCTGACGGTGCCCGACCCGCGCGGCCGTATGGGCGAACTGGCGGCCACCCTCTACGGCAAGCCCGGCGAGGACCTGCTTCAGATCGGCATCACCGGCACCTCGGGCAAGACGACGACCGCGTACCTGGTCGACGGCGGGCTGCGCAAGGCCGCCGAACAGGGGGTGCCGGGCGCGGCGCGTCCTTCCCAGGGCGGCGGTGGGCGACAGGCGGGCGGGCTGACCGGGCTGATCGGCACCGTCGAGTCCCGCATCGGAGACGAGCGGATCAAGTCCGAGCGCACCACTCCCGAGGCGACCGATCTCCAGGCGCTGTTCGCGGTGATGCGGGAGCGCGGCGTCACTTCGGTGGCCATGGAGGTCTCCAGCCACGCGCTCGTCCTCGGCCGGGTGGACGGCTGCGTCTTCGACATCGGGGTGTTCAACAACCTCAGCCCCGAACACCTGGACTTCCACCCGGACATGGAGGACTACTTCCAGGCCAAGCGGCAGCTGTTCACGCCGCGCCGCTCGCGGGCCGCGGTGGTCAACTTCGACGACGAGTACGGCTTCCGGCTGCTGACCGAACTGGGGGAGGAGGGCTTCCCCGTCACCACCTTCTCCGCCGAGGGCCACCCCGACGCGGACTGGCGTGCCGAGGACGTGGTGCTCGGCCCGTTCGGCTCGACGTTCACGGCCGTCGGCCCCGAGGGGCAGAAGGTCTCCGCCGGCGTCCCGCTGGCCGGCCCCTTCAACGTGGCCAACGCGCTCGCCGCGCTGACCGCCCTGGTGGCCGCCGGTATCGACCCGCACACGGCCGCCGAGGGCATCAGCGAGGTGCCCGGCGTCCCAGGACGCCTCCAGCGGGTGGACGCGGGCCAGGACTACCTCGCGATCGTCGACTACGCGCACAAGCCCGACGCCGTCGAGTCGGTGCTCTACGCCGTCCGCAAGGTCACCGACGGTGCGGTGCACGCCGTCCTCGGCTGCGGGGGCGACCGCGACCCGCACAAGCGCCCCGCCATGGGCGCGGCGCTCGCCCGGCTGTCCGACACGGCCGTGCTCACCTCGGACAACCCCCGTACGGAGGACCCGCTGGCGATCCTGGCCACCATGCTCGGCGGCGCCGCCGAGGTCCCCGCCCACGAGCGTGGCACCGTGCTGCTGGAGGAGGACAGGGCCGCCGCCATCCGCGCCGCCGTGGCCCGCGCCGGCAGCGGCGACACCGTGCTCGTCCTGGGCAAGGGACACGAGCAGGGCCAGGACATCGCCGGCGTGGTGCGGCCCTTCGACGACACCCAGGTGCTGGGTGCGGCCATCCACGAGCGGGCCGCCGAGTGTGCCGCGGCCCCGCGGGCCCCCTCCGTGCCGCGGAGCGACCCGTCCCCATCCGCCGACATCCACCGGACAGACGACCAGAACCGATGATCCCCCTCTCCCTCGCTCAGATCGCCGCCCTCACCGGCGGACGGCCGCACGACATAACGGACCAGGATGCGTGGATCACCGGGCCCGTGGTGATCGACTCCCGCCAGGTGGGCCCCGGCGCCCTCTTCGCGGCGTTCCCCGGTGAGCGTGTCGACGGCCACGACTTCGCAGCGGCGGCCGTCGAAGCGGGTGCGCTCGCCGTGCTCGCCACCCGTCCCGTCGGTGTTCCCGCGATCGTCGTCGACGACGTCACCCGTGCCCTCGGCGCCCTGGCCCGGCACACCGTGCAGACCCTCGGCACCCAGGTGGTGGCGCTGACCGGATCCAGCGGCAAGACCAGCACCAAGGACCTCATCGCCCAGCTGCTCTCGCGGCTGGGCCCCACGGTGTGGCCCGAGGGCTCCCAGAACAACGAGATCGGGCTGCCGCTGACGGCGCTCCGTGCCGAGGCGGACACCCGGCACCTGGTGCTGGAGATGGGGGCCCGCGGTATCGGGCACATCCGGTACCTCACCGAGCTGACACCGCCGCGGATCGGCGTCGTCCTCAACGTCGGCACCGCGCACATCGGTGAGTTCGGCGGCCGCGAGGCCATCGCCCAGGCCAAGGGCGAGCTGGTGGAGACGCTGCCCGGCGCGGACGACGGGGGAGTGGCGGTACTCAACGCCGACGATCCGTACGTGCGCGCGATGGCCGCACGCACCGAGGCCCGCGTCCTCCTCTTCGGCGAGGACCGCGAAGCGGACGTACGGGCGGAAAACGTGCGGTTGTCCCAGCGCGGTACCCCCGCCTTCACGCTTCACACACCTACCGGGTGCGGCGACGTGACGCTCCGCCTGTACGGTGAGCACCACGTGTCGAACGCGCTTGCCGCGGCCGCCGTCGCCCACCAACTGGGCATGCCCGCTGGAGACATCGCAGACGCGCTCTCCGCGGCGGGCACGCTCTCCCGGTGGCGGATGGAGGTCACAGAACGCGCCGACGGCGTCACGGTCGTCAACGACGCCTACAACGCCAATCCCGACTCCATGCGGGCCGCGCTGCGCGCGCTGACCGCCATGGGCCAGGCAGCGAAGGCCCGGGGGGGCCGGACCTGGGCGGTGCTGGGCGAGATGGCCGAGCTCGGCGACGACTCGCTCGCCGAACACGACGCGATCGGACGGCTCGCCGTCCGGCTCAACGTCAGCAAGCTCGTGGCAGTCGGAGGCCGGGAGGCCGCCTGGCTCGACATGGGTGCCAAGAACGAGGGTTCGTGGGGTGAGGAGTCGGTGCACGTGTCCGGCACTGAGGCGGCCGTCGACCTGTTGCGTGATCAACTGCGCGCGGGGGATGTCGTACTGGTGAAGGCCTCCAGGTCGGTGGGTCTGGAGAAGGTGGCGGCAGCCCTCCTGGAGGGAACGGCCGGTTCGGCGCACGAGGCCGGAGGCGCCGCCCGATGAGGCAGATCCTTATCTCCGGGGTCATCGGACTCTTCCTGTCCCTGATCGGGACCCCGCTGCTGATCAAGCTGCTCGCCTCGCGGGGCTACGGCCAGTTCATCCGCGACGACGGCCCGCAGAACCACCACAGCAAGCGCGGCACCCCCACCATGGGCGGCATCGCCTTCATCCTGGCGACGCTGCTCGCCTACGCGCTGACCAAGCTGGTCACCGGCGCACCGCCGTCCTTCTCCGGCGTGCTGGTGCTCTTCCTGTTCGCGGGCATGGGCCTGGTCGGCTTCCTGGACGACTACATCAAGATCGTCAAGCAGCGGAGCCTGGGCCTGCGCGCCAAGGCGAAGATGGCCGGGCAGCTCATCGTCGGAATCGCCTTCGCCGCACTCGCCCTCAGTTTCGAGAACGCGCGCGAGCTCACCCCGGCCTCCACCAAGCTCTCCTTCACCCAGGACTTCGGCTGGGCGCTGCCGCCCGTGCTGTTCGTCGTCTGGGCGCTGTTCATGATTTTGGCGATGTCCAACGGCGTGAACCTCACCGACGGTCTCGACGGCCTGGCCACCGGCGCCTCGGTGATGGTCTTCGGCGCTTATGTGTTCATCTGCGTATGGGAGTACCAGGAGTCCTGCGCGCACATCGCCACCGCCGGCCCCGGCTGTTACGAGGTACGGGACCCGCTCGATCTCGCCGTCGTCGCCGCCGCGCTGATGGGCGCCTGCTTCGGCTTCCTGTGGTGGAACACCTCCCCGGCGAAGATCTTCATGGGCGACACCGGCTCCCTGGCGCTGGGCGGCGCGCTCGCGGGCCTCGCCATCTGTTCGCGCACCGAACTGCTGCTGGCCATCCTCGGCGGCCTGTTCGTGCTCATCACCATGTCCGTCGTCATCCAGGTCGGCTCCTTCAGGCTGACCGGCAAGCGCGTCTTCAAGATGGCACCGCTCCAGCACCACTTCGAACTCAAGGGGTGGTCCGAGGTCCTTGTAGTGGTGCGGTTCTGGATCATCCAGGGCATGTGCGCCATCGTCGGCGTCGGCATCTTCTACGCGGGCTGGGCGGCGAGCAAGTGACCTCGCCCAGCGGCGCGCGCGTGACCTCCACCGGCACGGCGGATACGACCGCACTGTCCCGGGAGCTGTCCGGCAGGCACGTGGTCGTGGCCGGGCTCGGCGTCAGCGGCATGCCCGCGGCCAAGGCGGCGCACCGCCTCGGCGCCCGCGTCACGGCGGTCAACGGCGGCGACGGCGAGGGGCCGCGCCGGCAGGCCGCCGAACTGGAGGCCCTCGGCATCGGCGTGCGGCTCGGCGACGACCGCACCCTGCCCGAGGCCACGGACCTGGTCGTCACCACGCCGGGGTTCAAGCCCACCAGCCCCCTCTTCGAGGCGGCGGCCGAGGCGGGCGTCCCGGTGTGGGGCGACGTGGAGCTGGCCTGGCGGCTGCGCGGACCCGACAGCCCGCCGTGGCTCGCGGTCACCGGCACCAACGGCAAGACCACCACCGTGCAGATGCTGGCCGCCGTCCTGCGCGCCGCCGGGCTGCGCACGGCCGCGGTCGGCAACATCGGCGTCTCCCTCATCGACGCGGTGCTGGGCGAGGAGCCCTACGACGGTCTTGACGTGCTCGCCGTCGAACTGTCCAGCTACCAGCTCCACTGGGCCCCCAGCCTGCGCCCGCACTCCGCCGCCGTCCTCAACCTCGCCCCCGACCACCTCGACTGGCACGGTTCGATGGAGGCGTACGCCGCCGCCAAGGGCCGTATCTACGAGGGCAACCAGGTCGCCTGCGTCTACAACGCCGACGATCCCGCCGACGCGAAACCGCGCACCGAGGACCTGGTGCGCGAGGCCGACGTGGCCGAGGGCGCCCGCGCCATCGGCTTCACGCTCGGTGCGCCCGCGCCCTCCCAACTGGGTGTGGTCGACGGGGTGCTCGTCGACCGGGCCTTCGTGCCCGACCGGCAGCAGCAGGCGCAGGAACTGGCCGAAATCGGTGACGTCGACCCTCCGGCCCCGCACAACATCGCCAACGCGCTCGCCGCCGCCGCGCTCGCCCGCGCGTTCGGCGTGCCGCCCTCGGCCGTCCGCGACGGGCTGCGCGCCTTCAGCCCCGACGCGCACCGCATCACGCACGTCGCCGATGTGGACGGCGTGGCCTACGTCGACGACTCCAAGGCGACCAACACCCACGCCACCGAGGCCTCGCTGGCCGCCTACGAACCGATCGTGTGGATCGCGGGCGGGCTGGCCAAGGGCGCGACCTTCGACGACCTGGTGGCCAGGTCGGCTTCGAGGCTGCGCGGTGTGGTCCTCATCGGCGCCGACCGGGAGCTGATCGGACAAGCCCTGTCGCGACACGCCCCCGATGTGCCGGTCACCGACGTGGCCCGCACGGACACTGGGGCGATGGCTTCGGCCGTCCGCGAGGCGAGAGCGCTGGCACGCCAGGGGGATACCGTACTGCTGGCTCCCGCGTGCGCGTCGATGGACATGTTCGTCAACTACAACGCCCGCGGTGACGCGTTCGCCGAGGCGGTCCGCGCACTGGCCGCCGAAGGCCGCGGCGAGCAGTAACCCCGCGCCCCGTCGGCCGTGGACGCGGGGGAGACGGAGGGGATACGGATGACGGCGCGATCCGCCAAACCGCCCACACCCCGGCGCGCGAGCACCCGTCCCGCGCCCCCGCGTGAGCCGGGGCGCCCCCGGGCGACTCCGGGTACCACGGCGCCCCAGCGCCTGTTCCTGCGCGCCAAACGCGCCTGGGACCGGCCCCTGACGGCGTACTACCTGATCCTGGGCGGCAGCCTGCTCCTCACCGTCCTCGGACTGGTGATGGTCTTCTCCGCCTCCCAGATCCAGGCCCTCCAGTCCGGGCTCGCCTCCACCCACTACTTCCGCAAACAACTCGTCGCCGCCGCGCTCGGCGCGGTGCTGCTGCTGGCCGCCGCCCGGATGCCGCTGCGGCTGCACCGGGCGCTGGCCTACCCACTGCTCGCCGGCTCCGTCTTCCTGATGTGCCTCGTCCAGGTGCCGGGCATCGGACAGACCGTCAACGGGAACCGGAACTGGATCTACCTGGGCGGCCCCTTCCAGCTCCAGCCCAGCGAGTTCGCCAAGCTGGCGCTCGTCCTGTGGGGCGCCGACCTGCTGGCACGCAAGGGCGAGAAGAAGATGCTCGCCCAGTGGAAGCACCTGCTGGTCCCGCTGGTGCCCGTCGGCCTGCTGCTCCTCGCGCTCATCATGCTCGGCGGCGACATGGGCACCGCCATCATCCTGGCCGCCGTACTGTTCGGACTGCTGTGGCTGGCCGGGGCACCCACCCGGCTGTTCACCGGGGTGCTCGCGGCGGCGGTCACCGCGGGCGCGGTCCTCATCGTCTCCAGCCCCAACCGGATGTCCCGCCTCGGCTGCATCGCCGCCACGGAACCGGGCCGCGACGACCAGTGCTGGCAGGCCGTGCACGGTATCTACGCGCTGGCCTCGGGCGGCTGGTTCGGTTCCGGACTCGGTGCGAGTATGGAAAAATGGGGTCAACTCCCCGAACCGCACACCGACTTCATCTTCGCCGTGACCGGGGAGGAACTCGGACTGGCGGGGACGCTGTCGGTACTCGCTCTGTTCGCGGCTCTAGGCTATGCGGGTATCCGCGTGGCCGGACGCTCGGAGGAACCCTTCGTGAGGTACGCCGCGGGAGGCGTGACAACGTGGATCACCGCCCAGGCGGTGATCAACATCGGTGCGGTGCTCGGTCTGCTGCCGATCGCCGGCGTCCCCCTTCCGCTGTTCTCCTACGGTGGGTCCGCCCTGCTGCCGACGATGTTCGCCGTCGGGCTGCTGATCGCCTTCGCGCGCAGCGACCCGGCGGCACGTGCGGCGCTGGCCGTGCGACAGCCCGCCCTGCGGCAGCGCGCGGGGGGACTGCCAGGGGTGCTACGTCCGGGGACCACCTACGGGCGGAGGAGTCAGAAGACGATGAGACGGCGCGCCACCCGGCCGCCGTCCGGAGAGCGGTGAAACAGCGTGCACGTCGTACTCGCCGGTGGGGGGACCGCCGGCCACATCGAGCCCGCGCTCGCCCTCGCGGACGCCCTGCGCAGGCAGGACCCGACCGTGGGGATTACAGCCCTCGGTACGGAGCGCGGACTGGAGACGCGGCTCGTGCCCGAGCGCGGCTACGCGCTCGAGTTGATCCCGGCGGTTCCGCTGCCGCGTAAACCCACACCCGAGCTGATCACCGTGCCGGGACGGCTGCGCGGCACCATCAAGGCGGCCGAGCAGATCCTGGAACGCAACAAGGCCGACTGCGTCGTCGGCTTCGGCGGCTACGTCGCCCTTCCCGGTTACCTGGCCGCCAAGCGCGCCGGCGTGCCCATCGTCGTCCACGAGGCCAACGCGCGCCCCGGGCTCGCCAACAAGATCGGCTCCCGGTACGCGCACGGCGTCGCCGTCTCCACCCCCGACAGCAAACTGCGCGGCGCGCGGTACGTCGGCATCCCGCTGCGCCGCTCCATCGCGACGCTCAACCGGGCCGCGCTGCGCGCCGAGGCGCGTGCCGCGTTCGGTCTCTCGCCCAACCTGCCCACGCTGCTGGTGTCCGGCGGCTCGCAGGGTGCGCGGCGGCTCAACGAGGTCGTCCAGCAGGTCGTTCCGCACCTCCAGCGCGCCGGTGTGCAGATCCTGCACGCCGTCGGCCCGAAGAACGAGCTCCCCCACGTGGAGCAGATGCCCGGAATGCCGCCCTATCTGCCGGTACCGTATGTGGACCGGATGGACCTCGCGTACGCCGCGGCCGACATGATGCTCTGCCGCGCGGGCGCGATGACCGTGGCGGAACTCTCGGCCGTCGGGCTCCCCGCCGCCTACGTCCCGCTGCCCATCGGCAACGGTGAACAGCGGCTCAACGCCCAGCCGGTCGTCAAGGCCGGAGGCGGACTCCTCGTCGACGACGCGGAACTGACACCGGAGTGGATCCAGGGCAACGTGCTGCCCGTCCTCACCGACCCGCAGCAGCTCACCGCCATGTCGCGCGCGGCAGCCGAGTTCGGCCGTCCGGACGCCGACGAACTCCTCGTCGGCATGGTGTACGAGGCGATCGCCTCGCGCCGCGAGGGCTGACCCCCGCGCGGCGCGGCGGCGACTCGCCGACAACGCAGAAAGCAGGGTGGTCCGGCGTGGTCAGAGCTGCCAGAACTGCCAAGGCCGCCCAGGCGGAGCAGGCGAACGGCAGGGCCGAAGCGGCGGCGGCGCGGCCACGGGCGCGGACCGCCGAGACCGAGGGCGCGCGCGCCGGCGCCCGCCCTGCGCCCGGCGCCGGGGCGCGCGGCGCCCGCGCCTCCGGTTCGGGTTCCGGTTACGGGCCGGGATCCGAACCGGGCGGTCGGCCGCAGGGCCCCCTCCGTCGGGCCCGGTTGGGGGCGCGCGTGCCGCGCCGCCGCACCCTCGTCCTCGCCCTCGCTCTCGCGCTGCCCCTCGGCGGGTTCGGCACCTGGGTGCTCTACGGCTCCCCGTGGCTGCGCGCCGAGAACGTCTCCGTCGACGGCACCCGGGCCCTGTCCCGCTCCGAGGTCACCCGCGCGGCGGCGGTCCCGCTCGGGGAACCGCTCATGAGTGTCGACAAGGGCGCGGTGCAGCGGCGTGTCCGCGCCGCGCTGCCGCGCGTGCGCGAGGTGGTCGCCGAGCGGGACTGGCCGCACGGCATCACCGTCACCGTCACCGAAAGACGGCCCGAACTCGTCATGGAGAACGCGGGAAAGTACGTCGAGGTGGACGCCGAAGGCGTGCGATTCGCCACAGACGACAAGCCACCGAAAGGCGTTCCGCTTCTCGCCGTGGAACCGAAGAAGGAAGCCGCCGAGAGGTACTTCTCCGCGCGGCGGCTGCGGAAGGAGGCGGCGCGGGTCGCCACTTCCCTGCCCGACGCCGTCCAGGACGCCACCCGGCAGGTAAGAGTCCGCTCATACGACGACATCACCGTCCGCCTCACCGGGGACCGCACCGTGCGATGGGGCAGCGCCGAACGCGGCAAGGCGAAAGCCGCCGCGCTGGCCGCCCTGCTGAAGGCGGCCGAGGACGCCACCCACTTCGACGTCACGGTGCCCAGCGCCCCCGCCGCCTCGGGTGGTTGAACCGCGCCGATCGACCCGCCGTGCCGCGGGCGGCACAACCCCCGTGTACCCCCGGCCGGGTTCGGCGAACGGCTGGAGTCGCCACGCTCGTGGCCGCGTCAGTTGACCGGCGGCGCCCGGCATGTCCAGGCTGAACCCACATCGGTCGGCGGCTCGGTCAGTTGACTGACATAGCCGCTGGTGAGCACCCTGGATGGCTACTGCAAGGCCTGATCACATAGGGTGAAAAGAAAAACGGGAGGTTCGGCGTGTTCGTTGAACACCCAGCACTTGTCGACTTAGTGTCCGTTGCGAAGAGTCCAAGTAAGACAGGCACTGGTAACCCTAAACTTCACGCTTAGGGTTCGGGTCGGCGTTCGGACCGCCCCACAGGGATACGTAACTCGAGGCGAGAGGCCTTCGACGTGGCAGCACCGCAGAACTACCTCGCAGTCATCAAGGTCGTCGGAATCGGCGGCGGTGGCGTGAACGCCATCAATCGGATGATCGAGGTCGGTCTCAAGGGCGTCGAGTTCATCGCGATCAACACTGACGCGCAAGCCCTGTTGATGAGCGACGCCGACGTCAAGCTCGATGTGGGCCGCGAGCTGACTCGCGGCCTCGGCGCCGGCGCCAACCCGGACGTCGGCCGCAAGGCGGCCGAGGACCACCGCGAGGAGATCGAGGAGGTCCTCAAGGGGGCCGACATGGTCTTCGTGACCGCGGGCGAGGGGGGCGGCACCGGCACGGGCGGCGCGCCCGTCGTGGCGAACATCGCCCGCTCGCTCGGCGCCCTCACCATCGGCGTCGTCACCCGCCCGTTCACCTTCGAGGGCCGCCGCCGCGCCAACCAGGCCGAGGACGGCATCGCCGGGCTGCGCGACGAGGTCGACACGCTGATCGTCATTCCGAACGACCGGCTGCTGTCCATCTCCGACCGCCAGGTCAGCGTGCTGGACGCGTTCAAGTCGGCCGACCAGGTGCTGCTCTCGGGTGTCCAGGGCATCACCGACCTCATCACCACTCCCGGGCTGATCAACCTCGACTTCGCCGACGTCAAGTCCGTGATGTCCGAAGCGGGATCGGCCCTGATGGGGATCGGCTCGGCGCGCGGGGACGACCGTGCGGTGGCCGCGGCGGAGATGGCGATCTCCTCGCCGCTGCTGGAAGCCTCCATCGACGGGGCCCGCGGGGTGCTGCTGTCCATCTCGGGCGGCTCGGACCTGGGTCTGTTCGAGATCAACGAGGCCGCCCAGCTGGTGAGCGAGGCCGCGCACCCCGAGGCAAACATCATCTTCGGCGCCGTCATCGACGACGCGCTCGGCGACGAGGTCCGGGTCACCGTCATCGCCGCCGGCTTCGACGGCGGTCAGCCGCCCTCCAAGAAGGGCGAGAAGGCGCTCGGCTCCTCGTCGGGTTCCTCCTCCTCGCAGTCCGCGTACAAGGACGAGTCGCCGTCTTCCAGCAGCGACCCGGAGCCGGAACGCCCCGCCTTCGGCGGCCTCGGCTCCGTGACGCCGCGTGAGGAGGAGGACTCGATCCCGTCCCGCAGGGAGCCCTCGCCGGTGAGTGAGGTGCCGCCGCCTCCGCCCACCACGCCCCAGGTGCCGCCGGCCCGTCCGTACCACGACAGCCAGGCCGAGGAACTGGATGTGCCGGACTTCCTGAAGTGACGCGAGTGTCGAAGTGATGCGAGTGACGAAGTGATATCCGCACAAGAGAACGTCAGCGGCGCGCACTTCGCCTCCACCGACAGGTGGGGCGGGGTGAGCGCCGCTCCGTTTGAGGAGCTGAACCTCGGCGGCGCGGTCGGTGACGCCCCGGAGGCGGTACGCGCCAACCGGGAGCGGGCCGCGCGGGCGCTCGGTCTGTCGCCCGACGAGGTGGTCTGGATGCGTCAGGTGCACGGGTGCGACGTCGCGGTCGTCGACGCGCCGTTCGGTGCCGACGCACCGGAGGCCGACGGGGTCGTGACGGCGCGCCGGGGGCTCGCGCTCGCCGTCCTCACCGCCGACTGCACCCCCGTGCTGCTGGCCGACCCGGTCGCCGGGGTCGTGGGCGCGGCGCACGCGGGGCGGCCCGGGGTGCTGTCCGGGGTGACCGGCGCGACGGTGGAGGCCATGGTCGGGCTCGGCGCCGAGCCGCACCGCATCGTGGCGCGCACGGGCCCCGCGGTGTGCGGCGGCTGCTACGAGGTGCCCGCGTGGATGCGCGACGAGGTCGCGGCCGCCGTTCCCGAGGCGTACGCGACGACCCGTTGGGGGACACCCGCCGTGGACATGGCAGCCGGGGTGCGGGCACAGCTCGCCCGGGCGGGTGTCACGCAAAGGGAACTGTCGTCCGTGTGCACCCTCGAATCGGGTGATCACTTCTCGTACCGGCGGGACAAGACGACGGGAAGGCTTGCGAGTTATGTCTGGATCGAGGCGAACTGAGTAGTGACGGCAGGAATGACCGCGACGCCCCCCGGCGCTGACGGAGAGGCGCGCAAGGCCGAGCTCGCCGCCAACCTCGCCCGGGTGGAGGAGCGCATCGCGCGCGCTTGTGACACGGCGGGGCGCGCACGCGAGGACGTCACTCTCGTCGTCGTCACCAAGACCTACCCCGCCTCGGATGTGCGGCTGCTGGCCGAGCTCGGTGTCGGCGACGTGGCGGAGAACCGCGACCAGGAGGCCGCGCCCAAGGCCGCCGCCTGCGCGGACACCGCGCTGCGCTGGCACTTCGTCGGCCAGCTCCAGACGAACAAGGCCCGCTCGGTGGCCGGTTACGCCGAGCGCGTCCACTCCGTCGACCGGATGCGGCTCGTCACCGCGCTCTCGAACGCCGCGACGCGCGCGGAACGTGAGATCGGGTGCGCGGTGCAGGTGGCCTTCGATGCCGAGGCAGGTTCTGTCGGGGAGCGCGGCGGGGTGGCACCCGACGGTGTGACCGATCTCGCGGGGGCGATCGGGGCGGCCCAAGGTCTGCGGCTCGACGGAGTGATGACCGTCGCACCGCTTGCCGGACCGCTCGCCGGGCGGCCGCAGGAGGCGTTCGAGCAGCTGCGGGAAATCTCAACCGGCCTGCGTACGGCGCATCCTGCTGCGACGATGGTCTCGGCAGGGATGAGTTCGGATCTCGAAGAGGCGGTGCGTGCGGGTGCGACACATGTGCGCGTCGGCAGCGCGGTACTCGGTCGGCGCCCCCCGCTCCGGTAACGTCGCCAAACGAGTTGGGCCACAGCAGAATATATGGTCATTTCCGCCGGAAAAGACCGGTCGGAGAGGCTGCGTGGATCATCCCAGGGCCACCGGTGACGGGGGCTGCGTCGATGGAGTCGATCCACCACAGAGCGGAGGACGCAGAGAATGGCCGGCGCGATGCGCAAGATGGCGGTCTACCTCGGCCTCGTGGAGGACGATGGGTACGACAGCCGGGGGTTCGACCCCGACGACGAGTTCGAGCCCGAGCCCGAGCCCGAACGCGACCGTCGACGATACGAGTCGGAAGAGTCACATCATTCCCTTCACAAGACCGAACCGGACGAACCGGTACGGGTCGTTCACCCGCCGGCGCAGCGGGAACGGGAGACGGAGCCGACTCCGGCAGTTGCCGCCGAAAGTGGACGAGCGGGGAGAATCGCCCCGGTGTCATCCATCACACCTGAACGCCAGAACGTCGAGAAGAGTGCCCCGGTGATCATGCCCAAGGTCGTGTCCGAGCGAGAGCCGTACCGGATCACCACGTTGCATCCCCGGACCTACAACGAAGCCCGTACCATCGGGGAACACTTCCGTGAGGCCACTCCGGTGATCATGAATCTGACGGAGATGGACGACACCGACGCGAAGCGACTTGTCGACTTTGCGGCTGGTCTGGTCTTCGGTCTGCACGGCAGTATCGAGCGAGTGACGCAGAAGGTGTTCCTGCTGTCTCCTGCTAACGTCGATGTCACGGCGGAGGACAAGGCCCGCATCGCAGAGGGCGGGTTCTTCAACCAGAGCTGAGACAGGCAGAGTCCGGAACCGGTCGGCAGGACCGCACAGAGCACCCCAGGGGAGAGGGACGCGCAGATGAGAACCGCTTTGGACGTGGTCCAAATCGTGCTGTGGGTCTACCTACTCGTGTTGATCTTCCGACTGGTGATGGACTACGTGTTCCAGTTCGCCCGCTCTTGGCAACCCGGCAAGGCGATGGTGGTCGTTCTGGAGGCCACCTACACTGTCACCGATCCGCCACTCAAGCTATTGCGGCGGTTCATCCCCCCGCTGCGCTTCGGGGGCGTAGCGCTAGACCTGTCCTTCTTCGTGCTCATGATCATCGTCTACATCCTGATCATCGTCGTGGGCTGGGTGTGAACGATCGGAATGGTCTTGCCGGTATGCCGACGACTTACGTTGAGGTGAAGAGATGCCCCTGACCCCCGAGGACGTGCGGAACAAACAGTTCACGACCGTCCGTCTGCGTGAAGGCTATGACGAGGACGAGGTCGATGCCTTCCTCGATGAGGTCGAAGCCGAACTGACCCGCCTGTTGCGGGAGAACGAGGACCTGCGCGCGAAGCTGGCAGCAGCCACGCGCGCGGCCGCTCAAAACCAGCAACAGGGCGGTATGCGAAAGCCTCCTGAACCTCAGGACAGGCAGCCGCAGCAAGGCGGGGCGCCTGTGCCCGCCGCCATATCCGGACCGCAGCCCGTCCCGCCCCAGCAGCAGGGCATGGGCGGTCCGCCGCAGCTTCCCGGCGCGCAGGCGCAGCTCCCCGCGGGCCCCGGTGGCCCGGGTGGGCACGGCGGTCCCGGTGGCCCGGGCCCGCAGGGCGGTCCGATGGGCCCCGGTGGTCCCGGTCCGCAGCAGGGCGGTCCGATGGGCCCCGGCGGTCCGCAGGGCGGCCCGCAGATGCCGGGCGGTCCCGGCGGCCCCGGTGGTCCCGGCGGCCAGAACAACGACAGCGCCGCGCGCGTGCTGTCGCTGGCCCAGCAGACCGCCGACCAGGCGATCGCGGAGGCCCGTTCCGAGGCCAACAAGATCGTCGGTGAGGCCCGCAGCCGCGCCGAGGGCCTGGAGCGGGACGCCCGCGCCAAGGCCGACGCGCTGGAGCGGGACGCGCAGGAGAAGCACCGCGTGGCGATGGGCTCCCTGGAGTCCGCGCGCGCCACGCTGGAGCGCAAGGTCGAGGACCTGCGCGGCTTCGAACGCGAGTACCGCACGCGGCTGAAGTCGTACCTGGAGAGCCAGCTGCGTCAGCTGGAGAACCAGGCCGACGACTCGCTGGCGCCCCCGCGGACGCCTGCGACCGCCTCGCTGCCCGCGCCCTCGCCCTCCATGGCGACGGCCGGTGCCGGCGGCCCCTCCGGGGGACCCGCGGGCGGTGGCGGTTCCATGGGCGGTCACCAGTCGATGGGTGCCAACGGGCACTCCATGGGCGGTCACGGTGGCCCGGGTGCGGGCTCGCACCACACCCAGGGCGGGGCCGGGCAGTCGTACGGCGGGCAGCAGCAGATGTCGCCCGCGATGACGCAGCCGATGGCGCCGGTCCGCCCGCAGGGCGGCCCTCAGGCGGCGCAGGCCCCCTCGCCGATGCGTGGCTTCCTCATCGACGAGGACGACAGCTGACGCCGAGCACCTGGTAAGACGGCCCGGGCCCGAGAGCACTTCGCTCTCGGGCCCGGGCCGTTGTCGCTCCTCCCGCCCCTTCCGAAGCTCCCCAGGCGCCGCGGACGCCTGCACTCAGTCGCCGGCCGGGCTCCAAGGAGCCCGGCCGGCGCTCTGGGAGGCGGTGCCCCTGGTTCGGGGAGAGGGCCGCTACGCCTTGCGCAACCGGAACGTGAGGGAGAGGGCCTCGTCCTCGACGGAGGGGCCCGCCAACTCCGTGGGGTCGCCCTGCGCGAACTCCGTCGCCAGGACCTCTTCGGCGATGAGGAACGTGTGCTCGGCGAGCGCCCTGGCGACCTCCTCGTCATCGGACTGCCACCGCAGCTCGATGCGGTCGGCCACGTCGAGCCCGGAGTTCTTGCGGGCCTCCTGGATGAGCCGGATGGCGTCCCGGGCCAGGCCCGTGCGCCGCAGCTCCGGGCTGATCTCCAGGTCGAGCGCGACCGTGGCGCCGGTGTCCGAGGCCACCGACCAGCCCTCCCGCGGGGTTTCGGTGATGAGGACCTCTTCGGGGCTGAGCGCGATCGCCGCGCCGTCGACCTCCACCGTGGCGTTGCCCTCCCGCAGCGCCACGGACAGCGCGGCGGCGTCGGCGCCGGCGATGGCCTTGGCGACGGTCTGGGTGTCCTTGCCGAAGCGGCGGCCCAGCGCCCGGAAGTTGGCCTTGGCCGAGGTGTCGACAAGGGAGCCGCCGACCTCGGAGAGCGAGGCCAGCTGTTCGACGTTGAGCTCTTCGGTGATCTGTGTCCGCATCTCGGGGGAGAGCGTCTCGAACCCCTGCGCGGCGATGAGGGCCCGCGAGAGGGGCTGGCGGGTCTTGACGCCGGACTCGGCGCGGGATGCGCGGCCCAGCTCGACCAGGCGCCGGACCAGCAGCATGTCCTGGGACAGTTCGGGGTCGATGCGGCTCAGGTCGGCCTGGGGCCAGGCGGACAGGTGCACGGAGTCGGGGGCGCCGGGGGTGACGGGGACGATCAGGTCCTGCCAGACCCGTTCGGTGATGAAGGGGGTGAGGGGCGCCATCAGCTGGGTGACCGTCTCGACGACCTCGTGCAGGGTGCGCAGCGCGGCCGGGTCGCCCTGCCAGAAGCGGCGGCGGGAGCGGCGCACGTACCAGTTGGACAGGTCGTCGACGAAGGTGGACAGCAGCTTGCCCGCGCGCTGCGTGTCGTAGCCGTCCATGGCGAGCGTGACCTGGTCGACCAGCGCGTGCAGTTCGCTGAGCAGCCAGCGGTCCAGCAGGGGGCGCTCGTGCGGCGCGGGGTCGGACTCGGCGGGCGCCCAGCCGCTGGTGCGCGCGTACAGGGCCTGGAAGGCGACGGTGTTCCAGTAGGTCAGCAGCGTCTTGCGGACGACTTCCTGGATGGTGCCGTGGCCGACCCGGCGGGCGGCCCAGGGGGAGCCGCCGGCGGCCATGAACCAGCGCACCGCGTCGGCGCCGTGCTGGTCCATGAGCGGGATGGGCTCCAGGATGTTGCCCAGGTGCTTGGACATCTTGCGGCCGTCCTCGGCGAGGATGTGGCCCAGGCAGACGACGTTCTCGTAGGACGACTTGTCGAAGACGAGGGTGCCGACGGCCATCAGCGTGTAGAACCAGCCGCGGGTCTGGTCGATGGCCTCGGAGATGAACTGCGCCGGGTAGCGCTTCTCGAACAGTTCCTTGTTCTTGTAGGGGTAGCCCCACTGCGCGAAGGGCATCGACCCCGAGTCGTACCAGGCGTCGATGACCTCGGGGACGCGGGTGGCCTGCCGGCCGCAGCCCTCGGTGGGGCAGGCGAAGGTGACGGCGTCGATGTAGGGGCGGTGCGGGTCGAGGCCCGACTGGTCGGTGCCGGACAGGTCGCTCAGTTCGGCCAGCGAGCCGACGCAGGTGAAGTGGCCCTCCTCGCAGCGCCAGACCGGCAGCGGGGTGCCCCAGTAGCGGTTGCGCGAGAGCGCCCAGTCCACGTTGTTGTCCAGCCAGTCGCCGAAGCGGCCGTGCTTGACGGACTCGGGGAACCAGTTGGTCGCCTCGTTCTCCCGCAGGAGGGCTTCCTTGATCTGGGTGGTGCGGATGTACCAGGACGGCTGGGGGTAGTAGATGAGCGCCGTGTGGCAGCGCCAGCAGTGCGGGTAGCTGTGCTCGTAGGCGACGTGGCGGAAGAGGATGCCGCGCGCGTCCATGTCCGCGACCAGCGCCTCGTCGGCCTTCTTGAAGAACTGCCCGCCGACCAGGTCCAGGTCGGGGTCGAAGGTGCCGTCGGCGCGGACGGGCACGACGGGCTCGATGCCGTTGGCGCGCGCCACCCGGAAGTCGTCCTCACCGAAGGGCGCCAGGTGCACCATGCCGGTGCCGTCCTCGGTGGTGACGTAGGTGTCGTTGACGACGAAGTGCGCATCGGGGATGTCGACGAGGTCGAACGGGCGCCGGTAGTGCCAGCCGTTCATCTCGCGCCCGGTGTAGCGCTGCCCCGTGATGTGCCAGTCCTCCCCGAGGGCCGAGGTCAGCAGCGGCTCGGCGACGACGATCTTGTCGGTGCCGTTGGAGGCGACCACGTAGGTGACGTCGGGGTGGGCGGCGACCGCGAGGTTGGACACCAGCGTCCACGGCGTGGTCGTCCACACCATCAGCGAGGCCTCGCCGGCCAGTGGCCCCGAGGTCAGCGGCAGCGTCACGTAGACCGAGGGGTCCACGACGGTCTCGTAGCCCTGGGCCAGCTCGTGGTCCGAGAGGCCGGTGCCGCAGCGGGGGCACCAGGGGGCGACCCGGTGGTCCTGGACCAGCAGGCCCTTGGCGAAGATCTGCTTAAGCGACCACCAGACCGATTCGATGTACTCGGGGTTCATCGTCCGGTAGGCGTCGTCCAGGTCGACCCAGTAGCCCATCCGGGTGGTCAGCTCGGCGAAGGCGTCGGTGTGCCGGGTGACCGACTCGCGGCACTTGGCGTTGAAGGCGGCGATGCCGAAGTTCTCGATGTCCTGTTTGCCGTTGAAGCCCAGCTCCTTCTCCACGGCCAGCTCGACGGGCAGCCCGTGGCAGTCCCAGCCGGCCTTGCGGGCCACGTGGTAGCCGCGCATGGTGCGGAAGCGGGGGAAGACGTCCTTGAAGACGCGGGCCTCGATGTGGTGCGCGCCCGGCATGCCGTTCGCGGTGGGCGGGCCCTCGTAGAAGACCCACTCGGGGCGGCCCTCGGACATCTCGAGGCTGCGGGCGAACACCTTGTTCTCGCGCCAGAAGTCGAGCACGGCCCGCTCCAGTGCGGGCAGGTCGACCTGGGCGGGCACCTGGTTGTACTGCATCGTCGGGTCTTCTTCCTCCGGCGGACATCCAGAAGGCGGGTGCGCCTTCATTACCGTCGGAGGGACGAGCGTGCCGCCTTGCGGCGGCGGACCCGCGGTACCACCCTCCTTGGCGGCGGGCCCGGTGCGGGCCCTCCGCCCCCTCATTGGGGCAGCGCTGCCGGGTCTACTCGCTCCCGGAGGGTGTCCGTGGAGCTTTCTTCCGGCGGCTCGGGGGTGATCTTCACGCCGCGCTCGCCTCCGGGCTCCCACCGTCCCCGGATCGCTTGGGGCTGCCTACGGGGTTACTCGTCCCCTTCATCGCCTCACGCCGCCCCCAGTGTACGGGGCTCCGCGCGGGGCGGTGGAGCGGTTTTCGACCCGCCGGGCGGGGCACAACGGATGCAGACCCGGCGTGCCCCGTTGCTGTGCGCCCCAAGTCGATTTATCGTTCCGGTCACGTTTCGCGAGCAAGATCACAAAATGTGAAGGGGTCGCGGTCATGGTGGCGGAGGAGAGGGCCGCGAAGAAGGTGGCGAAGAAGGCGGGGGCGAAGAAAGCCACGAAAAAGGCGGCGGCCAAGAAGGTTCCCGGTGGGGAGGCGGGGGAAAAGAAGACGGCGGCCAGGAAGGCGGGGGAGAAGAAGGCACCGGCGAAGGCTCCGGCGAAGAAGGCCGCGGCGAAGAAGGCCGCGGGGGCAAGGCCCGCGGCATCCGAGGCCGCGGCGGAAGTGACAGCGGCCGACGCGGCCGCGGACCGGCCGGGCGACGCTCACCAGGCGCCCGCCGGAGAGGCCGCGCAGAACACGACGGGAGCTGAGACGGTGGCTGCGAAGAAGACGTCCAAGGCGCAGGCCGAGGCGGTGCCCTCGGCGCGGAACGGCACCGGGTCCGCCGCCCCCGGGGAACTGCCCGTCCGCCCCGGCGAGGACCCCTGGTCCCCCGAGGAGGTCGAGGAGGCGCGCTCCGGGCTCCGCGAGGAGGTGTCCCGCCTCAAGCACGAGATCGCCTCGGCGGACGAGGCGCTCAACGGCCTGATGCGCGACTCGGGTGACGGGGCGGGCGACGACGACGCCGACACCGGCACCAAGAACATCACCCGCGAGCACGAGATGGCGCTGGCCGCCAACGCCCGCGAGATGCTGTACCAGACCGAGCGGGCCCTGGAGCGGCTGGACGCGGGCACGTACGGCCTGTGCGAGAACTGTGGCCAGCCGATCGGGAAGGCCAGGATGCAGGCGTTCCCCAGGGCCACGCTGTGCGTGGAGTGCAAGCAGAAGCAGGAGCGCCGCTGACCGCCGATGACCCGCGCCCGGCGCGGGTGTCGTACCCTCAAGGCGTGACTGAGGTGGACCGGACCGGCGAGGGCCCCGACGACCGCGCGGCCGGTGTGGCCGAGGACGCACAGCGAGGTGACGAACAGCGGGGCGAGGGCGGGCAGTCGCCCGCGCCCGCGAAGGGCAGGCGCCGGATCCCCGTGCTGGTCGCGGTGGCGGCGCTCGCCCTCGTGCTGGACCTGGTCAGCAAGCTGGTGGTGGTCGCCGAGCTGGAGAACCACGCGCCGATCGAGGTGCTCGGCTCCTGGCTCCAGCTCAACGTCATCCGCAACCCCGGCGCCGCGTTCGGCGTGGGCGAGGCGCTGACGATCGTGCTGACGGTCATCGCGGCGACCGTCGTCGTCGTGATCGCCCGCATCGCGCGGAAGCTCTACAGCACCCCGTGGGCCATCGCGCTGGGGCTGTTGCTGGGCGGCGCCTGCGGCAACCTGACGGACCGGATCTTCCGCGCGCCCGGGGTCTTCCAGGGCGCCGTGGTGGACTTCATCGCCCCCAGGCACTTCGCGGTCTTCAACCTCGCCGACTCGGCCATCGTCTGCGGCGGCATCCTGATCGTGCTGCTCTCCTTCCGCGGCCTCGACCCGGACGGCACCGTCCACCGGGACTGACCCGCGTCCCGAGTCGTCCGGGACCGCTCGCCGCCTCCGCGGCCTCCGCCCCGCGGCGGTCCCCGGGCGGGCGCGTCCGTTCCCGCCGGTGTCACCCCTCCCGGCCGGGGACGTGCACCCGTATCCGGTAGCCGTCGTGCGTCGCCCCGGTGACCGTGACGCGCACCCCGCCGCGGAAGGTGTGGCTCTCGCCCGGTGTGAACGGTGCGTCGGACATCTCGGCGAGTTCGGTGGGCAGCCGGTCGGCGCAGGCGGGACCGCCGCCGCTGCGCGGCCGGGAGTCGACCACCCGGACGGGACCCTCGCCCGTGGGCGTGCGGGAGTCGACGGTGTAGACGAGGACACCCTCCGCGCAGATGTCCCGGTCGAGACCCGTGCGCGTGCGGGCCTCGGCGACGATGGCGCTGTGGCTGCCGGTCCGCACGACGGTGATGCCCGCGTTCCGGCTGCTGACGGGGGAGAGGGTGTGCTCGCTGGTGCCGGGCGCGGTGACGCAGCCGACGCGGGAGCCGGCCAGCCAGCCGAACTTCCACTTGTGCCAGCCGAGCAGGTCGGATATTCCTGCCATGCTCATCGTGTCCCAGCCGCCCGCGTACTCGACCGAGGCGTTCTGGGAGACGTTGTAGAGGTCGGGCAGCCCGTAGAGGTGGTTGGCCTCGTGGACGAAGTTGCCGCGCTGCCACAGCGCCGAGTCGGAGGCCCGGCCGAAGATGAGCGCGGCTCCGTGCACCGGGGTGCCGCCCGCCCGCAGTCCCTCGAAGGTGTGGGCCTGGGAGACGGTGGGCGGTGCGGGGACGTTGCTGTCGGCGACGACGAAGACCAGGTCGGCGCCGCTCACGTCGGTGCCCTGGCGCTGCGCGGCCTCCAGCGCGTCCCGGACGTAACCGCGCATCAGTCCCGTGGTGATGCCGCGGGTGATCCCGTAGGAGGACCACGGCCGCGGCATGCGTATCCAGTCCGCGCTGGGGGCGACCTCCAGGCGGTACTTGCCGAAGGAGGCGCGGTCGAGGAAGCGGTCGCCGTACCGGGAGAAGAAGCGGGCGCGCTCGCCGGCCGGGGTGGTGGCGGGGTGGTCGGGGAAGTCGACCATCAGCATCAGCGCGCGCTTGTGCCCCCGGGGCCGGACGTAGCCCGCCCCGAGGGGCCCCTCGTCGGTGCCGGACCCGGGCGCTATCGCGCACGGCCCCGTGATGCCCTCGGCGGCCGCTACCGGGACGGGGACGAGGGTGAGGCACGCTGTCGCCAGAGCTGTGACCACGGCCAGGGCGGGGCGCTTGGGTGTCCTGCGCGGCGTCATCCGCTGGTCCCTCCGCATAAGCTCGCCGACCCCCGGGCTCAAGGGCTGTCCGTGGTGACACCGTCCGCTCGCGGCAGGGGCGCCGCACCCCCGGGTGGGCCGCGCGGGTGAGGGAGTGCCCGGGTGCGGCCGTGCGGGCCGTACGGGTGTGTCCGGCATACTCGATCAGGTGAGCACGCTTCCTGAGACCCGGACCCTGCCCGTACCCGACGGCCTGGAGGGTGAGCGCGTCGATGCCGCGCTCGCCAGGATGTTCGGCTTCTCGCGGACCAAAGCGGCGGAGTTGGCCGCGGAGGGGAAGGTGCTGCTGGACGGGGCGCCGGCGGGCAAGTCGGACCGTGTGCAGGGCGGGGCGTGGCTGGAGGTGGAGATGCCCCAGCAGGCGCAGCCGGTGCGGATCGTGGCCG
The DNA here is from genome assembly GCF_003323735.1 of Streptomyces reniochalinae. Classification (GTDB taxonomy): domain Bacteria; phylum Actinomycetota; class Actinomycetes; order Streptomycetales; family Streptomycetaceae; genus Streptomyces; species Streptomyces reniochalinae. The sequence continues at coordinate 319,613 of NZ_QOIM01000038.1, read as the reverse complement.
AGCCCGTCGAGGGCATGGAGATCGTCCATGACGACGACGACATCGTGGTGATCGTCAAGCCGGTCGGTGTCGCCGCGCATCCCAGCCCCGGCTGGAGCGGGCCGACCGTCATCGGCGGGCTGGCCGCCGCCGGATACACCATCGCCACCTCGGGCGCCGCCGAGCGCCAGGGCATCGTCCACCGGCTGGACGTGGGCACCTCGGGGCTGATGGTCGTCGCCAAGTCCGAGCGCGCGTACACGCTGCTCAAGCGCCAGTTCAAGGAACGCACCGTGGACAAGCGGTACCACGCGCTGGTCCAGGGCCACCCCGATCCGCTCAGCGGCACCATCGACGCGCCCATCGGCCGCCACCCGCAGCACGACTACAAGTGGGCGGTCACCTCCGACGGCAAGCCCTCGGTGACGCACTACGACCTGATCGAGGCGTTCCGGGCCGCCAGCCTGCTCGACATCAAGCTGGAGACGGGCCGCACCCACCAGATCCGGGTGCACATGGCCGCGCACCGGCATCCGTGTGTGGGCGATCTCACCTACGGGGCCGATCCGAAGCTGGCCAAGCGGCTGCGGGTGGAGCGGCAGTGGCTGCACGCCGTGCGCCTCGGGTTCGAACATCCGGGCGACGGGCGCTGGGTCGAGTACGAGAGTTCCTACCCCGACGATCTCCAGGTGGCGCTCGACCGGGTGCGGGCGGAGAGCTCCTGACCGATGGATCAGCTCGCCCTCTTCTTCGCCCTGCTGCTCGCCGCCGTCGTCATGGTCCCGCTCGGGGACAAGCTCAACCTGCCCTCGCCGGTGCTGATGACCCTGTTCGGCGGGGTGCTGGCGGTCGTCCCCTCCATTCCGAACGTCTCGCTGCCGCCCGAGTACATCCTGCCGCTCGTGCTGCCGCCGCTGATCTACGCGGCGGCGCAGCGCACCTCCTGGCGCCAGTTCGCGGCGAACAAGAGACCGATCTTCCTGATGGCGGTCGCGCTGGTCTTCGTCACCACCGCCGCCGTGGCCGCCGTCGCCAACGCGCTGGTGCCCGGGCTCGGCCTCGCCGGTGCCGTCGCGCTGGGTGCCCTGGTCGCGCCGCCCGACCCGGTCGCGGCCACCGCCGTGGCCGGCAACGTCGGCCTTCCCCGCCGCCTGGTCTCCGCGCTGGAGGGCGAGGGCCTGTTCAACGACGTGACGGCCATCACCCTCTACCACGTGGCGATCGCGGCCGCCGTCACCGGCTCTTTCTCCCTGCCGGTCGCCGCGGGCGAACTGGTGCTCTCCGGCGTGGTCGCGGTCGCCGTGGGACTCGGGCTCGGCTGGCTCGCCAACAAGCTCATGAGCTACCTCGGCGACGCCACCCTCCAGACCGGGCTGACCCTGCTGGTGCCCTTCGCCTCCTACGTGCTCGCCGAGGAGCTGATGGGCTCGGGCGTGCTCGGCGTGCTGACCACCGCGCTCTACCTGGCCTCCGGGCACGCCGTGGACGCGGACGACGTGCAGGGGCGGCTCGCCGGGCAGACGTTCTGGCAGATCGTGGACACCCTGGTCACCGGCATCGCCTTCGGGCTGATCGGACTGGAACTGCACACGATCTTCGGCACGGTCCAGCAGGAGTGGCGCCAGTTGCTGCCCGCGGCGGGCGCGGTCGTCGGCGTCGTCGTCGTGCTGCGGCTGCTGTGGCTGCTGCCGACCGCGTGGCTGGCCCAGCGGCTGCACCGGCGCAAGGACCTGGACGAGGACATTCCGCGCAACTGGCGCGAGACCGTCGTCGTGTGGTGGTCGGGGATGCGCGGAGTCGCCTCGGTCGCGCTGGCGCTGGCGGTGCCGCTGAGTCTGGAGCCGGAGGCGGGCGGCGGTGCGTTCCCCGGGCGCGAGGCGATCATCTTCATCGCGTTCGCCGTGGTCATCGTCACGCTCGTCTTCCAGGGGCTGACCCTGCCGTGGCTCGTCAACCGGCTGAACGTCCAGGCCGACAGCGCCGCGGAGCGCGAGGTCGAGCGGCAGCTGGCGGTGCGGGTGGCCAAGGCGGCCCGCAAGCGGCTCAGGGAGATCGAGGAGGTCGAGGACCTGCCGGAGGAGGTCTCCGAGGCGCTGGCCAGGAGGGTCTGGGACATGGGGGCGCGGATCTCCCCCGACATCGTCGACGACGAGCGCCGGGCCGCCCACCGCAAGCGCGTGGACCGGTTGCAGAAGATGCGGCGCCTCAACGGCGAGCTGCTGTCCGCCGCCCGCCACGAGGTGATCGCCGCGCGCGGCGAGGCCGGGGTGGACCCCGAGGTCGTGGACCGGGTGCTGCACCAGCTCGACGTCCGCAGCTTCCGCGGCGTCTGACCCCACCTGCGCGGACGTCCCCCGGTCAGCCCGCGCGGCCCACTTTCCGGAACGTCCCCCGGGCAGCCCGAGCCCGGGGGCGTGTGAACCGGACGCGCCCAGGGGGCCGGGTCAGAGCGTCTTCTCCTGCGGGGAGGTGACCCGGATACCCGGCAGCGCCTGCGGGTGCTCGTCCCGCAGCCAGGCCAGCAGCTGCTCACGCACCGAGCAGCGCAGTGTCCACAGGTCGCCGGAGGAGCGCGCCGTCATGGCGACCCGTACCTCGATCGTGGAGGGGGTGGTGTCGGTGACGACCAGGCTCCAGCTGCGGCCGTCCCACTCGTCGCTCGCCCTGATCAGCTCCTCGGCCTTGGCGCGCAGTTCGGTGACGGGCGCCGCGTGGTCGAGCTGGAGGTAGACGGTGCCGGTCATCTGGGGACCGCCGCGCGACCAGTTCTCGAACGGGTTGTTGGTGAAGTACGAGACCGGCATGGTGATGCGGCGCTCGTCCCAGGTGAAGATCACCAGGTAGGAGACGGTGATCTCCTCCACGGTTCCCATCTCGCCTTCCACCACGACCTCGTCGCCGATCCGCACCATGTCACCGAAGGCGATCGACAGCCCCGCGAACAGGTTGCCCAGCGTGGACTGGGCGGCGATACCGGCGACGATGCCCAGCACACCGGCCGAGGCCAGCATCGAGGTGCCGAACGTCTTCATGCCGGGGAACTGGAGCAGTACCGCCGCGACCGCGATCACCGTCACCACGGCGGTGATCAGCCGCCGGATCAGCGTCAGTTGCGTGCGCACCCGCCGGCCGCGCGCCGGGTCGTGGGTGGCGCCCGCGTACCGGGTGGCGATCGTCTCGGTTATCGCGGCGACGATCCGCAGGATCAGCCAGGCCGAGGCCCCGATCGTGATGACCGTCAGCCACAGGTCGACCCCTTCCCTGTGGTCCTTGGCCAGGTGGGTGGAGCCGAAGAAACCGCTCACCAGCGCGACGAAGAGCACCGCGTTGAAGGGGACCCGGCCACTGCGCAGCAGGCCCCACATCGGGGTCTCGGGGTGCCGGGCGTCGAGGCGGACCAGCAGGCGGTCGAGAGCCCAGGCGAGTACGTACGACAGCACGATCGCGCCACCGAAGACGATGACGGGCCGGAGCACGTTCTCCATGGTCGCCTTTCTCCTAGGGGACCCCGCGGGCGCCGCGCGCCGGGGGCGACGGCCGCGCGCACGGCCGTGCCCGCGGCCGTCCAGGCCACCGACGACCGTACCTGGCACCATGTGGAGTAACCGGCTCCAGGGCGCTCACCCCGGCCCTTTGTGAAGGAAGTGACATCCAGTGGCACCCCGATCGATCGTCCTCTTCCACTCCGTGTGCGGGCTCACGGCGGACGTGCACGCCGCGGCCGAGCGGCTGCGCGCCGCGGGACACGAGGTGACCACCCCCGACCTGTTCGAGGGCCGGACCGCGGCCTCGGTCGAGGAGGGCATGCGGATGCGGGAGAAGGAGGACAGCCCCGACCGCGACGAGCTGCTGAGGCGGGCCGTGACCGCGACGGCTCCGCTCCTGGACCAGGGGCTGGTCTACGCGGGCTTCTCCCTGGGCGGCTCCGTCGCCCAGACCCTCGCGCTGGCCGACGAGAGGGCCCGGGGCCTCCTGCTCTTCTCGGGGACGTCCGACATCCCCGAGGACGCCGACGTCGACGACCTCCCCGTCCAGCTCCACGTCGGCGACCCGGACGCCTTCGAGCCCCACGACTGGCTCACCGCCTGGTACCTGCGCATGCAGCGCGCCGGCGCCGACGTCGAGATCCACCGGTACCCCGGCGTGGGGCACCTGTACACCCACGCCTCGCTCGACGACCACGACCAGGACGCGGCGGAAGCCACCTGGCGCACGGCGCTGGGCTTCCTGGAGACGCTGTAGCCGCGCGGCGGGCCTGTACCCGGCCCCTGCCGGGGAGAGCGGACGCGCACGCGGCCGGCCGGGCCGTCGCTGACGTGCGATGGTAAGAAGTCGCTGACGTGCGGCGGCAAGAAAGAGGGGCGGACCGCACACACGGTGCGGTCCGCCCCTTCCCTTACGCCGGCCGGGAAGGTCTCAAAAGACCCTCCCGCCGCCGCGGGCGTTACTTCTTCTCTTCCTTGCCGCCCGTCTTCACGTCGACGCCCATGTCCTTGAGCTTGCCCGGCAGGTCCTGCGGCTGGACCTGCTCACCGTCGATCTTGACGGTCGGAGTGCCCTGGATCTCGGCGCCGTTGAAGCTGGCGATCATGTCCTTGGCCCACTTGTTGTACTTCTTGGACTCGACCGCCTTCTCGAACTTCTTGTTGTCCTTCAGAGCGGGGACCTCGTCGGAGACCTTGAGCAGGTAGGCGTTGTCGGCGAACTTGTCGTCCTGCTCCTCGGGGTGCCACTTCTTCGAGTAGAGCTGGTGCTTGTAGTCGACGAAGGCGTCCATGCTCACCGCCTTGGCGGCGCCCAGCGCGCGGGCGGCGTTCTTGGAACCCTTGCCGCCCATGTTGTCGTCGATGATCGAGCCGAGGTGGACGCGCAGCTTGAACTTGCCGTCGTCCGCACCCTTCTGCAACTGCTCGCCCATGGCCTGCTCGAAGCTGGCGCACGCCGGGCAGCGCAGGTCCTCGTAGACGTCGATGGTCTTCTCTGCCTTGGCGCCGCCCGTGGTGACGGCCATGTCGTCGCCGCTGGAGTCCTTGCCGTTCAGCTTGGCGACGGCGACTCCGATGCCGGCCACCACGACCAGCACACCGACCACCGTCAGGGCGACCAGCAACTGCCGCCGGGTGCGCTCCTTCTTGGCCTGCTTCTCCCGCTCGACCCGCAGCCGCTCGCGGGCCGCACGCTTGGCTTCGGGGCTGTTGCGCTTGCTCATGAGTGTTCTTCTCTTCTCCGTGATGTCCGTACGCGAATGGAACCCGACCGTGCTCAGGCCGCCGGGGCGGCGGTGAGCGCGGGCGGGCCGCGACGGTGCACGGAGTGCGTCAGCAGCGGCAGCGCGCGGGGCGCGGGGGCTGCCCGTGGGCGTGCCGGGCGGGCCGGTCCCGTGTTGCCCGAGGCGGTGTGGCAGGCGGCCACGGCGCACCACAGCGGACGGAAGGCGGTGGCGGCGACCGCCCGCAGCATTCGGGCCAGCGCCGCCTCGCCGCGCCGCAGCCACAGCGCGGCCAGCAGGCCCACGCACACGTGCGCGGCCAGCAGCAGCCACGGGAGCGCGGCACCGGGTACGCCGTGCACGCCCAGCGGGTACGCGCCGGTGTCGGCGCCGCGCGCGGCCATCCTGGCCAGCGGGGTGCCGACGTTGCCGCCGCCGCACAGCAGATCCACGCCCACAGAGCGCAGCGGCCCCGTCACCGGACCGCCGGCCTGCCCGTAGCAGGCGTGCTGCCCGGTGGTGAAGACCGTGTCGGCCGCCAGCTCCAGCGGCACGAGAGCGGCGGCGATCCGCCCGAAGCCGCGCTCGCGCCCCGCGAGCGCGAACGCCAGGGCGAAGACGAGGGCCGAGACCGCCAGCAGCGGGCGCAGCGGGACGGGGGCACCGGACAGCAGCACGTGCGAGCCGCAGGACAGCGCGACGCACAGGGCCGTGAAGAGCCCCGCCCGCGCTGTTCGTATGCCTACCGCACCCATGGTGACCGAGTGTGCCATGAGGACGCGTAAGCGGTCCCTAAAGGTCGCGGACCCGGCTGCCTCACGGGCCGCCGGACGCCCGGGATGTTCCCGACGCCCGTAATGGTGCCCGGGCCGACGCCGCGGCCGGGCCTCAGACCCCGGCGATCCGGCCGTTGCGGAACAGGTCGACGAAGATCTGGTGATCGCGGCGGGCGGTGGCGCCGTAGGAGTGCGCGAAGTCCACCAGCATCGCGCGGAAGCCGTCCTCGTCCTTCGAGATCGCCTCGTCGATCGCCTGCTCCGTGGAGAACGGCACCAGGCTGTGGCCGCTCTCCGCTTCGTCGGCCGCCGCGTGCATCGTCGCGGTCGCCCGCCCGAGGTCGGCGGTGACCTGCCCGATCTCGTGCGGGTCCGACAGGTCCGACCAGTCCAGATCCACCGCGTACGGGGAGACCTCCGCCACCAGCTGGCCCGCTCCGTCCAGCTCCGTCCAGCCCAGCCACGGGTCGGCGTGCGCCTGGAGGGCGCGCTGCGAGATCACCGTACGGTGCCCCTCGTGCCGGAAGTAGTCGCGCACCGCCTGGTCGGTGATGTGCCGTGAGACCGCCGGGGTCTGCGCCTGCTTCATGTAGATGACCAGGTCGTTCTCCAGCGCGTCGCTGTGGCCCTCCAGCAGGATGTTGTACGAGGGCAGGCCCGCGCTGCCGATGCCGATGCCCCGCCGCCCCACCACGTCCTTGACCCGGTGCGCGCCGTGCCGCTCGCGGCCCTCGTGGCGCGGCAGCGTCTCCAGGTACGCGTCGAAGGACTCCAGGACCGTCTCCCTGGTCGCCTTGTCCAGCTCGATGGAGCCGCCGCCCGGGGTGAAGCGGCGCTCCCAGTCGCGGATCTCGGTCATGGTGCCCAGCAGCCCGAAGCGGGTGTTCGCGCGGGCGGAGTGCAGGGCGTCCAGCACGGGACCGCGCGCCGTGTCCAGGGTGAGGGCCGGCGGCTCGCTCTCCGAGGCGCCGGAGAGCAGGGCGCGGATGCGGTCGCGGTAGGCGTCGGCGTAGGTGGTCACCAGCGAGGTGATCTGCGTGTCGCTGAACGCCTTGCTGTAGCCCAGCAGCGCCACCGAGGCGGCGAACCGCTGTAGATCCCAGGTGAAGGGGCCGACGTACGCCTCGTCGAAGTCGTTGACGTTGAACAGCAGGCGGCCGTGCGCGTTCATGTAGGTGCCGAAGTTCTCCGCGTGCAGGTCGCCGTGTATCCACACCCGGCTGGTGCGCTCGTCGAGGAAGGGGCCGCTGTCCCGGCCCTCGTGCAGGTCGGCGTAGAAGAGGCAGGCCGTGCCGCGGTAGAAGGCGAAGGCGGAGGCGGCCATCTTGCGGAACTTCGTCTGGAAGGCCGCCGGGTCGGCGGCGAGGAGATCGCCGAAGGCGGTCTCGAAGACCTCCAGAATCGTCTCGCCGCGCTCTGCTTCCTGGCCTGCCTTGGTCATGTGTGCGCTCCGTCGGGTCCGGTCGGTGGATCTGCTGTCCGCCCAACGTACGCCCGCGCGAGCGGGTGCCCGGCGCGCACGGCAGCACCGCCGGGTGTCCCCCGGGGAGCGGGTGGTTCGTCGGCGGACTGTCGGTGCCGGGTCGTAGACTCCTCACTCGCCCCAAAGACCCGCGCCCGGAGGTGGCCTTCGCCGTGAGTGAGCAGCCCTTCACGCATCTGCACGTGCACACGCAGTATTCGCTCCTGGACGGCGCCGCCCGGCTCAAGGACATGTTCGCCGCGTGCAACGAGATGGGCATGTCGCACATCGCGATGACCGACCACGGCAACCTGCACGGGGCCTACGACTTCTTCCACTCCGCGAAGGACGCCGGGGTGACGCCGATCATCGGCATCGAGGCGTACCTGGCCCCCGACCACCGCAGGAACACCCGCCCGGTCAAGTGGGGCACCCCCCACCAGAAGCGGGACGACGTCTCGGGCAACGGCGCCTACACGCACATGACGATGTGGGCGCGCAACGCCACCGGGCTGCACAACCTCTTCCGCGCCCAGTCCCGCGCCAGCCTGGAGGGCTTCTTCCGCAAGCCCCGCATGGACCGCGAGCTGCTGGCCGAGTACGCCGACGGGCTGCTGGCGACCACCGGCTGCCCCTCGGGAGAGGTGAGCACCAAGATCCGGCTCGGCATGGAGGACGAGGCCCTCAAGGCCGCCGGGGAGTATCAGGACATCTTCGGCAAAGAGAACTTCTTCGTCGAGCTGATGGATCACAACATCGAGATCGACAAGCGGGCCAGGGACGGCCTGGAACGCATCGCGCGGAAGATCGACGCGCCCTTCATCGTCACCAACGACTCGCACTACACCTACGAGCGCGAGTCGGCGGCGCACGACACGCTGCTGTGTATCCAGACGGGCAGCAACCTCTCCGATCCCGACCGCTTCAGCTTCGACGGCGCGGGCTACTACCTCAAGTCCGCCGAGGAGATGTACGGCATCGACTCCTCGGACGCCTGGCAGTCCGGCTGCCGCAACACCCAGCTCCTGGTCGCCGAGCGCATCGAGACCGAGGGCATGTTCGAGCCGAAGAACCTGATGCCGAAGTTCGACGTGCCCGAGGGGTACGACGAGATCTCCTGGTTCAAGGAGGAGGTGCGGCGCGGCATGGCCCGCCGCTACCCCGACGGCGTCCCCCACGACCGCCAGGAGCTGGCGGACTACGAGATGAAGGTCATCATCGACATGGGCTTCCCGGGGTACTTCCTCGTGGTCGCCGACTTCATCAACTGGGCCAAGGACAACGGCATCGCGGTCGGCCCGGGGCGCGGCTCGGCGGCGGGCTCGATCGTCTCCTACGCCATGGGCATCACCGACCTCGACCCGGTCACCCACGGGCTGATCTTCGAGCGGTTCCTCAACCCCGAGCGCATCACCATGCCCGACGTCGACATCGACTTCGACGAGCGCAGGCGCGGCGACGTCATCCGGTACGTGACGGAGAAGTACGGCGCAGACAAGGTCGCCATGATCGGTACCTACGGCACCATCAAGGCGAAAGCCGCCATCAAGGACGCCTCCCGCGTGCTGGGCTACCCGTACGCGATGGGCGACCGCATCACCAAGGCCATGCCGGCCGACGTTCTCGGCAAGGGCATCCCGCTGTCCGGCATCACCGACCCCAACCACCCCCGCTACAGCGAGGCGGGCGAGGTGCGGGGGATGTACGAGAACGAGCCGGACGTCAAGAAGGTCATCGACTCGGCCATGGGCATCGAGGGCCTGGTCCGCCAGATGGGCATGCACGCGGCGGGCGTGATCATGTCCAGCGAGCCGGTCATCGACCACGCGCCGATCTTCTCCCCGAAGAACGACGGCACGGTCGTCACCCAGTGGGACTACCCCAGCTGCGAGTCGCTGGGCCTGCTGAAGATGGACTTCCTGGGGCTGCGCAACCTCACCATCATGGACGACGCGGTCAAGATGATCCGCAAGAACAAGGACGTCGACCTCAAGCTCCTCGACCTGCCGCTGGACGACCCGAAGACCTTCGAGCTGCTGTGCCGCGGCGACACCCTGGGCGTCTTCCAGTTCGACGGCGGCCCGATGCGCTCCCTGCTGCGCATGATGAAGCCCGACCACTTCGAGGACATCTCCGCCGTCTCCGCGCTCTACCGCCCGGGCCCGATGGGCATGAACAGCCACATCAACTACGCCCTGCGCAAGAACGGCCAGCAGGAGGTCACCCCGATCCACCCGGAGCTCGAGGAACCCCTCAAGGAGGTCCTCGACATCACCCACGGCCTCATCGTCTACCAGGAGCAGGTGCAAAAGGCCGCCCAGGTGCTCGCCGGCTACTCGCTGGGCCAGGCCGACCTGCTCCGCCGTGCGATGGGCAAGAAGAAGAAGGAGGTTCTCGACAAGGAGTTCGTGAACTTCCAGAAGGGCATGCGGGACAACGGCTACTCCGACGGCGCCATCCAGGCCGTCTGGGACGTGCTGGTGCCCTTCGCCGGCTACGCCTTCAACAAGGCGCACTCCTCCGCCTACGGCCTGGTCACCTACTGGACGGCCTACCTGAAGGCCAACTACCCGGCGGAGTACATGTCGGCGCTGCTCACCTCGGTGCGCGACGACAAGGACAAGTCGGCGGTCTACCTCAACGAGTGCCGCAAGATGGGCATCAAGGTGCTGCCGCCGAACGTGAACGAGTCGGAGGCCAACTTCACCTCGCAGGACGACTCCACGATCGTCTTCGGGCTCACCGCCGTGCGCAACGTGGGCCAGAACGTGGTCGACTCGATCGTCAAGTGCCGCAAGGCCAAGGGCAAATACACCTCCTTCCCCGACTTCCTGGACAAGGTCGAGGCCGTCGTCTGCAACAAGCGCACCGTCGAATCCCTGATCAAGGCCGGCGCCTTCGACGAGATGGGCCACACCCGCAAGGGCCTGACCGCGCAGTTCGAGCCGATGATCGATAACGTGGTGCAGGTCAAGCGCAAGGAGGCCGAGGGGCAGTTCGACCTCTTCGGCGACCTCGGCGGCGACACCGAGGACTCAGGGCCCGGCTTCGGCCTCGACGTGCAGTTCACCGAGGAGGAGTGGGACAAGACCTATCTGCTCGCGCAGGAGCGCGAGATGCTCGGCCTGTACGTCTCCGACCACCCGCTGTTCGGCCTCGAACACGTGCTCAACGACAAGGCGGACGCGGCCATCGCCCAGCTGACCGGCGGCGACTACTCGGACGGCTCCATCGTCACCATCGGCGGCATCATCTCCGGGCTCCAGCGGAAGATGACCAAGCAGGGCAACGCCTGGGCCATCGCGACGGTCGAGGACTTGGCCGGCTCTATCGACTGCATGTTCTTCCCCGCCACCTACCAGCTGGTCTCCACGCAGCTCGTGGAGGACGTCGTCGTGTTCGTCAAGGGCCGCCTGGACAAGCGGGAGGACGTGCCCCGGCTCGTGGCCATGGAGCTGATGGTGCCCGACCTCAGCGAGGCGTCCGCCTCCGCGCCGATCACCATCACCATCCCGACGGTGAAGGTGACGCCGCCGCTGGTGGAGAAGCTGGGGTACGTGCTCACGCAGCACCGGGGCGGCAGCGAGGTCCGGGTGCGCCTGCAAGGCGCTCGCAAGACCACGGTGCTCCGCCTCGACCGCCACCGGGTGACCCCTGACCCGGCCCTCTTCGGTGACCTCAAGGAACTTCTGGGCCCCTCCTGCCTGGCCGGCTAGCCACTCGCCGCCCGGAGGGCCGAGCCCTCCGGGCGGCGAACAACGTGCGGGGGCGGTGGCTCAGTTATGGCCGAAGCGGCGCTGCTTGCCCTTGCGGGACACGTCGCCGGTGGTCGCCCTCTCGTCGTCGGCGCGAGCCCTCTCCTGTTCCTGCTGCCGCTGCTCCGCCGTGCGCCCCTGTCGCCGGGCCTGTTGGCGATCTGTGGTCTTGGCGTTCTTGGCCATGAGTGCCTCCTGGGGCTGGTCTCCGCCCGGTGCCCAGTCTGTCAATTCAGCCTTGCATATCGGTAATAGCTCTGCATTTCGGACAATTACCGGCGGTGCGTTGTCGGTGACGGCGCCACGCCGATGAACGAGGTCGGGCTGATAACGCCGGTGCCGTCGGGCAGACTCGGAGCAGACCCGAAGGACACGGGGAACGGCCAGCACGCGAAGGCAGGGCCTCGGCTGTAGGTCATGACCGAGAGTGGGTGGAACGTTGTGGACCGCTGCGTCGTCCTGGTGGACGCCGGTTACCTGCTGGGCGCCGCCGCCAGCCTGCTGGCGGGGGAGCCGACCCGCTCCCGGATCAGTGTCGATCACTCGGGGCTGATCCAGGCCCTACGCCGGCAGGCGGAGGCCGACACGCAGTGCGCTCTGCTGCGTATCTACTGGTTCGACGGCGCACCCGATCGCGTGCCGCAGCCCGAACACCGCAGGCTCCGCGTGATGCCACGGGTCACGGTGCGGCTGGGCGCGCTGACCCGCAGTGACGGACGGTGGGCGCAGAAGGGCGTGGACGCGGCCATGCACGCCGAACTGACGGAACTCGCCCGCAACCGGGCCTGCTCCGACATCGTGCTCGTGACCGGCGACGGCGACCTGCTGCCCGGGCTGATGTCCGCCAAGGAACACGGGGTGGCCGTCCACCTGTGGGCGGTACAGGCGGCGGACGGCGACTACAACCAGTCCGAGGACCTGGTCGCGGAGGCGGACGAGCGGCGGGTACTGGACCGCAGCTGGATCACACCCGTCGTACGCGCCAAGGACCTGAGCGGCGCCTGCGCGCCGCAGCCCGCGCCGCGCCCGGAGATCGCCGCCATCCTGGCCGCGCCCCTGCCGGAGACCAAGAACGGGGACGGTGCGGGAGAGCGCCGAGCCCCCGCGCCGCCCGCCGGGGCGCCGAAGCCCGTCGAGCCGCAGGAGCGCGCGGCGCCGGCCGGCCCGGAGCCGCAGCCCAAGACGGAGGCGGCCCAGGAGGATCCGGGGCCCGGCGGCGCTCCGCACCGTGCCGAAGGGGTGCCCACGCCCAAGGATCTCGCGGATCTCGGCCGCCACGGGCACCACGCGGGGCCCGTGCAGGGACCGCCGCCGGCGGCGACGCTGCGCTGGTCCTCGGACCGGGGGTGGGTCGAGCGTGCGGCGCCGGCCGAGTCGCCGGAGACGGCGGCGCTGCCCATGCTGGCCCAGCTCACCTCAGCCGAGCAGCGCTGGGCGGACCGTGAGGAGGACATCACGGCGGTCAGCGGGGACCCCTACGAGGTCGGGCAGGTGTTCGCGCGCCGCTGGATCGAGCGGCTGACCAGCGACGCTCCGCTGGGCCGACTCTCGGAGGAGTACCCGCGCATCCCGCACCGCATCGACGGTGAACTGCTGCGCTACGCCGCACGGTTCGGGCTGCTGGCACACAAGGACGACCAGATCGACGAACACGACCGCTACGCGATCCGTGCGGGTTTCTGGCGCGAGGTCGACGGCCGCACCGGGGCCTCGGCCGAGGCCCCGCAGTCCGCTCCGGCCGCCGACTGAGCACGTCGACCGGCGGGTCCCGGACCCGCCGCCGGTGACGGGCGGGCCCGGGACCCGGCGGCGGAACCGGGACGCGTACCCTCATAGGTCGTGGATACGGGCACACGACGGGCGGAGGACAGCTCGGTGACAGGCGCGAGGACGCGCATGGGTGAGCCCGTGCCCGCCGTGCGAGTCGAGGGCCTGGTCAAGACGTACCCGGCGGTTCGGGCCCGGCGCGGGACGCCCGCGGTGCCCGCCGTACGCGCCACCGACGAGGTGTGCCTCGACGTGCGCCGCGGCGAGATCTTCGGGCTGCTCGGGCCCAACGGCGCCGGCAAGTCGACCCTCGTGCGGCAGCTGACCGGCCTGCTGCGGCCCGACGCGGGCGCCGTCGAGGTGCTCGGCCACGACCTGGTCCGCCACCCCGAGCGAGCCGCGCGGCTGCTGGCGTACCTGGGCCAGGAGTCCACCGCGCTGGACGAGCTGACCGTCTCCCTCGCCGCCGAGACCACCGCCAGGCTGCGCGGGATGCCGCTGGCCGCGGCGCGTGCAGCACGCGACGAGATCCTCGCGGAGCTGGGCCTTGAGGAGCTGGCGGGCCGGGCGCTGAAGAAACTGTCGGGCGGCCAGCGGCGGCTCGCGTGTGTGGCGGCCGCGCTGGTGGGGGAGCGGCCCCTGCTGGTGCTGGACGAGCCGACCACCGGCATGGACCCGCACGCCCGGCGCGCGGTGTGGGCCGCCGTGGACCGCCGCCGCGCCGAGCGCGGCGCCACGGTGCTGCTGGTGACCCACAACGTGATCGAGGCCGAGACGGTGCTCGACCGTGTCGCCGTGCTGGACAGGGGCCGGGTCATCGCCTGCGACACGCCGGGCGGGCTCAAGGCCGCGGTCGGTGACGAGGTGCGGCTGGAACTGGTGTGGCGTGAGCGGGCGCCCGTGGAGCTTCCCGGCATCGCCGCGCTCGCCGCGGAGGCGGCCGTCTCCGGCCGCCGCTGGACGCTCCGGCTGCCGCCCGGGCGCGCCCGCGAGGCCGTGACGCTGGTCACCGGCGGTCCCGCCTTCCCCGCCCTGGACGATTTCCGGCTCGCCACCCCGAGCCTGGAGGACGTCTACGTGGCCCTCGGCGGCCGCTCGGCGGGCCAGAGCGGCGCCGAGGGCCTGGTGAAGGCGTGACGCGGGCCCCCACCGCCCGCGACGGTCACGGACGCGCGCCGGCTCCGGGCCACGTGGCCCGGAGCCGGTGGTCAGGCGCGCGGGCGGAAGACGGCACAACGACGCGGCACGGGACGAAGCGGCCCGACGAGCGGGATGTCAGGAGCGAGCTCGGATGAGGACGACGGCGGCCACGACGGACAGCCGACACACGGACGAGACCGCGCCGGCACCGGCGCGAACGCCGCCAGGGCCCGGCGAAGCGGCACCGCCGCCCGCGGATGCGGCGGCCCACCCCACGAGCCCGGCGCGGCCCCCCGCGCCCCCGCCGAACACCACACCGGAGGCGCCCACCCCGCTGGACGCTCCCGCCCTGGCGGAGACGCCCGTTTCCGCCGAGGCGCCCGCCCCGGCCGAGGCGCCCGCCCCGGCCGAGGCGCCCGTCGCCGTCGAGGCGTCCGGTCTGGGGGAGGCGCCCCTCCCGGCAGGGGTGGGCGTGGCCTCGGGGGCGGAGGTTGGAGACGGGGTGGAGGACGGGTTCGGGGGGCGGCACGACGCCGGCGGCGTGGCCCTGGCGCCGCGGGCGCGGTGGTGGCCCGCGTTGGGTGCGGTCTACCGGGCGCAGCTCTCGCGGGCGCGGGTGGCGCGGATTCCGCTGCTGTTCGTGGCGACGTTCCAGTCGCTGGGCATCATGGTCCTGCTGCGCGGCGTGGTGGACGGCGGTGCGGAGGCGCGCGCCGTCGTGGCCGGGTCGAGCGTGCTGGTCGTCGCGTTCGTGGCGCTCAATCTGCTGGCGCAGTACTTCGGCCAGTTGCGCGCCGGGGGCGGCCTCGACCACTACGCCACGCTGCCGGTGCCCGCCGCCTCCGTGGTGCTGGGCGCCGCGGCCGCGTACGCGTCGTTCACGGTGCCGGGTGTGGCGGTCACCGCGGTGGTGGGCAGCCTCCTCTTCCAACTGCCGCTGGGCGGACTGTGGGTGCTCGTCGCTGTCGTACCGCTGGCCGGGGCGGCGCTGGCGGGTCTCGGTGCCGCGTTGGGGCTGCTGGCGCCGCGCCCCGAGCTGGCGACGCTGGGGGGCCAGCTGGGGATGTCGGCGGCGCTGCTGCTGGGCGTGCTGCCGGCCGGCGGGCTGCCGACGGTCGTGGGGTGGGCGCGGGACCTGCTGCCGTCGACGTACGGCGTGGAGGCCTTCGCGCGCACCTTCGAGGCGCACCCCGACTGGGGGAGCGTCCTGGCCGACCTCGGGGTGTGCGCCGCCGTGGGCGTACTGTCACTCGCCGTCGCCACCCGCGCCTACCGGTGGGCGGCCACCCGCTGACGCCCTCCCGGCGCGCGGCCGTGAGGGCCGGGGCCGCCTGCACCGCGCGGGCCTGGCACGATGGCTCCGTGACCGTACCGACGCCCTCTCCGCACGACCCCGACCACCCGCACGCCGGATCGCCCCGGCCGGCGCCGGGCGAGCAGCCCGGCACCGGTTCCGCGGCGCCGCAGCCGGTGCCTCAGCACGGCGTGGAGGCCGGCTACGGCGGTGAGGGCGGGCCTCTTGTCCGGCGCGAGCTGCGCGAGGCCGCCGTGTGCGCCGTGGCCGTCGCCGTCGTCGGGGTCCTGATGGGCCTGCTGTGGCTGTGGCTGGCTCCCCGGGTGCCGCTCTACAACAACGGCCAGGTCGTCCTGTTCAAGGACCCGGAGGGCGAGGAGGCCATCGGCGCCGAGGGCGTCTTCGCGCTGCTCGGTCTGGCCTTCGGGGCGGTCTGTGGCCTGGTTCTCTTCGCGGTGCGCAGGCGCGGGGGCGTCGGCCTGGTGGTCGGTCTGGCGCTCGGCGGGCTGCTGGGCTCCGTGCTGGCGTGGCGGGTCGGTGTGTGGTTCGGCCCGGAGACCGATCTGCCCGCCGCGGCGCGCGCCGCGGGCAAGGGTGCCACCTTCGAGGCCCCGCTGGAACTGCACGCCTACGGGATGCTGTTGGCGTGGCCGGTCGCGGCGACCCTCGTGCACCTGGTGACCACCGCGCTGTTCGGGCCCCGCGAGGCGCCCGAGGCGGTGGCCGGGGCTCCCGAGGGCTGGGAGCGCTGAGCCCCGCCCGCGGGCGGGTGCGCCTCGGGCGCGGGAAGCGGCTCCGCGGTGCGGCTCAGGCGCGGGCCACCGGAGCCAGGACGGCCCCGGTCAGCGCTGCCAGGTCTCCCGGTGCGAGTTCGATCTCCAGGCCGCGGCGGCCCGCCGAGACGCAGATGGTGGGGTGTTCCCCGGCGGAGGTGTCCAAAACGGTGGGCAGCGGCTTGCGCTGGCCCAGCGGGGAGATGCCGCCGCGTACGTATCCGGTGGTGCGCTCGGCGGCGGCCGGGTCGGCCATGACGGCCCGCTTGCCGCCGCGGGCGGACGCCAGCGCCTTGAGGTCGAGCGAGGCCGACACCGGGACGACGGCCACCGTCAGGGCGCCGTCGACCTCGGCCACCAGCGTCTTGAAGACCCGCTCGGCCGGCACTCCGAGGGCCTCGGCGGCTTCCTCACCGAAGGAGGCGGCCGCAGCGTCGTGTTCGTAGGCGTGGGTCTCGAAGGGGATCCCCGCCTCGGTGGCGGCCACGATCGCCGGGGTCGCCGACCCCTGCCGCCTGTTCTTCTTCGCCACGTGTGCCGCTCCCCGGCGGTCGTCAGTTCTGGCTCGTCGGGTTCCTGGTCAGGTCGGCCGCAGGCAGCGAGGGCAGCTTGCCGATGACGGCCGTCTCCCTGCGCAGCAGCTTCAGCTCGTCGGCGAGCCGGGTCGCCGTGTCGGGCGCCTGGAGCAGCCGCTGCTTGGCGGGCGTGTCCAGCACGGTGGCGGCGGCGACCAGGTAGGAGACGACCGACGGGTCGTCCGGCAGGTCCTGTTCCGCTCCGGCGGCCAGGGTCCTCTCGCGGGCGCTGGCCAGCCGCTTCTGGTAGCCGCGGAAGGCGCGCAGTACACCGGAGGCCAGTGCGCCGGCCTCGTCGCCCTCTTCTTCGGGCAACTCCTCGATCTCGCCGGTCAGGTAGGGCCCCGAGGCGTCCACCGACAGCAGCCGGAAGCGGGTGGTGCCGGTGGCCAGTACCTCGTATCCGGTGCTGCTCGCCCGCGGATCGGCGTCGGTCGCCGTCTGCTCGTCCTGGTCGTCCTCGCCCCCCTCGTCCGGGCCGGCGAGGCCCGAGGCGCGTTCGCGGATGGTCGAGGCGTCGGCGACGCAGCCGACGGTGTAGAACGACTTGATCGGTTCCGGGCCGAAGCCCGCGGTCGGGTCGGTGCCTTGCGCTGGCGCCGAGTCGGGCATGCCGGTGGCCGTCGGTGCGACCTCGCGGCCGTCCCGGATGGCGACGACGCCGAAGCGGCGTGGCGCGTCCTCGGGGAGCGCGAGCAGGTCACGCATCAGCGCGCGGTACCGCGGCTCGAAGATGTTCAGCGGCAGCACCAGGCCCGGGAACAGCACCGAGTTGAGGGGGAAGAGCGGAAGCGCGGTTGTCACAACGGGTAAGCCTAAAGCCTCCGGCGTCCGAAGGGGGCCTTGGTGCGCGGTGCGGCCCCGCGCGGCCCCACCGCAGCCCCTCTGCGGCCCCGCCACCGCCGCCGAGAGGCCCCCGCCACCCGGCCGCCGCGAGTCCTCCCCGCCGCCGGCGTCGCGGGGCCTGCGGCCGCCGCAGGCCCCCGCCGCGGGGCGGCTACTGCCGGCGCAGCAGCGGGGTGGCGCCCGCGGCGACCGTCGTGGCCAGTACCCAGCCCGCGAGGACCATCACGGCGGCGATCCACTGGTAGCCGCCCGCCGGGTCCCAGGCCGTGTCCTGGCCGAAGGAGATGACGGGCAGCAGCAGGTCCAGCGCGTACAGGGTGGCGTTCCAGTGCGGTGCCTCGCCGTCCTTGAGCGCGGGCGGCCGGTGTGCCTCGAACAGCAGTGCCCCGGTCAGCCACAGGACGGCCATCCACAGCGCGGCCTGGGCCGGGCGGTAGCCGTAGGCCACCGTCCAGTCCTGTAGGACGCCCCACACCTTGCCCGGCAGCGGCAGCGTCTCCCGGCGGCGGCGCTGTTTGGCCAGCAGCACGATCCGCGCGTTGGTGTCCTCGCCGCCGTTGCGGTACATCGCCGCGAGCTGTTCGTACGGCTCGGGCGCGTACTCGGCGGTGGCCGCGTTGATCCACTGGAGCCGCTCGCGGACGTTGAAGTGGCCTTCCTTGGGGATGGCGTGCGAGTAGGTGAAGCCCGCCATCCACAGCCGGTGGTCCTGCGGCCAGCTGGAGGCGCGGTCCATCAGCTTCTCCACGCTCGCCCCCGACAGCACGACCAGGCCGCGTTCGGGCAGCTGCGGGGTGAAGGTCAGCTCCGGCGTGGTGATGCGCCGCAGCGACAGCTCCTGGTCCCGCTGCATCTCCAGCCGGGCGTTCTCGATCACCAGTGAGGAGCCGAACCGCCCGTCGTCGAGCACCATGCCGCCGGTGCACTCGAAGTGTTTGGTCCTCCACCTGGTGCCGCCCCGGGTGGAGAAGTCGTAGCGGGTGCCGGCCGGCGGGGTGGCGCCGTAGAGCTGCGGGGCGTTGCCGCGGCCCGCGTCGGCGAAGCTGGCCACCTGGTCGACCGTCATCTGCGGCGCGAACAGGGCCACCCGCCCGCGCGGGTTGCGCAGTACGGAGCCGAACATGTGCAGGGAGCTGCCGACCGCGGCGCCGCGCAGACTGACCTGCCCGTCGGTGACCAGCAGGCTGGCCTGGAGCTCCTGCGAGACGTTGACGCCGTCCGCGGCGATGGCACGGGTGCGCCGTCCGCTGCCGACGGTGGCCTCGTTCAGCAGCAGGTCTGTGCCGATGGTGGCGTCCGTCAGCTTGATGCCCTCCGGGATGCTGCACCTGGGCAGGTGCAGGTCACCTTCGGTGGTCAGCCGGGCCGCGTCGAAGCGGGGCAGGTAGCAGTCGACGAAGCGCACGGTGCTCACCCGGGCCTCGGGCATCCGCACCTCGTCCTCGAAGCGGCAGGACCGCAGCTCGAAGTACGGCTCGACGGAGCCGCCCGCCAGGTCGAGGCAGCCGGTGACCACCGCGCCGGTCAGGTGGAGCGAGGAGACCCGGCCCAGCAGCGGCGGAGGACCGTGCAGCAGCAGCAGTGCGATCACCCGGGCCCGCACGGTGCGCTCGGGGCCCCAGGGGTGGTCGCCGTTCGGGTCGTCCAGTTCCGGCTCACCGCAGCGCAGGTCGTGCTCGGTGCCGTTGCGGAAGGCCTGCCACAGCCCCCACTCGGCGGTCGTCAACCGCAGCTCCGGCGGCGGCTCGCCGGAGTCCGGTGGCTCGCTCACGTCTCCCCCTCGTCGCTGTCTCGCGGTCACGTTCTGCGGCCCCGGCGGCCAGGTCGTGGCAGCGGGTGCGAACGTGGTGGTCGTACCGCTCCTCTTCCCGCTCTGTGACGGGATGAACGCACGAGGCGACAAACCTCCCGCGTGGTCGTGTGGAACGCCTGCCGGCCCGTATCAGCCTCTGATACGGGCGGCGGACAGGTGCCGCGGGTCTGAGAGACTTGGGGGTGTGATCTCCCGAATCGATCTGCGTGGTTCCTCGCCCGCCGCGGGCGCGGCGAGCGGAACCCTCGACCGCGACCTGCTGCCCCGTGCCGAGCTCGACGTGGAGGCCGCCCTGCACAAGGTGCGGCCCATCTGCGACGACGTGCGGCATCGTGGCGCGGCGGCGGTGATCGAGTACACGGAGAAGTTCGACGGCGTCAGGCTGGAGCGGCTGCGGGTGCCCGCCGAGGCGCTGGCGAAGGCGCTTGGAGAGCTGGATCCGGCCGTGCGGGCCGCGCTGGAGGAGTCGATCAGGCGGGCCCGGATCGTCCACCACGACCAGCGGCGCACCGACTCCACGGTGCGGGTCGTGCCGGGCGGAACCGTCACCGAGCGGTGGGTTCCCGTCGAGCGCGTCGGTCTGTACGTACCGGGCGGGCGCGCCGTCTACCCGTCGTCGGTCGTGATGAACGTGGTGCCCGCGCAGGAGGCCGGCGTCGGTTCGCTGGCCGTCGCCTCGCCCGCCCAGAAGGAGTTCGGCGGCCTGCCGCACCCCACGATCCTGGCCGCCTGCGCGCTGCTGGGCGTGGACGAGGTGTACGCGGCCGGCGGCGCCCAGGCCGTGGCGATGTTCGCGTACGGCACCGACGAGTGCGCCCCGGTGCAGCTGGTCACGGGCCCTGGCAACATCTACGTGGCGGCCGCCAAGCGGCTGCTCAAGGGCGTCATCGGCATCGACTCCGAGGCGGGACCCACCGAGATCGCGATCCTCGCCGACGACACGGCGGAACCGGCCCACCTGGCCGCCGACCTGATCAGCCAGGCCGAGCACGACGTGGTGGCCGCCGCCGTCCTCGTCACCCCCTCCGAGGCGCTGGCCGAGGCCGTCGAGGCGGAGCTGGCGGCGCAGGTGCCCGCCACCAAGCACAGCGAGCGCATCGCCGAGGCGCTGGCGGGCCGGCAGTCGGGCATCGTGCTCGTCGACTCCCTGGCCCGCGGTCTGGCCGTCGTCAACGCGTACGCCGCCGAGCACCTGGAGATCCAGACCGAGGACGCCGCCGGGTGGGCGGCCCGGGTCGTCAACGCGGGTGCGGTCTTCGTCGGACCGTACGCGCCCGTCTCGCTCGGCGACTACGCCGCGGGCTCCAACCACGTGCTGCCCACCGGCGGCTGCGCCTGCCACTCCTCGGGCCTGTCGGTCCAGTCCTTCCTGCGCGGCATCCACGTCGTCGACTACTCCCGTGACGCGCTGGCCGAGATCACCCCGCACGTCGTCGCCCTGGCCGAGGCGGAGGATCTGCCCGCGCACGGCGCGGCACTCAAAGCCCGTTTTGTCGGAGACGAACGTGGCAAGCACGGCGTCGGAGACGAACGTGGCAAGCACGGCGTCGGAGACGAACGTGGCAAGCACGGCGTCGGAGACGAACGTGGCAAGCACAGTGACTGGAAGGTTCCGGAGAACGGCTCGTGACCGGCAACAACCCCGTGTCCGCACTGGACGGGCTCCCCATCCGCGACGAGCTGCGCGGCAAGTCGCCGTACGGCGCCCCGCAGCTGGACGTCCCCGTGCGGCTGAACACGAACGAGAACCCCTACCCGCTCCCCGAGGAGCTGGTGGCCCGCATCGCCGCACGCGTCACCGAGGCGGCCCGCGGCCTCAACCGCTACCCGGACCGGGACGCGGCCGAGCTGCGGACCCGCCTCGCGGACTACCTGTCGCGCACCGCGGGGCACCCCGTCACCCGCGAGCAGGTGTGGGCGGCCAACGGCTCCAACGAGGTGCTCCAGCAGCTCCTCCAGGCCTTCGGCGGCCCCGGCAGGGTCGCGCTGGGCTTCGAGCCGTCGTACTCGATGCACGCGCTGATCTCGCGCGGCACCGGCACAGGATGGCTCTCCGGGCCGCGCAACGACGACTTCACGATCGACACCGAGGCCGCCGTCGCCGCCATCGCGCAGCACCGGCCCGACGTGGTCTTCATCTGCTCGCCCAACAACCCGACCGGCACCGCCGTCGGCGAGGAGACGGTCCTCGCGCTGTACGAGGCGGCGCAGGCGGCGCGCCCCGAACGCGGCGCGCTGGTGGTGGTGGACGAGGCGTACGGCGAGTTCTCGCACCGCCCCTCGCTGCTGCCGCTGATCGAGGGCCGCCCCACGCTGGCGCTCTCGCGCACCATGTCCAAGGCGTTCGGCGCCGCAGGGCTGCGCCTCGGCTACCTGGCCGCCGACCCGGCCGTGGTCGACGCGGTGCAGCTGGTGCGGCTGCCGTACCACCTCTCGGCCGTCACGCAGGCCACGGCGCTGGCGGCGCTGGAGTACACCGACACCCTGCTCGGCTACGTCGAGCAGCTGAAGACCGAACGCGACCGGCTGGTGCGCGAACTGCGGGCCATGGGCCTCGAGGTCACCGAGTCGGACGCCAACTTCGTGCAGTTCGGCCACTTCGACGGCGCGGCCGGATCCCACGCGGTGTGGGAGGCGCTGCTGGTGCACGGGGTGCTGGTCAGGGACAACGGTGTGCCCGGCCGGCTGCGGGTCTCGGTGGGGACGCCGGAGGAGAACGACGCCTTCCTCGACGCGGTGCGAGCCGTGACGAAGGAGCTGAAGGAGAAGAGCGAAGCATGACGCGCAAGGGCCGGGTGGAGCGCACCACCAAGGAGACGTCCGTCACCGTCGAGATCGACCTCGACGGTACCGGCGAGGTCGACGTCTCGACCGGTGTCGGCTTCTACGACCACATGCTCGACCAGCTCGGCCGCCACGGTCTGTTCGACCTGACGGTCAAGACCGACGGCGACCTGCACATCGACAGCCACCACACCATCGAGGACACCTCGCTGGCGCTGGGCGCCGCGTTCCGCCAGGCGCTCGGCGACAAGCGCGGCATCGTGCGGTTCGCGAACGCCTCGGTGCCGCTGGACGAGTCGCTCGCCCAGGTGACCGTCGACCTGTCGGGCCGCCCTTACCTCGTGCACACCGAGCCCGAGAACATGGCCCCGATGATCGGCTCCTACGACACGACGATGACCCGGCACATCCTGGAGTCCTTCGTCGCCCAGGCACAGGTCGCGCTGCACGTCCACGTCCCGTACGGGCGCAACGCGCACCACATCGTCGAGTGCCAGTTCAAGGCGCTGGCCCGCGCCCTGCGCCACGCCTGCGAGATCGACCCGCGGCAGACGGGGATCCCCTCCACCAAGGGCGCTCTGTGAGCGCCGCGCGCGCGGCTGCCGGGTGGCAGATGGGTACGAGGCCCGCGGGATGCCGTGCGGGCGGAGAAGCGAACGGGGCAGTGCTGTGACAGGGCTGGCGGCGCTCCTGATCTTCGTCGGGCTCTTCCTGGCGGGCGGGGCGATCTCGTTCTGGAAGCAGCAGCTGCCCAAGGGGGTCGTCGTGCTGCTCGGTGCGGCGTCCGCCCTCGCGCTGCTCGCCGGGATCCTGCGACTGGACTGGTGGTCGTGATGGGTGCGGCGAAGAGCGTCGTGGTCTTCGACTACGGCTTCGGCAATGTGCGCTCCGCCGAGCGGGCGGTGGAGCGGGCCGGCGCCCGCGTGGAGATCACCCGCGACTACGACAAGGCCATGAACGCCGACGGCCTCCTCGTGCCCGGCGTCGGCGCGTTCGCCGCCTGCATGCGGGGGCTGACCGAGGCGCGCGGCCACTGGGTCATCGGGCGGCGGCTGGCCGGCGCCCGTCCCGTCATGGGGATCTGCGTCGGCATGCAGATCCTCTTCTCGCGCGGCATCGAGCACGGCGACGAGGCCGACGGCATGGACGAGTGGCCCGGCACCGTGGGACCGCTGGCCACCGACGCCGAGCACCCCGTGCCGCACATGGGCTGGAACACGGTGGAAGCGCCGGCCGACTCGCGCCTCTTCGCGGGGCTGCCGGCCGACGAGCGCTACTACTTCGTGCACTCCTACGCGGTGCACGACTGGGAGCTGGAGACGGCCAACCCGGCCCTCAGGCCCCCGGCCGTCAGCTGGACGACGCACGGCAGCCGGTTCGTCTCCGCCGTGGAGAACGGGCCGCTGTGGGCCACCCAGTTCCACCCCGAGAAGTCCGGCGACGCCGGAGCCCAGTTGCTGCGCAACTGGATCGAAACACTGTGACCTGGCTGACGCCGACGCCCGTCAGCCCCGAGAGCCCCGAGAGCGAGAGCGCCGTGAGCAACCGGCTTGAGCTTCTGCCCGCCGTCGACGTCCGGGACGGTCAGGCCGTCCGTCTCGTCCACGGCGAGTCCGGTTCCGAGACCTCCTACGGTGACCCGCTGGAGGCGGCCCTGGCCTGGCAGCGGGCCGGAGCCGAGTGGCTGCACCTGGTCGACCTGGACGCCGCTTTCGGTACCGGCGACAACCGCGCGCAGATCGCCGAGGTCGCCCGCGCGATGGACGTGAAGGTCGAGCTGTCCGGCGGCATCCGCGACGACGCCTCCCTCGAAGCGGCGCTGGCCACCGGCTGCCGCCGCGTCAACCTGGGCACCGCCGCGCTGGAGTCCCCCGAGTGGGTCGCCAAGGTCATCGCCGAGCACGGCGAGGCCATCGCCGTCGGCCTCGACGTACGCGGCACCACCCTGCGCGGCCGCGGCTGGACCCGCGACGGCGGCGACCTGTACGAGACGCTGGCCCGCCTGGACGCCGAGGGCTGCGCCCGCTACGTCGTCACCGACATCGCCAAGGACGGCACCCTGGGGGGCCCCAACCTGGAGCTGCTGCGGAACGTGTGCGCCCGCACCGACCGGCCCGTCGTCGCCAGCGGCGGCGTGGCCAGCCTCGACGACCTGCGGGCGATCGCCTCTCTGGTGCCGGAAGGTGTCGAGGGAGCCATCGTGGGAAAGGCGCTCTACGCCAAGGCGTTCACCCTGGAAGAGGCGTTGGAGGCGGTTGCCCGATGACCGGAACACACCGAGTGGCGTCCGGCGGTCCCTGGGAGGAGCGGTTCGGGTACTCCCGCGCCGTGGAACTGCCCAACGGGATGGTCCTGGTGGCGGGCTGCACCTCGGTGGTGGACGGGGTGATCGCCGAGGGCGGCCCCTACGAGCAGACGGTCAACGCGTTCTCGGTCGCGCTGGAAGCCCTCAAGGGGCTCGGCCTGGGCGCCGAGGACGTGGTGCGGACCCGCATGTTCCTCACCCACACACGTGACGTGGACGAGGTCGGCCGCGCCCACAAGGACCTGTTCGGCGAGGTGCGCCCGGCCGCGTCGATGGTCATCGTCTCCGGTCTCCTCGACCCCAACCTCGTGGTCGAGGTGGAGGTGGAGGCGTACCGGGCGCAGCCGGACCCAGCAGCAGAAGGAGCACCACAGGCATGAGCCTCGCCGTCCGAGTCATCCCCTGTCTGGACGTCGACGCCGGGCGGGTCGTCAAGGGAGTCAACTTCCAGAACCTGCGCGACGCGGGCGACCCCGTGGAGATGGCGAAGGTCTACGACGCCGAGGGCGCCGACGAGCTGACGTTCCTCGACATCACCGCCTCCTCCGGCGACCGCGAGACCACCTACGAGGTGGTACGGCGCACCGCCGAGCAGGTCTTCATCCCGCTGACCGTCGGCGGTGGTGTCCGCACCCCCGAGGACGTGGACAAGCTGCTGCGCGCCGGCGCCGACAAGGTGGGCGTCAACACCGCGGCCATCGCCCGCCCGGAACTCATCCGCGAGATCGCGCAACGGTTCGGGCGGCAGGTGCTGGTGCTCTCCGTCGACGCGCGGCGCCGCGCCGAGGGCACCGGGTTCGAGGTCACCACCCACGGCGGGCGGCGCGGTACCGGCGTCGACGCCGTCGAGTGGGCTCACCGCGCAGCGGAGCTGGGCGCCGGGGAGATCCTGCTCAACTCCATGGACGCCGACGGCACCAAGGACGGCTACGACACCGAGATGATCGCCGCCGTCCGCGAGCACGTCACCATCCCCGTCGTCGCCTCCGGCGGCGCCGGGCGCCTCGACCACTTCCCGCCCGCCGTCGGCGCCGGCGCCGACGCCGTACTGGCCGCCTCCGTCTTCCACTTCGGCGACCTGCGCGTCGGCGAGGTCAAGCAGACCCTGCGCGAGGCGGGCTGCCCGGTGCGCTGAGGGGGCTTTAGGATCGCTCCATGAAGCGACGTTCAGCAGGATGGTGGGTCCAGGCGACGGCGGTCGGGCACGGGGCGATCGGCGCGGTGCTCTACCGCGACGTGCTCGCGGACATGGCCCGCGCCGGTGTGGTCGCCTCCGTGCCCGAGCGCGGCGACCGCGCCGCCGCCTTCTGGTTCCTGGCCGCGGCACCCGCACTGTGGATGGGCGGCCGGCTGCTGCGCTCGGCCGAGGAGCACGGGGACACCGCCGCGCAACGCACCGCGGGCGCCACGCTGGTGGGCGTGGGCGCGGTGGGTGCCGCGGCGATGCCCAAGGGCGGGTTCTGGCTGCTGCTGGGCCTCGGCGGCGAGGTGCTGCGCAGGTCGCGGGGGTAGTCCGGGGCACGGTCCGCACGCGCGGTTCTCCTCAGGCGAGCCTGCGCACACCCCGGACCAGCCGGTGTGCGAGTACACCGCCCCGGCCAGCGCTGAGCCGACCGCACCGCCCGCGACGCGCTCGTCGCGCTCCTCCCGCGCGGGCATCCGCTGGCCGGTGCGGGGCGGGTGGCGCCTGCCCGGCTCGCCGAGGAGGACATGGTCGACATGCCGTTGGGCTCCGGGATCCGCCGGCACACCGACGCGGCCTTCGCCGCCGCGGGCGCCACCCGTACCGTCGCCTTCGAGGCCGACACCATGGCGCTGCTGGAGCAGCTCGTGGCCCGCGGGCCTCGGTCTCGTGCCCGCGCGACCGCCGCACGGATGGGCGGCCTGCCCACCGTGCCCGTCACCGGGGTGCCGCCGCCCTCACCGCGGCGTCCGCGCCCCCGTGTCACCCGTACCGCTCGCGTTGCCCGCGTCGGCTGTGCCGTCTGCGGTGTCCGTGTCGTCTGCGGTGCCCGTGCCGCGTCGTCGGCTCAGCAGGGTCGTGCCCGTCACGATCAGGCCGACGGCCACGACCTTGGCGAAGCCGAAGGCGATCCCCAGGTGGTCGCCGGGCTGCCACGGGCCGAGGAAGAGGAACAGGGCGCCGACGGAGCCGAGCACGATCAGGACGGCGCCGCCGACCGGCCCCATGCCCGACCACCAGGTGTCGTCCTCCACCCCGTGGGTGGCCTCGGTGGGCTCGGGCCCGGGTTCGGGCTCGGGTCCGGAGGGCAGCGTCTCTGTCCGGGCGTCCGTCCGGGGCTCTTTCTCGGTCACGGGGTTCCCTTCTGCGGTGCTGGGCCGGCCGTGGCAGGCCGTTTGGTCGCGAGGAGGAGCCGGCAGCGCGGGGAGCCGTCCTCGCGCCGGCCCAGCGCGGGCAGCGCCCGCAGCGCGACGTCGAAGCCCGCCTCGTCCAGGTCACGGCGTACGGCGGCCAGTGGCCAGGTGCGGTAGTACATGACGAAGGGCGGCCGCCACACGGCGTTGCGGACGCGCATCGCCGCGTCGAAGCCGAGCAGCGAGAAGTAGGCCGCCGTCCCCGGGCGCGGCGGGGCGGCGAGCGGGAAGGCGAACGTGCCGCCCTCCCGTAGCACTTCGCGGACCTGGCCGAACAGGTGCGGCCGCTCGGCCGGCAGGAAGTGCCCGAAGGCGCCGAAGCTGACGACCAGGTCGAAAGTGGCCGGGCGGAACGGCAGCGCGTGGGCCTCGCCGCGCACCCAGTGCGCTCCTGGGTCCGGCTCGGTCGCCCACCGGAACCTGGCCTCGGCGAGCATGCCCGCGCTGAAGTCCACGCCCACGGTGCGCCCGCCGCACACCCGGCGCAGCACCCGGATGCCCGCGCCGGTGCCGCAGCACAGGTCGAGACCGTCGCCGAACGGGCCCTGCGGCGCGAGGGCTTCGGCCGCGGCGTCCAAGACCGCCTCGGGGGTGCGGTAGGACGTGTGGTCGAACTTCGGTGCCAGCAGGTCGTAGCCGTGCTGCACCGAGGAGAGGGCCTGGCGGGCCAGTTCGACAAGGGTGGGGCGCGAAGGATCACTCATCGTGCCCCGAGTGTAGGTGTCACCGTTTCGCGGCGGCCCGCAGGTACTCCCTGTTCATGGCGGCGATCGACGGCATGGGGATGCCCTTCGGGCAGGCGGTGGCGCACTCGCCGGCCAGAGTGCAGCCGCCGAAGCCCTCGACGTCCATCTGCTCGACCATGTCCAGTACCCGGCTCTCCCGCTCCGGCGCGCCCTGCGGCAGCACGTTCAGGTGGTTCACCTTGGCGGAGGTGAACAGCATGGCGGAGCCGTTGGGGCAGGCGGCCACGCACGCGCCGCAGCCGATGCACTCGGCGTGCGCGAAGGCCGCGTCGGCGGCGGGTTTGGGCACCGCTGTGGCGTGTGCCTCGGGGGCGGACCCTGTGGGCGCCGTGATGTAGCCGCCCGCGCCGACGACCCGGTCGAAGGCGGAGCGGTCGACGACGAGGTCCCTGACGACGGGGAACGCGGCGGCGCGCCAGGGCTCGATGTCGACGGTGTCGCCGTCCGCGAAGTGGCGCATGTGCAGTTGGCAGGTGGTGGTGCGCTCCGGGCCGTGGGCGCGGCCGTCGATGACCATGCCGCAGGCGCCGCAGATGCCCTCGCGGCAGTCGTGGTCGAAGGCGACCGGCTCCTCGCCGCGTTCGGTCAGGGTCTCGTTGAGCGTGTCGAGCATCTCCAGGAACGACATGTCGGGGGAGATGTCCTCCACCTTGTAGGTGACCATCTTGCCGGGCGCCTCGGCGCCGGGCTGCCGCCAGATCCGCAGGGTCAGGTTCACGTGTAGCTCCGCTGGGTGGGGTGGACGTAGGCGAAGTGGAGGGGCTCCGGGTGCAGTACGGGGGATCGGCCGGCGCCGGTGAACTCCCAGGCGGCGACGTAACCGAACTCCTCGTCCTTGCGGGCGGCCTCGCCGTCCGGGGTGCGGGACTCCTCGCGGAAGTGGCCGCCGCAGGACTCGGTGCGGTGCAGCGCGTCCAGGCACATGAGTTCGGCCAGCTCCAGGTGGTCGGCGATCCGGTTGGCCTTCTCCAGCGACTGGTTGAGGGCCTGGCCGGAGCCGGGCACCCTGACCCGCTGCCAGAACTCGGCGCGCAGCTCGGGGATGCGCTCCAGCGCCTTGCGCAGCCCTTCCTCGGTGCGGGACATGCCGCAGTGGTCCCACAGCAGGGCGCCCAACTCGCGGTGGAAGGATTCGGGTGTGCGGTCGCCGTTGGCGGACAGCAGCGCGTCGAGGCGGTCGGTGACCGCGCGGGTCGCCTCGTGGACGGCCGGGTGGTGCTCGCCGATGTCCTCGCGGTCGTCGTGCGGGTGGCGGGCGAGGTAGTCGCCGAGGGTGGCCGGGAGGACGAAGTAGCCGTCGGCCAGGCCCTGCATCAGCGCGGAGGCGCCGAGCCGGTTGGCGCCGTGGTCGGAGAAGTTGGCCTCCCCGACGGCGAACAGCCCGGGGACCGTCGTCATCAGGTCGTAGTCCACCCACAGCCCGCCCATCGTGTAGTGGATGGCCGGGTAGATGCGCATGGGCCGCGACCAGGGGTCCTCCGCGGTGATCCGCGCGTACATCTCGAAGAGGTTGCCGTACTTCTCCTCGACGGCCGCCCGGCCCAGCCGGGCGAGGGCGTCCGCGAAGTCGAGGTAGACCCCCTGTCCTCCCGGTCCCACGCCCCGCCCCTCGTCGCAGACGTTCTTCGCGGCGCGGGAGGCGATGTCGCGGGGCACCAGGTTGCCGAAGGAGGGGTAGAGGCGTTCCAGGTAGTAGTCCCGCTCGTCCTCGGGGATGTCCTGCGGGGCACGCGCGTCGCCGGGCACCTTCGGCACCCAGATGCGGCCGTCGTTGCGCAGCGACTCGCTCATCAGCGTCAGCTTCGACTGGTGGTCGCCGGAGCGCGGGATGCAGGTGGGGTGGATCTGGGTGAAGCAGGGGTTGGCGAAGTAGGCGCCCCTGCGGTGGGCCCGCCAGATCGCTGTCGCGTTGGAGTTCTTGGCGTTGGTGGACAGGTGGAAGACGTTGCCGTAGCCGCCGGTCGCCAGCACCACGGCGTCCGCGACGTAGGTGTCGATACGGCCGGTGAGCAGGTCGCGGGCGACGATGCCGCGGGCCCGCCCGTCGACGACCAGCAGGTCCAGCATCTCGGTGCGCGGGTGCATCTCCACCGTGCCGGCGGCGATCTGCCGGGAGAGCGCCTGGTAGGCGCCGAGCAGCAGTTGCTGTCCGGTCTGGCCGCGGGCGTAGAAGGTGCGGGAGACCTGCACGCCGCCGAAGGAGCGGGTGTCCAGCAGCCCGCCGTACTCGCGGGCGAACGGCACCCCCTGGGCGACGCACTGGTCGATGATCGCGGTGGAGATCTCCGCGAGCCGGTGCACGTTCGACTCGCGGGAGCGGAAGTCGCCGCCCTTGACCGTGTCGTAGAAGAGGCGGTACACGGAGTCGCCGTCGTTGCGGTAGTTCTTCGCCGCGTTGATGCCGCCCTGCGCGGCGACCGAGTGCGCCCGGCGCGGGGAGTCCTGGTAGCAGAACTGCACCACGTGGTAGCCGGCCTCGGCCAGCGTGGCCCCCGCCGAGCCGCCCGCCAGCCCCGTGCCGACGACGATGACGGTGTGCCTGCGCCGGTTGGCCGGGTTGACCAGCTTCGCCTCGAAGCGGCGCCGCGTCCACCGCTGTTCGACCGGCCCGTCCGGTGCCTTGGTGTCGGCGACGGGGGCGCCGGTCGCGTAGCGGGTGTACGGGGTGCTCATCACTCCACCAATCCGGTCATGACGCCGAGGGGGACGGACAGGAAGCCGGCGGTGAGCACCACGGCGAGCACCGTGGCGCCGCCCTTGCACAGCCGCGCGAGGCCCGGCCGGGTCACGCCCAGGGTCTGCGCCGCGCTCCAGAAGCCGTGCTGGACGTGCAGCCCGACGGCGAGCATGGCGACGCAGTAGATGACGTTCGTGTACCAGGTGCCGAATCCGGTGACGATGTTCTCGTAGGGGTGTTCTGCCTGGCCGCGCGGGTTGACGGTGCCCGTCGTCAGATCCAGCAGGTGCCAGACGAGGAACAGGGCGAGGATGATCCCGCCCCAGCGCATGGTGCGGGTCGCGTAGCTCGCGCGGTGCCGCCGGTGCCGGTAGGCGACGGGGCGGGCCGCGAGGTCGCGCCGGCTGAGCTGCCAGGCGCAGACGCCGTGCAGGACGACGGCCGCGAGCAGCACCACCCGCACCCCCCACAGGAACCACTCGTGGTGCAGCACCGGCTCACCGATGGTCCGCAGCCAGTGCGCGTAGCCGTTCATGTCCGCGGGGCCGAAGAACACCTTCAGGTTCCCGAGCATGTGCGCGACCAGATAGGCCAGCATGACCAGTCCGCTGACCGCCATGACCGCCTTCTTGCCGAGCGTGGAGCCCCACAGGGTCCGCAGGAGGCCGCCCCGCCGCGGCCGCGGGGGCGGGGTGGCCCGCGGGCTGGTCCGCGGGGTGGTCTGCCCGCCGGGGGAGGGAGGTGTGCGCGTTGCCGTCGCCATGGCCACGAAAGTAGGGAAGGCTCCGGGCATCAGTCCAAGACATGAAACGGCTGCTCACCATAGGTAGCGGCTATCGTGTTTCCGTATGCTGGCCCCATGCAGCTCCAGCAGCTCCGCTACTTCGTGGCCGTCGCCGACACCCGCCACTTCACGCGCGCGGCCCAGCGCGAGCACGTGGCCCAGCCCTCCCTCTCCCAGCAGATCCGCGCACTGGAGCGGGAACTGGGCGCCGAGCTCTTCCACCGGGCGCGCGGCCACATCTCCCTCACCGACGCGGGGGCCGCCCTGCTGCCGATGGCCCGCCGGGTGCTGGCCGACACCGAGACCGCACGCCGCGAGGTGCAGGAGGTCGCGCAGCTGCGCCGGGGCCGGGTGCGTCTCGGGGCCCCGCCCAGCCTGTGCACCAGCCTCGTCCCCGACGTGCTGCGCGCCTTCCACGACCGCTACCCGGGCGTCGACCTCGTCGTCCACGAGGACGGCTCCCAGGACCTGGTGCGGGTACTGGCGGAGGGCGAACTGGACCTGGCGCTGATCATCACCCCGCTCGCCGGGCAGGGGCCCGTGCTGAGCACCTTCGAACTGCTCAGGGAGGAACTGGTCGTCGTCTCCCCGCCGGACGAGCCCGCGCCGGTGCGCCGCTCCCGCATCCGCGTGGAGGACCTGCGGGGCCGCCCGCTGGCGATGTTCCGGCGCGGCTACGACCTGCGGGAGCTGACGGTCACCGCCTGCCGCGAGGCCGGGTTCGAGCCGGTCTTCGGCGTGGAGGGCGGCGAGATGGACGCCGTGCTCGGCTTCGTCCGGGCGGGTCTCGGACTGGCGGTCGTGCCCAGTATGGTCGCGGCCCGCTCGGGGCTGCGGGTCACCCGCTTCGCGCCCCCCGGGCTCCACCGCACCATCTCGCTCGCCCACCGCGGCGACGTCTCACCGACCCGCGCGGCCGGCGAACTCCAGCACATCCTGACCGAGCGGCTGACGACGGCGTCCCGGTCGGGCAGCTGACGGACGACAGCGAGCAGTTGACGGCATAGGTTGGGGGCAGCAACGCAGACGAACGGGAGTTCACTCATGGCGGATGCCCCTCGCAAGGCGGACCGGGCGGACCGGATCGACTCCTCCGTGCCGCACTCGGCACGGATCTGGGACTACTGGACCGGCGGCAAGGACTGCTACGAGGTCGACCGCGAGGCGGGCGAACGCATACGGGCCGTCTTCCCGGACATCGTGACCCTCGCCCGCGTCGGGCGGCACTTCATCGGTCGCACCGTGCGGTACCTGGTCGAGGAAGCGGGCATCCGCCAGTTCCTCGACATCGGGACGGGGCTGCCGACCGTCGACAACACCCACGAGGTCGCACAGCGGGCCGCCCCGGAGTCCCGGATCGTCTACGTCGACAACGACCCGCTGGTGCTCGCCCACGCCAACGCCCTGCTCACCAGCAGCCCCCAGGGCGCCACGGACTACATCGAGGCCGATGTCGAGGACCCGGTAACGATCCTGCGGGAGGCCGCCCGCACCCTCGACTTCGACCGGCCCGTCGCGGTGATGCTCATGGGCATCCTGGCGCACGTGGCCGACTACGACGAGGCCAGGTCGATCGTGCGGCAGCTGGTGGAAGCGCTGCCCTCCGGCAGCTACCTGGCGGTCCGCGACGGCACCGACACCGACCCCCGCTACGTGAAGGGCCTGACGGACTACAACCGCAGCGGCGCCGTGCCCTACCGGCCGCGCAGCCCCGAGCAGGTGGCCGGGTTCCTGGAGGGCCTGGACCTGGTCGAGCCCGGCGTCGTCTCCTGCCCGCTGTGGCGGCCCGAGGCGCAGGGCGCGGGCGCCACCGCGTTCTCCCCGCTCTACGGAGGTGTCGGCCGCAAGCCGTGAGCGGCCCGTCGGCCCCCTCGATCCTGTCCGCCCGACGAGCGGGGGAGCGCCAGGTCGGCGACGGCCGCGCGCGACGCCCGCCCGACGGGCGGCCGCCGCGCCGCCGGCGACACCGGTGAGCAGGGCTCTGCGGGAGGGGAGGCGCCGGGAGAGAGGAGAAGGTGAGGAGGCCGGGCCTCCGCACTCCGGGGCCACGGCCGCCCCTCCTCCATCAGGGGGGAGGCCCTGAACCCTCCCTGCCCCGGCTCTGGTTCGGCCCTCCGGCCCGTGTCACATGCCCAGCTTCGCCTGGCGCAGGCGGTCGACGGCCTCCTTCTCGCCGTCCAGTTCGACGTCGGCGTGCTCCTGGCGGCCCGAGGCGAGCAGCAGCAGCTCCGAGGGGGCCCCCACACCCGTGACGACGGGGGTGCCGCGGTGGGCGACGGCGGTCTGCCCGTTCGGCCGCCGCAGCACGAGACCGACGGGGGACTTGCGGCCGTACATCCGCGCCGCGGTCTCCAGGCGGCGCCACAGCGCGTCCTCGAAGACGGAGTCCAGCTCGCGCGGCGCCCAGTCGGGCTGCGCGCGGCGGATGTCCTCGGTGTGGAGGAAGAACTCCACCGTGTTCGCCGCCTCGTCCACCTGCTTGAGGGCGAAGGGCGACATCCGCGGCGGTCCGGTGCGGATGAGCTGGATCAGTTCGTCGTAAGGCTTCGCGGCGAACTCGGCCTGCACCCGTTCGAGTCGGGCGGCGAGCGGCTTGATCAGCA
This sequence comes from Streptomyces reniochalinae, assembly GCF_003323735.1. Lineage (GTDB taxonomy): Bacteria > Actinomycetota > Actinomycetes > Streptomycetales > Streptomycetaceae > Streptomyces > Streptomyces reniochalinae. The sequence continues at coordinate 285,949 of NZ_QOIM01000038.1, read as the reverse complement.
GGCCGCCCGCGGCGTCGCTGCGGCGCTCCCGCACGACGACGTGCGCCGCCAGGTCGCGGGTCTGCCAGCCCTCGCACAGGGTGGGGGCCTCGGGGCCGTGCGTCTCCAACAGATCGGCGAAAAGGAGTCGTTCTCGCTTCGCATGGGTCGACATGCCCGCCAGGGTACGGCGGGCACGCGGTGAGTGCCCGGCTGTGCGCGAGGTGTGTCCGCGGCCGCTGCCGCGCGGAGTGCGGGACAATGGGTCCATGTCCCAGCGCAGCTCCCTCGACCCCGCCGTCGCCGCCCGCCTCAAGCGCAACGCGGACGGCCTCCTCCCCGCGATCGCCCAGCAGTACGACACCGGGGAGGTGCTGATGCTGGGGTGGATGGACGACGAGGCGCTCCACCGCACCCTGACCTCGGGGCGTGCCACCTACTGGAGCCGCAGCAGGCAGGAGTACTGGGTCAAGGGCGACACCTCGGGCCACGTGCAGCGGGTCAGGTCCGTCGCGCTGGACTGCGACGCCGACACCGTCCTGCTCAAGGTCGACCAGGCCGGTGCCGCCTGCCACACCGGCGAGCGGACGTGCTTCGACGCCGATGTGCTGCTGTCCCACGGCTGAACGGGAGGCGCCGCGCCTCCCAGTAGGGTGAGGGGCCATGACGGCGCCCGACCTCGAAACGTTCCGCAGGCTCGCCAAGGACCGGCGGGTCATCCCCGTGACCCGCCGCGTGCTGGCCGACGGCGACACCCCCATCGCCCTGTACCGCAAGCTGGCCGCCGAGCGCCCCGGCACCTTCCTGCTGGAGTCCGCCGAGAACAACAGGACCTGGTCGCGGTACTCCTTCGTGGGCGTGCGCAGCGACGCCGCGCTGACCGTGCGGGACGGCCAGGCGCACTGGCGTGGCACCCCGCCGGTGGGGGTGCCCGTCGACGGCGACCCGCTGGCGGCGCTGCGGGCGACAGTGGAGACCCTGCACACCCCGCGCGACCTGCACGAGAGCGGGGATCTCCCGCCGTTCACCGGCGGCATGGTCGGCTACCTCGGCTACGACATCGTCCAGCGGCTGGAAAAGGTGGGCCACCACCCCGACACCATCGACGACCTCGACCTGCCCGAGCTGACGATGCTGCTCACCTCGGACCTGGCCGTGCTCGACCACCGCGACGGCACGGTTTTGCTGATCGCCAACGCGATCAACCACAACGACCTCGACACCGGGGTCGAGGAGGCGCACGCCGACGCCGTCCGGCGGCTGGACGCGATGGCCGCCGACCTCGCCCGCCCGGCACAGGTCGCCCCCGTCTCCCTCCCGCCGTCCGCGTCCCCCGACGCCGACGCCAGGTCGGGCGGCGCCACCTACCGGGCCTGGGTCGAGGACATCAAGGAGCGCATCCGCGGCGGCGAGGCGTTCCAGGTGGTGCCCTCGCAGCGCTTCGAGACCCGCTGCGGTGCGAGCGCGCTGGACGTCTACCGGGTGCTGCGGGCCACCAACCCGAGCCCGTACATGTACCTCCTGCGCTTCGACGGCTTCGACATCGTCGGCTCCAGCCCCGAGGCGCTGGTCAAGGTCGAGGACGGGCACGCGATGATGCACCCCATCGCGGGCACGCGCCCGCGCGGCGCCACCCCGGGCGAGGACACCGCGCTGGCGGACGAGCTGCTGGCCGACCCCAAGGAGCGGGCCGAGCACCTGATGCTGGTGGACCTGGGCCGCAACGACCTGGGGCGGGTGTGCGAGCCCGGCAGCGTCGAGGTCGTCGACTTCATGTCGATCGAGCGCTACAGCCACGTCATGCACATCGTCTCCACCGTCACGGGGCAACTCGCCCAGGGCCGTACGGCGTTCGACGCGCTGACCGCCTGCTTCCCCGCCGGCACCCTGTCGGGGGCGCCGAAACCGCGGGCGCTGCGGATCATCGAGGAACTGGAGCCGACCAGGCGCGGGGTCTACGGCGGATGTGTCGGATATCTCGACTTCGCCGGCGACTCCGACACCGCCATCGCCATCCGCACCGCGCTGCTGCGCGACGGGGTGGCGTACGTGCAGGCGGGCGCGGGTGTCGTCGCCGACTCCGACCCGGCGGCCGAGGACACCGAGTGCGCCAACAAGGCCGCGGCCGTGCTGAGGGCGGTCCGAACGGCCGAACGGCTCGGGGGTAGCGTGGAAGGGTGACTTCTCCATCCCCCGCTCCGGACGCCGAGACGGACCCGGCCGCCGAGGCCGACACCGGCACCCCGGCCGCCGAGGCCGACTCCGGCACCGGTGCCCCGGCCTCCAAGGGCGAGGCCGACGCCGGAACCGCGGCCCACGACGCCGGTGGCGCGCGCTCCCGCGCGCCCCGCCTCGCGCTCGCGGTGGCGCTGCTGTGCGGCGCGGTGGGCGCCGCGCTCGCGCTGGTCGCCGCGGGGCAGACGTGGAGCGAGTCGCGCGCCGCGTTCGCGCAGGGCACGGTGCCCGTCAGCGCCGAGGGCAGCGACGTCACGGGTCTGCCCAGCGCGCTCGCCCTGGTCGGCCTCGCCGCGCTCGTCGCCGTCTTCGCCGTACGCCGCCTGGGGCGCTACCTCGTCGCCGCGCTGCTCACCGTCTGCGGCGCTGCCGTCATGGCCGCCGCGCTGCTGGGCGCCGACGACACCGGGCCGCTGACCGAGCAGGCGGCCAAGACCAGCGGCCTGACGGACAGCGGGATCGGCGCCGTCGACGTCACCGCCTGGCCGTACGTCTCGGCAGCGGGTGGCGCGCTGCTGCTGCTCGCCGGCCTGCTGGCCCTGCGCTACGGGCGGACCTGGCCCTCCATGTCGGGCAGCGCCCGCTACGAGCGCGTGCCGCTGCGGCAGCGGGCCACACGCGCGCAGCGGGTCGACCCCGACCGTCCCGAGGACCTGTGGAAGGCCCTGGACCGCGGCGAGGACCCCACGCACGGCACCGCCTGAACCGCGGGCACCGGAAGGCGCGTGCGGACGCCCGGTGAGCCCCGCGTGGCCCGCACGGGCGACCCCCGTGCTGTCGCCGGGGCGGGGAAGGGGGAGAATGAGCAGGCAACGGGCCGGGTGGCCCTCTCTCACGTTGTGACTCAAGGAGTATTCATGGCGCACAGCCACGGACACACCCCGGCCGCCTGGACCGGCGTGCTCATCGCCTTCGTCGGTTTCTGCGTCGGCTCGGTCTTCACGGTGATGGCGCAGCCGGCCGGTGTGATCGCCGGGCTGGCCCTTCTCCTGCTGGCCGCCGTGGTCGGCGGCGTCATGAGCGCGATGGGGCTGGGTCAGGGGAAGTCGAAGGGCATGAACGCCGAGCAGGCCCGGGCGCACAAGCAGCAGCACGACGAGGCTCGCAGGACGCACGAGCCCCACGCCAAGGCGCACTCCTGAGGCAACGGCAGTACGCCGCGACGGTGCGGCACCGCCTGACCGGCGCGGTGCCGCGGCTGGCCGCGCCCCTCGGCTCCCTCGCCGCGGTGGGCGCGGCCTTCGTGTACGTGGCCGCCGTCGACCCGAACCAGCCGGGGCACTACCCGGCCTGCCCCTTCCTGGCCGTCACCGGGCTCTACTGCCCCGCCTGCGGCGGGCTGCGCAGCGCCCACGCCGTCGCCCACGGTGACGTGGTCACCGCGCTGGGCGCGAACGCGGCAGCCGTGCTCCTCTTCGCCGTCCTCGCCCTCGGCTGGCTGTACTGGACGATCAGGGCCGCCGGGGCGCGCTCCTTCGCCCTCCCGGTGCGGCCCCGGGTGTGGCACGCCTGGGCGGCGGGGGTGCTGCTGGCGGCGTTCACGGTTGTCCGGAACACGCCCCTGGGGACGGCGCTGACTCCGTGAGCCGCAGCGGCCCGCTGTGGCCTGTGGTGACGAGTGGTGACGAGACCGTCACCCGCAATACGTGCCGCGCCCTCGATTTGTCCGCTATGTGGGATTCGGTGCAACCGGATGCGAGACCTCCGTCCACCGGCGGATACCATCGCAGTGCCCCACCTGACCACCCTCCGCCGCCGGCGAGGGGGCTCGTCAGCCAGCCAAACCCAGCCAGCAAGGAGGTCGCTCGGTGAGTGTGCTCAACGAGATCATCGAAGGCGTACGTGAGGACCTCGCCGAGCGGCAGGCGCGCGTCAGCCTCGACGAGCTCAAAGAGCGTGCCGCCCGAGCGCCCCAGGCCAAGGACGGGCTCGCCGCACTCAAGGGCGACAGCGTCCGGGTGATCTGCGAGGTCAAGCGCTCCAGCCCCTCCAAGGGCGCGCTCGCCGCCATCGCCGACCCCGCCGGGCTCGCCGCCGACTACGAGGCGGGCGGCGCGGCCGTCATCTCCGTCCTCACCGAACGCCGCCGCTTCGGCGGCTCACTCGCCGACCTCGAGGCCGTCCGCGCCCGCGTGGACATCCCCGTACTGCGCAAGGACTTCGTCTTCTCCTCCTACCAGCTGTGGGAGGCCCGCGCGCACGGCGCCGACGTCATCCTGCTGATCGTCGCCGCACTCGAACAGGAAGCCCTCGTATCCCTCATCGAGCGCGCCGAGTCCATCGGGCTCACGCCGCTGGTCGAGGTCCACGACGAGGAGGAGACCGAACGGGCCCTCGACGCCGGAGCCAAGATCATCGGCGTCAACGCGCGCAACCTCAAGACCCTGGAGGTCGACCGGGGCAACTTCACCCGCATCGCCCCGGAGATCCCCGACCACGTCGTCAAGGTCGCCGAGTCCGGCGTGCGCGGCCCCCACGACCTGATCGCCTACGCGAACGAGGGCGCCGACGCCGTGCTGGTGGGGGAGTCCCTGGTGACCGGCAAGGACCCCAGGACCGCCGTCTCCGACCTGGTCGCGGCCGGCGCGCACCCGGCCCTGAGGCACGGCAGGGGCTGAGACCGTGACCGCCTCCGTCTCCCTGTGCTCCCTCGCGCTGGCGCGCGGATGCAGGCCGCGCGGCTGCCGTGCCCCCGCGCGGCGGGTGAGGGGGCGTTCGGTGCGGTATCACATCGGCTGCGAGCCCGGTGTGATCCGCGGCCGCCGATGGCGCTGACCTCTCCCCGCTCTCTCCCCCGGACTCCGTCCGGGGGAGAGAGCGGGGTCGGTGAACTCAGCGACAGCCCACATCAAGGAGCACCATCGGCATGCCATCCGACTACTTCGTTCCGGACCCGGAGGGGCTGAGTCCCAACATCTCGGGCTACTTCGGCGCGTTCGGCGGAAAGTTCATCCCCGAGGCCCTCGTCGCCGCCGTCGACGAGGTGGCAGCGGAGTACGAGAAGGCGAAGGCGGACCCTGCCTTCGCCGCCGAGCTCGACGAGCTGCTCGTCGACTACACGGGCCGCCCCAGCGCCCTGACCGAGGCCAAGCGGTTCGCCGAACACGCGGGCGGCGCCCGGGTGTTCCTCAAGCGCGAGGACCTCAACCACACCGGCTCCCACAAGATCAACAACGTGCTCGGCCAGGCGCTGCTCACCAAGCGCATGGGCAAGCCCCGGGTGATCGCCGAGACCGGCGCGGGCCAGCACGGGGTGGCCACCGCCACCGCGTGTGCCCTCTTCGGGCTCGAGTGCACCATCTACATGGGGGAGATCGACACCGAGCGCCAGGCGCTGAACGTCGCCCGCATGCGGATGCTCGGCGCCGAGGTCGTGCCCGTCACCTCGGGCAGCCGCACCCTCAAGGACGCCATCAACGAGGCGTTCCGCGACTGGGTGGCGAACGTGGACCGCACCCACTACCTCTTCGGCACCGTCGCCGGCCCGCACCCCTTCCCGCAGATCGTCCGCGACTTCCACCGCGTCATCGGCGTCGAGGCGCGCCGCCAGATCCTTCAGCGCACCGGACGACTGCCGGACGCCGTCGCGGCCTGCGTGGGCGGCGGCTCCAACGCGATCGGCCTCTTCCACGCGTTCCTGCCCGACACCGACGTGCGGATCGTCGGCTTCGAGGCGGCCGGGCACGGCGTCGACTCCGGCGAGCACGCCGCCACCCTGACGGCGGGCGAGCCCGGCATCCTGCACGGTTCGCGCTCCTACGTCCTCCAGGACGACGAGGGGCAGATCACCGAGCCCTACTCGATCTCCGCAGGGCTCGACTACCCGGGCATCGGCCCCGAGCACGCCTACCTCAAGGACAGCGGGCGCGGCGAGTACCGTCCCGTCACCGACGAGGCGGCGATGCGCGCACTGCGGCTGCTCTCGGAGACCGAGGGCATCATCCCGGCGATCGAGAGCGCGCACGCACTCGCGGGCGCCCTCGACCTGGGCCGGGAGCTGGGCCCCGAGTCCACCGTCTTGGTGAACCTCTCCGGACGCGGCGACAAGGACATGGACACGGCCGCGCGCTACTTCGGCCTCTACGACGGGGAGGACCAGGCATGAGCAGCGGGAACATCGCACTGCTGGATCAGACCCTGGCGCGCGCGAAGGCCGAGAACCGAGCCGCGCTCGTCGGCTACCTGCCCGCCGGATTCCCCACCGTCGAGGGCTCCATCGCGGCCTGCACGGCGCTCCTGGAGAGCGGCTGCGACGTCGTCGAGGTCGGGCTGCCGCACAGCGACCCCGTCATGGACGGGCCCGTCATCCAGACGGCCGACACCATCGCCCTCCAGGGCGGCGTGAAGATCGCGGACGTGATCCGCACCGTCCGCGAGGCACACGCCGCCACCGGCAAGCCGGTCTTGATCATGACCTATTGGAACCCCGTCGACCGGTACGGTCTCGAGCGCTTCGCCGAGGAACTGGCAGCCGCGGGAGGCGCCGGGTGCATCCTGCCCGACCTGCCCGTCGAGGAGTCCGACGGCTGGCGCAAGGCCGCCGAGCGGGCCGGCCTCGCGACGGTCTTCGTCGTCGCCCCCAGCAGCCGCGACGCGCGCCTCGCCCGGATCACCGAGGCAGGCACCGGCTTCGTCTACGCGGCGTCCCTGATGGGCGTCACCGGCACGCGTGAGTCCGTGGGCGCCGACGCCCAGGACTTGGTCTCCCGCGTCCGTACCGCCGCCGACCTGCCGGTCTGCGTCGGCCTGGGCGTCTCCACCCCCGCGCAGGCCGCGGAGGTCGCGACCTTCGCCGACGGTGTGATCGTGGGCTCGGCGTTCGTCAAACTCCTCCTGGCCGCGGACGACCTGGAATCGGGGCTCGCGGACGTCCGCGAGCTGGCGACCTCCCTCGCCGAGGGCGTCCGCCGCTGATCCGCCACGAGTGGCGGACGTGCGCCATGTGCGTCTGCCACTCGTGCCCTGGCCCCTGACGGCATGGTCTTCCCCTTCTGTCGTGAGGGTGCTCTCGGCCGTGGTTGGGGCGCTCCGCCCCCAAACCCCCGGGGCCTCGCCGGCCGGGCGTTGGGGCGGCTCCGCCCCCCAACTGCCCCCCGCTACGGGGGCTCCGCCCCCCCCTAGGAGCCCCCGTAGGGAGAAAGTGCTCCCTTCCATAGCGAGAGACGGCCCGGCGACTTCGTGGAGGGGGCGGGGCAACCCTCTATCTTTCGGGTGAAGTCATCACGTCGGCCCCCCGCCACCGGCGGAACCCCTCGTTGGGCCCCACGTGACTCACAACAAGACCTCGGCCCGCGACCGCTTGCGGGCCGAACAGCAGCGACACAAGACCTCCGAGAAGCGCCGCCGCACCGTCAAGGTCGCCGCGGCGGTGATCGGCGCGCTGGCGGTCGCCACGGGCGTCGGGGCGACCGTCGCCACCCAGACCGGCGGCGACGGGGAGGGCAGCAGCCAGTCCGCGAAGCCGATCACCGTGGGCGACAAGGGCGCGCCGGCCGAACTCACCGTCTACGAGGACTTCCGCTGTCCGGCGTGCGGGCAGTTCGAGAACACCTACCGCAGCACGATCAGGAGCTTGGAGAAGGCGGGCAAGCTGAGGGCCGAGTACCACCTGGTGGCGCTGATCGACAAGAACATGGGCGGCCGCGGCTCCCAGGAGGCGGCCAACGCGGCGGCCTGCGCCAGGGACCGGGGGAAGTTCGAGGCGTACCACGACGTGCTCTACCGCAACCAGCCGGCGGAGCAGGACGACGCGTTCGCGAGTACGAAGCACCTGATCCGGTTGGCGAAGAAGGTCGAGGGGCTGGTCTCTCCGGCGTTCGAGGACTGCGTGACCTCGGGGGAGCACGACGCGTGGGTGAACCGTTCCAGCGAGAGCTTCGGCGCGTCGGGCCATCAGGGGACGCCCACGGTTCTGCTGGACGGCAAGAACGTCTACGCCGACCAGTCGAACCCGCTGACACCGCGGAAGCTGAGGAAGATGGTGGAGCAGAAGGGCTAGCGAGGCTGCCGGCTCCGCTCCGCTGCGGCCGTTATGCAGCCGTTGTGCGGCCTGATTGCCCGGGGCGCCGCCGGGCACGGTAGCGTCGGGTGCGCCATGGAGACCCTTGCCTTTATCCCCAGTCCATCGGCCGGCGAGATCCATCTCGGGCCGATTCCGCTGCGCGGTTACGCGCTCTGCATCATCGTCGGCGTCTTCCTCGCCGTCTGGCTCGGTGGGCGCCGGTGGGTCGCTCGGGGCGGGCGGCCGGGGACGGTCGCCGACATCGCCGTGTGGGCCGTGCCGTTCGGCCTGGTCGGCGGCCGGCTCTACCACGTCGTCACCGACTACCAGCTCTACTTCGGTGAGGGCCGCAACCCGGTGGACGCCTTCCGCATCTGGGACGGCGGCCTGGGGATCTGGGGTGCGATCGCGCTGGGCGCGCTGGGCGCGTGGATCGGCTGCCGCCGTCGCGGTATTCCGCTGCCCGCCTACGCGGACGCCGTGGCGCCCGGCATCGTGCTGGCGCAGGCGCTGGGCCGCTGGGGCAACTGGTTCAACCAGGAGCTGTTCGGGCGGCCGACCGACCTGCCCTGGGCGTTGGAGATCGATCCGGCGCACCGTCCCGTCGACACCCCCGACATGGCGACGTACCACCCGACGTTCCTCTACGAGTCGCTGTGGTGCGTCGGTGTGGCGCTCGTGGTGATCTGGGCGGACCGGCGGTTCAAGCTGGGGCACGGCAGGGCGTTCGCGCTGTACGTCGCCGCCTACACCGTGGGGCGTTTCTGGATCGAGTACATGCGGGTGGACGACGCCCACCACGTGCTGGGCATGCGGCTCAACAACTGGACGGCGATCGTCGTCTTCCTCGCCGCGGCCGCCTACATCGCCGTCTCGGCGAAGAAGCGGCCGGGCCGCGAGACCGTCGTCGAGCCGGTCGAACCGGGGGACGGGGAGGACGGCGGAGGCGCCGCGGGCGACGCGTCGCGGGACGGTCAGGCGGAGGGCGCCCGCGAGCAGGACGCCCCGGCCGAGGACGCCACTGCCAAGAGCGCCTCGGCCAAGGACGCCGCTGATGAGGACGCCGACGGGCTCGACGAGACCGGCACGGCCGAGAGCGCCGCCGACAAGACGGCCGGCAAGACAGCCGACAAGCCGAAGGCCTGAGGCACCCGGCCCGGCGCGCCAAAGCCGCCTCCGTAGCGCGCGGCCACCCGGCGTGCACCGCAGGGCCGCCTGTCCGAATTGCATGGTTATGTATGCAATTCTCTGTGCGTGCTGTGGTTGATCGTCGTCCACTTCGCCGTCGCGTGCTGCGCCGGGCCACTGGTGCGGTGGCTGGGGCCGCGCGCCTTCCTCGCGCTCGCGGCGGCACCCGCGAGCGCGGCCGTGTGGGCGGCGGTGCACTACGGCGACGTCTCCGGCGGAGAGGCGCTCAGCGAGCACACCGCCTGGGTTCCCTCCCTCGGCCTCGACATCGCGCTGCGGTGCGACCCGCTCGCCCTGGAGATGGTGCTGGTCGCCGGCGGCGTCGGCGCCCTGGTGATGGTCTACTGCGCGGGCTACTTCAGCTCCTACGCGCCGCGGCTGGGCTCCTTCGCCGGAGCCCTCACCGCGTTCGCCGGGGCCATGCTCGGGCTGATCCTGGCCGACGACCTGATCCTGCTGTACGTGCTGTGGGAGCTGACCAGCGTCTTCTCCTTCCTGCTCATCGGCCACGACTCCGCACGCAGGACCAACAGGCGCGCCGCGCTACAGGCGCTGCTGGTCACCACGGTCGGCGGTCTTGTGATGCTCGTCGGGTTCCTGATGCTGGGGCACGCCGCAGGCACCTACCGGATCTCGCGGCTGGTGGCGGACCCGCCAGGCGGCGGGGCGCTCGTCTCGGGCGGCCTGGTGCTCGTCCTGGTGGGGGCGCTGTCGAAGAGCGCGGTGTGGCCGTTCAGCTTCTGGCTGCCGGGGGCGATGGCCGCGCCCACGCCGGTGTCCGCCTATCTGCACGCGGCCGCCATGGTCAAGGCGGGCGTCTATCTGATCGCGCGGCTCGCCCCGGGATTCGCCGACGTGGTGCCCTGGCGGGCGCTGGTGCTCGTGCTGGGCAGCGTGACGATGCTGATCGGCGGCTGGCGGGCGCTGCGCGAGACGGACCTGAAGCGGCTGCTGGCCTTCGGCACCGTCAGCCAACTGGGCTTCCTCACCCTGCTGGTCGGTGACGGCGACCGGAACGCCGAGCTGGCCGGCACCGCGATGATCCTGGCGCACGCGCTGTTCAAGGCGCCGCTCTTCCTCGTCGTCGGCGCCATCGACCACCACACGGGAACCCGCGACATCGACCGGCTCTCCGGGCTGGGCCGCGCCCTGCCCGTGCTGTGCGGTGTCGCGGTGACGGCCGGGCTGTCGATGGCAGCGCTGCCACCGCTGCTGGGGTTCGCCGCGAAGGAGGCGGCCGTCTCCGCGCTGCTGCACGGCGGCGCCGCGCACGCCTGGACCCTGGCGGCCGTGATCGCCGGGTCGGCGCTGACCACCGCCTACACGCTGCGCTTCCTGTGGGGCGCCTTCGCCACCAAGGGCGGCTCCCCGCCGCTGCAACCGGTCACCGTCGAGAAGGGCACCAGGACCTCGCTGCCGCTGCTCGCGCCGCCCCTGCTGTGCGCGCTGGCCGGGCTCGCGCTCGGGCCCGCGGCGGCGTGGATCGACCCGCTGCTGGGCCGGTACGCCGACAACCTGCCCAGCGAGGGCGCCCCCTACCACCTGGCGCTGTGGCACGGCCTCGGTCCCGCGCTGGGGCTCTCGGCGCTGGCCTGGGTGCTGGGCGTGGCGCTCTTCCGGGCCGGACGGCCGCTCGCGGACCTGGGCGACAGGATCTCCCAGGTCGACGGCGACCAGGTGTTCGCCCGCGCGCTGTGGGGTCTCGAAAGGCTCTCCCTCCAGGCCACCGGCGCCGTGCAGCGCGGCTCGCTCCCCGTCTACCTGGGCACCATCCTCGTCGTCCTGCTCGGCTTCGAAGGCGCGCAGCTGCTGGCCGACGGGCCGTGGCGGCAGTCGGAGGGGCTGCGCTGGTACGACTCCGTCCCGCAGCTCGTCGTGGCTGTCGGGGTCTGCGGCGTGGCGGTGCTCTGCGTCATCGCGCGGCAGCGGATGAAGGCGGCCGTGCTGGCGGGCGTCACCGGGTACGGGGCAGGGCTGCTGTACGTGCTGCACGGCGCGCCCGACCTGGCGCTGACGCAGTTCGCCGTCGAGACGGTGTCGCTGACGGTGTTCGTGCTGGTGCTGCGCAGGCTCCCGGCCCGCTTCCCCGACGGCCACCGGACCTGGCGGGTGCGGCGAGGCGTCCAGCTGATGATCTCCGTGGCCGCCGGCGGGCTCGTCGCCGGGCTCATCCACCTCTCCCTCGCGGCCAGGACGGGACCGCCCTCCGGCCCCGCGCTGCTGAGCGCGACCGCGCACGAGGACGTCAAGAACGTGGTGGCGACCACCCTGGTGGACCTGCGGGCCTGGGACACCATGGGCGAGTCCGCCGTGCTCGCGGTCGCCGCCGTCGGCGTCACCAGCCTGGTCTACCTGCGCCGCCGCGCCCGGGTGCCCGTCGCCCAGCCGGTGCCGGGATCCGAGGGCCCCGGCGGCGGACCCGCGCCCTCGGCCCCCGTCGCGGGCCCGGGCAGACCGTCCGTCGGCCCGCTGCGCACCCCGGGCTCCGCGAGCGTCGCGCTCGACCAGTCGGCCGCGGCCTCGGGCACGTCCGGCGCGGACAAGCCGGCGGCGGGCCGCTGGGACGCGTGGAAGCAGCCGGTCAGGGCCGGTGCGCGACCGTCCCGGGGCTCGCCCGTCGCCCCGCGCCGCACCTGGCTGGCGGCCAGCTCCACTCTCGCCCCGGAGGGGCGCTCGGTGATGTTCGAGGTGGTGGCCAGGCTGGTCTTCCACCCGATCCTGGTGCTCTCCCTCTACCTGCTCTTCTCCGCCGAGAACCTGCCGGGCGGCGGCTTCACCGCCGGGCTCGTCGCCGGGCTCGCGCTGGCCGTGCGGTACCTGGCGGGCGGGCGTCTGGAGCTGGCGGCCGCGGCACCCGTGGACCCGGGTTTCCTGCTCGGGCTGGGGCTGCTGCTGGTCACCGGCACGGGTCTCGCGGGCATCTGGCTGGGCGGCAGCGTGCTGCAAGCGGGCAAGGTGACCGGCGCGTTCTGGCCGGTGGGCCACTTCCACGCCGCCAGCCCCGTCCTCTTCGACACCGGCGTCTACCTGCTCGTCCTCGGCGTCGTCCTGGACGTGCTGCGCAGCCTCGGGTCCGAGATCGACCGCCGCATGGAGCGCGAGCGCGCCCGCCGCGAGGCGGACCGACCCTCGAAGGAGAGCGGATCATGACGGGGACGCTCGCCCTGGTGTGCTGCGGCGGTGTGCTGTTCGCCTCGGGTACGGCGCTGCTGATGGCCCGTCCGCTCACCCGCATCCTGCTCGGCATCGTGCTGATCGGCAACGGGGTCAACATCCTGGTCCTGGCCACCTCGGGGGCCGCGGGCCGCGCCGCGCTGCTGTATCCGGAATCGGATCCCGGCCGGATGGCCGACCCGCTGCCGCAGGCGTTCATCCTCACCGCCATCGTCATCACCCTCGCCGTCACGGCCTTCCTGGTGACCATGGCCTACCGCTCGTGGCAGCACTCGGGCAACGACGACGTCCCCGACGACATCGAGGACATCCGCGTCGTACGCCGCGCCACCTACGCGGAGGAGCGCGAGCGGTTGCGCGCCGCCTACCGCAAGCGCCGCCACGAGTACCGCGCGCTGGCCCGCGGCGAGGAGGAGCGGGAGGCCCGCGAGCACAGCGCCTACCAGCGGCTGGGCACCGCCCGCGACCGCTACCGGGAGATGCGCAGGCGCGCCCGCGCCGACGCCCGCGTCTTCCGCGCACGCCAGGCCCGCGCCGAGGAGACGGCCGAGGAGATCGAAGGGGAGGACGACCCGTGGCAGACCATCCTGGGCGCCGACCGGTGAGCGCCGAGCGGCGCCCGGAAAGCGCCGGCGCCGCCGCTCGGGGCGCCGCCGCATGGGGCGAAGGCGGCGGCGCCGGCGCGGAGGGCGGGCGGTGAGCGGCGGGGGCGAGCCGTCCCATGCGGCGGCCGTGATGTCGGCGCTGGTGCCGTTGCCGGTGATCCTGCCGCTGTGCGCTGCCGGGCTGAAGCTGGCGATCGGGGCGCGCCTGGAGCGGTTGCAGCGGTTCATCAGCGCCGGCGTGCTGGCCGCGGTGCTCGTCGTCTCGCTGGTGCTGCTGGTGGCCGCCGACCGGCACGGGCCGCAGGTGATGTTCGCGGGCGGGTGGGCGCCGCCGGTGGGCATCGTGCTGGTCGCCGACCGGCTCTCCGCGCTGATGCTGGTCATCTCCTCAGCGGTGACGCTGTGCGTGCTCGTCTACTCCGTGGGCCAGGGCATGGCCGACAACGACGAGGTCACGCCGCTGTCCGTCTTCCACCCCTCCTACCTGGTGCTGGTCGCCGGGGTCTCGGACACGTTCCTGGCGGGGGACCTGTTCAACCTGTACGTCGGCTTCGAGCTGATGCTGACCGCCAGCTACGTGCTGATGACCATCGGCGGCACTCTGTCGCGGATCCGTGCGGGCGCCACGTACGCGGTCGTCTCGCTGCTGTCGTCCATGCTGTTCCTGGCCGCCGTCGCCATGGTCTACGCGGCCACGGGCACCGTCACCATGGCGCGACTGCCCGCGCGGCTGGACGCGTTGCCCGACGGGGTCGGCATGCTCATCCAGATCGCCCTGCTGGGGGTGTTCGCCATCAAGGCCGCCGTCTTCCCGATGGCCGCCTGGCTGCCCGACTCCTACCCGACGGCCCCCGCCCCGGTGACGGCCGTCTTCGCCGGGCTGCTGACCAAGGTGGGCGTCTACGCCATACTCCGCACCCAGACCCTGCTCTTCCCCGGGCACCGCATCGGCGACGTCCTGATGGTGCTCGCGCTGCTGTCGCTGCTCGTCGGCATCCTCGGGGCCGTCGCACAGACCGACCTCAAGCGGCTGCTGTCCTTCACTCTCATCAGCCACATGGGCTACATGGTCTTCGGGATCGGCCTGGCCACCCGCGGCGGCATCTCAGGGGCCGTCTTCTACGTCGCCCACCACATCACCGTGCAGACCACCCTCTTCCTCGTGGCCGGGCTGGTCGAACGCCGCAGCGGCACGACCGACCTGCAAAGCCTCGGCGGTCTGGCACGGCTCTCCCCGCTGCTGGGCGTGATGTTCTTCATCCCCGCGATGAACCTGGCCGGCATCCCGCCGCTCTCCGGCTTCCTCGGCAAGCTCGGGCTGCTGCGCGCCGGGATCGACGACGGGGGAGCGCTCGCCTATCTGCTGGTCGCCGGGGGCACGGCCACCAGCCTGCTCACCCTGTACGCGCTCGCAAAAGCCTGGAACCTGGCCTTCTGGCGCGCCCCCACACCCGAGATGTGCGCCGCCGGAACGGTGCTGGAGGACACCGAGGCGGACAGCGACGACGACGAGGAGGCCACCTCCGGCCAGGGCACGCGCACCACGGGGCCGCGCGCGGTCCTGGACCGGTGGGAGCCGGCACCGGTGCGGCGCCGGGGCGCGGCCACGTTCGGCGGCCAGGAGATCACCACCAGCGCCACGCTGCCGCTGAGCATGACCGTCGCCACCGTCGCCCTGGTGCTCTTCGGGCTCGCCTTCACCGTCCTCGCCGGCCCCCTGTTCTCCCTGACCGACCGCGCCGCCGGCGAACTCATCGCGCGGACCCCCTACGTGGAGGCGGTGACCCGCTGATGACCTCACCCCAGCGACTGCCCGAGGCCAGCAGGCTGCGCGCCACCCAGTGGCCCATGGTGCTCGGCCTGACCCTGCTGTGGATGCTGCTGTGGGGCACCCCGACGCCCGCCAACATCGTGACCGGGGTGCTCGTCGCGCTCTTCGTGGTGCTGGTCTTCCCGCTGCCGCCGATCGAGAAGCAGGCGCGCCCGCACCCGCTGGGCATCGTGCGCTTCACCGCGCGCTTCGCGCTGGACCTCGTCGTCTCCAGCTGGCGCGTCAACCGCTACCTCCTCGCCCCCAGCCGCCCGCGCTGCGCCGTCCTCGGCGTCACGATGCGCTGCCCCGGCGACCTGATGCTGACGGTGACCGCCGTCTGCGTCACCGCGGTGCCAGGCAGCACCGTGCTGGAGGTGGACCGCCGCTCTGGCACCCTCTACCTCCACGTGATGGGCGGCGAGCTGGAGGAGGAGCGGGACCGTGCCCGGCGCGACGCGCTGCGCCTGGAGACCCGCGTCGTGCGGGCGTTCGGCACCCGCGCCGACATCGACGCGATCCGCGCCTCCGAGAGCGCGCAGGAGCTGTTCGGGCGGTGGCGATGACCGCGGCAACGGCACACGAGGTGGTCGCCACAGTGATCGCGGGGCTGTTGCTGGCCGCCGGGCTGATGGTGACCCTGCGCATGGTCCTGGGCCCCTCCACGCTGGACCGCGCGGTCGCCCTCGACGCGCTGGTGGCCGTCGTCATGGCCGGTATCGGCCTCCAGACGGCCGTCCGCGGCAACGCCTTCTACCTGCCCGTCCTGCTGGTGCTCTCCTTCCTCGGCTTCACGGGTTCTGTCGGCGTCGCCCGCTTCATGGCGCTGCGGGACGAGGCGGGAACCGGTGACGTGGACGAGAGCCAGGACACGGGCGAGGAGGGCAACGGCGAGGGGGACAACGGCGGGGCAGGTGAGGCCGGGCCGGCCGGGGAGACCGGGCCGCGGCCCGGCCGGGGGTCCGGTGATCCGCGGTGACCTGGACCGCCGTGGCGGACGTCGCGGGCGCCGTGTGCCTGCTGGCGGGCGGCGTGCTCTGCCTCCTGGCCGGCGTCGGACTGCTGCGACTGCCCGACGTGCTCACCCGGATCCACGCCGCGACCAAGCCGCAGTCCTTCGGCCTGCTGCTCGTGCTCGTCGGCTCGGGCCTGTGGCTGCGCAGCCTGGTCGACCTGGGCATTCTCCTGCTCGTCGGCCTCTTCCAACTGGCGACCTCCCCGGTGGCCGCCCACATGGTCGGCCGCGCCGCCTACCGGACGGGCCGCATGGACAGCGAGGACGTCGTGCTCGACGAGCTGGAGGAGGCACTGCAACGGGCCGCCACCGAGGACGAGGGGGAAAACCGCAGGTGAGCGGGGTAAGTACGGCCTTCCTTGCTGGCAGCCCGGCCGGTTTCGTGCCTACTCTTCGAACGTCAGCGCACGGAGGACGTAACGCACCGCTCAGCGTGAAGGAGCCGTACCGGCCATGTCCGAAGCCGGAGTCTCAGACCCGACACACGTCGCCCACCGCGACAACCACACCCACCGCGACGTCAACGGAGGCTGGCTGCGCCCCGCCGTCTTCGGCGCGATGGACGGTCTGGTCTCCAACCTGGGTCTGATGACCGGCGTGGCAGGGAGCTCGGCCGCACCGCAGACCATCGTCATCTCCGGCCTCGCGGGCCTGGCGGCCGGTGCCTTCTCGATGGCCGCGGGCGAGTACACCTCCGTCGCCTCCCAGCGGGAGCTCGTCCAGGCCGAACTGGAGGTCGAACGCAGGGAGCTGCGGCGCAGCCCCGGCGAGGAGATCAGGGAGCTCGCCGCGCTGTACGAGGCGCGCGGCGTGGACGGCGACCTGGCGTTCCAGGTGGCCGAGCAGCTGCACCGCGACCCGGAACAGGCGCTGGAGATACACGCGCGGGAGGAGCTGGGCGTCGACCCCGCCGACCTGCCCTCGCCGACCGTCGCCGCGGTCTCCTCCTTCTTCTCCTTCTCGCTGGGAGCCGTACTGCCCGTGCTCCCGTACCTGTTCGGCACCACCGCGCTGTGGCCCGCCGTCGTGCTGGCCCTGGTGGGCCTGTTCGCCTGCGGCGCCCTCGTCGCACGGGTCACCGCACGCCCCTGGTGGTTCAGCGGCCTGCGCCAGCTCGGCCTCGGTGCCGCCGCCGCGGGCGTCACCTACGGCCTGGGCGTACTGTTCGGGGTCGCGGTCGGCTGACGCGGCCCCCGCCCGCCGGGCCCGGTTCACCTCAGCGGACCCCGCCCCCGGGCGAGCCGCAGGACCTGCGGGCCAGCGCGAGCGTGCGCCGCGCGCCCGCGACCACCGCCGCGTCGACGAAACGGCCGTCCGCCAGCGCGAGGGCGCCCGCCTCCTCCTCGGCGGCCGACACGATCTCCTCCGCCGCCTCGACCTGGGCGGACGTGGGGCGGTATGCGGCCTCGATGACGGGGAGCTGGCGCGGA
Source organism: Streptomyces reniochalinae (assembly GCF_003323735.1). Lineage (GTDB taxonomy): Bacteria > Actinomycetota > Actinomycetes > Streptomycetales > Streptomycetaceae > Streptomyces > Streptomyces reniochalinae. The sequence continues at coordinate 268,512 of NZ_QOIM01000038.1, read as the reverse complement.
TGGATGGCGGTACGGCCCAGGAAGCCGAGCGCGCGGCCCTCGGCGCAGTCGCGGGCCAGGCCCTCGGTGTCCCGGACGTCGGGGTAGACCGACTGCGGCGGCGGCGCAAGACCGGCGGCGCGTGCGGCGACGACCGCCCGGCCCCGCGCGTAGCCGAGCCCGCCCGGTCCGACACCCAGGTCGGCCCGCAGATCGGCCTCGCCGAGCGCCAGGCCCCGCACCGCGCCGTGCCCCGTGGCGATCTCGAAGGCGCGCTCGATGCCGAGCGCGGACTCCAACAGGGGGTACAGCGGCGGTGTGTGCGTGCCGTTGCGGGCCCATCCGGCCGTGCGCCGCAGGTCGTCCGGGCCCGTCACCTTCGGCAGCCGCAGCCCTGCCAGCCCCGGCAGGGGGGCGAGCGTGCGGATGTCGTCCGCGCCCAGCGGCCCGTCCAGCGCGTTGACCCGCACGTGGACGGGCACGGGCCCTGGCGGACCCTGCGCCAGCAGTTCGGCGGTGGCCGCGCGCGCGTACGCCTTCCGCTCCGGCGCGACGGCGTCCTCCAGGTCGACGAGCACCACGTCGGCGCCCGAACGCAGCGCCTTGGCGACGACCTCGGGCCGGTCACCGGGTACGTAGAGCCAGGTGAGCCAGGTCAAGAAGGTGTCAGCGGCCGGGTGCGAGCGGCCCACAGCGGCCGGCGACGAGGCGTTCACCGCACCACACCCGCCTCGCGCAGCGCCGCTATCTCCTCCTCGCTCAGGCCGACGCCGCCGAGCACGGCGTCGGTGTCGGCGCCGTGCCGCCGCCCCGCCCAGCGGATCGCGCCGGGTGTCTCCGACAGCCGGAAGAGGACGTTCTGCATCCTGAGCGTCCCGAGTTCGTCGTCCTCGACGCTGGTGACCGAGTCGAGAGCCCGGTACTGCGGGTCGGCCATCACGTCGCGCACGTCGTAGACGGGCGCGACGGCCGCCTGGGCCTGCTCGAAGGCGCTCACGACCTCGTCCCTGCTATGGCGGGCTATCCAGCCGCCGACCGCCTCGTCCAGCTCGGCGGCGTGCTCGGCGCGCCCGGCCCCCGTCGCGAACCAGGGCTCCTGGAGGAACTCGGGCCGCCCCACCAGCCGCAGCACGCGCTCGGCCACGGACTGCGCTGAGGTGGAGACGGCCACCCAGCGGCCGTCGGCCGTGCGGTAGGTGTTGCGCGGCGCGTTGTTGGCCGAACGGTTGCCGGTGCGCGGCTGGACGTAGCCGAGCTGGTCGTACCAGAGCGGCTGCGGCCCCAGCACCGTCAGCATCGGCTCGATGATGGCCATGTCCACCACCTGGCCGCGCCCGGTGTGCGCGCGTCCCGCCAGTGCCGTCATCACGGCGTACGCCGTCGAGAGCGCCGCGATGGAGTCGGCGAGCCCGAACGGCGGCAGCGTCGGCGGCCCGTCGGGTTCGCCGGTGACGGCGGCGAACCCGCTCATCGCCTCGGCGAGGGTGCCGAACCCGGGCCGCTGCGCGTACGGGCCGCGCTGCCCGAATCCGGTCACCCGCGCCAGCACGAGACGCGGATTGGCCTCGGACAGCGCCTCCCAGCCCAGGCCCCACCGCTCCAGGGTGCCGGGGCGGAAGTTCTCGATGACCACGTCGGCGTCAGCGGCGAGCTTGAGCAGGACCTCACGCCCCTGGGGAGAGGACAGGTCGAGCGTGACCGTCCGCTTGTTGCGGCCCAGCAGCTTCCACCACAGGCCGACCCCGTCCTTGCTGGGGCCGTGCCCCCGCGACGGGTCCGGCTTGCGCGGGTGCTCCACCTTGACGACCTCCGCGCCGAAGTCGCCGAGCATGGTCGCGGCGAGAGGTCCCGCGAAGAGCGTGGCGAGGTCGAGCACGCGCAGGCCGCGCAGCGGGGCGGCCGCCCCGGGCGAAGGGGCTGGAGGCGAAGGGGTCCCGGACTCGGCAGGCTCGTGCGAAGTGGTCGCGTGCGAGCGGGTCTCGTTCATGGCGTGGCGTCTCCTGTGGCGTCGCGGGACGAGGGGGACGAGGGGGACGAGGGGGCGGTGGCGGCGAGCGCGCGGGTACGGGCCGCCAGCGCGTCGAAGCCGATGCCGTCCATGCCGCCCACGCTCGTCGCCAGGCGGTTCTTCAGCGGGGCCGTCCAGCGGGCGGGGAGGGCCGCGGGCGCTCCGGCGAGCAGCCCCGTCAGGGAACCGGCGCTCGCGCCGTTGGAGTCGGTGTCCCAGCCGCCGGAGACCACCCGGCAGACGGCGCCTTCGAAGTCGCCCCGCGCGTGGGTCAGCGCGGCGGCGAGCAGCGCCGCGTTGGGCAGCACGTGGACCCAGTGGTGGTCCCCGTAGGCGGCGTGCAGCCCGTCCACCACGTGCGCGAAACCCGCGGGGGAGTCGTCGGGCGCCTCGCGCGCCGCGGCGATGCCCGTGCGGACGGCGGTCGCGTACCGCGAAGCGGGCGGGACGACGGACAGCCCCGCCTCCAGGCACCCCTCCGCCGTCGCCCCGTCGCCGAGGCCCGCCGCGTGGGCGAGCGCCGCGGCGGCGAACATGGCCCCGTAGACGCCGTTCGCCGTATGGGTCAGCGTGGCGTCCCGCCACGCCGCCTCGGCCGCGGCACCCGGGTCGCCCGGGTGGGTCCAGCCGAAGACGTCGGCGCGGATCTGCGCTCCGATCCACTCGCGGAACGGGTTGCGGTACGCGCCCGTGAGCGGCGGCTCGACGCCGGCCAGCAGGTTGCGGTACGCCACCCGCTCGGCCGTGAACGTGCGCCCCGCCGGCAGTTCGTCCAGCCACAGCCGCGCCACGTCGCCTGTGGTGAAGCCGTGCCCGTACCGCTCCAGCAGCACCACCCCGAGCAGCGGATAGTTGAGGTCGTCGTCCTCGGGCGCCCCGTCGATGTTCTCGGCGAGCGACGTCGCGGCGGAGCGGCGGTTCCACGGGTGTGCCGCGGCCGTCGCGGCGTCGAGGCCGCGCTCGGTGAACCAGCCGGACAGCGGCCAGTTGCCGGTGGCCCCGGCCAGCGCCCTGATGCCCTCCAGGGTCACCTTCTCCACCGGCTTGCCCAGCACGCATCCGGCCGCACGGCCCAGCCAGGCGGCGTGCAGCCGTTCCGCGTACCCGCCGCGCACCTGGTGGCGTCGGGCGGGCCAGCCCGGGCAGGCGGCGCGGATCGCGTCGAGACCGGTCGGCTCGTACGCGGCGGCGGGCGCCTCGATCCCGGCGAGCTCGTCCAGCAACTCCCCGGCGAGCGCGCGCAGTCGACGGGAGGCCGGCTCGGGGGAAGCGCCGGCCCTGGCGGGGGCGAGGCCGCCGCCCGCCTCGCGCCACCGCCGCTCCACGTCCGAGGCGTCCCGGCCGTCCTGCGCCGCCTGCCGCAGCTCGTGCCCGACCAGGTCCTCGGGCTGCACCCAGGTCAGCCGGACCAGCGGCTCCCCGCGGCCGGGTGCCACCGTCGCCCTGTCACCGTGCCCGGGCGTCATCGTGCACCCGCCAGCGCCTCGAACGCCGCCTCGTGCGCGCGCCGCCGCTCCACGTCGCGCGCGTACACGTCGCGCGCCACGGCGGCCAGTGACAGCGCGGGGGAGCGCAGGTCCAGCTTGCTGGCCGCGGTGATCTCCTCGCTCCACTCGGCGGGGACGGCCGCCTCGCCGTGCAGGGCGCCGACCAGAGCGCCGCTCATGGAGGCGATGGAGTCGCAGTCGCGGCCGTAGTTGACGGAGCCGAGGACGGTGGCGCGGTAGTCGCCGCCGCCCACCAGCAGCATGCCCATCGCGATCGGCAACTCCTCGATGGCGTGCAGCCGGGACGGACGGCGGGCGCCCAGCGAGGGGCTGCGGTACTCGGCGCCCACGGTGTCGAACGGGGCGACGGCCTCGCGCAGCGGCGCCAGCGCCGCCTCCCAGTCGTCGTACCCGGCGGCCGTCTCGCTCACGGCCTCGAGGGCGGCCCGGGTGCCGTCCTTGGCGAGCCGCAGCGCCTCGGCGACGACGGATTCCGGCGTGGCGCCGGGCCGGAACGCGGCGGCCACGGCGGCGGCGAACACCCCTGCGGCCTCCCGCCCGTACGAGGACTGGTGGGCGCCGGCCACATCGAGCGCCTCCGCGTAGGCGGCGTCCGGGTTGCCCGCGTTGACCGCGCCGACCGGCGCCATGTACATCGCGGCTCCGCAGTTGACGATGTTGCCGACGCCCGCCTCGCGCGGGTCGACGTGCCCGTAGTGGATCCGCGCGACCAGCCACTTCTCGGCCAGGAAGATCCGCTGCAACAGCAGCGCCTCGGCTTCCAGTTCGGGTATCCAGCGGGGCTCGCCGATCAGGTCGGGCACCAGGTGGTCGGCCACGGCGTAGGCGTCCAGATGGTCGCGGACCTTCTCGTAGACGCGGACGAGGGCGTGCGTCATGAGAGTGTCGTCGGTGACGTGCCCGTCACCCTTGTGGTACGGGGCGATGGGGCGGGCGGTGCGCCAGGCGTCCTTGTGGAACGGCTCGACGATGCCGCGGACGCGGCCGCCGTGCCGCTCGGCGATCGCCGCGGGCGACCAGCCCTCGACGGGTCCGCCGAGCGCGTCACCGACAGCGGCGCCGACCAGGCAGCCCACGGTCCGTTCGGTGAGGGAGAGCGTCGCGGCGGGTGCGGTGGGGGAGCTCATGGCTTCTGGGGTCCTTCCGGGGCGTGGGCTGGACGGGCGGTGACCGCACGGCGGTCGGTGGGCGCCGGGTGGTGCGCGGCCAGCCGGCCCGCCGTCTCCACCAGGTCGGCGCCCGCGAACTGGGGCAGCGCGCAGCCGGACAGCCTGCGGCAGCTCTCGCGCCACGAGGCGGGCACCGCGCGCGCCCCGCCGAGCGCGCCGGCCAGGGCCCCGGTCAGCGCGGGCGCCGAGTCGGCGACCCGGGACAGGCACACGGCGGCCGGTACCGCCTCGCTCAGCCGGCCCCGGGCCGCGGTCGCCACCGCGAGCGCCACGGGCACCGTCTCGGCGGCGGCGATGCCGTAGCTGTAGACGTGGTCGACGATCTCGTGCTCCAACACGGGGACCAGCGCGAACGCGCTGCCCGGCAGCCCGGCGCTCTCCTTGAGCGCCGCGTGCGCCAGCCGCAGGGCCGCCAGCGTGTTGCGGCGGATCTCGGTGCCGTCGGGGAGCTGGTCGAGCGCGGCCGCGACGCAGGCGTCCGTCTCGCCGCCCGCCAGCGCGACCGCGACGGCGGCGGCCATCGCACGGGCGCCGTGCACGCCGTCGTCGTCCTGGGTGTAGCGGGCGTCGAACTCGGCGAGACGGGCCGCCGCGGCGGGGTCGCCCGGGTGGACGACGGCCAGCACGGCGGCGCGCCCGCAGGCGGCGTCGTCGAAGTAGTGCGGATTGTCGTGCCCGGTCGCCGGGGGCCGCAGCCCGGCGGCGAGGTTGCCGAGACCCGCCCGTACGGAGATGCGGGCGCGCAGCGGGATCTGCGCCGACTCGATCTCCTCGGCCCGCTCGGCCGCCGCCGCCACCTCGTCGGCCAGCGCGTTCCACGCCAGGGTCAGCGCGGCGCGCACCCGCTGGTCGGGTGCCAGGTCGCTGTGCGCCGCCGGGTCGGCGGACAGCACGGCGTACGCGGTGAAGGCGGCCCACTCGGCGTCGTCGGAGGGGCCGAGACGCAGCGGTTCCGGCGGCTGGTTGAGCGCGATGGGCACCGGCAGGGTGGTGGTGGCGTTCTGTTCGGCGAAGGTGTCCAGCTCGCGGGTCAGCCTGCGGGTCCAGTCCGGCAGCCGGGCGGCGCGGTGCCGCCCCGAGGGCCAGCCCGCTGCGTCCCCCGCGGCCAGCCCCAGCAGCAGCCCCTCGATCCTGGCCGCGCCGTCGTCGCCGGACAGGTCTGCTCTCGTGGGCGCGGCGGTGGTGGTGCTCATGAGGCGTCCCGCGCCGCGTCGGAGTCGGCGGGCAGCGCTTCGGCGGCGGCCACGAGCCGGTCGGCGATATCGCGTACGTGCCGCCCCGCCATGGCGGGCAGGCAGCTGCCCCGTACGGGACGGATCGCGGACGACCACCGCTCGGGGATCGCCGCCTGTCCGCGCAGCGCACCGGCGAGCGCGCCGGCGACGGCTGCCGTGGTGTCGGCGTCGCGGCCCATGTTGACGGCGGTGAGCACCGCGTGGGTGAAGTCGCCGCGCGCCGCGGTGAACGCGCCGAACGCGAGCCCGATCGCCTCGGGTGCCAGATCCGTCCACGGATAGCCGCCGATGACGACGGACGAGCGCACGGCGCGCTCGACGCTCAGCCGCGTCGCGTCGGGCCGCAGTGGCGCACGGCGCGCGGCCGAGACGGCACGTTGGAGGGAGCGGGAGGTCCAGGAGTTCTCCGGGATCACCGACAGCGCGGCCTGCACGGCGGCGCCGGGGCTGTCGCTCACCATGGCCGCCGCGACACCCGCGGCCACCGCACGGCCGCCGTAGATGCCCTCGCCCTCGTGGCTGACGGTGCCGTCGATGGCCACCAGCCGTGCGGCTTCGGCGGGCCGCCCCGCGGCGAACACCCCGAACGGCGCGGCCCGCATGGCCAGTCCGTCGCTCCAGGCGTGCCGGTGCTGCGCCGAGATGGGCGCCGCCAGGCCCCTGCGCAGGTTCTCCAGCGTGCCGCGCTCGCTGAAGCCCGCACCGCGGAAGGAGCCCTCGTCCAGGTCGGCGATCCACCGGTGCCAGGCCGCCTCCACGTGCTCCACGGTGAGCGCGGAGCCGTGCTCGGCGAGCAGCAGCCCGGAGAAGAGGGCGTACTCGGTGTCGTCCGTGCCGGCCGGATCGTCGCTGACGAACCCCTCGATGCGGCCCCACCTTTCGCGGATCTGCGACGGTTTCATGTTCTCGGCGGGGGCTCCGAGCGCGTCCCCCACGGCGAGCCCCACCATCGCGCCCCTGGCGCGGTCGGTCGGTGAGGGGGACAGGGCGCGAGGAGCGAGCGGCAGGGAGGGGGCGGGCGCGGAGGAGGGGGCGGGCGAGGGAGCGGAGGACGCGGATCGTGCGGGCGGTGCTGCGGCCGACAGCTCGGCGCTCATGCGGAGCTCTTTCTGTGCGGTTTTCCGTGCCGTGCGCTGGGGCGCACTCTCTCCGCCGCGACGGCGGAGAACCGGGGGCACCTGGCGGCCTGCGGCCGGTCCTGGTGCGGGTCAGGCGGCGGGTGAGGGCGGGGGTCGGGCCGTCGCGTGCTCTTCCCGCCGCACCTGGGTCATCGCTGGTAGCGGTCGAGGATCAGGTTGCCGTCGTCGACCAGCGCGTCACGCAGCGCCTCCAGGCCGGTGTCGGCTCTGTAGTAGCGCTGGAAGGCGGGGGTGGCGACCTTGTCGGCCCACTCCGCGTAGCCGCGCACGCCGAGCGTCGGCGAGGGCCGCAGGGTGCGGGCGATCCGGGCGCCCGTGCGCCAGCCGTCCTCGCGCCGGTTGATCTCGGGGTCCGTGAGGGCCTCCTTCGCGGTGGGCAGCAGCCAGTCGCCCTTGGCGAGCGCTGCCTGGTGCTCGGGGGTGGTCATGTAGGCGACGAAGTCGGCGGCGGCCTTCTTGTGCTCGCTCTCCTGCGCCACCGAGAGGGTCTGCGGGACGACGCCTTGCGCGTTCTCGCCCTCGCGCTGACCGCGCGGCAGCGGCAGCACGGTCCACTCGAAGCCGTCCGGGGCCTGTTGCTGCACCTGCTGGCGGAAGGAGAAGTTGAGCGGCACCATCGCGTAGCGCCCGGCGAAGAAGCCGGGCAGTGTGTCGGAGCCGCCCATGCCGAGCCCGCTGCGCGGCGCGGTGCGGTCCTTGTTGACCTGGCGGTGGATGAGCTCGCTGACGGCCGCGTCGCGCTCGGCGAACCGCACGGTGTTCTTGGTGCCGTCGCCGGTCCGCTCGCGGGTGAAGAGGCGTCCGCCGGTGGACAGTGAGAGGTTGACGGACTGTTTGACCGGCTCCTTCATCGGCCACACAGTGCCGTACCGCTCGGGTTTGCCGTTGCCGTCCTCGTCGCGGGTCAGCTTCTTCGCGGCCTGCTCGAACTCCTGCCACGTCCAGGGGTGGCGCGCCGTCGGTATCCGCACGCCGGAGCGCTCCAGCAGTTTCTTGTCGGCGACGAGCACCTTGGGTTCCTGGAGGAACGGCACGCCGTAGACGCGTCCGCCGTTCATCGTCACGGCGTCCCAGCCGGCCTGCGGGATGGCGGCGCGGGACTTCTTCGGCAGGTAGTCGCGCAGGTCGGCCAGGTAGCCGCCGTAGGCGAAGTCGGTCAGGTCGCTGGCGTCGTCGTGGATGACGTCGGGCGCCTCGCCGCCCTCGAAGGAGGTCAGCAGCTGGTCGTGGACGGTGTCCCAGGCGCCCTGCACGTAGCGGACCTTCACCTTCTCGTGGGTCCTGTTCCACCGCGCGACCAGCTTCTTGTTCGCGGCGACGGACTCCTTCTGCCAGGCGAGGCTGTAGTAGTCCAGGGTGACGGTGCCCTCGCCCTCGCCCTCGCCGCCGCCCGCGCAGGAGGTGAGCAGGGCGCAGGCCAGCAGGGCCGCGGTCGCGGCGCGGACGGTCGCGCGCGTACCCCTCGGTGCGCGGCGCATCAGCCCTTCACCGCCCCGGCCAGCATCCCGGAGGCCAGCCGCCGCTGGAGCAGGGCGAAGAAGAGCAGGCTGGGGATCGTCGCGAGCACCGAGGCGGCGGCCAGCGGGCCCAGGTCGGCGACGCCCTCGTCGCCGAGGAAGCGGGTGAGGATGACGGACATCGTCTGGGTCTCCGGGGACTTGAGCAAAACGAGGGCGAAGAAGAACTCGTTCCAGGCGGTGACGAAGGAGAACATCAGCGTCGCCACGAGGCCGGGCGCCAGCAGGGGCAGCACGACACTGCGCAGGATGCGCGGCCTGCTCGCCCCGTCCACCGCGGCGGCCTCCTCCAGCGAGACGGGCACCGCCTTGACGTAGCCCTGGAGCATCCACAGCGAGAACGGCAGGTTCCAGACGACGTAGACGATGATCAGCCCGCCGAGAGAGTTGACCAGGTGCAGGTTCTTCAGGACGAGGAAGAGCGGGATGATCACCAGCACGAACGGGAACATCTGGCTGACCAGCACCCACCCGTTGGCGGCCGTGCTCACCCGGGAGCGGTGGCGCACCAGGGCGTAGGCGGCGGGCACGGCGAGCGCCACGGAGACGAGGGTGGCGCCGCCCGCCACGATCAGGCTGTTGAGCGCCGAGCGGGCCAGCGGCTGGGCCTCGAAGGCGGCGCGGAAGTTCTCCAGCGTGGGATGGCGCGGCAGCCACGTCGGGTCGATCCTGCCCAGCTCCTGCGGTGACTTGAAGGAGGTGGAGACCAGCCACACCAGGGGGAAGGCGAGGAAGACGAGGTAGCACAGGAGCCCGGCGTACTGTCCGGTGCGGCCCGCGAGCCGAAGGGTGCGCCGCCGCCCGTGTCCCTCGGAAGGCGCGCTCGTGCGCGCGGTCGGCGCTCCGGCGCTGCTCGTGGCGCTCATATGGCGTCCTCCTTGAGGCGCTTGCGCAAAAACACCGTGAGGAACACGGCGACGACGGCGATCATCACGACGCCCATCGCGGCGGCGTAGCCGAACTGGCCGTACGTGAAGGCCTCCTCGTAGGCGAAGAGCATCGGCAGCCGCGTCTGGCCGCCCGGCCCGCCCTGGGTGAGCACGTAGACCAGGCCGAAGGAGTTGAAGTTCCAGATGAAGTTCAGCGCGGTCATCGCCACCGCCACCGGCTTGAGCGCGGGCCAGGTCACCGAGGTGAACCGCCGCCACACCCCGGCGCCGTCCAGCTGCGCGGCCTCCGTCAGCTCGTGGGGCACGTTCTGCAGCCCGGCCAGCAGCACGACGGTGGTCTGCGGCATGCCCGCCCACACGCCGACGAGGATGACGGCGGGCAGCGCGAGGGAGAGGTTCGTCAGCCAGTCGACGTTTTCACCGATAAGCCCGAGCTGCCGCAGCGTCTTGTTGAGGATGCCGGCGTCCTGGTGGTAGACGAGCCGCCACATGATGCCGACCACGACCTCCGGCATCGCCCAGGGCACCAGCGCCAGCGTGCGGGCCAGCCAGCGGAAGCGCAGGTTCTGGTTGAGCAGCAGCGCCAGCCCCAGCGCCAGCACCAGTTGCAGCGCGGTGACGGCCACCGCCCACACCAGGCCGATGCGGAACGAGTCCCAGAACAGCGAGTCCAGGCGCAGGTCGGCGAAGTTGGTGGCGCCGATGAAGTCGGTCTCCACGGTCCGCCCGAACTGGGCGTCGGTGAAGGAGAGCGAGATGGCGTACAGCAGCGGTCCCACGCTCAGCACCAGGATCGGCAGCAGCGCGGGCAGCAGCAGGAACCAGGCGCCGTGGTCGAGTCCGAGGAGGCGCTTGCGGGCCGCGGGGGTGCGTGGCGGCGGGGTACCGCGCCCGCCCCTCCCGCCGCTCCGGGCCGCGGGGAGGGCGCCTGTCGTCTCGTCGCCGAGCGACGCGGGGGAGGCCGTGCTCACCGGGCACCGCCTCTCGCCGTGGTCGCGGGAGCGGACGGGGCCGACGAGGCGCGGACGACCAGCCGGGGCGCCGTGGTCACGCGCCGCGCCGCGCCGGCGCGTGGCGCTTCGGGGCCGGGGCCCGGCCGTTCGTCGGGGGTGTCGGACAGCCGCTCCAGCAGCATGCGCGCCGCGGCCCTGCCGCGCTCCTCGGAGCCGAGGTCCACGCTGCTCAGCGGCGGCCAGCAGGCGCGGGCGAGGTCGCTGTCGTCCATGCCGACGACGGCCATCTCCTCGGGTATGCGCAGGCCCCGCTCGTGTGCGGCCTGCGCAGCGCCGAGGGCGAGCTGGTCGTTGGCGCAGAAGACGGCGTCGGGGGCCGCGCCCGCGTCGAGCAGGTCGTGCAGCGCCTCGCGTCCGGCGCCCAGCCCGAAGGAGGTGGCGCGCTCCAGCTCCGGATCCGGCACGATGCCGCCCTCGGCGAGCGCCTTGAGGTAGCCCTGGCGGCGGTTGTGGCCCGGCACCGTGTCGAGGGGGCCGTTGACGAACGCGATCCGCCGCCTGCCGCTCTCGACAAGGTGGGTGACGGCCAGCCGGGCGCCGAGCACCGAGTCGGCCTGCACCGCGTCGACCGGCACACCCCGGGGCAGCGAGCCGATCACGACCACGGGTCCGGCCGCCGCCGTCAGCACCTCCACGTGCTCGGGGGTGATGCGGATCGGGCACAGGATCAGCCCGTCACTCGTGCGGTCCCCGAGGCTGCGCACCACGGCGAGTTCGTCCTCGATCACCGCATCGGTGGAGTGCAGCAGCAGCCGGTACCCGGCGGCCCGGGTGACGGCCTGGATCTGGCGGACCATCGCCACGTAGACGGGGTTGCCGATGTCCTGCATGGCGAACGTCAACTGCTTGGTGCGCCCGCCCTTGAGGGACTGGGCCACCGCGTTGGGCACGTAGCCGAGCTCGGCCGCGGCCCGCTCGACCCGCCGTACGGTCTCGGGGCGCGCTCCCACGCCGTTGAGGACGCGGGAGACGGAGGCGATCGAGACGCCGGCGCGCTCCGCGATCGACACGACGGTCGGTGGTCCGCCGTCAGACATCACTTCGTCCCCTTCGCGATGGAGGTCCGCCGGAGATTCCGCCGGAGTGTCCGATGAGGCAGCCGCCACGCGGGCTGTAAACCTTTACAGCGGCTGAAAACGTTTACAGATACTGGGTGCGCCCTCCCCTCCTGTCAAGGGGTCGAGCACCTCCGGATGTTCGCGGGGCGACCTGTGGAGAGGAGTGGAGAGAACGAGGAGACGCGGATCGTCAAGAACCGCCTCCCGCTGATCGGGAACGTGTCTAAGGTGTGCAGGAAGTGACACGTGCAGACACCAAGTGCCGCCGCTCACAGGGGAATCAGCGACCATGACCAGTCAGCCCCGGCCCGCCCGGAGCGCCTCCGCACACACCGCGGACAGGTGCCCCGCAGACACTCGGAACGCCACCGCGGCCCCACCGGGCGCGGTCCCCCTCATGGGGCCCAGGTTCCACACCGACCTGGAGGCCCTCCACCGGGACATGCGCCGCGACCACGGCCCCGTCGTCCCCGTGACCCTCCCCGGCGGCGTCCCCGCCTGGCTCGTCATCGGCTACCGCGAACTCCTCCGCGTCACCGGCGACCCGCTGCTCTTCCCCCGCGACCAGGGCCTGTGGAACCAGTGGCCCAACGTGCCCGAGGACTGGCCACTGCGCCCGATGATCGGCACCCCCCAGCCCTCGGTCTACTTCACCGTCGGCGAGGAGCACCGCCGCCACCTCGCGATGGTCCAGGACGCGCTCGAGAGCGTCGACCACATCGAACTGCGCCGCAGCACCGAGGAGATCGCCGACCGGCTCATCGACGGCTTCTGCGGCACGGGCGAAGCCGAGATCATCTCCGCCTACGCCCGGCCGCTCACCATCCTCGCCCTGGCCCGCGTCCTCGGCTTCCCCGACTCCGAAGGACCCGCGCTCATCCGCTCGCTCAGCGACATGTGCGACGGCGGACCCGACGCGCTCACAGGGTTCCAGGACGCGCTCGCCGCGATGAGCCGGCTCGTCGAACGCGCCCACCACCAGACCGGCGCCGACATGATCTCCGCGATGACGGCACACCCCGCGCCCTTCACCGACGAGGAGTACGTCCTCAACCTGATGGCGCTCACCTCTGCCGGATTCCTGCCGACGTCCGACTGGCTCGGCAACTCGGTGCGCCTCATGCTCACCGACGACCGCTTCGCCGCCTCGCTGACCGGCGGCCGCCACAGCATCCCCGAGGCCATGAACGAGGTGCTGTGGGAGGACACCCCCACCCAGATCCTCGCCGGCCGCTGGGCCGCCCGCGACACCCGGCTGGCCGGGCGCCACATCGCCAGGGGCGACATGCTGCTGCTCGGCCTGGCGGGCGCCAACGCCGACCCCGACGCCCACACCCCGCACGCCGCCGACGGGCTCCGCAACAACAACTTCGCCCACTTCGCCTTCAGCCACGGCGAGTACCAGTGCCCCTTCCCCGCCCAGGAGATCGCCGAAATCCTCGCCCGCACCGGTATCGAGGTGCTCCTCGACAGGCTGCCCGGGATCGAACTCGCCGTCCCGGCCCAGGCGCTGGCGCGCCGCCCCTCGCCCTTCCTGCGCGGCATGACGGTGCTCCCCGTCAGGTTCGAGACCACCCCGCCCCACGGAGGACACTGATGTACCCACAGCCCACGGCCGGGAGCTCCCTCGCCGAGGCGCCCGAGGACCGCTGCCCCGCCCACGGCCCCGCGGCGCCCGCGCAGGACACGCCCGCGAGCTGCCCCCTGGAGATCGACCCGCTCGTCGGCGGCCTCGCCGAGGAGACCGAGGCGCTGCGGACCGCGGGACCCGTGGCCCGGATCGCTCTCATGGGCGCCGAGGCGTGGACGATCACCACCCACGCCGAGGCCCGCAAGCTGCTCACCGACAGCCGGCTCGTCAAGGACATCGGGCGCTGGAACCTGTGGCGCAGCGGCCGCGTCGACCACACCTGGCCGCTCATCGGCATGGTCGACGCCGGCCGCTCCATGTTCACCGTCGACGGCGCCGAACACCGCCGCCTGCGGGTGAAGACGGCGCAGGCCCTCACCCCGCGCCGGCTTGAGGCCAACAGGGGCGTGATCGAGGGGATCACCGCCGCGCTCCTGGACCGGATGGCCGAGCGCGGCCCCGAGGAGACCGTCGATCTGAAGGCGGACTTCGCGCAGCCGCTGCCCATGTCGGTCGTCTGCTCCCTGATGGGCGTCGACCCCGCTCTCGAACCCCGGCTGCACGAGCTCTACGAGGCCTTCTTCTCGCTGCTGACCCCGCAGGACGAGCGCCTCGCGGTCATCGAGGAGCTCGACGGGCTGTACCACGACATGGTCCGCGCCAAGACCGCGGCCCCCGGTGACGACCTCACCAGCGCCCTCGTCCTCGCCGACGAGGGCGGCGAACCGCTCACGCCCGAGGAGGTGCGCGGCAACCTCGAAGCCATGGTCGCCGCGGGACACGAGACGACCGTGACCCTCATCCTGTGCGCCGTGCGGGCCCTGCTCACCCATCCGGAGCAGCTGCGGCTCGTGCTCGACGGCGAGGTCGGCTGGGACGCGGTCATCGAGGAGACGCTGCGCTGGGAGTCGCCCTCCACGCACCTGCTCATGCGGTTCGCGACCGAGGACATCGAGGTCGCCGGCACGGTCATCGAGGAGGGCGAGGGCGTCGTCATGTCCTACCGCGCCATCGGCCGGGACCGCGCGCAGCACGGGGACGACGCCGACCGCTTCGACCTGCGCAGGGCGGCCGGCGGGCCGGTGCGGCACCTGGCCTTCGGACACGGGCCGCACATCTGTCCGGGCGCCGCGCTCTCCCGGCTGGAGGCGTCGATCGCCCTCCCCGCGCTGTTCGGCCGGTTCCCGGCGCTGCGGCTCGCCGTCCCGGCCGAGCGGATCCGCAACCGTCCGGTACTCAGCCAGAACGAACTGGAGGCGCTGCCGGTGGTCCTGGGCGCCGCCGCCCGCTGACCCCGGCCGAGCCCTTCCCTTCCGCCGCTTCCTCCCCGTTTCTCACGCCCGCTCCCGGACCCCGCCCGCCCTCCGGGCCTCGCCGGCGCTCCCGGGCCCCCGCCTTCCCCTCCGGGCACCGGCGGCCTCCCGGGTGTCCACCCCTCCGGGCCCCGGCAGCCGGGCGGACCGGCACACCGGTCCGCCCGGCTGCCGGCAGGCCGTGGGCCAGGTCACAGCGTCGGGCGGGCCTTCCGGGGCATGATCCGCGTGTTACCCGGCGGTTTCATTTCGTGTGGCCCCGGGCAGTAGTCCGTAACGCCGCCGGCAACGACGCGGGTGGTGGACAAGCTGTTCCTCACCCGGGGTCACCACCTTCGACCCCGCCCCCTCCGTGCGGGTCCCACGAGGACAGGCCGCCCGCGTCCGCATCGCGAGACGCGGCTTCCACTTTCCGGGAAATCGGCCACCCTGTAGCCTGCTCGAAAATTCTTCTGCCACAAGAGGGCCAACGTCGTCCCTCGGTATGTACCACTGCCACGAGACGACGGGAGCTGCCGATGCGTGCTGTGCCGACAGCGGATTGGGCCGCCCACCGCCCTGCCAAGCAGGGCATGTACGACCCCCGATACGAGCACGACGCCTGCGGTGTCGGCTTCGTGGCGACCCTGACCGGCGAGGCCGACCACGACCTCGTCGAACAGGCGCTGACCGTCCTGCGCAACCTCGAACACCGCGGTGCCACGGGGTCCGACCCCGACACCGGCGACGGGGCCGGCATCCTCCTCCAGATCCCCGACGCCTTCCTGCGCGAGAACGTCCCCTTCGCCCTGCCCGAGCCCGGGTCCTACGCCGTCGGCATCGGCTTCCTGCCGCACGAGGACGAGGACGCCGAAGCCACCTCGGCAGCCGTCTCACAGATCGAGACACTGGCGTCCGAAGAGGGCCTGACGGTGCTCGGCTGGCGCGACGTGCCCGTCGCACCCGAGCTGCTGGGCCCCGGCGCCCGCGCCACCATGCCGACCTTCCGCCAGCTGTTCGTCGCCGCAGCGGACGGCGGACGCGAGGGCATCGCACTCGACCGGCTCGCCTTCGTGCTGCGCAAGCGCGCCGAACGCGAGGCCGGCGTCTACTTCCCCTCGCTGTCAGCGCGCACCCTCGTCTACAAGGGCATGCTGACCACCGGACAGCTCGAGCCGTTCTTCCCCGACCTGTCCGACCGCCGCTTCGCCACCGCCATCGCGCTGGTCCACTCGCGCTTCTCCACCAACACCTTCCCGAGCTGGCCGCTGGCCCACCCCTACCGGTTCGTCGCCCACAACGGCGAGATCAACACCGTGCAGGGCAACCGCAACTGGATGCGGGCCCGCGAGTCGCAGCTGGCCTCGGGGCTGTTCGGCGACCACGAGACGCTGGAGCGGATCTTCCCGATCAACACCCCGGGCGCCTCCGACTCGGCCACCTTCGACGAGGTGCTCGAACTGCTGCACCTCGGCGGCCGTTCGCTGCCGCACTCGGTGCTGATGATGGTGCCCGAGGCCTGGGAGTCCGCCGAGTCCCAGGACTCCATGGATTCCGCCCGCCGCGCCTTCTACCAGTACCACTCCACGATGATGGAGCCCTGGGACGGCCCCGCCTGCGTCACCTTCACCGACGGCACCCAGGTCGGAGCCGTTCTCGACCGCAACGGGCTGCGTCCAGGGCGCTACTGGGTCACCGACGACGGCCTCGTCGTCCTGGCCTCCGAGGTCGGCGTCCTGGACGTCGACCCCGCCAAGGTCGTCCGCAAGGGCCGCCTCCAGCCGGGACGGATGTTCCTCGTGGACACCGCGGAGCGGCGCATCATCGAGGACGACGAGATCAAGGCCCAGCTCGCCGCCGAACACCCCTACCAGGAGTGGCTGGACGCGGGCCTCATCGACCTCGCGGAGCTGCCCGAGCGCGAACACGTCGTGCACACCCACGCCTCGGTCACCCGCCGCCAGCAGACCTTCGGGTACACCGAGGAGGAGCTGCGGGTCCTCCTCGCGCCGATGGCGCGCACCGGCGCCGAACCGATCGGCTCCATGGGCACCGATGCGCCCATCGCCGCGCTCTCCGAGCGGCCCCGGCTGATCTTCGACTACTTCACCCAACTGTTCGCGCAGGTCACCAACCCGCCGCTGGACGCCATCCGCGAGGAGCTGGTCACCTCGCTGCACTCGCCGCTGGGCGCCCAGGGCAACCTGCTGGAGCCGAGCGCCGCCTCCTGTCGCAGCGTCACGCTGCCCTTCCCCGTCATCGACAACGACGAGCTCGCCAAGCTCATCCACATCAACGCCGACGGCGACATGCCGGGCTTCAAGTCCGCCACGCTCTCCGGGCTCTACCGTGTCGCCGAAGGAGGGGACGGCCTCGCGGCCCGGATCGAGCAGATCTGTGTGGAGGCCGACGAGGCGATCGAGTCGGGAGCCCGGCTCATCGTGCTGTCCGACCGGCACTCGGACGCCGAGCACGCGCCGATCCCGTCGCTGCTGCTCACCTCCGCCGTACACCACCACCTCATCCGCACCAAGCAGCGCACCCAGGTCGGGCTGCTGGTCGAGGCCGGTGACGTGCGCGAGGTCCACCACATCGCCCTGCTCATCGGCTACGGCGCGGCCGCGGTCAACCCCTACCTGGCCATGGAGTCGGTCGAGGACCTCGTCCGCGCCGGCACCTTCCTGCCGGGCACCGGGGGAGAGCTCGCGCCCGAGCAGGCCATCCGCAACCTGATCCACGCGCTGGGCAAGGGCGTGCTGAAGGCGATGTCCAAGATGGGCATCTCCACCGTCGCCTCCTACCGCGGCGCGCAGGTCTTCGAGGCGGTCGGCCTGGACGAGGCGTTCGTCGACCGCTACTTCCACGGCACCACCACCAAGGTCGGCGGCGCAGGACTCGACGTCGTCGCCCAGGAGGTCGCGGCCCGGCACGTCAAGGCCTACCCCGTCTCCGGCATCGCCCCGGCCCACCGCGCCCTCGACATCGGCGGCGAGTACCAGTGGCGCCGCGAGGGCGAGCCGCACCTGTTCGACCCCGACACGGTCTTCCGCCTCCAGCACTCCACCCGACAGCGCCGCTACGACATCTTCAAGCAGTACACCCAGCGCGTCGACGAGCAGTCCGAGCGCCTGATGACGCTCCGCGGCCTCTTCTCCTTCAAGGGCGAGCGGTCCTCGATCCCCGTCGAGGAGGTCGAGCCCGCGAGCGAGATCGTCAAGCGGTTCTCCACCGGCGCCATGTCCTACGGTTCCATCTCGCAGGAGGCGCACGAGACGCTCGCCATCGCCATGAACCAGCTCGGCGGCAAGTCCAACACCGGCGAGGGCGGCGAAGACCCCGAGCGGCTGTACGACCCGGCGCGGCGCTCCGCCATCAAGCAGGTGGCCTCCGGACGCTTCGGGGTCACGAGCGAGTACCTCGTCAACGCCGACGACATCCAGATCAAGATGGCCCAGGGCGCCAAGCCCGGCGAGGGCGGCCAGCTGCCGGGACACAAGGTCTACCCGTGGGTGGCCAGGACCCGGCACTCCACGCCCGGCGTCGGCCTCATCTCGCCGCCGCCGCACCACGACATCTACTCCATCGAGGATCTCGCCCAGCTCATCCACGACCTGAAGAACGCCAACCCGGCGGCCCGCATCCACGTGAAGCTGGTCTCCGAGGTCGGCGTCGGCACCGTCGCGGCGGGCGTGTCCAAGGCACACGCGGACGTCGTCCTGGTCTCCGGGCACGACGGCGGCACCGGCGCCTCCCCGCTCACCTCGCTCAAGCACGCGGGCGGCCCCTGGGAGCTGGGCCTGGCCGAGACCCAGCAGACCCTCCTGCTCAACGGGTTGCGCGACCGGATCGTCGTACAGACCGACGGCCAGCTCAAGACGGGCCGCGACGTCGTGATCGCCGCACTCCTCGGCGCGGAGGAGTTCGGCTTCGCCACCGCGCCGCTGGTCGTCTCGGGATGCGTCATGATGCGCGTCTGCCACCTCGACACCTGCCCGGTCGGCATCGCCACCCAGAACCCCGCGCTGCGCGAGCGCTACAGCGGCAAGGCCGAGTACGTCGTCAACTTCTTCCAGTTCATCGCCGAAGAGGTCCGCGAACTCCTCGCCGAACTCGGCTTCCGCACCCTCGACGAGGCCATCGGCCACGCCGAACTCCTCGACACCTCCCGCGCCGTGGACCACTGGAAGGCACGCGGCCTCGACCTGGCCCCGCTCCTGCACGTCCCCGAACTGCCCGAAGGCGCCGTCCGCCACCACGCCACCCCCCAGGACCACGCGCTGGAGAAGGCGCTCGACAACCAGCTGATCAAGCTGGCCGCCGACGCGCTGGAGGCCGACACCGCCGAGAACGCGCAGCCGGTACGCGCCCAGGTCGCGATCCGCAACGTCAACCGGACCGTCGGCACCATGCTGGGACACGAGGTCACCAGGAAGTTCGGCGGCGCGGGACTGCCAGACGACACCGTCGACATCACCTTCACGGGATCGGCGGGACAGTCCTTCGGCGCCTTCCTCCCGCGCGGCATCACCCTGCGTCTCGAGGGGGACGCCAACGACTACGTCGGCAAGGGCCTCTCCGGCGGCCGCGTGATCGTCCGTCCCGACCGGGCCGCCGACCACCTGGCCGAGTACTCCGCCATCGCCGGCAACACCCTCGCCTACGGCGCCACCGGCGGCGAGCTCTTCCTCCGCGGCCGGGTCGGCGAACGCTTCTGTGTCCGCAACTCCGGTGCGCTGGTCGTCTCCGAGGGCGTGGGCGACCACGGCTGCGAGTACATGACCGGCGGCGCTGCCGTCGTCCTGGGCCCCACGGGACGCAACTTCGGCGCCGGCATGTCCGGCGGCGCCGCCTACGTCATCGACCTCCACCTCGGACACGTCAACGCGGGAGTGCGCGGAGCGGTCGAGGACCTGACCGACGAGGACAGGAAGTGGCTGCACGAGGTCGTGCGCCGCCACCAGGAGGAGACCGGCTCCACCGTCGCCGCCGGGCTCCTCGCCGACTGGGACGGGCCGAAGGGAGCGGCAGGCCGCTTCCGCAAGGTCCTCCCCGCCACCTACAAGGCCGTGCTCGCCGCCAAGGACGCCGCCGAGCGAGCGGGTCTCTCCGAGACCGAGACCCACGAGAAGATGATGGAGGCGGCGACCCATGGCTGACCCCAAGGGCTTCCTGACCACCGACCGCGAGGTCGCACAGTCCCGGCCCGTCGACGAGCGGGTCAAGGACTGGAACGAGGTCTACGTCCCCGGCTCCCTGCTGCCCATCATCAGCAAGCAGGCCGGACGCTGCATGGACTGCGGCATCCCCTTCTGCCACAACGGCTGCCCCCTGGGCAACCTGATCCCCGAGTGGAACGACTACGCCTACCGCGGCGACTGGACGGCGGCCTCCGAACGCCTGCACGCCACCAACAACTTCCCCGAGTTCACCGGACGGCTCTGTCCCGCCCCCTGCGAGTCGGCGTGCGTGCTGGGCATCAACCAGCCGCCCGTCACCATCAAGAACGTCGAGGTCTCCATCGTCGACAAGGCGTGGGAGAGCGGCGGCGTCGCCCCGCAGCCGCCCGAGCGGCTCTCCGGCAAGACGGTCGCCGTCATCGGCTCGGGCCCCTCGGGGCTGGCCGCGGCCCAGCAGCTCACCCGCGCGGGACACACCGTCGTCGTCTACGAGCGCGCCGACCGCCTCGGGGGCCTCCTGCGCTACGGCATCCCCGAGTTCAAGATGGAGAAGCGGCACATCAACCGCCGCATCGAGCAGATGCGCGCCGAGGGCACCAAGTTCCGCACCGGTGTCGAGATCGGCCGCGACCTCGACGCGAAGAAGCTGCGCAAGCGGTACGACGCGGTGGTCGTCGCGGCCGGCGCCACCACGGCCCGCGACCTGCCCGTCCCCGGCCGGGAACTGAACGGCGTCCACCAGGCGATGGAGTACCTGCCGCTGTCCAACAAGGTGCAGGAGGGCGACTACGTCGACTCCCCCCTCAGCGCGGAGGGCAAGCACGTCGTCGTCATCGGCGGCGGCGACACCGGTGCCGACTGCGTCGGGACCGCGCACCGCCAGGGCGCCGCCTCCGTCACCCAGCTGGAGATCATGCCCAAGCCGGGCGAGGAGCGGGACCCGGCCCGCCAGCCGTGGCCGACCTTCCCCCTGCTCTACAAGGTGACCTCCGCGCACGAGGAGGGCGGAGAGCGGGTCTACTCCGTCAACACCACCCACTTCGAGGGGGACGAGGACGGCAACGTCCAATGGCTCCACCTGGTCGAGGTCGAGATGGTCGACGGCAAGCTGGAACCCAAGCCGGGCACCGAACGCAGGATCCCCGCCCAACTGGTCACCCTCGCCATGGGCTTCACCGGCGTCGACCGGGAGAACGGCCTGGTCGAACAGTTCGGCGTCGACCTCGACGCGCGCGGCAACATCGCGCGCGACGACTCCTACGCCACCAACGTCCCCGGCGTCTACGTCGCCGGGGACGCCGGCCGCGGCCAGTCCCTCATCGTGTGGGCCATCGCGGAGGGCCGCTCCGCCGCGAAGGCCGTCGACCGCCACCTGACGGGCACCGCCAGCACCCTGCACGCCCCCATCCGCCCCACGGACCGCTCCTTGACCGTCTGAGGTCCCCGAACCTCCGGAACCTCCGTACAAGGACGTACGGATACCGCGGCGCCTGCCAGTCCCCGACCGGGTCACGGCAGGCGCCGCGGCGTGTTCCGTGTGCGCGTCGTCGAAGTCCTCAGTCGCGCACGATCGACTGGATTTCCTTGACGGTGAGGTCTTCGGTGGTGCTGAAGGTGCCTGCCGGCAGTGTGGCGCCGCTTCCGTCGGATCCCTTCCAGGAGATCTCCCAGGTGAGGGTGGCCTTGAGGGGGTAGGTGCCGTTTTTGCTGGTGGCGCGGAGATAGCGGACGCCGCAGGGTGGTGTCTGATCCTTCTTCCCCGCGGAGTAGGGCTCTCCGAGCTTGCAGGTGCCCGAGCCGGGGTAGGTTTTGGCGTCTTCGGTGCCGGGTTCGAGGGTGAGGGAGACGGGTTTGGCGGTGGTGGTGGCGGAGATGGCGGGATTCTCCAGCGAGGCCGTCACGCTGACCTTCTTGAACCTCTTCTTGTCGGCCCACACCCAGGTGTCGAGGTTGACCGTCTGCTTGCCCTTGGGGTTCAGCGATATTGCGGTGCGCGGAATGGGCAGCCGCTCGTACGCGTACTCGGCCAGCACTTTGGGGCTGACGGCGAGAGGAACGCCTTTCGGGGTTTCACCATCCGGCACCCAGTACGCGTGCTGGCTGCACTTGTACGCATCCGGATCGTCAGCGCGGTCGGGGTTCCTCACCCCTTCCCAGAACATGCCCTCGCCCTATTTGTCGATGTTGTAGTCCTCGTACTTGT
Source organism: Streptomyces reniochalinae (assembly GCF_003323735.1). Lineage (GTDB taxonomy): Bacteria > Actinomycetota > Actinomycetes > Streptomycetales > Streptomycetaceae > Streptomyces > Streptomyces reniochalinae. The sequence goes on along the minus strand of NZ_QOIM01000038.1, from coordinate 246,694 downwards.
CCGTCTGGTAGTAGTCCTCGTAGAGACCGACCACCTGGTTGGACACCGCGTCCGCGGCATCCTGGTTGCTCTCCTCGAGATCGTCGAAGATCGTCTCCGGCTTCTTCTTCTTCGGCTTCCGCTTCTCGGGCTTCGCGCTCTCGATCTTCTCCTTGAGCTCCTTCGGCGACGTCTTCGGCTCGTACCAGCACGCCGGCGGCTCCCAGTCGGAGTTCTGCGGAGTCAGTTCGACGGTGTCCTTACCGGTGTCGCCGCCACCGGTGATCTGCACGCGGGAGACCTCGGTGACGATGTCCCCGCGGTCGGTGTCACCGGAAGCCTTGCTCGTGCCCGTGCCCTTGGGGTCCGCTTGCGTGGGCCAGGAAGCTGCGAAGAGCAGGCCAGTGGCGACGACTGCAACTGAACTTCTCCGGATCAGTCCATGCATTTCTCGGCCTTCGCGGTCTCGGATCCCGACATCGCCTGCCAGACACCGTCCTTGTTGCGCTCCAGGATGAGTTTGCTGAAGATGTAGTTCACGTCGCCCCCGTGGTTCGGCGCGAGTTCCCCGCTTTTGAGATCCTTGTTCTTCGCCTTGCTCTCGTCGGCGCAGAAGCTCACTTCCGCGAGAGTGTCGCTTTTCAGCTCGACCTTCTGGTCGTAGTAGCGGGTGACTCCCGCCCAGCCTTGATTCTCTTTGATGGCGTCAAGGATGTACTTGTTCGCCGCGATCAGAGACTCGCCCTTGGAGTACTTCTTCACCAAAGCGGTGTCCTTGCGCGTGGTGACCACCCTGTCGATGGAGTTGATCCGCCGCCGGTTGTCCGCCAGGACCTCCCGCTTCCTCGGGTCGTCCGTCTTGGCGTCCTCGAAGATGTTCTTGGCGTCCTTCGCCAGCTTGATCTCCGAGTCCTCGGGCTCCGGGGGAGCGGAACTCTTCGACGCCGGGGCGGACTTCGAGGGCTTGTTGTCGCCCGCGCCCTTGATCTCGTCCTGGGAGCCGTCGTCGTCGCTTCCGCATGCTCCCAACAGCAGGGCCGCGGCAACGGCTCCTGCGGTCCACATCGCTGTACTCGCCTGCTTGTTCATACGCAACGAATCTCTCAGCTCTCTGCCCGCAGTTCGGTCACCCGAAGTTACTACAGTGGAAATAGGGGTGACGGGGGTCAAACGATTGTTTCCGTGGGAGTTCTCAGTCGCGCACGATCGACTGGATTTCCTTGACGGTGAGGTCTTCGGTGGTGCTGAAGGTGCCTGCCGGCAGTGTGGCGCCGCTTCCGTCGGATCCCTTCCAGGAGATCTCCCAGGTGAGGGTGGCCTTGAGGGGGTAGGTGCCGTTCTTGCTGGTGGCGCGGAGATAGCGGACGCCGCAGGGTGGTGTCTGATCCTTCTTCCCCGCGGAGTAGGGCTCTCCGAGCTTGCAGGTGCCCGAGCCGGGGTAGGTTTTGGCGTCTTCGGTGCCGGGTTCGAGGGTGAGTGAGACGGGTTTGGCGGTGGTGGTGGCGGAGATGGCGGGATTCTCCAGCGAGGCCGTCACGCTGACCTTCTTGAACCTCTTCTTGTCGGCCCACACCCAGGTGTCGAGGTTGACCGTCTGCTTGCCCTTGGGGTTCAGCGATATTGCGGTGCGTGGAATGGGCAGTTCTTCGTAGGCGTATTGTGCGAGCACCTCAGGGGTGACGGCGAGGGGGATGTTCTCCGGCGTCTGGCCCTTGTCCACCCAGTGAGCGTGTTGGCTGCACTCGTCTGCTGCGGGGTCGTCCTTCCGGTTCGGGTTCTTCACTCCCTCCCAGAACATGCCCTCGCCTTGTTTGTCGATGTTGTAGTTTTTGTACTTGTCGGTCTGGTAGTAATCCTCGTAGATGTTGGTGATCTGGCCGCGGACGGCGTCTGCGATCTTCAGCGGATCGATGTTCCCGGTGAGCGGTCCTTCGCCCCCGCCCTTCTTTCTTTCCTTGGGCTTCAAGCCCTCGATTTTCTCTTTTAGTTGCTTGGGGGTGGTCTTGGGTTCGTACCAGCAGGCAGGGGGCTCCCAGTTGGAGTTCTGTGAGGTCAGCTTGACGGTGTCGTTGTTTGTGGCGCCGTGCCTACCGGATATCTTGACCCGGGAGACTTCGGCGATTATGTCAGTATTCTTCACGGAGCCGGCGCTCTGGCTTCTGCGTCTCTTCTCTGCCTGCGCGGGGCTTCCCATCGAGATGAGTACTCCGATGGCCAAGGAGAGAGCAACCGTCGCGCTCGTTACTCTTCGCATTCCTTTGCCTCCTGTTTCCTCTTGCTCGAATATGCCTGCCAGATTCCGTTCTTGTTCTGCTCTACACGGTTGGTCTCCAGCGTGTCCCTCTTTTTGCCGGAGTCGTAGTGATCGAGCTTTCCGGTTTTCAGGTTCTTGTCGTTGGCCTTCGAATCGTCGACGCAGTAGGTGATCTGTGCTTTGGTATCGCTGAAGAACTCGACGCGGTGATTATAGTAGCGGGTCACCCCGGCCCAGCTGTATTTGTCGTCGGCATAAGCGGTGATGTACTCACTGGCTGCGACGAACGCCTGACGCTTCGCATAGTTTTTCAGGTCGTCAACGTTCTTTCCGGTGGTGATGATCCGGTCCGTCAGGTTGATACGTCGCCGGTTGTCCGCCAGGGCCTCGTCCTTCTTCGGATCCCCCGTCTCCATGTCCTCGAACACGTTCTTGGCGTCCTTGGCCAATTTGTACCGCGGCGCATCATCGGGTGAGGGCTCCGAACTCTTGCTCGGCTCGGCGGACTTCGAGGGCTTGTTGTCGCCCGCGCCCTTGATCTCGTCCTGGGAGCCGTCGTCGTCGCTTCCGCATGCTCCCAACAGCAGGGCCGCGGCAACGGCTCCTGCGGTCCACATCGCTGTACTCGCCTGCTTGTTCATACGCAACGAATCTCTCAGCTCTCTGCCCGCAGTTCGGTCACCCGAAGTTACTACAGTGCATGAAGGGTCGACAGGCTTCGGGGTTCAGTCGGGTTCGCCCACCTGTGTCAGCCGGTGGTCGTCCAGGCGCTGTTGGACATCTCGCAGCAGAACACGCAGAAGGCCGGCCAGTTGGTTCTGCTGTTCGGGCGCGAGCCCGCTCACCAGGTCGGCCTCGCGGGTGAGGACCTGGTCGACGGTGGTTTCGACCAGGGCGTGCCCGGCGTCGGTCAGTTCGACGAGGACGGAGCGGCGGCGGCCCTCGCCGGGGCGGCGGGTGACGAGCCCCTCGCGTTCGGCGCGGGCGACGCGTTGGGAGACGGCGCCCGCGGTGATCATCGAGCGGTCGGCGAGCTCACGTGTGGTGAGCGTGTACGGCTCGCCCGCGCGCCGCAACATGCTGAGCAGGTCGAGGGTGGCGGTGTCGACGCCGGCGCGGGCGAGCACCCGGCGGCGGTCGTCGCCGAACAGTTTGGCCAGGCGCCACAGCGGGGTGACGATCCCGATGGAGGAGACGGGGGTGCCGGGGCGTTCGCGCCGCCAGGCGGCGGCGATGGCCTCGACGGGGTTGTCGGGCGCGTGGGGGTCGTCGCGCTGTGCAGAGGTGGTGGTGTCGGGGTTCTCGCTTGCCATGGGTCCTCCCCGCAGTGTTACGTTTAGGGCTAAATTTAGGACTGAACGATCAGTGGAGGACACTGTATGGCACGGGACATCCTGGTGACCGGGGGCGCGACGGGTATCGGGCTCGCCGTCGCGCGGCACTTCGCCGAAAGCGGGGAGAAGGTCGTCGTCACGGGGCGCAGGCAGGCGCCGCTGGAGGCGGCGGCAGCGGAGATCGGGGCGCGCGCCTTGGTCTGCGACCACACCGACCCCCGCGCGGTGGCCCGGCTACAGGGCGAGTTGCCTGACCGGCTCGACGTGCTCGTCAACAACGCGGGCGGCAACACCGACTTCGACGCTGAGGCGGACGAAGCCCTCGGCGAGCTGGAGGCGTTCGCGCGCGACTTCCGCGCCAACCTGGACGCGAACCTGCTCAGCGCGGCGCTGACCACCAGGGCCGTCGAGGGCCGGCTGGCCGCGGGGGGTGCGGTCGTCAGTATCGGGTCGATCGCAGCGGACAAGGGTTCGGGCGCCTACGGGGCGGCGAAGGCCGGGCTGGCCTCGTGGAATCTGGGCCTGGCCCGGCAGGTGGGGGCGCGTGACATCACGGCGAACCTCGTGGCGCCCGGCTACATCGCCGACACCGAGTTCTTCCGCGACAAGCTGACCGCCGAGCGCAGGGACGCCCTCGTGGCCGCCACCGCACTGGGCCGCCCCGGGGCGCCGGGAGACATCGCGGGGGCCGTCGCGTTCCTGGCCTCTCCCGCGGCGCGTGACATCACGGCGCAGGTCCTCCATGTCAACGGCGGCGAGCGCGGCACCCGCTGAGCCCGCGGGGCCGGGCTCCCGCCCGGAGGTCGCCGACGGACGGCGGCGGTCCCCGCACATGGCCCGCAGCCGCACATCGCGTGAGCCGCACGTCGCGTGAGCCGCACGTCGCGTGAGCCGCACGTCGCGTGCGGGTCTCACCGCGCGGGTGGACCTCACATGCCGCGCAGCGCCACGTGGCGTGCGGACCCCACGTCGTGCAGGTCTCACCTGGCGCCCGGTCTCACCTGGCGCGCAGACCCCGCATGACGTGCGGCTCTCACCTCGCGCGCAGACGTGGCGGGCAGGACTCACCTCGCGCGCAGGCCCCGGTCGGCGAAGGCGGTCAGCCACTCGAAGCTCTCGTCGACGTCGGCGCTGCGCTGGAAGCCGTCCGCCGCCTGAAGAGTGGCGAAGCCGTGGCAGAGGCTGCGGAGCATGCGCAGGGCGTGGTCCACGTCGGACTCCGCGATCGCGTAGCCGCGCAGGACCGCCATGAACGCGGCGAGCAGCCGCCGGCCCGCGGTGGCCAGCGGGTCGTCGGGGTCGGAGGGTTCCACGCCGATCGTCGCGGCGTACCGCCCGGGGTGTTCCAGGACGAAGGCGCGGAAGGCGCGGAAGGCGCCGGCCGCGACCACTGCCGTCGGGTCCAGCCCTGCCCTGGGCACGGGCGGTGTCCGCGTGGAGGAAGGTGAGCAGCGCGGACGGAAACAGGGGCCCCGGTTCCACAGGGATCACCTCGCTCGCCGGCGGTTACGGGGCCAGCAGGCCCCGGGCGACCGCCGCTTCCCTGACCTCCTCGTACAGCGCCGTCAGTGTCGGGCTGACGCCCACCCTGGGCAGCTGGAGCCGGTCGAGCGCGGCGGCGTCGGCGTCCACGTCCGCCCAGCCCTGGCCGGTCAGCAGGCGCATCAGCGCGGGGTTGAGCCGGTCCACGCCGCGCACCAGCCGGGCCTCGGGCGTGGCACCCTCCTCGTACTCCCGCCACAGCGCCAGCAGTTCCGGACCGAGTGGTGCGGGGAGTGTGCCGAGGCGGTCGCGGGCGGCCGCCTCCTCCGCGCGGGCCTTGCGGGCGAGGGCTTCCTCGCCGCCGCGCGCGGTCTGCCAAGCGGACGGGTCGCCGGTGTCGATCTCGACCAGGTCGTGGAGCAGACACAGCTTGAGCATGCGCCCCAGGTCCAGCGCGGCCCCGCTCTCCCGCTCGAACTCGGTGTGCAGCACCCAGCACACCATCGCCAGGTGCCAGGAGTGTTCGGCCACGGACTCGCGGCGCTCGGGAGCCGCGTTGTTGTGCCGTTCCACCTCGCGCAGGCGCGCGGTGTGGGAGATGAAGTCGAAGAGCTCGCGAAGACGCGTCTCGTTGCCCATGGCACGGCGACCTTAGCGGACGCCGCCGGGGGCGTGGGACGCGGCCGCCGTATACCCCTGCGCCCGCCGCCGACGGGTGGTGGCCGCGCGAGAGCACGGTCAGGGGCGGAACGCCGCGCGCCGGTGCGGGCCCGGGTTCGGTGTCGCGCGGTCTCGTCGGGCTGAGTAGGTTGTGCCGTATGAACGCGCGGCGGAACGAGACGGAAGAGGCCCTGGCCTCTTGGGCCGAGGAGTGCCAGGCGAACGCCGCCCGCCTCGCGGACATGCTGGGGGTGCCCGCAGCGGACTACCGGGCCGATCCGCTGGCCGCGCTTCCCGCGTGGGAGGACTACGTGTCCCGGCTGCCGCTCACCGACTTCGGGGAGTCGGACCGGGTGACGCTCCACACCGACCTGGTCTCGTTCCTGGCGGACTTCATGGTGCGGGCCAAGGGCGCGCACTGGGAGGCCACGCCCGACGCGTCCGCGCCGGGCGGCCACCGGTACGTGCTGACGGCCATGGGGCTCGACGGCCGGGTCCGCCACTGCGACCCGTTCGCCGTCGTCCACCAGGTGAGCAGCAAGCTGCCTCTCGACGCCACCCGCGTGCTCGCCACGGCGGAGCTCGCCCTGGGCCTGTCCCGCCCCGAGCGGGACACCGCCCACTGACCCGTTCAGCGGCGCCCGCGGGGCGCGGCCCGGGCCTACAGCACGAAGCCGTGGGGAAACGGATCGCGCGGATCCAGCAGGTAGTTCGCCGTGCCGGTGATCCACGCGCGGCCGGAGAACTCGGGCACCACCCCGGGCACCCCGCCGACCTCGACGGTCTCGAGCAGCTGCCCCACGAAGCGGGTGCCGATGAACGACTCGTTCACGAACTCGGTGCGCAGCGGCAGCTCGCCGCGTGCGTGCAGCTGCGCCATCCGCGCCGAGGTACCCGTCCCGCAGGGGGAGCGGTCGAACCAGCCCGGGTGGATCGCCATCGCGTTGCGCGAGTGCCGCCCGGTCGAGCCCGGCGCGAGGAACTGCACGTGTTTGCAGCCGCCGATGGCGGGGTCCACCGGATGCGCGGGAGGGTTCTGCTCGTTGACGGCCCGCATCACCGACAGGCCGGCGGCGAGGATCTCGTCCTTGCGCGCGCGGTCGAACGGAAGGCCGATCCGGTCGAGTTCGACGAGGGCGTAGAAGTTGCCGCCGTAGGCCATGTCGTAGCGGACCTCGCCGAGGCCGGGAACGGTGACGGAGGCGTCCAGTTCCAGCGCGAACGCGTCCACGTTCCGCAGGGTGACCTTCTCGGCCGCCCCGTCCCGTACGGTGACCCGGGCCTCGACCAGCCCCGCCGGGGTGTCGAGCCGCACCCGTGTCTCCGGCTCGGTCACCTCGACCATGCCCGTCTCCACCAGCACGGTCGCCACCCCGATGGTGCCGTGCCCGCACATCGGCAGGAAGCCGCTGACCTCCACGTAGACCACGCCCCAGTCGGCGTCGGGGCGGGTCGGCGGCTGGAGCAGTGCACCGCTCATCGCCGGGTGCCCGCGCGGCTCGTCCACCAGGAACCTGCGCAGCCCGTCCAGGTGCCGCACGGCGTGGCCGCGGCGCTCGGCCATCGTCGCGCCCGGCAGGGGCGGCACCCCGCCGGTGACGACCCGGGTGGGCATGCCCTCGGTGTGCGAGTCGACGGCGCTGAGCGTGCGCACCGAGCGCATCAGGCGGCCGCCCGCTCGTCGAGGGCGGCGATCGCACGCGCCATGTCGGCCTCCACCTGGGCGCGCAGGCCGGGTACCAGCGGGCCGCGCGGCGGACGGCAGGGGCCGCCGAACCTGCCGACCTGCTCCATGCCCAGCTTGATCGCCTGGACGAACTCGGTACGCGAGTCCCACCGGAACGCGGCCACCAGCGGCTCGTACAGGGCCCGGGCCTCGGCGAGCCGCCCGGCGGTCGCCAGCTCGAAAAGGCGGGCGGACTCGGCGGGGAAGACGTTGGGGAACCCGGCGAACCAGCCGCTCGCGCCCATCAGCAGGCTCTCCAGCACCACGTCGTCGGCCCCGCTGATCACCTCAAGGCCGGTGCCGGCGGTCCGCTCCCTGATCTCCAGCACCCGGCGCACGTCACCGGAGAACTCCTTGACGGCCACCACGTTGTCGATCTGCGCGGCCTCCGCGATCAGGTCGGGGGTGAGGTCCACCTTGGTGTCGAGGGGGTTGTTGTAGATCATCACCGGCAGCCCGACGGAGGCCACCTCCGTGAAATGTGCCAGGATTTCGCCCTTGTTGGCGCGGTACATCGTCGGCGGCAGGCACAGCACCCCGTCCGCGCCGTCCTCCGCGGCGGCCTCGGCCCAGTGCCGGGCCTGGTGCGACCCGACGCCGTGCACGCCGACCACCACCGTGCCGGACCCGCCCACCGCCTCGACGGCGGTGCGCGCCACCGTACGGCGCTCCTGGTCCGTCAGCGACGAGTACTCGCCCAGCGAACCGTTGGGCCCCACGCCGTGGCAGCCGCGCTCCACCAGCCACCGGCAGTGCTCGGCGTACCTGTCGTAGTCGACGGCGAGCCCGGCGGGGGCCGCCGCGTCCTCGCGGTACGGCAGCGCGGTGGCCACTACGACACCGCCGAGACCACGGGGCGGCTGCTTGCTGTCGCTCATGAACTGCTCTCCTCTTCGGGACGGCGACCTGGATCGGTCAGCGGGGCGGACGGAGCGGCCAGTTCGCCGAGCCGGACGGGCTGGGCGATCGGTCTGCGGTGCGGGTCGGCCCGCGGCAGCCCCTCGGCCGGCCTCTCCGGGGCGTCCCCGAGGAACCGCCGGCGCAGTTCGGCGACCGTCGGCCCGCAGATCCGGCCCTGGCAGGGGCCGAGCCCCGCGCGGGTGTTCAGCTTGGCGACCCGCGAAGCGGACCCGGCCTCGGTGGCGAAAGCGGCACACAGCGAGCCGTAGTCGGTCTCCTCGCAGCGGCACACCACGGTCTGCGGCCGCAGCCAGCCCGGCCACGCGGCACCGATCGGGTGGGCGCGGGCGAGCCGTTCGGCGAACGCCCGCCCCTGGTCGCGGCTTCGCCGCAGCGCCCGCAGCGCCCGTCGCCTCCCCGGATCCCGTGGCGTGCTCCCGCCGGTGGCGGCGGACCACCCGGCGACGGCACCCTCGGCCCGCGCGGACGGAGCCCCGGCGATGCCGGTGATCTCACCGGCGGCGAACACCCAGGGCACGCTGGTGCGCTGCTGCTCGTCGACGCGTACGAACGCGCCAAGGGAGCCGGACCGACCGCTCTTGCGGGCGTCGTCCGCCCCACCGTCGCCCGCCGGGCCGCAGCGCGGTGCGGGGCGCTCGTCCAGTGCGCATCCCGCGGCGAGCGGCAACTCCAGCTGGGGGCTGAAGCCGTGGCTGACACACACGGTGTCCACGGCGAGCGTGCGCCGCGTACCGTCGAGAACCGACCAGTCGGCGCGCAGCCGTGCCGTGACGACCTCCTCCACCCGGCCGTCCCCGCGTGCCTCGACCACGGCCCGGCCCGTCCGGTACGGCACCCGGTGGCGGGCCAGCACGGCGGCGTGGCCGGCCAGCTCCACCGCCTTGCCCGCCTGCGCGGCCAGCTCCCACGGGCGGCGCCCCCAGCCGCGCGCCGTCGTCGCCGCGGTGTTGGCCTCCAGCACCTCGAGCACGCGGGAGCCGACGTCCAGCAAAGAGGCCGCCACCGGAAGGAGGAAGGGGCCGGAGCCCGCGACCACCACCCGCTCACCGACCGCCACCCGCTCCCCCTTGGCCAGCGCCTGCGCGGCGCCCGCCGTGCAGACACCCGGCAACTGCCAGCCGGGGAACGGCAGGACGCGGTCGTGAGCGCCCACGGCCAGCACGAGGGCGTCCACGTCGAGAGTGTGCCGGGTGCGCCCGGCGCCGTCCGCCGGGCCCGCGCACAGCAGGTGCAGCCGGGGCGGGCCCTCGTGCTCCGGCTGCGGCTGCTCCAGCGCCCACACCGAGGTCCGCGGCAGCCACGTGCACCGGGGGTGTGCCAGCACCCGGCGGCGCCGCCGCTCGAACGCCCGCCACCCGTGCTGGAGACGGACTGGCCGCTGGGGGCCGTACGTCTCGGGCACCGTGCGGTGGTACTGGCCGCCGGGCTCCTCGGCGGCGTCGATCAGCGTCACCCGCGCCCCCGCCGCCAGCGCCGCGTGCGCCGCGGAGAGCCCGGCGGGTCCCGCGCCGACGACCGCGACGCGACGTGCGGCGGGCACGGTCACCGCTCCTCCCGGGCCGTGCGACCGGGCCCGTCGGCGTCCCCGTGCCCGGCGCGGGAGTGGGTGGTGACCTCGTCGCCGTCGACGGCCCGCCGGCGGCAGGCCCGCACGTCGGGCTCGCCGTTGACCGTGACCAGGCAGTCGAAGCAGACCCCGATGCCGCAGAAGAGACCGCGCGGGGCACCGGAGGGGGCCCGGCGCCACGAGGTCCTGCCGGACGCGAGCATGAGCCCTGCCAGCGTCTGCCCCGCGATGCCGTCGGCCGGTACGCCGTCGACGGTGACGCGCAGCGGCCGGTCCCTGCGGCCCGTGGCGTCGCGCTGTGCGGGTACGAGTCGAGGGCTCATGTCGTCTCCTGCTGCTGGTACTGGCGGGGTCGGAGCACGGCCGGGCGGTCCACCCGGAACGCGGCGGCGTCCACCGGGGGCGGCTCGCCCCGCACGAGGTGGAGCAGGAGCCGCCCGGTGCCCACCGACAGCCCGATGCCGGCGCCTTCGTGGCCGCTCGCGTGCCACAGGCCCGGCAGCCGGGGATCGGCTCCGATGACGGGGAGGTGGTCTGCCACGTACGGCCGGAAGCCGCCGTAGGCGCGCATCACCGGCACCCGGGCGAGCGAGGGGAAGAGCCGCAGTGCCTTGGCGGCGACGGCCGAGAGCACCTCGGGCCGCAGCCGGTCGTCGAAGCCGACGCGGCGCCGCGAGGAGCCGATCAGCAGGCTGCCCGCGCGGGTCGACTCGACCACGGCGGAGGTCTGTGACTCCTCCTCGCCGCTGCCGACGGAGCCCACGTAGTCGGCGTCGTAGACCTTGTGGAAGACGGTGGGCGGCTGCGGCGTCGTCACCAGGACGTCGCCGCGCCGGGGCTCGACGCCGACGGGTGCGCCGAGCCGGGCGGCGAGCGCGCCGGACCAGGGGCCGGCGGCGTTGACGAACAGGTCGGCCTCCAGCAGCCCGTGGGTGGTGCGCACGCCGGTGAGCCTGCCGCCGCGGACGACCCCCGAGCACACCTCCTCGCCGCCGCGCAGCGCCGCGCCCGCGGCGAGCGCGTCCGTCAGCAGCGCGGTGGCCGCGCCCGCCGGCTGCACCTGCGCGTCCTCGCCGTAGTGGACGGCGGCGGTGTGCTCGCGGGTGACGTACGGCTCCGCCTCCCGCAGCGCTTCGGGCGCCAGGGGCTCGGCCCGCACACCGGCGGAGCGCTGGCTGTCGGCGAACCGTGCGAGTGCGTGGGCTCCGGCGCTCGTCGTCGCGACCACGATGCCGCCCTTGGGGTCCCACTCGGCGGCCTGGGCGGCCCGGTGTCCCTCCGCCGACCGTTCGGCGACCTGCGTCAGCACGGTGGGCCACAGTTCGCGGGAGAGCTGGGCGAGCGCGAGTTCGGGTCCTGGACCCTTGTCCGAGACGAGTACGTTGCCCTCGCCGTGCGAGGTGGTCGCCGCGGCGGGGCCGCCCCGGTCGACGACGGTCACCGCGGCTCCGGCCAGGGCGAGTTCGCGAGCGCAGGCCGCACCGATGATCCCGGCACCGAGCACCACGGCCCGCGTTCCGTTCATCGAACCTCCTCGTTCGGTAAAGCGAACGAGAGGGACGGTATTCCCGGCGTACAGGGGTGTCAACGGCCACGGCGGAGCGCCTTTATGGGGAGTGCCGCCGGATGCCGTCGCGTGCCGCCGCACGCCTCCGCGTGCCACCCCGAGCGTCCTGGGGCGCCCTCACGCCTCGGTGTGCGGTGCGCACCCGCCCGCGACGGGGTGCGGAGCGTCCGGAGGCAGTCGCTGGTCCGCGCGGTACTGGAGGAGCAGAACCGAGCGCACGGTGCCGTCCAGCGCCGTGTAGCCGTGCGGCAGCGTGGCGTCGAAGCCGACGTAGTCGCCAGGGCCCAGCTCCACGTCGTGGCCCTCCACGCGTACCCCGAGCCGCCCGGCCTGCACGATGGTGTGCTCCACCCCCACATGGCCCAGCGAGTCCCGCCGCTCACCCGCCCGCACCTGCTGGTCGTACACCTCGAAGACGCCCCCGCCCGACTCGATCCGCTGCAACGGGCGCAGGTCCACGCCCTCGCCGCTGAGCACCTCCACCTCCTGGGCCCGCACCACCCGCAGACCGGCGGGCGGCCGCGCGTCCAGCAGGTCGGAGATGGGCACCTCCAGGACGCGGGAGAGACTGAAGACCGTCTCGATGGTGGGGTTCCCCGTGCCGGACTCCAGCTGCGACAGCGTCGCCTTGCCGATCTTCGAGCGCCGCGACAGCTCCGAGATCGACAGCCCCCGCTGGGCCCGCGCCCGCTTCAGGTTGAGCGCCAGCATGCCCCGGATCGATCTCTCCGCCGCTTCAGGACCGCTCACGGCCCCTCCCTTCCCTGTGGTCTTCCACGCGCCCAACGTTCGCTTCACAGAACGCTGTAGGGGCGTGGGGCCATTATCCCGAACGGGCAGGGGACCGGGTGCCGGCGGGACGCGGCGCCCTCGGCACGGGCGCTCGGCCTGCCGAGCGGCGGCGGGGTCACCGTTCGACGAGGGTGATCTCCGTGGCCTTGATGCCCGCGAAGACCGCCGCGCCGTCCTCCAGCCCCAGCTCGGCCACGGCGTCGGCGGTGACCTCGGCGACCAGGTCGGGGCGGCCCGTACACGTCACGAGGACCCGCATCCTGCTGCCGACCGCCGTGACCTCCCGCACCGTGCCCGCCCAGACGTTGCGCGGACTGCCCTGCGGGCGCTCCCGGTGCAGCGCGACCGCCTCCGGCGCGATGACCGCCAGCACCTGCGTCCCCTCCGCGACGGGGTCGGCGACCACCAGGCTGCCGCCGTCCTCCAGGACCAGCGAGCCGTCCCGCGCGGCCGTGCCCGCCAGTGCGTTGCGGCCCAGCATCCGCGCGACCCACGGTGAGCGGGGGTGGCGCGCCACCTCGGCAGGCGGCGCGTCCTGCAAGGCACGGCCGTCCTCCAGCACCAGCACCCGGTCGGCCAGCGACACGGCCTCCACCGGATCGTGGGTCACCAGCAGGCAGACCCCGCCGAAGTGCCCCAGGTGGCCGCGGAGCGTGTGGCGTACGTGCGCGCGCGTCGTCTGGTCGAGCGCGGCCAGCGGCTCGTCGAGCAGCAGCAGCCTCGGCCGCGCCGCCAGCGCGCGGGCCAGCGCCACCCGCCCCGCCTGACCGCCGGACAGCTGCGCGGGCCTGCGGTGCGCCAGGTGGCCGACCTCCAGCCGCTCCAGCCACTGAAGGGCCAGGCGGCGCGCCTCACCGCGGCGCACCCCCGCGGCGCGCAACCCGTAAGCGGTGTTCGCCAGCGCGCTCAGGTGCGGGAAGAGCGCTCCGTCCTGCGGCACCCACGCCACACCCCGCCGGTGCGGGGGCAGCGCGCCGACCTCGGTGCCGCCCAGGGCGAGGTCGGCGTGCGCGCGGGGGGTCAGCCCGAGCAGTGCGCGCAGCAGCGTCGTCTTGCCCGCGCCGTTCGGGCCGACGACGGCGACCGTGGTGCCGGGCGCGGCGTCCAGCGTGAGCCGGGTGAAACCGCCGAGCCGCGCGTGCAGGTCCCAGCGGTCGGTGTCGGTGTCGGTGTCGGTGTCGGCGTCGGAAGGAGAGACGTGGGCGACCGTGGCGTCGGACTCCCCGGGGGCGGCGGACACTTCCGGGGTGCCGGTGCCGGTGCCGGTGCCGGTGCCGGTGCTGGTGCCGCTGGTGGTGTGCGGGGCTTCGGGGTCGGTGGCGGGCTCGGGGCCCTCCGCGCCGCGTGTCCAGCGGTCGCGGAGGCGCGAGAGACCCCCCGCGCCACCACCCGCCTTTCCGCCGCGGGTGCGCGAGGCGCCCGCCCCGCCCGCCCACCGGCCGCGCAGCGAGAACAGCACGGCCATGGCGATGACGAGCAGCAGCAGCGAGACGGACGTCGCCGCCTCCGGCTGGTCCTGGAGCAGCAGATACACCTGGAGCGGCAGCGTCTGCGTCGTCCCCGGCAGATTCCCCGCGAAGGTGATCGTCGCGCCGAACTCGCCCAGCGCCCGCGCCCAGGTGAGCGCGGCGCCCGCGGCCAGTCCCGGGGCCACGAGCGGCAGCGTCACCGTGAAGAACACCCGCACCGGAGACGCGCCCAGCGAGGCCGCCGTCTCCTCGTAGGAGGGCCGCAGCCCCGCCAGCGTCCCCTCCAGACTGATCACCAGGAACGGCATCGCCACGAACGTCGCCGCCACCACCGCGCCCGAGGTGTGGAAGGGCAGCACGACACCGAACGTGTCCTCCAGCCACGGGCCCAGCAGCCCGCGCCGCCCGAAGCCCAGCAGCAGGGCCACACCACCCACGGTCGGCGGCAGGACCATCGGCAGCAGGACCAGCGACCGCACCAGCGCCTTGCCGGGGAAGTCGATCCGAGCCAGCAGCCAGGCCAGCGGTACGCCCAGCAGGAGGGAGAGCGCCAGGGCACCGCCGGACACCAGCAGCGACAGCTTCACCGCCTCGGTGACACCCTCGCTGCCCAGGTGCGTGCCCAGCTCCGCCCACTGCGTCCGCACCAGGATGCCGAGCAGCGGCACCAGCAGGAACGCGACCGCCAGCACCGCGGGCAGCCCCAGCGCGAGGGGCGCGCGGGGACGCCCCGCGGGGTTGCGCGTACGGGTCACGGCTTCTGGAAGCCCGCCTCGCGCAGCAGCTTCTGCGCCGCGGGGGTCTTCAGCCACTTCACGAAGGCCGCCGCCTCCTTGCGGTGCTGGGATCCCTTGAGCGTGGCGGCCGGGTACGAGGCGATCGCGTTCTGACCGTCGGGGACCTTGACGGCGTCCACCTTCTTCGGCGCCGTCGCCGCGTCCGTCTGGTAGACGATGCCGGCGTCGGCCTCGCCCAGCTCCACCTTGCTCAGCACCTGGCGGACGTTGGTCTCCCGCGAGACCGGTTCGACCTTGAGCTTCTGGGCGTCCAGCACCTGCTTGCTGTAGCGCCCGACGGGGACCTCGGGCGCGGCCAGCACCACCTTCAGCTTCTTGTCGGTGAGATCCCGCAGGGACTCGACCTTCTTCGGGTTGCCCTCGCCGGTGGCGATGACGAGCCGGTTCTTCGCGATGACATCCGGCGTGCCCGTCTCGTCGCTGAGCCCTTCCATGGTCGTGGTGTCGGCCGTGACCAGCGCGTCGGCCGGCGCCCCCTGCTCGACCTGGGCGGCCAACTGCTGGGACCCGGCGAAGGAGAAGGTCACCTTCGTGTCCGGGTGATCCTTCTCGTACGCCTTCCCCGCGGCCTTGAACACGTCGGTCAGGGAGGACGCCGCGAGCACGGTCAGCTCGGTCCTGTCGCCCTCGCCCGCCTCGTCGCCCTTGCCGTCGCCGCCACCACCGCAGGCGGTGAGCGGAACCAGCACGGCGACGGCGGCGAGCGCGGCGAGGGAGCGGCGGTGCGTCGGGAGCGAGCGGGGGAACGAGGGTGACGCGAGCGGCGAGGAGGGAGACGAAGGCGGCGAGGAGGGCGAAGGCGTCGACGACGAGGGCGAGGACATGCGGTGGGTCTCCAGATGGGGCGGGCGGACGGGACGGGGGCGACGCCGGGGGCGTCGGAATGTCGGGACGCGGGGACGCGGGGCGGCGGGCCTACGGCGTGTCGATGTGCACGTTGGTCGACTTGACGCGGGCCGTGGCCTGCACGCCGACCTCCAGGCCCAGCTCCTCGACGGCCTCCCGCGTCAGCAGGGAGACCAGCCGGTGCGGGCCCGCCTGGATCTCGACCTGCGCCGCCACGTCACCGAGTCTGACGGCGGTCACGATGCCGGCGAACGCGTTGCGGGCCGTGGTGTAGGGGACGTCGTCCTCGTCGGCGGCGTGCCGGCCGAGCTCGACGGAGAAGGCGGCCAGATCCCGTCCGTCGATCAGACGGCGCCCGCTCTCGTCGCGGTGCGTGGTGACGCGGCCCGCGTCCGCCCAGCGCCGCGCCGTGTCCGGGCTGACGCCGAGCAGCCGGGCTGCCTGGCCGATGGTGTACGACTGCATGTGCGTCAACGTATGGCTCATAACCTCGCATATGCAATGCGAATGGCTTCTCTCTATAGCATGTGCCAATCATGCTTGGAGGAATCCCCAAGCCGGCTGAAGTCGTGCACCGGGCGGGCGACTTCGCCCGGCGCGTCCGCCCGGGCCGGTTTCCCGGCGCCCCACGGCGGTGCGGCCGCCTCGCGCGCGGTCGTGCCCGGCGGTACGTCGCCGCCCTAGACTCTTCGGGCGGCCCTGGACTCCACGAGCGGTCCTGGATCCTTCGAGCGGTCCTAGGGCGCGGGTCGGTCCGAAAGGCGCGGGTGAGGAACGGAGAGGACACGGCACGTGAGCGAGAGCAGCGGTCCCGAGGGCGCCGAGACGCCGGTCGCCGATGTCGCGCACAACGCCAGGGTGTGGAACTACTGGCTGGGCGGCAAGGACTACTACGCCATCGACCAGCAGGTCGGCGACCACGTCACCAGCATGTACCCCAGCATCCGCGAGGTGGCGCGCGCGGACCGGGCCTTCCTCGGCCACGTGGTGCGGTATCTGGCGGGGGAGGCGGGCATCCGCCAGTTCCTCGACATCGGCACCGGACTGCCCACCGTCGAGAACACGCATCAAGTGGCCCAGCGGGTCGCCCCGTCCTCGCGGATCGTCTACGTCGACAACGACCCCACCGTCCTCATCCACGCCCGTGCCCTGCTCACCAGCTCCGAGGAAGGCGCGACCGACTACATCGACGCCGACGCGCACCACCCGAGCGCCATCGTCGACGCCGCGGCCGACACCCTCGACTTCGTCGACCCCGTGGCCGTCATAATGCTGGGCATCCTCAACTTCATCGCCGACACCGACGAGGCCTCCCGCATCGTCGACACGCTGATGGCGGCTGTCCCCTCCGGCAGCTACCTCGTGCTCACCCACCCCACGCTGGAGCTGGGCGGCGAGGCCAACGAGGAGGCCATGCGGTTCTGGAACGAGAACGCCACGCCACCGATCACGGCCCGCGACCGCGCCGAGGTGGCCGGTTTCTTCCGCGGGCTCGAACTGCTGCCCCCCGGCATCATCTCCTGCTCCCGCTGGCGCCCCGGGCACGCGGCCGACGACGAGAAGACCGTCGCCCAGTTCGGCGCGGTCGCCCGCAAGCCCTGAATCCGGCTCCCGCACGGGCCCCGGCCCGCCGCCCGGGAGAGGGCGACACCGCACCGGCCGACGAGCCCGGTTAGCTTGGACGGGTGAGCGAGAGCGAAGGCCCGGAGCGGATGGAACGGCTGAGGGCCGACTGTGAGCGGTGCGCGGGGCTGTGCTGTGTGGCGCTGCCGTTCGCGAAGTCGGCCGACTTCGCGGCCGACAAACCGGCGGGAAAGCGGTGCGGGAACCTGACCGAAGAGAACCGGTGCTCGATCCACGCGCGGCTGCGCGTCAGCGGCTTCACCGGGTGCTCGGTCTTCGACTGCTACGGAGCGGGGCAGCGGGTGACGGCCCGCGAGGGAACGGTGTCCGGGCCGCGGCTGTTCGCGGTCTTCCGGGTGACGCGGCAGCTGCACGAGCTGCTGTGGCTGCTCACCGAGGCGGCGCGGGGCGGTCGCTGCCCGGAGGCCGAAGCGCGGGCGGCCGAGCTGGACGCGCTGATCGACGGCGACGTGGCCGCCCTGCTCGCCGCCGATGTCGAGGCGTGGCGGGCGCGGGTCGGGCCGGTTCTGGAGCAGGTCAGCGAGCGGGCGCGTGCGGGGCTCGGCGGGCGGGACCTGCGCCGCGGCGACCTGACGGGCAAGCAGCTGCGGAAGGCGCGGTTGCGCGGTGCCACGCTGCGGGGCGCGCTGCTGCTCGCGGCGGACCTGCGCGGAGCGGATCTGCGCCAGGTCGACTTCCTCGGCGCCGACCTGCGCGACGCCGATCTGCGGGGTGCCGACCTGTCCGGGGCGCTCTTCCTCACGCAGCCCCAACTGAACGCGGCCCACGGGGACTCGGCCACCCGCCTCCCCGACACGCTGGCCCGCCCCGGGCACTGGCAGGACCACGTCTCGCCCGTGCCCGCGCCCGCCCGGCAGGTGCGGGGTACCGCACGGGCGAAGGACAGCCGCGACGGTGGCGCCCGCGCGCGTGGCGGCCGCTCCCGTGGGGCGGGGAAGGGCGGCCGCGGCCGAGGCCGGTGACGCGACTGGCCGCGGCGGGCGGGGGCCGAAAGGCGGCCCTCGCGGTGCCAGGAACGCTGTTGCGTGGCCGAAGACACCGGTCCTCTCTCGTGTGAAGGCTCCGGCCTTCCGCGAACGCACCGGCGCACAACCGCCGTTCATATGAAGAATTCGGTTTCCTTGTTCGCTCACGGCAAAGCAGGGAAGTTCCCCTTTGGGACGTGATTGCGGTAACGCAATCACTGCGAAGGGGGGCGGAATTGCCGGAGGTTTCCCATCGGTGGCGCTCACCGTACGCATTCGTGGACCGCTTCAAGGAGGCGGGTACGCGGGGTCGCACCGTCGCGGCCGCGGGAGCCGCGGGGTTCACCGCGGGCCTCGCGGCGGCGCGCCGCGCCGCGCGGGAAACAGCGGTCCGTGGCGCGCCGCGCACCGGCGCCTGGGTGCAGCTCAACCTGACCCCCGAGCGCGACTCCCACGGCCGCGCGCTCTGTTACGCGGAACTCGCCGCGCTCGCCGACGCGTTTCTCACCGAGGAGCGGGCGCGGAATTTCTTCTTCATGCACAAGGCCCCGGGAATCCGCGCGCGTTTCCAGGCCGCGGAGCCCGGGGAAGCCGCCGCGTTGCGTGCCGCCCTGCTGCGCCGTACCGACCGGTGGGAGGGGCTTCGGCGGCGCCCGGTGTGCGCGGTGTACGAACCCGAGCACTACCTCTTCGGCGGCCCCGCCTCGATGGCGTACGTGCACGACCTGTTCACCCTCGACTCCCTGGCCTGGCTCGACCACCACGTCGACCACCCGGAAGGCGCGGCGCCCTCGGTCGGCTGGCGGCAGTCGCTGCTGATGCTGCGGGAGGTCTTCGACGGGCTCGGGATCGTCGGATGGGAGCACCGGGGTGTCTGGGACGCGGTCGCCCGCCAGACGGGCCGCCGCCTCCGGGACGCGGCCGCGGCCGTCGACCCGGCGGCCCGCGAGCGGGCGGCCGCGGGCATCGTCGCCTACTGGCGGACGCCCCGCGACGAGGCACTGCGCGCCTTTCCCGAGGACCGCAGGGACGCCTTGGCCCGGCACGCGGAGGCGGCGCACCGGGCGGCCGTGCGCTGGCGTGACGGCCACTTCGAGGCGGGAGGCGCGTCGCACGGCGCGGCCGGAGAGGGGTGCGAGGCGGGTGAGGCCACCGTCGGTCCCCGTACGGCGGCCGCCTGTCTCACCGTCTTCCACTGGAACCGCGGGCTGCTGTCCCTGGCCCGCCAGAGCCTCCTGACGGAAGCGCTGCTGCACGAGGGGAGGGCCGCGCATGCCACCTCGGCAGCGGCACACTGATCCGGCCCGCGCGACCCCCGGCCCCCGGCACAGCCCCCACGCGTCACCCGACCACACCCCGGCGCGCGACAGCGCGTCCGCGCCCCTCGGTGCCGCGGCGCTGCTGCGGCTCGCCGGTGTTCCCGGCGCGGTCTGGGCCGGCGCCGGGAGCCCCGCCCTCTTCGCGCAGGCCGACGAACTGGCGGACAGGCGGGCGCGGCTGGTCGCGCGGGCCCGCGCGCTGAGCGTGCGGACCGGCGAGGAGGTCGTACCGCACGAGGATCTGACGACGGGGGACCGGCGGGCCGTGCTGGCGTTGCGCCGCCGGCTGCACGCGGGGGACGCGCCGGCCACCGACAGCGGCGAAGGCGGGACCGCTCGTCTCCCCGACCCCACCGGCCCCGCGGCGGACGACGACGCCCTCCTCGACCGCATCGCCGCGCTACGGCCCGCCCTCGGACGCGACTTGCGGGCGCTGGCGGCCGACGCGGCCGGGCTCCGCACCGCGTACGGCGGCTTCGGGCGTGCCGTCGCCGCCGAGCGGGACAGGGTGAGCGCGATGCTGCTGGAGGCGGCCCGCTCGCAGCCCGTGCTGCGGAGCTTCGTCGAGGGAGCCGCACCCCGTGTCGTGGCAGACCTGGAACGGCGCGCGGCGGCGGGCGAGCTCTGGGAGAGCAAGCGGCAGCGCAAGGGCGTCGGATACCTGTGGCGTGCGCTGGGCCGGGCCGCCGCCAAGACCACTCCGCGCGACTGGGCGGGGCAGCTCGCCGTGGTGCCCGTGGCCGGGCGGCGACCGGTATCCGCCTCGCCGTCGCGCCGCCCCCTCGTGGCGGGGGGCCCGACGGGGTCTTTGCCCGCCGCTGACCCGCTGCCAGGCCCGTTCGCACCCGGCACCTCCCCGGAATGCCAGCCGAGCGGTCCCGCGGTAGCGCTGCTGCCGGAGTTCTGCCCAGGGCCGCAGCTCGTCGCCGCGCGCAGGACCGAGAACGTGCACCGGCTGTGGTGCCTGCTACGCGACCTCGACCTGTCCGCCGCCGCACCGCACCTGCTCCTCACGCCCGCTCCGCTGCACCGCGCCACCGGCGAACCCGGCCTGGGGCACCTGCACTTCTCCGTCGTCGACCCGGACACGGGCGGGGGCGGCCGGCTGCGGCGGCTCTCGCTGCGGCGTACACCGGCGCTGGAGGCGGTGATGCGGCTGCTCGCCGCCACACCCCGCACGGTGGGGTCGCTGGAGGCCGCGCTCGGCCCGCCGTCCTCCCAGCCCGCACTGCGCGCTTTCCTGGCCCACCTGCACACACTGGGCATCCTCCAGGTGTGTGCCGCGCCCCGGGCCCGCCGCCTGCCGTGGACGGAGCACAGGCCCGGCCTGCCCGTACCGCTGGCCGGCGGCCTGGCCCGCGGCTCCTTCCTGGACTCCTACCGCCGGGTCACCTCCTCCCGGCCCGACGTCACCTCGTCCCGGCCCGAGGCCACCGACCCCCGCCCCGAAGTCACTGACCCGCGCCCCGAAGCCACCGCCCCGTACCCCGACGTGACCGACCCGCGCGACGACGGCACCGATCCCCGCGCGGAGGTGCCGGACACCGCCGCGCGGACCGTCGCGGACGGGCTCGCGCTCGCGCGGCGCGTGGCCGAGCTGTGCGAGGCGAACCGCGGCAGGGGCGAGAAGCGCCAGGAGGTGGCGGAGGCCGTGGGCCTGGGTGCCGAGCCCGTTTCCGCCGTACGTCTCCTGGAGGCCGACCACGCGGACGGCCGGCCCGCCGCCCCGCGCACCCGCGGCCGGTACGCCTGCTGGGAGCCCGCGCACACCTCCGACTCCGGATACGCCAGGCTGCTGGCGTACCTCGGCGCGCGGCTCGACGAGGAGCAGGTCGACGTGGACGCCGCACTCCTGGACGAGGTCGGGGCGCCGCCGGTGCCTGCGGTGCTTCAGACCTGGCCCGTCGACTGTCTGCTGCGGCCACTGCCCCGCGCCCGCGCCCGCCGCGGAGGGCCACGCGGGCAGCGCGGGCTCGACGTGGCCGAACACCCCGGCACCTTGGCCGTGTTGGAGTCGGCGTCGCCCGCGGGCGTCCTGGACGCCCGCTTCGCCGAGGCGCTGGGGGAGCTGTACGGCGGCAGCCCCGCCGCCGGATACCCCAACCCGGCCGGCTACCGGGACTTCCTCGCGGCCTTCGAGCGGCGCGCCGGTGTGCGCTTCGTCGAGGTGCTGGTCCCGCCGCTGACCGAAGCGGCGGCCAACGCGGTACGCCGCCCCGTCTCCACCAGCTGGTGTACGGGGGACTCCAACACTCCGCTGTACTACGGCAACTCGGCCGATCCCCGCCCGGCGGCCGGCGGCGGGGGCGTCACACCGCTTCCTTCCGTCCGTCACCTCCCTCTCGACCGGGTCACCCTGCGGGTCGCGGGCGGCGCACTCGTCGCCGAGGCCGACGGGGTACGGGTACTGCCCGTCCACCACGCCACCCGCACCCCGGCCCCGCCGTACGACCGGCTGCTGCCGCTGCTGACGGGGGCCGGGCATCCGGCCACCCGGCGCATGGTGCGGTTGGACGGGCTGGCCGGGGCGTTCCCCCGGGCCCGGCACGTGCCCCGGCTGACGGTCGGCGGGCTCCTCGTCGTCAGCCCCGCGCAGTGGCGGATCGCGCGCGCCGCACTGTGGCGCCTGACGGACAGCGAAGCCGACAAGGTGGCGGCACTCGCCGCGCTGCGGCGGGCGGCCGGACTGCCCAGGTTCGGCTACCTGCGGGCGCACCCGCACACCAAGCCGCTGCCCGTCGACCTCGCGGCCCTGCCCGCCTTGCAGGCAGTCGAGCGGCTCTGCCAGGCAGAACCCGGCCAGGACCTGGTGTTCGAGGAGGCGCTGCCGTCACCGGACGAGCCGCCCGCTTCAGGCAGCGCCCAGGTGCCGGCAGCCGACGGCTCCTCCGGCGCGACGGCGGCCCAGCTGCTGGTCCGGCTGCCCCACGACGGCACGGCCGAACACCTCGCCGCACGCGCTCACGCCGCCTGGTGCGGCGCCATCGACCTCCCCGGCGTCCCGCCCTCCTCCAACGGTGGCGGGACGCCGGGGCGGACACCACATCCGCAGTGAGAGACAAAGGAGAGTCACCATGCCAGTGATGACCGAAGCGCCCGAGCTCGACCTCGACAGCCTCATCGACGACCTCGACACCCGGATCAGTTCGACGACCGAGCTGCCCGAGACGCAGCTCGACACCGCCGGCTGTAGCGGTCTGTGCACGGTGCTCGTCTGCACCGTCATCGTCTGCTGATCCCGCTCAGCGGGTGAGCCGCCCGGCCGGCGCGGACCGGCCGGGCGGCTCACCCACCCCTCCCGAAGTCCCTCCCGACGGCCCTGGTCGCGGCAGTTCAGGCACCCGTGCGGGCGGGGCGCCGCACCCGTTCGCCGTCGCGGGCCCGCCCGCCCTCCTGGCGTGCGCTCGATCCCCGGCTCCTCGCCGAAGCGGCACGAACCCGAGCGAGCACGCACGCGAATCCGGACGGCACGCACGCGAACCCGGACGAGGACGACCCGAAACAGCACCACTTTGAAGGGGGTACGAACGGCATGTCCCAGCAAGCACTCACACCCGACACGGCGGCACGGAGGCTGGCCCTGCGGCTCGCTGTCGCGACGCTCGGCCAGTGGACGGACCGGGCCAGACGCGCGGCGGCGCAGCGGCCCCCCGACCGGGTGCGGCGGCACACCGACGTGGCCGGGACCGCCGACCCGGCCCGGCGGTCCGCACAAGCCGTCCCGGCCGCGGACGCGGCCCGTCAGCCCGGGCACGCGGCACGGCACTCCGCCGGGGACCGGCCCGCCGAGGCGGCGGGACGGGTCCGCCCCGCCGACGGGGCGCGCAGGTCCACCGCACACGCGGGCTCCGGCCCCTCGACGCCCGCCATCGCCTCCGTCGACCACCCGGGCGACCCCGGCGTCCCCGTCCTGGCGCGGCTGGTGGCCGCCATGGGAGACGCCGAGGCCGCGGCGGTCGCGGCGCGCGCGGCCGCCGTGTGGGCCCGGGACGCCGGGCGCGGGCCCGGCCACCGCGGGCTGTTCGACGGCGGGCTCGCCGGGACGCTCGTCGGGCTGCGCCAGTGCGCCGTCCTGCATCCCGCACTGCACCCGGTGGCCGACCGGCTCAGGGACCGGCTCCTCGACCACCCGGCGCGGCCCTCCGCAGGCGGCGCGGAGCCGCCCGGCCGTCCGCGGGGTGCTCCCGAGCGGTACGGGGCGGTCACGTTTCCCGACTACGACCTGATTCTCGGCCCCTCCGGCGTGCTCCTGGCGCTGACCGCCGACGGGCACGAGGCGAGGGGCACGGCAGGGGAGGCGGAGTACGGTCCTGCCGCCTGCGCGGCGTACCTCTCCTCCGCCGCGCGGCTCGCCGCCCTGTGCGACGGCGCCGAGTTGCCGGGGCTGCGCGCGCACTACCCCGCGCACCCGGTACTGGGCTGGCTGCACGGGCGGATCAACACGGGCATGGGGCACGGAGTCGCGGGTGTCACCGCCGCGCTCACCGCCGCCGTACGGCAGGTGGGTCCGCGCCCGGAACTGGCCTCCGCGCTGCGGAACACGAGCCGATGGCTGATGAAGGAGTCGTTCGACGACGCGCGTGACATCCGTACCTGGACGGGCTGCGGTCTCGACGGGCAGGCACGGCCGCCGGGGGCGCACGCGCGTCAGGCATGGTGCTACGGGACACCAGGCGTCTCCTGGGCCCTGTGGGACGCGGCCGACGCGCTCGGCGACCCGGTGGGCGCGGCCTGGGCGGCCGCCGCCTTCCACACGCTCGCCGACGGCTACCACGAGGGCTTCCACCTCTTCGGCGACCACCCGGGGGACCGGCTCGGGCTCTGCCACGGGGCGGCCGGGGTGCTGGCAGTGGCCGACGCGATGCGGCGGCACGGGCGGCTGCCTGCGGCCGCGGCCCTGCGGGAGAGGCTGCTGAGGCACTTCGTCGCGCAGGAGGACGAGTTGTGGTCGCTCGCGGGGGAGCGGTGCGGTCTGCTCGGTGGCGCGGGGGGCGCGCTCGCCGCGGTGCTCACCGCCACGGGCGGCAACCGGGGATGGCTGTCCTGCGCGGGGCTGCGCTGAGCGGCCTTCGTGCGTTTCCGGCGGCTGCCGCACGCGACGCCGCCACCGCCCTTCTCCGGGCTCTGGGAGCCTTGAGGGCCCGGACACGGGCGGAGCCCGGGACGGATGTACGTTACATGTATGAGTCGTTCCGTCGCGTGGGACCTGCCCGAGCCGAGCGGGGCACGGCGGCAGCCGGTGCGTTTCGGCTACGAGGTGCTGCGCGGGATCGCGCAGGTGGACTTCATGCCCAACGCGGCGTGCGGCCTCTTCTTCGTCGCCGCGCTGTTCGCCGCGGGCTGGCGGTACGGCCTCGCCGGACTGCTGGGCACGGCACTGGGCACGGCCACCGCGCACGCGCTGGGTGTCGACCGGGAGCGGACGGCCGCAGGACTCGAAGGGTTCAACGGCTGCCTCGTGGCGGTGGCGTTCGCGGTTTTCCTCGGGCCTGGCCACGCCTCGACGTGGCTGATGGCGGCGGGGGGAGCGGTCGTCGCGTCCGTGCTCACCGCCGCGCTGGTCAACCTGCTGCGTCCGTGGTCCATACCGACGTTCACGCTGCCGTTCTGCCTCGTGGCCGGCGTCGTGACCGTGGCGGCGCCCGGCTTCCAACGGGTGTGGCACGAGGGGTCGTCGCTCTCGGCGCTGCCGCGCTCGGCGTCCGGTGACGCGTCGTTGGGGCTGGGCGACGCCGCACACGCGGTCCTCGCCAACGTCGGCCAGATCTTCCTGATGCCGCAGTGGTACGTGGGGCTGCTCTTCCTCGCGGGGATCTTCGTCGCCGACTGGTTCGCGGGACTGACCGCCTGCCTCGGCAGCGTGGTCGGCACCGCCACCTCCTGGGCGCTGGGCGCGCCCGCCTCCGACGTGGCCGAGGGGCTGCTCGGATACAATGCGGTCCTGGTGGCGATGGCGCTGGGCGCCGTCTTCCTCGAACGCGGCGTGGCCGCGCTGGTGTACGGCGTCGTCGGGGCCGTGGCCTCGACCGTGCTGACCGTGGCGGTCACCTCCTTCTTCGCCCCGTTCGGCGGGCACACCCTCACCTGGCCGTACGTTTTGACCACGCTCTTCTTCCTCGCCGCCGTACCGTCCTTCCCCCGGCTGCGCCGCGCCTGATCCGGCTGCGCCGCGCCTGACCTTCACGCGGGTCCTGACACCGCCGCTGCCGCGACCACCAGGTCCTGCCAGGCCATGCCCGTGCCCTTGAAGACGCGTGGCCCGCCGTCCGCGAGGGGGTGGCGGCCGCACACGACGTCGGCGAGAGGCACCAGCGACGCGGCGCTCAACGCGCCCTCCTGGACGGGGATCACGATGTCCCCGGCCTCCCTGAGCGCGGTCGCCGCGTCCTCGACCACCACCGTGCCCGAGGTGAGCGTGCGGGTGTCCAGCTCGCGGGCACCGGGGTCGTGGGAGCCCATGGCGACGACCGCCGCGTGCGCCGGCAGAGCGCGGCCGTCGAACAGCGGGGCGGTGGACGAGGTGCAGCAGGCGATCAGATCGGCGTCCGCCACGGCGTCGGGCGCCGCGGCCGAGGCGGTCATGCCGACCTCCTCGCAGCGCTCCGCGAACCGGGCCACCCGCTGCGGATCGCGCCCGACGACCTGCACCGCGCTCAGCGGCCGCACCTGGTGCAGGGCGACGGCGTGCGCGAACGCCTGCGGCCCCGTACCGAAGACCACCAGCCGTCCCGCGTCCGGTGCCGCCAGGTGGTCGGCCGCCAGCGCGGAGACCGCCGAGGTGCGCAGGAGGGTGAGGGCCTCCCCGTCGAGCAGGGCGGTGGGCCGCAGCGTCGTCGCGTCCATGAGCAGATAGGCGCCCGAGATCCTCGGCAGACCGCGCGCCGGGTTGCCCGGCACGACCCCGGCGATCTTCACCCCCGCGTGCTCCCCGTACTCGGCGGGCATCAACAGGAGTTGCCCCGTGCTGGTGGGCACGCGGGAGCGGGGAGGCGTCGCGGCGACGTCCAGCCCGGCCCGCAGCGCCGCGCGGAGCGCCTCGACGGCCTCGCCCACGGGGAGCGCGCGGGCGAGGGCTGCGGAGTCGACGACGCGGAGGGCGTCGTCGCAGTGGCTGCCGGTCTCTCGCGGCACGGTGCTGCCCCCTACGGCGGTGGGTGGTCGTTCATCCGAGCCTCCCACGGCGGGGCCGGGTCCCGCGCGCCACCGCGCGCGGACCTCAGCGACCCGAGCCGGGGGTGGGACGCAGGCGGCGCAGCCAGCGTTCCGTCTGGGACAGGTGGGCGCTGGCCGCGGCCGCCGCCGCCTGGGGGTCGCGGGCGGCGAGCGCGGCGATGAGGGCTTCGTGGCCGAGGTCGCTGGCGGTCCGCAGGGCGTCCGTCTCCTCGGTGCCGTAGACGCTGTAGTGGCGGCCGCGGGAGCGGAGGATGTCGCACAGAGCGGCGAGTGTGTCGTTGCCGCTCGCCGCGCACAGGGTGGCGTGGAACTCGCGGTCGAGGTCGTGGAGTTCGTCGTCGTCCTCGGTCACGGACAGCCGCGCGTGGAGTGCGCGCAGCCGGTCGACGACGCCGTCCTCGGCGCGGGCGGCCGCCAGGGCCGCCGCGTGGGACTCCAGGCCGCGGCGTACGTCGTACAGCTCCAGCAGCCCGTCCAGCGGCAGCACGTCGACCGTGGCGGCGAATCCCGCGAGCATCTGCGCGGGCAGCAGCGCGGAGACGTACGTGCCGGAGCCGTGCCGGGACTCCAGCATCCCGAGGGCGGCCAGTGAGCGGACGGCCTCACGCAGGGAGCCGCGCGAGACGCCGAGGCGGGAGCAGAGTTCGGGTTCGGGGGGCAGCTGCTGGCCCGGGGTCAGTTCGCCGCTGCCGAGCATGGCGCGCAGTCCGCGCGCCGCCGTGTCCGTCGCCGCCATGTCGCCCGTTCCGCTCCCGTCCCGTTCCCGTTCCGCCGTCGTGCCCGCGCACGTCCGTGGGCCCGGCGTGCCGCCGCAGCAACGATGACACACCCCCGGGCAGCAACGTGACACACGCGGGTCATCTGATGACTCCTCGTCGAGCCGTCGGGTCAGGGAGTGAAATTTACTCGTCCACCCCTGTCGGACAAGGGCATTGCCGTCTACCGTCCCGGAGAACGTCAGCAAGTCATCAGACAACTCTGCGAGGCCGTTCTGCGTATGACCCCCTCCACCGAACCCGGCCAGGGCGCCGGGCACCCGTTCGAGGACTGGGCACTGGACCCGGCCGTCCGCCACCTGAACCACGGCTCCTACGGCGCGGTGCCGCGCGCGGCGCTCGCGGCGCAGCAGGCCCTGCGGACGGAGATGGACGCGGGGCCCGACCCGTGGTTCCGCGGCCTGCCCGAGCGGGTGGCGCACGCCCGCACGCACATCGCCCGCTACTTGCGCACCCCGCCCGAGGACCTGGCGCTGGTGGCGAACGCCAGCGCGGGCGTCAGCGCCGTGCTGGGCAGCATCACGCTGCCGCCGGAGACCGAGGTGCTGCTGACCGACCACGCCTACGGCGCCGTCGTCTGGGCGGTCGAACGCGCCGCACGCCGTGCCGGGGCGCGCGTCCGCACGGTGCACCTGCCGCTGGGCGCCACGGCTGAGGAGATCACCGCACGGGTGGGGGCGGCACTGGCCGCCGGGCCCGTCTCCCTCCTCGTCGTCGACCAGATCACCTCGGCGACCGCCCGCCTGTTCCCGGTCGCCGACCTGGTGGGTGTCGCCCACAGCGCGGGTGCCCGCGTGCTGGTGGACGGCGCCCACGGCCCCGGCATGCTCGCCGACCCCCTCGCGCACGCGGGCGAAGCCGACTACTGGGTGGGCAACCTGCACAAGTGGCCCTGCACCCCGCGCGGCACGGGCGCCCTGGTGGCGCGGGGCCCCCTCGCCCAGGAGCTGTACCCCGTCGTCGACTCCTGGGGCGCGCCCGAGCCGTTCCCCCAGCGGTTCGACCACCAGGGCACCGCGGACCTCACCGCCTGGCTCGCGGCCCCCGCGGCGCTGGAGTTCATCGAACGCCGCTACGGCTGGGACGCCGCCCGCGCGCGGATGACGCAACTGGCCGACGCGGCACAGCACACGCTCGCCGCGGCACTGGGCCGCACCGAGGCGCCGGCCGAACTGGCCGCCTGCGCCGCGCCCGCCATGCGGCTGGTGCCGCTGCCCGCGGGGCTGGCCGCCGACCAGGAGGCGGCGCACGCGCTCCAGCGCCGCATCTCCGCCCGCACCGGCTGCGACGTCGCCTGCACCACCTGGAACGGCCGAGGCTTCCTGCGGCTGTCCGCGCACCTGTACAACGACGCCGCCGACTACGCCCACCTGGCCGAACAGCTGCCCGCCTGCCTCGCGGAGTGCCGGGCAGACACGGAGACCACCGCCCACCCGGACGCACCCGGCGCCCACCCGGAGGCGCCCGGCGTCCGGGCGGCCGACGCCGCACACGGGGACGCCCACGCGGACGCGTCAGGCGCCGGCGTGGACGCCCAGGCATAGGAGAGGGACGCGTGCGCACCAAATCGATCGAAGCG
The DNA here is from genome assembly GCF_003323735.1 of Streptomyces reniochalinae. GTDB lineage: Bacteria > Actinomycetota > Actinomycetes > Streptomycetales > Streptomycetaceae > Streptomyces > Streptomyces reniochalinae. The sequence continues at coordinate 217,844 of NZ_QOIM01000038.1, read as the reverse complement.
ACACTGCGGGACGCCGAGCGCCCCGCCACCCGGCTGAACCGCACGCTGGGGCCGCTCCAGCTGACGATGATGGGCATCGGCGTCACCATCGGCGGCGGCATCTTCGTTCTGACCGGCACCGCGGCAGCCAACTACGCCGGACCCGCCATCGCCCTCTCCTTCGCGCTGGGCGCCTTCGTCTCGGGGCTGGTGGCCCTGTGCTACATGGAGTTCGCCAGCACGGTGCCGGTCGCGGGCAGCGCCTACACGTTCGCTTACGTGTCACTGGGTGAGCCGATCGCCTGGCTGATCGGCTGGGACCTCATCCTCGACATGACGATGGGAGCCGGCGCGGTCGCCGCCGGATGGTCCCAGTACGTCACCGACTTCCTGGCCACCTTCGGGATACGGCTCCCGGAGGCCATAGCCGGACCCGAGGCGGCCGTCAACGTGCCCGCGGTCGCCGTCATCCTCGTGCTCACCGCGATCCTGGCCGCCGGCGTGCGCACCACCTCACGCCTCAACACGGCCATGACACTGGTCAAGTTGGCGGCCATCGTGCTCTTCCTGGTCGTCGGCGTCTCCCACGTCGACCCGGACAACTGGGCGCCGTTCGTGCCCGAGTCCCGTCCCGCGGGAGCCGAGGGCGGCTTCTGGGAGCAGCCGCTGCTGGGCTGGGCCGGGATCAGTACGAACGCCACCTTCGGCTTCGCCGGAATCCTCACCGGAGCCGCCATCGTGTTCGGCTCGTACTCCGGCTTCGACATCATGGCCAGCAGCGCGGAGGAGGCCAAGCGCCCGCAGCGCACCCTGCCGATCGCGCTGATGGCCACGGTCGCCGCCTGCGCCACCCTCTACGTCGCCGTCTCGCTGGTCGTCACCGGGATGCGGCCCTACGCCCAACTGGACAACGCCGCCCCGGTGACGGGGGCGCTCCAGGCCGCGGGTGAGGACTGGGCGGTGCGGGTCGTCGGCGTCGGCGCCATCTGCGGGCTGACGACCGTCGTCATGATCATGCTGCTGGGGCAGAGCCGGGTCTTCCTCGCCATGAGCCGCGACCGGCTGCTGCCCGGCTGGTTCGCGCGGGTCCACCCGGTCACCCGCAGCCCGCGCCGGATCACCTGGACGCTCGGCTGCATGGTGGCCCTGATGACGGCACTGCTGCCCATCCAGGACCTCGCGGAACTCGGCAACATCGGGATGCTCACCTCGTTCATCGCCGTGTGCGTGGGCGTGATCTACCTCCGGCGCCGCCGCCCCGACCTGCCCCGCGCTTTCCGTACGCCGTGGGTCCCGGTGCTTCCCCTGGTGGCGCTGGCCCTGTGCCTGGTCCTGGTGGGCAGCCTGCCGCTGATCACCTGGGCGCGCTTCCTGGCGTGGATGGCGGTGGGGGTCCTGATCTACCTGCTGTGGGGACGCCGCAACAGCCGGGTGGCGACCGGCGCAGCGGAGACGCCCGGCGGCACGGGGACGAGTCTCCCCGACCCGGCCGACCCTGTGACGGACTCGGTGGCGGGGGAGGGGGCGAGCCGGGAGCCAGGTCGGTGACGGCGAGCGAGCGGGCATGGCGAGCCCCCGCGCGGGGAACGCGGGCGGACTGAGCCACCCAGAGGAAAGCAGGTGTCCGCCATGCCCGAGGCCATCGCCTTCGCCACCTACGGGGATCCCGAGGTCCTCCAGCCGACCGGTATCGACGTCCCCGAGCCCGACCCCGACCAGGTGCGGATCGCGGTGCGGGCCGTGGGCGTCAACCCGCTGGACTGGAAGATCCGGAGCGGCGCCATGGTCACCGCCATGCCCGTCACGCTGCCGCACATCCCCGGGCTGGAGTTCGCCGGCACGGTCGAGTCGGTGGGCGACGGCGTCGGCGACCTGGCGGCGGGTGACGAGGTCTTCGGCCGCGCACCCAGCGCGTACGCCTCGCTCCTGCTGGCCGACACCGCGCGGCTGCGGCGGCGGCCCGACGACCTGGACGTGCGGCGGGCCGCCGGGTTGCCGGTCGCGGCGGAGGCCGCCCACCGGGCCCTCACCGAACTTCAGGTCGCGGCGGGGGAGACCGTGCTGGTCCACGGCGCGGGTGGGGCCGTGGGCAACCTCGCGGTGCAGTTCGCGCTGGAGAGCGGCGCACACGTGGTCGGCACGGCAGGTGAGCGGGAGCGGGAGCGGCTGACGCGCCTGGGAGCCACGCAGGTGACGTACGGGAACGGCTGGGCCGACCGGGTGCGGGCCGCCGCCCCCGGCGGGGTCGCCGCCGTGCTGGACGCCTCGGGCGCGGACGTGCTGGGGGAGTCCGTGCGGCTGGTGGGCGGCCCGGCGCGGGTGCTGACGCTGGCCGATCCGCAGGCGGCGCAGTCGCTCGGCGTGCGCTTCTCCTCGGGGGCCGCCGACGAGGAGCGCACCGGTGAGGCCCTCGACCGGGTGCTGGCCCTGCACCGGCGCGGCACGCTCGACGTGCCGCTGCACGAGCCGATCCCCCTCGCCGGGGCCGCGCGGGCACACCGCGCCGGTGAGGCGGGCGGCCTGGACGGCAAGCTGGTGCTGACGGTGCGGTGAACCGCCCGACCGGCTCGGCTCGGTGATCGGGCCGAGCCGGTCGAGGCGACCGGCACGCACCCCTCATCGAAACGTTTCCGTTTCGCTCGCCGGTGCCGTATGGTCAGTAGCAGTACGAAACCGTTTCGTACTGCTGGAGGTGCCGGAATGACGTCCGTGGCAGCGACGCGGCGCAGCAGAATCACTCCGGAGCGCGAGGCGGAGCTCTACGGCGCCGTGCTCCAACTGCTGCGCGAGGTGGGGTACGACGCGCTCACCATGGACGCCGTCGCCACCGCTACGCACTCCAGCAAGGCCACCCTCTACCGGCAGTGGGGCAGCAAGCCCGAGCTCGTCGCCCGCGCGCTCAAGCACGGGAGACCTGGCGCCGCGCGAGGTGTCGCCGACACGGGCTCGCTGCGCGGTGACCTCAGGGACGCCATCGTGCACGCGTTCGACGACTGCCGGATCGAACAGGACGCCGCGCTCATGCGCGGTGTGGGCCGCGCGGCCCACGACAGCCCCGAGCTGCTCAGAGCCCTGCGCGAGCTGCTGATCGAACCGAGCATCGCCGACCTGCACGTGATGCTCGACCGGGCGGTGGAGCGGGGCGAGATCCGCTCCGACAACCCCGCTCTCGATTTCGTGCCGCACATGCTCGTCGGCGCGCTGATCAGCCGCGAACTGATCGAAGGACTCGCGGCAACCCAGGACTTCCTGGCCACCTACCTCGACGCCGTCGTGCTGCCCGCACTGCGCGCCTGAAGCCGGCACACCCCCTCTCCTTCCTCTCTCCACCAGCTCCACCCGCACCCAGGGCCCCGCGCGTCCAGCGACGTGCGCGCCGGCGCCTCGCGGGTCCCTCATCACCTCTGGAGTTCCACCCGTGGCAACCTTCCTCTCCCGCCTGGGGCGGCTCGCCTTCCGGCGGCGCGGCATCGTCGTGCTGCTGTGGGTGGCGTTGCTCGCGATAGCGGGGGCGGGCGCCGCCAGCGCGCCGCCCGCCGCCTCCACCTCCTTCTCGATTCCGGGCACCGAGGCCCAGAAGGCCTTCGACCTGCTGGACCAGCGCTTCCCCGGTGCCAACGCCGACGGCGCCACCGCGCGCGTCGTCTTCGACGCACCCAAGGGCGAGAAGATCACCGACCCGGCCAACAAGGCCGCGGTCCAGGACGCCGTCGCCGCGCTGAAGTCCGGGTCCGACGAGGTGGCCAGGGTCATCGACCCGTTCACCGGCAAGGCCGTCAGCAAGGACGGCGAGACCGCCTACATCTCGGTCAACTACAAGGTCAGCTCGATGGAGCTGTCCGACGACACCCGCGACGCGCTCGAGAAGACCGGTGAGCAGGCGCGGGACGGCGGCATGACGGTGGAGATCGGCGGTGACGCGCTGAGCACCATCCCGACGACGGGCGCCGGCGAGGTCATCGGCGTGGTGGTCGCCGCCGTCGTCCTGGTCGTCACCTTCGGCTCGCTGGTCGCCGCCGGACTTCCGCTGCTGACCGCGCTGATCGGCGTGGGCATCGGTGTCTCCACGATCACCGCGCTCGCCAGTGTGATGGACCTGGGCTCCACCACCTCCATTCTGGCCATGATGATCGGCCTGGCGGTCGGCATCGACTACGCGCTGTTCGTCGTCTCCCGCTACCGCGCCGAACTCCACGAGGGCCGCGCGCGGGAGGAGGCCGCGGGGCGGGCCGTCGGCACGGCGGGCTCCGCGGTGGTCTTCGCCGGTCTGACGGTCATCATCGCGCTGGTCGGGCTGGCGGTCGTCAACATCCCGATGCTCACCAAGATGGGCGTCGCGGCGGCCGGAACCGTCGCCATCGCCGTGCTGGTGGCCCTCACGCTGATCCCCGCTTTGCTGGGCTTCGCCGGGAGCCGCATCGTCGGCCGCAAGGCACGCAAGCAGGCACGCGAGCAGGCAGGGGAGGCCGGCGTACAGGCCGCGCAGACCGCGCAGGCAGCCGACCCGGGGGAGCAGGCCGGGAAGCCGCCGGCCAGGGAGCCTGCCGGCACCCGCTGGGCGCGGTTCGTCCAGCGGCGCCCCGTCGCCGTGCTGCTGGCCGGCGTGGTGGGCCTCGGCGTGATCGCCCTGCCGGCCACCTCCCTCGAACTCGGCCTGCCCGACGACGGGTCGAAGCCGACGGACACCACCCAGCGCAAGGCCTACGACCTGCTGTCGGACGGCTTCGGGCCCGGCTTCAACGGCCCCCTGATGACCGTGATAGACGCCCGGGGCAGCGACGATCCCAAGGCCGCCGTCGACCACACCGTGCGGGAGCTGTCCCGGCTGGACGGCATCGCGGGGGTGGCCGAGCCGCAGTTCAACAAGGCGGGCGACACGGCGATGGTCACCGTCGTCCCCGACTCGCACCCGTCCTCGACGCAGACCCAGGACCTGGTGCACGACATCCGCGACACGGGTGCCGAACTGAGCCCCAAGACGGGCGCCGACGTCCTGGTCACCGGGTCGACGGCGATGAACATCGACGTCTCGCAGAAGCTGAACGACGCGCTGCTGCCCTACCTGGCGCTGGTGGTCGGCCTGGCGTTCCTGCTGCTGATGGTCGTCTTCCGCTCCGTGCTGGTGCCGTTGAAGGCCGCGCTGGGCTTCCTGCTGTCCGTCGTCGCCGCGCTCGGCGCCGTGGTCGCGGTCTTCCAGTGGGGCTGGCTCGGCGGACTGTTCGGCGTGGAGCAGACAGGCCCGGTCATGTCGATGATGCCGATCTTCATGGTGGGTGTGGTCTTCGGCCTCGCGATGGACTACGAGGTCTTCCTGGTGACCCGGATGCGGGAGGCCTATGCCCACGGGGAGTCGGCGCGGGAGGCGGTGGTGACCGGGTTCCGGCACGGCGCGCGGGTCGTCACCGCGGCCGCCGTCATCATGATCGCCGTCTTCTCCGGGTTCATCGGCTCCAGCGACTCGATGGTGAAGATGATCGGTTTCGGCCTCGCCGTGGCCGTCTTCTTCGACGCGTTCGTCGTCCGCATGGCGCTGGTGCCCGCCGTCCTCAACCTGCTGGACCGGCGCGCCTGGTGGCTGCCGCGCTGGCTCGCCAGGGTCCTGCCCACCGTCGACGTCGAGGGCGAGAAGCTCCGCGACGACCCCGGCGCCGCCGCGCTGCCGGGCCAGGGCGGCGCGAGCCCCCGCGACGAGGAGGCGGAGCCCGCCACGCGGAGGTGAGCGGTCGCCTTCCCCCGGCGTGACGGGGGCGGAACCGGGCCGGACGCGGCCCGATTCCGCCCCCGTTCGCGGTGCGGGGGGCCAGGATGGACCCATGGATGTGGCCGATCTCGTTCTCCGGTACGTCGAGGCCGTGGTCTGGCCCGTGGTGACGCTCGTGGTCGCCTGGTGCCTGCGCGACTACCTGCGCGAGGCGTTCGCGCGGATGACGCGGATCGAGACCCCCGCCGGGGCCATCGAGTTTGAGGCGGAGGCCCGGCAACTGCGCGAACTCGCCGAGCAGATGGACCGGCAGACCCCCGATGCGCAGACACCCCCACCAGGACCCGCACCGTACGGGATCCCTCCGGCCACCTGGCCGTACCAGCAGCCTCCCCCAGCAGGGGACTCGTACCAGCAGGCTCCGTCCCCCGCATACCCTTCCCCCTACCAGCAGCCCCTGCCGCCGGGGGGCTCGTACCCGCCCCGGCAGCCCCCGGCCCCCCGTCCCTCTCCGGGACCCGGCCACGACGGCGCGTCGCGGCGGGAACCGGCGCAGGAAACGGTGCCGGTGCCGGTTCCGGCGGCGGACACGACCGGCTACGGGAGCCCGCGGTACCCGCAGCCGTCGCCGCCCACGGCGGGCGAGCTCCCGGCGGCGGCGGACTTCCGGGACTCCTGGGCGATCGTCGACGCCTCGCCCGTCGGGGCGTTGGCGGCGGCCTGGGCGGCGCTGAGCGCGGGACTCGACGCCGTACTGCCGCGGCTGCCCGATCCGCGTGCCGACCGCGGGTCTCCCGCGCTGCTGCGGCAGCGGCTGGACCTCGCCGGCGTCGCGCCCGGGGCCCTCGCCGTCTACGACGGCCTGCGCCGCCTGCGCGACGCGGCGGTCGACGACGGCGCTCCCGTCAGTGCAAGCGCCGCACGCCACTTCCTCGCCGGATGCGAACGCGTACTCGGTCAAGTGCGCAGGTAGCGGCCGTACCGGACGAGCGGGACGGGAGGAGGCGGGGGACCGGGCACGGCGCGGGGCACGGACTATGGTGGGCGCGTCGTGTCGATTCAGTCGTACGTAGGGGGACCCATGACCGTCATACCGGACGCGCACAGCGCCGAAGAGAACACACCGGCGCCGACCGCGCACAACAGCGCGGCCCGGGGCAAGCGGCGCAAGCTGCGCTCCTCGACCGTGGTGCTCGGCAGCATGGGTGCCCTCGCGGTGGCCTTGTCCGGATACACCTCGGAGCCCGACAAGCGCTGCGTCGACCCCGACAGTTACGACGCCGTGCGCGGCTACCGCATCCTGCCGCCGAGCCAGTGCGAGACCTCGGCGGCCACGCGGCAGGCGGCCTTCCCCGCCGCCGCGGAAGGCCGCACCGCCGAAGGGGTGGGCACGGCCTGGTACTACGGCGGTCGCGAGAAGGACGAGCGGGCGAAGGACGGCACCTTCGTCCACGCCGCGGCCGTCGAGCGGGCCGGCTTCGGCTGCGACGACGATGACGACGGGTACGGCAGCAGCAGCAGCGGTGGCGGGTACGGCGGCTGAACCGGGCGCGCGGCGCACGACGAGAGGGCCGGCATGGACCGCCACACCATCACCCCTCGTCCCGGCTGGCGGGAGACCGTCGAGGAACAGGGCTGCATCTATCCGCTGACGCGGTACCCCGACGGCTCCTTCCGCCCCTACTGGGACGAGAGCGCCTACTACTCCTTCACGCTGCCCGAGGTCGAAGCCCTCGAGGAGGTCGTCGAGGAACTCCACGCCATGTGTCTGCGGGCAGCCGCGTACATCGTCGAGGAGAACAGGTTCGCCGACCTGGGCATCACACAGCCGGCGCTGGTCGACCGGGTCGCCGAGGCCTGGCGGCGGCGCGACGAGGTGCCCAGCCTCTACGGCAGGTTCGACCTGCGCTACGACGGGCGGGGCGAGCCCGCCAAGCTGCTGGAGTACAACGCGGACACGCCGACCTCGCTGGTGGAGGCCGCCTCCCCGCAGTGGTTCTGGATGGAGGAGCGCTTCCCCGGAGCCGACCAGTGGAACTCCCTGCACGAGCGGCTCGTCGAGGTCTGGAAGAAGCAGGCGGCGCTGCTGCCGCCGGGCGCACCCGTCCACTTCGCCCACTCGGCCCGCGACGAGCTGGGCGAGGACCTGATGACCGTCGCCTACCTCCAGGAGACGGCCGAACAGGCCGGCCTGGAGACGGTGGCGATACCGGTGGAGGAGATCGGCTGGGACCGGCTCTCGGGCCGGTTCGTCGACCAGCGGCTGAAGTTCGTCCGGGCCTGCTTCAAGCTCTACCCGTGGGAGTGGCTGGCCTCCGACCGGTTCGGCCGCCACGTGCTGGAGACCCTCGACAACGGGGGCGGCACCGGCACGACTCTGTGGATCGAGCCGGCCTGGAAGATGCTGCTGTCCAACAAGGCGCTCCTGGCGATCCTGTGGGAGCTGTATCCCGGCCACCCGAACCTGCTGCCGGCCTACCTGGACGGTCCGCGGGGACTGGCCGGCACGTCCGGCTGGGCGGCCAAGCCCCTGCTGGGCCGCGAGGGCGCGGGCGTCACGCTGCACGAGCCCGGCAGCGCTTTGTCGGTGCGGGACGAACCGTGCTGCTACCAGGCGCTGTGCCCGCTGCCCGCGTTCGACGGCAACCGCACGGTGCTCGGCACCTGGGTCGTCGACGGCGAGGCCGCGGGGCTCGGCATCCGCGAGTCGGCGGGGCCGGTGACGGACGAGTACGCGCGCTTCGTGCCGCACATCATCCGCTGAGACGGGGCCGGCTCCGCCGAGACGGGGCCGGACCCGCTGAGACGGGGCCGGCGGTGCCCGTCGGTCCTTGAGACGGCGGGCCCCGTTCAGCCGCGGGCCCCGGCCTTCCGCGGCCTTCCCCGGCCGGTTCGCCGCCCGTGGTCAGCCGGCGAGCCGGGCGGGGAACCCGCCCGTGGCGATCGGCCCCCACTGCCGGGGAGTCACCCGGATCAGCGACTTGCCCTGCTCGCGCATGGCCGCGCGGTACTCGTCCCAGTCCGGGTGCTCGCCCGAGATCGCCCGGTAGTACTCGACCAGCGGCTCCAGGGCCTCCGGCAGGTCCAGCACCTCGGCGTCGCCGTCGACCTGCACCCACGGCCCGTTCCACTCGTCCGAGAGCACCAGGACGCTCACCCGGGCCTCGCGGCGCGCGTTGCGGGTCTTGGCGCGCTCCGGGTAGGTCGAGACGACGATCCGTCCCGCCGCGTCCACCCCGCACGTGAGCGGCGAAGCCTGCGGCGCCCCGTCCTTGCGCCGCGTCAGCAGGATCGCCCGGTGGCGGGGCCGCACGAACTCCAGCAGCCCGTCGAGATCGACCTGTGTGGTGGTGGCAACGGAAGGACTCATACCCCCGAACCTACGCCATGCGGACCCTCCGCCGAGAGTTTTCAGACCCCGCCGGATCACCTCACGTGTCGCACGTCCACACCGCGCCGCACAGGCCGCACCGCGCCCGCACCCGCCCCCGCGCGGGCACCCGCAACCGCACCCGGCAGGTGGGGCAGGGGAAGGACACCCGCACACCGGAGCCGTCGGCCTCGAAGGCGTACCCGCCGCCGTCCGGGCCGCCGCCCGGCTCCCCGCGCCGCCGCTCGCGCACGTACCGGCGCCGCTCCCACCACGGCGCAGCCGCCAGTGGCGGTACCGCCTCGTCGCGTTCGGCCAGCGCGCGCCCTCGCACGTACGCCTCGTAGGCCTGCGGGCTGGTGAACCAGACGGCGGGGTCCTCACCGCACAGCCGTGCCCGCTTGGCGAGGACGTAGCCGAACTCCTCGGGTGTGAGGTAGCCCAGCTTCTGGGAGGTGAGGGCGTCCTGCCGGAAGGCGTCCAGCAGCAGCCATCCCGCGCCGAGATAGGTGGCGGCAGTGTCGGTGAGGATCTCGTTGTCGCGGGTGCCGGGGAAGGCGAGGCCGAGGCGGTGCAGCCACACATGGGTGACCTCGTGGGCGAGGGCCGCGCCGATGTCGCCGCGGTGCCGCTTGAAGCGGTCGTTGAGTTCCACGAAGTACTCCGGCCCCGCGCTCAGTTCGACGTTCGCGGCGTGCGTCATCTCGCGGAAGGAGACGATGACCCGCGCCGCCGGCAGCCGCAGGTGCCCGACCATCACACCGGCGACGCGCTGCACCCCCGGATACAGGTCGTCGGTGTCGGAGAAGGCGACGTCGCCGGGTGCGACGCTCAGGCCGAAGCCGCGCACACCGTCGGCGGACAGCCGCCGGTAGAGCGCCGTGATCGCCGCGCGCACCGTCTCCAGGTGCGGGAAGCCGCGCTCGACGCGGTCGGCCACCGAACCACTCATCGCACACCCCCAGCGCGCGGCCCGTGGTCACGATAGCGCGAGCGGGCCGCCTGCGGCCCGGCCGTCTCCCAGCTCCTGTTCGGTCCAGATCGTCTTGCCGCGGTCGCCGTAGCGGCTGCCCCAGCGGTGGGCGAGCTGGGCGACCAGGAAGAGCCCGCGGCCGCCCTCGTCCGTGGTCAGGGCGCGGCGCAGCCGTGGCTGGGTGTTGCTGGGGTCGGAGACCTCGCACACCAGGACGTGGTCGCGGATCAGGCGCAGGCTGACAGGACCGCCCGCGTAGCGGATGGCGTTGGTGACCAGTTCGCTGACGATGAGTTCGGTGGTGAACGACTCCTCCACAAGACCCCACGCCTCCAATTGGGCGCTCACGTCCTCGCGGGCGGCCTGGACGGCGGCCGGATCGGCGGGGTACTCCCAGGAGGCGGTGTCGGTCCCGGGCACGGCCCTGGTGCGGGCAAGCAGCACGGTGACGTCGTCGTCGGGGTGCTCCGCGCTCGGGTGGCGGCGGATCAACTCGGCGCTGACCTGGTCGAGCGGCTTGTGGGCGTCCTCGGCGCGCAGCCCGGGGGCCGGGCGGCAGAGCTTCTCCAGGTCCTCCAGCAGCCTGGCCATGCCGGCTTCCGGGTCGTGGCCGACCAGCCCGTCCGTGTAGAGGGCGAGCACGCTGCCCGGCGGCAGCCGCACGCTGGTCACCTCGAACGGATTGTCGCCGACGCCCAGCAGCGGCCCCGGCGTCAGGTCCAGGAAGCTGACCGTGCCGTCGGGCAGGACCACGGCGGGCGGCGGGTGTCCCGCGCTGGCCATCCTGCACTCCTGGCTGACCGGGTCGTAGACGGCGAACAGGCACGAGGCGCCGACGCTGTCGGGGTGGTCGGCCTCGGCCTTCATCCGCTGCACGAGGTCGTCCAGGCAGGTCAGCAGCTCCTCGGGCGGCAGGTCGAGATCGGCGAGGGTCTGCACGGCGGTGCGGGCCCGCGCCATGGTCGCGGTCGCCTGGAGCCCGTGGCCGATGACGTCGCCGACGACCAGCGCGATCCGCAGCGAGGACAGGGGGAAGGCGTCGAACCAGTCGCCGCCCACGCTGGCGCCGCCGCCGGCCGGCAGGTAGGAGCCCGCCGTCTCGGCCGCCGAGCTCTCGGTGGCAGCGGGCGGCAGGAGGCTGCGTTGCAGGACGAGCGCGGTGCGGTGCTCGCGGGTGTACCGGAAGGCGTTGTCCAGCGCCCCGGCCGTCCGGTGGCACATGTCCTGGAGAAACCGCACGTCGTCGTAGTCGAACGGCTTGGGGTCCCGCGTGCGGTACACCTGGACGTAGCCGAAGAAGCGGCCGCCGTGGTAGAGCGGGCAGCCCAGCGAGTCCCGCATCCCCTCGGGCACCAGCCGCGCGATCAGTTCCGGATCGTGGTCCAGGATCTCCCGCGCCGTCCCCGGGCCCGCGGCGAGCACCTCCCCGACGATCTTCCCGGCGGTCTGCGGGCCCTCGGGGGTGTTCGGCACTGCCTCGCCGACCTGCACCAGCGCGCCCGGCCACTGTCCGTCCGCGGCCTTCACCGCGACCCTCCGCGCCGCCGAGGCCTCCTGCCCCGGGTAGCCGAGCGGTGGATCGCGGCCCTGCAACACGTCATCGGGGAAGTCGACGCTGGCCAGGTCGCCGAGGTCGGGGACCAGCACCTGGGCCAGGTCGCGGGCGCTGTGCACCACGTCCAGGGAGGAGCCGAGGTGGAAGGCGCGCTCGTAGGCCTTGCCGAGGCGGCGGCGGGCGCGCTGCCGCGGGGTGACCTCGCGCGCGGTGACGACGACACCGAGCGGCTCGCCGAGCGGCCCGTCCACCCGCAGGCAGGTGAGGAAGAGCCCCACCTCCGAGCCGGGCGGCCCCAGCCCGTACTCGGAGGCGGCGACGACCGTCCCGCTCTCCGCGACCTGCGCCAACGCCTCCCGCGCGACGCCGTCCCCCTCGACGCTGGGCAGCCTGGTCAGCCAGTCGTCCGCCGCTCCCTCGGGCCGCAGCTCCTCGAACGCGGCGTTGGTGCGCACCACCTGTAGCCCCATGTCGAACTGGGCCACGGGCACCCGCTCCTGTTCGAGCAGGGCGCGGACCAGCGTCGGACCTGGCGCGGGACCCGGGCCCACGTCCTCGGGCACGGCCACCGCCAGCGTCCCCGGCGCCCCGTCGGCCGCCAGCAGCCGTACGGTCACCGGGACGAGATGCCCGGCCCTGTGGCGCAGCCGCAGCCTGCGGGTGGCCTCCGCCTCCCGGGAGCCGGCCGCGGCGTGCGGCCCGACCAGGGTGGGCGCGTCGGTGGCGACCAGGTCACGCCCCGGGGTGCCGGTGACCTCCTCGCCGCTCCAGCCCAGCAGCCGCCCCGCTGCCTGTGACCACCAGGTGATACGTCCGTCCTCGTCCACCAGGGCGGCCGCGACGCCGTCGAAGCCGGGACCCTCGTCCGGGGACTCCTGGGCGGGAGGCTCCACGTCACTCCTTAGTGATCGGCCGGGCGCGGACGGTCGCACGCCGGAGACCAGGTTCCTCAGCGTCTCCCAGCAGCATGCACCCGCACGCGCCGCGGGGCACCTCCAGCCGCCCGGAACGTTCCCGCCACCCGCCGGCAGCGCCCGTCACCCCGCCCCCGTGCGGGGGCCGCGCCGCGGACTCGTGACGCAAGTCCAACAACCTCCCCACGCTTGTCCATGGGCAAGCTTGCACGAGGTCACCAAGGGTGGGTCGGCGAAGACCGGTGGCGGACCCGAGTGGAGGAGCACAACCATGACGAGCGGCGAAGCGAGCGCGGGCGTCACCCGCAGAGCGGTGGTGGCGGCGGGCGCCGTGGCGGGGGCCGGCACGGCGCTGGGCACCATCGCGGTGGCCCCGGCCCGCGCGGACGCGAAGAAGAAGCCCGCGACGCACACCCTGCGCACGCCCGACCTCGACGTGCGCGTCGATACGGCCTTTCCCCGCATCGTCGACTACACCGACCGCGCGACGGGCACCACCCTGCACGCCCAGGCGGAGGCCGTCACGACGCTCCTGGTCGACGGCGAGGAACACACCCCCGAGGTGACCAGCACACCCGGCGGCGACCGGATCACCTACACCCTCACCCTTCAGACCGGCACCGCGCTCACCGTCCGCATCGAGGCCGAGGGCCGCCGCGTCCACTGGCGCGTCACCCGCGTGGCGGAAGCCCCGGAAGGGCGGGTGGGCACCCTCGAACTCCCCGGGCTCGCCTTCTTGTCGATGCGCTCCGACCAGCAGCCTGACCCCGTCGTCCACACGGCCCGCGTCGAACTCGATAAGGCCGAGAGCGGCGACACCCTCATCGAGCTGACCGGCGAGACCGCCACCGACGACGCACCGGTCGGCTGCGCCTACGCCGTCGTGGCGACGGGCGAGCTGGCCGCGGCGATCGAGACGAACACCAGCTACGACAAGCCGTCCGAGACCGAGGGCGCCGACTGGGACAACGGGCGCCTGTGGCGGCAGACCGTCGCGGTGGGCGACGCCCGCAGCACCCGGCTGACCTGCGGCCAGTGGACGCACCGCGCCGCGACCGCCGCAGCGGACCAGACCGAGCCGCTGCCCTACGTCACCGTCGTCGTCACCGGCGACCGCAACGGTGACGGCGTCGCCGACTGGCAGGACGCGGCCATCGCGATGCGCGAGATCATGATCGACCCGCTCGGCGCGGACGAACAGCACCTGCGGGTGATCCCGCACATCCCGTTCAACTTCGCCAGCCTGGCCACCAACCCGTTCCTGAGCACGCTCGACCACGTCAAGCGCATCCACCTGGCCACCGACGGGCTGCGCCAGTTCACCCTCCTCAAGGGCTACCAGTCCGAGGGCCACGACTCGGCGCACCCGGACTACGCGGGCAACTACAACCACCGCGCGGGCGGCCTGGCCGACCTCAACACCCTGCTGCGCAAGGGCAGGAAGTGGAACACCGACTTCGCGGTCCACGTCAACGTCACCGAGTCCTACCCGGTGGCCCACGCCTTCTCCGAGAAGCTCGTCGACAAGAACAACGAGCAGTGGGACTGGCTCGACCAGTCCTACCGCATCGACCAGCGCCGCGACCTGGTCTCCGGGGACGTCATCGCCCGCTTCAAGAACCTGCGCGACGACACCGACAAGGGGCTGACCTCCCTCTACATCGACGTCTTCCGCGAATCGGGGTGGACCTCGGACCGGCTCCAGCGCGCCTTCCGCGACCAGGGCTGGAACGTGGCCACCGAGTGGGGCCACGGCTTCGAGCGCTCGGCGCTGTGGTCGCACTGGGCCACGGAGACCGACTACGGCGCCGACACCTCGCGCGGCATCAACTCCCGCCTCATCCGCTTCATCCGCAACCACCAGAAGGACGTGTTCGCCGACAAGTGGCCCACCCTGCTGGGCGCGGCCCGTATGGGCAACTACGAGGGCTGGCGCGGCAAGACCGACTGGCACGCCTTCTACAAGCTGATCTGGACGCACAGCCTCCCCGCCAAATACCTCCAGGCCAGGCCGATCCGCTCCTGGTCCGAGCACGAGATCACCTTCGAGGGCGAGGAGGCCACCGCCGTCACCGACACCGGCGGCAAGCGCCGTATCACCACCGACGGACGGCAGGTCTACGACGACGGCGTCTACCTGCTGCCGTGGGAGCCGCGCAAGGCCACGGAACCGGCCAAGCTCTACCACTACAACCCGGGCGGCGGCCGCACCACCTGGCGGCTGCCCGCGGGCTGGAAGCACACCCGCACGGTCCACGTGTACCCGCTGACCTGGCGCGGGCGGGGCGAACCCGTCGAAGCCACCGTCTCGGGCGGCCGGGTCACCCTGGACGCCGAGGCCGGGGTGCCCTACGTCGTCCACCGCAGGCCGGCCCCCGCCCAGCCGAAGCCGCACTGGGGCGAGGGCACCCCCCTGACCGACCCCGGCTTCCACTCCGGCGGCCTGGCGGCCTGGACGGTCACGGGAAAGGCCAAGGTCGAGGTCAGCGAGCGCGGTGACCCCGAACTCCTCCTCGCACCCGGCGGCGAGGCGTCCGTCAGCCAGCGCATGTCCCGCCTCGAACCCGGCACCTACGCCGCCTCCGTCCAGGTACAGGTCGGCGACGAGGCGGGGGAGCGGCGCCGCGCCGCGCTCACCGTGCGCACCGCCGACGGCGTCACCGCCGAGAACTGGACGGACACCTCCACCGCCACCAACCAGGTCGCCGCCGACCTCAAGCAGGGCACCCGCTTCCAGCGGATGACGACCTGGTTCACGGTGCCCGAAGGCGGCGGTCCGGTCACTCTCGCCCTGACGGCGGGGAAGGGCGAGGTACCGGTCCGCTTCGACCACGTACGCGTCGTCGCCGGCACCCCTCCCCAGGCTGCGCGGCAAGGCGCCTCCGAGCGGCACACGACCCTGGCGCGGGAGGACTTCGAGCACGTGCCGCAGGGCTGGGGCCCGTTCGTCAAGGGCGACGCGGGGGGCTCCACCGACCCGCGCACCCACATCGCCCAGCGGCACGCCCCCTACACGCAGCGCGGCTGGAACGGCAAGGCCATCGACGACGTGATCGACGGGAGCGAGTCCCTCAAGTCCCGCGGTGAGAACACCGGGCTCGTCTACCGCACCGTCCCCCACACCGTCCGCTTCGAGGCGGGAAAGACCTACCGGGTCTCCTTCCGGTACGAGAACGAGAAGGAGGACCAGTACGCGTGGATCACCGGCGTGGACACCCCCGGTGCCAAGGAACTCCAGCGCGAGCCGCTGCCGGTCGCCACTCGCCCCGCCACGCTCACCTACGAGTTCACCGCCCCCGGGGAGGGACAGGCATGGGTCGGGCTGCGCAAGGTCGGCGACGACGGCAAGGCCGAGTTCGCGCTGGACACCTTCACCGTCAGCGAGGTGACCGACTGACCGCCCCCGTCTCCCCCCACGACCGGTGACCGGCCAGGGGCGACCACCGTACGCTGCTCCCTGAGCGAGTGAGGGGAGCGCGTGCGGTGACCGAGCACCGGTACCAGTCCTGGATGCGGTACTTCACCCCCGGGCCCGTTCACCACCGACTCGGCCTGGTCTGCCTCGGCGTCGGGATGCAGCACGGCGCGCTGCCCCCCGTGGGACCGCGCGTCCTCGACCACCACGTCGCCATCGTCATCAGCGCGGGGCGCGGCTGGTGCGACATCCCCGGCACCGCCGAGGGGCGCAAGGATCCCGGGGGCCACCGCCACGACGTGGTGGCCCCCGCGCTGCTGTGGATCACCCCGGGGGTGCCGCACCACTTCGGCGCCGACCCCGAGGAGGGCTGGGACGAGAGCTTCGTCGACTTCACGGGCTCCGCCCTGACCGCCTACACCGAACTGGGCTGCATCGAACCCGGCCGCCCCCTCGTCCCCCTCAGCGACGCCGGACCCGCCCGCGCCGCCATCGCCCGTGTCGCCCGCGCCGCCCGCCCCGGCAACCCGCTGCTGGAGATCGAGGCCGCCGCGGCCGTCCACGAACTCCTCGTCGCGCTGCGCCGCTCCCGCGCCGACACCACCGCAGACGGCGCACCCGTCCTCCAGGCCCTGGCCCGCGACGCCTTCCTGCCCCTGTCGGTCGCCGAACACGCCGCCCGCCACGGCATGACCGCCGCCGAACTGCGCACCGCCGTACGCCGCAGCGCCGGATGCAGCCCCAAGGACTACCTCCTGGGCATCCGTCTGGGCCGCGCCAAGGAACTGCTGGCCGGCACCGACCTGCCCGTCTCCACGGTCGCCCGCCGCGTCGGCTACGACGACCCCGCCTACTTCTCCCGCCTGTTCACCCGCCGCGTCGGCGCCCCCCCCGTCCACTTCCGCGCCACCCAGTCCCGCACCGTCCCCGGCGGCTACGCCTCCCACGTCCCCGACCCCGACCATCCACCGATGCTCCCGCGGATCGGCTCCTGACCGGCCGCCCCGTGCCTGCGCCTGACCCGGCCCCCGCGTGATGGGCGGCCGGCCCACGCCCGTCGGGGCCCGGCGTCAGGAGCGGTCGGTCAGCACCGCGGTCAGCGGATCGTCCGCGTCCAGCAGGGCGGCGACCTCGGCTGCGGTGGGCCCGGTGGCCGGGCCCCGACGGGTGACGGCCACGGACGCCGCCACGTTCGCGCCGCGGGCCGCGTCCAGCGGCCCCGCACCCCGCCCGAGCAGGGCGAGGAACGCGCCGACGTGCGCGTCACCCGCCCCGTTGCTGTCCACGGCTGCCACCGGACGGCCCGGCACGTGGACGGCGCCGCCGTCGCCCGTCACCAGCCGGCAGCCGTCCGCGTCACCGCGCACCAGCACCCCCGCTCCGGGACGCAGCCTCCCCGCCAGCTCCTCGGCGGCCGCGGCGTCGTCCCCGAGGCCGGTCAGCAGCCGCGCCTCCCTGCGGTTGCAGCTGAGCCAGTCCACCCGGGCCAGGACCCGCGCCAGCCGCGCCGGGTCGATGTCCGCGACGAGCGGACCCGGATCCAGGCACAGGGTGACGCCCTCGGGCAGCGCGGCGGCGAACGCGGCCAGCCGCTCGGCCGCACCCGCCGGCACCAGCCCGTAGCCGGACAGCTGGACGAGGTCGCCGGGGCGCGGCGCCTCGGCCACCGCCCTGATCTGGTCCTCGCTCAACTCCCCCTCGACGCCCGTCGACGTCACGAACGTGCGCTCGCCCTCGGAGTCCACCAGGGCGACGCAGAAGCCGGTGTCCCGGTCGGTGCGGGCGGGCAGCAGCGCGGTGACGCCCTCCGAGGCGAGAGCCTCGCGCACCAGGTCACCGAGCGGGCCTGTGCCGTGGCCGCCCCCGTACACGGCGGGCAGCCCCATGCGGCGGGCCGCGGACAGCACGTTGAAGCCGCCGCCCGCGGTCTGCACGGAGTGCGTGGCGAGCACGTCGCCGCCCCGCTCGGGCAGGTGCGGCACGCGCAGCACCATGTCGACGAGCACACTTCCGGCGAGGATCAGCCGCGCGGTCATCGCTTCGCTCCCTGCTCGGGGGCCTCGGCGCGCTCGGCGCCCTGCCCGGTGGCCTCGGCGGGCTTCGCGCCCTGCCCGGGAAGATGCGCCGCCTCGGAGTCCAGGGCGCTCCTCGCGGCCTCGGCGCGCACCGCCCGGTCCAGGGGGTGCAGCAGGCTGTAGACCACGGCCGCGACGACGAAGGTCACCACCCAGCCGAGCCCGTTGGTGCCCAGCCAGCTGTGCGCGAGCGGCCCGGAGAACCACACGTCGGTGTCGCTGGTCTTCGCCTCGGTCAGCAGCAGCCCCACCACGATCGCCACGGCCCACGCCGTACAGGCCGACCAGGCGAACCCCCCGTCGTACCAGTAGCGCCCCGAGCGCCCCGGCTTCATCAGCGCGTCCGCGTCGTAGGAGCGGCGGCGCAGCATGTCGACGGCGAAGACGCCCACCCACGCGGTGATGGGCACCGCCAGCAGCGTCAGGAAGGTGGTGAAGGGACCGTAGAAGTCGCCCGCGACCAGCATGAAGTAGATGCCGCCCGCGAAGGTGAGCACGATGTCCAGGCCGACGGCGACCGTGCGCCTGGCGCGGACCCCGAGCGTGACGAGAGTGAGCCCCGCCGAGTACACCGACAGGTGGTTGGAGAGCAGCAGCCCGCCGAAAGCGGCGATCAGATAGGGCACCGACATCCACGACGGCAGCATCGCGTCGATGGCGGCCACCGGGTCGGAGGCGGCGGCCAGCGAGGTGTCACCGGCCGACAGCAGCGAACCCAACGAGATCAGCAGCACCAAAGGGATGCCCGCGCCCCACGCGGAGGCCAGCACGAGCCGCCCGCCCGGTATGGCACGCGGCAGGTAACGGGCGTAGTCGGCGCCCGCGTTGGCCCAGCCGATCCCGGTGCCCGCGGCGATCGTCCCGACACCCGCGACGACGGCGCTCAGCGGCGCGGCGGGCGCGTGCACCACCTTCGCCCAGTCGACGGTCGCCACCAAGAACGCCATGACCAGCAGGTTCAGCAGCCCGAACACGTAGGTGGCCCACTTGTTGATCCACATGATGGTGGCGTGGCCCAGCCCGCTGATGAGCAGCGTGCAGGCGATGAAGACCAGCAGGCACACCACCGTGAGCACCGTGTTGTGCGGGGCGCCGAAGACGATCGCCAGCAGGGAGAGCAGCGCGTAGGCGGCGGTGGTGGTGTTGACCGTCTCCCAGCCCACCCGGCTGATCCAGGTCACCAGCGTAGGGCCGGTGTTGCCGCGCCGCCCGAAAACCGCCCGGGAGAGCGTCAGGGCGGGAGCACCGCCGCGCTTGCCCGCGATGCTCAGGGCGCCCACCAGCGCGAACGAGCCGAACGCGCCGATCACCGCGACGAGGACCGCCTGCCAGATGTTCAGCCCGCGGAACGCGACCAGCGTCGCGCCGAGCGGCAGTCCCAGCAGCGAGATGTTCGCGGCGAACCAGGTCCAGAACATCTGGCCCGCGTGGCCGTGCCGTTCCGTGTCCGGCACCGGCTCGATGCCACGGGTCTCCACGGCGCCGACCAGCTCACTCCTCTTCGAGTCAGCCATGGCCACCTCCTTGTGAGGCGAGAGGCGGGGAGCGGTGCTCCCCGCGGACGGGGGGAGAGGACCTCTCCGCCGAGAGGTCCCCTTCAGGGAGGGCGGGCCGGTGTGTGCGGCCCGCTCGGGCACGGCCGTCACCACCGGCCCCGGGGAACGCGCCTTCGCCAACGCGTCCGTGTCGACGCCGTCGTCGCGTCCGGTCCGAAGACCGGCCGTCATGCCCGGTCCGAAGCTCGGCCTTGCCGTGCGTCGCAGGACGGCGCGGGGCCGTGCCGCGGCGCACTGCGGAGGCGCCGCTCAGGCGGCGCCTCCACCCGCGGGCGGAGGCGTGCCGCGCAGCTCCAGCAGCCGGGCCGCGAGCGGGTCCATGTCCAGCCCGTTGACGGTGCGCAGCGTCTCCACCGCGCGGGAGGGCAGTGCGCTCAGGCCGGCCACCGCGCCGGAGACGGCACCGGCCAGTGCACCGATGGTGTCGCAGTCGCCGCCCAGGTTGGCGGCCAGCACGCAGGCCCGCCACGGGTCGTCGCCGGCCAGGGTGAGCACCGCGAAGGCCGCGGGCACCGACTCCTGGCTGGCGACGCTGGTGCCGATCAGTGAACCGATCAC
The DNA here is from genome assembly GCF_003323735.1 of Streptomyces reniochalinae. Taxonomy (GTDB): domain Bacteria; phylum Actinomycetota; class Actinomycetes; order Streptomycetales; family Streptomycetaceae; genus Streptomyces; species Streptomyces reniochalinae. Next base: position 197,748 of record NZ_QOIM01000038.1, on the reverse strand, counting down.
CTCGACGGCCTCGTCCTCGGGCACCCCGGCCACCGTGCGCCGCGCCCAGCGGATGCGGGTCGCGATGTCGGCGCCCGCCGCCCAGTGGCCGCGCCGGGCACCCGCCGCGGCGGCGGTCTCGGCCGCGTCCATGGCCTCGTCGAGCGTCGCGCCGTCCACCGCGCTGCTGACCGCGGCGGCGACGGCCGCCGCCGCCGCGATCCCGAGCGTGGTGTCGTGGGTGACCTGGCAGGACTCCACGACCCGGTCGAGGAACGTCTCGAAGGGCCGCAGGGGGAAGGCCACGCCGACGGGGGTGACGCGCATGGCCGCGCCGTTGGTCGTCCCCGACCTGCCGGCCTCGGCGACCGGTACCCCGCGCGTGACCGCGTCCAGCGCCGCCTTCGTGGAGGGCCCGAGCAGGTCCAAGGATCCCTTGGCCTTCATCTGCGCCTCCCACGCCAGCAGGGCGCGGGCGAACCCCTCCGGGTCGATGTGGCCTTTGCCGTCGGCCAGCAGCCGGCCCACGAGGAGGGCCTGGTCGGTGTCGTCGGTGATGCTCCCGGCGGGCAGCCCCGCCGCCACCGGGTTGTCGGGCGGGCCCGCCTCGAAGCCGGTGACCTCCCCGAAGCGGGCCGTGATCGCGGGGCGGGACATGATCTGGGTGGGCATACCGAGCGCGTCTCCGAGGGCGAGCCCCCACAGGGCGCCCAGTGCGCGGTCGGTGGCGGGGTGGAGCGGTGGGGGCGGGGGGTGGTGCATGAGGGGCCGCTGTCCTTCTCGGTCGTGCTGTGTCTGTCGTGCCGTGTCGGTGATGCCATGTCCTTGGTCGGGCCGCCTTCGTCGGGGCCGCCTTCGTGGCGGGCTGCCGTCGTCGGGGCTGTCGTGGGAGCTGTGGGGTCAGTGGGGTTCGCCGAAGCTGGTGCGCAGTTCGAACCGTGCGGGGTCCAGCAGGCTGACCACGTGTTCGAGGACGGCTCCCGCGGGGGCGCGCCCGATGCGGGTGACCCGCAGGAACGAGGTGCCTTCGGGCCGCTGCAACTGGGCCGCGTCGGCCGCGTCCAGCGGTACGGCGGTGGCCCGCTGCTCTCCCGAGGCGACCACGAGACCGACCGCGGCCAGGGTCGCGGTCAGCGACCCGTCGACGAGACCGGTGCGCGGCACCTCCTCCAGCCCGGGGGCGAGCGGCACGCGGCTGCGTTCGAGGGAGACCCGCGCGCCGTCCGCGAGGGAGCGCATCCGGTCGACGGCGAGGAACCTGTCGGATGCCAGGCCGAGTTCCGCGCCGAGGGCGCGGTCGCGTACGGCCTCCAGGCGCAGCACCGTCGTCGAAGGCGTGACGCCGCCCTGTTCGGTCAGCGCCTGTTTCCAGCCGTGCCGGTTGTCCAGCGGGGCGCCGTCGAAGCTGACGAAGGAGCCGATGCCGGGGTGGGTGCGCACCAGGCCCTCGTCGGCGAGGGAACGCAGGGCGGCCCGCACTGTCGAGCGGCTCACGGAGAACCGTTCGGTCAGCGCGTGCTCGCCCGGCAGCCGGCTCCCGTCCGGCAGGGTGCCGCGCCTGATCTCCCGGCTCAGGATGCGGGCCACCCGGTGATGCTTGTGCGCCTGTTCGGACATGTCCGCAGCGTAGACGTACCTGTCCGAACCTGTCTGTTCCGTGGGTCACACCGCCCCGCACACGGCCCCTGTCCACCACCTGGGACGTAAGGGCCGGGGCGCGCAGCGCGAGGGTCGCGCCGGTTAAGCTCGGGCGATGAGCAGCAGCGAGATCGAGCAGGCCGAGGCGTCCGTGCGGGCGGAGCTGGACGCGTTGCGGGACAGCATCGACAACATCGATGCAGCCGTCGTGCACATGCTCGCCGAGCGTTTCAAGTGCACGCAGCGCGTCGGCAGGCTCAAGGCCGACCACCACCTGCCCCCCGCCGACCCGGCCCGCGAGTCCCGCCAGATCGAGCGGCTGCGCGGCCTGGCCAAGGACGCCAAACTCGACCCGGCCTTCGCCGAGAAGCTGCTCACCTTCATCATCGCGGAGGTCATCCGCCACCACGAGCAGATCGCCGACGGCGTCCCGCCCGGCGGAAGAGGGAACGCCGCGGGAAGGGACTGAGCCCGCGCGGGCCCGTCAGGGGCTCGATTCGGGCGGCGGGGCGAACGGCCCGGTGTGCGTGAGCGCCAGCAGCCCGATGACGACGGCCCCGACCCAGAACAGGACGATCAAAAAGCGCCCCGTCGGGTTCTGCCAGTTGAGGACGTGGCGGTTCTGCCGGAAGTCCCTCCTGGGGCTGCGCTTGAACAGCGGCTCGTTCGGATCCATGCGCCCGACCCTACGCCGGACGGGGCGCGGCCCCGCCGCGGCCGGGGACCGCCCTCAGCAGTCCTCCTCGCCCAGGCGGTGCACCCGCACCAGGTTCGTCGAGCCGGGGACGCCGGGCGGGGAGCCCGCGGTGATGATGACCAGGTCGCCGCGCTCGCACCGGCCCAGCTTCAGCAGCATCTCGTCGACCTGGTCGACCATCTCGTCCGTGGACTGCACCGTGGGGCCGAGGAAGGTCTCCACGCCCCAGGTCAGGTTGAGCTGCGAGCAGGTCGCCCGGTCGGGCGTGAACGCCAGCACGGGGATGGGGGAGCGGTAGCGGGACAGCCGGCGCACCGTGTCACCGGACTGCGTGAAGGCCACCAGATACTTCGCACCGAGGAAGTCGCCCATCTCGGCGGCGGCACGGGCCACCGCGCCGCCCTGGGTGCGCGGCTTGCTGCTCTCGGTCAGCGGCGGCAGACCCTTGGCGAGCATCTCCTCCTCCGCCGCCTCCACGATCCGGCCCATCGTGCGCACCGTCTCCGTCGGATACTTGCCCACGCTCGTCTCACCGGACAGCATCACGGCGTCGGTGCCGTCCATCACCGCGTTGGCCACGTCGGAGGCCTCGGCGCGCGTCGGGCGGGAGGCGTCGATCATCGAGTCCAGCATCTGGGTGGCGACGATGACCGGCTTGGCGTTCCGCCTGCACAGCTTCACCGCCCGCTTCTGCACCAGCGGCACCTGCTCCAGCGGCATCTCCACGCCCAGGTCGCCGCGCGCGACCATGATGCCGTCGAAGGCGTCGACGATCGACTCCAGGTTCGCCACCGCCTGCGGCTTCTCCACCTTGGCGAGGACGGGCAGCCACCGGCCCTCCTCGGCCATGACCCGGTGCACGTCCTTGATGTCGTGCCCGCTGCGCACGAACGAGAGCGCGATCATGTCGGCGCCCGTCCGCAGCGCCCAGCGCAGATCCTCCACGTCCTTGTCGGAGAGCGCGGGAACCGAGACGGCGACGCCCGGCAGGTTGAGCCCCTTGTGGTCGGAGACCATGCCGCCCTCGACGACCAGCGTGTGCACGACCGTGCCCTCCACGCGGGTGACCTCCAAAGTGACGCGGCCGTCGTCCACCAGGATGCGCTCCCCGGCGGTCACGTCGGCGGCCAGCCCCTCGTAGGTCGTACCGCACACCGAGCGGTCGCCCTCGACCTCCTCGACGGTGATGGCGAACTCGTCACCCCGTTCAAGGAGTACAGGCCCTTCCCGGAAACGGCCCAGCCGGATCTTCGGACCTTGAAGGTCCGCCAGCACCCCCACACTCCGCTGCGTCTCCTCCGAGGCCGCGCGCACCCGGTGGTAGCGCTCCTCGTGCTCGGCGTGCGTTCCGTGGCTCATGTTGAACCGGGCGACGTCCATTCCCGCCTCCACGAGCGTCTTGATCTGCTCGTACGAGTCGGTCGACGGTCCCAAGGTGCTGACGATCTTTGCTCGGCGCATGGTTCGAGCCTACGAGTTACCGGCGCGTACAGAACCGTCGCCCGGCAATTGTCCAACCGGCCTTTACCGAAAGGACATTGATCCTCGAAGACAACTAATAAATTGCGCGGGCGCTCGCTCTGATGAGCGCCCCGAATACGCTCCCCGTCTCGTCAGTCGAGACGCGGCACACTCATCACGAAACGCGCGTTCACCTGCGCCCGCACCGTCTGCCGCTGCGGCTCCAGATCCAGCTCGGGCGGCGGCCCCGCCGGCCCCCCGTACCCACGGAAGGAGGCTCCCGGCGCCGCCGGCATCTGCGGCGCCGCGTTCTCCGCACCCAGATCCGCCAGCTCCACCAGCGCCACCAGGCCCGCGCCCACCGCCTCCGCGTACTCCCGCGCCCGCGTCACCGCCTCCCGCACCGCCTGCTGCCGCGCCTCACGATGCGCGGGCGAGTCCCGCCACAGCCCCCACCACGGGCCCTCCACCTGCGTCAGCTCCAGATCCCCCAGCCGCGACGTCAGCTCACCCAGCACCGTGAAATCCGTGACCGTCGCATTCAGCCGCACCCGCCCGTGATAGGCGTGCACCCGCTCCCTGCGGCTCTTGTCGCTCAGCTGCGGCTGCACACTGAACGTGCCCGTCGACAGCTTCTCCACCGCGTCGCCGTACCCCCGCACCAGCTCCAGCGCCCGCGTGTTGCGCCGCGTCAGATCCTCCAGCGCCGTCCGCCGGTCGGTGCCGCGCGCCGAAACCGTCACGTCGATACGCGCGTACTCCGGATCGAACTCCAAACTCGCCTCCCCGCGCACCGCGACCCGCGGCGCCTCCGGCGTGCCGTACGGAACGGCCGGCGCATCCCCCCAACCGGCGGCCCGGCCACCCAGGCCGCCCCCACCCTGCGCGGAACCGGACGACGACGGGGAGTCGGGCGGCAACTGGCCACCGGATATCTCAGTCATACGCCCACTGTGGCAGACCGCCCCGCCGCACCCGCCCCCGAACGGCCACCGCGCAACCCGAACGTCGTGAACGCCGTACGCCGCGGCAGGGGATAACACTCCCGGCCCGTCAACGCGTTGAGGATCACCGCACTGCGATACGCCGCCAGCCCCAGGTCCGGCGCGCCCACCCCGTGCGTGTGCCGCTCCGCGTTCTGCACGAACACCGAACCCGTCACCACCGGGTCCAGCACCAGCCTGAACTCCTCGTCCACCAGCGGCCGCCCCGCGGCGTCACGCCGCAGATACGGCTGAAGCGCCCCCAGCAGCCCGTCCGCCGGACGCTCCGCGTACCCCGTCGCCAACACCACCGCGTCCGTCGTCAGATACGCACCCTCACCCTGCTCCGCGTGGTCGAGACGCAACCGCAACCGCCCCCCACCAGGACCCTCCACCGCACCCACCCGCACCCCCGGCGTGAGCACCGCGTCCGGCCAGCCGCCGTCCAGCGCCAGCGCCCGGCGGTAGAGCTCGTCGTGCACCGCCGCCAACGTCTCCACGTCCACCGCCTTGTGCAACTGCCACTGCCGCGGCAACAGCCCCTCGCGCACCCGCTCGGACAAACCGTGGAAATAGCGGGTGTAATCCGGGGTGAAATGCTCCAGACCCAGCTTGCTGTACTCCATCGGCGCGAAACCCGCACTGCGCGTCAACCAGTGCAGCCCCTCACGCCCCACCGGACGCCGCCGCAACAGATCCAAGAACACCTCGGCACCCGACTGGCCCGAACCGACCACCGTCACATGCTCCGCCGCGACCAACTCCTCCCGGTGCGCCAGATACTCCGCCGAGTGATACACCGGCACCGCCGCGTCCTCCACCTGCGGCCGCAAGCCCTTCGGCACCTGCGGAGCCGTACCGATGCCCAACACCAGATTCCGCGCGAACGACCTGCCCAGCGCCGCCGCCTCACCCCGGGCGTCCAACTGCGTGAAATCGACCTCGAACAGCCCCCGCCCCGCATCCCAGCGCACCGCGTCCACCTGGTGCCCGAAATACAGCCCCGGAACGTTCTCGCTCACCCACCGGCAGTACGCGTCGTACTCCGCGCGCTCGATGTGGAACCGCTCCGCGAAATAGAAAGGGAACAACCGCTCCCGCTCCCGCAGAAAACGCAGAAACGACCACACGCTCGCCGGATCCGCCAACGTCACCAAATCGGCCAGGAACGGCACCTGGAGCGTCGCCCCCTCGATCAGCAGCCCCGGATGCCAGCGGAAGGACGACCGCTGCTCGTAGAAAGCCGCCCGCAGCCCCGGCACCCCGTCACCCAGTGCCGCCAACGAGAGATTGAACGGGCCGACACCCACCCCCGCCACATCCAGCGGCTCCGGCTCCCCCGCGCCCGCCACCCGCCGCGCCTGCTCCACGCCCCTCACGCGTCCGCCCCCTCCACCACGGTCCCCTCCGCCGCGGCCTCCTCCACCAGCTTCACCAACGCCGCCAGATCACTCGGCGCCACCAGCGGATTGAGCAACGTCACCTTCCACCACAGCCCGCCCCCCAGCGAAGCCCGGCCCAGCACCGCCTGCCCGCGCTCCAGCAGCCGCCTGCGCACCCCGGCCACCAGCGCGTCGTCCCCGCCCACCGGACGGAAGACCACCGTCGTAAGCGAAGGGCGCGCGTACAACTCGAACCCCTCCGTGCACGCCACCAGGTCCGCCAGCTCCACCGCCGCCGCACACGTGCGCTCCACCAGCCGCGCCATCCCCGAACGGCCCAGAGCCCGCAGCGTCACCGCCACCTTCAACACATCAGGACGGCGCGTCGTACGCAGCGAACGCCCCAGCAGATCCGGCAGCCCCGCCTCCGTGTCGTCATCCGCGTTGAGGTAGTCCGCACAGTGCTCCAGCGGACGCAGCGCCGCCCCGTCGGGAACCGCGAAGAACCCCGCCGCCACCGGCTGCCAGCCCAACTTGTGCAGATCGAACGAGACACTGTCCGCCCACCGCAGCCCGGCCAGCCGCCCCCGCAGCCGCTCACTGAACAACAGCGGCCCCCCGTACGCCGCGTCCACGTGCACCCGCGCCCCGTGACCGCGCGCCACCCCGACCAGCTCCGCCAGCGGATCGAGGTCACCGGTGTCCGTCGTCCCCGCCGTCGCGACGACCAGCGCGGGCGCCCCCTCCAGCCCGTCCAGCGCCACCCGGAGCGCCGCAGGCTCCAGCACCCCACGCGGCGTCGGCACCACCAAAGGCGGCGCCAGACCCAGCAGCCACGCCGAACGGTGCACACTGTGATGCGCGTTCGCCCCGCACACCACCCGCACCTCCCCGCCGGCGGCCCCAGCCGCCTGGCGAGCCAGCAGCAGCCCCAGCTGATTCGCCTCCGTACCACCGGTCGTCACCAGCGCGTCCGCACCCGCGTACGCGTCAGTGCCGGCACCCGCGCCCGGGCCGCAAGACGAACCGGTATCCGCCTCCGCACCGCCCGTGCCCGGAAACACCAGCCGCGCCAGCTCCCGGCACACCAGCGCCTCCACCGTCGAGGCAGCCGGAGCCTGATCCCACGAATCCAGCGACGGATTCAGCGCACTGGCCGCCACATCGGCCGCCGCCGCCACCGCCAGCGGCGGGCAGTGCAGATGCGCCGCACACAACGGCTCCGCCGGATCGGCCGCCCCCGCCGCCACCGCACCCACCAGCGCGTCCAGCGCCGCCTCCGCACCCGAACCCACCTCGGGCAGCACCGCGCCGGCCGCCTCCCGCACCCGCCAGGACACCTCGCGCGGCCCGCCCGCGGGCAACGGACCCCCGCGCTCCACGGCACCCCGCTCCAGCGCCGCCAGCACCGTCCCCAGCAGCGGACGGAGCGCGGCGGGCCCGCCGCCACCACCCGCCAGCAGACCGGCGTCCGCCTCACCGCCCACCTCGGCGCCGTAAGCGGTCTCGTGCAGGCCATCGACGGTGAACGCAGACATAGGGCACGGCTCTTTCGTTCGGTACACGGCGGCCGCCGAACTCACCGGCGACCACGCTTGGTTAGGCGTACCTAACCTACGTGCCGCCCGCTCCCACACCCCACGATCCGCGGCCTACTTCCCCCGAAGGTGGTAGCCCCGCACCCGGCTCTCGGCCCCCGGTCCTCCGTGCCCCGCGGCCCCGCGTCCTCACCCCACAGCCGTACGCACCCCCAACGCCCGCCGCAGGTCGTCCAGCTGATCCTCCAGCCGACGCCGCAACGCCGGCAGCATCTCCCGCCGCGTCAGACACTCCTCGCCCAGACTCAGCGTCTCCTCGTCCACGAACGCCGCAGGAAACGCGTACCGCCCCGCCACCTCGGCCAGCGCCGGCCCGCGCCGCTCCGCCAACGGCACCACCTCGGCGAAGTACCGCCCGGGATAGCCCGCCAGCAACCCCGCCTGCTCCGGCTGCCAGAAACCCTGCGCCGTCGCCGTGAACAGATAGTTCGACAGCGCGCCACCAGAACCGAACATCGCCTCCCAGGCCGCCTCCTTCGCCGCCGCGTCCGGCAGCGCCGCCCGGCACCGCGCGGCCGCCTCCTCACCCCGCGCACCCGCGTCCGCCGCCCGCGCCTCCTCGATCTGAGCCACACCCACCGCACCGAGCACCGACAACCGCAACAGCAACCGCCACCGCAACTCCACATCCAGCACCGGGCCGCCAGGCACCTCACCCGCCGCCCACCACGCCGACAACTCCCCCGGCGACGTCGCACAGTCGATGAAGTACCGCGCCGCCGTCAACCGCAGCCCCGCACCACCACCCGCCCCCGAGGACCCGTCCGCGCCCCCGCGCGCATCCGTGCCCGAAAGCGCGTCCGTGCCCGAAAGCGCGTCCGTGCTCGCGGACGCGCCGGACGTGGCCGAGAGCAGATCACGGCACAACTGAGACAGCAGCCCCAACGCCTCGCCGCGCTCCCCACCCGTCAGAAAACGGTCCGCCGCGTGCCCCCGCGCGAACGCCAACACCCCCTGCACCACCGCGTTGTCCGTCTCGAACGGCAGATGCTCCCGCGCCGTCCGCACGTACTCCAACGGCCCCAACTCCGCGTCCCGCACCATGTCACGCGCCGCGTTCCACACCACCGCACGCGACAACTGCCCCGGCAGCCCCGACAGCGCCCCGCGCACCGAACCCCACGACACCGGATCGAGACGCACCTTCGCATACGTGAAATCCAGGTCATTGACCAGCACCAGATCCGGGCGCGGCCCCTCCAACGTCATCGTCAACCGGCCACCGTCCCCGGGCACGTCCCGCACCAGCCGCTCCCGCAGAACCAACCGCGACTCATCCGCCGGCGCCCTGTCGTACAGCCCCACCGCGAGCCGGTGCGGACGGCGCCCCACATGCTCCACGTCCACATACCACCGCCGGTCCTCCGACTCACCCACCCGCGGCACCAGCGTGTCCACCCCCGTCGTCCGCAACCAGCACTCCGCCCACCCCCGCACATCCCGCTCCGAGGCACGCGCCAGCGAATCGAGGAAATCCCCCAACGTCGCGTTCGAGAACCGGTGCCGGGCGAAATGGTCGTTGATACCCGCCAGGAAATCCCGCTCACCCAGCCACACCACCAGCTGACGCAGCGCCGAAGCACCCTTCGCGTACGAGATCCCGTCGAAATTGCTCCGCGCCGACGCGGTGTCCGGCACCCCCTCCGGATCCGGCGCCACCGGATGCGTCGAAGGACGCTCGTCCGCGTCGTACCCCCAGCTCTTGCGCGCCACCGCGAAATCCGTCCACGTGTCCGTGAACCGCGTCGCCTCGCTCAGCACCTGGTACCCCATGTACTCCGCGAACGACTCGTTCAGCCAGATGTCGTCCCACCAGCGCAACGTCACCAGATCGCCGAACCACATGTGCGCCATCTCGTGCGCGATCACCATGCCGCGCGTCTGCCGCTCCGTGTCCGTGACCGCCGACCGGTGGATGAACTCGTCCCGGAACGTCACCAGACCCGGATTCTCCATCGCCCCCGAGTTGAACTCCGGCACGAACGCCTGATCGTAGGAGTCGAACGGATACGGCTCGTCGAACAACTCGTGGTACCGGTCGAAACAGCGCCGCGTGATCTCCAGCAGCTCCGCCGCGTCCGCCTCCAGATACGGCCCCAGCGACCTGCGCACGTGCAGACCGAACGGCAGCCCCGCGTGCTCCGTGCGCACCGAGTGGAAAGGACCCGCCGCCACCGCCATCAGATACGTACTGATCGGCGGCGTCGGCGCACACTCCCACCGCCCGCCCTCCCCCGTACGGGCCGCCACCCCGTTCCCCAGCACTGTCCACCCCTCGGGCGCCGTCACCGACACCTCGAACGACGCCTTGAGATCCGGCTGGTCGAAACACGCGAACACCAGCGGCGCGTCCGTCATGCAGCACATCGTGTAGACGTACGCGTTGCCGTCCTCCGGATCCGTGAACCGGTGCATGCCCTCACCCAGCCGCGAATACGGCATCAACGCCTCGACCCGCAACTCGTGCTCCCCGGCAGCCAGGCCACGCAGCGGCAACCGCCCCTCGGCCGGCTCGCCCGGATCGAGCGCCCGCCCGTCGAGCTCGGCCCCCACCAGCCGCGTGGGCCGCACCTCCACGAAGGTGTCCACCCCCGCCTCCAGCACGGTGAACCGCACCACGGTCGTGGACCCGAACACCTCCTCCCCTCGCGTCAGATCCAGATCCACCCCGTACCGCTCGACCCTGACCGCCCGAGCCCGGCTCTCCGCTTCCGCACGCGTCAACACGACCATGCGCGCCATAGTGCCCCAGACACGACCTGTGGGCACGGGTGCGTCAGTACTTGGGGCCGATGCGCGCGTCCATGAGGGCGACGGAGGCGCGGCGGGCGACGGAGATGTTGTACGGCACCGTGCCCCGCCTGGTGACCTTCCACTCGACGCCGACCTGGTCGAGGGTGCGGCAGTAGAGCGCTCTGATGTCCTCGGAGACGTTGGTGAAGAAGTACCGCGGATACTCGTACCGCTTCCGCTGCCCGGCGACCATGCGGGTGGTCCAGTTGGTGATGCGGCAGCCGTCGGAGTGGACCAGGCCGCGAAGGAGCTCCCAGGGGTGGGCGTCGACGATCTCCTGCTGCCAGCGGGCCAGGAGGATCGGGCGCTCGTGCTTCCTGCCGGATCCGTGCTGAGGGAAGAGGCACCACAGGTGTTGGGAGTACACCTTCACGTTGTGGCAGCCGGTCCTCCTGACCCGGCATACGGAGTTGTGGGGGAACACCTGGCGCATCGCCTTTTCGCACTCCGCCATGAGGCCGGGCCAGGCGTCGCCGCAGGCCACCATGAGACTGGGCACCCTGTGCGCGGAGTACCGGATGATGTGGCCGTCGCCGAGGTAGAGGCCGAGGAGGTAGGCGTAGGCCTGCTTGTCGAAGCTCCGGCCCTCACAGCGTGGGCACGCGCGGCGCCGGCCGTCACGGCCGGGGTGCGGTGTGATGACTCCCTGGCGTAACCGCTCCCGGTGCAGCCAGTAGCCGACGGTTCCGTAGGGGACCTGAAGCCGCTCGGCTATCCGGCGGTTGGACATCCCGCTCCGCCGCAGTTCGATGACTTGTGCCCTTTTCGCAGAGTCGTGCGCTCGCATGTGGGCAGCATCACGCCAGCTGCTCCGGGCAGGGACGAAAACAGGGCTCCGGTCACTCGTACGAGTGACCGGAGCCCTGTTGCGGTGCCGGGTGCGGGATTCGAACCCGCACGCCCTTTCGGGCAATCCCTTTTGAGGGGATCATGTCTGCCCGTTCCATCAACCCGGCTAGGTGACCGACTGACCGACGAACCGAGCATACCCCGTCACCGTTGCCGGGTGGGAATGGGTAAAGTCGAGGGCCCCACCTGTGCGGAAACGAGGAGCCCAGTGAGCGCCGCGGACGTCCCCGAGTCTGAGAGTGTCCAGAGTGCAGAGCCCGTGGAGGCTGCTGCCGAGGCGAGTGGCGGCGCGCACGTGCCTCCGGCGACGCGGCGGGTCGTGATCGCGGAGGACGAGGCCCTGATCCGGATGGATCTCAAGGAGATGCTCGAGGAGGAGGGCTACACCGTCGTCGGCGAGGCCGGCGACGGGCAGCGGGCCGTGGATCTGGCCCGCGAGCACCAGCCCGACCTGTGCATTCTCGATGTGAAGATGCCGGTACTCGACGGCATCTCCGCGGCGGAGAAGATCGCCGAGGAGAGCATCGCGCCGGTTTTGATGCTGACCGCGTTCTCCCAGCGTGAGCTGGTCGAGCGGGCCCGCGACGCGGGTGCCATGGCCTACCTGGTGAAGCCGTTCAGCAAGAGCGACGTGGTACCGGCCATCGAGATGGCGGTCTCGCGGTTCACGGAGCTGCGGGAGCTGGAGAAGGAGGTCGCGGACCTCGCCCAGCGGCTGGAGACGCGGAAGCTGGTGGACCGGGCCAAGAGCGTGTTGCAGACGCAGTACGGGCTGACGGAGCCGGCGGCGTTCCGCTGGATCCAGAAGACGTCGATGGACCGCAGGCTGTCGATGCAGCAGGTCGCGGAGGCGGTCATCGCGGACGGTGAGGAACGCAAGAAGCAGCGGTAGCAGCGGCGGCGGTGGCGCTCGCGGGCTGAGGGGGCGCCCGGCAGGCGCCCCCTCAGCCCGTGGTGGCGTTCGGATCGGGCCGGTGGCCGCGCTCAGTCCTCGCCGAGGTACGCCTTGCGTACCGATTCGTCGTGCAGCAGTTCCTCTCCGGTGCCGGAGAGGGTGATGCTGCCGATCTCCATCACGTGTCCGTGGTCGGCGAGGGAGAGCGCTGCCTGGGCGTTCTGTTCGACGAGCAGGATGGTGGTGCCGGCGGATTTGAGTTCGCTGATGGTGGCCATGATCTTCTGCATCATGATCGGTGAGAGGCCCATGGAGGGTTCGTCGAGCATGAGCAGTTTGGGGCGCGACATCAGCGCGCGGCCCATGGCGAGCATCTGTTGTTCGCCGCCTGAGAGGGTGCCGGCGGCTTGGCGGCGGCGTTCTCCGAGGATGGGGAAGCGTTCGTAGGCGCTGTCGATGTCGCGGGCGATGCCGTCGGTGTCCTTGCGGAGGAAGGCGCCGAGCTGGAGGTTCTCCTCGATGCTGAGGCGGGGGAAGATGCGTCGGCCTTCGGGGGAGTGGGCCAGCCCCATGGAGACGATCTTGTGCGCGCCGACTCCGTTGAGTACCTGTCCCTCGAAGGTGATCTTCCCGGCGAGGGGTTTGAGCAGTCCTGAGAGGGTGCGCAGGGTGGTGGTTTTGCCTGCGCCGTTGGTGCCGATGAGGGTGACGACCTCGCCGGCTTCGACGGAGAACGAGATGCCTTTGACGGCTTCGATCTTGCCGTAGGCGACGCGCAGGTCCTCGACTTCGAGCAGGGCCATCAGTCTGCCTTCCCTTCCGGGGCGTCCGCCGGCTGGTCGGCTCGTGCGGCCTGCGCCGTGGTCGCCGCCTCGGCCTCTTCGGCCGCGCGGGCCTCGGCCTCTTCCGCCGCGCGGACTTCGGCTGCTTCCGCTTCGCCGGGTTCTCCTTCGAAGGGGGTGCCGAGGTAGGCGGCGATCACGCGGTCGTCGTTCTGGACGACGTCCGGGGTGCCTTCGAGGAGTTTCTGGCCCTGGACGAGGACGGCGACGCGGTCGCAGAGGTTGAAGATGAACCGCATGTCGTGCTCGATGACGAGGACGGCGGTGCCCTGTTCGCGGATGGCGAGGACGAGTTCGCGGGTGGCGGTGGTCTCGACGGCGGTCATGCCCGCGGTGGGTTCGTCGAGGAGGAGCAGTCCTGGTTCGCTGGCGAGGGCGCGGGCGATCTCCAGTTTGCGTTGTTCGCCGTAGGGGAGGTTGCGGGCGAGGTGGTCGCGTTTGTCGGCGAGACCTGTGAAGTGGAGCAGTTCCATGGCGCGGTCTTCGGAGTGGCGTTCGGCGCGCCGGAAGCGGGGGCCGCGGACGAGGGCGGAGAAGAGGCCCTCGTGGGTGCGGGTGTGGCGGCCGACGAGGACGTTTTCCAGGACGGTCATGTTGGCGAAGAGCCGGATGTTCTGGAAGGTGCGGGCGATGCCTGCCTGGGTGACGAGGTGGGAGCGGTGGGGCAGGACGGTGCCTTTGTAGCTGACGGTTCCCTCGGTGGGGATGTAGAGGCCGGTGAGGCAGTTGAAGAAGGTGGTCTTGCCGGCGCCGTTGGGGCCGATGAGGCCGACGATCTCTCCTGCGCGCACGCTGAGGTTCACGTCGCGGACGGCGGTCAGGCCGCCGAAGCGCATGGTGACGCCGGAGGCGTCGAGGACGGCGCTGCCTGCGTCGCGGGGTGCGGGGTTCTCGGCTGCCGTGGTGGTGGGTGTCGTCATGGGATCCTCACGCCTCCGTCTTGCCGATGCCGGGCAGGCCGGGGGTCGTCTGTGCGGTGGCGTCGGGGACGTCGAGTTGTCCCGTCTCGTGGAACTCCAGTTGCTTGCGCCGGTCGGCGATGAGGCCTTCGGGCCTGAAGCGCATCAGCAGGACGAGGGCGATGCCGAAGAGGAGCAGTTGGTAGTCGGCCATGAACTGGAGTTTGGCCGGGATGAGGTAGAGGAGGGCGGCGCCGATGAGGGGTCCGCTGACGGTGCCCATGCCGCCGAGGATGACGGCGATGAGGAGGAAGGCGGAGTTGGGTGGCGCGGTGTGGACGAACTTGTAGGACTCGGGGTTGACGGAGAACTCGACGTGGGCGAGGACGGTGCCGGCCATGCCGGCGAGGGTGGCGCCGAGGGCGAAGGCCATGAGTTTGAGCCGGAAGGCGTTGACGCCCATGGCGCGTGCCGCGGTCTCGTCCTCGCGGATGGCGATCCAGGCGCGGCCGATGCGGGAGTTGTCGGAGCGCCGGAAGATGGTGACGACGACGGCGGTGAACAGCAGCATCAGCAGGTAGTAGTTGGCGAATCGGCCGAGTTCGAAGCCGAGGAGGGTGTGGGGTTCGCCGAGGTTGAAGCCGAAGATCTCCAGGTCGGGGATGTTGGGGATGCCGTTGGGGCCGTTGGTGATGTTGGGGCCTGAGTCGCCGTCGAGGTTCTGTACGGAGATGCGGAAGATCTCTCCGAAGCCGAGGGTGACGATGGCGAGGTAGTCGCCGTGCAGGCGCAGGGAGGGGAAGCCGATGACGAGGCCGAAGACGAGAGCGACGGCGGCGCCGATGAGGACGGCGGCCCAGAAGGGTACGTGGATGCCGAGCGCGGAGGTCTCGGCTCCGGAGACGAGTGCCGCGGTGTAGGCGCCGACGCCGAGGAAGGCGACGTATCCGAGGTCGAGGATGCCGGCGAGGCCGACGACCATGTTGAGGCCGAGTGCGACGGTGGCGAAGATCAGTACGCTGACGGCGATGTTGGTGTAGGCCTCGTTGCTCTGGGTGATGGGGAAGAGCAGGGCGGCGACGAAGGTGGCGGCGAGGGTGACGCCGCGGTGTTTGGCGGTCAGCGCGGTCAGCCTGCGGGGCAGTCCGGTGCGCTGGAGGGCGGGGAAGCCGAAGGCGGAGATCATCAGGAAGCCGATGAACGGGGGGCCGCCGTCCGCTTCGATGCCGTAGGCGAAGACGTAGAGGCCCAGCGCGCAGGAGGCGCAGATCACGAGGATCTCGGCCCACTCGGGCAGGGGCGCGGGCCGTCCTGGCGCGGGTGCTTTGAGCGCGTGGGTGAGGCGCGCCCACGGCCCGGGCTCGCGGGCGTCGCCGGTTTCGGGGGTGAGGTCGGCGGGGAGTGCGAGGGCTCCGATGACGGCGAGGAGGGTGCCGGCGGCGCCGATCCACATGCCGGGTTCGAGGTTGACGAGGCCGCCGAGTTCGACGGCGATGGCGCCTGCGGTGTACCAGGTGACGGCGAGTGAGGCGAGGGCCATCAGCAGCAGGGCGCTGTGTTTGCCGCCGGGGGTGAGCCAGCGCAGTCCGCGTACGCCTGCGGAGGCGAGCAGGAGGGCGGCGGTCAGGACGGCGGCGACGAGGGTGAGGAGTTGGAGTCCTGCCGGGTAGAGGGCGATGGTGAGGTCGCCGGGGAACTCGGCGGTCCAGGTCCAGGGGAGCATGGTGGAGACGAAGGCGGTGACCGCTCCGGCGCCGACGAGCACCTGGCCGTTCCTGCGGCTGGCGTGCGGGTCAGCGCCGAGGGGGAGGGGCCCTCGGACCGTGGGGGAGTGGTGCGCCGGGGTGGCTGCTCGCGCGGTGTGCGCGCTGGTGTCGGTGTGGTGTGTCGTCATGGGTATCAGGCCCGATCCGCGAGGCGTTCGCCGAGGATTCCCTGGGGTCGCAGGAGGAGGACGAGGATGAGCAGCACGAAGGCCCACACGTCCTTCCACGAGCCGCCGCCGAACTGTTCGAGTCCTGGGACGTTGCCGATGTAGGCGGTGGCCAGGGCTTCGGCGACGCCGAGGACGAGGCCGCCGACCATGGCGCCGTAGATGTTGCCGATGCCGCCGAGGACGGCGGCGGTGAAGGCCTTGAGTCCGGCGATGAAGCCCATGCGGAAGTTGACCTCGCCGGTTTTGAAGCCCTGTGCGATGGCGGCGACGGCGGCGAACGCGGCGCCGATGGCGAAGGCCATCACGATGATGCGGTCGGTGTTGATGCCCATCAGCTTGGCCGTGTCGGGGTCCTGGGAGGTGGCCTGCATGGCGCGTCCTGTGCGTGTCTTGGCGACGAACAGGCCGAGGGCGAGCATGCACACGGGCGCGGAGATGAAGATGAACAGGTCCTCGCGGGAGAGGGTGACGAAGCCGAGGTCGATGTCGCCGCCGCCGATCTGCGGGAAGGGCCGGGCCTTCTTGGCGTTCGGGTAGAAGGCCCAGATGGCCTGCTGGAGTGCGAGGGAGAGGCCGATCGCGGTGATCAGCGGGGAGAGCCGGGGGCCGCCGCGCAGGGGCCGGTAGGCGAAGCGTTCGGCTCCCACGGCGACGAGTACGGCGCATACGACGCCGAGCAGGATCATCAGGGGGAGGGCGAGGGCCATGCCCGTTCCGTCGGGCAGCCACAGGTAGGCGGTCAGCGCGCCGAAGCCGCCGATCATGAATATCTCGCCGTGGGCGAAGTTGATGAGCTGGACGATGCCGTAGACCATCGTGTACCCGATCGCGATGAGGCCGTACAACGCGCCGAGTGCGAGTCCGTTCGCCAGCTGATCCGGCAGACCGTGCACCGGGGGACTCCTTGGGTGTGTCAGATACGGCTGCGCGGGGGCGCGTCCGAGCGTCCCCGCGCAGCCGTCGTTCGCTGAAAGGTGGGGCGGTGCGGGGTCCGGTCAGCTCTCCTTGAAGGTGCCGGTCTGCACGGGTTCGTGCTTGCCGCTCTTGACCTCGTAGACGGACAGCTGCTTGTTGGTGGTGTCGCCGTAACCGTCGAAGCCGACCTGTCCGGTCACGCCGTCGAACGTGACGTCCTGCATGGCTTCGGTGACCTGCTTGCGGGCGTCGTCCATGCTGTCGGGCAGCTTGCCGTCGTTCTTGTCCACGACGGCCTTGACGGCGAGGATGACCGCCCTGGTGCTGTCGTAGGCGTAGCCGCCGTAGGCTTCGTAGGGCAGCTTGTAGCCGGCCTTCTTGTAGTTCTGCATGAACGTCTTGGCGGTGTCGAGGCTCTCCAGGGGCGCGCCGACGGAGGTGGCGAGGTCGCCCTCGACGTTCTTCTTGCCGAGCTTGGTGTACTCCTCGCTGTAGAGGGCGTCACCGCCGACGACCAGTGCCTTGGAGCCGGCCTTGCTGATCTGGGCGCTGAGCGGGGCGCCTGCCGGGTACTCGCCGCCGTAGTAGACGAAGTCGGCCTTGGACTTGGCGACCTTGGTGGCGACGGCGGAGAAGTCGCGGTCGTCGGGGTTGATGTGGTCGGTGCCCACGACCTTGCCGCCGAGTTTCTTGAACTCGTCGGTGAAGGTGCCCGCCAGTCCGGCGCCGTAGGTCTTCTTGTCGTCGATGATGTACGCCTTTTTGAACTTGCGCTTGTCGAACAGGTACTGGGCGGCGTACGGGCCCTGGACCGCGTCGGTGGCGCAGGTGCGGTAGTAGGTGTCGAAGAGCCGCTTCTTCTTGCCCTTCTGCCAGTCGGGGCCCTGGGTGAGCTCGGGCGCCGTGTTGGCGGGGGAGACCTGCACCATGTCCGCGTTGCCGAAGACCTTCTGCATGGACTGGCCGACGTGCGAGTTGAGGGGGCCGACGGCGCCGATGACCTCGTCGTCGCCGACGAACTTGGTGGCGTTCTGCTGCCCTGTGCCGGCCTGGCCCTGGTCGTCCAGCGCCTGGATCTTGAAGGTGACGCCGTCGACCTCGTTGTCCTTGTTGGCGATCTTGACCGCGAGTTCGCTGGAGTTCTTGATGCCCTGTCCGAGCGCGGACAGGTCGCCGGTCAGCGGTGCGTCGAGCCCGATGACGACGGTGGTCTTGTCCCCACCCTCGCCACCCCCGCTCTTGTCGTCGCGCGAGCCGCACGCGGACAGGGTGAGAGCTCCCACCGTGACGGTGGTGGTGAGTATGAGCAAGGAACGGTGACGCACGATCAGTCCTTTCCCCGAGGCGCGGCCCTCGTGGCATGGGTGCGTGAGTGGCCGTGTCGCGCGCCGGGCCGTACGGGGTACAGATCGGTGCTGTGTCATGCACGCCCGGCGGCGCGGTGACTGGCGGTGACTCTAAGGCGAGGCTGTGAAGACGGGCAGAGGTCCAGTCGATGATGTGACTTTCTTGTTATCACCGTCACGGAACCAGCAGCTCGCCAACTGATCTTCGCTCAACTCTCCGTGTGTGACGGGAAGATGGCGGACACGTTTCGCGGCCCGAAGCCGCAGTTGGCTCGGGCAGTCGCCAGTCGGGGTCCGAAAGAGGGTCCGCATACCGTACGCGGCACGCGCGTGAGTGCCCGCGCAAAGCCGCGTTCGCGGATCATGTGAAGGTCACGGCACGGACGCGTCACGCACCGTGACGTAGAGAGGGGGCCGGGGGCTGCCCTCGCGCCGCAGAGGACTCATGGACGCGCCCCGAAGGGGCGCGGGGAACTGCTCCCCCAGCCTTCGGCCGGGAGGTGCCCCCACCAGCCACGACCCACCGGCAGCCCGTGCACCGCGGCAAGTGGCACCCCCGGCGCCGGAACACGGTCGGCGGGGACAAGCCGGCCCGCCCCGCGCAGGGGGAGGCAAGACGCGCGGGACAGCTCTCAGGCGTCCCGCAGCAGACACGTGAGCCGCGCGGAGCACACGCGCCGCCCCTGCTCGTCCGAGACGGCGATCTCGTAGCTGGTCATGGTGCGGCCCCGGTGGACGGGGGTGGCCACCCCCGTCACCAGCCCGGCGCGCGGGCCCCGGTGGTGGGTGCAGTTCAGGTCGACTCCCACGGCGGCCTTGCCGGGGCCGCCGTGCAGCATGGCGCCCACCGACCCGAGCGTCTCGGCCAGCACCGCGGAGGCGCCGCCGTGCAGCAGCCCGTACGGCTGGGTGTTGCCCTCCACGGGCAGCGTGCCGACGACCCGCTCGGGGGAGGCCTCCACGACCTCCAGGCCCATGCGCTCGCCCAGCGCCCCGGCGGAGAACAGCGCCGGGAGGTCGAGGCCGGAACCCTCCCACTGGTCCAGGATCTCCTGGGGGAACTCGGTGGTGGTCCGCTCGCCCATGCGCCGCTGCTCCGTTCACGTGTCGCCCGACCGGCCGGCGGGGGGAGTGGACCGGCCGGTCCGAGCCTATGCCCCCTGGGGGCTCACTCGGCCGCGGAGGGAGTGAGACTGATCACGACGGACTTGCTGGCGGGGGTGTTGCTGACGTCGGCGGTGGCGTCCAGCGGGACGAGTACGTTCGTCTCGGGGTAGTAGGCGGCGGCGCAGCCGGGCGCCGTCGGGTAGTGGACGACGCGGAAGCCGCGCGCCACCCGCTCCCGCCCGTCGCCCCACTCGCTGCGCAGGTCGGCGTACGCGCCGTCGGCGAGCCCGAGCGCCTCGGCGTCCTCGGGCCGTACCAGCACCACGCGGCGGCCGTTTTTGATGCCGCGGTAGCGGTCGTCGAGGCCGTAGACGGTGGTGTTGTACTGGTCGTGCGAGCGGAGCGTCTGCAACAGCAGCCGGCCCTCGGGCACCCGGGGGTACTCGACGGGCGCGGCGGTGAAGTTCGCCTTGCCGGTGGCGGTGGGGAAGCGCCGCTCGTCGCGCGGCGCGTGCGGCAGCGCGAAACCTCCGGGCCGGGCGACGCGCGCGTTGAAGTCCTCGAAGCCGGGGATCACGCGGGAGATGCGGTCGCGGATCAGCCCGTAGTCCCCCTCGAACTCCTCCCACGGGGTGGCCGACCCGGCGCCGAGCGTGGCGCGCGCCAGGCGGGCCACGATGGCGGGCTCGGACAGCAGTTGGGGGCTCGCGGGGGCCAGCCGTCCGCGGGAGGCGTGCACCATGCCCATGGAGTCCTCCACGGTCACGCACTGGTCTCCGCCGCGCTGGGTGTCGCGTTCCGTGCGGCCCAGCGTGGGCAGGATCAGCGCCCGCGCGCCGGTCACGCAGTGGGAGCGGTTGAGCTTGGTGGAGACGTGCACGGTCAGCCGGGCCCGCCGCATCGCGTCCTCGGTGACCTGCGTGTCGGGGGAGGCGGCCACGAAGTTGCCGCCCATCGCCACGAACACCTTCGCCTGCCCGTCGCGCATCGCCCGGATGGCCCGAACGACGTCGAGGCCGTGCTCGCGCGGCGGTGCGAAGCCGAACTCGCGCTCCAGCGCGTCCAGGAAGTCGGGCGCGGGCCGCTCGAAGATGCCCATCGTGCGGTCGCCCTGCACGTTGCTGTGGCCGCGCACGGGGCACACGCCCGCACCGGGGCGGCCGATGTTCCCGCGCAGCAGCAGGAAGTTGACCACCTCGCGGATGGTGGGCACCGAGTGCTTGTGCTGGGTGAGCCCCATGGCCCAGCACACCACGGTGCGGCGCGAGGCCAACACCATCTCCAGGGCGCGCTCGATCTCGGCGTGCTCGAGTCCTGTGGCGGCCGCGGTCTCGTCCCGGTCGGTGGCCAGGGCGGCCTTCGCGAACTCCTCGAAGCCGTGCGTGTGCGCGGCGACGAATGCCTCGTCGAGCGCTCCCTCCCGTTCCAGGAGCATGCGGTTCAGCGCGCGGAAGAGCGCCTGGTCGCCGCCGAGGCGGATCTGCAGGAACAGGTCGGTGAGCGGGGTGCCGCCCGCGGCCAGTCCCTTGGGGGTCTGCGGGTTCTTGAACCGCTCCATCCCGGCCTCGGGCAGCGGATTCACCGTGATGATCTTCGCGCCGCCCGCCTTGGCCTTCTCCAGCGCAGAGAGCATCCGGGGATGGTTGGTCCCGGGATTCTGCCCGGCGACGATGATCAGGTCCGCCTTGTACAGGTCCTCCAGCAGGACGCTGCCCTTGCCGACGCCGAGCGTCTCGGTCAGCGCGGAGCCGGACGATTCGTGGCACATGTTGGAGCAGTCGGGCAGGTTGTTCGTACCGAACTCGCGGGCGAAGAGCTGGTACAGGAACGCGGCCTCGTTGCTGGTGCGCCCCGAGGTGTAGAAAACCGCCTCATCGGGTGACGAAAGGCCGCGCAGTTCCTCGGCGATCAGGTCGAAGGCCGCCTCCCAGCCGATCGGCTCGTAGTGCTCACCGCCCTCGGGCAGGAACATCGGCTCGGTCAGCCGGCCCTGCTGCCCCAGCCAGTACCCGGACCGCTCGGCGAGGTCGGCGACCGGGTGCGCGGCGAAGAACGCGCGGGTGACCCGGCGGGTGGTCGCCTCCTCGGCGACCGCCTTGGCGCCGTTCTCGCAGAACTCCGCCGTATGCCGTTGGTCACCCTCGGGCCACGCGCACCCCGGGCAGTCGAATCCGTCCTTCTGGTTGACGCGCAGCAGCGTCAGCGCGGTCCGCCTCACCCCCATCTGCTGCCGCGCCATCCGCAGCGAGTGCCCGACGGCGGGCAGCCCGGCCGCCGCCTGTGCGGGTGCCCCCACCTGGGGCGCGTCCTGAACGGGATCACTGGAGGGAGCCTTACGCGTCATAACACCTGATGGTGCCACCGCACCGGGGCCGGCAGCCACACACCGGCGTGCTCCGCCGTTGTCACAGGCGCATGCGAGGATCGGTCCCGTGGCTAAGAAGGCAGCGAAGACGGCACAGGCGGCGACCGGGCTGGCGAAGGACGGCGAGGCACAGCCTCGCCTGATGCTCATGGACGGGCACTCCCTCGCGTACCGCGCGTTCTACGCGCTTCCCGCGGAAAACTTCAACACGACCACGGGGCAGCCCACCAACGCGATCTACGGGTTCGCGTCGATGCTGGCGAACACGCTGCGCGACGAGGCGCCCACGCACTTCGCCGTCGCCTTCGACGTCTCGCGCAAGACCTGGCGTTCGGCGGAGTTCTCGGAGTACAAGGCGAACAGGTCCAAGAGCCCGGACGAGTTCAAGGGCCAGGTGGAGCTGATCGGCGAGCTGCTGGACGCCATGAAGGTGCGCCGCTACGCGATCGACGGCTACGAGGCGGACGACGTGATCGCCACGCTCGCCACCGCGGCCGAGGCCGCGGGCTTCCAGGTGTCGATCGTCACGGGCGACCGTGACACCTTCCAGCTCGTCAGCGACAAGGTCACGGTGCTCTACCCCACCAAGGGCGTCTCCGAGCTGACGCGCTACACGCCGGAGAAGGTGGCCGAGAAGTACGGCCTCACGCCCGGGCAGTATCCGGACTTCGCGGCGCTGCGCGGCGACCCCTCGGACAACCTGCCGGGCATCCCGGGCGTCGGCGAGAAGACGGCGACGAAGTGGATCACGCAGTTCGGCTCCCTCGCCGAGCTGGCCGAGCGGGTGGACGAGGTCAAGGGCAAGGCGGGCGACAACCTCCGCTCGCACCTGGAGTCCGTGCTGCTCAACCGCCGGCTGACCGAGCTGGTCCGCGACGTTCCGCTGCCGGACGGCCCTGAGGACCTGACCCGCGTCGCCTACGACAGGGACGCGCTGGCCGTCATCCTGGACGCGCTGGAGTTCCGCCACCAAAACTTCCGCGACCGCCTCTTCGCCGCCGACCCGGGCGCCGCCGCCGAGGAGGAGGAGCCCGCCTCGGCGGACGGCATCGAGCTGGACGGCACCGTCGCCGAGGCAGACGCCCTCGCCCCGTGGCTGGAGCGGCACGGCGCGGCCACGCTCGGTGTCGCGACGGTGGACGTGTGGCAGCAGGGCAGCGGCAGCGTGAGCGAGATCGCGTTGGCCACGGGCGCGGGGCCGGCCGTCTGGTTCGACCCGGCCGAGCTGACCGAGGGCGACGAGCAGGCGTTCGCGGCCTGGCTGGCCGACGCGGACAGGCTGAAGGTGATGCACGACGCGAAGGCCCTGATGCGGGTCTTCGCCGACCACGGCTGGTCCGTGGCCGGGGTGTGGATGGACACCGCGCTGGCCGCCTACCTGGACAAGCCGGGCCGCCGCTCCTTCGCCCTGGACGCGCTGTCGGTGGAGTACCTGGGCCGCGAGCTGGGCCCGACGGCCGAGTCGGACGGCCAGCTGGCGCTGGGGGTGGACGAGCGGGCCGAGGCCGACGCCCTGATGGTCAAGGCGCGCACGGTGCTGGATCTGGGCGTCGCCTTCGAGGTCAGGCTGGACCAGGTGGGCGCCGCCGACCTGCTGCGGGATCTGGAGCTGCCGACCTCGAGGGTGCTGGCCCGGATGGAGCGCGCGGGCATCGCCGCGGACCGCGAGTGGCTGCGGGGCCTGGAGCAGCAGTTCGCCGACGCCGTGCAGCACGCGGTCGGCGAGGCGCACGCCTCGGTGGGGCACGAGTTCAACCTGGGCTCGCCCAAGCAGCTCCAGGAGGTCCTCTTCGGTGAGCTGGGGCTGCCCAAGACGAAGAAGACCAAGACGGGTTACACCACGGACGCGGACGCGCTGGCCTGGCTCGCGGCCCAGACCGAGCACGAGCTGCCGGTGCTCATGCTGCGCTACCGCGAGCAGCAGAAGCTGCGCACCACGGTCGAGGGCCTGATCAAGACGATCGCGCCCGACGGCCGGATCCACACCACCTTCAACCAGACCGTGGCCGCCACGGGCCGGCTCTCCTCCACGGACCCGAATCTGCAGAACATCCCGGTGCGCACGGACGAGGGCCGGGCCATCCGCCGCGGCTTCCGTGTCGGCGAGGGCTTCGAGTCGCTGATGACGGCCGACTACAGCCAGATCGAGCTGCGTGTGATGGCACACCTGTCCGAGGACGCGGGGCTGATCGAGGCCTTCACCTCGGGTGAGGACCTGCACACGACGGTCGCGGCGCAGGTCTTCGGCGTCGGCAAGGACGCCGTCGACGCGGAGATGCGGCGCAAGATCAAGGCGATGTCCTACGGGCTGGCGTACGGGCTCTCCGCGTTCGGGCTCTCGCAGCAGTTGGGCATCACCCCGGACGAGGCGCGGGGGCTGATGGACACCTACTTCGAACGCTTCGGCGGGGTGCGGGACTACCTGCGCCGTACCGTCGAGGAGGCCCGCGCCACCGGCTACACCCACACGATCATGGGCCGCCGCCGCTATCTGCCGGACCTGACCAGCGACCAGCGGCAGCGCCGCGAGATGGCCGAGCGGATGGCGCTCAACGCCCCGATCCAGGGCACGGCCGCCGACATCGTGAAGGTCGCCATGCTCAAGGTCGACGCGGCCCTGCGCAACGCCGAGCTGCGCTCGCGGATGCTGCTCCAGGTGCACGACGAGATCGTTGTGGAGATCGCGCCGGGGGAGCGGGAGCAGGTGGAGAAGCTGGTGCGCTCCGAGATGGCGTCCGCTGTTGCGCTGCGCGCGCCGCTGGACGTGTCCGTCGGCGTCGGCCAGGACTGGGAGTCGGCCGCGCACTGACGCCGCGGGCCTCGCGGGGGACGTCGCGGGCTTCGCGGGGCCCGGGGCGGCGGACGAACCAGGGGCCGCCTCCGGCGCGTTGGGGACGCGTCCGGCGAACGGTGAGGAAACCGGCGGTGAACCGGCCGCGAAGACGGTACGGAAGCTCCACAAGTGGCCGCTGACCGCTGACTTGTGGGCTACCGTGCCGTAAGGTCGCCGTGATGTGGGTGATTGCGTCCAAAGGGGAGAGGACGGGGACGGCTCTATGGCGCGATACCGGGGCAGGCACGCCGCGCAGCAGAAGGCCGGGAAGGCGCCGGGACACCGGCGCCGCTTCAGGCTGAGCAGCGCCAGATACCGCAGAGGTCTGGGGGGTACGGCGATCGCCGCCGTCGTCATGGCGGCGCTGACCGCTTCCCAGGCCCCCGGCGTGGAGCTCGGCGGTGACCACGGCAAGGGACGTTCGGACGCCGCGGGCGACCGCACGCCGGGCGACGACAGCTACGAGACGCAGCTGCCGCCGCTGGAGTCGCCCCACCCGCCCGACGGCGCGGACCCCGGCGGTTCGTCGGACGAGTCGGGCATCCCCGCCTCGGTGCTCAAGGCCTACAAGAACGCCGCCAAGTCGCTCGCCTCGCGCACGCCGGGGTGCGGTCTGCGCTGGGAACTCCTCGCGGGGATAGGCAAGGTGGAGTCGGGCCAGGCGCGCGGCGGCGCCGTCGACAAGGACGGCACCACGCTGCGGCCCATCCTCGGCCCCGTGCTCAACGGCGCCGGTTTCGCCAACATCAAGGACACCGACGGCGGCCGTTGGGACGGGGATACGACCTATGACCGTGCGGTCGGTCCGATGCAGTTCATCCCCTCCACGTGGGGCCGCTGGGGCGCCGACGGCAACGGCGACGGGCGCAAGGACCCCAACAACGTGTACGACGCGGCGCTGGCCGCCGGCCAGTACTTGTGCGCGGACGGCCGTGACCTGTCGGCCAAGGCGGATCTGGACCGCGCGATTCTCAGCTACAACAACTCCGACGAGTACCTGCGTACCGTCCTGGCCTGGTTCGAGTACTACCGCGAGGGCACCCACTCGGTGCCGGACGGCGAAGGAGGGCTGCTGCCGACCTCTCCGGGGCTCGGCGAGTCCGGCGGCGGCCCCGGCAAGGGCGGCTCCCCGTCAGGGCCCGGCAAGGGCACGTCGCCCTCCAAGCCCGGCAAACCCGGCAAACCGAGTGATCCGGGCAAGCCCGGCAATCCCGGCGGTGGCGACGACCACAACGGGGGCGACGACGGCGATGACGGCGGGACGCCGTCCCCCGACCCGACGGCGCCCGACGCCATCGTGGCGGACGGCACCAAGAGCTTCTCCGCGGTCGCGGGCGAGGAGTTCGCCAAGAGCCCGCGAGTGAAGGTCGAGACCTCCAAGGGCAAGGGCGTCAAGGGTGTGAAGGTCGACTTCGCGATCGACGGCGCCACCGAGGCGTCCTTCGGCGGCGGTGCCAAGAAGGTGACCGTCGCCACCGGCGCGGGCGGCGTCGCGCAGGCCCCCGCGCTCGTCGCCGGCGCCAAGGCCGGCTCGTTCACCGTCCACGCCTCGGTTCCGGGCAAGAAGCTGGGCACCGTCGACTTCACGGCCGAGGTGACGGCGGCGAAGGCCGACAAGCTGGAGCGCACCAGCGAGGTCGTACTGACGGCGCCCAAGAACGGTGACTTCGTGGTTCCGGTCGAGGTCAAGGCCACCCGCAAGGGCAAGCCGGTCGCGGACACGGCGGTGACGGCGACGCTCCAGGACTCGGAGAAGGGGCCCTACTTCACGAAGGACGAAGAGGGCCACCCGGTGCGCACCCCGGTGAAGCTGACGACGAACGAGGACGGCGTCGTCAAGGTCGAGGGACTCGCCGCGGACGACAAGCCGGGTGACTACACCCTGACTCTCACCGCCGACGGCGGCGCCACGACGAAGGTGACGCTCACGATCACGGGCTGAGCCGGCACTCCTCCTGCGGCGCGCCCCGGTGCTCGGCACCGGGGCGCGCCGCACTGTTCCCATCGCCCACGGGCGTTGCTACGGTGCGAGCTCTCACCTGACGAGGTGTCAGCTTTGCCTCGCCGCCGGCCACCCCACCGGGAGGTGGACATGCGTGCTCTCATCGCCGCCGGGATCGGACTGGTGGCCGCCCTCGCACTCGTCTTCGCGATCACGGCGAGGGGCGCCCCACCCGGCGAAACCTCGAAAGAGCCCCTGCACACCACCGTCCCCGAGCACCCGTAGGCAGGGAGGCAGCATGCGCCGCAGAGCGAGCCTTGTCCTGCTGGCCTTCGCGGTCTTTTTCGCCGCGCTCTCGCCGCTCATCCGCTGGTACGCCTTCCCGCGGCTGGCGAAGATTCCGCCCAGCCAGTACCAGTCCATGGTTTTGGAGGCGAAGAACGCGACCCTCCTCGACTACGCCACCATGCAGTCGAAGAAGGTGCCCAAGGTCAGCATCGTGCAGACCCTCAAGGGCGACGTGGAGGCCGCCGGGAAGGTGAAGGACCGCACAGGGCGCGACGTCGTCGTGTGGGACACGCTCAGCTACGTCGCCGACGACAAGGGCAAGATGGTCTCCGGCATCCCGGAGCGGTACGTCTTCGACGCCCACTCCCAAGAGCCCGTGCACACCGGGGGCGAGCACGTCGACCACGACACGGTGCGCCGCGAGGGCATCGAGTACAAGTGGCCGTTCCTGGTCGAGAAGCGCGACTACGAGTACTTCGACTTCCAGACCCGCACTTCCGCGCCCATCCACTACAAGGGCACCCGCACCGTGCACGGCCTTCAGACCTACTACTTCGAGCAGACCATCCCCTGGACGAAGGTGCAGGTCCCCAGGGCACTGCCGCTGGGAGCCACCCCCGAGACGGTCGAACAGATCGGTCTTGAGCGCTGGTACACCACCAAGAGGATGTTCTGGGTCGACCCCGTCACGGGGGCGCCGGTGGACGGGCAGGAGATCCACAAGGAGGAGATGCGCTGGAAGGACCAGCCGGACAAGAAACCCCTCACGGCGTTCGCCGGGCACGTGAAGATGCGCCCCGACTTCCAGGCCGAGACCGTCGACCTGGTCACCTCCCAGCGCCGGCTCGTACTCGCCCTGACGACCTACCTGCCCTGGGGCTTCCTCGTGCTGGGCGGTGCGCTGCTGGCCCTCTCCCTCACCCTGGAGGCACGCGCCCGCGGGCGCGGCTCGGCGGACGGTGCGAAGGCCGCCGGCGGCGGGGGCGACGACAGCGGCCCGGGCGGCGGTGGCGGTGGCGACGGCGGCGCGGACGGTGGGGGCCCCGGCGGCACCCTCGGTGCCGAGGAGGGCGCGGTCACCGTCCGCGGGCAGCCCGAAGGCGCGGGCAGGTAGCCCGAGTCGCCGCCGCCACTGCCAGGCGGCCTCACGACGCCGGGCCGCGGGCTCTGGTGTGCCGGGTGGGTTCCGCCGTGGCGGGGTCCAGCGGCCACGGGTGCCTGGGGTAGCGCCCGCGCAGCTCGGCCCGCACGCTCCGGTAGCCCTCCGCCCAGAAGGAGGCCAGGTCGGCCGTGACGGCGGCCGGGCGTCCCGCGGGAGAGAGCAGATGGACGAGCAGCGGTACCCGCCCGTCCGCCACGCGGGGCGTGACGCGTGCGCCGAACATCTCCTGGAGCTTGACCGCCAGCACCGGCTGCTCGGGCTCGTAGTCGACACGGATCCGGGATCCGGAGGGCACCTCGATCCGCTCCGGCGCCAGCTCGTCGAGGCGCGCCGCCTGGCCACTGGACCACGGCAGCAGCCCCGACAGGACGTCGCGCGCCTCCACCCGGGCCAGGTCGGCCCGGGAGAGCACATGGCCGAGCCACTCGTCGGCCCGTGCCAGCAGCGCCTCGTCCGAGACGTCGGGCCACGGCTCGCCCAGCGTGCGGTGGAGGAAGCCGATCCTGCGGCGCAGCGCTCGCGCGCTCGGCGACCACCGCAGCAGCCCGGGCCCGTGCTGCCGCAGCCCCTCCAGCGCCGCCTCGCGCAGCAGCGCGCCCGGCGGGTTCCGCAGTGGCCGGACGGCCAGCTGGACCGCGCCCAGCGATTCCACCTCGCGGGCCACCACGTCGCCGCCCTGTCCCTGCGGCCCCGCGGCGGGATCCCAGCGCACCTCCTCGCGCACCTCGTGCAGGGCGCCCGCCGCACCGAGGGCTGTCGGCTCGTCGACGGCCGCCGCCAGCCGGATCCGTGCCGAGGCGGACCCCGCGGGGCGGTCCGCGACGGCGACGGCCAGCCACGGCGCGCCCCCCAGCCGGCTGCCGGCGGCCGGCTCGGCCCGCGTCCCGCCGGTCATCAGATAGGAGCCCTGCCGCTGTGCCCGGCCGATCCGCTCGGGCTGCGCGAGCGCGACGACCGTGCCGACCCCCGCCTCGTCCGTCAGCCCCTCCGGGCGCGGCACCTCCTCGCCCAGCAGCGCTCGCAGCCGCCGCACCTCGGCGTTCCACCGCGCACCGTACGGATCGGCCCTGCCCGCCGTACGGGCCCGCCGCAGCGCCTGAGCCGCGTCGTCCCCGTAGGCGCGCGGCACCTCCTCGCTCAACAGCGCCACCGTCTCGCTCGCCAGTTCGCTGCCCACGACGGCGGCGCCGTCCAGCAGGGCGCGGGCCAGCCGGGGGTGCACGCCGGTACGGGCCATCCGCCGCCCCCGCGCCGTCACCCGCGAGCCCCCTTCCACGGCGCCGACGGCGCGCAACGTCTCGTGGGCCGCGCGCATCGCCCCCGCAGGCGGGGGATCGAGCAGCGCCAGCCCCCGCGCGTCGGGCTCTCCCCAGCAGGCTGCTTGAAGCGCGAAGGCCGTCAGATCGGCGACGGTGATCTCCGGCGACGGCTCCCGCGGCCGCCCCGCCTCCTCGGCCGCCGCCCAGCACGCGTAGGCGACCCCCGGCGCCTGGCGTCCAGCGCGGCCGCGCCGCTGCTGCACCCCGGCGCGCGAGACCCGCACCGTGGTCAGCGACGTCAGGCCGCGCGCGTGGTCCGTACGGGGCTCACGGGCGAGCCCCGCGTCCACCACCACGCGCACGCCGGGCACCGTCAGGCTCGACTCCGCCACCGACGTCGCCAGGATCACCCGGCGCTCACCGTCCGCACCCGCGTCCCCGCTGCCGCGCAGCACCTCGTCCTGCGTCCGTGCGGGCGCCCGCCCGTGCAGCTGGAACACCCGTGCGTCCACCCGCTCCAGCAGAGCCGCCACCCGACCGATCTCCCCCACGCCCGGCAGGAAGCACAGCACGTCGCCCCGGGGGACCTCCTCCAGCGCGCGGCGGACCGTCGCCGCCACGTGGCGCAGCAGCGCCGGGTCCACCCACGTGCCGTGCGCGGGCCGCACCTGAGCGGGCGGCGGCGCGTACCGCACCTCCACCGGGTGGCTCGTCCCCCGTCCGGGTACGACAGGAGCGGACAGCAGCCGCGCCCACGCCGCACTGTCCTGCGTCGCCGACGCGGCGATCACCCGCAGTTCGGGGCGGAGCGCGGCACGCACGTCCAGCAGGAAAGCCAGCGCCGTGTCCGCGTCCAGGTGCCGCTCGTGGCACTCGTCCATCACGACGACGTCCACGCCGGGCAGCTCCTGGTCCCGTTGGAGACGTTGCAGCAGCACGCCCGTCGTGACGACCTCCACCCGGGTACGCGGCCCCACCCGGCGCTCGCCCCGCACCGTGAAGCCCACGCTCTCGCCGGGACGCTCGTCCAGCAGCCACGCCATCCGGCGCGCCGCCGACCGCGCGGCCATCCGGCGCGGCTCCGCGACCAGCACGCTTCGGGCGGGCGCCCCGTCGTCGAGGAGCCCCGCCAGGGCAAGGGGGAGCAGCGTCGTCTTGCCGGTGCCAGGCGGCGCGTGCACCACGGCCGAGCCGTGTGTATCGAGGGCCTCGCGCAGCCGCGGCAGGGCTTCGGCGATGGGAAGCTGAGCCAAGAGGGAGTCACGGAGCACCGGGCGATTGTCCCCGTCTCCTGACCCGGGCTTGAGCCTGGGGGAAAGTACCGGGGCCCCTCACACGCGGGTGCACACGAAGATCGCCGTACCCGGCACCAGCCGTCCCCGCAGGGGAGACCATCCGCCCCACACCTGCTGGTTCCACTCGGGCCACTCGGGCTCGACCAGGTCGTCGAGCCGGAAACCCGCGCCGACCAGGTCCCGCACCCGGTCTCCCAGCGTCCGGTGGTGCTCGGCGTACACGGTGTGTCCGCCCGCGTCCTGCTCCACGTACGGCGTCCGGTCGAAGTAGGAGTTCACGATGGTCAGCCCCTCGGGGCCCGGCTCGTCCGCCAGGGTCCAGCGCAGCGGGTGGGTCAGCGAGAAGACCCACCGCCCACCGGGCCGGAGCACCCGCGCCACCTGGGCGAAGACCCGTTCGGGGTCGGCCACGAACGGGAGCGCCCCGAAGGCGGAACAGGCCAGGTCGAAGGAGCCGTCCGCGAAGGGCAGGGCCCGGGCGTCCGCTTCGACCAGCGGGAACGCGGCGTCGCCGCCCTGCCCGGCGCCGATCCGCAGGGCGTGCTGGAGCTGCCGGTGGGAGAGGTCGAGGGCGACGGGCCTGGCGCCCTGGTCCGCCAGCCACCGCGAGCACTGGGCGGCACCCGCGCCGACCTCCAGCACCCTGAGGCCCCGCAGCTGCTCGGCGGGCCCGAGCAGGCGCGCTTCCGCCTCGTCGAGCCCCTCGGGGCCCCAGACGAAGCGGGCGTCCCCGAGGAAGTCGCCGTGGTCGTTCTGGTACTCGTCCGCGTTGCGGTCCCACCATCCGCGGTTGGCCCGGCTGCTCTCGCGGCCGCCGGCGGGCCGCCGCACCGCCTCGGCGTCGTCGTCGGGAGAGCCGCCGGTGCCGGGGGCGTCGAGGGGGCCGCGCGGGCCGAGGTGGTCACCGTCCGTCATCGCCGGGCCACCCGAGGGGTGGACGTCGCCGTCCACCTCGTGCTTTTGTTCCATCGCACCTGTAGTCGTACCCTTCGTCGAAGCGCGCCGCCGAGCGCCGCGGGGGTCCGCCGGGTGGTCCGCCGGACACCGCGGGAGCGGGTCGTACGGGGTCATCTGCCCCTCTGTCGAGGCGAGTTCTGCCGGAAATGGCGCCTTCCGTCCCAGGTGTGCTCTTTCGCGCATTGACCATGCCCAGCGGCCCCCGTATGCTACAAGTTGCGCTGCGGGCCTGCGTGCCTCGGACGGAGCAGGCCGCGCTCGCATCTGTTGTATGTCCCCTCGGGTTTCCGGCTTATCTGGCTGTCCGGCTGACTTGCATGCGGTGCGATCAAAGGGCTCTCGGCGTAGCAGTACCTACGACTTCATGTCCGTACCGGAGACCCTTTCCCACATGACGAGCAGCACCGAGACTTCCGCCACCAGCCCGCAGGTTGCGGTCAACGACATCGGTTCCGAGGAAGCCTTCCTCGCCGCGATCGACGAGACGATCAAGTACTTCAACGACGGCGACATCGTCGACGGCGTCATCGTGAAGGTCGACCGGGACGAGGTCCTGCTCGACATCGGTTACAAGACCGAAGGTGTCATCCCTTCCCGAGAGCTGTCGATCAAGCACGACGTCGACCCCAACGAGGTCGTCGCCGTCGGTGACGAGATCGAGGCCCTCGTTCTCCAGAAGGAGGACAAGGAAGGCCGCCTGATCCTCTCGAAGAAGCGCGCCCAGTACGAGCGCGCCTGGGGCACCATCGAGAAGATCAAGGAAGAGGACGGCATCGTCACCGGTACCGTCATCGAGGTCGTCAAGGGCGGCCTCATCCTCGACATCGGCCTGCGCGGCTTCCTCCCGGCCTCCCTGGTCGAGATGCGCCGCGTCCGCGACCTCCAGCCGTACGTCGGCAAGGAGCTCGAGGCCAAGATCATCGAGCTGGACAAGAACCGCAACAACGTGGTTCTCTCCCGCCGCGCCTGGCTGGAGCAGACCCAGAGCGAGGTCCGCCAGACCTTCCTCACCACCCTCCAGAAGGGCCAGGTGCGCTCCGGCGTCGTCTCCTCCATCGTCAACTTCGGCGCCTTCGTCGACCTGGGCGGCGTGGACGGTCTGGTCCACGTCTCCGAGCTGTCCTGGAAGCACATCGACCACCCCTCCGAGGTCGTCGAGGTCGGCCAGGAGGTCACGGTCGAGGTCCTGGACGTCGACATGGACCGCGAGCGCGTCTCCCTGTCGCTCAAGGCGACCCAGGAAGACCCGTGGCAGCAGTTCGCCCGGACCCACCAGATCGGCCAGGTCGTGCCCGGCAAGGTCACCAAGCTGGTGCCGTTCGGTGCGTTCGTCCGCGTCGACGAGGGCATCGAGGGTCTGGTCCACATCTCCGAGCTGGCCGAGCGCCACGTGGAGATCCCGGAGCAGGTCGTCCAGGTCAACGACGAGATCTTCGTCAAGGTCATCGACATCGACCTGGAGCGCCGCCGCATCAGCCTCTCGCTGAAGCAGGCCAACGAGGCCTTCGGTGCGGACCCGACCGCGGTCGAGTTCGACCCGACCCTCTACGGCATGGCCGCGTCCTACGACGACCAGGGCAACTACATCTACCCCGAGGGCTTCGACCCCGAGACCAACGACTGGCTCGAGGGCTACGAGAAGCAGCGCGAGGAGTGGGAGAACCAGTACGCGGTCGCCCAGTCCCGCTTCGAGGCGCACCAGGCCCAGGTCATCAAGTCCCGCGAGGCCGACGAGCAGGCGGCGGCCGAGGGCGCCACTGGCGGCGGCCAGGGCGGCGGCCAGGGTGGTGGCCAGAGCGGCGGCGGCTCGTACTCCTCGGAGGGTTCCGACGAGGACTCGGGCGCGCTGGCCTCCGACGAGGCGCTGGCGGCTCTCCGCGAGAAGCTGGCGGGTGGCCAGAGCTGAGCCCTTCTCCCGGCCCCGCTGCCGGGAGGTGCCTCCGGCCGCCGGGGTGACCCGGCAACCGCTGAGGTGATCAGCCGACACGAGGCCCGCATCCCCTACGGGATGCGGGCCTCGCTGCGTCTTCCGCGCCTGCCGCCGTGTCGCCGGCCCAGCGGACGGTGCCCACCCCTGACGGGCCGCGCACGGAGGCGGTACGGCTGATTTGGGTGGCCGCCGGCATGCCGGACCTTCGGGTGGACGTGCGCGGCACCAGAAGTGGCCGGGCCTGCCGCGCCTGAGTGGCCGGGTCTGAGACGGGGCTCGGCGGCGAGGTCGCGAGGCGCGGCCTCCCGGCGCCCCCACCCGAGCGCGCCGCGTGCGACGAGCGTGCCGCCGGGCCGAGGCGCGCGTGCGGGAATGCGGGAAGGCGGGGCGGCGTTGTCGGAGGTATGCGAATGGAGCGGGAATCCTTGTACGCGTGGGATCAGGCCGGGCTCGACGCCGTGGACGCGGTGATCGGGGAGCCCGACAGCGCCGGACTCGTGATGCTGTACCACTTCGAGGGCTTCATGGACGCCGGTGACACCGGCGAACAGCTCGTGGAGCAGTTGCTGGAGACCCGGCCGTACGTCACGGTCGCCCGCTTCGACGTGGACCGCCTCATCGACTACCGGGCGCGGCGCCCGATGATGACGTTCCGCAATGACAGCTGGGTGTCCTACGAGACGCCCCGCCTGGAACTGCGGCTGATGCGGGACGCGACGGACGCGCCGTTCCTGCTGCTTTCCGGTCCTGAACCGGACAACGAGTGGGAGGGGTTCACCGAGGCCGTCCGCGAGATCGTCGAGCGGGTCAGGGCGCGGCTGTCCGTGACGTTCCACGGCATCCCGATGGGCGTCCCCCACACCCGCCCCGTCGGCCTGACGCCCCACGGCAACCGCACCGAACTGGTGCCCGCGCAGCGCTCCGTCTTCGAAGAGGCCCAGGTGCCCGGCAGTGCGGCCGCACTGATCGAGCTGCGGCTGTCGGAGAGCGGGCACGGCGTCCTCGGCGTCGCCGCGCACGTCCCCCACTACATCGCCCGCTCCCGGTATCCGGACGCGGCGCTCGTCGTCGCCGAGGCGATCACCTCCGCGACCGGCCTGGTCCTGCCCGAGACGGCGCACGCGCTGCGCACGGAGGCACTGCGGACGCAGAACGAGATCGAGCGGCAGCTCGCGGAGGGGGACGAGGAACTCGTCTCGGTGGTCCGCGGCCTGGAGCAGCAGTACGACGCCGTGGCGGGCGCGGAGACCCGTGGCAACCTGGTGGCCGAACCCGTGGAGCTGCCCTCGGCCGACGAACTCGGCGCCGTTTTCGAGAAGTTCCTCGCCGACCGCGAGAGCGAGCAGGGCCGCGGGCAGGGCCCGGACAGCGGCGACCGGGACTGACCGGGCCGGCCGCCGCCGCACCGTATAGCGTGACCCGCATGCTGAAGGTGGGTCTGACGGGCGGAATCGGAGCGGGCAAGAGCGAGGTGTCGCGGCTGCTCGCCGCGCACGGCGCCGTCATCGTGGACGCCGACCGGATCGCGCGGGAGGTCGTGGAGCCCGGCACACCCGGTCTCGCGGCGGTCGTCGCCGAGTTCGGCGAGGAGGTGCTCACCCCCGAAGGCAGCCTCGACCGGGCACGCCTCGGCTCCCTCGTCTTTGCGGATCCTGACCGCCTCGCCGCGCTGAACGCCCTCGTGCACCCCGCGGTGGGTGAGCGCTCGGCGCAGTTGGAGCGGGAGGCGGCCGAGGCGGATCCGCAGGCGATCGTCGTCCACGACGTGCCGCTGCTGACCGAGAACGGACTCGCGCCGCTCTACGACCGTGTGGTGGTCGTGGACGCGTCCCCCGAGACACAGCTGGACCGGCTCGTGCGGCTGCGCGGCATGGCCGAGGAGGAGGCCAGGGCCCGTATGGCGGCACAGGCCGGCCGGGAACAGCGGCTGGCCGTCGCGGACATCGTGATCGACAACGACGGCCCGCTGGAGGGGCTGGCGCCCCGGGTGCGGGAGGTGTGGGAACAGCTGCGGGAGGCCGGCCGGCGCCGGCCCGACGCCGGCTCCAGCCCGGGTTCCGGCTCCGTTTGAGCGACGGGTTGCGGCCCTCTGCCCGGCCGCGGCCGGGTGGCCGGGGCACCGGCGCGCGTCGCGGGAATGGACGCGGTCGATCCGGCGTTGTGCTCTGCCGGAACCCGAAGGAGAGGGCAGTGCTGTGACGAGCCCCGAGACGAACCTCATCCAGTTCCGTGCCGCGGAGCAGCTGCTGGAAGCGCGCGACCCGCGCGGCGCGGTCGACCTCCTCGACGGTGTGATCGAAGAGCACCCCGAACACCTGGGTGCGCGGCTGCTGCGCGCCCGCGCGTACTTCCTGGCCGCCCGCCTCAGGTCGGCCGAGCAGGAGTTCCAGTGGGTGCTGGAGCGCGAGCCCGACAACGCGTTCGCGCACTTCGCGCTCGCCCGCACCCTCCAGCGGGGGGCGCGGGATCAGGAGGCCCGCGCGCACTTCAAGCTGGCCGCCGCGCTCAACCCGCGGCCCGACTTCGTGGAGGCGGCCGGCTTCGACGACTTCGCGCCTCCCGAGCCGGGCTCGACGGAGGATCTCGGCAACTGAGGCCGCGCGGGCGAGAGCGCTCGGGCCGGGTGTCCGGCGCTTCCGCGCGGCCCATCGCGCACTGCACGCCCGGCGTGCGCGCCCCGTGCGCCACCCGTTCGTGTGGTCCCGCGCCAGTGGGCGAGCGCGGCGAGGTCGTCTCCGCGCGGCCCGCGCCGGGGTCCACGTGGTGGAGGAGCGCGGCGCCGGGGTGCGCGGCGACGAACCGGTGTTCCTTCGCCGTCACCGCGCCGTCCACCCAGGCGAAGGGCCTTCTGGCCGCTGACGCCACCACGTGCCGCGTCTTGAACAACAGCCCGTCCACCTCGGGCAGTTCCAGCCGCCGACGCGCCGCGAAGGGGTTGAGGGGCCCGTCGACAGGGAGCATCAGCAGCGGACGTGCCGCCGGCGCGGACGCGTCTCGTCCGTCACACCAGACCCTCCCTCTCGGCCGCGGCCGCCACGGCGAGGAGGTCGGCCTCCCTGCCGTGCGGCGCCACCAATTGCAGTCCGACCGGCGCGCCGTCCGCCATCCGTCCGGCCGGGATGCTCAGCGCGGGGTGCCCCGTGACGTTGA
Source organism: Streptomyces reniochalinae (assembly GCF_003323735.1). Taxonomy (GTDB): domain Bacteria; phylum Actinomycetota; class Actinomycetes; order Streptomycetales; family Streptomycetaceae; genus Streptomyces; species Streptomyces reniochalinae. The sequence goes on along the minus strand of NZ_QOIM01000038.1, from coordinate 161,247 downwards.
AGGCCCAGGTGAGCGCGACGCTCAGGGCCGCCCCCGGCCCCTCGTGCCCGTGGGGCGGCCCCGGCGTGGTGGGCGTGGCGAGCACGTCCACCTCCGCGAAGACGCCCTCCAGCGCGCGGGCGAGAGCGGACGCGGTACGCGCCGCCGCAGCGGACACACCGTTCGTACGGGCCGCAGGGCGGTCCGTACAGGCTGTACGGGAGGCACGGTCCGAACGGGCGCCAACGCGCGCACGAGAGGTCACGGGGGAGGGACGCATCGCGTCCGGGGCGCGCATCTCCCGCCAGCACTGTGCGGGATCGGGCAGCAGGACGGTGACGGCAGGGCGCGGGGCGGTGATCCGCGCCCTCGTCAGAGCCTCCAGGAGCCCGTGCGCCGCGTCCGCCACCTCGTCCTCGGTGTCCGCGAAACCGAGCGTCGCGGACCATGCCGTCCGGACGGGGCGCGAGGGTGTCGTACACGTCGGCGGGACGGTTCCGGTGCTTGAGCCGACGCCGTTGCCGCTCTCTTGGAGCGCTGCGACGTAGGCGGCGGCGTCACGAGCCGTACGGGCCAGCGGGCCGGGCGCGCTGCGGACCGTGCGGCCCTGTGCGGGCGCGAGGCCGCCCGTCGTCTTCAGCCCGATGACGGCGCACCAGGCGGCCGGGATACGGACGGACCCCGCGCCGTCGCTTCCCGTGGCGAGCGGCACCATGCGGGCGGCGACGGCCGCCGCCGAACCCGCGGAGGAACCGCCGGGGCTCCACCGGGGACCGAGGGGGTTGCGCGTGGGGCCGCGTTCGGTGGCGCCCCAGGTCTGCCACTCGGTGCCGGGGCCCGGCGTGGCGGTCGCGCCGACGGGCACACAGCCCGCGGCCATCAGCCGGGCGAGCCGTGGCGAGGTCACCCGCTGCGTGTTCTTCACGCCCAGCGGGACTCCGGCGAGCGGCAGCCGCGCGCCCGCGCGGACAGCCCGGTCGACCTCGGCGGCGCGTTCGGCGGCCCACGCGGGCCACGTCTCGGTGAAGGCGCGGACCGTCCCGTCGGACGCGGCGATCCGCGCCAGCGCGACCTCGGCGACCTCCCTGGCGGTCAGACGCCCTTCCGACACCCCGGCGGCGATCTCGCACGCGCTCAGGCCGGCGTACGCGTCCGTGTCGAGCCCCGCCGGAGTCCGGCGGCTTCCCCGGTCCCCGTCCCCGTCCATGAGGGAGACGGTACAAGCGGGAGACGGTGCGGGCAGGAGACTGTGCGAGCGGGAACCGGTACAACCGCGAGGCGGGATGGCACGGTGTCGGTGGCGGCATCTACCGTATGGCGTATGGACATTGACGCCGCGCTCACTCTGGCCACGACCGCCGCCTCAGTCGCCGCGGGCAGCGCCGCGGGCGCGGCCGGGCAGTCGGCATGGGAGTCGCTCCTCGCCCTCGCACGGCGCGTGGGCGGCCGCCGTCCCGACGGGGCCCCGGCGCCTGACGAGGGCGGTCTCGCGGCGGTCGACCCCTCCGACGAGGCGCAGGTCCGCGTGCTGACCAGCTGGCTCGGCGAGCAGGCCCGTGCCGACGAGGAGTTCGCCGCCCTCCTGCGCGGGTGGGCGGAACGGCACGCCCCCGTGCTGCGGGCCGAGCGCTCCGAGGTCCACAACACCGTCTCGGGAACGGCGCAGGTGAGCGGGCCCGTGATTCAGGCGCGCGACATCCACGGCGGCATCAACCTCGGCTGAGGGACGTCAATCCGCCCAGGCACCGGGCGGGTGGTCCGGTGGAACGAGATCGGCGACGAGCCCGTAGTGGTCGCTCACCTGCACCCCGTCCACCGGTTCGACCATGACGCGTCGGCATCCGGAGACGTGCAGCGTGGGGCCGTGCGGCCCGCAGCCGACCAGGATGTAGTCGAGGCGCCGCTCCCCCGCCTCCGGCATGTCGCCGCGGCGGACGAGCGGATTCTCGGGGGTGAACGTCGGCCCCGGCTCGGGTGCCCCGTCGGGGCGCGCGCTCGCCCACACGTCCTGGTAGCAGGCGCTCGTCCCGTCCAGTGACTGGAAGCCCCGCAGGAACCGGATGCTCGCCGCGTCGGGCGTGGCGTCGAAGTCGCCCAGGAGCAGCGTGTGCCGCGCGGAGTACTCGTCGGCCATCTCCGCGACGAGCCGGGCGGTGACCAGCGCCTGCTGTTCGCGCTCCAGTTCCCACCCGTAGGGCCAGCTCGGCTTGTGGTGCCCCACGAGCAGCGGACCGAACGGTTCGGGCAATGGCAACAGCGCGGTCACGACGCCGCACCACTCGGTGCGCGCCGTGCGGTCCGAGACGGCGAGCGGGTCGGCCGTGACGGCGGCGAACGGTGTGCGCGCCGCGAGCACCGCTCCGACGCCGTCCGAGCCGTACCGGGGGTGGGGCAGAACGTGCCACCCGTCGTCGGCGAGCGCGGCCACATCGGCACGGGTGACCTCCTGGAGCGCCAGCACGTCAGGGGCCAGTCCGGCCAGCTCGCGGGCCAGCACAGCCCTTCGGCCGACGCCGTCGGCGTACTCGGGCGCCAGCACGTTCATGGTCATCACCCGCACGGGACGAAACGCTACCCCCACCGGCACGGTGTCGACCGCCGTACTGCTCCGACCTGGGATTCCCTTGATCACGGGAGGGGTTGTCAGTGGCCGCTCCTAGACTCGTCCGCGAGTTGAGGGTGGTGTGTGCGGTGAGTGCGGAAGCGGTGGCGCGTACGGGGTCGGAAACGCGTGAGGGGTCGGCGAGCGGTGCGGATCTTCTACGGTGCGCCGCGGTGTTCCTGCCGGGGGAGGTGCCACGGCAGGGGCGCGTGGCGTTCTGGGCGGTCGACGGGGGTGAGCTGCCCGAGGTGGGCGAGCCGGCGGAGCTGACGGTGCTGCGGCCCGACGCGGAGGAGGTCAGGCCGCACGCGGTGGCGGCCCGCCTGATGGGGGTGGGAGAGGCGCTGCCCGTCCTGATGAGGGCGCGTACCGCCGGGCGGGCACACCCGGCCGCCGCCTGCTGGGGCGCCGCCGCGTTGCAGGGCATGCGGCTGGTGGCCCGGGGGCGTCTGGTGCCGGGCCTGGGGGAGGGCGGCACGGACGTGTGGCGGGCGGGACCGCTGGACGAGGAGGACGTGACGCATCTGCGCGCCGTGGCCGCCGCGATGCCCCCTCAGGCGCACGCGGTACCGGTGGAGCCGGGCTCCGTCCGACCGGGTCCGGGCGCGTCCGGTCGGGCGGCGCCCGGGCCGCTGCGGGTGCCGGAGCCGGAAGGGCTGGTGCGTGCCTTCCTGGACGCGGTGGCCGACGTGCTGCCCCGTACGCCGGCCGGCCCCGCGGCGGCGGGCTCCGCCTTCGCCGCGAGGGAGCCGCAGCGGCTCGCGGAGCGTTACCCGCGGCTGCGCCAGTGGGCCGCCGAGGTGGCGGCCGGCACCGAGGCCGGAATCCGGATCTCCCTCCGTCTCGACCTCTCGGCCGACCGCCTCTTCGACGGCGGCCCGGACGAGCCCCCCGCTCCCGCGCCTCCGCGTACGTACGGGGAAGGGGAGGTGGTGCCGGCGGCAGCCGACGGAGGGGCCCTCGGCGGTGGCACCTCCGTCGGCGGGGCCTCCGGGGAGGACGGTCCTCCCCGGTCCGACCCCTACGTCGCCGCTGCCGTCGTGCAGGCGGCGAGCATCGCGGACGCCCTGCTGGTCGCGGACGTGGGCGCGCTGTGGCGGGGCGAGGCGGAGTATCTGGGCCCCCGCGCCCGCGTGGACACCGTCCTGGCCATCCGGCGTGCGGCCCGCGTCTGGCCGCCGCTGGGACGGCTGTTGGAGCGGCCGACACCGGACGTGCTGCCGCTGACGGAGCCGGAGCTGGAGGATCTGCTGGGCCGCGCGGCACGCGACCTGGCCGCGGCGGACGTGGCCGTGCACTGGCCGCGCACGCTGGTGCGCGAGCTGCTCAGCGCGACGGCGGTCGTCCGCCCGGGCCCGCAGGCCCCGGGCACGGCGGCGGACGGTTTCGGCTTCTTCAAGGAAGAGCAACTGCTGGAGTTCCGCTGGCAGATCGCCCTGGGGGGAGAGCCGCTCACCGACGGTGAGATGGACGAGCTGGCGGAATCCCACCGCCCCCTGGTGCGGCTGCGGGACCAGTGGGTGCTGGTGGATCCGGAGCTGGTCCGCAAGGCACGCAAGCGGCACCTCGGGCTGCTCTCGCCCGGGGACGCGCTCGCGGTCGCGCTCTCGGGAGAGGCCGAGGTCGACGGCGAGCAGGTCACGGCGGTTCCCGAGGGCGCGTTGGCCGCGCTGCGCGACCGTCTCGACGAGGCGGCGCGCGGGACGGCGGGCCCTCCGGGAGTCCGGAGCGACCCGGGTGTGACCGCGCCCGCACGGCTGAACGCCGTGCTGCGCGGCTATCAGCTCCAGGGACTCGCCTGGCTGGAGCTGATGACGTCGCTGAGGCTGGGCGGCTGCCTCGCCGACGACATGGGTCTGGGCAAGACCGTCACCCTCATCGCGCTCCACCTGCGCCGTGCGGAGCGCGGCGAGGCGACGCCGACACTGGTCGTCTGCCCCGCGTCGCTGCTGGGCAACTGGCAGCGGGAGCTGGCCAGGTTCGCACCGGACGTGCCCGTCAGGCGCTACCACGGTCCCGGACGCACCCTCGACGGGCTCGACGAGGGGGAGGGCGGGTTCGTCCTGACGACCTACGGCACCCTGCGCGGCAGCGCCGAGCGCCTCGCGGCCCTGAGGTGGGGACTGGTCGTCGCGGACGAGGCGCAGCACGTCAAGAACGCGTACTCCGCGACCGCCCGCGCCCTGCGCACCCTCCCCGCCGCCGCGCGCGTCGCCCTCACCGGCACGCCGGTGGAGAACAACCTCTCCGAGCTGTGGGCGCTGCTCGACTGGACGACGCCGGGGCTGCTCGGCCCCCTCAAGACGTTCCGCGCCCGCCACGCGCGAGCGGTCGAGAGCGGTGAGGACCCGGAGGCGACGGAACGGCTGGCCCGGCTCGTGAGGCCCTTCCTGTTGCGCCGCCGGAAGTCCGACCCCGGCATCGTCCCCGAGCTGCCGCCCAAGACGGAGACGGACCACACGGTCGAGCTGACCCGCGAGCAGGCGTCGCTGTACGAGGCGGTGGTGCGCGAGACGATGGCCCGTATCGAGGCGGCCGAGGGCATGGAGCGGCGCGGCCTGGTGATGAAGCTGCTGACCTCACTCAAGCAGATCTGCAACCACCCGGCGCAGTACCTGCGGGAGGGCACCGGGAGAAGTGCGGCCGCTCGTCTTCCGAGCAGCTCCGCCGGCGGGCCCGCGCCGCGCCTCCCGGCCCGGTCGGGTGCTCCCGGCAGCGGCCTCACCCGCTCGGGAAAGCTGGGCCTGCTGGACGAACTGCTGGCCACGATTTTGGCGGAGGGCGGTTCGGTACTGGTGTTCACGCAGTACGTGGCAATGGCACGGCTGTTGGAGGCGCACCTGGCCCAACGGCGCATCGGCGCGCAGCTGCTGCACGGGGGCACGTCCGTCGCCCGACGGGAGGAGATGGTGGACGCCTTCCAGGCCGGGGAGGCACCCGTCTTCCTGCTCTCCCTCAAAGCGGCGGGCACCGGTCTGAACCTGACGCGGGCAGGGCACGTCATCCACTACGACCGCTGGTGGAACCCCGCCGTCGAGGAACAGGCGACCGACCGCGCCTACCGCATCGGCCAGACCCAGCCCGTGCAGGTCCACCGCCTGGTGACGTCGGGCACTGTGGAGGACCGCATCGCCCAGCTCCTCGACGCCAAGCGGCAGTTGGCCGATGCCGTACTCAGCGGGGGCGAGGCGGCGCTGACGGAGCTGACGGACGCACAACTCGCCGACCTGGTGTCACTGCGGAGGCGGTCGTGAAGGGGTTCGCGGAAGGGGGAGGGGCGGCACGGGCCGGGGCAGGGACCGGAGCTGGCGCGGAACGGGACGGTGAGAGGTACCCGTTGCCGCGGGACGCCAGTGCGTACGGCTTGCTGGGCGGAGCGTGGGTCAGGGCGGTCCAGGCCGCGGCGGGCGACAGCGCGGGCGATGTGGCCCGGCTGGCGCGGGGGCGTGCCTACGCGCACGAGGGCGGGGTGTTCACGGTGCGGGTGGGGCCCGGCCGGGTCTCCGCGTACGTCAGCGGCAGCCGCCCGCGCCCCTACCGCGCCCAATGGCGCCTGCCTCCGCTGTCGGAGCGGGGGTGGCACACCTTCCTGGAGACGCTCGCGTCCCGGCCCGCGCACGTGGCCGCCGTGCTGGACGGTGCGATACCGCCGCAGGCCCTCGCCGAGGCCGCCTTGGCCGGCGCCCGGCTGCTGCCGGAGCCGGGCGATCTGACCCCGGTGTGCAGCTGCCCTGACCAGGGCTCCCCCTGCAAACACGCCGCCGCCCTCGGCTACGAGGCGGGCCGCCTCCTGGACGGCGACCCGGAGCTGCTGTTCCGCCTGCGCGGTCGCAGTGCGCAGGCCGTACGGGAAGAACTCCTCAAGCAAGCCACGGCGCACGAGGCCACCGTCCTGTGGGGTCGTCTCCCGGACCGGGGCCCAGGCCCCGGTCCGGCCCAGAGCTACGGACCGCTCCCCGTCGGTCAGAAGCCGCCTGGGGCAGCGGTGGCGGACGCGGAGGGCGAGCCTCCGGGCGGACGGCTGGAGTCGGCCGGAGGACCGGAGCCGGGTGGTGGCCCGGAGCCCGGGCCGGGTCCGGTGGGCGATGCCGCTCCGGTGGGTGATCCCGGACCGCCGGCCGAGCTGGGATGGCCGGAACGGCTGGTGCCCGAGCCGGGAGTGGGGCAGGCGGCCGACGGTGGCGCAGGGAGTGAGGCTGTTCGCCCCGGGGGCGCGATCCCCGCGCCGGGCTCACCCGAGTCGGGCTCACCCGAGTCGGGCTCCGCCGTGCCGGATCCCGCCGTGCCGGGCTCCGCCGTACCGGATCCCGCCGTACCGGGCTCCGCCGTACCGGGCTCGACCGGGTCGGGCTCCGGCGGGGTGCGCTCTGTCGAGGGGGAGAGGGTCGAGGGGCCCAAGGGGGGCCTCTCGGGGGCGGACACCGTTGAGGGAAGCACGCCCGGTGCCACCGCTCTGGGTGCCTCCGTCGCGGGTGGCACCGGCGCTCCTGGTAGCTCCGGCGCCATGGGTACCGTGCTCGCCCGGGAGGTCTTCGCGACATCCGTGCGGCCTCCCTTGCCGCCCCTCCTGCCTCCGCCGGACGAGGCGGACGAGCCGCGGGCGGTGTATCCGGAGCTGGCGGGTGCGCCCAGCGCGGACGCCCTCGCGTTCATGGCAGTGGACGCGGCGACTCGCGCCCGGCAAGCCCTCGACACGGCCGGTGAGGAGTCCGCCGACGAGCAGCCCGGGTCGGGCCCGCCCCCGGACCCGTTGCCGGAGCTGTCGCTGTGGCACGACACCATCCGGCTCGCCGCCACCCATCCGCGGCTCACCGGCCGTCGTACCCTTTCGCCGCTGTTCGCCGCGCTTGCCCGGACGGCGGGGCGCGAGGTGCTGGAGTTGGCCCGTGCCGCGGCGGCCTGGCGGCAGGGCGGGCAGACCGGGCTCGAGGTGCTGGACACCGTCTGGGACCCGCCCGCGGGCCCTTTCGACCGGGGCCGCAGTGCCCTCGCCGCTCTGGGCATCGCCATGACCATCCACCGCAACCGCCTCACCCACACCTCCCGGCCTGTCCAACTGCGGTACGGCAAGGACGGCCGCTGGTATCCGTACCGCGCGGAACCCGCCGGCGGCTCGGCGGCGAGCAGAACACCCGAAGCGGAGGCTCAGGACGCCCTCGCAGGGGCAGGGGCAGGGGCAGGGGCAGAGGCGGAGGCGGAGTGGTGGCCCGAGGGAACTGCCGCTTTCGATCCCGTACGGGCGCTGACGGGCCTGCGGGAGCGGTGACGTCCTCTCACACCGCGTCCGCCGAGCCCACCCTGTCCGCCGGGTCCACCGCGCTCGCCGCGTCCACCACATCCGCCACCTCCTTCGCGTTCACCCCGTCCACCGCGTCGTCCGCGTTCGTGTGGCCGCGTGCGGCTGCGACGGCTCGGTCGGTCTCCTCCTGGATGAGATCGGCGTTGATCTGAGCGGCCGCCGCGGCACCGGCTGCCGCCGCGGCACCGACCTGGGCGGCCAGATCGGTGACGTTGCCCGCGACCCACAGGCCCGGCACCTCGGTGCGTCCGGTCGCGTCGCCCGGTACGTACTCGCCCATGGGGTGCTCGGCGGTGCGCAGGCCGAGAGCGGCGAGGAATCCGGCTCTGGCCACCAGCCGTGAGGCGACGGCGACGGTGTCGCGGTCGATCACCGCGCCGTCGGCCAGCCGGATCCCCGACAGCCGGCCCTCGGTGATCCGCAGGCCCGTCACCTCTCCCTCGACCACACGGATGCCCCGGGCGGCGAGCTGTTCGGACTGCTCCTCGGTGGGCGGCGGCATGGTGTGCGAGAACAGGGTGACGTCCGCGCTCCACTGGCGGAGCAGCAGCGCCTGGTGCACCGCCATCGGGCCGTTGGCCAGCACCCCGATGGCACGGTCGCGGACTTCCCAGCCGTGGCAGTACGGGCAGTGCACCACGTCACGGCCCCAGCGCTCGCGCAGCCCCGGCACCTGCGGCAGTTCGTCCACCACGCCGGTGGTGAGCAGCAGCCGTCGGGCGTGGACGGTGCGGCTGTCACTCAGCGCCACCTCGAAGCCGTCCCGGGTGCGGATGGCCGCGCACACCTCGCCGGGGACCACGTGTCCGCCGTAGTGGCGCACTTCTCGCCGGCCGCGTGCGAGGAGTTCGGCCGGGCTCATCCCCTCTCTGGCCAGGAGCCCGTGCACGGCGTCGGCCGGGGCGTTGCGTGGCTGTCCTGCGTCGAGCACGGCCACCGAGCGCCGGGCCCTGGCCAGCATGAGCGCTCCGTTGAGCCCCGCGGCACCGCCGCCGACCACCACGACGTCGTAGCTGTCGGCGAGCGGGACGCTCGGATCGTTCAGCTCGCCGGACACCGCGTTCAGTCCCTGGTTCTGTTCTTCGGCCATCGGTGACCACCTCCACGGGAACCGTGCACGCGGACCCGCCATAACAGCAAGCATGCTTGCTGTTATGGCAATCTGTGTCCATGGACGACGACCTCGATCACGCACTCGACGCGGTGGGCCCCAGGCTTCGTGCACTGCGCAAGCAGCGCGAGACCACGCTGGCCGAGCTGTCGGCGACGACCGGCATCTCGGTGAGCACCCTCTCCCGGCTGGAGTCCGGGTCCCGCCGCCCCACCCTCGAACTGCTGCTCCCCCTGGCGCGGGCTCACGGCGTCTCCCTCGACGAGCTGGTCGACGCCCCACCCACCGGCGATCCGCGCATCAACCTGCGCCCGGTCACCGCCCACGGCATGACCATGCTGCCGCTCACCCGCAAGGCAGGCGGCATCCAGGCATACAAGCTGGTGCTCCCCGGAGCCGAAAAGCCGAAACAGCCCGACCCGCAGACCCACGAGGGCTACGAGTGGCTGTACATCCTCAACGGCCGGCTCCGCCTCGTTCTGGGCGAACACGATCTGGTGCTCGCCTCCGGGGAGGCAGCCGAGTTCGACACCCGTGTGCCGCACTGGTTCGACGCGGCCGGCCCCCAACCAGTCGAGTTCCTCAGCCTCTTCGGCAGACAGGGCGAACGCGTCCACCTCCGCGCCCGCTCCAGGCCGGCCTCGACGTGACGCATCCCCGGATCGGCAGGGGGCGGAGCCTAGGGTGGAGGGCGACCGCCCACCAGGGAGGAACATGTCCGGCTTCCTGCCCCAGCCTCTGCCCCAACCCCTGTCACTGCCCGAGGAGTTCGTCCTGCTGTCCCACCTCCCTTCGGGGAAGGTGCACGGTTCCACCCGGGCGGCCTTCGGCTGCGCCGCGGCCGAACTCGGCGAACTCACCCTGCGGTACAAGATCCTCCCCCGCCCCTGGAAGACCACCGTGCGCGGCGTTCCGGCCCACGTGACGCACCGTGCCGGGATCGAACTGCTCGACACCACCGCCACCGGACTGGCGTGGGCCGACGAGGTGCTGGCCGAGCTCAGCCGCTTTCCCGTCACCGACGAGCAGCGCATCGGCGTCCGGCAGTGGCTCAAGCAGCGCCGACACGCGTTTCCGCTGCACAGGGCGGCGCTCATGGAGCGCGGTGTACTCGGCGAGCGGTCCGGTTTCCTCGGGGGAAAACGCCGCGCTCCCGACCAGACGACCCGCCACGCGCTGATCACACAGCTCCGGGCGATCGGCTCGGGGCAGTGCCCCGTGGACGCGCACGGGCTGTTCCTGTGCGATCTGATCCGCGCCGTCGGGCTGCACCGAACGCTGCGAGTCCCCATGGGCATGCGCACGACGCCGTACCGCAGCCGCGGCCCCGGCTCGGCGGAGTCCGTTCCCGAGGAGCTGCGCCACGCCAGTTCGGCGCTCGCCGGCATGGTCCCGAGCCACGACGTTCACACGGGCTCGCGCTGGGCGTGAGCCGGGGACCGTCACCGTCCCGCGCGGCCGTCACCGCCCGGCCGGTTCAGCGTGATGGCCGACTGTGACGACTGTCACCGGTCGAGCGGCCCGGTACGAAGCGCCGAGGCGGACAGGCCGCCTCAACTCCTGCCGCCGCAGGGGGCATTACGCGGATCCGTACGCGGTTCGGCGCGTGGCCGCTACCGCTCCGGGGCCCCGTCCCGCGCCCGGAAGTGAGCCCCGCCCGTCCCCGGTACCGCCCTGCGGCGGCCCCGGACAGGAGAGTTGTCAGATTCGCCGAGTACTCTGCGCCGAACAAAACAGCGCCGTCCACACCACGGCGAACCGAGCGAGGAGTGGTCCGATGGCCTTTCGCAAGGCGACGATGAAGAAGCAGGTGGCCGAGGCCATCGCCCAACAGGCGCCGGGAGACCAGCCGCTGGTCTCGGTCGGCACCGTCGCCGGCCCGACCCCGTGGCTCAGCGTCGGGTTCCTGGGCCTGATCGGCCAGTTCCTGATCAAGTACTACTTCATCACGGTCACCGAGCAGGCGTTGCTCTTCCACCGGATGTCCCGCTTCTCGCAGCGGCCGAAGGAGATCGTGCACGCGATCCCCCGCGAGCAGGCCCACACCCTCTTCGGCGAGATCCAGCTCAACCCGCTGTGGAGCTTCTACTACATGGCGCTGCCGGGTGAGGCCAAGCAGGTCCGGATCAACGTGCACCGCATGTGGCGCAGCGAGCTGGAGCAGTTGCTCGCCATCGTCAACGGCGCGGCGGGGCCCCAGGGGTACGCCCAGCCGCAGCAGGGATACGCGCCGCCGCAGCAGCAGGGGTACGCGCCGCAGCAGCAGGCGGTCCCGCAGGCCCCGCCGCAGGGGCAGCAGTACGCTCAGCCGCAGCAGGCACCCGGCGGCTACCAGCAGTCCCAGGCGCCCCAGCAGCAGCCCGGCCCCTACTACGGCGCCCCGCAGAACCCGGCCGCCCCGGCCGCCCCGGCCGCCCCGCCGCAGCAGCCCCCGCAGCCCGGCCCCTACTACGGCAACCCCGGCCAGCAGCAGGGCGGCGCTCCCGTCGACCCCCGCAGCAACCCTTATGGGTGAAGGGCCGACGGCGTCCCCCGGCGCCGCGACGACCGAGGTGGACCGCGGTCGGCCGGCCCCGTGCGCATGACCTACGCGCCGCCGCCCGACGCGGAAAGGCCGGTTCGGGGCCGACCGTCCGCTCACCCTGACCCCGCAACCGGCCGCACAGCGGCCCCAGGAAGCCGACCACGAGACTGACATCCGTCGCACGTCCGCGCACCGGCGCCCGTCGGACCTTCGCGCACCGGCGGCCACCGGACACCCGGAAACCCGCGTCCGCCGGCGGGCCCGCGTCCGGCAGACGTGAGTCCTTTGTGGGAAGTCCGGAGCCGGACTTCCCACGACGAGCGGGGTAGGCCGCACGGCGGACCCCGCTGGGCCGAAAGGCCGAACCCTCCGAGGCGGGGAACAGCGTGGCCGCGCAGGGGCGTTGAGCTGGTGACCGGCGCCAACGGGGGCGCGGTGACGGAAGGTGGGGCTGATGACGGCCACAGCACAGACAGCGGAGGAACACGGGGCCGCCCCTCGGCTCGCCGCGATGCCGGAGGACTGGTCGCGGGCGCTCGCGGTCGTCGCGCACCCGGACGATCTGGAGTACGGGGTGGCGTCCGCCGTCGCCGAGTGGACGGCGAGCGGCAAGGAGGTCACATACGTGCTGGCCACACGGGGCGAGGCGGGTATCGACACCCTGGAGCCGGCCGAGGCGGCTCGCGTCCGCGAGGCGGAGCAGCGCGCCAGTGCGGCCGTCGTCGGTGTCACGGAGGTGGAGTTCCTCGGCCACCGGGACGGTGTGCTGGAGGAGGGCCCGGCGCTGCGCCGCGACATCGCCGCGGCGATCCGCAGGCACCGGCCCGAACTGGTCGTCACGCTCAACCACTACGACACCTGGGGCGACGCTCCCGGCAGCCCCTGGAACACGCCGGATCACCGCGCGCTGGGCCGCGCCGTCCTCGACGCCGTGGGTGACGCGGGCAACCGGTGGATCTTCACCGACCAGCTGGAACTGGACGGTGTCCTGCCGTGGCCCGGCGTGCGGTGGGTGGCCGTCGCCGCCGCGCCGACCGTGACCCACGCTGCCGCGGTGGGGGAGGAGGCCGCCCGCAAGGGTCTCGCCTCCCTGCTGGAACACCGCGCCTACATCGAGGCCCTCACCGACGAGGACCCCGAGGCGTACGCGCGCTCGATCGTCCACGGCGGTCTGGACCAGTACGCCCAGCGCAACGGGGGCCGGCGCGCGGTCGCCTTCGAGCTCCACCCCCGCTGACCCCTCCCGCCGCTGACGAACGCGACCTCCGCTGACGGCTCGCCCCAGCGGAGCGCCGTCCCGCACAGCCGGCGCTCCGCTGTGCAGAACCCGTCAGCGGGCGTCGCGGAACTCAGCTTCCCGGCTGTCGGCGCCGCACGGCCGCGAGGGCGAGCGCCGCGACGGGCACGAGCAGCGCGGCGGCCATGACATTGAGCCAGCCGTAGCCCGCCTGCGCCACGACCAGTCCTGAGAGGGCACCACCGGCGCCCGCCGCCGCGTTCATGATCGTGTCCGAGAAGCCCTGAACGGCGGCTCGGGCGTGCTGGGGCACCGCGTCGGTCAGCAGCGCCGAGCCCGACACCAACCCCGCCGACCAGCCCAGACCCAGCAGGAAGAGCCCCGCGGCGGATTGCGCGTGGTTGGCGCCCGCCGTTCCGGCCAGCGCCGTCGCGCAGGCCAGCAGCGCGACACCCACCAGGATGACGCTGAGGCGGCCGACGCGGTCCGCGAGCCAGCCCATCACGGGGGAGAAGGCGTACATGCCGGCGATGTGCCCGCTGATGACGAGCCCGATCAGATCGACTCCGGCGCCGTGCCCACCGAGGTCGACGGGGGTCATCACCATCACGGACACCATCACGGTGTGCGAGCCCGCGATGGCCGCCAGAGCCACGCGGGCCCGGGACGAGCCCCGCACGGCGGTCAGGCCGGCTCGCAGCGACCGTTCGTCCCCGCTGCCGCCGTCCCCGCCGCCGTGCCGCTCCTCCCGGCCGCGTCTCAGCCCCTCCCGGCCGCGTCTCAGCCCCTCCCGGCCGGGTGCCAGCCCCTCCGGGGAGGGGGCCGGCTCCTCCCGGGCCTGTGCCGGCCTCTCCTCCTCACGTGCGAGCGCGCGTGCCGTCAGCAGCGGATCGGGGCGCAGCATCAGGTGCAGCACCCCTCCGGCCACCAGGAAGGCTGCGGTACCCCACAAGAACGGTCCGGCCGCCTGCGGCAGTCCCAGCGCGGCGACGCCGGCTCCGGCGGGCCCCGCGATGTTCGGTCCCAGGACGGCGCCGACGGTGGTGGCCCACACCACCGTCGAGATGGCACGCGCACGGTGCTGCGGCTGAGCGAGATCGGCTGCCGCGAAGCGTGCCTGGAGGTTCGCGACGTTGCTCGCCCCGAAGGCCGCCATGCCCACCAGCAGCAGGGGGAAGGTGCGCAGGGTGGCTGCCACCACCACCGTCACCCCGCCCGCGGCGGCCACCGCGTACGCCGTCGCGAGCCCGGCGCGCCGGCCCCGCCGGGCCATCAGCGCGGCGAACGGCAGTGACAGCAGTGCCGTTCCGATGACCGATGAGGTGGACGCCAGCCCCGCGACGGCTTCCGAGCCGCCGATCTGCTCGGCCAGCACCGCTGCCAGGGCGACGGCAGTGGCGTTGCCGAGCCCCCCGAGGATCTGGCTGACGACGAGCGCCGTGCGCACCCGCCGCCGCACCGCTTCCAGCCCGGTGCCGTCGAGCAGGCCGCCTTTCGTGTGACCGGCCCCCGGCGCGCCGACGGCTGTCACCTCCGCTTCTTCCGCCTCGTCAGCACCGTCGGCCGTTTCGCGTATGTCTGTCACACGGCGCAGTCTCGCAGTGCTCCGGCTTGCCCACCACGGACTTGCGGCCGAATCTCGAACGTGCGTACGTCGGATGGGTGTGTGGCGATGGTGGTGCGCCCCAGCTGTGCGGGGAGGCGCTGTCGGCGATGGCTCAGAACAGCGGCTGAGGAAGGATGCCTTCCAGCGCGAGGAGGCTGCGCTTGGTCTCCAGGCCGCCGCCGAAACCGCCTATCGCCCCGGAGCTTTCCAGCACCCGGTGGCAGGGCACCACGACAGGCAGCGGGTTGGCGCCCATGGCCAGGCCGACGGCGCGGGCAGCGCCCCCGTCGCCGACCCGCAGGGCGAGGTCCTGGTAGCCCACGGTGGTCCCGTACGGCACGCCGGCCGCGAGCTCGCGCAGCACCCGCTCGTGGAAGCCGCCGGTCAACGACCAGTCCAGCGGGACGGTGAAGGGGCCGGTAGCGCCGTCGAAGTAGCGGTCGAGCTCGGTGACGGCCGTGGCGAGGTGGGCGTCGGCGGCGGGGGAGCGCCCTGCGGTGCCCAGCCGCCCCGACAGACGGGTCAGCGCCTTCTCCAGTGTGCGGCCTTCCGCATGGAAGACGACGTTGACCAGGCCCTTGTCGGTGGCTGCGAGCAGCAGCGGCCCGATGGGGGTCTCCCGCACCGCCCGGGCCGAGGCGGTGGCCGGAGCCCCGGATGCCGTGGCCGCCGACGCGTTCCGCCCCGCCTGCCCGTCCGGCGCCCCGCCGGGCGGCTCCACCGTGGTGTCAGTCATACGGACACCCTAGAACCGCCCACTGACACTCCCCGGCCCCCGCCGACAGCCTCCGCCCGGCACCCGGAGGCCGCAGAGGCCCGGGAGCCGCCGAGCCGCCGGTCCCAGGGCTGGAGTCACGAGCCCCGTACGCCCCACGGGCCCCGTACGCCACGGGCTCGTATCCCGTACGCCGTGGGCCCGGGACGCCGGGCGACCGCCACCGGGAGCCCGGCCCGGCTCCACCGGATGTCCGGGCGGGCCCGGCGCGGGACAGCCGGGTCGGCCCGTCCGACGCCGGCCCGGCGGGCGTCTCACCGACGGTGGCTCAGCTCGTGGGGGTGGCGGCCTTCGCCACGGCGTCGCTGACCACGTCGGGCTTGTTGGAGATGATGCCGTCCACCCCGGCGTCGGCGACCTTGCGGGCGGTCTCGGCGTCGTTCACGGTCCAGGTGAACACCTCCAGCCGCTTGTGGTGGGGGCCCTTGAGCGCGTGGACGGCGTCCACGTACTTCTTGGTGGCGTCCGCCGAGGTGGGGTTGATCTGGTCGGCGAACTTCGCGTAGTCCTTCAGTTCGTTCGTCTTGGGCGTGCCCAGGAAGCCCGTCTTCACGTCCGGGTTCTGCTGGTGCACCTTGGTGATCGCGTTCTTGTCGAAGCTCTGGACGATGAGCTTGCTCTTGGTGTGCTGTCGGTCGAGCCACCCCTCGGTCCGCAGCTCGCCGAGGGTCTGCCGCTCGATGTCGGGGTAGAGCTCGGGCGACTTCAGCTCCAGCAGGAGGTCCTGTCCGTTGCGGGTGATGCGGTCCAGGTACTCCGCCAGGGTCGGGATGCGCTCGCCTTTGAACTCGCTGCCGAACCAGCTGCCCGCGTCGAGCGTCTTGATCTCCTTGAGGGTGAAGTCGGTGACGTTCCAGGGGCTGCGGTCCGGGAAGCGGTCCTCGACGTCGGTGGTGCGGGAGAGCGTGGTGTCGTGGATGACGACCAGCTTTCCGTCCTTGGTGCGCTGCACGTCGTTCTCGACCCAGCCGATGCCCATCTCGTGTGCCTTGTCGACGGCGGCCAGAGTGTTCTCCGGCGCGTAACCGGATGCTCCTCTGTGCGCCACCGTCAGCGGTGAGTGGTGGGGTTTCCTGCTCTCCGCCGGCGAGGGAGCATCGGACTGCGGCGAGGCGGCGGAGTCTACGACAGGCTCCGGCGTCTGTCTTGCCGACCGCTCGGTGGCCGTGGCGGCCGGAGCGGCGGTGAGGAAGAGCGCGCTCATACCCAGCAGCGCGCCTGTGGCGGCAGCGGTCAGCGGGCGTATCGACATGCGGGACTCCTCGCTTGTGCCTGCACGGACTGCGGAAACAGTTCCCGATGCGCAATACAAACAAGCGGGGACAAAGTGGCGTAGAGCTGAACGAGCCGTGCACAAGGCCGTGACCTGCGATGAAAGAAATTGGCAGCTATCTGCCAGTGGGGGGTAGTTTGCGAGCCCGGGGCGGGTGTCAGTGCCGAGTCGTACGGTGGTGAGCATGCGGCCCAACACCGAGATCGAACGCAAGGTGGCGCCCTTCGAGGTCGTCAGCCCCTATCAGCCCAGCGGCGACCAGCCGACCGCCATCGCGGAGCTCGCACAGCGTGTGACCGGCGGTGAGAAGGACGTGGTCCTGCTGGGTGCGACGGGTACGGGCAAGTCGGCGACCACCGCGTGGATGATCGAGAAGCTCCAGCGTCCGACCCTGGTGATGGCGCCGAACAAGACCCTGGCGGCGCAGCTCGCCAACGAGTTCCGCGAGCTGCTGCCGAACAACGCGGTCGAGTACTTCGTCTCGTACTACGACTACTACCAGCCGGAGGCCTACGTCCCGCAGACGGACACCTACATCGAGAAGGACTCCTCGATCAACGAGGAGGTCGAACGGCTGCGCCATAGTGCCACGAACTCGCTGCTCACCCGCCGTGACGTCGTCGTGGTCGCCTCCGTCTCCTGCATCTACGGCCTGGGCACCCCGCAGGAGTACGTGGACCGCATGGTGAAGCTGAAGGTCGGGGACGAGTTCGACCGGGACGAGCTGCTGCGCCGCTTCGTGGACGTCCAGTACACGCGCAACGACATGTCGTTCACCCGCGGCACCTTCCGGGTCCGCGGGGACACGATCGAGATCTTCCCGGTCTACGAGGAGCTGGCCGTCCGCATCGAGATGTTCGGTGACGAGGTCGAGGCCCTCTCCACGCTCCACCCGGTCACCGGCGAGGTGATCTCGGACGATCAGGAGCTGTACGTCTTCCCCGCCTCGCACTACGTGGCGGGCCCGGAGCGCATGGAGCGCGCCATCACGGCCATCGAGGCGGAGCTGGCCGAGACGCTGACGTCGATGGAGAAGCAGGGCAAGCTGCTGGAGGCGCAGCGGCTGCGGATGCGCACGACGTACGACATCGAGATGATGCGCCAGATCGGCACCTGCTCGGGGATCGAGAACTACTCGCGGCACATCGACGGCCGCGACCCGGGCTCGGCCCCGCACACCCTGCTGGACTACTTCCCCGACGACTTCCTCCTGGTTATCGACGAGTCGCACCAGACGGTCCCGCAGATCGGCGCCATGTACGAGGGCGACGCGGCGCGTAAGCGCACCCTGATCGACCACGGTTTCCGGCTGCCCTCAGCGCTGGACAACCGCCCGCTGAAGTGGGAGGAGTTTTTGGGGCGTATCGGCCAGACGGTGTACCTGTCGGCGACCCCCGGCCCCTACGAGCTGGCCCGCTCCGACGGATACGTGGAACAGGTCATCCGTCCGACCGGCCTGATCGATCCCGAGGTCGTCGTGAAGCCGACCGAGGGGCAGATCGACGATCTGGTGCACGAGATCCGCACGCGCGAGGAGCGCGACGAGCGGGTGCTGGTCACCACTCTCACCAAGAAGATGGCCGAGGACCTGACGGACTACTTCCTGGAGCTGGGCATCCAGGTCCGCTACCTGCACAGCGACGTGGACACGTTGCGCCGTATCGAGCTGCTGCGGGAGCTGCGTTCCGGCGAGTACGACGTCCTGGTGGGCATCAACCTGCTCCGTGAGGGCCTCGACCTGCCCGAGGTCTCCCTGGTGGCCATTCTCGACGCCGACAAGGAAGGCTTCCTGCGCTCGGGCACGTCCCTCATCCAGACGATCGGCCGTGCGGCGCGCAACGTCTCGGGGCAGGTCCACATGTACGCGGACCAGGTCACCCCCGGTATGCGGCGGGCCATCGACGAGACCAACCGGCGCCGTGAGAAGCAGATGGCCTACAACGAGGAGCACGGCATCGACCCCGAGCCGCTCCGCAAGAAGATCGGTGACATCGTCGCGGACATCGCCCGCGAGGAGATCGACACCGAGGCGCTCCTGGACACCGGCTACCGCCAGCGGGACGAGACGGGCAAGGGCGGCAAGGCCGCGAAGGGCAAGGCGCCCACCCCGGCGAAGAGCAAGCGGGCCAAGGAGGCGGAGCTGACCGACCGTCCGGCGGCCGAGCTCGCTCAGACCATCGAGGAGCTGACCGAGCGGATGCGGTCCGCCGCGGCCGAGTTGCAGTTCGAGGTGGCGGCGCGGCTGCGCGACGAGGTCGGCGAGCTGAAGAAGGAGCTCCGTCAGATGAAGGAAGTGGGGCTCAAATAGCGCGCGTGTCCCGCTGCTCCTCCGACGACCCGCGGGACACCCGCCGAGTGTTGCAAGACCGACACAAGAAGCGGGCGGCCACCCGGCCTGTCAGTGCTCTTGCGTAGGGTTCTGTGCCTGGTGGCCGCCGCTCGTGCGGCGGCCCCTGTTCACAGGTCAGAGAGGGGACGCACGTGACGGTCAACTTGTCCAAGGGCCAGGCGATCAGCCTGCAGAAGAGCGACGGGGGCACGCTCACCGCGGTGCGCATGGGGCTGGGCTGGCAGGCCGCGCAGCGCCGGGGGTTGTTCGGCAAGCGCACCAAGGAGATCGACCTCGACGCCTCGGCGGTGCTGTTCGCCGACAAGCAGCCCGTCGACGTGGTCTTCTTCCGTCACCTGGTCAGCGACGACGGCTCGGTCAAGCACACCGGTGACAACCTGGTGGGCGGCGCGGGCCAGGGCGGCGACGACGAGGCGATCATGGTCGACCTCCAGCGCGTTCCGGTCCACATCGACCAGATCGTCTTCACGGTCAACTCCTTCACCGGACAGACCTTCGCCGAGGTGGAGAACGCGTTCTGCCGCCTCATCGACGAGACCACGGGCCAGGAGATGGCCCGCTACACCCTCACCGGCGGCGGCCAGTACACCGCACAGATCATGGCGAAGGTGCACCGGCAGGGCAACGGCTGGCAGATGACCGCCCTCGGCGACCCGGCCAACGGCCGCACCTTCCAGGACCTGATGCCGGCGATCCTGCCGAAGCTGTGAGCGCGGGTCCGGTCCTGTCGCGGGTGTGACGAGCCACTGGGGGAGAGGCACGGGGATGACGGCGGAGCTGGTCCGGGGGCAGAACCATCCCCTGCCCGGGAGCCGGGTGGAGATCCGGGTGACGGCGGACACGCCCGTCATCGCGGGGGCGACGTTCAACGACGAGGACGGCCGGATGCGCGACGCCGGGTGGATCGCCCATCCGGCCGAACCGCACCTGCCGGGCGTGGAGGTCTCCCGGCAGGCCGCGGCCGTCCACCGGCTCGCCGTCGACCTGGCGGCCGTGCCCGGGGACGTCCGCCGGGTCAACATCCTGCTGGCCCTGCCGGCCCGCACGGGCGGGCCGGCCCGGTTCGCCGGGCTGGCCGCCCCCTGCTTCGCGGTCACGGGGCTGGACGGGCAGGAGATCGCCGGATACGAGGTGACGGGGCTGTCCGCCGAATCCGCCGTGGTCGCTCTGGAGCTGTACCTGCGCGCGGGGGCGTGGAAGGTGCGGGCGGTCGGGCAGGGCTATGCGGACGGTCTCGCCGCGATGCTCGCCGACCAGGGCTTGTCCGACGCGCGTGGCCTCGCGGACACCATCGACGAGGCCGTGGCCGCCGGAACGGCCCGCTCCGTGGCGCCTCCGCCGCAGCAGCCTGCCCGTCGCCCCGGAGCCGTGGGTGGAGAGAGCGCAGACGCCGGACGGGCGGCGAGCACGGGCGGGCCCCTCGGTGAGCAGCCCGCCGCCACCGCGGACCAGCCGGCGGCCCCTGCCCGGGACGGAGCCCCCGTGGCGGGCGGTAGCGGTCCGGTCGACTACCGGCATCCGCGGCGGGCGGCCGCCACGCCACCCGCCGGGCGGCAGCCCTCCCCGCAGCCGGCGGTGCCGGCCGCACGGCCACAGCCCGCCGCGGCCCCGCAGGGCGGGCCCGGCCAGGACACGGGGCCCGTCGCGGGCGACGCACCCGGATGGTCGATGGAGGAGCGCCTCCACAACCAGGTGTGGGGCATGTTCGAGGACCTGGCCCGCACGGTCGCGGCCTACCGCTCCGCCGTCGACTTCGCCGACACCCGGATGGAGCGCGAGCTCGAAGCGGTGCTCGGCGATCCCCGCGCCCGCGTCAGCCCCGCCGCCGACGCGGCCCGCGCCGAGGCGCGCGCCAGGCACGGCGCACTCGTCGAGCAGGCCCGCACCGTGCTGGAGCGGGACATCGCCCAGCTGGAGGCGGAGGCCGAGGTGGTCGAGCCCGCGCTGCCGCCCGCGCTGGCCCGCTGGGACAACCCGGTCTGGCAGGCATACGAGCCGCCGGCCGAGCGGCCGATGTCCCTGCGCGTGGGCGATCTGAGCCTGGCCGAGAGCGGCGGACTGCGCATCCCGCTGCTGGTGCGGCTGCCGCTGGAGCGCGGACTGTGGATCGACAGCGGGCGGCCGCGCGGGAGCGAGGCGGGCCCGGCTGACCAGGACGAGCTGCGGCGCCTGGCGGGGCGGACGGCCACGGTGCTGGCGGCCCACCTCGTCGCCGTCCACCCGGCCGGCCAGCTGACGCTCCACGTCATCGACCCGGCCGGTTCGGCGGCCACCGCGCTGCTCCCGCTGGTCGAGTCGGGTGCGCTGCGCGATCCGCCGGCCGCGGGCGCCTCCGGGCTGGCGCGCACGCTGGAGCGGCTGACCCAGCGGGTGGATCTGGTGCAGATGGCCGTGCGCAGCGGAGCCACCGACGCGCTTCCGCCGGACCTGGACGTGGCGGACCAGCTGCTGGTCGTCCACGACTTCCCGCACGGCTTCGACGACCGCACCGTCAACCAGCTGCGCTACCTCGCCGACGAGGGCCCCTCGGTCGGCGTGGGTCTGATGATGGTCGCCGACCGGGACGAGGCGCGCGGGTACGGCCCCGTGCTCGACCCGCTGTGGCGGTCGCTGCTGCGGCTGACACCGGTGCCGGACGACCACCTCGCCGACCCGTGGGTGGGCCACGCGTGGACGTACGAGCCGCCGGTGGTGCCGGACGGCAGCCAGGTCCTTCCGCAGGTGCTGCGCCGCGTCGTGGCGGCCCGCCGGTCGGCGGGGGGCTGAGCACTCCGCTCGTCTTCTTCCGGGCCTGACCGCTGCGCCGGCGGTCAGGGCGGGCCCTCGCGACCCAGGACTTTACCTTTTCATGGGGTTGCTTTACTCTTTCTTGCAACGGAGGGGAGTATTCCCAGCCACGCGGCGACCCCGTCAGTACGGGCCGGTCAGGGACGGTCCCGGGGCGCTGGCCCGGTCGCTGTGGGCGCGGTCCCGGGTGGAAGAGACCTCCGGCCCATGCTCGAATGCAAGCCGGAGGAATTTCATGGACGTATCCATGACCACTTGGGCGCTGACCATCGTGGGCCTGTGCGCCCTCATCGCCGTCGACTTCTTCATAGGCGGCCGCAAGCCGCACGAGGTCTCCCTCAAGGAGGCCGGGATCTGGACCACGGTCTGGATCGTCCTCGCCGCGCTCTTCGGACTCGGCATCTTCCTGTTCGGCGGAGGCCAGGCCTCGGGTGAGTTCTTCGCCGGATTCATCACGGAGAAGTCCCTCAGCGTCGACAACCTCTTCGTCTTCGTCCTGATCATGGCGAAGTTCGCGGTGCCGTCGATCTACCAGCAGCGGGTCCTGATGGTCGGCGTCCTGATCGCGCTGGTGCTCCGCGGCATCTTCATCGCGGCCGGTGCGGCCATCATCTCGACGTTCTCCTGGGTCTTCTTCATCTTCGGCGCCTTCCTCATCTGGACGGCCTGGAAGCTCATCCAGGAAGCCCGCTCCGACGAGGAGGACGAGGAGTTCGAGGAGAACAGGCTGCTCAAGACCGTCGAGCGCCGCTTCCCCTCCACGGACAAGTACCACGGCACCAAGCTGACGATCGTCGAGAACGGCAAGCGGCTGATGACGCCGATGCTGATCGTGATGCTCGCGATCGGCACGACGGACGTGCTCTTCGCGCTGGACTCCATCCCGGCGATCTTCGGCCTCACTCAGGACCCGTACATCGTCTTCACCGCCAACGCGTTCGCCCTGATGGGGCTGCGCCAGCTGTACTTCCTCATCGGGGGCCTGCTGAAGAAGCTGGTCCACCTCTCCTACGGGCTCTCGGTGATCCTCGGCTTCATCGGCGTCAAGCTGGTGCTGCACGCCCTCCACGAGACCGGGGTGCACGTCCCGGAGATCAGCATCCCGGTCTCCCTGGGTGTCATCTGCGCCGTGCTGATCGTCACCACCATCACCTCACTGATGGCCTCCAAGAAGCAGGCACCGGCCGAGGACGCCGCCGCTGGGGACGAGACTCGCACCACCAGGAAGGGGCAGGACGCCGACGCCGAGCACCGGGCCGACGTCGACTCCTGACAACCGACCTCCCGGCTTCGCCCCGTCACTCCTTCCGGTAGGGGGCGGGGCCGGGAGTCTCCCAGGTTCGCTGAGCGGCGGACGGCGGCCCGGTGACCGTTCAGCGGGCGACCGTCACCTTCCGCGCGGCACGCTCCCCGTTCACGAGCACCGAAAGAGTGACCGTGCCGGGTCTCTTGCCGGTCAGGGCGCCGCTGCGGGGGTCGTAGGTCACCACGCAGCGCCCCCGGGGCACCTGCCCCTGTACGCACAGTCCCGGTGACCCCGGCCAGTCCGCGCTCACCGGCCAGCCGACAGGCACCCGGCGAGTGACCGGTCCGCTGCTCTGTTCGACGGTGGCCGACGCCGCCGCCTCGCCGCCCACTGTGAGCCGTGCCGGTGCCTCGAGCGTCAGCCCGTCCACGTGGGCGCGGGTCTGGGCCGCGATCCAGTCGCCGTCCCGCCCGGGGCGCCCTTCGTCCACGCCCAGCAGCGACCAGCCGGTGAAACCGCCCGCGTCCGGCGGGGCGGCGGGCGCCTTGCCGGCGTTTCCGTTCACGAGGTAGGGCACACCGTCCACCCGCGAGGCGTCGAAGGCCCCGACGTGTCCCGCCACCAGGACCGCACCCTTTCCCGAGCGGGCGCGGAAGTCGGCGAGCCAGTCCTCCAGCAGACCGGCCTCCATCCGGTCGGTGAGCTGACTGGCCTTCTGCGGTGTCGGGTCGCGCGGCGGCACGTGCTGGAGGACGGCGACCGAGGTGACGCCGCGATCCCGCGCCGCGTCGTCCAGCTGCTGCCGCAGCGCACGGAACTGCGCGTATCCGCCGCCCCGCACCGTCAGCGAGGAGGTGTCCAGGGTGATGAACCTCGTCCCCTTGTGGTCGAAGGCACGGTGTGCCGGGCCGAACTCCTCGACGAAGTTGTCGATCGAGCCCCCCATCACCTCGTGGTTCCCCGGCACGTAGTACCAGTCGACGGCGTCGCCCAGCTCCTCCTCCAGCAGCCTGCGGGCGAACCGCAGATCCTCGGGCGACCCCTCGTCCACCAGGTCGCCGTTGACGACGACGAAGTCGGGCCGGGCCGCACGGATCTCCCGAAGCGTGCGCCGGGCCTGCCGCACCGCCTCACTGTCCGGGTCCCGCGCCACGAACTGTGCGTCGGACATCACCGCGAACCGCCAGTCCCGCCCGGCCACGTCCGAGGCGGTGGAGATCAACGGATCGTGCGGACGCCCTGCGGACGGCAGATCCACATCCGGCGGGGTGCGGGCCACCAACTCGTCCAGCACCACCTCGCCCTTGTACTGGGCCGTCGGCCGCGTCTCGGCCAGATAGAGACGGTGCAGCTTCAGCGGGTACGCCACCCCTTCGGGTACCTCGAAGGTGACCTGACGCCAGCCCCGCCAGTCCACCAGAGGGCCGCGCAGCACCTGGTCGGTGCCCGTGGCGTCCTTGAGATGGAGGGAAGGCCAGGCGCCGGAGCCGTCGCCTTCGACCCACAGGGTGAAGCTGCGCGGCTGGCCGGGTACCGCGCGGTCGGCGGGCGGGTTGGCGTAGGCGGCACGCGTGGCCGTCGACCCGGTGAAGTCGTAGCTCAGCTTCAGCCCGCCTCCCTCCTTGCCCGACGGCTCGGGGGCCACGGAGCCTTCCGCGCGGGCCGCGCTGAACGTCCACGCGGAGGCGTCCTCGAAGTCGGCGACTTTCTGCTCGCGGAGTCCCACGGTGACGGCCAGGCGGGTCGTGTGTCCGTCGACCGTGACCGTCACGGTCCCCGCCGCCGATTCCTGCCCGGCCCGCGCCTTGACGGTGAACGCACCGGTCGCGGCGTCCTCGTCCGGGGCGATTGAGAAGAGCGAACGGTCGTACGACAGCCGTGCGTCGGCGGGCTCGACGGGGGCGCTGTTGCCGTCGGCGTCGTAGCCGACCAGCCCGAAGGAGGCCGCCGCCTCGCTGTCGGCCAGCCCGACCCGGTCCGTGGTGGGCCGGACGCGGTCCAACTCCCCGAGCACACGCAGCTTCGTGGACCCTTTCGCCGCGCCCCGCCGCGCGGTGACCGTCGTGCTGCCGTCCCGGTGTGCGTGGAAGACTCCTCGCGTGTCGACCCGTCCCACGCCGGGCCGCGACGCGTGCCAGGCGGGCCGAAGCGAGCCGGTGGCGGGGCCGTACGTCTCGTCGTAGCCTGCTGCGCTCAGCCGCCGGGTCAGACCGCGGAAGACCCGGTCGGGGTGGCCACCCGGCACGGTGTCGGCCGTCGGCGCCTCCTGAGGATCGATGGCGGTCTCCACCCAGAAGCCGGCCAGCCGCCCCGAGCCGGCGGGGGCGGTCAACGCCAGTCCGTTGGGCACCTCGCGCTCCTCCCCGTCCGACGGCGCGTTCTCCAGTTGGAGCCCGCGCCCGCCCGGCTCCCGGGCCAGCAGCGTGGAGGAGCCGCCGCCGTCGAGGTTGAGGGCGTTGTAGGCGCCCAGTTCCTTCATCATCCGGGCCAGCTCGGTCAGCGTCACGCCGCCTGAGCCCTGTTGGCGGCCGTCCACCGTCAGGACGTGCATGGTGCTCCCGTCCTTGGAGAACCCGACCGCCGTGCGCGGCGCCGCCGTGTTGTTCGGTCTGCCCTCCCAGTCCTGCGGTTTCCCGTCCACGACCAGCAGCCCTCGCCCGCCCACCGCGGTCCGTGGCAGGGGCGACCCGTCCGCCGTGCGCACGTGGTACTCCACCGCGACCGGATCGCCCGTGCCCAGCGCCGCCAGCCGTTCGGCGCCGTCGCCCCTGCCGAGGAGGACGGTCACCCCCTGCGGGATGTCACCCTTTCCGGCCTTCTGCGCGACGGAGGTGACCTCGCCGTCCTCGACGGTCACCTCCGTCACCTCCGACTCCTGATCGACCGCCAGCGCCCGGTCGGCCTCCCCCCAGCGGGAGTCGTACAGGCCGATACCGTCCTCCGACACGTTCGCCGCGTCCCGGCCGTCGAGGGGGGCGGTACCACCCGGAAGGGTGACAGTGCCCTCGAAGTACAGGTCCAGGATGCGGCCTGCGGCCCCGGGACCGACGCCGACCGCCTCCGACGTGCCAGGGGCGGGGGAGTGGGCCGGCTCGCCGTCGCGGATGCCGGGACCGAGGGGGGCGCCCGTCTCGTTGATGTCGAAGAAGTCCCCGTTGATCGCGGCCACCGTCCGGCGCCCCTTGCCGGGATCGTGCGCCTTCGCGAGGTCGCCGACGGTCCGGCGGTCGGAGACCCTGCCCGTGGACAGGTAGTCCGCACCGGCGCTCCGGCCGCCGCCGCCCAGATCCAGGGAGAGCGCATCGGCCCGCAGCCACTTGTCCGGCTCCAACCGGGAGAAGGAGGTGAGCTCGGCACCGGGTGCGAGGGGGCGGGTCGTACGGGAGAGCTCCATGCCCCCGTCCGAGCCGCCTGTGCCGTCGGCGCTCCCCGTGCTGTTGGCGCCGCCGGTGCCGGTGGTGGCGGCCGGGAGCGCGGCGCTCCGGAGCGTCGGACCTCCGGGTGTGCTCGGTGTCTCCGCCAGTGCCGCCCCGGCGGGCAGCAGGCCCGTCAGCAGGGCGGAGACGGCCACTGCCGCGGGCAGCGCCGCCCCCAGACGGCCTCGGCGTCTTCGGGCACTCACGCTCCCTGTCTTCGAGCCCCGGATGCCCCGGGCGCGGCGTGTGCGTGTCGTGGACCTGCTTGCGCGTGCGTGGACTCGTCTCACAACGTCCCCCACAGACAACGGTTTTCTCGGCACTTTCTGCGCACAGTGCGGCACAGGGTCCCAAGACGGACCGGTCTACACCAGAGGGCGGGAGCGAAGTCGGGGGAAACATCGCCCCGTTGGAGGCACACACGACGTGACGGGCGGGGAAACAGCCGAGTTGTGCTCGAACCGCCCCGCGCCGGTGAGCAAACATGACTCGAAAGAGCTATTTCCGAACAGGATTCCGCAGGTCCGGCCCGATTGCCGTTGACAACTGCGTGAAACCAGCGGAAACCTTGCAGGAACACGCACCGCGCCGCATGCCGTTTGGTCTCTCAGACACCGCCGAAGGACCGCACCATGGCAACACCGAGCATCGCCCCACCGCCCCCCTCACCCAGCTACCGCACAGGCCGTCTGATCGTGGCGACCGGCGCCGTCGTCGGCGTCGTCTACGGCTACGACACCGGCTCCATCTCCGGCGCCCTGGTCTTCCTGAGCAAGGACTTCGGACTGAACGCGAGCGCGTCAGGGTTCGTCAACAGCATCCTGGTGCTCGGCAACATCCTGGGCGCCCTGATCGCAGGCCGCCTGTCCGACGCGCTCGGCCGCAAGCCCACGATGGTCATCGTCGCCGCCGCGTACGCCGTCTTCTCGGCGCTCTCCGCGCTCTCGCCCACCGTCGTCGTCCTCGACCTGGTGCGCTTCCTGCTCGGCGTCACCATCGGGGTCTCCATCGTGGCCGCACCGCTGTTCATCGCCGAATCGACGCCGGCCCGGCTACGGGGCGCGGCCGTCGCCGGCTACCAGGTCGCCTGCGTCGCCGGCATCACCCTGACCTACTTCGTCAACTGGGGCCTCTCCGACGGCGGACACTGGCGGATCATGCTCGGACTGGCCGCGATCCCCTCTGCGCTCGTCATCATCCCGCTGCTCCGGCTCCCCGACAGTCCACGCTGGTACCTCCTCAAGGGCCGGGTGGACGAGGCGGCCCGCGTTATGGCCACGACCGACCCTGACGTGGACCCGGTCGCCGAGAGCGCCGCAATCCAGCGCGAGCTGGAGGCCGAGCGCGGCGGCCGCGGGGGCTCCCTCGCCCGCATGGTCCGCCGGCCCTTCCTCCGGGCGACCGTCTTCGTGGTCGGCATGGGCTTCTTCTGCCAGATCACCGGCATCAACGCCGTGACCTACTACAGCCCCCAGATCTTCGAGACGCTCGGCTTCCACGGCGACGGACAGAACTTCCTGCTGCCGGCGATCGTCGAACTGATCTCCCTGGTCGCCACCGTGCTAGCCCTCTTCGTCGTCGACCGGATCGGCCGCCGTGTCGTCCTGCTCTCCGGGATCGGCACCATGCTGGCCACGCTCGTCGTGCTGGCCGTGGTCTTCGGCACCCACTCCCTCAGCGGCGCCGGCATCTGGATCGGCTTCGGCGCCATCGCGCTGTTCACCGCCGCCTTCAACTTCGGCTTCGGCGCCCTCATCTGGGTGTACGCGTCCGAGGCGTTCCCCGCGCGACTGCGCTCGCTGGGCGCCTCCGTGATGCTCACGGCCGACCTCGCGGCGAACTTCCTGGTCGCCCAGTTCTTCCCGTCGGTGCTGGAGGAGCTCGGCGCTACGTGGGCCTTCGGCGGGTTCGCCGTCCTGGTGCTGATCGCGCTCGCCTTCATGGCCCGGATGGCACCGGAGACCAAGGGCAGGCAGCTGGAGGAGATCCGCGGCTACTGGCAAAACGGCGGCCGCTGGCCTGACGACGCACCGCCCGGTTCACTCGAAGGAGGAGGGCTCAGCCCCGGCGGCAGCGCCGCCGCACTGGGCACGGGTATCGCCACCTCCGGCGAGCAGCCGCGCCCCTGAGCGTCAGCTCTCCGGGCCCGCCACCAGCTTGCCGTCCCGCACCTTCACCGGCACCGAGGGCAGCGCCTCGGTGGCCGGGCCGTGAGCGACCTTGCCCGTGTCGACGTGGAACCGGCTCCCGTGCAGCGGGCAGACGGCGACATCGCCGTCGACCTCGCCCAGCAGGCTGCCCTGGTGGGTGCACACGGCGCTGAACCCCTTGAAGTCGCCCTTCCCGGGCTGGGAGACCAGCATCTTCTGCTCGGGATACAACTTGGCACCCCCCACGGGCACCGCCTCGGCCTCGCCCAGGTCGACGGGCTTTTCGGGACCCTCCGCGTCGTCGGAGCCGGCGCCGCCGCACGCGGCGGCCGTCAATCCCAGCGCTGCCAGCGCGGCGCCGCACAGCACGGTGCGGCGCGTGGCCGGTGATTCCTCACTCGTCGTCACGCGCCGCACTCTACGTCCTCATCTGTCCGTTCCGGACACCGGCCCGAAGCGGGCACGCGGTCGCTCGGCCCGCGCCGGTGCCTGCTCGGTGCTTGCTCGGTGCTTGCTCAGTGCCCACCCGCTGCTCGCTCGGTGCGGACTCCGCGGCGACATTCGTACAAGACAGGCGAGCGGCGGCCTCCCCATCATGAACCGCATGAGCGGATACGGTGAGCAGGCGCACGGTATGCATGTGGTCCACGACGGGGCGCCGGAAGCGCCGCCCCTGTTGCTCGTCCACGGCTCGGGGGCCTCGGGCGGCACATGGAGCCCGATGCTCCGCGCGCTGGCCGACCGCCGTCATGTCATCCGTGTCGACCTCCCCGGCTGCGGCCAGTCCCCACCCGCGCCGTCCTACGACGTGCCCGTGCAAGCGGCCCGGCTGGCGGGCATGCTCGACGACCTCGGCCTGCGTCACGTCGCCGCGGCCGGGCACTCCAGCGGCGGCTACGTCATCACCGCGCTCGCCGAGCACCGTCCCGACCTGGTGGGTTCGCTCACGCTGATCAGCACAGGCCCGAGCCCCGATGCGCTCCTTCCGCAGCCGGCCGTCCTCCGGGCGCTGCTGGGCCCGCCGTTCGGGCCGCTGCTGTGGCCGATGCGCTCCAACGCGTGGATCCGCAGGGGGATCAGGGCGACGACCGCGCGCCCGGTGGACGTCCCTGACGACCTGGTCGCAGGGGTAGGGGCCATCACCTACCGGGCCTTCCGGAAGATAGCGAGCCGGAACACCGCGTACCTCGCCGAACGGAGCGTGCCCGAGCGTCTCGCCGCACTCGAAGTGCCCAAGCTGGTGATCTTCGGCACCGCGGACCCGCGCTGGGAGCCGTCATCGGCACACCAGTACGACACGGTGCCCGGCACCCGGGTCGAGCTGCTGCCCGGTGTCGGACACGTGCCCCTGCTCGAAGCGCCTGAGGCGACCAGCGAACTCCTGCTCGGCTTCACGGCGGCGGACGCTGACACGCAGCCCGTGCTGCCCTAGGTTCGTTCCATGCCGTGGACCGGGATGTCAGCCGGGGCACCGACCGGGACGCTCGACTGGACGCTGTGGGACGTCGCCGTTCCGGCCCCGCCGTGCCGGCTGCGGGGAATCAGCATGGCCGGTTTCCGCCCCCGTGTTCCCGCACCCGCGGACATCACCATGATCGCGCACCACTCCGTCACTCTGCTCTTCGACCTGAGCGACGGAGCGGACCTCGCCCACGACGCCCGCGGCCGGTACGGACGCGGCAGCGTCGCCGTCGGACTCCTCCCCGGCGACTTCCGGGCGAGTGGCCGGGCGGGCGAGGTACTCCAGATCCGGCTCGAGCCGGTCGCGGCGGCTGCTCTGCTCGGGGCTCCGGCCGACCTGAGCGGGGAGGCGGTGCCCTTGGAGGACGTATGGGGCCGCGACGCCGCGCAGGCCGAGGACCGCCTGCGCGCCGCCGGAACGTGGGGCGAACGGTTCACCGCGGCGCGGGACATCCTCACCCGACGGCTGACAGAGCTGACACGGCCGGATACCCGCCCGCCGGTCGACCAGGAGGTCGCCCACGCCTGGCGGCGGACGCTCGGCAGCCGGGGGAGGGTGCGCGTCGGCAGCCTGGCGGACGAGGTCGGCTGGAGCCGCAAACGCCTGTCGGCCCGCTTCAGCTCCCAGCTCGGCATCGCGCCCAAGCGCGCCGCCCGACTGGTGCGCTTCGACCACGCCGCCCACCTGCTCGCGGCGGGCCGCACCGCGGCCGGTGTCGCCACCGAGAGCGGCTACGTCGACCAGCCCCACCTCCACCGGGACGTCAAGGAGTTCACCGGACTCACGCCCGCGGCCGTGGCCACCGCGCCATGGCTCGCGATCGACGACCTCGCATGGCCCGCTTCCCCACCGCCCGCCCCGATGCACCAGCGGCCCTGAACCCGGACGAACCGCATACCGCGGCGCACCCGCCTGACCGCTACGCGGCGCGCCCTGTGCGGGCACGACACGCGGGGAAGTCGACCTGCCCCCCGCATGTGGTCCGGCGCCCGCCGCGCCCCGCCCTGACGTCGGCCACGGCACCGCTGGACCGGTTCGCCGTACTGGCCTGGGGCGGGCTCTGGCCCGGGCAGGCGCGACCCCACCCGGATCCGGGCCCGAGCCCGGAGTTGGTACCTGGGTCCGGTCCTGGTCCCGGCCCGGGCCTGACGCTGGTGCGCCTGACGTCGGCCGGTCCGGGCGTTGGTCCGGCTCGGGCACTGGCCTGGGATCCGGCTCAGGCCCGGGACTGGCGCTGTTCGGTCCCGGCCTGGCACCGGGACCGGCGCTGGTCGGCACCTGACCCGCCCGGGCGCCGGACTGAGCCCGGGTTCGGCACTGGGCCGGACCCGGCACCGCCCGGGCCTGGCGCCGGCCCGGACAAGGCGCTGGTCGGCCCGGGAATCGATCCGGCTCGGGCACGGCCGGGGCCCGGCCCCGATCCGGCCCCGGCCCAGACGTGACTCTGGCGCCACGATCGGATAGACGCCGGACGCCGGACGCCGGACGCCGGACGCCGGACGCCGCTCGACCCGGGCAGACGGGCTCGGTCGCGGGCCCGCTCGGCTCGGAGGTCTGGCCCGGTCGCGGGGCCAGCCCGGCACCCGACGGGCCCGGCCGCTCGGGGCCTGGCCGACCCGGCCGGCTACCGGGGTCTGCTCGGTCGCGGACCAGCTCGGCACCCGGGGGTCCGGCCCGCTCAGGGCCGGGCCGGACCGGCTCAGTCGCGGACGAGCTCGGCACCCCGGCCCCGGGCTGGCCCGGGGGCCCGGCCCAGGTGGGCGGCGGCCCGCCCCGTTCGGGGCCGGGCCGCGCCCGGCCCCGTCAGCGCTTGCGCGCCGCCGCCTTCGTGCCCGCCGACTTCTTGGCGGCTGCGGCCGTCTTCTTGGCGGGCCCCTTCGGCGCTGCCGCCTCCCTCGCCGCTGCCGTCTTCTTCGTCGCGGAGGACTTCTTCCCGGCGGGAGCCTTCCCACCGGAAGCACCGGAAGCACCGGAAGTGGCGCGACTCTTCTTGCGCGTCGCCGGCAGAGCCGGCGACGCGTCGCTGACGCGCTCTCCGAGCATGTCCCGCAGGAACTTGCCGGTGTGGCTGGCGGGCTCGGCCGCGACCTGTTCGGGGGTTCCTTCGGCGACGAGCATGCCACCGCCGTTGCCGCCCTCGGGGCCCAGGTCCACGACCCAGTCGGCCGTCTTGATCACGTCGAGGTTGTGCTCGATGACCATGACGGAGTTGCCCTTGTCGACCAGGCCTTCCAGCACGCTGATCAGTTTCCTGATGTCCTCGAAGTGGAGGCCGGTCGTCGGCTCGTCCAGGACGTAGACGGTCCGGCCCGTGGAGCGCCGCTGGAGCTCGCTCGCGAGCTTCACCCGCTGCGCCTCACCACCCGAAAGAGTGGGCGCGGACTGTCCGAGCCTGACGTATCCGAGCCCGACGTCGTTGAGTGTCCTCAGGTGCCGGGCGATGCCGGGTACCGCCTCGAAGAAGTCCAGGGCCTGCTCGATCGGCATGTCCAGGACCTCGGCGATGTTCTTGCCCTTGTAGTGGACCTCCAGGGTCTCCCTGTTGTAGCGCGCGCCGTGGCAGACCTCGCAGGGCACGTACACGTCGGGCAGGAAGTTCATCTCGATCTTGATGGTGCCGTCGCCCGCGCAGTTCTCGCAGCGGCCGCCCTTGACGTTGAAGGAGAAGCGGCCCTGCTGGTAGCCGCGGACCTTCGCCTCCGTCGTCTCGGCGAACAGCTTGCGTACGTGGTCGAACACTCCGGTGTAGGTGGCCGGGTTGGAGCGCGGGGTGCGGCCGATGGGGGACTGGTCGACGTGGACGACCTTGTCGACCAGGTCGTCGCCCTCGACGCGCGTGTGGCGGCCCGGCACCGTACGGGCGCCGTGCAGTTCACGGGCCAGGTGGGTGTAGAGGATGTCGTTGACCAGCGTCGACTTTCCGGAGCCCGACACCCCGGTGACGGCGGTGAAGACGCCCAGCGGGAAGGAGACGTCGACGTCGCGCAGGTTGTTCTCCCGCGCGCCGCGCACCGTCAGCTGCCGTGCCGGGTCGATGGGGCGGCGGACCTGCGGGGTGGGGATCTCCCGGCGGCCTGAGAGGTACTCGCCGGTCAGGGACTCCTCGTTGTCCAGCAGTTCCTTCAACGGGCCGCTGTGGACGACCTTGCCGCCGTGCTCGCCCGCGCCGGGGCCGATGTCCACGACCCAGTCGGATGCCTTGATCGTGTCCTCGTCGTGCTCGACGACGATCAGCGTGTTGCCCAGATCGCGCAGGCGTACCAGGGTCTCGATCAGGCGGTGGTTGTCGCGTTGGTGCAGGCCGATGGACGGCTCGTCCAGCACGTAGAGCACGCCGACGAGTCCCGAGCCGATCTGGGTGGCCAGCCGGATGCGCTGGGCCTCGCCGCCGGAGAGGGTGCCCGCGGCGCGGTTGAGGGTCAGGTAGTCGAGGCCGACGTCGACGAGGAAGCGCAGCCGCTCGTTGACCTCCTTGAGTACCCGCTCGGCGATCTTCTTGTCGCGGCCTGAGAGCGTCATTTCGCGCAGGAAGTCGGCGCACTCGGTGATCGACATCGCGGAGACCTCCGCGATGGACTTGCCCTGGAGGGTGACCGCCAGGATCAGCGGCTTGAGCCGGGTGCCCTCGCAGGCGGGGCAGTTCACTTCGCGCATGTAGCCCTCGAAGCGTTCCCTGCTGCTGTCGGTCTCGGCCTCGGAGTGCCGCCGCTTGACGAAGGGGACGACGCCCTCGAAGGCGGTGGTGTAGGCGCGTTCGCGTCCGTACCTGTTGCGGTAGCGGACCTCGACCTGTGTCTTGTGGCCGTACAGCAGCGCCTTCTTGGCGCGCGCGGGCAGGCCCGCCCAGGGGATGTCCGTACGGAAGCCGAGCGCGTCGGCCAGTGCGCCGATCAGCCGCCCGAAGTACTCCCGGGTGTGCCCGTGTGACCAGGGGTGCAGGGCGCCCTCGTCCAGCGACTTGTCCTCGTCGGGGACGATCAGCTCGGGGTCGACCTCCATGCGGGTGCCGATGCCGGTGCACTCCTGGCAGGCGCCGAAGGGGGAGTTGAAGGAGAAGGAGCGCGGCTCCAGTTCCTCGAACGACAGGTCGTCGTAGGGGCAGTACAGGTGCTCGGAGTACATCCGTTCACGCTGCGGGTCGTCCGGCTCCAGGTCGACGAAGTCGAGGATGACCATGCCGCCGGAGAGCCCGAGCGCGGTCTCGACCGAGTCGGTCAGCCGGCGCTTGGCTGTGGCCTTGACGGTGAGGCGGTCCACGACCACCTCGATCGTGTGCTTCTCCTGCTTCTTGAGCTGGGGCGGCTCGGAGAGCTGGATCGTCTCCCCGTCGACGCGGGCGCGGCTGTACCCCTTGGTCTGGAGTTCGTTGAAGAGGTCCACGAACTCGCCCTTGCGCTCGCGCACCAGCGGGGAGAGCACCTGGAAGCGGCTGCCCTCCTCCAGGCCGAGCACCTTGTCGACGATGGCCTGCGGCGACTGGCGGGCGATGGGGCGGCCGCAGACGGGGCAGTGGGGCTTGCCGACCCGGGCGTAGAGCAGGCGGAGGTAGTCGTAGACCTCCGTGATGGTGCCCACGGTCGAGCGGGGGTTGCGCGAGGTCGACTTCTGGTCGATGGAGACCGCGGGGGAGAGGCCCTCGATGAAGTCGACGTCGGGTTTGTCCATCTGCCCGAGGAACTGCCGGGCGTAGGCGGACAGCGACTCCACGTAACGCCGCTGGCCCTCGGCGAAGATGGTGTCGAAGGCGAGCGAGGACTTCCCCGAGCCCGACAGTCCCGTGAAGACGATGAGCGAGTCACGGGGGAGGTCTATCGAGACGTTCTTGAGGTTGTGCTCGCGAGCGCCACGGACGAGAAGACGGTCGGCCACGCCTGTTGGCACCTTTCATGTGGGAAGGGGGGCCCGCAGCGGAGCGGGGGTCCCCGACCAAGAGTAGGACGGCGCCGCCCGGAGTGTCGTGCGCTTCGGGTGCGGGAGCCTCGCTCGACCATATAGCACGTTCATTCGAATTGCGGGCGGCCTCGCCACCTCCGTGCCGTCTTCCACACGAACGAGTGGTCGCACTAGCTTTGGATCATGACCACGCCTGCGCACGACGCCGAACTCGTACGGACCGCGACCGGGCAGCTGCTGAGCGCCACCGTCAAGCTGGATCCCCCCGAGGTCACCGAGCCCTCCCAGCTGCCGGGCTGGACCCGCGCCCACGTGCTCGCCCACCTCGCCCGCAACGCCGACGCCCTCGTCAACGTGCTCGCGGGCGAGCCGATGTACGCGAGCGCCGAAGCCCGCGACGCCGACATCGAGGAGGGCGCGCGCCGCTCCCTCGACGAGCTCGTCGACGACGTGCGCGCCGGCGCCTCCCGCCTGGAGAGCGCCTTCGCCGCGCTCGGCGACGACGACTGGAACCGGACCGTCACCCTCCGCAACGGTGTGACCGATCTCGCCTCCTCCCTCCCGTTCCGCCGCTGGATCGAGGTCGAACTGCACCACGTCGACCTCGGCATCGGCTACACGCTCCAGGACCTTCCCGGCACCTTCGTGGACCGCGAGCTGACCAACATGGCGCACCGCTTCCACGAGCACCCCGACATCCCCGTCGCCCTGGAACTGCGCGCGGAGGACGGCAGGACCTGGCGCACAGGCGCGAAGACGGAGGGCCCCGAGGGGCCGCTGGTGGTGGTGGGCAGCTCCGTAGCGCTGGTGGGCTGGCTCACGGGCCGGACGACCGGCAGCGGCCTGTCGGCGAGGGGCCCTTTGCCGATGCTGCCGTCCCTTTAGGGTGAGGCCCATGCCATACACCGGAACGGTCCAGGTCGGCGGCCCCGCGGACGTGCACGAGCTGCGGGACCTGATGATCTCCAAGGTCGCCGTCGGCCCGATGGACAACAACGCCTACCTGCTGCGCTGCCGGGCCACAGGACAGCAGCTGCTGATCGACGCCGCCAACGACGCGGGCACCCTCATGGAGCTCATCGGCGGCGACGGCATCGCCTCCGTCGTGACCACCCACCGGCACGGCGACCACTGGCAGGCGCTCGCCGAGGTGGTGGACGCGACGGGTGCGCGCACGTACGCGGGACGGTACGACGCCGAGGGCATCCCCGTGCCCACCGACGTCCCCGTCGAGGACGGGGACACCCTGCGGGTCGGCGAGGTGGAGCTGACGGCGCGGCATCTGGTCGGGCACACCCCGGGGTCGATCGCGCTGGTCTACGACGACCCGCACGGCCATCCGCACCTGTTCACCGGCGACTGCCTCTTCCCCGGCGGGGTGGGCAACACCTTCGGTGACGCCGCGAACTTCGTCCGCCTCCTCGACGACGTCGAGCACAAGCTGTTCGGTCAACTGCCCGACGAGACCTGGGTCTACCCGGGCCACGGCAGCGACACCACCCTCGGCGCCGAGCGCCCGCGGCTGCGGGAGTGGCGCGAGCGGGGCTGGTAGGACGAGCGGCTGGTGGGAGACGCGCTCACGCGTCCCGCGGCCGCCGCGCGACCCGCCTGTCGGGCGTGCGGCCGCGGGACGCGCGCCCGATGATCGCCGTCACCCCTCCCCAGTAGGGTGTGACGTATGGCAGACCCCTCCACCTACCGCCCGAAACCGGGAGAGATCCCCGACTCGCCCGGGGTCTACCGCTTCCGCGACGAACACCGCAGGGTGATCTACGTCGGCAAGGCCAAGAGCCTCCGCCAGCGGCTGAACAACTACTTCCAGGACCTCGCGGGCCTCCACCCGCGCACCCGCACGATGGTGACGACGGCCGCCTCGGTGGAGTGGACGGTGGTGGGCACCGAGGTGGAGGCGCTCCAGCTCGAGTACACCTGGATCCAGGAGTTCGCACCCCGCTTCAACGTCAAGTACCGCGACGACAAGAGCTATCCGTCCCTCGCGGTGACGATGAACGAGGAGTTCCCCCGCGTCCAGGTGATGCGCGGCCCCAAGAAGAAGGGCGTGCGCTACTTCGGCCCCTACGGCCAGGCCTGGGCGATCCGCGAGACGGTCGACCTGATGCTGCGCGTCTTCCCCGTGCGCACCTGCTCGGCCGGGGTCTTCAAGCGCTCGGCGCAGATCGGCCGGCCCTGCCTGCTGGGCTACATCGGCAAGTGCTCGGCCCCGTGCGTCGGCCGCGTCTCACCCGAGGAGCACCGCGAACTCGCCGAGGAGTTCTGCGACTTCATGGCGGGCCACACGGGCTCGTACCTGCGCCGCCTGGAGGGGCGGATGCAGGAGGCGGCCGAGGAGATGGAGTACGAGCAGGCCGCCCGGCTGCGCGATGACATCGACGCGCTCAAGCGGGCCATGGAGAAGAACGCGGTGGTGCTCACCGACGCCACCGACGCCGACCTGATCGCCGTCGCGGAGGACGAGCTCGAGGCCGCCCTCCAGATCTTCCATGTGCGCGGCGGCCGGGTGCGCGGTCAGCGCGGCTGGGTCACCGACAAGGTGGAGGCGGTCGGCACCCCGGAGCTGGTCGAGCACGCGCTCCAGCAGCTGTACGGAGCGGAGCAGGGCGACGCGTCCGAGGGCGGCGGCAGCGGAGGCGTCCCCAAGGAGGTGCTGGTCCCGGCGTTGCCGGAGCCCCAGGAGCCGATAGCGCAGTGGCTGACCGGACGCCGGGGCGCCCAGGTGAGCCTGCGCGTTCCGCAGCGCGGCGACAAGCGGGCCCTGATGGAGACGGTCAAGCGCAACGCCGAGCACGCCCTCGTGCTGCACAAGACGAAGCGGGCCTCCGACCTGACCACCCGCTCGCGCGCCCTGGAGGAGATCGCCGACGCGC
This sequence comes from Streptomyces reniochalinae, assembly GCF_003323735.1. Taxonomy (GTDB): domain Bacteria; phylum Actinomycetota; class Actinomycetes; order Streptomycetales; family Streptomycetaceae; genus Streptomyces; species Streptomyces reniochalinae. The sequence continues at coordinate 123,652 of NZ_QOIM01000038.1, read as the reverse complement.
TGGAGCTGGATTCCGCGCCGCTGCGCATCGAGTGTTTCGACATCTCGCACCTCCAGGGCGACGACGTGGTGGCCTCCATGGTCGTCTTCGAGGACGGCCTCGCCCGCAAGAGCGAGTACCGCCGCTTCCAGATCAAGTCCTTCGCGGGACAGGACGACGTGCGCGCCATGCACGAGGTGATCAGCCGCCGGTTCCGCCGCTACCTGGTCGAGAAGCAGAAGACCGGGGAGTGGCCCGAGGAGGAGCTGGGCGGCGAGCTGGAGGCGGGCCCGGAGGGCGGCTCCCCTGACCCGCGGCCCGGATCCGAACCCGTGCACGAGTCCGTACCCGAGCTCTCTCCCCAGCTGTCGCCGGAGCCCGCGCCCGAGCACGGCGCGTCGGCCCAGGGCGCCGTCAGGGACGAGGAGGGCCGCCCCAAGAAGTTCGCCTACCCGCCGCAGCTCGTGGTCGTCGACGGCGGCCAGCCGCAGGTCGCGGCGGCGAAGGCGGCGCTGGAGGAGCTGGGGATCGACGACGTGGCGGTCTGCGGGCTGGCCAAGCGGCTGGAGGAGGTGTGGGTGCCAGGCGACAGCGACCCGGTGGTGCTGCCCCGCTCCAGCGAGGGGCTCTATCTGCTCCAGCGGGTGCGGGACGAGGCCCACCGCTTCGCGATCCGCTATCAGCGGGGCAAGCGCGGCAAGCGGCTCCGCAGCAGCCCGCTGGACGCCGTCCAGGGGCTGGGGGAGACCCGGAAGAAGGCGCTGCTCAAGCACTTCGGCTCGGTCAAGAAGCTGCGGGCGGCCCGCGTGGAGGAGATCTCCCAGGTGCCCGGCATCGGCCGCAAGACGGCCGAGACGGTCGCCGCAGCCCTCGCCCAGGGCGCGCCCGCGGGCCCGGTGGTGAATACCGCGACCGGTGAGATCGTTGAAGAGGAGTGAGTGAACGGCGCCGGATCGACGTGCGTGCGAACGGCGCCGGACGGTTGGTGGAGCCGGGGGCGCCGGTGCCGCCGCACCGCACGAAGATCGACATTTCGGGGGATGACAGCATGAGCGCGGAACGTGAGCAGCGCGGAGACGGAGCAGTGGTGAGTACGCTCAAGCCGGCGCAGCCGGAGGAGGCGGCGGGCGCGACGATCCCGGAGTTGGTGATCATCTCGGGGATGTCGGGCGCGGGCCGCAGCACCGCGGCCAAGTGCCTGGAGGATCTGGGCTGGTTCGTCGTCGACAACCTGCCGCCCGAGCTGATCCCGACGATGGTCGAGCTGGGCGCCAGGTCGCAGGGGAACGTGGCCAGGATCGCCGTCGTCGTGGACGTACGCGGCCGTAACTTCTTCGACAACCTCAAGGGCTCGCTCGCCGACCTGGCGACCTACAACGTCGCCCGCCGCATCGTCTACCTGGAGGCCTCCGACGAGGCCCTGGTCCGCCGCTTCGAGTCCGTGCGCCGCCCGCACCCGTTGCAGGGCGACGGGCGCATCGTGGACGGCATCGCCGCCGAGCGCGACCTGCTGCGCGAGCTGCGCGGTGACGCCGACCTGGTGATCGACACCTCCAGCCTGAACGTGCACGAGCTGCGCGCCAAGCTGGACGCCCAGTTCGCGGGCGAGGAGGAGCCCGAGCTGCGGGCCACCGTCATGTCGTTCGGCTACAAGTACGGCCTGCCCGTGGACGCCGACCTCGTCGTCGACTGCCGCTTTCTGCCCAACCCGCACTGGGTCCCCGAGCTGCGCCCCTACACGGGCACCAGCGAGGAGGTCTCCAACTACGTCTTCAACCAGCCGGGCGCCAAGGAGTTCCTGGACCGTTACACGGAGCTGCTGCAACTGATCGCCGCCGGCTACCGCAGGGAGGGCAAGCGGTATGTGACCGTCGCCGTCGGGTGCACCGGCGGCAAGCACCGCAGCGTCGCCATGTCCGAGAAGCTGGCACGCAGGCTCTCCGACGGCGGCGTGGAGACGGTGGTCGTCCACCGTGACATGGGGCGTGAGTGACGCCCATGGCCCGTAGGAGCCTGAGGCATCTGGCCGGGCCGCGCGGCGCACTGCGCGGCTTCACTTCCAAGCAGCCCAAGGTGGTCGCGCTCGGCGGCGGCATGGGCCTGTCGGCGTCGCTGACGGCGCTGCGCCGCATCACCGGGGACCTGACCGCCGTGGTCACCGTCGCCGACGACGGCGGCTCCAGCGGGCGGCTCCGCGACGAGCTGGGGGTGCTGCCACCCGGTGACCTGCGCAAGGCGCTGGCCGCGCTGTGCGGAGACGACGAGTGGGGCCGCACCTGGGCGCAGGTGATCCAGCACCGCTTCGAGAGCAGGGGCGAGCTGCACGAACACGCGGTCGGCAATCTGCTGATCGTCGCACTGTGGGAGCAGCTGGGCGATCACGTGCAGGCGCTGGACCTGGTCGGCAAGCTGCTGGGCGCGCACGGCCGGGTGCTGCCGATGTCGGCGGTGCCGCTGGAGCTGCGCGCGAGCGTGCGCGGGCACGATCCGGCGCACCCCGAGGATCTTTCCACCGTCCGCGGCCAGGCCACTGTGGCGCTCACCCGCGGCGAGGTCCAGGAGGTCCATCTGGTCCCCGCCGACCCGCCCGCGGTGCCGGAGGCCGTGCAGGCGGTCCTTGACGCCGACTGGGTGGTGCTGGGCCCCGGCTCCTGGTTCTCCTCCGTCATCCCGCATCTGCTGGTGCCCGAGCTGCTGGAGGCGCTGACCGAGACGAAGGCCCGCAAGGTCCTCTCACTCAACCTCGCTCCGCAACCGGGAGAAACGGACGGTTTTTCCCCGCAGCGTCATTTGGAGGTTTTGGGGCGACACGCCCCTAAACTCACCTTCGACGTGGTGCTGGCCGACCAGGATGCCGTGCCCGACCAGGATTCCCTCAGCGAGGCCGCCGATCAGCTCGGCGGGAAGGTCGAGCTGGCACCCGTGGCGGCAGCTGGGGGAGCTCCCCGGCACGACCCGGAGCTGCTGGCCGCCGCGTACGACCGTATTTTTCGGATGCATGGAAGGATCGGCCCATGGCGATGACGCCTGCGGTGAAGGACGAGATCTCCCGGCTGCCCGTCACCCGCACCTGCTGCCGGAAGTCGGAGGTCTCGTCGATCCTGCGCTTCGCTGGTGGGCTGCACCTGGTGAGCGGGCGGATCGTGATCGAGGCGGAGCTGGACACGGGCATCGCCGCCCGCCGGCTGCGCAAGGACATCCTGGAGATCTTCGGGCACTCCTCCGACCTGGTGGTGATGGCCCCCAGCGGCCTGCGGCGCAACAGCCGGTACGTCGTACGGGTGGTCGCCGGCGGCGATCAGCTCGCCCGGCAGACCGGCCTGGTCGACGGGCGCGGCCGGCCCATCCGCGGCCTGCCCCCGCAGGTGGTCTCGGGGGCCACCTGCGACGCCGAGGCCGCCTGGCGGGGCGCGTTCCTGGCGCACGGTTCGCTCACCGAGCCGGGGCGCAGCTCGTCCCTGGAGGTCACCTGCCCGGGCCCGGAGGCGGCACTGGCCCTGGTCGGCGCGGCCCGCCGGCTCCAGATCGCCGCCAAGGCGCGCGAGGTGCGCGGTGTGGACCGCGTCGTCGTCCGTGACGGTGACGCCATCGGCGCGCTGTTGACGCGGCTGGGCGCGCACGAGTCGGTGCTGGCGTGGGAGGAGCGGCGGATGCGCCGCGAGGTGCGCGCCACCGCCAACCGGCTGGCCAACTTCGACGACGCCAACCTGCGCCGCTCGGCCCGCGCCGCCGTCGCCGCGGGCGCCAGGGTGCAGCGCGCTCTGGAGATCCTGGGCGACGAGGTGCCCGAGCACCTGGCCGCCGCCGGGCGGCTGCGGATGGAGCACAAGCAGGCCTCGCTGGAGGAGCTGGGCGCGCTGGCCGACCCGCCGCTGACCAAGGACGCCGTGGCGGGCCGCATCCGCCGGTTGCTGGCCATGGCGGACAAGCGTGCGCAGGACCTCGGAATTGCGGGTACCGAGTCCAATCTGACCGAGGAAATGGTCGGCTGAAAGGCCGGATAAACGCTTCTCAGGAGAGCAGTGGAACGCTCGTCTGATGAGCGGGGAAATGCCGCTCCCGCGAGCGTGGAATTACTTGTCCGACGAGCGGGAAAACGCTCGCCTGAGCGGCGAGTTCGAGCGGCTGCCCGGCCCGCCCGGCCGATGTGGGACCCGCCCCGATGGAGAGGTAGGGTCGGACTCGGTCGGGGACATCCAAACAGCACTCGCCGGTGTCTCGTACCGGCGTACCTAGCGAGGAGATCGGTTCGTGACGATCCGCGTAGGCATCAACGGCTTTGGCCGTATCGGTCGTAACTACTTCCGCGCGCTGCTGAACCAGGGTGCGGACATCGAGATCGTCGGTGTCAACGACCTGACCGACAATGCCACCCTGGTCCACCTGCTCAAGTACGACAGCGTTCTCGGCCGCCTCCCTTACGAGGTCAGCCACACCGAGGACACCATCACCGTCGGTAAGCAGACCTTCAAGACGATGGCCGAGAAGGACCCGGCGAAGCTCCCCTGGGGCGAGCTGGGCGCCGACATCGTCGTCGAGTCCACCGGCATCTTCACCAAGCGCGACGACGCCGCCAAGCACCTGGAGGCGGGCGCGAAGAAGGTCCTCATCTCGGCTCCGGCCAAGCAGGAGGACATCACCATCGTCATGGGCGTCAACCAGGACAAGTACGACGCCGCCGAGCACAACGTGATCTCCAACGCCTCCTGCACCACCAACTGTGTGGCGCCGATGGCGAAGGTCATGGACGAGAACTTCGGCATCGAGCGCGGTCTGATGACCACGGTGCACGCCTACACCAACGACCAGCGCATCCTGGACTTCCCGCACAAGGACCTGCGCCGCGCCCGGGCCGCCGCCGAGAACATCATTCCGACCACCACCGGTGCCGCCAAGGCCACCGCGCTGGTCCTCCCGCAGCTCAAGGGCCGCCTCGACGGCATCGCCATGCGCGTCCCGGTCCCCACGGGTTCCGTCACCGACCTGGTGCTCGACCTCAAGCGCGAGACCACCAAGGACGAGGTCAACGCCGCCTTCAAGAAGGCCGCCGAGGGCCAGCTGCAAGGCATCGTCGAGTACACCGAGGACCAGATCGTCTCCTCGGACATCGTCAACCAGCCGCCGTCCTGCACCTTCGACGCCTCCCTCACGATGGTCGACGGCAACCAGGCCAAGATCATCGGCTGGTATGACAACGAGTGGGGCTACTCCAACCGTCTGGTCGACCTCACCAGCTACGTCGGCTCCCAGCTCTGAGTCCGGGCGGCCGCGCATGAACGACAGGGCTCGTGCCCCGCGCACGAGCCCTGTCCCATGCCGCGTCCGACCGGTGCACACCCCTTGCACCCCCCGACTGGAGCCACAGGAGCCAGCCATGAAGACGATCGACGAACTCGTCGCCGACGGCGTGAGCGGCAAGCGGGTCTTCGTCCGCGCCGACCTCAACGTCCCGCTCGACGGCGACACCATCACCGACGACGGCCGCATCCGCGCGGCCGTGCCCACGATCACGAAGCTCGCCGAGAACGGCGCGCGGGTGGTCGTGGCCTCGCACCTGGGCCGCCCCAAGGGCGCCCCTGACCCGCAGTTCTCGCTGGCGCCCGTCGCGCGACGGCTCGGCGAACTCCTCGGCAAGCAGGTCGCGTTCGCGACCGACACGGTGGGCGACAGTGCGAAGGCCACCGTCGGCGAGAGCGCCGACGGCGGGGTCACGCTGCTGGAGAACCTCCGCTTCAACGCCGGCGAGACGAGCAAGGACGACGCCGAGCGCGGCGCTTTCGCCGACGAGCTGGCCGCGCTGGCCGACGCCTACGTGGGTGACGGCTTCGGCGCCGTGCACCGCAAGCACGCCTCGGTCTACGACCTGCCGGCCCGCCTGCCGCACGCCGCCGGGTACCTGATCGCCACCGAGGTCGGCGTCCTCAAGAAGCTGACCGAGGACGTCCGGCGGCCCTACGTCGTCGTCCTGGGCGGCGCCAAGGTCTCCGACAAGCTCGGCGTCATCGACCACCTGCTCGGCAAGGCCGACCGGCTGCTGATCGGCGGCGGTATGGCGTACACCTTCCTGGCGGCCAAGGGCTACGAGGTCGGCGAGTCGCTCCTCCAGGAGGACCAGATCCCCGCGGTCAAGGGCTACCTGGAGCGCGCCGAGCAGCTGGGCGTGGAGTTCGTGCTGCCGGTCGACGTGGTGGCAGCGGCCGAGTTCCCCGACCTGAAGACCAAGGCACCGGCCGACCCGACGGTGGTCGCCGCGGACGCGATCCCCGCCGACCTGGAGGGCCTGGACATCGGCCCCGAGAGCCGTAAGCTCTACGCCGCGAAGCTCGCCGACGCGGCCACGGTCTTCTGGAACGGTCCGATGGGCGTCTTCGAGCACCCTGACTTCGCCGACGGCACGAAGGCCGTCGCCCAGGGCCTGCTCGACGCCGCCTCCTCTTCGGAGGGGAACGGGGCCTTCACCGTCGTGGGCGGCGGCGACAGCGCCGCCGCGGTCCGTCAGCTGGGCTTCGACGAGAACGCGTTCGGACACATCTCGACCGGCGGCGGCGCCAGCCTCGAATACCTCGAGGGCAAGACGCTCCCTGGGCTGGCCGCACTGGAGGACTGACGCCGTGAGCGTCGCACGCGCGGCTGCCGGGCCGCGGACAACCACGAAACTCGCACTGCGCCGCGTGGGCGGAGAAGCGAACACGACAGGAGGGGCATGGCTACCCGCACCCCGCTGATGGCGGGCAACTGGAAGATGAACCTCAACCACCTGGAGGCCATCGCCCACGTCCAGAAGCTCGCCTTCGCGCTCACGGACAAGGACTACGAGGCCGTGGAGGTCGCGGTGCTGCCGCCCTTCACCGACCTGCGCTCCGTGCAGACGCTGGTCGACGGCGACAAGCTGCGGATCAAGTACGGCGCGCAGGACGTCTCCGCGCACGACTCCGGTGCCTACACCGGTGAGGTCTCGGGGCCGCTGCTGGCGAAGCTCAACTGCACCTTCGTCACCATCGGCCACTCCGAGCGCCGCCAGTACCACGGCGAGGACGAGCCGGTCGTCAACGCCAAGGTCAAGGCCGCCCTCAAGCACGGCCTGACCCCGATCATGTGCGTCGGCGAAGAGCTGTCCGTCCGCGAGGCGGGCAACCACGTCTCCCACACCCTCGCCCAGGTCGACGGCGGGCTCAAGGACGTCTCCGCCGAGTCCGTGGCCGGGCTGGTCATCGCCTACGAGCCCGTCTGGGCCATTGGCACGGGCAAGGTCTGCGGCGAGGAGGACGCGCAGGAGGTCTGCGGCGCGATCCGGCAGCGGATCGGTGAGCTGTACGACGAGGAGACGGCCCAGCGGGTCCGCATCCAGTACGGCGGCTCCGTGAAGTCCGGCAACGTCGCCAAGATCATGGCGCAGCCCGACATCGACGGCGCCCTCGTCGGCGGTGCCTCCCTGGACGCGGAGGAGTTCGTCAAGATCATCCGCTTCCGCGACCAGTGAGACCTTCCGCGACCGGCGAGGCCCTTCCGGGACCGGTGAGGTCCCTTCGCGGCAGGTGCCCGACCCCGCACCGGGGCGCGCTCCTGTGCAGCGTGTGACGAGGGGCGCTCGCCCGTCGTAGGCTTACGGGGCCGGGGCACACGCACCGGCCCCGTAAGCACTTTGTAACCGAAAGTGTTCAGCGACGATCCGAGAGAGTTGGTCCAGCCGTGGTCATGGGGTTCTCTATCGCCCTCATCGTCTTCAGCGCGCTGCTGCTGCTGCTGGTGCTGATGCACAAGGGCAAGGGCGGCGGCCTCTCCGACATGTTCGGCGGCGGCATGCAGTCCTCCGTCGGCGGTTCGTCGGTCGCCGAGCGCAACCTCGACCGGATCACGGTCGTCGTCGGCCTGCTGTGGTTCGCCGTCATCGTCGTGCTCGGCCTGCTGATGAAGTTCAAGTGAGGCCCTCGTCCGACTGATCGCCAGTTGACGCCTGCACAACGGCTGACAGAGCCTCGCACCCCCTGCCTATCATGAGGGCTCGCGTCCGGTACCGACGCAGTAACTCCGGTCACCGGGCGCGCGTTGGGCCCTACGTACACTAGGGCGCCCGCAGCGGAGCGCGCGCATGGACCGCTGCTCCGTAGCACCGTGAGGCAGGAGTTACGACCGTGGCAAGTGGCAACGCGATCCGGGGCAGCCGGGTCGGAGCGGGGCCGATGGGCGAGGCCGAGCGAGGCGAGTCCGCGCCCCGCCTTCGCATCTCCTTCTGGTGCTCCAACGGGCACGAGACCCAGCCGAGCTTCGCCAGCGACGCGGACATCCCGGAGACCTGGGACTGCCCGCGCTGCGGTTTCCCCGCAGGCAAGGACCAGGACAACCCCCCGGACCCGCCGCGTACGGAGCCGTACAAGACTCATCTCGCCTACGTGCGGGAGCGGCGCAGCGACGCGGACGGCGAGGCGATTCTCGCCGAGGCGCTCGCCAAGCTCCGCGGGGAGATCTGAGCGCGCAGCCCGCCTCACAGCCCGCACCTCCGGGCCGCAGCGCGCCATCCGGCAGCCCACAGCCTCCGCACGACACCCGCACAGCACCGAACGATGGACGGCTCGGCCGCACACCGCCCCTGCGGTCCGCGGCCGAGCCGTCCATCGTCTAGGTTGGGGAGCGGCGGGGATCATTACGAGACGAATGGGCTGATTTCGCTGATGAACGCTGAAGGCCGCACCCAACTCGACCAGATGCCCGAGTGGCGCGCGTTGTCCCAGCACCGCGAGGAGTTCGGCCAGACGCACCTGCGGCGGCTGTTCGACGACGACCCTCAGCGCGCCGGACGCTACACCGTGCGGGTCGGTGATCTCTACATCGACTACTCCAAGCACCTGGTCACCGACGAGACGCTGCGCCTGCTGCGACAGCTCGCCGAGGCGGCGGGCGTCGCACCGCTGCGCGACGCCATGTTCGAGGGCGAGAAGATCAACGTCACCGAGGACCGCGCTGTCCTGCACACGGCGCTGCGCACCCCGGAATCGGCCACCGTGCGCACGGACGGGGAGAACGTTTCCCCCAAGGTGCACCAAGTCCTCATCCGCATGGGCACCTTCGCCACCAAGGTGCGCGAGGGGCACTGGACCGGCCACACCGGAAAGCGCATCAAGAACGTCGTCAACATCGGTATCGGCGGCTCCGACCTCGGCCCGAAGATGGCCTACGAGGCGCTGCGCCCCTACGCGCGACGCGACATGACCTTCCGCTTCGTCTCCAACGTCGACGGCGCCGACCTGCACGAGGCGGTCCGCGACCTCGACCCGGCCGAGACGCTGTTCATCGTCGCCTCCAAGACCTTCACCACGATCGAGACGATCACCAACGCGAAGGCAGCGCGCGCCTGGCTGCTCGGCGCGTTCGACGGCGACCCCTCGGCCGTGGCCAAGCACTTCGTCGCCGTTTCCACCAACGCGGAGAAGGTCTCCGAATTCGGCATCAACACCGACAACATGTTCGAGTTCTGGGACTGGGTCGGCGGCCGCTACTCCTACGACTCCGCCATCGGCCTCTCCCTCATGGTCGCCATCGGCCCCGAGTGCTTCGGCGACATGCTCGCCGGCTTCCACCTCATGGACGAGCACTTCCGCACCGCGCCCTTCGAGTCCAACGCGCCGCTGCTGCTCGGCCTGCTCGGCATCTGGTACGGCAACTTCCACGACGCCCAGTCGCACGCCGTACTGCCCTACAGCCACTACCTGTCCCAGTTCACCGCCTACCTGCAGCAGCTGGACATGGAGTCCAACGGCAAGTCCACCACCCGCGGCGGCGACCCCGTGCACTGGCAGACCGGGCCCGTCGTCTGGGGCACGCCCGGCACCAACGGCCAGCACGCCTACTACCAGCTGCTGCACCAGGGCACCAAGATGATCCCCGCCGACCTCATCGGCTTCGCCGACCCCATCGCCGAACTCGGCGACCTGCGCGATCAGCACGACCTCCTCATGGCCAACCTCTTCGCCCAGGGCCAGGCGCTCGCCTTCGGCAAGACCGCCGACGAGGTACGCGCCGAAGGCACCCCCGAAGCCCAGGTGCCGCACCGCACCTTCCCCGGCAACCGCCCCAGCACCACCATCCTCGCCTCGGCGCTGACCCCGTCCGTCCTCGGCCAACTCGTCGCCCTGTACGAACACAAGGTCTTCGTCCAGGGCGCCATCTGGGACATCGACTCCTTCGACCAGTGGGGCGTCGAACTCGGCAAGGTCCTCGCCAAGCGCCTGGAACCCGCCCTCACCGAAGGAGCGGACGTGCCAGGGCTCGACGCCTCGACCACCACACTGGTCGAGCGCTACCGCTCCCTGCGGGGGCGCACAGCCTGAGGGCGCGCGCGTCGGAGTGCGTGCCGTGCCGCTGCGCGCACCCGTCGCACAGCCGAACACGCTGCCTGGAGGGGCGGAGACCGGTGAGATCTCCGCCCTTCCCGCCTGCCCACCGGTCACTCGATCGAGTGGCGGCCCGGAGTGAGCCTCGACTACGCGACGATCCTCAACAGCGACCTCGGCCTCCTGCGTACCGCCGCCCGCGCCTGGCAGGCCATAGGAGACCGCTACGCCACCCTCCACGGCACCTACCGCGACCACGCGGCCGCAGCCGCCTCCGCACAGAACCGGCACGGCGCGGCGGCCACCGCCTACCGCACGCACACCCGCACCACACTGGAGGAGTTCGCGAGCGCCCGCGACGAGGCCCGCGCGGTCGGCAAACTGCTCGACGAGGCATACGAAACCCTCCACGAGCACCGGCAACGCCTGGAGCGCCTGCGCGACCAGGCGCGGGACGCCGGAATGACGGTCTCACCCACCGGCCGCCGCACGGTTGACCCCGCCCGCACCACCACCGACCAGGACCCCGCCACCCGCCGGCACGCCGAAACCGAGTGGACCGAGCGCATCGCCCGCGCCGTCCAGAACACCCAGGGCGCCGACCGCAACCTGCGGCTCGCCCTCCAGACAGACCCCGCCGACGACGGCCGCGGCCTCCCCGACGGCTTCAACGGCGCCCTGCCCGGTGACGCGGGCACCGCCCACGCCCGCCGCGCCACCACGCTCTACGAGAAGCTCGCGCGCGGCGACACCCTCACCTCCTCCGAACTCCAGGACCTCGCCTTCCTCCAGCGCCAGAACGCCGACGACCCCGAGTACGCGCGCACATTGCTGGCCGCCCTCGGCCCCCAGGGCACCATGCGAGCAGCACACCGGCTGAGCCCGCTCGCACACCAGCCTGGCACTCGTATTCGTCGCCGTTGGATGCGGCGGGCCCGTACGCGAGTATCGACTACCGCAGACCCTCTGCGGGCTGAAGGTTCCGCGCACCTTGTACAGCCCGGTGTTTCGACCCGGCGAGGGAGTCAGCGCGGAGAAAGAGGGCCCATGGGGTGCAGGCGGCCATGGCAGAGGTGGAGCAGAAGTTGCCGTGCGAGGGGGAGGGGGACAGGGGGTAGGGCCCCTGTCCCCCGGGGCTCATGTGGTGGCGGGAAGGCGGGAGGCGGCGGCTTCGTCGAGCAGCCAAAGGGTGCGGGAACGCCCGCACACCGCCGCGGCGGGCGCCTGAAGTTCGCCGGAGCCCGCAAGGGCGCAGGCGACCGCTCCGGCTTTGTCCTCCCCCGCCGCCAGCAGCCATACCTCTCGTGCCGCCCGGATGGCGGGCAGTGTGAGGGAGAGGCGGGTGGGTGGCGGTTTGGGCGCGCCGTGGACGCCGACGACCGTCCGTTCCGTTTCCCGGAGTGCGGGGTGTTCGGGGAAGAGGGACGCGACGTGGGTGTCGGGTCCGACGCCGAGGAGGAGCACGTCGAAGGCGGGGACGCGCTCGGCGGAGTCGGGCCCTGCCGCGGCGGCGAGTTCGGTGGCGTAGGCCTCCGCCGCGGCTTCGGGGTCGCCGGCGTACGGCCCGTCGGAGGGCGGCATCACGTGGACGCGTGCGGGGTCGAGCGGCGCGGTGTCGAGGAGGACTTCGCGGGCCTGTGTGTGGTTGCGTTCGGGGTCGTTCTCGGGGAGGAACCGTTCGTCGCCCCACCACAGGTCGAGCCGTGACCAGTCGATGCGGTCGCGGTCGCCGGAGGCGGCGACCGCGGCGAGCAGTGCGTTGCCGTTGCGGCCTCCGGTGAGGACGGCGGAGGCGGTGCCGTGTGCGGCTTGGGCGTCGGCGATGCGCGTGATGAGGCGCGCGGCTGTGGCCTGGGCGAGTTCGTCCTTGTCGCGGTGGATGAGGATTTCGCGTCCGGTGGCTGCCGCGTTCACTTCTGGCCCTTCTTCGCCGCCCGGGTCTTCGACGGTGACGGTGAGGTGGCCTTCTTCTTCGCCGGCGCGGGGGAGGCGGCGGTGGGCCGTTCGGTGGCTCCGGTGCCCGGGGAGGCCGGAGCGCTGGCCGCGGCCTCCTCGGAGGTCGCACCCGGTGCCGCCTGTGCCTCGGCATCCGTCACGCCGGAGGCCTCCGCAGGTGCGGGGGCGGGTGAGGCGGGTGTGGGGTGCGCAGGGTCGGGGCCCGAGATCTTGTTGACTCCGAAGCGGACGGCTTCGGCGTACGCCTCGTCGGGGTCGAGCCGCCGCAGTTCCTCGGCGAGGAGTTCGGCGGTGGTGCGCCGCTGGAGGGCGACGTGGCGGTCGGGCTGGCCGGGGACGGCGAGTTCGGCGAGGGCGCCGTCGGCGCGGTCGAGGCAGATCTGGCCGTCTACGGTCTCCAGCCGTACGCCGGTGATGCCGGGGCCTTCGGAGATGCGGCGTTCGACGGGGACGCGGAGGCGTTCGGCGAGCCAGAGGGCGAGGAGTTCGCTGGAGGGGTTGTACTCCTCGCCTTCGACGACTGCCGAGTCGATGGTGGCCAGTTTCTGGTCCAGCGAGGCGGCGAGCATGCTGCGCCAGGGGGTGACGCGGGTCCAGGACAGGTCGGTGTCGCCGGGCGCGTAGGTGCTCGCGCGCATGCTGAGCGCGCCGACGGGGTCCTCCGTGGCGGCGGCGTCGGTGATGCGCCGCTGTGCGAGTTTGCCGAGGGCGTCCTCGGCCGGGTTGGGGGGCGCGTCCTCGGGCCACCACACGACCACGGGGGCGTCCGGCAGCAGGAGCGGCAGGACGACGCTGTGGGAGTGCGAGGCCAGTTCTCCGTGCAGCCGCAGGATGACCGTTTCGCCGGAGCCCGCCTCGCCCACGTCGGCGCCGACGCGGACCTCGGCGTCGAGCCGGTGGCGCGCCCGGTCGCGGGGGGAGCGTCCGGGGCGTCGGACGACGACGAGGATGCGGGAGGGGTGTTCCTTGGAGGCGCCGCTGGCGGCCTTGAGCGCGTCGTAGTGGTTGCCTTCGTCGGTGACGATGACGAGGGTGAGCACCATGCCCATGGCAGGCGAGCCGAGGGAGCGGCGCGCCTTGACCAGCTCGGTGTTGATGCGGCTGGACGTGGTGTCCGTGAGGTCGATGTTCATGGCCGCCGCCAAATCCGTCCGTCGCGTGCGAGCATCTCGTCGGCGCTCTGGGGCCCCCAGGTGCCGGCGGGGTACTGCTCGGGCTTGCCGTGTGTGTCCCAGTACTCCTCGACGGGGTCGAGGATCTCCCAGGAGCGTTCGACTTCCTGGTGCCGGGGGAAGAGGTTCGCGTCGCCCAGCAGGACGTCGAGGATGAGCCGTTCGTACGCCTCGGGGCTGGACTCGGTGAAGGATTCGCCGTAGGCGAAGTCCATCGTGACGTCGCGGATCTCCATCTGGGTGCCGGGCACCTTCGAGCCGAACCTGATGGTGACGCCTTCGTCGGGCTGGACGCGGATGACGAGGGCGTTCTCCCCCAGTTCCTGGGTGTCGGTGGTGTCGAAGGGCGAGTGGGGGGCGCGTTGGAAGACGACGGCGATCTCGGTGACGCGGCGGCCGAGTCGCTTGCCGGTGCGCAGGTAGAACGGGACGCCCGCCCAGCGGCGGTTGTCGATCGCCAGTTTGATGGCGGCGTAGGTGTCGGTCTTGGACTGGGGGTCGATGCCCTCTTCGTCCAGGTATCCGGGCACCTTCTCGCCGCCTTGCCAGCCGGCCGCGTACTGGCCGCGCACCGTGTGCTTGCCCAGGTCCTTCGGCAGCCGTACCGAGTTGAGGACCTTGAGTTTCTCGGTGACGAGCGCCTTGGCGTCGAAGGAGGTGGGTTCCTCCATGGCGGTCAGGGCGAGGAGCTGGAGGAGGTGGTTTTGGATGACGTCGCGCGCGGAGCCGATGCCGTCGTAGTAGCCGGCGCGTCCGCCGATGCCGATGTCCTCGGCCATGGTGATCTGCACGTGGTCGACGTAGCTGCGGTTCCACAGCGGTTCGAACATCGTGTTGGCGAAGCGGAGGGCCAGGATGTTCTGGACCGTCTCCTTGCCGAGGTAGTGGTCGATCCGGAAGACCGAGCTGGCCCGGAAGACCTCGTGGATGACGGAGTTCAGCTCCTGGGCCGACTTCAGGTCGTGCCCGAAGGGCTTCTCGATGACGGCGCGGCGCCAGGATCCTGGCCCCACGTCGGAGAGGCCGTGCTTCTTGAGCTGGGAGACGACCGTGGGGAAGAACTTGGGCGGTACCGACAGGTAGAAGGCGAAGTTGCCACCGGTGCCGCGGGACTTGTCGAGTTCCTCGATGGTGGCCCGCAGGGTTTCGAAAGCCTCGTCGTCGTGGAATTCGCCGGGGACGAAGCGCATGCCCTGGGCGAGCTGCTGCCAGACCTCCTCGCGGAAGGTGGTCCGGGAGTGTTCCTTGACCGCGTCGTGGACGACCTGGGCGAAGTCCTCGTCCTCCCAGTCGCGGCGTGCGAAGCCGATGAGGGAGAAGCCGGGTGGCAGGAGTCCGCGGTTGGCGAGGTCGTAGACCGCGGGCATCAGCTTCTTCCGGGACAGATCGCCCGTGACACCGAAGATGACCAGGCCCGACGGCCCCGCGATACGCGGGAGCCGCCGGTCCTGAGCGTCACGCAGCGGGTTGTCCGTACCGCTGACGTTGCTCAATTCGCTTACGCCTCCTTCGGCGCGAGGCGCTGCAGTTCGGCCTCCGTGGACGTGAGCAGGTCCTTCCAGGAGTCCTCGAACTTCTGCACGCCCTCGTCCTCGAGCACCTTGACGACGTCGTCGTAGGAGATGCCCAGCTTGGCGAGGCCGTCGAGGACGGCCTGCGCGTCCTCGTAGGTGCCGCGGACCGCGTCGCCCTCGTTGTCGCCGTGGTCGCCGACGGCCTTGAGGGTGGCCTCCGGCATGGTGTTGACCGTGTTGGGGGCCACCAGTTGGGTCACGTACAGGGTGTCGGACAGCTGCGGGTCCTTCACGCCGGTGGACGCCCACAGGGGGCGCTGCTGGTTGGCGCCGGCCCTCTCCAGGGCCTGCCAGCGGTCGGAGGCGACGACCTGCTCGTACTCCCGGTAGGCCAGTCGGGCGTTGGCGATGGCCGACTTGCTCTTGAGAGCCTTGGCCTCGTCGGTGTCGAGCGCGGCGAGCCGCTTGTCGACCTCGGTGTCCACGCGGGAGACGAAGAAGGACGCCACGGAGTGGATGTCGGACAGGTCGAGGCCCAGGCTCTTGGCCTTCTCCAGGCCCGCCATGTAGGCGTCCATGACCGCCCGGTACCGCTCCAGCGAGAAGATCAGCGTGACGTTGACGCTGATGCCCTTGCCGATCGTCTCGGTGATGGCGGGGAGACCGGCCTCGGTAGCCGGAATCTTGATGAAGGTGTTGGGCCGGTCGACCAGCCAGGCCAGCTGGCGGGCCTCGGCGACCGTCGCCTTGGTGTTGTGGGCCAGCCGCGGGTCGACCTCGATGGAGACCCGGCCGTCCTTGCCGCCGGTCGCGTCGTAGACCGGACGCATCACGTCGGCGGCGTCGCGGACGTCCGCCGTGGTGATCATGCGGACGGCCTCCTCGACGGAGACGCGGCGGGCGGCCAGGTCGGAGACCTGCTGCTCGTAGCCGTCACCTGCCGAGATGGCCTTCTGGAAGATGGTCGGGTTGGTCGTCACGCCGACCACGTGGTGCTCGTCGATCAGCTCGCCGAGGTCGCCCGACGTGATGCGCTTGCGCGACAGGTCGTCCAGCCAGATCGCGACGCCTTCGTCGGTAAGGCGCTTCAGTGCGTCTGTCATGGGATTCGCATCTCCTGTGCTTGTTGGCTTTTCGTTGTGTCGGGGCCCCCGGGTGGTCGCTCAGGTGAGCGACCACCCGGGGGGCACGTCCCGGACGGGGTCCGGGGGAGTCCTCGGCGGTTCAGCGGGACGCTGCCTGTAGCGACTCCTTGGCCGCCAGCTCCACGGCGTCCGCGGTGAAACCGAACTCCTTGAAGAGCACCTTCCCGTCGGCTGAGGCGCCGAAGTGCTCCAGCGACACGATGCGGCCCGCTTCGCCGACGTACCGGTGCCAGGTCAGCCCGATGCCCGCCTCGACGGCGACGCGCGCCTTGAGGTCGGGGGGCAGGACGCTGTCGCGGTAGGACTGCTCCTGCTCCTGGAACCACTCCAGGCACGGCATCGAGACAACCCGCGTCGGAATGGACTGCTCCTGCAACTGCTCGCGCGCCTTGACGGCGAGCTGCACCTCGGAGCCCGTGGCCATCAGGACGACCTGCGGGTGGCCGCCTTCCGCCTCGAACAGCACGTAACCGCCCTTGGCCGCGGCCGGGTCGGGCTCGTAGGTCGGCACGCCCTGCCGGGTGAGGGCCAGCCCGTGCGGTGCGGGCTTGCTGCTGTGGCGGCGCAGGATCTCCGCCCACGCCTCGGCGGTCTCGTTGGCGTCCGCCGGACGGACGACGTTGAGCCCGGGAATGGCGCGCAGTGCGCTCAGGTGCTCGACCGGCTGGTGCGTGGGGCCGTCCTCGCCCAGGCCGATGGAGTCGTGCGTCCACACGTAGGTGACGGGCGCCTGCATCAGCGCGGCGAGCCGGACGGCGGGGCGCATGTAGTCGGAGAAGACCAGGAACGTGCCGCCGTAGACGCGCGTGTTGCCGTGCAGCGCGATGCCGTTCATCGTCGAGCCCATCGCGTGCTCGCGAATGCCCCAGTGGACCGTACGCCCGTACGGGTCGGCGCCGGGCAGCGGATTGCCCTCGGGCAGGAAGGACGTCTGCGCGAACGTCGTGTTGTTCGAGCCGGCCAGGTCGGCGGAGCCACCCCACAGCTCGGGGATGACGGGGCCGAGCGCCTTGAGTACGCTGCCGGACGCCTTGCGGGTGGCCACCGACTCGCCCGCGGGGAAGACGGGCAGCGCCTTCTCCCAGCCCTCGGGCAGCCGGCCCTCGCGGATCCGGTCGAACTCGGTGGCGCGCTGCGGGTTGGCCTCGCGCCAGGCGGCCATCCGCTTGTCCCACTCGGCCTGCATCTCGCGGCCGCGGTCGCTGGCCGCGCGGACGTGCGCGAAGACCTCGTCGGAGATGAAGAAGTCCTTGTCCGGGTCGAAGCCCAGCACGCGCTTGGTGGCGGCGACCTCGTCGTCGCCCAGTGCCGAGCCGTGGGCAGCCTCGGTGTTCTGTGCGTTGGGAGCAGGCCAGGCGATGATGGAGCGCATCGCGATGAAGGAGGGGCGCTCGGTTTCGGCCTGCGCCGCCTTGAGGGCCTTGTAGAGCCCCTCCGGGTCGAGGTCGCCGT
The DNA here is from genome assembly GCF_003323735.1 of Streptomyces reniochalinae. Taxonomy (GTDB): domain Bacteria; phylum Actinomycetota; class Actinomycetes; order Streptomycetales; family Streptomycetaceae; genus Streptomyces; species Streptomyces reniochalinae. The sequence continues at coordinate 106,106 of NZ_QOIM01000038.1, read as the reverse complement.
CCTCCTTCTGCTCGACGCGCTGCACGTGCCAGCCGTAGGCCTCGTACCGGCGCGGCGTGTCCTCGGAGAAAGCGGTCGCGGTGTCGCCCTCGATCGAGATGTGGTTGTCGTCCCACAGCACGATCAGGTTGCCCAGCCGCTGGTGGCCCGCGAGCGAGGAAGCCTCGGCCGAGACGCCCTCCTCCAGGTCGCCGTCGCTGGCGATCACCCAGACGTTGTGGTCGAACGGGGATTCGCCCGCTGCCGCGTCGGGGTCGAAGAGGCCGCGCTCGTAGCGGGCGGCCATCGCCATGCCGACCGCGTTGGCGACGCCCTGGCCCAGCGGGCCCGTCGTCGTCTCCACACCCACGGTGTGGCCGTGCTCGGGGTGGCCGGGCGTGCGGCTGCCCCAGGTGCGGAACGACTTGAGGTCGTCCATCTCCAGGCCGTAACCGGCCAGGAAGAGCTGGATGTACTGCGTGAGGCTCGAGTGCCCCGCGGAGAGGACGAAGCGGTCGCGGCCGGTCCAGTCCGGGTCGGTCGGATCGTGGCGCATCAGCTTCTGGTAGAGCAGGTACGCGACGGGCGCCAGGCTCATGGCCGTACCGGGATGGCCGTTACCGACCTTCTGCACGGCATCCATGGCCAGGACTCGAACCGTGTCCACGGCCTGCTGGTCCAGGTCGGTCCACTCAAAGTCTGTGGTGGTCGGCTTGGTGCTCACCCTGCGTCAGGGCTCCTCTCCACATGTTCGATGGCCGGTGTGTGCGCTCACCGGGCGGTGTCGAGCGTACCGTTGCCGGGACGTGCGACTTTTCGACAGGTCACTGTGCGGTCGCCACCTCGTCCCCGGCCGACATTCACCAGAACGTGGGAGAGATATGTGCTATTCCCACCGATTGGCTGCCCGGGGCGCCGCGGCACCCGCTTCCAGGCTGACGTCTGTTCCCCCGATTCGCCCGTCGAACACGGCCCATCCGCGCTCGGATCTGCCCGCCCCGCTGACCTCCGGGAACGCTCCGCGCCCCGCGGGCCGCCGACGCGCCCGTGCTGACCACCCACGACGGGGGCCAACACGGGCGACCCCCATGACGGGCGAGGTATGGCAGGCGTCTAAAGTGGCGTGGTACGCGCGAGCTTGACCCGGGCCTGCACCTTATTCCTGCTGTGTGCCCGTGACGTCGGCTCGCTGGTTCCTAATGAGTCGATCAGGGGTGTCCGTGACGGCCGTCGAATCCCGTCCCGCGGGGACGCTGGAGCCCAGCGGTCACCGGCCGCTCGGCGCCCGCGTGAAGGCGTTCATCGAGCTGACCAAGCCGCGGATCATCGAGCTGCTTCTCATGACCACGATCCCGGTCATGTTCCTGGCGGCTCAGGGCGTGCCCGACCTCCGGCTCGTGGTGATCACCTGCCTCGGTGGTTATCTCTCTGCGGGCGGCGCCAACGCGCTGAACATGTACATCGACCGCGACATCGACGCGCTCATGCACCGCACCGAGCGCCGTCCGCTGGTCACCGGCATGGTCAAGCCGTGGGAGTGCCTGGTCTTCGGCATCAGCCTCGCGGTGGCCTCCACCCTGATGTTCGGCCTGCTGGTCAACTGGCTCTCGGCCGCCCTGTCGTTGGGCGCTCTCCTCTTCTACGTCGTCGTCTACACGATGCTTCTCAAGCGGCGTACGTCGCAGAACATCGTCTGGGGCGGCATCGCCGGCTGCCTGCCCGTCTTCATCGGCTGGTCCGCCGTCACGAACGAGGTGAGCTGGGCCGCCGTCATCCTCTTCCTGGTGATGTTCTTCTGGACGCCGCCGCACTACTGGCCGCTGTCCATGAAGGTCAAGGAGGACTACCAGCGGGTCGGCGTACCGATGCTGCCCGCCATCGCCAGCAACGTCACCGTGGCCACCCAGATCGTCGTCTACAGCTGGATCATGGTGCTGGTGTCCCTGCTGCTGTGGCCGCTGGGGTACGTCGGCTGGTTCTACCCTCTGGTGGCGGTACTGGCCGGCGGACTGTGGCTCTGGGAGGCGCACGCCCTGCGCGCCCGCGCCCGCGCGGGCCTGACCGGCGCCAAGCTCAAGGAGATGCGCCTCTTCCACTGGTCGATCACCTACGTGTCGCTCGTCTTCGCCGCCGTGGCCATCGACCCGTTCCTGCGCTGAGGCCCCCTCGTCCGCGCGAGGACGGCTCGTACGGTGCCTCGCGCCCCTCGCGCCGCCGCGCGCACGCTTCTGCGCGCCGGCGCCCCCACGCCACACCTCACGCGAATGGCTCCCTCCCGTCAGTCGGGAGGGAGCCATTCGCGTCACGACGCTCCGCGGCGGCACAGCGGTGGTGTTCCGGAGAGCCGACGGCGCCCCTGGCCCGCGCCCGCGGGCCAGGGGCGTGTCCCGGGAGGCCGCTCCTACCGGTTGGCGGGGCCGCCCACCTGGATGCCGGCCATGCGCTGCCACTCGTAGGGGCCCGTGCGCATGTGCTCGGCCATCTCGCCGTCGAAGCTCTCCTTGAGCGTGGCACCGGCCGCCTGCACGGCCTCCTCGGCCGCCTCCTTCGAGGGCGCCATCAGATCGCCCCAGGTGCCGTCCGAGCTCACCAGCGAGATGCGGAAACCCCGCTGGCCCACGTAGGCGATCTGGGCTTCGGCGCTGCCGCCGTGCCGCTTCGCGAACCCGCTGATCTGCTTGGCGAGCCGGCCCGCCTGCTTGCTGCTGTCTGCTGCCATGAGGCAGATGCTACCGGCGGGTAGCGGCGGGGGCGAGAGGGCGGGGACGACGGCGTCGGCGTGCGGCCGGGCCACACCCCGGGCGCGCCGGGAGAGGCGGGGCGTCGTCAGGGGCCCGCGGTCGCCGCCGGCGCGCCCGCGGGCTGCGGGGTCGCCTCGGCGGCGGCGGGGGCCGGGCCCGGCTCCGGTTCCGGCGCGGTGGCCGCGAGCGGCGCCCGCTCGCGCGTCGACAGCACCACCCGCAGGACGCCGATCCACACCAGCGTCGAGCCCAGCAGGTGCACGCCGACCAGCACCTCGGGGAGGTCGGTGACGTACTGCACGTATCCGATGACGCCCTGGGCGAGCAGAATGACGATCAGATTGCGTGCGGTGCTCCGCGGGCCCTTTGGGGCGTCCATGACGCGGAGGCCGGCGTACAGCAGCACCGCCAGCGCCACCACGATCCAGGCCAGCGCCGCGTGGCTCTGCGTCGCCAGTTCCACGGCGACCGGCATGCGCTTCACGTCGCTGCTGTCGCCCGCGTGCGGCCCGGCGCCCGTCACGACCGTGCCGGCGACGAGGAGGCAGGCGGAGAAGAAGGTCAAAACGTAGGTGAGCTTCCTGACCGGGCTGCCCACCAGCGGGCGGGGCGGTGCCCCGCCCTCGCGGGTGCGCAACCAGGTGAGCGTCGTGACCGTCAGGAGTGCCATCGCCGCCAGGAAGTGGCCGGCCACCACGAACGGGTTCAGCTTCACCCACACGGTGATGCCGCCGACGACGCCGTTGCTCATCACGACCCAGAACTGCGACCACGCGAGCCGGCTCAGCCCCTTGCGGGCGGGCTTCATCGACCGTACGGCGATGATGGTCCAGCCGACGGCGGCCGAGACCACCCACGTCATCATGCGGTTGCCGAACTCGATGGCGCCGTGGACGCCCATCGCCGAGGTGGCGGTGAGGCTGTCGTCGCTGCACTTGGGCCAGGTGTCGCACCCGAGCCCCGAGCCGGTGAGCCGCACGGCCCCGCCGGTCACCACGATGAGAATGCTCATCAGCAGCGCGGTGAGGGCCGCCCGCCGCACGGTACGGGGCGAGGGGGTCCAGCGCGCGGCGATGTACGCGATGGGGTTACGTACGACTTCGAGCAGATTCGGCACGGAGCCATCGTAGAGCGCCGCTTGTGCGCGCTTTCACGAGGGGTGCCGGGTGCCGGCGCGCGCCCCCGACCGGCGCGGCGGCCTGTCACTCCCACTTGAAGAAGCGGGCCGCCGCGCCCAGCCCCACCACGGCCCACACCGCCAGGACCGCCAGGTCGCCCCAGGGCATCCCGGACCCCTGCTGGAGCACGTCGCGCAGCCCGTCGGAGAGAGCGGAGATCGGCAGCAGATTCAGAGCGCTCTGCGCCGCCTCGGGGAACTTGTCCAGCGGGACGATCACGCCCCCGCCGACCAGCAGCAGGATGAAGACGAGGTTCGCCCCCGCCAGCGTCGCCTCCGCCTTGAGCGTGCCCGCCATCAGCAGGCCGAGCCCCGAGAAGGCGGCCGTGCCCAGCAGCAGCAGAAGCAGCACGGTGGCCGGGTTGCCGTGCGGCGACCAGCCCAGGGCGAGCGCCACCACGCTCAGCAGCAGCACCTGGAGGGCCTCGATGACCAGGACGGAGCAGGTCTTGGCCGTCATCAGCCCCCAGCGGGGCAGCGGAGAGGCGCCGAGCCGTTTCAGCACGCCGTAGCGGCGCTCGAAGCCGGTGGAGATGGCCTGCCCGGTGAAGGCGGTCGACAGGACGGCCAGGCCGAGGATGCCGGGGGCGAGGAAGTCCACCCGCGAGCCCTTGCCGGTGTCGACGATGTCCACGGCGCTGAAGAGCACCAGCAGCAGGGTCGGGATGATGACGGTCAGCAGCAGTTGTTCGCCGTTGCGCAACTGTGTCCGCGTCTCCAGCCACGCCTGCGCGCGCACCATGCGCGGCAGCGGCGCGGCACCCGGCTCCGGCGCGTACGTACCGGCGGCGGCACGCCCGCTCACGAGCGCAGCTCCTTCCCGGTCAGCTCCATGAAGACGTCCTCCAGTGTTCTGCGCTCCACCGAGATGCGGTCCGGCAGTACGCCGTTCTGGGCGCACCAGGAGGTGACGGTGGCGAGCAGCTGGGGGTCGACCGTTCCGGTCAGGCGGTAGCTGCCCGGGTGGAGCTCGACCGCGTCGGTGCCCGCGGGGAGGGCCTTGAGCAGGGAGGTGAGGTCGAGTCCCGGGCGCCCCGCGAAGCGGAGGGTGTTCTCGGCGCCGCCCTTGCACAGGACGTCGGGCGCGCCCTGGGCGACGACCTTGCCGCCGTCGACGATGGCGACCTCGTCCGAAAGCTCCTCGGCCTCCTCCATGTGGTGGGTGGTCAGCAGCACGGTGACGCCGTCGGCGCGCAGGGCGCGCACGAGGTCCCAGGTGGCGTGGCGGGCCTGCGGGTCGAGCCCGGCGGTGGGCTCGTCCAGGAAGACCAGTTCGGGCCGTCCGACCAGGGCGAGGGCCAGTGCGAGGCGCTGCTGCTGGCCGCCGGACAGCCGGCGGTAGGGCGTGCGGCCGCAGCCGCCCAGGCCGAGGCGGTCGACGAGCGCGGGCACGTCCAGGGGGTGGGCGTGGAGGGTGGCCATGTGGCGCAGGGTCTCCTCGGCGCGCGCGGTGGGGTAGATGCCGCCGCTTTGCAACATGACCCCGATCCGGGGCCGCAGCTCGCTCCCCTGGGTGACGGGGTCGAGCCCGAGCACCCGGACGGTGCCGCCGTCCGGACGGCGGTAGCCCTCGCAGGTCTCGACGGTGGTCGTCTTGCCCGCGCCGTTGGGGCCCAGGAAGGCGGTGACGGTGCCGCGCTCGACGGTCAGGTCGAGTCCGTCGACGGCGGTCTTGTCGCCGTACCGCTTCACCAGCCCCGCGACCTGGAGCGCCGCTGCACTTTGCATGGACGCAGTCTAAGGAGCGGTCACGGGCGCCCCGCCCGGGGGTTTGCGGGTTAGGTACGCCTTACGTGACGCACCCCATCGCGACTGGTCACAGGCGGCGCTTGCCGCGCTCCGGCGAATTAAGCAACAATGACGTTGTGAAAAAGAGGGACGAGGCTCGGGAGGACCGACCGATGGCCGCAGCGGCCACCGGCGAGGCCGCCGTGTCCGGCTCCTCCGCATCGCAGACGACGCACACGGTACGGGCGAGCGAGGCGGGCGTGCCCCCGCGGCCGGCCCGGGTCCCGCAGCCGGTGCAGCCCGCCCCCGCGCCCCAGTCGGCGCAGGACGAGCAGCCCGGCACGCGGAACAAGGTCGCCCGTTCCCTTCTCGACCACGGTCCGTCGACCGCGGCCGAGGTGGCGCTGCGCCTGGAGCTGACGCAGGCGGCCGTCCGCCGGCACCTCGACGCGCTCACAGGTGAGGGCGTCGTGGAGGCCCGGGCGAAGCGGGTCTACGGCTCGCGGGGCAGAGGGCGGCCCGCCAAGGTGTTCGCCCTCACCGACTGCGGCCGGGACGCCTTCGATCAGGCGTACGACGAACTCGCCGCCGACGCGCTGCGCTGGATCGCCCAGCAGGCGGGCGGCGGAGAGGTCGGGGAGGCGGCGGTCGCCGCCTTCGCGCGGGCCCGCGTCGAGGCGCAGGCCGAGAAGTACCACGCGGCGCTCGCCGGAGTGCCCCCCGAGGATCGGGCGCGGGCGCTGGCACGCGCCCTGTCCGAGGACGGGTACGCTGCCACGGCGCGGGAGGCCCCCGCGCAGGCGGGCGAGCAGCTGTGCCAGCACCACTGCCCGGTGGCGCATACGGCCGAGCAGTTCCCCCAGCTGTGCGAGGCGGAGACGGAGGTCTTCTCCCGCCTGCTCGGCACGCACGTCCAGCGTCTGGCGACCATCGCGCACGGCGACGGGGTGTGTACGACCTTCGTCCCGGGGGCACAGCCGAAGACCGCGGCGCAGAAGCACCCGCCGCGGCCGCAGGCCCAAGGACCACCGCAGACCTCAGCACCACCCACCACCGCGATACCGCCCAAGACCAGCAAGACCAGCAGCACCGCCACCCATGCGAACGAGGCCGGGAGGAACCCCGCATGACTGCTCCTACGGAGACTGCTCACCCTGAGCTCGAGGGGCTGGGCAAGTACGAGTACGGCTGGGCCGACTCCGACGCCGCGGGCGCCGCCGCCAAGCGCGGCCTCTCCGAGCATGTCGTCCGCGACATCTCGGAGAAGAAGAACGAGCCCGACTGGATGCTCAAGCTCCGCCTCAAGGGCCACAAGCTCTTCGAGAAGAAGCCGATGCCGAACTGGGGCTCGGACCTGTCGGGCATCGACTTCGACAACATCAAGTACTTCGTCCGGTCCACCGAGAAGCAGGCCCAGTCCTGGGAGGACCTGCCCGAGGACATCAAGAACACCTACGACAAGCTCGGCATCCCGGAGGCGGAGAAGCAGCGCCTGGTCGCCGGTGTCGCCGCGCAGTACGAGTCGGAGGTCGTCTACCACCAGATCCGCGAGGACCTGGAGAAGCAGGGCGTCCTCTTCCTGGACACGGACACGGCGCTGCGTGAGCACCCCGAGCTGTTCCAGGAGCACTTCGGCACCGTCATCCCGGCCGGCGACAACAAGTTCGCCGCGCTGAACACGGCGGTGTGGTCCGGCGGCTCCTTCATCTACGTCCCGCCGGGCGTGCACGTCGACATCCCGCTCCAGGCCTACTTCCGGATCAACACGGAGAACATGGGCCAGTTCGAGCGGACGCTGATCATCGTCGACGAGGACGCCTACGTGCACTACGTCGAGGGCTGCACCGCGCCGATCTACGACTCGGACTCGCTGCACTCGGCCGTCGTGGAGATCATCGTCAAGAAGGGCGGCCGCTGCCGCTACACGACGATCCAGAACTGGTCGAACAACGTCTACAACCTGGTCACCAAGCGCGCCGTGGCCTACGAGGGCGCGACCATGGAGTGGGTCGACGGCAACCTCGGCTCCAAGGTGACGATGAAGTACCCGGCGGTCTACCTCATGGGTGAGCACGCCAAGGGTGAGACGCTGTCCGTCGCCTTCGCCGGCGAGGGCCAGCACCAGGACGCGGGCGCCAAGATGGTCCACATGGCCCCGCGTACGTCCTCCAACATCGTCTCCAAGTCGGTGGCGCGCAGCGGCGGCCGCACCTCCTACCGCGGTCTCATCGAGATCGGCGAGGGCGCCGAGGGCTCCAAGTCCAACGTGCTGTGCGACGCGCTGCTGGTCGACACGGTCTCGCGCTCGGACACCTACCCTTACGTCGATGTCCGCGAGGACGACGTGACGATGGGCCACGAGGCGACGGTCTCCAAGGTCAGCGACGACCAGCTCTTCTACCTGATGAGCCGCGGTCTGGCCGAGGACGAGGCCATGGCGATGATCGTGCGCGGCTTCGTCGAGCCGATCGCCAAGGAGCTGCCGATGGAGTACGCGCTGGAGCTGAACCGGCTGATCGAGCTGCAGATGGAAGGCGCGGTGGGCTAGTGCCGCCCCGGCACCGAGCCGGACGTTCCTCTCCGGCCCGTCGCGTACGCGGCCGGATCCTCGCCGCCGCGGCCGAGCGCCGCGGCGGCCGGGGAGAGTTCCTGGACTTGACCCAAGAAAGCGAGCAACACGACAGCCATGGCTGAGGCCCAGACAATCCCCGGTGGGTCCAACACCTCCGGATCCATCGCGGTGGCCGCAGAGTCCACCACCGCCACGAGGATGAGCGCCCCGCCGTCCTTCGACGTGGCGGACTTCCCCGTGCCGCACGGTCGCGAGGAGGAGTGGCGCTTCACTCCGCTGGACCGGCTCAAGGGCCTGCACGACGGCTCGGCGCAGGCGTCGGGCGGCATCAAGATCGACGTGTCGGCGCCCGACGGCGTCACCGTCGAGGCCGTCGGGCGCGACGACGAGCGCGTCGGCCGGGCCGGCAAGCCGGTGGACCGGGTGGCGGCCCAGGCGTTCTCCTCCTTCGAGAAGGCGTCCGTCATCTCGGTGCCCAAGGACGCGGTGCTGACCGATCCGGTGCGGGTGAGCCTGCACGGCGAGGGCGGCGTGTCCTACGGGCACACGGTCTTCGACGTCGGCGCCTTCGCCGAGGTTGTCATCGTCATCGACCACACGGGTGACGCGGTGCGCTCGGCCAACGTCGAGTTCGTCCTCGGCGACGGCGCGAAGGTGACCGTGGTCTCGGTGCAGGACTGGGACGACACCGCCGTGCACTGCTCGCAGCACAACGCGCTGGTCGGCCGCGACGCGACGTTCAAGTCCGTCGTGGTCACCTTCGGCGGCGACGTGGTGCGGCTCAACCCGCGCGTGACCTACGCGGGCCCCGGCGGTGAGGCCGAGCTGTACGGGCTGTACTTCACCGACGCGGGCCAGCACCAGGAGCACCGCCTGCTGGTCGACCACGACACGCCGAACTGCCGCAGCAACGTCGCCTACAAGGGCGCGCTCCAGGGCGAGGACGCGCACGCGGTGTGGATCGGTGACGTGCTCATCCAGGCGGACGCCGTCGGCACCGACACCTACGAGCTCAACCGGAACCTGGTGCTGACCGACGGTTCCCGCGTCGACTCGGTGCCGAACCTGGAGATCGAGACCGGCGAGATCGTCGGCGCCGGACACGCCTCGGCGACCGGCCGTTTCGAGGACGAGCAGCTGTTCTACCTGATGGCGCGGGGCATCTCCGAGCAGGAGGCCCGCCGCCTGGTGGTGCGCGGCTTCTTCGCCGAGCTCGTGCAGCAGGTCGGCCTCCCGGACGTGGAGGAGCGGCTCCTCGCCAAGATCGAGGCCGAGCTGGAGGCGTCCGTCTCATGAGCGAGGAAGGCTTCGCACGTGTCGCCTCGCTCGGCGAGCTGGAGGAGGACACCCCGCTGCGGGTGGAGCTGGGCGGCGTCCCGGTCTCCGTCGTCCGCACCGACGGCGAGGTCTTCGCCATCAACGACATCTGCTCGCACGCGAACGTGTCGTTGTCCGAGGGTGACGTGGAGGACTGCATGATCGAGTGCTGGCTGCACGGCTCGCGCTTCGACCTGCGGACCGGCAAGCCCTCCGGTCTGCCCGCCACCCGTCCCGTGCCCGTGTACCCCGTAAAGATCGAAGGAGACGGCCCCGATGCGGCAGTGCTCGTCTCCGTCACACAGGAGTCCTGAAGCCCCCATGGCAACGCTTGAGATCAACGACCTGCACGTCTCCGTCGAGACCGAGGGCGGCCCGAACGAGATCCTGCGCGGCGTCGACCTGACCGTGAAGCAGGGTGAGACGCACGCGATCATGGGCCCCAACGGCTCCGGCAAGTCCACCCTGGCCTACTCGCTGGCGGGCCACCCGAAGTACACGATCACCGGCGGCTCGGTGAAGCTCGACGGCGAGGACGTCCTGGAGATGTCCGTCGACGAGCGCGCCCGCGCCGGTGTCTTCCTCGCCATGCAGTACCCGGTCGAGGTCCCCGGTGTCTCCGTCTCCAACTTCCTGCGCACCTCCGCCACCGCCATCCGCGGTGAGGCCCCCAAGCTGCGGACGTGGGTCAAGGAGGTCAAGGAGGCCATGGAGCGGCTCTCCATCGACCCGAAGTTCGCCGAGCGCAACGTGAACGAGGGCTTCTCCGGCGGTGAGAAGAAGCGCCACGAGATCCTCCAGCTGGAGCTGCTGAAGCCGAAGATCGCGATCCTCGACGAGACCGACTCCGGGCTCGACGTGGACGCGCTGCGCATCGTCTCCGAGGGCGTCAACCGCGTCCGCGAGTCGGGCGAGGTCGGCACCCTGCTGATCACGCACTACACCCGCATCCTCCGCTACATCAAGCCCGACCACGTGCACGTGTTCGCCAAGGGCCGGATCGCCGAGTCCGGCGGTCCCGAGCTGGCCGACAAGCTGGAGGAAGAGGGCTACGAGCAGTACGTGAAGGGTGGTGCCACTGCGTGACACAGCTCCCGGGCCTGCTGGACACCGAGGCCATCCGTAAGGACTTCCCCGTCCTGGACCGCCGGGTGCACGACGGGCAGAGGCTCGTCTACCTGGACAACGCCGCGACCTCGCAGAAGCCGACCCAGGTGCTCGACGCGCTGGCCGACTACTACGAGAAGCACAACGCCAACGTCCACCGTGGCGTGCACGTGCTCGCGGAGGAGGCGACGGCGCTGTACGAGGGCGCGCGCGACAAGGTCGCCGCGTTCGTCAACGCGCCCAGCCGCGATGAGGTGATCTTCACCAAGAACGCCTCGGAGTCGCTGAACCTGGTGGCGAACATGCTCGGCTGGGCCGACGAGCCCTACCGTGTGGAGCGGGACACCGAGATCGTCATCACGGAGATGGAGCACCACTCCAACATCGTCCCGTGGCAGCTGCTCTCGCAGCGTACGGGCGCGAAGCTGAAGTGGTTCGGGCTCACCGACGAGGGGCGTCTTGACCTGGCCGGGGTCGAGGAGCTGATCACGGAGCAGACCAAGGTGGTCGCGCTCACGCTCGTCTCCAACATCATGGGCACCTTCAACCCCGTCGAGGACATCGTGCGGCGGGCGCAGGAGGTGGGCGCTCTGGTGGTGGTGGACGCCTCCCAGGCGGCGCCGCACATGGTGCTGGACGTGCAGGCGCTCCAGGCCGACTTCGTGGCCTTCACCGGGCACAAGATGTGCGGCCCGACCGGCATCGGCGTGCTGTGGGGCCGCCAGGAGCTGCTCAACGACCTGCCGCCCTTCCTGGGCGGCGGGGAGATGATCGAGACCGTCACGATGCACTCCTCGACGTACGCTCCGGCGCCGCACAAGTTCGAGGCGGGCACCCCGCCGGTCGCCCAGGCCGTCGGGCTGGGTGCCGCGGTGGACTACCTGTCGGCGATCGGGATGGACCGCATCCACCAGCACGAGCAGGCGCTGACGGAGTACGCGGTGCGCCGGCTCAGGGAGATCCCGGACCTGCGGATCATCGGCCCTGCCACGGCCGAGGACCGCGGTGCGACGATCTCCTTCACGCTCGGTGACATCCACCCGCACGACGTGGGCCAGGTGCTGGACGAGCAGGGCATCGCCGTGCGGGTCGGGCACCACTGCGCCCGCCCGGTCTGCCTGCGGTACGGAATTCCCGCGACGACGCGAGCGTCGTTCTATCTGTACTCCACGCCCGCCGAGGTGGACGCCCTGGCGGACGGCCTGGAGCACGTACGGAACTTCTTCGCTTAGGGGCTGTCGGTGAAGCTGGACTCGATGTACCAGGAAGTGATCCTGGACCACTACAAGAACCCGCACGGGCGTGGGCTGCGCGAGGGCGACGCCGAGGTGCACCACGTCAATCCGACGTGCGGCGACGAGATCACCTTGCGGGTGCGGTACGACGGCGACAGGATCGAGGACGTGTCGTACGACGGCCAGGGCTGCTCCATCAGCCAGGCCAGCGCCTCGGTGCTCAACGAGCTGCTGGTCGGCAAGGAGCTGTCCGAGGCCCGCAGCATCCAGGAGAAGTTTCTGGAGCTGATGCAGTCCAGGGGCCAGCTGGAGCCGGACGAGCACATGGAGGACCTGCTGGAGGACGCCGTGGCGTTCGCCGGGGTCTCGAAGTACCCGGCGCGGGTGAAGTGCGCGCTGCTGAGCTGGATGGCTTGGAAGGACGCGACGGCGCAGGCGCTGGGGACGACCGAAGCCGACTCGGCCAAGGAGAAGACGGCATGACCGAGATGACCACCAAGCCCGCGAGCGAGGAAGAGGTCCGCGAGGCGCTCATGGACGTCGTCGACCCGGAGCTGGGCATCGACGTCGTCAACCTCGGCCTGATCTACGGGATCCACGTCGATGACGCGAACAGCGCGACCATCGACATGACGCTCACCTCGGCGGCCTGTCCGCTGACCGACGTCATCGAGGACCAGGCGCAGTCCGCCACCGAGGGCATCGTCAACGAGCTCAAGATCAATTGGGTGTGGATGCCCCCGTGGGGCCCGGACAAGATCACCGACGACGGCCGCGAGCAGCTGCGGGCGCTGGGCTTCAACGTCTGAGCGCGCGCGTCGCCGGAAAACCGTTCGAAAGGGCCGTGCCCGCCAGGGGAACCTGGGGCATGGCCCTTTCGCTGCATCATCTCGTCGTCGACGCCCACGACCTGCCCGCGCTCGCCCGGTTCTGGTGCCGGGTGCTGGAGTGGCGGGTGCTCTCCGAGAAGGAGCGGGAGGTGATCATCGGCCCTTCCGCCGAGGCCGGCACGGGGATCTGCTTCATGCCCGTCACGGACGCCAAGAGCGTCAAGAACCGCCTCCATTTCGACCTCGCGCCCGACGACCAGGAAGCGGAGGTCGCCAGGCTGCTGGCGCTGGGCGCCCGGCGCCTCGACATCGGCCAGGGCGGGGGCAGGAGCTGGGTCGTGCTCCAGGATCCCGAGGGCAACGAGTTCTGCGTCCTCAAGCCGCGCCGGAACCTCATCGCCTTCGCGGACTGAGCCACGCCGCCCGCGCCCCCCGGTGGACCGAGCCACCTCGCCGGCCCGCCCCGGCGGGCCGGACCACGCTGTCGAGCCCTCTTGCGTACGCTCGTACGCATCGTTGTGTACGCTCGTACGCATGGTCTACGTGACGCTCGCGGGAGCGATCCTCGCCGAGGTGCTGGGAACGACGGCGATGAAGTACAGCGACGGCTTCAGCAAGCTGGTGCCCTCGCTGATCACCGCCGCCGGATACGTGGTGGCGTTCGTGCTGCTGTCGCGCACCCTCAAGACGATGTCCGTCGGAACGGCGTACGCCATCTGGTCGGGCGCGGGCACCGCGGTCATCGCCCTGATCGGCATGGTCTTCATCGGCGAGTCCGTCACCGCCGCGAAGATCCTCGGCCTGCTGCTGGTGATCTGCGGGGTGGTCGTCCTGAACCTGGGAGGGACCCATTGATGGCGCGCCGGTACGACCCCGAGCGCAGGCAGCGCATCATCGACGCGGCCATCCGCATCGTGGAACTGAAGGGGATGGCGGCGCTGAGCCACCGCACGGTCGCCGCGGAGGCGGACGTCCCGCTCGGCTCGACCACCTACCACTTCGCCAGCCTGGACGACCTGCTGCTCGCAGCGCTGGAGCAGGTCAACTGCGAGCCGCAGACCGCCATCGAGAGCTGGGGCGACGACCTGTCCGAGGGCGTCCCCCTGGCGGACGGGCTGACACGGGTGCTGGAGGAGTACGCCTCCGGCGGGCGCGGCCGCATCCGGCTGGAGTACGAGCTGTACCTCGCGGCGCTGCGGCGCCCGCTGCTCCAGCCGGTGGCCGCCGCCTGGCTGGACGACATGGTGCGGGTGCTCTCCCGGCACACCGCCGACCTGGCGACGGCCCGCGCCCTGGTCGCGCTCATCGACGGACTGCTGCTCCAGTTCCTGCTCACCGACCGGCCCTTCGACCGGGACGAGGTACGCGGAGCGCTCGCCAGAGTGCTCGGCGACCCGGACGACCTGTGACCGTCACGCGGACCGGTTCGTCATCCCGTGCGCACTCCGGATAGCGTTCCTGACATGACCGAAGCACCCAATCCCCGCACCACAGGGGCCGTCGCCGCCGGCCTCGCCACGGTCGCCGCCGACGGGACCGTACTGGACACCTGGTTCCCGCGCCCGGAGCTCGTCGCCGAGCCCGGGCCCGCGGGCAGCGAACGGCTGAGCGCCGAGCGCGCCGCCCAGCTCCTCGGCGAGAGCGCGCCGCAGGCCCTCGGCGAGGACCCCCGCCGCGGCGTCGAGATCGTGGCCGTCCGTACGGTCATCTCCTCGCTGGACGAGAAGCCGCTGGACGCGCACGACGTCTACCTGCGGCTGCACCTGCTCAGCCACCGCCTCGTGCGGCCGCACGGGCTGAGCCTGGAGGGACAGTTCGCCCACCTGGCCAACGTGGCCTGGACGAACATCGGCCCCGTCCCGGTGGACAGGGTCGAGCAGGTGCGGCTCGCCGCCCGCGCCTCCGGCACCCACCTGGCTGTCACCAGCGTGGACAAGTTCCCGCGCATGACCGACTACGTCGTCCCCAAGGGCGTACGGATCGGCGACGCCGACCGTGTCCGGCTCGGCGCCCACCTGGCCGAGGGCACCACCGTCATGCACGAGGGCTTCTGCAACTTCAACGCGGGCACCCTGGGCACCTCCATGGTGGAGGGCCGCATCAGCGCCGGCGTCGTCCTCGGTGACGGCACCGACCTGGGCGGCGGCGCGTCGATCATGGGCACCCTCTCCGGCGGCGGCAAGCAGATCGTCTCCGTCGGCGAGCGCTGCCTGATCGGCGCCGAGGCCGGGCTCGGCATCGCGCTGGGTGACGACTGCGTCATCGAGGCGGGCCTCTACGTCACCGCGGGTACCCGGATCACGCTGCCGGACGGCGAGGTCGTCAAGGCGCTGGAGCTGTCCGGCGCCGACAACCTGCTCTTCCGCCGCAATTCCCAGACCGGCACCGTCGAGGCCCTTCAGCGCAGCGGCTCGTGGGGTGGCCTCAACGAGGCGCTCCACAGTCACAACTGAGCAGCGATCGCGAGGACTGGGTAACAGCCTCCTCATGCGCATGCCCGCAGGCCGTAGGCTTGCGGGCATGCGCGATCTTGGGGCCGGGCTGCGGTATCTGGGGCAGGGACAGCGGTGGGTACTCACCCGGGGACGGTGGTTCGGGTTCGGGCTGCTGCCCGCGCTGATCACGCTCGTGCTCTACGCCGCCGTGCTCACCGCGCTCGGCTTCTACGCCGACGACATCGCCGCCTGGGCCACGCCTTTCGCCGACGACTGGGGCTCGGTGGGGCGGATGCTGACGCGCGGCGCCTTCGCCGTCATGCTGTGGCTGGCGGTGCTCATGCTGGCCGTGGTGACGTTCGCCGCCGTCGCCCTGCTGATCGGTGACCCCTTCTACGAGAAGCTGTCGGAGAAGGTCGAGGAGAGCGAGGGCGGGCTGCCGGAGGGCGCCGTCGAGCAGCCTCTGTGGCGCGAGCTGTGGACCTCGCTCACCGACAGTCTCTACGTGCTCTCCCGCACCCTGGTGTTCACCGTCCCGCTCTTCGCACTCGGCTTCATCCCGGTGGCCGGCCAGACCGTCATCCCCGTACTCGGTTTCTGCGTCTCCGGCTTCTTCCTCGCCCTGGAGCTCACCTCGGTCGCGATGCAGCGCCGGGGCATCCCCGTGCGGGAGCGGCTGCGCATGATGCGGGGCCGCAAGGCGCTCGCCCTCGGTTTCGGCGTCCCTCTCGCGCTCGCCTTCCTGGTGCCGCTGCTGGCCGTCCCGCTGATGCCGGGCGCCGTCGCCGGCGCGACGCTGCTGGTGCGGGACCTGACGGGTACGGGCACAGCCGCGGACGGGGACGCGGACGCGGGCGCGCCGGGGAACCGGTACGGGGCCCAGGGCTCCCAGGCGCCGCCCCGGCCCGCCGCACCGCACGTCCAGCAGCCGCCACCGGCCCAGCCGGGCCCGTATGCCCAGCCGGGCCCGTACGCCCAGCCGCCCGGCGGCCCGTACGCCCAGCCGCCCGGCGGCCCGTACGCCCAGCCCCCCGGTCCCTACCCCCAGCAGCCGCCGCGCTGAGGCGGGGCCGTACCGGATCGGGGCCTTACGGGATCAGTGGCGCCTGATGCGGACCACCGACGGGTCGTGGTCGCTGATCTGATCGGCGAACTCGGCGTTGATGTGGACGATGTCGTACTCGGGTCGGCCGGCGCCGGGGCTGGTGAGCAGGTGGTCCAGCGTCTGGGAGTTGCCGTTGAAGACGTAGCCGTAGCGCTCGTCCTCGGGCAGCCGGTTCATGGGACTGGTGAGGGCGTGACCTGAGCGCAGGGCGTCCAGCGTCGGCGAGAAGGGGAAGTCGTTGAAGTCTCCGCCCGCGACGACGACGGCGTCGCGGTCGCGTGCTCGGATGTCCCGTACGAAGGCGTTCAGCAGCCTGCCCTGTTCCACGCGCTGCGGCTCCGAGTGCCGGGCGGGCGGCTGGAACCGGCCCTCCATCGGCTGGTCGCCCTCCAGGTCGCCGCCGCCCTTGGAGCTGAAGTGGTTGGCGACCACGAACACCGTGCGGCCCCGGAAGCGGAACTCGCCGGCCAGCGGCTTGCGGCTGGCCTTCCAGGCCGGATCCTGCGGCGCGATGCGTCCCGGCGAGGCGGACAGCGCGGGCTCGCCGCCCTCGTCGACCACCCGCACGGGCGTCGTCGCGTCCCCGCCGGGGCGGTCGGTGAAGGAGACCCGCTCGGGGTTGTAGAGGAAGGCGACGCGTATGTTGCCGCCGGGCTGGCCCCCGTCCGCCTGGTCGACCGGGTCTGTCTGGCGCCACTCGTAGGACGGGCCGCCCGCCTTCTCGATGGCCTCGGTGAGCATCGCCAGGGTGCGGTCCGCGCTGACCGTGCCGTCGTCCTCGGGGCCCGTGTCGTCCTGCACCTCCTCGACGGTGACGATGTCGGGCGAGGAGAGGTTGGTGACCAGCCCGTCGGCGAGGCGCCGGAACTTGGCGGGCTCCGACGCGGGGGAGAGGTTCTCCACGTTGTAGGTGGCCACCGCCAGCTCGTCGGGCCGCTGTCCGCGCGTGCGCTCGCGCTCCAGGTGGTGGTCGCGGTGAGAGCCGAGCGTGGTGGCGCGCAGCGTGTAGCCGCCGAACTGGTCGTAGTCGAGCGGGCCTTCGGTGGTGCCGCGCAGCTCGTCGCCGACGTTCGCCTGGGGGAAGGGGTGCTCCTGAAGCGGCAGGAGCGAGGAGACCTTCACGCGTGCGCCGTTCTGGTCCTCGTACGAGCCGTAGAGGGTGCCGCCCTGCGGAGTCGGGTTCTGGTGCCGGTCGGTGGTCACCCACAGGTCGTGGTAGGGGGAGGTGGGCCCCGTGACCTGGGCGTCGCGGACGGCGACGCGCATGCCCTCCAGCGCCTCGTAGCGGTCCAGTGCGTACCGGTCGGGCCGCAGGCGGAGGTTCTCGATGCTGTCCCCGCCGGCGTCGGGCGCGTAGGCCGCGGGCACCGAGCGCGGGGTGAGCCGGAAGGCGGCCGGCAGCTCGCCCTCGCCCCGGTTCCCGCGCTCGCCCGCCGCCTTCCAGGTGGCGTCCGTCAGCTCGGTGACCGACTGGCCGCCCGCCTCCTCGCCGCCCGGGTAGTACTCGCCGACCCGGCCCGCCACGCGCAGGCTGTCGCCGACCGAGACGCCGGGGCTCTCCTCGCCGGTGTGGACGAAGAGGCCCTCGCTGGTCGCCGGGTTCCGGTCCGGGTGCGGGTCCTGCATCCAAAAGCCGCGTGCGGACCCGAAGTCGCGCACCCCGGTGACGATTCCGGGCACGTCGGCGACGTGCCGGCCTGCCAGCGGGGACACTCTGGTGGTGCCCTGGATGTCGTGGATCCGGGGTGCGGGGGCCGCGCCGTCGCCCGGTACGGCCGCGGAGGCCGGAAGCGCGGGGAGCGTGAGCAGCGCGGCGCAGACGGCGGCGACGGTCAGCGTCGCGGTCCTGGCCGACCGCGAGGAGGCTCGCGACGAGCCCTGGCCGGAGCCTGAGCCGGACGTGCGGGGCGCGGTGGCGGGGGTGCGGGACGTGGATCCGATGGCGGTACGGGACGGCACGGAGAGCCTCCGGGGGCGTGGGGGACGTACGGAACAAGGACGTACGGGCGTGGTGGGGGAGTACGGGAGCGGTGCGGAGTACGTGGGTGCTGGGAGACGTCGGATCGGGCTACTCGCGCGGCATTGTCAACGCGCGTAAAGCATGGCGGGCGAACGGCAGTTGTCAAGGTCGTGACAGGGCGGCGAGCGGCCGCGCCACGCCTCCGTTGCGTGCCCGGTGCACGATTCGGGCACGGGTGGACAGAACCCGTCTACGCTGGGTCCTCGCACCGTCCGGCAACCTGTAGGACTCGTAGGAGATGAACCCGCACATGACCGGTGACGACCGTCCCACCCTGCCGCCTGTACGGCTGCCCTCCGATGCCGAACTGGCACGGGACGCACTGGCCGCACCGCTGCTCGCCCGTGCCGTGGAACTCACCCGCTGGGCGCGCCGCGGCGGCCCTGAGGGGGCGGGGGTTCCGGTCGGGGCCGGCGGCGAACTCCTGTCCGAGCAACTGAAGGAGGCCGCCGCGCACCTGGGTCTCGGCGGCGAGGAGGAGGCACCGGCACTGGCGGCCGACGCCTGGAACTTCGCCGTGGACACCGGACTCCTCGTCATCGAGGAGGACCAGGAGGGCGAGGCGGACCCGGCGGCCGACGACGGGAATCCGAGCAGCGACGAACCCGTGGGCCTGGCCACGCCCGAGGCCGAACTCGGGGGCCTGACCGGTGACCCTGACGAGGCCATGCCGGCGCCCGCCGACATCCTGGAGCTGTGGCTGGGCGGCCTGGAGACCGTGCTCGCCGACGCCGCTACGCCCAGCTTCGAGGAGCTGCTCGGCGGTATCGAGGGAGCGGTCGGCGAAGACGGCGAGATCAACACCGACGCCATCGACCTCGACGCCATGGACTGGGACCCGGAGGAGGAGGGCGAAGCCCTCGACAGCGCGCTCGGCAACCTCTATCTGCTCACGGCCACCGAACCCGCGGTCGCCGCGGGCTCAATGGTCCCGCTCCCCGTGCTGGCCGCCTCCATGATCGTCCCCGAGGACATGGACGAGCCCACCGACGAGGTGCTCGAAGAGGTCTCCACGGCGATGATGCGGCTCGACGAGCAGTTCCGCATGCTGGAGCCGACGGGGCTGGTCGAGTACCGCCCGGTCGACGAAGCGCTCACCCAGGAGGCGGCCGAGGACGAAGAGGCCGCGGCCGCAGAGGAGTTGGGCGGCGACCTCGACGAGGAGGACGTCTCCCGTTACGGGATGGTGCGGCTGACCCCGCTGGGGCTGCACGGTGTACGGGCCCGCATGCGGGAGGCCGGTATGGAGGTGCCCGCCGTCGGCGACCTCGCGGACGCCGGGGCGGACCGGCTGCTGGCCACCCTGCCCGTCTACACCGAGGACAACGCGCGCAGCGAGATCGAGGGCTGGTTCGCGGCGCGGGAGAAGGAGGGGACGCTGGGCGCGGCCCGCGAACTCCTCGCCGCCGCCCGCGGCACCGACGAGGCCGCACCCGTCCGCCGGCTCACCTGCCAGCAGGCGCTCTCCCTGGCCGGGCCGGAGGCCGAGCCCGCCCTTCGCGAGGTGCTGGAGGACCGGGAACTGGGCGGCCTGGCCCGGGTCTGGCTCGCCGAGCGGGGCGCGACGGACGTGCCGCAGCCCGACGAGGAGATGGTCTTCTGGCTGACCGTCGACACCATCGCCGCGCAGGTCGCCACCGCGGGGGAGCCGGAAGAACTCCGCGAGCTCGTCCGCGACCTGGTGGACCAGCACGCGGGATTCTTCGACAAGGCGTGGCGGGTCGAGCACCCGGCGACCGGGGACGTGCTGGAGACGATGGGCAGGGTGCACCCCGACAAGCACGCGGCCAAGGCGGCCAGGAAGGCCGCCTTCAAGGCCCGCTCGCGCTGAGGTTTCCTCACGGGGTGTGTGCCGGCTTGTGCTGGTGGCGCGCCTGCGTTGCGGCGCGCCTGCCTTGTGCCGCGCCGCGTTGAGGAGGCGGCCGCGCCGGGGGAGCGGCGCGGTGTTCCCGCTGTGGTCGGTTGCGGCTTCCGTGCCGGGTGCGCGTGCGTGGTGGCTGGTCGCGCGGTTCCGCGCGCCCCTTCGGGCGCCACACTCCGGGGCGCTCGTCTCATGGGGTGTCTCGGCTCGCGAGACGCGGTGCTGTACGGGCGGCGACTTCCTTTACTGTTTCCCCCATGTTCGGACCAGCGTGCCTGTTGGCGCTCGCGCTCACGCTCTTCGCGGCCACCGCGTGGAGCGTGGACGACGCGCTCTGTCGCCGCACCCGTCGCTGACGGCGCACGCGCAGCCCTCCGTACCCGCGCGAGTCCAGGTCGCGTCTCATGTCGCGAGACGCGCGAGGTGGACGTCCGGGAACGAGACGGCGTCGGCGCTCCCGTCCCCTCCCGTCCCCGCCCTCCCCGTACGCGCACGGAGACCCTTGTGACAACCGCTCCTCCCTCCGCCCGGACGACCGCGCTGCTGACGCCCGCGCCGACCCGGCTGCCCGCGCCTGAGGCACCCGCCGCGCCGGCCGTGCGGCGGCTGCCGCTCGTCATCGCACTGGTGCTCGGCCTGGGGCTGACCGGCTACGTGTGGGCCGCGCACGGCACCAAGCCGGGCGTCCTGCTGCTCCTCGGCCTCGGCCTCGGCGTCGGCCTCTTCCACTCCCGCTTCGGCTTCACCTCCGCCTGGCGGCAGTTGATCGCCGTCGGCAACGGCACGGGCCTGCGGGCCCACGCCCTCCTGCTCGGAACGACCGCCACCCTGTTCGCCTTGATCATCGGCACCGGAACGGGCCTGTTCGGGGCGGCTCCCGCCCCCAGCGCCGGACCGATCGGCGTGGGGCTGCTGCTGGGCGCCTTCCTCTTCGCCGTCGGCATGCAGCTCGGCGGCGCGTGCGCCTCGGGGACCCTCTTCGCCGTCGGATCGGGGCAGAGCACCATCGTGCTGACGCTGGGCGGCTTCGTCGTCGGCTCGACGCTCGCCGCCTGGCAGTACGGGCTGTGGAGCGACCTGCCCGCCGTCGATCCGGTGCTCTTCTCCGACCATCTCGGCTGGGCGGGATCCCTGGCGGTGACGCTGGTGCTGCTTGGGCTCGTGGTGCTGGTCTCGCGCCGGGTGCAGGCGCGCCGCAACCCGCCGCCCGTGGGCGTGCCGCCGTCCGCGCGCGGTGGTCTGCTCCGCGTCGTGCGCGGCTCCTGGCCGCTGGCCGCCGGAGCGCTGGTCCTCGCCGTCCTGGGCGCTGCCGTGCTGCTCGTCTCCGGTGGCGCGTGGGGTGTGACCAGCGCGTTCGCCCTGTGGGGCGCCAAGGTCGTGGGGGCGCTCGGCGGCTCGCCCGAGAGCTGGGCGTACTGGCGGCAGCCCGGAAACGCCGAGGCCCTGGCAGGGCCGGTGCTCGCCGACAAGACCAGCCTCACCGACATCGGCATCATGATCGGCGCCGCCGTGGCCGCGGCCACGGGCGGCGTGTGGACCTGGCACAGGGGCGTCGCCTGGCGCACGGCCGGAGCCGCGGTGCTCGGCGGCATCCTGATGGGCGTCGGCGCACGTATGGCGGGCGGCTGCAACATCGGCGCGTACCTCGCCGGGATCGCCTCGGGTAGCCTGCACGGTTGGCTCTGGGGTGCCGCCGCGCTGGTCGGTACCTGGGTGGGGCTGCGGTTGCGCCCGTACGTCGGACTCGCGAACCCGAAGCCCGGCGACGGCGTCTGCTGAGCGGCGCCCCGCCGTCCGCTTCGGCCCCCCTGACGACGAGGTCCCGCGCGCACACGTGTCCGCACACCCCCGCCGAAGTGCGGGGGGCGTGTGTGCGTGCGGCGAGTCCGGCAACCCGGTTCCGTGATCCGCTACGGCCTTTCCGTACGATCGAGCAGATCCCGCCTATTCGGCCATACGGAACAAAGGGTGTGAATGCCGACGTGACAGAGAGCCCCAAGCGACCATCGGGGGGCAAAGCGGCGGCGGCTCGGCAGGTACCGCGCGCGGTCGCCGAGCTGCCCCGCCAGGTGCGCGACGAGCTGGTGCGCAGACTGCGCCGTAAGGGCCGACCCTTCACCAAGGACGACGTGCAGGTCGTCGAGGAGCCGATGCTCAAGCGGGCGGTGACGGCCTCCGCCCTCGGCAACTGCATGGAGTGGTTCGACTTCGGCGTCTACAGCTACCTGGCCGCCACGATCGGCAAGGTCTTCTACCCGGGGGCCTCCGACTCGGCGCAGCTGCTCGCCTCGTTCGCCACCTTCGCCGCCGCCTTCGTCGTCCGCCCGCTCGGAGGGCTCTTCTTCGGGCCGCTCGGCGACAAGCTGGGCCGCCAGAAGGTGCTGGCCGCGACCATGATCCTGATGGCGTTCGGCACCTTCCTGATCGGGTTCATCCCCAGCTACGCCACCATCGGGATCGCCGCGCCGATCCTGCTGCTGGTCGCCCGCATGTTGCAGGGCTTCTCGACGGGCGGCGAGTACGGCGGTGCGACCACCTTCATCGCCGAGTTCTCGCCCGATCGCCGACGCGGCTTCCTCGGCAGCTTCCTCGACTTCGGGACGTTCACCGGCTACGCGCTCGGCTCGGTCCTCGTCACCGGGCTGAACTTCGCCCTCAGCGACGCGCAGATGCTCTCCTGGGGCTGGCGCATCCCGTTCCTGATCGCGGGGCCGCTGGGCCTGATCGGCCTCTACATGCGGCTCAAGCTGGAGGAGTCCCCCGCCTTCCAGCAGCAGCTGGACGAACACGACCAGAAGGTCGCGGCCCAGGAGACCAACCGGCGCGAGTTCCGCACCATCCTGCGCAAGCACTGGGAGCCGCTGCTGATCTGCGTCGGCCTGGTGCTGCTCTACAACGTGACCAACTACATGGTCACCGGCTACCTGCCGACCTACCAGACGGAAGTTTTGGGACGCTCGGGGACCACCTCCGACGTGCTCGTGCTGGTCGGCATGGTCTGGGTGGTGGTGCTGATCACCTTCGTCGGACGGCTGAGCGACCGCGTCGGCCGCCGCCCGGTCTACCGGTGGGCGGCGATCGGCCAGATCGTGCTGGCCGTCCCCTCCTTCCTGCTGATCCGCTCGGGCGGCTGGCTGCTGCCCGCGCTCGGTGTGCTCATCCTGGCGACGCTGCTCGCCGGGTTCGCGGCCCCCTCGGCCGCCACGCTGCCCGCGCTCTTCCCCACGAGCGTGCGCTACGCCGCCATGGGCATCGGGTTCAACTTCTCCGTCGCCGCCTTCGGCGGAACGACACCGCTGTTCACCGAGAGCCTCGTCAGCGCCACGGACAACAACCTGATCCCCGGCCTCTATCTGATCGTGAGCGGGCTGATCGGACTGCTCGCCGTCCGCTTCCTGCCGGAGAGCGCCGGTGTGCCGCTGCACGGCTCGCAGCCCATGGTCAGCAACGAGGAGGAGGCCAGGGAGCTGATCTCCACCAGCCAGCAGTTGCAGACGCTCAGCCGTCGGCGCTAGACCGCCCGCCGCCGCTGCTCCGCGCCCCACGCCCCCGGTCCCGCAGCGCCGTCACCAGCACGGCAAGGGTGCCGAGGGCGATGGGCAGCAGCGTGAGAACGAGCGTCGAGGTGGCGGAGCCCTCGGCCTCCTGCTGCGGTGTGGTGCTCCACATCACCCGGCACGTCGCCAGCAGCCCCAGCCCCACGCAGAACGCGAGGAAGAGCTGGGCCCTGGCGACCTGCCGGGCGCCCTCGGCCGTGCTCGGCCGGTTGACGAGGCCCACGGTGCGCCTGTGCGGCGGCAACGCGGACTCGGGTGTGATGCGCACGGTCAGCAGCGTCGTCGCGGACATCACCACGAGGACGCCGAGGTGCACGAACACGGGGACGAAGGCGCTGCCGACCGACTTGTCCGCGTACGTGTCGACGCCGTCGCCGCCGAAGTGCTGCGGCACCCTCGCGGGCAGATCCGGGTAGACCAGCACGCCCCACACCGTCAGTACGGCCAGCACCACTACCCCCGGAACCAGCCACAGCCACGGGAACCGCGCTTCCGCACCCGTGTCCTCCCCCTGCCCAGCCATGCTTCCCCTCCCCACGCACCGCCCTCACGGGCCCGGTGTCCCGTCCGAGCGGTGTTCATTCCGGCTCGCGGCCCCAGACCAGGTGGTTGCCGCCCTGCCACTCGATTATCGCTTCGTCGTACAGATCGACAGTAGCGACATCCAGCCCGGCACGGCGCAGATATTCGATCAGATCGGTCAGCCCGTAGGCGGTGCCCAGCGTCTCGCCGCGCGCACTCACCTGGCGGCCGCCGGCGGGGGAGGGCGGATGGACGACGATGACCGCACTCATACCCTCCAGGTTGCGCCCGCGCCTCGCGTCACGCACCTCGGCCCGGCGGGGCGCCGTCCTCGACTGCGGGTGCGTGACAACTGCGTGTGCCCGGCGCCGACCAGGACCCTTCCGGGGCGGCTCCTCAAGACGCCGCGGGCGGGCGGGGAAGGCCGGCCCCGGTCGACGGCTGCCTGGCCGCCACCTGTCGGTGCGGACGGTGGCAGGCGTCGAGTCGGAGGACCGGCAGCTCCCGAGGGGCGTTTTCGATCGCGGTGATGCGGCCGTAGACGGCTACGGGGTGTAGGTCCGCCTCCGCGAAGGACGCCAAGAGGCGCGGCACCGAGAACGCGAACGGCACGAAGACGCGGCTGGGAGGGGCTGCCGCACGGCTCCGCGCGGCAGCCGCTCCTCCGCACACCGATCATGTCGCCCGTGTCCGGGGAACACGGTGACGCATGACTCTTCAGCACCCCTCGGACCGAGGCGGGGGGCAGCGCGACCGCTTCGCACGCCTCGCAGAGACCGCGTCGAACCTGACCAGTTCTCCGGTGTTCTTCCTGCTGTGCCTGTTCCTGATCGTCGGTATGGTCATCGTCCACCTGGTGCATCTGCCGGTGCCCTGGCTGATCTTCGCCGGCGACGTACTGACCTCCGTCAACCTCCTCATGCTGGCTCTGCTGAAGAACTCGGAACGACGTGCCGAGGCCGCTCTCCAGCGAAAGCTGGATGCCATTGCGGCGGCGCTGCTGGAGTCGCAGGAGGGCGAGTCGCACCAGGCACGGGATTCCCTGCGTCAGGCGATCCGACTCGAGGAGGAGCTGTGAGCCGGCGACTTTGCTCTCCCGCGGCCGCCGCGCCCGCGGCGGCACGAGACGCCGATGCATAGGACGAGCGCGCGGGGGAAACCGGAGCGTCCAGCAACCGATATCGAACGATTGAGATGTTTCATGCGCGACGACGAGTTCTTGGCACTGGTGCGTGACCAGGGCGGCTACCGGGACCAGGACGAGACCAGGAAGGTCACGGAGGCCGTCCTGGGGGTGCTGGCCGCACGCATCACCGCCGACGAAGCTCAGGATCTGGCCGACCAGATGCCCACACCGCTGGATCGACCGTTGCGAGGCAGCGGAGCCGACGCGGAGGCCGGGGGCGAGGCATTCGGTGTCGAGGAGTTCTACCGGCGCGTCGCGGAGCGGACCTCGTCGAGGACGGAGGACGCACGGACGCACACGGCGGCGGTCCTCTCCGCTCTCCCGCAGGCGGTGTCAGCGGGACAGGTGCGTCACGTCGTCACGCAACTTCCCGAGGACTTCGCCGCCCTCTTCACCCCCGAGGGCTAGCTCGCTCGGTCGAGGGCCTGCTCGGCCAGGGAGCGGGCGCGGGCCACCGGGTCGTCGACCAGCGCGAGACCGCGCAGCACCGTCGCGCCCTCGTGCAGCAGCGTCAGCTCGTCGGCCAGCCTTCCGGGGTCGGCCGCGCCCGCCTCGACCGCCAGATCGTAGAGGCAGCCGCGCAGCCACAGCTTCTGGTCGGTGATGATCCGACGGCCCGGGTGCGCCGGGTCGGGCAGCTCCGCCGCGGCGTTGACGAAACCGCAGCCGCGCGGGTTGTGGCGCCGCGTCCACTCCGCGAGCGCGTCGAAGGTGGCCAGCAGCCTGGCCCGCGGCCCTGCGGACCCGGCGTGCTCCTCCAGCCACCCCGTGAGCCAGGAGCGCCAGCGCAGGTCGCGCTCGCGCAGATACGCGGCGATCAGCGCGTCCTTGCCGCCGAACCTGTCGTAGAGCGTCTTCTTGGTGGTCCCCGCCTCTTTCGCGATCAGGTCGACGCCGACAGCCGTGATGCCCCGCTCGTAGAAGAGCGTGCTCGCCGCCTCCAGGACCTTGCGGGCCCCCGGGGTCAGCTCCCCCGCCTCGGCCGTTCCCGTCCCCACTGCCCCACGGCTCCCTTCCCGGATCGAACCGGCCCCGTCCGCTGTGGCGTCCCGCCCTCCGGTAAACCGTCCGGTCTACCGTCACCCACTGTACGCCCGCGCCGCCCCACGCCCGCGGCCGCACCGGAACGGGCCCTCGGCAAAGGAACCGCAAAGCGGGGCCGGTCGTTACCTTCGGCATGACCGCAATGACTCCCGGCGCCAACCTTCCGCTGACCGCGCAGCGCGTGGCGGTGGACGTGACCGCCCCCACGAAGCTCGACGTCTCGGCGCTGCTGCTGAGCCCCCAGGGCAAGGTGCGTTCGGACGAGGACTTCGTCTTCTACAACCAGCCGACCGCGCCCGGCGTGACCCACAGCAGCGGCGCCGCCGACACCATCACGGTGGAGACCGGTGCCGTCCCCGCCGAGATCGACAAGGTCGTCGTCACCGCGAGCCTCGACGCGGGCGCCACCTTCGCGGGTACGGAGCCCACCGCCACGGTTCGCGACGCCGCGAGCGGCGCCGTGCTCGCCACCTTCACCCCGCCGCAGCTCGGCTCCGAGACGGCGTTGCTGGTGGTCGAGCTCTACCGCAGGAACGACGCCTGGAAGGTCCGCGCGGTCGGCCAGGGGTACGCGAACGGGCTGGGCGGCATCGCCACCGACTTCGGGGTGAACGTGGAGGAGCCCGCCGCCCAGGCCGCTCCCACCGCTCCGCCCGCGCCGACGGCCCCGCCCGCGGCGCCCGCCCCGTCCGCACCGCCCGCGCCCGCGGCTCCCTCCGCGCCGGCGGCTCCCTCGGCTCCCCCTGCCGCCCCCGCGGGCGCGGCAGGGGGAGGGAAGATCAATTTGGACAAGGGCCGGGTCAGCCTGGAGAAGAACCAGACGGTCTCCCTGGTCAAGGGGGGACAGCCGCTGCGCTCCTCGGTGCGTATGGGCCTCGGCTGGGAGCCCGTCTTCCGCGCGGGCAGGCGGGCCAAGGACATCGACCTCGACGCCTCGGTCATCGCCTACGACGCCAACCGCAAGAAGATCGACGCCTGCTACTTCGGCAAGCTCGCCATCCTCGGAGGTGTCATCCAGCACTCGGGCGACAACCTCACGGGCGAGGGCGCGGGGGACGACGAGGTGATCACCGTCCACCTCGGCGACCTGCCGCCCGAGGTGACCGGCCTGGTCTTCACCGTGAACTCCTTCTCGGGGCAGAAGTTCACGGATGTCGCCAAGGCCTACTGCCGCCTTCTCGACGGCGCCGGCGGTGAGCTCGTCCGCTTCGACCTGACGCACTCCGAGCCCCGCACCGGGGTGCTGATGGCCAAGTTCGTCCGCCAGTTCTCGGGGGAGTGGGACATGACGGCGCTGGGCGAGTTCGTCGACTCGCGCACGGTGCGGGGCATGATCAAACCGGGCGGCGCCGCGCTGTAGGCCCGGCGGCGGGGCGTGGGGCGGTCTCCGGCGACGCGGACCCGCCCCGGCCCCCGGCCCGGACACCCGGCCCCCGGTCACCAGGCCCGGTTCCGGCCCGGTGAGGTCCGAGGAGTCCGCGCGGGCGGAGTCAGAAGTCGAAGACGGGGCCCGTCGCGCTGTGCATGGTGCAGAGGTTGGGGAACGTCTTCTTCCAGGTGACGCGCTCCCCGCGGTGCCTGCCCTCGGCGGAGACCGTCACCGGGTCGTACTCCATCGTGCACGGCCCCGTGGCGTCCGGGAGCGTGTCGAGGTCGCCCCCGGCCCGGTCGAGCGCGGTGCACGCTTCGGCGGCCTTGGGGTGGCGGCCGTGCCAAGTGGGCTCGCAGACGAGCCGGACTCCGCGCATCCAGGTGTCCTCACTCCCCGAGATGGTCAAGAAGAGCCCCGGGCGGACGGTGGAGGCGGAGTCGGAGGGGCGGGCCG
The DNA here is from genome assembly GCF_003323735.1 of Streptomyces reniochalinae. GTDB lineage: Bacteria > Actinomycetota > Actinomycetes > Streptomycetales > Streptomycetaceae > Streptomyces > Streptomyces reniochalinae. The sequence continues at coordinate 77,865 of NZ_QOIM01000038.1, read as the reverse complement.
CGGTCTGCGCGGTCGCGGTCTGCGTGCCGAGCAGGGGGAAGGCGGCGGCGGTGACGGCAGCGGCGGCAACGAGGTGCCGGGCAAGGGTTCGAGTGCTCACACCCTCACAACGAGACGCGGCCACGCGAAGATGCGGGGCAACTCCGTTTCGTTCGCGCCCAGTTGAAAAGCCTCGGGGGCGGGTCTGCAAGCGTGGGCCGGCAACGTGAAGGGCCCGCAGGTGAGAGACCCGGCAGTGTGGGGCGGGAAAGCGAGGGCTCCCCGCGCGCGGGCCCCGCGGACGGGGACGGCACGCGGGGAGCCGCGCTCAGGACTGGGGCCTGCGGCCGTGGTTGGCCGCGTTGTTACGGCGGGCCTTCTTCTTGCGCCGACGCTTGGACGACATGGCGCCTCCTTTCCGCGGAGCGGTTGGTTTCCTCCGCGTTTCTACCACTTCCGCCGCCCGGTGTCAGAGGGCGGCCCCGGCGCCCGGACGCCGACGGGGCCTCGGCGGTACGGGTGGCCCGGCGGTGCGGGATGACCCCGCGGCCCGGGTGGCCCGTGGAGTCAACGGCGTTCGCGGGAGTGGCCGAAGAGGAGACGGTAGACGATCAGTAGGACGAGGGAGCCGGCGATGGAGGCCACCCACAGGCTGGGGTCCACCACGTTGTTGGCCACGGGCCGGTCCAGGAACGTCGCGGAGAGCCAGCCGCCGATGAAGGCGCCCGCGATGCCGATCAGCACCGTCCCCACGACACCGCCCGGATCGCGGCCCGGCAGCAGGATCTTGGCGATCGTCCCGGCGACGAGGCCCAGGACGATCCAGCTCATCACGCCCGAGTGCAGCAGATCGGACAGTGCGTCCGAGAGGGCGTTCGACTCCGAGTCGCCCCCGTCGGCGAGCAGGGTCCAGGAGCTGAGCGGCGTGGCGGGCATGGAAGGGCCTCCCCGAGATCGATCGTTGCGGCCCCATCATGCCCTGTCCCGCCGAAGGAGAGTCCGGTGGTACTGCCCGCTCCCGGAAGTCGCAGGGTTTCTTGTCGACGACTCGGCGGTACTGGGCAGGGGCCGTGCTTTGGACGGCGGATGCGGGCGTCACGGGCTGTTCAGCTCGGCAGCCCGTAGCTGCGGCGCAGAAGGTGGTCGAAGAGGTTCCGCGGTGTCAGAGTCTTGACGAGCGGGACCCGTCTGCCCTCCGGTCCGGCGCCGTACCGGCTACGCGGTCGGGACATTCGCGCGGTCTTGCAGATCAAGACTGCGGCTCGGCGGGGGTCTTCCCCGTTCTGGCGAGCTGGGAGATCCGCATGGCGCTCACGTGCTCGACGCTGACCCTTCGACCCGGCCCGAAGGGTCAGCGGTGGGCGGCCGGCGGGGCCGGCGGCTCAGCAGCAGGCGCAGCCCACCGCGCAGCCGCATCCGCCGGTTTCTGCCGGGGCGGGGGTGCGGCCGGCGGATTCGGTCGGGACGCAGCAGCCCTTGCCCTGCCAGGTCTCGCGGCCTTCCTTGACGGCGATGGCGGCGATGACCAGGGCGGCGACCGGGTCGGCCCAACCCCAGCCGAACAGCCAGTTGGCCAGCAGGCCCAGCAGCAGAACGGCGGAGAGGTAGGTGCACAGCAGAGTCTGTTTGGAGTCGGCGACGGCGGTGGCCGAGCCCAACTCCCGTCCGGCCAGGCGCTGGGCGGCGGAGAGGAAGGGCATGATCGCCAGGGAGAGGGCGGCGAGCGCGATGCCGGCCAGGGAGCGGTCGGCCTCGCCGCTGCCGGTCAGCGTGCGGACGGCGTCGGCGGTGACATAGAGGGCGAGGGTGAAGAAGGACAGCGCGATGATGCGCAGGGCGGTCTTCTCGCGAGCCTCGCGGGTGGTGTGGTCGCGGGCGGAGAACTGCCAGGCGACCGCGGCGGCGGAGGAGACCTCGATGACGGAGTCGAGCCCGAAGCCGATCAGGGCGCTGGAGGAGGCGGCGTTCCCCGCGGCGAGCGCGATGACGGCCTCGACGACGTTGTAGGTGAGGGTGGCGGCGACCAGCAGGCGTATGCGCCGGGTGAGCGTGTCGCGGCGGGAGGGGCTGGGGCCGGGGGATCTCGCGGTCATTCAGCAGCAGCCCTTCTCGTCGGCGTCCGGGCAGGTGCGGTCGGCCTCAACGGCCACTACGGCGGTGCGCAGGTCGTCGAGCGCGTGGCCGAGGCGTTCGTCGGCGAGTTCGTAGCGGGTGCGCCGCCCGTCGGGGACCGCGACGACCAGGCCGCAGTCCCGCAGGCAGGCCAGGTGGTTCGACAGCCGGGTCCGGGAGATCTCCAAAGCGTCGGCGAGGTCGGCCGGGTAGGCCGGGGCCTGGCGCAGGGCGAGCAGGATGCGGCAGCGGATGGGGTCGGCCAGGGCGCGGCCGAACCGCGCCAGCACGTCGATGTCGGCGGCGAGTGTCAGCATGCTCCCACAGTACATGGTTTCCTGAATTCAGGAAACCATGTACTGTGGGCCCCGCGCCGGGCGCCGGCCCGCTGCTCACCGCAGTGCGGCCTTCATCATCTTCTTCGCGATCGGGGCCGCCAGGCCGTTGCCGCTGACCTCGGCGCGAGCGGCGTCCGAGTCCTCGACCACGACCGCCACCGCGACCTTCTTGCCGCTGTCCGTCCTGGCGTAGGAGGTGAACCAGGCATACGGGGTGCCGCTGTTGTCGACGCCGTGCTGCGCCGTTCCTGTCTTGCCGCCGACCGTCACGCCGTCGATCCGGGCGTTGCTGCCCGTGCCCTTGTCGACCACCGTCTGCATCGCCGACCTGAGCTGGGCCGCGGAATCCTGGCTCATCACCCGGTGCGAGTCCGGGTCCTCGTACGACTGGAGCGTGTGGCCCGAGGCGTCCTGCACCTGGGAGACCATGTGCGGGTCGACCAGCTCACCGCCGTGCGCGATGGCCTGCGAGACCATCGTCATCTGGAGCGGTGTCGCGGTGACCTCGAACTGGCCGATGCCCGTGAGGCCAGTCTGCGCGTCGTCCATCTTCTCCGGGTAGTTGGAGGTGGCCGCACGGACGGGCACGTCCTGCTTCTCGTCGTTGAAGCCGAACTTCTCGGCCTGCGCGCGGACCTTCTTCTCCCCGAGGTCGGTCGCCAGTTTCGCGAAGACGTTGTTGCACGAGTAGCGCAGCGCCGTCCGCAGGGTGGCGTCCTCGCAGGGCGCCGCCCTGTTCTCGTTGTGCAGGACCGTCGAGGTGCCCTTGAGGGTGTACGGGTCGGGGCTGTCGGTGTGCTGGTCGACGGAGGAGTACAGCCCGTTCTCCAGCGCCGCGGCCGCCACCACCAGCTTGAACGTGGACCCGGGCGGCACGGCCTGGCGCAGCGCCCGGTTCAGCGTGGGCTTGTCGTCGTTCTTGTCGTTGCCGCCGCGCGCGGTCAGCTTCTGCCAGGCCGCGTCGTCGTCCTCGCCGCTGCCGCTGAAGCTCGACGGGTCGTAGGAGGGGGTGCTGACGACGCCGAGGAGCTCGCCGCTGTCGGGGTCGACGGCGACGGCGGCGCCCTTCTTGTCGCCCAGCGCCTCGGAGCCGGCGCGCTGCACCTCGGGGTCGATGGTGGTGAGCACGTTGCCCGGCTCCGCCTGCTCGCCGGTCAGCATGTCCAGGGGGCTCTTGAGGCGGTCGTCCGTGCCGTTGAGCACGTCCTGGTAGATGCCCTCCAGCTGGGTGGCCCCGCGCACCTGGGAGGAGAAGCCGGTGACGGGCGCGTAGCGGGCGCCGTCGGTGTAGGTGCGCTTGTAGTGCAGGTCACCGCCGCCCTCCGCGCGCTTGGAGCCGGTCACGGGCTTGCCGCCCACGATGATGTCCCCGAACGGCTGTGCGTACTCCTCGATGGTGTTCCGCCGGTTCTGGTCGTCGTCCGCGAGCGCTTCCCCGTTCACCATCTGCACCCAGGTCACCCGCAGCAGCAGGGCCATCACCAGGAGCAGTGTGACGGTGGCCGCACGCCTGATTGTCCTGTTCATCCCGCACGAGAACGCGTGCGCCGAGGCTCCGGGTTCCCGCGAACAGCTCTTCTCAGGACATTCTCATCTCGTCGCGGCGCCTTCGTCCGCGACCCCGATGGGGACAACGTCGAGGCCGTCTGCCATCGGCCGTAGGCCGCGGCGGGCCTCTTTCAGGCGGGGCGGCCGCTCGTGCGCAGGTTGGCGGTGGAGGCGGCGGCGGTGGCGACGTCGCGGGGGTAGGTGCGCAGGGCGAGGACCCCGATGAGGGCGGCGGCCAGCAGGGGGAGCAGCGAGAGGAAGAGGGTGTACTCCAGGGTGTGCCTGCCCGTGAAGACGTGGTCGGCGATGTAACCGAGCAGGGCGGGGGCCATGGCCTCGCTCAGCGTGCGCAGCACGGTACGGGCGCCCTCGGCCGTGCCCCACAGCATGTGCGGCATGATGTCCAGCCGCGCCGCGTCCAGCGGCGGGTTCACCGCGCCGAGGAACGCCGTGCCGCACAGCAGCAGCGGCAGCGCCACCGCCAGCGACGTGGTGTGCAGGGCGGGCGCCACCAGCAGCGGCACGGCCAGCAGGCACACGACGGGCACCAGGACGCGGGCCTCGACCCGTCCGCGCTCCAGCAGCCGGTCGGCGGCCCGTCCGCCGACCAGCACCCCGCACACGCCGCCCGCGCCGACCACCAGGACGAGGGAACTGGCCACCGACGTGCTCACCCCGTACTGGTCGGTGGTGAAGACGGTCGCGAAGGCGCGGAGCCCGGAGAAGAAGAAGTAGCCGAGCGCCGAGGCGACGATCAGCACGAGATTGGTGGGGATCCGCACCACGTACACCAGGGTGCGCCACGGCGGCAGGGAGCGCGGGTCGGTGTGGAGCACGAACCGTGCGTCGGGCTCCGCCACGACCCGCGCCCGTGTCCGACCGACCCGCTCGCCGTCCCCGCCCTGCCCTCCGTCCCCGCTCCGCCCGCCCTGCCCGTCCGTGCCCGTGCCGGCTCTCGCACCGGCGCCCGCACCGGCGCCCGTGCCGGCTCTCGTGCCGGAGTCGGCGTCGGGGCCCGCGCCGGGGCCTCTGGCGGCGCGCGCGTCCTCGTCCGCGCCCCCGCGCCCGGTGACGTCCGCCTCCTGGGACCTGAGGTCCTTCTGCTCCCCGCGCGGCGGCTCGGGCAGCCGGAGCAGGGCCCACACGAGGGCCACCGTGGGCAGCGTGAGCCACCAGAACGCGTACCGCCATCCCAGTGCGCTTCCGATCACCCCCGAGACGGTGAAGCCCAGTGCAGTGCCCAGGAGTTCCCCGCCGACCACGAAACCGAGCATTCTGGCGCGCTGCCGGGCCGGGAAGTAGTCGCCGACCAGCGAGTTGACGGCCGGCCCCGAGCTGGCGGTGACCGCGCCGAGGACCGCACGGGAGACCAGCAGCCACAGGTAGGACATGGCCGCGCCTGCCATGATCATCGCCAGCCCCCACAGCGTCGCGGTGAGCGCCAGCAACCGGGTGCGGCTCACCCGGTCGGTCAGCAGGCCGAACGGCACGGTGAAGGCGGCACCGACGAAGGCGACCACGGACACCAGCAGTCCGATCGCGGCGTAGCCGATGCCGAAGGCGTTGCCCAGCGGACCCGCCATCGCCGAGACGGTGCCCTTGTCCGCGCCGTCCAGCGCGAGCACCGACGCCATCGTCAGCACGGCACGCGCCGAGGCCCGGTCACCGAAAAGGCGTTCCGTCCGGTGGCGGAGACCGCGGGGCGTGAAAGGCACGTTCCTTCCTATGTCACCGAAGGGGCCTTACCGAAACGGCGCGCCGTCGCGCACCGGCGGGCGGCGTGGCTGGCGGTTTGCCCGGCCTTTCCGTTGGGATAATGACGGGCCGTTGATGGAGGTGCGGGCGTGTTCGGGCGGTGGCCGACCTGGAAACAGCGTGTCGAGCAGTCCCTTGGCGGACGTCTGTGGCAGCACGGCACCGATTTCGAGCTCATGCGCAGGGCGATGGCGTTCGGCATGCTCGGTTTCGTCTCGATGGTGCCGCTGCTGATCGTGGTGGCGGCGCTGGACCCCGTCCACCACGCGGGGTTCGAGCAGTGGATCGTCAACGGAATGGGCCTGGACAACCCGACGGCGGCCCGCGCCGTGCACCGCCTCTTCTCCGCCCCGCAACAGGTCATCAGCACCACCAGTGTCCTCAGCGCGGTACTGCTGGGCGTTTTCGGGCTGAGTTTCGCGGCCAGTGTGCAGAGCAGTTACGAATTGATCTGGACACTTCCGCCGGGACGCTGGCACAAATTGTGGCGGCAGGGCGTGTGGCTCGCGGCGATCACCGCTTTTCTCTTCGCCGAGGTGGAAAGCGAGGCGGTACTGCGGCAGGGCACGGCCCAGGTCACCGCACGGGTTCTTCTGACGGTCCTTTTCGGGGTGCTGTTCTTCTGGTGGGGGCAGTACCTGCTTCTGAGCAGCCGGATCCGGTGGGCCGCGCTCTTTCCCGGCGCGGTGGCCACCATGGTGGGCCTGGGGGGACTGCGGGTGTTCTCCTCCCTCGTCTTCTCGCCGCTCATCGTCAGCAGCACGAAGACGAACGGTCCGGCAGGCACTCTGCTCATCGTGCAGTCCTGGCTCATCGGCGTGGGCTTCGTGGTCCTCGGCGGGCCGCTCGCCGGCCACAACTTCCACGTGTGGCGCGTCCACCGTCGCGGGCGCGTGGCCGCAGCGCGGGAGGAGGGGGGCGGGTGACCTGCCGGGCCGCACGGCGCGCCACCGCGACGACCGGGTGCAGCCGTATCCGGCCGTCCTCGGCCGGCCCTCAGCCGGGCTCGTCCGACAGGCCCTCGTGCGGGGTGACGACCCCGTGCTCGTACGCCAGGATCACCGCCTGAGTGCGGTCGCGGGCGCCCAGCTTCGCCAGGACGGCGGCGACGTGCGTCTTGGCCGTCGCCGGGCCGACGGTGAAGTGCTCCGCGATCTGCCCGTTCGTCAGCCCTCTGGCCATCAGCCGCAGCACCGCCGCCTCCCGGTCGGTCAGCCGGGCGGTGAGCGCCTCCGCGCGGCGGCCTCGCGCGTGGTGGGCCGCCAGGGTGCGTACCGCGGCGGGAAACAGCAGCGAGTCACCCGTGGCCACCATGCGCACGCCCATCACCAGTTCCTCGGCCGTCGCGCGCTTGAGCAGGAAACCGTGGGCGCCCGCGCGCAGCGCGTCGTAGACGTACGCGTCGTTCTCGAAGGTCGTCAGCACCAGGATGCGCGGTGACCCCTCGCCGGTGTCCGTCAGGCGTTCGGTGGCGCGGATGCCGTCGACGCGCGGCATCCGCACGTCCATCAGGACGACGTCGGGGCGGAGCGCGCGGACGGCACCGATCGCCTCGTCGCCGTCCGTCGCCTCGCCCACCACCTCGATCCCCGGCTCGCTCGCCAGGATGGCGCGCAGCGCCGTGCGGACGAGACGCTCGTCGTCGACGAGGACCACCCGCAGGGGTGCGGCCGTCATGTGGTGACCTCTTCCGTCCGGGGAGTCAGCGGCAGCCGGGCCGTCAGCCGCCACGTTCCGGCCTCGTCGCGCGCGTCCGCCGTACCGCCCAGCAGCGCCGCGCGCTCGGCGATCCCCGCGAGTCCGCGCCCGCCGCCACGGCGCGCAGGGCGCTCGGCGTGCACCTGGTTCGTCAGGGCGAGAGCCAACACGGCACCGCAAGGGGCGCGTTGCGTGGCCACTCGGACGTGCACGGCGGTGCCCGGCGCGTGCCGCAGCGCGTTGTTCAGCCCTTCCTGCACCACACGGAACGCCTCGGCCGAGACCCGCCGCTCCAGCAGGTCGAGAGGGCCCACGGCCGCGTCGACCGACAGGTCGACCACCGTGCCGGTGGCGCGGGTGCGGGCCAGCAGCCCGTCCAGACCCGAGGCGAGCGTGGGACCGCCCGCCTCACCGCGCTGCTCGCCGAGGCGGCCGTCCCGCAAGACGCCCAGCACGGTGTCCAGTTCCGCGACGGCCCCCCGGCTGGTCTCCTCGATCGCGGCCAGCGCCTCCCGTACGAACACCGGGTCCGCCTCCAGTACCCGGCGTGCGGCGCCCGCCTGGAGCGCCACGGCGCTCAGCGCGTGGCCGACGGAGTCGTGCAGGTCGCGTGCCAGCCGGTTGCGGGCCGCGAGATCGGCGGCACGGGCCTCGGCGGCGGCCAGCCGGTCGGCCGGGGCAGGCCCCAGCAGCAGGGGAGCACAGCGCGCCAGCAGCGCACCCGCGCCGTACACCACGGCCACCAGTCCGGCCAGCAGCGCCGCGCCGGCGGCCGGAGCCGTCCACAGCGCGTCGCCCGCGTGGTGCCACGGCCACAGCCACCGCTTGCCGCGCAGCGCCGGCACGAGGGGGAAGGCCAGCAGGACGGCGGCCATGGGCGGCACGGCCAGCGAAGCGCCGCTCACCAGCGCGCCGAGGCCCGCGTGCAGGGTGAACCACGCGGCCGAGCGGCGCCGCGCCGCCCACGAGCCCGCCGGCCCCTGGGCCAGCGCGGCGGCTGGCACGCCGCACAGGGTGCGGGCCGCGGCCGACTCCAGTGCCCGTACGAGGGGGAGCAGCCCGGCGATCGCGACCAGCGGCAGCGACAGTGCGTACGCCAGGAAGTGGGGGGCGAGCTGCGCCCCCAGCACCCTGCCGGCGGACGGCCTGACGACCCCCATCCCGACCACCGTCAGCAGGAAGAAGGGCATCAGCAGCGCGCCGCCCTGTAGCAGGTGCACCCAGCGCAACCCCAGCTTCCGCACCGCGCCCCGGACCCGCGGCCCCGTACCCGTTGCGGCCCGCGTTTCTCCCATGTGCCGCTGCACCTCCCCTGCCCGCGCCCCGTCACCCGCGCCCGCCTGCCGCACCGTCACACGGGGGCCGGCGAGGGCGGCAACGCGTGGGCGCGGCGGCGGACGGCCCGTGTCATCACCGCCGCGAGGGCGAGCCCCGCCAGTGTCTGGCAAGCGTAGGCGAGCTCCAGCATGCCGTCCGCCTGCTGGCCCACACGACGTCCTGCGCCGGACAGCGCGCCGACGAGCAGCCAGCCGCCCCAGCACGCCAGTACGGCTGAGCCGATCCAGGCCGCGGTCAGTGTCGGCCACAGCGGGGCCCGCGAGGTCCGCGCTCCGCTCTCCGAGCGGAGCAGCGTCCCCACCGCCACGACGGCGACCACCGCGTACATCGCGAAGGTGGCGTCGGTGATCCGGTTGTCACCGCCGTGACCGACCGCGTCGCGCGCGTGCACCACCGCGGTCGGGACCGCCAGCAGCACGGCCGCGGCGAAGGTGCGGGAGGACGGCCGGTCCGCCGCGGGGCGCGGACGCGTCCCGTCGGGCCGGAGCGGGGAGCGCAAGAGCGCGCCCCAGCGCTCGCGCACGTACAGGGCGAACAGGGTGCCCAGGCCGAGGGCCTGCACGGTGAAGCCGGTGTAGACCAGCGTCCACACCCAGCCGGCCAGGACCTCCTGCGGGCCGGCGTCGCCGTGCCCGTCGGCTCCTCCCGTCAGCGCGCTCTGGGCGGCCTGGAGCGGGAAGGCCACCGCGATCGGTCCCAGGAGTCCCCCGGCGCACCACAGGGGGAGGGCGAGCAGCCCGCCGGGGAGCCGGCGGCCCCAGGGGCGGGTGAGGGCGAGGGCCAGCAGGACGACCACGCAGTCCATGGCGACGGTCAGCGCGTTGAGTACCCACAGCGTGGCGCCTCCGTCGAGCAGGAGGCTGCCGCGGGGGATGCCGGTGCGCCCGCCGGTCAGCCAGATCACCTTGAGGGTGAGGTACGGCAGGCACGCGGCGACGGTCAGTGCGACGAGGACGGTTCTGGCTCTCTCCATGCCCTTCACTGTTCCTGGCCGGTGCCGGGGGAACGTCCTGCTGGACGACGAACCGGCTCCGCCGCACGGCGGAGCCGCCGTCCTCCCCGCGGGCCGCAGGTGTGCGGACGCAGCCGTCACCTCGTACGGGCGGTAGCGGCAGTCGTAGCCGTAGCCATAGCCGTCAGAGCGTGCGGGCGGCCTGCATCAGTTGATCCCGCGCGTCGAACAGCGCGCTCTTCACCGCCTGTTCGTGCGCCGGTGTCAGCCGGGCCACCGGAACAGAGCAGCTGATCGCGTCGCGGGCGGGGGAGCGGTAGGGCACGGCGATGCCGAAACAGCGCAGGCCCAGGGTGTTCTCCTCCCGGTCGATCGCGTAGCCCTGCTCGCGCACCAGCCGCAGCTCCTCCAGCAGTTCTTCCGGGTCGGTGAGGGTGTTGTCGGTGACGCGCGCTAGGCGTGCGGGCAGCAGCGTGCGCACCTCCGCGTCCGTGTGGGTGGCCAGCAGCGCCTTGCCGAGCGAGGTGGAGTGCGCGGGGAGCCGCCGTCCGGCCCGGGAGAAGGGGCGCAGGTGGTGCTGCGAGGCCCTGGTCGCGAGGTAGACGACGTCGGTGCCGTCCAGCCGGGCCAGGTGGATGGTCTCGGTGGTCTGTGCGGCGAGCCTGTCGAGGGTGGGTTTCGCGGCCGCCACCACCTCGTCGCCGTCCAGGTAGGAGGTGCCCACCAGCAGGGCGCGGACGCCGATCCCGTAGCGGGTGCCCGTCGCGTCGGCCTCCACCCAGCCGAGGTCGACGAGTGTGCGCAGCAGCATGTAGAGGCTCGACTTGGGGTAGCCGAGTGCTTCCTGGACGCCGGCGAGCGTGTGCATGCCCGGGCGGCCGGCGAAGAACTCCAGCAGTTGCACCGTCCGGACGGCTGACTTGACCTGCGCGCTCCCCGCCTCGGTAGCGGACATCGACCTTGACCCCTTAGTTCAGGCGGACCTACAGTCCCGAAGGGTATTCACCTACAGGGACGTTGTTCAGAATACCGAACAAGATGGCCTGTCTGAGCGCGGATCCGCGGGACCGGTCCGGCGGAACGGACGACGGCACGGGCGCATCCGCGGAACGCGAAGGGACACAGGTGGCCGCAGTGGCAGGAGCAGTACCGGTCTGGAGCGTCGACCCCCGCACCGGGAACCAGCGGGAGCGCGTCGCGGAGGAGGCCACCGCGGCCGACGTAGACGCCGCCGTGCGGGCGGCACGCGACGCGCTGCCCTCGCTCGCCGACCGCGGCGCGCGGGCGGCCTTCCTGCGGACCGCGGCCGCGCACCTGGAGGCCGACGGCGAGCGCATCGTGGCGACCGCCGACGCCGAGAGCGCGCTCGGCGCGCCCCGGCTCACCGGCGAACTCGCCCGCACCACGGGGCAGCTGCGCGCCTTCGCCGACGAGGTCGAGGACGGCGACCACCTCGGCGTCGTCATCGACCACGCCGATCCCTCGCGCACCCCGCCGCAGCCCGACCTGCGCCGCTACAAGCTGCCGCTCGGGGTCGTCGCCGTCTACGCCGCCTCCAACTTCCCGCTCGCCTTCTCCGTCCCCGGAGGCGACACCGCCAGCGCCCTCGCGGCCGGCTGCCCCGTCGTCGTCAAGGCGCACCCCGACCACCCCGCGACCTCTCAACTGTGCGCCGCCGCGCTGCGTTCGGCCGCGGTCGAGGCGGGTCTCGCGCCGGACGTCGTCTCGGTGGTGCACGGATTCGACGCCGGCGTCGAACTGGTGCGCCACCCGTTGGTCTCCGCCGCCGGGTTCACCGGATCGGTACGCGGCGGACGCGCCCTCTTCGACGCCGCGTCCTCCCGCCCCGTGCCCATCCCCTTCCACGGCGAACTCGGCTCCCTCAACCCCGTCGTCCTCACCCCCTCCGCCGTCGCCGAACGCGCCGAACAGCTCGGCCAGGGGCTCGGCGGCTCCGTGACACTGGGCACCGGACAGTTCTGCGTCAAGCCCGGACTCGTCCTCGTCCCCGAAGGCCCCGACGGCGACCGGACGCTCGACGCGCTCGCCGCGACGCTGCGCGATACCGCGCCCGGACATCTGCTCGACGCGCGGATGCGGGACGCCTTCCTCGACGGTGTCCGCGCACGGGCTGCCCTCGCCAAGGTGTCGGCTCCTGTCGAGGCCGGAGCGGGCGCGGAGGGGACGGGACGCACCGTGCGGCCCGGCGTGCTCACCCTCGCCGCACGCGACCTGGACGAGGGGCACGCACTGCTGTGGGAGGAGTGCTTCGGGCCCGTGACCGTCGCCGTGCGCTACGGCGACGAGTCGGACATCGAGGCCGTGCTCGCCCGGGTGACCGGGTCGCTCACCGCCACCGTGCACCTCGGCACCGAGGAGGCCGCGCAGGAAGGGGGCACCGCCGCCGCCCTGCTCGCCCGGCTCACCGCCCTCGCGGGGCGGGTGGTGGTGAACGGGTGGCCCACCGGGGTGGCCGTCGCGCCCGCCCAGCACCACGGAGGGCCCTACCCGGCCACGACCTCCACCTCCACCTCCGTGGGCGCCACCGCCGTCGAACGCTGGCTGCGGCCCGTCGCCTACCAGGACACCCCTGAAGCGCTGCTGCCACGGGAACTGCGGGACGGGAACCCGCTGGGACTGCCGCGGCGGGTGGACGGCACCCGGGAGTGAGGCAGCGGGCGGGCCGGGAAGCCGGGGAAACAACCCGGTGGACCCGGCCTCCGCGCCCGGCGAGACTGGGCGGATGGATGAACGCCTGCTTGCCGCCGAGTTCGCGCCCGAGGTCTGCTACCTCAACACCGCCTCCCACGGTCTGCTCCCCGCCCGCACGGTTGCGGCGGTCGCACAAGCCGCCACGCGTATGGCTGCGGGCCACATCGACCAGGCCGCGTACTACGCCGAGGCGGACGCGGCGCGCGGGGCGTTCGCGCGCCTCGTGGGCACGACGCCCGACCGCGTGGCGGCGGGCAGCGCGGTCTCCACGCACGTCGGGCTGATAGCGGCCTCGCTCCCTGCCGGCGCGCGGGTCCTCGCGCCCGAGAACGAGTTCTCCTCCGTCGTGAACCCCTTCACCGTCCGTGAGGACGTCCAGTTGCGGACCGTTCCGCTCGAGGCGCTGGCCGACGCGGTGGACGACACGACGACGCTGGTGGCGTTGAGCGCGGTGCAGTCGGTCGACGGAAGGATCGCCGATCTGCCGGCGGTCAGGGAGGCCGCACGCGCCGCCGGTGCCCGCGTGATGCTGGACGTGACGCAGGCGGCGGGCTGGCTGCCACTGTCGGCCGACGACTACGACTACGTGGTGTGCGGCGCCTACAAGTGGCTGCTCTGCCCGCGGGGCACCTCGTTCCTGGTCGTCTCACGCCAGGCGCAGGAGGCGGGGGCGCTGCGGCCGCTGCACGCCGGATGGGTCGCGGGGGCCTCGCCGTGGGACGACTGCTACGGGCCCGTCGCCCGGCTCGCGCCGCACGCGCGGGCGTACGAACAGCCGGTGCCGTTCCTGTCGTACGTGGGGGCCGCGCGGTCGCTGGCGCTGATCGAGGAGCTCGGCGGGCCCGAGGCCATCGGCGCGCACGACCGGGCGCTCGCGGCGCGGTTCCGCGCAGGGGTCGCCGAGTTGGACGGCGGGTACGCACCGGTGCCGGGGGACTCGGCGGTCGTCGCCGTGCCGGGGCTCGGTCATGCCGCGGAGCGGCTGGCGGCCGAGGGGGTGTCACTCTCGGTCCGTGAGGGCAATCTGCGCGCCGGCTTCCACCTGTACAACACCGGGGACGACGTGGACCGGCTGCTGGGGCTGCTGAAGGGCTGAGCGCGGCACCGGCGCACCGGTGGTGGGCCGGGGAGCGCCGCCCCGTGCGGGGGCTCGGCGAAGGGGCGGGACCGTGCACTGTCCCGCCCCGACGTCAGCGGGCCGCCTGCCGGGTCACTTCACGGGCGTGAAGTCCCGGGCCCCGATGAACTCGGGGCGGCGGACGGGCGCGGCGAAGGGCTCCACCGCCTCGTTCTCGACGCTGTTGAAGACGATGAACACGTTGCTCCGCGGGTAGGGAGTGATGTTGTCACCGCTTCCGTGCATGCAGTTGCAGTCGAACCAGGTCGCCGAGCCGGCCTTGCCGGTGAACAGTTTGATGCCGTGCGCGTCGGCGAACTTGGTCAGGGACTCGTCGGACGGAATCCCCGCGTCCTGCATCTGCAGCGACTTCTTGTAGTTGTCCTTCGGCGTCTCGCCCGCGCAGCCGAGGAAGGTCTTGTGCGACCCCGGCATGATCATCAAGCCGCCGTTGGTGTCGTAGTTCTCCGTCAGTGCGATCGAGACCGACACGGTCCGCATGTTCGCCAGACCGTCCTCCGCGTGCCAGGTCTCGAAGTCGGAGTGCCAGTAGAAGCCCGTGGCCCCGAAGCCCGGCTTGACGTTGATCCGGGACTGGTGGACGTAGACGTCCGAGCCCAGGATCTGCCGTGCCCTGCCCACGATGCGCGGGTCCCGCACCAACTGGGCGAAGACCTCGCTGATCTTGTGCACCTCGAACACGGTCCGGATCTCCGACGACTTCGGCTCGACGATCGAGCGTTCGTCCGCGCGGATCTCCGAATCCGAGGTGAGCCGTTCCAGTTCCGCGCGCAGCGTCTCCACCTCGTCGGAGGTGATGAGCTGGTCGATGGCGAGGAACCCGTCCCGCTCGAAGCCCGCCAGGTCCGTGGCCTCGATGGGCCCCGGAGTACCCGGTTCGGACCACACGACGGGGTCCATCCGCGGAGTGGCCACCTCGGTGGCTCCACGGGTCGGGTACAGGTCGGCGGTGCGCTCGGGTGCGGTGGTCATGGTGGTGCCTTCCTCTCCTCTCGTACGGCCCTGTTCTCAGGCGAAACGGTCCGGACGGCCTCCCCGTGGTGCCGGGAGGCCGTCCGGCCGACGTGGACCGGCGAACGGTCCCCTTTTCGCGGCGGGAGCTTGGTGCTCAGCTCTCGTCCGGCTCGGTGAGCAGCGGGTAGACGCCGTTCTCGTCGTGGTCCTCACGGCCGGTGACCGGCGGGTTGAAGACGCACACGCAGCGGAAGTCGGTCTTCGGGCGCATCGTGTGCTTCTCGTGCCCGTTGAGCAGGTACATCGTGCCGGGAGAGATCCAGTGCTTCTCGCCGGTCTCGTCGTTGGTCAGTTCCGCCTCGCCCTCGACGCAGAGCACGGCCTCGATGTGGTTGGCGTACCACATCGACGTCTCCGTCCCCGCGTAGAGGATCGTCTCGTGCAGGGAGAAGCCCACCTTTTCCTTCGCCAGGACGATGCGCTTGCTCTCCCAAGTGCCCGACTGTGACTTGATGTGACGGTCGGTGTTCTCGATGTCCTTGAATGAACGGACTATCACGTCTGATGGTGCCTTTCTCTGTGTGTATCACGGAAGAGGCCCGTCCCGGTTGTGCCGGGACGGGCCGCGTCCGGGGGGTCAGACCGTCTCGCGTACGGCTCGCGCGAGGATGCGCAGCCCCTCGTCCAGTTCCTCGGGGGTGATGGTCAGTGAGGGCAGCAGCTTGACGACCTCGCTCTGCGGGCCCGAGGTCTCGATGAGCAGCCCCAGCTCGAAGGCGCGACGGGCCACGGCGTTCGCCCGGCTCTTGTTGTGGAACTCCAGGCCCCACACCAGGCCGCGGCCGCGGTGGTCGGCGACCTCACCGGCGTGTTCCTCGGCGATGGCCTTGAGCGCCGCCTCGACCTGCTCACCGCGCGAGAGCGTCTGCTTCTCCATCTGTCCGTCGGCCCAGTAGGTCTGTAGCGCGGCGGTCGCGGTGACGAAGGCGGGGTTGTTGCCGCGGAAGGTGCCGTTGTGCTCGCCCGGCTCCCAGATGTCCAGCTCCGGCTTGAACAGGGTGAGCGCCAGCGGCATCCCGTACCCGCCGATGGACTTCGACAGCGTGATGATGTCCGGCTTGATGCCCGCCTCCTCGAACGAGAAGAAGGCGCCGGTGCGGCCGCAGCCCATCTGGATGTCGTCGACGATCAGCAGCATGTCGTGCCGCTCGCACAGCTCGGAGAGCGCCTTGAGCCACTCGGCGCGGGCGACGTTGATGCCGCCCTCGCCCTGCACGGTCTCCACGATCACGGCGGCCGGCTTGTTCAGCCCCGAGCCCTGGTCCTCCAGCAGCCGCTCGAACCAGACGAAGTCCTCGGTGGTGCCGTTGAGGTAGTCGTCGAACGGCATCGGTGTGCCGTGCACCAGCGGGATACCGGCGCCCGCGCGCTTGAACGCGTTGCCGGTCACGGCCAGCGAGCCGAGCGACATTCCGTGGAAGGCGTTGGTGAACGAGACGATCGACTCGCGGCCCTTGACCTTGCGGGCCAGCTTCAGCGCCGCTTCCACGGCGTTGGTGCCCGTCGGGCCGGGGAACATCACCTTGTGGTCGAGGCCGCGCGGCTGGAGGATCACCTCCTGGAAGGTCTCCAGGAAGGAGCGCTTGGCCGAGGTGGACATGTCCAGCCCGTGCACGACGCCGTCGCGCTCCAGGTAGTCCAGAAGGGCCCGTTTGAGAACCGGGTTGTTGTGGCCGTAGTTGAGGGTGCCCGCTCCGGCGAAGAAGTCGAGGTAGGTGTGGCCGTCCTCGTCGTACATGTGCGCGCCCTGCGCCCGGTCGAAGATGGTCGGCCAGCCACGGCAGTAGCTGCGCACCTCCGACTCCACGGTTTCGAAGACGCTGAGGTCCGGCTGGGTGATGGTCACAGCTTGCTCCTGGGGAGTGAGTCGCGGGGGAAGGAAAGTCTGTCGGTAGGGCGGGCCGGCGACGGGCCTACCCGCTCTGGCCTGGCCGTATACGTCAGCGCTTCGATGCGCCGGGAAACGCGACCGGACCGATCCGGTAGCCCACCTCGGGCTCGTGGCCGTCCTCGGGGAAGAGGGCGGCGTCGAACAGCACGTCCTTGGCGACCGCTGCCGAGTGGCGCTGCGCGTAGGAGGTGAACAGCCGGTTGGAGGGGGTGTTGTCGGGGGTGACCGTGGTCTCGATGCTGTCGATGCCGCACTCCTCGGCGGCACGGAGTGTCAGTCCGTCCAGCATCGCGGCCGCGAGCCCGCGGCCGCGGGCTGCCTCGTCGACGGCCACCTGCCAGATCAGCAGGGTGCGCGGCGCCTCGGGCCGGACGTAGCCGGTGATGAAGCCGACCGGTTCACCCGCTCCGTCGCGGGCGACGACCGAGGTGGCGGCGAAGTCGCGGCACCACAGCAGGTAGCTGTAGGAGGAGTTGAGATCGAGGGTCTTCGAGTCGCGGGCGATGCGCCAGATCGCGGCTCCGTCGTCCACACGCGGTGTGTCGAGCTTCAGTCCCTCCGGCATTTCCAGAAAGTCTCTGTGGGCACGTGCATGGTCTGCTTGTGCGGCGGTCATGCGAATTCAATTTACCGAGCAGAATCCGAAAGTGCACGGGGGTCAGGGGTTACCCGAGGGGGGTGCTTCATGTTATCGCGCGCGGGCGTGCGGGCGCGCTGCCTCGCCGTTCACGCCCCCTTTTTGGTGCGCTATGTCGGGATATAGCAGCCGACCTGTGGAGTACGTCACAGTGCGATAACGGTAGGGAGAGTGGCCCGGAATACGTGCTTCGGCACCAGCGAAATCTTTGCGTTTGAGACCGGGGAAAGCGGGCAGAAGAAGACGGGAACCTGTACGCGAAAAGACGCCGGTATTGCATCGTAAACCGGGGAGCAAGCACCTGTCTCCGTTTTCCGCGATGTCGCTCCGTGGTCCCTTCCCGGCTTCTCCCCGGCCCCCTTCCGTTCCCGATGAGCCGCGCGCCGCGCGGGGAATCCGCACCGGACCGGCCGCCCTGGGCACCCTGGACACCCGCGTACCGGCCACTCGTACAGTGCCGCCATGAGCGAGCGCGCGAGTCTGCACATCAAGGGGCGGGTACTGGTCGGGCCCGAGGACGTACGAGAGCAGATGTGGGTGGTGGACGGGCGCCTCACCTACGAACGGCCACCGGTGGCCCCCGGTGCCACCGAGCCGACCACCCTGAACGGCTGGGTACTGCCCGGGCTCGTGGACGCCCACTGCCACGTCGGGCTCGACGCGCACGGCCCCGTCGACGACTCCACCAGCGAGAAGCAGGCGCTCACCGACCGCGAGGCCGGCGCGCTGCTGCTCCGCGACGCCGGCTCGCCCTCCGACACGCGCTGGATCGACCACCGCGACGACCTGCCCCGCATCATCCGCGCCGGGCGGCACATCGCCCGCACCCGCCGCTACATCCGCAACTACGCGCACGAGATCGAACCCGGCGACCTGGCCGCCTACGTACGCCGCGAGGCCCGGCGCGGGGACGGCTGGGTCAAGATCGTCGGCGACTGGATCGACAGGGAAGAGGGCGACCTCACCGCCTGCTGGCCGCGCTGGGCCATCGAGGAGGCCATCGAAGCGGCCCACCAGGAGGGCGCCCGCGTCACCGCACACTGCTTCGCCGAGGACTCGCTGCGCGACCTGGTGGAGGCGGGCATCGACTGCGTCGAGCACGCCACCGGGCTCACCGAGGAGACCGTCCCGCTCTTCGCCGAGCGCGGCGTCGCCATCGTGCCCACCCTCGTCAACATCGCCACCTTTCCCGCCCTCGCCGACGGCGGGGAGCAGAAGTTCCCCCGCTGGTCGGCCCACATGCGTCAGCTGCACGCCCGCCGCTACGAGACCGTGCGCGCCGCCTGGGACGCCGGCATCCCCGTCTTCACCGGAACCGACGCGGGCGGCTCCCTCGCACACGGGCTCGTCGGCCAGGAGGTCGCCGAACTCGTCAGGGCCGGTATCCCCGCCCGCGACGCGCTGGCCGCCGCCACCTGGACGGCCCGCGACTGGCTGGGCAGGGCCGGGCTGACCGAGGGGGCCCCCGCCGACTTCGTCGTCTACGACACCGATCCGCGCGCGGACGTCCGCGTCCTGGACACGCCGCGCCACGTGGTGCTCAGGGGTCGGGTGGTGCGCTGAGGCACGCCCTCGGCGAGGTGCCGTGCTGACAAGCGGCACCCGGTGCCGCACGCTGGACGCATGAGCCCCATGGCACCCGGTGACAGCGCACCGGACGAGGGCGGCGACGCCGGCGCGCCGCGCGACACGCACGCCCCCGAGCGCCGCGGCCCCTCCCAGACCGGCGCGCGAGCGCTGCTCGACCGGTTGACGGACGGCTTTCGCGAGTTCGGACCCGCGCCGACGCCTGCCTGCGCCACCGCGGGAGGCGGCCGGGGCCAGGGCGGGGAGGCCGCGTGGCGGGCCGCCGGGGAGCCGGTGGACGAAGGGCCGGTCGGCGATGAGCCGTCGGCTCTCCAGCCGACGAACGGGGAGTCGACGGACGCACAGTCGGCGGCCCGGGAGCCCGTGGACGGGCCGCTGGGGTGGCCCGGGTACGACCGGGCGAGGGCCCGGGCGCGCGAACGCACCGGGGAGGACGAGTCCGTGGTGTGCGGCACGGGCAGGATCGGCGGCACCGAAACCGTCCTCGTGTGCTTCGAGTTCGGCTACCTCGGCGGCTCGCTCGGGCAGCGCACCGGCGACCGCGTCGAGGCCGCCCACCGCCGGGCCCGGCAGCTGAGGCTGCCCGTCGTCACCCTCGTCGCCACCGGCGGCAGCCGCATGCAGGAGGGCATGCGCGCGCTCGTCCAGCTCCAGCGCGTGGCCCGGCAGACCGCGCTGACCCGCGCCGCCGGGCTGCCGCAGCTGGCCGTCGTCCGCGACCCGACGACCGGCGGAGGGTGGGCGACCCTCGCCGCGGGCGCCGACGTGGTCCTCGGCCTGCCCGGTGCACAGGCCGCATTCGCCGGATCACGCGTACGCCCCCGCGACGCCGACCCTGCCGCGTACACCGTGGAGGGCCAGCACGCGGCCGGGCACCTGGACCACATCGTCCCCGAAGCCGGACTCGCCCCCGTCCTCGCGCACTGGCTCACCCTGCTCACGGGCGGCGGCGCCCGGCCCGGTGACTCCGCCGGCCCCCGGGGAGCGGGTACCTCGCCTCCGGAGCCCGCGCCGGTGCCGTACGCCCTGCCGGCACCGCCCCCGCGCGGGACGCGGGCCGCTCCCCCCGCGGGCGAGGAGCGAGCCGGCGCGCGCCCCCGCCCGGACACACCGGAGCCGGTCGGCCCGCGCGGCACCGCGTCGGAGCCCCAAGCGGGCCCCGACGCGGGACGGCCCGGCGGACCGCCCGGCAGCGGCCCGGCGGCCGTCGCCCGGGCCCGCGCCGCCGAGCGCCCCCGGGCCCCCGCGTATCTCGACGCCTACTTCAGCAGCCGTACGGAGATCAGGGGCGACCGCTGCGGGGGCGTGGACCCGGGGGTCGTGTGCGGGTTCGGGTTGCACGAAGGCCGGGCCGTCGCCTACGCGGCCCAGTGCGGCACCCCCACCCGGCCCGCCGGCTACCGTACGGCCGCCCGTCTCGTCCGCCTGGCCTCCCGCCTCGGCGTCCCCGTCCTCACCCTCATCGACACCCCCGGCGCCGCCAACGGCCCCGACGACGAACGGGCGGGGGCCGGACCCGCGATAGCGGAGGTGTTCGGCGCGCTCGCGGAGGCCGCCGTACCGGTCACCTCCCTCCTGATCGGCGAGGGCGGCTCCGGCGGCGCCCTCGCCCTGGCCGCGCCCGGCCGGCTGTGGGTGACCCCCGACAGCTACTTCTCCGTCATCGCGCCCGAACTGGCCGCCGCCATCCTCAAGCGCGCCCCCGACCGGGTACCGGAGACGGCCGACGCCCTGCGCCTGCGCCCCCAGGACGCCGTGGACCTCGGGGTGGCGCGCGGCATCGTCCAGGTGTCCGACGGCCCGTGAGGACCGGTCACGGCGCCCGCGTCCCGGGTTCGCCGTCGCCCCCGCTCCCCTCCCACAGCCGTGGTGCCGCGCGCGGGCCGGACAGGGGGCCGGCCGACGGTGGCTTCGGTCGGGCGGTCCCACCGTCCGGGCCGCGCCGGTTCGCCGTCTGGAACCATGGAAGGTGACACCCGCTCCACGGCGACCGCCGGCAGGCAACCGGAAGCGAAGGACGCGCCATGACGGAACGCAAGCCCCCAGGAGTCAGCTTCGAGACGTGGGCCGACCGGCAGATCCGGGAGGCGGAGGAGCGCGGCGAGTTCGCGAACCTGCCAGGGGCGGGGAAGCCGCTGGCAGGCATCGACGCGCCCTACACCGAGCAGTGGTGGGTCGAGCGCAAGATGCGCGACGAGAACCTCTCCTACCTGCCGCCGTCCCTCGCGCTGCGCAGGGACGCGCAGGACGCCCGCGAGCGCGCGGCCGAGGCCCGTTCCGAGGCGGAGGTCCGCGCGATCCTCACTCAGATCAACGCCAGGATCGACGAAGCCGTCCGCACGCCCCTGGAGGGCCCGCCGCACCGGCTGGTGCCCTTCGACGTCGAGAGCGCGGTGCGGCAGTGGCGCTCCGCGCGCGGACGGACGCCGTAGCGGCGGCCGGTCACAGGTCGATGACCGTGTCGCTCGCCGGCACGGCGCTGCACAGCAGGGCCGTGCCCCGGTCGGGCGGCAGGGCAGGCGGCGAGGGGTAGACCACGTGCCCGTCCCGCAGCGGCTTGCTGCAACTGCGGCAGGCGCCTGCCCGGCAGCCGGAGGGGACGGTCAGCCCCTCGGACTCGGCCAGCTCCGCCAGCGTGCCGCTCTCCGGCCGCCACTTGGCCGTTCGCCCGGACGCGGCGAACCGGACGGTGAAGGGCCCCTCGGGAGTCTCCTCGGGTGCGGAGCCCGAGGCCCCGGGGGAGGCGAACACCTCCTGGTGGACGCGTGCGTCCGCCAGCCCGGCGGCCGCCAGCGCCTCCCGCGCGGCGGCGAGGAAGGGCGCGGGTCCGCACAGGAAGGCCGTGCTCGCGGGGTCGACGTCGTCGAGCACGGGCCGGCCCCGTACGGCGTCGAGGCGCTCGGCGTCGCGCGCGCCGGCACGGGTCAGGTGCAGCCGGGCGCGCGCGTGGGGCAGCCGCGCGGCGAGGTCCCGGACCTCGGGCCACAGGGCGAGGTCCGCGGGGCCGCGCGCCGTGTGCACGATCTCGACGCGGCGGTCGGGCTGTTCGTCCGCGCAGCCGCGCAGCAGCGCCGCTGTCTGGGTGACGCCGATGCCGGCGGAGGCCAGCAGCAGCGGCCTGGCGGAGTCGTCGTCCAGGACGGTGCGGCCGTAAGGACCGGAGACCGTCAGCAGGCTGCCGGGGTGGGCGTGCCGGTGCAGGTGGGGTGACATCCGCCCGTCCGGCTCGTGCTTGACGGTGATGCGCAGCCGCCCGGCGTCGTGCGCCGAGACGGTGTAGGCGCGCCACAGCGGTCCTTCCGCGGTGTGCGCGGTGACGAGGACGTGCTGGCCGGGCCGTGGCGCGGGACGCTCCTCGGCCAGCGGGTCGGCCAGCCACAGGCTGACCGCGCCGCTCCCGTGCCGCTCACGCTCCTCGACGCGGGCCCGCCGCGGCCACGCCGCGGGCTGCGGTCCGCCGTGCAGGGGGACGGGGCGCCCGGGGGCGAGCAGCACCACGGGGTCGTCCTCGCGTACGGTGCCGGGCTCGACCACGCGGGCGCGCAGTCCGCAGTACAGGTGGCCGAAGCGGGTGGCCAGCTGAGCGGGGACGTTGAGGTCCCGGCGGGCGCGGCCGGGGTCGACGGAGGTCGCAGCGCAGCGGTTGACGGGGTGCAGTACCTCCAGCCGGGCGCCGCCGACGGCGATGCGCGCTCCGGGCAGGTCGAGCTCCGCCCAGGCGGGAAGGTGTGCCAGCCACAGGTTGGCGCGGAACCTGCGCGGGTCCACCGCGTGTCCGCAGGCGTCGGCGAGCGCTTGGACGGAGGCCAGGTTGAGCAGTGAGACGGTGGCCTTGTCGTCCCAGTAGCCGTGCTCGGCGCGGTGCAGCTCCGCGCCGCCGAACCAGTCGGTGCGGGCGACGAGTCCGGGGGCGGGCGGGTCGAGAGGCACGGTGACGCTCTCGTACGTGGGGTGGGTGAGCGTCGCGGTGCCCGCCTCCTCGTCGATCCGCACGCGCCCGTCGGCGGGTCCCGGTGCGGCGACGAGGGCGTGGAAGTGCCGGGTGGAGGCCCAGGCGCCGCCCGCGGGAACGGGACGCCGTGCGAACGCGAACACGCGGTCGCGGGGCACGCCCCCCAGGGCGGTGAGCCGGGCCTGGGGGACGTCGTGGCCGGGGAGCCCCTTGACGGGGTGCCGGACGATACGGGCGATACGGGCGAGTTGCGACAACGGGCTGCACTCCCTGGGAGCAGATCGTGGAGGGACCGGGTGCCCAGCTTCGCCAGTCCGTGCACCCAGGATCCGCCCTCGGGCCCCCGCTCCTCGCCGCGCCCTCGGGCGTGTCGCCCTCCGCCCGTGCCGCTACCCGTACGCCGTCACACCTCGCCCCGCGCCATGCCGATCAGCCGTTCGAGGACCGTGCCCCGGCTGACGCGCAGGGCGTCGTGCTCCCACGCGCTGGTCACCCAGGTGCGGACGTGGGGGACGGCGCGGGCGGTGGCCAGCGAGTGGTCGCGGTCGACGTACATGTCGTCGTGGTAGACGGCCGCGTACACGGGCACCTCGTTGGCCGCCAGCCGCTCCGTGTCGTACAGGTCGGGCCAGTCGCCGCGTTCGGCCAGCAGGTGCGCGGCCTCGGCCAGCGGCACCAGCGCCGGGTCGAGGTCGAACATCCACGGGTAGATCATCTCTCCGGAGAACAGCACGGGCTCGCCGCCCTCCAGCGCGCGCTCCGCGTCGAAGGCGGGGAACTCGCCGCGCAGGCGCTGCGCCGCCCAGCCGGTGCCCTGCGTGCTGACGGAGCGCTGGGCGTAGGCGGCCTCGTGCACCACGGCGAACAGCGGATTCGCCGCCAGGGACACCTGCGCGTACACGCCGGCGAGGAACGCGTCGGACAGCTCTGGGCCGCTCGCGCCGCGGATCCAGGCGCCCTCCAGCAGGTAGTGCAGGACGTGCGAGCCGGAGTGCTGGCCCAGCAGCATGCCCAGGTACTGGAACCGCTGCACCGTCAGCGGGCTCCCGTCCGGCAGCCGCACCTCGTGCTCGGCCAGGTACGCGGCGATCCGCCTGACCGCCTCGACGTCCTGCGGGTAGCGGGCGTAGTGGGCGGCGTTCTTGGCCGCCACGCGCGGATAGGCGGCCCGGTAGACGTCGTCCGCGCTGACGCGCAGCCCCGGCAGTCCGCCCGTCACGAACGCCTCGCGCAGGGCGTGCGGGGCACGCGAGAGGTAGGCCAGGGTGCAAAACCCTCCGAAGCTCTGGCCGAGCGTGGACCAGCGCCCGTCCCCGCCCAGCAGCCGCTCGCGCACCACTTCGGCGTCCCGGACGATCGAGTCGGCCCGGAAGTGCGCCAGGTACGCGGCCTGCTGCTCGGGCGTGCCACGTGCCGCCAGGGACTGACGGTTGGCGGGCGTGGAGCGTCCCGTGCCGCGCTGGTCCAGCAGCAGCACCCGGTAGTGGCGCAGCGCCGCAGCCAGCCAGTCGGCCTGCCCGACAGGGCGCGGCGAACCCGATCCAGGACCGCCCTGGAGGAACAGCAGCCAGGGCAGCTCTTCGCGCTCACGCCCCGCCGCGACGACCTCGCGCGCGTACACCTCGATCTGTTCACCGTCCGGCCGGTCGTGGTCCAGCGGCACGGGAAAGACGTGGTCGGTCAGCACGGTGCCGGGGTGCCGCAGGGTGGCGGGCATTCCAGACCTCCTGGAGTGGGCGGTGGGGTGGCTGCCCCCATTCGATCAGGCGCCGGACGGTGCGGGCACAGGGCGGGTGTTCTCGCCGTCCGCTCAGCGGTCCGCGGGCAGTGACTCCAGCACCTCGCCGAGCGCCGCGGTGAAACGGTCGGTGGTCTCCCGGTCCCGTACCGCCATCCGGAACCATCCGGTGCCCAGACCCGGGAAGGTGTCACCGCGCCGTACCGCGAACCCCAGCTCCCGCAGCCGGGCCCGCACGGTCGCGGCCCGCGGGTGGCCGACCAGCAGGAACGGGCCCCGCGGGTCCGGCGTGGCCTCGCGGACGCCCGCGCTGCGCAGCGTGGCCAGCCGCTGGAGAAGGTGCGCACGGTCCCGCGTGAACCGGTGCGCCGCCGCCTCCGCCTCGGCCAGCGCCTCGGGTGCGCTGCACGCCTGCGCGGCCGTCAGCGCGGGCGCCGAGACGGGCCACAGGGGCTGGTGGTGTGCCAGTGCCCGCACGGTGTCCGGGTCGCTGAGCGCGTAGCCGACCCGCAGCCCGGCCAGCCCCCAGGTCTTGGTGAGGCTGCGCAGCACGACCGTACGGCCCGGCAACTCGTCCAGCAGCGGTACGAGCGACGCGCGCTCGCCGGGCACCGCGTCGACGAACGCCTCGTCGACGACCAGCGTGCGCCCTGTGCGGGCGAGGCGCGCCAGGCCGGCAGCGGGGTGCAGCACGGAGGTCGGGTTGGTGGGGTTGCCGACGACCACCAGGTCGGCCTCTTCGGGGACGTCCCCGGGCTCCAGCCGGAAGGCGCGCTCGGGGCGTAGCAGCACCCGCCGTACCTGGTGCCCCGCGTCCCGCAGCGCGGCCTCGGGCTCGGTGAACTGCGGGTGCACCACCACCGGGCGGAGCGCGGTCAGGGCGCGGGCCAGCAGGACGAACGCCTCTGCCGCGCCGGCCGTCAGCAGCACCTGTTCCTCCGCCAGCCCGTGCCGCGCGGCCACCGCGCGGCGTGCGGGTCCGCTGTCCGGGTAGGCGGCGAGAGAGTCCAGCGAGGCGGCCAGCCGCTCTTTCAGCCAGGCCGGGGGAGTGCCGGTACGGACGTTGACGGCGAGGTCGGTCAAAGCGGCGCCCGCGCCCCGCACTTCGGCGTCACCGTGGTGGCGCAGCGTGGCGGCGCAGGGCCCCGGGGCCTGCGCTCCGCGGCCCGGTGCGCCGTGCGCGGCGGTCCCGTGGGTGGTCATCGGCCCCTCCCCGGTACGGCGATCGCCGCGAGCGCGGCGGTGGCCCGCGCGGGGCCGCCGCCCTCAGGGCGTGCCAGCGTCTTGGGCACCAGCAGCACGGGGGCGCCGCCCCCGACGTGGGAGCCGTCGCCACCGCCCGCGGCCAGCAGCGCCGCCGCCTCGGCGACGGAGGGGGTGCCGACGGCCGCACGGGAGAAGTCCGAGGGGTGCGGCACCCGGACGCGGGCCAGGGCGAGCGCGTCGTAGGCGAGCAGCGGCAGCCCCGCCCGGCGGGCGGCGGCCAGCAGCCCGGGTTCCTCCGCGCGGGCCTGCACGGTCGCCAGCGCCGCCACGTCACTCTCCGTCAGCCCCGCGGCGGCCAGGACGCCCCGCACCAGGTCCAGCACCTCTTCGGCCGCCACGCCCGCGCAGGTGCCCACGCCGAGGGTGAGGAGCCTCGGTCCCGCGCCGTCGGCGCCCCGGGGCGGTCCCAGCGGGTTCACGCGGCGCTCCGGGCTTCCTGGTGCCGCGCGCAGGCGGCCGTGAACCGGCTCGCCGTGCCGGGCGAGGACGCCCAGTGCACGTGCAGGTAGGAGGCGTGCACGGGGCCCTGCACGAAGCCTTCGGTGCGCCGCTTCGGCCGCACCAGCCCCCAGGCGGGCACCGGCCCCGCGCCGGGCGTCAGCTCGGTGCGGTGGAACTCGTGGCCGCGTACCCGGGTGCCCGCCTGGGCGAGGGCGCTGTCGGCGACGGCGACCGCCTCGCGGTAGCCCAGCGTGAGGCGTTCCGCCATTCGTCCCCGCGCGTCGAGCACCCCGCACATGGGTGTGCCGTCCAGTTCCCGCGCCAGGTACAGCAGTCCGGCGCACTCGGCCGCGACAGGGCCCTCGAAGGCCGCGATCTGCTCGCGCAGGGGTCGATTTTCGGACAACTCAGGTGCGTACACCTCGGGGAAGCCGCCGCCGATGACGAGGCCCGCCGTCCCGTCCGGCAGCGCCTCGTCGCGCAGCGGGTCGAAGCCGACGACCTCGGCGCCCGCGGCGCGCAACAGCTCCGCGTGCTCGGCGTAGGAGAACGTGAACGCCTCGCCGCTCGCCACGGCGATCCTGGGCGCACCGGAGGCCGGCTCAGCCCCCGCTTCGCGCGCCGGCTCCGCGCCCGCTTCGCGCGCCGGGTCCCAGGCCGCTTCCGGCAGCGTCGGCGCCTGCCGTGCCAGGGCGAGCAGCGCGTCCAGGTCGCAGCCCTCGCGCACCCGCCGGGCGAGCGCCGCCACCGACTCCACGGCCTCCGTGCGCCGCTCGGCCACCGGCACCAGGCCCAGATGGCGGGAGGGCGCCCGCACCACCTTCGTGCGGCGCAGCACGCCCAGCACGGGCACCCCCGTACCCTCCAGCGCCTCTTTGAGCAGCTCCTCGTGGCGGTCGGATCCCACCTTGTTGAGCACCACGCCCGCGACCCGCACCCTCGGGTCCCAGGAGGCGAAGCCGTGCACCAGCGCGGCGACCGACCTGGACTGCGAGGAGGCGTCCACCACGAGCACGACCGGCGCCCGCAGCAGCTTGGCCACGTGTGCCGTCGAGGCCAGCTCGCCCTGCCCGGCGGCACCGTCGTAGAGGCCCATCACGCCCTCGACGACGGCCAGGTCGGCCCCCGCCGCACCGTGTGCGAACAGCGGGGCGATCCGCTCGGGGCCGCACAGGTAGGCGTCCAGGTTGCGTCCCGCCCGGCCGGTCGCCAGCGCGTGGTAGCCCGGATCGATGTAGTCGGGGCCGACCTTGTGCGGCGAGACGGTCAGGCCGCGTGCGGCGAAGGCGGCCATCAGCCCGGTCGCCACCGTCGTCTTGCCGCTGCCCGAGGACGGCGCCGCGATCACCAGCCGCGGCGTGCGGATCACGCGGCGTCCCCTGCCGCACCCTGCGCGGCGGTCACCATTCGATGCCCTTCTGGCCCTTCTGGCCGGCGTCCATCGGGTGCTTCACCTTCGAGAAGTCGGTCACCAGGTCCGCCGCGTCGACCAGCTCCCGCGGCGCGTTCCGGCCCGTGACGACGACGTGCTGGGTACCGGGGCGGTCCCGCAGGACGGACACCACCTCGTGCACGTCCACCCAGCCCCAGTGCATCGGGTAGGCGAACTCGTCCAGCACCAGCATCCTGTACGTCTCGGCGGCCAGATCGCGCTTGACCTGCTCCCAGCCCTCGCGGGCGGCGGCCTCGCTGCTCATCTCGCCGTCGGCGACGTTGCGCTGGATCCACGACCAGCCCTCGCCCATCTTGTGCCACGTCACGCTGCCGCCCTCGCCCGTCTCACCGAGCACCTTGAGCGCACGCTCCTCGCCGACCTTCCACTTGGCCGACTTCACGAACTGGAACACCCCGAGGGGCCATCCCTGGTTCCACGCCCGCAGCGCCAGCCCGAAAGCGGCCGTCGACTTGCCCTTGCCGGTCCCCGTGTGCACCGCGACCAGCGGCCGGTTGCGGCGCTGACGCGTGGTGAGACCGTCAGCGGGTACGACACTCGGCTGTCCCTTCGGCATTACGCGGCCCTCCGTGCGTTCCTGGAATCCCTGGCGTCCGTGGTGTGGCGGACGAGTTCGGCCACCGAGTCCGCGCGCAACGCGTCCAGCGTGACCGACTCGCCGCCCAGTTGGGCGGCCAGCTGGGCCGCCAGCCCCAGCCGTACGTGTCCGGCCTCGCAGTCCACGACCACCGAGGCGATGCCGTCAGCCGCCAGCGCCCCCGCCGCCTGCCGGGTGCGCACCAGCGGCTCGGGGCCGCCCGTCGCCCTCCCGTCGGTGACGGTCACCAGCAGCGGGCGCCGCGCCGGGTCCCGCAGCCGCTCCACGCGCAGCACCTCACGTGCCCGCAGGAGGCCGGCCGCCAGCGGCGTGCGGCCCCCGGTCGGCAGCGACTCGAGACGGGCGGCGGCCGCGTCCACGGACGACGTCGGCGGCAGTGCCACCTCCGCGTCCTGTCGCCGGAACGTCACCAGGCCGACCTTGTCGCGGCGCTGGTAGGCGTCCAGCAGCAGCGACAGGACCGCGCCCTTGACCGCGCTCATCCGCTGCCGCGCCGCCATCGAGCCCGACGCGTCCACCACGAACAGCACCAGGTTGCCCTCGCGGCCCTCCCGCACCGCTTCCCGCAGGTCGTCGCGGCGCACCACCAGGCCGCTTCCGCTGCGCCCCCGCGCGCGCTGGTACGGCGCCGCCGCCTGCACGGTGGCCGCCAGGTGCAGCTTGCCGAGCGCGCCGTGGGGGCGGCGCGCCCCCGTGGTGCGGCCGTGTGC
Organism: Streptomyces reniochalinae; assembly: GCF_003323735.1. GTDB lineage: Bacteria > Actinomycetota > Actinomycetes > Streptomycetales > Streptomycetaceae > Streptomyces > Streptomyces reniochalinae. Next base: position 49,008 of record NZ_QOIM01000038.1, on the reverse strand, counting down.
CGTACGGGCACGTGAGCGCCGCCCGGCCGCGCCCTCACCGAGCCCTGGGACGGTCAAAACGCGCGCCTTGAACGGCTCACCCGTCTCAGCTGTGGGCTGCTGCGCGGCGGCCTGGGCCCGCGGATCGGGCTCCCCGCAGTCCCCGCCTGCGGGCTGTCCTGACGGCGACCCGTCGGCCTGCTGCGGGGCAGCGGCCTCCTCGGGGCCGGCCGTCCCGCGCTCGGCCCCCTCGTGCGCGTCGTCCCGTGCGTCGTCCTGCGGAGCGTCGTGGGGGTGGGACTGCGGGGGGATGCCGCCGCCGGGGCCGCCCTCGGGCCCCCCGTCGCCGCCGTCGTCCGGTGCTCCGTTCCCGGGCCCGTCGCCCTCAGGCCCTTCGGGCCCGGGACCGTCGTCCTCGGGGGCGTTCTCCTCCAGCGTCCGGTCCAGCTTCTCCTCGTCCAGCCCCGGCGCGTCGAAGGGGTTGCGCCTGCGCCGGTGCGGGAGAGCCAGCAGCGCGGCCTGCCGTACGTCCGTCTGCTCCACCTCCCCGCGCCCCGCCCACGCCGCCAGCGCGGTCGCCGTGCGGGCCATCACCAGATCGGCACGCATGCCGTCCACCTCGAACGCCGCGCAGGTCGCGGCGATCTGCCGCAGCGCGGCGTCCCCGAGGCGCACCTTCGGCAGCAGCGCGCGGGCCGCCACGATGCGCTCGCGCAGCAGCCGCTCCTCGTCGGCCCAGCGCGCCGCGAACCCCTCGGGGCCGGCGTCGTAGGCCAGCCGGCGCCGTACGACCTCCACCCGCTCGTCCGGCTCGCGCGAGGCCGCCACCTCCACCGTCAGCCCGAACCTGTCGAGAAGCTGGGGGCGCAGCTCACCCTCCTCGGGGTTCATCGTGCCCACCAGCAGGAAGCGGGACGCGTGCCGTACGGAGACGCCCTCGCGCTCCACGTAGGAGGCGCCCATCGCGGCGGCGTCGAGCAGCAGGTCGACCAGGTGGTCGTGGAGGAGGTTGACCTCGTCCACGTACAGCACGCCCCGGTGCGCGTCCGCCAGCAGCCCCGGCTCGAACGCCTTCACGCCCTCCGACAGCGCCCGCTCGATGTCGAGCGCGCCCACCAGCCGGTCCTCCGAGGCGCCGACCGGGAGCTCCACCATCCGCGCCGGGCGGGCCTCGGCCGCGTCCGGGTCGGTGCCCGCGTGCGGGCCGTCGGGGCAGTCCGGGTCGGGTGCGGCGGGGTCGCAGGAGAAGCGGCAGCCGGGCACGACCCGCACGTCGGGCAGCAGCGCCGAGACGGCCCTGACGGCCGTGCTCTTCGCCGTGCCTTTCTCGCCGCGCACCAGGACGCCGCCAATGGCAGGGGAGACGGCGTTGAGCAGGAGGGAAAGCTGCAAGTCGGCTTGGCCGACGAGGGCTGTGAAGGGATAGGGGGGCGTCACGCGGTCACTCCTTCGAGTGGCTTGGATCGAACAGGTCGGGCTCACGGGCAGGCAACCGCGAGTGTGGAGCTCCTGCTCCTCGCCGTCGCGGGGGTGATCCGGGCACCGCGAACTCGAGAGCGGTTCGGGCACTGTGCTCCCCACCGATGTGGGGGTTCCAAGACCGCGGAGCCTTCACTGCGGCGCTCCCGGCGGCACGAACGGCAGCGGTCCTTCCGGCACTCCGTCCTCGACGAGGCGCAGCAGCGCCGCCGTGTCGGCGTGCTCCTCGATCAGATCGCCCAGCCGGTCGAGCTGTTCCTCGCGCAGGGCGGCGAACCGGGTGTCGGGCGCGGGCTCGAAGGCGCGGCCCGCGTCGGCGGCGACCCGGCGCAGGAAGGCGCGGCGGAAGCCGTCCGACTCCAGCGAACCGTGCCAGTGGGTGCCCCACACGGACCCCACCCGGCACCCGTCCAGCTCCTCGCCGCCCGCCGAGCTCAGGAAGCCCTCACCGCCGTGCACGTCGGCCACCCCGTGGTGGATCTCGTAGCCCTCCACCGGCTCGCCCAGCGCCGTGCCGTGCGGACGCGCGAGGGTCTTGCCGTGGGCGAACCGCACCCGTACGGGCAGCAGTCCGAGCCCGTCGACCAGCCCTGCGCGCGACTCGACCTCGTCCTCGATCTGCTCGCCGAGCAGCTGGTAGCCGCCGCAGATGCCCAGCACAGGGCGTCCCTCGGCGGCCCGCCGCGCCACCGCGCCGGCCAGGCCGCGCTCGCGCAGCCACTCCAGCGCCCTGACCGTCCCGCGCGTGCCCGGTACGACGACCAGGTCGGCGTCGGCCAGCTCCTCGGGGCGGTCGCAGAAGCGCACCACCACACCCGGCTCGGCCGCCAGCGCGTCCACGTCGGTGAAGTTCGACATCAGCGGCACCGCGAGCACCGCGACCCGCAGCACGTCGGCACCGTGCGGAGCCGCGACGGAGGACTCGCGCACAGCGCCCCGCAGGGAGACCCGCAGGCCGTCCTCCTCGTCGATGCCCAGACCGTGCCGGAACGGCAGCACCCCGAGCGTCGGCCGTCCCGTCAGCCCGCGCAGCATCTCCAGGCCCGGCTCGAGCAGCGTCACGTCGCCGCGGAACTTGTTCACCAGGTAGCCGGCGACCAGCTCCTGGTCCTCCGGGGCCAGCAGCGCCGTCGTGCCGAACAGGGAGGCGAAGACGCCGCCCCTGTCGATGTCGCCGACCACCACGACCGGCAGCCTGCACGCCCGCGCCAGGCCCATGTTGACGATGTCGCTGCGCCGCAGGTTGATCTCCGCGGGGCTGCCCGCGCCCTCGCAGACGACCGCGTCGTGGGTGCGCCGCAGCTCCTCCAGGCAGCCCGCCACCGTCTCCAGCAGCTCCTCGCGCCGCCCGAACCGCACACCCTGGGATGTGCCGGTGTGCCGGCCGAAGTAGCCCTGCGCGGACATCTCACCCACCGGCCTGCCCAGCAGCACCACTTGACTGGTGCGGTCGCTGCCCGGCTTCAGCAGCACCGGGTTCATCAGCGCGCTCGGCTCCGTGCGGGCCGCCGCCGCCTGCATGGCCTGCGCCCGGCCGATCTCGGCGCCGTCGAGCGTGACGTAGGAGTTCAGCGACATGTTCTGCGCCTTGAACGGCGCCACGCGCAGCCCCTTGCGGGCCAGCCAGCGGCAGATGCCCGCCGTCACCACGCTCTTGCCCGCGTCCGAGGTCGTCCCCGCGACCAGCAGTCCGCCTCCGCCGCTCACCGTGCGCCTCCCGCGCTCCCGGCACCCCGAGGGCGCCGCGTCGTCCCACCCACCGCACCTCGTACCGCGCCTCGGGCCGCGCCGACCGCGCAGCAGACCGCCAGCGCCAGCACGCCGACGCGGCGGGACAACCGCACCGCCCGCTCGATGTCAGCCGTCCGCACCTGGCGGCCGGGCCCGTTCAAGGCCGGGCGGTGCTCGACGCGTCCGCCGTAGGAGAGCGTCCCGCCGAGCCGCACGCCGAGCGCCCCGGCGAACGACGCCTCGACGGGCCCCGCGTTGGGGCTCGGATGCCGGTGCGCGTCCGACCGCCACGCCCGCAGGGCGCCGCACGGGTCGGGCCCGGCCACGGCGGCCAGTACGGCGGTCAGCCGCGCCCCCGGCCAGCCCGCGGCGTCGTCCAGCCGGGCGGCGGCCCAGCCGAACCTGCGGTGGCGCGGCGAGCGGTGACCGACCATCGCGTCCAGTGTGTTGACCGCCCGGAAACCCAGCATCCCCGGCACACCTGCCAGCGCGCCCCACACCAGGGCGCCGACCACGGCGTCCGAGGTGTTCTCCGCGACGGACTCGACCACCGCACGGGCCACGCCCCGCGCGTCGAGCCCCAGCGGATCGCGGCCGCACAGCGCGGGCAGCCGCTCGCGGGCCAGCTCCAGATCACCGGCCTCCAGCGCCGCGGCCACGGCGCGCGCCTCGCGCGTGAGGGACGTACCACCGAGGACGGCCCACGTGGCGGCGGCGGTCACCGCCACCGCGGACACCTGCGAACATCCCGCCGCCCGCGCCCGCTTGCGCACGCCGCGCTTCGCGAGCGCCCGTATGCCCCGGCTCGCGAGCGTGCCCGTGCCGGGCCTGGCGAGTGCGTCCGTGCCGGGCCTGGCGAGTGCGTCCGTGCCGGGCCTGGCGAGTGCGTCCGTGCCCGGCTTCGTGAGCGGGCCTGCGCCCGGCTTCGTGAGCGCGCCTGCGCCCCGCTTGGCGAACGCCCGTATGCCCCGCGCCACGAACTCCGTGCCGGGCGCTGGGTCCTCGCCCGTGGCGGCGCGCCACGCGCCCTCGGCGCGCCGCGGGCCACCGTCGGCTGCGGTGATCCCCGCAGCCGTGCTCGCGGCGCGTCCCACCGCGATCGCGCCGCCCGCGCACAGTGCCACGTACAGCGCTCCCACGCCGCGGTCGTCGCGCCACATCCGACGCTCCAACGCGCCCGCGGCCCGGCCGAAGGCGGCGACAGGGTGGCCGCGCCGCGGATCGCCCAGCAGCGCGTCCGCGGCGAATCCGGCGACGGCGCCACCGGCCTGGACGCCCACGGTCCGCTTCACGCGACAGGCCCGGCGCACACATCCACGACGACGGAGGGGGCGGCCCCGCGGGGGGCGAATACGGCAGCGCAGCCACGCATGGCGGTGTCCTCACTCAGGGTCCTCGCCCTGGCTCGACTCGACCGGCGGCGAGAGTCTCCTGGCTCCCGGATCCGCGCCACCCCGCCTTCCAGCCCGCAAGGGGCCGTGGCGTCGCTGGGATGGCGCTCCCCGGTGACAGTGGCGGGACCGCGCCGGATTCGCACCGGCTTCCTCTCCATGCCGCCGTTTGGGCACCGGCAGTCCACCACGCCAGAATGACCCCGTCAACTCGCCCTTGACCTGCGACGGGAGAGTGTGTGATCCCCCACGCCCACGCCGTCGGCCCGCCGCTGGCGCCGGGGCGGCGCGCGCGACGAAGAGCGCCCCCGGGCGGTTCCCGGGGGCGTTCGGAGCGGGTCGGTGGGTCGGGGCTCTGAGGCGGGTCGAGGCGGATCGGCGTGGGGCGGAGGGGACCGGGCGGGAGTTACGCCGCGATCAGGTAGATGCCGTACGCCACCGCCGCCAGGCACAGCGCGTAGCAGGCGTACGCGCCGGTGCGGGCGAGCGCGGTGGGCCCGTCGCCGCTGGTGCGCGGGGAGTTGGTGACGATGCCGAGGGTGAAGACGCCGACGAGTCCGACGGTCGCCACCAGGCTGACGCCGAAGACCTGGCCGAGCGCGGCCCAGTCGATGTTCATGCGGTCACTCTTTCTGGCTGGAGGCCCGCTCCGCGGGCCCGGGAGGGGCTGCCATGGCCGAGGGGCTCAGGGGATGCTGCCCGCGGAGGCGGGGCGGCTCGGGGCGGCGGCGGGATCACCGGGGAACTGCTCGCCCGCGTCCTGCCGCGAGACGGCCGGCGCGGTGGATGCCGCGCCCACGCCCGCCGGGGCCGGGGGAGGGGAGACGGCGCGCACGGCGGTGGTGACCACCCCCGCGGGCTCCGGCTCGGGAGACGGCGCCGGCATGGCGGCCTCCCTCGCGGGCTCGACCTCGTTGACGTTGGTGTGGTCCACCGGCGTGCGCCGGGAGCGGACCCAGATGGCGCCGCAGATCGCCAGTGTGAGGACGGCGACCGCCGCCACACCCCAGTCGCCCTGGCCGGCCAGCAGCGCGGCGCCCGCCGCGACGAGCCCCGCCGCCGGGAGGGTGAGCGCCCAGCCGACGACCATGCGGCCCGCCGTGCCCCAGCGGACCACGCCGCCCTTGCGGCCGAGTCCCGAGCCCATCACGGCGCCGGAGCACACGTGGGTGGTCGAGAGGGAGAAGCCGATGTGCGAGGAGGCCAGGATGGTGGCCGCCGCGCTCGTCTGGGCGGCGAAGCCCTGCGGGGGCTGGATGTCGGTGATGCCCTTGCCCATGGTGCGGATGATGCGCCAGCCGCCCAGGTAGGTGCCCAGCGCGATGGCCATGCCCGCCGAGGTGATGACCCACACGGGCGGGTTCGCGCCGGGGGCCAGTGCGCCGCCGGTGACCAGCGCGAGGGTGATCACGCCCATGGTCTTCTGCGCGTCGTTGGTGCCGTGCGCCAGGGAGACCAGCGCGGCGGAGGTGATCTGCCCGGCGCGGTAGCCCTTGGCGGTCCGCCCCTCGTCGGCGTCGCGGGCGAGGCGGTAGGTCACCCGGGTGGCGCACACGGAGGCGACGCCGGCGACCAGCGGCGCGGCGAGCGCGGGGATGAGCACCTTCATGACGACGACGTCGCCGTTGACCGCACCCGTGCCGACCGCCGCGACCGTCGCACCGAGCAGACCGCCCATCAGCGCGTGGGAGGAGCTGGAGGGGAGTCCGGCGAGCCAGGTCAGCAGGTTCCAGATGATCGCGCCCACCAGCCCGGCGAAGATCACTTCGGGCTTGATGCCGGAACCTTCATCGATGATTCCCGAGGAGATGGTCTTGGCCACCTCGACGGACAAGAACGCGCCGAGGAGGTTGAGGACCGCGGACATGGCCACCGCCGCGCGGGGAGCCAGGGCCCCGGTGGAGATGGTGGTGGCCATGGCGTTGGCCGTGTCGTGGAAGCCGTTCGTGAAGTCGAACACCAAGGCCGTGACGATCACGATCCCGATGAGAAGCGTGATGTGTTCCATTCACCAGGCACAATCAGTTCGAGGGGCAGTAACGCCGTGAACGTAAGGACGGCGAATGAACAGAAGGTGAACTGGGGCGGGCGTCGAGGTGTCACCCCCTGACGACAATTGTGTGTTCCAGGTCACACCGTGTTCCGGGCGGGTCGGTCAGCGCAACGCGACACCCCGGCCACGGCCCTGGCAGCACCGACCGCACCCCCACGGACACCCGCCGTTACCCGCACGGACGTCACCCTCCCGGCCCGTCCCACTGGTTTGACCGCGCGCCTCGCGTCAACCTGAAGAGGATGCGTCTGCGAACCGCGGCACTGGCCGCGACCACCGTGCTCGGCACCGGCGCGGCCGCTCTGGCGGCCGGACGGTACGCCGCCGATGTCGCGCTGCGCCCCGTGCGTGCCCGCGGGGAAGCCGCCGGCAAGACCACCGCCGGGTTCGAGGGCACCAGGCTGACCGTACAGTCGCACGACGACGGCCGGATCGCCGTCACCCGCTCGCTGGCCGCCGGGCTCCCGGGAATCTACGGCCTGACCGGCCGTGGCGCCCACGCCGTCGTCGGCCCCGTCATGGAGGACGAGACGGCCGCGCGGTCCAGGCCGCACACGGTGGTACGGGAGCTGCGACGGGTCAGCCGGGGCCGGCTCAGCACCGGCGCGACCGTCCGCCTCACCCCGCAGGTGCACGTCGGCGACCCCGGGGAGGCGCTGGGCCTGGAGTACACCGACGTGCGGATCCCGGGCGAACTCGGCGAACTGCCCGCCTGGTTCGTCCCCGGCGCCCGCGGCAGCTGGGTCATCACCGTGCACGGCCTGGGCGCCACCCGTGAACACCCCATGACGCTGTTCCCCTTCTACGTGAGCCGGCGGATGCCGGTGCTCGACATCGGCTACCGCGGCGATCCCGGCGCGCCCCCCTGTCCCGACGGCATCGGCCACCTGGGCAACTCCGAATGGCGGGACCTGGACGCGGCGATCCGCTACGCCGTCGAGCACGGGGCCGGGCGGGTGATCCTGCACGGCTGGTCGAGCGGGGCCACGATGGCGCTGCACGCCGCCGCGCACTCCCCTCTGCGCGACCGTGTCGCGGGACTCGTCCTGGACTCACCCGTCCTGGACTGGCAGCACACCGTCCGCGCGCTGGCGTCCTCGCACGGCACCCCCAAGGCGCTGCTGCCACTGGTCGTGCGCGCCGTCCAGGGCCGGGCCGGGCTGCCGGAGGACCGGGAGGCGCCGCTGGTGGATCCGGCCAAGCTGACCGTGCCGACACTGCTGCTGCACGGCCCCGCCGACACCGTCGCCCCCTGGGAGGGCTCCCGCGAGCTCGCGGCCCGCCGCGAGCGGCTCGTCTCCCTGCACCGCATCCCGCACGCCCCGCACGCGGCGATGTGGAACGCCGACCCCCACGGGTACGAGGAGAAGCTGCGCCGCTTCCTGACACCCTTCATGTGAGCACTCCGACCGGGCGGGGAGACGTCTGAGAGGGCGTCACGCCGAGGCCCCCTCAAGGAGTCGCCGTGTGCGGCAAGACGGCGCCGGGCGACCGGATATGGCACCCCAGGTTTGGGTTTCCCGGGAACAGCGTGAAGACTGCTCCTGTGACGACGTCCCGTACTCCGCGAGACAACCGGCTCCGCCTCGTCCCCCGACAGCCCGTCGCAGCCGCCCGGCGCACGGTGACGACCAGGCGCGCCGCCCGGACGCCCCGGCCTCCGGACGGCATGCTCCCCCGCGACCAGCTCGCCCGGCACGCCCGTGCCTCCCTCGCCGACGCCGTCCGGGTCGCGCACTGGGCCGCCGGCGCGGGTACGTCGCCGCACGCGGGCGACGGAGGACTCCACCGGGCCGCGGACGAGCTGCGCATGACCGTCGGGCAGGTGCGCGCCCACTGGGGGAGGGCCAAGCTGGCCGGGCTGATCGAACTGCACGGGGACACCGCGCGCGCCGGTTGGCGGCTGCGCGCCTGGGACCGGGACGACAGCGCGGTACTGCGCGGCTGGGTCGCCCTCTTCGACGCCTGGTCGCTGGCCCACCCCGCGCCGCTGCCGCACGAACAGACGCTGGTGGCGGAGGTCGTCGAGGCGGTGCCCCAGTTCCTGTCCGTCATGCACCTGTCCGGCGGGCCCGTCACCTTCGCGCTGCTGCACGACCTGCTGGGGCGGCGCATCGCCGAACTGCGGGCCGAACGGGACGCCGGCACACACGCCGCGAGCCGCGCCGTCGTCGGCGTGGCACTGCCCGGCCTGCTCGACTGGGCGCTCGACGGCCTCTCCGCCGTCGGCGCCCTCACCCGCTGCGCCGACGAGGAGCCGGGCGATCAGTCCGTACTCCGCCAGGGCTCGGCCGTGCTCACCCCGCTGGGGACCTGGGCGGTATGGACCAAGCTGGAGCAGATCTGCGTCGCGGCCCAGAGCCCGGCGGGCAACATCGAGCAGTCCGCGGAGGAGATGCTCCGGGGCTGCGCGCGGATGACCCCGGGCCCCGCCCGCGACGAGTACCGCGCCTGGCTGGCCGCACGCCCCACCTCGCACGCCGTCACCGAACTGCTGGAGGCCGCGCGCGGCGAGGACGCGCTCATCAGAGGGCTCGCCTTCGAGGCGCTGCGGGTGGTGGGCGCACCGGCCGAGGAGGCCGTGCAGGAGGTCGCGGACGAGCCCACGCTGCGCCCCTACGCGCTGCTGTGGCTGGCCGAGCAGGCCGGTACCGACCCCGAGGACCTGGCGGGCGGCGCCCCCGGTGTGCTCACCCGCGAGGAGGCGACCTGGCTGTGGGTGGACACCGCTGCCGCCGTCACCGACCACGGTGAGGAACAGCTGCTGGTCGACCACCTGGGAACGGCCGTACAGGGTTCGGTGCCCGGACTGCTGGAGGAGGTGCGGGCCACGGGCCACCCGCGCACCGTGCAGGTCCTCGTGGCCCTGGCGGCCGCGCACCCCGACCCCGCCCTCGCCAAGGCCGTGCGCCGCGCCGCCTTCCAGGTGCACACCGGCGGGGAGTGAGACGCCCGGTCCGCGCGGGCCGGGCGGCCGGGCCGCACCGCCCCACGGCCGGTTCCGGCCGGGCCGGGCCGCCGGTCCCGAAACCGGTTTGCGCTCCGCCGGTAGACTGGCCTCATGCCTCATCTCCTCGTGCATTAGGCGTGCGTACGCCGTCTCCGCTTCCGCACCGCATCCGTACGCACGTCCCTTAAGCCCTGCCTTGGAGTAACCAGTGATCACCGCTACCGGTCTCGAGCTGCGCGCCGGCGCCCGCATCCTCATCGAGTCGGCCACCTTCCGCGTCGCCAAGGGCGACCGCATCGGCCTGGTGGGCCGCAACGGCGCGGGCAAGACCACGCTCACCAAGTGCCTGGCGGGTGAGGGCACCCCCGCCGCCGGCAGCGTCACCTCGTCCGGCGAGGTCGGCTACCTCCCGCAGGACCCGCGCACCGGCGACCTCGACGTGCTGGCGCGTGACCGCATCCTCTCCGCGCGCGATCTCGATCAGGTGATCCGCAAGATGCAGGAGAACGAGCAGCGCATCGCCACGGGACAGGGCGCCACCCGCGAGAAGGCGATGAAGAAGTACGAGCGTCTGGAGACGGAGTTCCTCACCAAGGGCGGCTACGCGGCCGAGGCGGAGGCCGCCACCATCGCCGCGAGCCTCGGCCTGCCCGACCGGGTGCTGGGCCAGCCGCTGCACACCCTCTCCGGCGGTCAGCGGCGCCGCGTCGAGCTGGCCAGGATTCTCTTCTCCGACGCCGACGTGCTGCTGCTCGACGAGCCGACCAACCACCTGGACGCGGACTCCATCGCGTGGCTGCGCGACTTCCTCAAGACCTACCGCGGCGGCCTCGTCGTCATCTCCCACGACGTCGACCTGATGGAGACGGTTGTCAACAAGGTGTTCTACCTGGACGCCAACCGTTCGACCATCGACATCTACAACATGAGCTGGAAGCAGTACCAGACCCAGCGCGAGGACGACGAGAAGCGGCGGCGCCGGGAGCGGGCCAACGCGGAGAAGAAGGCCTCGGCCCTCAACTCCCAGGCGGACAAGATGCGCGCCAAGGCCACCAAGGCCGTCGCGGCGAAGAACATGGCACGCCGCGCGGAGAAGCTGCTGGCGGGTCTCGAGGCGGAGCGCCAGGACGACAAGGTCGCCAAGCTGCGCTTCCCCGACCCGGCGCCGTGCGGCCGTACGCCGCTGATGGCGGAGGACCTGTCGAAGTCCTACGGCTCGCTGGAGATCTTCGCCGGCGTGGACCTGGCCATCGACAAGGGCTCCCGCGTGGTCATCCTGGGTCTCAACGGCGCGGGCAAGACGACGCTGCTGCGGCTGCTCGGGGGCATCGAGGACCCGGACACCGGCAAGGTCGTCCCCGGACACGGGCTCAAGCTGGGCTACTACGCGCAGGAGCACGAGACACTGGACCCGGACCGCACGGTCCTGGAGAACATGCGCTCGTCCGCGCCCGACATGGACCTGGTCGCCATCCGCAAGACGCTGGGCTCCTTCCTCTTCTCGGGCGACGACGTCGACAAGCCCGCCAGGGTGCTCTCCGGCGGTGAGAAGACCCGGCTGGCGCTGGCCACGCTGGTGGTCTCCTCGGCCAATGTGCTGCTGCTCGACGAGCCGACCAACAACCTCGACCCGGCCAGCCGGGAGGAGATCCTCGGCGCGCTGCACACCTTCACCGGCGCCGTCGTGCTGGTCACCCACGACGAGGGCGCCGTCGCGGCTCTCCAGCCGGAGCGGATCATCATGCTCCCGGACGGCGTGGAGGACCTGTGGAACGAGGAGTACGCCGACCTCGTCGCCCTCGCCTGATCCCTCCCGGCACCCACCCCTCTCCTTGATCCAGCCCCTTATGGATCATTCGGCCGACGGTTGATCCTTCATCTGAGTGAGGGCGGCTCGTACCCCCGGCGCGGCCTCGCACCGGGAGCGCGCCTCCGTGGCAGGGGCGGCCCTGGTGTGTGCGCTCCCCGCCCCGAGCGCCGCTGACCTGCCGGTTCCCGGTGACGGACGGCTCCGCAACGCGGTTGCACGTGCATCTGCATGGGGCCGGAATCTCCTCCTCCCGGACATTCGTGCCGTGCACAAGCTCCCTGGCACTCGACGAAGACCTTGCCGAATGGGTGGCCAGATGTGGGAGGAGGGGTGATCATGAGAGTCACAGAGCGCACTTCCCATGAGGAGGCACGGGTGGCCGAGACTCTGAAGAAGGGCAGCCGGGTGACCGGCGCCGCGCGCGAAAAGCTCGCGGCAGACCTCAAGAGAAAGTACGACGCCGGGGCCAGCATCAGGTCGCTGGCGGAGGAGACGGGCCGTTCCTACGGGTTCGTGCACCGGATGCTCAGCGAGTCCGGCGTGACCCTGCGTGGCCGCGGCGGTGCGACACGGGGCAAGAAGGCCTCCTCGTCCTCGTCCTGAGCGGTCCGGTGAGAGGGACCTCGTCCGCCGGCGGATGCCCGCCGGCGAGGCTTTCGAGCGTCCACTCCGGTGGTTACTCTTCGGTTGACCAAACTGCCGAGTAACCACCGGAGGACCTCGATGACCCTGCTCGACAAGGACGGCGTGCACGTCACCGCCGACGGCGAGGTGGCCACGGTCACCCTCGCCAACCCGGCCAAGCGCAACGCGCAGACGCCCGCGACCTGGCGGGCACTGGCCGAGGCGGGCCGCATACTGCCCGGAGCGGTCAGGGTCGTCGTCCTGCGCGGCGAGGGCCCGTCGTTCTCCGCCGGGCTCGACCGCGCCGCGTTCGAGCCCGAGGGCATCGAGGGCGAACTCTCCTTCCTGCGACTGGCACGCGGTTCCGACGAGGAGCTGGATGCGGCCGTCGCCGAGTTCCAGCACGCCTTCACCTGGTGGCGCCGCCCCGACGTGGTGAGCATCGCCGCCGTCCAGGGGCACGCCATCGGCGCGGGCTTCCAGCTGGCGCTCGCCTGCGACCTGCGGGTGTGCGCGGACGACGTGCGGTTCGCGATGCGCGAGACCAGCCTCGGCCTGGTCCCCGACCTGGCCGGCACCCACCCGCTGGTGGGCCTGGTCGGCTACGCCCGCGCTCTGGAGATCTGCGCCACGGGACGCTTCGTGCAGGCCGACGAGGCCGAACGGGTGGGTCTGGCCAACCTCGTCGTCGGCCAGGGGCAGTTGGAGGACGCCGTCGCCGACCTGACCGCGGCGCTGCTCGCCGCCCCGCGCGACGCCGTGGTGGAGACCAAGGCGCTCCTCGCCGGTGCCTCCGCACGCACGTACGACGAGCAGCGCGCCGCCGAGCGCGCCGCGCAGTCGCGCCGCCTGCGCGACCTGGCCGGGCTGGGCGACTGAACGGAGCCCGGCCCGGCGCGGCACACCTGGCCGACGGGCTCACACCCGGCCGTCCGACTCGCACCCGGCCGTCCGGCTCACACCCGGTCGATGGCGGTGATCAGCACCGCGACGGTCGCCTGCCCACCGCCGCCACCGTCGTCGGCGAGCGCGGCGCGCGCCGCGTCCCGCGCGGCACGGGCCGTATCCAGGGCCCGGCGGGTGGGGGAGAGGGCGAGCTGGAGCAGGACGTGACGGCCCCCGCCCCGGTCCCCGCCCGTCTCCGTGACGTCGACGGCGTGGGGCGCCGGTCCCGCGGCAACCCGGGAGAGGGCCGGGCCGACGACCGGCGCGAGCCGGGTGACGCCGTCCACCGCGAGCACGGCCCGCGCGAGGTGTCCCGCGTCGTCGTGCGCGCCCCCTTCCCTGCCGTGTGAGTCCCCACGCGGCCCGGCCGTGCGGGAGGAGTCCCCGGCGGTATCCGCCTCGTCTTCCGCGGCGCTGCCCAGCAGCTCCGTCACCCGCAGGTCCACCGTCTCCAGCAGGAGCCCCAGGTCCCGTTCGGCGGCGCTCAGCAGCGCGTCCCGTACGGCGTCGGCGGCGTCCTGCACCGGGCGGCTCCCCGTGACGGCCAGGTCGGCGGTGAGCGCGAGCGGACCGGGACGCAGCGCACTGGGCGGCGGCGGTACGGCGGGCTCGGACGTCCTGGCCGGGTCGGCGAGCTCGATCCGTGCCCCGCTCAGCCGGCCTCCCCGCACCGGGCGCAGCAGCACCCCGACTGCCGCCTCCTCCGCCACCCAGGCCCCGTCCTCGGCGCGGCCCAGCGGCAGGAGCCGCCCCAGACCGAGCTGTTGCCTGACCACCTGGGTGAGTTTCTCCGTCGCCATGTCCTCACGTCCTCTCTCCGCGCCAAGAGCGTTCCGCCCGCGGGCCCGCCGGGCGGGCTTCGAGCGCGTCAGTCACCCGGTCGGCCGGGTGGGGCCCGGCGTGCCGAGCGGAGGGGGGCTCCCGCGCTTACCGTGAGGTGCGGAGCGGCAGGCCGCTCCGAACCTCCGAAAGGGGCGCAGGAGATGTCCGAGAGCAGCACGTCCAACCGCTCCGAGAACCGCACGTCCGGCGGGGCCTCCGGCGAGCAGGGCGGCGGCGGGAGCGACCCGGCACGGCGCGGCCCCGGCGGCGGCCCCGCGGGGTCCAGGGGCCGCACGACCATCGCCGACGGGGTGGTCCAGAAGATCGCGGGCATGGCGGCGCGCGACGTCGTCGGCGTGCACGCCATGGGCGGCGGCGTGGCCCGCACGTTCGGAGCCGTCCGCGACCGGGTGCCCGGAGGCGGGCAGTCGTCGTCCGTCACGCGCGGCGTCAAGGCCGAGGTCGGCGAGGTGCAGACCGCCCTCGATCTGGAGATCGTCATCGAGTACGGCGTCTCGATCTCCGACGTGGCGCGCTCCGTCCGTGAGAACGTCGTCTCAGCGGTCGAGCGCATGACGGGCCTCGAGGTCGTCGAGGTCAACATCGCGGTCAGCGACGTCAAGCTGCCCGACGAGGAGGACGACGACGACAACGACCAGGACCGGCCCCGGTTGCAGTAGACCCGTGTCGGGTGATGGCGCGCCGCGCGCTTGGCCGCGGTGCCGAGCGAAGGAGCGCAGATGAGCATGGCCCTTGTCGGCCTGATCGCCGGCCTGGCGCTGGGCTTCGCCGGATACTTCGGCGGATTCGGGGCTTTCCTGCTGGTGGCGGCGCTTGGCGCCGTGGGTTTCCTGGTGGGCAGGTTCGTCGACGGAGACCTGGACGCGGGGGACTTCTTCCGCGGCCGTGACGACGAACGCCGCAGGTGACCTCATGACCGACGGGCAGGTTCCCGTGGCCGGGCGGCTCCCGCGCAGCGAGCGCGTCGGTGCGGCGGAGCGGGGCGCGACCCGGATCGCCGACCGGGTCGTCGCCAAGGTCGCGGCACAGGCGGCGCGGGAGGCGCTGCGCGCCCACACGGACAACAAGACGCCGGGCCGGAACTCGGGCGGAGGACCGGCCGCGGACCCCGGTCGGCTGCCGGTGGTCGGGCGGCCGGTCCGCCGTACCTCGGTCACGGTCCGCGAGCGGACGGCGAGGGTGCGGATGGCGCTGGAGCTGCGCTACCCCTCCGACCTGGGGGCCCAGTGCGGCGCGGTCAGGCGCCGCGTCGTCGCGCGCGTACGGGAACTGGTCGGCATGGAGGTGCCGGACGTGGCGCTGGAGATCGACAGGCTGCACTCCGTCCATCTGAAGGGCGACGGCTCGGGGAGGGTGACGTGAGCCGGCAGGGTGTGGTGGCCCGGGAAGACGACGCGGCCGGGGAAGGCGCCGGTGGCGGCCACCGGCGGCAGGGCAAGGCGGGCCGGTTCTGGTCGACGCGCCGGGCACCGGGCGGCATCACGGCGCTGCTGCTGCTCGCCGGGATCGGGTTCCTGCTCTACGACGTGGCCTCGGTGCGGGCCGGCAGGCCGGGCATGGCCTGGCGGCGCACCCTCACCGACGAGTTGGCGACCCGCCGCCTGGACGA
Organism: Streptomyces reniochalinae; assembly: GCF_003323735.1. Lineage (GTDB taxonomy): Bacteria > Actinomycetota > Actinomycetes > Streptomycetales > Streptomycetaceae > Streptomyces > Streptomyces reniochalinae. Next base: position 33,594 of record NZ_QOIM01000038.1, on the reverse strand, counting down.
CGTCTTCGTGATGGCGGGCGCGGCGGCGGCCGCCGCACTGGGGCTGTGGCTGCTCGTGCTGGCGCTCACCCCCGGCAAGCGGTCCCTGCTGACGATGCGGCCCGACACCCCGCAGGTGCGCGCCGGACTCGAACGCTCCGCGGCGGCGCTGGTGCTGCGGGACCGGGCGATGGAGGTGCCGGGCGTGCGGGGGGCCCGCGTCACGGTGCGGCGCCGCAAGGTCCGCGCCAGGGCGCAGGCCCACTTCAGGGACCTGGACGAGGTGCGCACCGATCTCGAAGGCGCGCTGCGCGACGGCGTGGAACAGCTCGGCCTGGCCCGCAGGCCACGCCTGTCCGTCCGCGTACGACGACCCGGCAAGTGACAGGGAGACGAGAGGCCATGCTGCGGACCGTCAACCGGGTGCTGACCGCGCTGAGCGGACTGGTGCTGCTCGCGCTGGGGCTCGCCGTGCTCTTCGCCGCCGCCGGACTGCCGCACCGGTGGGGCGTCTCCATGCCGTCCGACTGGCCGTGGACGCGCCCGGGAGACGTGCTGCTGACGGACGCCGACCGCACCAGGTGGCGCGACGAGGGCTGGTGGTGGCCCGTGGTCATCGCCGTACTGGCCGTGCTGGTGCTCCTGACCCTGTGGTGGCTGCTCGCACAGCTGCGGCGGCGCCGGCAGAGCGAGGCGCTGATCGACAGCGGGGACGGTGAGGGCGCGGCGCTGCGCGGCCGCGCCCTGGAGGACGTCATCGCCGCCGAGGCGGAGGCCCAGCCGGGGGTGGACCGGGCCCGCGTCACGCTCACCGGGCGGCGGGACCGGCTGCGGGCCCGCGTCGGGCTCGTCCTCGCCGCGCACGCCAGGCCAGGACCTGTGGTGCACCAGCTGCGGCACGAGGCGATCCGGCACGCGGTGGACTCGGCAGGTCTCGACACCCTCCCGGCGGAGGTCCGGCTGCGGACGGCACGGCACCGGGCTGAACGCGTCAGCTGACGCGGGTCCGAACGTCGGCGCGGGACCGAACGCCGACGCGGGCCCGAACGCCGGCGCGCGCCCGAAGACCGCCGGGACCGCCCCACGCCGCTCCGAAACCGGGTCGGGGGTCGGCGCGGAAACGGTCAGAAGCCGTGCAGCGCCCCGCCGTCGACGGGCAGCATGATCCCGGACAGGTAGGAGGCGGCGGGGGAGAGCACGAAGGCGGCGGTGCGGCCGAACTCCTCCGGCGTGCCGTAGCGGCGCAGTGGGATGGCCGCCTCGTTGCGTTCCCTGGCCGCGTCCCCGTCGCCGGAGAGCGAGTCGAGGTACTGCAACCGCTCGGTGCCGATCCGCCCCGGCATCAGGCCCAGCACCCGGATACCGCGCGGGCCCAGCTCGTTCGCGAGTGTCTTGGCGAAGCCGGCCAGCCCGGGGCGCAGCCCGTTGGAGAGGGTGAGGCCCGGGATCGGCTCGTGCACGGAGCCGGAGAGGACGAAGCCGATCACGCCGCCCTCGCCCAGCTCGCCCGCCGCCGCGCGGGCGAGCCGTACGGCGCCGAGGAAGACGCTGTCGAAGGCGCTGCGCCACTGCTCGTCCGTCAGCTCGTCCGCGGCGATGCCCGCCGGCGGGCCGCCGACGCTGACGAGGAGGCCGTCGAACCGTCCGAAGCGTTCGCGAGCCGCCGCGATCACCCGGGCGGGGGTCTCGGGGTCGGTGTTGTCCGCCTCGACGCCCAGCGCCCTGCCCTCCGCTCCCGATGCCTCGACGCCGAGCCGGGCCGCCGCCTCCTCGGCGGACTTCTGGGACCTGCCGGTCACCACGACCCGGGCCCCCTCGGCGAGCAGCTGTGCCGCGGTGGCGAAGCCGAGGCCCCGGGTGCCGCCGGTGATGACGTAGACGCGCTCTGAAAGTCCAAGATCCATGCAACGCAGTCTGCCTGACGCCCGCCGGCGGGAGACGGCCAGCCCCGGAGAGCTTCTTGGAGAACTCGGAGAGCTTTTTGGAGAAGCTGTGCGTGGAGCGCTGTGCGCCCGCCTTACGGCGCGACCTTCTCAGGTTCCCTGGCGGCGTCCTCCGCGGCCCCCGTGCCCGGCCCTGACTCCTTCGCCCCCCGGTCCTTCGCCTCCCTGCGGACCAGAATCACCCACCCCACGGGGACGGCGCCGGTGAACAGCCACCACTGCACCGCGTACGCCATGTGGGGGCCGATGCCGCTGTGGTCGGGCTCCGGCAGCACCTCGGGCTGCTTGCCGCCGGGCTCGGGCGAGGTCTTCATCAGCTGGATGAAGCCGCCGGCCAGGGGGCGGCCCACCTCGTCGGCCTGCTTCCCGCTGTTGATCAGCATGACCTGGCGGTCCGGCAGCCCCTTGGTGTCCTTGATGCCGCTGGCCTCGGTCGTCTCGTCGGGCATCATCCGCCCGGTGACCGTGACCTTGCCCTTCGGGGCCTCCGGAACCTTCGGGAAGGACGTCAGATCGCCCTCGGACCTGATCCAGCCCCGGTTGACGAGGATCGCCGAGCCGTCCTCGCGTACCAGCGGGGTGACCACGAAGTAGCCGATGGTGTCGCCGTCGGAGGCGGTGCGGTGCCGCACGACGACCTCGTGCCGGGTGTCGTAGGTTCCGCGGGCGGTCACCGTGCGGAACTTCTCGTCGTCGGCGGGCTCTCGGCCCACGCCCGTCAGCCGCCCGGCCGGTACGGTCGGCGCAGCCAGGCTCGCGGCGACCTCTTCGTTGCGCGCGACCCGGCTCTCGTGGCGGTGCAGCTGCCAGAAGCCCAGCTTGATCATGGTGGGGATCAGCACGAGGCCGAGCAGGGTGAGGATCACCCACTGCCGGGACAACAGGAAGCGGTACACGCCTACTGACGGTACCCCTCGGGCCGCCGTCCTCCCGCGTGGACCCCGGCTTCAGCCCTCCGGCGCGGGCGCCACGTCCTGGAGCAGCTGGGTGAAGGCGGCCTCGTCGATGACGGGTGTGCCGAAGGCGCGGGCCTTGGAGATCTTCGAGGTGGCCGCTTCGGGGTCGTTGGTGACCAGCAGGCTGGTCAGCCGGGAGACGCTGGTGGCGATGTGCAGGCCGGCCTCGATCGCGCGGTCCTCCAGCAGCTCCCGGTCCACCGACGTGTCGCCCGAGACGGCCACCCGCATCCCCTGCACCAGCCGGCCCCCCGGCTCGTACCGCCCCGGATTGGGGTAGGGGCACGCGGGGCGTTTGCGTGAGGGGCGCCAGGTGCCGTATCCGCGGGCGTGGGCGCCGTATCCGCCGCCCGCGCCGCGCCCGGAGCGCGGCACCACCGAGTCGGACCACTCGCTCAGCGGTGTGCACGCCAGCAGGGGGAGCCGCACCTGGTGGCTGGCCGCCAGATGGAGGCTGGGCCGGAAGACTTCGGCCAGCACGCGTGCGTCGTCCAGCGCGTGGTGGGCCCGCTGCTGGACGACGCCGTAGTGCGCGGCGAGGGACTCCAGCTTGTGGTTGGGCAGGGGGAGGGACAGCTCCTTGGAGAGGGCGATGGTGCACAGCCGCTGTCGCACCGGGGCCTCGCGGCGGGCGCGTGCGTACTCCCTGGAGATCATCGACCAGTCGAAGATGGCGTTGTGCGCGACCAGGACGCGGTCGGCCAGCCGGGCGGCGAACTCTTCGGCGATGTCGGCGAACAGGGGCGCGTCGGCCAGCGCCTCGGCGGTGAGTCCGTGGATCCAGGTGGGCCCCGGGTCGCGTTGCGGGTTGACGGGGGTGTACCAGTGGTCCTCGATCTCGCCCCGCGCGTCCAGGCGGTAGACGGCCGCCGACACGATCCGGTCGTCGCGCGCCAGGCCCGTCGTCTCGACGTCCACCACCGCGTAGCCGTCCGGGTAGGCGGACGGCCAAAGCTGCGGTGGCGGGGCGTCGGCGGCGGGTTGTGCGGGGATGCGCTCGGACATCCCCTCGGTGCGTGCCGTCTGGTCTTCGAGCATGGTCACAGAGAATACGGGGCGGTACTGACAGCGCCTTCAACCGCGCCCCCGGGAGACCGGCGGTGGCCGTCCGTACCGTGCGCGAACCGCCCGAACTCCCGTCCTGCGAAGGTGAGTCGGCGCACCCCGCCGAAAAGCGGCGCGCGAAGGGACCGGCGACGGAAGGGGCCGGGCCGCTCGATCCGCGGTCCGGCCCCTCACCTCACGTCACCTCATGCCGTGCCGTGAACCGGGCACGCGGCCCGGGCGGCGGGCGTCACTTCGTGACGGCCGCCAGCGCGTCCACGAGCCCGTGCCCGTAGAAGCTGTTGTTGCCCCGCACACCGGTGCACTTGGCCGCGTAGGTGCCCTTGCCGTCCGGGTCGTAGGACTCCTCGGGGCAGGGCTGGGTCTGCGCCTGCGCCTTCAGCAGCCAGGAGATCTCCTGCGCACTGGACTTGGGGTGGGTGCTCTTGAGGAGCGCCGCCACGCCCGCCACCTGCGGGCCCGCCATCGAGGTGCCCTGGAGGTAGGCGTAGTCGCCGTTCGGCATCGTGGACAGCACGCCGCCGTCCTTGGCCGGCTCGTCCGGTGTCTGGAACGAGCGGTCACCGCCGGGGGCGGCCACGTCGATCTCGTCCCGGCCGTAGTTGGAGTAGTACGACTTCAGGTTCTCCGGGCCCGTGGCCGAGACCGAGGTCGCGCTGGGCAGCATCGAGGGCACGTCCGGGCAGGCGGCCGGGTCGACGGTGCGCTCGACGGGGGTGCTGTCGTTCGGGCTGGTGTCGTCCACGATCTCGCTCGCGGCCAGGTCGTGCGAGGAGTTGCCCGCGGAGCTGACGGTGGTGACGCCCTTGCGCTGGGCGTAGTCGGCGGCGCGCCGCACCGCGTCGGCGATGGCCTGCTGGTCGGCCTGGTCGTCGCAGTTGTAGAGCCACGGGTCGACGTAGTAGCTGTTGTTGGTGACCTCGATGCCGTGGTCGGCGGCGAAGACCATGGCGCAGACGACGGCCTCGCTGTAGAACAGCGACGTCTCCGGCTCGCTCACCTTGATGGCCGAGACCTTCACGCCGGGTGCGGTGCCCGCGATGCCCACGCCGTTGCGGTCGGCGGCGATGATGCCCGCCACGTGGGTGCCGTGGTAGTCCTCGTCGGGGTTGTACGGGCGCCAGGCGCCGCGCGAGGTGTCGGCCTTGCCGCCGACGCAGTTCGCGGACTGCTTGGCGGAGAAGTTGGCCTTCAGGTCCGGGTGCGTGTCGTCGACGCCGGTGTCGATGACGCCGACGGTGACCTTGCGGCTGCCCTCGTCGACCTCGGCGGCCTTGTCGGCCTTGATGGCCCGCTTGTCCCACTGCAGGGACTCCAGGGGCTCCTGGTTCTTCGCCTCGGCCTTCTTCGCGAGCGTGGACGCCTTCTTGGGCTCCTTGACGAAGACGGGCTTGCCCACCTCCGTGGTGGTCGCGGCCTTCAGCGGGGCTGTGCGGGTGGCACCGGCCGAGTCGACTCCGTCGACCTCGCGCAGCGTCTCGCCGAACTGGGGGTTGGTGGAGTGCGCGACGACGACGCCGATCTTCTTGTACGTCGCGACGACCTTGCCGTCAGCCTTGCGTATCTCCCTCTTGACACGTTCGACGGTACCGCGGTCGGTATCCGTGTTGACGACGTAGCTGAGCTTCTCGCCCGCCTTCGCCTTGGGGGCGGCGGTGGAGTCGGTGTCCTGCGCGTTCGCCGCCGCGGCGCCCGCCAGGCCCAAGGAGGCGGTCAGCACCAGTCCCAGCGGCACCGCGAGAGCGCGTCGCCGTCTGGAAGGTCTCGAATGCATGGGGTCTCCGTGTCGTCTGAAGTTGTCCACAGACGACGGAAGTTATCCCTGAGAGGCGGGTAACTGCAATGGATTGATGGAGAAAGTCCGAAGGCTGTGCGAAGCCGTGATCGTTTCTCTCCGATCTCTCACCGACCCCCTGTCGCCCAGCCGGGGCGCGCTCTACGATGCGCACCCGTGTGCCTGCTGAGACATGAGTCACACTCTGCCGTTTTTACCGTTCCTCTGTTCCCTTTTGCCTTTCCGCGACCCGCCCCTCGCGTTCCGACCGTCCCTCCCAGTCCTCCTGGAGTCATCGTGGACACCGCACCGCAGCACGCGCATTCCGGCCCACCAGGCGGCCGGGACTACACGGACGTGCAGCACAGCGCCGAGTTCTCCGAACTGCGCCGCGGCTACCGCTCGTTCGTCTTCCCGCTCACCGTCGCGTTCATCGTCTGGTACCTGCTCTACGTCCTGCTCTCCAATTACGCCGGCGGGTTCATGGGCACGAAGGTCGTCGGCAACGTCAACGTGGCGTTCGTCTTCGGCCTGGCCCAGTTCCTCACCACGTTCCTGATCGCCTGGTGGTACTCGCGCTTCGCCGCCGCCAAGCTCGACCCCAAGGCCGAGGCGCTCAAGACCCGGCTGGAGGCGGAGAACCTCCAGCAGGCCGCCAACGCCGCGGGCGCCGCACGGGCGGAGAGCGGGACCATCGGCCACCAGGCCGACCCGCGGGACGAGGACAAGGGCGAACTCGCCGGTCAGGAGGACGACGCATGAGCGCCACCCACGCGATCGCGGCACCCGCCGCGCAGCTGGCCGCCGGGGGCGCCAGCGCACACCGGCCGCTGATCATCACGCTCTTCTCGGTCTTCGTCGTCATCACCCTCGCCGTCACCGTGTGGGCGGGCCGGCGCACCAAGGACGCCACCGACTTCTACGCGGGCGGACGGCAGTTCAGCGGCTTCCAGAACGGGCTCGCCATCTCCGGCGACTACATGTCCGCCGCGTCCTTCCTCGGCATCGCCGGAGCCATCGCGCTGTCCGGGTACGACGGGTTCCTGTACTCCATCGGCTTCCTCGTCGCCTGGCTGGTCGCCCTGCTGCTGGTGGCCGAGCCGCTGCGCAACTCCGGGCGCTACACCATGGGCGACGTCCTGGCCTACCGGATGCGCCAGCGCCCCGTACGCACCGCGGCAGGCGTCTCCACGATCATCGTCTCGATCTTCTACCTGCTCGCCCAGATGGTCGGCGCGGGCGCGCTCGTCGCGCTGCTGCTGGGCATCACGGGGGAGGCCGGCAAGAACCTGATCGTCGTGTTCGTCGGCGTCGTCATGATCCTCTACGTCACGATCGGCGGCATGAAGGGCACCACCTGGGTGCAGATGATCAAGGCCTGCCTGCTGATCGGCGGCACCGTGATCATCACGTTCCTCGTCTTCCACAAGTTCAACTACAACCTCTCCTCCCTCCTCGGCGCGGCGGCCGAGAACAGCGGAAAGGGCGCGGCCTTCCTCGAACCGGGCCTGAAGTACGGCGCCACGGCCACCTCGAAGATCGACTTCATCTCGCTCGGCATCGCACTCGTCCTCGGCACCGCGGGACTGCCGCACATCCTCATCCGCTTCTACACCGTGCCCACGGCCAAGGCCGCCCGGAAGTCCGTCAACTGGGCCATCGGCATCATCGGCGTCTTCTACCTGATGACCATCGCGCTCGGCTTCGGCGCCGCCGCACTGCTCAGCCCTAAGACCATCACCGACTCCAACGCGGCCGGCAACACCGCCGCGCCCCTCCTGGCGCAGGAGATCGGCGGCGGCGCCGACTCCACCGGCGGCGCCGTGCTGCTCGCGATGATCTCCGCCGTCGCGTTCGCCACCATCCTGGCCGTCGTCGCCGGGCTCACCCTGGCCTCCTCGTCCTCGTTCGCGCACGACCTGTACGCGAACGTGATCCGCAAGGGCAAGGCCACCGAGAAGGAGGAGGTCAAGGCCGCGCGCGTGTCCGCCGTCATCATCGGCGCCGTCGCCATCGGCCTGGGCATCTTCGCCGGCAAGCTCAACGTCGCGGGTCTCGTCGCCCTCGCCTTCGCCGTCGCCGCCTCCGCGAACCTGCCCACCCTGCTCTACAGCCTCTTCTGGAAGCGCTTCACCACGACCGGGGCGCTCTGGTCGATCTACGGCGGGCTGATCTCGTCCGTGCTGCTGGTCTTCTTCTCGCCGGTCGTCACCGGCAAGGAGACCTCCATGTTCCCGGACGTGGACTTCGCCTGGTTCCCCCTGGAGAACCCCGGACTCATCTCCATCCCGCTCGGATTCCTCCTGGGATGGGTCGGCTCCCTCTTCTCGAAGGACGAGGGGGCCGGCGGTGCCAAGTACGCGGAGCTGGAGGTGCGGTCCATGACGGGTGTCGGCGCCCACTGACGGGGAGCCGGCAGCGCGCCGGCAGGGCACTGCCGGCCCACCGGCAGGCGGGCTGCCAGCGCGCCCGCAGGGGGCTCCGCCCTCTCCCCGGACCCGTCGGCACCTCGCCGGCGGGGCGTCGGGGAGGGCGGAGCCCCCTGGCGTGTGCGAGGCCCGCCAGACGCACACCCTGGCAGGTGCGAGGCGCCGGGAGTTGAAGCTGTCGGATCGCACAAACGTGACTTACGCTGCGAAGTATGCTGCTCGACACCTACGGCCGCACCGCCACCGACCTCCGCGTCTCGCTGACCGACCGCTGCAACCTGCGCTGTACGTACTGCATGCCGGAGGAGGGCCTCCAGTGGCTCGCGAAGCCCGAGCTGCTCACCGACGACGAGATCGTCCGTCTGGTCCGCGTCGCCACCGCTCAGCTGGGCGTCACCCAGGTCCGCTTCACGGGCGGCGAGCCCCTGCTGCGCCCCGGTCTGGCGGGTATCGTGGCGCGCTGCGCCGAGCTGGAGCAGCGCCCCCGGATGTCGCTGACGACCAACGGCATCGGCCTGGAGCGCACCGCGGCGGCGCTGCGCGAGGCGGGTCTCGACCGGGTCAACGTCTCGCTGGACACGCTCGACCCCGACACCTTCCAGCGGATGACCCGGCGTAAGCGCCACGCGGACGTACTGCGGGGTCTGGCCGCCGCCCGTGCGGCGGGTCTGACGCCGGTGAAGGTCAACGCGGTGCTGATGCCAGGGCTGAACGACGGGGAGGCCCCCGACCTGCTGGCCTGGGCGCTGGAGGAGGGCTACGAGCTGCGCTTCATCGAGCAGATGCCGCTGGACCCCCAGCACGGCTGGCAGCGCGAGGGCATGATCACCGCGGGGGACATCCTGGCCGCGCTGCGGACCCGTTTCACCCTCACCCCCGAGGGTGAGGACGCGCGCGGTTCGGCCCCGGCGGAGCGCTGGCTGGTGGACGGAGGGCCGCAGCGGGTCGGCGTCATCGCCTCGGTCACCCGGCCCTTCTGCCGCGCCTGCGACCGTACGCGGCTGACCGCCGACGGCCAGGTGCGTACGTGTCTGTTCGCGACGGAGGAGTCGGACCTGCGAGGCGCGCTGCGCGGGGGAGCGAGCGACGCCGAGGTGGCCGAACTGTGGCGGAAGGCGATGTGGGGCAAGAAGGCGGGCGCCGGCATCGACGACCCCTCGTTCGTGCAGCCGCAGCGCCCGATGTCCGCCATCGGAGGCTAGGAGTCCGGCACACGCGTTGCCGAGGGGGCGCCGGGGACCGGCGCCCCGGCGCCTGAAGGGGCGCCGTGGTCTAGGACCGCTGTTCGCCGTCGGTCGGCTCCCATTCGCTGAGCGCCACGGTGTCCTTGAGGAAGCCGCGTACGCCGAGGAACTTCGCCAGGTACTCGCGGTGTTCCTCGCAGGCCAGCCAGGTCTTGCGCCGTTCGGGCGTGTGCAGCTTGGGGTTGTTCCAGGCGAGCACCCATACGGCCGCCGCGCGGCAGCCTTTCGCGGAGCAGATCGGGGTGTCGGGCCCGTCGGCTGAGGGGGAGGCGGAAGGGATCACGCGTCCATCTTCCACCACGGCCCGGACATTAAGCGACGCCGGGCAGCCACGGGGGGAGCCGCCCGGCGTCGGTCCATCGCTCCGACGGGGGATGCGGAGCGCACAAGAAGTATGGCATGCGGGGGCGGTCGCAGTGCACCGGAACCGCAAGATTGATCTGAGGTTTTCCTGAGCTTCGCGTCCGGCGCGGCCTCAACTGCGTTTGTCGGCGCTCTCGTTCGCCGCCTGTCCGGCCTCGTCCGAAGGGGCGTTTCCCTCCGCTTTGGTCACGTGCGAGCCCTCCAGTACGTGGTGCTGGGGCTCGGGCACGAACGTGGACGGCGCCGAAGGCGCGTTCTCCCGTCCGGCGTTGGCGATCACCACCGCCACGTAGGGGAGCACCCCGCCGAGGACCAGCGCCACGATGGCCAGCGGCCGTTCCACGTCCCACAGCAGCACGGCGGCGAGCACGGCGACCGTGCGCAACAGCATCGAGATCACATAGCGGCGCTGTCTTCCGCGCACGTCCTCCTGGAGACCTGTCCGGGCCCCGGTGATCCGGAACACCTCAGCCTGGTGCTGCTTCCGCATCAGTCCCACCACCTGCTCACCTACCGTTCTCCGCGGCCGTACCGGGAGATCCGGATATGTCCACGGTACGCCCCGGATGCGTCAGGAACGAGACCGGGGCGTGGGGCCCGGACGACCGGTCGCCCTACGACGAACGAGGTGCGGAGGACTCGACGGTGCACGGAGAGCGACCGGGCGGAGCCGGCCCCTGACGGGCACGGCCCGGGCAGGCGCGTGGCCCGCCCGGGCGGAATCAGAGCCCCCGGACCTCGGCGACCTTGCGGCCTGCCTTGAGGTACACCGCGTCGGCCGCGCCGTCCCCGCTCGCCGACACCGCCTCCCGGACGACGTCCCCCAGCGGCCGCAGCGCTTCCGCCTCCGGCAGCACGACGGCCTGCTGCTCTCGCCCGTCCCTCTCGACGATGAGCCGCAGCCCGTTCTGCTTGGCGATCCGGCGGGCCGCCGACGCGCTCGGGGTGAACCCGAGCACCTTGGTGAGCACCGCGGCGATGCCCTCCGCGCCGTGTTCGGCGACCTCGACGAAGGGCAGCGCCCCGGCGTCGGCGAAGGACTTCTTGGAGAACTGGGCGACGAAGTGGGCGCGGGCCGCCATGGCCGCCGCGATGCCGTGCAGCGCCGAGACGACCTCGCCCGCCAGGATCTTCTTCAGATCCATCGGGTGCAGCGTGCCCGCCTCGATGCGCGCGGTGGCCTGCTCGATCTCCGGGTCCGTCCACTCCGTCCAGGCCCGCAGGTAGGGCACCATCAGCCGGTCGGGGATCGACATGATCTTGCCGAACACCTCGTCGGGGGTGCTGCCCAGCCCGACGTAGTTGCCCTTGGACTTGGACATCTTGGCGCCGGAGCCGTCGGTGCCCTCGACCAGCGGCATGGTGACCACCAGCTGCGGCTGCTGGTGGTGCGCCTCCATCACCCGGCGGCCCATCTGGAGGTTCAGCAGCTGGTCGACGCCGCCGAGCTCCACGTCGCAGGCCAGCTCGACGGAGTCGAGGGCCTGGGCGACCGGGTAGAGCAGCTCCGACATCGTCAGGCCCGAGCCCTCCGAGAGCCGGTTGCGGAAGTCCTCGCGCTGGAGCAGCGAGGAGACCGGCACCTGCGCCAGGAGTCCGAGCAGCTGAGGCAGCGTGTAGGGGGCGAGCCAGCGGCTGTTGTGGGCGAAGCGCACCTTCTCGAAGTCGAAGAAGGGGCGGACCTGCTCCTGGTAGCCGGACAGGTTCCGCTCGATGTCCTCGTCGGTCAGCGGCGGGCGCTCGGCCGTGCGGCCCGAGGGGTCGCCGATCTTGGCCGTGAAGTCGCCGATGATCAGTGTGACGTCGTGGCCCATCCGCTGGAAGCGGCTCAGCACGATGACCGGCACCGCGTGGCCCAGGTGCACGTCGGCCGCCGTCGGGTCGATGCCCAGCTTGACGTGCAGGCCCCTGCCCTGTGCCGCGCGCTCCTCGATCCGCTCGGCGAGCTTGTCGACCGAGGGCAGCAGCTCCACGGAGCGCGCCCCGATCAGCTCCGCCTGCTCCTTGCCCGTCAGGTCGCTCAGGTCCAGATAGCGCCGGGCCCCGGTCTCCGCGAGCAGCTGCTCGACGTGGGTGTCGGAGGTGAGGTCCTGGGCCAGCAGCTCACTGGCGCGCTGTACGGAGTCGCCGAGGCGTGTCACGTCACTGTCCTGGTGGTGGTTGCTGAAAACGGTCAGGCGAAGTCTATGCGCCGCCGCAGGTGCGCGTGCCCGCGGCCGCCGGCGCGGGCGGCGGTTTCTGTAGGGACTCCACAGGTCGCTGTCGGTGCCCCTGTCCGTGCCCGCGTGCTCGCCGAGCACCGTCGCCGGATAGGTTCTGTCTGCGACAGACCGTGTTGGACAGCGACAGCAGCAGAAAGGGTGGTCACACCGTGAGCCGCTCAGTGCTCGTGACCGGAGGGAACCGCGGCATCGGCCTCGCCATCGCGCGTGCCTTCGCCGAGGGCGGCGACAACGTCGCCGTCACCTACCGCTCCGGAGAGCCGCCCGAGGGCTTCCTCGGCGTCAAGTGCGACATCACCGAGCCGGAGCAGGTGGAGCAGGCGTACAAGGAGATCGAGGAGAAGCAGGGACCGGTCGAGGTCCTGGTCGCCAACGCGGGCGTCACCCGCGATCAGCTGCTGCTGCGGATGTCGGAGGAGGACTTCACCTCCGTCCTCGACACCAACCTCACCGGCGCGTTCCGGGTGGTCAAGCGGGCCTCCCGGGGCATGCTGCGCGCCCGTAAGGGCCGTATCGTGCTGATCTCCTCGGTCGTCGGCCTGATGGGGCAGGCCGGGCAGGTCAACTACGCCGCATCCAAGGCGGGTCTGGTGGGCTTCGCCCGCTCGCTCTCCCGCGAGCTGGGCTCCCGCAACATCACCTGCAACGTCGTCGCTCCCGGGTTCGTGGACACCGACATGACCCGCGCGCTGAGCGACGAGCAGCGAGCCGATTTCGTCAAGCAGGTACCGCTGGGCCGTTACGCCGAACCGGCCGAGGTCGCCTCCTCGGTGCGCTTCCTGGCGTCCGACGAGGCCGCGTACATCACCGGAGCCGTCATTCCCGTCGACGGCGGATTGGGCATGGGTCACTGAAACAATGAGCGGAATCCTGGCGGGCAAGCGCATCCTTGTCACCGGCGTCATCACCGACGGGTCGATCGCCTTCCACGCGGCGAAGGTCGCCCAGGAGCAGGGCGCGGAGGTCCTCCTCACCGGTTTCGGCCGGCTCTCCCTGGTGGAGCGGATCGCCAAGCGGCTGCCCGAGGCCGTGCCCGTGATCGAGCTGGACGTCGGCAACCAGGAGCACCTGGACGGGCTCGCTGACAAGATCCGCGAGCACTGGGGCGAGGACGCGCGGGTGGACGGCATCGTCCACTCGATCGCCTTCGGCCCGCAGGGCGCCTTCGACTTCCTCGGCGCCGCCTGGGAGGACGTCAGCACGGCCGTGCACATCTCGGCGTACTCCCTCAAGTCGCTCACCATGGCCTGCCTGCCGCTGATGCACGAGGGCAGCTCGGTCGTCGGCCTCACGTTCGACGCGCAGATCGCCTGGCCGAAGTACGACTGGATGGGCGTGGCCAAGGCGGCTCTGGAGTCCACCAACCGCTACCTCGCGCGCGACCTGGGCCCCAAGGGCATCCGCTGCAACCTCGTCTCGGCCGGGCCCATCAAGTCCATGGCGGCCAAGTCCATCCCGGGCTTCGAGGAACTGGCCGACGTGTGGAACCACCGCGCGCCCATCGGCTGGGAGCTGTCGGACCCGGAGCCGGCCGGACGCGGTGTCGCCGCCCTGCTGTCGGACTTCTTCCCGCGGACCACCGGCGAGATCGTGCACGTCGACGGAGGGGTGCACATGATGGGGGCCTGACCCCCTCTCCGGGGCCGCGGGGGTGCTACAGCGCCCCGCGGCTCCACTCCGCCGTGTGGGAGGCCGCCTCGTGGGAGGCGGCCTCCGCGTCCTGTGCGCGGATGGCTTCCAGCAGCCGTGAGTGGTCCATGTAGCCCTCGGGGCGCAGCGTCTTGCCCACGTCGTGCCGCAGGAAGGCGCGCAGCACCTCGGCGAGGTCCGCGTACAGCGCGGTGAAGACCTCGTTGTGCGAGGCCGCGACGACGCCCATGTGCAGGCTCTGATCCGTGTCGATGAAGCGTTCGACCTCGCCCGACTCCCACGCCGCCTCCCGGCGGGCCAGCAGCCCGTCGAGCTGCGCCAGGTCCGCGTCCGTGCGCCGCCGCGCCGCCAGCCTGGCGCCCGCCGTCTCCAGTGCGGAGCGCAGCTCGGCCACGTTTCGCAAGTCGGTTCCCGCGAAGCGCCGGTGCATCACGCCCGCCAGCTCGCTGGTGGCCAGCACGTAGGTGCCCGAGCCCTGCCTGATGTCGAGCAGGCCGTTGTGGGCGAGGGCCCGTACCGCCTCGCGCACGGTGTTGCGGGCCACGCCCAGCTGCTCGACCAGCTCCGGCTCGGTCGGGATGCGGCTGCCCACGGGCCACTGTCCCGAGGTGATCTGCTGGCGCAGCGTGGCGATCACCTGGTCGGCCAGCGGCGCTCGCTGGGGCGCGGACAGCGGGGGAGCCGAGCCGCGGGACGGGGACGGGGGAAGCGATTGGCCGCGATTCATCCCATGATTCTATGATGGGCCTCATGGCCATGGCAGACGACGACCGCAGGAATCCCCCGCACGAGCCCGACCACGGACCCGCCACCACCGGCGTACGCGAGCGTCCCGACGCGGCACGCACCGCCGACGCCCCGGCGCCGCCCCCCGACCCCGGCGGCTCCGCTCCCGTGGCGTCCCGCTGGATGCTCCGGCTCGTCGCCGTCGGGCTCGTCATCGCGGCGCTCAACCTGCGTCCCGCCATCTCCGGGCTCGGCCCGCTCCTGGAGGAGATCCGCGACGCGCTGCACATGAACGGCGCCGTCGCCGGGCTGCTCACCTCCGTACCGCCGCTCTGCTTCGCGATCTTCGGCGGCCTCGCGCCCCGGCTGGCCCGCCGCCGCGGTCCGGCCGCGGTCGTGCTGGCCGGCATGGTCGCGGTCACCCTCGGGCTCGCGCTGCGGCCTTTCGCCGGCGGCACCGGTACGTTCCTCGCGGCCACGGCGCTCGCCCTGGCGGGTATCGCGGTGAGCAACGTGCTGATGCCGGTCGTCGTCAAGCACTGGTTCCCCGACCGCGTCGGCTCCATGACGGGGCTGTACTCCATGGCGCTGTCCATGGGGACATCGGCGGCCGCCGCCGTCACCGTGCCGCTGACGGACGCCCTCGGCGGCAGCTGGCGCGCCGGGCTGGGCGCCTGGGCGGTGCTCGGCGCCCTCGCCGTCATTCCGTGGCTCCTGATCACCCGTGACCGTTCGGCCCGGGGCCCCGAGCCGCGGGCCGAACAGGAAGCCGTCCCCGAGGAGACCGTCGAGGGGGAAGCGCGCCGGGAGGCCGAGGCGCGCCGGGAGGCCGAGGAGCGTCGCGAGGGCGAGGGGCGTGCGCGCCGCAGCGCGGGGCGCGCGTCGAAGGCCGAGGCGCCGCCCGCTGCCGGACGCCGCCCCGCGAGCGAGGCCGGCACCGGAGCCCCCGCGGGGAAGGCGCCCGCGCTGCGCATCGCCAAGTCGCCCACCGCCTGGTGGCTCGGCGTCTTCTTCGGGCTCCAGGCCTCCGCCGCCTACATCACGATGGGGTGGCTGCCGCAGATCTTCCGCGACGCCGGGGTCTCCGCCTCCGCCGCCGGTGCCATGCTCGCGGTGACGATGGGCATGGGCATCCCCCTCTCCTTCGTCCTGCCGAAGATGGCCGCCCGGATGCGGCACCAGGGCCCGCTGGTGCTGGCCCTCGGTGTCTGCGGCCTGATCGCGTACGCGGGCCTGTGGCTGGCCCCCGCCTCGGGGGCGTGGGTGTGGTCGCTGGTCCTCGGCGTCTCCAACTGCGCGTTCCCGCTGGCGCTCACCATGATCGGTATGCGGTCGCGGTCCAGCGCGGGCGTGGTCAAGCTCTCCGCCTTCGCGCAGAGCACCGGCTACCTGCTCTCCATACCGGGACCGCTGCTGGTCGGCTCCCTGCACGATCTGAGCGGCGACTGGCGGATGCCCCTGGTACTGATGGCGGTGCTGATGGTCGCGCAGATGGCCTCGGGGCTGCTGGCGGGCAGGGACCGCGTCATCGAGGACGGACGCTGAGTGGGACACTGGCACACATGCCAGTCCTCGAACCGCATCCCCCCAAACCGCAGAAGAAGCTGCTGATGATCTTCGGCGCGATGATCGCCGTCACGGTCGTCATCGGGGTCATCGCCAGCATCGCCTCGCCCTGACCCGGGGCCCGGGTCAGGGGCCCGGCCCAGGCCCACCGTGCCGATGTCGGGCTTTCGCCGAGCAGGGGTGTACCCAGCCCCCCATCCCCTAGGGGGCTGGCTTCAGGGGTAACTGGGTGGCTCACCGGATGGGGCGGCCCCCCGAAGCTCCGTACCGTCGCAGCACAGCGACGGAACGCGGCAGAGGAACCCGGAGGCGAGCCCCATGACGGCCCCCGCGCACGGCATGACAGACGGAAGCCGGACGCGCCCATCAGCGCGTGCCGTACAGACGAGGCTGCCGTGGTGGGGGGCCGTGCTCCCGGCGCTCGGCTTCGCGCTGCTGCTCGTCCTGCTGGTCGGCGCCGGGCGGGCGGACGCCGCCGAACAGACCGCGGACAGCCCCCTGGTCTCCTTCCTCGTCCACCTGTGGAGCAGCCTGCCCGGCTGACCCGTGGCCGGTCAGCCGCGGCCCGCACGGTGCTCCACAGGTGCGGTGGAACGTCCAGTGGGATGTCATCACCGTCCGTCACCCACCCCGGGACGAACCGTCCAACACCATGCGCCCGGCACCGCGTTTCGTGCGAAGCTGGGAAACATGAGCGTCGATGTGCCCCGCAAGATCGTCCTTCTCCGGCACGCCAAGGCGGACTGGCCCCAGGTGGCGGACCACGAGCGGCCCCTCGCCGAGCGCGGCCGCCTGGACGCCCCCGCGGCGGGCGAGTGGCTCGCCGGTCAGGGCATCACCCCGCAACTGACCCTCTGCTCGACGGCGACCCGCACGCGCGAGACGTGGAAACTGGTCGTCTCCCACCTTCCGCAGCGCCCCAAAACGGTCTACGAGGAGCGGCTGTACGACGCGCCGCCCGGGGCGATCATCGAGGTCGCGAACGAAGTCGCCGACGAGGTGCGGGACTTGCTGATTATCGGCCACAACCCGGGCATGCAGTCCGTCGCCGACGTACTCGCCGGGAGCGCCGACCACGACGCGCAGGAGCGGATGGCGCGCGGGTTTCCCACGGCGGCCGTCGCCGTCCTGCGGTTCACCGGCTCCTGGAAGTCCCTGGAGGCGGGCGGCGCGGAGCTCACCCACTTCTGGTCCCCGCACGAGTGAGCCGCGACTGAACCCCTTCTGCCGGCCGTCCCCGCCGCCGTGGCACTCCGTCGAGTGCCGCGGCGCGCCCGTCCGCCTACGGGCCGGTTCCGGCGGCGAACGAGCCCGTCTCCAGTTCCTGTTCGACCGCTCCGCTCTTCTTTGTGGCGCACGTCACACCAGCTCGTGTCACACTGGGCCGAGACGCCTCGTCAAAGGTGTGTAACCGTCGGCACGACGCAGTGGAGCACCTCATGGAAGCACGCCTGAACCCCTTCGCCAGCCCGGTCCTCAGCAAGGTCTTCAAGCACTTCATCGCCGCCAACAAGGTGGTCGCGGACTCGACGCTGCCCGCCGCCACGCAGGAACTGGTGAAACTGCGCGCCAGCCAGATCAACGGCTGCGGCTTCTGCGCCGACATGCACTTCAAGGACGCCGTGCACGCCGGAGAGTCCGCTGAGCGCCTCAACATGGTCGCCGCCTGGCGGGAGGCCACGGTGTTCACCGAGGCCGAGCGCGCGGCGCTGGAGCTGGCCGAGGAGGCCACCCGCGTCGCCGACGCGGCCGGCGGGGTCACCGACGAGGTCTGGGCCAACGCCGCCAAGCACTACGACGAGGAGCAGCTGGCCGCGCTGGTGGGGGTCATCTCCGTCATCAACGCCTTCAACCGCGGCAACGTCATGCTCCGGATGCCGGCCGGCGACTACCAGCCCGGCCAGTTCGGCTGACACCGGCAGCGCCTTCCGAGGAGGAACGGTGAGCACCGCGGCGGGCCGGGGGAACCCTCCGGGCCCGCTGCGGCGCGCCACGGGTGAGGCCCGCCCGTCGCAGGGCCTACGGGTGAGGTCCGCCCGTCGCATCGCTCTAGGCGAGGTCTTCGCCGGCTCCCTCGACGAGGCCGTCAGCGGCCTCGACCTCTTCCCGGGTGACGCCCAGCAGGTAGAGCACGGTGTCCAGGAAGGGGACGTTCACCGCCGTGTGGACCTTCTCCTGCACCAGCGGCTTGGCGTTGAAGGCGACGCCGAGACCGGCCGCGTTGAGCATGTCCAGATCGTTGGCGCCGTCACCGATGGCGACCGTCTGCGCCAGCGGAAGGCCCGCCTCGGCGGCGAAGCGGCGCAGCAGCCGCGCCTTGCCCGCGCGGTCGACGATCTCGCCGGTGACCCGGCCCGTCAGTCTGCCGTCGACGATCTCCAGGGTGTTGGCGGCGGCGAAGTCGAGGCCCAGCTCCTCCCGGAGCGCGTCCGTGACCTGGGTGAAGCCGCCCGAGACGACGCCCACCTGGTAGCCGAGCCGCTTGAGCGTACGGACCAGGGTGCGCGCGCCCGGCGTCAGCCGCACCCGCTCGCGCACCTTGTCCACGACCGACGCGTCCAGCCCGGCCAGCAGCGCCACCCGCGCGTGCAGGGACTGCTCGAAGTCCAGCTCCCCCCGCATGGCCCTGGTCGTCACCTCGGCGACCTCCGTCTCGCACCCCGCGTGGGCGGCGAACAGCTCGATCACCTCGTCCTGGATGAGGGTGGAGTCCACGTCCATGACGACCAGCCGCTGGGCCCTGCGCTGGAGCCCGGAGGCGACGACGGCGACGTCGATGCCGTACTTCTTCGCCTCCAGCGCCAGCGAGGTGCGCAGCAGTGACGTCTGCGCCCCCGAGACGTCGAACTCCACGGCCAGTACCGGGTATTTGGCGAGCCGGAAGATACGGTCGATGTTGCCGCCCGTGGAGGTGATGCTGGCCGCTATGGCGGCGGTCGACTCCGAGGTCAGCGGGTGGCCCAGCACCGTGACGTGCGAGCGGCCCGTGCCGCGCGGCCGGTTGTCACCCGTACCGGAGATGATCTCGGCTTCCATGCCCATCGACTCGGCCCAGCTGTGCACCGTGGCGCGCAGCTCGCCCTCCGTGCCGGTCCCTGCCGACGGGGCGGTCACCAGTGCGCACAGCGTGATCCTCCCGCGCGTGACCAGTTGCTCGATGTCGACGACCTCGACGGCGAAGGCCGCCAGGGTGTCGAAGAGCCCGGCGGTGATACCGGGCCGGTCCTTGCCGAAGATCTTGACGAGGAGGGTCGGGGTGTCGGCGTACGACGGAGGCGTGGCCACATCTGCGCTCATGGTCCTGCCACAGTACCGCCGCGCCGCGGGGCACCCCGCCCCGGCCCGGCCCGGTCGCCCGCCGCTGTCGCACCTGCCAGGGCGCCCGACCGCACCCGTCATGCGGCTTGTCCGTATCAGTCGGGATCGGTGCCGATCCGCCCCGCATCGACGGCCAGGACCCTTTCTCCCCCACAGCCCGCGGACCGAATGGTCACAGCCTGGTCCCTGTCCCCGGCCCGGCTTCCTGTCGGAGGGCCGCGCCTGAAATAGTTCCCCACGATGTTCGCCATCCCTAGACTCCCTCTCGGCAGGGGGTACCTCGGGGGACAACTTTGTGGGGCATGGAGTGCCGGAACTCGTACTGGAATTGAACGGACAGACCTGGACGCTCGACCCGTCCAGGGCGTACACCCTCGGCCGCGATCCGCAGGGGGATGTCGCGATCGACGACGCCAGGGTCTCCTGGCGACACGCCACGGTGCGCTGGGGAGGGCGTGCCTGGGTCATTGAGGACCACGGCAGCACCAACGGCACGTACGTGCAGGGGCGTCGGCTCCAGCAGTTGGAGCTCGCCCCCGGCATGAGCGTCCACCTGGGCAACGCCAGCGACGGGCCGAAGCTCACTTTCTCCGCGGGCGCGGGCGGGCAGGCCACGGGCGGCGGCATGTACGCGCAGGGAGCGGCTGCGGGCCGGCAGCCGGGTGCGGCCCAGGCGGCGGCCGCGCACAGCGCCCCGACGCAGCAGCCGGGCATCGTGCCCGGCGGCCAGGGACCGGGCTGGGGCCGGCAGCCCCAGCAGCCGCACCCGGGCTGGCAGCAGCAGGCGCCCCAGATGCCGCAGCAGATGCAGCAGGCGCCGCAGATGGCCCAGCAGGGTTACGCGCAGCAGGCACCCCCGCAGCAGTACCCCCAGCAGCACATGCCGCAGCAGCACATGCCGCAGCAGGGTGCCCCCGTGCCGCACGGTGCCCCAGGCCCGCAGGGGATGGGCCCGCAGGGGAGCGGTCCCGCCACGGGCGGCCAGACCGGCGGCGGGGATCGCAGCCCGACGACGTTCCACCAGCTCTCCCTCGGCCGGGTGATGCGCATCGGCCGTGCGCTGGAGAACGACCTGGTCGTCTCCGACCTCCAGGTCTCCCGGCACCACGCCGAGTTCCACGCCTCACCCGACGGACGCGCCGAGATCCGCGACCTGGGCAGCCACAACGGCACCTACGTCAACGGTCAGCCGATGCCCAAGTCCGGGACGGTGACGATCACCCCCCAGGACATCGTCGGCATCGGCCACTCCACCTTCCGGCTGGTCGGCGACCGGCTGGAGGAGTTCGTCGACACCGGTGACGTCTCCTTCTCCGCCCGGCACCTGACCGTGAAGGTCGACGGCGGCAAGGTCATCCTCAACAACGTCACCTTCGGCGTCCCGGAGAAGTCGCTCATAGGCGTCATCGGTCCCTCCGGGTCCGGCAAGTCGACGCTGCTGCGCGCACTGACCGGGTACCGGCCGGCCGACGCGGGTGAGGTCCTCTACGACAACCGCAACCTCTACAAGCAGTTCGCCGAGCTGCGGCAGCGCATCGGCCTCGTCCCCCAGGACGACATCCTCCACAAGGAGCTGAAGGTCCGCACCGCGCTGCGCTACGCGGCCAAGCTCCGCTTCCCCGGTGACGTCGCCGAGGCCGAACGCAACGCCCGGGTCGAGGAGGTGCTGGCCGAGCTCAAGCTCGACATCCACGCCGACAAGCGCGTCACCTCCCTCTCCGGCGGCCAGCGCAAGCGCGTCTCGGTCGCTCTGGAGCTGCTCACCAAGCCGTCGCTGATCTTCTTGGACGAGCCGACCTCTGGCCTCGACCCGGGCATGGACCGCGACGTCATGCAGCTGCTGCGCGGCCTGGCCGACGACGGCCGCACGGTACTGGTCGTCACCCACTCGGTGGCCGAACTCGGCCTGTGCGACAAGCTGCTGGTGATGGCGCCCGGCGGCGGTGTGGCCTACTTCGGCCCGCCCGAGGAGGCGCTGAACTTCTTCGGCTACGACTCGTGGGCCGACGTCTTCTCCGCCTTCGAGAACTACCGCGACTACGACTGGATGGGCCGCTGGCAGGGCTCCCAGCACTACCAGATGTACGCGGCCGACATCGACCAGCAGTCGCCGCAGGACCCCTACGCCGCGCAGCAGCAGGCGATGCAGCCGCAACGCCTGCAGAAACCGCAGAGCTGGGGCAGTCAGCTGTGGACGCTGATGAGACGCTACATCTCGGTGATCGTCTCGGACCGCTCCTTCCTCGTGCTGTCCTTCGTCACCCCGCTGATCCTCGGCTTCGTCAGCACACTGATGCCGTCCGACTACGGGCTGACGGCACCGGCGGGCAAGACCAACGGCGACGCGGGGCCGATCCTGCTCATCCTCGCCATCGGCGCCTGCTTCTCCGGCGCGGCCAACTCGGTGCGTGAGCTGATCAAGGAACGCGTCATCTACGAACGCGAACGGGCCACAGGACTCTCCCGCTCGGCGTACCTGATGTCGAAGGTCATCGTGCTGGGCGTCGTCGCCGCCATCCAGGGCCTGCTCATGTGCGTCGTCGGCTTCTTCCCGCGCGACCTGCCCGAAGAGGGCCTGCTGATCACCAACCCGGCCCTCGAGATGGCCCTGGTCATGATCGCGCTCGGCGCCACCTCGATGATGTTCGGCCTGATCATCTCCTCGCTGGTGAAGACCTCCGAGAAGACGATGATCCTGCTCGTGCTCTTCGCGGTCGTCCAGGTCGTCTTCACCGGAGTGCTCTTCAAGCTGTTCGACAGCCCGGGCGTCGAGCAGTTCGCCTGGCTGATGCCGTCCCGGTGGGCCATCGCGGGCCTGGGCACCACGGTCGAGCTCGGCCGCCTGATGCCGCAGGACAAGAAGGACCCCACCAACACCGACCCGCTGTGGGACCACTCCCTGGACCAGTGGGCGATGGACGTCGGCATCCTCGTCGTGATGGGCATCCTCTGCTACTTCGTGGTCATCCGCCTGCTCCGCCGTCACGAGCCGGAGATCATGCGCAAGTGAGACATGCGGCACGTCCGCACAGCGCGTGAGGGGGGCACCTGTGGAGGGTGCCCCCCTCACGCGCTGTCCTGACGGACCGGGACCCTGGACCTAGGACCACCGGTCGGCCACGCCCCTGGCCGCGGTCCGATCCCCCGGGACCCCTCCCGCGAGTACGGTGGTCCGCATGGTCCCCCGTTCCGGGCTCGCCGCGGTCAGCGCGGCACTGCTCGCCATGAACCGCAGGCTGGAGGTGCGCGACGTCCTCCAGACGATCGTCGCCTCCGCCCGCGACCTGCTCGACGCCGAGTACGCGGCCCTCGGCGTCCCCGACGACCACGGCGGCTTCGCGCAGTTCGTCGTCGCAGGGGTCAGCGACGAGCAGTGGAAGGCCATCGGCCCGCTGCCCCGTCAGCACGGCATCCTCGCCGCGATGCTGCACGACGCCACCCCGCAGCGCCTCGCCGACGTCCGCAAGCACCCCCGCTTCGGCGGCTGGCCCTCGGCGCACCCGATGATGGCCGACTTCCTCGGCATGCCCATCGCCGACGGCGAGCAGGTGCTCGGCGCACTCTTCCTCGCGAACAAGCGCTGCCTCGCGAACGAGCGCGACTCCGCCGACGAGCGCGGCGGCGCCCGGACGGGGCGAAGGCGTCCCGCTTCCCAGGAGCGGCCCTGCGCCTTCACCGAGGACGACGAGGAGCTGCTGCGCCTGCTCGCCCAGCACGCGGCGCTCGCCCTCACCAACGCGCGCCTCTACGAGCGCAGCCGCGAGCTGACCATCGCCCAGGAGCGCTCCCGCATCGGTCACGAGCTGCACGACGCCGTCGCCCAGAAACTCTTCTCGTTGCGGCTGACGGCCCAGGCCGCCACCGCGCTGGTCGACCGCGACCCCGCCCGTGCCAAGGCGGAGCTGCACGAGGTCGCGCGGCTGTCCGGGGAGGCGGCCGACGAGCTGCGCGCCGCCGTCGTGGAGCTGCGCCCCGCCGCGCTCGACGAGGACGGGCTGGTGGCGACCCTGCGCACCCAGGCGCAGGTCCTCGACCGTGCGCACAGCGCCCGCGTCGACTTCGCGTGCGACGGCGTCAGGGCGCTGCCCTCCGCACAGGAGGAAGCGCTGCTGCGCGTCGCCCAGGAAGCACTGCACAACGCCCTGCGGCACGCGGACCCCGCACACGTCCGTGTCGCTCTCGCCCGCCGGGGGCCTGCCGTCGTCCTCACCGTCACCGACGACGGCGCCGGCTTCGACCCGGCGGCGGTCCGTTCGGCGGGACGGCACCTCGGACTCGTCTCGATGCGCGACAGGGCCTCCGGCGTCGGCGGCGCGCTGAGCGTTCACTCGGAGCCCGGCAAGGGCACCGTCGTCTCCATGGAGGTGCCAGGTGGCTGACCGGATCCGGGTCCTGCTCGTCGACGACCACCAGGTCGTACGGCGAGGGCTGCGCACGTTCCTGGAGGTGCAGGACGACATCGAGGTCGTGGGGGAGGCCTCGGACGGCGACGAGGGTGTCGCCCGCGCCGAGGAGCTGCGCCCCGACGTCGTCCTGATGGACGTCAAGATGCCCGGCACCGACGGCGTCGAGGCCCTGCGGCTGCTGCGGGAGCGCGGCAACCCGGCCAGGGTGCTGATCGTCACCAGCTTCACCGAACAGCGCACGGTCGTGCCTGCCCTGCGGGCGGGCGCCGCCGGATACGTCTACAAGGACGTCGACCCCGAGGCGCTGGCGGGCGCCATCCGGTCGGTGCACGCGGGGCACGTGCTGCTCCAGCCCGAGGTCGCCGGCGCGCTGCTCACCGACGACCAGAACGGCGGCGCGGGTCGCGGCCCCGCACTCACCGAGCGGGAACGCGAGGTGCTGGGACTGATAGCGGACGGCCGCTCCAACCGTGAGATCGCGCGGGCCCTCGTGCTGTCGGAGAAGACGGTCAAGACACACGTCTCCAACATCCTGATGAAGCTGGACGTGGCCGACCGCACCCAGGCCGCCCTGTGGGCGGTCCGCCACGGGGTGACGGGGTGACGGGGTGACGGGGTGACGGGGTGACGGGGTGGGTCTGTTGGGCCGTCACCGGTTGAGGGGGTGACGCGCCGACCGACCGCGCCGGTGCGCGTCACGGAGAGCCAGAGGATTCGCCCGTCCGTTCGCTTGGGCCCGGTGATTCATACCGTCGTGTGGTCGTCATCTTTTCTGCGTATCCCCACCGGCGGGTGCCCGTTCTCCCTGGTGTGCCCGCGGCGCCCCGTCCGCGGTGCGATCAGCTGATTCCCAGGGAGAACACCCCATGAGCTCCATGAACACCGCCAAGAAGGCCGCCCTCGTCATCGCCGCGGCCGGTGTCGCCGCCGGTGCCTGCGCCGGATCCGCCTTCGCCACCGGGCACCACGCCGACGCCAGTGGCGCGGCCACCAACTCGCCCGGCGTCGGCTCCGGCAACATCGTCCAGGCCCCGATCCACGTTCCCGCGAACGTCTCGGGCAACTCCGTGAACGTCGTCGGCGTCCTCAACCCCGTCTTCGGCAACCACGCCGTCAACCACTGAGGCGCCGCGCCGGAAGGGCGGGTCCGGGGCCGGGGCCCCGGAGCCTCAGGGCCGCCCGCCCTCCCGGCGCCGCTCCAGCTCCTCCGCGTACGCGTTGTACGCGGCCACCTGCGCCCGCCGCGCCGTACGCTCCACAGGACGCAGCGCCTCCGCCCGCGCCGCGATCGCCGACGCGCTCAGCGCCCCGCCGTGCTCACGCCCTGCACCCCCGCCGCCGTACGCGATCGTCACCAGCGCCCCCACCCGCTGGGCCAGCTCCAGCACCCGCACCGCACGCGGCGGATAGCCCGGAGCCAGCAGCTGCCTGCCCGCCTCCAGCCGCGCGCGGTACGCCTCGAGCGCCGCGTCCGCGACCGGCCCAGAACCCGCCACGTCCAGCCGGGTGAGCACCTCGGTGGCCTCCCGCAACGCCTCAGCCAGCTCCCGCTCGGCCTCCGCGAGGGAGGGCACGTCGGCGGGCGGCGCCTCGCGCACCGGCAGGCACTCCCACACCACCTCGGTGTGCACGTCCCCCGGATCCGCCGCCTCAGGCCCCGCCTCGTGCACCGCGGGGACCAGGCCCAGCGCGGCGCCGTGCACCAGCACCGCCTCCTCGGCCGCCACCGCCCGCGCGTTGAACTCCGGCGGCCCGCTCAGTCCCAGCGGGTGTCCCGGCACCGGCAGCGCCACCCGCAGACCGACCGCGCCCAGCGACCGCAGCCGGCCCAGCGCCAGCGTCAGCCCCACCGGTGCGCCCTCCTCGTCCGGCAGCGCCACACGGTGCAGGGCATCGCCCTCAACGATGCGCTCGGCGGCCTCGTCAGGCGAGACGAGACCGGCGAAGAGCGCGTTTCCCCAGGCGGCCAGCCGCCCGGAACGAGGTTCAGTGAGCATGGACCCAGCCTAGGGAAGCCTAGGGAGAGGCTTTCGCACACGGTGGCGTAGGTTTTCTCCTGGGGAATGTGCCCACAGGCACTCAAACGCGACTGCAATAGGAGACAACGCGCTCATGAGCGAAGTACTGGAGCTGGTGGACGTATCCGTGGTCCGCGACGGACGCGCTCTGGTGGAAGACGTCTCCTGGTCGGTCAAGGAGGGCGAGCGCTGGGTCATCCTCGGTCCCAACGGAGCGGGCAAGACCACCCTGCTCAACATCGCCTCCAGCTACCTCTTCCCGACCTCGGGCTCCGCCCGCATCCTGGGCGAACAGCTCGGCAGCGTCGACGTGTTCGAGCTGCGCCCGCGCGTCGGCATGGCCAGCATCGCGATGGCCGAAAAACTTCCCCGCCGCCAAACCGTGCTGGAGACCGTGCTCACCGCCGCCTACGGCATGACGGCGCACTGGCAGGAGAACTACGAGAAGGTCGACGAGGACCGCGCCCGAGCCTTCCTCGACCGCCTGGGCATGTCCGAGTACCTCGACCGCAGGTTCGGCACCCTCTCCGAGGGCGAGCGCAAGCGCACCATGATCGCCCGCGCCATGATGACCGACCCCGAACTGCTGCTCCTCGACGAGCCCGCCGCCGGGCTCGACCTGGGCGGGCGCGAAGACCTCGTCCGCCGCCTCGGACGGCTCGCGCGCGACTCCTACGCCCCCTCCATGCTGATGGTCACCCACCACGTCGAGGAGATCCCGCCCGGCTTCACCCACGCGCTGATGATCCGCCAGGGCCGGGTGCTGGCCGCGGGCCCGCTGGAGACGGAACTGACCTCCCGTAACCTCTCGCTGTGCTTCGGCCTCCCGCTCGTCGTCGAGACACAGAACGGCCGTTGGACCGCTCAGGGCCTGCCGCTGCGCTGAGCTCGCGCCTACCATGGGACCTGTGGATGCATGGGTTTGGTGGCTGGTGGCCGCCGCAGCGCTGGGAATCCCGCTCATCATCACGGCCATGCCCGAGTTCGGCATGCTCGCGGTGGGCGCGGTCGCGGCCGCGGGAACGGCCGGGCTCGGTGGGGGTGCCGTCCCCCAGGTCGTGGTCTTCGCCGTCGTGTCGGTGGCCCTGATCCTGGTCGTACGGCCGCTCGCGCGCCGCTCCCGTGCCGAACGGCCCGCGCTGGCCAGCGGCGTGGAGGCGCTCAAGGGCCGGCAGGCCGTGGTGCTGGAGCAGGTCGACGGGCGCAGCGGCCGCATCAAGCTCGCAGGCGAGATCTGGTCGGCCCGCGCGCTCGACGCGTCGACGACCCACGAGCCGGGCAGTGAGGTGGATGTGGTCGAGATCGACGGAGCCACCGCCGTCGTGATGTGATGGCGTGAGCAACCGCACAGCGAGCGGCAGTTGCACGAGCGGCACGTACACAAGAGGCGATAACAAGATGCAGGGGGCAAGGCCGTGGACGCCATCATCATCGTCCTGATCATCCTGGTGGTGCTCGTCTGTATCGCGCTCATCAAGACGATCCAGGTGATCCCACAGGCCAGCGCCGCGATCGTGGAGCGCTTCGGACGCTACACCCGCACCCTGAACGCGGGCCTCAACATCGTCGTCCCCTTCATCGACACGGTCCGCAACCGCGTCGACCTCCGTGAGCAGGTCGTGCCCTTCCCCCCGCAGCCGGTGATCACCCAGGACAACCTCGTGGTGAACATCGACACCGTCATCTACTACCAGGTCACCGACGCCAGGGCCGCCACCTACGAGGTCGCCAGCTACATCCAGGCGATCGAGCAGCTCACCGTCACCACGCTGCGCAACATCATCGGCGGCATGGACCTGGAGCGCACCCTCACCTCCCGCGAGGAGATCAACGCAGCACTGCGCGGCGTCCTCGACGAGGCCACGGGCAAGTGGGGCATCCGCGTCAACCGCGTCGAACTCAAGGCCATCGAGCCGCCGACCTCCATCCAGGACTCGATGGAGAAGCAGATGCGCGCCGACCGTGACAAGCGCGCCGCGATCCTCCAGGCCGAGGGTGTCCGCCAGTCGGCGATCCTCACCGCCGAAGGCGAGAAGCAGTCGGCCATCCTGCGCGCCGAAGGTGAGTCCCGCTCCGCCGCGCTCCGCGCCGAAGGTGAGGCGCAGGCCATTCGCACGGTGTTCGAGTCGATCCACGCGGGAGACCCGGACCAGAAGCTGCTCTCCTACCAGTACCTCCAGATGCTGCCGAAGATCGCCGAGGGCGACGCCAACAAGCTCTGGATCGTGCCGAGCGAGATCGGCGACGCGCTCAAGGGCCTCGGCGGCGCCCTCGACAACTTCCGCCCCGACAGCGGAGGCGGCAACGGCGGCAGCCGCGGCGGCGTCCCCAGCCAGATGACCCCGCCGGCCGTCACCAAGCCCCCGCGCGAGCAGCCCCCGCTCGACTCCTGAGCGGCCCCGGGCGCCGCCCTGAGCGGCCACGGAGCCCGAAGGACCCGCGGCGGACCGGGCGGCGACGGGCGGCGGCTCGGCTCCCGCCGCCGGCCCACCACCCGGAACCGCGTCGTCCGGCAGCCGCGTCGCCCGGGCACCGCTTCGTCGGGGAACCGCTTCGTCCGGAAGCCGGACGCGGCACACGCGCGCACCCGCCCCTCGGGCATGATCAGTGCCACTGACACCGATCACCGGAGGGGCTTCGCGTGACCATATGGGAGGCAGTCGCCGTCTGCGCCGCGGGGATCGCCGCCGGCGGCATCAACACCGTCGTCGGCTCCGGCACCCTCATCACCTTCCCCGTCCTGCTCGCCGTCGGCCTGCCGCCGGTGACCGCCAACGTCTCCAACACCATCGGTCTGGTCCCCGGCTCCGTCAGCGGAGCCATCGGATACCGCAGGGAGCTGCGCGGCCAGCGCAGCCGCGTCCTGCGGCTCGGCGGCGTCGCCCTCCTCGGCGGGCTGACCGGCGCGATCCTGCTGCTCACCCTTCCCAGCAGCGCCTTCGACATGATCGTCCCGGTGCTGATCGCGGTCGCGCTCGTCCTCGTCGTCTTCCAGCCCCGGCTGGCGGCCGCCGTCCGCCGCCGGCGCGAACGCAAGGACAGCGCGGGACACCCGCACGGCGGCATCCCGCTCCAGAGCGGCATCCTCGTCGCCAGCGCCTACGGCGGATACTTCGGCGCCGCCCAGGGCGTCATCTACGTGGCGCTGATGGGGCTGCTGCTCAACGACGACCTCCAGCGCATCAACGCCGTCAAGAACGTCCTCGGAGCCGTCGTCAACGGCGTCGCAGCCGTCTTCTTCGTCTTCGTCGCCGACGTCGACTGGACGGCCGTCCTGCTGATCGCACTCGGATCCGCAGCCGGGGGCCAGCTCGGCGCCCGCATCGGACGCAAGCTGGCCCCCGGGGTGCTCCGCGGCGTCATCGTCGCCGTCGGCCTGGTCGCCATCGTTCAGCTGGTACTGGACTGATCCGAGGGGCCGCCGCGGCCGGCGACGTCCCTTCCGCCGCCCGCGGGTCCGGGCGGCGCAGGGACCTCACGCCGTTGCCGCCGGCACGCTCAGCCACTCGGGGAGCGTGTCACCCTCCCCGAGCCCCAGCGCCAGCAGCAGGGAGTCCGCGGGCGTCGGCTCGAACGGCTTCACCAGCAGCCGCATACCCGCCTGCGCGGGCGTACGGTCCGCCTTCCTGTGATTGTCCGCGGCACACGCGGCGACCGTGTTCAGCCACGTGTCCCCGCCCCCGTGCGACCGCGGGACGACGTGGTCCACCGTCGTCGCCCGGCGCCCGCAGTACGCACACCTGTGCCGGTCCCGCACCAGCACGCCCCGGCGCGACCACGACGCCCGTTGTCGGAACGGCACTCTCACGAACCTGCGCAGCCTGATCACCTGCGGCACCGGTATGTCCAGCTGCGCCGCGCGCACCCTCAGCCCGGGATGCGACTGCTCGACGACGGCCTTCTCCCGCATCACGAGCACCACGGCGCGCCGCAGCGACACCGTCGACAGTGGCTCGAAGCTCGCGTTGAGCACCAACGTCTCCCGCATCCCGCCCGCCTCCCCTTGGACCCCCTCGGATCCCTCGGTCTTTTCCGATTTCGGCGACTTCTCCGGCTTCCTCCGCCTTCACCCCGTGCGCACCCGCGCCAGGGTGGCTCCACTGTGCCGCTGTCCCCGCAGGCCGACAACGCAATTTCTGCCCGCTGTACGACGCATGAAGGGCGCGGGAACTCCAGGTCACAGAGGAAAGGGAGGCCCGGTGCGGGCCGAACGGGCGGCCGGGCAGCGGGGGAGGGGCCGCCCGGGAGAAGCAGGCGCCCCGGAGAGAAGGGAGCGTCAGGGAAAGGGGCGCCATGAAGGGAGTCATGAAGGGCGTCATGCAGAAGGGGGCGTGTCCGCGGTGACGCGGGTGACCGGTGAGGGGCGTCGGAGGCAGCCGGCGCGGCCGTCCGACCCCCGGCCGGACTCCGGCGGACGGCGGCGTCGATGAGCGCCTGCCGTCCCCGCTCGCGGTGGCGTACCGCGCCACGGTGCCGACTGCCCGGATACACGTTGCGCCGCGCACGAGGCGCGGCGCAACGGAATTCTTCCGGCCGGCCGTCCGGAAGCCGGTCTCCCGGGGAGCCGGTCAGCCGAGCGGCCGGGCAGTCGGTGAGCCCGTCAGCCCTCCGCAGGGATCTCGTACTCGCCGATGACGTTCCCCCGCGCCAGCGTGTGGAAGCGCAGGTTGAACCCGACGAAGGCGGGCGTCGCACCGGCGTCGGGACCGAGCTTCTCCGCGTCCACGGCGTAGACGGTGAACACGTAGCGGTGCGGCCCGTCCCCGGGCGGCGGCGCGGCCCCGCCGAAGTCCCGCGTCCCGAAGTCGTTGCGCACGTGCACGGCCCCCTCGGGGAGCCCCGGCATCTCACCCGTGCCGGCACCCGCGGGCAGCTCGGTCACCGAGGCCGGGATGTCGAAGACGGACCAGTGCCAGAAACCGCTGCCGGTCGGCGCGTCCGGGTCGAAGCACGTCACGGCGTAGCTCTTCGTCCCCTCCGGGGCGCCCTCCCAGCGCAGGTGC
Organism: Streptomyces reniochalinae; assembly: GCF_003323735.1. GTDB lineage: Bacteria > Actinomycetota > Actinomycetes > Streptomycetales > Streptomycetaceae > Streptomyces > Streptomyces reniochalinae. The sequence continues at coordinate 2,932 of NZ_QOIM01000038.1, read as the reverse complement.
GGAGAGGTGTTCCCCTCCGCGTACACCTGTGCGGAACCCAGATGGCCGCCGTCCGCCAGATCGTCGCTCACCACACGAATCGACGGCACCGGGGGGTGGAAGTCATGGGGGAGCGGGCGCCGTTGCTGGTCGGTCACGTCGGAACCTCCTCGTCACGCGAATCGCTGTACCGGCCAGCCTAACGATCGAGGCAGCCTCTCTTTGCCACCATGTCCAGGGTGCGAGAGCGCGCCCCGTACACCCCGGCCCCACGCCCGCAGCCGCGGGCGCCTTCGAGCGAGTGCCCACGACGAGACCCGAAGCGGTGGTATGAGATGACCAGCCCCGTGGAACTGCCCGAGCTGCCCCAGGCGGACCTTCCCGGCCTCTTCGACGCCTCGGTGCCCCCCGGCGTCTACCGGTTCCCCTCCGTGGGCCCCGACGCCCTCATGCAGGCGGACGCAGCCGGCTGGTTCGACGCGGTCGTGGACCTGACCGGCGTCGGCAACAAAGCCGACTTCATGGAGCGTTGCGCCACCGGACTGGAACTCCCCGCCTACTTCGGCCGCAACTGGGACGCCCTCGCCGACCTCCTCACCGACCTGTCCTGGTGGGGCGAGACCCGCGGCTACCTGTTCCTGGCCACCGGCTGGACGGAGTTCGAAGCCGCCGACCCCGAGGACGCGGCAGCCGCCGCTGAGGTCTTCACCGCCGCCGTCGGCTTCTGGGCGGTACGCGAGACCCCGCTCAGCATCCTGCTGGGCTGAGCGGGGCCGCGGTGCGCCGCAGCCGGCGCCCGGCTGGGAGAGCCGAGCGGGGCCGAGAGGGAGAGCCGAGCGGGCCGTACCGCCCCGGCCGCGTCAGAACCAGTTGCGCTTCCCGCCGACCTCGGCCAGCCACTGGTTGAGGTACCCGGCCCAGTCCGTCTGCTGGTAGGTGTCGAAGTCCACGGGGAACGCGCGGAAGGTGTCGCTGCCCTCCGAGAACAGCCCCGGCTTCTTGTCCATCTCCAGCACCACGTCCATCCCGCGCGAGTCCGCGACGAAGGACAGCTCGACCTGGTTGAGCCCCCGGTACTGCTGCGGCGCGTGGAACTCGATCTCCTGGTAGAAGGGCAGCCGCTGCCGCGTGTTGCGGATGTGCCCCTTCTCCATGTCCGCCGACTTGAAGCGGAAACCCAGCTGCCCGAACGCGTCCAGAATCGCCTGCTGCGCGGGCAGCGGGTGGATCTCCACCGGGTCCAGGTCGGTCGAGTCCACGGCCCGCGCGATCGCCAGCTCCGTGCACACCCCGAGCTGCATGCCCCGCAGCTGCTGCCCCAGGAACGTGGTGACCGGCGTCTCCCACGGAACCTCGAGGCTGAAGGGCACCACGTGCGAAGCGCCCTCGTGCAGGGTCAGCTGGCCACCGAGCTGCTGGGTGCCGAACTCGATGTTCTGATGCGTCTCGCCGTCGTTCGTCTCCACCTCGACCCGGGCCTGAAGACCCACGGACAGCGCCTGGATCTCCTGCTCGACGGAGCCGCCCTCGATCCGCACCTCACCCTGGACCACGCCCCCGGGCACGGCGTGCGGCTCGTGCAGCACCGTATCGACGGACGCGCTGCCCATACCCATGCTCGCGAACAGCTTCTTGAAGCCCATCCCTCGTCCTCCCCATCCGGCTTCCCGGCGGAAGCGCGGCCAGTTCTCGTGTCACGGCGCTCGCGCGCCGCTCCTCCATGCGGTTCTTGTACGCTCGGAGGGCATGATCGCAGGCCGAGACAGCAACCCCGGCACGACCGGCGACCACCCGTACCTCCCCCGAACCTTCTTCGACCGTCCTGTCCTGGATGTCGCCCCAGAGCTCCTCGGCGGCGTCCTGGTACGCACGACGCCGTGGGGGCGCATGCAGTTGCGCATCACGGAGGTCGAGGCATACGCGGGTGAGGCCGACCCCGGCTCCCACGCCTACCGGGGCAGGACCGAACGCAACGCCTCGATGTTCGGCCCCCCAGGCCACGCGTACGTCTACTTCATCTACGGCATGTGGTACAGCCTCAACCTCGTCTGCGGCCCCGAGGGACATGCAGGCGGTGTTCTGATCCGCGCGGGTGAGGTACTCGAAGGGGTGGACCAGGCCAGACACCGCCGGCCCAAGGCCCGCAAGGACGCGGAGCTCGCCAAGGGCCCCGCCCGTCTCGCCACGGCACTGGCCGTGGACCGCGAGCTCAACGGCGCCGACGTGTGCTCCCACGACGCCACCGCGCCGCTGAGCGTTCTCGCCGGGGAGCCGAGTGACGCCGACGCGGTATGCAGCGGCCCCCGCACCGGAGTCGGCGGAGAGGGCGCCCACCACCCCTGGCGCTTCTGGCTCGACGACGATCCGACGGTCAGCCCGTACCGCCCGCACAAACCACGGCACCGCCGACCGGCGCTTGACGCGGCCCGCCCGACCACCTAACGTAGACCGAGCCGCTGAAGACGGGACGGCTTGCCACGGGCTTCTAGCCAGTGAGAGCGCCCCCGTACGAGCAGCGGCATATCACTACCCAGGAACGTATACCCCTTCGCCGGGGTCGCTTTCGGCACGCCGAAAACGATTCGGAAAGACTCGATTATGAGTCTCGGGGAGAACGAGCTAAAGTAGTGAACACCGAAAGGGCAAACGTCCGGAGAAACCGGTGAGACGGTTTTGAAGGAAGCGTCCGTTCCTTGAGAACTCAACAGCGTGCCAAAAGTCAACGCCAGATATGTTGATACCCCGACCTGCCGGGTTGTTCCGGTGGGTTGAGGTTCCTTTGGAATACACAACAGCGAGGACGCTGTGAGCCGGGGGATTATTCCTCTCCTGGTTCCGCTCTTCCTGTGGATGGTTTGAAGCATTCACGGAGAGTTTGATCCTGGCTCAGGACGAACGCTGGCGGCGTGCTTAACACATGCAAGTCGAACGATGAACCCGCTTCGGTGGGGGA
>NZ_QOIM01000052.1 GCF_003323735.1 Streptomyces reniochalinae | reverse complement strand
TCCCCCACCGAAGCGGGTTCATCGTTCGACTTGCATGTGTTAAGCACGCCGCCAGCGTTCGTCCTGAGCCAGGATCAAACTCTCCGTGAATGCTTCAAACCATCCACAGGAAGAGCGGAACAAGCCGGAGGAATAATCCAACCTGTTCACAGCGTCCTCGCTGTTGTGTATTCCAAAGGAACCTCAACCCACCGGAACAACCCGGCAGGTCGGGGTATCAACATATCTGGCGTTGACTTTTGGCACGCTGTTGAGTTCTCAAAGAACGGACGCTTCCTTCAAAACCGTCTCACCGGTTTCTCCGGACGTTTGCCCTTTCGGTGTCTCCGACTCTATCAGATCCGTTTCCCGGCCCGTTTCCGTGCCGTTCTTCCGAATCGGATTCCCCTGTCGGCGGGGCGCCTTCCGGCTGGTCTCTACTTTAGAGCCTTTTCCCTCCGGCTCCAAATTGAGCCGGCCGCAGAAGAAATTCGGCATGCCGAATAGACCCCTGCGAAGGGAGATCGTGCTCTCGAAGTGGTACCCGCCGGAGTGGCGAAGAGGAGTCGCCGCGAAACCAGGACGGCTTTGCGGCAACCCGATGAACCTTACGGATCACTGGTCGTACTGTCAACCAGGATCGGCGCCCTCCCGCAGCCCCCGGGAGAGGCGGCTGCGGGAGGCCCACCGCGGCCGGTTGCTCACGGCCGGCCGAGGTCCGCACGCCGCGGTCGGTCGAGACACGTAGTGGCCGGCCGAGGTCGCCGCGGTCGGCGTCGTTCTCCGTCAGTCGAGGTCGGTGAGTCGGCCGCCGGCGTCGTGCTGGGCGTGCTCGACGCGGCGCAGGAGGCGGGTGAGCATCTCGCCCAGCTGGGTGCGCTCGGTCGTGGAGAGGTCCTGGAGGAGGTCCTCTTCGAAGACCGACGCCTTGCGCATGACCTCCAGCCACTTCTCCCGGCCCGTGTCGGTGAGCCCGATGATGACGCGGACGCGGTTGTCGGGGTCACGCTCGCGGGTGACGAGGTCCTGGCCGAACATGCGGTCGATGCGGTGGGTCATGGCCGCCGGGGTGAGACCGAGGCGCTTGGCGATGGTGCCGGGCCACAGTTGGTAGGGGCTTCCTGCCATGACGAGCTCCTTGAGCACCTCCCATTCGGGGCTGCTGAGTCCCAGGGTGGCGAGCTGGCGGCCGTAGGCGACGTTCATGCGGCGGTCCAGCCGGCTCAGCGCGTTGACCACCTTCTCCACCTGGGGGTCGAGGTCGCGGTACTCGCGCTGGTAGATCGCGATCTGCTCGTCGAGGGTCGGTTGTCGGTCCGGCATGTGGCCAGTATCCCATGGCGACTCGTTCGCTCTAAACGGTTGCCCTGTGTATTCTTTAGTGTCGAACTTTAGCTTCGAACTCTGGGGCTCGACGCCCCTCCTCCCCTCCATCCCCTCTTCTTGATCTAGGCAGGTGAGTGTGACCACGGCGATGGCCGCCGCGCTGCGGCGGATCCAGCTCGGTAACGCGCTGGCAGCTTTCGGCAACGGCTTCACGGTGCCGTTCCTCTTCGTGTACGTCGCGCGGGTGCGCGATCTCGGTGACGGCACCGCGGGTGCGGTGCTCGCCGCGTTCGCCGCGGCCGCGCTGCTCGTGCTGCCCTTCACGGGCCGCGTGATCGACCGGAGCGGACCGCTCGTCGTGGTCGTCATCGGCGCGGTCTCGGCCGCCCTCGGTGCCCTGGGATTCGGGTTGTCGACCACCGCGCCCGCCGTGCTGGCCGCCTCGGCCGTGATGGGCGCCGGCATCGCCGTACTCCAGCCGGCGCTCGCGACGATGATCGTCTGGTGCTCGACGCCGGGCACGCGGTCACGGGCCTTCGCCACCCAGTTCTTCCTCAACAACCTCGGGCTGGGCGTCGGCGGGTTGTTCGGCGGCATGCTCGTGAACGAGCACGACCCGGCGAGCTTCACCCTGCTGTTCTCCATCGAGGCGACGATGTTCCTCGTCCTGCTCGCCGTCCTGGTGACGGTCAGGGTGGCGCGGCCCGTCGAGGCGGCAGCCGGCTCCGGCGCGGGTGCGGCATCCGGTGCCGCGCGGGGCTCCGGGTGGGGCGTGCTCCTGCGCGACCGTCCGATGGTGCTGCTCGGCGTCCTGGGCTTCGTGATCTTCTTCGCGTGCTACGGCCAGTTCGAGTCGGGGCTGTCCGCGTACGCCGTCGAGGTCACCCACATCTCCACCGCGACGCTGGGGACGGCGTTGGCGGCGAACACGGCGATGATCGTGCTCGCGCAGTTCGTCGTCCTGCGGCTGGTGGACGGGCGCAGGCGCAGCCGGGTGGTCGCCCTGGTGGGCGCCATCTGGACCGTCGCGTGGTTGGCCGCGGGGGCGTCCGGGCTCGTGCACGGGGCGCAGGCGGTGGCGACCGCGCTCCTCATCGGTACGTACGCGCTGTTCGGCGTCGGAGAGACGATGCTCTCGCCGACGGTCGCCCCGATGGTCGCCGACCTGGCGCCCGCTCGGCTCGTGGGCCAGTACAACTCGGCTTTCGCCCTGGTCAAGCAGCTCGCTCTCGCCGTCGGGCCCGCCGTGGGCGGGGCGATCGCCGCGGCCGGCGCGTGGTCGTCGTACATCGTCATGCTGGTGCTGTGCTGCCTCGCCGTCGTCGGACTCGCCCTCCTGCTGGGCCGGAGGCTGCCCGAGCGGGTCGACCGGCCGGGGTCGGTCGTCGTCGCGCGCGGCGGCTCTCCCTCCGGCAGCGGCGTGGAGGTGCCGGAGAGTGCGGCCGAGACGTCGGCGCAGGGCGCCCTGTCGCCCGAGCCCGCAGTGCGGTCGGGAAGTGGCGCGCTGTCCGAGAGCGCCGTGCTGTCTCAGGACGCTGTGGCGGTCTGCGGCGCGGTGCCGTCCGGCGGCACGGGTGAGCGGGTGGCCGGCGCCGTGTGACCGCGCCCCGGGCGGCTGTCCGCCCGGCCGTCATACCGCTGCCCGGCCGTGTGACCCGCCCCTTCCCCACCGGAGGGGGCGGGACCCGTTCCGGGCCGGTTACGCGCTCGGAAGAGCGAATTCGCACCACACCGACTTGCCGCCCCCGGGCGTCCTGCGGCATCCCCACGAGGACGCGATCGTCGCGACGATCGAGATTCCCCGTCCCGACTCGTCGCCCGGTTCGGCGCGGCGGCGCCGGGGCAGGTGATCGTCGCCGTCAGTGACCTCGACGATCAGACGGCGGTCCGTACGGCGGAGCCGCAGCCGCATCGGCGGGGTGCCGTGCTGGAGGGAGTTGGCGACGAGTTCGCTGGCGGCCAGCACACCCAGGTCCCGGAGCTCCACCGGGAAACGCCAGGAAGCCAGCACGCCGGAGGCGAAGGCGCGGGCGCGCGGGGCGGCCTCCGTTCCGCCGAGCAGGTCGAGCGCCGCGTTGTGGAACAGCTCGGCGTCCGTACCGGTGCGCTCGGGGTGCTGGCAGACGAGGACGGCCACGTCGTCGTCGTGGTCCTCGGTGATGCCCAGGGCGCGCAGCAGACGGTCGCAGACGATGTCGGGAGAGCCGGTCGCGCCGGCGAACGCGGCTTCCAGCGCCGCCACGCCCTCGTCGATGTCGGCGTCACGGCGTTCGATCAGGCCGTCGGTGTAGAGAACGGCGGCCGCGCCCGGCGGCAGCGGGACGCTCCCGGAGGTGTGCAGCCAGCCACCGGTGCCCAGGGGCGGCCCCGTGTGGTCGGTGGCGGGTCGGACGGTGCCGTCGGCATCGCGCACGAGGACGGGCACGTGGCCGGCTGACGCGTAGCTGAGGTGGCCCTCGCTGGGGTCGTGGACCGCGTAGACGCAGGTGGCGATCTGGGTGGCGTCGATCTCGGCGGCGAGTTCGTCGAGGAGTTGCAGCACCTCGTGCGGCGGCAGGTCCAACCGCGCATAGGCCCGCACAGCCGTACGGAGCTGGCCCATGACGGCGGCGGCCCTGACACCGCGCCCCATGACGTCGCCGATGACGAGCGCGGTGCGGCCGGCGCCCAACGTGATCACGTCGTACCAGTCACCCCCGACGGCGGCGTCCGTGCCGCCCGGCTGGTACGTGGCCGCCACCCGCAGGTCGTCGGGCTGTTCGAGCTCCTGGGGCAGCAGGCTCCGCTGGAGGGTGACGGCAGCCTCCCGCTGCCGGCGCTCGCTGGCGCGCAGCCGTTCGACGGCCTCGACCTGGTCGGTCACCTCTGCGGCGAAGATGAGCACCCCGCTGTCGTCCGAGGTGGTGATGGGCGTGCAGGTGAACGTGTAGTAGTGGCCCGTACGGCGCCTGGGTTCCGGGCGCGTGGCTCCCTTGGCGCCACTGGCGCCACCTTCCGCGGCTCCCTTCGGGCCGGCCACGCCTGCCTGTGGCGCGCCGGAGCTTCCCGCCGGGACGCCGGACGTCGTCCCCGTCTGACGCTGCTGGACCCTGCGGGACTTGACCGTACGGGGCGTACCACTGCGCCGCACCTGGTCCATCAGCGGGAGCAGTCCGAGCTCCACCAGCTCGGGCAGCGCCTCGCGCGCCGCTGCTCCGGTCGGGCGTGGGCCGAAGACGCGGGTGTAGGCGTCGTTGACGAAGGCGATGCGGTGCTCCGGCCCGTGGACGATCGCGGCCAACGCGGGAACCTGGCCCAGCAAATCGTGCACAGGCAGCGCGTCGATGCCACCACGCTGGCGTGGCGCCCGTGCGCCGCCAGAGCCCCCGGTTTTCGGCGTCCCTGCGTCCCCCTTCGCGGGGGGCGGGTCCGTCTCGGAGCGGGGGCGGCCGCGGGCGCCGGGGACGGTGGGTGTCTCCGCCCGCGGCTCCGGGGGCGGCTGCGTATCCGGCCCCGTGGGCTCTTCCGCGCCCCCACGCGCACGCGCGGTCACGTCCGCACGGGCGTCGCTTTCCGGTGGTGGGCTCGTGTCCTGGGGATACGGCTCCGTGTCCGTCGGCGGCGGTTGCGTGGCCACGTGGGCGCCGGCGTACCCGCCCGTACGCGCGTCGGGGCGGAGGCCCGGCTCCGGGTCGCTGCGGGATCCTCGCACACCGCCCTCTTCTCCACCCGCCCCTCCGGCGTCTCGGGCCGTCCCTCCGGACGTACCGGAGCTCTCGTCGCCGTGGCCCTCGCCCTCGGAACGGTCGGCGTGAGCGGGGCCGGACGACTGCGCTCGCGCCTTTATCGCGGCCTGGGCGGCGGCGGTCCGCCGCTGTGTGCCGGGCAGTCGGGCGCTCCAGCGCGTGAAGTTCACGTCGTCCGATTCCTCATGTGGTTCGCGGTGTTCGCTCGGGTCGCTCGGGGGTCGCTCAGGGATCACTCTTCGCAGACGCGAGCCCACCCATGGTCACACGTCCAGTGTGGCGCACCGCGCCGACATCCGTCAGACGCCGCCGGGCGGCGGCCACTTGCGACGCGGCGGCCCGGTGCCTTGGGGGCTCCCGGTCCTGCTGGTGCTCCCGTTCCTGGCGGTGCTGTCGGTCTCTCCCGGCGAGGTCAGTCCTTGTCGGGACGCCGTACGGTGCCTGCCGCCATCTCGAACTCGGCGCGCGGGTGCTCCAGGGAGCCCAACGAGACGATCTCCCGTTTGAACAGCCCGGAGAGCACCCATTCGGCCAGCACGCGGGCCTTTCTGTTGAAGGTCGGCACGCGGCTGAGGTGGTACGCGCGGTGCATGAACCAGGCAGGGTAGCCCTTGAACTTCCGTCCGTACACGTGCGCGACGCCCTTGTGCAGTCCGAGGGAGGCGACGGAGCCGGCGTACGCGTGCCGGTAAGGAGTGGGCTCCGCCCCTTGGAGCACTGCGGCGACGTTGTCGGCGAGGCAGCGTGCCTGGCGTACGGCGTGCTGGGCGTTCGGAGCGCACAGGGGCGGTTCGGCACCGTCTCCTCCGGCGTGTGGCGCGCCTGCCCCGCCACCGGTCCGCGCTCTGCTGGCGGCGTCGTTGTGCGCCCTCTCCCCGGTCTCGTCGCGCGCCCCGCCGGCCGCGTGCTTGTGCGCCGTCCCGTGGGCCTCGTCCATCGCCGTCAGGTCGGGTACGGCTGCCGCGTCGCCTGCCGCCCAGGCGTGCTCCGTGCCGGTGACGCGGAGGGTCGTCTCGCACCTGAGCCTGCCGCGGGGGGTGAGGGGCAGGCCCGTACGCGCCAGAAGAGGGTGCGGTTTGACGCCCGCCGTCCACACCAAGGTGCGCGTGGGATGGCGGGATCCGTCGCTGAGAGTGGCGACGCGCCGCTCGCAGGAGTCGAGGCGCGTGCCGAGGCGGACGTCGATGTTCCTGGCGCGCAGCTCGCGCAGCGCGTAACCGCCCATCTCCTCACCCACCTCCGGCAGGATGCGGTCACTGGCCTCCACCAGGAGGAAGCGCAGGTCGTCGGCCTCGATGTTGTGGTAGTAGCGACAGGCGTACCGGGCCATGTCCTCCAGCTCCGCCAGCGCCTCCACCCCCGCGTAACCGCCGCCGACGAAGACGAAGGTGAGGGCCGCGTCGCGGACTCCCGGGTCGCGGGTGGAGGAGGCGATGTCGAGCTGTTCGAGCACGTGGTTGCGCAGCCCGATGGCCTCCTCGACCGTCTTGAACCCGATGCCGTGCTCGGCCAGACCCGGCACCGGGAGAGTCCGGGAGACCGAGCCGGGTGCCAGCACCAGTTCGGTGTAGGGGAGTTCGAGGGTGGTCGGCTCGCGGCGGGGATCCTGGCCCGGCCGGGCGGCGCGTGCCGCGTCGGCCTCCGTGGTGGCGAGGGTGGTGATGTGCACGACCCGGCGCTCGTGGTCGATGCTGCGGGCCTCACCGACGATGACCTGACAGCGCGGCAGGACGCGGCGCAGGGGGACGACGACATGACGCGGCGAGATGGAACCCGCGGCGGCCTCCGGCAGGAACGGCTGGTACGTCATATAGGGGTCCGGGTCGAGGATCGTGATGGTGACCCCCGGGGCGGACGGAAAAGGGGAGGGGGAGGGGGGCTGTGACGGGGAAGCGGCAGGCGGCGTCGGGTCAGGGGCGGGGGCGGAGTGGGCAGGCGTGGGGCGCGGCGCCTCGCTGAGCCGGTGCTTCAGCTTCTGCTGGAGGCGCAGCGCCGTGTACATGCCGACGTAACCTCCGCCGACGACGAGGATGCGTGTGGGGTCCGCAGAGTCCTTCGTGGCCTTCGTCACCCGACCATGACGCACCCTCAGTCCCGCGTTTGTCCACAGGTCACACGATTCGTATGACTGCTGTGCGCCCGGCGCTCACCAGTGTCCCGATCTCTCGCAGGATTTCGTCCACGCAGGTCACCGGGGAAGAAGAGGGGGCGCGCGGGTCGGTGGCGGGGGCCGGAAAGCGGTCGTGGCCGAGAAGGGCAAAAGGCCGCGCGGGGACGCCCTCTTCTCTCACGACCTGGGCTCAACTATGTTCGTATCCCAGAGCGGGTGCGACGTGTGGACCAATGTGTCGCAGCCCGTCCCCGCGAACGCGGGGGTCTCCGGGGGGAGACAGGGATTTACCGGGGGAACGAATATGCACATTCAGGGTATGCACGGGTCTCATGCCACCGCGGCGGCCGTTTCCGCCGTGCCGGAAGGCCCGATCAGCACGAACACCGCCGCCGCGAGCTCCTCAGGCGTCGCCCAGGCGGCCACCACTCCACGCACGGCCCCGCTGCGCGTGGACGCCCAGCGCAACCTCGAACACGTGCTGCGCGCGGCCCGCGAGGTCTTCGGAGAGCTCGGTTACGGAGCACCGATGGAGGACGTCGCCCGCCGAGCCAGGGTCGGGGTGGGAACGGTCTACCGCCGGTTCCCCAGCAAGGACGTCCTGGTGAGGCGGATCGCCGAGGAGGAGACGGCCCGCCTGACGGAACAGGCACGGTCGGCGCTGGGCCAGGAGGACGAGCCCTGGTCGGCGCTCTCCCGTTTCCTGCGCACCTCCGTCGCCTCCGGTGCCGGACGGCTGCTGCCGCCACGGATACTGCGCGCGGACGGCTGGGCCACGGACAGCTCACCTCGCGTGCCGGCGCAGCGCCCGCCGGCCCCGGCCGAGTTCGCCGAGGACGCACGGCTGGACGGAAGCACACCGCCGGACCTGCGGCTTGTGGAGCACACCACGTCCGCTGCCGTGGCCCAGGAGGGGGGCTACGAAGGGTTGGAGGACGACCCGGGCGCGGTCGAGCTTCTCCAGGTCGTCGGCCAGTTGGTCGAGCGAGCCCGGGAGGCCGGCGAGCTCAGGCCGGACGTGACGGTCGGCGACGTACTGCTCGTGATAGCGACGGCCGCGCCCTCACTGCCTGACGCCGCCCACCAGGCAGCGGCCTCCACCCGACTCCTCGACATCCTGCTCGAAGGGCTGCGTTCACGCGGCACGCACTGAGCGGTACGTGTTGAACGGCACGTGCTGAACGACACGTGCTGAACGGTGAGCGCTGAGCGGCACGCGCCGAGGGGCGCCTTCGGTGTCGGTGGGTTGGCGTGCTCGCGCGTGGGCCGCGCGGGGCGGGTCTCTGCCGACATCGGTGTGGGGCCATCGCCACGTCGCCGGGCGGAGTGGGCCGGTCGTCGAGCACGCGTACGAGGGGCCACCGGCCGGGGTGATTCGTCAGCTTGTCGGCTTCCCGGCCGGCACCGCTGTGCCACGCTGACGCGATGTTCCGCAGGCAGGGTGTGCACGGAAGTCACGGCTATGGCTGGTGACGAGCGGCGGGAGCCGGAGGGGCCCGAGGAACCGGAGGTACCGGAGAAGCCGGGAGCGTCGGGGAGGCCCGAAGCGTCCGACGAGTCGAGGGCGTCGGAAGGGTCGAGGGCGTCGAAGGCATCGGGGGCGTCGGGGCCGGGGGCCGAGACCGGCTCTTCCTCGGACCTCGACCCGCAGGTCCCGCCGCAGCAGTCGGCTTCGCCTCAGGTACCCGAACAGCGTGGGCGCCACGACGCGGGCGGAGCCGGCAGGCCGCGCAGCCCGCACCGTACGGGGCGGGCCGGCGCCTCCGACGGACCGCGCGGAGCGGAGGAGGGCACGGCGCTGCCCGGGCCAGGCGGCGCGGACGAGACAGGGACGCCGAACGGCCCGCGCGAGGTGGGCAAGAAGCTCAAAACCCCGCGCGGGGTGCGCGGGGCGAGCAGCGGCGGGACGCTCGGCGGGGTGTCGGACGCGGAGTTGCTGTCGCGGATGCGGAAGGGGGACGACGGGGCGTACGAGGAGCTGTACCGGCGGCACGCGGAGCCCGTGCGGCGTTACGCCCGTACGTGCTGCCGGGACGCGGACACCGCGGAGGATCTGACCGGCGAGGTCTTCGCGCGCACCCTGCAAGCGGTCCGCGGCGGCAAGGGGCCCAGAACCGCGGTGCGGGCGTACCTGCTCACGTCCGTGCGGCACGTGGCCGCGGCGTGGACGCGCACGCGGCGGCGAGAGCGGCTGGTGGACGACTTCGCGGTGTTCGTGCAGTCGGCGGCCGCCGCCTCGGCGGCGCGGGATGTGGACACGCTGGACCTGGGCGCCGACGTGCGGGCGATGCACAAGGCGGAGCAGACGCTGGTGGTCCGCGCGTTCGAAAGCCTGTCGGAGCACGACCGGATGCTGCTGTGGCACACGGCGGTCGAGGGCGGCAGGCCGCAGGACGTGGCGGTGCTGCTCGGCACGTCGCGTGGCGCGGTGGCGACGGCGGCGCACCGGGCGCGGGAGCACCTCAAGCAGGCGTATCTCCAGGCGCACGTCAGTCAGGCGCTGACGCAGGGCGGGGAGTGCGCACGGTACGCGGACCGGCTCGGCGCGTACGCGCGCGGTGGGCTGCGGATGCGGGCCGAGCGGGGGCTGGCCCGGCACCTGGAGGAGTGTGCGGCGTGCAGTCAGGCGGCTTCGGAGGTGAAGGACCTCAACGAGCACATCAGGCTGGTGCTGCCCGTCGCGCTCATCGGCTGGTTCGGTACGGCGGGCGGGGCGAAGGCGTTCGCCGCGTTGCTCGGCGGTGGCGCGGCCGCGGGAGGGGCCTCCGCGGCCGGTGGTGCGGCGTCGGGTGGCGCGGCGTCGGAGGGTCTCGGCGCGCCGGCGAAGGTCGGCATCGGTCTGGGCGTGGCCGCGGCGGCGGGTGCGGTGCTCGCCTACGCGTTGACCGGCGGTGACGAGCCGGTCGAGAAGCCGCGGGCTCGGCCCTCGGCGCCGCACGCGGCGCCGGACGAGCCGCCTCGGAAGTCCGATCCGCCGCCCTCCCCCCGCCCCGAGCCCCGGAAGCCGACGGCCCGACCGCCCGCTCCCGGGCCGCGGCCCGTGCGGGCCGCGCCGCGACGCCCGGCGCCTCAGACTCCCGTGCGGCGCCCGGCCCCGCGACCGTCCGCGCCTGAGCCGGATCCTGAGCCCCCGCGGAGCCCGGCCCCCGCGCCGCCGTCCGCACCCCCGCCTCCGTCTTCTCCGCCGGCTCGGCCCTCTCCCCCGGCTCCCGCCCCGGAGCCGGAGCCGGGCGAGCGGCACGTCATCCGCGTCACGGAGCGCGGTGTCGTCCTCGAGTCCACGACGGGGGAACGCACGGTGCGGCTGGTGGTGGAGCGTCAGCCTGGCGGAGGCGCGCCTGAGCCGGCGGCGAGTTGGTCGCACAGCTTGTCGAGGAGGGCCGCCGCCTCGGCGAGGGTGAGGGGCACCCCGGCGGCCTCGGGCCCGTCGTCGGAAGCGCCGCCGGACGCGTCATCAAAAGCGCCGCCGGAACAGGCGTCGGACGTGCCGTCCAGGTCGTCGTCGGAAGCGTCGGCGGCCGCACCGGCGGAGTAGGCGCGGATGGTGCCGTCGAGGCGGAGTTCGGGGACGCTCGCGGGCAGGTCGCCGCGTGTCGCGCCGGCCGCGTCGGCGAGCTGGACGGCGAGGGCGGGCCGACCGGCCCGGAGCAGGATGAAACCGGCGGTCAGCAGGGCGTTGCCGGTGAGCGTCTCGGGGACTGACACCTCCAGTCCGGCGTGGAGGGCGGCATTGATCTTCCGCAGGGCCTCGGGGACCAGTTCGTCGCCCTCGCAGGCCGTGATGCGGGCGTCGAGTACGCGGAGCGGGACCTCGAAGACGGCGGGCAGACTCCCGACGGAGGCGTACTTCTCGGCTTGCCGGTACAGCTCGCGGGCGCGGGCGATGTCGTCTTCCTCCACGGCGGTCATGGCGCGGACGAAGGCGGCGAGGGTCGGTGCGTCGCGGACGCCGAGGCGGTCGCCGTCCTCCATGGCGCGCTGGGCGAGCTGGTCGGCCTGCTTCGTGTCGCCCTGGCGGTACCAGATCTCGGCGATGCGCACGAGGAGTACCGGCATCTCGGTGAGGGCACCGAGCTGCTGCGCGTAGCGCATGGCCGTCTCGCACTCGGCACGTGCGTGTTCGTAGCGGCCCTCCTGGATGGCGATCTCGGCGCGCAGGCCGCACAGCTGGCTGAGCAGCCAGCGGTCACCGGTGCTTTCGGCGAGGGCGCTGATCTCGGGGAGCTCTTCCTTCAGGTGCGGGAGACCGCCGGGGGTGTCGATGCGGATGTGGGCGCGGAAGAGCAGTGCGACGGCGAGCTCCCAGGGGCCGCTGTAGCGACGGCAGTTCGCGACGAGCTCCTGCATGAGGGGGGCGACGCCCTTGCCGCCTTCGAGGAGGAATCCCGCGAAGGGCCAGAGCATTCCGGGGAAACGTGCGGAGGCCGGGCCGGGTTCGCGGAAGGTGGCGACCAGCTGCTCCGCGACGGAGCGGTGATGCGGCTCTTGAACCAGTTCCTGGGTGCGGTGTTCCGACAGCAGGAAGTAGTCGAGGAGTTGAAGCTCCCGAACGAGCAGTACCCCGTCCTCGCGCCGCTTCTCCCCGCCACGATTCTCCTCGCGCCGCTTCTCCCCGCCACGGCTCTCCTCGCGCCGCTTCTCGGCACCCCATTTCTCGGCGTGCGGTTCCTCGGTGCCCCGTTTGCCTCCGTCCCGTTCGTCCGCGGCCGAGGTCGGCAGCAGCAGGGTGAGGGCTGCCTCGACCCAACGGGCTCCCTCGTCACGGAAGTTGCGCAGCCACCAGAACCAGCCGGCCGCGCGGACGAGCGCGACGACGGTCTCGTGGTCGCGCTGGTACAGGGACCGGTGGAGCGCCGCGCGGATGTTGTCGAGGTCGGCTTCGACGCGGGGCAGCCAGGAGAGCTGTTCGGCCGAGCGGATGCGGGGTTCGGCGGCGGTGGCGAAGCGGAGGATCTGCGCGGTGTGCCGGGCCTCGGCCTCGTCGCGCTCCTCGGGGTGTTCGGCGGCGCGTTCGCGGGCGTAGTCGTGGATCGTCTCCAGCATGCGGTAGCGCACACCGGTGCCCGTCAGGGCGGGGGGCTGGACGGCGACGAGGATCGATTTGTCGACCAGGGCGGAGAGCAGGTCGAGTACGTCGTCCGGGTGGATGTGCCCACCCGGTGGCGGGCCGGGGTCCTGCGGCGCCTCGTCCGCGCACACGTGCTCGGCGGCGGAGAGGGTGCAGCCGCCCGCGAAGACGGACAGCCGGCGGACGGTGGTGCGCTCGCGCTCGTCCAACAGGTCCCAGGACCAGTCCACGACGGCCCGCAGGGTCTGCTGGCGGGGCAGCACGGTACGGCTGCCGCTGGTCAGCAACCGGAAGCGGTCGTCGAGGCGGTCCGCGATCTGACGCGGGGTGAGCGAGCGGAGCCGTGCGGCCGCCAGTTCGATCGCCAGGGGCAGGCCGTCGAGCCTGCGGCAGATCTCCGCCACGGCCTCCGCGTCCTCACTCGGACGGAAACCGGGGCGCGCCGCGGCGGCACGGTCGGCGAAGAGGCGGTGCGCCGGAGCGGGCGGCAGCGGCTCGACCGGACGCACGGACTCCCCCGGCACGCCGAGGGGCTCGCGGCTGGTGGCCAGCACGGTCAGCCCGGGACAGTGGGCGAGAAGCGTCTCAGCGAGCGTCGCAGCCGCGTGAATGACGTGCTCGCAGTTGTCGAGCACCAGCAGCGGAGTGCGGTGCTGCAAGTGCTCGACCAGCAGGGCCATCGCGTCCTGCTGGCCACTGAGCGCACGCGCGCCCTCCGTGGCGGCGGTGGACAGCGCGGTCACCCGGCGACCGAGCGCGCTGAGGACGGCGCCCGGCACGGCGGTGGGATGGTCGAGAGGCGCCAACTCCACGAACCAGGTGCCGTCGGGATGCGGAGTCGGCTCCGCCGCCCCCGTCGTGGCGGCCACCTGTTCGGCGAGCCGGGTCTTGCCGGAGCCGCCGGGACCGGTCAGCGTCACCAGCCGGGAGGCCGCGAGGTCGGCGCTGAGGGTGGCGATGTCCGTCTCGCGCCCGACGAAGCTGGTCAGCCGCGCCCGGAGGTTGCCCGGTGGGCGCGCCGGTCCTCGCCCCTCCGGGATGGGTGTCCGTCCCTCCGAGGTGGGCCTCGGTCTCCCGTCACCCGGTGTCGCCTTCGCGGAAGCCGCTGCCGACTTCGCGGAACCCGCCGTCGGCGTCCGTCTCGCACCGCGCGTGGGGGCGGGCTCCACCTCGCCCCCCGGCGGGAGCGGGTGTGCCTCGCGCCCAGGCGGCGGGGGCGGGTGTGCGGGGCCGCCCGCGGGGGCCGTCCGGTCCTCCGGGGCCGACACCGGCGTGCGGGTCGCACCGGTCCGCGCCGTCCGGACGGACCGGTCCGCACCGCGTGACGCCGCATCCGACGCTGCGCCGTTCGGCGTACGGGAGGCCGGGCCGCCGTCCGCTTCCGCGGCAGGACCGGGTGCGTGAACACCGTCGCCCTCAGCATCCGGGCGGGGAGTGCCGTCCGCCCCGCCCGTGCCGGAGGTGCCCTCGTCGGGGACAGAGGCAGGGACAGAGGCAGGGACAGGCCCAAAGGACGTGTCCGTGTCCGTGTCCGTGTCCGTCGGGGTGCTCGCCCGGAGGAGTTCCGCGTGGAGTGCGCGCAGTTCCGCACCCGGGTCGGCGCCGAGGCGGGACGCTATCCCTCTGCGTACGGACTCGTAACCGGCCAGCGCCTCCGCCGTGCGGCCGCTCTCGTGCAGGGCTCTGAGGTGGAGGACCTGGAGCGGTTCGTCGAGCGGGTGCTCCGGTGCCAGCTGTCGCAGTTCGGGCAGGACGCGCGCGGCGTGGCCCAGGGCGAGGTCGGCGGCGAGGCGCCGTTGG
The DNA here is from genome assembly GCF_003323735.1 of Streptomyces reniochalinae. Classification (GTDB taxonomy): domain Bacteria; phylum Actinomycetota; class Actinomycetes; order Streptomycetales; family Streptomycetaceae; genus Streptomyces; species Streptomyces reniochalinae. The sequence goes on along the minus strand of NZ_QOIM01000052.1, from coordinate 51,362 downwards.
AGGGCGGCGTGCCGCAGGGCTTCCATGCGGGCGGCGACGGCGGCGCGGTCGGGCAGGTCGGCCAGCGCGGGGCCGCGCCACAGAGCGAGGGCTTCGCGGAGTACCCGCGCGGCCCGTTCGGCGTCGCCCTCCTCCAGTGCGCGCTCCCCCTCGGTGGCGAGGTGTTCGAAGCGGAGGAGATCGACCTCGTCGCGCTCGGGGTCGAGCCGCAGCCGGTACCCGCCGGTCAGCGACTCGACGGCGTCCCTTCCCAGGGCCCGGCGCAACCTGCCCACCAGCGCCTGTAGGGCGGCCGGCGCGTCCTCCGGCAGTCCGTCGGGGTACGCGTCGGCCCACACGTCGTCGATGAGTGCCTGGGGTGAGGTGGGCGCGCGGCTGTGGGCGCGCAGTGCGAGGGCGGCGAGCAGCGCGCGCAGGCGCTGCCCGCCGAGCGGGACGGGACGCCCGGCGTCGTCGCGGGCCTCGCTCGCCCCCAGGATCAGATAGCGCACACGCCTATTGTCCCTGTCGGTGCCGTCATGTCCGCGTGCTTTTTTCTGTTGGCGTGACCGGGGCGGAGCGGACGGAGCCGGTCCGTCACCTGGGCGTGGGCGGCAGGCTGCGTTCGTACCGGGCGTCGGGGTGGACGCCCGCCGCCGCGGCGCGGTGGCGGGGCGCCGCGGCGCCGGTCCAGCAGGTGCCGCGGCGGGCGAGCAGGCGGCTCAGCCACAGTTCCATGGCGGCCAGGTCGGCGATGCCCTCCGCGGGCAGCGGTTCGCCTCGGGCCACCCGTCGGACGGCCTGCCGTACGACGCGGGCCTCGACCAGCCCGGCCTCGGCGAGCAGCGGTGCCTGGAACAGTTCGAGCAGCCGCTCGGACGCGAGGCGTATGCCCGCGCGGAGGGCGGCGTGGTGCGCGGCTTGCGTGGGGGCGCCCCAGCCGGACGGGACGTCGTGGACGCCCGCCCCGGCGAGTGCGGCACGCAGGATGGAGGCGCGGGCTCCGGGGCGTACGCGCAGCGCGTCGGGGAGCTCCCGGGCGGCGCGTACGACCTGGTTGTCGAAGTAGGGGGCGTGCAGCCGCTGGTTGCGGAGCTCGGCGGCCTGTTCGAGGACGCGGTGGTCGGCGGCGGACCGGGCGAGGGCGGCGCGGGCCCGCCGTTCGCCGGGCCTCTCCACGGACGGGCGGGCCTGGGCCGCGGACTCCAGGCGCAGGGAGACCTCCGCGAGCGCCTCCCCCGTCAGCCAGCGGGCCGCCGGTCCCGGGCGGCACCAGGTGAGCGCGGCCACCGAGGCGTCCACGGCGCTCTCCCCGCCGTCCGGACAGGGCTCGAACGCGGACGCCGTGAACCCGCCGTCCCGCATCAGCGCCGCTGTCTGCTCCACCCCTTCCCTGTACGGCGTACGAGCCAGTCTGCGCGCTGCCCGGTAAATGGTGACGGGCACCAGCAGCGAACGCCCCGCCACCTGGCTCTCTCCCCGTTGCCCCTCCGCGCGGGCCAGCGCGGCGACGGGGCGGACGAGGTGCCGGCGGCGCCTGTCCAGCAGCAGGTCGGCCAGGCGGGCGGGGTGCGCGTCGAGAACCTGCCGGGCCCCTGCGCCGACGAAGTGGTCGGCGCTGCCCGCCGTGAGACGGCTGCGGTGGCGTTCGGCCGCGACGAGTGAGGGGCCCGGCTCGTCCGTGAGCGGCCCCGCGGTCAGGTCCGCGTACGGCAGCGTCTCCTCGCCGCCGGTGACCACGAGGTGGCGCAGCCGCGGGTTCTGGGCGATGGCGTGTGCCCGCTCCAGCTCGGCGGTGTGGTCCTCGGCGTCGGCGGGGTCGTGGGGCCCGCCGCGGTGTGCGGCGCCCGTTCCCGTGGTGAGGTCGTTGAAGGTGACGGCCAGCAGCCGCTCGCCCGCGCCCGCCGCGCCGGACCCGAAGACGGTGCCGGGGGTGCCGGGCAGTCCTGCGGCGAGCAGCGCGAGCGTACCGGAGGCGGGTCCGCCGGACAGGTCGGCGCCGATGCCGGGCGCGGGTCCGCCGCGCGCCCGCTGCCGGTCGGCCGGGCCCATTCCGGGGACGGGGCCCGGATCCCGTGCGTCGGTGTCGTGTTCGGACGCGTGGCGGGGCGCGGTCAGGCGGGCGCGGACAGCGTTCACGAGCGCGTCCCTGACGCCCGCGACGGCCGCCTCCGGGTCGACGGGCGGCGCACCGACGACCAGGGACGTGGACGATTCGTAACCGGCGATCTCCCTGCTGCCGCCGTCCCGCACGATCAGCGCGTGCCCCGGCGGCACCCGGCTGACCCCCCGGTAGGGGGTGCCGTCGCCCAGCGCCTCGGGAGCGTCAGGGCAGGCGAGCAGCGCGGCGAGGTGACCGAAGTCGAGCTCCGCCTCGACCAGGTCGGCCAGCGGCAGCGCGGCCGTCGCGTACGCGGTGCCGCGCGCCCACGGCGTGTGGAAAACGGGCCGCACACCGGCCAGGTCGGCGGCGACGGTGAGCCGGCGCCCGACGCAGGCGACGGCCGTGTAGCTGCCGGGCCACGCGGTCAGGTGGCGGAACGCTCCGCCTCGCGCGGCGATCAGCCCGAGCCGCAGCTCGTCGTCGCTGGCGCCGCAGCAGCCGAACACCGCGAGCCGGCTTCCCGGCTGGGCCTCCACCACCCGGATCTCGTCGGGACGCCAGTCCCCGACCGCCCACAGCGGGTCCGGGTCCCCCCACACCACCTGCGCGCCGACGGGCGCCAGGATGCCGTCGCCGCCGTCGGGCACGTGGGCGGTGTGCGGGGCGTGACCGTAGCGGCCGTAGGAGTCGTACGGGTCGTGGGCGTCGTACCGGCCGAAGGAGTCGTACCGGTCGTGGGCGTCGTACGGGTACGGGTCGTCCGAACCTGTGGAGGTACGGCTTGCGTTCGTGGTGGCCCGGGCACCGCCGCGACGGCCCTGAGGCGCTGCCGCGGCACTGCTCCACCCCACCAACCAGCGCATCGCCGCCTGCCTTCACGTCACTTGCCGGCACTCCCGCCGGCGTCCGCCGCACCGCGCGGGCCCTGGGGCGACGGGTGTGCGCCGCCCTGGGACCGCTGCCGTTGCGGCTATGGTGCCACGTAAGTGGCGCACGGGAGGCGTGTAAGGGGCGCATACCTCAGTGCAGTACGCGGCCGTTCTTCCTTCCTCCCGCGCCTCCGTGCGGGCCCGGTGACCGGGCTCCGCACGCGCATATTCCTCTGGCGTCCGCCTCCGGCACCGCACACACGACCGATGTCATTCGGCCAAATCTGCGCGTACGACGGACCACGACGACCGCCGCCTTGACGCCCCGCGGCGCACTCGCGACGCAACACCGGACGGACGGCGCACGGTTGGCGTCGGGAGGGGCGGGCGCCGCCGGCCGTGACGCGCGACAGGCGTGCACGCCGAGCGCGCGGCCGCGTCGCGTACGCCGGGCACGGAGGCACAGGGGCACACGCGTGGCCGGCACGCGGGGACAAGGACACACGCACGCAGCCCCCGCTGGGCAGGAGACGTCACCGCCAGGGAGCCGGAGGGAGCCGTGCGTCTGTCCGAGCTGCCGATGCGCCTGTCCGAGCGGGCGGAAGTTGGGCTCCGTATCGCGGCCGGGTGGGGCGAACGCAGCGGTCCAGAGGGGCAGTACAGCGGGCGAGAGGGCGCGGGGAGAGAAGGCCGGCACCGAGGCCGGGCGGGGGGGCGAGTCGGCCGGGCCGGAAGGCACGTGCGTGCCTCCCGGCCCGGACCGCCGCCCGCGGGGAATGGGGCGGCGGTGTTCCCCCAGCCCACTGATCCTGTGCAGCGGGCCGACCCACGCGGCTCCCATGGAACCGCTGACCTCGCAGGCAGGGCAGGCGCATGGGCGGGCGCACGGCCACACGGCCGGTGCACGGGAGACAGCGCCACGAAACCACCCGGACCGGCGGTGGGCGCGTACGATTCCGGCCGCCCGACGGAGGGCACGCTGAGGGTGGCACGTGACCCCTGCACGTACACGCGTACGGAGAGAGATCCCGCCATCCCCCATGACACCCCTTAACGGTGGGCATGCAGCGAACTACGCTGTGTTGGCAGTGCTTTCCGCGCCGCGCAGTGCGCAGTGACGGGAGGGGGCCCCGCGTCAGCCGCGGGGCGGTCGTCGGTGTGGTCAGGGGTGCGCATGTCCAGGGAGTCACGCGGGCCGAATGAGAAACTCGGCACCGTCCTCGCCCTCGCAGGGATCAGCAACGCCGGACTCGCCCGACGGGTCAACGACCTCGGCGCCCAACGGGGCCTCACGCTCCGGTACGACAAGACGTCGGTGGCCCGCTGGGTATCGAAGGGGATGGTGCCGCAAGGAGCGGCGCCCCACTTGATCGCCGCTGCCATCGGCAGCAAGCTCGGCCGTCCGGTGCCGCTGCACGAGATCGGCCTCGCGGACGCCGACCCGACCCCGGAGGTCGGGCTCGCCTTCCCGCGCGACGTCGGAGCCGCCGTCAAATCGGCCACCGACCTCTACCGGCTGGACCTGGCAGGTCGGCGTGGAGGCGGCAGCATCTGGCAGTCGCTCGCCGGCTCGTTCGCCGTCAGCGCCTACGCCACCCCCGCCTCGCGCTGGCTCATAACCCCGGCGGACAGTTCCGTCGCCCGCCACGTCGAACTCCTCGAGGGGGTGGCCCCGTCCGCTGCCGACGGGGCCAGAACGGAAGCCCCCAGAACGGGCGCGGCGGACGGCGCCCTCGTCGCCGTCGACGCCGGGTCGGGCAACGGGCACGGGCCGGGCGCCGAGCAGGAGGGCACCACCGCGCCACTGCGCGTCGGACACACCGACGTCTCCAAGCTGCGCGAGGCCGCGGACGAGGCCCGCCGGTGGGACTCCAAGTACGGCGGCGGGGACTGGCGTTCCTCCATGGTCCCCGAGTGCCTGCGCGTGGACGCCGCACCCCTGCTGCTGGGCGCCTACACCGACGAGGTCGGCCGCTCCCTCTTCGGCGCCACCGCCGAACTGACCCGACTCGCCGGCTGGATGGCCTTCGACACCGGCCAGCAGGAGGCGGCCCAGCGCTACTACATCCAGGCGCTGCGCCTCGCCCGCGCCGCCGCCGACGTCCCGCTGGGCGGCTACGTACTCGCCTCCATGTCGCTCCAGGCCACCTACCGCGGCTTCGCCGACGAGGGCGTCGACCTCGCCCAGGCCGCGCTGGAACGCAACCGCGGACTGGCGACGGCCCGCACCATGAGCTTCTTCCAACTCGTCGAGGCCCGCGCCCACGCCAAGGCCAACGACGCACAGGCGTGCGCCGCCGCGCTGGCCGCGGCGGAGAGCTGGCTGGAGCGCTCCAGGGAAGGCGACCCGGACCCCTCCTGGCTGGACTTCTACTCCTACGACCGCCTCGCGGCGGACGCGGCGGAGTGCTACCGCGACCTGAAGGCACCTCGCCAGGTGCGCCGCTTCACGGAGAAGGCGCTTTCGCAGCCGAAGGAGGAGTTCGTGCGCTCGCACGGGCTGCGCCTGGTCGTCTCGGCGGTCGCGGAGCTCGAATCCGGCAACCTCGACGCCGCCTGCGCGGCCGGTACGCGCGCCGTGGAGGTCGCCGGGCGCATCTCCTCCGCCCGTACGACGGAGTACGTGCGCGACCTGCTGCACCGCCTGGAGCCTTACGGGGACGAGCCGCGCGTCGCCGAACTGCGCGAGAGGGCGCGGCCGCTGCTGATGGCCCCGGCGTGACCGGGGCCGCCCGCTCGAGCATGTGAGCGGCGCCGCCGGCCGGGCGCCGACCGCCTTGCTCGGCCGACTGCCCGGCTCGATCGGTCGCTCCGCTCGGCCCGATCGGTCGCTCTGCTCGGTCGGCCGGCCTGCTCGACGGAGGCGCGCTCTTCGTCCCGCGGGGCGGCCGGAGGGCCGGAGAGGAACCGGGAGGGATTTCTTGATCGTCGGCATGAAGGGTGCCGCAGCGAGCTGTCAGCCGTGGGGTTCATGATGGGGGGCGTGACCTCGACGTCCAGAAGACTCGACCGCTCAGCCGTCGGCAAGGGCGCCGGCCGGCTCGACTGCGACGTGCTGGTGATCGGCGCCGGCGTCGTCGGACTGTCCACCGCCTACGCCCTCACCCGCCGGGCCCCCGGAACCCGGGTCACCGTCCTGGAGAAGGAGCCCGGCCCTGCCCGGCACCAGACGGGGCGGAACAGCGGGGTGATCCACAGCGGCGTCTACTACCCGCCCGGCTCCCTCAAGGCGCGCTTCGCGCTGCGGGGCGCTGCCGAGATGGTCAAGTTCTGCGCGGAGCACGGGATTCCGCACGAGGTCACCGGCAAGCTGATCGTCGCCACCGAACACGAGGAACTCCCCCGGCTGCACGCCCTCATCCAGCGCGGCCGCCAGCACAACATCCCCGTCAGGGAACTCGGCCCAGCCCAGATCTCCGAACGCGAGCCCCATGTGCGGGGCCTGGCCGCCATCCACGTCGGCACGACGGGCGTGTGCGACTACGTGGCCGTCACCCGGCAGCTCGCCCGCCTGGTGCACGACGCCGGCGCCGAGGTGCGGTACGCCGCCGCAGGACAGGTCGCGGTGATCGACCGCCGCCCCGGCCGCGGCGTCGCCGTACGGACCGCGGACGGGACGGTCCTGCGGGCACGCGCACTCGTCAACTGCGCGGGACTCCACTGCGACAGCGTCGCCCGCCTCGCCGGAGACACCCCGCAAGCCAGGATCTTCCCCTTCCGGGGCGAGTACGCCGAGCTGGCCCCCGAGCGCGAACACCTGGTGCGCGGCCTCGTCTACCCGGTGCCCGACCCGGCCTTCCCCTTCCTCGGCGTCCACCTCACCCGAGGGGTTCACGGCGGTGTGCACGTCGGCCCGAACGCCGTGCCCGCGCTCGCCCGCGAGGGCTACACGTGGTCCGCCGCACGCCCCGCCGAGCTGGCCGGACTGGCCGCACACCCCGGCACCTGGCGGATAGCCCGCCGCCACTGGCGCTACGGCGCCGGCGAGATCCGCCGCTCCCTCTCCAGGCCCTCCTTCACCGCCGCCGTACGGCGCATGCTGCCCGAGGTGACGGAGGCCGACCTGCGCCCCGCACCCGCCGGGGTACGCGCCCAGGCCGTGCTGCGGGACGGCACGCTCGTCGACGACTTCCTCTTCGCGGAGGGCCCGCACACCGTCCACGTCCTCAACGCCCCCTCCCCGGCCGCGACCGCCTCCCTCCCGATCGGCCGAGAGATCGCCCGCCGGGCGTCGGCGGTACTGGCCGACGCCTGATCCCCGCCCGACGTCCTTCGAACCACTGGTGCCGAGCGGCGCGCTCTGGCCAGTCGGTCACCGACAGTCGGCCCTCGACCACGGACCGGACGAGCCCGTCACCGGCTGCCGGCCCCGGTGACCCCTTGCACAACCGTCACCGGTCAAACCGGTGACGGTTGTGAAAGGGGCCCTACCCTCCCGGTCGACGGGCGGCGCCGCCGCTGCGGTCCGGCTGCCCGTAAAATCGAAGCATCGTGTCCGAAAGCAAGAACTTCTCTCCGAACGACGGCCTCACCCGCGAGGATCTCGCCCGCCGGGACCTCGACCACGAGGCCGCCCCCGCCGATGCCACCCACGACGCCCACGACGGCCCCGCCGACTCACCCGGTTCCGACCGCACCGACTCCTCCGACGCGGAGCCGGAGCCCCGGCCCATGGCCCGGATGTTTCCCCCCGGCTCCGGGCCCTCGCCCGACCCCGCCGGGTCGCACCACGAGCGCCGTATCCGCAGCTTCCAGCCCCGCCGCAGCCGCGTCACCAAGGGGCAGCGGACCGCGTTGGAGCGGCTCTGGCCCCGGTGGGGCTTCGACGTGGACGGTATGCGCCGGCTCGACCTCGGCAAACTCTTCGGCGACCCCGGCCTGCCCATCGTCCTGGAGATCGGCTTCGGCATGGGCGAGGCCACGGCCGAGATGGCGGCCGCCGACCCGGCCACGGGCATCCTCGCCGTCGACGTCCACACGCCCGGCCAGGGCAACCTCCTCCGCCTCGCCGACGAGCAGGGCCTGGACAACGTACGGGTCGGCAACGGCGACGCCATCATCCTGCTGCGCGAGATGCTCGCCCAGGACTCGCTCTCCGGCCTGCGGATCTACTTCCCCGACCCGTGGCCGAAGGCCCGCCACCACAAGCGGCGACTGCTGCAAACCGAGTTCCTCGACCTGGCCGCCGGACCGCTGCGACCGGGCGCCCTCCTGCACTGCGCCACGGACTGGGAGGAGTACGCCGAGCAGATGCTCGACGTACTGTCGGCGCATCCCGAGTACGAGAACACCCGGCCCGACGGCGGCTACGCACCCCGCCCCGCGCACCGTCCTCTGACCCGTTTCGAAGGGCAGGGCCTCACCAAGGGACACGCGGTGCGCGACCTGGTGTTCCGACGCCGCTGAGCACGCGGCCGCGGCCCGCAGGGAACGGACCGGGCCGTCCCGGACGTCCGGGCCGTTGTTGCTGCGCCATTGCCGCAGGGCCGCAGCGCATGTCACCCACACTGGTTACTGTCGATGCGTGCATGACGAGGCATCCGGCGCCCCAGGCGCGCCGCCGAACCCGATGACGTCCGGGCAGCCCTCCGGCCCGCCCGCGCCCGTCCCCTCGGCGCGCCCTGCCCAGCCGCAGGACGCCCCGGCGGGACACGACGGTGGCCACCCGCCCCCGGAGGCGGGGCATGCGCCCCACCCCGACCGGCACGCCCCGACGGCTGCCCCGCCCGCACAGCCGCACACAGCCGCCCAGAGGCCGCCGGCCCCGTACGCTCCCCCGCCGTCACCCGGACCCGCCCCCCACCCCGGGGGCGGGATCGGGCTCCCCTACTCCGCCGTGCCGACGCACCCGGTGCCGTCCTGGTGGCAACGGCACCGCAGGACGCTGCGCGCGACCGCCCTGATCGTGCTGCTGACGCTGTGCGGCCTGATGATCCTGGCGCTGGTACGGGAGCAGACAGGCACGGCGGGCCTGCTCGTCGGGTTCGGGCTCGCGCTCTTGCCCGTCCCGCTGCTGCTGACCGCGTTCCGCTGGCTGAGCGCACCGCTGCCCGCGCCGTGGCGCACCCACCTGTTCGCCTTCGCGTGGGGGGCCTGTGCGGCGACGCTGGTCGCCATCCTGGCCAACGGCTTCGCCACCGACTGGCTGGCCTCTTCCGTCGTCGTCGACTCACCGCACGAGGCCGACACCCTCGGCGCCACCGTGATCGCCCCGGTCGTCGAGGAGACCACCAAGGCGGCGGCCGTCCTGCTGCTCTTCCTCTTCCGCCGCCGTCACCTCGACAGCGTCGTGTCAGGGATAGCGGCGGCGGGCATCACGGCCGCCGGTTTCGCCTTCACCGAGAACATCCTCTACCTCGGTACCGCGTTCGACCAGGACGCCGCACTGGGACCCGACGGCCTGGCCGGCTCGGCGACCGCGGGCACGTTCCTCATCCGCATCATCTTCGCGCCGTTCGCCCACCCGCTGTTCACGGCGATGACCGGCATAGCCTTCGGCATGGTCGCAGCCCTGCCACGGCGCCGCCGCATCCTGCGTACGGTGCTGCCGCTGCTGGGCTGGTTCACGGCAGTGCTGCTGCACGCGATCTGGAACGGCTCGGCGTCCTTCGCCAACTACACGTTCCTCGCCGTGTACGGGCTCTTCATGCTCCCGGTGTTCGGCGCCCTGACGTGGCTGGCCGTCTGGTCACGCCTGCACGAGTTGCGGATCGTCCGCGAGACGCTGCCCGCGTACGCGGCGGCGGGCTGGTTCAGCGAGCCGGAGCCCTGGTCGCTCTCCTCCATGCGGGCCCGCTCGATGGCCCGCGCGATGGCCCGCCGCAGCCACGGCCCCGCCGCGGCCCGCACCGTGGCCGCCTACCAGCACGAAGCCACCGCCCTCGCCCTCCTCCGCTCCCGCGCCACCAACGGCGCCACAGCCCCCGACTTCGCCGCCCGCGAGCACCAACTCCTCAACTCCCTCCGCGCCAACCACCCCCTCTCCGGCCCCCCCACCACCAGCGCCGCCCTGGCCCTGAGCCGCCCGCCCATCCCTCCGCAGGCATGGGCGGGTTATTCACCCCGATGACCACCCGCCCCGGGGGACGTTGGGGGCTCTCAGTTCGGCCCGGTGAGCCATGCCTCCATACGGCCGGGCCACCGCGATCGGTGTGATCCGAGATACTGCACGTCGATGTGGTGTTCGCCCACGCGGTATAGGTCAGCGAACTTTCTACCTTCCAACGTGTCAATCACTTGAAAATCGTCTGTGATTTGGAGGGCTCCACGATCGAATCGGATGTGACAGTTAGGGCAGAGGCACAGGACATTTTCGAGAATATCCGGCCCGTCGTAGGGGCGCCCAAGCGCCTTGATGTGGGCACAGTTACTAAACGCCTGCCCCTCGGGGGCCACCACCACCCTGGCCCTGCACATCTGACATGTGTCCCTGTACAGCTCTTTGACACGCTGGACGATGCGCAGATCGCGAGCAGGCTCTTCCCGAGCAGCAACGAGGCGACGGACCCTTTGTTCAGCCTCGGTTTCTATGACGGGGCGCGGACGCGGTGGCGGAATAGACTCCTCATCGCCATGGAGCTTGTGTAGTTCGAACTGGCAAATCTGAAAACCCTCTTTCCCCGAGACTTTCCAGAAGTCAACGATGTGGTACAAGCCCTCATATCGATATCCACCCGTGGCCTTGCCACGCTTGATGGCGAGCCCCTTGATGACTCGCAAAGGCTTTCTGAGAGCGCTGGTCAGTACGAGCCCGGCGTTACCAGGAGACGACCAGTTCTGATCACGTACCTGAGCACCGTTGCTACCACGCCCGCCATGCCCTGTGTAGAGGATGACGTCACCGCACTCTCGATCGTCCGGGTAGCCACCGCTCATCACAATGGAGTCCGCTCCTTCGCGCGCTCCTCCGGCGATGCCCGCTTGGAGAGAGCGATGCACCTTTGCGTTATACAGCGCCTGTCGGCTGGAGAAGGTGTCCCCCTCGTTGACACCGGGGACTCTTCCGAACAGGACAGGGAGGGAAGTTGTGGCCATGCGCTCAAGCATGGCCACCACGCCACCTCGGGGCAACGCGTTACTGAGTGCAAGCCTCCTCTCTGCGCAGCTCACCGGATACCCACTCGACGAAAGAGAGGTCTTGCGGGAGCCAGGGCACCTCATAGAGGTCGTGGAACGAGAGCCAGCGGAGTCGGTCGTGATCCTGAAGCGGTTGCGGGTCTCCCTGCCGGAGACAGACTCGCCAAGCCCGGAGCACCATGTTCTTGGTGAGGCGGTGTTCGCCGGGGATGCGGTGCAGGGCGTGGGCTTCGACACCGAGTTCTTCGCGAAGCTCGCGGGTCACGGCTTGCGTGGGTGATTCGCCTGGCTCGATCTTGCCGCCAGGGAGCTCCCAGAAACCAGCAAGATCCGCCGGTGCGCTGCGGCGAGCAGCGAGAAGGTGGCCACTCTCGATAAGAGCCGCTGCAACGACCACGCGCTGCGCATGCACGGCAGCAGATTCCGTCATGGCCGCCAGATTACGACGGCGAAGCCGCATGGCTGCGGCGGTGACGGGAGCACACGAATACCGGATCGCCATGGCGACGCGCCGTTCGCAGGTTCTAGGGCTCAGCGCCCATCAGGCGAGGACCCGTCGACGCTGAGCCCGAACCGGGGTTACGACGAGGCGTCGGTGAGGAGGTGGAGTTCGTCGTGGGTGAGTTGGAGGTCGGCCACGGCCATGAGGGCCGGGAGTTGGTCGACGGTGCGGGCGCTGGCGATGGGGGAGGTGACGGTGGGCTGGGCGAGGAGCCAGGCGAGGGCGACGGTGGCCTCGGGGGCCTGGTGGGCGCCGGCGACCGTGGAGAGGGCCGCCAGGACACGCTGGCCCCGCTCGGTGGCCAGGAGTTTGGCCGCCTGACCTGACCTGGCGCCCTCGGGCGGCTGTTCGCCGGGCTGGTACTTGCCGGTGAGGAAGCCGGCGGCCAGCGCGTAGTACGGGAGCACGGCCAGGGACTCGCGCCGGGCGAGGGTTTTGAGCTCTCCCTCGTACGTGTCGCGGGAGACGAGGTTGTAGTGGGGCTGGAGTGCGACATACCGGGCAGTACCTTCGCGGTCGCTGAAGGCGAGGGAGGCGGCCAGGCGTTCGGGGGAGATGTTCGAGGCCGCGATCTCACGGACCTTGCCGGCCTTGACCAGGTCGTCCAGCGCCTGGACGATCTCGGAGACCTCGACCGACTCGTCGTCGAAGTGCGTGTAGTACAGGTCGATGCGGTCGGTCTGCAAGCGGCGCAGCGAGTCCTCACAGGCGGCCTTGATGTTCTGCGGGGCCAGTCCCATGCGGTCGGGGTGCCGGGCGACCTTGGTGGCGACGACGACGTCGTCGCGGACCGCGGGGCCGCGTGCCGCGAGCCACTGGCCGATCACCGTCTCGGACTCGCCGCCCGAGTTGCCCTCCACCCAGGCCGAGTACCCGTCGGCGGTGTCGATGTGGTTGCCGCCGCCTTCGGTGTAGGCGTCCAGCACGGCGAAGGACGTGTCCTTGTCCGCGGTCCAGCCGAAGACGTTGCCGCCGAGGGCGAGCGGCGCGACGGACAGCTGACCGATCCTCTTGCTGGCGTTCATCTGCATGCCGCGACCGTAGCGCGCCGCCTCCCTCCGGTGCGGGCACAGCGCGCGAGACTCCCCCGCGCGGCCGTGGGAAGCGGCAGTCCCGCAGGCGCCCCCACGAGCACGTGCGGGGCCCCCGTCGTCGAAGGCGGGTCAGACGTTGACGCCCTTGTCGCGCAGCCACGTCAGCGGGTCCACCGGGGCGCCGCCGTCGGGGCGGACCTCGACGTGCAGGTGCGGTCCCGAGGAGTTGCCGGTGGAGCCGACGCGTCCGATGACGTCGCCGGTGCTCACCTTGTCGCCCGCCGACTTGGTCATGGACGAGAGGTGGCAGAACCACAGTTCCGTGCCGTCGTCCAGTTCGAGGACGACGCGGTAGCCGTACGAGCCGGCCCAGCCGGCCTCCTTGACGGTGCCGGTGTGGATCGCCTTGACGGGGGTGCCGTTGGGAGCGGCGAAGTCCTGTCCTGTGTGGTCGTTCTGCCATCTGCCGCCGGACTGGCCGAAGCCGGCGCTGAGCTGGTAGGAGGCGACCGGGGCGACATAGCTGCGGGCGAGTTTGGCCCGGCGTTCGGCCGCTGCCTCGGCCTTCGCCGCCTCGGCGGCTTCGGCCGCCTTCGCCTCCGCGGCCTCGCGCCGGCGTTCGTCCCTGGCCTCGGCTCGCGCGCGTTCCTCAGCGGTCGCCCGCTTCGCGGCCTGTTCCGCGGCGGCGCTCGCGGCCTGGCGTGCCGCGTCCTCGCGGGCTTGTGCGTCCGTCGCGGAGCGGTGGCGCTCGGCCTGCGCGAGGATGCGGGCCCTGAGCGCCTCACCGGCGCTGCCGCCGCCCGTGTCGGCGGCAGCGGCCGCGTCGGCTCCGTGTGCCGCCTGGCTGCCGCCCGTTCCCCGGGCACCGTCCCGGACGTCAGCGTCGTCGGAGACGAACGCTCCGAGGCCGGGGATGTCCTCGGCGTCGGGCAGGTGGTCGGTCAGGTCCCGCGCGGTGTCGGCTGCGGCGCCGAGGTCGGGCACGGATATGGAGCCGGGGTCCTTGTCGTGCGCTGTGGCCATGCCGCCCGCGCCCACGGCGGCGATCATGCCGACGCCGAGGACGGCCCCGCCGCGCGCCACACCGCCGGTCCGCTGCCGGGCGACCCGGTGCTTGCCGCGCAGGGAGGGGGTGGCCTCGTCGGTGGGGTTCCACTCCTCCCAGGGGCCGTCCCCGCCGGAGGACTCGCGCGCCCCTGACTTGGGCTCGCCGTACGGGTGCGCGGTGCCATGCGGTTGCGCGATGCCATGCGGTTGCGCGGTGCCATGCGGTTGCGCGGTGCCATGCGGTTGCGCGGTGCCATGCGGTTGCGCAGGGCCGTCCGGAGTGCCGTGCGGGCCCGTTGTGCCGTGCGGATGCGGGGCACCGCTTGGGTGCGCGCCGCCGCCGTACGGGAGCGGACCGCCGTACGGCTGCGGGCCTCGGTACGTTTGCGGGCCGCCGTACGTTTGCGGGCCGCCGTGAGGGGCCGACGCGGGGGTGGGAACGGGGGAGCCGACGGTGCCGGACCGCGGGTCGTACCCGACGGCCTCGGGGGCAGGGCCCTGGGATGTGGACGCCACGGTGGGCGCTCTCCTTTCCTTCCTTCTCGCCTACCGGGTTAGCTGACGGGTTCGGAGCAGGAAGGTCTCCTACGGGCATCCCGTGCGGGGCACCCGATTCACCCCGGTCCTTCCCGACGTGCTGACGAGAAGGGGTGGTTCCCCGGTTCCCGCGGGGCCCGGCCGGTGAGTTGGGCCGGCTGGTGCTCCGTGTGCGGGATTCGGCGTCGGCGCACGGTGCCGTCTTCCGTGACGACAGTGACGACCGTGCCGTGTTATCGGACGGTAATAGAACAGCACCCGAGTTTCCAAGCCGATCCCCACAATTGCCGCTCCCTTGCGACCTTCCGACCGTCCGGCCACCCGACCGTCCGGCCGTGCCGACGCGCGAGCGCTACGAGGAGCCCGGTGGGCGGCGAAGCGGCCGGGAGAGGGCAGGGGCCGGGATCACGTGCTCTGGCGGGTCTCGTGGGCGACAGCCAGCAGCGCCATGTCGTCGACCGCCTCGCCACCCGTGTGGTCGGCGACGTCGATGAGGACGGTTTCCAGCAGTTCCTCCGGGTCGGCGAAGTAGCTGCGGGACAGCCGTCCGGCGGGGTCGTAGAAGACGCCGTGGGCGTTGCGGGCCTCGGACAGGCCGTCGGTGTAGAGGAGGAGTTGGCTGCCCGCCGGGAAGGGCACCTCGTCGATCTCGTCGGGCCACACGCCCAGTTCCGTCATGCCGAGCGGGAGCGCGGGTTCGTCCGGTTCCAGGAGCGTCGTGCGGCCCTGGTGGAGCAGGACGGGACCGGGGTGGCCGCGGTTGACGAGGCGCAGTACGGGGCCGGAGCCGGCGTGCTGCGGCGCTGTCCCGCCCGGCGTGGCAGGGCCGGGATGGGGCGGGTGGGCGGGGATCTCCACGAGCACCGCGGTGGTGAAGCCCTCGAACCGCGCGGTGCCCAGCTGCCGCCGTCCTTCCCGCTGGAGGGCGCGGTCGAGGCGGGCCGCGACGCCGGCGAGCGTCTCTTCCTGTTCGGCCGCCTCACGGAAGGCACCCACCACGATGACGACGGCCTCGACCGCGCCGAGCCCTTTGCCGCGCACGTCACCGAGGAGCAGCCGTACGCCGTACGGGGTCTCCTCGACGGCGTAGAAGTCGCCACCGATGCGGGCGTCCGTCTGTGCGGCGCGGTACCGGGTGGCGAACACCAGACCGCCCGCACGGGTGGGCGGCGTGGGCAGGACCGCGAGCTGGACGGCCTCGGCGACGACACGGGCGGAGGCCAGCTGCTCGCCGCTGCGACGGAGCACATAGTTGACGCCCACGGCGAGCGCGGAGACGGTCGCGATGGTGATGGACCGGGCCTCGGGTTCGATGTCGGGGCCCACCTCGTCGTGCAGCCAGGTCAGCAGGGCGACGGTGCCCGAGGAGGCGACACCGGCGACGACGGTGGCGCGGAACGAGAGCAGTGCGGCCGCGGCCAGTGGCGTGGCGGCGAAAGGCGCCGAGACGGTCACGCCCGGCGGCGTGGCCAGCTCCAGGACGAGGCCCAGGGCGAACAGCGCGGCGGGGAGGAGCCGCGCCAGGCGCCGCAGCCGCCCCACGCTGTCCTCGTACCCGTCCGTCGGCTCGGTACCGCTCTCGTCCTCCCGGTCCCGGCTCCGGCCCGTCGGCCGGCTCGTCCCTCGGCCTGTCCGTCTCTCCACGCTCTCAATCTGGCCCGCCTGCGGGCGCCGGGCCACTCGGGCGTGGTCGGGTCGGGTGACTGGGGACGGCTGTCCGCGCGCGGCGTCCGGAAGCGGTAACACGGGTCCGGCCAGGCCGCACCCGTGCGTACGGCGAACGGGGCGCCACGCGCCGACCGCTCACCGTCGGGGAGGGGGGCCGGGGCAGACGGACGGCGCCCGGCACCCTCCCGTGGAGCCGGGCGCCGTCCGTGCGAGCCCTCTCGTCGCGGCTGACGCCTGTCCGCACCGCCCGTCACGGACAGCGGCGACGGTCAGCCCGTGCGTGTGTGGTTCAGCCGCCGGTGCCCGGGGCCAGCGGCCCGATCTTCGGGACGGACGCCGTCCCGCTCTTGGTGACCTCGCCGCCCGACCACGGCGCGGTGAGTGAGGCGTGCTCGTCGGGCGGGGTGACCTTCGCCGCGGACGGCTTCACCGTCGGGACGTCGGTCATCTCGGGGTTGGAGTAGGAGAGCGGCGCCCACGCGCTCTTTCCTGGCGCCAGTGTGACCGTACGCACCTGGCCGCCGGTCCTGTTCGGGTCGATGGAGACCTCCTCGCCGGCGCTGTTGACGAACGCGAGGCCGGGGTAGCCCCGCACGGTGCAGGTGGCGTCCGACTTGTTCGTGAACACGAGGGAGTAGTTCTCCTGGCCCGCGCCCGGGTGGTTCTGACCGAACGAGGCCCGCAGGTCGCCGGTGGCGCAGCGGGAGCCGGAATGCGAGCCGGCGTGTGTCCCGCCGGCACTGGAGTCGGCGCCTGAGTCCCCCGCCGAAGAGGACCCGGACGAGTCGGACGAGCCCGAGGAATCCCCCGACCCGGAATCGGACCCGTCGGAGCCGCCCTTCGAAGCGCCGTCCGTGTCGCCCTTGCCGCTGTTCCCCTGGTCGCCGCCCTTGCCGTCGCCTCCCTTGCCCTTGTCGGAGTCGCCTCCGGCCGGCGCCGCCTCGCCGCTGACCTTCTTCGGCGCCCCGTCCCCCGCGTCCTTGTCACCGTCGCCGCACCCCACCAGCAGTGCCCCCGCGGCCAGCACCGCCGTCGCTCCGGCCGCGACGCGGGCCACCCGGCGCCGGGGGCGGTGTCCGGCGCCCCCGGAAACGAGGGCGGGCCCCGTCGTCTCGTGCACGACCCGCTCACCTGTCACGTGTTGGCGCTGTGTCATGGCTGCCGTCACTCCCTGGTCACGCGTCTCGCGGTCGTTCGGCCGCCCGGGATGCCTCTCGTGTGTCCCTCACCAGCGTGCACCCCGGGCTCTTGCGCCGTACACACCGTTCGATGGCCGACTCCCCGAGAAAGTTCACGGTTTCGGGAATTTTTTTCGCCGCGGGTCTCCCGGCCGGGATCGGGGCCGGGGCAAACAGGGACATGCAGGGGCAATTCCGGCCGGCCGCCTTCACCCCTGCGACGCGCTGCTCACCTCCAGGCTGTCCAGGACCTTGTCCGTCCTGGCCACGCAGTCCTCGTCGCAGCGGATCTGCACGTACACGGGCGGCTTCCCCTTGTGCCGGGACGTGAGGCTGATCTCCTCCAGCGATATCCCCGAGGAGGCGCAGGAGGACCAGGTACGGATGCGTCCCTGCCAGTTCTCGCCCTTGTACGCGCGGCTCGCCGCGTCCTGGCAGGCGGTGCTGTGGCTGATCGCCCCGACCTTGTCCGCCAACGTGTCACCGGACTCCCCGGCGTCGGCCTTCGCACCGTTCTCACCGTTGGCGGCGTTCCCGTTCGCGGCGTTCGCACTGTTCGCGTCGTTTGCACCGTTCGCGCGCTCGTCGCCGTTCGCGCCGTCCGCGTCGGCTCCCTTGTCGTCGCTGTTCCCGCTGTCGTCGCCGAGACCGACGAAGACCCCGCTCGTCTTCGAGGTGAGGTCCTTCCAGCCCTTCACGTCCTGCGCGACGAGCATTCCGGGAGCGCGGTCGGCCGGCAGGCCGATCGACGACGGGCGCCACCCGTCACGTGACACCTCGCCCGCCCACTCCGCCGGTATCTTCATGCTGATACGTCCGCTGGCGTCGTGTAGGAGCATCTCGTCGGGCTTCTTCGGCTCGTCCGGCTTCAGCTTCACCACCGCCACCCCGGCGCCGGCCAGCGCCGCGACGGCGACGGTGAGGACGAGGGCCGTGCGCCCCCGGCGCCGGCGAGCGGCCGGAGGCGAGGCCGAGGGCGGCGCCGCGCCCGACGGTGGGGCGGCGGCCGACGAGGGCTCTCCGACGGTCGCCGCGTGCGCCTCGGCGACCGTGGAGGCCTCCGAATCCGCCTCCGTCACGGGGGAGATGTAGCCCACACGAGAGCCGCTCCCGGCCGGGGGCGCCCCGGCCGGCACCGCGCCGGACGAGACCGCGTCCGAGCGCACCGCATTCGCGTCCGACCGCACCGCGTCCGACCGCACCGCGTCGGACCGCGCCGCGTCGGACGGTGACGCGGGACCCGGCACGGAGGCGGCGGTCGGCGCGGGAGCGGCAGCCGACGGAGACGCCGCCCAGCTCGGAGTGTCGGAGCGGGCGGACGACGTCGGCTCCGCCGAGGACGCGGAACCCACGGAGTTCGCGGAGCTCCCGGGAGAGGCCGGGCCGCCCGGAGAGTCCGCCGAGGACACGGGGTCCGCCGAGGAGCCGGGGGCCGCCGACGAGGCGGCGGGGGGCCGGGAGGAGGCGGGAGACGCGGAGGAGACGGGCGCCGTGGGAGGCTCTGAGGCGGCCTCTCGCGCCGCGCGGGACGCGGGCGCGCCCGCTGGCCACTCGGCGGCCGTCGAAGCCTCCTCAGGTGCCTCCAGGCGCCCCTGAGCGCCTTGCGCGCCGCGACCGCCCGCACCGGCCGCACCGGCCGCGGCCACGCCGCCCGCGATGCCCGCAGCTCCCGCACCGCCCATGGCACCCGCACCACCCGCAAGGCCACCGCCGCCCGCCAGGCCACCGCGTCCCGTGCCCGGGTCCTCGGACAGGTGCCGGACGCTCTCCGCCAGCCGGTCCAGCTCGTGCGCGAAGGCACCCGCGGTGGGCCAGCGGCGGTCGCGGTCGGGCTCCAGGGCGCGTCCGACGACCTCTTCCAGCTCCGGCGGCAGCCCCGGGCGCACCCGGCCCAGCGGCGGTACCCGGCCCGGCGCCCCGGGAACGGTCCCGGTCACCAGGTGGTGGAGGAGGGCGCCCAGGCTGTAGACGTCGGCGCGGGCGTCGATGCCGTCGAACGGTTCCGCCTGCTCGGGCGCCATGTATCCGGCCGACCCGGCGACCACCGTCAGGCCCGAGGCCTGCGCGAGGTTCTTCGCCAGGCCCAGGTCGGCGACCAGCACCCGCTCGGTGCCCCGCGCGCCGCCGCTCGCCAGCAGCACGTTCGACGGCTTGATGTCGCGGTGCGCGACCCCCGCCTCGTGCAGCGCCCGCACGCCGCGGGACGCCTCGGCGGTGAGCCACAGCGCCTCGGGCACCGACAGCGGGCCTCCGGCCAGTCTGTCGGCGACCGTGCCGCGGTCCGCGTACTCCATGACGAAATAGGGGCGTTCGTCGTCCAGCTCGCCGACGTCGAAGACCTGGACGACGCCCCCCGAGGAGGCCTTGCGCAGCAGTCGCGCCTCGGCGAGGAAACGGTCGCGGATGTCCATACGGCAGGCCCAGTTCTCGGCCATCACCTTGACTGCGACGGGAGCCTCCAGCCGATCGTCGTGCGCGAGCCAGACGACGGCGAAGGCTCCGGATCCGAGGGGCTTCTCGACCCGGTAGCGGCCGAACTGATCAGGTGAGGGCATGCCCCTTATGATGCCTGGATGTGTCCCCCGGCTTCCGCAGACGCCGCGAACCAGCCCTTCGGCCCGACCGAACCGGCCACTCCGGCCGCCCCGGCCACACCAGCCGGCACGGGCGTCCCCCCAGGCGCCGCACCTCACGACAATGAGAC
The DNA here is from genome assembly GCF_003323735.1 of Streptomyces reniochalinae. Taxonomy (GTDB): domain Bacteria; phylum Actinomycetota; class Actinomycetes; order Streptomycetales; family Streptomycetaceae; genus Streptomyces; species Streptomyces reniochalinae. The sequence continues at coordinate 31,664 of NZ_QOIM01000052.1, read as the reverse complement.
CTTCGACCCCCGATCCCCCGACACCGAGACCCTCGCGCTGCTCGCGGCGCAGGGCGACAGCGCGTCCCTCGACGCGCTGCTCCGCGCGATCCGTCCCGACGTGGTCCGCCGCTGCGGCCGCTTCCTCCTCTACCGCGAGGACGCCGAGGAAGCGGCACAGGACGCGCTGCTCCAGGTCGCACGGAACATCCACCGCTTCGAGGGCCGCAGCCGCTTCAGCACCTGGCTGCACACCGTGGTGGCCAACTGCTCCCGGCAGAAGTACCGCGAGCTGAAACGCCGCGCGGCGGAGCAGCCCACGCTCCCCGACGAGGCGGGTGCGCCCGAGCGCCGTCCCGACCCCCGCACGACGAGCGTGATCGCGGGCTCCAAGGTGGACGTGCTCGAAGCGCTCGAACGCCTGGAGCAGGAGAGTCCCCACCTGGTGGCGCCCCTGGTCTACCGCGACCTGTGCCAGATGGACTACGCCGAGATCGTCGACCGTCTCGGCATCCCCCTGGGCACCGTCAAGTCCCGTCTCCACCACGCCCGCCGCCACATCCGTCCCTGGCTCACCTCCCAGGAGCTGTGACCGATCCCACGGTCCGGGCCCCGCGGCCCGGATCGCGGGCCGAGTGCGGCATGGTCGACTGAGGCCATGGCGGATGCGGCGGTGGCGCGGTTCGAGGCTCACAGGGGGCGGCTGTTCGGGATCGCCTACCGGATGCTGGGTTCGGCGGCCGACGCCGAGGACATCGTGCAGGAGGCCTACCTGCGCTGGCAGCGCGCCGACCAGGGGGCCGTCGCGACGCCCGGCGCGTGGCTGGCCACGGTCGTCACCCGGCTTAGCCTGAACGAGTTGGCGTCCGCCCGCGTGCGCCGTGAACGGTACGTGGGCCAGTGGCTGCCGGAGCCGGTGCTGACGGGGCCCGCCGGGGCCGTCGTCGCGTCGGAGCGCGGGGTGGCCGGCCGGGACGCGGCAGGGGCCCCGCTCGGGCCGCTGGAGACGGCCGAGCAGCGCGACTCCGTTTCGCTGGCCCTGCTCGTCCTGCTGGAGCGGCTGACTCCGCCCGAGCGTGCCGTGTTCGTGCTCCGCGCGGCCTTCGACTACCCGCACCGGGAGATCGCCGAGGTACTGGACGTCTCCGAGGCGAACTCCCGTCAGCTGTACCGGAGGGCGAAGCGGGCCGTCCACGAGAGCGCGCAGACCGCCAGGACGGAGACACGGACAGGCTCGGCAGCGCCCGACCGCGCGGGAGTGCCCGACCGCGCGGGAGTGCCCGCCGTGCCGTACCGGAGCCGCTGGAGCGGGCTGGTCGAGACGTTCGTGGCCGCGGCGCGCGAGGGCGATCTGGAGCGGCTGGAGCAACTGCTGGCCGAGGACGTGGTCTCGTACGCGGACGGCGGCGGCAAGGTCAACACCGCGCGGCGTCCGATCGGCGGCCGGGCCCGGGTCGCCCGGTACCTGGCCGGAAATCTGGAGCGGTTCGCGGCCGGGGTCGAACTGGTGCCGTGCGAGGTCAACGGCGGGCCCGCGCTGCTCGGGCTGGCGGCGGGGCAGCTGTTGGGCGTGCTGTCGCTGGACGTCGTGGATGGCCGGATCACGACCCTGCGGATCACCGCGAACCCGGACAAATTGAAGTACGCGGCGCAGCAGCTCGCCTCGTGGGGCGCGACCGTCCGGGCAGGCGGCCGGAGCGACGTCTGAGCCGTTCGCGGGACCCGTTGTCACATTCCGCGCCGCTGTCCGGTTCTCCCGTGCGGGACCCCCTCACCGGCAGGGCAGGTCCCGGGCACCCCCACCGAACCGGAGGCAGACCGATGACACCCGCGCCCTCTCCCCCGCACGAGAACGCCCACCGTCCCGCCGGGCCCGTCCTCGTGACCGGCGGCACCGGCACCCTCGGCCGTCCGCTCGTCGACCGGCTGCTGGCCGACGGCCTCCCCGTCCGCGTGATGAGCAGGAAGCCGCGCCGGGAGGGCGACGAGCGCCCCTGCGAGTGGGCCGTGTGCGACCTGGTCAAGGGCACCGGTGTGACGGAGGCCGTCTCGGGCGTGCGCGCCCCTCGTGAGAGCGCGACCGCTCCCTCGTGAGAGCGTGACAGCATGCCCTACGCGACCGCGGCCGACGGTGCCGCGCTCCACTACGAGGTCCACGGCGCCGGCGGCTCGCCGCTGCTGCTGTTGAGCGGGCAGTCCAACGACCACAGGTGGTGGGATCCGGTACGGGCCGACTTCGCCACGGTCTTCACCACCCTGGTCTGGGACTACCGGGGCACGGGCCGCAGCGACCGGCCCGACACCGACTCCTACAGCACCCCCGGCTTCGCCCGGGACGCGCTGGCCGTCCTCGACCACGCGGGCGTCCGACGGGCGCACGTGTACGGCACGTCGATGGGCGGCCGGGTCGCCCAGTGGCTGGCGGCCGACCACCCTTCCCGCGTCGACCGGCTCGTTTTGGGCTGCACCTCTCCGGGTGCCCCGCACGGCATCGAGCGGGGTCCCGAGGTGCGGCGTGCTCTCGTACAGCCGGACGCGCGGGCGGCCCGCGAGGCGCTGCTCGATCTGATGTACACCCCCGCCTACACCGCCCGGCACCCCGGCCCCTTCCACACCTTGGGCGATCCCTCGATGCCCGGGCACGCTCGCCGCCGCCACCTGAGGGCGAGCGCCGGGCACGACGCGTGGGAGGCGCTGCCCCGCATCGCGGCACCCACCCTCGTCGTGCACGGCACGGACGACCGTTTCAACCCCACGGCCAACGCCCCGCTGCTGGCGGGCCGTATCCCGGGCGCCGCCCTCCGGCTGATTCCCGGCGCCCGGCACGCCTACTTCGAGGAGTTCGCCCCTGAGGCGACGCCCCTGGTGGTCGGTTTCCTGCGCGACGGCGTGGCCGGAACGCCGCCGCAGGGACGTCCGTAGGGGGCCGGGCGCACGTGCGCGGTCCGCGGGTTCTTACGGGCCGGTGACACAGGAGCGGTGCGGCGGCGCCTGGCGGCCTCGCGGGCCTAGCGTGGTGCATATGCGCGTTCTTGTCACCGGCGGGGCCGGTTTCATCGGTTCACACATCGTCGACGCCCTGACGGAGGCGGGCCACGAAGCGGTCGTGCTCGACGCCCTGTTGCCGTCGGCGCACGAGGGGCGCGGCGAGCTGTCCTCGACGACCGTGCCGGACGTGCGGTGCCTCGTCGGCGACGTCCGCGACCCCGGCACCGTCGCCGACGCGCTGCGCGGCGTGGACGCGGTGTGCCACCAGGCCGCCATGGTGGGGCTCGGCAAGGACTTCTCCGACGCGCCCGCGTACGTCAGTTGCAACGACCACGGCACCGCCGTGCTGTTGTCCGGCATGGAGGCGGCCGGGGTGCGCTCGCTCGTCCTCGCCGGCTCGATGGTCGTCTACGGGGAGGGCCGTTACGTCTGCGACGAGCACGCGGAGGTGCGGCCGGGGCCGCGTGCGGTGTCCGAGCTGCGCGCGGGCCGGTTCGAGCCGCCGTGTCCCGAGTGCGGGGCGGCGCTGCGCCCCGGGCTCGTGGGGGAGGACGCGCCCACGGACCCGCGCAACACCTACGCCACCACCAAGCTGGCGCAGGAGCACCTGGCCGCGGCGTGGGCGCGGGCCGCCGGGGGACGTGCCGTCTCGCTGCGCTACCACAACGTCTACGGGCCCAGGATGCCGCGTGACACCCCGTACGCGGGGGTCGCCTCGTTCTTCCGCTCGGCCCTCGCGCGCGGCGAGGCGCCGACCGTGTACGAGGACGGGGCGCAGCGCCGGGACTTCGTGCACGTGCACGACGTGGCGGCGGCCAACGTCGCGGCGCTGGCCGCCGTCTCGGGCACGGAGACGGACACGGGCACGGGCACGGGCACGGACACGGGCGCGGGCGCGGGCACCGGCGTCGGGGAGCCGGGCGAGGGCGGTGGTGCGGGCAGCGCCGCGGCGTTCGCCGCCTACAACGTCGGCAGCGACGAGCCGCACACCATCGGCGAGATGGCCGCGGCGCTGGCCGAGGCCTACGGCGGGCCCGATCCCGTCGTCACGGGCGAGTTCCGGCTCGGTGACGTGCGGCACATCACCGCCTCGTCGCGGCGTGCGGCCCGCGAGCTGGGCTGGCGTGCGCAGATCGGGTTCGCCGAGGGCATGAAGGAGTTCGCGACGGCCCAGATGCGCGCCTCGTCGGGCCGTTGAGCCACGAGGGGGTCCGCCGCCGCTCAGCCGGCCTGGGTGACCGGGATCGTCAGCTCGAAGCAGCAGCCGCCGGTGACGTTGCGGACCGCCGCCGAGCCGTGGTGGGCCTCGACGATGCCCCGCACGATGGCGAGCCCGAGCCCCGCACCCGGCGGCGTACGGGCGTGGGTGCCCCGCCAGCCGGTGTCGAAGACGCGGGGCAGGTCCTCCTCGGGGATGCCGCCGCAGCCGTCCGTCACCGAGAGGACGACCGCCTCGTCCGTACCGCGGGCGTGCACCGCCACCGTGCCGTCAGCCGGGGTGCGGCGGATGGCGTTGACGAGCAGATTGCCCAGGACCCTGGTCATCTCGCCCGGATCCACCTCGACGGGGACGGCGGCCACCGCGTCCCCCACGAGCCTGACCCCGCTCTTGCGGGCGAGCGGGTCGGCGCCCGCCAGCGCCTCCTCGACGAGTTCGTCCACGGCCACCTGGTGGGTCGTCAGCGACAGTGCGCCCGCGTGGATGCGGGACAGCTCGAACAGGTCGCCGACCATGGAGTTGAGCCGCTCGACCTCGGCGCGGATCTGCCGCAGACAGCGCCCGGTGTCCTCCACCATGCCGTCCTCCAGCGCCTCGGACATGGCGCGCAGGCCCGCCAGTGGCGTCCGCAGATCGTGGGAGATCCAGGCGACCAACTCGCGCCGTGAGCTCTCCAGAGCGCGCTCGCGGTCGCGCGAGGCGGCCAGTTTCTCGCTGGTGGCGGCGAGTTCGCGGGTGAGCGCCGCGAGTTCGGCCGGGTCGTCGTCGGCGCCCTCGCGGGGTGTGGGGAAGCGGCCGCCGTCGCCGAAGGAGCGGGCCGCCGCGGTGAGCGCGTTGCTGCGCGCGACGACCCAGCGGCCCAGCAGCAGCGCGGTCGCCAGCGAGACGACGGCCGCCATGGCGACGACGGTCGTGATGACGAACAGGTCGTGGCGGGAGAGGAACATGGCCCAGGCGACGACGAGCGTCCCGGAGAACATGGCGACCACGGTGACCGTGGAGACGACCGTCAGCGACACGATCAGCGAACGGTGCCGCAGCGCGCGCAGCGCCAGCGCGCCGAGCAGCCCCGCGGCGGCGGCGCCCAGAAAGGCGAAAAGGGCGATCAGCAGCATGTCGTGCACGGCGTCTCAGCTCTCCCGGGCCCCGGCGGCGCCCGCGTCTGCGGGGGCCTGACCGGCGCCCGCGTCTTCGGGGGTCCGACGGGCATCCGGAGCCGGGGGGTCGGCGGAGGCGAGGCGGTAGCCCACGCCCCACACGGTCTGGATGAGCCGGGGGCGGGCCGGGTCGTCCTCGATCTTGGCGCGCAGACGCCGGACGTGGACGGTGACGGTCGACAGGTCGCCGAAGTCCCAGCCCCACACCTCGCGCATCAGCTCCTCGCGGGTGAAGGCGCGTGCCGGGTGCCGCAGCAGGTGCACGAGCAGGTCGAACTCCCGTACGGTCAGGTTGAGCTCGGCGCCGCTCTTGGTGGCCAGCCGGGCGCGCGGGTCGGCGGTCAGCCCCGCGACCCGCAGCGGCTCCCGGGGGCCCGGATCCCCGGCACCCGCCGTCTGCCCCGCCTGTGCGGGGTGGCCCGCGCCGCCGCCCGCGCCCCTGCTGCGCCGCAGCACCGACTCGACGCGCAGCACCAGTTCGCGGGGGCTGAAGGGCTTGGTCACGTAGTCGTCCGCACCCACCTCCAGGCCCAGTACGCGGTCGCTCTCGTCGCCGAGCGCGGTCAGCATGATTACGGGCACCGGCCCCTCCTCCCGCAGCCGGCGGCAGACCTCCAGGCCGTCCATGCCGGGCAGCATCAAATCGAGCACGACGAGGTCGGGGCGGCGCGCCGCCGCCCTCTCCAGCGCCTCGAAGCCGGTCTCGGCACGGTCGACGGTGTGACCGGCCCGATCGAGGTACCCGGCGACGACCTCGGCGACAGTCGGGTCGTCGTCGACCACCAGGACGTGGCCGGAAGGTGGTGTCTGCATGTGCTCAGGGTGGCACCGGACGGGAGGACGAGGCAGGCGGGCCGTTGACGGAGACGGGCGATGTCCGTGTTTCGTAAGGACACGCAGCCCGGAATGTCGCTTTCTGCTCCGTAGGGTGTCCCGCGTGACCGATCCCCAGCCGGAAGCCGCCCCGCCCCCGGGGACGGCGTCCGGGCCCACATCCGTGTCCGCCCTCGGATCCGGGTCCGCACCCGGACCGAACCGCCCGGAGGAGGCCGTGCCCGTGCCCGCCGTCGATGTCGTCCTTCCCTGTCTCGACGAGGAACAGGCCGTGCCCTGGGTGCTGGAGCGGATCCCGTCCGGCTGGCGGGCGATCGTCGTCGACAACGGCTCGACGGACAGTTCGGCGGCCGTCGCACGAAAGCTGGGCGCCACGGTCGTCAGGGAGGAGCGGCGCGGCTTCGGAGCCGCCTGCCACGCGGGGCTGACGGCGGCCGAGGCGGACATCGTCTGTTTCTGCGACTGCGACGCCTCCCTCGACCCCTCCCTCCTGGAGCCGTTCGTGGCGGCCGTACGCGAGGGACGCAGCGATCTGGTCCTGGGGCGCAGACGCCCGCAGACGCGCGGCGCGTGGCCCGCGCACGCCCGTGCGGGCAACCTGGCGCTCTCCCGCATGCTGCGCGGCCGTACCGGCGTCCGCCTGCACGATCTGGGGCCGATGCGCGCCGCCCGCCGGACGGATCTGCTGGCCCTCGGTCTGACCGACCGGCGCAGCGGCTACCCGCTCCAGATGGTCGTCAGGGCCGCCGACGCCGGGTGGCGGATCGAGGAGCGGGACGTGCCCTACCGGCCGCGCGCCGGCAAGTCGAAGGTCACCGGCACCTGGCGGGGCACCTGGCACGCCGTACGCGACATGCGCGCCGTCCTCAACGCGCCGCCCGCGCCGACGGGTCCGACGAGCCCGCCAGAGCCGGGAGTCCCGGGCACGCCGACGGGTCAGGGCGCCCCGCGCCCGCCGCACACCACCGAGGGGGCCGCCCGATGAGCAGCTCGCACGCGCAGCCGTCCCGCGAGGGGGACACCACGCTGCTCGTCATCGCCAAGGAGCCGGTGCCGGGACGCGTCAAGACACGTCTGTGTCCGCCGTGCACCCCGCAGCAGGCGGCCGGGCTCGCGGAGGCCGCGCTGCACGACACGTTGACGGCCGTCGCGGCGATGCCCGCCAGGCGCCGCGTTCTCGTCCTGTCCGGGCGGCCCGGCCAGTGGCTGCCGTCCGGCTTCGACGTCGTGCCTCAGGGCGCGGGCGGGCTGGACGAGCGGCTGGCCGCCGCGTTCGACGGCGCGGGCGAGGGGCCCGCGTTGCTGGTCGGCATGGACACCCCCCAGCTGACGCCCGCGCTGCTGGCGCCCGTTCTGGAGCCCGGCGGCTGGCACGAGTGCGACGCGTGGTTCGGACCAGCGGCCGACGGCGGGTTCTGGGCACTGGGCCTGGCCCGTCCACAGCCCGCGCTCCTGCGGGGCGTCCCCATGTCCACCCCGGGGACCGGACAGGCGCAGCTCGGCCGGCTGACGGACGCGGGCCTGCGGGTCCGTCACCTTCCGTCGCTGCGCGACGTGGACACGGCGGACGACGCCGTGCGGGTGGCGGCTCAGGCCCCCGAGGGGCGCTTCGCCGCCGCCGTCGCCCGGCTCGGCCCTCTCGTCCCCCGGCAGGCGGCCGCCCAGGAGGCGCCGCCGTCCGCGGGGCCCCAGGAAACCGCCCCCTCCCCCGGAACGGCCACCCGATGACGGCGCCCACGACCATCCACCAGGCCGCACCGCCGCACCAGCCGGCCGCGCCCGACCAGCCGTCAGGACCCGCGCCGGGCGCTGCGGGCTCCGCCGCCCCGTGTGGCCCCCGCCCCTGCTGGAGCGCGGATCCCTACACCGACGCGCTGCGCAGCGGACACGGGCCGCTGTTCCTGCGGCGGACCGACGGCTGGCTGCTCCCTTTGGACGTCGAGCGCTGGTGTGCGAGCGCGGACGCCGCCGACCTGTCGGTGCTGCGGCTCTGCGAGGGCTCCGTGCTGGACGTCGGCTGCGGTCCGGGGCGGCTGGTGGCGGCGCTGGCCGGGCTGGGCAGCAGGGCGCTGGGTATCGACGTCAGTCAGGAGGCGGTCACCCGGACCGTCGGCCTGGGCGCGACCGCGCTGTGCCGTTCGGTCTTCGAGGCCCTCCCCGGGGAGGGCCGCTGGGGCAGCGTCCTGCTGCTGGACGGCAACATCGGCATCGGTGGCCGTCCCGGCGCGCTGCTGGACCGGTGCGGCGAACTGCTCGCCCCCGGGGGGCTGCTGCTGGCCGAGGCCGCTCCCGTGGACGTGGACGAGCGGGTGGAGGTCCGCATCGACGACGGGAGGGGCGCCGGCGAGCCTGTCGGCCAGCCCTTCCCCTGGGCGCGGGTGGGCGCGCGGGCGCTCCTGCGGTACGCCGCGCACGCCGGGTGGTCCCGGGCGGCTCAGTGGGAGTCCGGCGGACGGTCGTTCCTCGCTCTGCGGCGCTCTCGAACCGCCCCGCCGGCGGTCCGCACGGCCAGCCACAGTGCGGAGGCGGCGAAGAGCCCGACAGTGAGCCACAGCCAGTGCAGTGCGTAGTCGGTGGTGCCCTCCGGCCGTCCGGTGGTCTTCGCGTACCGGTCGGGTGGTCCCCAGATCAGTGGCAGCCACACCAGGAGCAGCAGCAGGGAGAACAGGGCCGGGACGCGCAGGTGGTTGACGTACCGGCCGGCGAGCCGGGGCAGCCGGTCGGCGAGCGAGTACAGCGGCAGCAGTACCAGGTCGTGCAGCAGCGCCGCGCCGACGAACCAGACGGCGACGCCCAGCCAGTCGTCGGTCGGCAGCCGTGTCCCCGCGTAGCCGGCGAGCACGAACGACGCCGACAGGAGGACGATCTGGAGCGGGCTGCCGAGGCGGCGGCGCGGCCGTCCCGCGCCCTGCGCGGGCCCTGCCTCCATGCGTCCTCCGGCGGCGGGCCCCGACGGTCCACCGCGGCGTCGCCCCTGACCCCTTTCCGAGTCGTCACCGGTTGAGGGGGTGACGCCGGCGGACGAGGTGCCGTCCACCGGTCCCGGCGGACCGCCGGTCGGTGGCCTGCCGTCGGCCGGTTCGCCCTCGGACCCGCTCGGCGGTTCGCTCGGCGGTTGGCTCATCGGTTGGCTCCGAACGACAGCTGGGAGACCCACTTGGTGTTGTGCACGCCCGGGGCGGCCGGAACGATGACACGGGCCGGATAGCCGTGGTCCAGCGAGAGGTCCTCACCGCCCACGCGGAGCGCCAGCAGGGAGCGCGGATCACGCACCTGGTTGTCGCGCAGGGCGGCCTGCCGGAACGCCCCGGAGCGTTGCAGGGAGGAGACGAATACGCCGGGGAGTCCCTCTCTCGGGTCGAACCCGGCCAGCTGAGCGAGGTCGCGCAGGCGTACGCCGCTCCAGTGCTGGTCGGAGGTGGACCAGCCCTCCACGCAGGCGATGGGCAGGGCCGCGGTGTGCTGCGGCATGGCGAGCAACTGGGCGCGCGTGAGCCGCCGTCGGCGCCCGTCCGCGCCCTCGACGGTCAGCCGCCAGCCGTCGCCGGTCTCCTGTGCGGTGACACCGACCGCGCCCGCCGTCTTGTTGATCTGGAAGGCGTTGGCCCCGCTTCCGGGATCCGTACCGCCGTGCGGCGCCAGGAGGGCCGTACGGCGGAGGGGACCGTCGACGTTCTGGCCGACCGTCACCCCCAGCAGCAGCACGGAGCCGCCGCCCACCACGCCGAGCGCACCGCGCCGCGAGAGGGTGGGAGCGGCGGGCTCGGGGGCGACCAGTCCGGTCTCCCTGTCGGGCTCCCGCGCTCCGGCCGCGGAACGCTTCCCGCGTCCGGAGGCCAGGTCGTCCGGTGCTCCCGCCCGCAGCACCCGTACGGCCGTGGGCAGCCGCAGGGCGACGTGCACCACGAAAGCGGACGCGAACACCCAGGCCCCGTAGAAGTGCAGCGGGTAGAACGAGCCGGGGAAGAGGTAGTCGAGCTGGACGTTCAGCAGCCCGGTCACGAACTCGAACAGCACACCGCCGACGAGCAGCAGCAACGAGACCCGCTCCAGCGCGTGCGCGGCCGACCGGGCCGGCGGCAGGGTGAACAGTTTCGGGACGACCGACCACAGCTTCGCCAGCAGCACCGGCACCAGCACCACACCGACCGTGACGTGCAGGCCCTGGGTGAGCCGGTAGAGCCAGTGCGGATCGGTGGGCCAGGCGAACAGGTAGAAGCCGAGCAGACCCCGCTCGGGCGTCTGGTCGTTGGCGGGGGCCAGATCCGGGTTGTAGGCGGCGTAGGAGAGCAGCCCTGTGACGAACACCACGGTGATGCCCACCAGCAGGACGACGCCCAGCAGCGCGGTGAACCACGGGCCGCGCAGCGGGCTGCGCCAGAACCCGGCGTCCGAGGGGAGCCGCGGTGCCGTGCGGCCTCCACTCGGCGGCGAGGACCCGCGCGAAGGAGGGCGCTCGTCCGGCGGTGGGCCGGCAGCGGCGCTGTGATCACCCATGGAGCGACCGTATGCGCCGGTGCGGCCCCGTGGGGGCGCAGAAGGCATGACGAAACGCTGACGTCCTCGCCCGATGACCCGCATGCACCCCCGGGCGGCCTAACGTGCACCTGTGGCACCAGAACCCTCCCCCGCACGCCCCCACGGCCCCGGCCACCGGCCGGACGGCCGCGCACCCCGCCAGCGCGAAGGACACGCGGACACGCCCCAGGAACCGCCTGGTTCCTCGGAGCCGGGCACTGCCGCGGACCCGGCCGCCGACCGGTCGGCCGCCGGCGGACGCGGACCGCGCGCGGTCTCGGGCAGGCGCGACGCGCGGCGCGGCCCGGTGTCCGACCTGCTGGCCGTACTGGCCGCCGTGGCGCTGGTGTCCGCTGCCGTCGTCGTCGGCTCGGCCATCGAGCGCGAGCACGGCACCCTACGGGTGCACTGGCCGCCCTTCTACGCCGAACTCGAACCCCACGTCGGCCCGGGCACGCCCTTCGCCCTGCTGATCGCCGCGGCCGTCGTGGTGTACGGGCGGACGGTTGCGACTCGGCTGCCGTGGCGGTGGCTGCCCCCGGCGGCCTGGGGCGCGTCCATGGCGTGGATCTGGTCGCTCGCCCTGGTGGACGGCTGGCACAGAGGGGTGGAGAACCAGCTCACCTCCGCCTACGAGTACCTCCAGGAGATCGACCGCTTCGACGACGTGGGCGCGGCCCTGCGCACGTTCACCGACCACATCCTGCTGCACTCTTCCGACAACTGGGTACCGCACGTCGCGGGCCACCCGCCCGGGGCCGTCCTCACCTTCGTCGGGCTGGACCGCCTGGGCCTGGGAGGCGGCCCCTGGGCGTCGGCCTTCGTCATCACCGCCGGGGCGTCAGCCGCGGCGGCCCTCCTGGTGGCCCTGCGCGCGCTGACGGACGAGGAACACGCCCGCGGGGCGGCCCCGTTCCTGGTGGCGGCCCCCACCGCAGTGTGGGTCGGCGTGTCGGCGGACGGCTACTTCACCGCCGTCGCCGCGTGGGCACTCGCCCTGCTCGCGCTGGCGGCCACCCGCGCGGTCCGCGCGCCCCGGGCCGCCGCCCTGGGCTCCGGGCTCCTCTTCGGCCTCCTGTGCTACCTGTCCTACGGGCTCGCCCTGTGCGCCCTGCTCGGCCTCACCGTCCTCGCGCTGGCGCGCACTCTGCGCCCGGTGCCCCACGTGCTGGCCGGGGCGGCCGCGGTCGCCGCCGCGTTCACCCTGGCCGGTTTCAACTGGTGGGAGGGCTACCACCTGTTGACCGAGCGCTACTACCAGGGCGCGGCGGGCATCCGCCCCTACAGCTACTGGGTGTGGGGGAACCTGGCGTGCGCGGCCACCGTCGCCGGACCCGCCACGCTCGCGGGCGTACGACGCGCGCTGGCGCGTGGGACCACCGCGGCGCGGGAAGCGACCGGCCACCTGCGGGCACGGCGACCCGGCCGGCCCGGGGACCAGAACCGAAGCGACGTGCGGGAGCGAGCCGACGCCCGTCAAGGGTCCGACAGCCGGAGCCGGCTCGTCGCGCTCGTGCTGGCCGCCGCGCTCACCGTCGCCGTCGCCGACCTGTCCGGCATGAGCAAGGCCGAGACGGAGCGCATCTGGCTGCCCTTCCTCACCTGGCTGCTGCCCGCCGCGGCGCTCCTGCCGCGGGCGGGCGCCCGCTGGTGGCTCGCCGCACAGGCGGCCGTGGCCCTGCTCGTCAACCACGTACTGATGACGGGCTGGTGAGCCATCCACTCGGGGCCTCCCGCGCAGCCGATCGCCGAGGGCGACACCAGCGGGGAGCCCCCGCGAGCGGTCGCCGGCCCGCGGGAAGCCGGTCCGCTCACCAGGAGGGGCGCGCGGTCACTCCGCCGTCCAGCACGAGATCGTGCCCGTTGACCCAGCGGGCGGCCCGCGAGGCGAGGAACACGCAGGCGTCGCCCACCTCCTCGGCCGTACCGAGGCGCCCGTCCGGTGCCGCCTCGCGCCACCTGCGCACCCCTTCGGGCCACTGCTCCTCGATGCCCTCGCGCCACACCAGGCCGGGCGAGACGGTGTTCACCCGCACCCCGAGCGGGCCGTACTCCTGGGCCGCGGCCCGCGCGTGGGCGACGATCGCGGCCTTGGAGGCGGCGTAGTGGGCGTGGCCCGGCGCGGGCTGGGCCGCCTCGATGGAGGCGATGTGGGTGATGGAGCCACCGCCGGCGTCCGCCAGCAGCGGTGCGGCGGCCTGGGTGCAGCCGAAGACGCTGAGCAGGTTCGCATCGAGCACCGCGCGCCACTCGCGCTCGGACATCCCGCACAGGTGGGTGACCGGCTGGGTGCCGGCGTTGTTGACGACGGCGCCGAGACCCGCGTCCCGCCGCCACTCCGCCGCCCGCCCGACGACCGCGCGGCAGCCCGCCTCGGTGGACAGGTCTCCGTGGACGGGGAGCGCGGCGCCGCCCGCCGCCTCGATGGACGCCACCGTCCTGCGGGCACCTGCCTCGTCACCGCGGTAGTGGACGGCGACGGCCGCGCCCGCGGCGGCGAAGCGCTGCGCGATCCCGCGCCCGACGCCCCCGGAGGCACCGGTCACCAAAACGGTCCGCGGACCGTCTCGCCGCGTCACCGGCCCAGCCTCCGGATGGCCCCGGCGTGTGCCGGGTACCGCAGGGCGAGCGCTTCCGCGTCCCCGTGTTCGTATCCCGCGTCGGTGTAGCCGGGCGCCATGGTGCAGCCGAAGAGGCTCCAGGCGCCGCCCGTCGCGACCCGGGCGCCCATCCACGTCCCGGCCGCCACGGTGAGCTGGACGTGGTGTCCGGCGCCGAGGACGTCGGGGCCGAGCACGGGGGTCCGCGCCGTGCCGTCGGGGGCGAGGAGGAGCAGTTCGAGGGGGTCGCCGAGGTAGTGGTGCCAGATCTCGTCGTCCGGCAGCCGGTGCAGCGCGCAGTAGTCGTCCCGCGCGGCGGTCAGCAGCATCACGATCGCCGATCCCTCGGGCCGCCCGTCGCTCCGTTGCGGCCCCGCCCACAGCCGGCGGAACCGGCCGCCTTCGCGTGGCAGCGGCTCCAGCCCGAAGTGTGCGGCCAGCGCCTCGGCCTCTCGCGCGTCCCGCGCCTGTTCCCGCCCGTCCTGTCGCATCCCTCATGCACTGCCCCTTCCGCGCGCGGGACATGCGCGTGGCGCGGGAGGACCCGGGAAAACCACCGGCCCCCCATGTCACTCGGAAGAGTGAGATCAAGGCACTGAAGGGTTCGATATCCGCACTCACGCCCCAACCCTCACGAGGCGTGCCTAGAGTGCACTCGTTCGGCCCCGGACCCCGGCCGAACGAGGGAATCGCCGAGGAAATCGCCGTCGTGCCGCACCACCGTGCCATCCGCAGCGGAAGGGGTCATTCATGGTCGCCGTCCCCCGCCCCGACGCCCCGGAGCCCGCCCGGTTCCGGATCGTACGCGCGAGGGGCGAGCTGGACATCGCCACGCTGCCCGAGCTGGAGACCGACCTGGTGCGGGCGTTCGCGCCCCCGGGGCCGCCCCGCGTCGTGCTGGACATGCGGAAGGTGACGTTCCTGGACTGCTCCGTGGTCCGCGTCCTGATGCGGGCCCGCGGAAGGGCGCTGTCCCGGGACGGCTCGCTCGTGCTGGTGTGCGAGCACGCGCCGGTCGGCAGGCTGCTGCGCCAGTTGGAACTGGAGCACCGGCTGCCCGCCTACGCCTCGGTGGACGACGCCTGCCGCGGCGAACACGTCGGCCTGCCAGGCGAACAAGTCGCCCCGTAACAGGGCAGCCGCGTACATCCCGGGGTCGCGACCACAACGACCACAACGACCAATACTTTTCTTGCCGCCGAAGGGCAGACACCGCCGTGCCGGGCGGGCAGCATGTGGGCTTCCCCCGCCGCCGTCGGTCCGGACGTCCCCCTCAGCACCGGGCCGGCGGCGGGTCACCCCCGTCCCTGCGGACTGCCCCGGAAAGGCGGTGTCTCCGCGTGCGCACGCGCGCCCTGCTCTCCCCCCTGGCCGCCGCGGTGGTCGTGCTCCTCGTACCGCCGCTGATCACGACCGGCAGCGGCACCTCGGGCGGCACGAACATCCCCGGCCTGCGCTTCATGGTGCCCAACACCCCCGGCGGCGGCTACGACATCACCGCCCGTACGGCGGCCAAGAACGCCGAGGACGCCGGCCTCAACCACAACATCGAGGTGTTCAACCTGCCCGGCGCCGGCGGCACCGTGGGCCTGTCCCGCCTGGTGAACGAACGCGGCAACGGCAAGCTGGCCATGTCCATGGGCCTCGGCGTCGTCGGAGCCGTCCACACCAACCACGCGCCCTCCACGCTGGCCGACGCGACGCCGATCGCGCGGCTGACGGAGGAGCCGGACATCGTGGTCGTCCCGAAGAACTCCAAGTACAAGACGTTCGACCAGCTGCTGGCCGACTGGAAGAAGAAACCGGGCGCTCTCCCCGTCGGCGGCGGCTCCTCCGCGGGCGGCCCCGACCATCTGGCACCGATGCTGATGGCCCGCGCCGCCGGCATCGAACCGAAATCCGTGAACTACGTGCCGTTCGACGGCGGCGGCGAGCTGCTGGCCTCTGTCCTCGGCGGCAAGGTCAAGTTCGGTGTCTCGGGGCTCGGCGAGTACCGGGACCAGATCGAGTCGGGCGAACTGCGGCTGCTCGCCGTCACCGGGCCCGAGCGGGTCAGGGGCTTCGACGCGCCCACCCTCAAGGAGTCGGGCCTGGAGGTGGAGTTCACCAACTGGCGCGGCTTGATGGCGCCGCCCGGCCTGTCCGAGACGCAGCGCGACAAGCTGATCCGCCTCGTGCGCGCGCTGCGCCACTCGAAGGAGTGGAAGGAGTCGCTGCGCACCAACGGCTGGGACGACGCCTGGCTGCCCGGTGAGAAGTACGGCCGCTTCCTCAAGAGCGAGGACGAGCGGGTCGACACGGTACTGAAGGAGCTGGGCCGGTGAGCACGCCCGAGACCCCACCCCCGGCGGACGCCGCCGCCACGCCCCCTCCCCCCGCCGAACGCCCCACGGGGCTGCGCGCCTACTCCGAACTCGGCGTCAGCGCCCTGCTGCTCGCCGTCGGCGCCCTCGTGCTGGCCGACGCGGTCACGATGGACACCGTCGCGTCCGTGCGCGGCCCCGTCGGACCCCGCACCGTCCCGCTGGTCGTCGGCATCGCGCTGCTTCTCGTCGCCGTGCTGCTCGCGGTGGACGTTCTGCGCGGCGGGCGCGGCGAGGCCGAGGGCGGTGAGGACATCGACCTGAGCGAACCCGGCGACTGGCGGACGGTCGCCCTGCTCGCGGGCGTCTTCCTCGCGTTCGCCGCCCTGATCGACCCGCTCGGCTTCCCCCTCTCCGGCGCCCTGCTGTTCTGGGGTTCGGCCTACGCGCTGGGCAGCCGCACCCACACGCTCACCCGCGACCCCCTGATCGCGGCCGGCCTCTCGGTGGTCACCTACGTCGTCTTCCACACCCTCCTCGGCGTGCAGCTGCCGGGCGGACCGCTGATGGGAGTGGTGTAACCCATGGATGTCATGCTCTCGGCGAGCTCCCTGATCGACGGTTTCGGTACCGCGCTCACCCCGCTCAACCTGCTGTGGGCCGCCACCGGCGTCCTGCTGGGCACCGCCATCGGCGTACTGCCCGGCATCGGGCCCGCCATGGCCGTCGCCCTGCTGCTGCCCGTCACCTACGGGCTCGATCCGACAGCCGCCTTCATCATGTTCGCCGGCATCTACTACGGCGGCATGTTCGGCGGCTCGACCACCTCGATCCTGCTCAACACCCCCGGCGAGAGCGCCGCCGTGATCGCCGCCATCGAAGGCAATCCGATGGCCAAGTCGGGGCGCGGCTCCCAAGCACTGGCGGCGGCGGCCGTCGGCCACTTCGCGGGCGGCATGATCGGTACGACCCTGCTGGTCGTCCTCGCTCCGACCGTCGCGGACCTGGCCGTGGACATCGGCGCCCCCGACTACTTCGCCATCATGGTGCTGGCCTTCATCGCCGTCACCTCCGTCCTCGGCTCCTCCCGCGTGCGCGGCTTCGCCTCCCTGCTGATCGGACTGACCATCGGTCTGGTCGGCCTCGACCAGATGACCGGCCAGCAGCGGCTGACGTTCGGCAGCCTCCAACTCTCCGACGGCATCGACGTGGTGATCGTCGCCGTCGGCCTCTTCGCCATTGGAGAGGCCCTGTGGGTGGCGGCCCACCTGCGGCGCGGCGGACAGGGCGCCATCCCGGTCGGCCGCCCGTGGCTGGGCCGCGACGAGCTGCGGCGCACCTGGAAACCGTGGCTGCGCGGCCCCGTCATCGGCTTCCCCTTCGGCGCGATCCCGGCAGGCGGCGCGGAGATCCCCACGTTCCTCTCCTACATCACCGAGAAACGGCTCTCCAAGAACAAGCACGAGTTCGGCAAGGGCGCCATCGAGGGCGTCGCCGGACCGGAGTCGGCCGCCTCCGCCTCGGCCGCGGGCACGCTGGTCTCCATGCTGACCCTCGGCCTGCCCACCACGGCCGTCGCTGCCGTGATGCTCGCCGCCTTCCAGCAGTACGGCATCCAGCCGGGGCCGCTGCTGTTCGAACGCGAACCCGAGCTGGTGTGGGGTCTGATCGCCTCGCTGTTCGTCGGCATGGTGATGCTGCTCGTCCTCAACCTGCCGCTCGCCCCGGTCTGGTCGAAGCTCCTGCGCGTCCCGCGGCCCTACCTGTACGCGGGGATCCTCTTCTTCGCGGCCGTCGGCGCCTACGCCGTGGGCGGTGAGGCGATCGACCTCGTCATCCTGCTGATCATCGGCCTCATCGGACTCATGATGCGGCGCTACGGGCTGCCCGTGCTGCCCGCCATCATCGGCGTCATCCTCGGCCCCAACGCCGAGCAGCAGCTGCGCAGAGCGCTACAGATCAGCGACGGCCACGTCACCGGGCTGGTCGACACGCCCTTCGCGGTGACGGTCTACGCGATCATCGTCGTCCTCCTCGCCTGGCCGTGGCTGAAGCGGCTGCTGCCGGGTGCACGGCGGCGCGAGCGCGTGGAGGACGGCGGCTGAGCCACCCGCGCTGCCGCGCCTCTCCTCTCCCGCCGCAAGGGACCCCACCTCGGGCGCGGGCCTCCGGAAACCGGAGGCCCGCGCCCTTCTCCGTCCGGCCCGGCCGCCCGCGGATTTGGTTTGGTAAAGTAACTATTAACGCTTTCTTGACTACCTCTTTGCCTGATCATGTGCAAGAGGCCGGACGCCAGGAGGAGCCATCAGCTTGCCGACGCCCGACCACCCCGCAGTCGCCCGCACGTCCCCCATCTCCCCGGGGGACTGAGCATGGGCCACGCCGACACCCTGCTCGCCATGGGCGGCGCCTTCGTCGCCGCCGCCGTCCTCGCCCGCCTCGGCAACCGCATCGGACTGCCGACGATCCCCCTGTTCATCCTGGCCGGTATCCTCCTCGGCCCCCACACCCCCGGCTACGTACTGGTCGAGGACCCGCACGAGCTGGAAATGCTCTCCACCCTCGGGCTCGTCCTGCTGCTCTTCTACCTCGGGCTCGAGTTCCACGTGGGAGACCTCAAAGCAGGCGGCCGCAAAATGGCGCTCGCCGGCGGCATCTACCTCGTCCTGAACGTCGGCGCCGGCCTCGGCTTCGGCTTCGCCCTCGGCTGGGGCACCTCCGAGGCGCTGGTACTCGCCGGGGTGCTGGGCATCTCCTCCTCGGCCATCGTCACCAAGACGCTCGTCGACCTCGGCCGCCTCGGCGATCCCGAGACCAAGCCCATCCTGGGCATCATCGTCGTCGACGACATCTTCCTCGCCCTCTACCTGGCGGCGCTCCAGCCCGTGCTCGCCGGTGCCGACGAGGCGGGCACGGCGCTGCTCCAGATCGCCAAGGCGTTCGCGTTCCTCCTGGTACTCGGGCTCGCGGCCCGCTTCGGCAACCGCGTGATCAACAGGCTGTTCGCCACCCGGGACAACGAACTCCTCGTCATCTCCTTCCTCGGCGCGGCCGTGCTGGTCGCGGGTGTCGCGGAGGAGTTCGGCGTCGCCGACGCCATCGGCGCCTTCATGGTCGGCCTCATGCTCGGCAACACCGCCTCGGCCGACCGCATCCGCGAACTCGTCCATCCGCTGAGAGACGCCTTCGGCGCCATCTTCTTCTTCGGCTTCGGCCTGTCCATCGACCCCGGCGACCTGCCCACGGTCCTCGTGCCCGTACTCCTGGCAGTCGCCCTGACCCTGGCCATGAACGTGCTCTCGGGCGTGTGCACCGCCCGCATCTACGCGTTCGGAGCGCGGCCGGCGGCCAACGTCGCCACCACGCTGCTGGCCCGCGGCGAGTTCTCCCTCATCCTCGCGGCCATGGCCGCGGCCGCCGGCCTCGACGACCGCCTCGCCCCCTTCATCGCCGGGTACGTCCTCATCCTGGCCGTACTCTCCCCCCTGCTCACCGGCCAGACCTCGCGCATCCCGGCGAGTCCCACCGCCACGAAGGAGCCCCCCGACGACGCCGCCCCGACCCCCGCGGCCTCCCAGGAGTCGTCGGGGAACGGGAACCCGTCGGACCGGCCGTCCTACGCGGAACCCCCGGCCTGACCGGCACGCACGACGTCCACAGCGCACGGGCCCCGGCGCCGCGATCGCGGCGCCGGGGCCCGGCACATGGCCCGCGCCACACGAGCCGCCGTGGCCCGAGGTGACAGCGACAGGCCGGCTCAGCGGGTTTTGGGCGGGCTCGGAACCCTCTGGCGGCAGACCGCCCCGAGCCTTCTAGCGGCGGGCGTGGCGGCCGCGGCCCGGACGGTTCTGCGAACCCGGCGGGTCCTCCGAAGGCGCCGCCGGACCCCGGGGCGGCGCCGACGGGTCCTGAGGCGGCGCGGAGGGGCCGTGCGGTCCGCCGTCCCCGCCGTACGGGTCACCGGCGGCGGGAGCCTGGGGGGCGCCGCCCCGCCCGTACGGGTCCTGCGGCGCCGCGCCGTCGTACGGGCCCGGGTACACCGGGGCACCGTCACCGTAGGGCGCGCCGACCTCGCCGTGGGGGCCCTGGCGGTGTCCCCGCTGCCCATAGCCTCCGGGTGCTCCGGGTGCTCCGGGTGCTCCGGGTGCTCCGGGTGCTCCTGAGGCTCCATGGCTGCCCGGCGCGCCGTAGCCCGGACCGGGGCCGTAGGCGCCCGGAGGGTTGCCCGCACCCGGACCATAAGGCTGCTGGGGCCGGCCGGGGCCGTGGCCATGAGGCGCGTTCGGGTCCTGGGGCACGGGCCCCGGACGACCCGCGCCGTAGCCCGGCTGGGCAGCACCCGGCGCGGGAGCACCCGGCTCCGGCGCGTACGCGCCGTGCACGTGGTGGTCGCCGTAGCCCGGGCCCGTGCCGGGGCCGTGGCCCGGGCCGAAGTGGCCGTGACCGTGGTCACCGGCGGGCGCGCCCGGCGCCTGGGGGCGCGCCTCGTCGGCCGCGGGAGCAGCGGAGGACGCGGCTTTCCCCGCGGAGCCCTTACCCCGGTTGCGCAGGTACTCGATCGCGATGGGGACGACCGACAGCAGCACGATGCCGACGAGGATCAGCTCGATGTGCTCGTGGACGAAGTCGATCTGGCCGAGCGCGGCGCCCAGCAGGGTCACTCCCGCTCCCCACAGGGTGCCGCCGATGACGTTGAAGAGGACGAACGACCGGTACCGCATCCCGCTCACGCCGGCGATAATCGGCGTGAACGTGCGGACGACCGGCACGAAACGGGCCAGCACCAGCGACTTGGGGCCGTGCTTCTCGAAGAACTCGTGGGCCTTCTCGACGTTCTCCTGCTTGAACAGCCGGGAATCCGGCCGCTTGAACAGCGCGGGGCCGACCTTTTTCCCGAACAGGTAGCCCGCTTGGTCACCGAGCACCGCGGCCAGCACGATCAGCAGACACATCAGCCACAGCGGCATGTCCAGCTGGTCGGTCACGATCAGGAGGCCCGTGGTGAACAGCAGCGAGTCGCCGGGCAGGAAGAAGCCGATGAGCAGGCCCGACTCCGCGAAGACGATCGCCAGGATCCCGACAGGGCCGAACGTGTTGATCAGGAAGTCCGGATCCAGCCAGCTGGGTCCTAGTGCGAGGTTGGTCACGGAGGGCTCCTGATCAGGGGCGCGAGTTGGGGGCACCTCCCGGCCGGGGGCTGGGGGAGGGCGGCGCGGACAGCACACGGGCCGTATCGGACGCTACACGCTACCAACGCGCCCCCCTCGCCCACCGTTCCCGACCACCGGCACACGAGCGGACGGGCGCGCGGTGCGCGGAGGCGCCCGGCGCGCGGGTGCGCGGGTGCCCAGTGCGGGAGCGCGAACGGAGCGCGCCCCCGGGCGCCCTCCGAGCACCCCAGGCACCCCGTGCCCCAGGCACCCCCGTGCCCCAGGCACCTCCAAGCACACCCACAGACACCCCGGTATTCAGGCGTCCCCCACGCGGCGGGCCCACACGCCGCGTGCCCACACGGGCGTTCCCTCCGGGCCAGGGGCCCGCTAGCTTCCCTGTCACCGAGTCCGCGCGTCCGTATGCCGGACGCACCACGGACATGGAGCACCACACGCCGAACAGCCGTTCCCCGAAAGGACCACGACTGTGTCCGTACCGCTCCGCTCCCGCTCGTCCCTCGGCTTCTTCCGCAAGAGATGCGGCAGAAGCGCGCTCGCGAGGGTCAGCGACGGCAACCGGGGCGCCGGTTCCCAGGGGCACGACCGTTCGGCCGCGTACGCGGGTGCCCTGCTGAAGGCGGCCGGCTACAAGGTGTCGTTCCAGGAGTTCGAGTTCACGTTCCGCGAGACCCTCGCGGAGAAACTGACGGTGCTCGGGCCCGAGCAGCGCGACGTCCCGCTCACGCTGATGACGTACACGAAGAGCACGCCGGACGGGGGCGTGGAGGGCGCCCGTGGCGGCGGTGCCCGTGGACGCGGACGGCTCCAGCGGTTGTGACGCGGCCGACTACGCGCAGGGCACGTTCGAGGGGCGCATCGCGCTGATCCAGCGCGGCTCGTGCTCGTTCGCGCAGAAGCAGTCGGCGGCCGCGGAGGCCGGCGCGGTCGGTGCCGTCCTCTACCACCAGGTCTGCGACACCCTCGACAAGATCGACATGCGCGTGTTCGACGCCAACGTGAAGGCGATCGCCAACGCCGTCGGCCACTACGCCTGGGACACCGGCGAGCTGCCCGACGGCGCCGGCCGGCGTGCGCAAGACCGCCACCCCGGCCGGACCGGCGTACGGCCCCTACAAGGGGGCGCGCCTCTTCCGCTAGTCGCCACGGCGGCCACCTGGTCACCACGGAGGCGCCGCGCGACCCCGGCGGCGTTCCGTTGTCCACAGCCTGTGGACAACGGAACGCCGCGACCTCCCGCACCTGTCGGAGCCCGGGCCCCGCCACACTCTCCGCCGCCGCCCCTGCCGGGTCACCCACGTCCTGCCCGCTTTCCCCCCGCTTTACGGGTAGATCGTCCGGATTGCGTCACGGTCGCGAGGCTGCGCCCGGTACCGGTGGCCCGGTAGGCTTTCCGTGTGATCTTCAAGCGAATCGGAAACGGGCGGCCGTACCCCGACCACGGCCGGGAAAGCACCCGTCAGTGGGCGGATGTGGCCCCGCGACCGGTGCGCCTTGACCAGCTCGTCACCACCAAGGGCCAGCTCGACCTGGAGACGCTTCTCGCCGAGGACTCGACGTTCTACGGCGACCTGTTCGCCCACGTCGTCAAGTGGCAAGGGGACCTCTACCTCGAGGACGGGCTGCACCGCGCCGTCCGCGCGGCCCTCCAGCAACGCCAGGTGCTGCACGCGCGCGTACTCGAACTCGACTGAGCCCCGCCCGTCTGCGCACGCATGACCGAGTGAAGATGCGTCCGCGTCCGCCCGCATCCCCCGTTCGGGTACGCATTCTGACGAGTCGTTGATCATCTAGTAGGCAGTACTGCCTTTGGCCATTACCCTGCGCACATGAGCATGCTCACTCCTCCGGGCCTGGGCGGGAAGTACCGCATCAGGGGCGACCGTTACCCACGGATGCGCAGGCCACGGCGGAGGGGGAGAATCCTCGCGGTCTCGCTGTCGGGAGCGGCGGCCCTGGCCGTGCTGGGGTGGGGCACGCTTCAGCTCGTCGACATCTTCTCCGCCGACGAGCCCGCCAGGGCCTCCGACCACCGCCGTGCCAAGGCCGCCGACTGCGCCTCCCCGGCCGCAGCCGTCCGGCCCGGCGCCCGCGACGGCGCGCACCTCCCGAAGCCCGGTGACGTCACCGTCAACGTTCTGAACGCCACCTCACGTACGGGCCTGGCCAAGGACACCGCCGACGAGTTGGAGAAGCGCGGCTTCACCGTCGGTAAGGTGGCCAACGCGCCCGCCGGGCTCGCCAAGGAGGTCAAGGGAACGGGCTTCCTCATCGGCGCCCCGGGCGCGAAGAACACGGCCCGCCTGAAGACCCTGGCCACCCAGCTGAAGGGCGAGGAGATCCGCTACGACGAGCGGGACGGCGACGCACTCGACCTCGTCCTCGGAAAGAAGTTCACCGAGCTGACCGAGGAGAAGGCCGCCACGGCGGCCCTCGCCGGACCCGCGGCGCCCGGAGCCTCCGCCTCCACGCCCCACGACCCCACCACCTGCTGAGCGCGTAACCACCGCGCGGGCGAAATCCGGGAGGGGGAACGGCCGGTGTCCGACGGGACGGACGGCCGGTGTCCGGCGGGGTGTGCGGACGGTAATCGGGGGCGTACGGGAGCGCGCGGAGGCGCTAGCTCACCGTTCCGTACATCCGGTCGCCCGCGTCGCCGAGCCCCGGCACGATGAAGCCCTGTTCGTTGAGGCGCTCGTCCACCGAGGCGGTCACCACGGTGACCGGCGTCCCCGCCAGCTCGCGCTCCATGACGGCCACGCCCTCCGGCGCCGCCAGCAGGCAGAGCGCCGTCACGTCGTCGGCGCCGCGCCGGATCAGCTCCTGGATCGCGGCCACCAGCGTGCCGCCCGTCGCGAGCATGGGGTCGAGGACGTAGACCTGGCGTCCTGAGAGGTCGTCGGGCATGCGGTTCGCGTACGTCGAGGCCTGGAGGGTCTCCTCGTCGCGGATCATCCCGAGGAAGCCGACCTCGGCGGTCGGCAGCAACCGGACCATCCCCTCCAGCATCCCGAGCCCCGCACGGATGATCGGCACCACCAGGGGGCGCGGACGGGAAAGCTGCACGCCGGTCGTACGGGTCACCGGCGTGGTGATTCCGACCTCCTCGACGCGCACGTCGCGGGTCGCCTCGTACGCGAGCAGCGTCACCAGCTCGTCCGCCAGCCGGCGAAAGGTGGGCGAGTCGGTGCGCGCGTCCCGCAGGGTGGAGAGCTTGTGCGCGACAAGGGGATGGTCGACGACGTGGGTCCGCATACTTCGACAGTATCCGAGGCCCCGCCCACCCGACCCCGCCGGGACCCCCGCGGGGGCGCTGCCGGTCTCCTCGCCGGAGTCGTCGGCGGAGAGCGCGGGCGTCGGCGGGGAGAGCCGGGGCCGCCTCCGACGGAATCGGGGGCCACCGCCGAACGCGAGCGGGGGCGCACGGGCGTACCACCGGCGCACCGGGGAAGGTGGCCAGGTACACCGGAGGTGCGCGTATGACAGAGGCAGAAGCCGAGGCGTCGAAGCCCGGCCGGCAGCCACGGCGACGGGCCGGGGAGCCGGACCGCCGGGACCGCCGTACCGACCGCACGGAACAGACGGACAGGGCGGGCCGGAAAGACCCCACGGACGCGGAGCGGCTCCGCCGTCGCGCCCGCTTTCTCCGAGAGCTGAACGAGGCGAAAGAACTGCGCGAACGCGTCCACCCGCGCCGTTCGCGCGCCGCCCGAAGGCGCAAGCAAGCACTGCGGATGCGCACGTTCCGCTGGTGAGACGGGCTCGCACCCCGCCGGGAAGCGCCGGAGGGGCCCGCGCCGGAGGGGCCCGCGCCGGAACGCGCTCCCTGGGCAGCTCTGCGTCGCGAGTTGTCACAGTGAGTCGTCGCAGGCGGGGGCGCGGAGGAACGTTCGGGCAACAGTCGGGCAAACAGCACGGCGACGCACTGTCGAAGACCCTTCGCACAGCCCGGGTTTCTGCCACGATGCCCGATGGGGCGGGGCACGGTCCTCGTCAGCACTCGGGCACCTCTTGAATCAGTGGGAGAGTCACGGTGTATTTCGCCGCGCTGCTCGCGCGCACCGAAGACGGGTGGGAAGCGAGCGACACAGAGCTTGACGATGTGGAGACCCTGGCCGACCTGGCCGACCTGGCCCGGGAGGCCACGACCGACGACGAGACAGTGCTGGTCTGCATCGAGCAGGAGGGGGAATGGTTCGGCGTCGTCCGCGTGGACGGTGAAGACGACCCGCGCGTCTACGTGTCCGACGCTGCGGCGGCGATGCGCAGTTCGTACGGCGAAATACTGCTGTCGGACGAGCTGCTGGGCCGCCAGCCGGAAGACCCCTCCGCGCTCGACCAACTCGTGGACCTGGACGGCACGGAAGAGGGGGAGCCGGAAGGCGCCGAGAACGACGACGAGGAGGCCGAGCGCACCGCCGTCGCCGACGCGGAAGCCGCACCCGCAGGGCCGCTGGGCGACCCGGACGTCCTCTCCGACCTGGGCATGGACGGCAAGGCACTGCTGTCGCTCGTCCCCGAGGACGCGCTGGCCGAGGTAGCCGAGGCCCTCGGCTGCACGGACGTCCTGGAATCCGTGCGCTGACCGCGTCGGGCCCGGCGGCCCGACGCGGGGCCGGCCCGACGCGGGCCGCCACACCAGGCAGCCGGTCCGGGCCCGGATCCGTCTCCTGCCCCGGGCCGGGGTCGGGCTCGCGCGCGGACGCCACGCCCGTCCCGGCCCACGCCGGTGCCGGGGCCCGTCATGCGGCACCCGGCACCTGTCATCCGGGCCGCCGGGAGCCCGGATTCGGGCGACCGGCCGCCGTACGCCGTACGCCCGGCGTCGGTCCGCCCGACCCCGGGCCACCGGCCCCGGACACCCGGCATGTGACAGCGGTCCCGGGCGGGCCACCCGGCACGCGAACTCCGGCCCCGGGCCGCCGGACACCCGGCCTGGGACCACTGGCCCCGAGGCCACGTCCGGTCTCGGGGCCGCCGGTCTCAGAGCCGCCGACCCGATTCCCCTCCCCTCCCCCAGGCCCCTCAAGGCCGGGCCGCGGCTCCGAGGGTCACCCGCCGGGCGCGACACTGGACCCATGACCCCCGCACACGAGGAGGACGAGCGGCCGGCAGCCACGGCCTCCTCTCCTCCCACCCCCTCCCCCGACCCGGTGCGCGACCGTTGGCGCGAGCCCATGCGACGTGCGCTGACGGAGGCCGAAAGGGCGCCGGGAGCGGGGGACGTGCCGGTCGGCGCCGTCGTCCTTGGACCGGACGGCGCCGTACTCGGCACGGGCCACAACGCCCGTGAGGCGGACGGTGATCCGACCGCGCACGCGGAGGTCCTCGCCCTGCGCGCCGCGGCCAGGAAGCGGGGCGACAGCTGGCGCCTGACGGACTGCACGCTGGTCGTCACCCTGGAGCCCTGCACGATGTGCGCCGGGGCGGCCGTCCTCTCCCGGGTGGAGCGCGTCGTCTACGGAGCTCCTGACCCGAAGGCGGGCGCCGCCGGCTCCCTCTGGGACGCCCTCCGCGATCGCCGCCTCAACCACCGGCCCGAGGTCGTCAGCGGGGTACGGGCCGAGGAGTGCGCCACCCTCCTCACCAGCTTCTTCCGTACCGCACCCCCCACACCCCCCGCGGGCCCTCCAACCGATTTCGACCCTGGGCCCTCAGTGGGCTAGAGTTCCTCTCGGTAGCGTGTCCGAGCGGCCGAAGGAGCTCGCCTCGAAAGCGAGTGAGGGGGCAACTCCTCCGTGGGTTCAAATCCCACCGCTACCGCTTGTGAGCAGGATGTATGGAGGGCCGGACCCGGCGAGGGTCCGGCCCTTCGTCGTGTCCGTCTCAGTTTCCGTCTCAGTTGTTGCCTGAGTCGGCCCGGCCCCTGGTGTGAGGCCATATCGGTCTGGAGCCCGAACCCAACCACAGAGTGCTGCTACCTTGGTAGCGCTGGCCTTCAGACATAACCGCATAGAGAGACACCATCCAGGTTGAGGTGAGCGGTCACAGAGACCACGCGGTTCCCTCCAAGACGGTGTGAAGCTCGGCACAGAGGTTGATAGCACCACCGAAATCCCTCTGCGATCTTGAAGGTCTACGCAGGTTCCGGGGAGGAGTGCGTCTCCTCCCCCATCCCTATGCAGTCCCTACAAGCCCTTCGGCCCCCGCCGGAGGGCTTCCTTGGTATGCCCTCCGGAGGTGTCATGACGGAACTTCTGTCTCTCTCACCAGTCGCCATGGTGTGCGTCCTACTTACAGTCCTCGTAGTAGTTGTGGCGTTACTGATTGTTGTAAGCGTGATCGCGCATACAGTCGTGCAGCGGGCCCGCCCCGAGGACTTGCCTCAGGTGCTTCCCGGCCTGGGCCAGGTGTTGGACGCCTTCGCTCAGTTCCTGCCCTGGCGACGGGGGCCAGGGAGAACCCGCCGTTAGGAACGTCGTACAACAACGGCGAGCAGTCTGAGCCGGTGGCGAGGGGACTAGCCACTTGTAGCCAGTCCCCTCGGCCCCCGACTCACCCAACCGGTACGAGAGCCCCCGCAGTGCCGTCGTCATCGTCGTCCGGCTCGTCAGGCTTCTGCTCCCAGATGAGCCCGTCGACCTGGGCGGCGATGCCGTCGCGCACAGTGTCAACCATGTGCTGATACCGCGCTGCCATCGAGGTGGAGGACCAGCCCATGAGGCCCATGACGGCTCGTTCCGGTACGCCGAGGATCAGCAGGACCGTCGCGGCTGTGTGGCGGGCATCATGTAGGCGGCCGTCACGTACCTTCGCGGCCTTCAGTAGCTCCTTCCATTCGTCGTAGTCGATTCGGGTGGAGGTTCCGCGACCATCCCGCGTGGCGAAGAGCCAGCCTCCGTCGTGCCAGTCGTCTCCAGCCGCAACCCGTTCAGCTTCCTGCTTGCCCTGGTGCGCTCGGAGAAGGTCGGCAAGCTGGGGAGGGAGCCCCACCGCTCGCCGTCCGGCGCGCGACTTCGTTTCCGCCGTCTCCGGATTCGTGCGGCGGCGCTGCGGGCAGTAGCCGGCCTTCCGGCCGCAGGTGTCGCCGCACCCGTGGGCGTAGCGTGGCCGACGGCGGCTCCTGCGGACCCACAGGACACCGTTGGACAAGTCAACGTCTGTCCACTGGAGCCCCAGCGCTTCGCCCTGCCGGAGACCGAGCGCGAGGGCGACCGCCCAACGCGCAGAGTTCCGGCGCTTTTCGGCCGCGCGGAGGATCCGGCGTACTTCCTCCACCGTGTACGGCTCGATCTCCTCCTCGTTGAGGCGTGGGGCTTTGGCGAGCGTTACGGGGTTCTTGCCGAGGTGGCCGCGCCGTACGGCCTCGTTGAGCGCGGTGCGGAACGTGCGGTGGACCTGGTGAGCGGTTCCGGCCTTGCTGCCGTTGGCCTGCATCTTGGCGTAGAAGCGCTCGATGTGTTCCGGGGTGAGCCGGTCAAGCCGATGGGCTCCCAGCCCTGGAACGAGGTGGACACGTACGGCAACGCCGTAGCCGACCATCGTGTTCTCGCCTACGGCGAGCGGGGCGATGCTCTCCACCCAGTGGGTAAGCCAGCTCTCGACTGTCCATACCTTGCCGGGCTTCCGTACGGTCTTGGCCTCGCGCTGCTTCTCAAGCTGCCGTACGGCTGTGGTGGCCTCTGCGCGCGTCTTGCGCTCGACATGCCGGCGGTCCGGCCTGCCGTCGTCACGGACTCCCACTGTGACGCGGCCGTGCCACTTCCCGTCCTTCCCCCGGTAGATGGAAGAACGGCCGTTGGGCTGGCGTGTACGGCTCTTGTTCTCGTCTCCCATAGTGTTCTCCCCCTTCAGGCAGCGGTACGGGCGGTGGTGCGGAGTCGTGCGACGTATTCGGGAACCGCGTCGGCAGGGACGCGGCGGAGGCGACCGACCGTGATCGACTCCAGTTCGCCAGAGCTGATGAGCCGGTAGCAGACGGTCCGGCCGATGCCGAGTCGGCGGGCAGCCTCTTCGACCGAGAGCAGCGCGAGCGTGGGATCGATGTCGCAGTCGCCGTGATCGCGGGTGCTCAAGACGTGCTGCACGGTGCTCCTTTCAGCGCTGGAGGTTCGCTGGTCCGTCGCAGAAACCGCAGAATCCGCAGAAACCTGCGTACTTGCCTCCTGACCTGGGATGTTGTGGTTGACGGGATGGGTGCCGCAGAAAGTGCGGGAAGTGCCGCAGAAATAGGCGTCGGGCGAGCCGGCCAGGGTGGTGTCAGCGGTGCGCATGCATTTGTGCGGCGGTTTCGCTGCTTTCTGCGGCGGCTGGCTCGGCTCCGGACCGACGGTGCTGCGCTGCTGGTCAGCGTGCACGGCGTGGGGTTTCTGTTGTTTCTGCGGTTTGCGCGGCCGGAGGGCCGTACGTGGGGTCATGCCAGCCCCTCCCTCACCTGGGGGTGGATCAGGTAGCGGGGGGCCGGGGGACGGCCGCGTTTGCCGTTGCGGGGTGGGGTGTGGGTGCGGAGGTAGCCGTGTTCCTCCAGGAGGGAGACGGCCGGTTCCATGTCGGCGACGGTGGGGAATTCCGAGCGGGAGAGCTTGGCGAACAGGTCGCGGCGGCTGACGGTCTCCCAGCCGTTAGCGGCCAGTACCTCCAGCAGGGTCCGGGCGCGGGCTTGGGCGGCGTCGGCGCCCATGAGGTCGAAGACGTTCAGGGCGTGGTCGGCGAAGTATTCGCCCAGTTCGATGGCGGCCAGCATGGTGGCCTGGCTGATCGGCTCGCCGTAGCTGTCGCGCAGGTGTGCGGCCAGGTGCAGGAGTGCGGCGATGCGGGCGGTGGTGCCGACCAGTTTTCCGGCCCATTTGCCGATGTGGCCGAGCTTTCCGCCCTTGGCGCGCAGTTCGGGTTCCAGTGCGTCTTGGTAGGCGGTCAGTGCGTTTTCGGCGGTAGGGGTGAGTTGGAGTACGGCGGGTTCGGTGCGGTCGGCCAGGGAGAGGGTCAGCGCCACGATGTTGCAGGCGTAGCGGGCTGCGACGGGGCCGGGGACTGGTGTGGGGTTGCTCTTGCGGTAGCCGACAAGGGATTCCGGCATGGAGTAGAGGAAGCGGGCGAGAAGGCCACGTCCGTCGAATCCGCGGTTCTTGCCGATGTCCTCCAGGACGGTCGGTTGTACGGCCAGGCCCATGGTGAGTGCCGGTGCTTCGATGGACTCCTCGCGGGAGCGGCGGTCGACGCGTAGGCGGTCGCCTGCATGCCCTTTGAGGAAGATCTCCATGTTGGGCGTGCCTGAGTAGCGGCCCGCGATGATGTCGAAGATGCCGCCCTCGGCGGACATCACGGCCAGGCGCCCGCCCTGTTCGACCATGAGTGAGGTGACGGTTTCCGGGGTGGAGTCGTCCGCCAGCAGGCGGGGGCGGGCCGGGATGGTGAGTTGGTCGGCTTCCTGGGCCAGGTCAATGGCCTCGGCGACAAGCGCGTCACGCTCCGAGCTTTGAGCCGAGGATGCCCGCGCGGCAGCTTTGTCGGCTGCTTCCTGGGCCATCTTCCGGGTCAGTTCGGCTTCCACAATGCGTGGGGCCATCTCTTCGGCCAGGGATTTTTCCGCTTCGTAGAGCGGGTCGGTCATTGCTGAGAAAACGGCGCTTTTGCGGTTGGCGGGAGGGAGCGCGACGACCACGTAGAGGTTGGTCGGCTCGTGCCACCGGCCGCGCACCTGCACCACGCAACGGCCACCGGCAGCGGTGGCGAGAACGGAGAGCGCCAGGGCACCCGCCATGTCGGCCGGCGTCTGCGTCTCCTCCGTGATGCCTGCTACGAATTCCCGCAGCCAGTCGGGGAACGCGTGCAGCGGGAAGCGCGGAAGCGCCGGGCGAGTGTTGAGCGGGATGGGTTCCTGCCAGGTTTCGGGCAGTTTCTCGCCGCTGAGGGCGAGTGCTTCGCGTACGTCGTTCGCCGTGGCGTCCGGGGAGGAAGCGGCGTTGACGAGGCGGGTGCCTGCCTCGATCAGGCGGCGGCGCTCGGCCAGTTCGTGCACGATTTCCGCGTAGTACGCGGCGTGCGCGGCAGTCGGCACGGCTTGGACGAGGGACTGCACGTAACCGGGGCCGCCGACGCGGGGCAGTTCGCCGAGGCGGTCCAGGTGGTGTGTGAGGGTGATCGGGTCTACCGGTCGGCCGTCCTCGTGCAGAGCGAGGACGGCGCGGTGAATGGTCTCGTGTGCGGGCCGGTAGTAGTCCTCCGGGCTCAGGGCCTTGGTGATGTCCCCGATGGCCTGAGCGCTGAGCATCATGGCGCCGAGTACGGCTGCCTCGGCTTCCACGTCGCTGGGCGGTCCGCTGTCCTCGGCTTGATCGAATAGAGCGCGTACTTTGCCGTACGGCCTGTGGACGGGTTCGGATGGCATGCTTGTGCCCTCCTGTTTCCTGGTTGGGAGTGGGAGACCGGAGGCGGCGGGCTTTCCTTGGTCGGTTGGTCGCCGCCTCCGGGCATAGCTAGGACTCGGTTTGGGTCTTGATCCAAGCCAGGTATTCCTGGCGGACGTAGGGCCGGTAGGAACGGCCGGGTGGGGTCAGCAGGGGTTTGCCGGGGCCGTGCGTTGTGTGGTGGGTGTGGTCGAAGTCGGCGAGCCATCCGGCGGCCTCTTCTGCCGTCTCGATTGCCGGGGCAGCTACTTCGGGCGCGTAGGTCACTTCCTCGGCCAGCGCGATGCGGTCGAGTACGGCGGCTTTCCGAAGCCAGAACTCTCGTCCCATCGGCACTCCGAATTCCTTGTCGGCTGTGGCGCGTGCGATCCATGCGATTTCGCGAAGGATGCGCGGCGCTTCCGCATAGGCCGCCTCTGGGGACGTGCTGGGCTTGATTCGGTTTGACGGACATTCGAGATCAGGGGCGTTGCCCCGGAAGGATGTCCATCATGGAGAGCATGGGGAAGAAGAAGCCGCGTCCTCGCCGCTCGTTCACACCGGAGTTCA
>NZ_QOIM01000043.1 GCF_003323735.1 Streptomyces reniochalinae | reverse complement strand
TGGTACAACCTCAAACGCCTGCACAGCAGCCTCGGCTACCGAACCCCCGCCGACTACGAAGCCGCCGCCACAGCGGCCTGACCACCACACCGACGGTGTCCGTCAAAGCGGAACAAGCTCACCCTGCCCCTGCCACGGCAGAACGTACGTCTTTCGAGGGCTGGGTGCTATGCGTTCCGGTGGCCACCAGGGCGCCAAGCTCGTCGATGTCGCACGCCGTGCCGAAGTCTCCACGGGCACGGTCTCGAACGTCCTCAACCACCCTGACCGCGTGCGTGAGGACACCCGCGCACGCGTTGAACTCGCCATCGCAGAGCTCGGATTTGTGAGGGGAGGTGCCACCTCGGAGTACGCGGACCACTGGCGCCGAAACGGCTTCGCCACTTGGCTGTTCACTCCTGCGGTCTCCGGCTGGTACCCGAGGAAGGCTCCACAGGAGGCGCGCCCTGTGCCGATCCTCGGCGAGCCGTGGCCTGGCATCCCGGCACGGGGACGTGGCGCGAGCCAGCGGGCCGAAGCTTGCTGGCTGCCCATCGCCAAGGGCCTCACGCCCCACGGTCTCCGCCACACCCACCGCACGATGATGGAGGACCTCGGCACCGAGAAGGTCCTCATGGATGAGCGCATGGGCCACATCGACGGCTCCATCTCGGCACGCTACGCCCATGTGACCCCGGGCATGCGCAAGCGCCTCCTGCTGGGGCTGACTGAGCAGTGGGAGGGCGCGCTCAACGTACGGCTCGAGATGTGCGCAACGTCGCCTGTGAGGTTGCTGGATTCACTCCTGAAGGCGCGGCAGGCAGGACTCTCATAGGGCAGCCGTGGCCCTTCAGGAGATGTGCGAGGGCACGAGTCACGAAGTGCAAGCCCGCCGGGTGGGAGGAGGGCTTTACCTGGCATGGTGGCTCATTTTCAGCGGGATGCTCGGACAATGAATCCGCCCGGAGCAGTGTCCACGGCGCAGCTTTAGCGGTTTGGCAGGTGGAGTCCTGCCGGTATGGGTGGACTGAACGGCGGGGTCGCTGTTTGCGGCCGGGGCCTGGTGAGGCAGGGTGGAGGCCATGGTGACCTTGGCGAATTCCGCAGTCGACGGTTCTGTGCGAGT
Organism: Streptomyces reniochalinae; assembly: GCF_003323735.1. Classification (GTDB taxonomy): domain Bacteria; phylum Actinomycetota; class Actinomycetes; order Streptomycetales; family Streptomycetaceae; genus Streptomyces; species Streptomyces reniochalinae. The sequence continues at coordinate 77,142 of NZ_QOIM01000043.1, read as the reverse complement.
AGCCTCCCGCGCGCTGCTGGAGCCGGGGAGCCAGGCGCAGGTCGTGTCGATCTGTGGGGTCGAGGCCCTGTGCTTCTATCGACTGGATGCGGCTGAGCACGCACGGCGAGAGCGAGGTTCAGCTGCGCCGTTGGATCACATGGCGGACCTGGAATCTCTACTGGCTCTGCCCGTGGGCGTTTCTGTCCCTATAGACACGTTGGGGCCAAAAGAGCGGCGTGCTGTCCGTGCCCTGCCAGCTGGGGCCGCTGAACGCAGCCGGACGGCCGTAGTCAGGCAGGCTGTGCGTCCCGTGCACGTGGATCTTGCTGTAGTTCGCGCAGCTAGTTTGCCCCAGGGGCTTCAGAAGGCAGGCCGCTTCGCGCCCTTCTGTCGCCGAGCTGTGGTGCTGGATCGCAGTCCAGCTCGCTCGGATGAAGTACTGGTGGAGGCTAACTTCTACGGAACCGGCGTGTTCGTTGCGTCAGGAAGTGACGTTGAGCTGGTTCTGCAGCCGGAGGAGTATAGGCCGCCTCGACACACCGCTGCCGCCTGGTGGTTCGTCGAGGAGCTGTATCAGCGACTCCGATCAGCTTCCGCTTTCTGACTGGTGGCAAGCTGCTCGGGCGCTGCGAGGGCCCAGCGGTCGAGTTGAGCGGGGGACTTGAAAGCTCCCGGTTGCCTGATTGACGCATTGATCACCGTGTACTGATCCAGAGCCGTCCGGCAGCGGTCGTACCACCACTGCTGACGAGCTAGTCCCGGTTCGGCGGCGGCCAGGGTGCGAAGCCACTCCATGAGGACCGCAACGTTGTGAGCGGCAGCCGAGGCCGGCAGATCGCCGCGATTGCTTGTAAAGGCATCCAGTGCGCGGCTACCACCACAGGACGCGCAGTAACAGACCGGCGTGTCCGCGCCACCGTAGCGCTTGGCGATCGTCTCCCCCAGGAAGAACGCCATCAAGTCCGGGAAGAGAACGTGCGGAGACCGGACGGGGATGCGCTTGTTCGTCTGAGCCTTTTCGCCCGGTGCGACGATGTGCCGGTATCGGCTACTCGTGCCGAAGGCAGTAAAGGCTGCACCAGCGGCCAGAGCACCGAAGGCTGCGAGGTCGGTACGCAGGAGTGCTGCTTCAGGAACTTCCTCGATGAGCTGCTTGAGATGGACTACGGCCTTGGCGTATCGGCCGAGGGGATCCATCTGTCCGCCCAGCATGATCGCCTTAGGGCCCCTGAGCATGCGCAAATAGGCGATGAGTTGACGGGTTGACTCCTCTTCGCGCAACCAGGCGACATCGACCGGAGCGACGAAGATCACTGTTGGGTCGTCAAGTTCCAAGACGCGGCTTACGGCGGCCCGAAGGGAGTCCGAGTCCTCGGCCCTGATATAGCCCGTGGGCGTCATAGCGAGTGTCGCACCAGCATCGCGTTGCTCGGCCAAGGCGAGTTCCAGGGGGTCGTCGAGGAACAGCGTGGGCTCGATGTCGTATGGGAACGGATCGTCTTCTTTTGCGACGCGAGTCTCGTACACAGCGGGGTCGATCAGGAGCGGACTGTCATACCCCTCTTTGAACCGCAGGGTGCCGGCCTTTCTCACGGCGTCGTCTCCGCAGAGGACGAGACCGCTTCGGCCGGGGTCCAGATGCGCCTTGACGTAGCTGAGACGGGAGGTACTGACTTGGATCAGCATGCGGCCGCGCAGCTCTCTCATACCCTCCGACTGCCCTGCCATGGTCGCGGCGTCTGGAGGCTCGGTCAGGTCGGAGCGAGGACGGGGGAGCGGGGGCTCGGCCATGGTCACCTTCGAGTGGTTGGGATCGATGATGAGTCGGCGCCATCGACGTATAGGCGCTGGAAGTCCTCCGGGAGGAGATGGGCGCACGCTGCCACATCCTGAAGACGCATCTGGCGAGTAGTCAGCAAGTGCTGCACGAGAGCGGCGACTCGCTGGGGTTGTTCGGGGGTCACCTCGACAGGCTCTGTCGTTCGGTATCCGAGTGCTGACATCTCGATCATCAAGGTGCGGTATTGCCATTCGCTGATGGTGTTGAGTGTCTGCGCGCGACGTAGGAGAGCCGACATGGAAACGCCCCAAGTGCGCTTCAGATCTGCCAGCCCAGAGAGGTCGATCCCGTCTGAGAACGACGCTCGGATATCGGCGGCTGGCATCAGGAACTCTGCGGCGAAGGCGTCTGCCTGCTTCTCTTGTGCGGACGCTGCCCCGGGCTCCGGGTGCATCACCATGTGCCCCAACTCGTGGGCGATACTGAAGCGGCGACGGTCTCCGGGGGCGCGGGTGTTGGCCAGCAGGAGTGGTTGTTGTCCCTCGGGCCACTGGCTCACGGCATCCAGCAGGTCGCTTTCCAAGTCTTCGGTGAGTACGAGGGCGCCAGCGCCCTCCACCACCCCAACCATGTCGAGCACGGGGCCGGACGGCATGCTCCATTCCCGGCGGAGCCGGCGTGCTGCGTCCTTGGGGGTTACGAGGTCGTTCAACGGAACCCTGAGGAAGCGCAACGGCTCTTCAGGTACACCAGCCTCCGCCGCGAGGCCGTCCAACTGCACTCGCGCTAGGGCCAGGTGGGCATGAACGCGACGTAGTGCAGAAGCGGAGAGGGACGCCTTCTTGCGGTGATGAACCAGGCCCACCCCGACGCCACTTACCTGCGGGTCCAGGCAGAGCAGCGCTGGAGGGTAACCAAGGGCGGCGGCATACAGGTCCAGACGTTCATCGCTAACGATGAGTCGCCCTGCCTCTGCACGGCTCACGTAGCCCTGGGAAACAGTCGTCGCTTCCCCCTGAGACGCCTTGGTCATGGCGGCTGCGACTTCCACCTGCGTCAACCCGCGGGACTCTCGTGCCAACACGAGCATCCCCGGCTGTGCTTCCCGCCTACCCGCTGCCATGTGCCTCTCACCGCCCCATACCAGTCCTCAAAACTGTAGCACGAAATATTCCCCCCTTGATGCGTTGTCCGATTCGGGTGACGAAGAAGTAGGCTCCCAGGGGTGGCGCTGCCTCGGCTCGATCGGCGACGTATGCGGGGTCGACGTGATGCCCTGGTTCAATCCCGAGTGCCGTCAGTTGGGAGTGGGTTTTGGCCCACGGGCCGCTCGCCCTTTGATGGCCGCATCCCGAAGTCGGCTCCCAGATGGCTCCCAAACTGGCCCCCCGACGCACATCAGGCCCGGTACTGATCTCTCAGTACCGGGCCTGACCTGCTGTTCCTTCAGTCGGGGTGGCGGGATTTGAACCCACGACCTCTTCGTCCCGAACGAAGCGCGCTGCCAAGCTGCGCTACACCCCGAAGCAACGAGGACTACTTTAGCTCAGGGGAGCGCTGAGGTGAAATCGGGTTTCCCGGGGCCGGGCGCGCGGGGCCCGGGGTCAGGACTCGCGGGGGTGGAGGGTGAGGAGGGTGGCCTCCGGGGGGCAGGCGAAGCGGACGGGGGTGTAGCGGTTGGTGCCGCAGCCCGCGCTGACGTGGAGGTACGACTCGTGCCCGCCGGCCCGGTGGGTGGAGAGTCCCTTGACCCGCTCGGTGTCGAGGTCGCAGTTGGTGACGAGGGCGCCGTAGAAGGGGACGCAGAGCTGGCCGCCGTGGGTGTGCCCGGCGAGGATCAGGGGGTAGCGGTCCGCGGTGAACGCGTCGAGTACGCGCAGGTACGGAGCGTGTACGACGGCGAGGGAGAGGTCCGCGTCCTCCTCGGGGCCGCCGGCCACCTCGCCGTACCGGTCGCGCTTGATGTGGGGGTCGTCCAGCCCGGTCAGGGCGATCTCCTGGCCGCCGTCCAGTTTGAGGCGGCCCCTGGTGTTGGTCAGGCCGACCCAGCCGGCGGCGTCGAAGGCGTCGCGCAGTTCCTCCCACGGGTTGTGGATGGCGCCGACGGCGGGTGCGTTGCCGTTCAGGCCGTGGCGGCCGCTGGCCTTCTCCCGCAGATACTTCGCGGGGTTGCGCAGCTTCGGTCCGTAGTAGTCGTTCGAGCCGAAGACGTACGCGCCCGGGTACTCCAGCAACGGGCCCAGAGCATCGAGGACTTCGGGGACGCCCTCGGTGTCGGACAGGTTGTCCCCGGTGTTGATCACGAAGTCGGGACGCAGGGCCGCCAGCTCGCGCAGCCACCGCTGCTTCTTGCGCTGGCCGCAGACCATGTGGATGTCGGAGACCTGGAGGACGCGCAGCGGGTGCATGCCGGGCGGCAGGACGGGCACGGAGACCCGTCGCAGGCGGAACGAGCGGGCTTCGACGCCCGCCGCGTATCCCACGCAGGCCGCGCCGAACGCGGTGAGGCCGACGGCTGTCTTGAGGGGAATCCGGTATCGCGCGCGCATGGCCCCATGGTTGCAGACCCGGGCTCGTACGCGGAGGCTCGCGGTGATCACGCGGGCCGGTGCGGGACCTCATATGCGGGGCGTCCGGCATACGGCGGGTGGCACACTGACCTCATGACCACGCTCAAGTCCCGGCTGCAGGACGACCTGACCGCAGCGATCAAGGAGCGCGACGAGCTGCGCTCCGCCACCCTTCGGATGACCCTCGCCGCGATCACGAAGGAGGAGGTCGCGGGCGCCAGCGCGCGCGAGCTCTCCGACGACGAGGTGCAGAAGGTCATCACCCGTGAGGCGAAGAAGCGGCGCGAGGCGGCCGAGGCGTTCGCGGGCGGCGGCCGGACGGAGCAGGCCGAGCGGGAGCGGGCCGAGGGGGAGGTTCTCGCGGACTACCTGCCCCAGCAGCTGTCCGACGAGGAACTGGAGACGCTCGTCGCCGAGGCTGTGGAGGAGGCCCGGTCCTCCGGTGCCGAGGGGCCCAGGGCGATGGGGGCCGTCATGAAGATCGTCAACCCGAGGGTCGGGGACCGTGCGGAGGGCGGCCGCGTCGCCGCGGCCGTCAAGAAGCGCCTCGCGCAGTAGCCCTTCCGGCCCGCAGTAGCCCTTCCGGCCCGCCGGCAGCCGTCCGGGCCCGCCTCCCCGAGAGCCGTGCCGCACCTTCGGACATCCATTGCCGAGTGCATCCATCGCCGGGTGCCGGGGCGTGAGCCCGGGTCCGCCCCCCGGGGCCGGGTCCACCCCCGGGCCCCGGGGGCGAGTCGTGTACGGAGGGTTCCGGTGCTGGCACCGGAACCCCGGTACGGGGACTGACCGTAGGTGGCGCGGATGAACGGGTGAGGGGCGCTCTCCAGCAGGAGAGCGCCCCTCACCGCGCGGCGCCGGCCGCGCCCTGCGTTCGCCGGCGCCCTACGCCGGCGAACGGCCCGTCGGGCCGGTTACGGCCAGCCGCCACCGCCGCCCGCGTCCCATCCGCCGCCCCCGTTGCCGTTTCCGTTGCCGCCGGGCCAGCCGCCTCCGGGATCTCCGATACCGCCGCCGTTGTCGCCGCCTCCGACGAGGTCCGGCGGCACCGACACGTCAGGCCAGGGGTCTGCGGGCGGACCGCCTCCGTCGTCGGCGTCCTCGTCCGGCGGGGATGTGTTCCCGGGCGGCTCGGGGGGCGGCGACTGGGGTTTCTTGCCGCCCTTGCCGTCGCGGATCGGCACGCGGTGGAAGTCGGGCGCGTCCTCGTCCTTGAGCGCGCCCGTCATCGCGTCGCGCCAGATCGGTCCCGGTACCTCGCCGCCGAAGACCTTGGGGTAGGTGTGGCCGCCGATGCTGATGTCGACCATCCGGGTGCGGTGCGCGGGGTCGCCGACCCAGACCGCGCCGGACATGTTCGGGGTGTAGCCGACGAACCAGGCGGCGTACCGCTGGTCGGTCGTGCCCGTCTTGCCCGCGCTGTCGCGGCCGCTCAGCCCGGCCTTCTTGCCGGTGCCGTCCTCGACCACGCCGCGCAGCAGCGTGTTGACCGTGTCGGCGGTCTTGGTCTTCATGGCGCGCTTGCACTCGGTCTTCGGCACGTCGAGCTTCTTGCCCTGCGCGTCGGTGATCGACTCGATGGCGACGGGGGTGCAGTGCACGCCCCGGTTGGCGAGGGTGGCGTAGCCCTCGGCCATCGTCAGCGGTGACATCTCCTGCGTGCCGAGCGAGATCGAGGGGACCTGGTCGATCTTCTTCCCGTCGGCGCGTTCGATGCCCATCTTCTTGGCCATGTCGGTCACCGGGCAGATGCCGGTGTCCCCTATCAGCGAGACGAAGTAGGTGTTGACCGACTTCGCGATCGCTTCCTTCATCCGGTAGGGGCCGACCTCGCTGGAGTTCTCGTTCTCGACCGGTGCCTTGCCGCTCCACTTGCCCTTGCAGGTGTCGACGGGCGACGGGTACTGCATGCGGTAGGGGGAGGGGTACGACTTGGAGGGGGTGACGCCCTTGTCGAGCGCTGCGGCGGCGATCACGGGTTTGAACGTCGAGCCGGGCTGGTAGCCGGCTCCGCCGCCCATGTCGTCGTCCACCGAGAGGTTTATCTGGGTCTCGTTCTTCTGGGCGTTGAAGCCGTAGGGGCGCGACTGGCCCATGCCCAGGATCTTTCCCGTGCCCGGCTGCACGATGGCCGTGGCGGTGGCGACCTTGTCGGACTGGTTGACGTGGGACCGGATCGAGTCCTGGACGGACTTCTGCGCCTTCGGATCGAGCGTGGTCTTGATGGTGAGACCGCCGCGGTTCCACCGCTTGGCGCGCTCCTTGCGGGTGTCGCCGAACGTCTCGGTGTTCAGGAAGACCCGCCGCACGTAGTCGCAGAAGAAGCCGGCGCCCATGGTGGAGGTGATGCACCCGTTCTTGGGGCTGCTCACGTCCAGTCCGAGCGGCTTCTCCTGGGCCTTCTTCGCCTCCTCGCGGGTGATGTGGTGGCGCACGGCCATGCGGTCGAGGACGACGTTGCGCCGCTTGAGGGCCTCGCCCTCGTGGACGACGGGGTCGTAGCGGGTCGGCGACTGTACGAGGCCGGCGATGAGGGCCGCCTCGTCCAGGTCGAGCTCCTTGGCCGACTTGGAGAAGTAGCGCTGGGACGCCGCCTCGACGCCGTAGGCCTGCTGCCCGAAGAAGGCGATGTTGAGGTAGTTCTCCAGGATCTGCTTCTTGCCCAGCTCCTCCTCGACCTGGATCGCGTACTTCAGCTCGCGGATCTTCCGGCCGATGGTCTGCTGGGTGGCCTGGGCGACCTTGTCTGGGTCGTTGCCGGCCTCCTCGACGAAGACGTTCTTCACGTACTGCTGGGTGAGGGTGGAGGCGCCCTGCGAGACCTCGCCGGAGCGGGCGTTGCGGTTCAGCGCCCGCAGGACGCCCTTGAGGTCGACGGCTCCGTGCTTGTAGAAGCGCGCGTCCTCGATGTCGACGATCGCCTTGCGCACGTACGGCGACATGTCGTCGAGGTCCACGACCGTGCGGTCGCGGGAGTAGACCTTGGCGATCTCGCCGCCCTCGTTGTCGAGGATGGTGGTGCGCTGGCTGAGCGGGGGCCGCTTCATGTTGGCCGGCAGTTCGTCGAAGCCCTCGACCGTGCCCTTCGCCGCGAGACCGAGTGTCCCGACGGCGGGCAGCGCGAGCCCGGCCATCACCGCCCCCGCCAGCACACTGACGCCGACGAACTTGGCGATCTGCTGGGGTCGGCTGACTCCGCGGCCCTCGCGCTTCTTAGCCATGAAGAAGAGCCTACGATGCCACGGGCGCGTGGAACCCGCCGGGAAGCGTGGCAAACGCCGGACAGTGCCGTGATCCTCGCCTAGTCTGAGTCCGTCGTCACTCCGGTACCGCTGCTCACCTCCGCCTCACGAGCACTTCTTCCGCCTCATGAGTACCTCACCCGCCTCATGAGCACCCGCGCCCGGCCTCACGAGCATCCTCGGTCCACCTACGAGCACTCTCGCCCCGCCTCACGCGCCTCCTCGGTTCGCCTCACGCGCCTCCTCGGTTCGCCTCACGAGCACGGCGGTGGCGAGGTCGGTGACGGTGCCGGGATCTCCCGGCGGCGTCAGGATCTGGCCGATTACCGGCCCTGCGGGGCCGACCGTGGCCGGTTGCGGGCGGGTTCTCCCTCGCCCCGCCTGCGACGCTGTCCCCTGCGGCACCTTCCCGTCACTCCGTTGGGTGATGTGACAGGCACGCATAGTCCGTTCGGGCCATGCAAGATTGGGCCCGAAGGGGGTGTTGCGTCCTGACTTCTCTTCCGTAACGTCCTCAACTGGCAACGGTGAATATGCCGTTCACCGCCGTGGGGGAGCCTCGATTCGGGAGAGGACGGCACCGGCAATGAGCTGGGTTACAGACTGGAGCGCGCAGGCGGCCTGCCGCTCTACGGATCCGGACGAACTGTTCGTGCAGGGGGCCGCGCAGAACCGCGCGAAGGCCGTGTGCACGGGTTGCCCGGTCCGCACGGAATGTCTCGCCGACGCTCTGGACAACCGCGTGGAGTTCGGAGTCTGGGGAGGAATGACCGAGCGCGAGCGGAGAGCGTTGCTGCGCCGCCGCCCCACGGTCACGTCCTGGCGGCGACTACTGGAGACCGCGCGCTCGGAGTACGAGCGCAGCAGCGGCATCATGCTGCCCGTCGAGATGCAACTCGACGCGGCCGAGAACGAACCGCGGTACGCCGCTGTGGGCTGAGCCTCGCAAGACGCGTGCTGCGAGAGACGTGAGGCGGATCGCGGAGAACCAGGCGAAACGGTCCTGCTGTCGGCCCAGGCGGAAGATCCTGCCGCTCGCTCAGCAGAAACGGTCCTGCCAGGGCTCCGCGCGGTAGGGCGGTGGGTCCGCCCCTCGCGTGGCAGCACGCGGGGACGCTCAGCGGGAGCCGGCCGGCCGGTGCGGGGCGGGTGCCGCCTCCGCGTGCTGGTCGGCGAGGCGCTCCCCGATGGTGCGTAGCCCCGCCAGGTCGTGTACGTCGCCGGGGAGCGCGGGGACTTCGGCGAGCGCCACGTCGGGGTGGAGCGTGGTGAAGCGGTCGCGGGTGCGCCGCTCGCGCGCCAGGAGGCGCATGCGCTCCGCGTGCAGCCTCAAGAGCCCCGCCGCCAGCTCGACGGCGTCATCCGCCGAGGGGGCGTCTGCCGTGGGGGCGTCCGCCGCGTCCGCGACGGACGGCCGCGGACCGGAGTCCGCCGGGGAGTCCGGGGCGGGGGAGCCGTCCTCGGAAGCCCCGGGGGCTTCGGCAGCCATGGAGACTTCGGGTGCCCCGGAGGATTCGCTGTCTGCGCGGCCTGTGCGGCGTGCGGCGTCTTCGGGAGTCACGGGAGCCTGGGGAGCCTTGTGCGCCTCCGGGTCTTCTGGGTCCTCGCGGCCTTCCGCATCGGCCGCCGGGGCACTCCGCACGACACTCTTCCCTGGGCGGTGATCGACAATGCCGTCGATTTCAAGATTTTCGGCAGTGAGTGTCTCCGCCGCGGCCAGGGCACGCTCGGCGCTCAGTCCGGCCGCGGCGCCGCCGTGCATCCGGTTGAGCACGAGTCCTGCCAGCGGCATCCGGTCGGCGGCCAGCCGCTCCACGAAGTACGCGGCTTCGCGCAGCGCGTCACGCTCGGGTGCCGCGACGACGAGGAAGGCGGTGCCCGGTGCCTGGAGCAGCTGGTAGGTCGCGTCGGCGCGGGCGCGGAAGCCGCCGAACATGGTGTCCATCGCGGCCACGAACGTCTGTACGTCGCGCAGCAGCCCCGCGCCCAGCAGCTTGTCGAGGGCGCCGGTGACCAGGGACAGACCGGCCATGGACAGGTTCACGACCTTCATCCCGGCGCGCCCCCCGACCCTCGCCGGGGCCATCAGCATGCGGATGAGCTTCCCGTCGAGGAAGGAGCCGAGTCGCTTGGGGGCGTCGAGGAAGTCCAGGGCGGAGCGGGAGGGCGGGGTGTCGACGACGATCAGGTCCCACTCGTCTCCGGCGCGCAGCTGGCCGAGCTTCTCCATCGCCATGTACTCCTGCGTGCCGGCGAAGCCCGCAGAGAGCGACTGGTAGAAGGGGTTTTCCAGGATCGCCCTGGCGCGTTCGGGGTCGGCGTGCGCCTCGACGACCTCGTCGAACGTCCGCTTCATGTCGAGCATCATCGCGTGAAGTTCACCGCCCGCCGAGGTGTCGATGCCGGGCACCTCGCGGGGGACGTTGTCCAGCTCGGTGAGGCCCATCGACTGGGCGAGCCGCCGTGCGGGGTCGATGGTCAGCACGACGGTCCTGCGGCCGCGCTCCGCCGCGCGCAGGCCCAGCGCGGCGGCCGTGGTGGTCTTGCCGACGCCTCCGGAGCCGCAGCAGACGACGATCCGCGTCGCCGGATCGTCGAGAAGGGGGTCGACGTCCAGCACGTCGGTGGCCGGCGGCGTGCTCATGGAAGCCTCTCCTTGTGGTGGACGGGGTCGGGTTCCCGGAGCCGGGCGGGCTCCGCGGCTCGCGCCGGTGCAGCAGCTCGCGCCCGCTCAACGGCTCGCGCCCGCTCAACGGCTCGCGCCGGTGCCGCGGCTCGTGCCGGATCCGCCGCGCTCACGGGTGTCGTCCTGCGCTCACGCGGGTTCTCCCGGGTGCCACTGGTCGTGTAGTTCGGTGGCGAGCCCGTAGAGGCCGGGCAGGTCCACGCCCTCGCTCAGCCGGCCGAGTTCCCGCACGGGCAGTTCCTGCGCGCCCAGTTCGGTGCGCAGGCCGCGTTCGAGGGCGACGCGCTCGGCGTGCTCCCTGCCCTGTGCCAGCAGCGGTGCGACGAGCCGCTCGGCCCGCCCGCCGGCCCGTGCGCCGCCGAGTCCGGCGTGGGAGAAGGCCAGGGCGAGGGCGCCGGTGAGCTGATCGGTGTGGCGGTGCGGGGCGAGGAGCTGTTCCTCGCCGGGGAGGCTCTCGCGCACCATGTTCACCACGACGGAGGCGGCCGGGAGCCCCGCGGCCCGCAGTTCGGCGATGCCGTCGACGGTCTCCTGGACCGGCATCTCCTCCAGCAGCGTCACCAGGTGCACCGCGGTCTGGGGCGACTTGAGGACGCGCATCACGGCCTGGGCCTGGTTGTGGACGGGGCCGACCTTGGCGAGCCCCGCGACCTCCTCGTTGACGCCGAGGAAGCGGGTGATGCGGCCGGTGGGCGGGGCGTCCATGACGACGGCGTCGTAGACGGGACGCTGCCGCTTGTCCCGGCGGCGGACTGCCTCACACGCCTTTCCGGTCAGCAGCACGTCGCGCAGTCCGGGGGCGATCGTCGTCGCGAAGTCGATGGCCCCCAGCCGTTTGAGGGCCCGGCCCGCGCTGCCGAGTTTGTAGAACATCTGGAGGTAGTCGAGGAGGGCCCGCTCGGCGTCGATGGCCAGCGCGTGGACCTCGCCGTCCCCGTGCGAGACGGCGATCTTGCGCTCCTCGTAGGGCAGCGGTGCGGTCTCGAAGAGCTGTGCGATGCCCTGGCGGCCCTCCACCTCGACGAGCAGCGTCCGCTTCCCGCCGCGCGCCAGCGCCAGCGCGAGAGCGGCGGCGACCGTCGTCTTGCCGGTGCCGCCCTTGCCGGTCACTACGTGAAGCCTGCCCACGGCTGGGAGCCTAATTCTTCGCCGTCGGACGGGCGAGACCCGGCCGGGAACCGGTGAGCGCGCGGGGCCGCGACGGCGGCGGTTTCCAAGGCGTGACGGGCGGCCGGTTCCGGTGGCCTGGGAGGCGCCGTTCACGTGCGGTGGGGGCGGACGTCCACGCGGCGTGAGGGTGGCCGTCCGTGTGCCGCGAGGGTGGCCGTTCACGCGGCGTGGGGAAGGCCGCGCGTTCGTTAGGGTCTTCCCATGACGAAGTGGGAATACGCGACCGTGCCCCTGTTGGTGCACGCGACCAAGCAGATTCTGGACACCTGGGGCGAGGACGGCTGGGAGCTCGTCCAGGTCGTGCCAGGACCGAACAACCCCGAGCAGCTCGTGGCCTACCTGAAGCGGGAGAAGCAGGCGTGAGTGCGGTCGAGGACAGGATCGCGCAGCTGGGACTGTCCCTGCCCGAGACCGCCACCCCGGCCGGCGTCTACGTGCCGGCCGTACGCACCGGTCGGTACGTGTACACCGCGGGGCAGCTTCCGCTGGTGTCGGGCACGCTGCCGACGACCGGCAAGGTCGGTGCGGAGGTCACGCCGGAAGAGGCGAAGGACCTGGCGCGTACCGCCGCGCTGAACGCCCTGTCCGCCGTGAAGTCCGTCGCCGGCGACCTGGACCGCGTCGCACGTGTCGTCAAGGTCACCGGTTTCGTCGCGTCCGCACCCGACTTCACCGGTCAGCCGGGCGTCATCAACGGCGCCAGCGAGCTGCTCGGTGAGGTGCTGGGCGACAAGGGCGTGCACGCGCGCAGCGCGGTCGGTGTGGCCGTCCTGCCGCTGGACGCCCCCGTCGAGGTCGAGGTCCAGGTCGAACTGACCGACTGAGACGCCCGCCGGGCACGTCGGAACAGGCGGAACCGGGCACCCTGGCGGTGCTCGTGGCCCGCCGCCTCTCGAACATCGGGGCGGCGGGCCGTAGCATCCGCCCATGTCGTCCACCTCCTCCGCCGCGTCCGCCTCGCCTTCCGGGAGCCGCCGGCCCCCCACGGGGACGGGTCAGGACCCCGTCGGGACGGGCCAGGGGCCCGCCGGGGCCGGGCAGCAGCCCGCAGGGACAGGGCAGGCGCCTGCCGGGAGGGGCCAGTGGTACCCGCCCGAGTGGCCCGAGCGCATCCGCGCACTGGCCGCCGGCGAGCTCACCCCGGTGACCCCGCGTACCGCCGCAACCGTCATGCTCCTGCGGGACACCGCTGAGGGCCCCGTCGTCCACATGCTGCGCCGCCGCACCTCCATGGCCTTCGCGGGTGGCGCCTACGCCTACCCCGGCGGCTCCGTCGATCCGCGGGACGCCCGTGGGGCCGACACGGCGGGGCCCACCCCCGCGCAGTGGGCGGAACGGCTGGGCACCGACGAGGCGACGGCACACGCGATCGTCTGCGCCGCCGTACGGGAGACGTTCGAGGAGTCGGGCGTGCTGCTGGCCGGGCCCGACCCGCACACCGTCGTCGCCGACACCACGGGGGACGACTGGGAGGCCGACCGCGCAGCCCTGGTCGCACACGAACTGTCCTTCGCCGGCTTCCTCGACCGCCGGGGACTCGTCCTGCGGAGCGACCTGCTGGGCGCGTGGGCCCGCTGGATCACACCCGAGTTCGAGAAACGGCGCTACGACACGTACTTCTTCGTCGCCGCCCTCCCCGAAGGGCAGCGCACCCGCAACGCCTCCACCGAGGCCGACCGCACCGTCTGGGTACGCCCCCAGGAGGCCGCAGCCGGGTACGACAGAGGCGACCTGCTGATGATGCCGCCCACCATCGCCACCCTGCGCGCGCTCGCGCCGTACACGGGTGTGGCGGGCGCGCTGGCCGGATCCGCCGCGCGCGATCTGACACCGGTGGTCGCGCGGGCCCGCCTGGAGGGCGGGGAGATCGTGCTCAGCTGGCCTGGACACGACGAGTTCACCAAGAGGATCGATCCCGCATGACCGACGCCGCAGCACTCCCGGGGCAGCCCCGCTCAGGTGACATCACCGGCTGGGCGAGCCCCCGCGCGTACTGCGTCCTGGCGCCCAACCCCTCGCCCATGACGCTCGACGGCACCAACACCTGGATCGTGGCCGAGCCGGACTCCGACCTGGCCGTCGTCATCGACCCGGGGCCGCTGGACGACACGCACCTGCGGGACGTCGTCGCCACCGTCGAGCGGCAGGGCAGACAGGTGGCGCTCACGCTGCTCACCCACGGCCACCCGGATCACGCGGAGGGCGCGGCGCGCTTCGCCGAGCTGACGGGCACGCCCGTACGCGCCCTCGATCCGGCGCTCCGCCTGGGCGAGGAGGGGCTGGCCGGCGGGGACGTCGTCACGACGGGCGGCCTCGAACTGCGCGTCGTGCCCACTCCCGGACACACCGCCGACTCGCTCTCCTTCCACCTGCCCGCCGACGCCGCCGTCCTGACGGGCGACACGGTGCTCGGACGTGGCACCACCGTCGTCGCCCACCCGGACGGCAGGCTCGGTGACTACCTCGACTCCCTGCGCGCCCTGCGCTCCCTGACGGTCGACGACGGCGTCAGCCACGTCCTGCCCGGGCACGGCCCCGTACTCGCCGACGCGCAGGGCGCCCTCGACCACTACCTGGCCCACCGCGCCACACGGCTCGCCCAGGTGGAGACCGCCGTCGAGGAAGGGCACCGCACCGCGGACGAGGTCGTGGCCCACGTCTACGCGGACGTCGACAGGTCGCTGTGGCCCGCGGCGCAGCTGTCCGTACGGGCACAGCTCGACTACCTCGCGGAGCGCGGACTGGTGTGACCACGTGTAAGGGGCGTCCTCCATGGAGGACGCCCCTTACACGACGCACTGACGCGCACGGCCTGGGTAACGCACGGGACGCGCGTGAGGTGCACGATGGTGAGGGAGGCGGGTCAGCGGGAGCGCTTGGCCAGCCGCTCGATGTCCAGCAGGATCACGGCACGGGCCTCCAGCCGCAGCCAACCGCGCCCCGCGAAGTCGGCCAGCGCCTTGTTGACCGTCTCGCGGGAGGCGCCCACCAGCTGCGCCAGCTCCTCCTGCGTGAGGTCGTGCACGACGTGGATGCCCTCCTCGGACTGCACCCCGAACCGCCGGGACAGATCGAGCAGCTGCTTGGCCACACGCCCGGGAACGTCGGAGAAGACCAGGTCGGACATGGAGTCGTTGGTGCGCCGCAGCCGCCGGGCGATCGCCCGCAGCAGGGCCGAGGCCACCTCGGGGCGGGCGTTCAGCCAGGGCTGTAGGTCGCCGTGGCCCAGACCCAGCAGCTTGACCTCGGTCAGCGCCGAGGCCGTAGCCGTACGCGGACCCGGGTCGAACAGGGACAGCTCACCGATCAGCTCGCCCGGGCCCAGAACCGCGAGCATGTTCTCCCGGCCGTCGGGCGAGGTGCGGTGCAGCTTCACCTTGCCCTCGGTCACCACGTAGAGGCGGTCACCCGGGTCACCCTCGTGGAAGAGGGCCTCACCGCGAGCCAGCGTCGTCTCCGTCATGGAGGCGCGCAGCTCAGCGGCCTGCTCCTCATCGAGCGCCGCGAAGAGCGGGGCGCGCCGCAGAACGTCGTCCACGAGTTCTCTCCTTGTCGACCTGCCCATGGGGTCCGTGGATCCCATGATGCCGGACGGTGAAACCATGCGATCAGTCACAGCAATCAGTCCCAAGTTTGACGCACTCATGCCGTGAGCCCCAACGCGGGGCGCGCTAGGGCCGCGGATCGGCTGCGTGAGCCACGAATGTCGGTGGGCGCCCTTACGCTGGCCGAGTGTCCCCCGGCCACGGAGTGAAGCGACGGGCGGGGGCCTGGACGGGTGACGGTGACGGAGGATTCCGCTGTGAGCGAACACGAGTCCCCCAAGGGGACGACGGGCCGGACGACGACGGGCAAGAAGGCCGCCCCGGAGCCCGGGAAGGCCGCTCCGAAGAAGGCGTCCCCCGAGAAGGCGGCCACCAAGCGCGCCGCCACCAGAACGGCCCCCACGGCATCCACCGGCGCCACCGGAACGAAGGCGACGGCCGCGACGAAGAAGGCAGCCGCCACGAAGGCGACGGCCGCCACGAAGGCGACGGCCGCCACGAAGAAGACGGCTGCCACGAAGAAGGCGGCTGCGGGGAAGTCGGCGGCCCCGGCGAAGAAGACGGCAGCCGCCTCGAAGGCAGCCGCCACGAAGACAGCCGCGAAGAAGGGCACCGCCTCGAAGAAGGGGGTGGCGGGGAAGAAGGCCACGGCCGCCAAGCAGGCGGCCGGCACGAGGCCGGAGTCGCAGGAGTCCAAGGCGAAGCGGGCGGCGCGGATCAACGACGCGCTGGCTGAGGTGTACTACTACGCTCACCCGGAACTCGATTTCGAGAATCCGTTCGAATTGCTGGTGGCGACCGTCCTCTCCGCCCAGACGACCGACCTGCGCGTCAACCAGACGACCCCCGCCCTCTTCGCCGCCTACCCCACCCCCGAGGACCTGGCCGCCGCCAACCCGGAGGAGCTCGAGGAGCTGATCCGTCCCACGGGTTTCTTCCGCTCGAAGGCGAAGTCGCTGCTGGGGCTCTCGGCCGCCCTGCGAGACGACTTCGGCGGCGAGGTTCCGGGCACCGTCGAGGAGCTGGTGAAGCTGCCGGGCGTCGGCCGCAAGACGGCGTTCGTGGTGATGGGCAACGCGTTCGGCCTCCCGGGACTGACCGTCGACACCCACTTCGGCCGGCTTGTGCGCCGTTGGAAGCTCACCGAGCAGACGGACGCCGTGAAGGTCGAGCAGGAGATCGACGACCTGCTGCCCGAGAGCGAGTGGACGATGTTCTCGCACCGTACGATCTTCCACGGCCGCCGCATCTGTCACTCCCGCAAGCCCGCCTGCGGTGCCTGCCCCATCGCCGAGCTGTGCCCTTCGTACGGGGAGGGCGAGACCGATCCGGAGAAGGCGAAGAAGCTGCTCAAGTACGAGATGGGCGGTCAGCCGGGGCAGCGTCTCAAGCCGCCGGCCGACTACCCGGGGCAGCCCGCGCCGCCGCTGCCCTCGCGTGCGGCGGCCGAGGGCGGCAGCGGAGCCGCCCGGTGACGCCTGCCAGGCACCACTCCCATCAGTCCCACCACGCCCACAGCTCCCACGAGTCCGATCACTCCCGCCACTCCGGCCAGTCCGACCAGTCCGATCACTCCCGCCACTCCGGCCAGTCCCGCCGCTTCCAGCCCTCCCCGCCGCCCGCCGCCGGTCTGCCGGAGGTGGAGGTCAGCGGGCGCGGTCTGCCCGACTGGCTGGCGCCTGTGCGGGACGCCGCCGAGACGGTGGAGGCGAGCCAGCTCAGCCGTTTTCTGCCGCCGCCCGACGGCGGTGGCCGACCCTCCGCCGTCCTCGTGCTGTTCGGAGAGGGCAAGGAGGGGCCGGAGCTGCTGTTGATCCAGCGGGCCTCCAGCCTGCGCTCGCACGCCGGGCAGCCGTCGTTTCCCGGGGGCTCGCTCGATCCGGAGGACGGCGATCCGCAGGGGGACGGGAGGCTGCGTGCGGCGCTCCGCGAGGCGGAGGAGGAGACGGGACTCGACCCCTCCGGCGTTCAGGTGTTCGGAGTGCTGCCGAGCCTGTACATCCCGGTCAGCGGCTTCGTCGTCACGCCCGTGCTCGGCTGGTGGCGCCGCCCGAGCCCGGTGGCGCCCGTGGACCCGGCCGAGACGGCACGCGTGTTCACCGTTCCCGTCACCGAGCTCACCGACCCGGCCAACCGGGCCATGGCCGTCCACCCGGCCGGGCACGTGGGCCCTGCCTTCATGGTCGGCTCCGCGCTGGTGTGGGGGTTCACCGCGGGCGTCATCGACCGGCTCCTGCACTACGCCGGCTGGGAGCGCCCCTGGGACCACGACCGCCGGGTGCCCCTCGACTGGCACGCGTGATCCTCGCCCCGCGCCCTCATGAGACGGTGTCTCTTCCGTCCCCCGTACGTTCCACACGGAGCGCCCGTGAGGAGAAACGGGCGGGGCAGGTCGATGTGAACCCGAGGCGAGGATGATTCGGTGAACGTGCTGGACGTACTGCTGATCGTGGCAGCCGTGTGGTTCGCGATCGTCGGATACCGTCAGGGCTTCGTCGTCGGCATCCTGTCCGTCCTCGGTTTCCTGGGCGGCGGTCTGGTGGCGCTGCTCGTGCTGCCGCTGCTGTGGGACCAGTTCACCGACGGGAGCCGGCCCGGCCCCGGGATGGCGATCGGCGCCGTGGTCGTCGTGATCGTCTGCGCCTCGGTCGGGCAGGCACTCACCACCCATCTGGGCAACAAGCTGCGGCAGTACATCACCTGGTCGCCCGCGCGTGCGCTGGATGCGACCGGGGGTGCGCTCGTCAACGTCCTCGCGATGCTGTTCGTCGCCTGGCTGCTGGGCACGGCACTGGCCGGCACGTCCCTCACGACGCCCGGCAAGGAGGTACGCGGCTCGGCGATCCTGCACGGCGTCGACCAGGTCATGCCGGAGCAGAGCAACCGCTGGTTCGACGACTTCGCCTCGCTGCTGGCCGAGAACGGCTACCCGCAGGTCTTCTCGCCGTTCTCCGACGAGCCGATCCGCGACGTCTCCCCGCCCGACCCGAAGCTGGCGGGCAGCCCCGTGGCCGAGCGCGCCTCACGCAGCATCGTCAAGGTCGTCGGTACGGCGCCCGGCTGCGGCAAGGAGCTGGAGGGCACCGGGTTCGTCTTCTCGCCCGGCAAGGTGCTGACCAACGCGCACGTCGTCGGCGGCGTCGAGCATCCGACCGTACAGATCGGCGGCGAGGGAGCGCGCCACGAGGGCCGCGTCGTGCTCTACGACTGGAAGCGCGACATCGCCGTCGTCGACGTCCCCGGGCTGCGCGCGCCCGTGCTGCGCTTCGCCGAGCAGGACGCCGACAGCGGGGACGGCGCCATCGTCGCCGGCTTCCCGGAGAACGGCGGCTACGACGTACGCTCCGCGCGGGTACGCGGCCGCGTCCACGCCAAGGGCCCCGACATCTACCACCGGGGCACCGTCAACCGCGACGTCTACTCCCTCTACGCCATGATCCGGCAGGGCAACTCCGGCGGCCCGCTGCTCACGCCCGACGGCCGGGTCTACGGCGTCGTGTTCGCCAAGTCCCTGGACGACGACCGCACCGGCTACGCGCTGAGCATCGACGAGATCCGCGACGACATCGTCCGGGGCCGCACGGCACAGCGACCGGTCGACACCCAGGGCTGCGCGCTGTGAGGCGTAGCCCCTCGCTCCGAGGCCGGGTCTTGGGCGCCGCCGAGGCGTCGGGGCCCGCGAGGTCAGGTGCGGGTGTGCCGCAGTCTGGCGCCCACCCAGCGCGCCCGGCGGCGCAGGATGCGTGAAATGCCCAGCTCGGCGTGCGCGGGATGCGGCCGGGCGGCGGCACGCGGGGAGAACTGACCGCGGTGTCCCCTCAGATGCCCGCGGTTGCGTGCCACGTCACCAAAGTCGTGCGTCAAGCCCATACCGGCTCCCTGCCCCTGGGTCATGGTCAGTAATCGCCCGTACGCCCCTCATTCGGCCTATGCGCCGGGCATGTGTACGAGACGGAAGAGAAACGGGCTGGAAAGGGGAGGGAGAGGGGAGGGAAAGTGTGACCTCCGCGGCCCGGCGGCCCACTGTCCCCCGCGCGTCTCCGGATCCCCGAGTCCCCGCGGCCCGGCAGTGGTTCAGCGGTCCGGTTCCGGGTCGCTGAGCCAGTGCACCAGTTCGCTGGTGAAGACCTGCGGGTCCTCCTCGTGCGGCCAGTGCCCCAGCCCGTCGAAGAGGCGCCAGCGGTACGGGGCCTCGACGTACTCCCCCGACCCCGCGGCGCTGCGTGTGCGCGCCACCGGATCGAGTGAACCGTGCAGATGCAGCGTCGGCACCCGCACGGGGCGCTTCATCCTGCGGTAGAACTGCACACCGTCAGGGCGGGCCAGCGACCGCACCAGCCACCGGTACGGCTCCACCGAGCAGTGCGCCGTGGAGGGCACGCACATCGCGCGCCGGTAGTTCTCGACCGCGGCGTCCTCGGTCGGGCCCGCCAGCTTCGGGCCTGCCCACTCCCTGATCAGCTTCCCCACCAAGGCGCCGTCGTCCGCGACGAGTTGCCGCTCGGGCACCCAGGGGCGCTGGAAGCCCCAGATGTGCGAGCTGGCCGCCGTCTGGCGTACGTCGGCCAGCATGGCCGCCCGCCAGCGGCGGGGGTGCGGCATCGAGACGGCCACGAGCCGGCGGATCAGCTTGGGCCGCATCACCGCGGCCGTCCATGCCAGATAGCCACCCAGGTCGTGTCCGACCAGCGCCGCGTCCGGCTCGCCCAGGGAGCGGATGACCCCGGTTACATCGAGTGCGAGGTTGGCCGGGTCGTAGCCGCGCGGCGTACGGTCGCTACCGCCGACCCCGCGCAGGTCCATCGCCACGGCGCGGTATCCGGCGTCCGCGAGCGCGGGGAGCTGGTGCCGCCACGCCCACCAGTACTGCGGGAAGCCGTGCAGCAGCAGCACCAGCGGCCCGTCACCCATTTCGGTGATGTGGAAGCGTGCTCCGTTGGCGGCCACGTCCCGGTGAGTCCAGGGGCCCTCGGGACGGATCACGGCCGCGGGACTGTCTGCGAGCGTCATACGGACGAGCGTGTCACACCCTGCACCTGCGGGCGCTCCTTCCCTCCGTTCTCCGCCGCACGGGGGTGCGGCTTGGCGTGCGAGAGCACGGACGCGCTCTGCTTGGCCGAGGCCACCGACTTCTGCGGGCTCTTGCTCTTGGCCACCCTCTTGAACTTGACCAGCGCCAGCAGCAGGAGGATCAGCGCGAGCGCGATGAAGGCGCCGCCCACGATCAGGAACGACCACGCGAGGCCGAGCCCCAGGTTGTGGATGCCGAAGGCGGCGGCGAAGCTCAGCACCGGAAGGGCGAAGAGCAGCAGGACACCGGCGACCAGGGCGGCGCCGCTGCCCATCACCCCGCGCTTGACGTCCTGCCGCAGTTCGACCTTGGCCAGCGCGATCTCGTCGTGCACCAGTGCGGACATCTCCGCAGTGGCCGCCGCGACCAACTGGCCGAGGCTGCGGCCGTCGTCGGCTGCGCTCATCGCTGTGTCTCCCTTGCTCCTCGTACGGGTCCGCGGCGTACGGTCCCGCGGTGTGCGGTCCCGTGGCGTGCGGGCCCGGGGCTTCCCCTGGCTAGTGCCCGGATTACCGGTCGGTCAACATGCCGTGGGCTCCGATCATGCCGGACCATCGTCCGTCACGTCCCGGCCCCTGGCCACCTCGGCGAGCCTGCGGTGCTCGTCCGCTCTCGCCTCGTACAGCGCCGCCATCCGCAGATGGAACTCCGGGTCGTGCTCCTTGTACACGTCCGGGACGCCGTCGCCGTCCTCGTCACGGTCCTCGTCCTCCAGCAGCGAACGGTGGCTGCGGGCCCGGAGCTTGAGCAGCACGCCCGCCACGAGGGCTGCCAGCAGCGAACCGGTCAGCACGGCGGCCTTCGCCTCGTCGGCCAGGGCGCCCGCCCCGCCGGCGAACGCCAGGTCACTGATCAGAAGAGAGACGGTGAAACCGATACCGGAAAGAGTGGCGACGGCCAGTACGTCGGCCCAGGCCAGGTCCCGGTTCAGCTCCGCCCTGGTGAAGCGCGCCGCCGCCCAGGCGCCACCGAACACGCCGAGCGTCTTGCCCACCAGCAGCCCGAGCACCACTCCCAGCGTCTCCGGCTGGGTGAACACCTTCGTCATCGCGCCGCCCGAGACGGCGACACCCGCCGCGAACAGCGCGAAGAGCGGCACCGCGAGCCCGGCCGACAACGGCCTGACCAGGTGTTCGATGTGCGCCGCCGGAGAGGTCCGC
The DNA here is from genome assembly GCF_003323735.1 of Streptomyces reniochalinae. Taxonomy (GTDB): domain Bacteria; phylum Actinomycetota; class Actinomycetes; order Streptomycetales; family Streptomycetaceae; genus Streptomyces; species Streptomyces reniochalinae. The sequence continues at coordinate 55,939 of NZ_QOIM01000043.1, read as the reverse complement.
TCGCCCTCCCGTACCGTGCAGCGCAACATCAGCCCCATCGCCACCCCCGCCACCGTGGCGTGCACCCCGCTGGCGTGCATCAGCCCCCACACGACGACCGCGAGCGGCACGTACACGTACCAGCCCCGCACGCCCCTGTGGTGCAGGAACCAGAGCACCGCCAGCCCCGCGACCGCCCCCGCCAGCGCGCCGAAGCTGAGGCCCGCCGAGTAGAAGACGGCGATGATCACGATGGCGCCCAGGTCGTCCACCACCGCGAGCGTCAGCAAGAACGCGCGCAGCGCCGAGGGCAGCCCCGTACCGAGTACGGCCAGCACGCCCAGCGCGAACGCGATGTCCGTCGCCATCGGGATCGCCCAGCCGCGCAGGTCGCCGCCGCCGGCCGCCGCAGAGGCCACGTAGAACAGCGCCGGAACCGCCATCCCGCACAGCGCGGAGACGATCGGCAGCGCCGCCGCCCGCGGATCGCGCAGCTCGCCCGCGACCAGCTCGCGTTTGAGTTCGATCCCGGCGACGAAGAAGAAGAGCGTCAGCAGACCGTCCTTGGCCCAGTCCGCCGCCGACAGGTTCAGGTGCAGCGCCTCGGGCCCGAGGTGGAAGTCCCTGACGGTCTCGTAGAAACCGCTGAGGCCGGTGTTGGCCAGCAGCAGCGCCAGCACGGCGGCGATCAGCAGGAGCGTGCCGCCCACCGTCTCGGTCCGCAGCGCGTCCGCGAGGTACTTCCGTTCCCCCAGCGGCAGCCTGCCCAGAAAGACGGAGCGGCGCCCGGGTGGCGGGGATCCGGGTACCTCGGGCGGTCGGGGCGCCTCGGGGGTTCCGGACGACTCGGATGCTCCGGGTGCGCCGGGTGCCTCAGGTGCCTCGGGTGATGCGAAAGCCCTGGACGACTCGGGCGACGTGGGCGACCCGGCGGGTGGGGTCGGCTGCGTGGTCGGGGACTGCGGGGACGGCGGGTCGGTCGGCGGAGTCATGCTGGCCAGGCCTCCAGGGCTGGTCGCGGACACACCTGCGGTGTGTGCCGACCAGACTTCCCGGCTCGCCCCTCGTCCTTGGCACGTTCTTTACGCGCCTCCACCAGGGTAACCAACACGAGCGAGGGGGCGGCCGGCGTGTTGCCGGCCGCCCCCTCGCTCGGTACCGGGCGGCTCAGTCCTCGCTGGGCGCGCTCGGCAGCTTGGACTGGATGAGATCCATCACCGAGGAGTCGGTGAGCGTCTGGGTGTCACCCAGCGTCCGGTTCTCCGCGACGTCCCGCAGCAGGCGGCGCATGATCTTGCCGGAACGGGTCTTGGGAAGCTCGGCGACCGGCAGGATCCGCTTCGGCTTGGCGATCGGGCCGAGCTGCTTGGCCACATGGTTGCGCAGCTCGTCGACCAAAGCGTCGTCCTCGTCCGCACCGCCGCGCAGAATGACGAACGCGCAGATCGCCTGCGTCGTCTGCGGATCGGTGGCGCCGACGACCGCCGCCTCGGCGACCTTCGGGTGCGAGACCAGCGCCGACTCCACCTCCGTGGTGGAGATGTTGTGGCCCGAGACGAGCATCACGTCGTCCACCCGGCCCAGCAGCCACACGTCGCCGTCGTCGTCCTTCTTGGCGCCGTCCCCGGCGAAGTACTTGTCCTGGAACCGCGACCAGTAGGTGTCCAGGAACCGCTGGTCGTCGCCCCAGATCGTGCGCAGCATCGACGGCCACGGCTCGGTCAGCACCAGGTAGCCGCCGGAGCCGTTGGACACCTCCCGCGCCTCGTCGTCCACGACCGTCGCGGCGATGCCAGGCAGCGGCACCTGCGCCGAGCCCGGCTTGGTCTCCGTGACGCCGGGCAGCGGGCTGATCATGATGCCGCCGGTCTCGGTCTGCCACCAGGTGTCGACCACCGGCGTACGGTCGGCCCCGATGTGGTGCCGATACCACACCCACGCCTCCGGGTTGATGGGCTCACCCACCGAACCGAGGATGCGCAGCGACGACAGATCGAACTTCGCCGGGATGTCGTCGCCCCACTTCATGCAGGCCCGGATCGCGGTCGGCGCCGTGTAGAGGATCGTGACGCCGTACTTCTGCACGATCTCCCACCAGCGGCCCTTGTGCGGCGAGTCCGGCGTGCCCTCGTACAGCACCTCCGTCGCACCGTTGGCCAGCGGCCCGTAGACGATGTACGAGTGCCCGGTCACCCAGCCGACGTCGGCGGTGCACCAGAACACGTCGCTCTCCGGCTTGAGGTCGAAGACCGCGTGGTGGGTGTAGGCGACCTGCGTCAGGTAACCACCGGTGGTGTGCAGGATGCCCTTCGGCTTACCCGTGGTGCCGGAGGTGTACAGGATGAACAGCGGGTGCTCGGCGTCGAAGTCCTGCGGCGTGTGCTGCTCGGACTGGCGGCCGACGATCTCGTGCCACCACACGTCCCGCCCCTCGGTCCAGGAGATGTCCTCCTGGCCGGTCCTGCGCACGACGAGGACGCTGCGCACCTTCTCGGTGCCCGGACGGGTCAGCGCCTCGTCGACGGCGGGCTTGAGCGCCGAGGGCGCGCCCTTGCGGTAGCCGCCGTCGGAGGTGATGACGACACGCGCGTCGGCGTCCTCGATCCGGGTCGCCAGCGCGTCCGCCGAGAAGCCGCCGAAGACCACCGAGTGCGGGGCGCCGATGCGGGCGCACGCCAGCATCGCGACCGCCGTCTCCGGGATCATCGGCAGGTAGATCGCCACCCGGTCGCCGGCCTCGACGCCGAGTTCGGTCAGCGCGTTCGCCGCCTGCGAGACCTCGCGCTGGAGGTCGGCGTAGGTGAGCGTGCGGGTGTCGCCGGGCTCGCCCTCGAAGTTGATGGCCACCCGGTCGCCGTGGCCGGCCTCCACGTGGCGGTCCACGCAGTTGTAGGCGACGTTGAGCTTGCCGTCCTTGAACCACTTGGCGAACGGCGGGTTCGACCAGTCGAGCGTCTCGGTCGGCTCGGTGCCCCAGCTCAGGCGGCGCGCTTGCTCGGCCCAGAAACCCAGCCGGTCGGCCCGCGCCTGCTCGTACGCCGCGGCGGTGACATTGGCGTGCGCGGCAAGCTCGGCGGGCGGGGCGAACCTCCGCTCTTCCTTGAGCAGGTTGGAGAGGGAAGAATGCTCGCTCATTTCTCTCCCTCCTCCTTGAGCAGGTTGGCCAGGCTTTCGTTGCTCACGGCATCTCCCTTTCCCGGGGTGTGCGCTGTGTCCCGGCCATAGCTCATCAGCCGCCCCACCCCCATGACAAGGGCCGCCGCCGAAATTGGTGTAGACCTGTCAGATGTCGTTGCCTCGTACATCTGGCGGGACGGATTCGCGAGCGGAACACGAGTAGGGCACGGCTGTGCCGGGTGGCGGTCGGTGACGTGGGGACGCCGAGAGCGGGGTCGCTCCCGGCCCGGGGCGATGGCTTGTCGGTGGGGGGCGGGCCGGTGGTGGCTCCGCCGGTGCTGTGGAGGCCGGCGGTGGCCGGGGCGGTGGCGACGGGTAAGGGGGCGCCTCGGGGGTGACGCCGGGTCAGTGGTGAGGCCGCGTCAGAGGTGGTGACGCGGCGAGGAGGCCAGCCGGCCGCACGTGGCCTTCCGGCTTCCCCCAAGGGTGAGTACATGAAAGGTAATCCCAAGTAAAGCCTTGGTGAAGTGCGGAGTGGGCCCCGGCGGTCTGTGTTCCGCCCATCGAGTGAAAGCCGCCTAAAAAGCAGCTTGTCCTATTTGTCTGATTAACGTCTCGTGTCACTTTTGTTCCGCATGGCGACGACGCCGGTCGCGTCCGGTGACCGACGAGACAAGGCGAGAGGACGAGGTGAGCCCGATGGCAGCCACGCGAAGACGACCCGCTCTCACCACCGCGGTCCTGGCGGCTCTGGCGCTGTCCGTAGCGGCCGCCGGATGCTCGGGTGGCAACAGCCCCCAGCGGACCGAGGAGTCACCGGGCGGGGCGCCGAAGGCCAATCCGCAGGGCAAGGTCCAGCTACTGGGGGACGGCTCGACGTCGTTGACGGGGCGCCAGCCCTTCCAGCCGACACCGCACAAGCTCAAGCCGGGTCAGAAGCCGCCGCAGTTCGTCGTCTTCTCGTGGGACGGCGCCGGAGAGGACAGCAAGAAGCTCTTCTCCCGCTTCCGCGAGGCCGGCAGGAAGTACGGGGCGGCGCAGACCTACTTCCTCAGCGGTATCTACACGCTGCCGGAGGACGAGGCGAAACGTTACTCCCCGCCCGGACACGCCGCCGGAGCCTCCGACATCGGCTACCTGAAGGACAAGAACGTCCGTGCCACGCTCAAGCAGGTCCGCAAGGCCTGGCTGGACGGCAGCGAGATCGGCACCCACTTCAACGGTCACTTCTGCGGCCCGAGCGGCGTGGACTCCTGGTCCGTCGACCAGTGGAAGAGCGAGATCAAGCAGGCACGCTGGTTCGTCGAGCACTGGAAGACGACCACCGGCTTCGGGGCGGCCAAGGCGCTGCCCTTCGACTACACACGGGAGTTGGTCGGCGGTCGTACCCCCTGCCTCGAGGGCCAGGAGAACCTGCTGAAGGCGGCGAGCCAGATGGGCTTCCGCTACGACTCGAGCGGCAACGGCACCCAGGTCTGGCCGGACAAGCGCCAGGGTCTGTGGGACATGCCCCTGCAACAGGTACCTGTGCCAGGAAGGAAGTTCGAAACCCTCTCGATGGACTACAACTTCATGGCCAACCAGTCCGGGACGGTCGACGGATCGGTGGAGAAACGACCGGCCTGGAAGCGCCAGATGCGCGACGGCCTCCTCCAGGGCTTCGAGCGTGCCTACAACGGCAACCGCGCACCAATGATCATCGGCAACCACTTCGAGGACTGGAACGGCGGCATCTACATGGACGCCGTGGAGCACGTCATGAAGACGGTCTGCCGCAAGGAGGGCGTCCGCTGCGTCTCGTTCCGCCAGCTCACCGACTGGCTGGACGCGCAGGACCCCCGTCTGCTGGCCAAGTTGCGCACCCTTGAGGTGGGCGAGAAGCCCGCCGGAGGATGGCGTTCCTTCATCCGTCCGAGTGCGACGGCGGCCCGGGCCGGATGACAGCACGGACGTTGGCCGAGTGACGGGTTGGCCCCTGGCCGAGCGACAGGCCGAGGCGGATCTCCGCTGTGTTTCTTGACGACGGAGCGGAGATCCGCCGGATTCCGGCGGCATGGGCGCGAGCCGCGTACGCGCCGGGTGCTCGCCGGCAACGAGGGCCCGCGGCAAGAGGGAACTCGTCGGCAACGGGCGCACCCGGCGAGGCATGGCCCGCTGGCAGCGGGCGCACGCGGCCAGGCGGGGCCCGCCGGCAACAGGCGCACGCGGCAGTGGAGGTGCCGAGGCGGTCGCGGGCCCGCGGGACGCTGCGGGCCTGACGGCGCGGCGGGACGTCCGTCAGGCGGGCTGCGGTGTGGACGGTGCCGACTGCGGTACGACTGCCTCCTGTCGCTGCTCGCCCAGCACGAAAGACGGGTCCACCTGTGCGGCGAGATCGGCACCCGTCTTCGCGTTGCCCCAGCTCTCGGCGTTGCGCAGGTGGAAGTGCACCATCTGGCGGGTGTACCGCTCCCAGTCCCGGGTGTCGTACACGGCGTCCACCGCCTGGAAGAGGCTGTGGAGCGCGCCCGAGTTGCTCTCTTCCAGCTCTGCGAAGGGCCGGGGCCGGCCCTTCTCCATGGCGCGCACCCAGTCGGAGTGGCCCACGGTCACCAGCAGGTCGTCGCCCACCTCCTGGCGCAGGAAGTCGAGGTCGTCCTCCCCCTGCACCTTGTTGCCGACGACCTTGAGCGGGACGTCGTAGTCCCGCGCGTATTCCTTGTACTGGCGGTACACCGAGACGCCCTTGCGCGTCGGTTCGGCGACCAGGAAAGTCATGTCGAAGCGGGTGAACATCCCGGAGGCGAAGGAGTCACTGCCGGCCGTCATGTCGACGACCATGCATTCCTCGCGGCCGTCCACCAGGTGGTTGAGCAGCAGCTCCACCGCGCCCGTCTTGGAGTGGTAGCAGGCCACCCCCAGGTCGGACTCGGTGAAGGGCCCCGTGGCCAGGAGCCGGATCCGCGCGCCGTCCAGTGCGACCTCTCGCGCACAGGCGTCGAAGATCGGGTTGTCCTCCTGTAGTCGCAGCAGCCGGGAGCCTTCTCCGGGCGGCGTCGTCTTGATCATTGTGTCGGCGGACGCGATCCGCGGGTTGCTGCCGCGCAGGTGTTCCTTGATGAGCGGCAGGTGGGCCCCCAGCGCCGGCAGCGCCGCCGTCTCCTCGTCGTCGAGCCCCAGCGCGGCGCCCAGATGCTGGTTGATGTCGGCGTCGACGGCGACGACGGGCGTGCCGCGGAAGGCGAGGTGGCGGATGAACAGCGAGGACAGTGTCGTCTTGCCGCTGCCACCCTTACCTACGAAAGCGATCTTCATGTTCAACAGCGTAAGGCGGTGAAGGTACTGCTCCGGCAGACGTGAGTGAAGAAGACCACTCGATCGTGGGGTTGGGCCGCCCGGCCGGGTGCGTAGGGTCGTACGCATGAGTAGCACCGCCGGCTCCAACGGCCGCGCCCCGGCGCCCGGGGCCCCTGCCGCCGATCCGCTCGCCCCCCTCGCCGCGCTGCCGGGCGTTCCCGAAGCCGTGGACTCCGTGCGGACGTCGGTGGACCGCGTCTACGGGCACCGGATCATGCGCCGCCGCAGCAGCGAGGTGAGCGCGGAGGCGGCCTTGCGTGGAGCCCGCGCTTCCGCCGCGGTGGAGGGCGCCGACTGGGCGCTGGAAGAGGTTCGGCGCCGCAGCGACTTCGGCACCGAGGCGGAGGCCCGAACCGTCGGCGCGGCGCTGCGGGTGACGGCGGAGGCGGGACAGCTGCTCGACATCTGGCAGCAGTCACCGCTGCGTGTCCTCGCCCGGTTGCACCTGGTGGCGGCCTCCGGGGCGGCACCGGACGACAGCGTCGGGCGGCCCCGGCGGCCGGGAGAGCCGGTGGAAGGTCCCGAGATCGGCCTGGAGCTGCCCGGCGCCGACGAGGTCGCGGCCCGGCTCGACGGCCTGGCGCAGCTGGTCACCGGCAGCACCTCCGTGCCGGCGCTCGTCCTGGCCGCCGTGGTGCACGGCGAATTGCAGACACTGTGTCCCTTCGGCTCCTGCAACGGCGCCGTCGCCCGCGCCGCCGAACGGATCGTGCTGGTCGGCAGCGGACTCGACCCGAAGGCCATCTGCCCGGCCGAGGTGGGCCACGCCGAGCTGGGCCGCGACGCCTACCGCGCCGCTCTGGCGGGCTACGCCTCAGGAACACCCGAAGGGATGACCGCGTGGATCACGCACTGTGGACGCGCCGTCGAACTGGGCGTACGGGAGAGCACGGCCGTGTGCGAGGCGATGCAGCGCGGAGCGGCCTGACGGAATGCGCCCGCCGTCGCTCCTGGGACGCCTGAGACGCTCCGACGGCGCTCGGCCTCTGACAGCGCTCAAGCCCTCGGCAACGAGAAAGCCCGGCGTTCCGTGATCAGGTCCGCGTTGCGTGACCGGCGCCTGTGTTCCGTGACCAGGTTCGCGTTCCCTGAGCGAGGGCCTGCGTGCCGTGTCCAAGCGCGGCGTTCCTCCGCGACCGGGGCCCGGCGTTCCGTAACAATGCGGTGGCACCGCCTCAGGCGGGGCCACCGCTGGCATGTCCACCGGGTTACCAGTGCGTGCTCCACTTGTGTGTCCGAACATCAGGGTGGGTGCTTTGCCCTTCCCTGGTGGGACCTGCCCCGTCGCGGGCTGTGCGTCGCGTGGGTGCCCGGTATTCATGCATCCGGTCCGTGGGGCCTTGAGCTGAACGGGATCCTCTCGGATGCCGCTGGTCTCGCGGGCCGTTGTCTCCTTTGTACCCCCGGCGGAGGGGCATCGGAACCCTTCTGCGCAGAACTTTACTTTCCGTATCAACTACGGCTGTATGCAATGAATCGGGCTGAACGGATAAAAGGGGTGTTGGCCGGTCGGGGCACCGGCGCCCCGACCGGCCAGCCACCTCCCGGCTAAGGGACCGGTCGACTCGGCGCCGGAAGGGGTCTGGCTTTGAGGGGGCGGGATCAGAGGTTCAGAAGAGGCGGAAGCGCGGGTGCCGCGGGGTCTGTCGCCGGTTGTTGAACCAGACGAACCCGGCCGTCGCAGCCGCGGCTCCGACCGCGACAGCCCCCAGTGCCAGCGCCGGCCGCGACGGCATCGACAAGGAGGGGATGCGCTGCTTGAGCCGGACCGGCCTGGAGAACGTCAGTACGGGCCACTCCCGCGCGAGGGCCTCCTTGCGCAGCGCCCTGTCCGGATTGACGGCGTGCGGGTGGCCCACCGCCTCGAGCATGGGCAGGTCCGTGGCCGAGTCGCTGTAGGCGTAGCAGCGCGCCAGGTCGTACCCCTCCGACGCGGCCAGCTCGCGCATCGCCTCCGCCTTGGTGGGGCCGTAGGCGTAGTACTCGATCTCTCCGGAGAAGCGGCCTTCCTCCACGACCATCCGCGTGGCGACCACCCGGTCGGCGCCGATCATCCTGCCGATGGGTTCGACGACCTCGGCGCCCGAGGTCGAGACGATGACCACATCGCGGCCCGCCAGGTGGTGCTTCTCGATGAGGGAGGCGGCCTCGTCGTAGATGATGGGGTCGATCAGGTCGTGGATGGTCTCGGCGACGATCTCTTTGACCTGCTCGACGTCCCAGCCGCGGGCGAGAGCCGAGAGGTACTCGCGCATCCGCTCCATCTGGTCGTGGTCGGCGCCGCCGAGGAGATATACGAACTGCGCGTAAGCAGTCCGCAGCACTGCGCGGCGATTGATCAGGCCACCTTGATAGAAGGACTTGCCGAAGGTGAGCGTGCTCGACTTCGCAATGACCGTCTTGTCCAGGTCGAAGAAGGCGGCTGTGCGGGGCAACGCGAGATTTTCCACGCCACCGAGCATAGGCGCCCACCATTCGGCGTAAGCTGGGGCGCGTGGGTTTGCCTGAGAAGGCTCTCGGGTACACCATGGAAGTCACGGATCGTTCGCGACCGTGCTAACCCGGCCCGACTCCTCCCCCCCCGAGTCGGCCGTGGAGACGACCCCCGCTCTCCCCCCCGGCGGGGGTCGTCGCATGTCCGGAGGTATTTGCCCGCCCTGGCCCGTCGTGGCCGGGGCTTTTTCGATCTCCGCGTAGCGGAGTCAGTGATTCCTCCGAGCTGTGACTCAACGTAATCGCTACGCTGCTCTCCGGCAGTCACCGGTTTGGGTGAGGAAGTTATTCACAGCCCCCCGGTTGTCCACAGTTTTCGACCATGATCCACAAGTTTTTCCGGTTCGCCGGACCGTGAATCCCGTCGGCGTCCGCAGCCGTTTGCGGACGCGAGTGCCCGAGGGGCAGGGAGGTTCGGACCATGGCCGAAAACATTCTGATTGTCACCGAGGACGCGGAACTCCTCGATGACCTACTGCGACTGTGCGCAGCCGCCGGGACGCCCGAACCGCAGGTGGCGCACGGCGGTCCCGCCGGCGCGGTGGGCTGGGCGGCCTGGAGCGGCGCCACCCAGTGGGAGAGGGCCCCCCTCGTACTCGTCGGGGACGACTGCGCCGCCGCCTCCGGCTTCGGAGAGCCGCCCGGCCCCGGCCCTTCGGGCGGAGGCCCAGCGGTGCCGCGCAGGCCGGGAGTCCTCCTCGTGGGGCGGGACTGGGACGACCCGGGCGTGTGGGAACGCGGTGTCCGCGTCGGCGCCGAGAGCGTCGTCCTGCTGCCCGACGCGGAGGCCTGGCTGACCGACCGGATCGCCGACGCCGTGGAGGGCGTGGGGCAGTCGGCCCTGACGGTCGGAGTGGTCGGTGGGCGCGGCGGTGCGGGAGCCTCCACGCTCGCCTGCGCCCTCGCCGTCACGGCGGCACGCGCCGGTGAGCGCACCATGCTCATCGACGCGGATCCGCTCGGCGGCGGTGTGGACATCCTGCTCGGCGCCGAGCGGACCAGGGGGCTGCGCTGGCCCGACCTCGCCCAGGCCCGCGGCCGGGTCGGCGGCTCGGCGCTCGCCGAGTCCCTGCCGCACACCCACGACCTGCACGTGCTCAGCTGGGACCGGGGCGAGCACGCGGTGGTGCCCGCCGACGCGATGCGTTCCGTGCTCGGCGCCGCGAGGCGACGCGGCGGTGTGGTCGTCGTCGACCTGCCACGGCAGGTGGACGAGACCGTCGCCGAAGTCCTCGTCCAGCTCGATCTCGGACTGGCGGTGGTCCCCGCAGAGCTGCGCGCGGTCGCCGCCGCACACCGCGTCGCCGACCGGATGCGTCTTGCCGTGCGCGACCTGCGCGCGGTGGTGCGCTCGCCAGGCGGCCCACGCACGGAGCGCGGTTACGACTCGGGGCTGGAGGACACCGAAGTCGCCCGCCTGCTCGGGCTGCCGCTGGCCGGAGAGCTCCCGTGGGAGCGCGGACTGCTCGAAGGCGTCGACAAGGGCACGCCCCCCGGCTTCGCCAAGGACGGCGCCCTGGCCCGCTTCTGCGGCCGGTTCTGGGAGCGGGCGCTCAGCGGGGGAGGGGTGGCCGTATGACCGCGGACCAGGTCACCTGGCGCGCGTCGGCGGCGACACGCACCCCGCCGGTCACCGGAGCGGGGGCCGGGGCCACCGAGGACGCGGCGGCCGGGGACCGGCTGCTGGACCGGGTGCGGCGCAGCCTCGCCGAGACAGGAGCCGAGCCCACGCCCGCACGAGTGGCGGCGGTGCTGCGCTCCCAAGGACGGCTGATGGGCGACAGCGCGGTGCTGGGCGTCGTCGAGGCGCTGCGCTCCGAGCTGGTCGGCACGGGCCCGCTGGAACCGCTGCTCGCCGACCCGGAGGTCACCGACGTGCTGGTCACCGCGCCTGACCAGGTGTGGATCGACCGCGGGCGCGGGCTGGAACGGGCGCGGGTGTGCTTCCGCGACGCCGCAGCCGTGCGCAGGCTCGCCCAGCGCCTGGCGACCTCGGCGGGGCGGCGGCTCGACGACGCCCGCCCCTGGGTCGACGCCCGGCTTCCGGACGGCACCCGGCTGCACGCCGTCCTGCCTCCCGTCGCGGTCGGATCGACCTGCCTCTCCCTGCGGGTGGTACGGCCCCGCGCGTTCAGCCTCGCGGAGCTGGTCGCCGCGGGGACGGTGCCCCCCGGCGGCGAGTGGCTGCTGCGAACGGTGTTGGAGGCGCGCCTGTCCTTCGTCATCAGCGGCGGCACAGGCTCGGGCAAGACGACGCTGCTCTCCACCCTGCTGGGGCTCGTCGGCCCTCACGAACGCATCGTCCTCGCCGAGGACTCCGCCGAGCTGCGCCCCGACCATCCGCACGTCGTCCGCCTGGAGGCGCGACCCGCCAACCAGGAGGGCGTAGGAAGCGTCGGTCTGCGCGACCTCGTGCGGCAGGCCCTGCGCATGCGCCCTGACAGGCTGGTCGTCGGTGAGGTCCGCGGCGCCGAAGTGACCGACCTGCTGGCCGCGCTGAACACGGGGCACGAGGGCGGGTGCGGGACCGTACACGCGAACGCCGCCGCCGACGTCCCCGCGCGCCTCGAGGCCCTGGGGACGACCGCCGGACTCGACAGGGCGGCTCTGCACAGCCAGTTGGCGGCCGCACTCGACGTGGTCCTGCATCTGGTGCGGGGCCGGGACGGACAGCGCCGCGTCGCCCAGATCCACGTACTGGAGCGCGACGCCGCAGGGCTGGTGACGACGGTGCCGGCCGCCGTGTGGAGCGGCCGGTGCGAGGCACGACCCACGGGAACGGCTACGACAGGCGGCGGATTCGCCCGCGGCCCCGGGTGGGACCGGTTGCGCGCCCTGTGCACGAGGTCTCTCGGCGAGGACGGAGAAATCCTCGCCCCCGGCGGGGCCGACCCGGGCGGTCGTCCTGCGGCGCCTCGGGACCGCACGGCCCAAGGGCGAGCCCTTCCCCTCGGCCCGGACGGTGAGCCGCGCGCGGGCTCCCAGGTGAGGAGCGCGCCATGACGGGTGCCCTGGTTACGGCGGCGGCCGGCACGGAGGCCACCAGCAACCCTGTGGTGTACGCGGTGATGGTGTGCGCGGGCGCTGCGGCCTGGCTGATGACGGGACGGAACGGCGGAGGCCAGCGGGCCCGGCTGCTGCTGGCCGGCCCAGGAGAGCCGGCCGGGCGGGGCAGGACCTTCGTGCCTCCCACCCGGTGGCGGGAGGCCACCGAAGGGGTGCGGCGTCAGCTGGCTGCCCGCCTCGGTCCGGCGGGCTGGTGTCTGCCGGCGGGGCTGCTGGTCGCGCTGCTGGGCCGCTCCTGGATCCCACTCGTGGCGGGGGCCCTGGCAGTGCCTGCGGTGCGTGGATGGATCGGGCGACGGAGCGCCGACCGGCTCGCCCGGTCCAGGGAGGCCGCCGCGGTGGAGCTCTGCGCCGGTGTGGCGGGAGAGCTGCGCGCCGGGAGGCAGCCGGGCGCGGCGGTGCTCGCCGCGGACCGGGCCGTGCTGGAGCGGTTCGGGGAGGCGGGAGCGGCCGTGCTCGCGGCGGCCCGCTTCGGCGGTGACGTCGCGGGCGCACTGCGCGAGGCCGCCGCGCTCCCGGGCGCGGGCGGGCTTTCGGGAGCGGCTGCCTGCTGGCAGGTCGCGGTCGACGGCGGGGCAGGCCTGGCGGACGGGTTGGAACGGGTGGCTGCCTCCCTGCGGGCCGGACGGGATCAGCGGGAGGAACTGAGGGCCCAGCTGGCGGGGCCGCGCTCCACCGCGCTGGTGCTCGCCCTTCTCCCGGTCTTCGGGCTGGTGCTGGGCTCAGCCATGGAGGCGGACCCGCTGGAGATCCTGCTGCACACCCCCGCCGGATTCGCCTGCCTGGTGGCGGGCCTGGCGCTGGAGTGGGCCGGCCTTGCCTGGGTCGCCCGCATCGTGCGCTGCGCAGAGGGAGCCGGCCGGTCACGGCGGACGGCGGCGACCACGGGAGGGCGGCCTCCTTTCGCGCCCATCGGGAGCCGGTCGACGTGAGCGGCGGATGGATGGACGTTGTCCCCAGGCTGTGGATGTGGGCGCTCGCAAGCGTGGCACTGCTGGGCGCGGCCGGGTGCGTGGCGGGGGCCGTCGAAGTGACGCGGCGCGAGGGGCGTGTCCGGCGACGGGCGTGGTCGGCGTGCGGTCCCGAGAAGGAGGGCCGGGCAGACGGCCGGTTCAAGGGCGGCTCTGACCAGCGTGGCTCGGCGCTGGTGTCGAGGATCAGGCGGGCGGGGCGCCAGGCGCTGCTGTCCCGGCGGGTGCGGGAGGGGGCGGGGATGGCGGGAGCCGGTGTCGTGGCGCTCCTCCTGACCGGCGGCAAGATCGGATGGCTGGCGGGCGGTGCCGCGGCGTGGGGCATGCGCTGGTGGTTGCGGCGCGGCGCGGGGGACGACGCCTCGCGGAGCGCTGAGGACCGTGCGGCTGAGGAGCAGCTTCCCCTGGCAGCCGATCTGATGGCGGCCTGTCTGGCCGCGGGGGCGGGACCCGAGCGCGCTGCCGAAGCCGTGGGCGGGTCCGTCGGTGGCCCGTTGGGAGAACGGCTGGTCAAGGCGTCCACGGAGCTGCGGCTCGGTGCGGACCCTGTTCTGGTCTGGGGGAGGTTCGCGGAGCGGCCCTGGGGCGTGGAGTTCGCCCGGTGCATGGAGCGGGCCGCAGACGCCGGAGTCCCGGCCGTCGAGTCCGTGACCCGGCTCGCCGCCGAGTTGAGAGCCAGGTGGATCCGTGCGGCGAACGGCCGGGCGAGACGAGCGGCGGTGCTGGTCACCGGTCCTCTCGGGCTCTGTTTCCTGCCCGCGTTCCTGGCCATCGGGGTGGCGCCCGTGCTGCTGGGGCTCGCCCGGACGCTGTGGTGAGCCGCACGGCACAAGAGCTGCGGTGACGGGCCGCACGGCACAAGAAAGGCAGCAGTGGCGACCATGCGCCGCGAGGCGTGCGTTCCGCCGGAGGAAGGTGCAGACGATGTCCGAAGCCAAGGAGGAGAGTGCGGTGTCGGCGATGATGCGGCGGCTCTGGAAGAGGGTACGCACGGCACGTGAGCTGAGCGGCGACCGGGGAATGAGCACAGCCGAGTACGCGATCGGCACGCTGGCGGCGGTGGCCCTGGCGGCGGTGCTCTACAAGGTCGTCAACAGCGGCCCGGTGGGCGAACAGTTGCAACAGCTGGTCGAGCGGGCGCTCCGTGGCCCTTTCTGACCCCGCGGGGCGCGGTGAGGGACGCGGCAGCGGCCCGTGCGCCACCGCCCGCCACGGACCGCCGCGACGCAAGGTCCGTACGTCCTGTCTGTTACGTCAGGTCCGTACGGTCCGTGCGGCCCCCGCGGGCCGTAGGGACTGGTGCGCGGGCTATGTGACCGCTGAGGCCGCCGTGGTGATTCCGGCGCTGGTCCTGCTGGTGGCCGGACTGCTGTGGGGGCTCATGGCGGCGGTGACCCGTATCCAGTGCGTCGACGCCGCGCGCGCCGGTGCCCGGGCCGCGGCACGCGGAGAGACCGGGGACGGAGTGGTCCGCGCCGTCCGGTCGGCGGCGCCGCCGGGCGCCCGGCTGAAAGTGACGAAAGACGGAGAGCTGGTGCGAGTCGCCGTAAGGGCCCGGACGGTGGGACCGGGCCCGCTGACGGTGGAGCTGCGGTCCGAGGCGGTCGCCATGGACGAGGCCGGGGCGGAGAACCCGGGCGAAGTGGGCGGAGCCGGCACTGGCCGGAGCCACGACCGGACCCCGGCAAGCCCTGGCAGCCCAGACGGCCCCGAACAGGACGACGCGCGGCAGACGGAGAAGACGGAGAAGGATGCGCGGCAGACGGAGGAGAAGGAGGAATGACGGGGAACCTGTCACAGCTCCGCAGCGACCGCGGGTCGGCGTCCGTGTGGGTGGCACTGAGCGCGGTGGTGCTGTGCGGGGTGTTCGCGGCGGTGCTCGGCTTCGGCCAAGCGGTCCACGTACGCCACCGTGCGGGCGCCGTGGCGGATCTGGCGGCGCTCGCGGCAGCGGACCGGGCACTCGAGGGCCGGGCCGACGCCTGCGCGGCGGCGCGCGGAGTGGCGCGGGCCCAGGGGGCACGGGTGGTCAGGTGCGCGGTGCGGGGGGAGATCGCTGATCTGGACGCGCGCGTGCGGTGGGGGCCGTACGACGCCCAGGTGCGCGCCCGCGCCGGCCCGGTCGGATCGGCGTCACCGGAAGCCGATCGCGGTGCCCGCCCCCCACCCCGCCAGGCCGGACAGGACAGGTAGCCGGCCAGGGGGAGCCGGTCGGCCGGCCACAGGCCAGACAGCCGGCGGGTGAAGCCGACCGGGCCATGGGTCGGACGAGCCATGCGGCCGGGCAAGGCGAGCCATGCGGGCCGGGCGGCGGAGCGAGCCATGCGGCCGGGCGGAGCCGGTTGGCCAACGGCCGGACGAGCACGGCAGCGAGGGGAGCCGAACGGTTCACGGTCATGCGAGCCATGCGGCCGGGTGGAGCCGGTCGCTCCACGGCCGGATGAGCCAGGAAGCAGCCGAGGGGAGCCTGGAAGCAGCCGAGGGGAGCCGAACGGTTCACGGTCATGCGAGCCATGCGGCCGGGTGGAGCCGGTCGCTCCACGGCCGGAGGAGCCAGGAAGCAGCCGAGGGGAGCCTGGAAGCAGCCGAGGGGAGCCGAACGGTTCACGGTCGGATGAGCCAGGCACCGGATGCGGCAGCCGTCAGTCGGCCAGGAGCCGGACAGGTCAGACGGCGGAGCGGAGGAGCTCGGTCAGGAGGCGGACCGCGCCGCGCTTGTGCAGTGGGTCGTTGGCGTTGCCGCACTTGGGCGACTGGATGCAGGAGGGACAGCCCGCCTCGCACTCGCAGGAGGCGATCGCGTCCCGGGTGGCGGTCAGCCACGCCCGGGCGGTGTGGAAGGCACGTTCGGCGAAGCCGGCGCCGCCGGGCTGGCCGTCGTAGACGAAGACGGTGGGAAGGAGCGTGTCGGGATGCAGAGCGATGGAGACCCCGCCGATGTCCCAGCGGTCGCAGGTGGCGAACAGCGGGAGAATGCCGATGGCGGCGTGCTCGGCGGCGTGCAGCGAGCCCGCCAGGATCTCGGGCGTGATCCTGGCGGCGTCGAGCTGGTCCTCGGTCACCGTCCACCACACGGCGCGGGTCCGCAGGGTGCGGGGCGGAAGGTCCAGCTTGGACTCGCCCAGCACCTCTCCGGTGATCAGGCGGCGGCGCAGATAGGAGACCACCTGGTTGGTGACCTCCACCGAGCCGAAGCACAGACGGGCGTCGCCCCAGGGCACCTCGGCCTCGGTCTCCAGGAGGGCCAGCGAGGTGGTGTCGCGGGCCATGGTCGTCCACGGGGGGCTGGATTCCTCGACGAGCGCGGCAGAGTCCTCCAGGTCGAGCCTGCGGACCACATAGGTGCGGCCCTGGTGGAGGTGGACGGCGCCTTCGTGGACGGTGGTGTGTGCGGCTCCGGCGTCCACGGTGCCCAGCAGCCGGCCGGTGCCCTCTTCCACGACCTGTACGGGCCGCCCGCCGCTGCCGCGGATGTCGGTGAGGTCGGCGGCGCGTTCCTTGCGGGTCCAGTGCCAGCCGGAGGAACGGCGGCGGAGCAGCTTGCGCTCTTCGAGTTTGAGCAGGAGCCGGCCGGTCTCGGGCCCGAAGAGGGGGAAGTCGGCTTCGGTGAGCGGTGTCTCGGCTGCGGCCGCACACAGGTGGGGTGCGAGGACGTAGGGGTTGTGCGGGTCCAGGACGGTGGATTCGACGGGGGTGGCGAAGATGGACTCGGGGTGGTGGACGAGATAGGTGTCCAGCGGTTCGTCCCGGGCGATCATGATGGCGAGCGCGCCCTGGCCGGCACGCCCGGCGCGGCCCGCCTGCTGCCAGAGGGAGGCGCGGGTGCCGGGGTAGCCCGTGATGAGGACCGCGTCGAGGCCGGAGATGTCGATGCCGAGTTCGAGGGCGTTGGTGGCGGCGAGCCCGAGCAGTTCGCCGGTGTGCAGGGCCCGCTCCAGGGCGCGTCGTTCCTCGGGGAGATAGCCGCCGCGGTAGGCGGCGATCCGGGAGGAGAGGCCGCCACGCCGTCCCGGCGCGCCCCCCATCGACGCCCCCACCGCCGCAGCGTCCGCCTCTTGGAGGTCCTGGATGTCCTGGATGTCCTGGAGATCGTCACCTCCCGGGACAGGGGCGCGGGCAGGGGCAGGGGCGGGAGGTCGGGAACGGGCGTTCTCCGAGGCGGAACCCCGTGGGGCCGGGACCGCTGCCAGGCGGTCCTGGGCGATGAGGGAGATCAGCTCGGCGCCCCGCCGGGAGCGGACGAAGGCGACGGTGCGTACGCCCTGGCCGGCCAGGTCGGTGAGCAGTTCGGCGGCCTCGGCGGTCGCGGTGCGGCGGACGGGGGCGCCGCGCTCGCCCTCGTACTCGGTCAGTGGCGGTTCCCACAGTGCGAAGACCGTCTCGCCGCGCGGGGAGGTGTCCTCGGTGATCTCGACGGGCCGCACGCCGGTGAGCCGGGCCGCGCCCTCGCCGGGGGAGGCGGCGGTGGCGGAGGCGAGCAGGAAGACGGGTTCGGCGCCGTAGCGGGCGCACACCCGGCGCAGCCGCCGCAGGACCTGGGCGACGTGGGAGCCGAAGACGCCGCGGTAGGTGTGGCACTCGTCGATGACGACGTAGCGCAGCGCGCGCAGGAAGGAGGACCAGCGGGCGTGTCCCGGCAGCAGGCCGCGGTGCAGCATGTCCGGGTTGGTGAGCACGTAGTTGGCGTACTGGCGCACCCATTCGCGCTCTTCGAAGGGGGTGTCCCCGTCGAAGACGGCGGGCCGTACCGCCGTGCCGAGTGGGGCGGCCAGGTCGGTGACGGCGCGGCGCTGGTCGGCTGCGAGGGCTTTCGTGGGGGCCAGGTACAGCGCGGTGGTGCCGCGTCCGTTGGGGGCCTCGGCGCCGTCCAGCAGGGTGCTGAGGACGGGGGTGAGGTAGGAGAGTGATTTTCCGGAGGCGGTGCCCGTGGCGATGATCACGGAATCGCCGTCGAGGGCGTGGGCCGCTGCGCGGGCCTGGTGTTCCCAGGGGCGGTCGATGCCCGCGCGCCGTACGGCCTCGATCACTTCCGGCCGGATCCGGTCGGGCCATTGCGCATGGCGACCGTTTCGCGGGGGCAAGTGCTCCGTATGGGTGACACGCCCGGCGCGGTCCGTTCCCCTGGTGAGACCAGCGAGCACGTCGCGAGGGTCGCCGTGGGGAGCCGAGCGGTCGGGCTCGGCTCGCGGGCGTACGCGCGCGGACCGGGTGTGCTGTTCGTTGGCCATCGGTACCGAGTGTGTCACTGGCGAGGCGGACAATGGCCGCAAGGCGTCGTCCTCGCCTGCTGGTAAGTGATTGAATGCTTCTGCGGCTGCCGATCCGTCCCCTGCCTTTGGGGGTACCTCCCTCCGTCAGGGCAGGGGGAGGGAGAACCGAGGGGGCTGACCGCTCGATAGCAAGGTGCTGGAGGATCCGTGGACCTGTCCCTGTCGACCCGTACCGTCGGCGATCGCACGATCGTCGAGGTCGGTGGCGAGATTGATGTATACACCGCGCCCAAGCTGCGTGAGCAGCTGGTCGAGCTCGTGAACGACGGCAGCTACCACCTCGTCGTGGACATGGAGGGTGTCGACTTTCTCGACTCCACCGGGCTCGGCGTGCTCGTGGGCGGGCTCAAGCGGGTGCGTGCGCACGAGGGCTCGCTGCGTCTTGTCTGCAACCAGGAGCGCATTCTCAAGATCTTCCGGATCACTGGCCTCACCAAGGTCTTCCCGATCCACTCCTCGGTCGACGAGGCCGTAGCGGCCACTGACTGACGCGTCCGGCCGCCGGACCGCCCCCACCTCGGTGCGGGCGGTCCGGCGGCCTCCCGCTTGACTGGAAGGCGGGGTCGCCGGGGTCCGGCTCCAAGAGCCCTGGGAGCCCCGTCAAGACTCACCGAAGACCGAGGGGGATGGCATGGCCACCGTGGAGCTGCTCTTCAGTGCGCTGCCGGAGCACGTCCGTACGGCGCGGCTGGTGGCTGCTGCCGTGGCGCGGCGTGCCGGGGTCGACGAAGCAGTGCTCGACGAGGTGCGGCTGGCCGTCGGCGAGGCGTGCACGCGGGCCGTCGGCCTGCACATGAGCCATGGCCTCAACAGCCCCGTGCGGGTCTCCCTGATCGAGGACGAGAAGAAGTTCTCCATCGAGGTGGGCGACGACGCGCCGCACCGGCGTTTCTCGCTGCCTGGCGGCACGCTGGGCGCTTCGGCGTCCGCCGCTCCCTCGGCCAACGGTGACGGGGCCGGCAAGGGCAGCGGCTCGGGCGGTGGGCTCGTCGAGGCGGAGGGCGCGTTGTTGCCGGGGGCGCGGGACGAGATTCCCGAGCCGGTCGCCGAGGAGGACGAGGGCGACGGCGAGATGGGGCTCGCGGTGATCAGCGGCCTGGTGGACGACGTGGAGGTCACGACCGACGAGCACGGCGGTGTGATCCGCATGAGCTGGCCCACGATCGAGCCGGTTCTCCCCTGAGCCTCCTTGGCCCCGCCCGTCCCGTTTGTCCTGTGCCCGCCGCCTTCGCGGCGGGCTTTTCGGTTGCTCGGGGACCCTCGCGTGGATCTTCTCTGTCGATCATCGGACGATCAACGGAGTAATTGTGACCGCCACTGACCAGGGTCTAAACGAGTCAGCGAGGCTTTTTCCCGTCACTCGATAGATCATTTTCCGGGCGTCAGTTGAATTTGCTCATTCCCTCATGCGAGCGAATTGGCCGGCTCGTACGCGGCTGATCTTCGCCGTTCCCAGCGAATTCCCGCTGCTGCGCTCTGTTTTGATCTAGTGGCGCTCCCTACAATCCGTCCACATCTTTGCAGCAGGACGCCTGAGCGTGCTTGCGCGCGCCCATGTGCCAAACGTCAAGGAGGACGAATGGCGGGGCAACTCAGCCCACTTCACCACCCTCAGCACCTCGCTGACGCCGCAGAGCTGACAAGTGGCAACCGGGGACTCGCGATCGTGATCGCGGTTG
Organism: Streptomyces reniochalinae; assembly: GCF_003323735.1. Taxonomy (GTDB): domain Bacteria; phylum Actinomycetota; class Actinomycetes; order Streptomycetales; family Streptomycetaceae; genus Streptomyces; species Streptomyces reniochalinae. The sequence goes on along the minus strand of NZ_QOIM01000043.1, from coordinate 36,028 downwards.
TCGCGCTCGCAGCGCTCGGCGTCGCTCTGGTGCTGGTACGACAAGTGCTCGCCGCGGGCGAGGGCACCGACAGCATGAAGAAGATCGCCTCGGCCGTGCAGGAGGGGGCGAACGCCTACCTGGCGCGGCAGCTGCGCACCCTCGGGGTCTTCGCGGTGGTCGTCTTCTTCCTGCTCATGCTGTTGCCGGCCGACGATATGAAACAGCGAATCGGCCGTTCGTTGTTCTTCCTGGTCGGTGCGGCTTTCTCGGCGGCGACCGGCTATATCGGTATGTGGCTCGCGGTGCGCAGCAATGTGCGCGTGGCCGCTGCGGCGCGTGAGGCGACTCCGGCCGCCCCCGTGGGGGTACCGGCGCCGGCTGTGAGCTCAGCGGCGAAGGGCGAGCCGGGAGAAATTCCGGTCGATCTCACCGCCGTCTCCCACAAGGCCATGAAGATCGCTTTCCGTACCGGTGGCGTCGTCGGGATGTTCACCGTCGGCCTCGGTCTGCTGGGCGCCGCGTGCGTGGTGCTGGTCTACGCGGCGGACGCGCCCAAGGTGCTGGAGGGCTTCGGGCTCGGTGCCGCACTGATCGCGATGTTCATGCGAGTCGGCGGCGGCATCTTCACCAAGGCGGCCGACGTCGGCGCCGACCTCGTCGGCAAGGTCGAGCAGGGCATCCCCGAGGACGACCCGCGCAACGCCGCCACCATCGCGGACAACGTGGGCGACAACGTCGGTGACTGCGCCGGCATGGCGGCCGACCTGTTCGAGAGCTACGCGGTGACGCTGGTGGCCGCGCTGATCCTGGGCACCGCGGTCTTCGGCAACGACGGGCTGGTCTTCCCGCTGCTCGTCCCCGCCATCGGGGTGCTCACCGCGATGATCGGCGTGTTCGCCGTCGCTCCGCGCCGCTCCGACCGCAGCGGTATGACGGCGATCAACCGCGGCTTCTTCATCTCCGCGGTGATCTCGCTGGCGCTGGTGGCCATCGCCGCGTTCGTGTACCTGCCCTCCAGCTACGCGGACCTCAAGGGTGTCTCGGGAGACGACGCGGACGAGATCCTCGGCCACAGCGGCGACCCGCGGGTGCTGGCCATCGTGGCCGTGGCGATCGGCATCGTGCTGGCCGCCCTCATCCAGCAGCTGACCGGCTACTTCACCGAGACCACCCGCAAGCCCGTTCGGGACATCGGCAGGACGTCGCTGACCGGTCCCGCGACCGTGGTGCTCTCCGGCATCTCCATCGGCCTCGAATCGGCCGTCTACACGGCTCTGTTGATCGGGCTGAGCGTCTACGGCGCCTTCCTGCTGGGCGGCGGAACGGTGATGCTGGCGCTGTTCGCCGTGGCACTGGCGGGCACCGGGCTGCTGACCACGGTCGGCGTGATCGTGGCCATGGACACCTTCGGGCCCGTCTCCGACAACGCGCAGGGCATCGCCGAGATGTCCGGTGACGTCGAGGGCGCGGGGGCGCAGGTGCTGACCGACCTGGACGCGGTGGGCAACACCACCAAGGCGATCACCAAGGGCATCGCCATCGCCACGGCGGTGCTCGCTGCGGCGGCGCTCTTCGGCTCGTACCGCACCGAGCTGGGCAAGGCGCTGACCGAGGCGGACCAGAACAAGGACAAGATGCTGGAGCTGGTGGACATCGCGCAGCCCAGCACGCTGGTCGGGCTGATGTTCGGTGCGGCCGTGGTGTTCCTCTTCTCGGGGCTCGCCATCAACGCGGTCTCCCGCTCGGCCGGTTCGGTCGTCTTCGAGGTCCGTCGGCAGTTCCGTGAGAAGCCCGGCATCATGGACTACTCGCAGACGCCGGAGTACGGCCGTGTCGTGGACATCTGCACCAAGGACGCGCTCCGCGAGCTGACGACGCCGGGGCTGCTGGCGGTGGTGTCACCCATCCTGGTGGGCTTCACCTTCGGTGTCGGGGCGCTGGCGGCGTTCCTGGCCGGCGCGATCGGCGCCGGCACCCTGATGGCCGTCTTCCTCGCGAACTCCGGTGGTGCCTGGGACAACGCCAAGAAGCTGGTGGAGGACGGTCACCACGGCGGCAAGGGCAGCGAGGCGCACGAGGCGACCATCATCGGTGACACGGTCGGCGACCCCTTCAAGGACACCGCGGGTCCGGCGATCAACCCACTGCTGAAGGTCATGAACCTGGTGGCGCTGCTGATCGCGCCCGCCGTGGTGAAGTTCAGCTACGGCGCGGACAAGAGCGCCGGCGCCCGCGTCGTCGTGGCCGCGGCCGCGGTGGCCGTCGTCGTCGGCACCGTCTACCTCTCCAAGCGGCGCGGTATCGCCGTGGGTGAGGAGGACGACACCGGGCGGACGGCGAAGCCCTCGGATCCGGTGGATCCGGTGGCCGCTTCCTAGCGGCGACTCAACCGAGGGGCGGGCGGGACGCGTTGGCGTCCCGCCCGCCCTTGTGTGTGTTTCGTCTCAGCGCCGTCGGACCGGTTTCCCGCGGCTCCGTGGGCTCACGCGTGTCCGTGATGTCGCAGACCCGCGTTGGTGCAAACGGCTGCAATAGTAGACATAGGGGTCTTCCGGCTCGCCGCCACTCCCTCCGAGGCGTGTATGTTCCGGGCCGAACAGCCATGAAGGGACCGATCCGGTGAACAAGAAGCTCACGGCGGCGCTGTCCGGCGGCGCCGTACTCGTACTCGCGCTGACGGGCTGCAGTGACGACAGCGGCAAGACGGACGAGTGGGCCAAGAGCGTCTGCGACGACCTCCAGCCGCAGCTGACGAAGGTCAGGCAGGCCAACGCCGCCATCGCCGAGGCCTCCCAGGCGGACAAGTCCCCCGAAGAGGTCAAGAAGGCCGACTCGGCCGGTTTCAAGAAGGTTTCCGACGCATACAAGGCGATGGCGCGGGCGGTCAAGAACGCGGGAGCCCCGCCCGTCGACGACGGCGAGAAGATGCAGAAGAGCGCCATCAAGGAGCTCAACGGCATCGCCGGCCAGTACAACGACCTCAAGACCTCCGTCGACAAGCTGCCCACCGGCGACAAGTTCGACGAGGGGCTCGACGATGTGGCCGCCAAGCTGAAGACGCTGGGGCAGCGCGGTGACGAGGCGCTGCACAAGCTGTCGACCGGCGACGTCGGCAAGGCGATGGCCAACCAGGAGAGCTGCAAGAAGACCGGCGTGACCGACAAGTGAGCCGGAGCGCCCGGCCCGCGGCGCGGGTGGCGGCGCGCGCCGCCACCGCGATCCGGACGGCCGCCCGGGAACCGTCCTCGACGGCCCCCGGCCCCTCCCGGGCGGTCCGCCGTCCGTGTCGGACGTCGCGCCGTCCGGCCTGCGCGGCTGATCGCCTGTTGGGGACGGCCCGCCGCCCTGCCCGTGCTGCTCTTCGCCCGTGGGGGACGGTACGCCGCCCGTCCGGTGCCGTTGAACGCTCGGCTTGTGCGGTTGGTCGCCCCTCGGCGACGGTCCGCCGCCCGGGCCGTGCTGCTCGTCGCCCGTTGGGGGCGGTTGGCGGTCCGTTCCGTGCGGTTGGCCGTCCGTGCCGGAGGGAGCGCGGCTCGGGCCGTGCTGCTCGTCGCCCGTTCGAGGCGGTGGGCGGTCCGCTCCACGCCGCTGACCGTGCGGCCCGTGCGGCCCCGGTCGTGGGTGTGGGTGAGCGCGAAGGAGAATGGCGCGGGTGAGAACTGACGCACTGCCCGAGCCCACGCCTCAGAGCACCCGAACGCTGCGGGAGGCGCTGGCCGCGGCCGGTTTCACCGCCGACGGGCTGCTCGATCTGCTGGGCGCCCCCGCCTATGCGGCGCTCGCCCGGGGTGAGACGGTTCCGGCCCTTCGCGCCACGCGCGGTCAGGAGCCGCTGGAGACCCTGGTACGGCTGTTCCTGCTCCAGCGGTCCGTCTCCCGCGAACGTGCCGGGGCCGTACTGCCGTTGGACGAGGTGCTGGCCGGCCGGTGGCTCGAGCGGGTCACGGACCCGGACGCGGGCCCGACGGAGCGGGTCCGTGCCACCGTGGACGTACGTCCCTACAGCGGCCCGGACGGCGAGGACTGGTGGGTCGTCAGTGACCTGGGCTGCGCCGTGGGCGGAGCGGGTGGCGTGGGCGGCTCGGTGGAGTCCTCCCCGGACGTCGTCCTGGGCGTGGGCGGTGCCTCGACCACGCTGGCCGGGCTCATGGTGACCGCCCCCGCCGCCAGGGCGCTGGATCTGGGGACCGGTTCGGGGATCCAGGCGCTGCACGCCGCCCGCTTCGCCTCCCACGTCACCGCCACCGACCTCAACCCGCGTGCGCTGCGTTTCGCCCGCCTGACCCTGGCGCTCTCCGGCGTCCCTGAGCCGGAGCTGCGCCAGGGGTCGCTGTTCGAGCCGGTGGCGGACGCGGAGCCGTACGACCTGATCGTCTCCAACCCGCCGTTCGTGATCTCTCCGGGTGCCCGCCTGACCTACCGGGACGGCGGCATGGCGGGCGACGGCCTGTGCCGGTCTCTTGTCGAGCAGGCGGCCGGCCGTCTGGCTCCGGGCGGCTACTGCCAGCTGCTGGCCAACTGGGAGCACCGTGAGGGGGAGGACTGGCGGGAGCGCGTGGCGGCGTGGGTACCGCCGGGGTGCGACGCCTGGATCGTGCAGCGGGAGGTGCAGGACGTCACGCAGTACGCGGAGCTGTGGCTGCGGGACGCGGGTGATCACCGTGGCGATCCGGCCGTGTACGCGGAGCACTACGACGCCTGGCTGGAGGGGTTCGCGGAGCGCGGCACGCAGGCTGTCGGGTTCGGCTGGATCACGCTGCGGCGCAGTGACGCCGAGCGGCCTTCGGTGCTGGCCGAGGAGTGGCCGCACCCGGTCGAGCAGCCGCTGGGCGAGGTGATCCGCGCGCACTTCGCACGGCAGGACTTCCTGCGCCTCACGGGTGACGAGGCGTTGCTGGAGCACCGGTACGTGCTCGCGGACGAGGTCGTGCAGGAGGAGATCGGTGAGCCGGGCGCGGAGGATCCGCAGTACGTGGTGCTGCGTCAGAACCGCGGGATGCGGCGGGCGATGACGGTGGACACGGTGGGCGCCGGGTTCGCGGGGGTGTGCGACGGCACGCTGAGCGCGGGGCGCATCCTGGAGGCCATCGGGGAGCTGCTGGGAGAGGACGTGGGCGGGCTGCGTGCCCGTACGCCGGAGTCGCTGCGGCTGCTGGTGGAGCGGGGCTTTCTGACACCGGTTGCGGACTGACGCTGTCGCGGGGAGCGACGCCGGATGCCGGAGTGACGGCGGGGCGATGCCGGGGCGTCGACATGGCGCCGGGAGCCGCAGTGACGCCGGGAGGCAGAGTGGCGTCGGGCACCAGAGCGGCCTCGTGCCGGCCGTCCTGGGACCTACAGCAGGTTGCGGGTCACCGTCCAGGCGACGGCGGCGCTCAGGACGGCCACCTTGCCCCGGGTGCTCATCCGGGGCGCCCAGCGGCGGCCGCTGAGCCCTTCCCACAGCCAGCGCGCCGACAGGTATCCGGCGACGGGCAGGCCGACCGTCAGCAGCGCCGCGTTGTCGTGCAGCGCCGTGGTGAGGTCGCCGTGCAGGAGGTCGTAGACCATGCGGGTGCCGCCGCAGGCCGGGCAGAGCAGTCCGGTGGCCCAGTTGAAGGGGCAGCGCGGGAGCAGGCCGCCGGGCTCGTGCGGGTCGGTGCCCCACAGGTAGCAGGCACCGACGAGGCCGGCCGCCGCTGTCGCCAGCGGCGGGGCGGCCGGGTGGGAGAGGGCGGCGCGGAGTCGGCCCACAGCATCAGGGACGTTGGTGTTCGCCATGCGGCCGGTGCCTCCCCTCGTGTCGCGCAGCCCTCCCCCTGGGCTCGCGCCGGTCTCAGCCACGCAGGATGCGGCCGTCGCTGTCGGTCCGGTCTGTGCTCGTTAGGAAGATGATCCCGTCGATGAAGCCCCACAGACCACCGAGGCCGAGGGTGCAGATCGAGACGGCGAGCTGACCGATGCCCATGCCTATGTGGCCGGTGTAGAAGCGGCCCACACCGAAGGAGCCGAGCAGGATCCCGAGCACGCCGGCGACGATCTTCGACTTGTGCGAGAGGGGCCGTCCGTACGGGTCGTAGCCGTACGGTGCGTTCGGGTCGCCGGAGTACTGGCCGGGCATGGGGGCCATCGGCTGCTGCTGCGGGTAGCCGTAACCGGGCGCTCCCGGCTGTCCTGGCGGCTGGTTGTAGGGGTTCTGGCCCGGCTGCTGGGGATAGCCGTAACCGGGCTGTTGGGGATTGGACACAAGACCTCCGAGGTCGAGCGGTACCTGGTGATGTGCCCCCGACATGTTGCCAGAGCCGTCGGGCGGCGCCACGGCTGGTTGTCGGGTTACCGTTCGAGTGGCGTTGCCGACTTTTCCCGTTTGACATGGGGGCGGGAGGTACCGTCACACTCCGCAGCGATACCGATGCGATACAGACAGCAGCCGACCGGAGAGAAGAGCAGAAGTTGTCCCCGACCCACGAGACAGCAAACGGCGGGCGCCGACTCGTGATCGTCGAGTCGCCTGCCAAGGCCAAGACGATCAAGGGCTATCTCGGCCCTGGCTACGTCGTCGAGGCCAGCGTCGGGCACATCCGTGACCTCCCCGGCGGTGCCGCCGAGGTTCCCGCGAAGTACAAGGGGGAGCCCTGGGCCCGGCTCGGTGTCAACGTCGACCACGACTTCGAACCCCTCTACGTCGTCAACAGCGACAAGAAGGACCAGGTCAAGAAGCTCAAGGAGCTGCTGGCCGACTCCGACGAGCTCTACCTCGCCACTGACGAGGACCGCGAGGGCGAGGCCATCGCCTGGCACCTGCAAGAGGTGCTCAAGCCGAAGGTCCCGGTCAAGCGGATGGTCTTCCACGAGATCACCAAGGACGCGATCCAGAACGCGGTCCGCAATCCGCGCGCTCTCAACCAGCGGCTGGTGGACGCGCAAGAGACGCGTCGGATCCTGGACAGGTTGTACGGGTACGAGGTCTCTCCGGTGCTGTGGAAGAAGGTCATGCCGCGGCTGTCGGCGGGCCGCGTGCAGTCCGTGGCCACCCGGCTGGTCGTCGAGCGGGAGCGGGAGCGCATGGCGTTCCGTTCCGCCGAGTACTGGGATCTGACCGGCACGTTCGCGGCGGGGCAGGCGGGGGATGCCTCGAGGGGAGCGGGACGTGGCGCGGCCGGCGATCCGGGGACGTTCGGTGCCCGGCTGACCACGGTGGACGGCCGCCGTGTCGCCCAGGGGCGCGACTTCGGCTCGGACGGGCAGCTCAAGGACCCCGCCGCCGTGCTGCACCTGGACGAGGAGGGCGCGCGCGCCCTGGCCGCGGCGCTGGAGGACACGGACTTCTCGGTCCGTTCCGTGGAGTCAAAGCCCTACCGCCGCTCGCCGTACGCGCCTTTCCGTACGACCACCCTCCAGCAGGAGGCGAGCCGCAAGCTGGGCTTCGGCGCGAAGTCCACCATGCAGGTGGCCCAGAAGCTGTACGAGAACGGCTTCATCACGTACATGCGTACGGACTCCATCACGCTCTCCGACACGGCCGTGTCCGCGGCCCGCGCGCAGGTCACCCAGCTGTACGGCGCCGACTACCTGCCGGACAAGCCGCGCACCTACGCGGGCAAGGTCAAGAACGCGCAGGAGGCGCACGAGGCGATCCGCCCCTCGGGGGACCGCTTCCGCACACCCGCTGAGACGGGTCTGACGGGCGACCAGTTCAAGCTGTACGAGCTGATCTGGAAGCGGACCGTCGCCTCGCAGATGAAGGACGCCGTCGGACAGTCCGTCACCGTCAAGGTCGGCGGCCGCTCGGCGGACGGGCGGGACGCCGAGTTCAGCGCCACCGGCAAGATCATCACCTTTCACGGCTTCCTCAAGGCCTACGTCGAGGGCGCCGACGACCCCAACGCGGAGCTCGACGACCGCGAGCGGCGGCTGCCGCAGGTGGCCGAGGGCGACCCGCTGCGCGCCGAAGAGATGTCGGTGGACGGCCACGCCACCAAGCCGCCGGCCCGCTACACGGAGGCCACGCTCGTCAAGGAGCTGGAAGAGCGCGAGATCGGCCGCCCCTCCACCTATGCCTCGATCATCAGCACGATCCTGGACCGGCGCTACGTCTTCAAGAAGGGCACCGCGCTGGTGCCGTCTTTCCTGAGCTTCGCCGTCGTCGGACTCCTGGAGAAGCACTTCGGCCGGCTGGTCGACTACGACTTCACCGCCAGGATGGAGGACGACCTCGACCGCATCGCCGCCGGGAACGCGGAGGCGATCCCGTGGCTGCGGCGCTTCTACTTCGGCGACGGCGGGGACGGCCAGTCCGCCACGGCCACCGGCGAGGCCGCCGCGGCCGGCAACGGCGACGGCGACCACCTCGGCGGTCTCAAGGAGCTCGTCTCCGACCTCGGCGCGATCGACGCCAAGGGCGTCTCCTCCTTCCCCGTCGGGGAGGGCATCACCCTGCGGGTGGGCCGTTACGGCCCGTACGTGGAGGGCCCCAGCCAGCAGGAGGGCGAGCCGGGCCAGCGCGCCGACGTGCCCGACGACCTGCCGCCGGACGAACTGACCGTCGAGTACGCCAAGGAGCTGCTGGCCAAGCCCAGCGGCGACTTCGAGCTCGGCACGGACCCGGAGACGGGCCGGCCCGTCGTCGCCCGTGACGGCCGCTACGGCCCCTACGTGACCGAGGTTCTGCCCGAGGGCACGCCGAAGACCGGCAAGAACGCGGTCAAGCCGCGCACTGCCTCGCTCTTCCGTTCGATGTCGCTGGACACCGTCACGCTGGAGCAGGCGCTCAGACTGCTGTCGCTGCCCCGGGTCGTCGGTGTGGACCCGGAGTCGGGCAACGAGATCACCGCCCAGAACGGCCGGTACGGCCCCTACATGAAGAAGGGGACGGACTCGCGCTCGCTGGAGACCGAGGAACAGATCTTCACGATCACGTTGGAGCAGGCGCTGGAGATCTACTCCAAGCCCAAGCAGCGCGGCCGTGCGGCGGCCAAGCCGCCGCTGAAGGAACTGGGCAACGATCCGACCACCGAGCGCCCCGTCGTGGTCAAGGACGGCCGCTTCGGCCCGTACGTGACCGACGGCGAGACCAACGCGACGCTGCGGCGGGACGACGACGTCGAGACGATCACCGCGGAGCGGGGCTTCGAGCTGCTGGCGGAGAAGCGGGCGAAGGGCCCGGCGAAGAAGTCCTCCGCGAAGAAGACGGCGGCGAAGAAGTCCTCTGCCAAGAAGGCGACGGGGAAGACGGCCGCGAAGAAGACGGCGACCAAGACGGCGGCTGCCAAGAAGACGGCGACGAAGAAGACGGCGACGAAGAAGGCCGCCGCTTCCAAGAGCGCCGCCTCGAAGGGCCCGGCGAAGAAGGCGTCCAGCGGGGAGTAGGCCGCGGGGGAGGCGTTCGGGGAGCCGACCGGTGTTCACACGGATGTTCGGGTACGCATCCGGTTGGCGGCGCCCTCCCTATACGCTGGCGGGATGATGTCTTCGCCCCCAACCGCTCCGGACGACTCCCTCGCCGCGGAATCCCGCGAGGGCGCCGTGACCGCGCTGTTGCGTTTCCCGCCGCTCAAGCGGCTGTGGACGGCGCAGTTCACCAGTGGGATCGGCGACATGCTGGGCCTTCTGGTGCTGCTGTTGTTGGCGATGCAGGCGGCGGCCGTGCGCGGCGTCGCGGGAGACCCGGTCTTCGGCGGCGGATACCGCGGCATGGCGTTCGTCGTCGCGGTCGTCTTCGGACTGCGGCTGCTGTCCACACTGCTGTTCGGCGCCGTCCTGCTGGGCCCCGTCTCCGTGCTGGTGAGCGGCGTCACCGGCAAGGGCGGCGCCAAGCGCGCGGGAGGCCCGGGCGGTGCAGCGGACACCGCCGGGGCGGCGGCGCAGGACAAGGACGCGCCGAAGCAGGACGACGAGGCGCCGAAGAAGGTCCTCGACCGGCGCTGGACGCTGTTCGGCGCCGACGTCCTGCGGGCGGTCGCCCTGGTCATCGCGCCGCTGTGGATCGACTGGACGCCCGGCAACGCCTTCCTCATCCTGCTGATCACCGTCTTCGTGGCGGGCACCGCCGAGCGGCTGTCCACCGTGACGCGTGACAGCGCGGCCCCGGCCCTCCTGCCGGCGGCGCCCCTGGAGGGCGCGGCCGTGCGGCCGCTGTCCGACCACCACGACGCGCTGCGCCGCCTGTGGCTGCGCACCGGCTTCGTGGCCCTGCCGCTGGCGGCCGCCGGGCTGGTGGTCGTCACGCTCGTCAGCAACCTGCTCGGCACCGGCATCGACTGGTTCGGCTCGCACCAGGCCGCGCTCGCCTCGTACGTGGCGGCGGGCCTGTTCGCCGCCGCTGCGGCCACCGGCTACTTCCTCCAGCTCCCGGACACCCGCACCCCGCGTCCCCGCTCCCCACTGGAGGGGCTGCGCCGGCCCAGCACAGGATCGGGTACCGACAAGGGGCGTACGGGCGCCGTGCCGCTGCTGGTCCTCGCGGGCGCCGCCGTCAGCGGGGCGGTCGCCGCGGCTGTCGCGCTCGCCCCGCTGCACGCCGCCGACCTGGGCGGCGGACCCGTCGCGTTCGGACTGCTGACGCTGATGCTGACCGGCGGCACCGCCGCCGGCATCCGGCTCGCGCCGCACACGCTGCCCTCGCTCTCCCGCCGCCGCCTCCTCGCGCTCGTCACCGGTCTGACCGGTGTCGCGCTCCTCGCGGCCGGGCTGGTCTCCGACACCGCGACCGTCATCGGCCTGGCGCTGCTCGCCGGGCTGGGCGGCGGTATCGCGGCCAACACCCTGCACACCCTGCTCGACCAGGAGACCGAGGACTTCCGCCGCGCCCGCACCACCGAGCACCTACAGGCCGTCGTACGGCTGTCGCTCGCGCTGTGCGCCCTGATCGCGCCCGTCGTGGCCGCGCTCATCGGGCCGCACCGGGTGGAGGACGGGGCCTTCGTCTTCGACCACGGCGGAGCCTCGTTCACCCTGATGCTCGTCGGCGCGCTGCTGCTGCCCGTCGGCGCGATCCTGCTGGGCCGCACCGACGACCGGCAGGGCGTACCGCTGCGCCGCGACCTCGTGGAGGCGTTCGGCGGCGGCCGGCCCCGGCAGGCACCCGCGGCCGACGGCTTCTTCCTCGTCCTGGAGGGCGGCGACGGCGCCGGCAAGTCCACCCAGGTCGAGGCCCTGGCAGAGTGGATCAGGGCGAAGGGCCACGAGGTCGTCGTCACCAAGGAGCCCGGCTCCACACCCGTCGGCAAGCGGCTGCGCTCCATCCTGCTGGACGTCTCCTCCTCCGGGCTCTCGCACCGCGCGGAGGCGCTGCTGTACGCGGCCGACCGGGCCGAGCACATCGCCACCGTCGTCCGCCCCGCGCTGGAGCGCGGCGCCGTGGTCATCTCCGACCGGTACGTCGACTCCTCCGTCGCCTACCAGGGCGCGGGACGCGACCTGTCGCCGACCGAGATCGCCCGCATCTCCCGCTGGGCCACCGAAGGGCTGGTGCCGCACCTGACCGCGCTGCTCGACATCGCACCCGAGACGGCGCGGGAGCGCTTCACCGAAGCCCCCGACCGGCTGGAGTCCGAACCGGCCGAGTTCCACCAGCGGGTGCGCTCCGGCTTCCTCACCCTGGCCGCTGCCGACCCCGCCCGCTACCTCGTCGTCGACGCGGGACAGGAGCCCGAGGCCGTCACGACGGTCATCCGCCACCGTCTCGACCAGGTGCTCCCGCTCTCCGAAGCCGAGAAGAAAGCCCAGGAGGAGGCGCGCAAGCGCGCCGAGGAGGAAGCCCGCAGGAAGGCCGAGGAAGAGGCCCGCCGCAAGGCGGAGGAGGAACGCAAGGAACGCGAGCGCAAGGAACAGCTGGAGAAGCTGCGCCGCGAGGAGGAGGAGCGCAAGCGCCGCGAGGCCGAACTGGAACGCCAGCGCGAGGAGGCGCGGCGCGCCGAGGAGGCACGCAAGCAGGCCGAGGAGGCCCGCCGCATCGCCGAGGAGGAGCGCGAGCGCCGCGAGGCCGAACAGCGCGCCTACGAGGAGGAACAGGAGCGGCTGCGCAAGCGCGCCGAGGAGGAGAAGCGGCTCCGCGCCGAGGCGGAGGAGCGTCGCCGCGAGCGCCAGCGCAAGGCGGAAGAGGCCTTGCTGCGGGCGGAGGAAACGCGCCGCGCCGCGGAAGCGGAGGCCGCGGCCAAGGCACAGGCCAAGGCGGAGGCGGACGCCGAAGCGGAGGCGGAGGCCAACGCGAGGGCGGCTGCCAAGGCCAAGGCCGAGACCGAGGCCGAGTCCCGGTCCGAGGCGGAAGCGGACACGGACACGGCGACCGGGCCCGCCGACGAGACGACCGAGACGACCGCGACGACCGAGACGCCCCCGGTTCAGCCCGCCCCCGCGCCTGACGGCTCCGAGGCGGACACGGCACAGATTCCGCAGGTGTCCGAACGGGAGGAGCCCTCAGCCGCGGAGCCGGACGTGGAGGACACGGCACAGCTGCCGCGTCCCGCCGTCGCGCCGTCCGCGGAGGACGAGACGACGGTGCTGCCCAAGGTCTCCGACGACGAGACGACCGTGCTGCCCAAGGTCTCCGAGGACGAGACGACCGTGCTGCCGAAAATCTCTCAGGACGGGGAGGAGGACCGTACGCGCGAACTCCCCCAGGTCGAGGAGAACGGCCGCCCGCGCCCCTCCTGGGCGGAGGACACCCCCATGGACGACGCCCCCACGCTGGCGGACAGGCTCCTGGGGCCGCACGACGACCAGGACGACCAGGACGACATCGGCGACCAGCGCCGCCGATGACGCTCCCGCCACCGGCTCCCGCGGCGCGCTGAACCCGGACACCGTCCGGGCAGGCGCAGCGCCGGGGGAGCCGACGGGGGTTGCCCCACGGCGTGGCGGCGGACGGTGCCCGGGTGTCACCGGCATCCGGGACAATGGTCCGTATGGCGGTGTGGGACGACCTGGTGGGGCAGGACAGGGCGGTGGGGCAGCTGACGGCTGCCGCGCGGGACGCCGACGCGTACGTGACGGCGGAGGCCGCGGAGGGCGGGTCGGCCGGCCTGACCGGCTCCGCGATGACCCACGCCTGGCTCTTCACAGGACCGCCGGGTGCGGGCCGCTCACAGGCGGCTCGCGCGTTCGCGGGGGCGCTCCAGTGCGTCAGCCCGGACAGGGCGCTGGGCGGCAGCCCGGGGTGCGGTTTCTGCGAGGGCTGCCACACGACGATGGTCGGCACCCACGCGGACGTGACCGTCGTCCGTACGGACCTGCTGTCCATCGGCGTCAAGGAGACCCGCGCGCTGGTGCGGGAGGCACAGATGTCGCCGGCGGGCGGCCGCTGGCAGGTGATCGTCCTGGAGGACGCCGACCGCCTCACCGAAGGCGCGGGCAACGTCCTGCTGAAGGCCGTCGAGGAGCCGGCGCCGCGCACGGTGTGGCTGCTGTGCGCCCCGTCGACGGAGGACGTGCTGCCGACGATCCGGTCCCGCTGCCGCCACCTGGCGCTGCGCACGCCCCCGGTGGACGCGGTCGCGGACCTGCTGATGCGGCGGGACGGCATCGATCCGGACACGGCCAGGTTCGCCGCACGGGCCACGCAGGGCCACATCGACCGGGCGCTGCGGCTGGCCACGGACGAGCGGGCCCGCGCCCGGCGCCTTGCGGTGCTGAAGCTGCCCGCCCGGGTCGAGGACGTGGGCAGCGCGCTGCGTGCCGCGCAAGAGCTGCTCGACTCCGCCGCGGAGGACGCCAAGCAGGTGGCGGAGGAGCTGGACGCCAAGGAAACCGAGGAGCTGCGCACCGCACTCGGCGCCACGGAGGGCAAGCGGCTGCCGCGCGGCACGGCGGGTGCGATGAAGGAGCTGGAGGACAAGCAGAAGCGGCGTGCGACCCGCACCCAGCGCGACTCCCTCGACCTGGCGCTCTCGGACCTGACGGCCTTCTACCGTGACGTGCTGGCCCGCCAGTTGGGCTCCTCGGTCGCTCTCGCGCACGAGGACCCCTCGGCACCCGTCGACCGGCTCGTCACCACGTCGCGTCCGGAGCAGACGCTGCGCCGTATCGATGCCGTACTGGAGTGCCGCCGGGCGCTCGACCGCAACGTGGCGCCCCTGCTGGCTGTCGAGGCGATGACGATGGCACTCAGGGCGGGCTGAGGCCGACCACGCGCCCTGTTCCTCCCGTCTGACGCCCCGACGCGCCGGGCCGGCCCGGCCGGACGCTGACGCGCCTGGTGGGCCCGGCGGGCGGACGGCACGACGGCACAGTGGGTAGGCTCGCGTGGACATGCCGCGAGCGGAGGGACGCCCGATGAGTCAGCAGCCACCCGGACCCCGAGCCCGTACCGCGCGGGGGCCCCGTCGTGTGGCCGCGGCCGTCCTGGCGGTGACGGCTCTGGTGCTTGCGGGCTGCTCGTCCGAGGACGGCTCCGACAGCCCGGGTTCCGACCCCTCCGGCGCGCACGCGGGCGCCGACGCCCCGCCGCTCAAGCCGCTCTCGGAGTCGGTCCCGGAGAACCTGCGCCCGTACTACAACCAGAAGCTGTCGTGGCGCAGCTGCGGTGTCGAAGGCTTCGAGTGCGCGTCGCTGCGGGTGCCGCTGGACTACGACGAACCCGGTGACGGCCCCGACGACACCGGGCACAGCGTGCGCCTGGCCGTCACCCGCTCCAAGCCGCAGGGCGGCGGGGGCAAGCCGAAGGGCGGGTCGCTGCACGTCAACCCGGGCGGCCCTGGCGGCTCGGCGATCGACTACGTGCAGCAGGCGGCGGGTCTCGCGTACCCGCCGCAGGTGCGCGACCACTACACGCTGGTCGGCATGGACCCGCGCGGCGTCGGCCACAGCGAGCCGGTCGAATGCCTGAGCGACAAGCAGATGGACTCCTACACGCGCGTCGACCAGACCCCGGACTCCGCGAAGGAGACGGACGCGCTCACCGCCGCCTACGAGCGCTTCGCCAAGGGCTGCAAGAAGCGCTCGGGCAAACTGCTGGGCCACGTCTCGACGACGGAGGCGGCCCGCGACATGGACGTCCTGCGCGGCGTACTCGGCGACAAGCAGCTCAACTACGTCGGGGCCTCCTACGGCACCTACCTGGGCGCCACGTACGCGGGACTGTTCCCGAAGCGCTCCGGCCGCATGGTGCTGGACGGCGCCATGGACCCTTCCCTGTCCGCACGCCGGGTCAACCGCGAACAGACCGCCGGCTTCGAGACGGCGTTCAAGGCGTTCGCGAAGGACTGCGTCGGCCGCTCCGACTGCCCCCTGGGCACCGGCGGCGTCAGCGAGGCGGGCGAGGAGCTGGGCGACTTCTTCGAGAAGGTCGACCGCAAGCCC
This sequence comes from Streptomyces reniochalinae, assembly GCF_003323735.1. GTDB lineage: Bacteria > Actinomycetota > Actinomycetes > Streptomycetales > Streptomycetaceae > Streptomyces > Streptomyces reniochalinae. The sequence goes on along the minus strand of NZ_QOIM01000043.1, from coordinate 20,770 downwards.
CTCAAGACCGGCTCCTCGCGCCCCCTGACCGAGTCCCTGGCCACCTCGGGTGTGATTCGCGCCATGTACGACGAGGGCTCCTGGCCCCAGCTGCGTGAGGCACTCGCGGCCGCCAAGAAGGGCGACGGAGCACCGCTCCTCGCCCTCTCCGACGACTACTACGAGCGCGGCCCCGACGGCGAGTACAGCAACATCATGTACGCCAACCCGGCCGTCAACTGCCTCGACGCACCCCCCGCCTTCTCCGACGCGGCCGCGGCCCGCAAGGCGGTCCCCTCCTTCGAGAAGGCCAGCCCCGTCTTCGGCCGCAACTTCGCCTGGGCGGCGCTGAACTGCGCCAAGTGGCCGGTGAAGCCCACGGGCGAACCGCACCGGATCGCCGCCGAGGGCGCCGACCCGATCGTCGTCGTCGGCACCACCCGCGACCCGGCCACCCCCTACCGCTGGGCCCAGGGCCTGGCGGGCCAGCTCTCCTCGGCCCGCCTGGTCACCTACGAGGGCGACGGCCACACCGCCTACCTGCGCGGCAGCGACTGCGTCGACTCCGCCGTCACCTCCTACCTCGTCCAGGGCAAGCCCCCCAAGAACGGCACCACCTGCCACTGACCCCGGCCCCCGTCCCGACCACCCCCGCAAACCCTGTAGACTTGTCGCCGCAGCGGCCCCCACACTGGTCGCACGCACCCGCCGCCTTAGCTCAGTCGGCCAGAGCGACGCACTCGTAATGCGTAGGTCAAGGGTTCGATTCCCTTAGGCGGCTCCACTGGAACCCCAGGTCAGATGGATTCTGACCTGGGGTTTTGTGGTTCAGCGGATACGACGGCGACGCTTCGCCCGCTCCGCGCGGGTCTGCCCGGTCTCAGTCCTGGTCTCAGACGTGGCCCGGGGCGGCGGCAGAAATGCGTCCCCCATCCGCCGCATCGCCTCCTTCGACAGCTCCGAGCGGCCCTTGACGTACCGCCGCGTCTGGCTGATCTGGGTGTGCCGCAGGATCTCCATGATCGTGGGCATGTCCACCCCCAACTCGTTCAGAATCGTGCCGGCCGTGTGGCGGCTCCCGTCGTAGAGCCGACGGTCGCTGATGCCCGCCTCCTCCAACAGCACCTTGAACTCCTCCCAGTCGGCCCGCGGGTCCAAGGGCCGCCCGTCCGGCCGGGCGAACACGGCGTCGTGCTCCTCCCACAGCTCTCCAGCCGCCTCGCGTGCCTCCTGCTGGGCCTCGCGTTGTGCGCGCAGGTGCGGGATGAACGGAGGAGGGATCGGCACGGGCTCACGGCTCTTCTTCGTCTTGGGCCGCGTGAAGACCAGTCCGCCACCCTTGCGCTCCGGGCAGATGCTCGCGTGCCGGGTGCAGTCCTTCGCGCACGGCGGGGGACAACCGCGGGTGTAGTGCTTGTGCACCGTGCACTTCTCGGGGCACGGCTCGAAGCGGTGCAGTCGGGTCCCACACGTGTGCGGGTCGGCACAACCGTGCCGCCACGTGAGCCGTTGGAGCTGCCAACGCGGGTGAAACAGCTCGGCTTCAAGGTCCACGTACGCCCAGCGCAGCCCCAAACACTCTCCCTGCCGGAACCCCATGCCTACGCCGACGATCCAGCGCAGAGAGGTCGGGCGCTTCGCAGCGGCCAGCAGGAACGCCCTGGCTTCCGCCATGGTGAAAGGGTTCGCCTCTGTCTCGTCAACGGATGGGGGCTCCACGAGCGTGGCCACGTTCTCTGAGATGATCCGGCGGCGGTGGGCAATCTTGAGAGCCCGCGACAGGATGCGGTGGACCTTCAGCACGTGCGAGGGTGCGTGGCCCTCTTCGAGCATGTCGGCGTACATCCGCTCCAAGTGCTCCGGTTGAAGCTTGTCGAGTCGGTGCTGCCCGACTCCCGGGATGATGTCGTTGCGGGTCTTCGACCAGTAGTCATCCAGCGACCGCGGCTTGAGCTTCAGACTCGCGATGGTGGTGAGGTACGTCGTCAGCCACTCCTCAACGGTGGGCTTCCGGCCAGCCTTCGGCGCCCGACCCTGGTCCCGGAGCCGCTCCAGCTCCTTGACCTTGCGATTGACTTCCGGCTCGCTCTTCGCCCGACGATGCCGGCGGTCCGGACTCCCGTCGTTCTTCACGCCCATCGTGACGCGGCCGTGCCACCACCCATCACTGCCCAGGTAGATAGACGACTCCATGTTCGGCTTACGAGGACTCACATGCTCCTCCATGCAGAGAGGCGCCCCCGGAGCAATCTGCGGAAGCGCCTCGGGTGTGCTTCGGTCAGTGGCTCTGCGGGCTCAGCTTGGCGACGTACTGCTCAAGCGCGGTTCGCCGGATGCGTCGGCAACGGCGGCTCAGCTCGACGTACTCCAGCTCTCCGGCCGCCATGAGTTCGTAGACGAAGGAACGGCCGATGCTGAGAACTTCGGCGGCGTCCTCCGGTTTGTAGAGCAGGCGGTCAGCGGGCGCGGTCACGGTGGCGGTCATCCGGGTGTGCCTCCTTGGCCGGTGGGATGAGGCTGCGTGTGTCCGAGGTGTGGATCCCTGCGTCACCGCGTCACCTGCGTCATTTGTGGCTCTGACCTGAGGCTTTGGGTGACGCAGGGGTTTGGGTGTGCGTCACCGGTGCGTCATGGGCTGCGTCATCAGGTGACGCAGGTGACGCAGGTGACGCACGGGTGACGCAGGCGCTGCCCTCTGCGTCACGCGCGTTGTGGCAGGTCACGGGGTGTTCTCGGGCCCCGGGTGACGCAGGTGACGCAGCGTTCCTCTCTTAGGAAAAAGAGGAGGGGTTTCTGTTGTGGTGCGGTGCGGCTCAAGGCGTGAAGAAGGAGCCGCTGCGCGGCACGTCTTTCGGGCGGCGCCGTGGCGCCGAAGAGCAAGAAGAGCACTCGGCGGCGTGGCGTCTGGTGCTCTTCTTGCTTGTTGGGTGCCGGTCAGAACGCTTGTTGCTGCTCGGGCGGGTTCCGGTCCGGTCGGCGGAGCATTTCGAGGTACCGGCCCTCTCGGGTGCGGCCCGAGTCGATGAGGACTCCGCGGGCCGCGAGCGTCGGTTGAAGGCGCTTGAGGCGGTCTGAGAGGACCTTTCCCGTGGTCGGCCATCCCTTGGGCAGTGGACGTAGGTTTTCGCCGCTGTAGAGGCGGCTGAGGCAGTGCAACCACTCTGTGGAGGTCATGCGCTGCGGTTCGCCCGCTTCGATGCCATCGGCGTGCTGCAAGACGGTCTGCGCGAGCAGATCCCCCTCGATCACGTCATCGTTGAGGTCATCCAGGCTCCGCCGGTAGGCGGCCAGCGCGCCGAAGCCGGTGGCCGCGTCGAGCTGCGCGCACAGGTGCGCGAAGTCCGCCATCCGCAGATCCGTGGGGGTCTCCGCCTCTGCCGCCCGGACCTTCACCGTGAGGTCGAGCAGCGATCCGAGGATCGCGGGCAGCGCCTCGGTGTACTCGGCCCACAGTTCCGCCTCGGTGCGCCGCACCTTGGGCCGCTCCAGCCGCAGCGGCAGGAGTCGTTCGGCCAGGTCGGGCCGGATGACGCCGACGTCAATGCCGGTCAGCAGCATGGGGCGGCGGTAGCGGGCCCGGAAGACGTCCCCGTCGGTGAACAGGGCGCGCTTGACGTTCTCCGCTCCGGTGACGATGCAGCACATGGCATCCGACAGGTCAGGGGTCATGTGCGAGAGGTTGTCCAGCGCGGTGACCCAGCCCGCGGCCACGGCCGCCACTAGGTTCTCCTCATCCTTCGGGGCACGGCGCAGGTCCCCGCTCATGCCCTCGATGATCCGCACCAGCATCCGCCCCCCGGTGGACTTGCCCGCACCCTGCGGCCCGGTGAGGAACGGGGCGGGGACGGGCACGGACGGCCCGAGGCAGCCGATCAGCCACGCGATGGCCAGGCATTCGGTCTCGGCTCCGGCGAAGTTGCACAGCCTCAGGAGCAGGTCGATGCCCTTGCCGTCGGTGTCCCGGGCGGGCAGGGGCAGTTCCCCGGTGAGCTGGGTGCGTCGCCAACACACCTCCCTCGGGTCGGGAGTGGTGATCTCCCAGCCAGCGGGGTGGATACGGACGGACTGCCCGTCGGCGCGGCCCAGGTCCAGCCACGTGGCGCCGTCGTATCCGGGGGCGACGCGGATGTGCACGGGCTGCACGTCCTCGGTCAGCGCGAGTGCTTCGATCAGATCCAGCGCCTCCTTCAGCGCTGTCCCGTTGAAGACGCCGCACCCGTCGCGGAAGAGGCCGACCATGAGTTCCTGGCGGTGGCTGCCGGTCGTGCCCTGCGAGCGGATGGGCCGGGCGACGGGGTGGCCGTTCCGCTGTGCGTACACGGTCCCGTCGGCGGTGCGGAAGTAGCGGAAGTGGGCCTGCGCGTAGTCGGTGATGACCTCGCGGGCCGGGGTCTTTTCCTCGTCGGCCATGGTCACAGTCCCAACCTGGTGCGGGCGTTGGTCCACGCCTCGGTGCAGTGCCGCAGGGACTCGCCCTTGGCCTGCGCCGCGACGAATAGCCGCTCCATGTGCGCGTCGCTGAGGCAGCCGCACCGGCCGTGAGCCGAGAGCACGGCGAGGAACGTGCGGTAGACGGTGGTGTGCACCGCGCTGCGCGCCTCGGTGATGCGCTGCTCCGCCATCGCGATGCCACGCTCAAGGAAGATGGGCGTGCGGTGGGGGCACTCCCCGCCCGCGGCACGTTCGCCTGCGGTGAAGGCCAGCGGCTCCGAGAGGGCCGGGGTGGGCTTCTTCGTGGCCAGTGCCCGCACGGTCTCCGGCAGGTCCGACATGGTGCCGGCGCCCGGGGCGAGCCATCGGGCGTAGGCCATCGTGGACTTGATGTCCACACCGTCCCGCACGGCGTTGACCGACCGCATGGTGCCCCGGTAGATCCAGTGCTCCCCGCGTGAGGTGGCCACGGTCCGGGTGGCCGGCAGCGTGGCGCGGGCCCAGGCGACCGCGCCTGGGTGGTCGAGGTCCACGACGGTGAGACCGGCGCCGCCGGGATGGTAGGCCACCGCCGCCGCCTGGCGCCACGCTCGCGCCCACGCGGGCGAGCCGAGGGTGTGCGGGTTGGTGGTGGCGGCGGCCCAGCCGTGACAGGGCGCCGGGCAGGTGCAGGGCCCGGGGGTCTTCATGTTCGGCCGGCCACCGCATGCGTAGTGCGTGCAGGCCGGGCAGTTCCCGAAGGGCACCTTGCCCTTGCGCAGCGGCAGCACCGGCAGGCCGCGGGCCGCGATACGCAGGGCAGCGTGCAGGTGCTCGGTGGCCGCGTTGCCGGGGGTGGCGGGGTCACCCGAACGGTGCTCTGCCGCCGGGTGGGGGGATGAGGGCATACTGGGTGTCTCCTGTTCTGTCTCATGGCGGGCAGGTGGCCGGGGGCGGCGGGGCTTCTGTGGTAGGGAGCCGCCGCCCCCGCGCCGTGTCGGGGTGGTCAGTCGGTGCCGGTGTAGTGGGCGACGTAGCCGGGGCACGGGTCGTCAGGGCAGTCGCAGCCGCCGCACTCGTTGCAGATCTCCCCTCGGCAGTCGTCACAGAGTTCGTGGCCGCGGCAGCCGTAGGCGGCGCACTCGTCGCAGTAGGTCTCTTCCGGGTCCATCGGTGGTTCCTCTCAGTCGTCGGTCGGGGTGGGGATGGTCAGGAGTGCGGAGACGCTGCCGCCCAGGGCGGCGAGTCGGTGTTCGATGGCCTGCCAGGAGTCGGGGTCGATGGCCATGAGCGCGGCCACGGCGGCGGGCCGATCGCCGCGCTCGATGGCGGCCAGGGCGTCGCGCAGTTCCCCGGCGGCCATCAGCGTGATGCCGGCCGCCCGGGGGCGGGTGGGGTCCATGGGGAGCTTCCCTTTCGAGGGTCAGTTGCCGATGGAGCCGAGGGCGTTGGAGACGGCGGCGGTGAACTGGTTGATGCTGTCGGCCGCGTCGGTGGAGGCGAGGTAGAAGCCGAACAGTCCGGCCAGGACGAGACCGCCCAGGCTCAGGGACTTGAACTTCAAGGCGGCGGCCACGCCGACGCCCAGGAGCACGACGGCGGAGAGGGTGACGGTCATGGGGTGGTCCCTTCGCGGTGGAGGCGGGCGGCGCGGTTGAAGAGCCAGCGGCCGGCGCGGAGGCGTTTGCCGTGGCCGTCGCAGCGGCGGCAGTGCTTGCCGCGCTTGGGCCTGCCGGTGCGGGTGTGGCGGAGCTTGAAGCCCAGGCCGCGGCACTTGCGGCAGTTGCCGAACGGCGAGACCGCACACAGCGCGACGTAACAGAGCGTGAGGAAGAGGAGGCCGGGTATAGCGGCCAGCGCAGGGGTCATGAAGCCCTCCCGGGGCCGGTTTTCGGGGTTGTCGCAGGTGGCGCCGCTAGCGGCTAGATTCCTGATCAGATGCCGGATGGTGCGCTAGCGGGGCCGCTAGACCTAGCAGGGCCCGCCGCTAGGTCTAGCGGCGCTTCGCGGCTAGGCGGCGTCGCTGTTTCCGTCACGCTCCGCAACGGCTTTGAGGATGTCAGCGCGCTTGATGCCGCGCCGGTTGGCGCCCTTGCCGTCCTCGGTCGTCCCCCACACCTGCCCGGTACGCACGCCGTAGGGCTTGAGCGCGGCGGTCAACTGCTCACCGCCCCACTCCCCGTACGCCTCCGGGCGCAGCTCTGCGAGGCGAACGGCGACGGTCTCGTTCCATGCCTTGGCCTCTTCGGCGGGCATGACCGCGAGGATGTCGGCCAGCAGATCAAAGCTGGCGGCCGGGTCGGCGGCGGGCTCGTCTCCGAGGGCGTAGCCGGACAGGAGTCCGGCGTCCTGGCGCAGCTTGCGGGCGCGCAGGGCGATGCTGTCGGCGGTCACCGCGTCAGCGAAGACCGAGCGCACGATCTGCGCGTCGGCGCCCTCCCCGACGAAGTAGTGAATGCCCTTGTCGGCCCAGGAGAACATCGTGGCCCGCACCCCCCGCTTGTAGGCGGAGGTACCCAGCACCATGTCGTTTTCCAACTGGCCCATGACCTTGAGGCAGAACCGCGCCGAGGCGTTGGCGGAGATGCCGGTGGGCAGGGCCTTGGCGTCCGGCCGCTGCGTGGCGACCAGCAGCACGATCCCGGTGGCGGGGCCCCGCTTGACGAGGTCGGTGCAGATCTCCTCGAACTCCTTGCCGTGCTTGTCGTGCTCGAACCACACCTGGCACTCATCCACCCCGACCACGATCGGGTGCAGCCCCAACGAGCGCTTCGAGGCCAGCTCGGAAGTCACCTTCGACTCCGGGCACACGTCCCGCGGAAGCGAGCGGATCACCTTAGTGCGGCGGCGCAGCTCGGTGCGCAGCTCCCGCAGGTCGGCCAGCGCGTACTCGATGTCCTCTTCCTCGTCCCCCGCCCGGTGCCGGTGGGAGACGCGCTCCCCGACCGGGTCGAGGTCGCCGGTGCCCTTCAGGTCGTAGGTGTGCAGCTCCGCACGCGGGTCCAGGGAGGAGATGAGCAGCAGCAGACGCAGCAGGAACGTCTTGCCCATGCGGGGGATCGCGCCGATGACGGCCGCGATGTACATCAGCGTGATGTCCACCCACCGGCCGCGCGGGTCGGTGCCGAACGCGACGGGCTTGAACAGGTCCACGCTGCCCGCCTTGAGCAGCGGCCAGGCAGGCTGTTTGGCCTGGGACATGTCCTCATCCCCGACCCACAGCACCAACCTGCCGGTGTGCTCCTCCCCGACGGCCTCGGGCCACACACAGCCCAGCGGCCGGCGCAGACCGGAAGCGAGCTTGTCACGCCGGTCGATGACATCCGTAACCGTCACCCCGTAGGGCAGATCCCCCTCGGCACGCCAGCCACGCCCGTCACGGGCAATGGGCGCGGTGAAGGAGAACCCGTCACCGCCCTTGCCCTGCGCCTGATTGATCGCGGGGATACCCAGGGCGCCGAGGGCGCGCAGCACAATGTCCGAGGTGAGCTTGGGTGCCTTGCCGACCTCCACCGCCCGGTGAATGACCGGGGCGTCGGCCGGCTGACCGAGCCACCCCAGCGCCAGCGTCACCGACGCCGCGGACAGCGCCATCAGCCAGCCCGGCGCCAGCACGTACATGGCCAGGGCGGAAGAGACGCCGATGACGGAGGCGACGACGCCGACGAGGGTGCGCCAGCGCACGCGATGGTCCCGCTGCCGGGAGAGTTTCAGGTACTCGCCCACATCCTCACGGCGGGCCGCCGCCGCGCGCAGCGGGTCACCCTCGCGGTCAGCCAACCACCGCAGCGAACCGCCCACGAACTTGGCGGCCCCGGCCGGGGCCTGCACCGTCAGCCGCGCCGCGTACCAGGGGGTGCGAATGCCGTGGTAGGCGGCCGTGTGCCCGAGGTGCCCGGCCGTCCACCCCGCCGCCGCCACGAACTCCGGCTTCGAGGTAGCCCAACCCGGCAGGAGCGGGCGGCGCTTCGCGCTGCGCATCCGGTCCAGGAACCCGGCCGCCTGCGGATTACCGGGCGCGTCCACCATCGGCCGGGCAGGCGCCTCGCCCTCCTCCGGGTCGGCGTCGGGCGCCGTCGGTGGGGCGGCGCGAGCGGCGCGCTCCTTGGTGAAGTCGAGGACCGTGCCCGTCTCGCCGTCGCTCATCTCGGATTCGAGCCGCTTGAACAGCTCGTTCTCATCATCGTGATTCACTGCTGTTCCCTTCCTGAACGGGTTAGGGGTGTGCGGGGCCCGGTCACTGCTTGGCCGTAGAGGGCCGGGCCCCGATACGCCGCACTCAGGCGGCAAGGTCATACAGATCCGCAGCTCAGGCAGGCGTTCGCGTGCGGAGCCGGCGGCGGGAGACCACCCGGAACGGGCAGGTCGGCGTGCCGTGGAAGTAGCCGCTCACGAGGTCGCGCCGGTCACCACGTGCAGCCCGGGCCGGGCCGCGGCGCGGCGCTTGTCCACGGCCTTGATGCGCTTGCGTGCCCAGCCCTCGGAGAAGCCGAACTCACGGCCCAGCGCGGCCGGACCGATCGGGGCTCCCGCGTCGAGGGAGTCGGCGTACGCCTCTTCGGCGCGCTGCCGCGTACGCTCCAACTCCGCATCCTCGAACGCCTTCGCATCCGGCCCCCGTACGCCCCTACGCCCGGTGTGTACGGGCGCCGTACGGCCGGTCTTGCGCGGGGCGGCCGTACGGGGTGTGACCTGCGGGTACGGCGCGGACGCGGGGGCGTCCGTACGCGGATCCGTACGGGCCCCGTCCGGCTCCCCCGTACGGTCCGGCGCGTCTTCCGTACGAGCCTGTACGGGTTCGATGGGTGCGGGCGTACGGCGCCACCGTCGGCGGGGTGCGCCGTCCCACTCGACAGCGATGCGGCGGCGGTGCTGGGCGCGGCGCTGGGAGCGCAGCTCCCGCACGGTCGGCTCTCCGGGTGTGACGCCGTAGCGGCGCTCCCACACGGTGGCGAACGCCGTCTCGAACTCTGTCCCGGTGCTGTCGGCCAGGCCGCGGGCGCGGGCCGACAGGATGGGGTGGCGGCGGCGCATCCGGCGTTGCCGGGCGAGCTGGGCGGCGGTCTTGCCGGCGGCGACCGCGCGGCGCGAGCGCATGACCGTGCCCCACAAGATGAGCGCGGCCAGCGACGCCGCGGCGAACGCCACGGCCCGGTAGATGCCGAAACCGCTGGAGTCCTCCAACAGGTGCCCGGCCGCGTTCACCCCGGCCGCCACCAGCGCGGAAGCCCAGGTGGCCACCAGCAGGCGGCGGTAGGGGCGTTTGTGGGTGATGGCGGCGGCGGTCAGTCCGGCGAGGGTCAGCGTCATGCCCTCGGTCAGCACCGGCACGCCGACCGACGCGGGCCCCATGCCAGCCACCAGCGCGGCACCGGTCTGGCCACTCCAACCCATCACCAGCGAGACGGCCACCACCGGCAGCCCAGGCAGCGGCATGTGCGCCTCCACCCCGGACCGCAGCGCCGTCCACCGGCGGGTACGGGTCTTGCGACGTTCGGTGCGGCGCTTCGCGCGCAGCTTCCGGGTCTTTTCCTGGGCCTCCATCCGGGCTTGCCGGGTGGTGGTCTTCTGTTCGATGCGCAGCAGCGCGGCGTCCCGGCGGTCCGCGCGCCCCTCCTCACGGGCGGCGCGCAGGTCCTCCCGACGCTGGGCAGCATCAACCGCGCGGTCGCGGCGCCGCTCCTCACGGCGGGAAACAACGGCGCGGGTGTCGATGTGGGTGCTCATCCTCGGCTCCCTTCCGCGATGGTGCCGGGTCGGCCGTAGCGGCGGCCGTTGGCGGTGGGCAGGGCCGGGGCACCGGGGGCGGCGGGCAGCCAGCCGCCCCCGCCCCGCTTGACCAGGTACATGACCTCATCCGCACGCCGCACCGCAGCCGACAACGACGCGTCCGGCAGGTCCCCGGTCCAGCAGCCGCCCACCGACGCGCCCACCGTCAGCTCCCGGCCCTCGATCCAGGTCGGGGCGGTCAGTTCGTCGTGCAGGCCGCGCAGCAGCCACGGCAATGCCACCGGGGAGGCCATCGGCGTCACGGCGGCGAACTCGTCCCCGCCCAGCCGTGCCAGCACCGCATCCGGGGCGTCGGTGGCCGCGTCGTGCAGGGCGCCCGCGGTGGCGCGCAAGATGCCATCGCCCGCGGCGTGACCGTGGGTGTCGTTGACGGCCTTGAAGCCGTCGAGGTCCACGAAGACCACCGCGCACGGCCCCGCCCGCAACAGGCGGGCGGCGCGCTCCTCGAACGGCGCCCGCGTCAGCAGCCCGGTCAGCGGATCGCGGTGGGCGGCTTCCAGGCGGCGGCGCAGAGCGAGGGTGTGCAGGCCCCAGCCTGCCGCGAGGGGCAGGGCGAGGGCGGTGGCGAGCCGGTTCACAGCGCACCTCCCGCCGTCAGCAGGGCGGCGAGGATGAGCAGGCCACCACCGGCGCAGATGAGGTCGATGGCCCGTCGCAGGCTGGTGAACTTGACCACCGCCAGGCGAGACAGACCGGCGATATCGGCGGCCAGGTCACCCGAGACGGCCTCGCGGACCTCCTGCGGGTCCAGCGTCGCCCACAGCGGGAAACCGTGCCGCCCCCTCAGGTTGGGCCGCACCGAGCGCAGCAGCAGCCCGGCAGCACCGACCAGCAGCGCCATACCGAGGGCGCCGGTAAGAGCGGCGGGCAGGTTCAGGGGCAGGTCGCGGGCGGCGGTCAGCACGCCGGCCAGCACCGCGCCGATGAACGCCAGGAGCAGGGCGGTCTTGGTATCGGTGCGGGCGATCTCGGCCTTCACTTCGGCGTGCGCGGCACGCAGACGCTCATCCCCGCTCATGCGGCAACCTCCGGGCGTGCGGTGCGCTGCCGGGGCCGGAAGGGCACGACGTTGCTGCGCGGGGTGGCGACCAGAGCGGCGGCGACCACGCGGGCGGCGCGGTCGAACAGCTCCGGGTCGGCGGCCAGGATGTCGCGGCCGGCGTCCAGCCGGGCGGCGGTCTCCTCTTCCGTCTCGTCGTCCTGGCCCACGTACAGGTCCAGGGCGAGTTCGAGTGCTTCGTCGTCGGCGATGACCTGTTGGTCACCGATGTAGTGGCGCATGCTCATGGCGGGCTTCTCCAGCTGGTGAGAAGGGGTCCCGGGGCGGCAGGGCTCGGAAGGGTGGTAGGGAGCTGCCGCCCTGGGAAGGGCAAAGGGTGGGTTCAGGTGCGGGTGCGGCCGGAGACGCTGCGGACGCTCAGGTCCAGGTGCCGGCCGCCGCTCACGCGGACGTCGCCGGAGACGGTGTGGGCCCGCAGCCGCCCGGAAGCGGCGGCCATGGCGTACACCCGCACGTCGCCGGACGTGGTGGTCAGGTCGGCGTTGCCCCCGGCGTAGGGGTCGGTCTCGATGTCGCCGGAGATGGACCGGGCGGTGATGCTGTCGGTGACGGGCCCGGCGATGATGTCGCCCGACGTGGTCGAGGCAATCACCTCCCGGACCGCATCGAAGCGGCAGGAGCCGGACACCGAGCGGAACTCGGCACGCTCCAACGGGCCGTAGGCGGCCAGGTCGGCGGACTGGGAGACCATCGCGAGCGAGGAGCCGGCCGGAAGGACGATCCGGGCCACGATCGGGGAGACCGTGCACGTCATGCCGCCGCCGGTGATGACCTGTCCGTTGATGATGGTCATGCCGGTCACGGTGCCGGAGACGGTTCCGGCGTGCTGCACCACGTGGTTGCCGCGCACGCTCTGCGTCACCGTGCCGCCGGGCAGGTCGGGCACCTCCACCGCGAGGGTCTGCCCGTCCTCCCACTCGCGGGCCCTGAGGATCGCGTTGGCGGCCGGGCCGGATTCGTCCTCGGTCCGCAGCATCACACGCGCCCTGGTGACGTTGTGGGATACCTGTACTTCGGCGCTGCCGACCGGCAGATCCAGCCCGAGCACGATCGGACCGGTGGAGGACATCTCAAAGGTGCGCTGAGTCATGGCGGGTTCTCCTGTCAGAGCGAGTCAGGGGCCGGGCACCGGTGGCTTCTGGCAGGGAGGCCGGTGTCCGGCAGTGCCCCGGGCGGGATTCGATCCCGCGCCCTCACGGCGTACTCCGGGGCAGTTGTGGCGGTCAGTGCTGGCCGTAGCTGGGGCCGCCCTCACGGTCCATCTGGTCAAGGGCCGCGTTGATCGACTCGTGATACAGGCCGTGCTGCGGGTCGTCGGTGGATGCCTCGGAGGCGAGCTTGGCGGTGCCGCTGATGTACTCGCGCATGTCGTCGGCGCTGGGGTGGCTCATGGCGTACTCCTTCACACAAGGCAGCCGGACTGTCCGGCTCCCCTCACCGCCCGCCGTGCGGGCAGATCGGGCAGCCGTCAGGCCAGCGCCATGCCGGCGCAGGACACGAACGCGTCGTGCGCCGCGAGGGCTTCCGAGCGCAGCGCGGTCAGCTCGTCCAGGTCGGCGGCATCGCGCATCCGGTAGGTCGCCAGCGCGGCCTCGTCGGCTGCCGCGCGGGTGTCGGCGTCACGGATGAGGAGCCGGATGCGCACGGCCGGGGCGGTGATGGCGCTGCGGGTCTCGTGCGCGGCCTCCCGCAGCTCCAGAACCCGGGCAGCATCGGCGCCGGCGAGCATGGCCTGGCGGGATTCCCACATCGTGCGGCGGTGATCGGAGACGGCGACCGCGAGCGCGGTCACCGCGTCGAGCTGGTCACGCCGCAGCGCCTGTCGACGGGCGTCAGCGCGTTCGGTGTGCACGGCGCGGTGCTGGAGAAGACCGGACAAGAGCGCGCCGGTCAGGGTGCCGATAACGGCTATCAGGCTGGCCCACATGGCAGTACTCCGTCTCTGAAGAGCGGGCAGGTGGAGAGGGGGTGGTGCTCCGGCTCCCCTCGGCCCCGCCCGTACGGCCAGCAGCCGGACGGGCGGAGGAGGCAACCGGCCGCAGCGGGAGCTGCGGAGGTCGTCAGTGCGCGGTCTTGGCCGCGCGGGCCGCCTTATCGGAGGAGGCGGTGACCTCGTCACGCTGTTCAGTTCTCAAGCAACAGCCGCTCCGACGGACTGCGGTCTGACGCCCTCCGAAGAGGGAGCCCGCCGGGCGATGCCTACCGAACTTCGTGTCGGAAGTTCCGATGAGCAAGAAGCTAGCCGACAGATTTGACCTTCGTCAACCACTTCCGACACGAAGTGTGTGGGAGGGTGAGCGTGCTGTTGGGCCCAGCAGTGAAGGCGAGTTTGGGTACGTGCGGCCTGACCTGGGATACTTCCGACACGAAGTGGTGTCGGATCCGGAAAACTTCCGACCTGAAGTTGGGCTACCCTGCGATACATGCCATCTAAGGAAGCGCCGACCGCCCGAGAGATCGCAGACGAGCTACTCGACCGCATCGCGTCCGGCGATCTGGAATCAGGTGAGAAGCTGCCGAGCACCCGTGAGCTTGCAGAGCTGCACGAGGTCGGAGAGAAGACCATCTACCGCGTGATCTCCCTGCTCAAAGCCAGCGGGCAGGTGGAGGGACGGCAGGGGAAGGGCGTCTTCGTCCGCGCGATCAAGCCTCTTGAATGGCAGCTCCACCAGTTCGAGCGGGGCGACCGTCGAGACGACAGCACGTCGGGGCGGGACGACTGGAAAGCCGCAGCGGCAGAGCAGGGGCGTACCCCGAGCCAGGACACCCCGCGTGTCAGCGTCGAGCCAGCGCCGCCGGAGGTGGCCGCATGGCTCGGACTGAAGCCCGGTACGTTCGTGGTCGCCCGCCGACGTGTTCGCCGGGTCGATGGTGAACCCTTCCAGCTTGCGGACTCCTGGTTTCCCACAGGGATTGCCCTGGACACGGACCTTATGCGCGAAGAGGACGTGACGCGGCCAGGCGGCATATTGGCCTACATCGGGCACCCGCAGAAGCGACTTCGCGACGAGATCCGCTCATGGCCGCCGGCTACCCAGGAAGAAGCTCAGCGGCTCGAACTCCCCGAGGGCGTCGGCACACCCGTGACGAGGCATGCTCGCATCGGCTACGACGAAGCAGGGGACCCGATCCGAGTCATGGTGACGGTAGCCCCGGGGCACCTCAACACGCTCGTGTACGAGTTGGAGGTTTGAGGATGTCCGACTACGTCATCCGCCGTGCTACCCCTGCTGACGGAGAAGCGCTCATGGCGCTCCGTGTCGAAGCTGAGGGTTGGTTGGCGGCGGCGGGCATCGACCAATGGCGCTCCCCCGGCTTCCGCGATCGCGCGCTGGCGAAGTGGCAGAACGACATCGCCCATGACCGCACCTGGGTCGTCGAGGACGGCGCGGGCACGGCCGCAACCGTGACGCTCGCGCCCCCTGATATGGACTTTTGGCGGGAGGGGGACGACCCCGACAACGCCGTGTACGTCGCCAAACTGATCACGGGACGGAGGGCAGCCGGGCAACAGCTCGGTGGTCGCGTGCTCGACTGGGTGGGGGCCGTCGCCCGTGATCGGCGCCGCAAGTGGGTCCGGCTCGACTGCTGGCGCGCGAACACGGCGTTGCAGAACTACTACCTGCGCGAAGGGTTCGCCCACGTACGGACGGAAGCGCCCGCACACCGCCTGTCGGGGTGGATGGCACAGCGAGACGCCACAGTCGTGATGCATCCTGAGGCGCCGCTGGAAGCTGTCGCTACCGGCTGACGTGGGAGCGCCAAGCGGGGGGCAAACGAAGCGAACGCACGACGACAGCGGGCGCGCCGGCTTTTCGGGAATCATCGTGGCATCTGTGCAGCTCTTGAGCGTAGCCAGTAAGTATCGAGCCGCCGCGGTGGGCGCGTGCGTGATGTCGGGCTGCGATTGGCAACGGCGAGGTGGCCCGCCCAACATCGCAGGGAGCGGGCCACCATGGTCGCGAGTACTACTCGAAGATGTTCGGGAGGGGAATCTTCCTGACACTACGGTGAGCGTTCCAGGCGGCTGCAACCGACAGGTGAGCGGCTTTGAGGCGGCCCTTGGTGCCGTCATGTCGCGTGTTGCCATTGGTGGCGGTGGTCTGGATCTTATTCTTGAAGGACTTCGGATCGCCTTGCGCCTTGAGCTTCCGCGCCAGTTCCACGGGCGTAACGACATCGGGGTGCTGGGAGAGCACGATAGCGATACCGCCGATAGTGACGGAGTGCCATGTGTCGGGGGTGCGGCCCCAAGCGTCCTCGGCGATGGCGAGTGACTGGTCAAGAATCTCGGGGCCGTAGTCCTGCACGATGCTGAGGATTCCCTTGATGCCGCGCACGCCGTTGGTGGTTCGGCCACCGACTTTGAGCTGGTGCTTCTCCAGGACGGTGCTGGTGTCTACGAAGAGCGGGTGCCCGGCAAGCACGCCGATTCTGAACTCGTCGTTGGCACCAACTTTCGAGGACTCCTTGTTCTTGATGATGAACAGCGATGCCTCGTTGGCCATCGACAGGCCCGAGTGGATCTCGCAGTAGATTTCCTGGAGTGCTGCGCGGACCTCGTCCGGGACTAAGACGCTCCCAGCAAGAATGAGTTGGCAGGCATAGACACGGTGCATGCCGTCCACGGCGTACCGCCCGTCTTCACGCTGCGACAGGATCGGCGTCCCGAGGGCTGTTGGGACCAACTTTTCCGCGATGGCCTTCGCGCGGGCCTTGTTGAGGTTCCGCTGAGCGCGAGGATCGAACTTGATTGCCCTCGGATCCACCTTTTCGTAGTAGATCGGATGATCTGGGATGTCGTAGCTGTAGTCCTTACCGGACACGGAGGTTCCCCTTCTGTGTCAGCGCCCCAGTGGGGACGACGGCGACACATGTCAGCTCCCGGATGCGGGAGACGGTGACTGTGGAGCGATGAGATTACCGGACAACCCGGTTTTTGGGGCTCAAGTTCAACGATGTACCGATAGATTGCGGTGGCGGGGCGAAGAGGTCCGGCGCTAGTGCTGGCGAAACGCTGCCGAGGTCTGGTGAGCGGTCTCAAACTGACACCCAACTGACATCTACCTGTTATGTACCACTGTCGTCGGAAAACTGTTTGTGGCGCGTGCGGGCGATGCTTCGAAGACGCTTCTCCATCGCCTTGCGCTTGATGCCGCGGGTCTTGAGCGCGTGGCAGTTCGGGCAGAGGGCGATCATGGTTTCGGGAGTATCTTCGCGCGTGCGAGCCAAGCCATTGACGTGGTCCACGTCGAGGATGGGGGCGCCCGCGTCGGTGAGTTCGCTGGAGTGGCCGAGGCACGTGTCGTTCTCGCAGCGCCCTTCGCTTCGGAGTATCACCGCTTCGCGTGCGGCGGGGGAGCGCAGGTAGCGCTCTGTCTGGAAGGCTTTGGAATGCGAAGCCCTGCCTTTGGCGGTGCGGTGAGCGGCAGCCGTGAGCCGCTTGTAGCGCTCCTGATTGCTGACCTCGTTTTCGACTGGAGCGGCCTGCGGCACGATGTCTCGTGAGTCGTCATGAACCTGGTGGTTGTCCTCGGACAGTGCGTCTCGAACGTCTTCGGGCCAGGTTTCGGGCATGGGCGAGGAGACGGGGGCGAGAACCCACACGTACTCGCGACGCTGCTTGCCGTCTTCCCCCACGCCCCAGCGGCGGCGGCACTGGACGATGACGGCCCACGTCTCGAAGAACCAGGTGCCGCGGTAGGGCTTGTGCCAGTAGCGCAGAGCGCGCCGCTCGCGCTGGTACGCCGCCATGCTCTTGTTGCCCTGGACGAGGCGTTGGTCACCGGAGAGGCCGTCGCCGGTGTAGGCGATCCAGTCGGTGCCAGGGATACGCCCGTCCGCGTACGGCCCCTTGTCATCGGAGTACACCGTCAAGATGCCATCGGCGAGCGGAGTGATGCCCTGCACGTTATTTCCGCCGTGCGCCGCGCTGATCGCGTTCCGGTCGGTAAATCGCTCGCCCACCCGCGGGCGCAATGACGCGTCCGCCTGCCCTGCCAGGAGCTCGGCCAACCCCAGGTCGTCCAAAAGCTGCGCGGGTACGGGGCTGAAGAACTTAACCAGCAAAGTGCCAGCCACCCATGCGGCGACCGCACGGTCCTGCGAAAGCAGGTCGTAGTCCTCTGCCGGGAGACCGGCCAGGGGATTGCGTTCGTGCAGTTCCGTGAGCGTCGGACGACGGCCGCCACTGGTGAGCAGGAGCTGCTCGGATCCCTCGACCTCCCACAATCCGTCCTTCCTCAAAGCCCAGAATGGATAGGCCGCAGATCGAGCGTCTCCCGGAGCGTTCGCGTACTTCGTCAGCAGAGGCTTCAACACGTCGCACACCTGTGACCAGCGCTGCTCGCGCGGCTCACGGTGCACGGCCTGCCCGATACTCCACAGCAGCAACAATGGGCGGTGCAGCGCCTGCCCGTTCGCGCGCTGGGCCGGGGACAGTTTGCCCACGCGCTTAATGAGATCCTTCGCAGCCGACGTCATGGGGCTCCCTCTAAGTGCTCAACTCGGAGGTAGCAGTGCATCACGCGGCACTGACAACGGATGTCGAGGAGGAGACTGTCAGTAGCGCTGTGGGCGGCGTCCACCGGGGCATCGTCTCCGTCTCCGCTCCTGCCGCTGTCAGAGCCCCTGCGATAGGTCCTCCAGCGGATGCCCGTGCCAGAAGCGGTCTCACTTCTGGTCTCGTCTGACCGCGCATCCACCCTGATCTCTCAGCGTCCGTACGGGTCCATACGGCCTCTGAGCTGCGCAGAAGGATCTACTTGCGTACCCTCCTGGACCTCAGCGGACCATGATCGGACAACTCGTAATGCGTAGGTCAAGGGTTCGATTCCCTTAGGCGGCTCGTCTGAAGCCCAGGTCACACACCGTGTGACCTGGGCTTTTTCATGTTCTGGGCGGCATTGGGCTGCATGACAGACCCGTGTCCTCGTGCCGCCCCGTCCAAGGGGAGCGCATGGGCGCAGAGCTTGTGCAGAGGGGAGCGCGGGCCCGGACTTCGCAGAGGCGTCGCACTGTCGACCACAGCCTCCGGGGCCAATGCCGGAACTTGTGGAAGTGCTCCAAGGGCCGCGCCTACGCTGTACCCGAGCCATCGCCGCCCGCCTCCCCGGCGCCCTTCGCCGCGCCTGGCTGCTGAGCTGGCAAGCCGACCGCTGCTCCCTGCTCATCCTGGCCGGCTCGTGGAGACTCGGTGCGAGTGCGGCCGGCAGGTCGACGGCCTCGCTGATGTAGCGGTAGACCGTACTTGTCCCGGCATCGAAACCCGCTGCGAGCTGGGCGTACGTGGTCCCGTTCCGCAGATCCGCCGACACCGGCAGGGCTTGACGGCCGGCCGGGAGTCAGCGCCGGTGACTTCCCCTCCGACGGTGGTGGTCGCGCAGGCGAGCGGCGAGGAAGGACAGGGATCGACTGGACACGTCCAGCCCGCACGGAGGGGCAAGCACCCGAAGCCTCTGGTCGGGCGAGGACATCTTGGTCGTGAATCCGTCTACCAGAGGCTTCACTTGACTGTCGAACCAACCGACCAGCTCACGCCGCAAGTTGGCAAAGCCTCATGCCATACACTCATCAGTGGGCAGCGATGCACCGGTCTTTCCGTCGTCGTAGGCTCGCGCAGCACGACTGGTGACGGTTGGACTGCACTCCCATCAAGAGGCTGTCAGAGGCAGACGTCGGCGCAGCTGTCGGAAATTCGATGTCCGCTCTCGGCGCATGCCGGCGATTCACCTGTCGTAGTCCGGAATCGCATCGGCAAACAGGAGGCTTCAACGTGGCGGTTCCCCAAGGAACTCACGAAAACCACGCCGCACCCGGTTCGGCGCTCGACCGTTGGAGCCCGTTTCCCGGGAGAGTTCTCGGAGGTCTCACACTGATCGTCGGCCCCCTGGTGTGGACCTCGGGGCTGTTCGTGCAGTGGCTGGCCAGGCAGTCAGCGTCCCTGTCTCCGACTGAGCTCGATGATCTGGACGCAGATGCGTTTGCCGCACCGATGCTGCTCGTAGTCCATGATCGAGCGCCAGGACTCTCCACTGCAGGATGGACTCTCTTGCTCATCGGCGTCGTCTTGCTGATACCGGCGATGATCAGTCTCTCTCACATCGCGGCCCGCCGAGCACCACTGATCGCGACACTGGGAGCCGGTTTGATGACGCTCGGCCTCGGCGCGCGGATATTCTATCTGGGAGTGGATGCCACCGCTTTCAATCTGGTCGAACGGCTTGGAAGCGACGCGGCGTCTTCCGTGTTCCTCGATGGGTATGGTGACCTCGCATATGCCTTCTGGCGAATTCCGGTGGTCATCTCCGTCGGAACTATTCTCGGTTCTTTTCTGATTGCCGTCGCAGCCTATCGGTCTCGATCCTTGGGCTTGATGCGATGCCTGTTGATCCTTCCGGCCGGCTGGCTCGGCATGGGCATTCTCAAGGAACATGAGCCCGGCCTCGGAGGACTGTGTCTTGCTCTTGTGCTTGTCCCATGTGGTCTTGCGCTGCTGCGCGACCGTGAGCCGCGCTCCCGTGTCCTCTTCGGCGAGGATTCGCGCGTACGGCATCCCTCACGGGACCTCATCAGCTGGTGACACCTGTCACTGAGGCTTTGCCAATTTGCGGCGTGAGCTGGTCGGTTGGTTCGACAGTCAAGTGAAGCCTCTGGTAGACGGATTCACGACCAAGATGTCCTCGCCCGACCAGAGGCTTCGTGTGCTTGCCCCTCCGTGCGGGCTGGACGTGTCCAGTCGATCCCTGTCCTTCCTCGCCGCTCGCCTGCGCGACCACCACCGTCGGAGGGGAAGTCACCGGCGCCGACTCCCGGCCGGCCGTCAAGCCCTGCTGGTGTCGGCGGATCTGCGGAACGGGACCACGTACGCCCAGCTCGCAGCGGGTTTCAATGCCGGGACAAGTACGGTCTACCGCTACATCAGCGAGGCCGTCGACCTGCCGGCAGCACTCGCACCGAGTCTCCACGAGGCAGTTCGGATTGCCTCGACGAAGGCATACGTCCTGCTCGACGGGGCACTCCTGCCGATCGACCGGATCGCCGTCGACCGGCCCTTCCACTCCGGGAAGCACAAGAAGCACGGCATGAACATGCAGGTCCTCGCCGATCCGTCTGGCCGGCTGCTGTGGGCCTCGCCCGCACTGCCGGGAGCCGTTCACGACATCCGCGCGGCCCGCGACGACGACCCTCCGCTCATAGGGAAGCGCAAGGGGAGCGCGGACGCCCTTGGACGGGGCAACACGGTGCACGAACAGGGGGGGGACCGCGATACGTGCTCTGATCTGGGGAAACGGCAACCTGGGACACCCCGCAGCACGTGGCTGCCTAATGCTTCTGTCAAGCGATGAGACGCAGGGGTGGCCGGTGCTGGAAGGGCTGTCGGTCGCGGAGCATGGCGTAGAGGACGTTGACCTTGCGTCGAGCCAGAGCGATGAGAGCCTGGTGGTGCCGTTTGCCTTCGGCCCGCTTCCGGTCGTAGTAGGTCCGCGAGGTGGGGTCACGCTGGATCGAGCAGAACGATGCCTGGTAGAA
>NZ_QOIM01000039.1 GCF_003323735.1 Streptomyces reniochalinae | reverse complement strand
GAGAACGACACCAACGGATCCAAAACCCCCACAACCTCATCCAACGCCTCAGCAAACACCGGGAACGCCGCCACAAGCGACCGCCCCATACCCAACCGCTGACTCCCCTGACCAGCGAACAACAACCCCAGCTTCCCACCCGACCCCGAACCAGCCACCACACCAGCACAGACCTCACCCTCGGCGAGTTTCTCCAGGCCGGCCAGCAGAGCAGCCCTGTCGGCGCCGATCACCACGGCCCGGTGATCCAGTACCGTGCGGGACGACGCCAGCGCCGCGGCCACCAGGGCGAT
Organism: Streptomyces reniochalinae; assembly: GCF_003323735.1. Taxonomy (GTDB): domain Bacteria; phylum Actinomycetota; class Actinomycetes; order Streptomycetales; family Streptomycetaceae; genus Streptomyces; species Streptomyces reniochalinae. The sequence continues at coordinate 87,358 of NZ_QOIM01000039.1, read as the reverse complement.
GTCGGCGTCGGCGTCCAGGTGCGTCAGCAGCTTCGAAGCCTGCGCGGACACGCCCTCCGCGGTCGCGGCACTGACCAACCACGGCACCACCGGCGGAGCCGCCACTGCCGCGACCGCCGCGGGCTCGTCCACCTGCTCGATGAGCACGTGCGCGTTGGTACCGGCGATACCGAACGAGGACACACCGGCCCTGCGGGCCCCGTCGCCCTCGGCCCACTCCTGCGCGTCCGCCAGCAAACCGACCGCACCGGCCGTCCAGTCCACGTGCGGCGAGGGCTCGTCCACGTGCAGGGTCCGCGGCAGCACGCCATGGCGCATGGCCATCACCATCTTGATCACACCGGCCACACCTGCGGCGGCCTGGGCGTGGCCGATGTTCGACTTGATGGACCCCAGCCACAGCGGCCGGCCGGCGGGCCGGTCCTGGCCGTAGGCCGCGATCAGGGCCTGCGCCTCGATCGGGTCACCCAGCGCCGTACCCGTGCCGTGCGCCTCCACCGCGTCCACGTCGGAAGCCGACAGACCGGCATCCGCCAGGGCCTGCCCGATCACCCGCTGCTGCGAGGGACCGTTGGGCGCGGTCAGGCCGTTGCTGGCACCGTCCTGATTGACCGCAGAACCCCGCACCACCGCGAGCACGGGATGCCCGTTCCGCCGCGCGTCCGAGAGCCGCTCCACCAAGAGCATGCCCACGCCCTCACCCCAGCCGGTACCGTCCGCACCGGCACCGAACGCCTTGCACCGCCCATCAGGAGACAGACCCCGCTGACGGGAGAACTCCACGAACGTGCCCGGCGTGGCCATCACCGTCACACCGCCGGCCAGCGCCAGCTCGCACTCACCGGAACGCAACGCCTGCACGGCCATGTGCAGCGCCACCAGCGACGACGAGCACGCCGTGTCCACCGTCACCGCGGGACCCTCCAGGCCGAGGGTGTACGCCACCCTTCCGGAGAGCACGCTGCCCGAGTTGCCGGTCCCGATGAGCCCCTCCAGGTCGTCAGGGGCCTGCGGCGTCTGCGACAGGTAGTCGTGGTACATCGAGCCGGCGAAGACACCGGCTCGGGTGCCGCGCAGGGTACGGGGATCGATGCCCGCCCGTTCGACGGCCTCCCACGACGTCTCCAGCAGCAGGCGCTGCTGGGGGTCCATCGCCAGGGCCTCGCGCGGGGAGATGCCGAAGAATCCGGGGTCGAACAAGCCGGCGTCGTGCAGGAATCCGCCGTGGCGGGTGTAGGCGGTGCCGCGGCTGTCGGGGTCGGGATCGTAGAGGCCGGCCAGGTCCCAGCCACGGTCCGTGGGGAACTCCGACACCGCGTCGACGCCCTCGAAGACCAGCCGCCACAGGTCCTCGGGCGACGCGACGCCTCCGGGGTACCGGCACGCCATGCCCACGATCGCGACCGGCTCGGTGTCCGCCGCCACGGCAGGTGTCACCGAAGGGGTCGTGGCGGTCCCGCTGGTGAGCTGGGTGTCCAGGTGGTCGGCGACCGCCTGCGCGTTCGGGTGGTCGAAGACGAGCGTCGCGGGCAGCCGCAGGCCGGTCGCCGTGTTCAGCTCGTTGCGCAACTCGACCGCGGTCAGCGAGTCGAATCCGAGTTCCTGGAACGCCTTCGTCGGCCCGACCTGCTGCGGCGACGCGTAGCCGAGTACGGCCGCGACCTTCTCGCGCACCAGGTCCAGCGACAGGCCGCGGTCCCCGCCGGGCAGGCCGCGGTCGGGACCGGCCGCGGCGACCGACCGGCTGACCCGGCGGGCCGTGGAGGGCACGAGCCCGCGCAGCAGGGCCGGAACGTCCGTCCGGGACCGCAGCAGCCCCGTCTCGACGCGCAGCGGTGCGAGATGCGCCTCGGGCGTGGTCAGTCCGGCGTCGAACCCGGCCAGTCCGTCCGCGACGGACAGCGCGGGCAGCCCCTGCCTGCGCATCCGGTCGAGGTCCACGGCGCTGAGCCGGCGCGTCAGTCCGGTCGCCGTCTCCCACATGCCGAACGCCAGGGAGACGCCGGGCAGTCCGGCTCGGCGGCGGTGTGCGGCCAGCCCGTCCAGGAACACGTTCGCCGCCGCGTACGATGCCTGTCCCGCCGCGAGCACCAGGCCGCCGGCGGAGGAGAACATCACGAACGCGGCCAGCTCCCTCCCGGCCGTCAACTCGTGCAGGTGCCAGGCCGCGTCGGCCTTGGTGGCCAGGACGGGTGCCATGCGCTCCGCGGTCTGGGAGGCGATGAGCCCGTTGTCACCGACACCTGCCGCGTGGATCACGGCGTTGAGGGGATGTGCGTCGGGGATCGACGCGATCAGCCGGGCCAGGGCGTCCCGGTCCTGCACGTCACACGCCACGGCCTCGACCGTGGCACCCAGCTGTGTCAACACGGCGACCTGCTCCGCCGCCCCGGGTGCTTCCGTGCCACGGCGGCCGACCAGCAGCAGGTGGCGTGCGCCGTGCTCGGTCACGAGGTGGCGTGCGACCAGCGCGCCCAGGCCACCCGTCCCGCCGGTGATCAGCACCGTGCCCTCGGGGTCCAGCGCGGGCTGTGCGGCGGCCTCGGGCGACACCCGCGTGAACCGGGGCACGCTCATCTCGCCGCCGCGAACGGCCGATTCCGGCTCTCCGGTAGCCAGCACACCCGGCAGGGCCCGTACGCTGTCCTGCTCGTCGTCCAGGTCGACCAGCAGGATCCGGCCCGGGTTCTCCGCCTGAGCGGCGCGCACCAGACCCCATACCGGCGCCTGCCCGAGGTCGACGTCCTCGTCCGCACCGGTCGCCACAGCGCCCCGCGTGACGACGGCCAGCCGTGAGGCGGCGAAGCGCTCGTCGGCAAGCCACTCCTGTAGATGTCCGAGGACGGCGGTCGTCGTCACCCGGACCGCGTCCGGCACGTCGGCTGCGGTCCGCGGGGTTCCGACGAGGACCCACTCGGGAACGTGCTCGGCCTCGGCCACGGTCGGCCACAGGCCGAACAGGTCCTCGCCGAGTACGGCCAGGCCCTCGGCGCTGCCGTCGCCGCAGGGCGTCGGGGCCCACGCGGTCCGGAAGAGCGGCCTGCTGTCCGCGTCGCCCGCGAGCTGGTCGGCCGCGACCTGGCGCAGGGTGAGCGATCCGATGTCGGCGACCGGGGCGCCCGCCGGGTCGGCGACGGCGAGCGTGACGGTGTTGTCTCCGCCGGTGTGCGCCACGCGTACCCGCAAGGCGGTGGCGCCCGTGGCGTGCAGGGCGACCTGCCGCCAGGCGAAGGGCAGGAACGGTCGTCCCGGCTCGGTCTCCTGGAGATGGTCGCCGACGCCCATGCTGTGCAGCGCCGCGTCGAGCAGGGCCGGGTGGATGCCGAACCGCTCCGCTTCATCGTGCGCCTGCTCCGGCAGGGTGATCTCGGCGTACACGGCGTCGCCGGTTCGCCATGCCGCGCTCAGCCCCTGGAACAGGGGGCCGTAGCGCAGGCCGAGGCCGGCCAGCTGCTCGTAGGTGTCGCCGACGTCGACGGGCTGCGCGCCGGGGGGCGGCCACTGGGTGAGGTCGGCGCTCGGCTCGGCGGGGCCGTCGGCGAGCAGTCCTGTCGCGTGACAGGTCCAGGAACCGTGGTCCTGGCTCGAGTGGATCTCGACGGGCCTGGTGCCGTGCTCGTCCAGGCCGCCGACGTGAATCTGCACGTGGGCGGCGCCGTCGCGGGGCAGCACCAGTGGTGCCCGCAGTGTGAGTTCGGCCAGCGTCGCGCATCCGGCCTCGTCGCCGGCCCGCACGGCCATCTCGACCAGGGCCGTGCCCGGCACGATCAGCACGTCGTTCACCATGTGGTCGGCGAGCCACGTGTGTGTGGCCGGCGACAGCCGTCCGGTCGCCAGGATGCCGCCGGAGCCGGGAAGCTCGGTGAGCGCGCTCAGCAGCGGATGGTCGAGGGGGCCCAGCCCGACGGCTTCCGCGGTGTCCGAGGTCGCCGCGCCGTCCAGCCAGAACCGCTCCCGCTGGAACGCGTAGGTGGGCAGTTGGACCCGGCGGCGGGAGGTGAGCATTCCGCTCCACTCCACCGCCACGCCCGAGGTGTGCAGTCGCGCGAGCGCCTCGACGAACGTGCGTGTCTCGTCGTGGTCCCGGCGTGTGGTCGCGACGGCCAGCGCGGTCTCGTCGAGACCTTGCCGGACCAGGCCGGTGAGGACCCGGTCGGGCCCGATCTCGACGAAACGCGTGGCGCCGCCCGTCCTGGCCGCCGTCACACCGTCGGCGAAGCGCACCGTCCGGCGGACGTGCGCGATCCAGTAGTCCGGGTCGGTCAGCTCACCTTCGGCGGCTGGCTCCCCGGTGACGTTGGAGACCACGGGGATCGTCGGCTCGTGGTAGGTCACGCTCTCGGCGACCCTCCGGTACTCGTCGAGCATCGGGTCCATCAGCGGCGAGTGGAACGCGTGGCTGACCCGCAGCCGCCGGGTGCGCACCCCGCGCTCGGTGAGAACCGCGGCGATCTCCTCCACGGCGTCCTCGGCACCGGAGACGACCACCTCGGCCGGTCCGTTGACCGCCGCGACGCCGGTGCGCTCGTCCAGCAGCGGCAGCACGTCCGCCTCGGGTGCGGCCACGGCGAGCATCGCTCCGCCGGCGGGCAGCGCCTGCATCGACCGGGCGCGCTCCGCCACCAGCCTGCACGCGTCCTGAAGCGAGAACACGCCCGCGACATGGGCGGCGGCGAGCTCGCCGATCGAGTGCCCGACGAGCACGTCCGGAGTGACCCCGAACGAGGTCAGCAGCCGGAACAGGGCGACCTCGAACGCGAACAGCGCGGGCTGCGTCATCCCCGTCTCGTCCAGCGCCGCCGAAAGGTCCGAGTCCGGCTCGGCGAACATCGTCTCGCGCAGCGGGTGCGCCAGCAGCGGGTCGAGCGCCTGGCAGATCTCGTCCAGCGCGGCGGCGAACTCGGGGAAGGCGTCGGACAGGGCGCGTCCCATACCAGGACGCTGGCTGCCCTGTCCGGCGAAGAGCAGGGCCGTGGCGCCGTGCGCGGCCGCGCTGCCTTCGATCGCCGGCGGTCCACTCGCCCCGGTCGTGCCGTCGGCCAGGTCGCTCAGCGATGCCAGCAGCCCGTCGCGGTCCGCACCGAGCACGACTGCCCGGTGGCCGAGCGCCGCCCGGCCACTCGCCAGGGACCAGCCGACGTCGCCGGGGTCCAGTTCGGGCCGTTCTGACACCCAGGAGCGCAGCCGGTCCGCCTGTGCCCGCAGGGCATCGGCCGACCCCGCCGAGAGCACCCACGGCACCACCGGTGAAGGCCGGTCGGCTGGTTGGGGGTCGGCGCTCGGCGGCGCCTGTTCGATGACGACGTGCGCGTTGGTGCCGCTGATCCCGAAGGACGACACGGCTGCCCGGCGCACCCGGTCGCTTCCGTCCCACTGCTTGGCCTCGGTCAGCAGTTCGACGGCGCCCGCCGACCAGTCGACGTGGCTCGACGGCTCGTCCACGTGCAGGGTCCTGGGCAGTGTTTCGTTGTGCATGGCCATGACCATCTTGATCAGGCCGGCCACACCGGCGGCGGCCTGTGCGTGGCCCATGTTCGACTTCACCGAGCCGAGTCGGAGGGGGCGGTCGGCGGGGCGGCCCTGGCCGTAGGTGGCGATCAGGGCCTGTGCCTCGATGGGGTCGCCCAAGGTCGTGCCGGTGCCGTGTGCTTCGACGGCGTCGATGTCGGAGGTGGTCAGTCCGGCGTTCGCCAGTGCCTGGCGGATGACGCGTTCCTGGGAGGGACCGTTGGGCGCGGTGAGGCCGTTGCTGGCACCGTCCTGGTTGACGGCGGAGCCGCGCACCACCGCGAGGACCTGGTGGCCGTTGCGGCGCGCGTCGCTGAGCCGCTCCACCAGGAGCACGCCGACGCCCTCGGCCCACCCGGCACCGTCGGCGCCGTCCGCGAAGGACTTGCAGCGGCCGTCCGGGGCGAGGCCGCGCTGCCGGGAGAACTCGACGAACATGCCCGGGCTCGACATCACCGTGACGCCGCCGGCCAACGCCAGTTCGCACTCGCCCGAACGCAGAGCCTGCACGGCCATGTGGAGTGCGACCAGCGAGGACGAGCACGCGGTGTCGACGGTGACGGCGGGGCCCTCGAAGCCGAGCGTGTAGGAGACCCGCCCGGAGATCAGGCTGCCGCCGCTGGTCGAGCCGGGCACGCCCAGGCCGTAGTCGTGATACATCACTCCGGCGAACACACCGGTGCGGCTGCCTCGCCGGGAATGCGGATCGAGACCGGCGTGTTCGAACGCCTCCCACGACGTCTCCAGCAGCAGACGTTGCTGCGGATCCATGCTCAGCGCTTCACGCGGTGAGATTCCGAAGAACGCGGGGTCGAAGTCGGCCGCGTCGTAGAGGAAGCCGCCCGCTCGGGTGTAGCTCTTGCCGGGCGTGCCCGGTTCCGGGTCGTAGATCCGCTCGATGTCCCATCCGCGATCGGTCGGGAAGTGGGAAACCGCGTCCACCTCGTCGGCGACGAGCTGCCACAGGTCCTCGGGGGAGGTGACGCCGCCCGGGTAGCGGCACGCCATACCCACGATCGCGATCGGCTCGTCGTTCGCGGCGGGGGCCGCCACCACGGCCGCCGGCGTGTCGGCCGCACCGTCGACCAGCTCGGACTCGATGCGCTGGGCGACGGCCCGGGCGTGCGGGTGGTCGAACACCAGGGTCGCGGGCAGCCGCAGTCCGGTCGCCGCGTCGAGCTGGTTGCGCAGTTCGACCGCGGTCAACGAGTCGAAGCCGAGGTCGGAGAACGCCCGCTCCGGCTCGATCCGCGCGCTGGAGGTGTGGCCGAGCACGGCCGCGACCTTGTCGCGCACCAGCTCCGAGACCACCCGGGCGCGTTCGGCCGCGCCCATCCCCGCGAGCCGCTGTGCCCAGCCCGAAGGCGAGCCGCCGGCGGCACCCCGTGTCGCCGGACGGGGCCGCCGCACGAGTCCCCGCAACAGCGCAGGCGTGTGCGCGGAAGTGCGCAGCGCCGCGGTGTCCACGCGCAACGGGACGACCACGGCTTCCTTCGAGGCCAGTCCGGCGCTGAAGCCGCTGAGCCCCTCCTCGACGGTCAGCGGCGGGTAGCCCTGCCGCCGCATCCGCTCCAGGTCGGCGTCGGACAGTGCGCGCGACAGCCCCGTCGAGGTGTCCCACAGCCCGAACGCCAGGGAGGTCCCCGCGAGGCCGAGCCGGCGACGGTGGGCGGCCAGCCCGTCCAGGAAGACGTTCGCCGCCGCGTACGCTCCCTGGCCCGCCGCCAGCACCAGGCCGCCGGCCGACGAGAACAGCACGAACGCGGCCAGGTCCATCCCGGCCGTCAGCTCGTGCAGGAACCACGCCCCGTCGGCCTTCGCGGCGAACACCTCGTCGAGCCGGTCCGGTGTCAGCGAGTCGACCAGCCCGGTGTCACCGGTCCCCGCGGCGTGCACCACACCGGTCAACGGGTGCTCGGCCGGCACGCTCGCGAGCAGTCGCGTAAGGGCGTCACGCGAGGCCACGTCGCAGGCGACGGCCCGGGCCGAGGCGCCCAGCTCCGCCAGCTCGTCGATCAGTTCCGTCGCGCCGGGAGCGTCCGCTCCCCGGCGGCCGGCCAGCACGAGGTGACGCACACCGTGCTCGACGACGAGGCGCCGCGCGGCCAGCGCGCCCAGGCCACCGGTGCCGCCGGTGACCAGCACCGTGCCCTCGGGATCGAGTGCCGGCACGTCCACCGGCGGCGCGGTCTTGCGCGTCAGACGAGGAACCGCGACGGTGCCTGCCCTGATCGCCATCTCGGGTTCGCCGGTCTCCAGCGCACCGGCCAGCGCGGCGCCCGACTCGTCCGCGCCGTCGACGTCGACCAGGATGATCCGGTCCGGGTGCTCGGCCTGCGCCGCGCGCACGAGCCCCCACACGGGGGCGGCGGCGGGGACGAGTTCCTCCTGGGGCCCCGTGGCCACGGCGCCCCGGGTCACCACCACCAGCCGGGAGGCGGCGAACCGCTCGTCCGCCAGGAACGTCTGCACCTGTTCGAGCACCGCACGAGTGGTTCGACGCATCGCCGCGGGTACGGCGCCCTCGGCGCCCTGACACCCGACCACGACCCACGGGGCCACCGGGCCCGATGCGGCCAGCGACTCCAGATCGTCGAACTGGCCGGCCGGCACCCCGGGAATCCCCGTACCGGCCGACGCGAGACCGGCTCCCGGCGCACGGCCGATGGGCACCGTCACCCAGTCCAGGTGGAACAGCGCGCCGTTCCCGGAGCCGAGCTGTTCGGCCGCCACCGGGCGCGAGACCAACGACTCCACCGTCAGCACAGGCTCGCCCGTGGGATCGGTGGCGGTCAGTGAGACCGAGTCCCCTCCGGTACGGGTGATGTGCACCCGGAGCGAGGCCGCACCGGCGGAGTGCAGGGTCGCACCGGACCACGTGAAGGGCAGTACCGTCCGTGGCGCGCCGTCCAGCCGGCGGTCGTCCAGCAGGGGCGCGTGCATCGCCGCGTCCAGGAGCGCGGGATGCAGGCCGAACCGTGCCGCGTCCGCGTGCGCCTGCTCCGGCAGCTCGACCTCGGCGAAGAGCTCCTCGCCGCGCCGCCACATCGCGCGCAGGCCCCGGAAGACGGGTCCGTAGGCGTACCCGCGGTCGAGAAGGAAGGTGTACGCGTCCGTGAGATCGACGGATGCGGCTCCCGTCGGCGGCCACTGCGTCGTGCTCCTTGGTGACGTGGCCGGGGCGGTGCCGAGCGCGCCGGAGGCGTGCAGCGTCCACGCGCCGTCCAGGTCGTCTTCGTCGCGGCTGTGGACGCTGACGTTCCGCACGCCCGCGCCGTCCTGCGCTTCGACCGTCACGCGGAGATGGAGTCCGCCTCGTGCCGGAACGACGAGCGGCGCATGCAGGGTCAGCTCCCGCACGTGCGGGCTGCCCGCCTCGTGTCCTGCCTGCATCACGAGTTCGAGCAGGCCCGTGCCCGGCACCAAGACGGTGCCCAGTACGTCGTGGTCGGTCAGCCAGGGCTGCCCGGCCGCCGACAGCCGGCCCGTGAGCGTCAGCCCGTCCGACTCCGTGGCCGGGAGGACGGCGCTCAGCACGGGGTGGTCGAGTGGGCTCAGCCCGGCCGCCGACAGGTCCCCAGCGGCCGAGCCGTGCTCGAGCCAGTAACGCTCGTGCTGGAACGCGTAGGTGGGCAGGTCGACGCGGGCCGTCGCCTCTCCGAGGTAGACGGACCAGTCGACGGGCACACCGACGGCGTGCAGGCGGCCCAGGGCCGCCACGAAGGCACGGGTCTCGTCGCGGCCCTTGCGCGCGGTCGGTACGACGGTGGCGGTGTCCAGAATCTGCCGGGCCAGTCCTGACAGCGTCGCGTCCGGCCCCACCTCGACGAAGAGCTCCGCCCCTGCCGCACGCGCGGCGGCCACACCGTCGGCGAACCTGACCGTCTGGCGCACGTGCCGGACCCAGTAGCCGGGGTCGGTGAGCTGCCCCTCGGTGGCGAGCCGCCCGGTCACGTTGGAGATCACCGGGATCGACGGCTCACGGCAGGTCAGTCCGGCGGCGATGTCGCCGAACTCGGCCAGCATCGGTTCCATCAGCGGCGAGTGGAACGCGTGGGACACCCTCAGCCGCCGGGTGCGCACGCCACGCTCGCCCAGCACCGAAGCGATCCTGTCCACGGCGTCCTCGGCGCCGGAGACCACCACGGAAGCGGGGCCGTTGACCGCGGCGATCCCGGCCCGTTCGTCCGCCTCCAGCAGCGGCGCCACGTCCGCCTCAGGCGCCGCGACGGCGAGCATCGCCTGACGCCCCGGCAACGCCTGCATCAACCGGGCACGCGCCGCCACCAGCGTGCACGCGTCCTGAAGCGAGAACACGCCCGCGACATGCGCGGCGGCTATCTCACCGATCGAGTGCCCGACGAGCACAGCCGGAGTCACACCGAAGGACGTCAGCAGCCGGTAGTGGGCGACCTCGAAGGCGAACAGTGCGGGCTGCGTCATCCCCGTCTCGTCCAGCGCCGCCGAAAGGTCCGAATCCGGCTCGGCGAACATCACCGCCCGCACGGGATGCGGCAGCAGGGGATCCAGCGCCGCGGCCACCTCGTCGAGCGCCTGGGCGAAGACCGGGAACGTTTCCGCGAGCGCCCGTCCCATGCCCAGCCGCTGGCTTCCCTGACCCGCGAACAGGAACCCGGCCTTGCCGCCGTCGCCGCCGCCGGTGAGGACGTCGGCGCTCTGCTCCCCGGCGGCGAGGGCCCGCAGACCGGCCAGCAGCTCGTCGTGGTCCGCGCCGATGACGACGCCACGCTGTTCCAGCAGCGCGCGCGTACGGTAGAGCGCCGCACCCGCCGCCACGTCGTCGACGTCCGCCACGGACAGATGTTCGGCCAACTGCGCGGCCTGGGCGCGCAGGGCGGCCTCGGTCCGTGCCGAGATCAGCCAGGGCACCACCGGAAGGTCGCGCCGCTCGGGCTCCTCGGCCTCCTCCTGCGCCTGCTCGATGATCACGTGGGCGTTGGTGCCGGAGATGCCGAACGAGGAGATACCGGCCCGCCGGGGACGGTCGTCGGTGTCCCACGCGCGGGCCTCGGTCAGCAGCGCGACGGTGCCGTCCGACCAGTCGACGTGCCCGGTCGGCTCGTCCACGTGCAGCGTCTTGGGCAGCATGCCGTGGCGCATCGCCATGACCATCTTGATCACACCGGCGACACCCGCCGCGGCCTGGGCGTGGCCGATGTTGGACTTCAGCGATCCGAGCCACAGCGGACGGTCGGCGGGCCGGTCCTGGCCGTAGGTGGCGATCAGGGCCTGGGCCTCGATCGGGTCACCCAGCGTCGTCCCGGTGCCGTGGCATTCGACGGCACCGACGTCCGGCGCGGTCAGTTCGGCACTGGCCAGCGCCTGCCGGATGACGTGCTGCTGGGAGGGGCCGTTCGGGGCGGTCAGGCCGTTACTGGCGCCGTCCTGGTTGACCGCGGAGCCCCGCACCACGGCCAGCACCCGATGGCCGTTGCGGCGGGCGTCGGAGAGCCGCTCCACCAGGAGCATGCCCACGCCCTCCCCCCACCCGGTGCCGTCCGCGGCAGCCGCGAAGGATTTGCACCGCCCGTCGGGGGACAGCCCGCGCTGGCGCGAGAACTCCACGAACGTGTTGGGCGTGGCCATGACCGTGACACCACCGGCCAGCGCCATGTCGCACTCGCCGGACCGCAGGGCCTGCACCGCGAGATGCAGCGCGACCAATGACGAGGAACACGCCGTGTCCACGGTGACCGCCGGGCCCTCGAAGCCGAACGCGTACGACACACGCCCCGACGCGACGCTGCCGGAACTGCCCGTACCGAGCATGCCCTCCAGCTCGCCGGGGGCCGCGCTCCGTGTCCCGTAGTCGTGGTACATCACCCCGGCGAACACGCCGGTTCTGCTGCCCCGCAGCGCGGAGGGGTCGATGCCCGCCCGCTCCACCGCCTCCCAGGAGCTCTCCAGCAACAACCGCTGCTGCGGGTCGATGGCCAGTGCCTCACGCGGCGAGATCCCGAAGAAGTCGGCGTCGAACTCGCCGGCGTCGTGGAGGAATCCCCCCTCTCGGGCGTAGGAGGTGCCGCGGCTGTCGGGGTCCGGGTCGTACAACCGCTCCAGGTCCCAGCCGCGGTTCGTCGGGAACCCGTCGATGGCGTCGACGCCGTCGGCGACCAGCTGCCACAAGCCCTCGGGCGACACCACTCCGCCCGGGTACCGGCACGCCATCCCCACGATCGCGATCGGCTCACGCGACGCGTTGCTCAGCAACCGGTTCTGCTCCCGGAGACGTTCCGTCTCCTTCAGGGAGGCGCGCAGAGCCTCTACCAGTTTGGGGTCGCTCGCTGCCATTCCGCCTCGCGCTCCTCGCGGTTCAAGAAAGTTGCTGGTCTGGTTCGATGCCTTCAGGCGCAAGCCGTGCCGTCTCAGCGGGCGGCCCACGAGCCGGGCGGCCGGAACTCGCCCGCGCCTCGCCACTCCGGTGCCGCCCGGGGCCGCGACGCAGGGGCCGGCCGCCTCGATGCGAGAACGGCCAGCAGGGCGATCGCCGCCGCCGCTATTTCCTCGTCGCCCGGGTGGCCACGCACGATCCGCAGCACCCCCTCCCGCCCCGGGCCGGCTGTCGCTCCGCCCCTCACGTCGGCGGGTTCCCGTGCTTGCGCTGCGGCAGGCGCACGCTCTTCGCGCGGAGCATCGCGAGCGCGTCCACCAGCACGGAGCGGGTGTCCGCCGGGTCGATGACGTCGTCGACCAGCCCACGCTCGGCCGCGTAGTACGGGTGCATCAGCTGGTGCTTGTACTCCTTGACCAGCTGCGCCCGCGCCGCCTCCGGATCGGGTGCCTCAGCGATCTCCCGCCGGAACACCACACTCGCGGCGCCCTCGGCTCCCATCACCGCGATCTCGTTGGTGGGCCAGGCGAAGGACAGGTCAGCGCCGACCGACCTGGAGTCCATGACGATGTACGCCCCGCCGTACGCCTTGCGCAGCACCACCTGGACTCGCGGCACCGTGGCGTTGCAGTACGCGTAGAGCAGCTTCGCGCCGTGCCGGATGATCCCCCCGTGCTCCTGTTCGACGCCCGGCAGGAAGCCCGGCACGTCCACCAGGGTCACCAGCGGAATGCTGAAGGCGTCGCAGTGCTGCACGAAGCGCGCGGCCTTCTCCGCTGCCTCGATGTCGAGCACGCCGGCCTGCGAGGCCGGCTGGTTCGCCACGACGCCGACGACGTGGCCGTCGAGACGGGCGAGACAGCAGATGATGTGGGTCGCCCAGGACGGGTGGATCTCGAAGTAGTCCTGGTCGTCGACGATCTCGTCGATGACGTCGCGCATGTCGAAGGAGCGCGTGGGGTCCGCCGGCACCAGGTCCAAGAGCGCGTCGCACCGCCGGTCGGCCCGGTCCGCGCTCTCGACGGCCGGCGGCGTCTCCCGGTTGTTCGACGGGAGCAGGGACAGCAGGTAGCGCACCTCTTCGAGACACTCGGCCTCGCTGTCGTACACGCCGTGCGCGGCGCCCGAGACGGAGCCGTGCACCGCGGCTCCGCCGAGGTCGTCGTGGGTGACCTCCTCGCCGGTGACCGTCTGCACCACGTCGGGGCCCGTGATGTACATCTGCGAGATGCCCCGCACCATGAAGACGAAGTCGGTCAGCGCGGGCGAGTACGTGGCACCGCCGGCACACGGGCCGAGTATCACGCTGATCTGCGGTATGACGCCCGAGGCGCGGACGTTGCGCTGGAAGATCCCGCCGTATCCGGCCAGCGCGGTGACGCCTTCCTGGATCCGCGCGCCGGCACCGTCGCTCAGACTGACCAGCGGTGCGCCCGCCCGCAGCGCGAGATCCATGATCTTGTGGATCTTCTGGGCGTGCGCCTCACCCAGCGAACCGCCGAAGATGCGGAAATCGTGCGCGTAGGCGAACACCGTCCGCCCCTCGACCAGGCCCCAGCCGGTCACCACACCGTCGGTGTACGGACGCCGGTTCTCCAGCCCGAAGCCGGCGGCGCGGTGCCGGCGCAGGGGTTCGATCTCGGTGAACGTGCCCTCGTCGAAGAGCAGGTCGAGACGCTCCCGGACCGTGAGCTTGCCTCTGGCCCGCTGCATGTCCGTGGCGCGCTGAGCGCCACCCGCCCTGGCCTCTTCCCTGAGTGTGTGGAGTTCGTCGACGCGCGCACGGGAATCGGTCGGCGCGGGCGCGACGAGCGCCAATTCGTCGGCCAACGCGACGCTTTCCCGCTCCTTCCCGAATGCAGCCGCATCTGCGTTCACCCTCGGGCCAGAACTATCGGTAACGGTCATATGGAATCCATCTGGTCGAGTAGGCGCACACGGCTGTCCGAGCTCAGTGGACAGTCAATGTCAGGCCGATGACGCCTGACCAGTGGGGAACCGCCCCTACCTGGGCCGGGCCGCACCCCCTACCGCGGCTCCTATACCCGGGGGGGGCGGCGCGATGCCGGCAGCGTTGATCCGGCCGTGCGGCGGTGCAAAGCCGGCCCGGCGGTTCCGGCGGCCGGACCGCGATGACCTCGATCAACGCCGTGAACACCACCTGCGCCAGTGTGCGTTGCGGGGCCGACCGGCCACGGCGCCCAGGTTCCGCGACGCACCCCAGTCCTGGGCTGCTAGGGGTTGTTCGTCCGCGCCCGTTCTCCGAACGATGGGCGATGACGATGACAGATCCGAAAAACCGGCTTCAATCACCGAAGGCGCGCGAAAGTGAGGCCAGCATGACGAGCTCCCACGGTTGGTGGAGCCGTATCGGCGGATACGCGGCAGACATCATGTCGGTACTCGCCGATGAGCCGGAACGGATCGTCGCGCACTGGCGCGACCGACGGTTCAGCGCCCGTGAACTCACCGGCTCCGTCACCGGCACCTACCGCGCCATGCGCACACTGGACGTCGGGCCGGGCAGCGTGGTGGGCATCCTGGTGGCCCCGAACAGCCCCGACATGCTGACCGCCCGCTACGCGGCGCACCTGCTGGGAGCGGCCGTCTGCTATCTGCGCACCACGAACCCCGGCTCGAACGCCGCGGCGCTGTCCGCCGCCGATCAGCTCCGCATGCTGCGGGAAACGCACGCCGCGGTGGTCTACGCGGACGACGAGAACCACGCCAGGGCCCTGGAGTTGGCCGACGGTGCCGGGGGCGGCATCACCGTTCTCGGGCCGGCGGCCGAAGGAGACGTGCCGGCTTCCGAGGCCGTCACACGGTGGGATCCGCAGCGGCTGGCCGTCGTCGGCTACACGAGTGGCAGTACAGGACGCCCCAAGGGCATCCGCATGTCGGGCAGGGCCTGGGAAGGCACCGTCCGCATCACGCTCGCACCCGAGACGGATCCGATACACCTCCTGGTCACCACCCCGTTGAGCCACACCGTCGGCCCCATGGCCGATGCCGCTGTGACCTCGCGCGGGACACTCGTCCTCCGCGAGGAGTTCCGCGCCGAGCGGTTCGCGGACGACATCGCGGAACACGGCGTGACCCGGGCGTTCATGGCGACGGCGCACCTGTACCGGCTGCACGACCACCTGGCGGATCTGGATGCGCCGGAGCGCACCGCCGCCGCGCTCGCGACACTTCGCCACCTGGTCTACAGCGGCAGCTCCGCCGCACCCGCCCGCGTCGCCGACGCCGTGCGCCTTTTCGGGCCCAGGCTCCTTCAGGCGTACGGCACCTCGGAAGGCGGTCGCGTCACGCTCCTCGACCCGGGCGAACACTACGACCCCTGGCTGTCCACGACCGTCGGGCGCCCGTTCCCCGAAGTCGAGATCTCCCTGTACGACACCGAATCCGGTGCGCGGGTCTCCCCCGGCGAGGTCGGGGAGGTATGGATGCGCTCACCGCACCTCATGGACGGCTACTGGAACGACGACGACCTGACCGCGCGCGTGCTGCGCGACGGTTGGTATGCGACAGGCGACATCGGCTACCTCGACGAACGGGGCTACCTGCACCTCCTCGGCCGCACCTCCGAGGTGGTGAAGGTGAACGGCGTCAAGATCCACCCCACCGTCGTGGAACAGGAGATCCTCGCGATCGACGGCGTCCGCCACGCGGCGGTGTACGGCTGGCGAGACGACGACGCCATCGAATCCCTGCACGCCGCGGTGGCCTTCCAACCCGGCTCGGCTCCGACCGCGGACGAGATCCGCAAGCACGTCAGCACCTCGCTCTCGGCCGCGCATGCTCCGTCCGAGATCTTCGTGCTCGACGAACTGCCGACGAACCACTCCGGAAAAGCCGACAAGGTACTTCTCCGCAGCCTGCACAGCCGTCGCGCCCACGCCCCCCACGGAGTTGCTGAGCGGCGGAAGCCCTAAGGCCTCTCGTACGGATCTTGCCGGGGTCGCGGGCCCCGCGGTTACCAAGCGGGTGCGTCGGGCCGCCCTCCGCGACAAGCGGGGAGGGCGGCCCGACGTAGTGTGCGCCGCTTCTCCTACCGGGGTTGGTCAGGCATCCGCGAGTGCGCACTCGAGGACGGTGTGGTTGCTCATGAGGCGGTCGGTCGCGGTCACTTCGAAACCCGCGGCCGCGATGATCTCCCTGATGCCGTCCTGGTCCAAACCCAGGGTGCCCTCCTCGCACACCACCAGCTGGAACATGCCACGCACCGCGTCGGCATCCTGCTCGACCAGCGGCTCCATCACCAGGAGACGAGGGGATTTGCCCTCGGCCTCGGCGGTACGGCGCATCGCCGCGTGGATCGCTGTCAGGATCCGCAGTCCGCTCTTCGGAGTCCAGTCGTGCAAGACGTTCTTGAGCAGGTAGAGATCGCCGCCGTCGGGAACGCTCTCGAAGATGTCCGTGGGCTGGAAGCTGACACGCGCGGCGACGTCGGCGTTCAGCGTCTTCTCGAGCTGCGCCGGGCCCCGTTCGCACACCGAGGCGCGGTCGGCGCAGACACCCTTGAGGTGGGGGTGCGCCGCGACGAGGCCCGAGACCATGCCCGCCCCGCCGCCGCCGACGTCGACAACCGTCCTCACGTCGGAGAAGTCGCGCTGCCGAGCCAGGACAGCCGCCACGGGACGGGAGAGTTCCGCCATCGCCCGATCGAAGATCGCAGCCGTCTCGGCGTTCTCCTCACGTTCGAGCCACTCGTACAGCGAGGTGCCGAAGACGGCCCGGAAGCCGGACTTGCCGGTCCGGACCGTCTCGAGGATGCCACCGAAGGCGTCGTCGTAGGTCTCGGCCATCAGGATGCAGTAGTTCCGCATCGACCAGGGGTGGTCGTCGCGCAGCGGTGCGAAGTTCTCCGACAGGACGTACCGGCCCGCCTCGTCCCGGACGAACACGCCCCAGAACGTGAGCATCTGCATGAGCCGGCGCATCACCCGGGGGTCCGAGTCCGTCTTGTCCGCGATCTCGTCGTCGGACAGCGGCTGGTCGGCCACCAGGTCCGCGATGCCGAGCCGGGCCGCGGCCGCCAGAGCCCGGGAGAACCAACCGCTCCCGACCAGGCGGGTCACGTGCATGTGGTTCATTTCTTCGCGGTAGGCCTTGGTGAAGTCGGCTGAGGTTTCCTGAGACACAGTGACCTTCCGTAGTGTGAATACGCGCACGCGGGCAAATCGTGGCTCGGTCGCCGCATCAGTTCTTCCGTGCACGACCCACGAATCGCGCGGCAGCACCCAAGAGCCTGCTTCAGATTGTGGCCGGATGCTCGCCTCGTTCACACCCCAGATTTCTGCCCCTACCCACCCCAGGACGAACGCAGAGTACGGCGCCGTCGGCTCACCAGACGACGGGCAACTCGCGCACGCCGAACACGCTCATGTTGGCGCGCAGCGGCACCTCCTCCGCCGGCACGGCGAGCCGCAGCGACGGGAACCGCTCCAGCAGCGCCGGGAAAGCCGCGCGCAGTTCCATCCTGGCCAACTGCGAGCCGAGGCACTGGTGGATGCCGTGCCCGAACGCCAGGTGCCCGCTCGCCTGCCGGAACACGTCGATCTTGTTGGGGTCGGGGAACCGCTCGGGGTCGCGGTCGGCGGCCTCGATGGACACCGTGACCGACTCGCCGGCCTTGATCACCTGGCCGTCCAGTTCAACGTCCTCCAGCGCCGCTCGCACCGCCCTGGGAGCGACGGACGTGTAGCGGAGCAGCTCCTCCACCACGTCGTCGATCCGGCTCGGGTCGTCGCGCACGGCGGCCAGCTGGTCCGGGTTGCGCAGCAGCGCGAACGTGCCGAGTCCGATCACGCTCGCCGTGGTGTCCAACCCGGCGACCAGCAGCAATACGCTGATACCGGCCAGTTCGGCGTCGGTCAGGTCCGTCTCGGTCAGGTCGGACAGCAGGTCGTCCGTCGGCTCCGCCCGCTTGGCGGCCACCAGCTTGCGCATGTACCCGTACAGCGACCGGAAGGCCATGCCCACCTCCTCCGGCCTGCCGTCCTGGGTGAGTGCCGTCTGGGTGTGGCGCTGGAAGGTGTCGAGGTCGTCCAGCGGTACGCCGAGCAGTTCGCACAGCATCAGCGCGGGAACCGGCTGCGCGAACAGGGTCCACAGGTCGGCGGGCGCGCCGTGTTCGGCCATCACGTCCAGCTGGTCGCGGGCTATCTCCTCCATGCGCTGGGTGAGCAGCCGCATCCGGCGCACGGTGAACTTGCCCACCAGCAGCTGGCGGAAGCGGGTGTGCTCGGGCGGGTCGATGCCGGTCATGTCGCCGATCGGCGCGGCGTCACGTTCCCCGCCCGGGCCCTCCATGCCAGCGATCGGCTCGTGGATCAGCTCGTGCCGGGAGCTGAAGCGGGAGTCGGAGAGCACCGCGCGCACCACCGCGTGTCCGGTGGCCAGCCAGCCGACGTGGCCGTCCGGGTACACCATGCGGCGCAACGGCCGCCCCTCCCGCAACCCGGGGGGCGGGTCGAAAGGGCATTTGTCGTCCCTTTCCATCGGCAGTGCTGTCAGCAGGTCCTTGTTCTCGACGTCTGTCAACTCGATCAGGCCTTTCCACAGTCCGGTTGCACGATTTCTTGGGCAAGTGAACGGGGAGGGAGAGGGATTATCCGGCGTCAGATGCGCCTGTGGGATCGGTCGGTCTCCCGTGACCGCGCATTCTCGTGGAGGAGGCGCGAGGCCGGACACATCTCAGCGCCGACCACTGAATGTATCGCGCATTTGGATTCCGGTGGAGTGATACGGCGAAAATTACCGAATCACTTTTCGGGAGAGCTGGAACAGGCCGCGGAGCGTGCCGTGCGCGGGCGAAGTGCCCGCGCACGGCACGCTGTGGGGGGGCGGCGGATGGTCAGGAACTCTGGGGAGGCGCCGGCGGGGGGCCGAGCGGAACCTCACGGACGAGTACCGCGGACACCAGCGCGATGACCCCGGCGACCACACCGGCGATCGCCACCACGTGCAGGCCGTCGGTGACCGCGCTCGCCCATGCTTCCTGGACCCGCGCCGGCATCTGACTGACCAGGTCCGACTGGTCCTCACTGCCCGACGAGACCAGTGCGGACGCGTCCCGCGAACCGATCTTGTCGCTCAGACTGCTGCTCAACCGGCCTGCGTACAGCGCGCCGAAGAGCGCCACCCCCATGCCCGTGCCGAGCGTCCGGGTCAGCGAACCCACCCCCATGGCAGCGCCCATGTCGCGCGGTTCGACGGACGTGCGGGTGATCAGCACCGTGTTCTGGATGAGACAGCCGAGCCCGACACCGATCGGCACCATGTACAGGGCGCCGAGCAGTGTGTTCGTCCCGGGGCTGAACAGGAGCAGCAGGACCATGCCGACCGTGATGGCGGCGCTGCCGATGATCGGGAGGATGCGGAAGCGTCCGGTGCGGCGGATCCACGCCGACCCCCTCCTCATCATCAGCACCATCCCGACCATCATCGGGAGCAGCAGGAGGCCGCTGCTGATCGAGCTGATGCCCTTGGCGTTCTGGGCGTACAGCGGCAGGAAGGTGACCGGCACGACCATGGCCACGCCGAAGATGAAGCCCAGGATCTGGGCGAGGGTGAAGTTGTGGTGCCGGAACAGCCGCAGCGGCAGGATGGGTTCGGCCACGCGCTGCTGCACCCACACCAGCGCGGCGAGCGCGATCACTCCGGCGGTGATGAGGCCGATGATCCGCGTGGACCCCCACGCGTAGCTGTTTCCCGCCCAGGTCGTCACGAGCGTGAGGCAGACGACCCCCGCGGTCAGCAGGATCATGCCGAGGTAGTCGATCCGCACCTTCTTCTTCGGCGCGGCGGGCAGCCGGACGCCGACGATCGTCGCGAGGACGCAGACGATGCCGAAGGGCACGTTGATGTAGAAGATCCAGTGCCAGCTCCACGCGTCGGTGACGAGGCCACCGATCAACGGCCCGCCGACGAGTGAGACCCCCATCAGCAGCCCGGTCCACGACCCGACCTTCGCCGACTCCTGCGGGGTCAGCATCACGCTGGTGATCGACAGGGCGCCGACCACCAGCCCGCCGGCTCCGAACCCTTGCAGGGTGCGGAACACGATCAGCTGGGTCATGTCCTGCGCCAGGCCGCACAGCATCGACCCGGCAAGGAAGAGCACCACCGACAGCAGATAGATCATCTTGCGGTCGTACAGGTCGCTCAGCTTGCCCCAGACCTGCGTGGACGCCGCGATGGCCAGCGAATACGCCGTGATCACCCAGGCCAGGGACTTCAGTCCGCCCAGATCCTCGACGATCTTCGGCAGTGCGGTGCTCACGATGAAGTTGTCCATCATGCCGAGGAACATGCCGAGCAGGAGGCCGCCGATGCCTAGCTTGATGTAGCGGTCGTTGCCCGCTGCGGACACCGTCGGCGCGGCCTTGCCGTCGGCAGTCGTGTCTGACATGCGTTCTGTTCCTTCCTGACGGGCTCGATGTCCCTGACGGGCTCGGAATCGCCCACGCTGCCTGCTTCGTCGGTACCCCCGGCGCCGGCCGGCCTCACCGGCCGCCGCCGCGGTCACCGCTCGGGCGGCGGCAGTCCTTCCGAAATACTGGTGATCACCTCGCGGAGCAGGTCGGGGATCTTCACCGGCTCGTCCGTGTGCACATAGCGGTCCATCACGGCGTTCACCGCGGTGACGGTGATGCGCGCGACGAGCCGCGGATACAGGTCGTTGCGCGCGTCGGTGCCCGTGCGCGCGGCGATCGCGTCGACGAGGTCGTCGATGGACGCCCGCGCCATGGCCTCCTGCATCTCCGGGACCAGGCTCAGCTTGCGCAACTCGACGAGCTGCTCCCGCGTCGGCCGTCCGAACGGCGCTCCGTCCGCCCACAGCGGCTCGACCATGGCCTCGGCGATCGCCGTCCACAGCGGCTCCTGGGCGGGGCGGGCCCGCAGCAGCTCGGCACTGCGGCGGATCCGGTCGCCCAGCCGGTAGGCCAAGGCTTCGTACTTGCTGGCGAAGTAGTTGCCGAAGGTGCGCGGTGACACGCCGACGCGGGCCGCGATCTCCTCCCGGACGAGGTTCTTCAGACCGCGCTCGTACATCAACTCCACGGCGGCGTCGCTCAGCGCCTTGCGTGTGTCTATCTTCTTGCGCTCGCGCAGGCCCAGCACTGGCTCATCGGACATGCAGCCAAGGTACCAGAAAATGCTCACTCGGCAAATTTGCTGATTGGGCATCCTTGCCCACTAGGCAACATTCCCCTTGTGCCGGCTGCGCACCTGGACCTCGGTGAAGGCTTCGAGCCCCAGGCGTCCGTTCTCCACGCCCACACCGCTCCACTTGTGCCCGCCGAACGGCTGGCCCGGGTGCACGGAGAAGTGCGTGTTGACCCAGGTCGTGCCGCACTCGAGGGCGGCGGCGACCTCGGCCGCGCGGTCGGTGTCCGTGCCCCAGACCGAACCGTCCAGACCGAAGTGGCTCTCGTTGGCGCGGGCGATCACCTCGTCGAGCGACGTGTAGCGCACGATCGGCAAGACAGGCCCGAACTGCTCCTCATGGACGACGCGGACGCTGTCGTCGACATCGGCCAAGACGGTCGGCCGGTAGAAGTAGCCGGGCCCCTCGAGCGGCCCGCCACCCGCCGCGACCGTCGCGCCCCGGCCTCGGGCGTCCTCCACCAGCTCGACGATCCGCTCGAACTGCGGCTCGTTGTTGATCGGGCCGAACCGGACGCCGTCGTCGAACCCGTTGCCGACCTTCGCCTCACGGGCGAGCTTCGCCATCACCTCGACGAGGTCGTCGTGCCGGCGTTCGGACACGTACACGCGTTTGATCGCGGAGCAGAGCTGGCCGTTGTTCTCGAAAGCGTGCTGGAACAGGTGCGGGGCGACGGCGCGCGGGTCCGCGTCGTCGAGCACGATCGCGGGGTCGTTGCCGCCGAGTTCGAGGGTGACCCGCTTGAGGTCGCCGGCGGCGACCGCGGCCACTTCCTTTCCCGTCGCGACACTGCCGGTGAAGCTGATCTTGCGCGGCACCGGGTGCGCGGTCATCCGCGCTCCGAGCGGGTCCGACCCGCTCACCACGTTCACCACCCCCGGAGGGAGCACCTCGCGCAGCAGCTCACCGAGCGCCAGCGTCGTCAGCGGGGTGTAAGGGGAGGGCTTGAGCACCACCGTGTTGCCGGCCAGCAGAGCGGGGCCGAGCTTCCAGCAGGCCAGCATGAGCGGGAAGTTCCACGGGGTGATCGCCGCGACCACGCCCATCGGGCGGCGCACCACCTCGACACGGGCCTCGGCGTCGTCGCGGATGACCTCGTGCGGGAGGGGCATGTCGGCGAAGTGCTTCAGCCACCATCCGGCGCCGGCGATCTCGAAAGCGGCGTCCTTGAGCGGCTTGCCCTGTTCCGCGGTGAGCACGGGCGCCAGCTGGTCCGTCCGGCGCATCAGCAGGTCCGCCGCGGCGTGCAGCGCCCGGCGGCGTGCGCGCTCGTTCTTCCGCCACGTTCCGTACGCCTGGTGTGCGGCCGCGAAAGCGGCGTCGAGCTGCTCCGCCTCGCATTCGGGAGCCGCCGCGTGCACCTCGGCCGTGGCGGGGTTGACGACATCGAACGTCGCGTTCCCGGCTACGCTCTCGCCACCGATGGTCATGGAGTACTGCCGCATGGGCTCCCCTTCGGAAT
Organism: Streptomyces reniochalinae; assembly: GCF_003323735.1. Taxonomy (GTDB): domain Bacteria; phylum Actinomycetota; class Actinomycetes; order Streptomycetales; family Streptomycetaceae; genus Streptomyces; species Streptomyces reniochalinae. The sequence goes on along the minus strand of NZ_QOIM01000039.1, from coordinate 64,861 downwards.
CTACCGGGCGGACGGTCGAAGCTAGCGGTGGCGGTGCGGCGAAGCGTCGTTCTGGGGCGGCTGTCAGGGGCGGTCTAGGGGGCACCTGCCGCCTGTCGGCCGCCGACAGGCGCGCGTCGCCCCGGCTCCCGGGGTTTACCGGGCAGCACTCCCGGCGATGCCTCCGGTGCGGACGCCGGGACATCGTGCCGGGACCGGTCGCATGCCGTCGGGGCGCGTGAACACCGCGCAGGGGGTGATGTTCTGGGGGTATCTGGGGTTGGGCGTCGCACAGTCGTCGGAAACAATTGACGCCGTACCTGCGGTATTTCAGAATGGAGAATTTCGCGTGGCGTTCGCATTCAACAACGGCGCATGCCGTTCCTTCCGCGGTGACGGCAAGCTGGACCTGCTTGTGCGCTCAGCCGAGACCGGCGCGCTCTGGGTCTACCCGCACAGCGGAAAGCTCAACGGCACGCAGACGTACGAGGACCCGGTCAAGATCGGCGACAACTTCGGCAGAGAGCGCTTCTGCTTCATTCAGGCGTGCGACGTCACCGGTAACGGGCGCGCCGAGCTGTGTGCGTTCAGCGTAAAAGAGGTCACCGTCAACGGCGAGGTCCGGAAGATCAACACCGGTGAGAACGGCGTCTTCGGCTTCTTCCTGCTCCAGAATCTCGGTGGGCCCGGCGAGATCGGCCCGTTCGGTGAACCGACGCGCATCTCGGGCAAACGCGAGGACGACCGGTACTGGTCCACGTTCGGGTTCGCCGACATCACCGGCAGCGGCAACGACGACATCTTCTCCCGCGGTCTGGGCGCCGGCAATTTCGACTGCTTCCCGCACCTGAACGCCGGGGTGATAGCGGACGACACCTACGACAGGGAACCCCTGCCGCTGACGACGATCAACCCCGACGACTTCCCGTTCGCCATGGCCGACTTCACCGGGAACGGCAACCTGGACCTGCTGGTGCGCCGCCCAGACGGCGACATCGCCCTGTTCGAGTTCCCCGGCAAGCCGGGCGTCGAGTACGCCGACCCTGCGAGCGGCACCTGGTACACGGTCGCCCGCGGCTGGCAGGACATGAAGTACATGACACTCACCGACGTGGACCTCGACGGCAAGCCGGACCTGCTGGCACTGCGCCCGGACGGGACGCTGTCCGCGTTCGTCCACTCCGGAAGGTTCGACCCCGACAACCCGGAAAGCCTCTTCTCCGAGCCCGTCACGGTCGGTACGGGCTTCGACCGGTACGACACGATCAGCTGAGCCGTCGCGGGCAAGCGGCCGCGCGCCCCGCGCTCCGGCCGGCGGTGTCCTGCACCGCCTCCCGGGGGCAGCGCACGGGCCGCCCCCGGCGGCGGGTGGCGCCTGGACGCCGAGCGGTCCCGCCCGGGCGCTGTGCGCCTTGGGTGGGTCTCCTGACGCAGTCCACGGATCGGCGTCCCGGCGATCCGTGGACTGCGTCAGGAGGCTCAGCCGAGCGTGACCGGGAGACTCAGCAGCCGGTACATTCCCGGCCGGTCCGACCACTGTGGCTCCGGTCCGCAGAAGCGGATGCCGGGGTAGCGCTCGAACAGGCCGCGCAGGGCGACCTCACCCTCCTGGCGGGCCAGAGCCGCGCCCAGGCAGTAGTGCGGGCCGGCGCCGAAACCGAGGTGCCCGGCCGCCTTGCGTGTGACGTCGAGCCGCTCGGGGTCCTGGTACACACGCGGGTCGTAGTTGGCCGAGACGACGACCGGCATGACCGCCTCCCCCGCCGGGACCATGACGCCGCCGATCTCCACGTCCTCCGCGAGGTAGCGGACCCTGGCCGACAGCACCGGGCTACAGAACCGCATCAACTCGTTGACCGCCGACGGCCACAGCGAGGGGTCGTCGCGCAGCAGCGTGAGCTGTTCGGGATGGGTCATCAGGGCGTGCGCGCCATTGGTGATCAGGTGCGCGGTCGTCTCGTGGCCGGCGAAGACGAGGAAGATCAGCATCGTGACGATCTCCCCGTCGGTGAGCGCCTCACCGTGCTCGTCGACCTCCGCGACCATGCCGGAGAGCAGGTCCTGACGCGGATACGCCCGCCTGCTCGCGGTGAGGTCGTGGCAGTACTCGACCATCTCCCGCAACGCCGCGGGCATCTGGCGATCCATCCTCATGAACGCGTCCGACCACCGGCGCCAGTCGGCCCTGTCGGCCTCCGGCACCCCGACCAACTCGCAGATCACCGTGATCGGGAGCGGATAGCCGAGCTCCTGCACCAGGTCGGCTCCCGTGAGCCGGTCGAGGAGATTCGAGGTGATCTCCTCGACGCGTGGGAGCAGCGCTCCGACCCGGCGTGCGGTGAAGGTCCGCGAGACCAGCTTGCGGATGCGGGTGTGGTCGGCACCGTCGAGGTCGAGGAGCGTCTCGGTCAGGTGGGGCAGCACCTCGGCGGGAACGCCCATCTTCTCCAGCATCCGGCTGCGGACGTTCACCGTCGAGCTGCCCGCCGCCTCGGGGTCGGTGAACAGGCGGCGGTCGGCGAGCAGAGGCTGAACGTCCTCCTGGCGGGTGACCAGCCAGACCTGGCTGCCGTCCAGCGCGGTGGCCCGCACGAGTGGGCCCGCCTCGCGCAACTCGCTGTAGGCGGTGTGCGGGTCGGTGAGCAGCCGCCTGTCCCGCAGGTTCACGGGGTTGTTGGTGGACATGTAGGCCCCTTTCTCGTTGAGCGAAGCTGAGCGGTCATGACGCACGCTGCCGAGTGGCGGCTGTCGAGCGAGCCTTGTCCCGTCACGGGGCGCTGGGCTCGATGTGCGGCGCTGACCTGCGCCGGGGCGACCTCCACCGCTTCATGACCGGCCGCTCCACGAGGGTGAACAGCAACCCGGCAGCGGTCAGTGTGGCGACGAACATGAACACGATCACGGCGACCGCCATCGGTGTCTCCCATGTCTCGCTGCCGAGCCATTGGTGCGCGGCGGAGATCACCCGGGCGTGCAACAGGAAGAAGGCGTAGGAGACGCCGCCGAGCCACACCATGACCTGGCCGCGGAAGGGCGTCCACCGCCCCGCCAGGTCGCACGTCGCCACGGTGGGGATCAGCAGTGCCATGGGGATCACCGAGCAGGCCGTCTGGCGGAAGGACCACGGCAGGAAGGTCAGGACGTCGGGCAGCACGTATCCGGCCAGGACGATCAGCGCCACCGGAAGCGCGCCGAGGCGCACCCAGCGACCCGCCATCACGATCCGCGCCATCACCATGCCCAGCACGAACTCGAACAGGCGCGTCAGCGGGAACACGTAGACGAACCAGTACTGCGTTCTGGACACCGGGCCGAGGAAGGTCCGCGGCTGGTCGGGCAGAAGCTGGGCGACGAGCGGCACCATCCACACAGCGGCCATCAGTCCCATCGCGGTGAACCACAGCCGTTTCGCGGGGATCCTGCGCACGTACTTCACCAGCAACGGGAAGCACAGGTAGAAGAACGCCTCCACCGACATGGACCACGCGATGCTGTTGATGCCGAACTCGATGCGCTCGTCGGGGAACCACGCCTGGAGCATGAACACGTTGAGGAACCCGGAGAAGAGCCTCATGCCGGTGTCCCGGTAGAAGAGGAGCACCAGGTCGCCGACGAGCACGGCGGCCGCGAGGGAGACGAGGTAGTTGGGGTAGATCCGGAAGAACCGCCGCCGCCAGAACACGCGCGCCGTGTCGGCCGGCCTCGCCGACCAGGTGAGGATGAAGCCGCTGAGGACGAAGTAGAAGTTCACCGCCGTCCAGCCGCCCTGGTAGAAGACGGTCATGTAGGCGGAGCCGGCGTCCTTGTCGGCGAAGACCCCAAGGTTGCCGACGTGCCAGAAGAAGACCGCCATCGCGGCGACGAACCGCAGGCCGGTCAGAGACGGCAGGGGTGACGAACGGGCCCCTTCCGTGGGCGTGCTCTGGATGGCTGTCATCTCGCAATACCCCCCGGGATTGTCGGATTCATGACATGCCGATCGTGGAGTGGCTGACACAGCTCCCGCGGCGGCTGCCGGACACCGCGTGTCCGGCAGCCGCCGCGGGCGTTCACAGAGCGGTGAGCAGGTACTCGGCGAGCGTGACCGCGCTCGGGTACTCGTAGACCACGTCGGGGGCAAGCTGGACGTCGGTCAGCGCGGCGATCCGGGCACGCAGTTCGATGGCGGCCATCGAGGACATGCCGAACTCGAAGAACTCCACGCCCGGGTCGATCTCCTCGGCGGACGCGAAGTTCAGCAGCGCGGCCACCTGCGCACGCACGAGCTCCAGCACGAACGCGCCCCGCTCGTCCGGCTCGACCGCCGCGAACCGCCGGCCGAACTCCGCCGCGCTGTCGATCACCCCGGCTGCGGGCTCCTCACCGGACTGAGAAGCCGCACCGCGGTCGGAGGCACCACCGAGCAGGGACGAGCGCCCACCGTCCGAGGGCAGCCCGTCGGCGGTGACGACCAGGGTCGTCTCGCCTGCCGCGAGCGCCTGCCGGATCGCCGTGACGGCGTCCGCCGGTTCACGGACGCTGATGGCCGCGGACAACGAGGCCATCCCCGCCGCCGCCCGCCGACGGGCCAGCGCATCGAAGCCGACCAGCGCCGCGCAGGCGCTCGGCCCGGCAGCGCCCCACACCGCTTCGGCGGGGAGAAGGGTCACCAGCGCCCCCGACGCGGCCAGCCCGTGCAGGGCTTCGGCGACGTGCTCGTCCTCTCCCCGGTACAAGACGGCGGCCGGCGCGTCCCCCGCCGGCCCGCCCTGCGCGGGGTCTGCCTGGTCGACGACGATCCCCGGCTCCCCCTCCAGCTCGATGCAGGGAGCGGTCACCACGACCCGGTCCGCGCCGTTGCCCGCGGCCCAGCGCGCGAACGCGATCGCGGCCGCGTCCAGCGTTCCGGCGACCACGACGGTGCCCTCCGGCTGCCACAGCCCGCCCCGCCGCGATGGCACCCGCCGCAGCCGGGGGACGAAGGCGCCCGGCTGCCTGAGGGCGATCTCGTCCTCACCCGTGCGCCCGGACAAAACGGCGCACAACCTGGTGCGCGCCAGCCCGTCCAGGCGCGGCGGCAGGTCGACGAGCCCGACCCGGGGCTGCGGATGTGCAGCTCCCGCGGCGCGCCCCAGCCCCCATGCCCGCAGGTGCCCACGCGCCGCGGCCGGTCCGTCCTCGGACAGCGCCGTCGCACCCGAGGTCAGCAGCCACACCGGTGAGGTCCCGCCGTCGGCGGCCGCCGACGACAGCACGGCATCGGCGAACCATCCGGTGTCGTCGTCGGCCGGGACCAGGCAGACCACCCCCGCGTAGGCGGGCGCGCCCGCGTCCCCGAGGTCGTCGGCGGTCGCCGCGCTGACCTCCGCGCCGGCCGAGGTCAGCGCGGCGGCGACATCGCGCACCCGCGGATCGTCCGCCCCCGGCCCGGCGACCAGCAGCCAGGTGCCGGTCAGCGCGGCCTCGGGCGTCTGGGCCCTCGGCGTCCATTCGATCCGGTACCGGGGCAGGCGGTCGGGGGAACCGTCGCGCAGTGCCGCCAGCGCGGCCAGCAGGTCCTCGGCCCGGTGCTCGGCGGCCGGCCCGAGCAGCCGCACCAGTGCGTCCGGGTCCTCGCTGTCGACCGCCGCCCACAGCGGGTCCTCGACCGGGGTCCTGGGCGGCGCCGCGTCCGGCCAAAACCACGTGCGCTGGAAGGCGTACGTCGGCAGCGGCACCACGTCGGCGGGCCCGGCGGCGGCCCCCCAGTCCACGTCGACGCCCCCGGTGTGGGCCAGCGCGAGCGCGTCGAGGAGGGCGGCGGCCTCGTCGCGGTCGCGCCGCAGCACGGCGGCCACGGCGACATCGCCGTCGGTGACGCACTCCTGGACCATCGCGGAGAGCACCGCGTCGGGGCCGAGTTCGAGGAAGGTGGTGACGCCCGCGTCCCGCAGGGTGGCGACGCCGTCGTGGAACCTGACCGTGTCGCGCAGGTGCCTGGCCCAGTACGCGGGCGAGGTCAGCTCCTCGTCGGTGGCTTGCGCTCCGGTCACGCCCGAGATGACGGGTATGCGGGGCGGCTGGAAGGCCACGCCCTCGGCGACGGCGGTGAACTCCGCGAGTACCGGGTCCATCAGTGGCGAGTGGAAGGCGTGGCTGACGACGAGCTTCCTGGTCTTGTGCCCCGACTCGGCGAGCAGCCCCGCGATCTCCTCGACCGCCGCGGTCACTCCGGAGATCACGACGGAGGCCGGCCCGTTGACCGCGGCGATGCCGACCTCGTCGGTCCTCCCGTCGAGCAGCTGACGGACGGCCTCCTCCGGTGCTCGCACCGACACCATGGCGCCCGCGGGCGGCTGCGCCTGCATCAGGCGGCCGCGCGCCGCGACCAGCGCGGCGGCGTCCTCCAGCGAGAAGACACCGGCCACGTAGGCGGCGACGAGCTCACCGATCGAGTGGCCCGCGAGGAAGTCGGGCCTGACGCCCCAGTGGCGCAGCAGGCGGTAGAGGGCGGCCTCGACCGCGAACAGCGCGGCCTGCGTGTAGTCGGTCCGCTTGAGCAACTCGGCGTCTGAGAGGACCACGTCGCGCAGTTGACCGTCCAGGTGCTTGTCCAGCTGTGCGCAGACCTCGTCGAACGCGGCCGCGTAGACCGGGTAGGCCGCGTACAGGGCCTCCCCCATCCGCAGTCGCTGGCTGCCCTGCCCCGTGAACAGGAACGCCACCTTGCCCGAGCGCGTGGTCCCGGTGGTCAGGTTGGCCGCCGGCGCGCCCGCGATCAGCGCCTCCAGGCCCGCGACGAGCTCGTCTCGGCCCGCGCCGGTGACCACCGCGCGGTGCCGGAACGCCGACCTGGTCGTGGCGAGCGAGTGCGCGAGGTCGTTGCCTGACAGCTCGGGGTGGCGCGCCAGGTGGGCGTGGAGCCGCCGTGCCTGTCCGGCCAGCGCCTGGGCGCTCTTCGCCGACAGCGGCCAGCCCACCAGCGGTGGGCGCGCGGTCTCCACGGCGGCCTGCTCCACAGGGCGGGCGGGTGCCTCCTCGATGATGGTGTGCGCGTTGGTGCCGCCGATGCCGAAGGCGGACACACCTGCGCGGCGCGGCCGCTGTGCCACCGGCCAGTCCTGCGGCTCGGTCAGCAGCCTGACGGCGCCGGTGGACCAGTCCACGTGCGCGGACGGCTCGTCCACGTGCAACGTCGCGGGCAGCACGCCGTTGCGCAGCGCCATCACCATCTTGATCACGCCGGCCATGCCGGCGGCGGCCTGCGTGTGCCCCATGTTGGACTTCACCGAGCCCAGCCACAGCGGCCGGTCCGCCGGCCGGTCCTGGCCGTAGGTGGCCAACAGCGCCTGTGCCTCGATCGGGTCGCCCAGCGTGGTGCCGGTGCCGTGTCCCTCGACCGCGTCGACGTCCGGGGCGGACAGTCCCGCGCCGGCGAGCGCCTGGCGGATCACGCGTTGCTGGGAGGGGCCGTTCGGCGCGGTCAGCCCGTTGCTCGCCCCGTCCTGGTTCACCGCGCTGCCGCGCACCACCGCGAGCACCGGATGGCCGTTGCGCCGCGCGTCGGACAGCCGCTCCAGCACGAGCACGCCCATGCCCTCGCTCCAGCCCGTGCCGTCGGCGGCGGACGCGAACGACTTGCACCGGCCGTCCGGAGCCAGCCCGCGCTGGCGGCTGAAGTCGACGAAGACTCCCGGCGTGGACAGCACGGTCACGCCTCCGGACAGCGCGAGCGAGCACTCGCCGCGGCGCAGCGACTGGGCCGCCTGGTGCAGGGCCACCAGCGAGGAGGAGCACGCGGTGTCGACGGTCATCGACGGCCCCTCGAAGCCGAACGTGTAGGACACCCGGCCCGCGGCGACCGCCGCGGACACCCCGGTGCCGACGAAGCCCTCCAGTTCGCTGGGCAGGTTCTGCAACTGCGCGCCGTAGTCGTGGTAGGTCAGCCCGACGAAGACGCCCGTGCTGCTGCCGCGGACCGCGGCAGGGTCGATGCCCGCGTGCTCCAGCGCCTCCCAGGCGCCCTCCAGCAGCAGTCGCTGCTGCGGGTCCATGGTCAGTGCCTCGCGCGGTGAGATGCCGAAGAACGCCGCGTCGAACATGGTCGCGTCGTAGATGAACCCGCCGTGCCGGGTGTAGCTGGTGCCACGGTGTTCGGGGTCCGGGTCGTAGAGCTGGTCGAGGTTCCAGTTGCGGTCGGCCGGGAACGTCGAGATGACGTCACCGCCGTCGGCGACGAGCTGCCACAGGTCCTCGGGCGAACTCACGCCACCGGGCAGCCGGCAGCTCATGCCGACGATGGCGATCGGCTCGTCGTCCCCCACCTGCCTTGTGGCGGGTGCGCTCGCGCCGGTCCCCGCGTCGAGCAGCTCGGCGAGCAGGTACTCGGCGAGCGCGTGCGGCGTCGGATGGTCGAAGACGAGCGTCGCGGGCAGCCGCAGCCCGGTCGTGGCGTTCATCCGGTTGCGGAACTCGACGGCGGTCAGCGAGTCGAACCCGGCCTCCCGGAACGCCCGCTGGTCGTCGACGGCGTCGGCGTTCGGCAGCCCGAGCACCACCGCCGCCTGGGTGCGTACCACCTCCAGCAGCGTGCGCATGTACTCCGACTCCGGCATGCGGGCCAGCCGGTCCCGCAGCTGGGACGCCGCCGCCGCGCCCTCGCCGACGACCCGGCGCGCCGGGGAGGGCACCAGGCCCCACAGGATCGACTGCACGGCACCGACCCTGGCCGCCGCGCGCAGCGCCGTGAACTCCAGCCGGACCGGGACGAGCGTGTGCGCGTCGGCCGCGCACGCCGCGTCGAACAGCGCCAGCCCCTCCGGGGTGGACAGCGGCCCCACACCGATCCGGCTCAGGCGCGCGCGGTCGGTTTCGTCCAGCACGCCGGTCAGTCCGCTGGCCTCTTCCCACAGCCCCCAGGCCAGCGACATGGCCGGGAGGTGCTGGGCGCGCCTGCGCCGCGCGAGCGCGTCGAGGAACGCGTTGGCCGCGGCGTAGTTGGCCTGGCCGGGACCGCCGAACACACCGGCGGCGGAGCTGAACAGCACGAACGCGGACAGCGGCAGGTCTCGGGTGAGCTCGTCCAGGTTCAGCGCGCCCTCCACCTTGGGGCGCAGCACGGCATCGACCCGCTGGGGGGTGAGCGAGGCGAGGACACCGTCGTCGAGCGCGCCCGCGGCGTGCACGACACCGGTCAGCGGGTGCTCGGCGGGGACAGCGGCCAGCACCTGCGCCAGGGCCTCGCGGTCGGCCACGTCGCAGGCGACGACGGACACCGCGGCACCCAGCTCGGTGAGCTCCTCCCGCAGCCGCGCCGCCCGCTCGGTGGCGGGGCCGCTCCTGCTGGTCAGCAGCAGACGGCGCACGCCGTGTTCGACGACGAGGTGGCGGGCGACGAGTGCGCCCAGCGTGCCGGTGCCACCGGTGATCAGCACCGTGCCGGCGCGGGCCCACGGGTCGGCGGGCTCCTCGGGCTCGGGGTGCCGGGCGAGCCTGGGCACGTGGGCCACGCCCTCGCGCAGCGCGATCTGCGGCTCTCCGGAGGCCAGCGACGCGGCGAGTGCCTCCCACGACGCATGGGTCAGGTCCGTGTCGACGAGCACGAATCCGCCGGGGTTCTCCGACTGCGCCGAGCGGACGAGCCCCCAGACCGCCGACTGTGCCAGGTCCGCGGGCGCCTCCTCGGCCACCGCGACCGCCCCCTGGGTCAGCACCACGAGCGGCACACCGGCGTTGCGGTCCTCCGCCAGCCACTCCTGGGCCGCGGCCAGCACCTGCCCTGTGGCCTCCCGCACGGCCTCCGGCAGATCCGGCGCGGCGGGCCGGCCGACCACCAGGAACCCCATGTCCGGTGTACGGACGGAGGCGTCCTCGATCCGGGCGCCCGCCGCTTCCAGCGCGGACCGCAGTTCGTCCGACTCGCCGACAAGGACGCACGTCGCACCGTCGAGAGCGGGCTCCCAGCGCGCCGGCGCGGGCACCCAGTCCAGCTGGAACAGCCCGCCGCGCAGCGGATCCGCGGAGCGGTTGAGGGCTTCGGCGGGCAGCGGCCTGACGGCGAGTGAGTCGACAGACGCCACCGGCACACCGGCGGTGTCCGCCACGTCCACCCGGACCGCGCTGCCACCGGCGGGCGACAGCCGGACCCGCAGTGCGGTGGCGCCGGTGGCCTGGAGCCGCACGCCGGACCACGCGAACGGCAGCAGCGGCCCCTCGTCGCTCCCCCGGTCGCCGAGGACACCGCTGAGGGCGAGCGGGTGCAGCGCGGCGTCGAGCAACGCGGGGTGCAGCCCGAAGCCGTCGCTGTCGGCGGTGTCCTGGGGCAGGGCGACTTCGGCGAGGATCTCGTCGTTCCGCCGCCACAGTGCGCGCAGTCCGCGGAACGCGGGCCCGTACCCGACGCCCACCGCGGCCACCTTGTCGTAGATCGTCTCGGGGGCCAGTGCGGTCGCGTCTGCCGGCGGCCAGACGTCCTGGCCGAAGTGTGCCGCGGGCGCGTCGGCGGCGAGGAGACCCGTGGCGTGCCTCGTCCACGGCTCGTCCGGTGCGGCGTCGTCGCCGCGGGAGTGAACGGTGAACGGGCGCCGTCCGTCCTCGGCGGTGTGCACGGCCAGTTGGAGTTGCACGCCACCGCGCTCGGGCAGGACCAGCGGGGCCTCCAGGGTCAGCTCGTCGACGAGGCGGCAGCCGACCTCGTCGCCCGCGCGGAGGGCGAGCTCCACGAACGCGGTGCCCGGCAGCAGCACGTGGCCGCCGACCGTGTGGTCGGCCAGCCAGGGGTGCGTCTTCACGGACAGCCTGCCGGTGAGCATCACCCCCTGGCCGTCGGCGAGTGAGACGGTGGCGCCGAGCAACGGGTGGGCGGGGGCGCCGAGTCCGAGTCCGGAGGCGTCGACCGTCCGCGACGTGGTCTTCGGCCAGTAGGCCTGACGCTGGAACGCGTAGGTCGGCAGGTCGACCCGCGGCCGGGGACCGATCAGGCCCGCCCAGTCGATGTCCGCGCCACGCACCCACGCCTCGGCCAGCGAGGCCGTCAGGCGGTCGGGGCCGCCGTCGTCGCGGCGCAGCGAGCCGACCACGAGCGCGTCCGACACCCCGGCGTTCTCCAGGTTGTCCTCCGTGTCGATCTTCAGTGTGGGGTGGACGCTGGACTCGACGAAGAGCCGGAAACCCTCGGCGGCGAGCGCCTCGATGGCCGGGCCGAACCCGACGAGCTCACGCAGGTTCTCGTACCAGTACCCGGCGTCGGCCTCGGTTCCGGTGAGCCAGCGGCCGCGGACCGTCGAGTACCACGGGATGGCGCACTCGCGCGGCTCGATGGGGCGCAGCATCTGAGCGAGCCGCTCCTCCACCACCTCCACCTGCGCCGAGTGGCCCGCGCAGGACGAACCGACCTTGCGGACCCGTACGCCCTCGGCCGCGTAGGCGGCCACCAGTTCCTCCAGCGCGTCGAGATCCCCGGAGACGACGGTGGCGGACGGCCCGTTCACGGCGGCGACGCACAGCCGCCCGGCCCACCGCGTGAGCCGCTCGCCGACCTCGTCGGCGGGTGACGGTACCCATGCCATGCCACCGAGTCCGGTGATCTCCAGCAGCAGCTGGGAGCGCAGCGCCACGATCCGCGCACCGTCCTCCAGGGACAGCGCGCCGGCGACGACGGCCGCCGCGACCTCGCCCTGGGAGTGTCCCACCACCGCTGCGGGCTCCACCCCGCACGAGCGCCACACCTGCGCCAGCGAGACCATCATCGACCACAAAACGGGTTGGAGCACGTCGATGCGGTCCAGTCCCGGCGCGTCGTCGTCGCCGCGCAGCACCGCGGACAGCGACCAGTCCAGGAACGGTGCCAGCGCCTGTTCGCACTCCGCCAGCCGTTCCCCGAACACCGGGTTCGAACCGGCCAGCGCCAGGCCCATGCCCACCCACTGCCCGCCCTGTCCGGGGAACACGAACGCCGACTTCCCCAGCGGCCCCGCGACGCCCTCCACCACGCCCGCCGCGTCCACGCCCTCGCCCAGCGCCCGCAGCCCCGCGACCAGTTCCGCACGGTCGGCGCCCACCACGACGGCGCGGTGCTCGAAGGCGGAACGGCCACGGACGAGCGAAGCGGCCACGGCGGCCGGGTCCGCGTCGGCGGCGGGGTGCGCCAGGAGTGCGCGGGCCTGGCCGCGCACCGCGTCGGCGCCGCGCGCCGAGAGCACCCACGGCACCGAGGGCAGGTCCCCTGTCTCGGCGTCGTCCACCGGCGGTGCCTCGAACTCCTCCAGGATGACGTGCCCGTTGGTGCCGCTGAACCCGAACGACGACACACCGGCCCGGCGTGGTTCGCCGTCGCTGTGCCACGCGCGCGCCTCGGTGAGCAGTTCGACGTCGCCCTCGGCCCAGTCGATGTGCGGTGACCGTTCCTGCGCGTGCAGCGTCTTGGGCATGACGCCGTGGTGCAGGGCCATCACGGCCTTGACGATGCCGGCCGCGCCGGCCGCCGCCTGCGCGTGTCCGATGTTGGACTTGACCGAGCCGATCCACAGGGGCCGGCCGTCCGGGCGGTCCTGGCCGTAGGTGGCCATGAGCGCCTGCGCCTCGAGCGGGTCACCCAGTGGCGTGCCGGTGCCGTGTGCCTCGACGACGTCGACCTGGCGTGCCGACAGTTTCGCGTTGGCGAGCGCCTGCTGGATCACCCGCTGCTGCGAGGGACCGTTCGGCGCCGTCAGGCCGTTCGAGGCGCCGTCCTGGTTGACCGCGGAGCCCCGCACGACCGCCCACACCGGGTGTCCCAGCCGCACGGCGTCGGACAGCCGCTCGACGAGGAACATGCCGACGCCCTCCGCGGCCGCCATGCCGTCCGCTGCGGCGGAGAACGCCTTGCACCGGCCGTCCTTCGCCAGCGCGCGCTGCCGGCTGAACCCGATGAACGTGCCCGGGGTGGACAACACCGTGACCGCGCCGGTGACCGCCATCGTGCAGTCGCCGTCGCGCAGTGCGCGCACCGCGAGGTGCAGCGCGGTCAGCGAGGAGGAGCACGCGGTGTCGACGGTCGCCGCGGGGCCCTCCAGCCCGAACGTGTAGGAGATGCGCCCGGACACCACGCTGGGGGACACACCTGTCATCAGGTAGCCCTGCAACTCGGGTTCAGCCTGCGTCATGAGCGTCATGAACTCGCCGCTGTTCGCGCCCACGAACACCCCGGTACGGCTGCCGCGCAGCGTCGTCGGGTCGATCCCGGCGCGTTCGATCGCCTCCCACGCGGTCTCCAGGGCGAGCCGCTGCTGGGGGTCCATGCCGGCGGCCTCGCGCGGGCTGACCTGGAAGAACGCGGGGTCGAACTCGGTGGCACCGTCGATGAACCCGCCCTCTCGCACGTACGACGTGCCGACGCGGTCGGGGTCGGGGTCGTAGAGCGACTCGACGTCCCAGCCGCGGTCCTCGGGGAATCCCGTCATCGCGTCGGTGCCCTCGGCGACGAGGCGCCACAGGTCCTCGGGCGAGGCGATCCCGCCGGGGAACCGGCAGGCCATTCCGATGATCGCGATCGGTTCGTGGTCCTTGTCCTCGGCCTGCTCCAGACGCGCGCGGGTGTCGTGCAGCTCCGTGGTCACGCGCTTGAGGTACTCGACCAACTGCTCCTCGGTCGCCATCTGCGGCTACCCCTTCTCCTACGGTCAGGCGAGGCCGAGCTCGCTGTCGATGAACGTGAGTACCTCGTCCGCGCTGGCGTTCTCCAACTGCCCGGAGACGTCGGACTCCGCGGCCCGCGTCTGCTTGCGCCAGCTGGACGACAACTGCTGCAACCGCGCCGTGACCCGGTCGGGGCTTCCGCCGTCGGCCGCCGCGGCGGCGAGCGCCGCCTCGATCCGGTCGAGTTCGGCGAGCAGCCGCTCCTCGGGGGTGCGTGTGGGTGGCGCGATCTCGGCGAGCAGGTGGGCGGCCAGCACCTCGGGGGTCGGATGGTCGAAGACGAGCGTCGCGGGCAGCCGGAGCCCGGTGGCGGCCATGAGCCGGTTGCGGAACTCCACGGAGGTCAGCGAGTCGAAGCCGATCTCGTTGAAGGCGTGGCCCGGATCGACGGATTCCGGGCCCGGGAAGCCGAGCACGGCGGCCACATGCCCGCGGACCAGGTCCAGTACGGCGGGTTGCAGCTCGGCTTCCGGGAGTGCGGCGAGCCGTTCGGCGAGGGACTCGGCCGCCCTCGCGCCGGAGTTCAGCACCCGCCGCGAGGGCGTACGTACGAGCCCGCTGAACAGCGGGGGAACCCCCGCCGCTCCCATGGCCGCGAGGTCGAGCCGGATCGGTACGAGAGCCGCCTCGTCGGACGAGAGCGCGACGTCGAGCAGCGCCAGACCCGCTTCCGCGGACAGGGCGCCGAAGCCACCCCGCCGCAGCCTGCGCAGGTCCGTCTCGTCGAGGTGTCCGGTGATGCCGGTGCCGGGTGCCTGCTCCCACAGGCCCCACGCCAGCGAGGTGGCGGCGCGCCCCGCGGCGTGCCGGTGGCGGGCGAGGGCGTCGAGGAAGGTGTTGGCGGCGGCGTAGTTGCCCTGTCCGGCGTTGCCCAGCACGCCGGCCGCTCCTGAGTAGAGGACGAACGCGGCGAGGTCCGTGTCCCGGGTCAGCTCGTGCAGATTGACCGCCGCGTCCACCTTCGGCCGCAGCACGCGTGCGACCTGTTCGGGGGTCATCGCAGCGACGACGCCGTCGGCCAGCACCCCCGCGGTGTGCACGACGCCGGTGAGCGGGTGCTCGCTGGGGATGTCCGAGAGCACGCCGGCGAGTGCGGCCCGGTCGGCCGCGTCGCAGGCCAGGACCCGGACCGAGGCGCCGAGCGCGGTCAGCTCCTCCCGTAGCGCGGCGGCGCCCTCGCCGGCAGGGCCGCGGCGACTCGTCAGCACGAGGTGACGCACACCGTGTTCCGTCACGAGGTGGCGCGCGGCCAGCGCGCCGAGGGCGCCGGTGCCGCCGGTGACGAGCACGGTTCCTTCCGGGTCGAGCGCACGCGGCATGGTCAGCACGACCTTGCCGATGTGCTGCGCCTGAGCGATGTGCCGGAAGGCGTCCCGCGCCCTGCGCACGTCCCAGGTCTCGACGGGCAGCAGCGTCAACGCCCCCTCGTCGAACAGGGACACGATCTCGCCGAGGATCTCCCCCACCCGCTGTCCGGGCAGCGCGGCCAGGTCGAAGCTCTGGTACTCGACACCGGGCTGTGCTCGTGCCACGGCATCGGGGTCGCGCACGTCGGCCTTGCCCATCTCGATGAAACGTCCGCCGCGTGGCATCAGGCGCAGGGAGGCGTCGATGAAGTCTCCGGCGAGCGAGTTGAGCACCACGTCGACGCCCCGGCCGCCGGACGCGGCGTCGAAGGTGTCCGCGAAGTCGAGCGTGCGCGAGGACGCGATCCGCCGGTCCGCGAGGCCGTTGCCGCGCAGCACGTCCTGCTTGCCCTGGCTCGCGGTGCCGTAGACCTCGGCCCCGAGGTGCGCGGCGATCTGCACGGCGGCCATGCCGACACCGCCGGCGGCGGCGTGCACGAGCACCGACTCCCCCGCGGTGAGCCCGGCCAGGTCGACCAGGGCGTGGTACGCGGTGGCGAAGGCCATCGGCACGGAGGCCGCGTCGGTGAACGACCAGGCGTCCGGGATGCGCACCAGCCGGTCGGCGCTGGTCACCGAGGTCTTGGCCGACCCGCTGAGGAAGATGCCCATGACCCGGTCGCCGGGCGCGAGGTGGGCCACGTCCTCAGCCACCTGAACGACGACGCCGGCGCCCTCGCCGCCCATCGGGGTGTCACCGGGGTACATGTCCAGCGCGACCAGCACGTCACGGAAGTTCAGACCGACGGCGCGCACCTCGACCCTGACCTCGCCTGGCTCCAACGGCCCGCCGTCCTCGGCCGGCGCCAGGACCAGGTTGTCCACGGTGCCGCGGCTGCTGACGTCCAGCCGCCAGTTCTCCGCGCCGGCGGGCGGCAGCAGCCCGTCGTCCCGTCCCGTGCCGAATCCGGCCAGTCGTGGCACGTGCACGGTGCCCGCCCGCACGGCCAGCTGTTCCCGACCGGTGGCCAGTGCCGCGGGGAGCACGGCACGGGAAGCGGGCTCGTCGTCGATGTCGACGAGGACCAGGCGGTCGGGGTTCTCCGCCTGCGCCGACCTGACCAGCCCCCAGGCGGCCGCGTTGACCAGGTCGTCCTGCGCGCCACCGACCGCGACGGCGCCGCGCGTGACGAGGGCGAGGCGACAGGAGGCGAACCGGGTCTCGGCCAGCCAGGTGCGCACCAGCTCCAGCACCCGGCAGGTGGCCTCACCGACCGCGCCGGCGAGATCGGTCACCTCGTGCGGCGCGACCAGTTCGACGGCGACCAGCGCGGGAACGTCCTCGTTCTCGGCGAGCGCGGCCAGGCCGTCGGGCTCGACGCACACCGGCTCGGCGGCGTCCTCGTCCGCGACGTGGACCGGCTCCCACCGCAGGGCGTACATCGAGTCCGTGCCGGTGGCCGCAGCGCTCGGGCGCACCGGCAGCGGGCGCATCACGAGTGACTCGACGTCCGCGACGGGCGTTCCGGCGGGATCGGTGACCGTGACCGCGTACGCGCCGTTTCCGGCGTCGGCCAGCCGCACGCGGAGGGACGTCGCGCCCGTGGCGTGCAGCCGCACCCCCGTCCAGCTGAACGGCACACGTGGTCCGGTGTCGCCCGCCGTGTCCAGCGCGATCACGTGCAGTGCGGCGTCCAGCAGGGCGGGGTGCAGGCCGAACCTGTCGGTGCCTTCGGTGCCCTCGCTCAAAGCGACCTCGGCGTAGAGGCACCCGTCGTGCCGCCAGGCCGCTGTGAGCCCCTGGAACGTCGGCCCGTAACGCATCCCGATACCGCCGAACCAGTCGTAGACGCCCGTGACGTCCACCCGCTCCGCGCCCTCCGGCGGCCAGCGGCGGTCGTCCGGCACCGGGGCAGGGGTGTCCGCCACGAGCGACCCGGTGGCGTGCCGCGTCCACGGCTCGGTGTCGCCTCCCCGTGAGTGGACGCCGAGTGCCCGCCTGCCCTCGACGGGCGCTTCGACGGCCACCTGCACCTGCACGCTGCCGCGTTCGGGCAGCACGAGCGGCGACTCGATCGTCAGCTCTTCGACGGTGGCGCAGCCCACCTCGTCACCGGCGCGCACGGCCAGTTCGACGAACGCGGTGCCCGGCACCAGCACCTGCCCACCGATCTCGTGCTCGGCCAGCCACGCGTGCGTGCCCCGGGAGAGCCTGCCGGTCAGTACGACACCGCCGTCGGCGAGGGTGACGGTGGCGCCGAGCAGCGGGTGGGCCGGGGTCTCCAGGCCGACCGTGGCCACGTCGCCCGCCGAACGGCCAGGGCTGGGCAGCCAGTACCGCTGGTGCGCGAAGGCGTACGTGGGCAGGTCCACGTGGTGGGCCGGCTGTCCGAAGTAGCCGGCCCAGTCGATGGGGACACCGCTCGTGTGGAGAGTGGCGAGCGCCTCGACGAACGCCTGGTCCTCGTCGCGGTCCTTGCGCGCGGCGGGGACGGTCACCGCGGTCGGATCCAGGCTGTGCTGAGCGAGACCGGTCAGGGCTCCGTCGGGGCCGACCTCGACGAGGACGGAGGCGTCGGCCGCTGTGACGCCGTCGGCGAACCGCACCGCCTGGCGCACGTGCGTGACCCAGTACTCGGGGTCAGTGAGCAGGCCCTCGGTGGCCGGGCGCCCTGTCACGTTCGACACCAGCGGAATCGACGGCTCGTGGTAGGTGAGCCCCTTGGCGACCAACCGGAACTCGTCGGCCATCGGCTCCATCAGCGGCGAGTGGAAGGCGTGAGAGACCCGCAGCCGTTTGGTCCGCACACCGCGCTCGGCCAGCACCGCGGCGATCGCGTCCACCGCGTCCCCGGCGCCCGAGACCACCACCGCGTCCGGGCCGTTGACCGCCGCGATGCCGACCCGCTCGTCCAGCAGCGGAGTCACCTCCGCCTCGGACACGGCGACAGCCAGCATCGCCCCGTCGGCGGGCAACGCCTGCATCAGCCGCGCCCTCGCGGCAACCAGGGCGCACGCGCTCTCCAGCGGGAACACGCCCGCCACGTGCGCGGCGGCGATCTCACCTATCGAGTGCCCCACCAGCACGTCGGGGACCACACCGAACGAGGTCAGCAGCCGGTAGAGCGCGACCTCGTACGCGAACAGGGCCGGTTGGGTCATGCCCGTCTCGTCGAGAGCGGCGCCGTCGCCGAACATCACCTCCCGCACCGGCCGGGGCAGTAGCGGGTCCAGAGCCTCGCAGACCTCCTCCAGCGCGTCCGCGAACACCGGGAACGCGGCGGACAGGGCACGGCCCATGCCCGGCAGCTGGCTTCCCTGCCCGGCGAAGAGCATCGCCACCCTGCGGTCCGCCGCCGCGGTGCCCCGCACGACACCGGGGGCCGTCTGCCCCGCCGAGAGCACTTCGAGCCCCGCGACCAGCTCGGCGCGGTCACGACCGACCACGGCGGCGCGGTGTTCCAGCGCCCCGCGCGTCGCCGCCAGCGCGGCGCCCACGGCCGCCACGTCGAGGCCGCCGTCCAGGTGCGACAGCAGTTTCGCCGCCTGCCCTGACACTCCGTCGGCGGTTCCCGCGCTGATCAGCCACGGCACCACCGGAACGTCGAGGGGGTCGGCGTCGTCGGCGGCCGGTGGCGCCTGTTCGAGGATGATGTGCGCGTTCGTACCGGAGACACCGAAGGAGGACACGGCCGCCCGGCGGGCCCTCCCGTGGTCCTCCCACGCTCTGGCCTCGGTGAGCAGCTCGACGGCGCCCTGGGACCAGTCCACGTGCGGTGACGGCGCGTCCACGTGCAGCGTCGGGGGCAGCACCCCGTGCCGCATCGCCATCACCATCTTGATCACACCCGCGATGCCCGCGGCGGACTGCAAGTGGCCGATGTTGGACTTGACCGACCCCAGCCACAGCGGGCGGTCCGCGGGGCGGTCCTGGCCGTAGGTGGCGAGCAGGGCCTGGGCCTCGATCGGGTCGCCGAGCGCCGTTCCCGTCCCGTGCGCCTCCACCGTGTCCACGTCCGAGGTGGACAGGCCGGCGTCGGCGAGCGCGGCCCTGATCACCCGCTGCTGCGAGGGGCCGTTCGGCGCGGTCAGACCGTTCGAAGCACCGTCCTGGTTGACCGCGGAGCCGCGCACCACCGCCAGCACGGGGTGGCCGTTGCGCCGGGCGTCCGACAGCCGTTCGAGCGCCACCATGCCGACGCCCTCCGACAGCCCGAACCCGTCCGCCGCCGCGGCGAAGGACTTGCACCGTCCGTCGCGGGAGAGCGCGCCCTGGCGGCTGAACCCGACGAAACCGAGCATGGTGGACATGACCGTGACGCCACCCGCCAGCGCGAGCGAACACTCCCCGCGCCGCAGCGCGTTGGCCGCCAGGTGCAGCGCGACCAGCGAGGACGAGCACGCCGTGTCCACCGTCAGCGTCGGCCCCTCCAGGCCGAGCGCGTAGGCCGTGCGCCCGGACACGACGCTGCCGAGCGTCCCGGTCATGAGGTGGCCGATCGACTCCTCGGAGAGCTGTTCGGAGCCGCGCCCGTAGTGCTCGTAGGCCGTACCGACGAACACACCGGTATCGCTGCCGCGCAACGAGCCCGGGTCGATGCGCGCGGCTTCGACCGCCTCCCACGCGGTCTCCAGCAGCAGCCGCTGCTGCGGGTCCATCGCCAGCGCCTCGCGGGGTGAGATCCCGAAGAAGCCCGCGTCGAAGTCGCCCGCCGCGCCGACGAAACCGCCCTCCCGCACGTACGTGGTCTGCGGTCGCGTAAGGTCCGGGTCGTAGGCGCCCTCGACGTCCCAGCCGCGGTCCTCGGGCAGGGGCGAGATCGCGTCGGTACCGTCCGCGACCAGCCGCCACAGGTCGTCCGGGGTGCGCACCCCACCGGGGGTGCGGCAGCTCATGCCGACGATGACGATCGGATCTGTGGCGGCCGGCGTCGTCTCAGGGCCGGTGTCGCCCGCCGTCTCCCGCTCGCCGAGGAGCTGCCCGGCCAGCAGCGCGGTGACGGCCTTGACGTTCGGATGGTCGAAGATGACCGTCGTGGGCACCCGTGCTCCGGTGGCGGCCTGGAGCCTGGTGCGCAGTTCGACGGCCGACACCGAGTCGAAGCCCAGGTCCCGGAAGGCCCGGTCCACCTCGACGTCGGCGGGGTCGCTGTGGCCGAGCACGGTGGCGACCTGCTCGCGGACCAGGTCGGTGAGCAGCCGGTCGCGGTCGCGGTCGCCCAGGGGGAGGAGCCGGGCGCGCAGCGGGGCCGTGGCCTCCTCCGCCGCGGTGGCGGACGCCGCCGTGACGACGCGTGCCACCTCGTCGATGTCGGCCATCAGCGGCCGGTTCCGCGCGGAGGTGAACAGCGGGTGGAAGCGGTCCCAGTCGACGTCGGCGACGACGAGGTGCGTCTCGTCGTCGGCCAGTGCCTGTGCCAGGCCCTGGAGGGCGCGGTCCGGTGCCATGAACGGCATGCCGCCGCGGCGCGCTTCGTCCTCGTCGAGGAACGTCGTCATGCCGGATCCCGCCCAAAAGCCCCAGGCGACGGCCGTGCCGGGGAGCTGACGGGCACGGCGGTTGGCGGCGAGCGCGTCGAGGAACGCGTTGCCCGCGGCATACGCGCCCTGGTCGCCGCTCCCCCACACGCCCGCGCCCGAGGAGAACAGCACGAATGCGTCGAGCGCCCGCTCGGCGAACACCTCGTCGAGCACGGCGGCGCCAGTGAGCTTGGCCGCGGTGGCGAACGCGAGCTCGTCGGGTCCTAGCAGGTCGAGCCGCTTCCTGTGCGGTATGCCGGCCGTGTGGAACACCGAGCGGATCACGTCACCGGCGGCCTCGATCTCGCGGACCAGCGCGGAGACCGCGTCGGCGTCGGCCACGTCGCAGGCCGCGACGGTCACCCGTACACCGGTGCGCTCCAGTTCGGCGGCGAGGTCGGCCGCGCCCGGTGCGCCGGCGCCGCGCCGGCCGGCCAGCACGAGGTGTCCGGCGCCGCTCTCGGCGAGCCAGCGCGCCACGTGCGCGCCGAGACCGCCGGTACCGCCGGTGATCAGCGCGGTGTCGCGCGCGCGCCATGTGCCCGTGCCGCGCGGCGTGCGGGGCGCACGCGTCAGACGGCGGGCGAAGAGCCCCGACGCGCGGACGGCGATCTGGTCCTCGTCGTCGATTCCGGCCAGTGCGGCGGCAAGGCGGGTGCGGGCGCGGGTGTCGACCGTCTCCGGCAGATCCACCAGCCCGCCCCAGCGGTCGGCGTGCTCCAGGGCGAAGACCCGGCCCAGCCCGCCGACCGCGCTCTGCGCGGGAGCCGTCAGCGGATCGCTCCCACCGACCGACTCCGCCCCTTGGGTGGCCAGCCACACCGGTGCGGTGACCTCCTCGTCGCCGAGCGCCTGGAGCAGCGCAAGCGTCCGGGCCGGCCCCCGCTCGGACGTGGCGAGGAGCGACAGCACGCCCGTCGGCGCTGCCGCGAGGGCGTGGCGCCGTACGGTCTGCGCGACCTGGTCGCGGTCGAGTTCGTCACCGAGTTCGAGGAGTCGCACGTCGGCGCCGTGTTCGGTGAGCGCGGTCGTCGCGGCGGACACCAACGCGTCGTCGGCGACGGCCACGAGCCACCACGTACCCGTCAGCTTCGGGGCCGCCGTGGTGAGGGCGAGCGGCTTCCACGTGACCCGGTATCGCCAGGTGTCGAGGACGGACTGTTCCTGCCGGCGGCGGCGCCAGGAGGACAGCATCGGCAGCACCCCGAGAAGCGGTGACCCGTCCTCGATGCCCAGCGTTGCGGCGAGCGCGTCGGCGTCCTCACGCTCCACAGCGGCCCAGAAGCCGGAGTCGTCCGCCTCGGTGGGTGAGGAGGACGCCTGTACGGCGTCAGGCGTGAGCCAGAACCGCTGACGCCGGAACGCGTAGGTGGGCAGTTCGAAGTCGCCCAGGGACACGCCTGAGAAGTAGGTCTTCCAGTCGACGCGGACGCCGTGGGTGTGGAGCCTGCCGAGCGCGTCGATCAGGAACGTGGCCTCGTCGCGGTCCTTGCGCACGAGCGGGACGGCTACCGCCGCGTCGTCCCCGGCGTGATCGAAGACCTGCTCGGCGAGGCCGGTCAGCACGCCGTCAGGACCGATCTCGACGAACACCGTGGCACCCGCGGTACGCGCGGCGGTCACCATGTCGGCGAACCGGACGGTTCGGCGGACGTGGGCGACCCAGTACTCGGGATCGGTGACCGGCTCGGCGGCTGTGGACATGATCGGGATGGTCGGCTGCTGGTAGGTCAGGGACTGCGCGACCTGCCGGAAAGCGTCCAGCATCGGGTCCATCAGGGGCGAGTGGAACGCGTGCGAGACCTTGAGTTCCCTGGTCCTGACGGACCGTTCGGCCAGCAGCGCCGCGATCCGGCCGAGCTCCCCCTCGGCCCCTGACAGGACCACGGCGGCCGGCCCGTTGACCGCGGCCACACCGACCCCGGCGCGGCCGTCGAGCAGGGGCAGCACGTCCGCTTCGGCAGCGGCCACCGCGAGCATCGCGCCGCCCCCGGGGAGTTCCTGCATCAGGCGGGCGCGCGCGGCGACCAGGGTGCACGCGTCGTCGAGCGAGAGCACCCCGGCGACATGCGCGGCCGCGATCTCGCCGATCGAGTGACCGGCCAGCATGTCCGGGGCGAGCCCGAACGCGGTCGCCAGCCGGAAGAGTGCCACCTCGAAGGCGAACAGCGCGGGCTGGGTCATGCCGGTTGCGTCGAGCGCCGCGGCGCGTTCGGAGCCCGGCTCGGCGCACATCACCGCGCGTACGGGGTGCGGCAGCTGGGGGTCGAGCGCGCGGCACACCTCGTCCAGGGCCTCGGCGAAGGCGGGGAACGTCTCCGCGAGCCCGCGCCCCATGCCCAGCCGCTGACTCCCCTGGCCGCTGAACAGGAAAGCCTGCTTTCCGGCCGTCCCGCCACCGGTGAGCACGTTGGCGGGACGGTCGCCGGCCGCGAGCGCCCGCAGCCCGGCCAGCAACTCCTCCCGGTCCGCGCCCGATATCACCGCACGGTGGTCGAGGACCGCGCGGGTCGTCGCGAGTGCCGCGCCCACCACCTCGGCCGGTGCGTCCTGTTCCGACAGCCGGCTCAGCAGCCGGTCGGCCTGGGCGGGCAGCGCGTCCGAGGTCCGCGCCGACAGCAGCCACGGCACGACGGGCGGAGCCGCCGCGCCGCCCTCCGCTTCCGGCTCCGCCTGGGGCACCTCCTCCTGGGGCGCCTCCTCGATGATGACGTGTGCGTTGGTCCCGCTGAACCCGAACGAGGAGACGCCCGCCCGCCGCGGACCGTCGCCACGGGTCCACTCCCTCGGTTCGGTGAGCAGTTCCACCTCGCCCGCCGACCAGTCCACGTGCGGGGACGGCCGAGCCGCGTGCAGCGTGCGGGGCAGCACCCCCCGGCGCATCGCCATGACCGCCTTGATCACGCCGCCCACCCCGGCTGCCGCCTGCGTGTGGCCGATGTTGGACTTGAGCGAGCCCAACCACAGCGGGCGGCCCGCGGGACGGTCCTGGCCGTACGTCGCCAGCAGCGCCTGCGCCTCGATCGGGTCGCCGAGCACGGTGCCGGTGCCGTGCGCCTCGACCACATCGACCTGGGAGGCCGACAGTCCGGCGTCGGCGAGCGCCTGGCGGATCACGCGCATCTGCGACGGGCCGTTGGGGGCGGACAGCCCGTTGCTGGCGCCGTCCTGGGTCGCCGCGCTCCCGCGCAGCACCGCCAGCACCCGGTGGCCGTTGCGGCGCGCGTCCGAGAGCCGCTCCAGCACGAGCACGCCGGCACCCTCGGCCCAGCCCGTACCGTCCGCCTCCGCGCCGAACGACTTGCACCTGCCATCGGCCGAGAGCCCGCGCTGCCTGCTGAACTCGACGAACGTGCCAGGCGACGCCATCACCGTCACGCCACCGGCCAACGCGGTCGAGCACTCGCCGCGCCGCAGCGAGTTCGCCGCCAGGTGCAGCGCGACCAGCGACGACGAGCAAGCGGTGTCGATGGAGACGGCGGGCCCGTTGAGGTCCAGCGTGTAGGCGACCCGGCCCGAGACGACGCTGCCGAGCGCCTCGCTGCGTACGTAGTCGTGGTACATGACGCCCACGAACACACCCGTACGGCTGCCCCGCATGGACACCGGATCGATGCCGGCCCGCTCGAACGCCTCCCACGACGTCTCCAGGAACAGGCGCTGCTGCGGATCGCTGCCCAGCGCCTCACGCGGGGACATGGAGAAGAACCCCGGGTCGAAGTCGCCCGCGTCGTAGAGGAAACCACCGCTTCGGGTGTACGACGTCTCGGGGTGCTCCGGGTCCGGGTGGTACAGCTCCTCGCCCCAGCCGCGGTCCGTCGGGAACGCGGAGATCGCGTCGACACCGTCGTCGACCAGCTGCCACAGGTCCTCCGGCGACCCGACGCCGCCCGGGTAGCGGCAGGCCATACCGACGATCGCGACCGGCTCGTGATCCCGCCCCTCGATCCGCCGCAACTGTTCGCGTGTGTCGTGCAGTTCGCCCGAGACACGCTTCAAGTAGTCCCGGAGCCTGTTCTCGTCAGCCATCAGGATGCCAACCCCTTGTCGCCCGAATCCGGGAGTTCGTTACCGCCGCAGACGGACAACCCGCCGTCACTCACCGACCCGCCCTGCTCACGCGACGCGCTGGAGGACGACAGGGCGCGGCCCCGGAGATCTTCGGCCTCCCTCAGGGCGACACGCGGAGCCTCGGCCGGTGGGAAATCGCTCGCTGCCATGTCCGCCTCGTGCTCCTCGCGAGTGTCAGGGATGCGGGTCGAACGCCGGTGCCGTCAGGGCGCCCGCAGCGCGGAGATGCGCCGGGCCACCCGGTCCGTCACGGCCACGGCGTGGTCGTTGAGGTAGAAGTGACCGCCGTCGAAGACCTCGACGTCGCACGGTCCCGTGGTGTGCTCGGACCACGCTCCCGCCTCGTCGAGACTCGCGTGCGGGTCGCTGTCGCCGATGAGTACGTCGATGGGGCAGCTGACCCGGGCGCCCGGCGTGCACCGATAGGTTTCGATCGCCTTGTAGTCGCTGCGCAGCGACGGAAGGATCATGCGCAGCACCTCCTCGTCGCCGAGCATGCGGGCGTCCGTGCCGCTGAGCCGCTGGAGTTCGGCGATGAGTGTGTCGTCGCTCTCCCGGTGCACGCTCTCGCTGCGCACGGCGGACGGGGCGCGCCTGCCGGACGCGAAGAGGAGGAACGGCGTCACACCGTCGCGCTCCAGCCGCTGCGCCACCTCGAAGGCGATCACGGCGCCCATGCTGTGCCCGAAGAACGCCACGGGCCGGTCCGTCAGCGGGCGCAGCATCGGGGCGATCAGGTCGGCGAGCTCGCCGATGCTCTCGACGGCCGGCTCGTTACGCCGATCCTGGCGGCCGGGGTACTGGACCGCCAGCACGTCCACATCCGGCGACAGAGTCTTCGACACCGGGAAGTAGAAGGAGGCTGAACCACCGGCGTGCGGAAAACAGACGAGACGCGTGGAGGCGTCGGGGGCCGGGTGGAATCGGCGCAGCCAAAGCTCTGTCTCGATATTGGTGAGAGTCATGGTTTCTTCGCGTTCCTTTGCGCGCGGGCTCGGTCGGTCAACCCCGCTCCCTGCGGCGGCATCCGTACGTCAGGCCAGAACAGGCCACTGCCAGTAGATGCCGAGCGGCAGCGGAGGACCATGGGGGAACCGCCCCTAACCGGGGCCGGGGACACCCCCTACCGGGCCTCCTAGCGTCTCCCCGGTGGCACGGAAGACGGCGGCCCCCGATTCCGTCGCGGACCTCGACGCGGCGACCGGTCCCAGTGTGGAGACCAGCTCCCGCTTGAGGACCTTGCCACTGGCGCCCAAGGGGAGCGTGCGGGCGAACTCGACGTGCCGCGGGCACTTGTGGCGGGACAACCGCTGCCTGCCCCAGTCCACGATCTCCTCGGCCAGGTCACAGGTGGCCTCCTGGGACCTGGTGGGCACGACGACGGCCCACACCTCCTCACCCAGCACCGGGTGCGGCACACCGACGACGGCCACGTGCGCCACGGCCGGGTGCTCGGCGAGCACCTCCTCGACCTCCCGCGGATAGACGTTGTAGCCCCCGCGCAGGATCAGCTCCTTCTTCCGGCCCACGACGGTGAGGTAGCCGTCCGCGTCCAGCGTGCCGAGATCGCCGGTGTGGAACCACCCGTCCCTGATCACCTCGGCGGTCAGGTCGGGGCGGCCCAGGTAC
The DNA here is from genome assembly GCF_003323735.1 of Streptomyces reniochalinae. Taxonomy (GTDB): domain Bacteria; phylum Actinomycetota; class Actinomycetes; order Streptomycetales; family Streptomycetaceae; genus Streptomyces; species Streptomyces reniochalinae. The sequence goes on along the minus strand of NZ_QOIM01000039.1, from coordinate 38,684 downwards.
CCCGCCATGACGGTCTCGCCGCGGACCACGATCTCGCCCACCTCGCCGACGGGAAGCAGCTCGACGCTGTCGGCGTTCGGCCGCGCGACGCCGACGGTGACGCCGTCGTCGATCGGCACACCGACCGTTCCCGGCCGGCACGGCACGCCGGGGTGGTTGTAGGTCAGGCTGGTGGACGTCTCGGTCATCCCGTAGCCCTCGTACACCGGGCATTGGAACACGCGCCGCACGTCGTGGAAGGTCGGCACCGGAAGCGGCGAACCACCGCTGTACACCCTGTCGAACCGTGGCACCGGCCCGCCGTCCGCCACCGCGTCCAGCAGCTTGAGGTACATCGTGGGCACGCCCATGAACACCGTGCACCGGTGCTCCGCCGCCAGTGCGAGAGCTTCCTTCCCGGAGAACCTCTCCATCATGACCAGGGTGATGCCCGCCTCGAAGGCGGTCAGCATGGAGCAGATCTGGCCGAAGCCGTGCGCCAGCGGCAGACCTCCGAGCAGGACGTCGTCGCTGCGGAACGCGTAGGGCGTGACGGCCATCGTGGTGACGTTGCGCAGGATGTTCCGCTGGGTGAGCACGACGCCCTTCGGCGCGCCCGTCGTGCCGGAGGTGTAGAACACGACCGCGGGGTCGTCACCCCGACGGGCGACGAAGGCGTCCTCCGGCCTGGTGTGCGCCGCCGCCCTCTCCAGCTCCGCGACGGTCGACACCCTCGTACCGAGCCCTTCCGCCGCCGCACCAGCCCGTGCGCGCAGGGAGCTCGCGCACACCAGGAAGCGGACGTCCGCGTCGGTGAGCACGTGGGCGATCTCGGACACCGAAGCGGTGCCGTTCAGCGGGACCGCGACCGCACCCGCGGCCTGCACGCCGAAGTACACGAGCGGGAACTGTTCGTCGTCGGCCAGCACCAGGGCCACCGCGTCCCCCGGCCGTACCCCTGAAGCGTGCAGCACGGCGGCGTACCGGCGCGCCCGCTCCCACAGCCGGCCGTAGGTGAGGTGTGCGGAACCGCGGATCAGGGCGCGGTGGCCGGGCCGCCGTGCCGCCGTACCGGCGAGCAGGGCGGCGAGCGAACCGGTCACCGCTGCGCGTGGCGGGCGTGCCCGGTCGGTATGCCCACTTCCTGCCACACGTCCAAGAGCGCGTCGGCGAACTTGTGCACGTCCGCCGTCCGGTGCACGGCTGACGGAGCGATCCTCAGCACCTCTTCCCCCGCCCGGACACTCGGCGCGTTGACCGGCTGCACGTAGATGCCGTGCCGTTCGATCAGGAGCTTCGACGCCAGCTTGCACTTCGCGTCGTCCCCGACGAACGCGGACACGATGTGCGAGTCCCGGGAGATGTAGGGGATGTCCGCCTGCGTCAGCAGGCTCTTCAGCAGATCGGCGTTGCGCCCCAGCCGTTCCCGCTCGGCGCCCGACTTGCGCAGATGACGTACGGACTCCAGCGCCGCCGCGGCGGTCGCGGGCGGGATCGACGTGGTGAAGACGAAGCCGCGGGAGAGCATCCGTACCGCGTCGATCACCGCGGCGGGCCCTGCGATGTAGCCGCCCACCGTGCCGAACGCCTTGGCGAGCGTCCCCATGATCACCGTGAACTCGCCGGCGATCCCCTCGCGGGCCGCGATCCCGGCGCCCTCAGGGCCGTACATCCCGACCGCGTGCACCTCGTCCAGGAACGTGCTCGCGCCGTGCTCCTCCGCGAGGTCGGCGAACTCGGCGAGCGGAGCGATGTCACCGTTCATGGAGTGCACCGACTCCAGCACGATGAGCTTGGGCTGGTCGGGATCGACCGACTTCAGCAGCTGCTCCAGGTGCGCCGCGTCGTTGTGGCGGAAGATGTGCTTCTGCGCGCCGCTCCGCCGCAACCCGTCGATGATCGAGGCGTGGTTCAGCTCGTCCGAGAACACCGCGGTGCCCTCCGGATGGCCCGCCAGCACGGTCAGCGCCCCGTCGTTCGCCGCGAATCCCGAGGTGAACAGCAAGGCGGCTTCCTTGCCGTGGAAGTCGGCGAGCTCCTTCTCCAGTGCCACGTGGTAGGGGTTCGTGCCGCCGATGTTCCGCGAGCCGCCCGATCCCACACCGTGCGCGTCGATGGCGGTGTGCGCCGCCTGACGGAGCGCGGGGTGCTGGCCCATGCCGAGATAGTCGTTGCTGCACCACACGCTGACTTCGACCTCGCGGTCACCGCGCTGCGTGGTCGCGTTGGGGAAACGGCCTGCCTGCCGGCCGATCTCCACGAACTCGCGCTTGTACGCGAGGTTCTGAGCCGAGTTCTTCGTGTCGATGTAGTAGTTCAGGTGACGGGACATAGCCAATTCCTCGCGCTCTTCGGTGGTCGTTCGACTAGTGCGTCGGTGCGCGAGGCGAGTCAGCTCCGCAGCGGCACCTCGTCGAGCTTCCGCGCGTCCTCGGGCAGGAGCTCGTCCAGCACGACGACGTCACGGGCACGGTGCGCGGGCGACAGCGGCTCGCGTACCCGTACCCGCGTGTCCTCGATGGTCAGTGGCGTGCCGGTGTGCAGGACGACCGGGCCGCTCCTCGTCGTGGTCTCACGTCCGCGCGCACTTCCCCGCTGTCGGAGAACCCGGCTGCACTGGTTTCGTCTTCTCCTCACCCATGATGCTGGCAGCGGAACAGGGGGGACACCCCAACGGGCCCCAGACTGTGGACCCCTGCCGACAGCTGTGCGGTCCGCTGCCGAGCGCGGTTCAGTGCACCGACGCGGTGTCCACGGTGTAGATGTCGAGATTCGCCGGCAGGTGGCGCCTGCCACCGATGTGCAGCTTGCGGTAGACGTTCGTGAGGTGCTGTTCGACGGTGCTGACCGTGACGTACAGCAGCTTGGAGATCTCCCGGTTGGTGTACTTCAGCGCCGCGAGAGCGGCGACGCGCCGCTCCGACTCGCTCAGCCGCGCGTTGACCGCGTCGATCGCCTCCGCCGGGCCCGCCGCGTCGGACTCGGTGACCCGCAGTGTGGGCGAGAGATGCTTGATGTCCTCGAGCAACAAGTCGGCACCGCACTCGGTGGCGAGGTTGACTGCCTGCTGACTTATCACCTCGGCCAGCGGGTCGTCGACCGCCTGCAATGCCTCGCCGAGCTTCCCCAGCGTCCTGGCCAGCTCGACCCTGTCGCCCGAGCCGCGCAGCTCGTTGACCGCCTGCTGGAGCAGCACCGCACGCGTCTTCGGGGCGCTGGTCGCCGCGCGCAGCCGCAGCGTGATGCCGCGGATCCACGGACGGCGGGCGTCCGGCGTGGACAGCTGTTGCAGCACGAGCCGGTCGACGGCCTGCGTCTCGCCCATCCGGCACAGCACCTCGGCCGCCTCGGTCCGCCACGGAAGAATGACCGGCCGGTCCAGGTCCCAGCGCCGCATGATGCGTCCGGCCTCGAAGAAGTCCCCCAGCGCGGCGTGGAGTTGGTTGGTGGCCGCGAGATACCTGCCACGGGCCCGCAGGTAACTCAGCCCGTGGATGCTGTCGAACAGCTTGGCGGGGGTGGGCTGGTCGATCTCCGCGGCGGCTCCGACGAAGTCCCGCATCTCCGTACGGGCACAGATCAGCGTGGCGACCGCGCTGTGGACGAACGCGCAGTTGCGCCGGTCCCTGACCAGCCCGAGCACCTGCACGGCGTGCTGCTCCGCCGCACGCAGGTCACCGAGTCGCAGCAGCGCGTGGGCGAGTGTGGAGGTGAACGCGCACTGCCATCCGCGCGCGTCGCACAGCGTCGCTTTTTCCAGCAGGTCCCGGCTCCACCTGACCGCGCGTTCCGGAGCGTCGGAGTGGGTGAGCGCCGTGACGGCCTCCAGTATCGAGGACAGCGTCGCCCCCTCCAGCGAGGTGGACTCCAGGAACTTCTCCATGTCGGCGACGCTGGCGTCGGACACGGCGAACTGGGGTGACTCCACCATCACCCGCAGCGGTGAGGCGTCGCCGTCGGGCTCGCTGTGCTCCGAGAGCCCGCCGAAGGCCCGGTTGCGGAGCTCGACGGCGTCGGTGATCCGCCCCTGGGCGACGAGCAGCCGGGCCAGCGGCCACACGCTCTGCCCGCTCGCGTTCGAGGCGCTGAGCGCGTCGAAGGCGTCGCTGAGGTGCTGCTCCGACAGCGTCGGATCGACGCGCCAGGTGATCGCGGCGAGCCTCGTCTCGATCTCGGCGCGGCGCACCTGGTCGACGCACGCGGCATGCGCGTGTTCGAGCAGCCTGATGGCCTGCTCGATGTCGTCGCAGGCCATCGCCTCTTCCGCGGCGGAGTAGAAGACCTCGGCCACCCACGGCTCCGCGGGGCCGACCTGTCCGGTCTGGTCCACCAGGAACGACGCGATCAGGTGCTCGGCGACCTGTCGTGTCGTCCCGCCGGCCGCGTGGAGCAGTTCGGCGCTGCGGCGGTGCAGCGCGGCCAACTCGCCGCGGGTCAGGTTGTCCAGCACCGCGGTCCTTCCGGCGGCGTGCCGGAACGTGGTGCCGTCCACGACACCGGACGCGGCCAACGCGGCGGCTCCCAGCGACGCGGCCGATGTGGTGATCAGGAGCAGCTCCGCGATCCGTGCCGACGAGGCGTGTTCGCCGAGCACCGCTATGGCGCCCGCCAGCCGCAGGCCGTCGCGGCTGCTGCGGCGGGCACACGTGACCACGGCCTGGGCGAAGGGCCCGCCGATCGCCGGGACACACGTGACCGCGTTGCGGTGCTCGGCGATCAACGCTTTGAGCAGCAGCGGATTACCCCCACTCGCCTGCTCCAGCTCCACCGCCCGGCCCGCGAGGCCCGGGTGGCCGCCGACCATCCGCTCGACCTGGTCGCTGCGCAGCAGGGACAGCCTGATGTGCCGGACGTTCCGCATCCGCAGGAACTCCGTGCTCAGGTCGGTGTCCAGCAGCGCGAAGTGGTTCGTCTGGCTGAGCAGGACCAGCACCGGCGCCGTCCTGCTGAGCCGGATCAGCTGCCGGAAGCTCTCCAGCGAGGCCGCGTCCGCGTAGTGCAGATCGTCGACGCAGCACACGACCGGCGTGCCGCCGCCGGCCTCGATCAGGTCCGACCACACCACACCGGGCGCGTCGACAGCTGCGGCACCTTCCGCGGGAAGGGCCGGTACGGACGCGGCGCTTCCCGACAGGCGGCGCAGCGTGCTGAAGGGGGTGCCGCGGTCCGTCTCGAACGCGGAAACACTCACCACGGTCGCCCCCTGTGCCGCGGCACGTTCGGCGAAGGTGGCGATCAGTTCGGTCTTGCCACACCCTGCGGGGCCCTCGATCAGGGCGACTTGTCCGGTGCCCTCGGAAACCGCCCCCATAGCGGATTCGAGCTCTGCGAGATCTGCCTTCTGGTCCACTAACAACGTTTCCCCCGTTTTTTCAAGGGGGCGTGCGATTCTCCGCGGGCTGCCAAGCGCTCAACTGGAAGACACAGGACGTCACATAAACTTTTTACCAAGATTTTTCAATGTGCCTGCACCCCAGCGCCCCCACAGTTGCACACCCCGCCCCTGAACTCCATACGTGTCTACACCACCTAAGATGAACCGTCAAAGATGCCAGGTTGACAGCAAAGCGGAAACTCGTATTCAGGTTGTGTGGGCGCTTCCGGTTGACGCACCACGGACGCCGCGGACGCGGCACACGCAAGGAGGCGGACCGACTCACGACCGGCGGCGATGGGGAAATGGTGACGGTTCGTGGCGACCGACCGCCCCCGACGCGGCCGGCCTCCTCCTGAGATCGTCAAGGCGCCGCCGATCGGCGTCCGGTCCGTGCGGCGGCGGCGAGTCCGGGCCGAAGGCAACCCGCGGGCCCGCCGGTCGTGCGGCCCGCTCCGGCCGCCGCGGCTTACGCCACATCCAGTGTCGGAACAGACCACCGACGGCTGCTTCGAGGCACCGCCCTGACGATCAACCCCTGCTTCTGAGACACGACATCACACGTCCCTTCTCAGGTAGCCGGTGTACCGCGATTGAACTAGTGACGTCGTAGGGGGCGCAGGCCGCGACTCGGCGCGGCATCAGGTGGGCGGGCGGCATGTGCAGGTGGCGGGGTGACGGCCGGGGTGCCCTGGCCGCCCACGGGCGTTCCCTCCGATCAGCAGGGGCCGCAACCGCCACCACCCTCCCGGCAGGGCCGCCCGCCTATCACGAAATACGCACACGGCAACCCCGCTTCCGAGTTGACGCCCCTACGGCACCGACAACCACACGACGGCTTCCGTGGCCATCGATGCCCCGGAACTTCCGAATCCGGCCTTCCTCACACCTTCGAGAACCGACCCACACCTCGGTGCACAGGCCGGCTCCGCCTCTCTGCCGTGACGCCGACGACGGAGCCGCTGAGCCTTCGCACGGGCGGACGTGGCAGGCGGTGGGCGGCGGATCCGGAAGAGTGGCGAAGCGCTCAGGAACGCACGGAGCCGGGCCCCGTCCTGGCTTTGCCCACCCAGCAGGCCGGCACGACACAGGGGTTCGCGGCGGCAAATATCGAAGACTCCTCCTCACCGGAGAAGGGGGCATTCACCAGCCGAACTAGGGGGCGAATATCTTCGGTTAACGCATTTCGAATACCGCTGATGCGTGGGGGGTCGCGAGGTGAACAGGAACTCCGCTTTCGCAAGGCAGAGCGTGCTCCGTGGTCAAGCCGTTCTCCTCGTGTATTTCAGCCGTTCTCCTCGCGTGTTGCATTACCCAAAGGTCATTCCACGCGCCCTTGCGCCCCAGCGCGGAAGCGTCGCGCCCCATGCCTGGTCCTCGGCCGTCAAGGAGTCCGAAAGGGCGCCGTCGCACCCTCGGTAAGGCGGCGCACCGTCGGTAAGGCGGCGCACCGTCAACGGCCGCGCGGCGCGTACATGATGAGGGCCATCCCCGCGAGGCACACGAGGGCACCGATGACGTCGAAGCGGTCGGGCCGGTATCCGTCGGCGACCATGCCCCAGGCGAGCGACCCGGCCACGAAGATCCCCCCGTAGGCGGCGAGGATGCGCCCGAAGTCGGCGTCGGGCTGGAGGGTCGCCACGAAGCCGTAGAGGCCGAGCGCGACGACGCCGGCACCGATCCACACCCAGCCCTTGTGCTCACGGACGCCCTGCCAGACCAGCCAGGCACCCCCGATCTCGAACAGGGCGGCCACGGCGAACAGGGCGACTGAACGGGCAACGAGCACAGCGGCAGGGTTCCTTTCCGGGGGAAACACGTCCGGGAAGACACCTCCGGGAACACCTTCCGGGGACGCGCGGTGGGTGACGTCGGATCAGGCGACGACCGGGCTGCGGCGTTCGACGAGGACGACATCGCGCCAGCGTCCGCGGTGGCGGCCCATGCGCTCCCGGGTGCCGACGACCCGGAAACCGGCGCGCCGATGGACGGCGAGGCTTGCGGTGTTCTCCGGGAAGATGCCGGACTGGACGGTCCAGATCCCGGCCCCCTCCGTGGAGTTGACCAGCGCTTCGAGCAGCGCGGAGGCGATGCCACGGCCGCGGGCGGCCGCACCGACGTAGACGGAGTGCTCGACCACGCCGGCGTACGCGCGGCGGTCGGAGACCGTCGTCGCGGCGACCCAGCCGAGCACGGAGGCGTCCTCGTCCAGCGCGACGAAGCGGTGCCCGGGCAGCTTCGCCGCATCGAACTCCCGCCAGGCCGGTGCCACCGTCTCGAACGTGGCGTCGCCCTCGTCGATACCGGCCTGGTAGATGGCCAGTACCTCCTCGGCGTGCGCGCCGGTCAGCGGGGCGATGCGCACCGCCGGGCTCGTCTTGGACATGCCCCCATTCTGGCCTCGGCCAAAGCAGCCGGTCACGGCGGGCGTCGGCGCGCCGTGCGGGTCGGCCCGCGCACCGCCCGGCGCCGGGAGAGCACCGCTTCCCCGCCGCATGTCGCGCGACCGTGACCTCGCACACTCCCGGAAGTTCCGGCCGTGTCGGTCGGTGGCTGTCGCCCCCGAACCGACCTGTATCAGTGATCGCCCCGAACGGACCTGTGTCAGTGGCTGTCGGTCAGTCCTGCCAGACGGCGGCGCATGTCGGCGCTGGGCGCGTTCAGGCCGATAAGGGTGACCTTCTTCCCGCGCTCCGCGTACTTGGTCTCCACCGCGTCCAGCGCGGCCACGGAAGAGGCGTCCCAGATGTGGGCGTCGGAGAAGTCGATGACGACGTCGTCAGGGTCACCCCTGTAGTCGAACTGGTGGATGAGGTCGTTGGAGGAGGCGAAGAACAACTCGCCGGTGACGGCGTAGACGACCTGCTCACCCTCCGGGTCGACCACGCCTGAGACCTCGGCGAGGTGGGCGACGCGCTTGGCGAAGATCACCATGGCGGTGACCGAGCCGACGACGACGCCGATGGCGAGGTTCCCGGTGGCGACCACGACGATCACGGTGATCGCCATGACCGCGATCTCCCCCACCGGCATCCGCCTGAGCGTCTTCGGCCGGACGGAGTGCCAGTCGAAGGTACCGACCGAGACCAGGATCATCACGGCGACGAGGGCGGCCATGGGGATGTCGGAGACGACGGGGCCGAAGACGATGCACAGCACGAGCAGGAAGGCGCCGGCAAGGAAGGTGGACAGGCGCGTGCGGGATCCGGCCGTCTTTACGTTGATCATGGTCTGGCCGATCATGGCGCAGCCGCCCATGCCGCCGAAGAAGCCCGTGACGATGTTGGCGACGCCCTGTCCGATCGACTCGCGGGTCTTGTCCGAGTGCGTGTCGGTGATGTCGTCGACCAGCTTGGCCGTCATCAGCGACTCCATGAGCCCGACCAGCGCGAACGCGAGTGCGTAGGGGGCGATGACGGTCAGCGTGTGCAGCGTGAACGGCACGTCGGGGATGCCGGGGACCGGCAGGGAGCTGGGGAGCTTGCCCTTGTCGCCCACGGTGGGAACGGCGATGCCGGCGGCGATCGTGACGAGGGTGAGGGTGACGATCGAGACCAGCGGCGCCGGGATCACCGTGGTCAGCCTCGGAAAGAGGATCATCAGCCCCAGGCCCCCGGCGATCAGCGGGTAGACCGGCCACGGCACGTCGCTCATCTCCGGCACCTGCGCCATGAAGATCATGATGGCCAGCGCGTTGACGAACCCCACCATGACGCTGCGGGGGACGAAGCGCATCAGCTTGGCGACGCCGAGCGAGCCGAGTAGCACTTGGAAGGCGCCGCCGAGGAGGACGGTGGCGATCAGATAGCCGAGCCCGTACTCCTGGTTGAGCGGTGCCACGACGAGGGCGACCGCTCCCGTCGCCGCGGAGATCATGGCCTTGCGGCCGCCGACGAAGGAGATCACCACGGCCATGGTGCAGGCCGCGTACAGGCCGACCTTCGGATCGACCCCTGCGATGATCGAGAAGGAGATCGCCTCCGGGATGAGCGCGAGGGCGACCACCAGGCCCCCCAGCACCTCGGTGCGCAGCACCTGGCCGGACGCCAGCCATTCGGGCTTGGACAGGCGCAGCTTGGCGGCTGCGGACAGCGGTGAGGACATGCGACCGTTTCTGCTCGGGCGTGACGTCCGTGCCGCGGACGCACACGCGTCGTATGTGCCGACGCACACGCGTCGTACTGGCTCCGCAAGGGAGGAAACCGACTCGGCGGGCCCGCCTGGGCGGGGGCCTCACCGGGCCATCGCGGCAACCGGGCGGTTGCCGATCGGGCATCATTGCCCACGGGACTCGGCGCCGCCGGGCCCGGCCCGGGCTCGCCACGGCGCGAACGCCTCCACGGCGCACTCGGCGGCGGGGGCGAACGTGTGGACACTCTACCCTGACGTGAGGGCAGGGTTCGAGCCGGGAGGATCGGGGCCGAGGGCCGCACCTGGCCGTACGGCCGCCCGGCTCACGGAGACCGTGCCCCGCGGCACGGTTCCACCACGGATTCGACCACGGTTCCACGGCCAGGCGGCTGAAAGAAGGAGAAGACAGGGCGATGGGTGAGCGGCGGATGCAGATCGGTGAGGTCGCCGAGAGGACCGGTTTGTCGCTGCGCACCATCCGTCACTACGAGGAGGTCGCCCTCGTCATCCCGTCGGCCCGGAGCAAGGGCGGCTTCCGGCTCTATACGGAGGGCGACGTGGAGCGCCTGATGGTGATCCGGCGGATGAAGCCGCTGGGTTTCTCCCTGGAGGAGATGCGGGACTTGCTGAAGATCACCGACAGGATCGCCGACACCCGTGATCCGGCCACGGGCGGGGAGCGCGAACGCCTGCGGGAGCGCCTCGACTCGTTCCGCAAGGTCGCCGACGCCCGGTGCGAGACACTGCGGGCCCGGCTGGAGATGGCCCAGGACTTCGCCGCCACCCTGCGCCGCCGCCTCGACGCCGACGCCGACGCCGACAACCGCGGCTGAACCGGATTCGCGGACGCCGCAGAGGCACGCAACTCTACCGTTGCGTAAGAGTTTCCGAGCGTGCGGACTCATGCCCCCATGGCATGGCGGCCTCACCCCCACATGGCATGGGCGAGGGCGGCTCCGGTGAGGGCCGCTCCGAGACCGGCAGCGATGCCGACAGCGACGTTGGCGGCGGCGAAGAACCGGTCCCCGTTCTCCGCGAGGCGCAGGGTCTCGTAGGAGAAGGTGGAGTAGGTGGTGAGCGCTCCGCACAGCCCGGTGCCCAGGAGCAGTCGGGTCTGCGTGGAGGCCGCCCCGGCGGTGGCGGCGCCGGTGATCAGGCCCATGAGCAGGCTCCCCGCGACGTTGACGGTGAAGGTGCCCCAGGGGAAGACGGTGTCGTGCCGGGACTGCACCGCGCGGTCCGTCAGATACCGCAGAGGTGCGCCGGCCATCGCCCCGACGATCACGAGCAGCCAGTTCACCGCGGACCTCCCCTTCGTGGTCGGGCGACCGGACCGCGGGCCGCGCGCCTCACCGCTGCCCCCACGCGAGGACCCGTCGCGTCAGCGCCGCCGCCGCCCACACGGCTGCCAGGGCCCCGGCCGCCGTGAGCCCGAGATAGGCGAGGGCCGTGCGGGGGCTGCCCTCCTCGACGAGGCGCTGGATGTCGGTGGCGTAGGTGGAGAACGTCGTGAAGCCGCCGAGTACGCCGGTGCCGAAGAACGGCCGCACGAGCCGGTGGGCTGTCCACAGCTCCGTGAGGACGACCATGAACAGGCCGATGATCGCGCAGCCGGTGACGTTGACCAGCAGCGTCGTCCACGGGAAGGTCCCGGCCTGTGTCGGCCACAGCAGGGAGGCTCCGTAGCGGGCGGCGGCCCCGATTCCGCCGCCGAGGGAGACGGCGGCCACGACGGGGGCGTGTCGCCGGCGCAGCTCGTCGCGCTGGGCGGGGACGTGCAGGTCGACATCGGGGTCGACGGGTTCGTGCGGCACGGGGTCCGGGGCTCGGCCGTGTTCGGCCATCTGTCCTCTCCTACTCGTCGGGCACGCCTGGGCAGGCGGGCGTGCGCGTGCGCAAGTAGGGACCGTTGGCGGCGCCCTCGCCGCGGTTCGGTTACGGCGGGCCCCACCGCCGTCGCGGCGGCCGGAGACCACCGCTGGGGCCAGGGTACCGTCCCGGTCCGGCACTCTCCCGTCCGGCCGGGGCCTTCGCAGTGATCACGGGGGCGGGTCCGTGACGCCGGTGGACGCGGGGTCCCAGCAGTCGCGGACCGCGTCCGCCGTGGTGACCGTCGCGACGAGGGCGAGGGTGTGCCTGACCATGGCGGGCGTGTAGTCGGCGGGTACGCCCGCGATGGCGTCGGCGGGGACCACGGCGGTGTAGCCGAGGTTGACGGCGTCGAAGACCGCGTTGGGCACGGCGACGTTCGCCGAGACGCCTGTGACGACGAGTGTCCGGATCCCCAGGTTCCGCAGTAGTGCGTCGGCCTCCGTGCCCGCGAGCGGCGAGAGGCCGTGCAGCCGCCGCACCACCAGGTCACGCTCGGTGACGGGGATGGGTTCGGCGACCTGGACGGCGGGTGAGCCGGGCTCCTGCCGCACGGGGAGCCGCTCGGCGGCGCGGAAGAGCCGTGCGTTGTGGCTGGAGCCCCGCCCGTCCGGGCGCCGCTCTGCGATCGCGTGCAGCACCTGTACTCCGGCACCGTGTGCGGCGCGGGCGAGCTGTGCGACGCGTCGCAGCGCCCCCGAGTCCCGTGCGTTCTCGGCGAGTTCGGGCAGTGCGCTGTCCTCGCCGACGACGCCGCGCTGGCATTCGACGGTGAGCAGGGCTGTGGTGGCGGGGGCGAGCTGGGCGGCGAGCCGCTCGTTCGGGGGCATGCGGAAGCTCCCCTCTCCTGGTGGAAGTGGACGCAGGGTAGGAAGCATTGCGTCGAACGGGAAGAGCCCGCATGATTTTACTGACAGGTAGTCAGTTGTCTCGGGTCACGCAGCCGGGCGTACGGAAGGGCGGAACCGCATGGCCGTCACGGAGCAGCGGCGGGGGCGCCGGATCATGATGACGCCCGGGGAGCTCGACGCCTTTCTGCGGGACCGGCGCACCTGCCGGGCAGCGACGGTGGGGACGGACGGCGCCCCGCACGTGGGCGCACTGTGGTTCGTGTGGGACGGCGCCTCGCTGTGGCTCTACTCGCTCACCCGCAGCCGCCGCTGGGCGCAGTTGCTGCGGGACCCGCGGATCGCGGTGGTGGTGGACGACGGTGAGGAGTACGGGGAGCTGCGCGGAGCCGAGCTGACGGGGCGGGTGGAGTTCGTCGGGGAGGCGCCCCGCACCGGGGAGCGCTGCCCGCAACTGGCCGAGGCGGAGCGCCTGTTCCCGGCCAAGTACTTCGGTTCGGCCGGGATGCCGCACGACGGACGGCACGCCTGGCTGCGGCTCACGCCCGAGAAGGTCGCCTCCTGGGACTTTCGCAAGCTCGCGCCCGCTCAGTCGTAGCGCCCCGCCCCCTCGGTGCGCAGGGCCGCTGCCATGTCGCCGGCGAGACGGTCGATACAGGCCATGGTCAGCGGTGAGACGGTCAGCCGCACGCCCGGCGGGGACGCCAGCCGGAAGCGTGCGCCTGGCGCTGCCGCCCAGCCCGCCTGGAGCAGCCGCGCCACGGTGCCCGTCTCGTCCCGCACGGGCACCCAGACGTTCATGCCGCTGCGCCCCCGCGCCGCCACGCCCCGCTCCGCGAGCGCGTCGACCAGGGCCGTACGCCGCGCGCCGTACGAGCCGGCCACCCGGGCGGCGTCGACGGCCGTTGACTGCCACAGGTGAGCGACGGCGCGCTGGAGGAGGTGGCTGACCCAGCCGGGGCCGAGCCGCTGCCTGCCGCGCACCCGGTCGACGGTGAGCCGGTCCCCGGTCAGGACGGCCAGCCGCAGGTCGGGGCCGTAGGCCTTGGCGACGGAGCGGACCAGGGCCCAGTGCCGGGTGGCGCCCGACAGCGGATGCAGCGGCAGGTCGACGATGCCGTGTCCGTGGTCGTCCTCGATCAGCAGCGTCCCCTCCCGAGCCGCCAGCACGGCGCGCAGTTCGCGGGCGCGGGCGGCGGTCACGGCGGCGCCCGTCGGGTTCTGCGCGCGGCCGGTGACGACGACCGCGCGCGCCCCCTGCTCCAGGGCTCGTTCCAGCTCGCCGGGGAGCGGGCCCTCGTCGTCCAGCGCGACGGGCAGCGGGCGCAGCCCGAGGGCGGGGATCAGGTCGAGGAGGCTGCCCCAGCCGGGGTCCTCCACGGCGACGGGGTCACCGGGGCGCAGGTGGGCTCCCAGCACCCGCTCGATCGCGTCGAGGGAGCCCGAGGTCACCGCGAGCGGCCCCGCGGGGACGCCGTCGGCGTCGAGTGCGGCGCGGGCGAGTGCGGCGAGAGCGGGGTCGGCGTCCGGGGCACCGTAGAGGACGGGGGCGCGGGCGGCGGTGTCGGTGGAGGCCGCCAGCGCGGGGCCCAGCGGGGGCAGGAGCGCCGGGTCGGGGTTGCCGGTGGAGATGTCGAGGCCGCCTTCGGGGGGTGTGACCCGGACGGATTCGCGGGGCGCGGTGGCGGGCCGTTCCCGCACGCGGCTCCCCCGCCGCCCCGCCGTCTCGATGACGCCACGCTCGCGCAGCGTGCGGTACGCGGCGGCCACCGTGTTGGGGTTGACGCCCAGTTCCGACGCCAGCTCGCGCATCGGCGGCAGCGGGTCACCGGGGGCGAGGGCTCCGCCGCCGACGCCGCTCTCGACGCTGGCCGCGATCTCCGCTGCGCCACGCCCTTCGATCCTGTAATCTCCTAGCACAAAAAACATTATGCACTAGTGCAAAAGGAGATGCCATGGCGAGCCCGCTGCCCGACGAGACGACTGTCCGCACGCCCTACGCGCGCACGTCCCGCACCACCGGCACCAGGGCGCGGGAGCGGATGTCCTACGACCGGGAGTCGGTGCACGGCATCCTCGACGCCGGCTACCTGTGCCACCTCGCCTTCGTCCGCGAGGGCCGGCCCGTCGTCCTGCCGACGCTGTACGCACGCGTGGGCGAGCACCTCTACGTGCACGGCTCCACCGGATCGCGGCCGCTGCGTGAGGCGGGACGCTCCACGTCGGGGATGCCGGTGTGCGTGACGGTCACGCACGTGGACGGGCTGGTGCTGGCCAAGTCGGCGTTCCACCACTCGATCAACTACCGCTCGGTGGTGGCGCACGGGGACGCGTACGAGGTCACCGACCACAAGGAGCGGCTGCGCGCGCTGGACGCGGTCGTGGACAACGTCGTGCACGGGCGCGCGGACGACTCCCGCAGGGCCGATCCGAAGGAGCTGGCGGCGACCGCCGTGCTCCGGCTGGCCCTCGACGAGGTCTCGGCCAAGGTGCGCGCGGGCGGCCCCGACGACGACCCGGAGGACCTGGACCTGCCGTACTGGACCGGGGTGGTGCCGGTCTCCCCCGCCTACGGCGCCCCCATACCGGCCGACCACCTCAATCCGGGGACCCCCGTGCCCGGCTACCTCACCTTGCGCTGACGTCCCGGTCCGCCTCGGGGGCCCCGGCGGATCCGGCGACCGGGGCCCCCGAAGCCGTGGCACCCGGCTGCGGTCCGGGGGTGGAGCGCTGCGCGATGAACGCGCCCACCAGCACGAGGGCACCGCCCGCCAGCTGGACGGCGGTCAGGTGCTCGCCCAGCAGCACCCAGGCCAGCACCGTCGCGATGACCGCCTCGAGGCAGGCGACCACGCCCGCGACCGGCGGCGAGAGCAGCCGCACCGACACGACCCCGGTGACGTAAGCGGTCGCGGTGGCCACCAGCACGATCCAGGCCAGCAGCACCAGCCCGCTGACGTCGGTGCCGTCCATCGCGGCGCTACGGGACAGAACCGCCCAGTCGGTGTTCCACGGCCGGGCGATCACCGTCAGCGCGAGCGCCCCGATGAGCAGGCCGTAGGCGATGACCCCGAGCGGGTCGGCGGGCCGCCGGGCGGTTTCCCCCTCCTCGGCGGTACTGCCGTGGTCGGAGAGGACGAAGTACCCGACCTGGCAGCACGCGGCCCCCAGCGCGAGCAGCAGTCCGAGCCCGTCCAGCCGCAGCCCCGCCCACACCTCGACCACGCAGCTGAGGCCGCCGACGGCCAGGACCATGCCCACGGCGGCGGCCCGCGTCACCGGGCGGCGCTGCACGAACCTGACCCACAGCAGCACGAGCGCGGGCGCCAGGTACTCGATCAGCAGCGCCACGCCGACGGGGATGCGGGAGAGCGCCGTGAAGTAGAAGGCCTGCACGCCTGCGACGGCGAGCAGCCCGAAGCCCAGCAGCAGCCAGGGGCGCTCCCGCACCAGCGACCTGTGCCGCCAGGCGAGCGGCAGCAGCACCACGGCCGCGCCCGCCGCCCGTAGCCAGGTGACGTGCAGCGGCTCCAGACCGGCCTCGATCAGCGGCTTGGCCGCGACGCCTGAGCTGCCGAAGGAGCAGGCGGAGACGAGCGCGAGAAGCAGTCCCGTGGTGCGGGCCCGTGAGGCGTCCGGGGACGAGGAGGTGGCGTGCATGAGCACATCATGTCAACGCCCGTCAGGAGTGTCACCCCTGTCACTCCTGACGAGATCCGACGCCCAGTCGCCCCGCCAGCCGCGCCACGTCCACCCCGGCACGGCGCAGCACCTCCACTCCGCGGCACTCCTGGTCGGCCACCACGCCGGCGAACAGGTCGAGGCCCTCCGCCTCCTCCCGCCCCCGGCGCCGGGCACGCTCACCGGCGAGTTCCAGGGCCGCCCGCGCGCTGGGGGACCACCCCGGGACACCGCCGGGCTGCTCGGAGACGGCGGGGACGGCGCCCGAGTCCTCCAGGGTGCTCTGCCAGCGCAGTCCGTAGCCGATGCTGCGCTGGACGAGGTAGCCGAGGAGCTTGCCGACCTGGGGGCTGCCGCCGTCCAGCAGATCCCACGTGGAGCTGTCCGACTCCAGCAGGCTGTGCAGCAGGTGCGCCGTGTCGATCTGCCGGTCACCGTCCCGCGCGGCCCTGCGGCGCGCGGTCGCCATCATGGCCGCCAACGCGTCGCTGACCTGCGGATCGACGGCGTCGTCGGCCTCCGCTGCGGTCTGACGGCTGGACGGTGTAGGACTGTGCACACAACCACCACATCACACGCACCTGTGCCGCTTCATCGGCGCCCCGTGGCATATGCCCGTCCCCCAGGGGGTGGGCATGGTGTCGGGCGCCTCCTCCTCGGGGAGGAGACGCCCGACACCCTTCAGTCCTCCTCCGCCAGGATCAGATAGAGGCTCTTCCTGGCGTCGTTGACGACCCGCAGCGCCTTCTCCCGCTGCTCGGGCGTGCCGGTCGCCCACACCTGCTGGAAGGCGGCCGTCAGCCCGCCCGCCGCCGTACGGACCTCGTGCAGGGCCTCCCAGTCGGCCCCGCGTCCCGCGTCCTCCCAGGGCGCCTCCGCGCCGGCCTCGGCCTCGGAGGTGCCCGCCTCGGTGAGTGAGAAGTGCTTCTTGCCCCCCTCGCTCTCGCTGCTGATCAGCCCCTCGTCCTCCAGCAGCTGGAGGGTCGGGTAGACGGAGCCCGGGCTGGGCTTCCAGGCGCCGCCACTGCGCTCGGCGATCTCCTGGATCATCTCGTAGCCGTGCATGGGGCGCTCCTTGAGCAGCGCGAGGATCGAGGCGCGCACGTCGCCGCGCCGGGCGCGGCCGCGGGGGCCGCCGCGGCCGCGCGGCCCGCGCCCGCCGAAGGGGCCGCCCCCGCCGAACGGCGGCCCGAAGGGACCGAAGGCCGCGCGCCCCTGACCCCGCCGGTCCCCGCCGCCGTGCGGGCCGCAGGGGCGCCCGGCCTCGGGGCCGTCGACGCCGTACCCCGGCCCGGGGCCGTACCTCCGGGGGCCGTGCTCCATGTCGTGGCGCTTACCGCGCTCCTTGCCGTATTCCATTCCGAAGGGATACATCGCTGACTCCTCTCAGATACGTCTTGAACTAGTCGCGATGCCTCAACGATATATCGGAAACCATCGGATGACAAGTCCCTCCGGGCCACCTGCCGCCGACTGGCCGTGTGCCGGCCCACTCGGCCCCCGTACCGTCCCGGCCATGAGAATCCGCACCGTCGACGCCTTCACCGCACGCGCCTACGCCGGCAACCCCGCAGCGGTCGTCCTGCTGGACGGCGAAGCACCCCGCTCTTTCCCGCCCGACGCGAGCCTCCAGGCGGTCGCCGCCGAGATGAACCTGGCCGAGACCGCCTTCGCCCACCCGCTGGCCGAAGACCGCGGAGCCGACTGGGCGCTGCGCTGGTTCACGCCGACGACGGAGGTGGACATGTGCGGGCACGCGACACTGGCGACCGCGCACCTGCTCGCGGAGGACGGCGTACTGCCCGAAGGCGGGCGCGTCCGGTTCCGCACGCGCAGCGGAGTACTCAGCGCCTCCCGGGAACCGGACTCCACACTCACCCTGGACTTCCCCACCGCCACGCTGACGGAGGTGCCCGTGCCGGACGGCGCCGGGGAGGCGTTCGGCGCGCCCGTGGTGGCCGCGTGGGACACCGGCGGCCTGGGGATGCTCGTCCTGGAGATCGCCGACGAGGCGACACTGCGCGGGCTGACGCCCGACCTCGCGGCCGTGACCGCGCTGCCCAGCCCCGCGGTGCTCCTGACGGCCGCCGCGACGCCGCCCGCGCGCGAGGCCGCACAAGGGGCCCCGTACGACTTCGTCTCGCGGATGTTCGCGCCCGCACAGGGCATCCCCGAGGACCCGGTCACCGGCAGCGCCCACACCGCGCTCGCCCCGCTGTGGTCGCAGCGCCTCGGACGCGGGGAACTGACCGGGTTTCAGATCTCCCGGCGCACCGGCTACGTGCGCACCACGCTGCGGGGCGCGCGCACGCTGCTGGGCGGCAGCGCCGTCACCGTGCTGGACGCCACCCTGCACGCCCCGCTGTGACCCGGCGCGCCCACAGGGCCGCTCACGGGGTGGGCAGCCAGTCGACCCTCCCCGCGAGGAGCGCGTAGCCGACGAAGGCCACGATGTCGATCAGCGCGTGGGCGGCGACGAGCGGCCCCACCCGCCGCCACCTGAGATAGAGGAGACCGAAGACCACGCCCATCGCCAGGTTTCCGAGGAACCCTCCGATGCCCTGGTAGAGGTGGTACGAGCCGCGCAGCACCGCGCCGGCCGCGAGCGCCGCCACGGGCGGCCAGCCCAACTGGCCCAGCCTGCGCAGCAGATAGCCGACGACGATGACCTCCTCCAGCACCGAGTTCTGCACGGCGGAGGCGATCAGCACCGGGTACTTCCACCACACGTCGGGCAGCGACTCGGGCTCCACGGTGAGGTTGAAGCCGTTCGCCTGCGCCAGCAGGTAGAAGCCGATGCCGCAGCCGCCGATCCCGGCGGCCACCGCGGCGCCCCACCCCAGGTCGAACCCCGGCCTGCGCCGGTCGAGACCCAGCGCCCGGAGCCCGCCCGCCCCCTCCCGGGTGAGCAGGTGCGCCACCAGGGCCACAGGCACCAGCGCGGTGGCGATGCCGAACAGCTGCCACGCCAGGTCGAGCCAGGGCCGTCCGGGCGCCTGCGACGAGTTGAGCCGCGCCGCCTGGTCGCCCAGTCCGCCCGGCTGCGTCAGCGCACCGACGAAGCTGATCAGCGAGGAGATGCCGCTGGCCCCCAGCGAGAGCGCCAGGACGAGCAGCACCTCCGTACGGAGCGTGCGCCGCCGGGCTCCCTCTTCGGGGAAGGCCGCCGCGGTGGGCGGCGGGTTGTCGGGCGCCTGTCCGCGCACACGAACCTCCTGTTGCATATGCCGTCTTGGCCTCGGTCGGGCGATCACGCCTCATCCACCCCGTCACCACGCTATGGTCACGGCAGCAGGTACAGGATCGTGCGCGGCGACCGGGGGGACGAGCGCCGACGGGGTGTGCCGCGCTCCCCCACCGGCGCCGGATGGCTTCCGGGAGGGGCGATCACGCCATGCCACGACACAGCTTGCCCGACGACTCCGGTGCGCACGGGCCGCGGGGGCCCTACACCGCGGAGCGGCCCGGACACGCGGGCACCCGTACGCGGCACGGCACACGCGGGCGCGCACGCCGGCGCACCGTGTTCTGCGCCGTGGGGCTGGTCGTCGCGCTGGGGGCGGGAGCCGTCGTCGCCACGCGCACCGGAGTGCTCCCCTTCGGCGGTGCGTGCGACGGGTCGACGGTGGAGCTGCGCGTGGCCGCCGCGCCCGCGATCGCCCCCGCCCTCAGGGCCGTCGCCGACCGGGCGCGTGAGGAGAACGCCAGATCGGACGGGCAGTGCCTGGACGTCCACGTCGGCGAGCGTACCGGCGCCGAGATGGCGGCCGTGCTGAGAAGAGGCGGCGGGAAAGCGGCGGAGGACTTCGACGTCTGGCTGCCGGACTCGCGGATATGGACGGACCGCGCGTCCTCCTCCTCGGGCAAGGACACCGGCCTGCGCCCGCTGGGGAGCGTCGCCACTTCACCGCTGGCCCTGGCCGCCGTCCCCGCGGCGGCCGAGGAGATGGGGTGGCCCGGCAAGACCTACTCGTGGGCGCAGCTGGCCGCCGCGGCGAGCGGCGAGGGCGACTTGCGCGTCGGCACCGCCGATCCGGCCCGCAGCGCGACAGGGCTGCTGGCCCTCACCCGGATCCAGAGCGCGACGGCCGAACAGGGCGCTGACACCTCCCGGACGGCGGCCGCCGCGGCCGCCCGACAGCTCGCCGAGCGCACCGCGCCCGGCGACTCGCAGGTCCTGGCGACCCTGCCGCACGACACCTCCGGCGCCGAATTGGGCAATCCGCGGCGCAACCAGGCTCTTCTCCTGTCCGAGCAGGCCGCCTACGCCCACAACAGGAAGCGGGGCGGCGCGCCGGGGCTGCGGCTGTTCTACCCCGGCTCCACGAAGGACGGCTCCACCGTCCTGGACTATCCGTACACGCTGCTTCAGACCGGCGAGCGCGACACCGCGACCAGTCGGGCCGCCACCCGGTTCCAGACCCTCCTCGGCGGCGCCGAGGGCCGCCGGGAGCTTCGGCGGCACGGCTTCAGGGCGCCGGACGGCGAGGCCGCCGGGGGCGTGGCGCGCACCGCCGGGGCCCGCGCCCCCCAGCCCTACACGGCCACGCCGGGCGAGCCGCCCGCACCCGAGGACGTGCGCACGGCGCTGGGCATGTGGACGATCACCGTGCAGAGCGCCCGCTTCACCCTGGTGGTCGACGCCTCGGCCTCGATGGCCGCGCCCGTGCCCGGCCGCCCCGGACAGTCCCGGATGGATGTCACCAAGGCGTCGCTGCTGCGGGGGCTGACCCGGTTCACACCGCGGGACGAGGTGGGACTGTGGGAGTTCTCCACCCGGCTGGCCGGGGACAGGGACTACCGCGAGCTCGTGCCGCCGCGCCGGCTCGGCCACGAGGACGGCGACGGGGTGACCCAGCGGTCCCGGCTGACCAAGGCGTTCGGGGGCATGGAGCCCATCCCCGGCGGCGCGACCGGGCTCTACGACACGACCCTGGCCGCCTACGAGCAGGCACGCAAGCAGTACGCGAAGGGCAGGTTCAACGCGCTCGTCGTCCTGACCGACGGCGCCAACGAGGACCCGGGCAGCATCTCCCGCGCCGAACTGGTGGCCGAGCTGGAGCAGTTGAGCGACGGCAAGGCGCCGGTACCGCTCATCGCCATCGCCGTGGGCCCCGACGCCGACGAGAAGGCCGCCGAGGAACTCGCGAAGGCGACCGGCGGCTCCGCCCACCAGGTCAGTGACCCGGCCCAGATCCATCAGGTGATCCTCAAGGCGATCGTGGAGGCGGGCAGCCGCGGCTGACCCGCTCCACCAGCCCTCGACGTCAGAGTCCGCCGTCCCACGTGTGGACGGCCGCGCCGTCGGCGGCCCGGTCGCAGTAGGCACGGGTGACCGCGGCCAGCGCCTTGTCCCGGTCGAGCCCCGACTCCAGCGCGCTGCGGTAGGCGGACGCCTGCCAGGAGGCGCCGTTGACCCCGCGCCGGCACCGCTCCTCGATCACCGTCAGGCAGCGGTCGCGGTCCGCGGGCTCCACGCCCCAGGCGTCGAGTCCGGCGGCGGCGAGCGGCAGCAGCTCCTCGCGCACCAGCCGGGTGGCGGGCCGCCGCACCAGTCCCGAGCCCCGCCCCGAGCGCGGCCACCACAGCTGGGCCTCGATGCCGTGCCGGCAGGCGGCGTCGAAGTTGCGCTCCGCGTACGCGAACGGCATGCGGTTCCACACCGGCCGGGGATCGTCGGCCAGCGCCCGCACCAGCCCGTAGTAGAACGCGGTGTTGGCGAGCACGTCGGTCACCGTCGGACCCGCGGGCAGCACCCGGTTCTCCACCCGCAGGTGCGGCGCCCCGTCCATGACGCCGTAGACCGGGCGGTTCCAGCGGTAGACGGTGCCGTTGTGCAGGGTCAGCTCCGGCAGCGAGGGCACACCGCCGGCGGCGAGCACCCGCTGCGGGTCCTCCTCGTCGCGCAGGGGCAGCAGGGCGGGGAAGTAGCGGACGTTCTCCTCGAACAGGTCGTACGCCGAGGAGATCCAGCGCTCGCCGAACCAGGTGCGAGGGCGCACACCCTGTACCCGCAGCTCCGGTGACCGGGTGTCGGTCGCCTGGAGGAAGAGGGGGATCCGCGACTCGCGCCACAGCTCGTGCCCGAACAGGAAGGGCGAGTTGGCCCCCATGGCAATCTGCGCCCCGGCGATGGCCTGGGCCGCGTTCCACACGTCGGCGAACCGCCCGGGCGTCACCTGCAGATGCAGCTGCACGGAGGTGCAGGCGGACTCGGGCGCTATCGACTCGGAGGTGGTCGTCAGGTGCTCGACCCCCTCGATGTCGAGGGTGATCTCCTCGCCTCTGGCCGCCATGATCTGGTCGTTGAGCAGCCGGTAGCGGTCCACGTCGGTGAGGTTGGCCACCGTCAGGTCGCCGGGTGTGAGGGTCGGCAGGGTTCCGATCATCACAATGCGCGCCTCGGCCTCGCGGGCCTGGCGGTCCGCGTAGGCGAGGCCGGTCCGCAGTTCCTCGGCGAGCTGGTCGAGAACGCGACCCGAGAGCGCGTGCGGCACGATATTCACTTCGAGGTTGAACTGTCCCAGCTCGGTCTGGAAATCGGAGCTCGCGATCCGCTGGAGAACCTCGGCATTCACCATGAGCGGCTGGCCCTGGGCGTCCGCGAGATTCAGCTCGATCTCCAATCCCATCAGGTTCCTGGGCCGGTCGAACCTCTTCTCTTCCAGTAGCTGCCCCAGCCCCTCCAGGCACTTGTGCAGCTTCTGCCGGTACCGCCGCCGGTCGGACAGGTCGAACCTGTCGGCGACGACCTTCTCTCCCATCGGGGGCTTCCTCCCTGCTCGCGGCTAGCGCCGGGATATCTTTGGGGCGTACGTGGCCGAGCGTGCACCGATAATGCCCTGCCTGGCCGTGGATAACGCCTGCCGGGGCTGACCGGGCGGGTAAGTGCCGCTAGGCTGGCGCATGTCGGACGGCACATTCCTTCGGCATACGGCGGCGTCCCAGCCCAACGGCATCTCCTTGTGAGAAACACCGACCACAACAGGCCGACCGCGTTTCCTCCCGCGCCCGAGGTCATACACGTTCACCCGTCGTCAGCGCAGGTGAAAAGGGCGGCGATTCGGCCGGTTATCCCCTTTCGGTAAACACCGGCGTACGTTAGCGGAAACCTCTCTCGAACACATCTCGTATAAACTGCACGAACGAGGCAGAGACTTGGCGACCCGACCCGCCGTCGACCCCTCCCGCCGCGCTCGCGGCCCCTTCGCGCCGACATCGCCGTCGCGCCCCCGCCAGCACCGTGTGTCTCCCGAGAGAGGCGACCCGCCATGCCGCTGCACGTATCCGAGGCCCCTGCCCCAGCCCTGCGCAGTGTCCTGACCGCCCTCGGCTCGCCGACGGCCGTCAGAGGCACCCGCGCCCCCGCGACCCTGCGCGCGGCCCAGGGCCATCTGCGTCCCGAACTCCCGCTGCCCGCTTACGAGATGGCGCGCGTGGCGCCGAGCACCGACGAGCGGGCGCACGCGCGCGCCGGTCACGCGGCCCCCGGCCCCCTCACCCGTCTGACCGGCTGGCGTTTCCTGCTGCGCGACGAGACGAGCGATGCCGCCGGTCCGCACGGCGCCGCCCACGCCGGCACCGCCGAGGCCGTCCTGACCGCGGACGGCTGGGCCTTCGGGCAGTTCCGGCAGGGCCCCTACGTGCTGTCCACGGTACGGGCGATGCGCCAGGCCGAAGCGCTGCCGACGCCCTACCAGCCGCGGCTGCTGTCCGTTCCCGAGCTGTACATGCTCACCCTGTGGCTGCACCACGACACCTCCGCCGACCCCGCCGAGGGCGAGCCCGAAGCGGCCGACCTGCTGATTCCACTGGCCCCCGCGCCGCCCGGTATCGCCGCCCACACGGCGCACCGCGTCGACGCGCTGCTGCCCGTGCTGACCCGCCGGCTGGTCACGGCCCCCGCCGCGAGCGCCCGTTCGGAGATCTCCGGCGCAAAGACGGCCCCTCTGCTGCGCACCTCCGCCTGACAGCCGTCCCCGCCGGTGGAAGCGTGTGACCACGCGGCCCGCCTCTCGTGCCCCGGACGTACTAGTGCCTCCCGGCGGTCTCAACCCCCCGCAGGTACCGAATCGTTGGACGCAACCGCCCGCACGGGTGACGCGTCTGAGCGGTTGGGTACGTGCTGACGCGAAATCCCTGCGGATTCGTGCCGGCGGCGGAACACTGTGAGATGGACCGGAACGGACCACGGTTTACGGGGGAACGGCCATGCAGAGCAAGCGCCGCAGGACAGACGCCATCACACGACGGAAGACGACAGCGACAATGTGCCAGCACCAGCCACTGTGCCCGACAGCCGACTCCGCCGACCGGGAGGCCGCGCACCCCGTGGCCTACCACCCCGAGCAGGGCTGGAGCCTGCTCTGCAACGGGGTCCTCCTCTTCGAGGACACCGGCGAGCTGCTGCCGGACGGCCAGATCATCGCGCCGCACCGGCCACTCCGCACCCGGCACGTGACGGCCGCCTGAGGGCCGCGCCCGGCAACGGGCACGTGTCAGGCCCTGTGCGGCGTGCGCCGCACAGGGCCTGACACGTGCCCGCTCGCCGCCTCGTGGGGCGGCGAGCGGTGGCTGGTCTGCCTGGTTACCCGGCCTCGTACTCCGCGACCGGCGGGCAGGAGCACACCAGGTTGCGGTCACCGAAGGCGCCGTCGATCCGGCGCACCGGCGGCCAGTACTTGTCGGATGCCTTCACGCCCGCGGGGAAGACGGCCTCCTCGCGCCCGTACGCCTGCTGCCACTCGCCGGCGAGCATCGCGGCGGTGTGCGGGGCGTTGCGCAGCGGGTTGTCCTGCGCGTCCCACTCCCCCGTCCCAACCTTGTCGATCTCGGCACGGATGGCGATCATCGCCTCGCAGAAGCGGTCCAGCTCCGCCAGATCCTCGCTCTCGGTGGGCTCGATCATCAGCGTGCCGGCGACGGGGAACGACATCGTCGGCGCGTGGAAGCCGTAGTCGATCAGCCGCTTGGCGACGTCGTCGATGCTCACACCGGTCTGCTTGGTCAGCGGCCGCACGTCGATGATGCACTCGTGCGCCACCAGCCCGTTCGGGCCCGCGTACAGGACCGGGTAGTGCGGCTCCAGGCGCTTGGCGATGTAGTTGGCGCTGAGCACCGCCACCTGCGTCGCCCTGCGCAGCCCCTCGGCGCCCATCAGACGCACGTACGCCCACGAGATGGGGAGAATGCCCGCCGAGCCCCACGGGGCTCCGGAGACCGGCCCGATGCCCGTCTCGGGGCCCGCGGCGGGTTGCAGCGGGTGGTTGGGCAGGTAGGGCGCCAGGTGCTCCCGCACGCCGATCGGGCCGACGCCGGGGCCGCCGCCACCGTGCGGGATGCAGAAGGTCTTGTGCAGGTTCAGGTGCGAGACGTCGGCGCCGAAGCGGCCCGGCTTCGCCACACCGAGCAGCGCGTTGAGGTTGGCGCCGTCCACGTACACCTGGCCGCCCGCCTCGTGCACGGCGGCGCACACGTCGCTGATGTGTTCCTCGAAAACGCCGTGCGTCGAGGGGTAGGTGACCATCAGGACGGCCAGCTCGTTCCCGTGCTGCTCGATCTTCGCGTGCAGGTCGGCCACGTCCACGTCGCCGTTGTCGCTGGTCTTGACGACGACGACCTTCATGCCCGCCATCACCGCGCTGGCCGCGTTGGTGCCGTGCGCCGAGGAGGGGATCAGGCAGACGGTGCGCTGCTCCTGGCCGTTCGCACGGTGGTAGGCGCGGACGGCCAGCAGCCCGGCAAGCTCGCCCTGAGAGCCCGCGTTGGGCTGGAGGGAGACCCTGTCGTAGCCGGTGACCTCGGCGAGCCGCTCCTCCAGCTCGCGGATCAGCGTCAGGTAGCCCTCGGCCTGCTCGGCGGGGGCGAAGGGGTGCAGCGCGCCGAACTCCGGCCAGGTGACCGGCTCCATCTCGGTGGTGGCGTTCAGCTTCATCGTGCACGAGCCGAGCGGGATCATGCCCCGGTCGAGCGCGTAGTCGCGGTCGGCCAGCCGGCGCAGGTAGCGCAGCATGCCCGTCTCGGAGCGGTGCTCGTGGAAGACCGGGTGGGTCAGGTACTCGTCGGTGCGCAGCAGGGGCTCGGGCAGCGCGTCCGCTGTCGCGGTGTCCAGCGCCGCGAAGTCGCCCGCAGCGTCGTCGCCCAGGACCCCGAACGCCCGCCACACGGCGGTCAGGTGCTCGCGCCCGGTGATCTCGTCGCAGGTGATGCCGACGTGGTCGGCGTCGGTCAGACGCAGGTCGACCCCGGCCAGGCTCGCCCGTTCGACGACCTCGGCCGCCCGTCCCGGCACCCGTGCGGTGACCGTGTCGAAGAAGGCGCCGTGGACGACCTGGACACCGCCGTCCCGCAGCCCGGCGGCGAGCAGCGCCGCGTAGCGGTGCGTACGGCGCGCGATCGCGGCCAGTCCGTCGGGCCCGTGGTAGGTCGCGTACATCCCGGCCATCACTGCCAGCAGCACCTGCGCGGTGCAGATGTTGCTGGTGGCCTTCTCGCGGCGGATGTGCTGCTCGCGGGTCTGGAGGGCGAGGCGGTATGCCTGCTCGCCGTCGGCGTCCCTCGACACGCCGACGAGACGGCCCGGCAGGCTGCGCGCGAACGCGTCGCGCACCGCCATGTAGCCCGCGTGCGGTCCGCCGAAGCCCATCGGCACCCCGAAACGCTGGCTGGAGCCGACGGCGATGTCGGCGCCCAGCTCGCCGGGCGACGTCAGCAGGGTGAGCGCGAGCAGATCGGCGGCGACGGTGACGACCGCGTCCAGCTCGTGGGCCCGCTCGATGACGGCCCGCTGGTCGCGCACGACACCGGAGACGCCCGGGTACTGGAGCAGGACGCCGAACACGCCGCGGTCGGCGATCTCGTCGGGGATGCCCTCGCGCAGGTCGGCGACGACGACCTCGACACCGGTGGGCTCCGCGCGGGTACGCAGCACGCCCACGGTCTGGGGCAGGCACTCCGCGTCGACCAGGAAGACGGTGGAGCCGCGCTTGCCCGCCTTGCCGACGCGCCGCGACAGCGCCATCGCCTCGGCGGCGGCCGTCGGCTCGTCCAGCAGGGACGCGCCCGAGGTGGGCAGCCCGGTCAGGTCGGCCACAACGGTCTGGAAGTTGAGCAGCGCCTCCAGCCGCCCCTGGGAGATCTCCGGCTGGTACGGCGTGTAGGCGGTGTACCAGCCCGGGTTCTCCATCACGTTGCGCAGGATCACCGGCGGCGTGAACGTGCCGTGGTATCCCAGGCCGATCATGGAGTGCTGCACCCGGTTGCGGTGCGCGAACGAGCGCAGCTCGGCCAGCACCTCGGCCTCGCTGCGGGCCTCGGGGAGCGCCAGCCGCTCGGTGCTCTTGATCACGTCGGGTACCGCCGCCGCGGTGAGCTCGTCGAGCGATCCGTAACCGACCTGGGCGAGCATCTTCGCCTGCGCGGCCGCGTCGGGCCCGATGTGCCGGCTCTCGAACGGTGTGCCGCTCTCCAACTCGGTCAGCGGGATGCGGTGGGAAGTCATCTGCGGGGGCCTCCTGGTCGGTGCGACCTCGGGGGGCACCTTCCACGGGTGCCCGTTCGGCCTCCCCCTCTGTCATCCGGACCTGAGAGTTTCACCGACCCGCCCCACTGACCGGACGCTCGGCTTACACCGTCGGTGAGGGGGGCATCGGCGCTGGTCCGGGGCCCGCCCTGCTTTCCAGAGTGACCTCGTCCGTGCGGTACGTGAGCCTGAGAGATTCCGGGGAGGAGTTGCTCCTTCGGCGCCTCCGGAAACTTCCCGGAGGACTCTCCCGCACGGGGTCGACAGCCGTTTACGAGCGTATCAGCGAGCCCCTCGGTGGTAACCCGGAGTGTGTTCAAGTGGCCAGTGGCCGAAAAGTACCGTTTCGTAGTGGGTACGAGCAGGAACAGCATGTCGCAACCCGTGGGAGGGAGATCCGTGCAGACCGACATAGACCCGCGGAGCCTGATCGGCCGCAAGGCGTTCGACAGCCGGGGAGACAAGATCGGCACCGTCGACGAGGTGTACCTGGACGACGCCACCGGCGAACCGGAGTGGGCAGCCCTGCGCACCGGGATCTTCAGCCGTGACGCCTTCGTACCGCTGGAACCCTCCCGACTGGACGAGACCGGCCTGCGCGTGCCCTTCGCGCGCGATCTGATCAGGGGCGCGCCCGACTTCGGAGTGGGCCGCCACCTCTCACCGCAGCAGGAGCTCCAGCTCTACCGCCACTACGGTCTCGACACACCACTGCCCGACGAGGCACCGGCACCGCCGGACCGCGACTTCGGGCGGGTGGCGGGCGCCGGCGACTGACCCGCTCCGGCCCCGGAACCGCCCGCGGGGGCAGGCGCGGCCCGCCGCGCCAGCGCCTCGGCGACGCGCGCGTCCAGCATGACCGGTTCGGCCGGCTCGAGATCCGGGTCGTCCACGGCGAACGTGCGCACCCGGCCCGGCGGCGTGTCGGGCTCCTCGAAGCGGACGGTCACCTTCCCGACGCCGCTGCCCTGCACCCAGCCCCTGCCGTGCGCCGCGTGCCGCACGTCCCGGCCAGGAATCCACTGCCGGTCGGCGGGCACCGCGGCGTCCGGCTCCTCCACGACCGTGCTGTCCCGCTCGGCGTCCGCCTCGGCGGCCTGCCGCGCCGCCTCGGCCTCGGCCTCGCTCCGCGCGGCCTGGGCCTGCGCGAACAGGTCCTCCTGCGTGAAGTCCGCCAGACCGCTGACGGCCACGCCCAGCAGCCGCACCCCGGCCGTGGTGTCCACCCCTTCCAGCAGCCGCAGCGCCGCCTCCTTGACGACACCGGGATCGTCGGTGGGGCCCCGCAGGGTCTCCGACCTGGTCAGGGTCGAGAAATCGTAGCTGCGCACCTTGATGACCACTGTCCGCCCCGAACGGCCGGCGGCGCGCAGCCGCGTCACACAGCGCCGGGCGAGCCGCTCCACCTCCAGCCGCACCCGCGTGCGGTCGGTCAGATCGACGTCGTAGGTGTCCTCGACGGACACCGACTTCGCGTCCCGCTCCGCCACCACGGGTCGCTCGTCGATCCCGTGGGCCATGGCGTGGACGGCGGTACCGTGCGCCTTGCCCAGCAGCCGCAGCAACTCGTCCGCGCCCGCCTCTGCCACCTCGCCGATCGTGGTGAGACCCGCACGGCGCAGCACCTCACCCGTCGCGGGCCCCACCCCGGGCAGCGTCCTCACCGGCATGGGCGCCAGGCGTTCCCGCTCGGTACCCGGCTCTATCAGCACCAGGCCGTCCGGCTTCGCCTCCTCCGAGGCGATCTTGGCGAGCATCTTGGAGCCGGCCAGTCCCACGGAGCCGCTGAGCCCCGTCGCCGCCCGGATGTCCCGCCGCAGCCGCTCACCGATCTCACGCGCCCCCTCGGCGCCGCCCTGCGTGCCCGTCGGCGCCTCGTGGGCCTCCAGATCCACGAACGCCTCGTCGAGGCTCAGGGGCTCCACCAGGGGCGAGAGCGCGTACAGCAGCTCCATCACCACCTCGCTCACCGCCCGGTAGAGCCCGAAGCGGGTGCCCAGATAGGCCGCGTTCGGCGCCAGGCGTCTGGCCTGCGCGGTGGGCATCGCCGAGTGCACCCCGAAGCGCCGGGCCTCGTACGAGGCGGTGGAGACCACCCCGCGCGGGCCGAGCCCGCCGACCACCACGGGCTTCCCGCGCAGGCTCGGCTTGGACGCCTGCTCCACCGCGGCGAAGAAGGCATCCATGTCCAGATGCAGGATGGTCGGCTCGGTCCTCACACGTCCGATGCTGCCGCATGGCACCGACAACCGGCCCGGTCACCCGGCTCGCGGCGCGCTGGCCCTCAGCCCACGCGGTTGCGGCGGCGGGCCAGCTCGTCCTCCGGGTGGTCGCCCACCAGGGTCTCCCCCGTGTCGACCCGCTCCCCGTGCAGCTGCGAGAGAGCGCCCTCGACGTCCTTCCACACCACGCCCACGGCGATCCCGAAGACTCCCTGGCCGCCCTGGAGCAGATCGACCACCTCGTCGGGCGAGGAGCACTCGTAGACGGTCGCCCCGTCGCTCATGAGCGTCATCCGCGCCAGGTCGGTGCGGCCGCGCGAGCGCAGGTGCCGGACCGCGGCACGGATGTTCTGGAGGGAGACACCGGTGTCCAGCAGCCGTTTGACGATCTTGAGAACGACGATGTCGCGGAAGCCGTAGAGCCGCTGGGTGCCCGACCCGTAGGCGGGCCGGATGCTGGGCTCCACCAGCCCGGTGCGGGCCCAGTAGTCCAGCTGGCGGTAGGTGATGCCGGCCGCGGAGCACGCGGTCGGTCCGCGGTAGCCGACCTGCTCGGCCGGGGTCTCCGCCGCTTCGCCCGGGGCCCCGTCCGTCCGTAGACCGGCTGCGGGCCGCCCTGGGGACACCTCCCGCCCGTAGGCCGCCCGTGGACCGCCGAGTAGGGACGAATCGCCAGCTGCCGTACCTTCGCCGCCGGTGCTTGCCACGCCGACCTCCGTCCTTCACATCCCGGGTTACCCCCGGAACCTGCCCACATGAAGGTAGGCAGTCACTCCGAGTGCGTCAACGATCGCCACACTCGGCACGGCGAGTGATAATGCCCCCAGGAGTGGTTTTGCGTGCCCTCGGTTGGGGAACAGCTGGCCGGATGGCCGCCGCCCCCGGCCGCTGAGGCGCACTCCCCCGCGCCGCGTCGGCGGACGCGGCGCGAGCGGGGGCCGTCACTGGCTGCTGGAGCCGAAGTCCTCCGGAGAGATCTGGTCGAGGAACTCGCGGAACTTCTCCACCTCGTCCTCCTGCTCGTCGGGGATCGCGATACCCGCGTCGTCCAGCACATCGTCACTGCCGTAGATCGGCGTGCCGGTGCGCAGCGCGAGCGCTATGGCGTCGGACGGGCGGGCACTGACTTCCACACCACTGGCGAAAACCAGCTCCGCGTAGAACACGCCTTCCCGCAGATCCACGATGCGGACCGCGGTCAGCTCCTGACCCACTGCTTCCAGGACATCCTTGAACAGGTCATGGGTGAGTGGGCGTGCGGGGGTCATGCCCTGCTGGGCGAAGGCGATCGCGGTCGCCTCCCCGGGGCCGATCCAGATAGGGAGGTAGCGGTCGCCTCCCACTTCTCGCAGGAGCACGATCGGTTGGTTGGTGGGCATTTCCACCCGGACACCCACGACGTCGAGCTCATTCACACAGCAACCCTAGGCCGTGCCGCGCCTGTTTGGGTAGTCGGGCACCCGTCCGGCGACGGCACCGGTGTGCCGATTCAGTCACCCGAGGCGCCTGGCGCGGCCTGCACGAAGGCCGCGTAGAGCCGCGCGGACAGCCCGGCCAGCTCCTGGACCGTTCCCTCCGCCAGCTCCCTGGTGCGGGCATCCGGGTGCCTTCTGAGGGACGCCACGGTCTGCTCGGCGAGATCGAGCTGGCGCTCGGCACAGAGCTTCAGCGCCCGCAGATGACGCGCCTCCAGACCGTGCCTGCCCAGCTCCGCCACCAGGCGCGCCACCGCCAGCTCGCCGTGCCCGTACCTGCCCTCCGCGTCGGCGCCGAGCAGCCCGTACTCCTCCCACGCCGTGAGCTCCTCCGGGGCCGCCGAGACGGCGGCCAGCAGCTCTTCCCGGTCCAGGCGCACGGCAGCGGGCGGGCTTGCGGCCCGCCGAGCCGCCTCCCGGCCCTCCGGCTCGGCGGGCCGGCCCGGCGAGGGCGGGACAGCTGACGGGCCGGCGCCGTCCGTGGCGCCCGCCAACTGCTCCCTGATCACCTTGAGCGGCAGGTAGTGGTCACGCTGCATGCGCAGCACGTGGCTGAGCCGCTCGACGTCCTCGGCGCGGAACTTGCGGTAACCCGCCGGTGTCCGCGCCGGCTCGACGAGGCCCTCCGCCTCGAGAAAACGGATCTTGGAGACGGTGACCTCGGGAAACTCCTCACGGAGCGCCTCCAGGACGGCGCCGATGCTCATCGGGCCGCTCCCTGGGCCTGCGTCCCCTGCGGCGGTGCCCACCCGGGCACCGCCGGACGGCGTGTGCAGCACGAGCCTCCCTGCAAGATCTCAGACGGTACGCGGGCTCCCGTAGAAGACCAGGCGGTACTTGCCGATCTGCACCTCGTCGCCGCTGGCCAGCGGCACTCCCGCCTCGATCCGCTCACGGTTGACGTAGGTGCCGTTCAGGCTGCCGACGTCCGAGACGGTGAAGGCGCCGTCGGCACCGCGCCGGAACTCCACGTGACGACGCGAGACCGTCACGTCGTCGAGGAAGATGTCGCTCTCCGGGTGGCGGCCCGCGGTGGTCAGCTCACCGTCGAGCAGGAAGCGGCTGCCGGAGTTGGGGCCACGCCGCACGATCAGCAGCGCCGAGCCCAGCGGCAGCGCCTCCACCGCGGCCTGCGCCTCGGGGGGCAGCACAGGAGAGACGTGCTGGCCCGTGGACTCCGAGTCGTAGGCCTCCAGCCCGGAGATGGAGATCGTCGACGTCGTCTCGGACGACCCCTCCGCGGGCACGCCGCCCCGCAGGGGGGCGCCGCAGTTGGAGCAGAACCGGCTCGCTTCGGCGACCTGGGCTCCACACCTGTTACACACCGGCAAGGCAGAACCTCCACCTGGATTTGAGGTTTGCGGTGCCTGGGAACCTATGCGCCCCTGCGTACCGGGGTCAACAGAAAACGCGCCGTGACCACCCGAATTGTCGCCTGCCGGTCCGGCCACCTCGTCGCGGAACAGGGGGCGCTCCCCGCTGCTCCCGGGGGCGGAACCCGTCACCTCGGTGTCACGGGGCGCACGGTGCCGTGCGGTACCCGTGTCACCGCTCCGGCGGCCCTTGCCGAACAACTTCGCAAAAAAACTCACGGGCGATTCCCCTCGCACGAAACAGACCCGCCCGTGGGGCAGGACAGACCCTCGATGCTCTCATTGGTCACTCTCGACGCCCGTCTAACGTCCGTGACCCATAGACAGTTTCCCTCACGCGGTGCCCGGCCGGCCCGCCGACCCCCCGCAACTCTTCTCACCATCTCACTGCGAGGACGACCGAGCGTAGTCAGGCCGCTTCGCCTGTCGCAAGGCGTCCACGGTGACCTTCTCCGAGCGCGTCACACCCACTGTGGCCTGCTTGTTCTTCAGTGTCTGCACGACTCCGCCGGGGATGTTCAGCGCCGGTTCGAGATCCGCGGGCTTGCCGATGACCTCGAACCGGTACGGCGGATCGATCTTATGCCCGTCCACGCTCACTCCGCCGCCACTGTCGGTGAAATAGGTACTCGCCACCACGCGCACCCCGTTGACCTGCATCGCCTCGGCCCCCGCGGCCCGCAGCTCCTGGACGGCGTCGAGCAGCGTGTCCGAATCGGTGGTGCCGGCGCGGTCGTTGATCGTCATACGGATACCGGGCCCCTCGGCCGCCACCGTACCGGCGAGGACCCCCAGCTGCGCCGCCTTCTGCCTGGTCTGCTTGCGGGCCTCTTCCGCCTGGTCGGAGCTGTTCTCCAGCTCGGTGCGCTGCCCGGTCAGCTTCCGCTTCTCGTCCTCCAGCCGCTTGGTGCGGTCGTCGAGCTCGTCCAGGATGCGCACCAGGTCCTCCTGGCGGGCTCCGCGCAGCGCGCTGTTCTCGCTGGTGGACCGCACCTGGATGGCGAGCCCCAGGCCGAGGACGAACAGCAGGAGCGCCACGATGAGTTGGGCCCGCGTCACCCGTGGGGGCCAGACGGCCTTGGCCAGCCGTTGCCGCCCGGTCAGCCGCGCGGCCCCCTGGTCTCCCGACGCCGCCTCGTCCGCGGGCCCCTGCGTGCTCTCCGGCCGCTCGGGCGGCAGTTCCTGCCTCGGCCTGCGCTCGTCGCTCATCGGCCTCACGCCCTGAAGACGTGCCGGCGGATGGCGGCCGCGTTGGAGAAGATCCGGATACCCAGGACGACGACCACCCCGGTGGAGAGCTGGGCACCGACCCCGAGCTTGTCGCCGAGGAAGACGATCAGCGCCGCCACCACCACGTTCGACAGGAAGGAGACGACGAAGACCTTGTCGTCGAAGATGCCGTCCAGCATGGCGCGCAGCCCCCCGAACACCGCGTCCAGCGCGGCGACGACAGCGATGGGCAGGTAGGGCTCGAACGCCATCGGCACCACGGGCCGGACGACGAGTCCGGCCACCACTCCGACGACGAGGCCCAGTACGGCGATCACGATGTGCTGCCCTTCCCTGTTCGCACAGGCTTCGCTGTTCTCAGATTCAGACTCGGCGCGGCCGGCAGCCGGACCTCGTCCTGGACGGAGATGCTGGTCTTCGCCCCGTAGTCCTTGTGCAGGATGTACAGATACTGCCCGTCGACGCTGTCCTGGAACGTCCTGCTGAACTTCTGCCCAGGGCCGACGGCAAGCAGCGTATAGGGCGGCACCAGCGGCT
Source organism: Streptomyces reniochalinae (assembly GCF_003323735.1). Classification (GTDB taxonomy): domain Bacteria; phylum Actinomycetota; class Actinomycetes; order Streptomycetales; family Streptomycetaceae; genus Streptomyces; species Streptomyces reniochalinae. The sequence goes on along the minus strand of NZ_QOIM01000039.1, from coordinate 4,444 downwards.
TGTTGTCGACCAGGATCGCGTCCCCCGCCGCGCGGATGGCCGAACGCGACGTCAGACGCTGACCGTTGACCGAGACGGCCTCCGCCCCCGCCGCCCACAGCCCGTTGACGACCCGCTGGAGATCGCGGTCCCTGATCCGCCCCGTGTCGGAGAAGCCGTCGCTCTTCCTGGGACCGTCACCGTCGCCGGATCCGGCGTCCTCGGCGTCGTCCACCACCAGCTTGAGACCGGGGCCCTTGACGGGTGTCGCGCCGGCCAGCAGCGTCGCCGTGCGGCCCCGCTCGTCTCCGTGCTTCTCCAGGGCCTCGCGCTGCTCGGCCTCGACGGAGGAGCGCAGCTTGTCGACGTCCTCACTCAGCGTGTCGGCTTCCTTGCCGCCCGACTCGATCCGCTGGATCAACTCCTGCTTCTCCTTGGCGATGCCCGGCGCGGAGATACGCGCCTGCGCCGCACCGACGGTCACCACCAGCCCGGCCAGCACCAGCCCCACCGCGAGACCGAGCTTGGCCCGCAGGGTGCGCGGCATCCGCGAGCGGCCCACCTCACCCCGCCGGGCGGCGGCCTCCGCGTACCCCTCGTCGAGGCTGTGCTCCATCACGTTGGTCAGCAGCGACATGGAGGCATCGGGCCGCGGGAACCGCGACAAGGTGCTCCGACTGGGCTGCTGCTGCGACATGCCGCACATCGTCGCACGTGACGACCCCTGCCACCGAACGCACCCACCTCTACGCCGTGCGGCGGGACTTGCCCTTGGCGTTGCCCCCGGGGAAGGACACGCCCCGCCGCGACCAACGCGACCAGGCAGGGCTGCGCGGCCGACGCCGCAGGCCGTGGGCCCGGCCGCCGCCCTGCCCGCGGCTCAGTGTCCCGCGCTGTCGACCACGGCCGCCCACTCGTCCAGCAACGCCTGCGCCGACGCCTCGTCGGGGCCCTCGGCCCACAGATGGGTGACGGCCTCCGCCGGGTCCGGCAGCACCATCACCCAGCGTCCGTCGGACTCGACGACCCGCACCCCGTCGGTGGTGTCGACCGACCTGTCCCCGGCCGCCTCCACGACCGTACGCATCACGAGCCCCTTGACCGCCCACGGCGTCGGCAGGTCCCGCCGGCTCACGTGCGCCTGCGGAATCCGCGCGTCGATCTGGCTGAGGGTGAGCTGTGTACGGGCCACCAGCCCGATCAGCCGCACGAAAGCGGCCGCACCGTCGAAGACGGAACTGAACTCCGGAACGATGAACCCACCGCGCCCGTCGCCGCCGAAGACCGTCGCGTCGTCCCGGCTGACCCGGGCCAGGTCGTCGGTCGAAGTCGTCGTCCACTCCACCTGGGTCCCGTGGTAGGCCGCGACCTGCTCCGCGATCCGGGTCGTGGTCACCGGCAGCGCCACCCGGCCGCTGCGCCGCTCGGCGGCCACCAAGTCCAGCATGACCAGCAGCGCGCGGTCGTCCTCGACGATCCTGCCCTGCTCGTCCACCAGGGAGATCCGCTCACCCACCGGGTCGAACCGCACGCCGAACGCCGCCCGCGCCGAGGCCACGATCTCCCCCAGCCGCACCATACCGGCCCGCCGGCTCTCCGCCGTCTCCGTCGGACGCGCCTCGTCGAGCCCCGGATTGATCGTCAGCGAGTCCACACCGAGGCGGCCGAGCAGACTCGGCAGCACCAGCCCCGCGCTGCCGTTGGACGCGTCCACGACCACCTTGAGCCCGGACTCCGCGATCCCCGTGGTGTCCACGGCACGCAGCAGGGATCCTGTATAGGAGTCGTAGACGCTGGAGGGAAAGCTCAGGTCGCCGATCTCGCCAGGGAAGGCGCGGCGGTACTCCTGGCGCGCGTAGACGCGGTCCAGCTTGCGCTGCTTGGCCTGGGAGAGGTCCGCGCCGCGCTCGTCGAAGAACATGATGTCGACCGAGTCCGGAACACCGGTCGTCGTCCGGATCATGATGCCGCCCGCGCTGCCCCGCGCCGTCTGCTCGCGGGCCACGGGGAGCGGCACGTTCTCCAGGTCACGTACGTCGATGGCGCTGGCCTGGAGCGCGGAGATGATGGCCCGCTTCAGCGCGCGGGCACCGCGGGAGTGGTCACGCGCAGTACAGACCGTGGAGCCCTTCTTCAGCGTCGTCGCGTACGCGCCCGCCAGCCGTACCGCCAGCTCGGGCGTGATCTCCACGTTCAGGATGCCGGAGACGCCCCGCGCCCCGAACAGGTGCGCCTGCCCGCGGGACTCCCAGATCACGGACGTGTTGACGAACGCGCCGGCCTCGATCGTCTTGAAGGGGTAGATGCGCACGTTCCCCTGAACGATCGATTCCTCACCGATGAAGCACTCGTCGCCGACGACGGCTCCGTCCTCGATACGCGAGGCCCGCATGATGTCGGTGTTCTTGCCGATGACGCAGCCGCGCAGATTGCTCTGCGGGCCCACGTAGACGTTGTCGTGCACCACCGCGCGGTGCAGAAAGGCGCCGCTCTTGACCACGACGTTCGACCCGATGACGGACTGCTCACGCACCTCGGCGCCCGACTCGACCTTCGCGTAGTCACCGATGTAGAGCGGGCCACGCAGCTCGGCGTCCGGATGCACCTCGGCCCCCTCGGCGACCCAGACGCCCGGCGAGATCTCGAACCCGTCCCGCTCGACGTCCACCTTGCCCTCGAGCACGTCGGCCTGCGCCTGCACATAGCTCTCGTGCGTGCCGACGTCCTCCCAGTAGCCCTCGGCGACATAGCCGTAGATCGGCTTGCCCTCCTCCATGAGCCGCGGGAAGACGTCACCCGACCAGTCGACCGACGCGTCCGCCTCGACGTAGTCGAACACCTCCGGCTCCATCACGTAGATGCCGGTGTTCACCGTGTCGGAGAAGACCTGCCCCCACGTCGGCTTCTCCAGGAACCTGTCGACCTTCCCGTCCTCGTCCACGATGGTGATACCGAACTCCAGCGGATTCGGCACCCGGGTCAGGCACACGGTGACCATCGCGCCGCGCTCCCTGTGGAACCGGATGAGGTCGCTCAGATCGAAATCCGTGAGCGCGTCGCCCGAGATGACGAGGAACGCGTCGTCCTTCAGCGCCTCCTCCGCGTTCTTGACACTGCCCGCCGTACCCAGAGGCTTCTCCTCGTGGGCGTAGCTGAGTTCCATGCCGAGCTCTTCACCGTCACCGAAATAATTCTTGACCAGCGAAGCCAGGAATTGCACGGTCACCACGGTCTCGGTGAGCCCATGACGCTTGAGCAGCTTGAGCACATGCTCCATGATCGGCTTGTTCACCACTGGCAGGAGCGGCTTGGGCATGCTCGCGGTCATCGGGCGAAGGCGCGTGCCCTCGCCGCCAGCCATCACGACGGCCTTCATGTCGGAAGCGTCCTCCTCATACAGACGACGGTCATACCGACCCTCACCCCTCCAGGATGGCCCACAAAGCCGAATTCAGGGCAGTCGGCCTCCGAGCGGAGGCGGGTGTTCAGTCGGTTTCAGCATCCGCGCTGATCAGACGGCGGACCTGGACCACGTAAAGGATCCCTGCCCACCAGTAGAGCGCAGTACCCCAACCGGCGAAGGCCCATCCAAAGATCGCAGCGAGTGATGCCAGCCATCCACTTCCGTCACTGAGCAGCAGCAACGGGAAGGCGTACATGAGGTTGAAGGTGGCGGCCTTGCCGAGAAAGTTGACCTGCGGCGGCGCGAAGCCATGGCGGTCCAGGACCCACACCATGACCAGAAGCAGCAGTTCGCGGGCCAACAACGCGATCGTCAGCCAGAGGGGGAGAATCTCGCGCCAGGTTAGACCCACCAGCGTCGAGAGGATGTACAGCCGGTCGGCGGCCGGATCGAGAATACGGCCCAGGCTGCTGATCTGATTCCACCGACGGGCGAGTTTACCGTCGAGGTAATCGCTGACCCCGCTCGCGACGATCACGAGGAGTGCCCACAGGTCGCAGTTCGGCCCGCCGAACTCCGGCCACAGAATCAGCCACAGGAACACCGGCACGCCGACCAGACGAGCCATGCTGAGGATGTTCGGGATGGTGAGGACCCGGTCCGTCTGGACCCGCGTCTCCTGGACCTCCACCCGTGGACCTCCTGTGTGAACGTGCCGACGATGCCCCCTGACCCTACCGGGCGCCGCTCACCCAGCGTGCACGGGGTGGCATGAAGGGTGGGCGGATCGAACGGCGCCGGCAGCGCTCCCGCCACGCGGTGACGCCTGGGGAGCCGGACCCCGGCAAGCGCCGGCCGACCCGTTGGGCAGCCCTGATAAGCACTATCGAACGCGGAGAAACTCCGTCGAACGCACAGAAGAAAGCCCCGTCGCACAAAAGAAAGCCCCGTTGGCGTGTGCCAACGGGGCTTTCCTCACATGGAGTTCGGCGGCGTCCTACTCTCCCACACGCTCCCGCATGCAGTACCATCGGCGCTGAAAGGCTTAGCTTCCGGGTTCGG
>NZ_QOIM01000049.1 GCF_003323735.1 Streptomyces reniochalinae | reverse complement strand
CGCTCATGCACAGCGCCCAGTTCACCCGCCCACAACCTGACATCAGCAAGGTCCCCACTCACGAACAGGCCAACGACCAACCTGGCCACCAGTCACCGCAAGCACCGTTGCAGTACTAGGGCGTTTCTGATGGCTCTTGGACGGTGTCGCGAAGCCAGATGTTGATCGCTGTGACGGCCAGTGTGCCGTTGAAGATGTAGTCACGCTTGTCATAGCGGCTGGCCACCGCGCGGTACTGCTTCCACTTGTTGACGCACCGCTCGACGGCACTGCGGTGGCGGTACTGGTCCTTGTCGAAGGCCGGTGGCCTGCCGCCGGCCCGCCCCTGCCGCCGGCGGTTGGCCCGCTGGTCATCGGGCTGGGCGATGGTTGCTTTGATGCCCCGTCGCCGCAGATAGGCACGGTTGCCGCGGCTGGAGTAGGCCTTGTCACCGCGGAGTCGGTCGGGGCGGCTGCGCGGTCGACCTGGCCCACGACGCCGGATCCGTAACTCCTCCAGGACGGGGACGAACATCGGGCTGTCACCCCGCTGGCCCGGCGAGGTACGCCAGACCAGCGGACGGGCCCGGTCGTCGGCCAAGAGGTGGACCTTGCTCGTCAGCCCGCCCCGCGAGCGCCCCAACGCCTCCCGCCCATCGGCTTCCACACGCGCACCGCCCCCTTTTGCGGGAAGTCTTACGGTGGCCGGTGCCGCGCACCCGCCGCGTGCTGATGCGCACGGCAGGTGGTGGAATCGATGTTGACCGCCCACTCGTCATCCAGCTTCCGCTCCAGTGCGCCGTCGGGATCGGCGGCGTCGGCCTCGATCTGCAAAGTGGCCAGAATCCGCTGCCACGTCCCATCCGCTGACCAGCGGCGGTGCCGCTCATAGACCGTCTGCCAGGGGCCATACCGCTCGGGCAGGTCAGGCCAGGGCACACCCGTGCGGGCCCGGAACAGCACTCCGTTGATCACCCTCCGGTGATCGGCCCACTGCCCACCCGGCCTGCCGTTGACCGGCAATAACGACTCGATCTTCTGCCACTGCGCATCACTCAACTCATGCCGTCGCACCATGCAGGACACCTGCCCAGCACCGCACCGATCCACCACCAAGAGCCATCAGAAACGACCTAGCCGAGCGCATCCTCAGGACTTGCGGCTTCCAGCAGACCCAGCTTCTCAGTAACTCGCCTGCGGAGAAGCTCATACTCCTCACGCAGTCGGACGATCGTTGGTGGCCGGGGGATGACAATGCCCTCGGTCACGACCTCCTCCAGCCCGAACTGTTCACGGGTGAGATCGACCTCGATGCCCATCCCCAAGCGGTTCCACCAGTGGTAGTCCGTGCGCTCCCCCTTCACGAGTACCTCGCCTCGGATCAGCTCGCCACCGAGCAGGTCGTTGAGCACCATCGCGGTCACACCGCACTGATCCCGCGCAGGATTCTCCGAAGACCAGTACGGCCGGAAACCCGGGGTGGTCGTGTCAGCCCCCCAGCTGCTGCGAACGGCCCGCTCAATGTCGGTGAGAAGCGTCGGTGTCATGCGCGCATCCTCGCATCGGGCACTGACATGCGCCGACGGCGACCATCACACGCGAGAGCCGCCTGCCTTCAAAACTGGTGACGGCTCCGACCGTCCGAGACTGCCACCCTGGCTCGTCAACAAACGCTGTCTTCGAACCTGAACGAAGCCACTTCGGCGGAGTGTGAGCAGCGCGCCGGGGGCTTGCTCTCGCCCGGGCCCAGTAGGGCGGTGAGGGATCATGTTGCCGGGTCGGCAGCAACCACACCCTCCACGTGGTCAAGGTGGCCGAAGAGGGGCCTCACGAGCCGGCCTCTGTCCTGAACGCACTCATGAGTGCCCAGCGGCTTGTGGCCCAACAGCCCTTCAGCAGCGGTCAGGGGCTCTTCGGCCGGGGTTCGCCTTCCGTCCCCTGCGGGGAGAGCCCGGTAACGGCGTGCCACATCCAGGGCTGCTGCCCGGGCGTGAGCTGGAGCGCGATCTGCGGCCGGACAGGTCACGATGGCCGCGACGGAAAGCCTGTAGCCGGCTGACCCGCCGCCGATCCCGCGCACCGTCACGGCGCCCCTGAGCACAGGGATGGCGTCATTGTCGTTCTCGGCCGGGGACGAAGCCTCGCGCCGATAGCACCAGGTAAACCGGATCGCTCCGGAGAAGTAGAACAATGCATCCGCTGTATGCAGCGAGTTTCCTTCCACGCCTTGCGAGGCAGGGCGAAGGGGTTCGTCGTTATCGAGCGTTGGTTCTGCGGCTCAGCAGCCACACCGCACTGCCCCACAGAGCCAGCGCGGTAGGGATACAGGCTATGGCCCGTACCACGGTCGGCGGTCCGCCTGCCGCGCCGACGACACCAGCGATGCCACCAGCGGCGATGAGCAAGGCGGCCGTCACCCGGTATTCCGGCTGCTGGAACAACGTGGCCAGCGGCAGAAAGTGCGCCCCGACGATGAATACCACCAGCACCGGAATCCAGGAGGGCACGCCGCAAGCGACGCACACCGCGACGGTCGCCGCGATCGCAGCCCCCTGGGCGATGTTGATCCACCCGAAGCGCCGCATCACTCCTGCGTCCGGCGGGGAAGGCGGTGCCCCGTGGGCCATGGTCCTGCGAGCCGGCAAGAGCACGCCGACGGTGGCGGCCAATCCGAGGACCACTGCCACAGTGGCCAGGGGGCCGGTGACCACCGAGGTCCCCACCATCCACCAGGCCAGCCCGAACACCGCTAGGGTGATCATTCCGGATCTGAACACATTTGCCCCCGCATCGCGCCTCGTCGCTACGCTATAGCCCTCTCGAGGGCACTCACGAGCGTCGGGCTGTACCTACGACGGCACCCCACTCAAGTCCGCCTGATCAACCCCCTCCACAGTGCGTGCGGTGGGCGGCCCGAGGAAGGACGTGAACGGCCCCGGGACGTTAAGCGTGTGGTTCGGGTACGGCGCGCGTCAATGGTGCCAGGTTGCCGTACAGGGCTGCGTGTAGTGCAGTCGCGAGTTCGCGGGCCCGCTGCCGGACCTCGATGTCGTACAGCACAAAGTAGATGGGCCCCGCCAAGGAGTCGGAGCGGATCTCCTGAGCGTGGTCAGCCGGATGACAGCCGTGCGCACGGCGTCGTGCACCGTGTCGTCGACTGTGTGCTGCGGGGCGGTGAGCTGGTCGGCCTTGACCGTCCACCGGGGTCCTTGACGCTCGATGGCGATGAAGACGGCGCCCTGCTGTTTGGCCTGCCGGTATACGGCGTTGAAGGTGTCCATGTTCGTCGCCTCGGGGATGAGGCCGACCGGGCAGGGGGCGGGTAGGGGCTGCATGACACGCATCGTGCCAGGAGAGCAGTCCCACCGTTGCATGCAGCGGCTGGAGGGCGCGGCGCCCGCGCCACCGGCAGGTCCGCGGCCAAGCGCAGCAGGGCTGTCACTCTTTCGGGGGGTGCCTCTATCTCTTTCGTCAAGTGGTGGCGGGGGTGCGGGGTTGGTAGGAGGTGCCGTCGCGGAGCATGGCGAACAGGACGCTGATGCGGTGGCGGGCGAGGCGGAGGAGAGCCTGGGTGTGGGTTTGCCGCGGGCTCGGCAGCGGTCGGGGAAGTCCCGCGGCCTGCTTGTGCCGTATCCACTGGTGCGTCACTTGTTGGATGCCGCCGCGGTGGCGTCGTACTTGTGGGACGCATACCTCTCGGAGAATCAGCGACGGCATATCGCTGTCGCCTTCGGGTCAGCGCGGGACATGGACCATGCCCGTGCGCTGACGGCGTTGTGCGCGGGCCTGCATGACATCGGGAAGCTGTCCGGTTTCGCCTTCTGCGACGCGCGGGGGCGTGCAGGACTCAGTGATGAGCTGCTCGGGGACAAGGGACAGATCGGGGCCGAGGCGCGACCCCATGAGGTCGTGGGCATGGAAAGCATTCCCGCCGTACTGGAGGCGCTCGGTTTCGAGGACGAGGAGGTCGTGGAGTGGCTGGCCCAGATCGTCGGTGACCATCACGGCCAGTTCACCGCTTCGATGAGAACCGGGCCTGCAACACGGCGTACCGAGCGCGTTTGGGTGGGCCTGCCTGGGCGCGGCAGCGGGTCGCGCACGGTCGTGCCGCGTTCGACTTCCTGGGGAGGCCGCAGGCACCGGAGTTTGGGGGCGAGAGCACGCCGTCAGCGAGTGTGCTGATGACCGGGGTGGTGAACCTGGCGGACTGGCTGGTCAGCCAGGAGCACTACCTCAAGCGCCGTCAACGGCGGCTCGACCCTGACTTGGGCCGGCACTTCGCACAGTCCTGCCGGGACGCGGAGGGTTTGGTGCGGGAGGCGGGGCTGGCGCCGGTCGAGCTGGGGGGGGGAAGGAGTCCGCCGAGGCCGTTCAGTTGGCGTCGGCTGTGGCGAATCGTGCATCGCGCCACGCGAGGGCTGCTTTGAGTCCTTTGCTCGCGACGAGGTCGGTGAACTCTGCGCGCTCGGGGGTCGCGGCCGAGTTGAGGACGGCAGCGATGGCGTGGTTGTGGTCCACAGCCGTCTGGAGGCCCATCGCCGTGTATGCCCGAGTGAGGGCTTGCTTGGTGTAGCGCAGGATGGGAAGCGGTGTGAGGGCAATCTTGCGGGCGAGCTGTTCGACGCTGCCGTGCAGGTGCTCGTGTGCGACGACGTGGTTGACCAGGCCGAGTTCCTTGGCCCTGTGGGCGTCGACCGTGTCGCCGGTGTAGAGGAGTTCGTTGGTCGCCTTCTGACCGATGAGGAAGGGCATGAGTAGGGTGACCGGGCCCGACCCGAAGCGGATCTCGGGCTCTCCGAACTGTGCTTCGTCTGTGCAGACGATGAGATCGCAGGCCATGGCGAGTTCGCAACCGCCGGCCAGGCACCAGCCGGAGACGGCGCCGATGACGGGCTTGTTCAGGCCCCACACCTTCATCGTCAGGGCGATGTTGGCTTCCAGGCCGCCGTACCACTGCTCGGCCGTGGAGACGCCCATCTCGACTTCCTGGGCGATGTCGTAGCCGACGCTGAAGGCCCGGTCGCCGCCCCGCAGGACCACGACACGCACGTCGTCGTCCTGCTCGACGATATCGAGGGTATTGGACATCTCCCGCATGAGTTCGACCGACAGTGCGTTGAGCTTTGCCGGCCGATCGATCTGGATCCAGGCTACCGACTCGCGGATGTCGAGGTGGATGAACTCTGCGTCGCTCATGATGCTCCCTGGGTCGGGTCCAGCATTGGTGTGGTTCAGGTAGAGCTGACGGCCGAGCCGCTGTGCCGTCAGGCGAGATCGGTGGAGACGCGGACCTCGTGCGCGAGGATGTCGCGGATCGGAGAGTGCTCCTGCACGAATGCGGTGAGTTCGAGCAGTCCCCCGCGAGAGGTGTTCGGGGACTCGGCGTGCACAGTCACCCTGATCTCCTGCGCGCCGGGGCGGGTCTTCTCGTCCAGGCCGAGGAAGCCTTGCAGATCGAAGTCGGCTTCCATGTCGAGGCGCAGGGAGGACAGTTCGATGCCGCGGTTGGCGGCGTGGGTGGCGAAGGTGACGGCGTAGCAGCCGGCGAGCGCCTGGAGCACGTACTCGGCGGGACTGGCTGCGGTGTCCGACCCGAGGAGGGCGGCCGGCTCGTCGGACTCGAGGGTATAGCGGGCGGTGCGGCTGTCGATCGTGGTTCCGGCCTGGCGGGTGGCTCCGGTGACGGCGCGCTGGCGGCAGCCGCCCTGCCAGTCCGCGCCGAGGGTGAAGGAGACCTTGGCGAGGTGAGGGTCGTGCTGGACTGCCTCGAGGGTGCCCTTGAGGGCATCGCGGTCGACTCCGTTGAGCGAGTTGGCGATCTGGGTCATGCCGTTCTCCTCTGCGTGGCGGTGCAGTTGTGAGGTCCGGGCTGCGGCGGCTGTCCCGGCCGCGGTTGCCTGCGGTCAAGTGGTGATCGAGGACGCGGGTTGCCAGGGCGTTGCGGTTTGCGCGGTCGAGACCAGGTCGCGTGCGGGGTGCCAGAAAGGTGCACCGGCCTGGTCCACGCCCTGGTAGGAAGGTTCGTCGGCCCAGTTGGGCGAGCGGTCCTTATCGACGAGCGCCGCCCGGACTCCCTCGAGGAAGTCGGGGGTGGCCACGGTTTGCAAGGCGGCGCGCAGTTCGGCGGTCAGGCAGGTAGCCAGGTTGCGCTCTTTGCCGTGGCTGATCAGGTCGAAGGTGAGCATCAGGCTCTGCCGGGAGACCGTGTCCAGCATGTGTGCCTGCTCGTGCAGCCAGGGATCCTTTGCGGCACGCAGTCGCTGCCGGATCGTGTGAACGCTGTCGGCTGCGAAGACGTCGTCGACGGCGGCGCGGTGATGAGCGAGTTCGGCGTTGACGGACGGCGGGGAGCAGATGGTGTTCAGGACCTGGTCGACACTGCGGTGTCCGCGGGTGCGCAGCAGGTCGGGGATCTCGGCAAGCCGGGCCGAGCCGCAGAAGTGGGTGGCCAGTCCCAGGGCGAGGGCGTCGGCTGCGTTGATGCGTGCGCCGGTCAGGGCGAGGTACATGCCGGTCGCGCCCGGCAGGCGGGGCAGGAAGTGAGTGGCTCCCACGTCGGGGAAGAAGCCGATGGAGGTTTCCGGCATGGCCAGCACCGCGCCTTCGGTGACCACGCGGAAGGGTCCGTGGACGGACAGTCCCATGCCGCCGCCCATGCAGATCCCGTCGATCAGGGACACGACGGGGTGCGGGTAGTCGGCGAGCAGAGCGTTGACGCGGTATTCGGTGGCGAAGAACTCAAGGCTCGATTGCTGCCGGCCGTCGATGGTGTTCTGGCGGATGGTGCGGATGTCGCCGCCAGCGCAGAACGCCCGTTCGTCGGAGCTTTCGATGGTGACCGCGGTGAGCGGTTCGCTGCGCCAGGCGAGCAGCGTGGTCTCCAGGACCTGGACCGTGTCCAAGGTCAGGGCGTTGAGGGCCTTGGGACGGTCGAGGATGATGCGGCCGAGGGTGCCGTCGTGTGTGGCACGCAGTCCGCTCGGCACGTGGGGTGCCGGCTCAGCCATGGGTGGGCATCGCGTATTCGGTGGTCACGGCGGTGTCGCTGGGCCAGCGGGTGGTGGCGGTCTTGTTGCGGGTGTAGAAGCGCACGCCTTCGGGGCCGTGGATGTGGTGGTCGCCGAACAGGGAGCGCTTCCAGCCGCCGAAGGAGTGGAAGGCCATGGGGACGGGGATGGGCACGTTGATGCCGACCATCCCGGCCTTGACCTTGGCGAGGTAGGTGCGGGCGGTGTTGCCGTCGCGCGTGAAGATCGCGGTGCCGTTGCCGAACTCGTGCTCGTTGACGAGGGTAAGGGCCTGGGCGAAGGAGTCGGCCCGCACGAGGGACAGGACAGGGCCGAAGATCTCCTCCTGGTAGATCCGCATGCCGGGGGTGACGTGGTCGAAGAGCGAGCCTCCCAGGAAGAAGCCGTCTCCGGCGTCTGCGATGTCGCTCTGGCGGCCGTCGACGACGAGTTCCGCGCCTTCCTGTGTGCCGATGTCGAGGTAGCCGGCGACCTTGTCGCGGTGTGCGGCGGTGACCAGCGGGCCCATCTCGACGCCGTCGCTCATGCCGGGGCCGACCTTCAGTTCGGCCAGGGCCTTGATCAGGCGCTCGCGCAGGCGCTGCGCGGTCTCCTCCCCGACGGGGACGGCGACCGAGATGGCCATGCAGCGTTCGCCGGCCGATCCGTAGGCGGCGCCCATCAGGGCGGCGACCGCCTGGTCGAGGTCGGCGTCGGGCATGACGACCATGTGGTTCTTGGCGCCGCCCAGGGCCTGCACCCGCTTGCCGTCGGCCGCGGCGGTCTTGTGGATGTGTTCGGCGACGGGAGTTGAGCCGACGAAGCTGACCGCCTCGACGCGCGGGTCCTCCAGCAGAGCGTCCACGGCTGCCTTGTCACCGTGGACGACGTTGAAGACGCCGTCCGGCGCGCCGGCTTCTGCCAGAAGGCGGGCGAGCTCGTTGCTGAGGGTGGGGTCCTTCTCCGAGGGTTTCATGACGAAGGTGTTTCCGCAGGCCAGAGCCACGGGGAACATCCACATGGGCACCATGGCCGGGAAGTTGAACGGGGAGATCCCGGCGACCACGCCGAGCGGCTGGCGCAGGGTGACGGCGTCGACCGTGCGTCCGACGTTCTCGGAGAACTCTCCCTTGAGTATCTGCGGGATGCCGCAGGCGAACTCGATGACTTCCATCCCGCGGGTCACCTCGCCCTGGGCGTCGTTGAACACCTTGCCGTGTTCGGCGGTGATGATCTCGGCGAGCCGGTCGCGGTTGCTCTCCACCAGGTCGCGGAAGCGGAACAGGACCCGGGCGCGGACGTGCGGCGGGGTGCTGGACCAGGCGGGGAACGCCTCGGCGGCGGCCGTGACCGCAGCGTGCACGTCGTCGGTGCCGGCGTAGGCGACCCGACCTGAGAGGGCACCGGTGGCGGGGTTGAAGACATCACCGCGCCGGGTGGACGTGCCCGCGGTGCTTTGTCCGGCGATCCAGTGGTCGATTGCGGTGGTCATGGTGGTCGACTCCCTCAGCGGTAGATCTGGGTGTAGAGCTGTGCGATCTCCTCGGCGGAGGGCACGCGCGGATTGTTGGCGGGGGATCCGGAGCTGAGGGCCTGTTCGGCCATGAGCGGGATCAGTCGGTTCCAGTGCGCTTCGTCGATGCCGAACTCGTGCGGCGTGGGCACCTTGAGATCGCCGCACAGCCGGCCGATTGCGTCGACGAGAGCGCCGGCGGCCGCCTGGTCGCTGTCGCTGGCCGTGGCGGCGCCGAAGGCGCGGGAGCAGGCGGCGTAGCGGGCGGTGGCCGCGGGATCGGCGAACGCGGAGAAGGCGGTAACCGCGGGGAAGAGCATGGCGTTGGACAGGCCGTGCGCCACGTGGAAATGGGCGCCGATGGGCCGGCTCATGCCGTGGACGAGGGCGACGCTGGAGTTGGAGAAGGCGATGCCGGCCTGAGTGGCGGCCAGCATCATGGCCGCGCGGGCCGAGCGGTCCTCGCCGTTGTCGACCACGCGTCGCAGGTTGTCTCCGACGGTGGAGATCGCCGTGAGGGCGAGGGCGTCGGAGAGCGGGTTGGCTCGCTTGCTGACGTAGGCCTCGACGGCGTGGGTGAGGGCGTCGATGCCGGTGTCGGCGGTCAGGCGTGCCGGCATGGACGTCGTCAGTTCGAAGTCGATGATCGCCGCGGCGGGCAGGAACGAGCGGCCGGTGCACAGCATCTTCTCGTCGGAACCGCTGTCGGTGATGATCGTGAACTGGGTGGCTTCCGAGCCGCTGCCCGCGGTGGTCGGGACCGCCACGATGGGCAGGGCCGCGGCGGTGTTGTGGCGGGGTGCCTTGTAGTCGCGCATCTCGCCGCCCTGCACGCTCAGCAGGGCGAGCGCCTTGGCGGTGTCCATCGGGCTGCCGCCGCCCAGGCCGATCAGCACGTCGCAGTCGTCGGCGCGGATCGCCTCCAGGCCCTTGACCAGGGAATCGGTGGTCGGGTCTGGGATCGTCTCGGAGAACACGCTCGGCGCGCAGCCGGCGTCGCGCAGCAGTGCAGCGGTCTGCTCGGCGAGGCCGGTGCTGACCAGGAACGCGTCGGTGACGATGAGCGGCCGGCTCGCCCCGAGGGCAGTCATGACCTCACCGATGCGGTTCAGGCCTCCGCCACCGACGCGCATATCGCGCGGTTGCGCAAAGTTGAAGACGGCTTCGGTCCGTGCGCTGCTCATGGTCTGCTCCTGTCTAGCGGTGGGTGTATTCGGCATCGCGCTTGTCGAGGAAGGCGGCCATGCCCTCGCTCTGCCCCTCGGTGGCGAAGGCGGCGTGGAACATGCGGCGCTCGAAGCGCAGCCCCTCGGCCAGGGGCGTTTCGAAGGCGCGGTTGACGCTTTCCTTGGCCATGAGGACAGCCGGGCGGGAGAAGCCGGCGATTTTGGTCGCGGCCTCGGTGGCAGCCTGCATCAGTGAGTCGGTGGGCACGACGCGGGCGGCAAGACCGATGCGCTCCGCTTCCCAGGCGTCGATCGTGCGGCCGGTCAGGACCATGTCCATCGCCTTGGCCTTGCCGGCCGAACGGGCCAGGCGCTGGGTGCCGCCCGCGCCGGGGAGGACGCCGATGCTGATCTCCGGCTGGCCGAACTTCGCGCTCTCGGCGGCGATGATGAAGTCGCACATCATGGCGAGCTCCGCACCGCCGCCCAGGGCGTAGCCGCTGACCGCGGCGATGATCGGCTTGCGCAGGGTTGCTGCGCGCTCCCACGAGGAGGTGATGAAGTCCTCCAGGAAGACGTCGGAGAAGCCCTTGGGCTGCATCTCCTTGATGTCCGCGCCTGCGGCGAAGGCCTTCTCGCTGCCGGTCAGGACCACAGCCCCGGCCGAGTCGTCGGCCTCGACGGCATCCAGTACCGCGGACAGTTCGCGGGTGAGCTGGTCGCACAGGGCGTTGAGTGCCTTGGGACGGTCCAGGCGGACGATGGCCACGGGGCCCTGGCGCTCGGCCTGGATGAACGTGGAGTCTTCGGCGGTCTTGAGGACCGTGTCCAGCGCGTGGGACATGGCGAACCCCTATGCATCGGTTCCATGGGTGTCGGACAGGCCCCAGAAGGTGGCTTCGGGCAAGTGGGCGGCACCTCCCTGCTGTGGTGCGGGATGGTGACGTCGCCGAGCGCAGGCTTCGGGACAGTGGGAACGCTAGGTCCCGCATGTGAGCCGCGTCATGAGAAAGTCCGAGAAGTTTCTCTGCCACATCTCTCGTTTTCTGCGAGCCGAAAGGCTCGTTTCTTGTGATTTTCGCGCCTAGGCTCCAAAGACCGACGCCGGCCTATCTGTGAGAGTGAGCATGCCCATCGAGTCGCTGGACGGCCGGGACGCCTACGCGGAGCGCCTGGCTTCCGTCCTGGAGCAGCTGCGGGCGCGCCGCCATGAGCTGTGCTCCAGCCTGGTCGACGAGTACACCGCGGTGCTGGCCGAGTACCGGGAGCTGCCGGAGTCGGTGCTGATCCGGGATGTCACCGACGCCGCCGTGCAGAACATCGAATACCTCGTCGACACCTTCGCGGGCGGCTTCGCCGTACCCGACGAGAACATCCAGTGGATCCGCCGCTCGGCGGCGCGCCGCGTGCACCAGCACGTCAGTCTGCCGTCCCTGCTGCGCACCTACCGGCTGTGGGGGACCCGGATCTGGCGCACCATGGCCGAGTTCGCGGGCGATGACGCGATCGGCAAGCAGCTGTCCATCGACGCCGCTGACGCGATGATGGAGTACCTGGACCGTGTCTCCAATGACCTGTCACGGGCCTACATCCACGAATCCGCCGTCGCCTCCGTTGACGGACAGGCGCTGCGCACGGACGTGCTGGAGACGGTGCTGACCGGTGAGCCGGTCAGTGAGCGCGCGCGGCGCCAGGCCGCCGTGCTGGCGACCAGCCTGCGTGGCCGGCTGACGGTCGTGGTGGTGCAGGTTCCCGACCGTGACCATCCGCTGGCCGGGGTGCAGGCTGCCGTATTGGCTGTGCGCGACCAGTTCGTGCCGCTGACCCGGTCCTTCCTCACCGGGCCGCGGGACCACGAGATCGTGTGCATCTGTGTGCTCGACTACGGCGAGGACGGAGCGCGCATCGAAGCAGCTTGTCACGACCTGGCGGCCTCCGAGCCGGCCTGGACGGTGGGCATCGGCCGCATCGCCGAGGGGGTTGCCGGTGTCCGGCGCTCCTACACCGAGGCCCATGAAGCCGCGGAGCTGGGCTTCTCCATACGTCAGCCGGAGCGGGCCATCCGCTTTGCCGACGTGCTGCTCGACCAGATCCTGCGCTCGACCCGGCACATCGATGCCCTCCTGGAGGAGACGGTGCGCCCACTCGTCGATTACGACGAGCGTAAGAACTCCGAGCTCCTGGCCACACTGCGCGCCTACGTCAACGCCAACTTCAACCTGACCAAGGCGGCTGCCGAGCTCACGGTCAACCCCAACACCGTCGTCTACCGGCTGCGCCGCGTCCACACCCTGACCCACCGCGATCCGATGACCGTGGACGATCTGCTCCTGCTGGCTCTCGGCGTGCGGCTGTGGGACTCCGCTCCCCTGCTGTAGTCACCAGCGGTTCGTAGGAACTGCAACACCACGGCCGGGAACTTCTCGCATTCTCGTATGTCGTGGATCACGCAGCGCTCCTAGCGTGCCGCCCACGTCCTGTTCACCATCTGGCCGAATCCAGCCGGTGACAGCGCGGCGCGCAGGAGCCCACCTGGCGTGACCAGCCATCACGCCTTCCTGCTCGCGCGCGCCCCTGGCATCCCTCCCGACTCAAAGGAGTCCATGATGGGCGAAACCCGGGAGCGTCTTCCCGTGCGGGCCGCTCGCCCGCTGCGACTCGCAGTGAGCGGACTGCTGATCCTCATACCGGTGGTCCTCAGCCTCGCCGTTCCCCTGTACCAGCGCAGTGGCCCGGCCCTCATCGGCATTCCGTTCTTCTACTGGTTCCAGATGGCCATGGCCATCCTCACGGCGATCGCCACAGGCACCGCCTACCAGCTCCTGTACGCAGGCGACACGGACGAGGCGGAGGCGGCATGAGCTTCAACGTGGTCACCTTCTCCGTCTTCTTGGCCCTGCTGCTCCTGGTCACGGTCATGGGCTTCGTGGCCAGCCGGTGGCGCCGGGCCGCCGACGGCGACCAACTGGACGAATGGGCGCTGGGCGGGCGCACCTTCGGCCCGCTGATCACTTGGGTGCTGCTGGGAGGGGACCTCTACAGCGCGTACACCCTCATCGCCATCCCGGCCGCGCTGTTCAGCATGGGCGCCTTCGGCTTCTACGCGATTCCGAACGCCGTGGTGCTGTACGCGCTCGGGTTCCTGTTCCTGCCCAAGCTGGTGTCACTGGCGCACCGGAAGGGCTACGTCACCCTCACCGACTTCGTCAACGACCGCTTCCGGTCCAGGCCCCTCAGCCTTGCCATCACCATCACCGGCCTGCTCGCCACGATGCCCTACCTGGCCCTTCAGCTGGTCGGCCTCGAGGTCGTCCTGGGCGCGCTGGGCATCGGCGGAACGGCGGCCGGGAACTGGTTCCTGCGGGACCTTCCGCTGCTGCTCGCCTTCGGGATCCTGGCGGCCTACACCTACTCGTCGGGGCTCCGCGCCCCGGCGCTGATCGCCTTCGTCAAGGATGCCCTGGTCTACATCGTCGTCATCGCCGCCGTGATCTACATTCCGATCAAGCTCGGCGGGTTCGACAGCATCTTCGACGCCGCGTCCAAGGCACTGGCCGACAAGCCCACCACCCCGAAGAGCGGCGATCCCGCGGTCGCGGTGGACCCCAGCGTCTACATGACGCTCGCGCTGGGCTCCGGCATGGCGTTCTTCTTGTACCCGCACGCCATCACCGGCGTGTTCGCCTCCCGCGGCGCCAAGACGGTCCGCCGCAACATGTCGCTGCTCCCGCTCTACACCGTCCTCCTGGGCCTCGTGGCGCTGCTGGGCATCATGGCGCTCGCCGCCGATATCAAGCCGCGCGACGGCAACCCTCAGTACGCGGTGCCGCAATTGCTGGCCGAGATGTTCCCTTCCTGGCTCACCGGAGTGGCCTTCGCCGCGATCGCGATGAGCGCCCTGGTCCCGGCCGCGATCATGGCGATCGCCGCGGGCAACCTCGTCAGCCGCAACATCTACCGCACCTACAGCCGCCGGCCCGTCACAGCCAAGCGGGAGACCCTCGTCTCAAAGATCGTGTCGGTGCTGGTGAAGGCCGGGGCGCTGGCCTTCGTCCTGACGCTGGACGCGAAGGCCGCGGTGAACTTCCAGCTGCTGGGCGGGATCTGGATCCTGCAGACCCTCCCGACCGTGCTGCTGGGCCTGTTCACCAACCGGCTCACCAGCAAGTGCGCCCTGATGACCGGCCTGCTGGCCGGTGTCGCCTACGGCACGTGGGCCGCCTACGGCGTCAAGTCCGCCACCGGCGGGCCCTTCGGCGGGTCGACGGCGACCCCGTTCTTCCTGTCCAGTCCCACCTACATCGCGATCTCCGCGCTCGTCCTCAACTGCGTGATCGTCGCGGCCGGAAGCCTGCTCGCACGGATCTTCCGCACCACCAAGCAGCCGGCCCCCACCGAAGCGGCGCCCCCCGTCGGCGAGCCCGCGGGCCACAGCGCAGGCTGACCCAGCACACCTACGCCAGTCAGGAGTCTTCTCATGGCATCCGGCATCCACGTGTCCGACAAGGATGCAATCCGCATCCTTACCGTCTCCAACCCGAGCAAGCGCAACGCGTTCACCGGGCGCATGACCGCCTCGCTGCTGGCCGAACTCGACCGGGCCGACGCCGACCCTGCCGTGCGCGCGATCGTGGTCACCGGGGCCGACGGCTACTTCTCCTCCGGCCACGACCTCCAGGAAGTCCTGGCCGAGCCCGCCAGCGCCGGCGACCCCGTCGCCAACGCCGCCTTCTCCCGCCCCTCGGAAATCCTCACCCCCGTCATCGGCGCGATCGACGGCCCGGCCTACGCGGCCGGCTTCATCCTCGCCCTCAACTGCGACCTGCGGGTGGCCACCCCCGGCGCCCGGTTCTGCGGCGTGGGCGCCGCGATCGGCCTGGTCCCGGTCGGCGGACAGCTCAGCCGCCTGCTCGACCTCGTCGGCTACCCGATCGCTTACCGCTGGCTGGCCACCGCCGCCCCCTTCACCGCACAGGAGGCCGAACGCCACGGCTTCGTGACAACCCTCCACGACGGCGAGCACGCCCTGGACGGGGCCCTCGAACTCGCCGAGCAGATCGCCAAGGTGTCCCCGGCCGTCGTCGCCGCCCTCAAGGGCGGGCTGTCCCACACCCTGCACCACGGCAGCGACGCGGGCCGCGCGGTGGAGTCCCAGCTGGCCGCCTTGGTCCGCGCGCTGCCCGACGGCGACGAGGGCGTGCGCTCCTTCCTGGAGCGGCGCCCGGCCGTCTACCCCGACCGTCCCACGAACCTGCCCCTCCAGATCGAGAAGGTGCTCGCGTGACCACGACGGACCTGCCCCAGACCGCCGGCCGGCGACTGCGTGAGGACGTCATCCGCGACCTCGCCATCCAGTACGGCATACCGGCCAACCCCGTCGTCTTCGCCGACACCCCCGCAGCGGCCGGCGAGGTCGCCGAGCGTCTGAACAAGCCGCTGGCGATCAAGCTGGTGGCCGACGGCGTGGTCCACAAAAGCAAGGCGGGCGGCGTCCTGCTGGACATCGCCCCCGCAGATGCCGAGGCCGCCGTCAAGCAGCTGTTCGCCGAGCAGCGGGCACGCGACGTCACGCCCCGGGGCGTCACCGTGGAACCCATGGTCGAGGCCGGGCCCGAAGTCGTCGCCGGAGCCCTGCACGACCCAGGCTTCGGTCCCATCGTCATGGTCGGTTCCGGCGGCGTCGACGTCGAAGCCCTCGGTGACGTCGCCTTCGCCCAGGCTCCCCTGGACCGCGACGGCGCCCTGCGCCTGATCGACCGCACCCGCGTCGGCGGCGTCCTGCGCCGCCGCTTCCCTGCCGGATACGCACAGCTCGCAGACCTGCTGGTGCGCGTCGGCGGCGCCGGCGGGCTGCTGCTGTCCGAACCGGTCGACCAGATCGACCTCAACCCCGTCGTCGTCGGCGCCGAGACCCTCGTCGCCGTCGACGCCCGCGCCGTGACCCGCCCGGACGGCATCGACGTCCATCGGCCGCTGCCCGACCCCAAGACCTTGTACCGGCAGCTGAAGCCCGCGATCTATCCCACATCCATGGCGGTCATCGGTGCCTCCGCGCACCCCGACAAGATGGGCCACCGAGCGGTGCGCACCGCGGTGGACCAGGGCTTCACCGGCGCGCTGCACCCGGTGAGCCGCTCCGCCGGCACCATCCTGGGCTACGCGGCCGTCTCCTCGATCGCCGAACTGCCCGAGGGCATCGACCGCGCGGTCGTCGCGCTGCCCGCCGCCGCCGTCCCCCAGGCCCTGGCCGATCTCGCCGACCGGGGGGTGAGGACCGCGCACGTGCTGACCGCCGACACGAGCGACCTCGCGCAGGCCGTGGCCGGCACAAACCTGCGGGTGCTGGGGCCCAACTGCATCGGCCACTACACCCCCTACTCCCGGCTGACGATGATCGGCCAGGACGCGTCCTCCAAAGAAAAGGGCTCCGTCGCGGTCATCTCCCAGTCCGGCACCTACGCAGGCGACGTGGTCCGCCGCGGCAACGAACTCGGCCTGCGCTTCAGCTTCGTCAGCTCGGTGGGCAACTGCCACGACGTCTCCCCCGCCGAACTACTCGCCTTCTGCGAGGCCGACCCGGACACGACCGTTGCCGCGTTCTACCTCGAAGACGACAGCGACGCCCGCGACTTCTTCGCCCTGGCCGCCACGATGACCACCCCCGTCATCCTGTTCAAGGGCGGGCGCAGCGCGGTCGGCGGAGCAGCCGCAGCGTCCCACACCGGAGCCCTGGCCAGTGACCCGCAGCTGCTGCGCGACGCGGCCGCCGACGCCGGCGTGGTCCTCGTCGACAGCTTCGACGAGCTCATGGACACCCTGCTGCTCGCCCAGTTCGCGCCCGAGTTCACCGGGCCGGGCCTGGGTCTGCTGGGCACCGGCGGCGGCGTCGCCGTGGTCGGCGCGGACACCGCTCACGAGAGCGGCCTGGTCATCCCGTCGTTCGCCGAAGCCACCGACCAGGCTCTGGCGCCGTACGACGCGCCAGGCAGCAGCCTGCACAACCCGATCGACATCCCCACCTGGTCGATGGTCGACGACAGCGGCGCCAGCATCATGGGCCGGCTCGTCCAGGCCGTCGCCGCCGACCCGGCCGTCGACTGCATCGTCGCCTACACCGACATGGGCACCGTCTACGACATGAAGCACGGCAGCGACGCCGCCGCGATGCTCACCGACATGGCCCGCGACATCAGCGCCGCTGAACGCGGCCCGGCCCCCGTTGTACTGGTGCTGCGCAGCAGTTACAGCGCCGAGCAGGACACCCTGGTACGCGCTTTGCGCGCCGAGGCCGCCAGTGCCGGTGTCGCGGTGATCGAGTCGGTCGACCGGGCGATCGCCGCACTGGGCCGTGTGCGCCGGCTCAACGCCCGGCGTGGCTGACCCGGGAGCGCTGAGACGTGAATCCCCAGACCGCAAGCACCCCCCGCGACTCCACCCGGCAGACCCGACCGGCCACCGCGCTCACCCTGATCGCCCTGGCCACGTTCTTGTCGATGAGCGTTTGGTTCTCCGCTTCCTTCGTCGTCCCCCAACTGCAGGACCGGTGGGGTCTGAGCAGCGGGCAGAGCTCATTGCTGACGATCGCGGTCCAGCTCGGCTTCGTGGTCGGGGCTCTGGCCCTTGCCGCAACGGGCCTGGCCGATGCCCTGCCGGGCCGGCGCCTGATGTGCCTGGGCGCACTGGCCGCCGCGGTGGTGAACATCGTGCTGCTGTGGGCACCAGGCTTCACGGTCGCCGTCGGGCTGCGGGCTCTGACCGGCGCCTGCCTGGCCGCAGTGTACCCGCCGGCCCTCAAAGAGGTCTCGTCCTGGTTCCGCACCGGGCGCGGCACCGCGCTGGGCGTCATGATCGGGGCGCTCACGCTCGGCTCCGCGATACCCCAACTGGTCAAGGCGACCGGCGGGCTCGAGTGGCGCGTCGTCATCATCGCGACGTCGGTACTCACCGCCGCCGGCGGTCTGTCGACTCTGCTGCTGCGCAGTTCGGGCCCCTACCCGTTCCCCAAGTCCGCCTTCAGCCTGCGGGCGGCGCTGCGGGCCGGCCGCGACCGCCGCGTCGTGCTCGCCAATATCGGCTACGCCGGGCACATGTGGGAGCTGTACGCCATGTGGGCGTGGATCGGAACGTTCCTCGCGAGCCTCCACGGCTTCGCCAACCGGCCCAACGGCGCGCAGCTGGCTGCGCTGGCAGCCTTCGGCTGCATCGGGGTGGGGGCCGCAGGCTGTCTGGTCGGTGGCCGCATCAGCGACCGGTTCGGCCGGGCTCAGTCCGCGCTGATCAGCCTGGCCTGCTCGGGCAGCGCCGTCATCCTGCTCGCGTTCGTTCGCTCCCTGCCGCTGCCGGTCGTCCTGGTCGTGGCCGCCTTCTGGGGATTCTGGGTGATCGCGGACTCCGCCCAGTTCTCCGCGATGGTCACCGAGAGCGTCGACCAGCGCTTCGTCGGGAGCGCCGTCTCCTTGCAGCTCGGAGTCGGCTACGTGACCACGGCGGTCACGATCTACCTCGTGCCCGTCCTGGCCGACGCGTCCTCGTGGACCCCCGCACTCCTGGTCCTCGCGCTGGGCCCCCTCGTCGGCATCGTCGCCCTCATCGGCTACCTCCGCTCCCCCCGTCCATCGGCCTGACACCAACGCGTGCGCCGCCCTGCCCTCGGAAGCGTCACGCAGCCCTCTGCCTCTCGTCCTCTCCGCATCCAACTGTCCCGCCCTCCAGACCCAAGGAGCCCCTCCGTGAGCAGCGAACGGCGATCCGCCGCCACCACCACCGATACATCCGATGTCGGCACCCTTCCGCCGCTGGGCCAGGTGCCGGCCCAGATGCACGCGCAGGTCGTGCGCCCCGACCGCTACGGCGACCCGAGCACCGCCTTCGGGCACGAAGTGGTCCCCACTCCGGCCATCGGCCCCCAGGAGGTCCTCATCGCCGTGATGGCCGCGGGCGTGAACTACAACAATGTGTGGGCCGCGCGCGGTTATCCGGTCGACCAGGTCGGGGCCCGGCAGAAGCGCGGCGAGGCCGAGGACTTCCACATCGGCGGCTCCGACGCGTCCGGCATCGTCTACGCCGTGGGCGACGCGGTCACCGGTGTGTCCGTGGGTGACGAGGTGATCGTGCATCCCGGCGTGTGGGACGCGGACGACCCGTGGGTGACCGCGGGCCGCGACCCGATGATCGCGCCGAGCGCGAAGATCTGGGGCTACGACACCAACTACGGGGCCTTCGGACAGTTCGCCCGCGTCCAGGCCCATCAGGTGCTGCCCAAGGCGGCCCACCTCAGCTGGGCGGAGGCCGCCGCGCCGACGCTGGTCGGCACCACCGCCTACCGGATGCTGCTGGGCTGGCCCGGCAACACGATCGAGGACGGCGACCTCGTCCTCGTCTGGGGCGGCTCCGGCGGGCTCGGCACCCAGGCGACCCAACTGGTCAAAGCCGCCGGCGGCCGCGCCGTCGCCGTCGTCTCCGACGACGCGCGCGGCGAGTACGCCATGAAGTACGGCGCCATCGGCTACATCAACCGCCGGGAATTCGATCACTGGGGCATACCGCCCCTGGTCGACGACAAGGCCGGGCAGAAGGCATGGACCGCGGGCGCCCGCGCGTTCGGCAAGAAGATCTGGGACATCGCCGGCGGCCGCGAGGACCCGGCGATCGTCTTCGAGCACCCCGGCGCAAGCACCATCCCCACCAGCATTTTCGTCTGCCGGCCCGGCGGCATGGTGGTGATCTGCGCCGGGACCACCGGCTTCGACGCCATGGTCGACCTGCGCTACCACTGGACCCGTCAGAAGCGCCTGCAGGGTTCGCACGGCACCAACGATGAGCAGGCCATCGCCTACAACCAGCTGGTCTGCGACGGGAAAATCGACCCGGTGGTCGGGCGGGTCCTGCCGATGGACGACGTCCCCCGCGCGCACGCCGAGATGGGCCGCGGTGAGGAGGTCTTCGGCAACACCGTGAGCCTGCTCGGCGCCGCAACCCCCGAAGAGGGCCGCCGGTAGCCGATAGCAGGCCGGAGCTTGGGGTCCCAGCGGTGGCCGGGCCCCAAGCTCCGAGAGCTCAGTGCCCGTTGCGACGCTCAGGCGGTGAGGCGTGTCACTGGGCTGTAGGTGGCCGGGTGCCTTGTGAAAGGCGGCCGGCAGGTCAGCACCGTTCTCGCCGTGCCGTCGTGCGTGAGCCACTCATCCAGCGCGGCCCGGAACAAGGCGTGGCCGTCGCGACGGTCACGCGGGTCGGCCACGGATACGCGCCGTCGGCCGTCTCGTCCTCGGCCATGCGCTCGCCCGCTGGTCCGACTCAGCCTTCGTCGAACGGCAGGCCGGTACTCCAGCTCAGGCCACCTGGCTGCCGGTCATCGGGAGCACTCGGAAACCCACCGGGCAGGAGGTGCTCAGCGGCCCAGCCGATGCCGGACGTAATCCGGATGGGCCGCACCGACCTCGATGCGGTTCTCGTCGAGGCCGTTGACGATCCGCATACAGCCGTGGGCGAAGACGAACTCCACCGCCACGCTCCCACCCGCCAGGCCATGGCCGGGTGGCCGCCGTTCGAGGAGCGAGACCTCGCACAATTCCTGACCGACGAACGGTTCGAGGCGTTCATCACTATGAGACCACTGGGGCGTGAGCTCGACGCATTGCCAGCCCGTGATGGTTGCCGCGGCGTCGATCGTCTCCCAGCCGATCGAGAGTTCGTCGAACTTCCAGTGGCAGACCTCCAGCTGGACACCGTCGAAGTCCAGTATCACTGGGCAGTCGGCGTACCAGTCCCCGTCCTCGGCGAACCGCACCAGCGCGAACCGCGTCAACCGTCTGCCGGTGAGCGCTGCCAGGCGTGGTCCGTGCGCCTGCCGAATCGTGTCGACCCCGGTCAGGAAGGACGGCTCGAAACCAGAGATCCCCATCTTCACAACACCTGAGTCTCCCGGCCCTCGACCCAGCCGGCCACCACATACTGAGGCACTTGTGTCCGCCTGAACGGTGTGGGGTGATGCAGCGATGCGGTCGATCGGCGGCAGGGTGCCGTCCAGGATCACGAACGCCTGCCGACACGAACTTGACCGCGTGCGGCAAAGCGTCCGGGGCACGCCGCCGACAGACCCGATCGCCAAGCCCTCACGCCGGACTCGTTCTGAAACGATCAGTGGTACTCCAGTTCCGATTCGTGATCTCGGGTGCGCACGCCGCTGAGGCGCTGCCGAGGTTCTGGCCTGCGAGCGCGGTGCGTCGCTGCCTGAACGGCCCCGACTGCTGGGAAGCGGGTCCCGAGGTATAGTCACAACGTCGCGAAAAGCGAACTCCGCGGGTTCACCGCTGGATGTCGCCCGTACATCGATGCAGATGGTTCTGCTCGTTGAGCGTCTCCCTACCGGGCCTGGACATCTCGTCCGCCGGTAAAGACCCTCGCCGGCGTGTGCCGGCGCAACCGAGGAGCGCTGCATGCGGAAGACCATCGCCATCGTCGGAGCGGGACTGGGCGGGCTGACACTCGCCCGAGTGCTGCAAGCTCATGGCGTCGCCGCGACGATTTACGAGGCTGAGGCTTCGGCGACGACCCGTACGCAGGGCGGCCTGCTCGATATCCACGAAGAGACCGGACAGCTCGCGGTTCGCGCAGCCGGTCTGTACGACGAGTTCCTCACGCTCGTCCGCCCGGGCGAGGACGCCAAGCGCGTGGTCGACCGCCACGGCACCATCCTGTCCGACAAGCCCGCGGACCCCGGTTCGGCCCGTCCAGAGGTGGATCGCGGCGAACTCCGGCAACTGCTCATCGACTCGCTGGCGCCCGGGATGATCAAGTGGGGGCACAAGCTCGCTTCGATCCGGCACCGTCCGGAAGGCGGTCACGACCTCACCTTCGCAGACGGTTCCGCCGTGCGTGCCGACATCACCATCGGTGCGGATGGCGCCTGGTCGAAGGTGCGTCCGCTGCTCACGCCCGCCAAGCCGCTCTACAGCGGCACCTGCTTCATCGAGATCGCTCTCAGCGCAGGTGTCCAGGACTGTCAGGCGAGCGTGGCGGCGATCGGCAGCGGCACGCTGATGGCGGTCGCCCCGGGCAAAGGCATCATCGCCCACCGCTACGCCGACGGGCGCGTACGCGGGTACGTGGCGCTGAACAAGCCCGAGGAGTGGATCAGATCGATCGACTCCGGTGACCCGTCCGCGGGCCTCCGCCGGGTCGCCGACGAATTCGACGGCTGGTCGCCCCTGCTCACCGCCTTCGTGACCGAAAGCGACGCAGAGCCGCGGCTGCGGCCCGTCTACGCTCTTCCTGTCGGACTCACATGGAAGAGGGCGCCTGGCGTGACGCTCGTCGGCGACGCCGCGCATCTGATGTCCCCTTTCGCCGGCGAGGGCGCGAACCTCGCCATGTTCGACGGCGCGGACCTGGCGAACGAGTTGGTGGAGCAACCGGACATCGAGTTCGCGCTCGCTGCCTACGAAGAGCGGCTGTTTCCGCGCAGCAGCGCCTCCGCCCGACGTTCGGCACAGAACCTGAAGGTGTTCTTCGGCCAGGAAGCACCGCAGAGCGTAGTCACTCTGTTCGATCGCTTCTGATACCTCAGTGTGCGAGCTTTCGGCCGAGTTGAACCGCAAGCTGGTGCACGCGCCAATCTGCTCGGACTGCTGTCGAAGGCAGAACGGAAGAAATGCCGGTACTCGGCCGAGCAGGCCGGTCAAGCTTCCTCCGGCTGGTTCCCGACCCGGCCGGTACGGGACCGATGAAGCCCGTGGTCAGGACGCGCACCGGTCGGTGGACTCGCTCGGGCCGCCCTGTCCTCGCCAGAAGCGGAGGCGAAGCAGCTTTCGATGTCTGCCGTACTGTGTTGCTCCACTATATTCAGCTTGATGCCTGCCCCTTGTGGCAGTCGCTGGCACCACACGTCGAGCGGACTCTGCCGTGTAGGCGTACAAGCGAGGGCACTCGCGCTGGGTCGTAGGTGCCGTACACCTGATGTCCCGGGCTGGACTTCGGGGACCGGATCCGCAGCAGCAATGACATCGCGGTCGGCCATGAGGGGAAAGTGAGGGCATGTCAGTGAGGTCCAAGAGCCATCGCTCCATGCTGTTGCCCCTCGGAAGCGTGGCGGTCGCTCTGGCCTCGATCGTCATGGCCGTCCTGGTCTGGGCGAACACGGACGCCTTCGGAAAGGATTCATTCTGTCGGGGCGCACTCGGCTCAAAGGAGGTGAACTCTGTTCTCTCCGGACCCGGCAGGCTCTCGGACACAGTGGCCGAGGATGAGGACCCGTACGGTTTCCCCTGTGAGGTGGAGCGCACGCAGAGGATCGGCAACGCGCCGCGCACTGTACTCAGCACTGAGCTGGTTCTCCAGCCGGCCGACTTCGCGCTCACCTCTCGCAACGTTTGGGGGAACCACGCCTCTTACTCCTACTTCGTGGGTGAGCGTGCGGGCGCGGTGTCGCACGAGCGGGGATGGTTGCTCCTTCCCCAGAAGTGCCTCGGTACCGTCCCCGACTCCGTCCGTGGCGACCCGCTGTGGCACGTACAGGTGGACGTCGAAAACGCACGGTCCGGCAAGTCCGAGCTCGCCGCTGTCCTCCTGCGTATCGCTGAGCACGTCACGAAGCAGCTCGGTTGCGATACTACGGAACGATGGCGTTCCGTCCCCTCGGAACTGACGGGCCCGGCGGACGAGGAAGTCCGGCCGACTTTTGAAGACCTCTGCGGCACAAGGGGTTTCAAGCCGCCCGACGCCGTGGAGGGGGTTCGCCTTGCCACGCCCACGAAGGAGCGGTATACGGCCTCGGGCTCCACCACGGGTGCCTGCGAACTCTCCTTTCCGGGCAAGGGGGACCGCCGCCTGACGTTCACCCGGAGCGCGGACCCAACCCTGGTCCATGGCGCGTCGTTGTCCGGAGTCGGACGGGACGCCTTCAAGGCGACCGACCGCCTTCTTGTCCCCTGCGGTAAACAGGAAGTCTATGCCCACGTGCACTCCTCGGACGCCTACGGAGCGGTGCTGGAAGAGCAGACGTCGCCGCAGAAGGAAGCCGCCGTGATGCACGCATGGCTCCGGTCTTACGCCAAAGCCGTCTCGTCGGCACACAGGTGCGGCCCATCGGGGAGCTGAGAAGACGCCGGCTCGCGCAGAAGCTGGAGCGGCGGCCCACTCGCCCAACGAGGCCGTCGCCTGCCACAGTCCCGAGCAGCGGGAACTTGGTGGTGGGCTCCGGGAGTCCTTCGGGGGTTGATCATGCGCCCGCGGGAGACCGCCGGTGCTTCACTGTGGCCACGCTCGCGTCAGGCTGTTGCGCAGCTCCGCCAGTGCCGCGGGCCCCAGCTGGCTGCCGAGAACTTGTTCCAGTTCGTGAAGAATCCCCAATGCGATGTCACGACGCCGGCACCCCGCGTCGGTCAGGCTGATGAGGGTACTGCGCGGGAATCCTGGCCCCGGCGCACTGGTGAGCAGACCTTCGCTGAGAAGTTGTGTGACAGCGCGATGCATCGTCTGGCGGGTGACGCCGGCGCGGCGCGCCAGTTCAGCGACGCTCAGCGACGTCTCGCGGTCCAGGTGTGCGAGCACGGTCGCGTGCGCCGGCGTGATGGGGTCCACACCTGCCGCTTTCATGCGTTCCAGCAGCTCGTCGGAGAACCACCGCACACCTCGTTGCAAGAGGTGGAGCAGTGGCAGGTTCGCGTCCGAGTGGTCTCCAGCTCCCACTGCTTGCAGTCCTCTCGCTCACGAGATACGTTCCTGTGTCAGCTTAGCTGACACGGGAGGGTTTGCTTGCCATGACAGACTATGACGCGGATGTCCTGGTCGTGGGGGCCGGCCCGGTCGGACTCACAGCAGCACTGCAACTGGCCCGGTGGGGTCTTTCCGTTCGCTTGGTGGATGCCGCGTCGGGGCCGGCCACGACCAGCCGCGCGCTGGGTACTCACGCACGCAGCCTGGAAATCTACGACCAGCTCGGGATTCTCGGCGAGATCGCCCCGCACGGAACGCGGGTCAACGCGTTCATCCGTCACCACGCCGACCGCTCGACCCGGTTGAACTTCGATTTCGGCGACCTGGTGACCCGGTTTCCGTACATGTTCAACATCGACCAGGTCATCACCGAACGCGTACTTCGCGGATGCGTCGCCTCGGCGGGCGTCGAAGTGGAGTGGAACACCAGGCTGGCGTCCTTCCAGCACGACGAGGACACGGTGACGGCCGTATTGTGCAGCGGTGACGGTTCCGGGGCAGGACAGGAGACCGTGCGTGCCCGATACCTCTGGGGCTGCGATGGCGGACACTCGACCGTCCGCAAGACCCTCCGGCTCCCGCTGGCAGGCGAAGCCGCCCACACCTGGCTGATCGCCGACGCGATCGTGCGCACCGACCTGGCACGAGACGGCGTGCACTGGCTGTTCCCTGCCGGCGGCGCGCTGATGCTCTTTCCGTTCCCGGACCCGGGCAAGTGGCGGCTGCTGGACACGACCGGCGACGGGGAGGCCGAACATCCCGCACAGATCGCCCGGCAGTTCAGCAGCAAGCTGTCGCAGGTGCTCGGACGCGACACCCTCGTGGATCGCCCCAGCTGGGTGTCGAAATTCGCCATTCAGCAGCGCGCGGTACCCGCGATGCACGTCGGGCGATGCTTCGTGTCGGGTGACGCAGCCCATGTCCACTCACCCGCATCAGGGCAGGGCCTCAACACCGGCATCCAGGACGCGTACAACCTGGCGTGGAAGCTGGCCATGGTCCTGCACGGCCACGCCGACGCCGCACTGCTCGACACCTACGACGCCGAGCGCGTTCCCATCGGCCAGGCCCTGCTCGCCTCCACCGGAGAAGTCATGAACACGGCCATGATCGACACCACCACCAGCGACGCCCAGGATGCCGATCGCGGCTTCATGCGCCAGCTCATCCGGAACATGTCGGGACTGAGCATCGCCTACCCTGACAGCCCGCTGACCGTGTCCGACTGCACATCCGGGAAAGGTCCACGGCCTGGCCAGCGGCTCAGTCAGATCTCCGCCGCCGATGCGCAATCACCCGGCTGGACGGCACTGCGCGAGCTGCTCAGGACCTCAGCCTGGCACCTCCTCATCTTCCCGCGCAGCGAGCACGCCCCCGGGCGGGAACAGACCACCGAAGTGACCACGTCGCTACCGGCCTGGCTGGACAAGGTGACCATCAGCCGGAGCCGGCTGGACCCGGACCAGGACGACCACGGTGTGTGGGACTCCGACGGCCGGGTCCAGGACACGCTGGCCGCGACCGACGGGGACTGGCTCCTGGTACGCCCCGACGGCTATCTCAGCGCTCGCGGCACCGGGGACACCGCCCTCCGCGCTGCCGTGAACCGGTTGACCACGTACCTGGCGACGCGGAACGGAGCGAGGAAATGACCGCGACGAAACCCCCCACCAACTGGGGGCGGTGGGGCGACCACGACCAGCTGGGCACCCTGAACCTGATCGACGCGGCAGCGAAGCGCCGAGCCGCGGCCGAGGTAGGCGACGCGCACCACGTCAGCCTGGCCCGCCGCACCGAACCGGTGCCCCTCGCGACCGGACTCGGGCCCGTCGGCAGCCCGGCCATCATGCCGGCCGGCGTCCTGCAAGCCGTGAACTTCAACGGCGCGAAGCCCCAGGCGATGACGGACAGCCTCCTCGTCAACACGCACAACGCCGCCCTGACCCATCTCGACGCCGTCGCCCACATGCCCGTCGACGAGCACGTCTACCCCGGCGTACCGGTGCACGCGGCCGTGACACCGACCGGCGTGACGCACGGCTCGGCGGATCCGTTCGGTGAGGGGATCGTGACCCGCGCAGTGCTCCTGGACCTGGCCCCCGGAGGTGGCAGCCTGCCCGCTGACCGGCGCATCGGGGGTACTGACCTCGACGCCGCCCTGGAACGGGCCGGCACCGCACTGTCTCCCGGAGACGCTGTCGCGGTGCGCGGCGGATGGAACATCAATCAGGCGTTCGACCAGCCCGTGTCCGGCCTGGACCTCACCGCCGTGCAGTGGTTGAGGGAGCAGGAGGTGAGCGTCTACGTCGGCGATATCGGCGACGCCCGCCCCGCTCGGCTCCCCCTGCCTCTGCACCAGGTCGCCCTCGCACGGCTCGGCCTACCACTGGTCGACGCCGCCGACCTCGAAGCACTCGCCCAGCACTGTGAGGCGTCGAGCTCCTGGAGTTTCATGCTAATCCTGGCGCCGCCGCGCATCACCGGCACCACCGGGCTCGTCGTGAATCCGATCGCCGTCTTCTGACCCGACAGGCGGCGTGCTCGTGCTCGCGGCACGACAACGGCGCGCGGTGCTTACGCGCTTCGGGGGAACAGCGAGGGTCAGGATCCCGCTCCCGGCGTTCTCGGGGTTCTTTTTGGCGCCGGTTGCTGCGCCGAGCCATGGGACAAGGTAGGCGAGAGAGGGGACCTCGGCATTCCCGGCGTGGACGGCCGTGAGATCGGACGGAGCAGAATCCGCCTGCGCGAGCAGGTAGGCGAGTACCCGGGGCTGGTGCGAACCCGGATCGTGTCGGCGAGCAGGTGGTCGAGGCACTCGATGCGGGGCGGTTCCTGATCCCGACCCACGGCGACTTCGAGCCGATCGTCGCTGAGTTGCACCGCGAGATCGAGCAGGCCCTGCGGGACACGGACGACCGGCACGGCCCCCCGACCCCTCGGCGCTGACGATCCTCGGCGGCGTTGACCCGGCGGGCAAGATCCTGCGGCGGGAGGCGACCCACTGATCTTGTGGTCGGGCACCGGCCACGGTACCGGACCCGCGCACCTGAGATGTTGCGACCGCTGCTCCGCCCTTTGTACTTGTGAGCCGCGTCAAAGTGGCGTCTGAGAAAGGAAAAACATGTCAGTGAATCCTCCGCGCCTCCCGTTCGACCCAGAACTCGAGGCCGTACTCGCGGCGCTGGCTGACCAGTTCCCCTCCAGCATGACCGCCGAGATGATCCCGCTGCTGCGTGAGTCCGACGTGCGGACGATGACGGACGAGCAGCTTGCTGCCAGTGACCTCACCAGGCGCGACGTCACGATCCCGGGGTTCAGGGGAGACGCAGGGTGTTGGATGACGGGGAGTTGAGGTCCTTGTGGACCGCACGGGCGACGTTCTCGATGTTGTCGACGCCCTCGTCCATCGTCTTGTTGTCCTGCGAGAGCACGGAGATCGTG
This sequence comes from Streptomyces reniochalinae, assembly GCF_003323735.1. GTDB lineage: Bacteria > Actinomycetota > Actinomycetes > Streptomycetales > Streptomycetaceae > Streptomyces > Streptomyces reniochalinae. The sequence goes on along the minus strand of NZ_QOIM01000049.1, from coordinate 76,233 downwards.
TAGTCGTGGCCGGCGCCCGTGAACGCGCCGAGGCTGTGTACACGCCAACCGTTCGAGGCCCGTTCCAGCCAGCCGTTCTTCACGTGCACCTCGGCGTCGTCCGGCGCGCCCGCTGGGGTGCCCCAACGCTGGGAGGGGATGACGTCGCCGGTGAGCTTGAGGATGTAGGCACGGGAGTCGTCGCTGAGCACCGGGTTCGCGTGCGTCACCAGTCGCAGGAGTTTTTCCTCGTCGTTGGCGTTGACCTGGGTGAGTCCCCAGGCCAGGTCAGGGTCGAGGGTGGTGTTGGTCATGCCCGCGGCCTGGAGGAATCCGTTGATCTTGTCCGGTCCGAGCTGCTTCCACAGCGTGGTGGTGGCGTCGTTGTCGGACTTCGTGATCATGGCGGTGGCGAGCTTCTTCTCCTCCGCCGTCAGGGTACGGCCGTCCTTTTGCGCGTCCCAGAGCAGCGTGGAGAGGACAGTCACCTTCACCGTACTGGCGGAGTCGTACTCGTGGTCCGCATCCACGGTGCAGGTGGTGTTCGTGGTGCGGTCGTGGAGGCTGACCGACGTCGTGTTGTCGGAGCCGTCCAGCGCCGAGTTGATGTCCTCGGTCAGCTGCTCGGCGAGTTCCGGACTGTCCGAGGTGCAGACCGCGGCCTGTGGCGTGGCCGCGTGGGCCGACCCCACCGAGGCGACCGTCGGTATGAGGACCCCCGCGGCAAGCACTGCCTTGGAAGCCAGGGCGTTGCGGGAGGTCTTGGTTATTCGTCGGTGCCGACCCATAATGCGCTGTCCGTTCTCGATGGTGCATTTCGTCACACGGGCGCCGACGCTCGGTACAGAGGCTCCGCGTTCTTGCTCCCATGCTCCTGCCCCGTACGACGAATCCATGGCGGGAGAGGTTCAAAAGTGTGTCGAGTCACACAGACCGGGGTGCGGTCGACAATGCCTGCGACGAAGTTGCTGAGGCCGCTGCGGTCTGTGGCCTGTTCGGCGGCGAAGCCTACGGCCTGGCGCGGACCGGTCGCCGATCCAGGGGTTGCCGGCCTCGCCGCGGGGTGACGACCGACCGCTGCGTGACCCGAGCGTCCTCCAGCTGCGGCTGATGGTGATCCGGTCGTAGAGCGCCTTCTCCTTGCGCGGCAGGTTGGGCGTGATCCACGACTGCCTCGACATACTCCCAGCCGTCGGGTGCCGCCCGTCCGCGTGCAGATCGCTCTCCGATGACCGTCGAAACGACTTCACTCGGTGGGCGCGCGCTGCTTCTCCAGCGTGGCCTTCGCTTTGGGCAGTGTCCGGGAATCATGCCATAGGGTCGAGGGTCCGAAGGTCGTAGAGGTAGGAGCGGTCGTCTTTGAAGCTGCGCCAGACGGTGGCTGGGGGTTCGGGTTCGTCAGCGTGACTATTGAGGGGATGTGCGGTGACGAGGCCGTCAGCGATCTCGCAGTGCCAGCCGTCGGTCAGCGACCAGACACACCGCACGTTCCCGTCAGCTCGGCGGTAGGCAGGACGGCCGTTGTGCTCACCGTCGTGCTCGAAGTGGTAGCTGAGCTCGTCCACGTGGCGCACGAAGGCGAAGGGTGTGAGTGCCGTCATACCTTCGGCGCTGTATGGGACGACGCTGCTGGCGGCCACACCCGAGAGCGAGTACGCCCGGAAGGTCCGGCGGAGTTCGACCGGGCAGTTCCTGGCCTGGGGGCCGGCACCGCCGTACTCGTCGGCGCCATACACATCCGACGGCGGCCCCACCGAAGCCGCCCGGCCGCGGAGCCACAGCAGGACCGCCACAGAGGAAACACCGCAGTGGCGCGAGGCGGTCACTGTGCGCCGGCTTTCGCGCATCGGGCGGACTCGGCATGTTCGGCACCGGCAAGGCCGGTTCGAGCCGAGCGGCTCCGTTCCCGAGTGACCCGTCAGGTCAGTTCCGGGGCACGCGGGAGGCGAAGCGAAGCCAGGTATGGGCGCGCCGCCCCACTGGGGGGTGCCCGCGTTGGGGCGCCCAATCGGTATTTTACTGATCTACTCTGCGTAGGCCGACACACGACAATGGGGGGCTGATGAGAGCTGTGGTGCGCCGTGCCGTGGCGGCGGCGGGAGCGGTTGGGGTCCTGATAGGCGTGCTGGGGGCGTGCTCCTCCGGGGCGGATTCGGCGCCGCCCGCGAAGAGTCAGGAGACTCGGCGGCAGACGGAGCCGCTGTCACGGGCCGGGCTGAAGAAGATGCTGCTGGCCAAGAGCGAGCTTCCTGAAACGCTCGCAGCGCGCTACACGCAGATCTGGCCCACGACGACGGTCGGAAAGAGACTCAAGGCGTCGGAGTCGCGGTGTCAACCGCTCGCTGACGCAATACGGCCAGGCAGCACGGGCCATATCAGTGCCAAGACGAGCCAGCGTTTCGTGGAGACACCCGAGGAATTCGTCACGATGGACCTCGTTTCCTACTCCTCGGTGAAGGAAGCGTCCGCTGTGATGGACAGGTTGGAGTCCGCCGTCCCCGCATGCCCATCGCCCCTTCGCATCGGTGAGAACTCTGAGGACAGCGACCCATACCGAGGCGCGAGGAAGAAGACCGTCACAGGCCAGGGAGACCAGACGGTCTCCTACTACCTGCGGAAAGTCTCCTACGCCGACCACCACGAGTCCCCAGAGCTCTTCGTGCACATCCGCGTCGGCAACGTGATCGCCACCTTCAAACGCTACGCGTCCTACAAAGACAACGTCATCCCGCCAGCCTTGATACGAGCCCAGACACACAAGATCCAAACCACTTGACCGCTCCCCCACGCTGGCGGCCTCGACAATCCTCGGCATGCCCGGCCCCCGCCGACAGCACTCGCGCACGCCAGCGTCCCCGCCGGACGAGGGCCATCGCTTCCGAGAGCACCGTGTCGGAGGTGCACCGCGGCTCTGGACGCCGGCCCTGTCTCCGCTTGCGATGGGCCGCCAGCCGCCGAGGGAGGTCAGGACAGCAGGCCTGCTTCGTGTGCGCTCAGGGCGGCTGAGTGGCGACGAGCCAGCTCGGCCCACGGTACGGCCGGTGCGCCGCCCACCAGCTGCCTCCACGCGTGGCTCTCCTTCCGAGCACAGGCCAGGACCAGGGCACGGCGCAGGCCGGGAGGCGGACCAGTCACGCATCGAGCGGCTGGAGGCAGAGAACGCACAGCTCAGGCGGGCATCGCTTCTCAATCTGGAGGTACCCGATCCGGATACGGCCTTGGCGCAACTCAAGCGGTGGTGTCTGTATGCCGATCAGGTACAGAGCGGGGTACCCGTACGCGGTTCGCTGCTCTGCAAGGACCCACACGGTAACTGGATCACGCTGCTGGACAGTGCGGTGGCCTGACCCAGTGGGTGGAGCAGCCGAGTAGGCGGCCATCTTCCCACCCGCCCTCCAGCCCAGAATTGAGGGACCATGAGCGCGCGCATCCTGATCGTCGTCACCAACGTCGACCACTACGAGGCCGACCCCTCGCACCCGACCGGGCTCTGGCTGTCAGAGCTGACGCACGCCTACGACATCTTTGAGAAGCACGGCTTGGAGCAGAAGATCGTGAGCCCTGCGGGCGGGAAGTCGCCGCTGGAGCCTCGGTCGTTGCGGTTCCCCAACTACGACAAGTCCGCCAAGTCCTGGCAAGGCGACCCGACTCGGATGGCGCTGCTCGATGACACGGCCGGCCCCGAAGAGATCGACTCGGCCGACTACGACGCGATCTACTTCACCGGCGGCCACGCGGTGATGTTCGACTTCCCCGGTAGCGAGGGCCTCCAACGGATCACCCGTGAGATCTTCGAGCACGGTGGTGTCGTCGGTGCGGTCTGCCACGGCTACTGCGGCCTGCTCGACACCACCCTCTCCGACGGAAGCTACCTCGTCGCCGGCCGCAGCCTCACCGGGTTCTCCTGGCGGGAAGAAGTCCTCGCCGGCGTCGACAAACTCGTGCCCTTCAACGTGGAAGAGCGGATAAAGGAGCGCGGCGCGCGCTACTCGAAGGCGCTACTGCCCTTCGTGTCCAACGCCGTCGTCGACGGCAGGATCGTCACGGGCCAGAACCCCGGATCGGCCAAGGAAACCGCGACCAAGGTCGCCGCGCTGCTCTGACAGCCCAGGCGGCTGCACCTCATCCCGACCCGAAGGGCAGCACCACATGCAGACCGTGCTCGGATCAGGCGGCCAGATCGCCGAAGAGCTCACCCGCGAACTGCACCGGAACTTCACCCATGACATCCACCTGGTGAGCAGGAAGCCCAGCAAGGTGCACGAGACCGACCAGCTCGTGCCCGCCGATCTCATGGATGCCGAGGCCACCGATGCGGCGGTGGCGGGAAGCGGCATCGTCTACCTCACCGTCGGGCTGCCGATGGACTCCGCACTGTGGGAGCGGCGGTTCCCGGCCATGATGGCGAACACGATCGCCGCCTGCCAGAAGCACGGCAGCAAACTCGTCTTCTTCGACAACACCTACATGTACCCGCGGACCTCGACACGCCAGACCGAGGACACCGCGTTCGAGCCGGTCGGTCGCAAGGCAACTGTGCGTGCGCGGATCGCTACGATGCTGCTGACCGAGATGGGCGCGGGCACGATCGACGCGGTGATCTGCCGAGCCCCCGAGTTCTACGGCCCCGGCAAGACCCAAAGCCTGACCAACGCGGCCGTCTTCAACCGCATCAAACACGGCAAGCGGCCAGTAGTGCCGCTGAACGCCCACACCCGGCGTAGCCTGATCTGGGCCCCGGACGCCAGCCGGGCCATGGCCCGCATCGGAAACACGCCGGACGCCTACGGGCAGACCTGGCATCTGCCGATCGACCCGGACCGCCTCACCTACCAAGGCATGATCGACATTGCCTCACAGATCACCGGGAAGAAGATCCACTACTCCACAGTCCCCGGATGGGCGTTCAAGATCGGCGGGCTCATCAATCCGGCGGCCAAGGAAGTACAAGAACTGCTGCCGCGCTACCGGCAGGACAACTTCTTCGACTCATCGAAGTTCACGACACGATTCCGCGACTTCCAGTTCACGAGCTACCGGGAAGGCATCATCCAGATCCTCAAAGGCGAGTGACGACGCGCCGCCACCGCCCACGCCGCTGCCGACGGGCCCGATCCTGCAAGACGGGTTGCACTACCAGGACAACGGCACCCGGAGCGGCATCGACACGCGCATCGCGTCGGCCCAGTCCTCGGCCGTTTCGGAATGAGATCTGGCTTTGGCCTCCCGACTGAGATGGTGCTCAATTGACGATGGAACGGGTCGCCCTGCCGGCGCGTTGGCTCGGCAGGACTTTTTTTGGGGGGCAGAGAATCTTGTCGAGTTACACCTTCCCGCCGGTGCGGGCGGTCGGACGCGGGGCGGCCTGGTACCGCGGGGACTGCCATGTCCACTCCGTCCACTCGGACGGGGAACTCACCCCCGAAGAATTGACCGTTCAGGCGCGCGCCGCAGGACTCGACTTCATTGCGACGACGGAGCACAACTCGGCCGCGTCCCCGGGCGCATGGGGACACCTGGCCGCCGATGACTTCTTGATCCTTCTCGGTGAGGAAGTGACCACGAAGACCGGACACTGGCTCGCGCTCGGCATCAGTCCCGGCGAGATCGTCGACTGGAACCACCAAGTCGGGGACGGGCTGATCGACCATTGCCTGAACCAGGTCCACCGGGCAGGGGGCCTCTGCGTTGCCGCGCACCCGCACGCGCCCTACCCGTCGGGGGACTTCATGTTCTCGCTCAGGGGCTTCGACGTGGTGGAGGTGTGGAATGGACTGTGGACTTCGCACCAACCCTGGAATGCTGACAACGAGGCGGCTCTGGCGGAGTGGGGGCGGAGCCTCGCATCGGACATCCACACGGGCTCGTGGCGGCCGGCGATGGGCAACAGCGACACCCACGTGGAGGGGCAGATCGGCATTCCTCACACCGTGGTCTTCGCCGAGGAGCTGAGCGCCGGGGCGGTCCTGGCCGGAATCCGTGCCGGCCGCAGTTGGATCGCCGAGTCGGCGGATCTGGACGTGTCTCTCGTCGCCAATGCCGGAGGTCGCGTCGCCGGGGTGGGAGAACGCCTCGCGACTCATGGTCGGCAGGTGGAAGTGCAGGCAGCAGTACGAGGTGTGCCGGTGGGGACCGTTAGCTTCCACACCGATCGAGGGAAGGTTCACCGGGCGTCTCTCCCCGGTGACGAGGCGGGCGTGGTGCGGTGGGGCACGACGGCGGGGAACTCGGCGTTCGTCCGTATCGAGGTCCGCCGTCCCGATGGGCACGTCGCCGCACTCACCAATCCGATCATCCTCAACTGACCATCTGCTTCATCGTGAGGTGCGCAGACGACGGACCCAGATGAGGTTGCAGAGCAGTTCGAGCAAGCCCCTGATGGAGGTCGGCGCGCCGTTCACAGCGGATTCGGAGCGTTTGAACAGGTGCAGCCATGCGAAGGCCCATTCCACCAGCGCCCAAAGGGGGCCCGTCGAGTCGGTCCGTCAGATGACCTCCTTCTCCTCGGTGACCATCACGGCCACTGAGCCCATGTCGATGAAGCCTGCTTCGTCGGGGTTGACCAGCGTCCGGTAGTTGTCGGAGGCGAAAAAGGCGTCGTGGTCCTCCCAGTCCCCGAACCGGATTTACGTCAGGCCGTCATAGGCCCGGGGCGGGTAGTTCTCGGCGGGAACCGGGCGCGACACGGCGTATTTGCGCACGTAGCGCTCCGCCTCCGGGATGGAGGTGAACAGCGGGCGCGTGCCGATTCCGATGGAAGGCGCAGAGCAGGGACAGCCGCAGCCCTGGCCGCGGCCGCGGCCGCTCTACGGTGTGGCAGGTCCAGGTGGCTCCTCCGACGGGGAGGGGGAAGGCGAAGGTGACGAGCTCTGGCTCGGGCCGGCGGGTGAAGGAGTGTCGGCGGGGGGTGAGGGTTCGTCCTGAGAAAGGAGCCGTGGCACCACGAGGAGAGCCGTCACCAATGCTGCGGCCAGAAGGACTACCGCGGCCCTGCGCACTCCGGGCCGGACGACCATTCGTGCGCGGGCCGACGGCGGGAAGGCCGGGCGGAGGGCGGTGATTTGAGTGGCACGGGCGTGCAGGGCGGCGCGAAGGCGGTCCTCGACGGGTGTCATGGCGTCTCCTTCAGTCTTCTGGCCAGAGCCGTCAGTGCCCGGCTCGCTGTGGACTTCACTGCACCCCGGGACAGACCCAAGGTCGCTGCGATGTCCGCTTCCGACATGTTCGACCAGTACCTGAGGACGAGGACCTCCCGCTGGCGCACGGTGAGCAGTCTCAGTGCTCGCAGCACTTCCTGGTGTTCTTCCTTGAGGAGGATCTCTTCTTCCGGTGGCGGCGCGGGGAGAAGGCGTGGGGGGATGTAGGCGCGCACGGTGCGCCTCCTGCGCAGTACGTCCCTGGAGGCGTTGATCACGCTGCGCCGCACGTAGGCTTCGGGGTCGGCGATGTTGTCGAGCGTGTTGCCGTGACGTCGGTAGAGAGCTGCGAAGGCTTCCTGGACGACGTCCTCGGCTGTGGGGATGTCGTCGACGAGGAGGGCGGCCAGGCGCACGAGGTCGAGCCTGCGGTGGCGGTACAGCATGTCGATTTCTTCCGACGCCGTGCCGAACTGTCGGCCCTCGGGGTCCGTTCCTTTTTGCTCCTCGGAGAGGCGGGCCAGGAGCCAGCGCCACCAACCGCGCGGGACAGCACCCCCACAGGTGGAAACGGCAGCCATCAGCGCCTTTCCTCCGCAGGCGGGGCGGTGTCCGCCTGACGCCGGGTGTGTCGGCCCCTACCCGGCCCGGGGCGCCACGGGGACGTCGGATTGCTTCCGCGGATGGCTGTCCGGCGGGGTATTTCTGGCATACACCTCATCCTGTTGCGTAAACGGAGCGGTTCATGGCGCTTGCGGGAGTGCCCTCTACCGGAAAGGACGTGCGGGGCGCCGACAGGTTGCAGTTCACCACGCGGCGCGGGCGCGCGATCTTGCACGTGCGGCGTGGCCTGCCTCTATCCCGTTTCTGAACATCGAGCGTCGCGGCCTGCAACCTCGGGCAGGCCCGCACGTCTGTCAGGGCGTAGGGGATGTTCCGCCCTGGTGCGGAGGTGCGTGTCCAGGCCGGACACGTCGCTGTCGGATGTGAGACCTGAGGAAGACTGTGCTGAAAGTCGGAGCTGTCGCCGCCGCGCTGGTGTGCCTGGGCCCGCTGTCGGGCTGTGCGGGCCCTGTCGGCGGGTCCGGGCGTGACACCACGGAAGCGGGGGCTGCGACGTCCACCACGCCGACGCCCTCCGGGGCGCGGAGCAGTGCCCCTGCGGCACCGCCGGATCATGAGCCGGTCTCGTACAAGCAGGGCTCTCCCGACCGCACGGTGCGCACGGCGCGCGGGTATCTCGTCAACACGTACGTGCCCAAGGACTCGCGGAGCAAGGCCACCACGCTGACGACCAGCGACGGGGCGCACCTGTCGGCGCCGGTCATGGGGGGGGGGACGGACCCGACGGCGTTCTGCTGGACGCTTCTCGTGGTCTCGCCCGGTGGCGTGCAGGGCGCGGTGGAGAAGCAGGTCCGCGAAGTCCACGCGGCCTCCGTCGCCCGCAAGAAGTAACTGGTGATCGACACGAGCGGTTTCCACGGAACGGACATGATCAAGCGGGCAGGTGCTTCAGGGGCGGCGCCGCAGGACCGGGTCATCCAGTTCGTGGTGGATTCCCGCGCCGACACACGCTGAGGACGGCCTCCACTTTCACCCTGGGCCACGGTCACGAGCAAGCAGGACGCTCCGGGCCGGCCCTGTATTCACCGAAGGAGACATCATGAAGCGCCACAATCGCACGAAGGTTTCGGCTCGCCTGCTGGGCCTGTCGGCGGCGGTGCTGTGCGCCGCGGCAACAGCCTTCACCTATACGGCTGCAACCGGTGCCGCGGCACCGGACGAGCCGACGGGGCGGAGCGCGGAACCTTCGTCAGCGTCCACCAGGACGGTCCGCTACGACCTCGGCAACGAGGCCTGGCACCTGCCGCAGACCGGTGAACCGGTCGAGCTGACCGGGGTGGTGCACTACCCCGCCCACCTGGGCACGGGACGGCATCCACTGATCGTGATGCTGCACGGCTGGCACGAGACCTGCGCCGACCGGAAGGCAGCCGCAGCGCGCGCTGCCGCCGAGAGCAGTGGGGACGACGCCGCGTACAAAGCCGCCAGTGCCAAGCTGTTCGCCTGGCCGTGTGCGAAGGGAACACCCGCCCTGCCCAGCGAGCACGGATACGACTACCTGGGCCGCAGGTTGGCGGCTGAAGGGTTCGTCGTGGTCTCGGTCGGCGCCAACGGCATCAACGCGTCCTCCGTGTCGGGGGACGACAATGCTGCCGCGCGGGCGGACCTCATCAACCAGCATCTGCGCATGTGGCAGGAGCTCAGCTCCAAGGACGAGGGCGAGCTCGCCGGAAAGTTCGCCGACCCGGCGACCGGAGCGGCGCGACGCGTCCGCTTCGCCCACCACGTGGACATGGGTGACGTAGGGATCATGGGGCACTCCAGGGCAGGGGCCGGGGCCACCTGGCAGGCGGCCGACAGCCATCGGAAGCAGTGGCCCAAGGGTGTCGATGTCAAGGCGGTGGCGGCTGTGGCACCCGCCTACAACGTGATGACGGAAAACATGGCCGACTACGCGATCACCAAGACCCCCTTCGCCGTCCTCCGGGGAACATGCGACGGACAGGTCGGCCGTGAGGCGTTCTCGTTCGCGGCCGACGCCGCCAAGGGAAACCGGGGCGGCTTCTACCGGTTCGCGATCCACGGGGCGAATCACAACTATTTCAACACGCAGTGGTCGCCCCGAAGCCGTCAGGTCGCGGCCTCCGACGACGCCACGCCGGCGGAAGGACACCCGGGGCAGTGCACCGACCATGAGGGTGCGGCGCCGGCCAAGCAGCTGACCGAGCCGCAGCAGCGCCATGTCGCCACCACGTACGTCGGCACGTTCTTCCGCCGACACCTCCTCGGCGACACCGGGCGAAACCAGGTACTGACGGGGGTACGGCATCCCGACGCGGCCCTCACGGACGTGGACGTCACCACCGCTGCCCCCTGAACGGCGGGCCTGACACAGCTCCACGTGGCGGGCTTCCTGGCCCTCCCCGCTACCCCACGATGCGTACCGCTTCAGAAGTGTGGACAGGTGCAGCGGGCGCCGCCGCAGTCGGGTCAGCGGGGGGCCGAACGTGGCAACCCCGCTCTCGGCCCGGTGTCGCCGGCCCGCGGTCGTCAGACGAGGCGCGTCGAGCAGCGAAGGAAGCAGGGGTTGACAGGCCGACAACGTGAAAGGATGCTTTCACGTCATGGATGACGGCAACCTGCTGGGTGACCTCACTGTCACCGACCCCAAGGCGATGCGCGCCCTTTCCCATCCGGTACGGCTGGCGATCCTGGATCTGCTGGGCCGTGACGGTCCGGCGAGCGCCACGGAGCTCGCCAAGGAGATCGACGCCTCGCCGTCCGGCATCAGTTGGCACCTGCGCCACCTGGCGGAGTTCGGGCTGGTGCGTGACAGCGAGGGCGGTTCCGACCGCAGGTACCGGCGCTGGGAGGTGGTAGCGCGTGGCTTCCGCTTCGAGGTGCCCGAGGATCCCGACGACGAGGAGGGGAGGTCGGCTGCCCGACTGCTGTCCCAGCACATGTTCCTGCAGGCAGGAGAGACACCGGTCCGCTGGGCGGCCGAAGTCGAACCGGGTCTGGATCCGGTCTGGCGGCGACTGGCAGGCCTGTCCAACACACGTGTCGTACTCGGGCCCGACGAGCTCGCCTTCGTGCAGCGCGAGTTCGAACGGATTCTGGCTCCCTTCGTGACCCGCGACGAGGCCGACTGGCCGGCCGATGGCCGCCGCGTACGGCTGATGCGCTACGTCCTTCCCGAGCAGGACGGTCTGCCCCCGGAGGCACCGGTTGAGTGACGCGGCACCGTCCGCGGCGCCTGCCCCGTCGCTGTGGCGAGACCGGCGGTTCCTGCGGTTCTGGTCGGCTCAGACGGTCTCCCACTTCGGGGACCGCATCACCGAACTCGCACTGCCGCTGATCGCCGTGTCGACGCTGCACGCCTCCGCCAACGAGGCGGCGTGGCTGACGGCGCTGATATGGACCCCGAACCTGATAGCCATCGTGCTCGGTGCCTGGGTCGATCAAAGGCCACGCAAGCGCCGGCTGATGGTGGCCGCCGACCTGGCCCGTGCGCTGGTCCTGCTCAGCCTGCCGGTCGCCTACCTGGCGGGAGCGGTGACGCTGGGGCAGTTGTACGCCGCCGCGCTGCTCACCGGGACAGCCGCCGTGCTTTTCAACACTTCCTACTCGTCCTTCTTCGCGCACCTGGTGCCCCGCTCGTCCTATGTGGACGCCAACAGCAAGCTCAGCACCAGCCGTTCCGTCTCTCTCGTGGCGGGCCCCGCACTCGGTGGTGCGCTGGTGCAGGCGCTGAGCGCTCCGGCCGCCCTCGTCGCCGACGCGGCGTCGTTTCTGGCCTCGGCCTTGCTGGTGGGGCGCATCCGCACCGAGGAGCCCCCGCCCCCCACGTCGCAGCCCTCCATGCTGCGCCGGGCGCGCGCGGGAATGGTCTTCGTGGTGCGCCACCCGGTCCTGCGAGCCACCCTGGGCTGCGCCGCCACCGTCAACTTCTTCACTTTCCTCTCCGGTACCGGCCTGACCGTCCTGTTCGCCACCCGCGAGCTGCACCTTTCGGCCGGCGGTATCGGCCTGGCGCTCGGCGTGGGGGCGGTCGGTTCGCTGCTGGGCGCGGTGGTCGCGCCGGGGATGTCACGCCGGTGGGGTGTCGGGCCGAGCATCGCGGTGGGCGCCGTACTCTTCCCTGCGCCCATCGCCATCGCGGCGCTCGCCGACGGGCCGCTGTGGGCGCGTGGCGGGGCTCTGGCCCTCGCGGAGTTCCTGGCCGGCATCGGGGTGATGTTCTTCGACATCAACCTCAACTCTTTGCAGGCCGCGGTCATCCACGACGGGATCCGCAGCCGCGTCGCCGGTGCCTACAGCACCGTCAACTACGGCGTGCGCCCCATCGGCGCCGCCGTCGGCGGCGCACTCGCCACCACGATGGGGCTGCGCCCGACACTGCTGCTGGCCGCCGCCGGCGGAGCGCTGTCAGTACTGTGGCTGCTCTTCTCACCCGTGCTGCGGATCCACAGCCTGGACGAGGCACCCGCCACCGCACCACCCCCCAAGACCGACGAGCAGCCGGCGTCCACTCCTAGAGCCGTCACCCTGTCCAGCGGGACCAGCCCGCAGCAGGACCCCGATCCGTCTCGCCCGGCCCTCGAGCCATGACGCACGTTTCTGGCGGCGGTGTGGCCGCCTGGGCTTTGATCGCGCGCGCTCGTCCACGTGAGCGCGGGACTTCGGGAGCGGGGTCTCACCTCACGGCAACGAGCGTGTCAGCCACACCACTTCGCCGTTGTCCTCGGTGGAAACGTGATCCCGCTCGAACCCCAGCTTGTCGAGGACACGGAGCGACGGTGTGTTCCACGCGCCGACGGTCGACCAGAGCCGCCTCCGCCCCGTCGCGGCAGCGGCATCGAGCACCGCGCCGGCCGCCTCGGTGGCGTAGCCACGCCCATGCACGCGCCGGAACAGCTCGTAGGCGATCTCAGGCTCCTCCAGCGTGGAGCGGCCGATGATCAGTCCGCAGTAGCCGATGAAGTCGCCTTCTTCACGGCGCACGATGGGCAACAGAGCGATCCCCGTGGTCGCCGTCGCGGTGAGCATCTCCGCGACGGACGTACGGACGTGCTCAACCGTGTAAGTCTTCCCGCCACGTTCAGACAGGAGAGCACAGAACTCAGCGGCATCCGACTCGACCCACGGCCGCAGTATCAGCCGATCGGTCTCCAGGTGGAACGGCATCGTCTCGTAGGTGGTCATGTCCCCACCCTGCCCGATGCCTCATCACCACAACAGTTGGAGCAGACCGGCGGTGCGCAACCGGGCAGCCTGCTTACAGTATCGGGCGACATGTGCGTCCAGCAGGAGGGTCACCCGTGCGAGTAGCGACAGGTACGGCGATCGCAGGCTGCCTCATCGCCCTGACGGCCCTCCTGGCAGGGTGCGCCGACTCGGCGGCGGACCAGGAACCCGCGACAGCGCGTCCGGGATCTTCGTCAGCGCGCGCGCAGGATTCGGCGGAGCCGACGGACCGGCAGCAACGTCGCTTCACCTCGGCCGGTCCGTCGGCCAAGCATCCGGCGATACCCGGCGTCGACGGAACGGTCGACCGGAGCCGGGTCTTCACCGAAGCCGAGTTGCGGGGAGCGCTCCCCCCGGCCGAGTCGTTCGGCGAGTACGCCCGGGTGCTGGAGACCGAAACGGGCCGGGGAGACTTCCAGGGGCACGAGGGAGGTGGAGCCTGGGGCGAATGCGCTGACACCACCCTGCGGCGGGAATGGGACGGCTTTGAGGGAACCCGTGCATCGCAGGTGGTGAACCTCGGCCCCGGTTCCGAAAGCGACGACCGCGCCACGGTCTTGCTCGTTTCGATGCCGACCGAGCGCGCCGAGCGATACCTGGAAACCAAGCGCGCACTCCACGAGAGCTGCCCGGAAATCCTCCTCGACACGGAAGCCGCTCCTCTCGAGGAGCACCACGAGGCACAGGAAATCTCCGGTCTCGGCGACGAGGCGCTGCTGGAGGTGTTGTGGCAGGTCGGCGGCGACGAATACGACGGGACCCCGTCCCACATCGTCATCGTCCGCATCGGCGGCGTTCTCGCCATCGTGAGCAACCAAGGCGACCGCGACGCCGGTGACCTGCTCGCCGCGCGCACCACCCGGCGAGTCCGCTCCGAACTGTACCGAGCGGACGGTTCCTGAGCGTGCGGCCTATTCCGCCTGTCACTCCTGTCGGAGTGCGTGGGCCGGCTCTGCGCGGGCGAGCACGGTGCCGGGACGGCGCGCTCGCCCCGACCACTTCCTCGGCACGACGTGGGGGCAGATGCGGCGCACGCAAGACCGGACGACGACGGCACCCTCACCACCGTCGTCCTCACGTCGTCGTTCGGGTGATTGCCGGCCACCGGCCGGGTCGTGCCATACGCAGCACTAGGTCGTGTCTTCAAAGTCCCGCCTGCCTGGCGGCGCCTGGCACGCACGCTCGCGGCGTTGTCGTCGGTCGCCGCTTCCCCCAGGGCTCGGCTTCGCTCGCCCCGGGAGGTGCCCCCACGCAGGGACTCCCTCCTCCGCCTTGCGAGCGCACGCACCAGACACCGCCAGGCCCGCCCTCCGGGCGGACGCCGCTACTTTGAAGACACTCCCTAGCACCGTGGCGGGTTCCGGTTCCTCTTCGTCGCTTTCCCTCCACGATCGGGGCGGGTACACATCTGCTGGCCACCGCCAGCAGATGAAGACCGGGCCCGTCACCATGCAGCGGCACCCTGGCCCGCGCCGCGTGCAGTGCACTGGCCTGGTGACGGGCCCGTCAGCGGCTAGCTCAGATGCCGGGCGAAGAAACGGGCCATGGCGTCGGTTTCGAACTGCGGGACGCCGGTATGCCCGCCGACATTGGCGTGCAGGGTCTTCTCCTTCGAGCCGAAGGTGTCGAACAGGTCGAGGGTCGACTGCCGGTCATTCCGTGCGTCGTCCCATTGCAGCAGGACCTGCAACGGAATGGTGACCTGGCGAGCCTCCTGGAACAGAGCGGCGGGTACGAAGCTCCCGGCGAAGAGTCCGGCAGCCGAGATGCGCGGCTCGGCCGCCGCCAGCCGGATGCCGATGGCGATCACTCCTCCCTCGTATCCGACCGGGCCGTCGATCTCGGGCAGTGACAGGAGGGCATCCAGCGCGGCCTGCCATTCCGGGGCCGCCTTCTCGACCAGCGGGAGGACGAGCCGGTCGACGATCTCGTCGACCGGCTCACCGTGCTCCAACGCCCTGCGCAGGTCGGCGCGGGCCTGCTCGGCGCCCGCCGCACGAGGCCGGTCACCGCTTCCGGGGAGCTCGAGGGTGGCCGCGGTGAAGCCGTACTCCGCCGCGTAGTACCGGGCCCGACCGGCCAGCCGGGGACGCATGGTGTGCAGTCCGCCAGGGTGACCGACCAGGATCAGCGGCGCCGGTGCGGACGCGTGTGCGGGCGTCCACAGGATGCCCGGGATCTCGCCGAGGGTGAATTCACGTTCGAGGACGCCGTCGTCGAGGCGCTGTTGGGAAGTGACTCGCATGGTCGTGCCTTTCGGGAGTGCTGCCGGAACGGCGCTCCCGGGCGACCTATCGCCCGACCGTGACCCCGAAGAGGAGCACCCATGTCGCTACGTTCACGGGTACCACCTCCAAGCTCTCTCGCACGGTCTCCGGGAAGATAGCAGTGGGTCGCCGTGGTCCGCCAACGGGTTTCGTTTCGTCGCAGGCAGCTGCGGGCGTTCGCTGAGGGAACGGCGGCGCAGGGTCGAGTCCGGTCGGGTCGGATTCTCAGGGTCTTGCGTGCGCGGCTCAATTCGTCCGGAAGGGTGGTTCGCCGCTGCCGTTGGCCTCTGCCGTGCCTCGTGTGGGTGTCCTGGAGTGAGCGGCACGTGGCGCGATGCGACGGGACAGAGGGTGAGATGCGAGAGCGGGTGCCGCCCCTGGCTTACGCGCCACTGGGTGATGACGTCGACGAGGTGGCCCGAGCTGCCTGCGGAGCGGCCGTACCGGAGGTCCGCACTCTGTTCGGTCGCATCCTGTCGTGAGCCGGCGGGGCATACGCGCGGGAACGCCCGAACGGAGTGCAGCCCAGGCTGGGTTCACGCGGAACGGCAGGCAGCACCTGGCCGTCGCCGTGGACCCGGCCGGCCACGTGGACGATCGGTGCGGCAGCCACGTGCTGGAGTCCACGCTCCTACTGGCGCTGTTGCGTGCACACGGCGTCGAACCCGGTGAGCGGGGCCGTCCCACTCGATTCCTGGAGCGGGGTCGGCCCGGCGCGAGCACAGGTGGGCGCCCTGCTGATCGATACCACCATGCAACCCCACCTCGGGAGCGGCGGCTACACCAACGGCATGGATCCCGGACTGACCGACTGGCAGGCGGCCTACCACGGCGAGAACTGTCCGAGAATGCAGCGCGTCAAGGCCGCCTGCGACCCGCAGCAGCTGTTCACCTTTCCCCAAAGCGGTCACATGCCGGCCGGGTGACCACTGAGCGCGGTGGAGGTTCGGCGCCGGCACGGGAGCGTATGCTGCCCGCACCGGGCTTCCTCGGCCCTCACCCACCGCCGTACTCGCCGGGGCCGTACGGCGGGCACGACGGCCGGCTGGGCGGGCGCCCCGGACGAGGGTGGAGAACACCAGTCGTCCCGGGCCGCCAGCACGGCGCTCTCCGGGACGGGGCCGCGCTCCTGGCGCGCGACCTGGGCACCGGGACATCGATCCGGCCACCGTCCTGGTCGATGAGCGCGGTACGGCGTAGGTACCTACGGCTCGTGTCTCAGCCCTTGCCCCTCAAACTGGAGGCGCGGACGACCAGTTCAGGGCGGAGAACGATGCGCTGATGCTCGTGCGCGGTGGCGGCATCCCCCGTCTCCTCGATCAGCAAGTCCGCGGCCGCACGCCCCATGCGGTACGCGGGCTGCCGTACGGACGTGAGCGGTACGGCGGCAGCAGCGGCGAACTCGATGTCGTCGTATCCGACGAGGGCCACCTCTTCGGGTACGGAAACTCCCGCGCCGTAGAGGGACTGGAGCACGCCGAGAGCCAGGAGGTCGTTGGCGCAGAAGACCGCCGTCGGACGGGGGGACATGCCGAGCAGCCGGGCGCCCGCGTCGCGGCCCGCGGCCACGTCCATGCGTTCACCCTCGATGTGTCGCAGCCGCGATTTCCCGCTCCCGGACTCGCGCAGGGCTGCCGTGGCGCCGGTGTGCCGGTCGTGGCACTGGGTGAGCTGCATCGGGCCGCTGACGTAGGCGATGTCCCGGTGGCCGCGTTCGAGCAGGTGGCGTACGGCCAGTGCGCCGCCCTCGACATCGTCCACCGAGACGGAGCAGCCCTCGGCGCTGGGGACGACGCGGTCGACGGAGACGTACGGGATGCCGTGGCGTTCGAAGGCGGCGAGGTTGCGCCCCGTGGTGTCGGCCGGGGTGACGAGGACGCCGCGTACCCGCTGCTCGGCGAAGAGCGACAGGTACTCCGCCTCCTCGGCGGGGCTCTGCGCGCTGTTGCACAGCATGACGCCGAGCCCTGCCGCGCGGGCGGCGCGTTCCGCGCCGGAGGCCACGTCGACGAAGAAGGGGTTGGCCATGTCGAGCACCAGCAGCGCGATGATGCGGCTGTCGCCCGCACGCAGGTGCCGGGCCGATTCACTGCGTACGTAGCCGAGGCGGTCGATGGCGGACCGCACTCGTACGCGGGTCTCCTCGGCGACCATGTCGGGACGGTTGATGACGTTGGAGACGGTGCCGACCGACACTCCGGCCGCGCGGGCGACCTCCTTGATACTGGCCGTGTGGGTCATCGCCATGCCGCCCGAGGCGGTTTTAGACGTGCGACGCGCAGCCGCAGGGGACGCGCTGCCCGCGCGGTCGTCAGGGTGGTCATGGTCGCTCCTCGTGCGGGCGGCACCGCGGGGTGGCGGCGGGGACGGATCGGCAGAAGGCGTGGCGGAGGCGGGGCGCCGGCAGCAGGGGGCTGCGGCCGGCGCCCCGCCTTCCAGGTTCACGAAACGCGGGGCCATTATGGCCTCCCAGCCGGCATCGGCCTCGGTCGCCTCCGTCGCGGACCCCGGCGCGGTGAGGAGGGCCGGTTTCCGGCCGCACCGTCAGCAGGCCGTGGCCCGCGGAGGAAGAGCGAGTGGGTGCCGTCGGCTCAGAAGTCGTAGTCGTCGATGTTGTCCTTGTCGAACACGGTGGGCGGACCGAGGATGACCTCGCCGTCCTTGCCGATCTTCCGCTTGCCGAGCTTCCCCGCCTCGAACTCCTCGCCCTCCTTGCCGGTGATCTGGCCGGAGGAGAGCGCAGCCGCCGCGTATGAGCCGAGGTAGCCGAGGTTCTGCGGGTCCCAGAGGGAGAACTGGTCGAGAGTGCCGTCCTTGACGTATTTGCGCATCTGGTTGGGCGTGCCGAGGCCGCCGAGGACGACCTTGCCCTTGTACGAGGACCCGCTGAGGTAACGCGCGGCGGCGGCCAGACCCACGGTGGTGGGCGAGATGATGCCCTTGAGCTTCGGGTATGCCTTGAGCAGCCCCTGGGTCTCCTGGAAGGACTTCTGGTCCACGTCGTCTCCGTAGGCGGTCTTGACCAGCTTCATGTCCTTGTACTTCGGCTTCTTCAGTTCGTCCTTCATGAACGTGATCCAGGTGTTCTGGTTCGTGGCGTTCTGTGTCGCCGAGAGCACCGCGATCTGGCCCTTGTTGTCGATCTGTTTGGCCATGTCCCGGACGAGGCCGCGGCCGATCGCCTCCGATCCTGCCTGGTTGATGAAGACGTGGCGGCAGTCCTTGCCCGCGTCCGAGTCGTAGGAGACGATCTTGATGTCCTGCTTCATCGCCTGCTTCAGAGGGCCGCAGACGGCGTTGGGGTCGTTGGCGGCGATCAGGATGGCGTCCTGACGCTGCTGTATCAACGTGTTGATGTAGCTGACCTGCGAGGAGGCTTTGGCGTCGGACGGGCCGACCTCCTTGGCCTCGCCGCCGTACCCCTCGGTGGCCTTGATGCCCGCCTGGTCGACGACCTTCATGTACGGGTTGTTGATCTGCTTGGGCAGAAACGCCAGCTTCAGTCCCTTCTTCAATGGCGCGTCGGGGTTCGCCTCGGCGTTGTGGGCCTTTCCCTTGGCGTCATCCTCGGAGTCGCCCTTGGTCGTGCCCGAACAGCCCGCCACGGCGAGGGCGAGCGCGCAGACCGCCGAGGTGGCGGCGAGGACGCGGGTGTGGGTACGGGATCGCATGGGTGTCGTACCTTCCATGAGGGTGTACGGGGATGTGCGGGGTGCGACGCGCGGAGGTGGGGGAGACAGGTGTGCGAGGTGCCGGGGCCGCGCCGTCAGGAGGCGGCCAGGCGCCGGTGTCTGCGGTCGGTGAGGACCGCGATCACGCGCGGGATGAGGACGGAGACGATGAGCAGCCCGCCGGTGACGATGACCTGGATCTCGTGCGACACGTCCCCCAGCGTGAGGAGGTTGTTGAGCACACCGATGAGCAGTACGCCCGCGACGGCACCGCCCAAAGTGCCCTTTCCCCCGTCGAAGTCGACGCCCCCGAGCAGGACGGAGGCGACGACGGTCAGCTCCAGGCCGAGACCGTTGTCGGCGCGTGCGCTGCCGTAGCGGAGGGTGTAGACGAGCCCGGCGAAGGCGGCCATGAGCCCGCTGACGGCGAAGAGAACGAGCTTGAACCGTTTGACACGGATACCGGCGAAGTAGGCCACTTCTTCCTGCGCGCCGATCGCGAACAGCGAGCGCCCGAAGCTCGTGCGGTGCAGCACCACGGATGCCGCTGCCGCGAGGACGGCGAAGAGCGCCATCGGGTACGGCATGAAGGTGCCGGGAACCGTTTCGGTGCTGCGGGCCCACTGGGCGTACGTCTCGGGGAAGTCGGCGACGGCCTTGTTGCCCAGGACGACGGAGGCCAGCCCCCGGTACAGGGCGAGGGTGCCTATGGTGACGGCGAGCGAGGGCAGTCCGACGCGGGTGACCAGCCAGCCGTTGAGGAGGCCGCCGAGCACTCCGGTCAGCAGACAGATCGGGACGATCAGTTCGAAGGTCCAGCCGCCGTCCCACAGGCTGCCCGCGAGTGCGCTGGAGAGGCCCAGCATGGAGGCCACGGACAGGTCGACCTGACCTGCTACGACCAGGAGGGTCATGGGAAGCGCGAGCAGAGCGATCTCGACGGTGTCGTTGAGTGCGGACGAGAGGTTGGCCGCGTCCGCGAAGCCGTCGGTCGTGCCGGTTCCGGCGAGGAACACGGCGACGAGGAGCACGCCGAGTGCCGCGTCCCAGCGCAGAAGCCGCGCGATGCCGCCACCCTCGCGTCCGGATCGCCCGCCGGGGCCGCGCTGACTTCCGGCCCGCTCCGCGTCGTCGGAGGTCGGTGGTGCGTTCACTGCCTGCTCCTCTTCCTCAGCGCACGGGTGGTACGGCTGCGGACGATGCGATCGGTGCTGATCGCTGCCAGCAGCAGCGCACCGGTGATGGCCTGCTCCCAGAAGGAGTCGACCTTCAATACGACCAGGGCGCTGCCGATCGTGGTGAGCAACAGCGCGCCCAGAGCCGCACCCCAGACCGTGCCGACTCCGCCCGTGATGGAGATGCCGCCGACGACCACGGCACTGACGACGGTCAGCTCCCAGCCGTTCGCGGCGTCGGCGACGACGGTGCCGAAGCGCGCCAGCCACAGCGCTCCGGCGAACCCGGCGACGGCACCGGAGAAGGCATAGGCAGCCAGCACCCTGCGCCGGACGGGCACGCCCGCGAGCCGCGCCGCCTGAGGGCTGGAGCCGATGGCGTACAGCTCGCGCCCGCCGCGGTAGGTCCGCAGGTAGTACGCCGTTGCGCACAGGACGGCCGCGGTGATGAGCGGCAGGTAGGGGATGCCGAGCACGCTGCCGCTGCCGAGGGTGAGCACGCTGTCGGGCAGGTTGGCCGCGTTGATCTGCTCACCGTGCGCCCAGGCGTGGTCGACCCCCTGGATGACGTACAGCATGCCGAGGGTCACCACCAGCGCGGGGACTCGCCCGAAGCTGACGAGCAGTCCGCTCGCCAGACCGCAGACGGTGCCGAGGGCGATGCCCAGCGCGAGGACGGTGAGGGGGCTGTGGTCCGTTCCTGAGACGAAGTCGCCGCAGGCGAAGGCGGTGAGGCCGACCACGGAACCGACGGACAGGTCGATGTTGCGAGTGAGGACGACCACGGACTGGCCGGTGGCGAGCAGCACCAGGATGGAGGAGTTGAGCAGGAGGTCCTTGACGCCCTGACCGTCGAGGAAGCCGGGGTTGACCAGCCAGGTGGCGAATATGAGCAGCACAAGCGCCGCGCCGATGCTGAACTCCCTTACCCGCAGCACCGATTCGGCGAGCGAGCGGCCTGCCCGTCGTGGTGAGCCGGTGTCGCGCTCGGTGGCGGGCGGCCTGTCGACGGTGACGCTCATGCCGCCTCCCCGCCTGCGTCAGGGGACCCGTTCGTCCCGTTGGGTTCATCAGGGTCACCGGGTTCGTCGTCCTCAGCGCGTCCGCCGGGCGCATGGGCTCGGCCGGGACCATCGGGTTCGCGGGGCCCGCCAAGGCGCTGCACGGGAGCGCGGCCGGTGGCGGCGGCCATCACGTTCTCCTCGTCGGCGTCGGCCCTGGGAATCTCGGCGACGAGCCTGCCCTCGTGCATGACAAGCACCCGGTCGGCCATGCCGAGCACCTCGGGCAGGTCGGAGGAGACCATGAGCACCGCGAGCCCGTCGGCGGCCAGTTCGGTCAGCAGCCGATGCACCTCTGCCTTGGTGCCGACGTCGATCCCGCGGGTGGGTTCGTCCACGATGAGGACGGCCGGTTCGGTGGCCAGCCACTTGGCGAGCACGACCTTCTGCTGGTTGCCGCCGGAGAGCACACCGACCGCGTCGGAGAGCCGGTCGTACTTGAGCTGGAGGCGTACGGCCCAGTCGGCGGCGCGGGCGCGTTCCAGAGTGCGGCGCACGAGACCGGCGGTGCAAAGCTGCCCGAGCCCTGTCAGTCCGATGTTCCGCTCGATGCCGGCTTCCATCACCAGGCCGCGCTGCCGCCGGTCCTCGGGTACGAGCGCGAGTCCGGCGGCAACGGCCGCGGTGGGCGAACCGGGGCGCAATGCCGTGCCGTCCACCTCGACGTGGCCCGCGTCCGGCTTGTCGACGCCGAAGACCGCCTGGACGACTTCGCTGCGCCCGGCGCCGACGAGTCCGGCGAGCGCGACGATCTCTCCACGGTGCACCGTGAAGGAGACGTCGTGGAAGACGCCTTCGCGGGTCAGCCGGCGCACGTCGAGTGCCGGCTCGCCGGTGTGTGTTTCGTGCTTGGGGTACAGCTCGCCCAGGTCGCGGCCGACCATGCGGCGCACCAGGTCGTCCTCCGTGAGCCCGTCCAGCGGTTCGGACGCGACAAGCCGGCCGTCGCGCAGGGTGGTGACCCACTGGCAGAGCGCGAAGATCTCACTGAGCCTGTGGGAGATGAAGAGCACCGCCGCACCTGCGGCGCGCAGCGTCTCGACCACGGAGAAGAGACGCGCGGTCTCACTTCCGGTCAGCGCGGCGGTGGGCTCGTCCATGATCAGTACGCGGGCGTCGAACGAGAGGGCCTTCGCGATCTCGACGATCTGCTGATCGGCGATGGACAGGCCGCGTGCCGGGCGGTCGGGGTCGAGCCGGACTCCGAGCCGGGACATCAGCGCAGCCGTCGCCTCGCGTACAGCCTTGTGGTCGACGCGCCCGAAGGAACGGCGGGGCTGGCGGCCCATGAAGATGTTCTCCGCGATCGACAGATCGGCGAAGAGTGTGGGCTCCTGGTAGATGACGGCGATCCCCGCGTCACGCGCGTCGGCCGGGCCGTGGAAGACAGCGGGCTCGCCGTCGAGCCGGACCGTGCCGGCGTCCGGTGCGCCGACCCCGGCGAGAATCTTGATCAGCGTGGACTTGCCCGCGCCGTTCTCCCCCGCGAGGGCGTGCGCCTGCCCGGCGGAGAGTTCCAGGGAGACGCCCTGGAGGGCACGTACGCTGCCGAATGACTTGTTCACCCCCTCAAGTGCGAGGACCGGCGGCGGACCACCGGTCCGTGGGATGTCGCTCATGGTGCTCCTCCTGTGCTCGCCAGCGGCCTGGAAAAGTCCAACTGAAATGATTCAAAAGGCTCACGGGAAGCTAGCCCCGCTCTTCCGAGGCAGTCAAGGGGATACACAACGCGCAACTGGAGCTACCGATCGTGCCGTTGAACCTCCACAACCGCACCAGTACACGCCCTCTTGACGTCGAACGGGGGCGCCCCTACGGTCACTTCGGGCTGTTTGAATCGTTTCACCTCCCGCTTCCTGTTCTGTCACCCGCCGCTTTCCGTCGTCCCCACGCCGTCACAGCACTGAGGAGATGCATGTCGGAACGCAAGCTCGCCGCTGTGAAGTCAGCGCTCGCCTCCCAGCGGATCGAGACGCCGTCTTGGGCGTACGCCAACTCGGGCACGCGCTTCAAGGTCTTCACGCAGGCCGGCGTACCTCGCACGCCGCAGGAGAAGATCGACGACGCCGCTCGGGTACAGCTCCACACGGGAGTCGCCCCGGTCGTCGCCCTGCACATCCCCTGGGACAGGACCGACGACTTCGCGGCCCTGGCCGCCTACGCACGACAGCGCGGTGTGCGTACGGGCACGGTCAACGCCAACGTCTTCCAGGACGACGACTACAAGCTCGGTTCGGTGACCCACCCCGACCCGGCGGTGCGGCGCAAGGCGCTCGACCACTTGATGGAGTGCGTCGACATCATGGACGCGACCGGGTCCCGCGATCTCAAGCTGTGGTTCTCCGACGGCACCAACTACCCGGGTCAGGACGACATCAGGGCACGCCAGGACCGGCTTGCCGAAGCGCTCTGCACCGTGTATGAGCGACTGGGAGAGAAGCAGCGGCTCGTGCTGGAGTACAAGCTGTTCGAGCCCGCCTTCTACTCCACGGACGTCCCCGACTGGGGCACCTCGTACGCCCACTGCCTCAAGCTCGGCCCCAAGGCACAGGTCTGCGTGGACACGGGACACCACGCGCCGGGCACCAACATCGAGTTCATCGTGGCGTTCCTGCTGCGGGAGGGGAAGCTGGGCGCCTTCGACTTCAACTCGCGCTTCTACGCAGACGACGACCTGATGGCCGGCGCCGCCGACCCCTTCCAGCTCTTCCGCATCATATACGAGGTACGGGCCGGCGGCGGACTCGACCCGGAGGCCGGCATCGCCTTCATGCTCGACCAGTGCCACAACATCGAGCCGAAGATCCCCGCCATCATCCGCTCGGTGATGAACGTGCAGGAGGCCACCGCCAAGGCGCTGCTGGTGGACCGCGAGGAGCTGGCGAAAGCCCAGTGCGCCGGGGACGTGCTCGCTGCCAACGGCCTCCTCATGGACGCCTACAACACGGACGTGCGCCCCCTGCTGGCCGACGTGCGGGAGGAACTGGGCGCCGACCGCGACCCGATGGCGGCTTACGCGGCCTCCGGCTGGGCCAGTCGCATCACCGAGGAACGGATCGGCGGGCAACAGGCGGGCTGGGGAGCGTAGGAAGCGCGCGTGGCGCCCCGTCCCCGCCGGGGGCGCGGCGGACTGCGCAAACCAGCCCGCGACAGGAGGCGCAGCCGGCAGCGCACGGGCGGATACGGCCCCTCCCCCGGAAAGCCGGCGCAGGTGGACCCTCCAGCCGCAGGGCGTCCCGTCGAGGACAACCGACCGCATCGAGAAGGACGAGCCACATGGCAACCGTTGCCCCTGACCCGCACCCCTCCACCTCCCACACCGTCGAGGTGTCCGCGCTGCTGGGACGCTCGCACCGGCTGGGCAGCGATCCGCGCAACACCAACTACGCCGGAGGGAACACCTCCGCGAAGGGAACAGCGCCCGACCCCGTCACCGGTACGGACACCGAACTGATGTGGGTCAAGGGCTCCGGCGGCGACCTGGGCACGCTGACGGAAGGGGGACTGGCAGCGCTCCGTCTTGACCGTCTCCGCGCACTTCCGGCCGTGTACCCGGGGGCCGAGCGCGAGGATGAGATGGTGGCCGCTTACGACTACTGCCTGCACGGCAAGGGGGGCGCGGCGCCGTCCATCGACACCGCGATGCACGGGCTGGTCGGCGCCGCACACGTGGACCATCTGCACCCCGATTCCGGCCTCGCGCTGGCATGCGCCAAGGACGGCGAGAAACTGACCCGGGAGTGCTTCGGCGACACGGTGGTGTGGGTGCCATGGCGGCGTCCGGGTTTCCAGCTCGGCCTGGACATCGCCGCCGTGCAGGAGGCACACCCCGAGGCCATCGGCTGTGTCCTGGGCGGGCACGGCATCACGGCCTGGGGCAGCACGAGCGAGGAGTGCGAACGCAACTCCCTGCACATCATCAGCACCGCCGAGCACTTCGTGACGGAACGGGGCAGCGCCGAACCCTTCGGCGCCGTACGTCCCGGTTACGCGCCGCTGCCGCCGGCCGAGCGCGCGGCCCGCGCGGCGGCGCTCGCACCGACGGTGCGCGGGCTTGCCTCGTGCGATCGGCCTCAGGTGGGGCACTTCGACGACACGCCGGTGCTCCTCGACTTCCTCTCCCGAACGAAGCACCCCCGCCTGGCGGCGCTGGGCACCTCTTGTCCGGATCACTTCCTGCGCACCAAAGTGCGCCCTCTCGTCCTCGACCTGCCCGGGGAAGCGCCGCTGGAGGAAGCGGTCGCGAGGCTGCGGGAGCTGCACGAGGAGTACCGCGCGGACTATCGCGCGTACTACGCGCGGCACGCGTCACCTGGCTCCCCCGCGATGCGCGGTGCCGACCCGGCGATCGTGCTGGTGCCGGGCGTGGGCATGTTCAGCTTCGGCAAGGACAAGCAGACGGCGCGGGTCGCGGGCGAGTTCTACCTCAACGCCGTCAACGTGATGCGCGGCGCCGAATCGGTCTCCTCGTACGCGCCCATCGAGGAGTCGGAGAAGTTCCGGATCGAGTACTGGGAGCTGGAGGAAGCCAAGCTGCGCCGGATGCCCGCTCCCCGTCCGCTGGCCACCCGCGTCGCGATGGTCACGGGCGCAGGGTCCGGGATCGGCCGCGCCATCGCGCACCGGCTGGCCGCCGAGGGCGCGTGCGTGGTGGTCGCCGACGTGAACGCGAAGAGTGCGGGCACGGTGGCCGAGGAGCTGGGAGGGCCCGACCACGCGCTGCCCGTGACGGTCGACGTCACCTCGGAGGAGCAGATCGCCGCGGCCTTCGCCGAAGCCGTCCGGGCATTCGGCGGCGTGGACCTGGTCGTCAGCAACGCCGGAATCTCCGTCTCCAAACCGCTGAGCGAGACCACCGCTGCCGACTGGGATCGGCAGCACTCCATCATGGCCCGCGGATCCTTCCTCGTCGCGCGTGAGGCGGCCAGGGTGATGACCGAGCAGAACATGGGCGGCGACATCGTCTACATCTCGTCCAAGAACGGTGTCTTCGCCGGCCCCGACAACATCGCCTACGGCGCGGCCAAGGCCGACCAGGCGCACCAGGTGCGTCTCCTCGCGGCCGAGCTGGGCGAGCGAGGGATCCGCGTCAACGGCATCAACCCGGACGCCGTCGTGCGGGGTTCGGGCATCTTCGCAGGCGGCTGGGGCGCGCAGCGCGCTGCGGTCTACGGCGTGCCCGAGGAGGAGCTGGGCCGGTTCTACGCCCAGCGCACCCTCCTCAAGCGCGAGGTGCTGCCGGAGCACGTCGCCGCCGCGGTCTTCGCGCTGACCGGTGGTGACCTCAGTCGGACGACGGGGCTCCACATCCCGGTCGACGCCGGGGTCGCCGCGGCCTTCCTGCGCTGACGCCTACCGAGGGTGCCCTTCGCCTGGTCCCTTCGCCCCGGTCTCCGGTGGCGGGCCGCAGCCCACGGGGGCGGCCCGCCACCGGTCCCCCGCCACCACCCGCCGAGCGTGAGGTCACCGCCGTGCCACAAGCCACCCCGGACTCCCCTGCCGGGGCCGCCTTCGCCGCTGTCGACCTGGGCGCGTCCAGCGGGCGCGTCGTGCTGGGCACTGTTGCCGGGGAAGGGCTGACTCTGGAGGAGGTGCACCGCTTCCCGAACCGGCCGGTACGCATACCAGGAGCGGGAGGGACACTTCACTGGGACGTCCTCGGCCTCTACCGCGGCGTGCTGGACGGGTTGTGTGCGGCCGGGACGAGGGCGGGGAGGCTCGCTTCGGTCGGTATCGACACCTGGGCGGTCGACTTCGGCGTACTCGACGCGGACGGCGCCCTACTGGGTAACCCGGTGCACTACCGCGACGCCCGTACGGACGGTATGGAAGCCGAGGTCGCCGCGGCACTGCCCGCCCAGGAGCTGTACGCGCACACAGGGCTGCAACATCTGCCCTTCAACACCGTGTACCAGCTTTGCGCCGCCCGGAGGAGCGCCCAGTGGCCCGCGGCGCGCCAGTTGCTGCTGATCCCCGACCTCCTCTCCTACTGGCTGACCGGCACGCGGGGGACGGAGGTGACCAACGCGTCCACCACACAGCTCATCGACCCCCGCACGCGCGACTGGTCCCGGCCCGTCGCCGATGCGCTCGGCATCGACGTGTCGCTCTTCCCGCCCCTGCGCCACCCCGGCGACCCGGCGGGTGAGCTACTGCCCGGCACAGTGTCGGCGACGGAGCGGCACGGGCCCGTGCCGGTGACTGCTGTCGGATCGCACGACACCGCCTCGGCTGTCGTGGGCGTTCCCGCCGCCGGGGATGGTTTCGCGTACATCGCGACCGGCACCTGGTCGCTTGTCGGTATGGAACTGGACACGCCGGTACTGACCGAGGAGAGCCGCAGGGCCAACTTCACCAACGAACTCGGGGTGGACGGCACGGTGCGCTACCTGCGCAACGTCATGGGGCTCTGGCTGCTCCAGGAGTGCCTGCGCGAGTGGGAGGCCGACGGTTCCAGGCAGCACCTGCCCCAGCTGCTCGGCCGGGCGGCCAAGGTGCCCATGTTGCGCTCGGTCGTGGACGCCGGCGACCCGCGATTCCTCGCGCCGGGCGGGATGGTGGGCCGGATCGCCGAGGCGTGCCGCCGTACAGGGCAGCCGGTACCGCGCGACCCGGCGGAGACGACACGCTGTGTGCTGGACTCGCTCGCTCTCGCCCACAGCGCCGCCGTCGCCGACGCGCAGCGGCTGTCGAGGCGGGAGGTGCGCACCGTGCACATCGTCGGCGGCGGCGTGCACAACGAGCTGCTCTGCCAGCTGACGGCCGACGCCTGCGGACTCCCTGTCGTCGCCGGCCCCGCGGAGGCGGCGGCCTACGGCAACATCCTCGTACAGGCCCGGGCGGCGGGAGCGCTGCACGGAGATCTCGCCACGCTGCGGACGGTGCTGGGCCAGGCTCTTCCGCTACGGCAGTACGAGCCCGCAGGTGATCAAACACCCTGGGAAGGGGCCGCCGCCCGCGTCCGGGGCAGCTCGAGTACGGCGTAGGCCACCTCTGCCGCGCTCGCGGAGATGCTCCGGCGAGACTTGCTCCCGGCCGGGCGCACGACGCGGCCGGGCCCCCATGGGGCTCCACGGCAGGGCAATCGGACAGTCCTCGGTGCGCACGCGGCCCCCGCCGGCGCCGGGCCCTCTCACCTCGCCGCCGTACAGCGCTCAGCGACGCAGTAGGTGGTGGTGGAGCGAAGCCACTCCCGCCCCCCGTAACCTCTTCCTGTGTCAGCCTCACACCCGCAACGCGTCGCCGTCCTCGTGCTAGAGGGGGCGAAGCCGCTCGACATCGGGATCCCCGCGCAGGTCTTCACGACCCGCGCGAGCATGCCGTACGAGGTGCGGGTGTGCGGAGCGGATCCCGGTCTGGTGGCCGGCGGCGACGGGCTCGCGTACCACGTCGCCCACGGACTCGACGCGCTCGCGTGGGCCGACATCGTCTTCGTCCCCGGCTACCGGTTCCCCGACCGCAACGACCCGCCGCGCGACGTCGTCGACGCACTGATCGCCGCGCACGGACGGGGCACGCGGCTCGCCGCCATCTCGACGGGCGCCTTCGCGCTCGCCGCCACGGGCCTGCTCGACGGCAGACGGGCCACCACGCACTGGCACTACACGCGGGCGCTGCGGGCGAGGTATCCCCTCGTCCAGGTCGATGAGAACGTGCTGTTCGTGGACGAGGGCAGCGTTCTCACCTCCGCCGGAGCCGCCTCGGGCATCGACCTGTGCCTGCACATCCTGCGCGGCGACCTGGGAGTGGCCGCGTCCAACCACGCGGCCCGGCGGCTGGTCGCGGCGCCCTACCGCAGTGGCGGCCAGGCCCAGTACGTGCCGCGCAGCGTTCCCGAGCCACTCGGCGAGAGGTTCACCGCCAGCCGCGAGTGGGCACTGCACCGGCTCGACGAACCCCTCACCCTCGACATGCTGGCGCGGCAGGCGGGCGTCTCGCCGCGCACGTTCTCCCGTCGCTTCGTCGAGGAGACCGGCTACACGCCGATGCAGTGGGTGATGCGCGCCCGCATCGACCTGGCCCGCGAGCTGCTCGAACGCTCACAGCGCAGCGTAGAGCAGGTCGCTGCCGACGTCGGACTCGGCACCGGCGCGAACCTGCGCCTGCACTTCCAGCGCATCCTCGGCACCACACCCAGCGAGTACCGGCGCACCTTCGCCCGCGGCGAGTAACCGCCCGGCACCACGGGCGGAGTCCTTCCGCCGGCCACGGCGCGGCGTGATGCCTCGGAGCCGGCCGCCTGGCGGGCCTCCGCATCGGCCGCTGGCAAGATCCTTGCGAGCCCTGGCGATGCCGCCACTGTCAGCGCCGCCGGCCGCGGGCGAGTCTGGTGTGGAAGGGAAAGGACCTCACTCATGACGCGCATCGCCATCAACGGATTCGGCCGCATCGGACGCAATGTGCTGCGCGCGCTGCTGGAGCGCGACAGCACGCTTGAGATCGTCGCCGTCAACGACCTGACGGAGCCCGCCGCTCTCGCCCGGCTGCTCGCCTACGACAGCACCGCCGGCCGGCTCGGGCGCCCGGTGACCGTCGACGGGGACGCCCTCGTCGTCGGGGGCCGTCGGATCACGGTGCTGGCCGAACGCGAACCGGCGCGGTTGCCGTGGGCCGATTACGGCGTCGACATCGTTCTGGAAGCCACCGGCCGCTTCACCTCGGCGAAGGCCGCCCGCGCCCACCTCGACGCGGGCACGCAAAGGGTACTCGTCAGCGCGCCGTCGAACGGCGCCGACGTCACGCTCGCCTTCGGGGTCAACACGGATGCCTACGACCCGGCCGTCCACACGATCGTCTCCAACGCCTCCTGCACCACCAACGCGCTCGCGCCGCTGGCCGCCGTCCTCGACGAACTCGCCGGTATCGAGCACGGGTTCATGACGACGGTGCACGCCTACACGCAAGAGCAGAACCTCCAGGACGGCCCGCACCGCGACGCCCGCCGCGCCCGCGCCGCCGCCGTCAACATCGTCCCCACCACCACGGGCGCCGCCAAGGCGATCGGCCTCGTGCTGCCCAACCTGGAAGGCAGGCTGTCGGGCGACTCGATCCGCGTGCCGGTGCCGGTGGGCTCGATCGTCGAACTCAACACGACCGTGGCCCGCGACGTGACGCGCGACGACGTGCTGGCGGCGTACCGTGCCGCGGCGGAGGGGCCGCTCGCCGGTGTCCTCGAGTACGCGGACGACCCGCTCGTGTCGTCCGACATCACGGGCGATCCCGCTTCATCGATCTTCGACTCGTCCCTCACCCGGGTCGACGGCCGCCACATCAAGGTGGTCGCGTGGTACGACAACGAGTGGGGCTTCTCGAACCGCGTGCTCGACACGCTCGAATTCCTCGCCGCCCGCTGACCGGCCGCCGGAGACACCACCTCTCCGACGGCCACACCGACCGGCACGTACCGGCCCCGATCTGACAGCCTGGTCAGCCAGTTTTCTTTCGCACTGCTGCCGCGGTCGTTTCGTTCGGCCGATGAGTGCCTCAAGAATCACCGCGGCAAAGTGGCCGCCCGTGACGAGCAGTGAGCTGTGGAGCCGAGCGACCGCCGACCGCTACGACGCCGAGGAAACCGAGATGTCCTCGGCCGCCGTACTCGAACCGACTCTTGCCTTCCTCGCCGAGCTCGCCGAAGGCAGCCGGACACTGGAGTTCGCCATCGGAACGGGGCGCGTGGGCGTCCCGCTCCGGGAACGGGGCGTGCAGGTAGCGGGCATCGAACTGTCCGAGCAGCATCTCGGCTTCGACACCTTCGACCTGGTCGAACAGGTTCTCGTCTCGCACCACTTCACCCGGGACGGCGACGACGGCCGCTACCGCCAGGGCACCTCCCGGCACCGGTACGCCTGGCCGGCGGAGCTCGACCTGATGGCACGGATCGCCGGGCTCGAGTTGGAGCGCCGCGTCGCGGACTGGGACGGGGCGCCGTTCACCGAGGACAGCACGGAACACATCTCCGTGTGGCGCAAGCCGCACTGAGGCGCGCCCCGGCGAGGGTGGGTGCGGCGCCGGCTCGCGGGCGGACCGCCTGCGGGCGGATCCGGTCCCTCCTCGGACCCCCCTACAGGTCGAGGACGAGGCGGGGGGACAGCGCGCGGGACACGCACGCGTACATGCGGCCCTCGGGTGCGCCGATGTCATCCCGGTGCTCGGGAGCTCCGTCCAGGACGGCGACGTCACAGCTGCCGCACACGCCTTCACGGCACCCGGCCGGGAGGGGGTGCCCGGCGTGAGTGAGGGCGTCCAGCAAGGAGACGCCGGCCGGCACGGCGACGGTGCTCGCAGACCGGGCGCAGACTGCTTCAAAGGCCGTGTCGGGGCCGAACGCGCGGGCCGCGGGCTGGAACCGCTCGGCGTGCAACCGCTCGGCGGGGAACGCCGCTTCGGCCGCCGCCAGCATGCCGGCCGGACCGCAGCAGTAGACCAGGGTGTCCGGCTCGAGGCGGGCCGCGAGAGCGCCGAGGTCGGGCCTGCCCTCCCGTGCGGTCTCCACGATTCGCACCCGGCCGCCGTAGGAGCGTCGCAGTTCGTCGGCGAAGGGCATGCTCTCCGCTGCCCGACCCACATACAGCAAGGTGGCGGGGGATGCGGCGGAGGCCGCCGCTCGCACCATCGGCAGCAGCGGCGTGATGCCGATTCCGCCGGCGAGGAAGAGATAACGCGGTGCGGGGACCAGCGGGAAGTGGTTGCGCGGCAGGGACACGTTCAGGGTGCGGCCCGGGCGCAGGAAGCGGTGCAGGTACTCCGAGCCGCCGCGGCTGAGCGGGTCGTAGCGGACGGCGATGCGGTAGGCGTCCTGGTCGGCGGGGTCGCCGCACAAGGAGTACTGCCGGGTCAGCCAGTTGGGCACGAACAGGTCGATGTGGGCGCCGGGCTCCCAGGGCGCGAGCTCTTCGCCGGTGGCGCGCAGGGTGAGGGCGAGGACGTCCTCGGTGAGACGGTCGAGACGTTCGACGACGGTCTGTTGCATCGGTTCTTCCTCTGTCAGCCGGTGCGGTGTGGTCAGTAGAGCTCGCGGTATCCGGCCTCAAGGGCCTGTTCGAGCAGCGCGGGGTCCTGGTCGACGCCGAACTGCGCGGCGGCGACTTCGCCCAGCGACGGCATGCCCTCGGCGAGTGCCTGGCTGGCGGGGTCCCACAGCCGGGAGCGGATCAGCGCCCGCCCGCAGTGGAAGTAGGCTTCGGCCACCTCGACGACGATCGCGAACTGGGGTTGCTTGGCCTCGGTGCGCATCCGCACCAGCACGTCGGGTTCGTCGGCGACGTAGCCGCTGCCGTTGACGCGCAGGACCTCCCGCATCCCGGGGACGAGGAAGCACAGCCCGACGCCGTCGTTCTCGGCCAGGTTGCGGAAGGAATCGGCGATCTTGTTGCCGGGGCGGTCGGGCAGGGCGACGGTCTGCTCGTCGAGGACCTTCACGAAGCCCGGATAGTCCCCGCGCGGCGAGCAGTCGGCGCGTCCGGCCGCGTCGGCGGTGGCCATCATCAGCAGAGGCGAGTGGGCGATGAAGAAGCGGATGTAGTCGTCGACGCGGTCTTGCACCTTGGCTTCGATCATGGGTTCCGGCGGCCCGAGCCGTGCCAGAACCTCATTCACGGAGATGCGGCGGGGGCGCCTGGAGACATGTGTCATGACAGCTTCCCTACAGGGGTCCGTGGTACGGCAGCAGGCGCAGGGCGCCCGCATCACCGCAGTTCATGGCACTATTGTGAGCAATTACTCAGCTCGTGCGCTACTCGCATTCCCACCCCTTGGCAGGAGGTCCGATGACGTCCGACCGCCGCGGTCTCGCACCACGTAAACAGCCCCGCCAGGTCCGGGCCGAACTGACCCGGCAGCGGATCCTCGACGCCGCTGCTCGCGTTTTCGCCGAGTACGGGTACGCGGCCGGGACCACCAACCGCATCGCCGAGCGGGCCCGGGTCTCGATCGGGTCGCTCTACCAGTACTACCCCAACAAGGACGCCCTCCTGGTCGAGTTGCTGACCCGGCACCTCGACGCCGGCAGGGCCGCCACTCCTCTGGATCAGGACGGCCGGCTTCCCGCGTCCCTCGAGGACGTCATGCGCTTCTACGTGCGCCGAGCCATCGACAACCACCGCGAGGATCCGCAACTGCTGCGCGTGATGATGGAACAGGGCCCCCGCACCCCCGCCATACTCGAACGCGTCGCCCAGAGCGAGCTCGAACGCACCGCCTACGCCCGCAGGCTGCTCCGCGATCACCCCGACGTACGTGTCGCCGATACGGACACCGCCGCTCGGCTCGTCGTCTCGACGATCGAGTTGGTCGTACACAAGATGATGGCCGCCTCCGAACAGACCGACACCACACGACTCGAGAACGAACTCGTCGCCATGCTCACTCGCTACCTCACCAACGGCCCCGCCCCGACGTCCGAAGACCCGGACCTGGTCCCGGCCCCGGACTCGGGCTCCGACTCGGGCTCGGACTCGGACCAGGGCTCGCACACATGAGTGTGCGGGCCCGGCCGACTCGCCCGAGGCTGTGACCGGCCTACCGCGCACATCGTTGGTCCAGCAGTATCCGTCGGAGGAGGCCCCCGGCCCCTGCCCCGGCGATCAGGCCGATGCGACCGAACCGGTGTCACCGGTGTTCATCCTCCACTACCCACGGGTGTGGTGGATCGAACGTACCCGCGCGAGGGTCGGATCGACACCGCTCCCGGGTGTCGATCCGCGGCGCGACAGGAACTCGGAGCGAGCCCGAAGAAGCCGGCACGTGCACGGGCTCGTCCGGTTGCGTCAGCGCCCGGGGCGCATCAGGTCGAACCGGACGTCCCGCCACAAGGCCCGGAGGTCGGACCTGTCGTCGGCGGCCAGGTGGTCGTCGGGAAAGGCCCAGTGCTTGACCGGGGTGGCGCCTGCGGTGACCGCCGGCCAGCCTGGAGCGCTGGTGGACGCGAAGTCGGCCCAGGAGCGGAGCATGCGGGCGGACAGGGCGCGGTCGTGGTCGTCGGGCGCGCCCCCGATGAGGAAGTCGGCGCCGACGGCGTCCAAGTTGCCGAAGGCGAAGGGAACATCCGCCGTGTGCCAGGGTCTGGCATCAGCCCGCCTGCGGGCGAAGCGGGCCAGGTACGCCCGGCCGCCGGCCCTCGCATGGTGCTCGGCGAGGCGGGTGGTGTACTCGCCGAACTGCGCGTCGCCGGACATCGCCAAGTAGCGATCGAGTACCGGCGCTTCCGGCATCAGCGCGCGGTAGCCGTCGACCAGGTGGTCCGGGAGGCCCAGTGCCTCGGCGAAGTCGGCCAGTTCCGACTCGGTGGTGACCTCCCGCACGGCTCCCACCGTGTGAAGGAACCAGTACTCCTCCAGGGTGTGGCACGCCAGCAGGTCCACCTGCCGCGCCGTCCCGGCTGCGACCGCGCGCAGCGGGTTCGCGGGCAGCACCTCACCGTCGACGACGGGCTGGAAGAGCACAGAGTCAAAGGCGTGAACCGCCGCCGCGGGGCCGGCTCCGCTGTTCGCGGCGGCCTCGTCGGAGGCCGCCACCAACCGGGCGGGTGACAAGGACAGCAGCGCCTCGGCGGCAGGGGCGATCCCGGCCTCCACCGCTATCCTCTCGGTGACCGCCTGGGCGAGTTCGACCGCGAAGTAGGCCCTGGGCACGCTGTGGGCGATGGCCCGCCGGAAGAGCCCCCGGGTCTGCTCCATGGTCATCAAGCAGGCAATCGAACCTGCTCCGGAGGAGTGCCCGGCGACGGTGACGTTACCGGGGTCGCCGCCGAAGGACGCGATGTTCTCCCTGACCCAGCGCAATGCCGCGGCCTGGTCCAGCAGCCCGCGGTTGTCGGGGAAGCCGCGAACATGGCCGAAGCCCTCGAAGCCCACCCGGTAGTTGCAGCTGACCACGACCAGCCCGGCACGGGCCAGGGCCGTACCGTCGAAGTCGGGCTGAGCGGAGGAGCCGAAGGTGTACGCGCCGCCGTGAATCCAGAAGAACACCGGCAGCGCACCGGCACCCGCGCGATCCGGCACCCATACGTTGACGGTGAGGATGTCCTCATCCCCCTCCCGCCACACCGGCGCTCCGGGCAGCTCCGCTGACTGCGGAGCGATGGGGCCGAAGGCCGTGCAGTCCCGGATGCCGGCCCAGCCAGCCGCCGGTTGTGGCTCACGGAATCGACGGGCGGCGAACGGCTCGGCCGCGTACGGGATTCCGAGCACGGCGGTGACGCCGTCAGCGGACGCCCTGCCCTGTACACGGCCACTCGACGTCTCAAAGACCACTTCGCCTCCGCACGGTCGCTCATCCCTTGCACGTGTGGTGCTCGCGGTCGTCCGCTCCGGCTCGTCGGGACCGGTCAAGCCACCGGGTTCTCCAGCAAAGTGACCTGGTTGCCATCGGGGTCCTCCAGGGCCGCGAACCGGGTGCGCTCACCGCCGGTCTGCACGGGTCCGGTCGTCAGACCGCGCTCCGCGAGCCCGGCCAGCTCCCTGTCCAGCTCACGCACTTCCACGTTGAGCAGCGTCGAGCCGGCACGCGCCGGGTCCTCGAAAACCTGTAGCCAGCCACCCGATGTCAGGTGCCAGTCGGCCAACGACGGCATCGGCCGGGTGTCCGCCGGCCGCCCCAGCAAGCGTGCATACCAGACCACCGCAGTGTCGAGGTTCCGTACCGGAGCGACCATCAGCACTCGCGCGACGTTCATGAGATCCACCAGCCTTCTCGAGATCTGCCAACTGTTCTTATCCAGACCAGCGAAGACACCAGAATTCATCGCTCACCCACGGTGCCGTCGGCGCCGCGCCGCGGGGATTTCTCGCGACGTCCGTCCGTGCGAGTCTCCTCGAGGCGCAGGAGAACGCTCCCCACCACGCAGCCGAGGGCGCCGACCATCGTCAGACCGACGCGACCGGCCTGACGCAGCTGACTGGTGTGGCACGGGGCCGTCTCCATCCCTTGCTCATCGGGGAAGACAAGGGAGCCGCACGACGGGGTGGCTGCCTGCGCGTAGGCCGAGTGCGCGTCGAGCCCGACGAAGAGCAGGAGCGCCGCGAGTACGACCAGGCCGAGAGCCAGACCGGCACAGAAGCGGGCCCATCCCCGCAGGAGGGCGACCCGCCTGGGTATCTGCGTGTCTTCCATGTCCGGCCTCACTCTCCACCTCTCCCCCGGCTCGCCTGCTCGACCGGTAAGAGAGTACGTCCTGAGCTCTACGGCCCTGCCCTCGGCCTCGGGCCCCGCGACGGTGAGCCTGGGCGCTCCCAACGGGGGGCCTCGGCCCTTCCGGCGGAGAGCCTGCGCGCCGGTAACGGAGAGAGCCTCGGCGCTCCTCTTGGTCAGTCTCCGTGCTCCGAACGGTGAGCCTCTGTGCCGCCAGCTGCGTCCCGGCGGGTCGGCCCGGCCGCGTAGGCCAGGGGAGGCGCGATGGCCTGGGCGTCCGCGCCTTCGCCCACCCACAGGGCGATGAACAAGGCGGCAGTCGCCTCCAGGAGCCCCGCCCGTGCGAGACCGCCGCCGGCCACTGGTACGCAGCCCACGTCCCGTACCAACACGCGGACGCGCTCGACGGCCGCCTCGTCGTCCCCGCAGACCGGCACGGCCAGTGGTCGTCCGTCGAAGACGGGCGGCCGCATGCGCCAGACGTCCTCATGGCAGAGGTTGAAAGACTTGACCACGTGGGCCTCCGGCGCCGCCGCAGCCAGTTGCTGCGCGGCCGAGCGGCCTCCTTCGGTCAGCAGCCGGAAGCCGGGGCCGACCGGGTTGGAACAGTCGATCAGTACCTTGCCTTCCAGGGCCTCGCGAAGTTCCCGTGCCACGTCTGCTCCCGCGCCGAAGGGCAGCGCGGCCAACACCACCTCACCGAACTCGGCTGCCGCCCGCAGACCGGCAGGTTTCACGCTGCTGCCTTTGATGCGCGTCGCGAGCCGCTCTGCCTTGTGCGTGTCCCGTCCCCCGATGGTCACCTGGTGTCCGGCCCGCACCCAGTGGGTGGCGAGCGCGTCCGCCATGCCGCCGGTTCCCAGTACGCCGATTCTCATCACACGTTTCCTCTCCGTGCACTCTTCGCTCGTTCGTACCGACGCTAGAGACAGCTTCAGGCACCATTTGGTACGTGACGACCGACGCCTTCCTCGCCGACTGCCGGGCCCGCCTCGCCTTCGACCTGCTCTCCAACACCTGGAACGCCGTGGTGCTCTGGGCACTGCGCGACGGGCCGAGACGCCCGGTCGAACTACGCGAGCGGATCGGGGGTATCAGCTCCAAGGTCCTCACCGAGACGCTACGACGACTGCGGTTCAACGGCCTGATCGACCGGCGCACACACCCGGACGCACGTGCGGGCGTCGAGTACGAACTCACCCCTTTGGGCCGGACGTTGCTGACGCCCATCGACGCCGTCGGCGCATGGGCTTTCGCGCACGGCGACGAGGTCATGGCCGCCCAGGAGGCAGCGTGCACGCACGGCCGGTCTTCTCCGCCTCGCTAAGCCGATCGCTGCGCGCGTGGGCACCGTCTCGCTGGGCCGGGTCGTCGCGCGGGTGTGCACGGTGTAGTCGAGCACCGCGTCGAGGTACTCCCCTGTCGCGTCGCGGCGGAGCAGGCTCCGGCGATCGGTCCGGAGAGGTGCGCGGCCTTCCGTGGTGGCGGGCCTCAGTCGTCGGTCGTCTCTTCAGCGGGGCTCGCTGTCGGCGGAATTCGCGTATCGGCGGGCGCTGGTAGCTTCCACCGAAGGACAACGCTGAGGACGAGGTGGCTATGAGGGTCGTTTTTGTGCACGGAGCATGCGTACGGGACGGATCGTGGTGGTGGCACCGCACCGCGGAGCTGCTGCGGGAGCGGGGCATGGCGAGCGTGGCCCCGGCGCTGCCGAGTTGCGGTGAGACGGGCGTGCCGGCGGGTGCCGCCGGTCCGGGGTTGCCCGAGGACGTCACGGCAGTGCGGCGGACGCTGCTGGGCAGCGACGAGCCGACCGTTGTGGTCGCTCACAGCTACGGCGGCATCGTCACAGCGGAAGCCGCCGCGCAGGTCGCGTCGGTGCGTCACCTGGTGATGGTCTCCAGCTACCTGCCCAGGGTCGGGCAGCGGCTGTCGGATTTCGGGGACTCCGGCCCCGCCCCGTTCCTGGACGTCGACCCCGACACCGGCACCTTCGGCGTACGCCCGAAGCTGCTCGTGGACACCTTTCTGCACGACTGCGAGCCCGCGGTGCAAGCACAGGCAGCGGACCGCCTCGCCCGGCAGAGCGCCCAGGTCACCGAGCAGCCGGTCGGGGCGGCCGCATGGGAACAGGTGCCGTCGACGTACCTCGTGTGCGCCCAGGACCGGGGCACTCCGCCGCGCGTGCAGCGCGAGTTCGCCGGCCGGGCCGGCAACGTCGTCGAACTCGACGCCGGCCATCACCCGTTCCTGTCCAGGCCCGCCACGGTCCGGGACGTGCTGCTGAGCCTGTGACGGCAGCGACGGGCGAGCCGGGGGGCGCTGGCCGGCAGCCTCGGTTCACACACCGGCCGTCCCGGCGCCTCTCGCGGCGGCGTCCGCGCCGCGACCGGAGGCGCACGGCCAGGTCACGCTTTGCGCCCGGGGCGACACCTCCCCCGCAGGCGAGTGCGCCCAGTACGGTTTCTCGTTGCGGCCCGGCCGCGCGGCTCCCGCCGGGGAGTTCGGTGGTTCAGGGGTTGATGGCGTGTTCGGTGAACTGGCCGCACGAGTGGAATCCCAGGCGGCGGTAGACGGGCTCGCCCTCGGCGGACGCCTGCAAGACCGCGATGCGGTGATCCCCCTCGCGGGCCGCACGGAGTGCCGCGCGCGTGACGGCGCCGCCGTAGCCACGTCGGCGGTGGGCGGCCAGCGTGGAGATGTTGTAGATACCGGCGACTCCCGCGTGCAGGAACACTTCAGCGGAACAGACCGGACGGCTGTCCACGTAGCCGACCAGATACCGGGCCGGGCAGTGCGCGGCCAGTGCCTGCGGGGCGGCCTGGGCGAAGAAGCGGCGGACGGTGTCAGCAGGCGGGTCCCAGTTCGCGGCGAGAACCGTGGCGTAATCGGCGAGCTGTTCAGGCGTGGCCACCCTCTGGATGTCCAGTCCTGGGACGGCGGACGGCGGCGGCGTGGTGTCCAGCTCGGCCCACATCGCCGTCTCACGTTCGAACGCGGACAGACCTGCCGCCGTCAGGCGGGTGGTGAGGTCCGGTGGTGTCGAGGCCGCCCCCACCCACCACGAAAAACGGCGTCCGGTGCGAGCCACCCCACGAGCAGTCTCGGTGATGCGTGCCGTGGCGTCCGCGGCGTTGAAGCGGGCCGCGGCAACGATGTTGAAGGTGTCGTCGTCCAGGCCACTGTCGGCGATCACGAGGTCTTCCGCCTCAGTGACGGTCGCACCAGCCATGCTCCGGTGGAGGTGACAGGCGTGTTCCGCCAGGTTCCGTTCCGTCCTGTCCGTCAGGCCGGCTTCGTCGAGTCGGTGATCGTTCATAGCGGGACCCCAGCATGACTGGACGAGGATCGCATCCGTTTTCGCGTCGCGTGTCCGCGGGGGCCGCGACGGCGGCCACCACACGTGCGACACGCCTGGAGAGGCGAGCGCGGGCAAGGCCGAAGACATCACCCGGGGCACCACTGATCCGCGTCGAAGCGATCCTCTCAGGTGGTCAGGGCCCTTCCGATGCCGTGAGGACTCCTTGGCACACCACCGCGTAGGTTCCGTCCGGCCCCGCGTGCCGCCTGGCATCGGCTGCCTCCTCCTCGCACCCCTCAGGTATCTCGTCCATCTCCCCCGGAGACGGCCGGTCGCCGTTCTCCGGATGGGACGGCGCTCCGGAGTCGAGCGCCAAGGTGGCGCCGGCCCCCACGACCACGAGCAGCAGCCACGCACCACCGACCCACCGCCACGTGCGGCGTGAACATCGCATCGCCAACCCCCGGTTCGAGGACCGCATTGTGTCACCGACCGCATCCGACCGCGAGGAGGGGACGGGGCCTGACGCGTGGTCCTCGGCGAGGAGACACGGGTTCAACCGCTCGACGTCACCGGCTCAGACCTTGTCGGACTCGGAGCCGTGCGCAGCGATCTCCCGCAGCAGCGCCATCACGGCCCGGGCGCGGGGGCTCTGCGTCACGCCGTCCACCGAGGCGATCTTGACTTCGAGCGCGGGGCTGCCGTCCCGCAGCTCCAGTTCCGCGACCTCACCGCCGCCGTAGGTCTGGCTCGTGGCCGGCCGCTGGTTCAGTACGGAGAAGCCGAGCCCGCGCGCCACCAGGGAGCGCACGGTCTCGTAGCTCTGGGTGCGGTAGCGGACATCGGGGGCGGTGCCGGTGGCGGCCACCAGCGAGCGGAAGTAGTCACGGCTGTGCGGCAGGTCCAGCAGAACGAGTGGCTCGGTGGACAGCTCCGCCAGCTCCACACTGCCCTGTCCGGCCAGCGGATGACCGGTCGAGACGATCACATAGGCGGGGGCCCGGGCGATCGTCTCGCTCCGCAGGGCCGGCTCGGCTGTCAGACCGAGCCCGTAGGTGAGCGCGAAGTCGATGCGTCCCGCCTCCAGCGCGTGCACGAGCTGGTCCGTCTCCCCCTCCACCACGTCGATCTCGATGCCCGGAAAGCGTCTGGTGCACTCGCTGAACAGCGGCGGCAGGTAGGAGGGGGCCAGGGTCACGAAGCAGCCGACGGCCACAGGCCCTGAGAGGGTCTCGCCGTCTCCCTGGGCCTCACGTTCGACCTCACGCGCACGGGCCAGCAGGTCCCGCGCCTGCTGCCTGAGCCTCTCTCCGGTGGGTGTGAGGGTCAGTCCCCGGCCCCGTCGCCGGATGAACAGCTGCGCTTGCAGGTCCCGTTCCAGGTTGTCGATGGCGGCGGACACCGCGGACTGCGCGATGTGCAGCTTCGCCGACGCCTCCGTCATCGAACCGTGTTCGGCGGCGACGAGGAAGTAGCGGAGCTGAACGAGGGTGAAACCCACTGGTGATGTCATGCGTGATCCCTGGGCCGGACGGTCGGCTGCGCCCCCAACCTAGGCGGCCTCGCCCCGCGGTGTCCCGGAAGGCGACTCGGAAGGCGACTCGGAGACGTCCTCGGGACGCAGCAGGGTGGAACCGGCGGTCTCCCGCAGGGTCAGGGCGGCGACGAGACCGCCGGCGGCGAACACCATCAGGTACGGGCCTGGCACCAGAGTGCTGCCGGTCGTGGAAATGAGCATGGTCATCAGGTACGGCACTGTGCCGGCGAACAGGGCCGCGGTGAGGTTGTAGGAGATGGACAGCCCGCTTTGACGCGTGCGGGTGGGAAAGACCTCCGCGGACCAGACCGCGTAGGTGCCGAGGATCGCCGCCAGGATCGCGCCGAGCAGCAGGCCCGCGACCCACGTTCCCGCGAGTCCGGTCCGCATGAGGAGAAAGGCCGGAGTGGACAGGACGAACAGCGCCGCTGTCGCCCCGACGAACACGGGCTTGCGGCCCACCCGATCGGACAGCAGACCGAACAGGGGCACGAGCGCCAGGCCCAGAAGCGATATCGCGGTGGACAGCAGCGCGGCGCTGTCGGCCGAGTGTCCCAGGTGGTCGGTCTGGTAGGTGACAAGGTACGTCAGCACCGCGTAGAAGGGCACGTGCATGGCGGTCATCAGCCCCGCCGCCTGGAGAAGCTCTCGCCTGTGGGAGCGCAGCAGCTCCCGGACCGGGCTGCGCGGTGCTGTGTCGTTCGCCTCCATCGCCCGGTACTCCGGGGTGTCTTCGATCTTGGTGCGGATGATGAAGCCGATGATGCCCAGCGGTGCGGCGATGAGGAAGGGGATGCGCCAGCCCCAGGAGGTCAGCCGGCTGTCGTCGAGACCGGTCGACAGCAGCAGGAAGACGAACGACCCCGCGAGGAAGCCCAGAAGTGAGCCGACCTCCAGCCAGCTGACGCCGAATCCGCGGCGGCGCCGGGGCGCACTCTCGGCGAGGAAGCTGGCCGCGCTGCCGAACTCGCCGCCGGCGGCGAAGCCCTGCACCAGCCGTAGGAGCACCAGGATCACCGGGGCCGCGATACCGAGTGACGCGTAGCCGGGCAGCAGACCTATCCCCAGGGTCGCGCCCGACATCGTGAAGATGACCAGTGACAGGGTGCGTTTGCGGCCGATCCGGTCACCGAGCGAGCCGAACACCAGGGCACCGATCGGCCGGATGCCGAACGAGACGGCGAACACGCCGAACACGGCCAGCAGCCCGCTCGTGCTGTCCTCGGACGGGAAGAAGACGGTGGCCACCGTGCCGGCGAGGTAGGCGTAGGCAGCCCAGTCGAACCAGTGCACGAACACGCCCACGGCCCCTGCGGCGACGCTCCTGCGCAACGAGATCACATCGGTGGCCGCCTCGACGTCGTGCGTCGCGGCTCCACTGTTACGGGTGCGCATACGCGCCTCCTAGTGAGGATGGGTGGAGAGGCCGGAGCGCGGTGCGGAGCCCCGGCGCTTGCCCCTCAGGAAGTGGGCCGGCCGGGCGGGGCGGCCGGGCCGGTGGGTTCGCGGAGTTCCGTGCCGCCCAGCAGCTCGCGTCCGGGCGCCCCTCGGCGCCGCCGGCGCCCAGGCGATGCGCACCACCTGGGCACTCGCAGCGCCTCGCCGGCGCACGCGTGCGGCGGCGGCCGCCGTGCGTGGCCGGACCACGCGGCGGCTGCCCCGGTCATGCCGCTGCTTCCCGGCTCGACGCGCTCCGGTCCACGGCGGTCCAGGCCAGCGCCATCGCCCCGTCGAGCAGCGCCCGCTGTGCCGTCCCGCCCACGCAGTGCGCGGCGAACTCGCGCTGGTGGTTGGTGGCGGGCAGGGAACCGACGCCGATATAGGGGTGGATGGCAGGCACCACTCGCGACACGTTGCCCATGTCGGTGGAGGCACGGTTCATCCGTGCGGCCTGGCCGGGCGGCGCGAACCGCCTGCCCAGCGCGAGGGCGTTGGCCCGGTAGTGCTCCAGCGCGGTCTCGTCCGCACGGAACTCCGCGTACGGTTTGCTCTCCGGCTCGATCTCCAGGTCGCAGCCGGTCGCCAGGGCACCGGCCTCGAAGGCCCGCATGACCCGTGGCTCCAGTTCGGCCAGCTCGGCCAGCGTCTCCGCGCGCACGTACCAACGCCCGGCCGACCGCTCCGGGACGGCGTTCGGGGCGTCCCCCGCGTGGGTCACCACCCCGTGCACCCTGGCCGAGGCCGGCAGCTGCTGGCGCAGCAGACCGATGGCGACCTGGGCCACGGTGAAGGCGTCGGCCGCGTTGACTCCCGCTTCCGGGTAGGCCGCGGCGTGCGCCGACTTCCCCGTGTAGGAGACCTTGGAGTGGCTGACCGCGAAGGGCCGCGCCTCGGCGACGTCGACCGGGGCCGGGTGGACCATCATGGCGAGATCCACCCCGGCGAATGCTCCTCGGTCGAGCATCTCGATCTTTCCGCCGCCGCCCTCCTCCGCCGGGGTGCCGTACACCTCGACGGTCAGTCCGGCGTCTGCGGCGACGGTGGCCAGACCGAGCGCGGCGCCCACCGCACTCGCCGCGATGAGGTTGTGCCCGCACGCGTGACCGAGGCCGGGCAGCGCGTCGTACTCCGCGCACAGCGCAACCCGTACCGGCCCCTCCCCCGCCCTGGCGAGGAATGCCGTCTCCAGGCCCAGGTAGGACGAGGTGACGTCGAACCCGGCGCGGTCGAGCAGTTCCGGGACCGCGGCAGCGGCTCTGTGCTCCTCCCACGCGGTCTCCGGGTCGGCGTGCAGCCGCTCGGAGAGCCCGATCAGTTCCTCGGCGTGGCGGGCCACCGTCTTTTGGGCGGCCTCCTTCAGCGCGCCCCTCACAGGTCGCCCGGAACGCCGTAGGAGGGTGACGTGGCCGGGTCGAGACCGCGGCGCACGTAGTCGTCGCGCTGCGGCAGCCAGACGTCGAGCAGGTCACCGAGCCGGTCCACCGGTTCCTCCGCCCAGTCCACCCGCAGGTCGGTCACCCGCCAGCCCACGTCCGCCACGACCGCCAGGCCCGCGGAGTACACAGGGCCCTCTTCCCCGCCGGCCGCGAGGCCCGCCTT
This sequence comes from Streptomyces reniochalinae, assembly GCF_003323735.1. GTDB lineage: Bacteria > Actinomycetota > Actinomycetes > Streptomycetales > Streptomycetaceae > Streptomyces > Streptomyces reniochalinae. The sequence goes on along the minus strand of NZ_QOIM01000049.1, from coordinate 32,133 downwards.
CAGGGCAGCGAGCAAGCGCTCCTCCAGCTCGCCTCCGGCCGCGTGGTAGGCGTCGAGGAGCTCGCCGGGTACGTGTTCGCCCGCCAGCATGTTGCCGGCTGCCACCGCGCCGTCGGCGGCGGCGGAGGCGTGCGTGCCCAGCGTGCGTGAACCGCTGTAGGCGAAGCCCGGGCCTGAGCGGCCGAGCACCGTCAACTGCCGGTACGCGAGGGTCCGGGCGTGCTGTGGCGCACCTGTGACGTCGGCCAGGGCGCGCTGCGCGTCACCGTGCTCGGCCAGTCGTTCCAGCAGGCTGGTGCCGAGCATGGGGTCGGTGACGTTCTGCGAGGCCGCCGCGCCGACCCCGGGCCGCAGGTGTGCGGCCCGGGCCGCGACCGCCGGACTCGACGAGCTCACCGCGATACCGAACCGCTCGCCGTCCCGTGCCATCAGGGAGAACGTCATGCCTGCTCCTTTCCGGGGATGACGGCGACGGCGTCGATCTCGCACAGCCATTCAGGGCGGGCGAGTGCGGAGACCACCAGGCCCGTGGAGATGGGGTGCACGCCCTGGGTCCAGCGGCCCACGGTGCGGTACACCGCCTCGCGATAGCGCGGATCGATCAGGTAGATCGTCAGTTTGACCAGGTGCTCCATGCGGCTGCCCGCTTCTTCGAGCAGCATGCTGATGTTGGCCATGGCCTGCTCGGCCTGTGCCTCGGCGTCACCGATGCCCACGGACTCACTGGTGTCGAGGTCCTGGCCGATCTGGCCCCGGACGTACACGGTGTTCCCGGCGACGACGGCCTGACAGAGGTCGTTGGCGAGGTTCTGCTCGGGATAGGTGTCGCGGGTGTTGAACGGCCGGATCCTGGTGTGCCCGCCCGCGGTGAGGGGGGCACTGGGCTGCCGGCTCTCCTGCGTGGAGGTCATGACTGCTCCTCAGTTGTGCTGTGTTGCCGGTGCGGCGCCTGGCCGGTCGTCGGACGCGTAGGCCAGATAGCTGCGCCGGGTCGCGATGTGGTCGGCGACGTGCCGGGCGTCGTGCCACACCCCCCAGATGAAGCTGGACCCGCGGCGGGACAGCCACGGCAGGCCCAGGAAGTAGACTCCCGGTTCGCGGGAGACGCCGCGGCGGTGCTCGGGCCGGCCGCTCTCGTCGAACGCGTCGACGTGCAGCCAGCTGTAGTCGGCGGCGAAGCCCGTCGCCCAGACGATGGAGGTGACCCCTGCCTCGGCGAGATCGAGCTCGGAGCGGGGGTCGGTCACGCACTCCGGGTCGGGGCCGAGGGCGTGGGCCTCCGGCTCCTCGGGAAGGCCGAGTCCGTCGCGTTCGACGTACGCGTCGGCCGCCCGGAGGAATGCCAGGTACTTCTCGTCGCCGAGGGCGATGTTCGTGCCGAGGTCCGGCGCGAAGCGCAGCACACCGTGGTCGTAGGACGCGGTCATGCCGACGAGTTCGATACCGCTGCCGGCCAGGGCGCGGAAGTCGACGGTGTGGCCGCCGCGCGCTCCGCTGACCGCGATGGTGACATGTTCGGCGCCTCGGGGCGGGGTCTCCGCGTCCCAGATTCCGAGGACGCCGAGCCACCAGCAAAAGTCCCGTCCCCGGTACTGGCGGGGAGGACGGTCGTGCGGCCCGACGGAGAGGAAGACCCTCCGTCCCGACCTGCGCAGCTCGTCGGCGATCTGAACGCCCGAGGAACCGGCCCCCACGACGAGGACCGCGCCGTCGGGCAGCTGCTCCGGATTGCGGTACGCGCTGGAGTGGATCTGGGTGTGTACGGCGCCGTCCGGGACGATGGGCGGGATCACGGGCTGCTGGAACGGCCCGGTCGCCGTCACGACGAAGCGCGCGTCGATGGATCCCTTTGACGTCCGCACCTGGAAGCCGGGCCGCCCCGTGTGCCTGCGCACCGACGTCACCTCGACACCGCACCGGATCGGTGCGCCGATCTTCTCGGCGTAGGCGACGAAGTAGTCCGCGATCTGGTCCTTCGTGGCGAAGGCGTCGGGGTGGACGTCGGGAAACTCCAGCCCAGGGAAGCGGTCATGCCACGCGGGCCCGTTCGCGACCAGCGAGTCCCACCGCTCCGAGCGCCATCGCTCGGCGATGCGGTCGCGTTCCAGAACGAGGTGCGGCACGCCGTGGGCTCCCAGGTGTTCGCTCATCGCCACACCTGCCTGGCCGGCCCCGACGACGACCACTTCAGTCTCTTCACTCGGCACTCTCAGCCTCCACTCGTGCGGCAGTTCACCCCCGGCCTCGTCGGCCGGGCTACCGCACCAGACATCCTTGAGACGACACGAAGTGCTGTCCAACAGATGTTTCCGTGGTAAGTGATCTGTTTTTCCGATGTGGAGCGTCGGGGACAGCCCGCAAGCCGACCGGTGCCGGCAGGCTGGGTGGCCATGTGTGCCTGGGGGCAGGCCGTGTTGATGTGGCCCGTGGAGCAGTCCCGCGGGGGCGGGCGCCCGCGGGGCGGGGAGGTCAGCTCTGGGCGGTGGGCCGGACGACGATCTCGTTGACGTCGACCTCGGCGGGCTGTTCGATCGCAAAGGCGATGGCCTGGGCGATCGCGTCGGGCGGAATCGCGATGGTGTCCCGCATCTTCGCGATCTCCGCTCTGACCTGGCTGTTGGTCGACGCGTCTGCGAAGTCGGTCGCCGTCGCGCCAGGCGAGACGGTGGTCACCCGCACGGAGTCGCCGGCTTCCTGACGCAGCCCCTCGCAGAGGGCACGGACCGCGAACTTGGTGCCGGCGTAGACGGCCATGGCCGGAACGATGCGGAACGCGGCCGTGGAGGCGGTGGTGATGAAGTGGCCGGTGCCCTGCGCCCGGAAGACCGGCAGCGCGGCGCCGATCCCGTGCAGCACGCCCTTCACGTTGACGTCGACCATGCGGTCCCACTCCTCGACGCGCAGATCGTCGAGAGGGGAGATGGCGCCGACTCCGGCATTGCCGACGAGTACGTCGAGTCGGCCGAAGCTCTCACCTGCCAGCGCGACCAGAGCCCGCAGGTCTTCCCGCCGGGTCACGTCGGTGCGGATCCGCACGGCCGTGCCACCTGCCTTCTCGATCCGGGCCACCAGTTCCGCCAGGCGTTCGGACCGGCGTGCGCCCAGGACGAGTCGCGCGCCGCGTGCGGCGAGCAGCAGCGCGGTCGCCTCACCGATGCCGCTGCTGGCTCCCGTGATCGCCACCACTTTGCCCTTGATTCCGGACATGAGTCATCCTCTCCCCACCTTCGCACCCCGGGGCCGGGGTGCGGAGCGGCGGCGGGGCCTGAAGGGACCCCGGGAGCCGTTGCGCCCTGGGCGGGCCGGGTGCCGGTGTGGCTGTGTGAGGCCGTCGGGTAGTGCCGCGGCCGTGTTCGCACACCAGTCTCCGGGCGGCTTAGCCTGGTATCCAGACCGTGTTTATCCTGGAATCGAAGGTGCCATTCATCGTGCATACGGGGCCGGACCAACGCCGTCAGCTGAGTGCCTTCCTGCGCAGCCGAAGAGAGCGCCTGACCCCGGGTGAGGTGGGCCTGCCCCAGACCGGTCGCCGTCGGACTCCGGGACTTCGCCGAGAGGAACTGGCGCTGCTGGCCGGGATCAGTGCCACCTGGTACACGTATCTGGAGCAGGGGCGGAAGATCCGCGTCTCCGAACAGGTGCTCAACGCCCTCGCCGCGGCGCTGCGGCTCGACCGGCACGAGCGCGACCATCTCCTTCAGCTTGCCGGCCACACGCCTGCGGTCGAAGCCGAGGAGCGTGAGCCGCTGACGGCCGAGGCGGGTGCCGTCCCCCTGCTGCTCCAGCCGAACCCGGCCTACATCATCGGCGGCAACTACGACGTCCTCAGTCACAACCAGGCAGCCGACGATCTGTTCCCGAGGCTCATCACGGATGCGGACCGACCGCCCAACTTCGTCCGCTGGGTGTTTCTCGAACCGGTGGCCCGGGACGTGCTGGTCGACTGGGAGCCCGAAGCGCGCGGTCTGCTCGGCCGGCTCCGGACGCTGGCGGCACGCCGTTCCGGCGATCCCCGGTACACCCGCCTGATCGAGGAGCTGCACCAGGGCAGCCCTCAAGTGCGGGACTGGTGGCCGCGATACGAGGTGCAGGCCCGGCACAGCGGTCGCAAACGGCTACGGCACCCCCGGCGGGGAGCGGTCGCCTATGCGTACACCGCCTTCCACCTGGCCGAACAACCGGAGCAGACGCTGGTCGTCTATGTCGAGAGCAGTGAACCGTCCGACAGGGGCGCAGCCGGGGTGTGAGGCACTGCCCTTCTTCGACACCGGTGACCACGTGAGTGGACTCCGGCGGCCTGGGCGAAGCCGTTGGGGCCCGTGCGGCACGGGACGCTCGTGGCGGCGTCTGCGGTCGGGCGTGGCGCAGGGCAGGGCCCGCGGGAACGCGGGCCCTGCCCTGCGGTGAGCGATCTCCTACCGGAAGGAGGGATGTTCAGCGGCGGAAGCGGTCCGTGGTCTCTTCACGGGCCTCCCGAGCCTGACCCTGCCCCTGTGCGGCGTGCCCCTTGGCCTGCATCTTCTTGTTACCGGTCGCACGCCCGGCGGCACGCATCGCCTTGCCCGCCGCCTGTTCGGCCTTCGCGCGCGCCTTCTCGTTGGCAGCCACCGTTCTCAACTCGCTTTCCTCGCGTCGGCGTCCGGTTGCACAGCGGCGGGTGACCACAACGCACCGGAGCAAACCTGCCTCGGCGGACAGCACAACGTGTGCGCCACGGGCCTGGACCGGTCCACACCCATTGGCATGCGGTCGCGCGAGGCCGCGCCCCGGCTCGTGCGGACCCGCTCAGTGCCGTGCAGACCCGCTCAGTCCCGTGCGGACTTGCTCAGTCCGCGGCCCCGGCCGACCGCTGCCGGGGAAGTTCCGCGCCCCGTACCGCGCTGGAGGACAGCGAGACCAGCACGCCCAGACAGGCGAAGGTACCGCACCCGATGAACACCGCCGTGACGCCCCAGGTGCCGATTGCCGCACCGACCACGGGATATCCCAGCGGCGCCAGCCCGACCATGGTGAGCATGACGACGGATGTGACCCTGCCGAGGTAGGCGGGGTCCGCCACCGCCTGGATGAGGGCGTTGTCCAAGGCACCGAAACTGCCGGCGGCCAGCCCTACCGTCGCGGCGGTGGCCACAGCGATCGGAAGGCTCGGCACCAGCGCGATGGTGACCATACCGGCACACGCCACGAACAGTGTCGCGGGGAGCACCAGACCGACCCGGCGTATCCAGCCGACGATGGTGAGGAGCGCCGCACTGGCCGCGGCGCCGCCTCCGAAGGCGCCCGCTATCCAGCCGTAGCCGGAAGCCCCCCAATGCCGGGCGTCGTTGAGCAGTACCAGACCGATGTTGAGCGTGCTGGTCAGCCCGATCTCAGCGAGGGCACCGACGACGACCAGCGGGAAGATCAGATCGTGGCGCCGGATGTAGCGCAAGCCGTCCAGGAGATCGTGCCAGGCCCCGTGACGGGGCGTCGCCCCCTCCTCCTGCGTGCCGAGAGGGCGCATGCGTACGGTGAACAGCAGCGGAAGCGACAGGGCGAAGAGCAGGCCGGCCACGGCGAAGGTGGCTGCCTCGCCGCTGAGCCCCATGACCAGTCCCCCCGTCGGCGGGCCCGCGATCTGGCCGACGCGCATCGCCAGCGACCGCATGCCGGTCACGCGGGCGAGCTGGTCCGGGCTGGTGATCCGCGGTGGCAGCGCGCCGACCGCGGGGACGAAGAGCGCGTCCACGACACCGAATCCCAGCGCCAGGACCACGAGGAGCCACAGCGCAGGCGCGGTCAGCGCGATTCCGCCGGCCACCGCGAGTATGGACACGCAGCGCAGGGCGTCGCTGCCGAGAACCACCCGGCGCGGTCCGAATCGATCGGCCACCACGCCGCCGACGAGCATGAGCAGCGCGCGCGGCAGCGCACCCGCGGACATCACCAGGCCGACTTCGGCGGGGCCCGCGACCTTCTGCGCGGACCACGCCAGAGCGACGAAGTAGATGCTGTCCCCCACCAGCGAAGCCGTGTACGCGATCAGCCACCGCAGTACGTTGCCGTCGCGGTAGGCGGGAAGGGGCGGGGTGGCGCGCGCGGGCACAGGTGTCTGCTTTGCGGTGGCCACGATCGAAGCTCCAAAGCGGCGTGTGTGGGGACGTGTCAGGGACGGAAGGGGAAGCCGTACAGGTGTACCGACACGTGCTCGCGGCTCCCGGTGTCGCCGCCGGCCCGTGCGGCCTTGCCCCGCTCCCGCCAGCGCTGGAGCAGGGCCTCGCACTCGTCGCCCAGCTGGGCGAGCTCGGCGGGGCTCAGCTCGAGCAGCCACTCCGAACTGAACGCGGCGTCGGTCCACGCCTGGCCCCAGGTGGCTTTCTGGTCCAGATAGGTGCGGTACTGGGCCGCGCGCGTCTCGGTGATACCGCGTGTCACCGCCCCCACGGCGGCCGCCTCCTCGGGGGTGCCGGCGAAGTCCGACTCGCGAAAGCCCCACCCTTCCTCGGAGACCACCTGCCACCACCTCTCCCGGGCGTCCGTGCTCCGCCCCTCGGCCTCGGAGACGAACCCGTGCTCGGCGAGCTTGCGCAGGTGGTAGCTGACCAGCGACGGCGCCTGATCGACCTGCTCGGCCAGCTGAGAGGCCGTCGCGGACCCGGCTGCGTACAGCAGGCGGTACAGCGACATCCGCAGGGGGTTGGTGAACGCCTTCAGCCGGGACAGATCGGTGATCTGCTCGGGCTTGTGCTCCGGTCGCATACCTCCACCGTAAGTAGACAAAGCATACTGCGCAATTAATCTTGCATAACTCTCTGTAGTGGCTACCGCGTGGTTGGACACCTTCCGAGGTGGATGGGCTCGCGGTGGACGGCCGGGGTGGGCTCGGGTGAGCCCACCCCTCCGAGCGGCTCACCCTGCCCCCGCCCTCCCGCGGGGCGCGAAGTCACGCGCGCGAGTGAGCGGAGAGTTCGCTCAGGAGCGAGCCGACCGACGCTTCACCAGGGCATCGCAGCAGCCGGCGCAGCGTCCGGTCGAACTCCGCACGGATCTCCCGGGCGGTTTCCTCACCACAGCGGCCGAGGTCGTAGAGGACCTGGAGCTTGGGTGAGGCGGCCTCCTTGAAGCAGATCGTGACGGGGTAGCCGACGTTTTCGTACGCCTCCGACTCGACGAAGTGCTCGTCCCCCTCCGCTGTGGAGACGTGCGTACCGCCCTCGACGAGTACGAGGCTCTCGAACAGGGGCTCCCCCCGTGGAACGTCGCTCCAACCGTGGAGGTCCGTGAGGCTGTGAGAGGCATGTTCGCGTGCTGCGGCGTGCCGGGCCTGGAGTGTGCGCAGCCACGTCCGCACCGTGCTGTCGCGGTCGACACCTACGCGCGAAGGGAGGGTGTTGATGAGCAGACCCACCATGGACTCCGCCCCCGGGAGGTCGGCGGGGCGACCCGCCACCGTCGAGCCGAAGACGACGTCGCCGCAGTCGTCGTACGCCTCGGCCCCGGCCAGCACGAGTGCCCAGGCTCCCTGGACGACGGCGGCCGCGGTCACTCCGGCGTCGGAACAGTACGCCGCGAGCGCGGCACCGACGTCGCTCCCCAGTTCGGCCTCCAGGTTCCCGACGCCTTCCCGCGTGCCGGTCTCCCACTGGCCAGGAAGCCTGCCCGGTCGGCGGAGGCCGGCCAGCTCCTTGCGCCAGAAGTCCTCCGCCGCGCCGGGGTCCTGCCCCCGGGTCCACTCAACGAACCTGCGGTAGGGCACAGCGGGCGGGAGGGCGCACGGCTGTCCCCGCAGGCGCGCGGAGTACGCGGTGCGGACCTCGTCCAGGAGCACCGCCACACTCCATCCGTCCATCAACAGATGGTGGAAGCTGAGTACGACGCGAGGGCGGGGCTCCTCCGTGCGCACGAGGGTCACCCGGACGGGAGGGGTCCGGCTCAGCGAGAAGCCCTCCTCCAGGTCCTCGCGCAGGAGAGCTTCCCAGGCCGCGTCCCGCTCTTCGCCCTCAAGGGTGCTCAGGTCCCGGTGGCGGACGTCGAGCGGTGCATGGCGGTGCACGATCTGCACGGGCTCTGACAGCTTGCGCCAGGCGAACGTCGTCCGCAGCGCTGCATGCCGCTCAGCGACCTGACTGAACGCCTCTTCAAGGTGCCGGGTGTCGCCCGCCGGCGCCCGGTACACCTGCTGTTCGGTGTAGGTGTGTTCTCCGGGCGCCAGCCTGGCGTGGAAGAGCATGCCCTGTTGCAGGGGTACGAGCGGGTAGATGTCCTGGGCGTCCTCCAGGGCGTCTCCCAGGGTGTCCAACTCCCGCTGCGTGAGTCCGGCGAGGGGGAAGTCGGAAGGGGTGTGGCCGCCCGGGTGCGCGAGACAGTACGCCGTCAGTTCTTCGACACGGTCGAGGAAGGTCTCGGCGAGCTGCCGCACGGTCTCTTCCCGATGCCGCGTTCGCGCATAGCCCCATTCCACCGTCAGGTGACCGTCGCGCACCTCCGCTTCCACTTCGAGGGCGTACGGGCGCTGTTGCTGGGGGGCCTTCTCCTCGCCCAGCAGGGAAGTCACCGTCTTGAACGCTGTGCTTCCCCGTGCCTGCCTGTCCCGTATCCCGTGATAGTTGAGCACGACGTCGGCAGGCGGTGTGCTGCTCTCCGCCGCTGTGAGCCAGCGGGTGGAGAAGCCCAGTCCCTCGTCCGGGAAGGTACGGAGTGTCTCCTTCACCCTCCGCAGCGCGGTGTCGTCGCCTTCCGAAGTCTCCACGCGCACGGGCTGGACGGTGGTGAACCATCCGACACAGCGGCTCAGGTCCAGGCCGGAGGACAGCGGATCCCTTCCATGGTTCTCCAGGTCGACACGCACGCTGCCGTCGGCCCACTCGTTGAGGGTCAGGCACAGCGCCGCCGCCAGCAGTTCCTTGACCCGGACCCGGTACGTGGACGGGACGTCACGCAGCAGGCGGCTGGTCGCCTCAGCAGGAAGACGAAGGGAGACATGGGCCTGCTCGGCCACCGTGCTCACCGGTCCGCCGCCGAGGTCGAGCGGGATGCGAGTGGCCCCGGAGGTGACCGCCTGCCAGTGCTTCTCCTGCACGTCGACGTCCTGGCTTCGCGCGTACTGGTGCACCCACTGCGCCCAGTCGGCGAAGGACGCTCCGACCGGCTCCGCGGGCGCGTCAGTGGCGCCTGTGCGGCGCCGGTAGGCGGCTGACAGGTCGGCGAGGAGAGGCTCCCACGACAGTGTGTCGACGGCCAGGTGGTGAACGGCGAGCAGGATGCGGTCCGGCTTCCGCGGTCCGCGGCGAAACAGCCCCGCCGCCACGAGCCTGCCGCTCGACGGATCGAGGGAGGCCTGAACCCGTGTGGCCGCTTCGCGGACGCGGGACTCGAACTCGTCGCCGGGCCCTTCACCCTCCTCGGGATCGACAACGGTCAAGGCGGGCTCGGGAGCGGAAGCGGAGATGTTCTGCCGCAGGCTGCCGGCCGCTCCCGTGAACGTCAGCCGCAGCGCGTCGTGGCGTGCCACGAGGTCGTGCAGCGCGCCCCGGAACGCGTCCACGTCGACCTCGTACGCCTCGATCTGAACCGACTGGTTGTAGTGGTGGGAGTGCTCCATGCGCTGGTCGGAAAACCATGCTTGGAGCGGGAGCAGAGGGATGTACTGGCCGGCGCGGGCCGCCGCGTTCCGCGGCCCGGGAACCGCGTGCGTGCGCTCCCATCCGGCATGCGCGGCCAGCTCGGCAACCGTCGGGTGGTCAAAGATGTCCTTCGGGCTGAGCCGGAAGCCCTCGCGCTGTGCACGGGCGCAGACGTGGATGGTGAGAATCGAGTCTCCACCCAGCTGGAAGAAGTTTTCGTGTATACCGACCCGTTCGAGGTGCAGGACTTCCTCGAGGATGGCGCAGAGGTCCTTCTCAGCCGCGTTGCGCGGAGTGGAGGAGGGCGCGTCCGCGTCGGCCCTGTGGGCGGACGGTGCCGGCAGGGCCTTGCGGTCGACCTTCCCGTTGGCGTCCAGGGGGATGGCCTCGATGGCTGTGTACGTCGTCGGGATCATGTACGCGGGCAGCGTCTCGCCGGCCCAGCGGTGCAGTTCGTCCGCGGGGACGTCACGGCCGGCTTCCCGGGGTACGTAGTAGCACGCGAGTCGGGGCACGCCTGAGGGATCCGGGAGGCCGAGGACGATGACGTGCCTGATCCCCGGGTGCCGGCCGAGGCACTGTTCGATCTCGCCCAGCTCGATCCGGTAGCCGCGGATCTTCACCTGGTGGTCGTTACGGCCGATGAACTGCAGGTTCCCGCCCGGCAGCCAGTACCCGAGGTCGCCTGTGCGGTACATCCGGCTCCCCGGGAGGGAGGAGAACGGGTCGGGGACGAACCGGTCGGCGGTGAGGCCCGGTTTGTTCAGGTAACCCCGTGCGCAGCACACGCCGCCGATGTAGACCTCGCCCGGCACGCCCTCGGGCAGCGGGAGGAAGTCGTCGTCGAGGACGTACAGGGTCGTGTTCGCTATGGGGTAGCCGATGGGCAGCAGCTCGCCCTGGTTCTCCCCGACCCCCTTGCCGGTCACCCAGAACGAGTTGGCGACGGACGCTTCGGTGGGCCCGTACTCGTTGAGGACGGGGGTTTCGGGATCCAGCTCCCGCCACGCGGCGAGGGTGCGGGGGGAGAAGGCGTCCGCGCCGACGGCCAGCACACCGGCCAGGTCACGCGCCTCTGCCTCGGTGAGCTGTTTGGCCAGCAGATCGAGGTGGCCTGGGGTCATCTTGATGAACGCGTAGGGGCTTTTCTCCACCAGGTGCTCGGCCAGCTCGCCCGGGTTCAGGCCCTCGGGGAGCAGATGCACCGGCTGCCCCATGATCAGGGGCGTGTAGAGGTTGGGCACGATCATGTCGAAACCGAACGAGGAGAAGAGCGGTGCTCCGTTGGTCCCCCGGTACGCGTAGTGTTCCACGCAGGAACGCAGGTAGTTCACCAGCCCTCGGTGGTGGCAGGCGACGCCCTTGGGCTTTCCCGTGGATCCCGAGGTGTAGATCACGTACGCCAGGTCGTCGGGGCCGGGTGTGTTTGCGGGACGCGTCGCGGGGAGCCCGGCGATGTGCGCGGCGTCCGCCTCGGTCACACAGGTTCCGCCCCACCCCTGGCCGAGACGGTCCAGCAGGTGCTGTTGGGCCACCAGGAGTTCCAGCTGTGCGTCCTGCACCACGTACCTGAGCCGCTCGGCCGGATTGTCGGGAGCGAGCGGCACGTATCCGGCGCCGGTCTTCATGACCGCGAGCAGCGCGATGACCATATCGGGGCACCGCTCGTGGAGCACACCGACCAGCTTGTCCTTTCCCGCGCCCAGGGAACGCAGGTGGCATGCCAGCCGCCCGGCCCTCTCGTCCAGCTCCCGGTAGGACATCGACTCCTCCCCGAAGGTGAGGGCCGTGTCGTGCGGAGTCCTGTCGGCCTGCTCCTCGATGAGGTCGATGATGGTCCGGTTGTTGTCCCAGTCGTTCCCCGTGTCGTTCCAGGAGCACACGATCTCGTCCCACTCCCCGGGGGCCAGCAGCCCGATCGTGCTCACCGGACTCGCCGGGTCCCGGGTCAGGGAGGTGAGGACGTGAAGGAGACGTTGGCCCAATCGGTGGGCCTCACTCGCACCTATGCGGCCGCTTTGGTGCCGCAGGGTGAAGCGGATCGCGTCCTGCTCTTCATCGACGACGACCACCAGCGGATACCCGGTCGTCTCGATCATCGAGCGCAGCGCGAACCTGGCGCCCTCGCGCGGGCTGCCTGCGGCGATGGGCGGGTGGTTCTGAGCGACGACGATGCTCGAGAACATCGGCTGCCCCGCGGGTACGTCACTCCATTCGTGGATGTCGGCCAGCGCGCTGGTCATGTGGTCCAGGTAGGAGACGAGTTCCTGCTGGAAGCCCTGTAGCCAGTCGCTCACCGACGCCGTCGCGGGGATGCGCACCCGGACGGGAAGGGTGTTGATGAACATGCCGACGATCGCCTCGACTCCGGGAAGTTCCGTCGGCCGACCGGAGAGCGTGGAGCCGACGACGACGTCGCGGCTGCGGTTCGAGCGCGCCAGTACCAGGCCCCAGGCCGCGTGAGTGAGGGTACTGACGGTGAGGCCCTCGCTGCGGCAGAACACGCGCAGCGCGGCTGCTCGCGGCCCGCTGACGGCGACGGTCAGTTCCTGGTTCTCACCCGGCTCGGCGTTCGGATCGTCGCCGGGGAGCGGGGTGGCTTCCGTGAAGCCGGACAGGACGCGATGCCAGTGGGCCCCCTCTTCCTCCTGGTCGCTGCCGGCCCGCCAGTCGATGAAGTCGCGGAACGAGCCAGGAGCGCTCAGCCGCACGGACCTGTCCGCCATACGTGCCGCGTAACATTCCGCCACGTCCTCCACCAGGAGCGACAGACTCCATCCGTCGAGGATGACGTGGTGGAAGGAGAGCAGCAGCTCGGCCTCGCCCGCGCCGCGGTCCACGACCGTCAGCCGGTGCGGCGGCCGTATGTCCAGCGCGAACCCCTCGGCCCTGTCCTGAGCCATCAGGTCGTCGAGCGCCGCACGCCTTCCCTCGGCACCGAGGTGGCGCCAGTCCACCCGGCGTACGTCGACGTCGGTCTCGCGATGCACCACCTGAAGGGGGTGCGGAACGCCACGCCAGTGCACGGTCGTCCGGAGAGCGGGGTGGCGCTCCACCACCTGCCGCCACGCCTGTTCGAGGGCCACCTGGTCGAGTGTCCCGTCGAGCGACAGCAGTGCCTGCTCGAAGTAGTCGGTGGACTCGGGGGTGTAGAGGGTGTGGAAGAGCATGCCGGCCTGGAGCGGCGAGAGTGCGTACGCGTCCTCGTAGTCGGGATACCTGTCCTGGAGCTGCTCCACCGTGCGCGTGTCCACGGTGCCGCCGCCCGCGGGCGCTGCACGGCCGTCCTCTCGCGGCTCGAGGTTCCGGGCTGCGGAGGCGAGCTCGCGGACGGTGCGCTGCCGCAGAACCTCGGTGACGGAGAAGACGAGGCCGGTGTCCCGGGCGCGTGCCACGATCCGCATGGCCTGGATGGAGTCCCCGCCGAGCTCGAAGAAGTCTTCGTCGGTGCCGACGTCGGGAAGGTCCAGCACCTCCCGCCAAATCCGGACGAGTGTCTCTTCCCGCGGGGTCGCCGCCGGGGTGGCCTTCCGCGACCGCGCGCCAGGGGCCGGTGCTGCCTCCAGAGCCCGCCGGTCGGTCTTGCCGCTGCCGGTGAGCGGAAGCCGCTCCCAGACCGAGAAGCGGACCGGGATCATGTGAGCGGGAAGGTGCCGGCCCAGCAGCTCCTTGATGTGCTGCGGGTCCAGTTCCTCGCCCGCGAACGGCACCAGATGAGCGACCAGTTGCCGGTGACCGGACGTCGTCTCGTGCACCAGCACGGCGGCTTCTCGTACGCCGTGCACCGAGAGGAGGGCCGCTTCGATCTCCCCCAGTTCCACCCGGTGTCCGCGGATCTTCACCTGGTGGTCGGCCCGCCCCGCGAACAACAGCACTCCGTCGTGGCGCCGGCGAGCCAGGTCGCCGGTCTGGTAGAGGCGGCCCTCTCCGTACGGGTCGGGGACGAACTTCTCCGCCGTCAGCGCGGGCCTGTTGTGGTAGCCGCGGGCCAGCTGTACGCCTCCGATGTACAACTGGCCGGTCTCTCCGCACGGAACAGGAGCCATGTCCTCGTCCAGCACATACAGCCGCGTGTTGTCGATCGGGCTCCCGATGGGCACTTCACGAACCGAGGGTTCGGCTTCGCACGCGTATGAGGACACGTCGATGGATGCCTCGGTCGGCCCGTAGAGGTTGTGCAGGGTTCCGGTGAGCTGTTCGCAGGCTCTGTTCATCACAGCGGCAGGCAGCGCCTCTCCGCTGCATATGACACGCCGGAGACTGCGCGTCCGCTCCAGGCCGGGCGTGTCCAGGAACTCCGAGAGCATGGACGGCACGAAATGGACGGCGGTGACGTGGTGGCGGGCGATGAAATCCGCGAGGTAGGCCGGGTCCCGGTGGCCGTCAGGCCGGGCGAGAGCAAGACGGGCACCTGTGATCAGGGGCCAGAAGAACTCCCAGACGGACACGTCGAAACTGCACGGTGTCTTTTGCAGCACGACGTCGTCGGGGCCCAGCTGAAACGTGCGCTGCATCCAGTGCAGCCGGTTGACCACGCCCGTGTGCTCGACACACACACCCTTGGGGGCTCCGGTCGAACCTGACGTGTAGATGATGTACGCGAGGTCTCGCGGTCCCGCCCCGGCCTCGCCGTACTGTGCCGGCTGCCGCAGCACCTCGTCTGCACCGGGCGGGGTGATGTCTTCGCCGGCCGGGACGAGGTCTTCGCGGGGCAGGACGATCGGAACGCCGCCGCTGCACGCGCTGACCAGTTCCCTGGTGCGTTCCTGCGCCACGACGACGGGACATGCCGTATCCTGCAGCACGTACCGGAGCCGCTCGGTGGGGTAGTCCGGGTCGAGGGGGACGTACGCGGCCCCTGCTTCGAGGATGCCGAGCAACCCGATGACGAGTTCCACGCCGCGCTCCGCGCAGATGCCCACGGGGACGTCAGGACCGGCGCCGAGCTGCCTCAACTTGTGCGCGACGCGGTTCGCCGCCTCTCCCAGCTGCCGGTACGTCATGGTTTCCGTGTCGGAGAGCAGGGCCGTGGCGTCGGGAGTGCGCTCGGCTTGTTCGTCGAACAGGTGGTGAAGGCACTTGTCGTCGGGGAAGGGGCGTGCCGTGTCGTTCCAGGAGGCGAGCTGCGCGGGCAGCTCTTCACGAGGGTGCGGGGCGCTTCGACGTCCGTTCATTCCTGTCAAATCCTCTGTCGCTCGCACGGCAACCACGTCACGCATCGAACGCGGGCTGCTGTGCTCGGCCTTTTCAGGAGCCAGGGCTTTCGTGGCGTCGCGCGTGCGGTCATTGAGCCCGGTGGGCGGACGCACGACGAATATGCGAGGCGATGGTGTCGACTGCTTTCTGCGTCGTCATCATGTCGAGGTGACGTCCGGCGGTTTCGGCAGTCGCGATGTCACGGGTGTACGCAGCGCGCCAATAGGACAAGTACTCCTCGCTCGTGCCGTTGGTGACGTTGGACTCGGAGCCGGCCGAGCGGACTTCGTCGCTGGTGATCAGGAGTGCCGGGGCCGGTGAAGTGACCGGTTCGTAGGCGAGCATGGCCTCGATGAGGAGTCCGAGTGTCCGGAAGGGGAGCCAGTCGTCGAGATTGACCGACTCCAGCGGGATCTCCAGGTAGCTCGCCACGTCGAGCAGCGCACGCTCGGCCCGTTCCCTGGCCGCTCCCCGCGCGGCGTGTCCCTCCGTCCACAGCGCGTGCGCCCGCTCATACCCCTCGGTGTACGCGGCGAGCCGCTCGCGGACGTGCGTGCTGAGGACGGGCGGCTCCACGAGGAAGAGCACGTCCATCTCGTCGGCGGCTTGACGTGCCATTTCGTGAGCGATCACGCCGCCCAGGGACCAGCCGAGAAGGTGGTAGGGGCCTTGTGGCTGTACGGACTTGATCTCCTTCCAGTAGCGCTCGGCCATGTCCGTGATGCTCGTCAGCGGCGTCTCGTGGGACTCCATTCCCGCGGCCTGGATTCCGTAGGTGCGGTGGGTGTCCGCCAGCGCAGCGGCCAGGTCGGTGTACCAGCGTGCGCTTCCGCCGCTGGGATGGACACAGAAGAGAAGCGTCCGGTCGGCCGCATGCCCGGACGGTGGGGACAGCTCGTAGATGAGGGAGCGACGGGCCGCGGTGTCGGTGTTCTCCTCGGCCATGCGAGCGGTTTCGGCAATGGTCTGGTGCTCCATGACCTGCCGTACCGACACCTCGATCCCGCTCCGGTGCAGACGGGAGGCGAGACGGGCAGCGCGTAGCGAGTGTCCGCCGAGGTCGAAGAAGTTGTCGTGGACGCCGACCTGGTCGAGGTGGAGGACTTCTCGCCACACCCGCGCGATGGCCTTCTCCGTACCGGTACGCGGCGCCACATACGCACCCCGGCTCCCGGACACCTCCGGGGCCGGCAACTGCTTCTTGGCGACCTTGCCATTGGGCGTCAACGGCAGCGCGTCCAAGACGACCAACGCGCTGGGCACCATATAAGACGGCAGACCCGCACGACACCAGGCCAGCACATCCGCCTCGTCCCACACCCCACCAGCCGAGTCCGGCACACAGTACGCCGCCAGATACTTACCCCCCGGCCCGTCCTCCCGCACCATCACCACAGCCGAAGCCACACCCGCATGCCCGACCAGAACCGACTCGATCTCCCCCAGCTCGATCCGCAGCCCACGCACCTTGACCTGATCATCAAGACGCCCAAGAAACTCCAGCTCACCACCACCACGCCACCGCACCAGGTCCCCCGTGCGATACACCCGCGCCCCCGGCTCAGCAGAAAACGGATGCGGCACGAACCGCTCAGCCGTCAACCCCGGACGAGCCCAATACCCCCGCGCCACCCCAGGACCACCGATCCACAACTCCCCCGGCGCACCCAACGGACACAACCCACCCCCACCATCCATCACCAGGAATTCGGTGTTCGCGATGGGTCCTCCGACCGGCATGTGCGCCGTCGCCGGCCCGCCTGGGCGCACGCGATAGGTCGAAGCGAACACCGTCGTCTCCGTCGGGCCGTACGCGTGGAAGAGCTGCTCGGGTGCCCACGGCCCGGCCATCAGCTCGTCGGCGACCGACCGGTCCACCGCCTCACCGCCATACATCACCGTCCGCAACCCGGCCACCAGATCCGGACACTCCCGCAAGTGCTGATTGAACAACGGCGCCGTCAACCACAGCACCGACACCCCGGCACTGCGGACGGTCGACCGCAGGTGCTCGGCGTGCAACACGCTGTCCGCCGGCAGCACGACGAGGGTCGCGCCTGCCGCGAGTGCCGGCCAGACTTCCAGCGTGAGGGCGTCCCAGGACGGGTTCGAATGCATGGCCACGTTGTCCGCGGCTGTGAGGCCGTTGAACGGTGTGCTCCCGATGAGGCGGCATACGGACCTGTGCTCGATCATCACGCCCTTGGGGGTGCCGGTCGAGCCGGAGGTGTAGACCATGTGCATCAAGTCCCCGGCGCCGGCTCGTGGCCGCGGGTTGCGCGTGTCGTGCGCCGGCCTTTCGGCGATCCGTGCCCAGTCCTCGTCGACGAGCAGAAGCTCCTCGCACAGGCCCACGAGGCGGTCCCGCAACCGCGCCTCGGTGAGGATCAGCCGGGCGCTCATGTCCCGCACCATGAACTCGAGCCGTTGCCGCGGATAGTCCGGGTGCAGGCACACGTAGGCCGCTCCCGCCTTCAGCGTGCCGAGCAGGGTCACGACCAGTTCGGGGCCGGGTGGCAGGCAGACGGCGACCCACTCACCGCGGCCGATGCCGCGTTCCCTCAAGTGGTGCGCCAGTTGGTTGGCCCGAGCGTTCATCTGCGCGTAGGTCATCCGGTTCTGACCGCTGACCACGGCCACCGCGTCGGGCGCCTGCGCGGCGCGCGCCTCCACCAGCTCGGACACCGTGGTGTCGTCCGAGAACGGGGCTCGCGTGTCGTTGAACTCGGTCAGCAGGCGACGCCGTTCAAGGGCGGAACCGAGGGGGATGCTCGCCACGGAGGTGTGCGGGTTCTCGCAGACGCTACGCAGCAGGGCGCAGAAGTGCTCCGTGAGCCGTGTGACGGTCGCCTCCTCGAAGAGGTCCACCGCGTACAGTGCTCGTCCCCGCAGCTCGCCTTTCTGCCCCTCCTCCAGGAAGAACACCAGGTCGAAGCTCGGTATCGCCTCCTGCACCTCCATGGGAGCGACGTCCACGCCGGGCAGGGACCAGGGGCCGCCGGGGACGTTCTGCAGAGCGAGGACGCTCTGGAAGAGCGGGTTGCGGCTCATGTCCCGTTCGGGTGCGACTTCCTCGACCAGCCGCTCGAACGGCAGGTCCTGGTGGGCGTAGGCCTGCATCGCGGTCTCCCGGACCTGGCCGAGCAGCTCGTGGAACGTGGGGTCGCCGCTGAGGTCGGCACGCATCGGCAGGGTGTTGACGAAGAATCCGATGACGCGCTCGACTTCCGGGCGGTTGCGGCCCGCGACAGGGCTGCCCACGCAGACGTCGTGCTGGCCACTCCACCGCGACAACAGGACCTGAAAGGCCGCGAGGACGACCATGTAGAGCGAGGCGCCGTGCTCCGAGGCGAGAGTCCGCAGGCCATAGACGAGGTCGGCGGGGACGGAGAAGTCCCGCGAGGCACCGGTGCGGGACGGGGTGTGCGGACGAGGCCAGTCGGTGGGCATCGCCTGCGGCTCGAGTGCGGCGAGTTTGTCCCGCCAGAAGTTCAGGTGGTTCTCGACGCGTTCCTCGGTGAGCACCTCGCCTTGCCACTGTGCGAAATCCGCGTACTGGACGGGGACAGCGGGGAGTGTGGGCTGCCTTCTTTCGAGTGCGGCCGCGTACAGTTCGCGCAGTTCCTCGGTCACGATGCCCACCGACCAGCCGTCGGAGACGATGTGGTGCATGGTGACGAGGAGCTGGTAGTCGTCGTCGGCCAGCTGGATCAGCAGGACCCGCACGAGGTGTCCCTCGTCCAGCTTGAAGGGGCGCATCGCTTCCGTGTCGGCGAGGGTGCGGGCGCGGTCTGCTCGTTCCGACGCGCCGTCCAGGTCTCTGACGTCCCGCCTGGTCATGTGGAGGGGTCCGGCCTCGTCCACCACCTGTCGCGGCTCACCCGTCGCGTCGACCACGAAACGGGTCCGTAGTGCCTCGTGCCGTTCCACGAGGCCCGTGAAGGCCGTCTCGAGCGCCGCCGTGTCCAAAAAACCGCGGACCCGGAAGCCGAACGGGATCACGTACTCGGCGCTGTCGGGCTCCAGTTGGTCGAGGAACCACAGGCGTCGCTGGGCGAAGGACAGCGGTGCGGGCCCCTCCCCTGCGCGCGGTTTCAGCGGCGGCACGAGGTTGCTACGGCCGTCGAGGTGCACGGCGAGCTCGGCGACGGTGGGTGCCTCGAACAGGACGCGAACCGGAAGATCGGTCCGCAGTGCCTCAGCGATCCTGTTCGTCGCGGCGGTCGCCATGAGTGAGTGTCCGCCGAGGTCGAAGAAGTTGTCGTGGACGCCGACCTGGTCGAGGTGGAGGACTTCTCGCCACACCCGCGCGATGGCCTTCTCCGTACCGGTACGCGGCGCCACATACGCACCCCGGCTCCCGGACACCTCCGGGGCCGGCAACTGCTTCTTGGCGACCTTGCCATTGGGCGTCAACGGCAGCGCGTCCAAGACGACCAACGCGCTGGGCACCATATAAGACGGCAGACCCGCACGACACCAGGCCAGCACATCCGCCTCGTCCCACACCCCACCAGCCGAGTCCGGCACACAGTACGCCGCCAGATACTTACCCCCCGGCCCGTCCTCCCGCACCATCACCACAGCCGAAGCCACACCCGCATGCCCGACCAGAACCGACTCGATCTCCCCCAGCTCGATCCGCAGCCCACGCACCTTGACCTGATCATCAAGACGCCCAAGAAACTCCAGCTCACCACCACCACGCCACCGCACCAGATCCCCCGTGCGATACACCCGCGCCCCCGGCTCAGCAGAAAACGGATGCGGCACGAACCGCTCAGCCGTCAACCCCGGACGAGCCCAATACCCCCGCGCCACCCCAGGACCACCGATCCACAACTCCCCCAGCGCACCCAACGGACACAACCCACCCCCACCATCCATCACCAACAGCTCCGTGTTGGCGATGGGGCGCCCGATCGGCATCTGCGCCGTCGCCGGCCCATCCGGTCGCACACGGTACGTCGCAGCGAACACCGTCGCCTCGGTCGGGCCGTATCCGTTGATCAGTGCCTCGGGTGCCCACGGCCCGGCCATCAGCTCGTCAGCGACCGACCGGTCCACCGCCTCACCGCCATACATCACCGTCCGCAACCCGGCCACCAGATCCGGACACTCCCGCAAGTGCTGATTGAACAACGGCGCCGTCAACCACAGCACCGACACCCCGGCCGCGTCGATCTCCCGCTTCAGCAGCGCGGTGTCTATCAGGGCGTTCTTGCTCACGACCGCCAAGGCGGCACCCGAGGTGAGCGCTCCCCAGCATTCGAAGGTGAAGACGTCGAAGCAGAAGTTGCACGTCTGGGCGACGACGTCGTCCGGAGTGATCTCGGCGAACGGGTTGTTGTCGACGAGGCGGCACACGGACCTGTGCTCGACCATGACGCCTTTGGGGGTTCCGGTCGAGCCGGAGGTGTAGATGACATACGCGAGACCGCCAGGACCCGCCTGCGGCAGCGGATCCGACCCCGATTCCTTCGCAATGCGCTCCCAGTCCTCATCGACACACACCACATCCGAGCACAAACCCTCAACACGCCCCCGCAACCGCCCCTGCGTCACCACCAAAGACGCCCCCGTGTCCCCCACCATGAACCCCAGACGCTGCCGCGGATAATCCGGATCCATCGGCACATACGCCGCCCCCGCCTTCCACACCCCCAACAACGCCACCACCATCTCCACCCCACGCTCCACACACACCCCCACCAAATCCTCCCGCACCACACCCCGCCCCATCAGGAAATGCGCCAACCGATTCGCCCGCTCGTTCAACTCCCCATACGTCAACCGCTCCCCACCACACACCACCGCCACCGCATCAGGCACCAACGCCACACGCGCCTCCACCAACTCACACACCGTGATGTCGTCCGCGTACGGGACACGCGTGTCGTTGAACTCCGTCAGCAGACGTCGCCGTTCCTCGACGCCCAGCAGGTCCCAGGTGCTTGTCCGCGCTGCGGGGTCGAACGCCCCGGTGGTCAGCGCCGCGGTGAAGGAGGCGGCAAGGCGTTCGACGGTCTCCCTGTCGAACAGTTCGCAGGAGTAGCGGAGCTGGCCGTCGAGTCCGCCGTCCGATGTCTCCGACAGGAAGCACCAGAGGTCGAACTGTGACTCCCGCGACTCGACGTCGAACGCCTCGGCCTCCAGACCGGGCAGCTGCCACTCGGTCTCGCGCACGTTTTGCAGGGCGAACATCACTTGGACCAGCGGACTGCGTGCGAGGTCGCGTTCAGGGGCCAGGTCCTCAACGATGCGCTCGAAGGGCATGTCCTGGTGCGCGTAGGCGTCCAGACAGTAGTCGCGTACCCGCTCCACCAGGTCGCCGAAGGTCGCCTCATCGTTGACCTCGCCGCGCATCACCAGGGTGTTGACGAAGAAACCCACCATGTCTTCGATCTCGGCCCTGTTACGCCCTGCGATCGGGGCTCCGACGGCGACTTCCCGCTGACCGGTCCAGCGGGAGAGTGTCACCTGGAAAGCAGCGAGAGCCACCATGAACAGCGAGGCTCCGCGCCCGGCCGCGACAGCACGTAGACCGTCCGCGACGTGCGGCGGGACCGAGAAGTCCAGTGTGCTGCTCGCACCGGAGCGGTTCGTGGGGCGAGGCCGGTCGGTCGGGAGCTCCAGTGCCTCCATACCGGCCAGTCGATCCCGCCAAAACTCCAGGTGCCGATCGAGCGTGGTGCCCGTCAGCTGGTCCCGCTGCCACAGGGCGAAGTCCGCGTACTGGGCGACGGGTTCCGGCAGCCCGCTTCCGGTGCCGGCCAGGGCGGCCGCGTAGAGACGCTGGAGCTCGTCGGCGAGGATGTTGAGGGACCAGCCGTCCGCCGCGATGTGGTGAACGGTGACCAACAACAGGTGTTCGTCCCAGGCCAGCTCGAGGACGAGGGCGCGCAGGAGCGGGCCGGAAGCCAGGTCGAACGGCCTCCGGCTCTCTGCCGCCACGGCCTTGCGCACGGCTTGCTCGCGGTGGTCACCCTCCGCGTGAGCGGACAGGTCGACGACGGTGGCCTTCACTCGGGGTGGGTCGGTGATCACCTGCCGGGGCTCACCGTCAGCGGCCAGCGCGAAGCGTGTCCGCAACGCCTCGTGCCGTTCCACGAGGCCGGAGAGCGCGGAGTCGAGACAGGCCCGATCCAGCCGCCCTCGAAGACGCAGGCCGAACGGGATGACGTACTCGGCCCTGCCGGGGTACAGCTGATCGAGGAACCACAGGCGACGCTGCGCGAACGACAGGGGGAGGCCGTCGTCGGGGTCACGATCGCGAGGCCGAATGGCGTGTGACTTCTGCTTCGACTTCTGCTCGATACGTGCGAAGAGACGGGCTTCGAGGCCCTGGTCCGGCCCCTCGGACGCCGGGGTCCGGGTGTCCGACGCGTTGCTGCGCGAAGTCATGTGGTCACTCAGCTCTCTTCCCGCAGGAGGTCGAGGAGGTGGCGGGCGAGGTCGGCCACCGTCGGGTTCCGGAAGAAGAATTTGAGGTCGATCTGGACGTCGGTGAGAAGGTCGATCTTGTTGGCGACCTGCGTCGCCAGCAGAGAGTGCCCGCCGAGCTCGAAGAAGTTGTCGTGCGCGCCCACGCCGTCGATCCCCAGCACCTCTTGCCAGATCTCCGCCACCAACCGCTCGGTGTCGCTCCGCGGTTCCTGGGGGGCGGTCGCTGGTTGCCCACCCGGGCCGGGCGACGCCCCCGGCGCCGGCAGGTTCGCGCGGTCGACCTTCCCCGCCGCGTTGAGCGGCAGACTGTCGACCATCACCAGGGCGCCGGGAACCATGTACGAAGGCAGGGCTTCGCGGCACCGCGCCGTCAGCAGCTCCGCGGTGGGGCGGCTGCCTTCCGCGGGGACGCAGTACCCGACCAGGCGCACGTCCTGGGGCGTGTCCTCACGCGCCACGACCACCGCGGACCTCACATCGGGATGCCCGGTGAGAACCGCTTCGATCTCCCCGAGCTCTATGCGCAGACCGCGCAGCTTGATCTGGTCGTCCAGGCGCCCGAGATGTTCCAGCCTTCCGTCCGGCAGGATGCGCACCAGATCGCCGCTCCGGTACACGCGTGCCTCGGCGTCGTCCGAGAACGGGTGCGGTACGAATCGCTCCGCCGTCAGCTCGGGCCGGCCGAGATACCCGCGGGCGAGACCGGCCCCGCCGATGAGCAGCTCGCCCGCGGTCCCCGGCGGAACAGCGTTGTCCTGCCCGTCCACCACGAAGGTCTCGGTGTGGGCGATGGGCCGGCCGATCGTGACCCGCTCCTCCCCCTTGTGCAGCGCGCCCGCTGTGGCGGTGATCGTGGCCTCCGTCGGCCCGTACGTGTTGATCAGGTCGGTGGACGACACCGCATACCAGGCAGCCACTGCCTCGGCGCGGACCGGCTCCCCGCCGAGGACCATGAGACGGAACTGGCTGCCGAGATCGTCCTGGCCTCGAATCAGGTCGACGGCCTGCTCCCACATCGAAGGGGTCAACTCCGCGACGGTCAGGCGGTTTTCACGTACCGCGTCGATGAACTGGCGAGGCGACCAGGGGCCGGCAGGGCGCACGAACAAGGTGCCGCCTGCCAGCAGCGTGGGCAGAATCTGCTCGAAGGACGCGTCGAAGGACGTCGACGCGAACTGCAGGGTGCGGTCGCCGGCGACGATGCCGTAGAACTCCCGCATGGTCTGGATGCGGTCGCTCAGCGCCCCGTGCTCGACCATGACGCCTTTGGGGGTTCCGGTCGAGCCGGAGGTGTAGATGACATACGCGAGACCGCCAGGACCCGCCTGCGGCAGCGGATCCGACCCCGATTCCTCCGCAATGCGCTCCCAGTCCTCATCGACACACACCACATCCGAGCACAAACCCTCAACACGCCCCCGCAACCGCCCCTGCGTCACCACCAAAGACGCCCCCGTGTCCCCCACCATGAACCCCAGACGCTGCCGCGGATAATCCGGATCCATCGGCACATACGCCGCCCCCGCCTTCCACGCCCCCAACAACGCCACCACCATCTCCACCCCACGCTCCACACACACCCCCACCAAATCCTCCCGCACCACACCCCGCCCCATCAGGAAATGCGCCAACCGATTCGCCCGCTCGTTCAACTCCCCATACGTCAACCGCTCCCCACCACACACCACCGCCACCGCATCAGGCACCAACGCCACGCGCGCCTCCACCAACTCACACACCGGCGTGGTCCGTCCGTCGTGCACGGAAGTCTCCGTGGTGCTTCGCGCTGCGGTACTCTCCAGTTTCACAACCAAAAACCTTTCCTGATGGCAGCCGTGCAGGCAGAGCGCGTGTTCCCCGGTTCAGGACGAGATGGAATACATCTGCACCAGGGAGTTGAGAAGTGCCTGACACCCGAGGATCAGGTGCTCGTCGCTCGTCGACTCGCTCGGCGCGTGGCTGACGCCGTTGCGGCTCGGCACGAAAAGCATTCCCGTGGGAATCCGCTGACTGATCACGTTGGCGTCGTGTCCGGCGTAACTGACCGTGTCGAGATATTCCGCTCCACAACGGTCGAGCGCGTCACGCAGGGACTGGAGAACTTTCCCGTCGAACGCCACAGGCGGTTTGCGCGAGGCCCTCTCGACAGCGGCATGGCAGCGTTCGCCCGCGGCGACCTCGTCCGCCACCGCTCTGATGTGGTTCTCGGCAGCCCGCAGAACCTCATCCGAGGGATCGCGGATTTCGATGAGCAGCCGCGCCTTGCCAGGTACCACGTTGGGGGCACCGGGTGAGTACTCGATGGAGCCGACGTTCATCCGCAACCGATCGCTGCAGGCCATCGCCGCGCCCCGAACCCGCGAGGCGATCGTCGCGGCAGCGTGCCCCGCGTCGGCCCGGTCCTCCATGGCGGTGGTGCCCGCGTGATTGGCCTCGCCTGTCACCTCCACCACGAAACGCTCGATGCCGACGATGCCGCCCACGACGGCCAGCGGCACGGCGGCCTTCTCCAAAGTTGCCCCCTGTTCGATGTGCAGCTCGAGAAACGACTGGTAGTTGCGGACGTACTCCTTCTCGCAGAAGTACGTGGATCCCACCAGCCCGCCGGTGCTGGGGTCGCGCACACCCTCCTCGTCCCAGAAGCCCACGATCTCCACGTGGTTCGCCACGTGATGGCCCGCCTCGTGAAGTGATCTCAGCGCTTCCAGAGCCGCGATGACGCCGTACGCCCCGTCAAGCCGGCCACCGGCGGGCACCGTGTCCGTATGGGAGCCGGTCAGCATCCGCGGGTGCTCAGCCTTCGGCGTACGTCCGAAAACGTTCCCTATTTCGTCCATCCGGGGGACGAGCCCCGCCTCGGAAATCTTTCCTTGCAGCCATTCGCGGGCTTCCAGGTCCTCGCAGGATCCGGCTACGCGGTCCACACCGCCATCGGCCCTCCCGCCGAACTCGGCGAAGGACGCCAGGTCTTGCAGCAGCCGTTCCCCGTTGACCGCCGGGAGCGTATCGGCGTGATCAGGCATGGGCGACACCGTCCCGGGGCGCCCTGGTACTCAACGGCCGCATGTCCACCCAGACCTTTTCGATATGGTCCAGACATTCCTGCTTACTTCCTCGGCAGTCGGTTGTTCTCCATCCGTCGGGCGGCGTTCGATCTGCCGGCCAGATCGAATACTGTTCTTCCTCGTTGTGGACAACCACGAAAATGCGAGAGAAATCCTCGGACACGTGCATCCTTCCGTGTTCGGGTAGTGGACCCCATACGGTGCAGTGCAAGACAACAGACCCCACCGGATACGTTTCCGCATGATGGAGAAAGGAGGTGCAAGGATCAGAAGCCGAGTCTCACGATCAGAACCGGCACGATCAGAACCGGCACGGCCTGAACATGAGCTCAGCAGCTACGGCGACGCCGACTACAGGGAGAGTGAGGAAGACTTGGCGCGGGACACGGGAACTTTCCCGGATGTCGACTCCGGCGCCGGCGTCGACTCCGGAATCAGCACGTAGCCGAAAGGCGCGCCGGCGCAACGGTTCCTGCGCCATGTTCCCCGGCCACAAGAATCGGGTGTGGCCAGATACTGGAATTGCCCCGTCGATCTGAGGGCTTTTGCTCGGCACGATACCCCCTGCTGCGAAGAAGAGTCTTCCACGTTCGTGCGGGCGTTCAAGGTGTGGCTCGGATGACGCTCAGTGGATCGGATGGCGCTCGTCAGGCGTGAAATCCGGCTGAGGGACAGAGGCTCCTTCGGAGTCGCCTCGGCCGACATCCAGCCAGGCGGCTGTGTCGGAAGCGGTGGACTCGCCGAGTGCGTGGTGCCGCCTCGCCGACGGGGCGCCGATCCGTGCGCACCGCAGGACGGCTCACGCGGACGCCGCGTGGCCTCGGTGTCGGGCGCCTCCGCAGCCGGCGCGGCCCCACTCCGGCTCGCCGGATCCGGCCCTCGTCCCAGCTCTCGGCAGTTCGAGGTCCAACGACGTGGCGCCCCAGGCGTCCACTTCGGCTACGAGCATGAATCCCCCGTTCACGTCCGTCGCAGGGAGCTCTTCACGCGCGACGCAACCGGTCCGTCGATGTACACGGCGTGACACCGACCGGCCGACGCCTCACGCGTGGTGTGGCAAGACGCGAGCTCCCTTGAAATCGATTTACCACAGCTGACACACAGGCCCATGAGTGCGATACCTGTCCCACCGACCACGTGCGACCCACCACCTTGCCCGGAGCCGCATCCTCCGTCAAGACGGCCCACTCCAAGAAAAGGCAGGGTCGGGGCCCGGCAAAATGCCATCTTCACTCTGGAAACTCCCTTAGCGTCTTACAGCTGACTAAAGACACATACTTCTCGCGGTGTCCAGCATCTGGCGCGGACAGTTCACGTCGGCAAGGCGACCCGCATCGCGACCCGAGGAAGGTGTATGACGAAATCGATTTCACGCCGGGGTCACGTCGCTCAGCCATGCGGCGCTCGCTCGGATGCACAGCCGGGACACAGGCGGACCACAGGGCAGGTACAGGGCGGTTCGCGAACGTCGCTGCCAGGCCAACCAAGACCACAAGCGGCACCGGGGCCCTCCCCGGGAAAGGCGACCGACATCGCAGTGCCCGCCCCACAGACGTACCGACGCCCCTGCCTGCTCGCCGCCACCTCGGCGTCGCGCACGCGAGCGCCGGTCGCACCCCGCGGACCGTGCTGGATGTCGTCGTCCCCGTCCACGAGGAAGCCGACCTGGAGCCGAGCGTCCGCCGCCTGCACACGTTCCTGCGCGACACGTTCCCGTACGGGTTCCGCATCACGATCGCCGACAACGCGAGCACCGACCGGACACCGCTCGTCGCCGGCCGGCTCGCCGACGAGTACACCGAGGTCGGCGTCGTGCGGCTGGAGCAGAAGGGCCGGGTTCCCGTCGACTGGATCGACGACCCGGACAGCCGCGTCGACATCGTCCGCACCGCCCTCGACGACCTGAAGGGGATGTGGCGTGTGGGTCGCGCACTGGCAGGCGGTGCGCTCCCGCTGGACCGGCTGCGCCGCCCGTTCGGCGACGACCGCGGGACCGGGCGGTGCACGACGTGCCGGGCACACTCCCGCGGCAGCTCATCGGGTTCTGCGTGGTCGGCGCGTTCAGCACGCTGCTGAATCTGTCGCTGTTCGTGCTGCTGCGGCAGGCGACCGGTGTCCAGGTTGCCAACGCGCTGGCGCTGCTGTTGTCCGCGATCGCCAACACGGCGGCCAACCGGCGGCTGACCTTCGGCGTGCGGGGCCGCATCCGCGCCGCCCGGCACCAAACTCAGGGGCTGCTGGTTTTCGGCATCGGGCTGGTGCTCACGAGCGGCTCGCTGGCCGCGCTCGACATCGCCGACCCGCAGGCCGGGCGCAGCACGGAGGCCGCGGTCCTGGTCGTCGCCAACCTGGCGGCGACGGTGCTGCGCTTCGTGCTCTTCCGCTCCTGGGTCTTCTCCGACTGCGACGCCCGGTTCGAGGACGCCCGGGCCGGCGACTACCGGGCCGACACGGGTCAGCCCGCCGACTACCGGGACGACATGAATCGGCCCGCCGACCACCAGCCAGAGGACGACCGGTCCGGGGACGACACAACCGGCACAACCGACACAGCATTTCCCTACGACGGCGAACGGACCACCGCATCATGACCACCCTCGCCCACCGGGCTCGGCCGGCGGTGCACGGGCCGGTGACTCATCCGGGCTGCGTGCCCGGATGCGCGCGCGGCAGGCAGCACGCCCGCGCTGGGAGCGCCCCGCGTTCTGGGCGCTGCTCCTGTGCACCGCGGCGCTGTACCTGTGAAGTCTCGGTTCGTCGGGGTACGCGAACTCCTTCTACTCCGCGGCGGCACAGGGGGCCCGCCCGGCGGAGGCTGGGGCGAGACCGGATTCGGCAGGCTTTTCCATAGCGACATGGGCGGCCAGATCGCCTGGCTGCTGCCGGCCGCGCTCCTGCTGTTGCTCGGCGGTCTGCTCCTCACCCGCAAGACAGCCCGCACGGACGGACCGCGCTCCTCGCTCCGCTCGTCGTTCCTGCTGCGGGGCGGCTCGCTGGTCATCACCTCCGTGATCTTCAGCTTCATGTCCGGCATCTTCCACCAGTACTACAACATCGCGCTGGCGCCCTACATCGCCGCGGTCGTCGCCATCGGCGGCGTGCTGCTGTGGCGCGAACGGGAAAAGCCGTGGTGTGCCGGAGTGCTCGCGGGAGCGGTGGCCGGGACGACCGTGTGGTCGTTCGTGCTGCTCGGCCGGACCCCTGACTGGTTCCCCTGGATGCGCTGGGCGGTTCTGGTCGTGGGCGTTCTCACCGCGCTCGGCCTGCTCACCCAGCGAGTGCTTCCGCGTCGGCTCGGCGCGGCTGTGGCGGCCGCCGGTCTGCCGGCCGCGGTGGCCGGGCCGGTGGCGTACACACTCGACACGGTGGGCACACCGAGCAATGCTCATTACCTGTGGATCGGCTCGGGAGGACGCACGCGAAGGGCGTACCTTCCCGAGTGATCGATTGACTGGTATCGAGTAGGCCCGCGTTGCCGCGCGGGTCGGGAAGACACGCCCGTGCTCAGCGTAGTGAACGCCGACGGCACCACCACCGACGGCTCCTCCCTGATCGATGAGATCGTCCGCGAGGGCGCACGGCGGATGCTGGCTGCCGCGTTGGAAGCCGAAGTCAACGCCTGTATAGCCGAGTTGGCCGACCAGCGGGGCGAGAAGGGCCACCGCCTGGTCGTGCACAATGGCTACCACCAGCCGCGCAAGGTGACCACGGCGGCCGGGGTCGTCGAGGTGAAGGCACCGAGGGTGAACGACAAACGCGTCGACGACGCCACGGGCGAGCGCAAGCCGTTCTCCTCGGCGATCCTGCCGCCGTGGTGCCGTAAGTCCCCGAAGATCAGTGAGGTGCTGCCGCTGCTCTACCTGCATGGCCTGTCCTCGGGCGACTTCGTGCCCGCGCTGGAGCAGTTCCTTGGAAGCTCGGCCGGGCTGTCCCCTGCGACGGTCACCCGGCTGACCCAGCAGTGGCAGGCCGACCACACAGCGTTCATGGGCCGCGACCTCGCGGAGGTCGACTACGTGTACGTGTGGGCCGACGGCATCCATCTCAACGTCCGCCTGGAGGTGGCCAGAGCCTGCGTGCTCGTTCTGATCGGCGTGCGTGCCGACGGCTCCAAGGAACTGGTCGCGCTCAAGGACGGATACCGCGAATCGGGCGAGTCCTGGGCCGACCTGATGCGCGGCTGCGCCCGTCGTGGCATGCGGGCCCCCGTCCTGGCGGTCGGCGACGGCGCCCTGGGCTTCTGGAAGGCCCTTGCCGAGGTGTTCCCCGAAACCCGCGAGCAGAGGTGCTGGGTTCACAAAACCGCAAATGTGCTCGACTCTCTACCGAAGTCCGCACAGTCAGGCGCGAAGAAGGCCATCCAGGACATCTACAACGCCGAGGACAAGCAGCACGCCCAGGCAGCGGTCAAGACGTTCGCCCTGCTCTATGGCGCGAAGTTCCCCAAGGCCGTCAAGAAGATCACCGACGACGAGGCAGAGTTGCTGGCGTTCTTCGACTTCCCCGCCGGGCACTGGATCCACCTGCGGACCACGAACCCGATCGAGTCCACGTTCGCCACCGTTCGCCTGCGGACCAAGGTCACCCGCGGTGCCGGCTCCCGCACCGCCGCCCTGGCCATGGTCTTCAAACTCGTCGAGTCCGCCCAGCAGCGGTGGCGGGCCGTGAACGCACCTCACCTCGTCGCCCTCGTCCGGGCAGGTGCCCGCTTCGAACGCGGCCAGCTCGTCGAACGCCCCGAGGCGGTCGCAGCGTGAGCACCCTCGCGGCCCAGCCCATCAACACCAGCAGGCTCGACCTGCTGCCACTACACGTCGAGCACGCCGAGGAGATGGCCGCGGTGCTGTCCGATCCGGCCCTGCACACCTTCATCGGCGGCACGCCGGACACCCCGCAAGCCCTGCGCTCGCGCTACCAGCGCATGACCGCAGGCTCTCCCGATCCGGCCGTGTCCTGGCTGAACTGGGTGATCCGGCTTCGTGACGAGTCCTGCCTGACGGGCACGGTCCAGGCGACGGTCAGCCCCTCCGGCCACGGCCCCCTCACCGAGATCGCCTGGGTGGTGGGGACGCCGTGGCAGGGAAGAGGGATCGCCACCGAAGCAGCCCGAGGACTCGTCGCCTGGCTCGGCCAGCAGCCGGTGCACACCGTCATCGCCCACATCCACCCCGAACATCGGGCATCCGCCGCCGTCGCCACCGCCGCCGGGCGCACACCCACCGACGAATGGCACGAAGACGAGATCCGATGGCACCGGAGCATCAGACGATAACTTCAACGATCCACAGGTCTTGACTATTACTCGGGCACACCGAAGGCCGGCTCCATCGTCACCGCGGGCCCTTCCATCAGCGGCGGGATGGGCGGGCCGGGCGGCGGCCCAGGCGGCGCCCCACCCCGGATGCCGGACGGCCAGAACAACGAACAGGCCCACAACCAGCAGAACGGTCCCGGCGGCGGCTGCCCACCTGCCGGCGGCGGCAAGGGACAAGGCGGCCAGAACGCGCAGGGCCAGAAGAGTCGGCAAGGGCAACAGGCCCAGCAGGGCCGGCAAGGGCAGCAAGCTCAACAGGGTGGAAAGAAGGGGACGAAAGGGACGGCCAAGAGCCACGGAGGGCCTGGGAGGCGGGGTGGTGGCGGCATGGGCGGGCTGCTCAACGGCAGCGACGTGTCGTCCGAGGCCAGGGCCAGGCTGGGGAAGAACGCGTCGGACTACGTCTGGGCCGCGGCAGCGATCGGCTCGCAGAACGCCGCGAGCTACCAGCTCGCCACGGAGTCTCCGGTCATGGCCATCGGCGGCTTCAACGGCAGCGACCCGTCACCCGCTCCGGCGCAGTTCAAGCAGTACGTGCAGGAAGGAAAGATCCACTACTTCCTTTCCGGCGGCACGGGCCCCGGCGGCGGCCAGGGCACTGCCTCCGAGATCAGCTCGTGGGTGGCCAAGAACTTCACCGAAGTCACGGTTGACGGTGCCACGTTCTACGACCTGACGAAGCCCAGGTCGTCCGAGAACTGACGCCCCTCAGCGCCCACGCACGGCCCCACGCACGTTTGTGGGGCCGCGCACTCGCTTCGGGGCGGACATACAGCCGCCCGGACGAGGACGGTTCCGGCTCCGCGGGTAAGACGGGGACCCCGCGGGCAAGGCGAGCAGGCGGACCCGAGGTGTGGTCGAGCACGGTGGGTGCGGAGGCTGCCGCAGTCCGCTGCCGCCGGGTTCGGTAGTTCGGCTGAATCGGTAGTTCGGCGCGGCGGCGTCTGGCAAGCTCGACCGGTGGCTCGTCGTGCGGTGACCTTGAGCAGAATCGAGCTCGCGGACTGGCGAGCAGTCCACTCCTGGGCTTCCCTCATCGAGGTGTGCCGCTTCCAGGCGTGGGGCCCCAACACCGAAGAGCAGACCCGCGCGTTCGTGGCGGCGGCGGTCGAGGCCTGGGCGCAGTCACCTCAGCGGCGGTTCCCCTATGCAGCGCGTTGCGGAGGCGACGTGATCGGCATGGGCGAACTCCACGTCCGGAACCGAGAGCACCAACAAGGCGAGATCACTTACGTCGTGCACCCTCGCGTCTGGGGGCAGGGGGTCGGAACGGCTATCGGGGAGGAACTCCTTGCGCGAGGCTTCGAGGAGCTCCGGCTCCACCGCATCCAGGCCACCTGTGAGCTTGTTCCGCTTTGACGGACACCGTCGGTGTGGTGGTCAGGCCGTTGTGGCGGCGGCTTCGTAGTCGGCGGGGGTTCGGTAGCCGAGGCTGCTGTGCAGGCGTTTGAGGTTGTACCAGCTCTCGACCCATTCGAAGATCGCGGCGTGTGCGGCGGCTTTGCTGGGC
>NZ_QOIM01000027.1 GCF_003323735.1 Streptomyces reniochalinae | reverse complement strand
GCTGTTGTGTATTCCAAAGGAACCTCAACCCACCGGAACAACCCGGCAGGTCGGGGTATCAACATATCTGGCGTTGACTTTTGGCACGCTGTTGAGTTCTCAAGGAACGGACGCTTCCTTCGAAACCGTCTCACCGGTTTCTCCGGGCGTTTGCCCTTTCGGTTCTTCCCAAGCCTACCACCGTGATTTCGCTGATCCGAAATCCGTCCTGCGCCGGAGCGCAGAGGACAACTGACCGGAATCAGTGGTTGGTTGGGGGCCTGCCCTCGCCTCGGCGCCGGGCAGGCATACGAGAGTACAGGCCGGCGAGGAAGAGAGGCAAATCGGTTCGGGGGGTCCGCCGCCGACGCTTGTCGTCAAACCGGCTGCGAACGCTGTGCGATCACGACAAAACAGCAGGTGACGGCGCGCCTGTGTGCTCGGACGGAATCACATGTTCCTATGACTTACGCTTCTGAACGGTGCGCCGTCCTGGACAGGTAGCGACGGTGGCTGACCGAAACTCCGCCCCTTGGAGGCCTCCCATGACCACCGTGTCGTCCCCGTTGACCGGACGTGCCATCGGTTTGGCTGCTGTGCCTGATCCGGTGTTCTCCGGAGCGATGGTGGGCCCCGGCACCGCCGTCGACCCCGTGCGCGAACCCACCGAGGCGGTGGCGCCCGTGGACGGCGTGGTGGTTTCGCTGCATCCGCACGCGTTCGTGGTCGTGGACTCCGAGGGGCACGGGGTGCTGACGCACCTGGGCATCGACACGGTGCAGCTGAACGGTGAGGGCTTCGAGCTGCTGGCCGCCAAGGGGGACACCGTCACCCGGGGGCAGCCGATGGTGCGCTGGGACCCGGCGGCAGTGGCGGAGAAGGGGAAGTCCCCCGTCTCGCCGGTGATCGCGTTGGAGGCCACCGCCGAGGCGCTCGGCGAGCTGGTGGAGGACGGCGACGTGGAACGGGGACAGACGCTCTTCGGCTGGAGCTGACGCACAGGCCCGGCCCTTCCCCCTTCCGAACGCCACGGGGCACCGGGAGTCCGCTCCCGGGTCGGGAAGTCCTCTTCCCCGCTGCCCACGCGTGCGCGGGCCGGGCGCAGTACGACCGCGGTGGCGTGGTGCCGCCGCTGACCGGAGACGGGTGAGATGGACACAACGCTTCGAGGCGTGGGTGTGAGCCACGGTGTGGCGATCGGCGAGGCGCGGCACATGGGCACGGCCGTGCTGGAGCCGCCGGCCAAGCAGATCGCGGCCGACGAGGCGCCGCGTGAACAGCAGCGGGCGCGGCAGGCCGTGGAGGCCGTCGCCGCTGATCTGGTCGCGCGGGGCAATCTCGCGGGTGGTGAGGCGCAGGCCGTGCTGGAAGCACAGGCCATGATGGCGCAGGACCCGGAGCTGATGGCCGATGTCGAGCGGCGGATCGCCGTGGGCAGCACGGCCGAGCGGGCGGTCTACGACGCCTTCGCCGCCTACCGGGCGCTGCTGGCGCAGGCGGGCGACTATCTGGCGGGCCGGGTGGCCGACCTGGACGACGTGCGCAACCGCATCGTCGCCCGGCTGCTGGGCGTGCCGATGCCGGGGGTGCCGGACAGCGACCGGCCCTACGTGCTGATCGCGCGGGACCTGGCGCCCGCGGACACGGCGCTGCTGGACCCCGCTCTGGTGCTCGGTTTCGTGACCGAGGAGGGCGGCCCGACCAGCCACAGCGCGATTCTCGCGCGGGCGCTGGGGGTGCCGGCCGTGGTGGCGCTGCCGGGCGCGGGTGAGCTGTCCGAGGGCACGGTCGTCGCGGTGGACGGCAGTACCGGCGAGGTGGCGGTGAACCCGACGGAAGCGGAGCGGGAGGCGCTCGCGCGGGACGCCGAGGAGCGCAGGGCCGCTGTGGAGGCCGCGAAGGGCCCCGGCGCGACGTCGGACGGGCACAAGGTGCCGCTGTTGGCGAACGTGGGCGGTCCTGCCGATGTGCCGGCGGCCGTGGAGGCCGGTGCGGAGGGCGTGGGTCTGTTCCGCACGGAGTTCCTGTTCCTGGACGACAGTGAGCGTGCGCCGTCCCTGGAGAAGCAGGCCGAGGCGTACCGGCAGGTGCTGGAGGCGTTCCCTGAGGGGCGCGTCGTGGTGCGGGTGCTGGATGCCGGGGCCGACAAGCCGCTGGACTTCCTCACGCCCGCCGACGAGCCGAACCCGGCCTTGGGCGTGCGCGGTCTGCGGACGCTGCTGGACCACCCTGAGGTGCTGCGGGGACAGCTTCGGGCGCTGGCCCGGGCCGCCGAGGGGCTGCCGGTCTATCTGGAGGTCATGGCGCCGATGGTGGCGGACCGGGCGGATGCCCGGGCGTTCGCCGACGCGTGCCGCGAGGCGGGGCTGAGCGCGAAGTTCGGCGCGATGGTGGAGATTCCGTCGGCGGCGCTGCGGGCGCGTTCGGTGCTCCAGGAGGTGGAGTTCCTGTCGCTGGGGACGAACGATCTGGCGCAGTACACCTTCGCCGCCGACCGTCAGGTGGGGGTCCTGGCGCGGTTGCAGGATCCGTGGCAGCCCGCGCTGCTTGACCTGGTGGCGACGGCGGCTGAGGCCGCCGCGGCGGAGGGCAAGAGCTGCGGTGTCTGCGGCGAGGCGGCCTCGGATCCGCTGCTGGCCTGTGTGCTGACGGGGCTGGGTGTGACGAGCCTGTCGATGGGTTCGTCGGCGATCCCGTTCGTGCGGGCGCAGTTGTCCAAGCACACGCTGGCGCAGTGCGAGCGGGCTGCGTCCGCTGCGCGCGCTGCGGAGAGCGGCCCGGAGGCGCGCGCGGCGGCGCAGGCGGTGCTGTCCGGGGAGTGACGCCGCGAGGCCGACACGACGAAGGAGGGCCGTCCCGCAGCCTCGCGGGGCGGCCCTCCTTCGTCGTGTCGGCCGTGCCGGCGGTTCAGGCGCGGTCGCGGGCGAGCCGGGCGTAGAAGTCGAGCAGCTCGGCGTTGTCGACGGAGCCCGGGTTGACGGCCTTCTCCATGGCGGTGCCCTGGAGGAGGCGTTTGACGGGGACTTCGAGGCGCTTGCCGGTGAGGGTGTGGGGGACGGCGGGGATTTCGATGATCTCGTCGGGCACGTGGCGGGGCGAGAGGTTCTTGCGCAGGGTCTGCTTGATGCTGTCGCGGAGCGTGTCGTCGAGGACGGCGCCCTCGGCGAGGTGCACGAACAGAGGCATCCAGTAGCCTCCGTCGGGCTGTTCGACGCCGAGGACGAGGGACTCGCGGATCTCGGGGAGGCGTTCGACGGCCTCGTAGATGTCCGCGGAGCCCATGCGGACGCCCTGCCGGTTGAGGGTGGAGTCGGAGCGCCCGTGGATGACGACGGTGTTGCGGCTCGTCAGGGTGATCCAGTCGCCGTGGCGCCAGACGCCGGGGTACATGTCGAAGTAGCTGTCGTGGTAGCGGGAGCCGTCGGGGTCGTTCCAGAAGCGGACGGGCATCGAGGGCATGGGCCGGGTGACGACGAGTTCGCCGACCTCGTCGACGAGTGGCGTTCCGTGCGGGTCCCAGGCGGCGAGGTCGACGGCCAGTGAGGGTGCCTGGAGTTCTCCGGTGTAGACCGGGAGGGTGGGGACGGCGCCGGCGAAGCAGCTGCACACGTCGGTGCCGCCGCTGACGGAGGCGATCCACATGTCGGGCGAGACCTCGTCGTGGATCCAGCGGAAGCCGTCGGGCGGCAGCGGGGAGCCCGTGGTCGCCACGCACTTGACCTTGGAGAGGTCGAGGTCGCGTCCGGGGTGGGCGCCGGCCTTGCGGCAGGCCATGACGTAGGCGGCCGAGGTGCCGTAGACGGTGGTGCCGGTGCGTTCGACGACGCGCCACTGGGCCGCGGTGTCGGGGTAGCCGGGGCTGCCGTCGTAGGTGACGACGGTGGCGCCGGTGAGCAGCCCGGAGACGAGCAGGTTCCACATCATCCAGCCGGTGGAAGTGAACCAGAAGAAGCGGTCGCCAGCGCCCATGTCGTTGTGCAGGGTGAGCTGCTTGAGGTGTTCGAGCAGGATGCCGCCCTGGGACTGGACGATGGCTTTGGGCAGTCCTGTGGTGCCCGAGGAGTAGAGGACCCACAGCGGGTGTTCGAAGGGCACCTGCTCGAATACGGGTTCGGTGTCGAGCGAGGTGAGCTCGGCCCATTCCAGTGCGCCCTCGGGCGCAGGCGTGCCCAGCAGGGGGACGTGGACGACGGCGCGGAGGGTGGGCAGTTCCGCGCGGAGTTCGGCGACCGTCTCGCGGCGGTCGTGTTCCTTGCCGCCGTAGCGGTAGCCGTCGACGGTGAACAGGACGGTGGGTTCGACCTGCTGGAAGCGGTCGAGGACGCTGCGTGCGCCGAAGTCGGGGGCGCAGGAGGTCCACACGCCGCCCACGGCCGCGGTGGCCAGGAGGGCGACGGCGGCCTGCGGGATGTTGGGGAGGTAGCCGCTGACGCGGTCTCCCGGGCGGACGCCGAGCCGGCGCAGCTCGTGGGCGAGGGAGGCGACCTGGGCGCGCAGCTCGCGCCGGCTGAGGGCGGCGGGCTCGTGGGTCTCGTCGACGTGCAGCAGCGCGGGCTCGTCGGCGCGTGCGGGGTCCTCGGCGTGCCGCAGCGCGTGCTCGGCGTAGTTGAGGGTGGCGCCGGGAAACCACCGGGCTCCGGGCATGGCGTCGTCGGCCAGGACGGTTTCGTAGGGCGTGCTGAAACGGACGTCGCACCAGTCGGCGAAGGCGGACCAGAAGGTGGCCAGGTGTTCGGTGGACCAGCTGTGGAGTGCGGCGTAGGAGGCGACGGGGTCGTCGGGGTCGGGCCGGGGGGCGCCGTGGTGCTGTGCGGCCCAGCTCTGGAACCGGGTGAGGCGTGCCGTGGGGAAGCCGGCGGGGTCGGGCCGCCAGAGCGCCTCCGGTGCGGAGGGGTGCGAGGTACTGCTGTCGCTGTGCGCTGCGGTCATGGTGCGGCTCCCTGGCGTCTGTACGCGTCGTCGCGTCTTTCGGCCGGGACGATGCCATGTGATCACAGGTTGTGCCAGGGCAAGAGTCACACACCCGGGCTGTGTGGAGTGTGCGCAGGCCATGGTGAGCAGCGGGTGAACGCCCGCTGAACAGCGCTGACGCGGCGCGCCTTCGGTGGCAGGCTGAGCAGCATGGACGCGCGTGACCTGGTGCGGTCGGTGACGGTGGGTGGCAGGGGCCGGGGGGTGGGGTCGTGGCGGGCGGCGTGGCGCAGGCGGCGCGCCGACGCGGTGGGGTTGCCGCGGCAGCGTGCGGAGCGGGCGCGCACCCCGGGTGAGGCGACGGGTGCCGAGCCGGGCCCGGGCGGAGGGACGGTCCGTTTCGCGCGCTCGGTGCTGTGCGTGCGGGTGACGGTGGCGGGCGCGGTGTTCGTCGGCTGGGACGGCGCCGATCCTGAGCCGTCGTACGCGCTGGCGGGGGTCTGTCCCGCGGCCGACGAGCGGGCGCTTTTGGAGCCGGACAAGGACGGCGGCTGGCGGGTGGTGTCCGAGCGGATGCTGGTGACGATCTCGCGGGTGGGGGCGGTGGAGGTGCGTACGCCGGGTGGCGCGCTGTTGCGCCGCGACCATCCGCCCCGGTGGTGGGAGGAGGCGAGCGAGGCGGGTGGTGACCGCGGGGCGGCCGCGGCGGCGGGGCCGCGGTGGCTACAGCGCTCGGAACTGCCGGCGGACGCCCGTTTCTTCGGGCTGGGTGGCCAGGCCGACGGGCCCCGGCTGCGCTCTCGCTCGTACCGCCTGTGGAACACCGCGCCAGGACCGTGGCACGCCACGCCCGGCCTGTCGGGCTCCACACCCGGTAGGCCCAACTCCGCGCCCGGCCGCTCGGGCGCGGGGAGAGACCCTTCGGGCATCGCGTCCGCTCCCCTGTCGGTGACGATGCCGCTGCTGGTGAGCGTGGCGGACGCGGGCACACTGCTGGTCTTCCACGACAACTCCTGGGACGGGCGGGTGGACCTGCGCGAGGGCGCTGAGGGCCTGGGCTCGGGGCACGACCGCCCCGGGCGGTGCGAGGTGCGGATGTCGGGCGGTCCGCTGCGGTACTGGGCGGTGGCCGGCGCGCCCTCCCGCGTGCTGCACGGCTGGGCCGCGCTGACGGGCGCCCCGGCGGTGCCGCCCGACTGGGCGCTGGGATACCAGCACGCGCTCGGTGCGGCCGGCGGCCCGCAGCGGCCGCGACAGGTCGCCGGGAGGCGGAGGGCGCTCGGGCTGCCGCTGCGGGCGCTGCACGTCGAGGAGTTCCCGGCAGAAGGCCGCGGCTCCACGGGGGGCGAGGCCCGTGGGGCGGGCGCGCGGGGACCGGCGTCCTGGGCGCTGCCTGCCGGGGTGCGTCTGGTGTCGTCGGTCGGGCCCGCGGTGCGGGCGCGGGCGGGCGACCCGGTCTTCGACAGCGGACGCGCGGCTGATGTGTTCGTACGGGAGGCGGGGGGCCGCGTGGTGCTCGGAGGGGCGCACGGGGGCGAGGCGGTCTTCCCCGACTTCACGGACCGGCGGGTGCGCAAGTGGTGGGGCGCGCTGTACGCGGAGCGGCTGGAGCAGGGGTTCGCCGGGGTGTGGCACACCGGGGACGAGCCCGTCTCGCTGTGCGCCTTCGGCGACCGTACGCTGCCGCTTTCCGCGCGCCACGCGCTGGAGGGCCGTGGCGGCGACCACAGGGAGGCCCACAACGTCTACGCGCTGACGATGGCTGAGGCCGCCTGCGCGGAGCTGCGGGAACTGCGGCCCGGGGAGCGTCCCTTCCTGGTCTCGCGTTCCGGCTGGGCGGGGATGCAGCGGTACGGCGGGTCGGCGACGGGCGGGGCCACCGGCGGTTGGGAGGGGCTGCGGGCGGCGCTGTCTCTGGTGCTGGGGCTGGGCCTGTGCGGCATGCCGTACGCGGGGCCCGACATCGGAGAGGCGGCGGCACAGGCGTCGCCCGAGCTGTATCTGCGGGGGCTCCAGTTGGGCGCGTACCTGCCGCTCTTCCGTACGCGGGCCGCCGAGGGGGTCCGCGGGGAGCCGTGGGAGTCCTGCCCGCGGGTGCTGGAGCACGTGCGGGTTGCGTTGGTGGTGCGCGAGCGGCTGGCACCGTATCTGATGACGCTCGCTCAGCTCGCGCACCGCACGGGTGCGCCGTACGTGCGTCCCGTGTGGTGGCAGCATCCGCGGGACCGCCGGCTGCGGGACTGTGAGGACGCGTTCCTGCTGGGGGACGCGCTGCTGGTGGCGCCGGTGCTGGAGCCCGGGGTGCGTGAGCGTGCCGTCCGGCTTCCCGCGGGCCGCTGGTACGACACCGCCACGGCTCGCTCTTACGAGGGGCCCGCGACGGTGCGGTTGGCGGCGCCGTTGGACCGGATACCGGTACTGGCCCGCGCCGGTACGGCGGTACCGGTGCGGGGGCGGGACGGGGAGACGGAGCTGGAGGTGTGGCCGCCCGTCCCGGGGCGCACCGGCGGCGGGCTGCTGATCCCCGACCCGGGTGGGGGCCGCGAGCGTCCGCGGGCCGAACGGTTCTCGGTGCGGGCGGGAAGCGGAGGATCCGTGGTGGTCGAGCGGGAGGGCGGCGGCGAGGTGGGGTACGCGGTGCGCGTCAGGTGACGGCGGCGCGGGGGCGTCTGCGCTGCGGGTGAGGCCGGGCGGCGGCGCCCCCGCGCCGGGTGCTTCGGTGAGGTTCAGTGGTGCGAGGACAGCGAGCCGCGTTCCACGGGGAAGTCGAAGTAGGTGTCGGGGAAGGTCTCCGGCTCGTGGGTGAAGTGCCACCACTCCTCGGGGAGATTGGTGAAGCCCTGCCGCTCCAGGGTGGTCTTGAGGAGGTGCCGGTTGGCGCGCTGCTCACCGGTGACCCTGGGGTCGTCGGTGTGGGCGAGGGTGTCGAAGCAGTCGAAGCCGGTTCCCGTGTCGACGGAGTTGTCGGGGAACCGCTCGCCCTTGGGTGCGTAACACGGTGTCAGCGGCTCGCCTGGCACGTAGGGGCGCGTCGGTGCGGCCGGCAGTTCGGCGAGGGTGAGGTCGACGGTGCTGCCGCGGCTGTGCCCGGACTTCTCGGCGATGTAGCCGTCCTCGAACAGCCGGTTCTTCTCGACGCGGGGGTAGAACTCGGCCTTCATCTTCTCGTCGTCCAGGTCCTGCGCCCACCGTACGAAGTGGTCGACGGCGCGCTGCGGGCGGTAGCAGTCGTACACCTTGAGGGTGTAGCCGCGCTTGAGGAGGGAGCGCTGCGCCTTGGCGAGGGCCTGCGCGGTGTCCTTGGTGACCAGGCACATCGGTTCGCG
Source organism: Streptomyces reniochalinae (assembly GCF_003323735.1). Taxonomy (GTDB): domain Bacteria; phylum Actinomycetota; class Actinomycetes; order Streptomycetales; family Streptomycetaceae; genus Streptomyces; species Streptomyces reniochalinae. Next base: position 98,051 of record NZ_QOIM01000027.1, on the reverse strand, counting down.
GTAGCCGTCGATGGGCTCGCCGACGAAGTTGTGCGGGGTGTGGTAGCGGATCTCCTGCCGGATGGTGGGGGCGACCTCGCGGAGGGCGACGAACTCCCTGGGCGCCTCGGGGCCGTCTCCGTGGCCGTGGCCGTGTGCCGGGGCGGAGTGGCCTGGGGCGGAGTGTCCTGGGGCGGAGTGCGCCGCGGCGGGGGCCGGGGCCACGGCGAGGGCGAGGAGCGCGGCGGCGGCCAGGAGGGGGATGCGGGGTGCGGTGCGGATGCGTCTCATGCTCCCCTCATCTACCAGGGAACCGGGAAATGAGGAACGGTGGCTCGGGACCACCCCCGTCGGTCCCGTGCCACCGTTCTCGTTCAGTGTGGACGAGCTTCCCTGGGGGGCGGTTCGCAAGATCCGGTACGCGTACGGGGACGTGAGGGTCTGGTGACGTGCCCGTGACAGTCGCGACGATCACGTCGCACAACGGGCTGCGGCCTCCGTCGTGTCAGCGGCCTTGACTGCCCTTCGGCCCGGCTGAACACTGCCGTCACGCTCGCCGCGGGCCCCGCCGTCGCTACCGGGTGGAGCAGCGGTCACCGGCGGGTGGGCCCGCCGATCGGCGGGCCGTGGAGCACCGGTCGGCGGGGCTTCGGCGCGCTGCCGCGTAAGGCCGCATTCTGAGCACGACGTCCGAACGCACCGAACGAGGGGTCGTCAACCATGACGGACAAGTACGTCGCAGCCATCGACCAGGGCACCACTTCCAGCCGCTGCATCGTCTTCGACCAGCGGGGCGGAATCGTCGCCGTCGACCAGCAGGAGCACCGCCAGATCTTTCCCCGGCCCGGCTGGGTGGAGCACGACGCCGCCGAGATCTGGACGAGGGTGCAGTCGGTGGTGGACGGGGCGCTGGAGCGGGCCGGGCTGCGCGCCGACGAGCTGAGCGCCATCGGCATCACCAACCAGCGCGAGACGACGGTGCTGTGGGACCGCGCGACGGGTGAGCCGGTGCACAACGCGATCGTGTGGCAGGACACCCGCACCTCGCAGCTGTGCGCCGAACTGGGTGGCGAGGAGGGCCAGGACCGCTTCCGTGACCGTACGGGGCTGCCGCTGGCCAGCTACTTCGCGGGGCCGAAGGTGGCGTGGCTGCTGGATGAGGTGCCGGGGCTGCGGCAGCGCGCCGAACGGGGCGAGATCGCGTTCGGCACGCTCGACTCGTGGCTGATCTGGAATCTGACCGGCGGCACGGAGGGCGGCAGACACGTCACCGACGTGACCAACGCGTCCCGGACGATGCTGATGAATCTGGAATCGCTGGAGTGGGACCAGTCGGTGCTGGACGCGATGGGGGTGCCCGCCGCGGTCCTGCCCGAGATCCGTTCCTCCTCCGAGGTGTACGGCACCGCCGTGGGCCGGCTCTCCGGCGTGCCCGTGGCCTCGGCGCTCGGCGACCAGCAGGCGGCCGTCTTCGGACAGACGTGCTACGGCGTCGGCGAGGCCAAGAACACCTACGGCACCGGCTCCTTCCTGCTGCTGAACACCGGGCACCGGCCGGTCCCCAGCAGGAACGGGCTGCTGACGACGATGGGCTACCGGCTGGGCGGCGAGGCGCCCGTCTACTGCCTGGAGGGGTCCATCGCCATCACCGGCGCCCTGGTGCAGTGGTTCCGGGACCAGCTGGGCATCATCGACGAGGCCTCGCAGATCGAGGGGCTGGCGGCCAGTGTGGAGGACAACGGCGGCGCGTACATCGTCCCGGCGTTCTCCGGGCTGTTCGCGCCGTACTGGCGTTCGGACGCGCGGGGCGTGGTCACCGGACTGACCCGGTATGTGACCAAGGCCCACCTCGCACGCGCCGTACTGGAGGCGACGAGCTGGCAGACCCGCGAGGTCGTCGACGCCATGTACCAGGACAGCGGCGTGGAGATCACCAGCCTGAAGGTGGACGGCGGCATGACGGCCAACAGCCTGCTGATGCAGCACCAGGCCGACGTGCTCGGCGTTCCCGTGATCCGCCCCGTGATCGCGGAGACGACCTGCCTGGGCGCCGCCTACGCGGCCGGACTCGCCACGGGTGTCTGGTCGGATCTGGACGAGTTGCGCTCCCACTGGAAGCGCGACGCCGAGTGGACGCCCGCCATGAGCGAGGAGGACCGGGAGCGGGAGTACGGGAACTGGCACAAGGCGGTCGAACGCAGCTTCGGGTGGCAGGAGAGCTGAAGCTCACCCGCGCGCACGCCCGGGCCGGCCGTACTCCCACGCCCCGCCGGCGCCGCGCCTCGCGGCGCCGGGCCGGTGCCGGGCTGCTCAGGTCTCGGCGGGGCTGTGCGCGGCGCGCTGCGCGGCCGTGTGCATGGCGTGCTCCACCACGGAGATGAGCACGTCCCGCGCGGACTCGCGCTGCCGCGCGTCGCACTGCATCACCGGCACCTCGCCGTCGAGGTCGAGCGCTTCCCTGACGGTCTCGGCGGGGTAGCGCTCGGCTCCGTCGAAACAGTTGACGGCGACGGTGAAGGGGATGGAGCGGCGTTCGAAGTAGTCGATGGCGGCGAAGCTGTCCTCCAGCCGCCGCGTGTCGGCGAGCACCACGGCGCCCAGCGCGCCGCTGGCCAGCTCGTCCCACAGGAACCAGAAACGGTCCTGGCCCGGCGTGCCGAACAGGTAGAGCACGAGTTCGTCGTGGATGGTGATGCGGCCGAAGTCCATGGCGACCGTCGTCGTGGTCTTCGCCTCCACCCCCTGCGTGTCGTCGAACCGGCGTCCCGCCTCGGTCAGCGTCTCCTCGGTGCGGAGCGGTTTGATCTCGCTGACCGCCCCCACGAGGGTGGTCTTGCCGACGCCGAATCCCCCCGCCACCAGGATTTTGAGCGTGACCGGCTCGGCGGGGGCCTTCCTGCCACCCCGCTTAGAGCGCCCGAAGACCATTGATCACCTCTCTGAGGATGCTCTCGTCCGGCAGCTCGGCCGGAGGGACGGGACGGGTGACGCGGACCAGACCGGCTTCCAGCAGGTCGCCGATCAGGACCCGGACGACACCGACGGGCAGATCGAGCTCGGCCGCCAACTCGGCCACCGACAGGGCGGAGCGGCGGCAGCGCAGGACGATGTCGAGGTGCTCGGGCGCCAGCGAGTGGTCCGCGAGGAGCGCGTCCTCGGTGGGCGGCCCCTCCGCGTCGTCCGCGCCCCCGTCGCCCGGCTCGTCGGACAGGACGAGGGCGATGAGGTCGAGCTGCGCCGCGACGACGCTGCTGCGGGTACGGCCCCGCGTCATCGCGTACGGCCGCACCACGGGTCCTGCCGCGTCGTCGAACCAGTGGTCCGTCATTGCCGGCCCCGTCCCCTCGTTTCCTCGATCTCGCCGTCCCCGCCGTCCGCCGTCCGCGTCAGTTGGTTGTGGTGGTGCCGCCGCCCGCCGGGGTGGCGCGCGGCGCGGTGCTCAGGTGGGCACCGACGCGCTTGACCAGCAGCGTCATCTCGTAGGCGACCTGGCCGACGTCGGATTCCGCGTCCGCCAGTACGGCCAGGCAGCTGCCGTCCCCCGCCGCCGTGACGAAGAGGAAGGCGTCCTCCAGTTCGACCACGGTCTGGCGGACACCGCCCACGTCGAAGTGGCGGCCCACGCCCTTGGCCAGGCTGTGGAACCCGGAGGCGACGGCCGCCAGGTGCTCGCTGTCCTCCCTGGTGAGGCCCTGCGACGCGCCCCTGGCGAGGCCGTCGCCTGAGAGGACGAGCGCCTTGCGGATGCTGCCCACGCGCTCGACCAGCTCGTCGAGGAGCCAGTTGAGTTCGCCGCTTCCAGCGGAGTGCGATGCGGCGTTCGGTGCGGTCATCGACCGTCCCCTCCCGGTGTCGTTCCTGGTGCTGACTCCCCCGCGTCGTGCGGCGGTTCGCTCTCGCGTCTGCCGCGTTCCCAGCCGCGCTGGAGGGAGGCCATCTTGCTGCGCACTTCGTCGGCGTCGCGCTCGGCGGCATCCGGCGTGCTGGAATCCTGGGTGCCCGGCTGCCCGTACGGCATGCGGGTGCTGACGGTCGGGGTGTCGGTCTTGAGCTGCGGCGCGAGGCTCGCCTGCCGCACCCGGCGTGGCAACCCGCCGACCCGCGGGGCGTCGTCGCCCCGCGGGGTGCCGGCGTCGTGCGTGGCGCCGGTGCCGTGCGCGGTGTACGCGTCCGGTGAGGCGACGGCGCCCCGCGAGGTGTCGGGCGCCGGTTCGGGCGGGGCGGCCTGCGGCGGGGAACCCGCCTCCGTCCGCGGACGGTCTCCTTGCGCGCCGGAAGCCGCACCGGGCTTCTTACGGCGGGGCAGCGGTGCGGGACCGCCCGTGTGCGCGTCCGTACCGGCGTCTCGACGGTCCGCTTCGCCGGTACGCCGCTCCGGCCCCGGGCGGCGCTCCGGGGCGACGGTACGGCCGTTGTCGGCAACGAGCACGGGCGTCCCGGGGCGCCTGCGCGGCAGCGGCGCCTGCCCGCCGTTCGCGGCGCCGTCGTCCCCGTCGTCCGGCTCCGTGCGCGCCTGGGAACGGGACGCGGAGGCGGAGGCGGCCTCGTCCTGGGCCTGCTGGTGCACTTCCCCGGCCGCCGCGGGGGTGGGGCCGGTGTCAGGGGCCCGCCTGCGCGGCGGCAGACCGCGGCCTTCACGGGTGGGGGGTGTCTCGTCGATCGGGGCCTCCAGCTCGACGGGCCCGTCGAGAGGCCGGGCGGGCTTTCCGGCGGCCTCGATGGCGGTGCGGGGCGGGCGCTGCTCCTCGTCACGACCTGGGGTCTCGGTGAGGACGGCGCCGGGGATCAGGACGACGGCCGTGGTGCCGCCGTAGGGCGACGGCTGCAAGGAGACCCGGACGCCCTGGCGCTGGGCGAGTCGTGAGACGACGAAGAGGCCCAGCCGGTCGGTGTCGGACAGTTCGAACTCGGGCGTCTCGGCGAGCCGCAGGTTGGCGTCCAGCGTCGCGTCGGCGGTCATGCCCAGGCCGCGGTCGTGGATCTCCAGCGTGAAGCCGTTGGCGACGCGCTCCCCCAGCACCTGCACGGCCGTGTGCGGCGGGGAGAAGACGGTGGCGTTCTCCAGCAGCTCGGCGATCAGGTGCGTCAGGTCGGCGACCGCGCCGCCGTCCACGGCCAGCCGCGGCAGCCTGCGCACCTCGATCCGCTCGTAGTCCTCGACCTCGGCGACAGCGGCCCGCACCACGTCCATGAGTTGCACGGGCTTGCGCCACTGCCGGGAGGGGGCCGCGCCGGAGAGGATGACCAGGCCTTCGGCGTGGCGGCGCATACGGGTGGTGAGGTGGTCCAGCCTGAAGAGGTCCGCGAGCTCGTCGGCGTCCTCGGTGCGGCGCTCCATGGCGTCGAGGAGGGTGAGCTGGCGGTGCAGCAGCACCTGGTTGCGCCGGGCGAGGTTGACGAAGACCTCGGAGACGCCGCGCCGCATGTCGGCCTGTTTGACGGCGGCTTCGACGGCGGCGCGCTGGAGCGTGTTGAGAGCCTGGCCCACCTGTCCCATCTCGTCGGCCGAGTAGTCGAGGTGCGGGGACTCGGCCTCCACGTCGACCCGGTCGCCGGCGGCCAGCCTGCGCATCACGCTGGGCAGCCGCACCCCCGCCGACTCGTTGGCCTCCTTGCGCAGCGCGCCCAGGTCACGCACCAGGCTGCGGCCGACCCGTATGGAGATGACCAGGGAGGCCAGCACAGCCAGGAACCCGAGCACGCCCGCGGCCGCCGCCTGCACCAGTACGCGGGTGGCGACGGGGTCGACCCGGTCCTGGTACCGCTGCTGGGCCTTGGCCTCCATCCGCTTGAGGTCGTCCAGGGCCGCGGTGATGCCCTGGCGCCAGCGTTCCTGACCGACCGGGCCCCGGGTGGTGCGGGGCCCCGCGGCGATGACGGCGTCCTCGTTGCCGCGCAGGGTACGGCCGTTGGTGCTGTTCCAGTAGTTCTCGAACATCTGCCGGTCGGCGGCCGGCAGTGAGGGCAGGTTGGTCTGGTAGGTGATGTTGCGCTCGGCGACCCGGTCGGAGAGGGCACGCTGGTCACCGCGGGTGAACTCGCCCGCGGCGTAGGCCGCCGCCATCAGGGCGTCCTCGCGGGAGAGGTACTCACGGGCGAGGGAGACGTAGACGAGGGCGCGGCCCTCCTTCTCCAGGCCGACGTCGTCGACGGCGCTCAGCGAACTGATGACCGCGTAGGCGGGGTCGACCAGTTCGTTGTAGGCCTGGAAGGCACCGCCGCGGGTGATGGTGTCCTTCTCGACCCGGGAGCGGAGCGCGTCGAGGCCGTCCAGGGCGCCGAGGAAGTCATCCAGCCGGGCCCGCGAGTCGGGACCCAGGTCGGAACGGAGGCTGCCGTCGGCGGCGTTGCGGCGGACCGCGGAGACCTTCTTGTCGGTGGCGCGCTCGGCCTTGCGCAGGGATTCCCGTCCCGCGCCGCCCCGGGGGTCGGCGATGTGCACCATGATGTGGCGGCGTTCTTGCTGGATGGCCTGGACGGCGTCTTCGGTGGGATCGCCGATCTTGCGGGTGATCTCGTCCAGCCGCAGCAGGCTGTTGGCCTCCGTCGCGGTGATGTAGGTCGCGAAGCCCCAGATGGACACCAGAGACACCAGCGGCACCAGCAGCAGCACCACGATCTTCCGGCGGATGGACTTCCCGCGAAAGCGCATGGCCTCCCCTACGTACTCCCCAGCGCACGGGGGCGTAAACCGACAGCAAACGGCGTGAGCTTACTACTGACGCGTCGGCAACTCGTAGGTGTGTACAGGTGCGGGAACACGCGGTCCGTGGTGCCTCATCCTGAGTTGTCCGTCGATGCCCAGGCGGGTGTTCGAGGTTTGTGTCCAAGGACACGTTTGCGGAACCGTGGGAAGATCGGGGGGCTCGTGGAGGGGGAGTGAACAGGATGTATACGAAACCCCGCCTGCCGGATCCGGTCCGGGCGGCGGCGGCGCGTGCGGTGATCATCGCGGCGCTGACGCTGGTACTGCTCATGGTCGCGTTCTTCTGCTCGATGGCCGGCGTGTGGCTGGCCTTCCCCATGGTGCTCGCCACCATCGGCAGCACCGTCGTGGCGACATGGGCGGTGCTGGACGTGTGGATCACGCGGCAGGTGTGGGTGCAGCGGCACGGCGTCGTCTCGGAGCCCAGCAGCGCGGCGCGACGCCGCGCGGTGGAGGCACACCGCCGCTCCGGACGCGAGGAGACGGCAACCGGAACCCGCCCGCGCCCGGACCGGGACGGACGGGACGGAGGCGATCGGCCGGAGGGGCAGGACGGACGGGACAGGCAGGAGGAGCGGGACGTCAGGGGTGCTGGGAAGGTGCCGCGCCCGGCGCGTCCCTCGGCGGCTGAGGAGTGGGAACACGCGGGCCCGCGGCCTCAGGTGACGGCTCCGCACCAGGAGCGCCCCCCTCACCGGAAGGCTGCGCCTGGTCGGGGCGGAGGAACATCCGTGTCGCGGTGATCTCCCCGTGCACCTCGGCACCGCCCTCCTCGTCCGCGGGGCCCGGCAGCCCGGGCCGCAGGTGCTCCTCCACGCTGATGTACTTCAGACCCGCGCGCAGATCCGCGTCGTTGCGCATCCTGATCACCAGCGGGAACTCCGCCAGGGCCGTGGTGTCGAACAGGCCCGTGGTGTAGAGGAGCTGGACCCCCAAGGCGTCGGCGACGGCCCGCTGGAGCTCCAGGAGATAGGTGGCGTTGGCCCGCCCGATGGGGTTGTCCAGGAAGAGGGTCCCCGCGTGCCGGTGCTTGTCCCGGCCACGGTCGTTGCTGCGCAGGGCGGCCATCGTGCAGTACAGGGCGATGGCCGCGGTCAGCAGCTGGCCTCCGGAGAAGACGTCGCCCATCTGTCCGACGGGCACCCGCTCGGCGCGCAGCACGGCGTCCGGCTTGAGGATCTCCACCGACACCCCGCGCGGCTGGAGGGCCGCGTGGACGCCGCGCAGCAGCAGCGACATGCCGTCGCGCCGCAGATCGGAGTTCTTGCGCACGGCGGCGCTGGTGGCCTCGTCGATGACCTCGCCCAGCCGTTCGGTGAGCGTGGCCTGGTCGGGGTCCTCGAAGCGGATCCGCAGGAACTCCTGGCCCGACCACTCCCCCAGCCCCTCGGGCAGGCGGGAGAGCCGCTGTGCCGAGCGCAGCGTCGTCAGCGACGACTCCACCAGGCCGCGCAGCCGGTCCACGATGCTGTCGCGGTTGCGCTCCAACTGCTCCAGCTCGTCGGTCAGTACCCGCAGGCGGGGCGCGAACGCCGCTGCCCAGGCGGCCGCGTGGTCGGGCAGCGCCGAGGCGGGCAGCTCGCGCACCTGCTGCCTGGCCGGGGTGCGCACGTGCTCGTAGCGGCTGGAGTTGGCGTGCCGTACGAGTACGTCACACGCCTCGCGCACGGCCTGCTCCGCCGCGCCGAGGTCGGCGGCGCAACCGCGCAGCGAGCGCCGCGCCTCGGCCGCCGCCTGGCGGGCCTCGGCGAGCGTGCCGGGGTACGGCTCGGGCGGCTCCTCCTCGCCGTGTGAGGCCGCGGGAGCGGCGGCGGGGTCGCGCAGCAGGTCCCGGAGGGTGGTCGCCGTCTCGTCGAAGCCGCCGGCGGCGTCCTCGGCGGCCGTGTGGGCACGCCGCAGCGACTCGTGGGCGGTGCGCGCCGCGTCGAGTGCGTCGCCCCTGGTGGCCAGTTCCGCGTTGGCCGTCCGCAGCAGGCTCTGGGCCTCGGCCGCATCGCCGGGCACCCGCTCGGCGGGGAGCTCGGTGTGGGCCTGCCCGTCCGGCGGCGCGAGCCGCTCCGCCTCGCCGCGGAGACGGCCGAGCTGTTCGCTGACGTCGGAGCCGCGCGACTCCAGCCGCTGGACGAGCGCTTCGGCGCGGGCGGCGGCGGCCTGCCGGGAGGGGCCGTCGGCGCCGTCGGGCCCCTCCAGGAGCTGGGCCGCGCGGGTGCGCACCTTGTTGGTGAGCCGGTCGAGCGCCGCCTTGGCGGCGGACTCGTCGCCCTCGGCACGGGCCTGTTCGGCGCGCAGGTCGGCGCCGACGCCGACCTTCTCGTAGAGCTGGGAGGCAGAACGGTAGGCCTCCCGCAGGTCCGGCAGCGACGCCGGCCTGGCGCCGGCCGCCTTCCCCCCGGCCGCGTCGGCCTCTCCGCCGGCCGGCTCCCCCTCGCCGGGCGCGCCGGGCTCCTGGGGGGCGTCGGGGACGCCCGCGATCTCGGCACGTTCCGCGCGCAGGGTGCGGGCGGTACGGCGGGCGTCGTCGGCGGCGCGCTGTGCGGTGCGCCGGTCCTCGTCCGCCGCGTACGCCTTCTCCAGGCACACTTCGGCACGCTCCCGCGCCGTGGCCGCTTCGTCGGCCAGCTCCCGCAACCGGGTCTGCCACGCGGTGCGCTCCCGCAGCCGGAAGGCGAGCCCCGCCAGCGCGTCCGCGCCGCGCCGCGCCCGCTGTGCCCGCTCCCCCCGCTCGTCGCGCACCCGAGCGGTCTCGGCCGCCTGCGCGTCGGCCTCCTCACGCGCCTCGCCCACCTCGACGAGGTGGCGCTCGGCCGCCTCGGCCGCCTGCCGCGCCTCGGCGGCGGCGTCGGCGAGTTCGCCGAGGCGGCCCTCGGGGCAGCCGGTGCGCCACGAGGTGAGGCGGGCGGCCAGCGCCCGGTCGGCCGTCAGCCGCGCCGCCAGCGCGCGGATCTCCTCGTCGCGGGCGACGGCCCGCTCGCGCAGCTGACGGCGCTCGTCGTCGGCAGCGTGCTCGTCGTGCATGGCCGGGTTGGGCGGTACGAGGAAGACGCCGACGTCACCCGTCTCCTCGCCCCCGTCGGGCGCGGGCGCCGGTGCCAGCAGCGCCGCCGAGGTGCCGACGGCGACGGCGGAGCGCGGCAGCAGCGCCGCGCTCGCCAGCACCTCACGGGCGCGCGCGTGCGACCGGGGGTCGGTGATGACGACACCGTCGACCAGCTCGGGGCGGGCGGCGAGGACCGTCGCGTGGTCGGCGGGGTCGACGGACTGTGCCAGGTAGCGCCAGCCGGGCAGGGCCGGGACGCCGTGCTCGCCCAGGTACTCGACCGTGGCCGTCACGTCCGGGCCCGGGGGAAGCAGCCCGCCGTCGCCGAGCGCGCCGAGCATCCGCGCGTCGTCCGCCGCGGCGGTGCGCAGTTCGAACAGCTGGCGTTCGGCGTGGGCCACGCCCTCGTCCAGCAGTTCCTGGAGCGCTTCGGCGTTGCGGTCCACCTCCTCGGCGGTCAGCGGGCCCGAGAGGCCCGCCTCGCCGGCGTGCGGGGAGTGGCCGGCCGCGCCCTCAAAAACGCCTGCCGCCTGCCCGGGAAGACCCGCATCCCCCGCGTACTCGCGCGCGGCCGTCCCGTCGCCGTCGGCGGGCTGGGCGGTCCCGGGCCCGTCGGTGCCGGCGCCGGGCCCGTCGTCCGCCGTCGAGACCAGCGCGTCCGGTGAGTTGCCCACATCGCGCTGGCCCGGCACGGCGGCCCGGCCCGTGCCCCGCGCGCCTTGGCCGGAAGAGGCACGGCCGGCGGAGTGCTGTGGGCCGGCTGGTGCGCCGGGCAGACCGAGCAGCTCGGCCAGGCGCTCCTCGACGCCGAGGGCTTCGGCCGTGGCGCGTTCGGCCGCGTGGGCGGACTCCGCCGCCTCGGCCGCGTCCGCGGCGCGGGCCGCGGCGAGTTCCGCACCGGCGTGCCGGCTCGCCAGCTCGCGGGCGCGGTCGCCGCTGCGGGCCGCCGCGTCGCGCGCCGACTCGAACGCGGCAACGGCGCTCTTCTCGGCGTCGCTGGCCTCGAGCGCCGCGCGCGCGGGATCGGCGTCGGGGTCGCTGTCGTCGAGCCAGCCGGCGCGCACCGCCTCGGCCATCTCCTGTTCGACCTCGGTGAGCCGCTGGCGCAGGTGCTCGGTCTCGCTGCGGGCCCGCTGCGCCTCGGTGGCGGCCTCGGTGGCCTCCCGGTGGGACCGCTCGCTGTCGGTCAGGAGGGCCGTCGAGCGCTCCTCCTGCTCCCCGGCGATGCGTTCGCTGTCCTCCGCCGCGGTGTTCAGGGCCCGCACCAGGGCCGTCGCCGCCTGGGAACGCGCGGCCAGGGCAGGCGCCGCGTCGCGCTCGGCCTCCCGGATGGCCGCCGCCACGCGGGCCGACCGGTCGGCGGCCGTACGGTGCGCGAGCACCGTCTCCGCCGCCTGCCACGCCGAGTGCAGCGTACGGGCCTCGCCCAGCTCGCGCTTCTGCGCCGCCGCCGACTTCTCGGCGGCGGCCAGCGCCAGAGAAGCGTGCCGGTAGGCGAGTTCGGCGGCGACGCGGGAGGCGCGGGAGCGGGCGTCCTCGGCCGCGGTGACGGACTCCCCGGCCTGGGCGAGTTGCTCGGCCAGCTCAGCGGCGCGACCGCGCTCCTGGGTGCCGCGCGCGGTCAGCCGCTGGGCGAGCAGCCGGGTGCGGCGCTCGGCGCCCGCGTGGATCTCGCGGGCGCGGCCGCGCGCCTCTGCGGCCTGGGTGATGCGCTCCAGGTGTTCGAGGGAGCCGGCGGTGAAGTCCCGCTCGGCGGTCAGCTCGGCGCGGCGTCCCAGCTTGTGCGCGAACCCGTGCACGAGGTCGGCGAGCCCGTCGGTGTCGCGGGTGTCGGTGACGGCCCGCAGCAGCAGGTCGGTGAAGTCCGAGTCGTTCTTGACGGCGAAGAGGCCCGCCGCCTCGCCCTCGTCGGCGTTCATCTCGCGCTGGTAGCGGAAGAGTTCGGGATCGAGGCCGAGCGACGTCAGGTGCTCGTTCCAGCGCTCGTGCACCTCCTCCCAGACCACGTCCAGGTTCGGGTACGCCTTTCCGGTCTCCGTCAGGACGTCGCGGAAGCCCTTCATGGTGCGCCGTCTGCCGCGCGCCGAGGACGCCCCTTCGCCGCGGGGGCGCAGCGCGGCCGACTCGGCGACGGGCAGCGCGTCCAGGGACAGGCCGGGCCCTGGACGGAAGGAGTACCAGGCCTCGGCGAACTTGCGCGGGTCGCCGGAGACCTGCCGGCCGCGCCACTCGCTGACCTTCCCGACGACGATGGTCTCGCCGGTGCGGGTGTGCTGCCACTCCAGGGCGACATGGCCGCAGTCGTCGGCGAGCAGGAACTTGCGCAGCACACCCGAGCTGGCGCCGCCCAGGGTGTTGCGGTGGCCCGGCAGCATCACGGAGAAGATCAGCTTGAGCAGGACGGACTTGCCGCCGCCGTTCTCCAGGAAGAGGACGCCCGCGGGCGCGGGGCGGCGGGGCGGGCCCTGGGGCTCCTCCTCGAAGAAGTCCGCCTGAGCCGGCGCGGGGCTGGGCACGGCGTCCCCCACTCCGCGCAGGTCCAGCACGGTGTCGGCGTAGCGCGCGCCGGCGGGCCCGATGGAGTAGAGGCGGATCCGGGACAGCTCGTACATGGCGGCGGTGCTCTCGTGAGGGGGACGTCGGCGGGGTGGGCGCGGGCGGGCGGTGGGTCAGGACACAGGCGGTGGGTCAGGAGTGGAAGGGGAGTCCGGCGTCGGGGGCCAGGTCCAGGCCGTCCTCGTCGCGCGGCGGCAGCAGGCTCGCCGTGCCGTCGGAGACGGGGACGACGCCCAACTCCAGCAGTTCCGCCATGGCCGCGTTGCCCGCCATGTCGCGGACCTGGAGCTGGTAGCGCGCCGTGGTGCGGTAGGTGCCGCCGGCGTCGTCGCCGGTCCGCTGGAGGAAGCCGGAGTCGGCGAGGAAGGAGGCGGCCTTGGCGACGATGCCCGTCGTCGATCCCGCGAGCCTGCGCGCGTCCTTGGTGGCGCCGGTCGCGCTGCGGCGTGCGTAGACCCGCCAGGCGGCCTCCAGACTCGGCGCGTCGGTGGCCGGGTCGGTGTTCTCACCCTCGGCCTCGGCCCGCTCCTCCAGTTTGCGGCACGCCTGGCGCACGAAGGAGTCGACGCCGTTGACGGTGATCCGGCCGATGTAGCCGTCGTCCGCCAGGTCTTCGGGCCGGGGGAAGGCCATGGCGGCGCAGGCGAGGTGGGCGAGGCCGTGCAAGAAGCGGTCCGCGGAGTCGGCCGTGGCCCGGCGCGCGTAGTCGCCCATGCGGACCGCGAAGACGGAGTCCTCGGCGGCCGCGAGCGCCATGCCCGCGCGGGTGGAGACCTCCAGGACGACCAGCCCGAGGCCCGTCGCCACGGCGTCCGCCAGGCGTGCGAAGGCGGGTTCGTCGCGGTAGCGGCGCAGCAGTTCGGTGTACTCCGCGTCCCTGGCGGGGACGAGCTTGGGGTGCAGTCCGTAGGAGACGAGCCGCGCCGCGTCCGCCGCGTCCGCGGGGGTCACCTGCGGTGCGGCGGCGCTGCGGCCCGCTCCCTCCTCGGGGTCGGGCTCCGGGGTGAAGTCAGTCATGATCCGTACTCGTTCGTCTCGTGCGGCGGCGTGGGACCTCGCCGCTTTCCGGTGCGGTTCGCAGGGGTCACACCGCCTCCGTCCGGTCGGCCGCCATCCCGGCTGCGTCCAGCAGCGCCGTCCCCACGATCAGGTCGGCACCGCCGAACTGCTCGTCCCGAAGCTGCGTACCGTCGTCGACGGCGAACACCAGCCGCTGCTCGCCCTGCCGGTAGGCCGTGCCCACCGGCGGGCTCGCCGCGTGGACGGCCAGCAGGGCGATGAGGTACGGCAGATCGGGGTCCCGCCGGCGGGCGTCGGCCAGCAGCCCGGACAGGCGGCGGGGGGCGTCGGCGGGCAGCTCCAGCAGCTCCATGGCGGCCTCCATCTGCTGCTCGCTGAAGCGGCTGTCGTCCGGCGTGGCCACCAGGTCGGGCTCGGGCATCTCGGCGCCGAGGTGCTCGCGGGGGGCGGGCGGGGTCAGGAGCAGATCGGTCAGATCGCCCAGGCGTACGGCGCCGGGTGTCCGCAGCCCGACGCCCCGGGCGAAGAAGGCGTCGGTCACGCGGGTGGCCTCCTCCAGCGGCAGTGGCAGGAGCGGGGCGAGGAGCTGCCCGTGGAGGTCGAGCCCGGCGCGGGCCGCGGGTGGCGCGAAGGCCTGCCTGTCCTGTTCGGCGCGGAAGAGCGGACCCGCCTCCAGCAGCCGCGACTGGAGCTGGGTGTGGCGCCGGATGCAGTCCTTGACGATGTCGACCAGTTCGGCGGCGCGGCGCTTGTGGTCGGGGCCGCGTTCGGAGTCGGCCTCGTCGCGTGCCTTGCGGATGTTGGTGAGGATGGCGTTCTCGTGGCGGTAGCGGTCGGCGACGTGGTCGAGCGCCTCGGTGATCATGTCGGGTACGGCGTTGAGCCAGTCGACGGCGCGCACGTCGCGGCGGGTGGCCTCCAGGGTGCGGCGCAGCGTCTCGGCGTACTGCACGGTGCGGTAGCGGGCCTGTTCGGCGGCGAGCTGCGCGTCGGCGAGGCGGCCGCGGTTGATGAGCACCTCCAACTTGACCTCGGCGGCGATCTGGGCGCTGGTGACGTCCGTGTCCAGGGCGCCCACCAGGACGTTGACGGCCTCGTCCGTGGTGCGCAGATAGACGCTGCCGCCGGGCCCGGGGACCTCCTCGATGAGTTTGAAGTCGTAGTCCCGCCGGACGTAGACGCCGTCGGTGCCGAAGGTGCCGTATACGGCGCGGAAGCCGCGGTCCACACTGCCGACGTTGATCAGGTTCTCCAGCACCCAGCGGGCGACGCGCTCGTGCTCGGCCGTCGGGCGGGCGGGGGCCTGGGCGGCGACGCGGGGCAGCAGTCTGGCGAGGATCTGCTCGTGGTCGGCGCCGGTGTCGAAGTCCATCTGGAGGGTGACCTGGTCGATGGCCGCCAGCGCGAGCTCGGCCATCTCGTAGGCGCCGTACTCGCCTGCGAGGTTGGCCTTGCGGGTGTCGAGGTCGTGCAGCGGTGCCGTGCAGGCGAGCGCGCGCAGGCGGCGGGCCAGACCCTCGTCGGCCGCGGGCCCCGGGGCCGGGGAGGGCGCGGACGCACCTGTCCCCACCGGGCTGCTCGTCGTGGTGGCGCTCTCAGTCACGACGGACACATTAAGCCGTCGCACTGACAAGACCCGAAACGGCACGGTTGTCACGGTCCGGGTGGTTGGCGCGGTGGCGCCGCGGGGCGTGAGCCGACCCGTCAGCCTAGCTGGCGGGCGTATCCGTCGGCGAGCTGGTGCCGGGAGTCGTCGAGGTAGACGGCGAGCAGCCGCTCGGCTCGGGGAGCGTCACCGTCCCGGAGCGCCTCCAGGATCTCGCGGTTGCGCGGCAGGTAGGGCTCGTGGAAGCGGCGCGGGTTCTCCATGACGTGGAAGACGAGCCGCAGTTCCGCCAGTACGCCGCGCATCATGTCGTCCGCGCGTGGACTTCCGGCCAGTTCGACGATCCCCTGGTGGAAGTGCATGTTGGCCGTCCCCAGGTCCCGCCAGCGCTCCTCGGCCCGCGCGCTCAGCCCCGCCGTCACCGCGGCGTCCATCGTGTGCAGGGCGTAGGGCGGGGCGGCCAGTTGCCGCAGTGCGGCGCACTCGACCAGGCGGCGCACCCGGTAGAGGTCCTCCAGGTCCTCGACGGTCAGTTTGCGGACGAACATGCCGCGGTTGAGCTCGTGGGCGAGCAGCCGCTCGTGGGTGAGCAGCCGGAACGCCTCGCGCAGGGTGTTGCGGGAGACGCCCAACGCGCGGCCGATCTCCTCTTCCGCCAGCCGCATCCCGGGGCGGAACCCGCCCTCGATGATCCGGCCGCGCAGGATGCCCGCGACGCGTTCGGCGGTGCTGGTGCGCCCCAACAGCTTGCGGTCGTCGCTGAGTTCCTCCAGCACGTTGTCGGTCATGGCCGAAGTCAACCGCAGTTCCGAGAACGAGACAACGTGAGGATTGCGGAATCGTTCAACAATCCTCTACTTTGAGGCTCGGCGAGGTGAGACCTGCGTCACTCCCCGCCCCAACTCGGCTGTACGGCCGCCCTATTGGCGTGCGTCCGTCCGGACGCCGGTCCGCTGTCTGCGAGGTGCCCATGAGCACGACTGACAAGGCTCGCGCCGCGAGCGACGACAACGGCCACGACGACGAACAGGACCGGGCCTTCGCCTGGCTCCGCTCCCTGGGCCCCCGCGGACGGCGCGCCTTCGCCGGCGCCTTCGGCGGATACGGCCTGGACGCGTACGACTTCTACGCACTGCCGCTGAGCATGGTCGCCATCGCGGCGTACTTCCACCTCAGCGGCGGTCAGACCGGACTCCTCGTCACCGTGACGATGGTCGCCTCAGGAGTGGGCGGCGCCCTGGCCGGAGTCCTGGCCGACCGGGTGGGGCGGGTACGGGCGCTGCTCGCGACCGTCGTCACCTACGCGCTGTTCACCGTCGCGTGCGGAGCCGCACCCGGCTACGGGACGCTGCTCGTCTTCCGGGCGCTCCAGGGCGTCGGCTTCGGCGGCGAATGGGCGGTCGGCGCAGTGCTGGTGGCCGAGTACACCTCGGCGCACCACCGGGGCCGCACCCTGGCCGCCGTACAGAGCGCGTGGGCGGTCGGCTGGGGGCTCGCCGTGCTCGTCTACACGGCGGTCTTCGGACTCCTGGAGCCCCAGACGGCCTGGCGCGTGATGTTCTTCACCGGAGCACTGCCCGCACTGCTGGTCCTGTACGTGCGCAAGAACGTCAGTGACGCACCCGAGGCCGAGCGGCGGCGCACCCGGCGCTCGGCCGCCGCGACCTTCGCCGCCGTCTTCCGGCACGGCCTGCTGCGCACCACGGTGTTCGCCTCCCTGATGGCCACCGGTGTCCAGGGCGGGTACTACACGCTCGCCACCTGGGTGCCCGCCTACCTGGCCGGGGACCGCGGCCTCGCCGTCGTCACCACCGGCGGCTTCCTCGCCGCGCAGATCCTGGGCGCGTTCCTCGGCTACCTCGCCGGCGGCTACCTGACCGACCTGCTGGGCCGCAAGAAGACCATCGCCGTCTTCGCCGCCGCCTCCGCCGCCTGCGTCCTCGGCTACACCCGCGTACCCGAGGGCGCCGACGGGCTGCTGCTCGTGCTCGGCTTCCCGCTCGGGTTCTGCATGTCCGCGATCTTCAGCGGATTCGGCTCCTTCCTCGCCGAGCTGTACCCCACCTCCGTACGCGGCACGGGACAGGGCTTCACCTACAACGTCGGCCGCGGCCTCGGCGCCGCCTTCCCCGCGCTGGTGGGCGCACTGGCCGACAGCTGGGGCGTGGGCGGCGCGCTGGTGTTCGGCGCCGCCGCATACGCCCTCGCGGCCCTGGCGCTGCTCGGCCTGCCCGAGACACGCGGCCGCGAACTGGCGGAGGAGGACATGAGCGGTCGTGAGCCGACCTGAGCCGACCGCAGCTGACCTGAGCCCAGTGGCCCGAGCCTGCGTGAGCCGAGCCGGGCACGCGGTCAGGCCGCGTTCCGCCGCCCCGTGCCGCGGGCACCGCTCCGCGGCCCCGTTCCGCCGGCACTTCCGCTGGCCCGGTCGGGCCCGCCCCGCCGGCCGCCACCGGCACGACACACCGCAGACAGGGGGAACGAGATGTCCACCACCGCACCGCACGCCGGCACACCGGGCCGCACAGGGCCGGCCGAGGCCCGGGCGCTGTACCGGGCCGGGCTCGACACGCACACGGCCGGCTGGGCGCCGGGACACGTGCGGGCACACCTGGCGGCCGTTCCCCTCGCGTGGGCCCCGGACCTGTCGTCCTACTGCGCGCGGAACCGCCACGCGCTGCCCGTACTGGACATCGGTGAACCAGGCGGCTGGAGCACCCCACTGGCGCGCGACGCCGACCTGCGCACCGACCTGCCGCGCTACCGCGTCTGGGCGGACGGCGAGCTCCTCGCCGAACCCCGCGAGGTCACCGACCGCTGGCACGACGACCTCGTACCCTTCCTGCTCGGGCGGCCCGTCGCGCTCGACGCGGAGCTGGCAGCGGCGGGCGTACCCCTGCGCCACCTGGAACAGGGACAGACGGTGCCCCTGTACGTCACCAACCGCTCGTGCCGCCCGGCGGGAAGGCTGTGCGGCCCGCTGGTGGTGGCCATGCGGCCGGTCCCCGCTCACCTGGTGCCCGCGGCGCGGGCAGCGGGTGCGACCACATCACAGGGCCAGGGCGGTCCCGTGCACGTCGGGGACCCGGGGGCGCTCGGTATCCGGGCGCTCTCCCGGCCGGACTCCGGCTCTCGGGTACGACCCGAAGGGGGCGACATCCCGGTGTTCTGGGCGAGCGGGGTCACCCTTCAGGCAGCTCTGAGGGCGACCCGCCCACCGTTCGCACTGACGGAGGCCCCTGGTCGCCTTCTCATCACGGACCTCGGTGCGGAGGGAGCCACGGATCCCGGTGCGGAGGGAGGCACGAACCTCGGTGCGGAGGGAGTCACGGGCACCGGGCCGGAGGGAATCACGGGCACCCGTCCGGAGGGAGCGCGAGGCGCCGGGGTGGAGGGAGAGCGGGATGCCTGCCCGTAGGGGGTTACGCGGGCGGGGTGAGGCGGCCCCGGATCGTGGTCTGGACGTCGGCCTCCTCCGCGGGGTCCGCGGCCAGCCGCCGCAGTCGCTCCAGCACGCGGGCGTCACCGGTGGCGGCGCACTCGGCCGCGACCTGGCGAGTGGACTCCTCGCAGTCCCACAGGCACTCGATGGCGAACCCGGCGGGGAAGGAGGGATCGGTGACCGCGAGGGACCGGGCGGTACGACCGCGCAGCTGCGAGGAGGCGGTCTCCCGGTAGATGTGCCGCAGCACGGGGGCGGCGCACGCGATGGACAGCCGCCCCGCGCCGTCCACCAGCGGCCACAGCGCGGGGCTGTCCGGGCCTTCGAGGCGGATGACGCGGCGGAGCGCGGCGAGCACGGCGTCCGTGTCCTGGTCCCCGCCACGGCAGGCGAGCATCTCGGCGGCGACGGTGGCGAGGCCCGGCGCCAGTGTGCCCTCGGGAGCGGCCGCCCAGCGCCTGGCGCGTTCGAGAGCCGCCATGGACCGCATGCGGGCGAAGGAGGAGAGGGCGGAGCGGGCGAGCGTCTCGCCGGGGTCGCCCGCGGCCTCCTCGACGAGGTCGAGCACATCAGGGTCGTTGCGGTCCGCCAGGTGGCGCAGGGCGGCGGCGCGTGCGGCCTCGCGGTGGCCTCGTGCGGCCTCCAGCAGCAGCTGCCGGTCGTCAGGCCCCGCGACGGCGGACAGACAACGCGCCGCGGGGGCCTCCCGGTGCTGGGGCGGGTGCTGTTCGTAACCGTCCTGGGCCCAGTCGAGGATCTCCCGCACGTTCCAGCCGGGACGTGGCCCGTCCGTGCGCAGCTGGCGCTGCCAGCGGTCGAAGGAGCGGCACTCCTGGGCCCGGCGCAGCCGGTCGGCCTGCTCGGGGTGCGCGGCGTCCTCGGCCCACAGGCGCCAGGGGCGGGGTTCGAAGGCGTCGCGGGCGGCGGCCGCCAGCTCCGCGTCCCCTTCGGGCGTCTGGGGGAACCTGGCCAGGATGGCGGGCCCGAGGGGGCGCAGCCCCGCGTCGTCGTCACGGACGGCGAGTTCGTCCAGCGCCCACTGCCAGTTGCTGCCGGTGGTGGCGTAGCGGCGCAGCAGCCGCAGCGGGGCGTTCTCCTGCCAGGCCGCGCCCTGCGCGGCGGCATAGGAGGCCAGGTGGCCGAGGACGGAGAGGGCGAGTCCGGTGCGGACCTCGGCCTCGTCCGGGGCGCACTGGAGGTCCGCGGGGTCGAAGAGGTGTGCGGCGATGTCGTCGAGCCCGGCGTCCAGCTCCCGGTGCAGGCGTGCGTAGTACAGGGACCGGTGTTCGATCTGCCAGTCGCGCCTGGGGTCGTGCAGGACGCACTGGCGCAGCGCGCCGAGCGCTTCGGCGCGCGGCGCCGCCAGGGCGTGCAGCGTCCCGTCGCCACGGCCTCTCTGCAGGAGGCCGAGCAGCGTGCCGCTGGGCGCTATGTCTGAATCGACGGAATCGACGAACATAAGAGTCAGCATCCGGTGCGGGGTATTCGACTGGCAACGGGATTTCCGTTGCCGGGCATTCTTGCCGGTGACGGCGGTTCTACTCCTCGGTTCTCAGCTTCCGGAGAGAGCCTCGGGCCCGGCCGGAGCCTACCCGGAAGTAAGCATTCCGCCGAGCCCGAGGTCAAGAGGGGGCCGACGGGACTTGCGGCCGGGACGCGCCCGTCCGCCTCGTGAGCGGGGTGCGCTCCCTCACGATCGGGATGCGTCCTGTCTCCACCGGCCGGCACGTGCCCGTCTCCGCAGCCGACATATGACAGCAGCACCACCGGATCGAGTGTGGCCGAATCCCTTACGGGCAGTCGTCGGCTGTGCGACAGTCGTAACCGACTCTCCCCCGTATCGGAGCCCTCCATGTCCTCCTTTGCGCATGCGGACCACTCCGCCGCTCAGCCTCCGGACCGCGACACGCTGGACGCTCTGATCACCCAGGCCCGCACCCTGCGCGGCGGTCTCGACGCGGTGCGGCGCGGCGCGGGAGGGAGCGGTCCCGAGGCGGGCCTTCGCGCGGCGAGCGCGGTGGAGCAGGGCATCGGCGAGGCGGACCTCCGCGCCAGGTGGCAGCGTGCGCTGTGCGAGCTCGCCGTGCACCAGCTCGACGATCTGGGGGGCCAGCTGGACCAGTTACGCGAAGGGCTGCCTCCCACCGCCCCGGACGCCGGTGTCCAAGGTCCCGGCGCACCGGCAGGCGGACCGACGCGGAGGAACCTGCCGCCGGACGACCTGCCCCCGGAGGATCTGCCGCCGGACGACCCGCCACCGCACCGGGCGCCGGCGCGCGGCCTTCCCTCGCACGGCCTTCCCTCGCGCGGCCATCCGCCGCACGACCTGCCCGGCGACAGCGCGGGCGCCGCGTACGGGACCCTCGCCACGCCCCGCCGGAACGCGGCCTCGGAGCTGGTCGGCCGGGTCGGCAGCGCCGACTGGAACCTGCTGACCGACGCCATCTCCTGGTCGCCCGAGCTCTACCGGATCTTCGGCAGGACCGAGGAGGACGGTCCGCTCTCCCTGGACGAACTCCCCTCCTGGGTCGTGCCCGAGGAACAGCCGGGGCTCGCCACCGCGTTCACCGACTGCCTGGTCGACGGAAGGGCCATCGACCACGAGTTCCGGCTGGTGCGCCCGGACGGCTCCGTGCGCACGGTGCACCTGGTGGGCGAACCGGTGCTCGACGACGACGGGGCGACCGCCTCGATGTGGGCAGTGGTGCGGGACGTCAGCGCACTGCGGCGCAGTGAGCGCGCCGTCCGCGAGACGCGCGACTCGCTCCAGCGTGAGACGCACCTCGCACAGACCGAGCGCCGGCTGGCCGTCGAACTCCAGCGCGCCGTGCTGCCTCCCTGGCGGGGCTCACCGCGCTTCCCGCAGGGCGACACACGGACCGGCGGAGCGCTCGACCTGGCGGCGCACTACCTGCCATCCGCGACCAGCGCGCTGATCGGCGGGGACTGGTACGACGCGCTGGGGCTGCCGGACGGCGCCACGCTGCTGACGGTCGGCGATCTGACCGGGCACGGGGTGGCCGCCACCTCGGGTGTGGCGATGCTGCTGGGCGCCGTGCGGGGTATGGGGGTCGCGGGGGTGGGGCCCGGGCCGCTGATGGGCCACCTCAACCAGTTGCTCGACTCCGCCGCCCAGCCCTCGCTCGGCAGCGCCCTGTGCTGCCACTACACGCCGCGCACCCGCTCCCTCACGTGGTCGCAGGCGGGTCACCCGCCGCCGCTGCTCATCCGGGGCGGGGTGGGGCAGGTGCTGCCACGCTCCGAGGGTGTGCTGCTGGGTGTCACCTCCGGTGCGCGCTACGGGCAGCGCACCGCACAGCTGGCGCCCGGTGACCTGCTGGTACTGCACACCGACGGCCTCGCGCCCCGGGGCGGGCGCCCCGCTGCGGCCGGTCAAGAAGGCGGTCCTCCCGCGGGCGCTCCGCACGCGGGCGCGGCTCACGCGGGTGCCGCGCGGCTGCTGGCCGTGGCAGGCCGGTTGGCCTCGGCCTCCTCCGCGCAGGAGTGCGTCCGGATGATCGCCGAGGAGTTCGACGACCGCACACGCGAGGACGACGCCTGCGTGCTGGTCGCCCGCGTGACGCCCTGAGGCCGCCCGACACCTTGACGTCACGTGACAGCTGACGTGGCACCCGCGCGGTCCCGCCGTCCGGTAGCGGTCGCGCTGTGCGTCCGGTAACGGTCGCGCTGTGCGGGCGTACCGGTCAGCTGAACCGCCCGCACCCGCCGAGCGGGCCGGGCGGTTCTCTTTGGCGCCGGTCGGTTCACACGGACCTGGCCCCCCGGGAGCCCCGGATGTCCCTGACATCGCCCGGCGCCCGCTTCAGCTCGTCGGCGTCCTTGAGACCTCTGCCGCCCCGGGACGGCTTGGGCGCGCGGGGCATCACGTCCCGCATCTCCTCGCGCAGTTGCTCGACGGTGGCGTAGCCCGCGTACTCTCCGGTGAGGCGGTACATCTCACGGAGCCGGTCCCAGGTGCGGTGCGAGGAGTTCTCGCTGATGGAGAGCAGGGCGAGGCGCGCGTAGCGATCCGCCTGTTCGGGGTCGTCGGAGATGAAGCAGGCCGAGGCCATCGAGATGTAGTCGAAGATCTGGGAGCGCTGCCGTCCCTCCTCGCGGAGTACCAGGGCGCGCTTGGCGTGGCGTTCGGCGGTCTTGGCCGCGACGGGCTCGTGGTCGGCGAGGGTGCGGAAGGCGAGCGCCTCCATGCCGTGCAGATCGGCCTCGTCGAACATCTGCATCCAGCTGGGCGGCGGTACGTCTCCCGCGTCGGAGGCGAACAGGTCCTCAGCCCGGCCCAGGGTGCGGCGCATCTCCTGGCCGCGGCCCATCGAGGCCTGCGCCCACGCCTCGATCGTGTGGAACATGGCGCGCGTACGGGGCAGCGTCTCGTCCCCGGATCCCGACTGGGCGAGTTTCACCAGGTCGAGGGCGTCGTCGGGCCGTCCGACGTGCACCATCTGGCGGGCGGCGCGCGAGAGCGCTTCTCCCGCGCGCGGGCGGTCCCCGCCCTCACGAGCCGCGTGCGCGGCGATGACGAAGTACTTCTGCGCGGTGGGTTCGAGGCCCACGTCGTGCGACATCCATCCGGCGAGGACCGCGAGGTCGGCGGCGACACCCCACAGGCGCCGCCGCAGCGGCTCCGGTTGGTGGTAGGCGAGCATGCCGCCCACCTCGTTGAGCTGTCCCACCACCGCTTTGCGCTGGAGGCCGCCGCCGCGGGCGGCGTCCCAGGCGCGGAAGACCTCGACGGAATGTTCCAGTGCCTCGACCTCCTGGAGGCCCACCGGGGCCGCCTCGAAGCGGTCGTAGGCGGCTGGAGCGGCAACCGCCGGTCCGCCGTGGCCCACGCCGCCGTGGGCCGTCGCGCCCGTCGGTGCCGCCGTGAGCCAGTCGTGCATGGCACTGCTGAGTGCCGATCCTGCGGCGAGCGCGGCGCCCGCACCCACCAAGCCGCGTCGGTTGAGCATGAGGTCCATTCCCGTGAATTCGGTGAGGACCGCGGCAACCTGCCCGGACGGCAGGGGCACCCCCTCGGCGGGTTCACCCGAAGCCGTCTGCCCCGGCCGGCTGAATCCGAGGTCCTCTGTGGTCACGACACGGCCGAGTCGCTCGGTGAACAGGGACGCCAGCACTTTGGGCACCGGATCGCGCGGGGTCTCCCCCGTGTCGATCCAACGCCGCACCCGTGAGGTGTCGGTCGCCAGTTGCGGATACCCCATGACCCCCGCGTGCCGGTTGACCAGCCGGGCGAGTTCGCCCTTCGACCAGCCGGCGAGGGCGAAGAGGTCCGCGAGGCGCGCGTTGGGTCCCTTGGTCACGTCAAGCCCCCAGGTTCTCGGCTGAGTTGACAGTAACTTCAGTACGACTCCGTGCGGTGGTCCCGAGCGCATTCGCCAGGGTTCGCCAGGGTTCGCCAGATGGTGGGCCACCCGCGGCCGGGTGTCGTGTAGGAACGCGCCACCCCGGTCACGCCGTCAGGGCCGGCATTCCCCAGGGTGCACTGGCCCCCGACGGGCAGCCGGGGAGGCGCGGCAACCCGTCGGCACACGAAGGGATCTCGCGCGCCATGTATTCAGCACCATCCCCCGTGTCCGTGCAGCGTCGGCCCCACGCGGTCCCGCAGCAACCTTACGGAAGGCGAGCGGCCGTGCTGGCCCCCGAGCCGTCGCGCGAACCTCCGCGCACGCCGGGCCCGCCCGGCCCGCACACCGGCGCGCGCCCCGCGCGACGCACGCCCGCCGGAACCGCGTCCCAACCCGTCAGCGGGAGGCTGGACTTGTCCGGCCCACACGGCGCACAGCTGCGTGCCGCCATCGCCTCGATCCACCGCGTCTGCCCGGACTTCGCCCCCGTCCAGCTGCTCCGCAAGCGCGGACGTTCCGTCCTCCTGGCGGGCACGGCGGGCCGCAACACGGTCATCGCGAAATGCCTGCTGGACCACTCCCCCGCGTGGGTCGAACGGTTCCAGCACGAGATAGCGGTCTACCGGGCGTTCGTGCGGCACCGCCCGCCGATCCGCACGCCCCGGCTGATCGCGGCCGACCCCGACACCTGCACGCTGGTCATCGAACGGGTGCCGGGACGGGTGGCCGCGGCACAGCGCCACCCTCTCCAGGCACCTCCGGCCGCGGACCTGCGAGCCGTGCTCGGCTCCTTCCACCGCGTCAACCACTGGGAGCCGCCGGGAGCGCTGTTCGAGCGCCCGGTCGACTATCCGGCGAAGCTGGAGCGCTACCACGAGCAGGGCCTGCTGACCGACCGCGACCTGGGCGATCTGCACAAGCTGCTGCACGGCCTGGTGCAGCCGGGGGGCCCCGGCGGCAGGCGCAGCGTGCCGTGGCAGTTCTGCCACGGAGACGCCCTGCTGACCAACGTGATGCTCGGCCCGGCGGGCCCCGCCTTGGTCGACTGGGAGCACGCCGGCTGGTATCTGCCGGGGTACGACCTGGCGACTCTGTGGACGGCGCTGGGCGACGCCCCGCTGGCGCGTCGCCACCTCAGCCAGCTCGCCCAGAAGGCGGGCCCTGCGGCGCGTGACGCCTTCCTGGTGAACCTGATGATGGTCCTCACCCGGGAGATCCGCACCTGCGAGACGGCGGTGCAGCGCACCATGCGGGACACCTCGCCGCAGGGTGCGGCGGAGGCCGCCGCGGCGGTCCGGGCGGGCGTGATGCCCACCGGGGAGGCGCAGCGGCTGCTGCTGCGGAGGCTGCACGAGGACTGCGGCACGGCGCGCCGCGCCGTCCGGGCCGCTGTCGGCACCCGCTGAGGCGACGGGCGACCGGAGCGCTCGGGACGCCGGAAGCCGACCGCAGAGGTGAGCGGCACGCTCCGGAGAGGCGACCGAAGTGCTCCGGGGAAGGGGTGGACGGAAGGGGTCCGCGGCGGCGTCACAGGTCTGACCGGTGATGCCCCGCCCGTCGGATGACATGCGCGGCCCCGTCGCGCGCGGAATGATTGACGGATCGTCGGCAAGTCGGTACGTCTGAGGACTGCTCGCGCCCGTGATCGCACGGCGCACTCTCCGAGGAGGCGGCATTGCCACGACCCTTCCGTGATTCCGAGAGCACACCCGACGGCAGACGCCCCGGCAGACGGGACGCCGGTGCCCGGCGCGGGCGCACTGTCCGCACCGTCGCCGTGCCCGTGGTGGCGGCGGCGCTCGTCGTCCCCCTGCTGACGGCCGGCACCCGGGCAGCGGACCGGCCCGCGGACAGCCTCCAGGCGCAGTTCGCGGCGGCCGCCGACCAGTACGACGTGCCGGAGAACCTGCTGCTGGGTGTCTCGTACCTGCAGTCGCGCTGGGACGCCCACCGGGGTGCGGCGAGCGTGTCCGGCGGCTTCGGTCCGATGCATCTGACGGACGCGCGCGCGGCGCTGGCCGCCTCAGGACCGCGCGACCACGCGGGCACGCAGGATGCCCGGGGCGACGCGGCGCGCCCGCCCCGGATCGCGGACGAGGGCTCCGGCGCGAAGGCGGAGCAGGCCAGGAAGGCGAAGAAGGCACCGAAGCGGTTGCCCGCCCGGCTGCGGACGCTGGAGCGGGCCGCCGAGCTGACTGGGCTCTCCCACGAGGCGCTGCGCTCCTCGACCACGGCCAACGTAAGGGGCGGCGCGGCGCTGCTGGCGGACGCGCAGCGCCGGCTGGGCCACCCGCTGACCGCGGACCCGGCGGACTGGTACGAGGCGGTGGCCGCCTTCCCCGGCGGTGGCAGGGGCGACCCGAGCGCGACGGCGTTCGCCGATGACGTGTTCGACGTGGTGCGCCAGGGCGAGCGGCGCACCACGGACACCGGGGAGAAGGTCACGCTCGACGCCAGCCCGAAGCTGCGTGCTCCGGCCGCCGCCGACCGCTCCCGTGAGCCGCGGGGCAAGGCGGAGTGCCCGCGGAACGTGGACTGCGAGTGGTATCCGGCGCCGTACGAGAAGTTCACCGACAGCTCGGGCGAGGAGGACTACGGGAACCACGACAGGACGCGGCGGCCCCGGTCCCAGAAGATCGACTACATCGTCGTCCACGACACCGAGGAGGTGTACGAGAAGACGCTGGACCTGGTGACCGACCCGACGTACGTGTCGTGGCAGTACACCCTGCGTTCCTCGGACGGGCACATCGCGCAGCACGTGCGCAACAAGGACGCTGCCTGGCACGCGGGGAACTGGTATGTCAACTCCAAGTCCATCGGCGTGGAGCACGAGGGTTTCCTCACGGAACCGGACGCCTGGTTCACCGAGTCCATGTACCGCAGCTCGGCCCGGCTGGTGAAGTACCTCGCCGCAAGGTACGACATTCCGCTGGACCGGCAGCACGTCCTCGGCCACGACAACGTGCCCGCCACGACGACCTCAGGCATCAAGGACATGCACACCGACCCGGGCCCGTACTGGGACTGGGAGCACTACTTCGCGCTGCTGGGCAAGCCGTTCACGCCCCAGGGCGGTCCGAAGTCCGGCGTGGTGACCATCCGCCCCTCCTACGACGACAACGAGCCGGTCTTCACGGGCTGCGAGTCCGAGGGCGAGCCGTGCCGGGAACACGGTTCCTCCGCCATCCGGCTGCATCAGGCACCCGACGCGTCCTCGCCGCTGGTCAACGACGCCGGGCTGCGCCCCGACGGCTCTCCCGCGACGACCGGAGTGAACGACACGGGGGCGCGGGCCACCGCCGGGCAGCAGTACGCGGTCGCGGACCGCAAGGGTCAGTGGACGGCGATCTGGTACCTCGGCCGGAAGGCCTGGTTCCACAATCCGTCCGACGGGCCGGTGGCCGTACCCGCCCGTGGCACCCTCGTCGAGCCGCGTGCGGGGCGCGACGAGATCCCCGTCTACGGGCGTGCCTATCCGGAGGAGGCGGCCTACCCCGAGGACGTGCCGGTGCAGGCCCTCTCCCCGCTGCCCTACAAGGTGGCGGCCGGACAGCGCTACGTGACCGGGCTGCGGACGCCTGGCGAGTACCTGTACGCGGTGGAGTACGACCCCGAGGCGGAACGCTTCCAGGTGGTGCGCGGGAAGCAGAAGTACTACCAGATCCAGCTGGGCCACCGGGTGGCGTTCGTGAAGGCGGAGGACGTGCGGCTGGTCCGCTGAAGCGGAACGGGCCGCCGCCCGGGGCGCCGGCCCGTTCCGCCCGCGCGTCCGCGGGCGGCACGGGCCGGCAGAGCCCCTCGCCCCACCTGAGCCTGCCGCCTGCTGCCCGCCGCGCCCCGAGGCCGTGCCGCTACTGCTGGAACATCTCCGCGGGCAGCGGCTTGAGAAGGGCGTACAGGTCGTTGGTGATGGGACGGTCCCAGCTGGCGATGGTGACCAGCACGCCGTCGCTGCGGTCGAACTGGACGCAGGAGATCCGGTCCTCGGACAGCTTGACGCGCCGCACGATGAGCAGGTTGTCCTCGTGCATCACCGGGTCGTCCTCGGAGCCGATGACCTCGACGTGCTCGTCGTTCTCCAGCGCGGACAGCAGCTGCGCCACCTCGAACGGCACGTCCCCCTCGTCGATCTCCCGCGCCGGCGAGCCCTCGGGAAGGTTGCCGATGACCATGGCCGGTCCGCGGCCGCCGAACAGGTCGTAGCGGAGGAAGACGCCCTGGCAGGTGCCGTCCGGCGCGGGCAGCAGGCCCGCCCCGAGATTCCCCGGCCAGTCGGACGGGTCCATGGCCAGGACATCGAAGTCCGGCCCTGCGGGCACGGAGGCGCTGCGGCGGCGGAGGAACGACATGCCGCAATAGTACGTGGCCGATACCGCGTTCCCGCTGCCCCCTTCTCCCGTCACGCCCCGCCTCCGAGCCCCTGTCCAGCGGGTCGGTGTGCTGCCGGCGCGGGGCGTGGACCCGCTCGTCCCCGGGGCCGGAACGCCCCCTCACCGAGCCGCGGACAGGGACCGCGCGCAGGGATCACCCAAGAGGGCACCGGTCGGCGGACCGCTGCTCGGCGAGCGCCAGCAGGCGGGTGGCCCGCTCGCGCACAGGAGCGTCGCAGTCGGGCTCGGCGAGAGCGGCGCGCAGGTGGTGGACCGCGCCTGCGGGGCAGCCGGAGCGCAGAGCGGCCGAGGCCAGTTCGTACAGCAGAAGGGGACGGTCCCGGCGGGCGGGCGGCTCGCTGAGCGCGCGGCCCAGGCACCGGTGGGCCGCCTCGGGTGCGCCCGCCCCCGCGTACGCGCGTGCGGCACGGCGCAGCTCCGCCACCACGGTGGAGTCGGCGTCGGGGTGGACCTCCAGCAGGTGGTGTGCGCTCGCCAGGTGGCCAGGCCGGGTCAGGGCGAGCGTGGCGGCCGTCTGACCGTGCAGGGCCGTGCGGAGGCCGGAGGGTATGGCGCGGTAGACCTCCCCGGCGAACGAGGGGTGGGTGAAGCACACCGCCTCCTCGTCGGCCGGCGGGGTGCCGTCCGGTGTGCGCGGGGGCATGTCGAGCACCTGTGCGCGGCGTAGCGTGTCGGCCGCGCGGCGAGCGGTCTGCGCACCGAGTCCCGCGACACGGGTGGCGAGGGGAAGGGTGGCGGCGGCACCGAGGACGGCGACGGCCCAGCAGAGCCGTACGCAGTCGGGCCCGAAACCTTGCAGGTGGTCGTGGAACCCGGGCCCGCACACCGTCGGGGCGAGTTCGGCCAGCCGCGGCAGACAGTCACGGTACGGCTTGAGGCCGGCCTCTCCGACCCGGTCCAGCAGCCGTGTGACGGCGAGCGGGTTACCGGCCGTCAGCGTGCGGCACTCCTGCGCGAAGGAAGTCTCCCCGCCGAAGAGGGGCTCGTCGGGGCCGCCCTCGAAGGCGGCCCGCACGAGGGTGTCGACGGCGTGTGCGCTCAACGCCTCCAGTGCGTGGGGCTGTTGGGCTCCTTCCGCGGCGTTCCGCAGTTCCGCGAGCTCGGGGCGTGCTTCCCCGGGGTCGTAGGCGATCACGCACAGCAGGGGCAGCGTCGGCGCGCGCGGTATGAAGCGGGTGAGCCAGGCCGACGACGCGGAGTCGGCCCAGTGGACGTCGTCGACGAGGACGACGAGCGGGGCGGCGCGCGCGGCCAGATGAGCGGCGAGTCGGCCCAGGAGATGGTCGAGCGCCCGGTACACGGCGTGCGGGGGCGGCCCGACGGCGCACGCGGGCTCGCGCAGTCCGACGGCCGCGGCGGCGAGGTGGGTACCGCCGCCCTGCGTGTGCGCGTCGAGCAGGGGCAGCACCGGCTCCAGCAGGGCCCGGAGCACATGGAAGCCGCTCTCCTGCTCCTGCTCGCTGCCGCGTGCGTACAGTACGGTGCACCCGCGTGCCGCGGCGCGCGCGGCGGTCTCGTACAACAGCGCTGTCTTACCGAGCCCGGCGGCTCCGGTCAGGGTGAGCACCCGGGCCCGCTCGTCGTCGGAGACACCCGGGGTAGCGGCGCACAAGCGGGCCAGCTGCCCCTCGACCGCGGCGAGTTCGGCTTCCCGCTCCAACAGCGCCACGATCGTGTCCTCGCCGTCCTCGCTGTCCTCGCTCCTCGGGCTGTCCCCGCCGAGCCTACGCCAGCCGCATGACACCGAGGCGTGCGTTGTGCCCAAGTGACGGCGCGGCGTACGGCTCCGGGCCCGCTTCAGGTCAGGTCGAAGTCGCCCTCGCGGGCGCCGCGTACGAAGGCGCGCCACTCGCCCGGGTCGAAGATGAGCGCGGGCCTGTCGGGCTGCCGGCTGTTGCGCATGGCCACGAAGCCCTCGACGAAGGCGATCTCGACGTCGCCCGAGCCCCGGCTGCCCGACTGCCACTGCGCCCGGCTCAGGTCGAGGTCGGGCAGTTCGGTGGTGCGGTGGGCCACGCGCGTCTCCTCCCGGTCGGGGTCGGTGCCGGCGCCACCTTAACCACGGCCCGGGCCGCGCCGACAGGGCCCGGAACGCGGGGATCCGGCCCCGGGCCGGGTCAGGAGGTGGGCGGGTCGGCCGCCACCAGCCACATCGAGAAGAACTGGGCCCCGCCCCCGTAGGCGTGCCCGAGTGCTCTGCGCGCCCCCTCCACCTGGTGGGCGCCGGCCAGCCCGCGGACCTGGAGCGCCGCCTCGGCGAAGCGGAGCATGCCGGAGGCGCCGATGGGGTTGGTGGACAGCACGCCGCCGGACGGGTTGACGGGCAGGTCGCCGTCCAGTTCGGTCGCCCCCGACTCGGTCATCGTCCAGCCCTGCCCCTCTTCGGCGAAGCCGAGGTTCTCCAGCCACATCGGCTCGTACCAGGAGAAGGGCACGTACATCTCGACGGCGTCGATCTCGCGGCGCGGTTGCGTGACGCCGGCCTGCCGGTAGACGTCGGCCGCGCAGTCGCTGCCGGCGCGCGGTGAGACGGCGTCCTTGCCCGCGAACAGGGTGGGTTCGCTGCGCATCGCGCCGCCGTGCATCCAGGCGGGCGGGCGCGGGGTGCGGGCGGCGCCCGCGCGGTCGGTCAGCACCATGGCGCACGCCCCGTCGGAGGAGGGGCAGGTCTCCGAGTAGCGGATGGGGTCCCACAGCATCGGTGAGGAGCGCACCTTCTCCAGGGTGAGGTCCTCCTCGTGCAGGTGCGCGTAGGGGTTCTTCAGCGCGTTGCGGCGGTCCTTGTAGGCCACCAGCGCGCCGATGTGGTCGGGCGCCGAGGTGCGGTGCATGTACGCGCGTACGTGCGGGGCGAAGAAGCCGCCCGCGCCCGCCAGCAGGGGCTGTTGGAAGGGGACGGGGAGGGAGAGGCCCCACATGGCGTTCGATTCGGACTGCTTCTCGAACGCGAGGGTCAGCACGGTGCGGTGGACGCGGGCCGCGATGAGGTTGGCGGCGACCAGCGCGGTGCTGCCGCCGACGGAACCGGCCGTGTGCACCCGCAGCATGGGCTTGCCCACGGCGCCGAGCGCGTCGGCCAGGTAGAGCTCGGGCATCATGACGCCCTCGAAGAAGTCGGGCGCCTTCCCGATCACGACGGCGTCCACGTCGCCCCAGGTCAGCTCGGCGTCCTCCAGCGCACGCCGCGCCGCCTCCCTGACCAGGCCCGCGATCGACACGTCACGGCGTGCCGAGACGTGCTTGGTCTGGCCGACGCCGACGACCGCGACGGGCTCCTTGCCACGCCCGGCACCGACGACGGCCCCCCGGCGGCGCCCTCGACCGCCGGGAGCCGAGGAGCCGCCTGTGCGCCCCCGACCGCTGGGGACCTCGGAGTTGCTCATGCGCCTTCTCCTCCTTCGGTGAGGCCGTCTTCCGCGGAGCCGTCTTCAGCGGAGCCGTCGGACTCCAGGACCGCGACGAGGTTCTGCTGGAGGCAGGGCCCCGAGGTGGCGTGCGCGACGGCGCGGCGGGCTTCGCCGCGGGTGATCCGTGCCGCGGCCTCGCCGATCCGGATGAGCCCCGCCGCCATCACCGGGTTGGCCGCCAGCGGGCCGCCCGAAGGGTTGACCGCGGTCTCCTCGCCGAGCCGCAGCGCGTTGCGGAGCACCACCTCCTGCGCGGTGAAGGGCGCGTGGAGTTCGGCGACGTCGACGGGCGGGGCCCCGGGGTCGAAGAGGCCGGCGTGTTCGGCGGCCAGCCGGGTCGAGGGCGATCGGGTGAGGTCGCGTGCGCCCGGGCTGTGCGCCTCGATGCGGTGGTCCATGCCGCGGATCCAGGCGGGGCGTGCGGTGAGCCGGCGCGCGGTGCGCCCGGCGGCGAGGACGACGGCGGCCGCTCCGTCGCTGACGGGCGGCAGGTCGTGTCGGCGCAGCGGCTGGGCGACGTAGGCGTCCGCCGGCGGCGCGTCGGCGTCCACAGAGCCGCCGCGCAGCTGGGCGTAGGGGTTGTCGGCCGCGGCGGCGCGGCTGCGTGCCGCGATACCGGCCAGCTCGCGCTCGCTGGTCGCTCCCGTGTCGAGCAGCGCGCGGGTCTGGAGCGCGGCCAGGGAGACGGAGTCGGGCCACAGGGGCGCCAGGTAGTAGGGGTCGAGCTGGCGGGTGAGGACCTCGGGCAGGTCGCCGGCGGAGGACTTGCCGTAGGAGTAGACGAGGGCGGTCTCCGCCTCGCCGGTGAGGAGCTTCACCCAGGCCTCGTACAGCGCCCAGGCCCCGTCCGTCTCGACGTGGGACTCGGCGATGGGCGGCCAGGCGCCCACCCCGTCGAGTGCCATCGTGAAGGAGAAGGGGCGGCCTGCCAGGTAGTCGGAGGATCCGGAGCAGGTGAAGTCGATCTGGCCGGTGGACAGTCCTGTCCGGTCGAGGACGTCGCGCAGTACCGGGAGCAGCATCTCGACCTCGGACGACCCGTCCGTCGCGCGCTCGTGGCGCGACTGTGCGAAGGCGACGACGGCGACCTGGCCGGCTTCCGTGCGGGTCACAGCAGCTCCTTGTAGGTCTCGTAGGCGGCGTCGGGTTCGCCCGTGGGCCGGTAGTGGTCCGGGTGGCGGCCGCCCTCGGTCCACACCGGTTCGACCCGCAGCCCCATCCGCACCTGGTCGCAGGGGATGCCGGCGATGCGGCCGTGCAGCGCGAGTCCGGCACCGTCGAGGGCGATGTGCCCGTAGACGTAGGGCACGTCGATGTCCAGGCCCTTGGCCTTGATGTTGACGACGCAGAAGGTGGTGACCGTACCGGCCGGGCCGACCTCGACCTGTTCGCCGGTGGCCACCCCGCAGGTGGGGCAGGCGCCGCGCGGCGGCACGTAGACCTTGCGGCACCGGGGGCAGCGTTCGCCCTTCGTGCGGTGTTCCGCGAGGGCGTTGAGGTAGCGGGTCTGGGCCCGGCCGGGCGAGTAGGTGTAGTCGAGGCGGGCGGCGGCGACGATGCCGGTGACGGGCTCGGGGAACGTCCCCGGGTGAGCGGCGGGCCGTCCTGGGGGCGGGGGGTCGTGGGGCGCCGGCTCGAAGCAGGCGATGTCCGTGATGGCGCCGGTGCGCTCCTGGGCCCATCGGACGCGTACCCGCATCCCGGTGCTGACCGAGCCGGGTCCCTCCGGTGCGTCCAGGGCGTGCAGGAGGGCCGTGTCCGCGCCGTCGAGGCGGACCAGCACCCAGGCGAACGGGTGCGCCAGCGGCTGTCCCCTCCGGGGGGCGCCGTTCCACGCCCAGGTGGTGACGGTTCCCGTCTGGCCGACCTCCACGAGGTCGCGGACCTCCTCGGCGGTGACGGGGTCGTACTCGGTGGGCGGCACGACCACGCGGCCGTCCGTCGCCGTGACGCCGAGGACGGTTCGCTCCCGCAGGCCGGTCAGGAAGGCGCTGAGGACGGGGCCGAGCGAGCGGGTGAAGGGGAACTCGACGACCATGGGGGCGGTCAGCACGTCGTCCATGAGGGTCCTTTCCGGTGTGCCGGGTGGGGAGGAGCCGTCATGCCCGCTTGAAGCGCGGCTGCCTCTTCTGCGCGAAGGCACGTGCGCCCTCCATCGCGTCGGCGGTGTCGAAGAGGGGCCAGCCGCGCTCCAACTCGGTGGCGAGCCCCTCTTCCTCCGTCATGGCCAACGTCTCGTGAACGGAGGCCTTCACGGCCTCGACAGCCAGCGGGGCGCACGCGTTGACGCGTTCGGCGGTCTCCAGGGCGGCGTCCAGCGCGGTGCCGTCCGGGACGACTCGCCCGATCAGGCCGACGCGTTCGGCTTCGACGGCGCTGTAGGGGCGGCCCGTCAGGAGCATCTCCAGGGCGTGGGTGCGGGGGATCTGCCGGGGCAGCCGCACGGTGGAGCCGCCGATGGGGAACAGTCCGCGGCGTACTTCGTAGAGCCCGAAGACGGCGCTCTCACCGGCGACGCGGATGTCGGTGCCCTGGAGTATTTCCGTCCCGCCGGCCACGCAGTGGCCCTCGACCGCCGCGATCACGGGCTTGCGCGGCCTGTGGTGCCGGAGCATGGCTTTCCAGTGCAGGTCGGGGTCTTCCCGCAGGCGGGTGCGGTGCTGCTGGCCGTCCATCCCGTCCCCGGCCAGCGCTTTGAGGTCCATGCCGGCGCAGAAGGTGCCGCCCGCGCCGGTGAGGACGACGGAGCGGACGGTGTCGTCGGCGTCGGCTTCGAGCCAGCCGTCGTAGAGCCCGACGAGCATGGCCAGGGAGAGGGCGTTCTTGGCTTCGGGGCGGTTGAGGGTGAGCACCAGTGTGGCCCCCACCCGCTCCACGGACAGATGTTCGGTGCCGCCCATCGTGGGGCCTCCTGTCTCCAGGGCCGAGGCGCGGCCTCGCGGACCTGGAACAGGTTGCAGTAGCGGAGCGCGGACTTCAAGAGTTTTCTGACAGGCCGTCACATTTCTTGTGCCGGAGCTCTTCCCGTCTTCGCGCCGCGGTGCTCTGATGAGCGCCGGACGCACGGTGCCGCGACGGGCACCGGACGCCACGCGCGGGGGAACGCACCAACGCCGTACGCCGATCCGAGCACGTACGCCGGGGCCCGGGCATGGAGGAGCGCGCCGTGGAGTACAACCTTGCCGACCTGTTCGAGTCGATCGCCGACACCGTGCCCGAGCGCGAGGCGCTGGTCCACCTGGACCACCCCGGCACGGGCGAGGAGCGCAGACTGACGTACGCCGAGCTGGACCGTTCGGCCAACCGCCTCGCGCACCACCTCGCCGACAGCGGCGTCCGCGCGGGCAACCACGTCGGACTGCACCTATACAACGGCGTCGAGTACGTGCAGACCCTGCTCGCCTGCCTCAAGATCCGTGCCGTTCCCGTCAACGTGAACTACCGCTACGTCGAGGACGAACTGGCCTACCTCTACCGGGACGCCGACCTGGCCGCGCTCGTCTTCGACGGCGAGTTCACCGCACGGGTGGCGGGCGCCCTGGCGCACACCCGCGGGCTCCGCCACCTCGTGCGTGTCGGGACCGGACCGCAGGGAGCGCCCGAGCCCTCCCTCGCTCCCGTCGCGTACGCGCGAGCCCTGGCTGCCGGTTCACCCGAGCGGGACTTCGCGCCCCGCTCGGCCGACGACCTGTTCATCATCTACACCGGCGGCACCACCGGCATGCCCAAGGGGGTGATGTGGCGCGCCGAGGACCTCTTCTTCTCCGGGCTGGGCGGCGGGGCGCCCACAGGCGAGCCCGTCACGCGGCCCGAGGAACTGGCCGAGCGGGCGGCCGCGGGCGGCGAGGGCCTGGTCTTCTTCCCCACTCCCCCGCTGATGCACGGGACCTCCACGCTCACCCTCTTCATCGCCTTCAACTACGCGCAGAAGGTGGTGCTGCACCGCAAGTTCGCCCCCGAGGAGGTGCTGCGCACCGTCGAGCGCGAGAAGGTGACAGCGGTCTCCCTGGTCGGCGACGCGATGCTGCGCCCCCTGGTGGACGCCCTCGCGGGGCCGCTGCGGGGCACCGACTGCTCCTCGCTCCTGGCCGTCTCCAGCTCCGGCGCGATCCTCTCCGAGGCGGTACGGGAGCAGTTCGCGCGACTGGTGCCGCACGCCCTGCTCATCAACAACTTCGGCTCCTCGGAGTCCGGCTTCAACGGCACGGCGACGGCGGACTCGGGCCCCGCCAAGGGCTTTCGCATCACCGTCAACGACGGCATCGCGGTGGTGGATCCGGCCACCCGCGAGGCCGTGCCCCCGGGTGGCACGGGCCGTATCGCCCTGCGCGGGCACGTGCCGCTCGGCTACTACAACGACCCCGCCAAGAGCGCCGAGACGTTCTTCGAGGCGGGTGGCGCCCGCTGGGTGCTGCTGGGGGACGTGGCCACCGTCGACGAGGAGGGGGTGGTCACCGTACTGGGGCGCGGCTCGCAGTGCATCAACACCGGCGGCGAGAAGGTCTTCCCCGAGGAGGTCGAGGAGGCGCTCAAAGCGCACCCGGACGTCTACGACGCGCTCGTGACGGGCGTCCCCGACCAGCGGTGGGGCA
Organism: Streptomyces reniochalinae; assembly: GCF_003323735.1. Taxonomy (GTDB): domain Bacteria; phylum Actinomycetota; class Actinomycetes; order Streptomycetales; family Streptomycetaceae; genus Streptomyces; species Streptomyces reniochalinae. The sequence goes on along the minus strand of NZ_QOIM01000027.1, from coordinate 61,946 downwards.
ACCGCGTCGCGGCCGTCGTCCAACTGCGGGCCGGCGCTGGGGCGCTGACCGGCGACGACGTACGCGCACACGCGCGCGGGCGGCTTGCGGGGTACAAGGTGCCGCGCACGGTCGTCTTCTGCGACCTCGTCCAGCGCTCCCCCAGCGGCAAGGCCGACTACCGCTGGGCCAGGCGCACGGCCGAGGAGGCGGCTTCACCTCCATGACGCCCCGGCCGGGCGGCCACCGCGGGAGCCCGACCCGGTGAACCCGATGCGGACGGCGGTGTCCCGGCAGGTGGAACGCGCGGGCGAGCGCGTGCGGTCGGTGTGCGTACATTGCGACACGTGCGTGCCGACCGCCTACAGGCGCAGCCGACCGCCTACAGCCGCGGCACGCGTGTACTGATCGATCCCGCCGCCTGAGTCCGGAGGGCCGCAGCCGTGTCCACCTACGCCGTCACCGGAGCCGCCTCCGGCATGGGCGCCGCGCTCGCCGCCGAACTCGGTGGAGAAGGCCACCGCGTCATCGGGGTCGACCTGGCGGACGCCGAGGTGACCGCCGACCTCGCCACGGAGGACGGCCGCCGCACGGCCCTGCGGCGGATCGGGGAACTCCTCCCGGACGGTGCCCTCGACGGCTTCGTCCCCTTCGCGGGCCTCGCTGCGGCCACCGGGCGCCCCGGGTCGCTGATGGTCTCGGTGAACCACTTCGGCGCCGTACGGCTCCTGGAGGGGCTGCGGCCCGCGCTCCTGCGCTCGCCCCGCGGCCCCGCGGCCGTGCTGGTCTCCTCCAACTCGGCGACCTGCCAGCCCGGCTGGCCGACGGAGCTGGCGAAAGTGTGCCTGGCAGGGGACGAGGACCGGGCGCGCGCCCTCGCCGACCGCTCGGGCGGCGTGGCCGCCTATCCGGCGACGAAGGCAGCGCTGGCCTGGTACGTGCGCGAGCGAGCGGTCACCCACGAGTGGGCGGGCAGCGGCATCCGGCTCAACGCGGTGGCGCCCGGGCCCATCGACACGCCGATGACCGCGGCGGGCCGCACCGATCCGCTGACCGCGGACGGCATGGCCGCCTACCCCGTCCCCCTGGGCCGCGCGGGACGGGCCGCGGAGGTCACCGCGGCCGTCCGCTTCCTGCTCTCCCCCGCCGCGTCGTTCTGCGTGGGCACCGTCCTGTGCGCCGACGGCGGCACGGAAGCCCTGCTGCGCCCCCGCCACTGGCCCACCCCTCTCGACTCCGCCGCCGGCTGAGGGCGCGACCGCCTGCCACCCTCGGGGTCAGGTCTCGGTCAGGAAGTCGAGGACCGCGCGGGTGAACTCCATGGGGCGGGCTTCGTGGACGAGATGGCCTGCGCCTTCGATGGTGACGACGCGGGCGTCGGGGATGCGCTCGGCCATCTCCCGCAGGTCCTCCTGCGGGAGATGAGAGCGGTCACCGCCGCCCACCAGCAGGGTGGGCGCGGTGATGGACGCCAGCCGTTCCCACCATCCGGGGTCGGGCTCGTTGCGCTGGGCGACCCACTGGACGGTGACCTCCCAGTCGAACAGCTGGGCGCCCCGCGGCGCTTCCGGCACCTCCTGAGGCGGGTCGAGCGGCCGCATCGCGCCGGTCTCCTCCAGGACGAGCCGGTCCACCCGCTTGGGGTGCTCCTGGGCGAAGAGGTAGGCGACGACCGAGCCGAAGGAGTGCCCGACCAGGATCGCCCGCCCGATACCGAGCGCGTCCAGGAACCCGCGCAGGTCGGCGACGAAGTCGGCCATGGCGTAGCAACCGGTCCTGTCGCTCCCGCCATGGCCGCGCAGATCGAGCGCGTAGACGGGGTGCTCACCGCCGAGCGCCGAGACGAGGGGGCCGCGCCAGTCCTCACCGTCCTCACCGAGGCAGTGGAGCAGCACGACGGGGACCCCCGTCTCCGCGCCCCAGGCACGGTAGGCGAGCGCGACTCCGTCCGTGACAACCGTCCGCGTTCCGTTTTCGCTCATACGGGCGACCGTACCCGGCTACGAGTCCTTCTTCTCGAAGGACGGCGGCGCGGTGTCGTCAGGACGCTTGGCCAGTTCGGACCTGCGGTACGAGTAGGCGAAGTACACGACGAGCCCGACGGCGAACCACACGCCGAAGCGCACCCAGGTCTGCCAGGAGAGGTAGGTCGTCAGCCAGATGGAGAAGACCACCCCGAGCAGCGGGACGACGGGCATGCCGGGCACCTTGAACTTGCGCGGCAGGTCGGGCTGCCGGTACCGCAGGACGATCACGGCGACGCACACGACGACGAACGCCAGCAGGATGCCGATGTTCGTCATCTCCGCGGCCTCCTCGATGGGCAGGAAACCGGCGAGCACGGCGGAGGCGACGCCCACGATCCAGGTGACGCGGACGGGCACGTGGCGCACCGGGTCGGTCTTGGCGAACCACTTGGGCAGCAGCCCGTCGCGGCTCATGGAGAACCACACGCGGGTGACGCCCAGCATGAAGGTGAACATCACGGTGAGGATGCCGATGATGGCGCCGACGGCGATGATGTCGGCGACGCTGCTGAGACCCACGGACTTGAAGGCGGTGGAGAAGCCGCTGTCCGGGTCGATGTCCTTGTAGTTCTGCATCCCCGTCAGCACCAGGCACACGGCCACGTACAGCACCATGGAGATGACCAGCGAGTAGATGATCGCCTTGGGCATGTGCTTCTGCGCGTCCTGCGACTCCTCGGCCGCCGTCGACATGGCGTCGTAGCCGAACACGGCGAAGAAGACCGTGGCGGCGCCGGTGAAGGCGCCGGAGAGACCGAAGGGGAAGAACGGCTTGTAGTTGCCGCTCTTGATGTGGAAGACGCCGACGACGATCACCAGCAGGACGACGGCGACCTTCAGGACCACGACGACCAACTCGAACCGTGCCGCGTTCTTGATGCCGCGGGTCAGCGCGAACGCGATCAGCAGGCACAGCAGCGCGGCGAACAGGTCCACCCGGTGGCCGTCGCCGGTGCCGGGGGCGCCCAGCATCCAGGCGGGCAGCGAGGCGCCCATCTCCTCCAGCAGGAACGAGAAGTATCCGGAGATGCCGATGGCCACCACCGAGACGATCGCGGTGTACTCCAGCAGCAGGTCCCAGCCGATGAACCAGCCGCCGAGTTCGCCCAGCACCGCGTAGCCGTAGGTGTAGGCGGAGCCCGCCTTCGGGATCAGCCCGGCGAACTCGGCGTAGGACAGGGCCGCGCAGGCGCTGGCGAGGCCCGCGATGAGGAAGGAGATCAGCACGGCAGGTCCCGCCTTGCCGTTGGCGACGGTGCCCGCCAGGCTGAAGACGCCCGCGCCGATGATGCCGCCGACGCCGATCGCCGTCAGATGGCGCAGGCCGAGCGTGCGGGTGAGCTGCTGTCCTGATCCTCCTTCCGGCTCCTCGATCTGCTCGATGGGTTTGCGGCGCAGTACGCCTTCCCCGCTCCAGAGCCCGGGCATAGGACCTCTTCCTGTTCCTGCCGTGGATTGCCGATGACGGCGCCGCCGCGGACAGGTGGCCCGCGACCACGCGTGATCATCATGGCCGTGACAGGAAGGGGTGGAAAGTGGCCACGAGGTCTCTCTTGCGCATCGTTCGTCGCGGTGGCCCCCGACCCCCTCAGGAGCGGGCCGGCCAGTAGGGGGCGCGCAGCCGGCGCTTGTAGAGCTTGCCGTTCGGATCGCGGGGCATCTCGGCGATGAAGTCCACCGATGTGGGGCGTTTGTATCCCGCGAGCCGGTCCACGCAGTGGGCCAGGATCTCCCCGGCGAGCCTCTCCCCCGCCTCGTGCCCTGCGGCGGGCTCGACGACCGCCTTCACCTCCTCGCCCCAGTCGTCGTGCGGCACACCGAAGGCGGCGGCATCCGCGACGGCGGGGTGGGCGAGCAGCGCCGCCTCGATCTCGGCGGGGTAGATGTTCACCCCGCCGGAGATGATCATGTCGATCTTGCGGTCCCGCAGGAACAGGTAGCCGTCCTCGTCCAGGTAGCCCAGATCCCCGACCGTGAAGAAGTCGCCGATCCGGTTCCTGCGCGTCTTGTCCTCGTCCTTGTGGTACGAGAAGCCGCCGGTCGACATCTTCATGTACACGGTGCCCAGTTCCCCCGGGCCGAGCCGGTTGCCGTCGTCGTCGAAGACGGCCAGCTCGCTGATCGGCCAGGCCCTGCCCACCGTGCCGGGCTTCTTCAGCCAGTCCTCGGCCGTCGCGAACGCGCCGCCGCCCTCGCTGGCCGCGTAGTACTCCTCCACGCAGCCGCCCCACCACTCGATCATCCCCCGCTTGACGTGGTCGGGGCAGGGCGCGGCGCCGTGGATGGCATGCCGCATCGAGGAGACGTCGTACGCCCTGCGGGTCGCGTCCGGCAGCGCCAGCAGCCGGTGGAACTGGGTGGGCACCATGTGGGTGTGCGTGCACCCGTGCCGGTCGATGAGCCGCAGCATCTCCTCCGGCTCCCACTTGTCCATCACCACCAGCCGGTGGCCGATGTGCAGCGCCGCGCCGGCGAACTGGAGGACCGCCGTGTGGTAGAGCGGCGAGCAGACGAGGTGGACGTTGCCGTCGAAGGGCCGGATGCCGAAGATGCCGAGGAATCCGCCCAGATGCGTCTCCTCGGGACGCTTGCCGCTGAGCGGACGGCGGATGCCGCGGGGGCGGCCCGTGGTGCCGGACGTGTAGTTCATGACCCAGCCGCTGGTGCGCCCTTCCGGCGGCGTCCCGGGCCGGCCGCGCACCAGTTCGTCGTAGGCGCGGAAGCCGTCGACGGCGCCGCCCACGGCATAGCGCCGCCCGTGCGGTAACCCGGCCTCGTCCGCCGCCGCCGTCGCGGCGTGGGCGAACCGCGGATGCGCCAGCAGGACCTTCGCCCCCGAGTCGGAGAGTATCCACGCGATCTCCGGCCCCACCAGGTGGTGGTTGACCGGAACCAGGTAGAAGCCGGCCTGGGTGGCGGCGAGGTAGGCGATAAGGAACTCCGGGCCGTTGGGCAGCACCGTGGCGAACGCGTCGCCCTCCGTGAGGCCCGCCGCCCGCAGGCCGTGCGTGAGTTTGTCGCATTCCGCGCGCAGGCGGTCGGCCGACCACTGGTCACCGCCCGGCGCGATGAGGACCGTGCGCCCCGGGTCCCGCTGGGCCTGCGCCCAGAACCCGTTGGGTGCGTTCATCTCGGGCTCCCTTCTGGGTTGCGTCGCTCTCTTCCCGTCCCCCGCCCGGCGGGCCCGCTCCCTCGCGGACCCGCCCTCAGCCGCCGCCCGCGATGCCGTTCAGCCTCGCGACGGCGGTCTCGAACCCGCGCGTCAGGTCGTCGACGACGGCCTGGACCGACCGTTCGCTGTTCATGGACCCGACGATCTGCCCGACGGGCGTGCCCAGCAGCGGCTCCACCTCGTACCGCTGTATCCGCGAGTTGGCCTCCGCCACCAGCAGGCCCTGCAAGGGCATCGGGAGCGGCCCCGGCCCCTCCCCCGGCTCCCAGGCGTCCGTCCAGTCGGTCCGCAACTGCCGTGCCGGCTTGCCCGTCAGCGCCCGGGAGCGCACCGTGTCCCCGGCCGTGGCGGCCAGCAGTTTGCGCGTGAGGGCCCGCGAGCCGAGGTCGGCCTCGGTGGTGGTCAGCCACACGGACCCCAGCCACGCGCCCTGGGCGCCCAGCGCGAGCGCCGCGGCCAACTGCTCGCCGCTGCCGATACCGCCCGCGGCGAGCACGGGGAGGGGGTAGACGGCGCGGACGACCTCGGGCGTGAGCACCATGGTGGCGATCTCCCCGGTGTGACCGCCGGCCTCGTAGCCCTGCGCGACGATGATGTCGATGCCCGCTTCCTTGTGCCGCTCGGCGTGCCGGGGGCTGCCGGCGAGAGCGGCGACGGGGATGCCGTGCCGGTGGGCCCGCTCGATCACGTCGGGCGGCGGCGAGCCGAGCGCGTTGGCGAGGAGTTTGACGGGGTAGTCGAAGGCGACATCGAGCTGGCCGCGCGCGACCTCCTCCATCCAGCCGGTGATGCGCCAGCCGCCGTCCTGGCCGTCCGGCAGACCGGGGACCTGGTATCTGTCCAGGACCTCCCGCACGTACCGGCGGTGCCCCTCCGGGATCATGGCCTCGACATCCGCCTCGGTGACCGACTCGACCTTCTTGGCCGGCATCACGACATCGAGACCCCACGGCAGCCCGCCGGTGTGTGCCTCCATCCAGTCGAGATCGCGTCTGAGGTCGTCGGCGGCGCCGTACCGCACGGCGCCCAGCACGCCGAATCCGCCCGCGCGGGTGAGCGCGGCGGCCACGGCGGGGAACGGTGTGAAGCCGAAGAGCGCGTGCTCTGCTCCCAGCTGGGTGCTCAGCTGCGTCTGCATGGGCGCAGGATGCCGCAGCCGGGTATCGGAGGGAAGACCTTTCCTGACGCGGCGTCAGTTTTCGTCGGCGGCGCCGCGCCCGCGCGACGCGAGCCGGCCCCCCGGCTCCCTCACGATTCCAGCGCCAGGGCCCGGTAGACCCGCGCGGCCTCCTCGCCGCGGCCCAGCCGCTCCAGGCAGTGCGCCTCCTCGTTCCTGCTGGCCAGGGTCTCGGGGTCGGCGGGGCCCAGCACACGGTGGCGCAGTGAGGTCACGTGCCGGTGCACGTCCAGCGCCTCCTCCCAGCGGCCGAGGCAGCCGAGTCCGGCGCCCAGCCCGCTCAGGGCCCGCAGCGTCTCCGGGGCTGCCGGGCCGCTCACCCGGGTCCGCGCCGCGACCAGGTCGCGGCTGAGCTCCAGGGCCTCGGTGGCACGGCCGAGCCGGCGCAGACAGCCGGCGCTCTCGTCGCGGGCCGACAGCGTGTGCGGGTGCTCGTCCCCGAAGATCCGCGCACGGTCCAGCGCCACGCCCCGGCACAGCTCCCAGCCCTCCTCCCAGCGGCCGAGCCGGCCCAGCGCGTGACCGGCCGCCAACCGGCTGGTGAGGGTGTCGGGGTGGCACGCACCGAGCAGAGCGTGGCGCTCGGCGGCGACCGCGGCGTGCGCCTCGTACGCCTCTGCCCAGCAGCCGAGGCGCCCCAGGCTCTCCCCCGCGCTGTGCCTGCTCGCCAGGACGGCGAGCAGCGCGGGCGACGGCGCGGGGCGGGCGCCGGCGGGCGGGCGCCCGCCACCGGGCGAGTGGGCGCTACCGGGCGGGGGGACGCTACCGGGCGGGTGGGCGCCGCCCGGCGAGTGGAGACCACCGGACGAGCAGACGCCACCGGACGAGCGGGCTGTCCCGGGCGGGTGGGCTGCGGGGCGGCGGACGGCAGCGGGGCCCGGCGCCAGGGGGCGGGGGGCGGCGGGTGCGGCGTTCCCCGCGCCGGGCGAACGCGGTTCGGCGGGGAGCGCGCGGGGCTCGGCGGAGAGCGCGCGGGGGCCGCCGCCGCTCACCGCAACAGCCGCCGCCGACGCCACGTCGGCGCTCGGCGGCCTGGCGGGCCCTTCACCCGTCCACTGCCCGGTGAGCCCGCTCTGTTCGGCCCCGACCCACGGCGGTGTCCGCCGTGCGACCAGACCATGGGCCGGCAGCCCACCGCCCATGCCACGAGCCCACCCGGGCGTCCACAGGGGCGCGGCTTCCCCGGGGCCGCTCCCCGGGCCGGGAGGCCGCCCTTCCGCGGCGGCCTCGTCCTTCCGCACGTCGCCCGGGCCCGATTCCCCCGGCCCCTGGCCCTCTCGCACCACCGGGTCCTCCCACGCCACCGGGTCCTCCCGTGCCGCCGGGCCGCCCCACTCCACCGCCTCGCCCGCCGCCGGACCCACGGAGAACGCAGCGCCCACGGAGACCGCAGGGCCCATGAAGACCGCAGGGTCCGCCACGGGGCCCATGTGACCCGCCGGCCTTGCGGACCAGGCGGGGAGGAAGGACCTGGCGGCGGCGAGCTGCACCGACAGGTCCGCGGCGTCGTCCGGCCTCTCCTGAGGGGCCTTGGACAGCAGCCGCAGGACGACCTCCTCCAGCGGGGCCGGCAGCTCCGGCCGGTGGGCGCGCGGAGGCTCGGGCGGTGCGTCACGGTGGCCGACGAGGACCGACCAGGCGTCGCCTCCCGCGAACGGGGGCGCGCCGGTGGCCAGTTCGTACAGGACGCACCCGAACGAGTACAGATCACTGCGGTGGTCGACGGCGGTTCCAGCGATCTGTTCGGGCGACATGTAGTGCGGGGTGCCCATGGCGATGCCGGTGCCGGTCAACTTGGCGGTGAAGCCGATGTCGTGGGCCAGGCGCGCGATGCCGAAGTCGCAGATCTTGACGGTGCCGTCCACGGTGCGCATGACGTTCGCCGGCTTCAGATCCCGGTGCACGACACCCTGCGCATGGGTGTAGGCCAGGGCGGCGGAGACCTGCTCGGCGACGTCGAGCACCTCGGGCACCGGCAGCGGTTGCCGCTTGCCCTCCTCCAGCAACTGGCTGAGGTTGCGCCCCTCCAGCAGTTCCATGACCAGGTAGAGCAGGCCCTCGTCGTCACCGAAGTCGTGCACCACCGTGACGCCTTTGTGCTGCAACGAGGCCGCGACGCGCGCCTCGCGCCGGAAGCGCTCGCGCACCACGCGCAGGAACGCGGCGTCCCCGCGCTGTGCCAGTGGTTTGAGGCACTTGACCGCCACTCTCCTGCCCAGCGACTCGTCGTGCGCCCGCCACACTTCCCCCATACCGCCGCGCCCGATGAGCTCGAGCAGCCGGTAACGGTCTTGGATCAGGGTGCTTGGAACCATCCCCGTCTCGCCCCCGTCGTCGCGTCCTGTGCGCGTCCCTCCCCCTCTGCTCAGTATGGCTGCCTCGTTCCTGCCCGTGTATGCCATCCGGGGGGCAGGGTGGTCGCCTTTGACTGGTTCGGTGCGCCGGTGACGTGTTCGTACACCGAACGGACCACGCGGGTGGGCCGTACCAACGCTCAGCGCCGCACCCGTGGCATGCCGAGACCGATCCAGGAGATGATTTCGCGCTGGATCTCGTTGTTCCCGCCGCCGAAGGTGAAGATCACGGCGCTGCGGTAGCCGCGCTCCAGCTCCCCGCCGAGCACGGCGCCCGCCGATCCCTCCTTGAGCGGCCCCGCGGCGCCGACGACCTCCATGAGCCAGGCGTAGGCGTCACGGCGCGCCTCGCTGCCGTAGACCTTCACGGCCGAGGCGTCGTGCGGTGTGAGCGCTCCCTTGTCGAGCGCGTCCACCATCTGCCAGTTGAGCAGTTTCATCGCCTCCAGGCGGGCGTGCGCGCGGGCCAGGCGGGTGCGGACCCAGCCCAGGTCGATGACGCGGCGGCCGTCGGCGAGCTTGGTCCGTCGCGCCCAGCGCCGGGTGTCGGCCAGGGCGCGCACCGCCATGGTGCCGTGCGCGGCGAGCGTGACGCGCTCGTGGTTGAGCTGGGTGGTGATCAGCCGCCAGCCGCCGTTCTCCTCACCGACACGGCGGCTCGCCGGCACCCGCACGTTCTCGTAGTGGCTCGCGGTGGTGTCGTGGGAGGCGAGCGTGGTGATGACGGTGCACGAGTAGCCGGGGTCGCTGGTCGGCACGAGCAGCAAGGTGATGCCTTTGTGCGGCTTGGCGTGGGGATCGGTGCGCACCGCGAGCCACACCCAGTCGGCGGTGTCCCCGTTCGTGGTCCAGATCTTCTGCCCGTTGACGAGGTAGTGACCGGTCTCGGTGTCGCCCTCGCGCACGGCACGGGTGGTGAGGGAGGCCAGGTCGGTGCCGGCCTCGGGCTCGCTGTAGCCGATGGCGAAGTCGAGCTCGCCCGCAAGGATGCGGGGCAGGAAGTATCCCTTCTGTTCGTCGGTGCCGTAGCGCATGAGGGTCGGGCCGACGGTGTTGAGGGCCATCAGCGGCAGCGGGACACCCGCCTGCGCGGCCTCGTCGAAGAAGACGAACTGTTCGACGGCGCTCATCCCCCGGCCGCCGTACTCGCGCGGCCATCCCACGCCCAGCCATCCGTCCCGGCCCAGCTGCCGCACGGTGCGGCGGTAGAACTCCTTCTGGGCGGCCGGCTCGGCGTAGCGCGTGTGCGCGTCGTCGGGCACGAGCCGCGCGAAGTACTCGCGCAGTTGTGCGCGCAGCTCCTGCTGTTCCGCTGTGTAGTCGAGATACACGGCCCCTCCGCTCCACGACGGGTCCCCGTAGCGGCGCACAGAGTAGAACGTGTTGCAGGAGAAGGAAATGCGCGCGGGGTGAGGTCAACTGCCCTTCGGCCGCGGGGCGAGCCAGGCCAGGGAGGCGGTGACCAGGGCGCGGACGCCCATGTCGAGGGTGGGCTGGACGACCGGTGCGAAGCGGGAGCTGTGGTTGCTGGGGATGTCCCGGTCGACGGTCCCGGCGCGCTCGGCCTTGCGGTAGGTGTCGGGGTCGATGCCGCCGAGGCCCCAGTAGCTGGACGGGCACCCGAGTCCTGCGGGGAGTTCGCCGAAGTCCTCGCTGGCCGGGACGAGCCCGGCCGTCAGCGCCCGGTCCCGCCCGAAGGACGCCTCGAACGCGGCGGCGATCCGGCTGGTCGGCTCCTCGTCGTTGTCGGTGACGGAGAACTCGCTCAGGGTCTCGAACTCCGGGTCGCCCTCCGCTCCGGAGGCGGCGCACTCGCTGGTCACGATCCTGCGGACGGCGGCCAGGACGCGGGTGCGCGCCTCCTCGTCGAACGAGCGGACGTTGAGCTGGAGCTCGGCGGTGTCCGGGATGATGTTGGGTCCGCTGCCCGCTCTGATCGAGCCGACGGTGACCACGGCGGGCGTGGTGGCGGAGATCTCGCGCGCCACGACGGTCTGGAGGCGGACGACGACCATGGCGGCCAACACCACCGGGTCGATCGCGCGTTCGGGCATGGACCCGTGTGCGCCCCGCCCGTGCAGGGTGACGCGAAGGCTGTCCGAGGCCGCCATCATGACGCCGGACCTGGTGAGGACGCATCCGGCGGGCGCGGGCAGCACGTGCTGGCCCAGCGCCACGTCGGGGCGCGGAATCCGCTGGGCGAGACCGTCGTCGACCATCGCCCTGGCCCCCGAACCGTTCTCCTCGTTCGGCTGGAAGAGCACGACCAGCGTGCCCTGCCAGGCGTCGGTGCGGGACGCGAGCAGCCGGGCCGCGCCCAGCAGGCAGGTGACGTGCACGTCGTGGCCGCACGCGTGCATCACCGGATGCTCGACGCCGTCGCTGTCGGTTCCGGTCGCGGTGGAGGCGTAGGGCAGGCCCGTCTGCTCGCGCACGGGCAGCGCGTCCATGTCCGCGCGCAGCAGGACGGTCGGCCCGTCGCCGTTGTGCAGCACGCCGATGACGCCCGTCTGGCCGACCTCCTCGGTGACCTCGTAGTCCCACTCGTTCAGCGCCTGGGCGACGTGGCCCGCCGTGCGGTGCTCCTGGAAACCGAGCTCCGGATGCTGGTGCAGGTCCTTGTAGAAACCCTCCAGGCTCTCGCGGATGTCCCCGAGCCCGGCCAGCACGGCTTCGGCGGCCGAGGCCGTCACCGGGTCGGCGGAGTCTGCGGGCTCACGGGAGCCGCCGGATGCGGTCGGGCCGCCGGCGTCGTCGGTCATGGGAGGGGCCTTTCCGTGAGAGGTGTGCCCCGGGGGCCTCGGGGCGGGCAAGGGGGGGGTTCGCCGCGCGGCGGTTCGGCGGCGGGGGCGGCGCGGGCGCGGCCTACCGTGACGGGATGGCCGAGAGCATGAACGCCCGTGCGCAGTGTTCCGTGCTGTTCCTGGCGGCCGCGTCCGGCTCCGTGGACGCGCTGGCGCTGACCGCACTCGGCCATGTGTTCGCCGGCGTGATGACGGGCAATCTCGTGCTGATGGGGGTCACCGCGGGCAGCGGCGGCGCACGCGGGCTGCCCGCCGCGCTCGCCCTGGCCGGGTACGTGGTGGGCACCGTACTGGCCGCCAGGGTGTGCCGCGGTGCGGACACCGGCGCGGGGGCCGGCGGCTGGCCGCAGCGGGTCGTGGGGTGCCTGTGGCTTGAGGTGCTCCTGCTGGGCGGGTTCGCCGGGGCGGCTGCCGCCTCGGACGGCGCCCCGCAGGGAGAGTGGCGGACCGTGCTGCTGGTGACGGCGGCGACGGCGATGGGCCTCCAGTCCTCGGCCATGCTCGCGGGCGGCTCCATGGCGGCGCCGAGCACGTACTTCACCGGCACGCTCACCGCCCTGTTCGCCCAACTGCCCGCGGGCGGCCCGCCGCCCAGCACCTGGGCAGGGATCCGGCTGGTCGCCGTCGTGGGAGGCGGGGCGGCGGCCTCGGGTCTGCGGGTCGTGGCGGCACCCGCGGCCTTCGCGTGTCCGGTCGTCCTGCTCCTGGCGGCACTGGCCTGCCAGCGGGCCGCCGCGGTCGGGACCGCCCTGCCGGCGGTACGCACAGGTCTGCGGCGGGCGCCGGGAAGGCGGCAGTGACCGGAAGGAAGGCGGCAGTCACCGGAGGGACGGCGGGGGTCGCGGGGGTAGGCGGGTCGACGGGGCGAAGACCTGCGGCCGGGCCCGGTCCCGGTGTCCGCTTCGGCGGGCGCTGCGCGGTGTGCCACGAGAAGGGGGTTCCACCATGGCCCCGGCAGCGACACGACCCGTTCGGGGGCGTTAGGCATTAAATCACCCAAATGCGAGTTTCCTACCGAGCACACGATCTGTGAAGCTGGTGAAACTCATGGTGACCGTCCCCTACATCAGGAGTACTGGTGATTCTCTCGATCTCGGGTGTCGTGCTGCTGGGCCTGATCGTCTTCCTGTTCTTCCGGAAGGACAATCTCAAGGTCTCCCACGCGCTGGTGTGCGCCCTCTTCGGCTTCTACATCGCGGGCACCGCGATGGCACCCGGCATCAAAGCGGGAGGTGAGAGCCTGGCGAGCCTCCTCGGCGGCATCAAGTTCTAGGCGTCGGCGCGGGTCCGCAGCGAGCGCGGCGGACCCGCGGCGGGCAGGCCAGGGAGGAGCTGGGCGTGGGCCGGTGGGCGAAGACGCCGATGAGGCCGAGGGTGCCGGAGACTCCGATGACTGGGAAGACACAGCCACTGCCGTGGCGCGGCGCACGAGGTGCCGAGCGGGGTGCGGCGCGGGCGGGGATCGAAGGACTCCTCGACGTGCTGCACCCCTTGCTGGTGCTCTGCCGCGGGGTGCGGTGCCTCGCCGTCCGGGGCAGGGCCTGGTGGGACCGCACGCCGGGGCAACGGCGCGGTCCCGCGCTGTTCGCCGTCGCGGCGTGCGGCGCCCTGGTGTGGGTGCTGCCCTTCGGTCCCGTGCTGGCGGCGCTGGGCCTGCTGGCCGCCGCCGGGTGGTATGGGCGGGAGGGCGCGGCGGGACCGGCGGAGCGCCGGGGGCCCAGCGACGAGGAGTGCGCGCGCCTGCGGGCGCTCTACGAGGCGCTGGTGCCCTACTTCGCGCCGGCGGACGATCCGCACCACGAGCCGCTGTACGTACCCGGGGGTGCATGGGAGCGCGTCTTCGAGGAGTTCGCGTTCCGCGACGGGCGGATCAGCGAACTGCTGCTGAGCTATCCGGCCGCTTTCCTCGACGGCGAGCCCGAGGAGCGGCAGCGGGTCGAGCGGGTGCTGGCGGCCAAGACCGGCCGGGGCCGCGAGTACCGCTTCAGCTGGGACCAGGAGGGCAACCGGCTGGAGATGGCGGCACTCGCGCCGCTGCCCACCGGCGTACTGGCGCGGCCGTTCGTCACGGCGCCCGGCGAGACGGTGCTCGGCTTCACGGACGGCTACGAGGTCCGGCGCACCGTCCCCGTGCACTTTCTGGGGGAGGCCGCCCCCTTCGACGTGCCGCCCGTGGTGTGGCGCACCGGGCACCGCGCGAGAGAACCGCACCTGCTGGCCGTGGGAACGCCGGGGGCCGGGACGAGTTCGCTGCTGCGCTCGCTCGCGCTCCAGGCGCTGCACCGGGGCGAGGTGCTGTTCGTCGACGGCGACGGGGGCGGCGAGTTCTCCTGTTTCGCGGCGCGCCACGGGGTGCTGGGCGTGGAGTCGACACTGCCCGGCGCGCTGTCCGCGCTGGAGTGGGCGGCGCGGGAGACCGAGCGGAGGTTGCTGGTGACCAGCAGGGCTCGGCAGCGCGGTGAACCGGTGCCCGAGGAGGCCAGGCAGCCGCTGTGGATCGTGCTGGACCGGCCATCGGCGCTCAGCCATCTCGCGGACGCCGAGGAGAGGATCGACCCGCAGCAGCTGCTGCGGGTTCCGCTGCGGCACGGCCGCGCCGCCTCAGTGACCGTCGTGGTGGCCGAGCAGTTCGACGATCTGGACATGCTCACGGACACGGTCTTCGCGCACACCAGGGCCAGGGTGGTGCTCGGCTCCGTGTCGCCGGGGCAGGCGGGGGCCGTGCTCGGTGAGGCGCCGCAGACCGGCCCGGGAGCGCACGTGGCGCGCGGCCGGGGGTTCGCCAGGCTGGGCCAGGGGCCGGTGCTGCGGCTCCAGGTGCCCGCCACCCCCGACCCGTTGGACGAGACGGTGGGTGAGCCCGAGCGGCTGGCGGTCGGTGAGCTGCTGCCCGCGTCCGTGCACGAGCCCGCCACGGGTGACGGTGCGGCGGCCACGGCGTTCCGGGTCGCCCCTCCCAGGGAGGGTCAGGCCACGTAGGAGCGGGGCAGGTCGGAGGGCGTGGGGGCGCCGGAGCGTACCAGGTCTGCGGCGGCCGCGAGCCGTCCCGCGGCTTCCCGGGCGAGCGGCTCGGCGATGGTGAACGGGAGCCGGACGAACCCCTCGAAGGCGCCGTCCACACCGAACCGCGGGCCCGACGGCACCCGCACGCCCAGCCGTTCGGCCGCCTCGGCGATCCGGGATCCGGACAGGCCGCCGGTGCGCACCCACAGGGTGAGGCCGCCGCGCGGCACGGTGAACTCCCAGTCGGGCAACAGGTCGCGTACGGCAGCGGTGAGCGCTTCGCGGTTCTCCCTGGCCCGCTCGCGGCGGAGCGTGACGGCCTGTTCCCAGCCGTCGCCCGACAGCAGTTCGTTGACGGCGAGCTGTTCGAGGACGGGGCTGCCCAGGTCGGCGTAGGCGCGGGCCGCGGTGAGGCTGCGGATCACCTCGGGTGCGGCGCGGATCCAGCCGATGCGCAGCCCGGCCCAGATGGACTTGCTGACGGAGCCGACGGTGATGACGGTGGAGCCGCCGGGGTCGTGGGCCGCCATCGGCGGAGGCATCTCCAGGCCCGGGGACCCGGTGGCCGGGGTGCCGGTGGCCCCCGGCGGCCCGAGCGGGAGTTCGGCCATGGTCTCGTCGGCGATGAGGACCGTTCCCGAGGCGCGGGCCGCGCCGATCAGCTCGCGGCGCTGTTCGGCGTCGGCCAGGGCGCCCGTCGGGTTGTGGAAGTCGGCGACGACGTAGGCGAGCCGGGGCGCGGCCTCGCGCAGTGTGCGGTGCCAGGCGGGCAGGTCCCACCCGGCGAGCCGGTCGGCCATGGGCACGGGGACGAGGCGGCCGCCGGTCTCGCGCAGCAGTTGCAGGATGTTGGCGTAGGAGGGGTGTTCGACGGCGATACGCTCCCCGCGCGGCACCAGCAGCCGGGCCAGGGCGGCCACACCGCCCATGGCACCGGTGGTGACCATGATCTGCTGCGGCATGGTGGGCACACCCAGCGCTGTGTAGCGCGCGGCGACCGTCTCCCGCAGCACGGGCAGCCCCGCCGGGTAGTCGCCGTGGGTGTGCGCGTAGGGGGCCAGGGCCGGGAGAGCCCGCTGGAACGCCTCGCTCATGTACGGCTCGGGCGCGGGCAGCGCGGCGCAGCCCAGGTCGATGACGGTGCCCTCGTTCTCCGGCGGGAGGGGGTCGAGTCCGCGGGTGGGCAGTGGTTTGCCCGCCGGCACGGCGGTCCAGCTTCCGGAGCCGCGGCGCGATTCGAGGAATCCGTCGGCGCGCAGCGCCTCGAAGGCCGCGGCGACGGTGGTACGGCTCACCGACAGCGCGGACGCGAGTTCCCGCTCGGCGGGCAGCCGGGTCGCGACGGGGATACGGCCCTCCAGGACGAGCAGCCGCAGGCCGTCGGCCAGGGAACGGTAGGCGGGCACCTTGCGCGATCCGCCGGCGGCACCCCCGCTCGTCAGCACGCTTCCCTGGGCGATCAGGTCCCTCGCCGCCCCCTGGGTCTCCCGCCGCACCGAGTGCTGCGAGCCCAGGAGCCGTGCGAGCTGCACGGCGCCCACCGCGGAGTTCCAGTGCGCCATCTCTTCGGTCCACCTCTCCGAGATTGGCCATAGAAATGGCCTGCTTCCATGCCACAGAGTGCCACGAGACGGTCCACCGGCACGAGAAGGGGTAGGTCTTTGTCCACATCGAGAGGTTCCGGCAGTTCCGGCAGGCGCCTGCCCCGCCGGCTCGTCCATCTGTACGTGGGTCTCGTGCTGTACGGGGCGAGCGCGGCGCTGATGGTCCGCGCGGAGCTGGGGCTTGACCCGTGGGACGTCTTCCACCAGGGCGTCTCCGAGCACACGGGCCTGTCCATCGGCACCGTGTCGATCGCCGTCGGCGCGCTGGTGCTGCTGTTGTGGTGGCCGCTGCGGGAGCGCCCCGGACTGGGCACGGTCTCCAACGTCTTCCTGGTCGGTCTGTCGATGGACGCCACCTTGTGGCTGCTGCCGCACGCGGAGGCGCTCGCTTTCCGGATCGCGCTGCTGGTCGGCGGTGTGGTGCTGAACGGCGCCGCGACCGGCCTCTACATCTCGGCCCGCTTCGGCCCGGGGCCCCGCGACGGGCTGATGACCGGGCTGCACAAGGTCACGGGCCGCTCCATCCGGCTCGTGCGGACGGGGATCGAGGTGGCGGTGCTCATCAGCGGCATCCTGCTGGGCGGCGCCGTCGGCGTGGGAACGGTGCTGTACGCGCTGGCGATCGGTCCGCTCGCCCAGTTCTTCCTCCGCGTCTTCGCCCTGCCCGCGCAGCGGGACGCCGGAGGCACCGGTACGGAGGGCGCCGCGGGCGCCGGTACGAACAGCACAGAGGGCACCTCCCGGGTGGTGGCCCGAGGCGGCCGGCAGCGGCGCGCGATACTGCGGCGGTGACGAACGTACGACCGACGGACGGCCGTTCCCCCGGCCCCGCGCATCCCTTCCTGGCCCACCCGACGCCGCTGGCCTTCGCGCACCGGGGCGGCGCCGCCTCGGGCCTGGAGAACACCCACGCGGCCTTCGCCCGCGCCGCCGAGCTCGGCTACCGCTACATGGAGACCGACGTCCACACCACCGCCGACGGCGCCCTGGTGGCCTTCCACGACGCGACACTGGACCGCACCACGGACGGCAGCGGTCCGATCGCCGGGCTGAGCCTGACCGAGGTGCGCAGGGCCCGGGTCGCGGGCCGGGAGCCGATACCGCTCTTCGCCGACCTGCTGCGCTCGCTGCCGCACGTCCGCTGGAACATCGACGTCAAGGCCGCGGCCGCGCTCGTCCCCCTGCTGGAGTTGCTGGAGCGCGAGGACGCCTGGGACCGGGTGTGCGTCGGCTCGTTCGAGGAGGCGCGGGTGGCCAGGGCGCGGGCGCTGGCCGGGCCGCGGCTGCTGACGTCGCTGGGCACCGGCGGGGCCCTGGCCCTGCGGATGCGCGCCTACCGCCTGCCCTGGCGGCTGCCGAGAGGCGCCGGGTGCGCCCAAGTGCCCGAGCGGCACGGTCGGATACGGGTTGTGGACCGCGCCTTCGTGCGGGCGGCGCACGCGCGCGGGCTCCAGGTGCACGTGTGGACGGTCAACGACCGCGCACGCGCCGAGGCACTGCTGAACCTGGGCGTGGACGGCATCATGACCGACCATCTGGAGATGCTGCGCGAGGTCTTCACCGAACGCGGCGCCTGGATACGGGGCTGAAGAGACAGGCGGAGCGCGGCGACCGGCCGGGGTCGGGGACCCCGAAGGCTCGGCGCGGAAGGCGGCGCTCAGCCGACGGCGCGGTCGAGGAAGCCCCCGACGGCACGCGCGAACCCCTCCGGGTCGTCCTCGTACAGCCAGTGGCCGCAGCCGGGGAAGGTGACCAGTTCGGTGCGCGGGCGTGCGTCGGCCATCCGGCGGGCCACCCGCTCGGACAGCATGAAGCTGTGCTCGGCGCGCATCAGCAGCGCCGGCTGCCCCGAAGCCCGCCACCAGGCGCTCAGGTCCCCGGCGAAGGCGCGCTGCGAGGCCATCATGTCGCCGGTGTCGCACAGCAGCCCCCAGCCGTCGTCGAACGCGGCGGCGCCGTCCAGGAAGTAGCCCGCGTCCGGGACGCCGTGCGCCTCGATGGCGGAACCGAGCGCACGGCGGCTCACGGCGCGGCGCGGCCACGTCGAACAGTCGAGCACGGGGTGCGCTTCGGGTTCCCGGTTGAGCACGGTCATGTCGGCGACGAGCAGGGCGGAGACCCGCTCAGGGGCCCGCGCGGCGAGGACGAAGGCGACGGCGCCGCCCATGGAGTGGCCGAGCACGGCGGCGGAGGGGATCGCGAGCGCGTCCAGGAGGGCCGCGGCGTCGTCGGCGTAGGACGCGGGAGCGTAGGTGTCCGCCCGGTCCGAGCGGCCGTGGCCGCGCTGGTCGGGGGCGAGGAGACGGTAGCGGCCCGCGAGCGCCCTGGCCAGCGGCGCGAAGATCCGGCCGCGTCCGAAGTGGCCGTGCAGGGCCAGCAGTACGGGCCCAGGGCCGCCGGAGTCCAGGTAGGCGACGCGGCGGCCGCCGACGGTGGCGGTGCGCTCGGCCGGGCCGGACGCGCCCTGTCGCTGCTCGCGGTCCTGTGGCACGACGGGGCACTCCTTACGGCGCCGAGGGGGACGGATCAGCGGGTCCCCGGAGGGGAAGCGGGCCCGCAAGGGAGTGCGGGCGCCGCTCAGCCTGCCAGACGCCCGGGCGAGAGCAGCGGGGCTTTTCGGTCGGTGAGAGGCGGACTGTAGTCTCCCGGCACCGGTTCGAAAGATCGTCCGACGATCGGCGGAAGAGCGCCCTGCGGTCGGTACGCGGTCCGGGAAACCCGGGAAACGGGGTGCGGGGAGGAGCGGAATGGGCACGGTCACGGCGCAGGCGCCACAGGGCGGAGGCGACGCGGAGCCCGGAGAGTTCGGCGACGTACGGGAGCGGCGGCGCGAGCAGCGCGGCTGGTACTTCTACGACTGGGCCAACTCCGTCTTCTCCACCAGTGTGCTCACCGTCTTCCTCGGCCCCTACCTGACCGAGGTGACCAAGGCGGCGGCGGACGCGGACGGGTACGTGCACCCGCTGGGCATCCCGGTGCGCGCCGGCTCCTTCTTCCCGTACGCGGTCTCGGCCTCCGTGCTGCTGTCGGTGCTCGTGATGCCGCTGGCCGCCGCGTTCGCCGACCGCACCGGACGCAAGAAGCCGCTGCTGGGGGCCGCGGCCTACCTGGGCGCCGGAGCGACGACGGGCATGTACTTCCTGGACGGCGACCGCTATCTGCTCGGCGGTGTGCTGCTGGTGGTCGCCAACGTCAGTTTCGCCGTCTCGGTCGTGCTCTACCACGCCTTCCTGCCGCAGATCGCGCCGCCCGAGGAGCGCGACGCGGTCTCCTCGCGCGGCTGGGCGTTCGGCTACGGCTCCGGGGCGCTCGTGCTGGTGGCGAACCTGGGCCTGTTCCTCGGCCACGACGCGCTGGGCGTGGCCGAGTCGGTGGCCGTCCGGATCTGCCTGGCGTCGGCGGGCCTGTGGTGGGCCGTCTTCACCGTCGTACCGCTGCTGCGCCTGCGGGAGCGGCCCGTCGCCGCGCGGCGCGAAGCGGGCCGTGCCTCCTTCGGGCAGGGGTTCCGCCAGTTGGCCGGAACGCTGAGACAGTTGCGCCGCTACCCGCTGACCCTGCTCTTCCTGCTGGCGTACCTGCTCTACAACGACGGCATCCAGACCGTGATCACCCAGGCGTCGGTCTACGGCTCCGAGGGCCTCGGCCTCGACCAGACGACGCTGATCGGCGCCATCTTGCTGGTGCAGGTCCTCGCGGTGGCGGGCGCCCTGCTGCTGGGCAGGATCGCGGCCCGGTACGGCGCCAAGCGCGCCATACTGGGCTCGCTCGTGGCCTGGACGGTGACGGTGGCCGCGGGCTACTTCCTGCCCCGCGGGGAGCCGGTGTGGTTCTACGCGCTGGCGGTGGGCATCGGTCTCGTGCTGGGCGGCAGCCAGGCGCTGTCCCGCTCCCTCTTCTCGCATCTGGTGCCCGCGGGCAAGGAGGCGGAGTACTTCGCGCTGTACGAGATCAGCGACCGCGGCACCAGCTGGCTGGGGCCGCTGGTGTTCGGGCTGGCCTTCCAGCTGACGGGCGACTACCGGTACGCGATCCTGTCGCTGGTGGTCTTCTTCGCCCTCGGTTTCGTCCTGCTGGCGCGGGTACCCGTGCGGCGCGCGGCGGCCGCCGTGGGCAATGTCGCACCGGGACGGATTTAGACCTGAGGGTGCCGGGCCGGTAGTGTACGCGTTTGGCCCACCGGACTGACCGTTACTGCGTGCAGAAGAGATGCGAACAGTGGGTGACATCTCCTGTCATTTGTGACAAACCGGTCACCGGCGGGTACCGCAGATCAACGAAGCGGCGGCACGAGGAGCAGCGGCGTGCGGCCCCTCCGTCACGAGTGGAGGTGCGTGACGGGTGGGTGATCTCCCCACGCGGGAATCTTCACCGGCGGCCGGACGTTGACCGGATGACGACGACAGCGACACCTGTCCTGTGGGCGACCAGCCCGGGAGGCACGAATTCATGAGTGAGCGAGCTCTTCGCGGCACGCGACTCGTGGTGACCAGCTACGAGACCGACCGCGGTATCGACCTGGCTCCGCGCCAGGCCGTGGAGTACGCATGCCAGAACGGACATCGTTTCGAGATGCCGTTCTCGGTAGAGGCCGAGATTCCGTCCGAGTGGGAGTGCAAGGTGTGCGGTGCACAGGCTCTCCTGGTCGACGGCGAGGGTCCTGAGGAGAAAAAGAGCAAGCCCGCGCGTACGCACTGGGACATGCTCATGGAGCGGCGCACCCGCGAGGAACTCGAGGAGGTCCTCGCCGAGCGGCTCGCCGTGCTGCGTTCGGGCACCATGAACCTCGCGGTGCACCCCCGTGACGACAGCGGGAACAAGCGCAAGTCCGCCTGACCCCCGTCGGCCAAGGCGCCGAGTACACGGCGAAGGGGCCCGGTCCACGCGACACCAGCGTGGACCGGGCCCCTTCGTGTGCCCGGACTGCGCAAACCGTATCTCGCGCGTCTGTCCGGGAGGGGGACCGGCCACGTGCGTCCGTCCGGGACCTGTCACGTCCGTCCCGGACCTGTCACGTGCGTCCGGGGCGCTCTCGTGCACCCGTCCGGTCCGGGCACATTCCCCGGACCGGTCGCGGCACGGCCCTCAGCGCCCCTGCTCGCCGCCGCGCCCGCGCTCGGCGTCGGGCCCCTGCTCGCCGCCGCGCTCCGGGGGCTCGTCGTCGCGGACGACCTCGCCCTGGACGACCTTGCCGTCGGGACGGTGCATGCGCGCCTGCTGCTCGGCCGCCCGCGCCTGCTGGTAGGTGTCGCCGAGCCCGCCCGGCGCGAAGCCGCTGCGCCGCTCCAGGAACCGCTCGGTGGTGCCGCGCAGCAGCTTGGCGGTCGGCGGGAAGAGGCACAGCAGTCCGGCCGCGTCCGTCAGCAGGCCCGGAATCATCAGCAGCAGACCGCCCAGCATGGCGGTGCCGTTGCCACCACGGCCGTGCGCCCCGGGTTTTTCGTCGGTGGTGCCGCCGGAAGGCCCTCCGGCCCTGGCCTGGTCCTGGGCGCGCTGCACCGTCTCGGCGAGGTTGTTCCAGGCGCGGCGGCCCGCTCGCTTGATCACGGCCGAGCCCAGCACCAGGCCCGCGACCAGCACCAGGAACACGGTGAACCCGCCGGCCGCCTCCCCCACCAGGATCAGCAGCCAGATCTCCAGCACGATCCACGCCGCGACGGCCAGCGGTACCAGCGTCCGGGCTCGGGAACGGGGCGGCCGGGGCGGCGGTGTGCCACCGGATCCGGATCCGTCACCACGCCCCTGACCGCCGCCTGAACCGCCCGAGTCCTGTCCTGAGGGCCCGTACGGAAAGGGTGCACGCGTCGTCATGTCTCCAGTGTGCCTGGCGGCGCGGAGGGAGTGGCCGGGAGGGAGCTGAGCGGCGCGGAGGGAGCGGCGGGAGGGTTCAGTGCTCCTTGCGGTGGGTGACCCTCTTGACCCGGTCCTCGACACCCCATGCCGCGATCCGCCACAGGGCCTCCGCCATGATGTCCCGGCTCATCTTCGAGTCGCCGCGCTCCCGCTCGACGAAGGTGATCGGGACTTCCACCACGTGGTAGCCGGCGTGCACGGTGCGCCGCGTGAGGTCGACCTGGAAGCAGTAGCCCTGGGAGGTGATGGCGTCCATGTCGATGCCCTCCAGCGTCTCCTTGCGGAAGGCGCGGAAGCCCGCCGTCACGTCCCGCACGTCCACGTCCAGGAGCAGCCGCGAGTAGGTGCTGGCGCCCCGGGAGAGGAACTCGCGGGACTTGGGCCAGTTGACGATGCGGCCGCCGGGCACCCAGCGGGACCCGATGACCAGGTCGGCGCCGCCCAGCGCGGTCAGCAGCCGGGGCAGCTCCTCGGGCGGGTGGGAGCCGTCGGCGTCCATCTCGACCAGCACGCCGTAGCCGGCCTCGATGCCCCAGCGGAAGCCCGCCAGGTAGGCGGCGCCCAGGCCCTCCTTGCCCTTGCGGTGCAGCACGTGCACGTGGGCGTCCTCGGCGGCGATCTCGTCGGCGATCTTGCCGGTGCCGTCCGGGCTGTTGTCGTCGGCGACGAGGACGTGCGCCTCGGGCACGGCCTCTCGCACCCGGGAGACGACGGGTGCCAGGTTGTCGGCCTCGTTGTAGGTCGGAATGATGACCAGGGCTGTGCCGAGGGGGCCGTACCGCCGCTGTCCGCCGTCCTTCACTGGTGCTGCCCCTCCGTTTGAGCCTGTCGGTCGTGCTGATCGTGGTCGGTGTCTTCCGGTCCTTCCCCCTGCCCGTCGGCACCCGCGGCGGCCGTGGTCGTGGCCGCCGCGTCGCGGGCGCCGCGCTTCCCGCGGCCGAGGAGCCAGGCCCCGGCGCAGGCGAGCACGCCCACGATAGCGATCACCCACTCGGGAGCCGCACCGACGCGGTCGGCGACGGTGAGATCGTCGCGCAGCGGAAGCGTCCCTGTCAGCACGTCCTGCGTGAACTCCCGCGTGCGCTGCGTGACGGTGCCGTCGGGCGCGACGACGGCGCTGATGCCGCTGGTCGCCGCCGTCACCACGGCGCGCCCGTGCTCGATGGCGCGCAGCTTGGACATCACCAGCTGCTGCTCGGGCTGGCCGGTGTTGCCGTAGGTGGCGTTGTTGGTCTGGACGACGAGTGCGCGGGCGCCGTCCTTGACGGTGTCCCGGGGGATCTCGTCGTAGGCGACCTCGAAGCAGATGACGTCGCCCAGCCGGGCGGGTCCCGTCTGGAGCACCCCGGTGTGATCACCCGGAGAGAAGTCCCTGGGGATCTGCTGGAGGCGGGTGATGACTTTGCTGAGCTGGTCGCGGAAGGGAACGTACTCGCCGAACGGCACCGGGTGCTGCTTGGTGTAGGAGGCTCCGGCGCCCTTCTTCGGGTCCCAGACGATGCCCTGGTTCTCGACGTAACCCTGCTTGGTGGGGTGGTCGACGAGAGCCCCCACGAGGACCGGGACGCCGACGGCCTTGACGGCCTCGTCGATGCGGTCGCCCGCCTCGGGGTACTTGTAGGGGTCGAGGTCGGAGGAGTTCTCCGGCCAGATCACCAGGTCCGGCTTCGGCTCCTTGCCCTGCTCGATCCGCTCGGCGAGGTCGAGGGTGGCCTCGGCGTGGTTGTTGAGGATCTGCATGGGCCGGCCGAGGAAGTCCATGCCGGGTTGCTGCACGTTGCCCTGGACGACGGCGATCCGGGCCGTGCCGGCGGCCTTGGTCGGTACCGGCACGGCGAACCCGGCGACGGTGACGGCAGCCGCCAGCGCGAGGGCACCGAGCCCGGTGACGTAGGCACGGGTGGTGCGGGCGGTGGGCCGGCGCAGCCGCCAGGCGGTGAGCGCGACGGCCGCCGACAGCGTCCCCGTCAGCGCGACCGCGAAGGTGACGAGGGGAGCGCCCCCGAGTGCGGCCAGCGGGGTGAAGGGCGATCCGGTGTTCGCGAAGGCGAGGCGCCCCCAGGGGAAGCCCCCGAACGGGAGGCGGTCGCGGAGGAACTCCTCGGTCACCCACAGGCAGGCACCCCACAGCGGCCATGCCGGCAGCCGCGAGGTGACGGCGAGCCCGGCGCCGAGGCCGAGCACGAACAGCCCCTGCAAGAAGGCGAGCCCGATCACCGCGTCCCAGCCGACGACGTGCAGCCACTTGAGCAGGACGAGGAAGAAGGGCCAGCCGAAGGCCAGCCCCGACCACGCTCCCTGGCGGCCCGTCCGGCCCCGGGTGAGCAGACTCAGCGCGGCGACGGCCACCAGCGAGAGCGGCCACAGGTCGTAGGGCGGGAACGCGAGCGCGAGCGCCACGCCGCTGAGGGCCGCCAGCGCCGTGCGGCGCCACTCCCGCCGTGCCAGCGCCGCCGGCCGCCGCAGCCTGCCGGGGCGTTCGGACCTTCCGGGGCCGCCGGTTCCGGGCGGAACGTCACTGCGCGCGTCGTGCCCTTCCGCCGGCGCGGTCGCGCTCTCCTCGCGGGGCGGCGGCTCGGCGGGTGCCGCGCTGACGCCCTCGGGCGCGCTGCGGGGCGCGGCGGGTGCCGCCTTGCGCTCCCGGGAGCCGTCCGGGGCGGAGGCGGGGGTGGTGTCGGGGCCCGATGCCAAGGTCGCGGCCTTCCTAGCAGGTCGTGCGGTGCGGGTCGTGCGGTGGTGAGGTGACCGTACAACGCGCGGGGGCCGCCAGGGGCCGCGGGAGGCGTAAAGCGATGGGCACGCGGGCGCCCCGAGAACCGGAGGGGCGGATCTGCGGATCGGGGCCCGGCGCCCTTCGGGCCGACCTGGGACCCGCTGGCTGCGGATCTACCGAAAGCCGTTGTCTACTGAGCGTCCGGGCCCCGTACCGGGTCACACCCGCCGGCCGGCGGAGCGCATCTGTTCCCCGTGCCGTCGGCGCTGGACCTGGCTCGCAGCGGTGGTGCGCCGGTGCGGTACACCACCCCTGGCCCAGCGGGGTTCGACGACAGCGTGGAAGCTCCCCGGTCGGACGTCCTTTTGGTGGACGCGGCCGAACCTACCGGGCTCCGGGCGTTCGTTGTCAACAGCCCGCCTACCTGGGGTGTTTCGAGAAATCAGCAGGTCAGTAGCGAGGAGAGGAGCACGGCACGGCGGACGGAGGGGTCTCGTTCAGCCGTATCGCGCCGCTGACATCACTCGTCCGGCCGTGCGTAGACCGTGCGTCCGCCGACCACCGTCCGCAGGCAGACGGGCACCTCGCCGCCCGGCGTCAGGTCGGGCAGCCCCGGGGTGCCGGAGCGCGGGTCGGTGGACCAGTTGGCCACGCGGGTGTCGGGAGCCTGGACGATGAGCGGCCCGGTCCGCCACACCGCGTAGTCGGCCGGTGCTCCGGGGACGAGGACGCCCGCGTCGTCGCGGCCGAGGGCGCGCCAGCCGCCGCGGGTGTGGGCGGTGAAGGCGCCGCGCACGGAGATCCGGTGCGCGTGGGTGCGGTGGAAGGCGGCGGCCCTGACGGTCTCCCAGGGGCCGAGCGGGGTGACGGGGCTGTCGGAGCCCAGCGCGAGGGGCACCCCGGCGCGGAGCAGTGCCGCGTACGGGTTGAGGGTGGCGGCCCGTTCGGCGCCCAGGCGCCGCGCGTACATGCCGTCCGCGCCGCCCCAGGCCGCGTCGAAGCCCGGCTGCACGGAGGCGGTGAGGGCGAGGTCCGCGAAGTCCGCGACGGCCGCCTTTGTCAGCATCTCGGCGTGCTCGACGCGGTGCCGGGCGGCCCGCACGCGGGCCGTGCCGACGCTCTCGGCGGCGCGGCGCACGCCGTCGGTGACGGACCGGATGGCGGCGTCGCCGATGGCGTGGAACCCGGCCTGGAGCCCGGCCTCGGTGCAGGCGGCGACGTGGGTGGCGACGGTGGCGGCGTCCAGTTGGCCGTTGCCCGTGGTGCCGGGAGCGTCCGCGTACGGGGAGCACAGGTGCGCGGTGTGGGAGCCGAGGGAGCCGTCGGCGAAGAGGTCACCCGCCGCGCCGAGCGCGCCGAGCTCCCTGACCCGGTCCGCGTCCTTTGCGGACGTGACGAGTTCCGCCCAGTATCCGAAGACCCGAGGGCCGGCTTCCGCCGCGGCGAGTGCGAGGAGGGAGGTGAAGTCCTCCTCACCGGAGATGTCGGGGCCCGCGCACTCGTGCAGCGCGCCGATGCCGAGCGAGGCGGCGTGCTCCCGGGCAGCCCGCTGGGCCTCGGCGCGCTGGTCCGGGGTGAGGGTGGCGTGCGCGGCCTCGCGCACGGCGTGGTGCGCGTCGCCCGTCAGGGGCGCGTCGGCGCTGTACCCCGCGCGGGTGGTGACCCCCGGCACCACGTCGAGCATCGCCGTGGTGGCGAGGGCGGAGTGGACGTCGATCCGGGTCAGGTAGAGCGGGCGTCCGCCGGTGGCAGCGTCGAGCTCCGCACGGCCGGGGTGGCGCTGCTCGGGCCAGGCGGAGGCGTCCCACCCCGTGCCCAGCAGCACCCGGTCGTGCGGCCGTTCCTCGGCGTACGCGCGGACGCGGGCGAGCGCGTCGGCGAGCGTGCGGGCGTCCGACAGGTCGAGGCCCGTCAGCGCCAGTCCGGTCGCCGTGGTGTGGACGTGCGCGTCGGTGAACGCGGGGGTGACGAGGGCGCCGTCGAGGAAGACGACCTCGTCGACGTTCTCGGCGAACGAGTCGGCAGCACCCTCCGAACCGATCCAGGCGATGCTGTCGCCCTCCACCACCATCGCGGTCGCGAACGGGTCGGCGGGGCTGTGGACCTCGCCGCCGCGCAGCAGCAGGGTGCGGGGCGTGGCGGGGGTTGTGCTGTCGCTCATGGGCACAGTCTCCCGCTTACGGGCGCCGCGCCGTCGCGCGGGGTGGACCGCCCCCGGCCGGTGCGCGGAGCGGCCGGGCCCGCGAGCGGGCTCAGACGCGGGGAGGGCGGGCCTCGTACGGCGTGGAGAGGACGACGGTCGTGCGGGTGGAGACGCCGGCCAGGGTGCGGATCCTGGCGAGCAGGTGCTCCAGCTCGATGGGGGTGGCGACCCGCACCTTGAGGATGTAGTTCTCGTCGCCCGCGACGCTGTGGCAGGCCTCGATCTCGGGCACGTCGGCCAGCCGGTCCGCGATGTCGTCCGGGGCACTGGGGTCGAACGGTTTGACGGAGATGAAGGCCATCATCGGCAGCCCGACGGCCTCGGCGTCCACGAGCGCGGCGTAGCCGCGGATGACGCCGCGCTGCTCGAGGCGGCGTACGCGCTGGTGCACGGCCGAGGTGGACAGGCCGGTGGCCTTGCCCAGGTCGGTGTAGCTCATCCGCCCGTCCTTGACGAGCAGTTCCACGATCTGACGGTCGAGTTCCTCCACAGCGGATCACCGTAGCGCCCCGGCGTCGTCCGCGCAGCGAGTGCGCCCCGGCGCACGGGGACGGCGCGCCGTGGCACGCGGGGGCAGCACCGGAAGCACGGAACCATGAGGTATGTGATGAAGGCCACACTTATGCACCGGCGTCCAACGGCACGGGGCGATTACGCGTGTGGCACGACGGGAAGTGCTTGCTGTGGCCGGAGCCGAGAGCCCGGCCGTTCCATCAAGGGGGATCCACATGCGCACGACGAAGTCCCGCTCCGCTCGCCAGGACACCGCTCACCTGAGCGACGCTCACCAGGGCGAGGCGACTGCCCTCCTGGACGGCTCCGACGTTTCCGACGAGCCGCCGGGATCCGTTTTCGAGGACGAGATGTACGAAGCCCTCCGTGTCCGGTGCCCCGACTGCGCCCAGGCGATCGCGGTCTTCTCCCAGGAGCGCGAGCTGCCGCGCCACGGACTGTGCGCCTCACCGTGGAACCCGTTCGGCCTGACGGTGTGCCAGGGCTCCGGCCGCCCGGTGCGGGACGCCCGGCCGTGGGACCGCGAGCCGAAGGAGCACACGGTCGGCGAGCTGCTGCGGCTGCCCGAGAGCCTGGACTGGCGCACCCAGCCGTTCTCCCACGTGGTGCTCCCCGGCTCGCGCCCGGCCAAGCGCGCCCGCGTCGGGGTCGAGTGACCACGCGTCACACCCCCCGAACGACGGTCAAGAGTTGACGGCACGTCAGCTCGCGCGGCAGCCAGAGGCGCCCGACGGTCGCGGCACCACCGGCGACGCACGCGCCGAGCCTGCCCGTGTGGCGGAGTGGTGAGGCGGCTGAGCGGGCGTTTCCTCCCCCTCGCCTCCGAGGAAGAGCTGAGCGCACAGCACCGTACGGCCCCGCGTAGGACCCGTACGGCTGGGGACCCGGGCATCCGAGGAGGCGGCCATGGCGAAGGCGAGCACGAAGAGCAGGACGAGCACGAAGAGCAGGACGAACACGAAGAGCGGGACCGGCAGCGGGCCGAGCCGGTCCGGCGGCGCGAACAGTGCCGACGGCTCAGGCAGCACCAAGAACGCGGGCGGCAAGGCCGGGAGCAACGGCGGCAGCACACGCGGCAGGCAGAGCCGGCAGCAGGCGCTGGTGCGGGAGCTGCTGAAGCGGCACGGGACGACCTACGCGCAGGACGCGGGGATCACGCTGCGCGACACCCCCATGCCCCTGTACCAGCTGCTGGTCCTCTCCATGCTGCTGTCCGCGCGGATCCGGGCGGACATCGCGGTCGCCAGCGCGCGGGCGCTCACGGACGCGGGCATGAAGAGCCCGCGGCGGATGGCCGACGCCACCTGGCAGCAGCGGGTGGACGCGCTCGGCGTCGGCGGCTACCGCCGCTACGACGAGCGCACCTCCACGATGCTCGGCGACGGCGCGGAACTGGTACTCGAACGGTGGGGCGGCGACCTGCGCAGGCTGCGCGGGAGCGACGATCCCGAGGGCGCCCTGCGTGAGGTGCCCGGCATCGGGCCCATGGGCGTCTCGATCTTCCTGCGCGAGGCCCAGGCGGTGTGGCCCGAATACCAGCCCTATCTGGACAGCAAGGCGCTCCAGGGCGCGCGGAAGCTGGGGCTGCCGGAGTCGGCCGGGAAGCTGGCCGACATGGTGAAGAAGGAGGAGCTGGCGCCGCTGGCGGCCGGACTGGTGCGGGCGGCGCTCAGCTCGAAGGTGGCCGAGGAGGTGCGCCAGGCCGCCGGGGCCTGAGCGCTCGGGCCGCCTACGGCTCCACCAGCGCCTGCACCGGCAGGTGGTCGCTCGGGTACTGCCCGTCGCGCGCGTAGGTGAGGATCTCCGCGCGGCGTGTGCGGACCCCGGGCGAGGCGAGGATCCAGTCGATGCGGTCACCGTCCGGCACCAGCGGCTCGTAGCCGTGGAAGGTGCCGTACAGCTTGCTGCGGCGTTCGGCCGTGTCCCAGGTGTCGGTCAGCTTTCCGTCCGAGAGCAGCGTGTCGTAGACGGGGTTGGCGTGCGCGGGGACGTTGAAGTCGCCCGTGACCAGTTGCGGAAGCGCCGGGTCCAGTCCGCCGAGCCGGTCGGTGATGAGCGCCGCCGAACGTTCGCGGGAGTACTGGTTCTGGTGGTCGAGGTGGGTGTTGAGGTGGTACAGCTCGCGGTCGGTGGCCAGATCACGGAACCGTACCCAGGTGACCATCCGGATGACGGTGTTGCCCCACGTCGTCGAACCGATCAAAGCGGGTTGGTCGGAGAGCCAGAAGTGGTCGAATTCTAGCGGGAGCAGTCTGCGGACGTCGTAGAAGACGGCCACGAACTCGTTCCTGCTGCCGCCGGCCCGGCCGGTGCCGATCCAGTCGTAGCGGGATCTGCCGAGGTCCGCCGCGATGTCCTTCAGCTGCGCGTAGAGCCCTTCCTGAGTGCCGATCAGGTGCGGGCGCTCGCGCTGGAGCAGCGCCCGGGTGACCGGGCGCCGCTCGGGCCAGCTGTGGGGCGGGGTCTCGGAGGCGTACCGCAGGTTGAACGACATGACGCGGAGCGCCCGGCTCCGGCCGCCGTCCCCGGGGCCGCTCGCCCGGGCGGTGGCGGCGTGCGCGGTGGCGGCGTGCGCGCCGGCGGCGCCGGCCGCCGCGAGGGGAGCGGCGAGCGCCGCCGCCGCGGCGGTACGGATGCCGCCTCGGCGGGTGAAGCGTGGTGCGGCTGACGACATGTGAGTCCTCCCTGGGTCCTGAGTGGATCTGGGTGGTTCTCGTACGCCCCCGCGGGGCTTCAGCTCTTGCTCTCCGGGCCCGCCAGATGGCGGGCGATCACCATGCGCTGGATCTGGTTGGTGCCCTCCACGATCTGCAGGACCTTCGCCTCGCGCATGTACCGCTCGACGGGGAAGTCCGTCGTGTAGCCGTAGCCGCCCAGCAGTTGCACGGCGTCGGTGGTGACGCGCATGGCGGCGTCGGTGCAGAAGAGTTTGGCCATCGCGGCCTGCCGGGAGAACGGCTCGCCCGCGTCGCGGCGGCGCGCCGCGGTGAGGTAGAGGGCGCGCCCGGCCTCGATCTGCGTGCCCATGTCGGCCAGCGCGAAGCGCAGCCCCTGGAAGTCGGCGAGGGGACGGCCGAACTGCTCGCGCTGTGCGGTGTAGGCCAGTGCCTCCTCCAGTGCGGCCTGGGCGAGGCCGACGGCGCAGGCCGCGATGCCCAGGCGCCCGGCGTCCAGGGAGGAGAGGGCCACGGTGAAGCCCTGCCCCTCCTCGCCCAGCCTGCACGTGTCGGGGACGCGCACCTGGTCGAAGTGCACCTGGGCCGTGGGGGAGCCGTTCAGCCCCATCTTGCGCTCCGGCGGTGCGGCGCTCAGGCCCTCCGCGTCCGCGGGCACGAGGAAGGCGGTGATGCCGCGTGGGCCGTCCTCGCCGGTACGGGCCAGGACGGTGTAGAAGTCGGCCACACCGCCATGGGTGATCCACGCCTTGGTGCCGTTGAGCACCCAGCCCCCGCCGTCCCCGTCCTCCCGGACAGCGCGGGTGCGCAGGGAGGCGGCGTCGGAGCCCGAGGCGGGCTCGGACAGGCAGTAGGCACCCAGCAGGCCGCCGCCGAGCATGTCGGGCAGCCGTTCGGTGCGCTGCTCCTTGCTGCCGAAGTGGGCGAGCCCGTGGCAGGAGAGGGAGTGGACGCTGGTGCCGAGCCCGACGGTCAGGCGCGCCGCCGCGAGCTCTTCCAGCACCTGGAGGTAGACCTCGTAGGGCTGGCCTCCGCCGCCGTGTTCCTCGGCGTAGGGGAGGCCCAGGAGGCCCGAGCGGGACAGGAGGCGGAAGGTCTCGCGCGGAAAGGTGCCGGCCGCCTCTTCCCCGGCGGCCGCCGGCTTGATCTCGCGCCGCACCAACTCGCGTACGAGGCCCAGCAGATCGCGCGCCTCGTCAGTGGGCAGTTCGCGTTCCACCGGCTGGGGACCGTCCTGGGGCATGGTGCGCGCTCTCCTTCGGATCGGGGAACTGCGGCGGTCGCGCCGGGGTGTGGAGGGCCGCCGTGGGTACCGGCCCGCGCGGGCCGGGAGTGCCGCTGCCTCAGCCGTGATACTGCACCGTCGGATCGCGACGGTGGCTGACCAGCGGCTGCGGCGAGTTGGAGTATGCCCGATCGCACGCCCTTCGTCACCGGCGCAGGGGTGTGAGCCGGGCGAGGGGCGGGGTGAACGGGCGGCGGCGGGGCCGTGAACGAGTATTGGTCCGAACCATTGACGCACTGGTCTAGTCCTTCTACATTCCCGAAACGTACGCACGGCACGGCCGCAGCACCCCGTCCCCCGCACTCCACACGCGAGGTGAACCATGCTCGGACCGCAAAGACGCCCCTCCTCTCCCACCCACCACCCGGAATTCTCCCCCACCCACCGCACCGGACGTCAGGCGGCGGCGCCCTCCCGGCGCCGCGGACTCCTCGCCTTCCTCGGTGCCCTCTGCGCCGCCGTCCTGGCCACAACGCTGTTGTCGGCCACGGCGTCGGCAGAGCCCGGACAGGCCACCGCACCGGCCGCCGCCTCGAAGGCGTCCGCCCGGGCCGCCGCGCCGCAGGCGGCCGCGGGCAAGACGGTGGGCTACTTCACCAACTGGGGCGTCTACCAGCGCAACTACCACGTCAAGAACGTCGAGACCTCCGGCTCGGCGGACAAGCTGACCCACATCAACTACGCCTTCGGCAACGTCCAGGGCGGCAAGTGCACCGTGGGTGACAGCTACGCCGACTACGAGAAGACCTACACCGCCGACCAGAGCGTCGACGGCCAGGCCGACACCTGGGACCAGCCGCTGCGCGGCAACTTCAACCAGCTGCTGAAGCTCAAGAAGAAGCACCCCGGCCTGAAGATCCTGTGGTCCTTCGGCGGCTGGACCTGGTCAGGCGGGTTCGGGCAGGCGGCCCAGGACCCGGCCGCGTTCGCCGAGTCCTGCTACAACCTGGTCAACGACCCGCGCTGGGAGGGCCTCTTCGACGGCATCGACATCGACTGGGAGTACCCCAACGCCTGCGGTCTGACCTGCGACACCAGCGGCCCCGACGCCTTCGCGAACCTGACGAAGGCGCTGCGCGGCACGTTCGGCGACCAGCTCGTGACGGCGGCCATCAGCGCCGACGCGTCCGCGGGCGGCAAGCTGGAGGCCACCGACTACAAGACCGCGGCACAGTACGTCGACTGGTACCTGCCGATGACCTACGACTACTTCGGCGCCTGGGATGCCCAGGGCCCCACGGCTCCGCACTCCCCGCTGACCTCGTACGAGGGCATTCCGAAGGAGGGCTTCAACACCGAGGCCACCGTCGCCAAGCTCAAGGAGATGGGCGTTCCCGGCGGCAAGCTGCTGTACGGGCTCGGCTTCTACGGCCGCGGCTGGACCGGTGTGACGCAGTCCGAGCCCGGAGGTACGGCGACGGGTCCCGCACCGGGCAAGTACGAGCAGGGCATCGAGGACTACAAGGACCTCAAGAGCCGGTGCCCGGTCACGGGTGAGGTCGCCGGCACCGCCTACGCGCACTGCGGCAACCAGTGGTGGAGCTACGACACCCCCGAGACCATCGCCGCCAAGGGCGACTGGGCCGCGCAGCAGGGGCTCGGCGGCACCTTCTTCTGGGAGCTGAGCGGCGACACGGCGAACGGAGAACTGATCAAGGCCATCGGGTAAGCGCGTGAGCGGGGCGTGCACGCGTGGCACGCCCCGCTCCGCACCCAGGGTGGCGGGCCGGTGGCCCGCCACCCTTTCGCTGCCCGCGCCTCACCTGCGTACGCCTCGGCCCGCGCGCGCACGGTCGAGCAGGCTGACGCCGAGCGCGGCGAGCACGATCTGGATGACCAGTTCGATCCAGTCGAAACCCCGGGTGTCGGCGACACCCACGGCGCCGGCGATCGCCGTACCGATGAACGCGGCGACGATGCCGACCAGGATCGTCCACAGGAACCCGATCCGCTGCCTGCCCGGGAGCACCAGTCGCCCGAGCGCGCCGATGACCACGCCGACGACGAGCGCGCTGATGACACCGGATATGTCCATGGCCCACCTCTCAGCCGGGAGGAACTCCTCCGCCTCCGAGTGTCCCGGAACGGTGCGGATATGTCGGCCGCTGCGGGGCCGGCGGAAGGACGCCGGCACACAGGCCCGCACCCCTCCCCCACCCGGTCCCCACCCGACGCCGACCGGCCGCGGGGGCGGCGGCCCGAGGCGGACCCCCCTCGCGGGGTGACGCGGCCCCGGGGCGGAGCGGACCGGAGGCGGGGCGGTGCGACCGGTCGCGGGGGCGATGTCACAGGCGGCTGGGAGACTCGCGGCATGACGAACGGCACGGGGGCGCGGGCGGGCGGGGCGCACGGCACGCGGCGGGCGCGGGACGCCCGCCGGTGGGCGCTGGCCCCCGCGGGCGGCGGCCGGGTGCGGGTGTGCCCGCTGGACCCGCGGGGCGGCCGTGCGGGCCCCGTGCGGACCGAGGAATCGGCGGCGGCCGCGGTGCGCGCCGGGCAGGGGGTCGCGCGGTGGGTGTGGCGGGCGACGGCCGAGGTCCAGCCCGGCCTGCTCGCCGCGGGCGTGCGGGTGGAGCGGTGCTACGACGTGGAGGCCGCCGAGGCGCTGCTCCTCGGTCACGAGGGCCGGGCGGGGGACCCGCACGCGCTGCCCGCGGCCCTGGCACGGCTGCGCGGGCTGCCCGTGCCGCCCGATCG
Source organism: Streptomyces reniochalinae (assembly GCF_003323735.1). Taxonomy (GTDB): domain Bacteria; phylum Actinomycetota; class Actinomycetes; order Streptomycetales; family Streptomycetaceae; genus Streptomyces; species Streptomyces reniochalinae. The sequence continues at coordinate 27,890 of NZ_QOIM01000027.1, read as the reverse complement.
GCAGCCCGTCCACCGGGAAACCGATCCGCAGCCCTCGTTGTTCGAGACCGGCCCCGTGCCGCTGCCCGACGGGGTCGACCCCCTCGACGCCCTGCTGGAGGTGTACGCGGCGCAGGTGGAGCGAACGGAGCGGGCCGAGCATCCCGAGCGGATGCGGCTGCTGCTCGCCGGTGAGTCGGCGGGCACGCTCGTCGCCGGGGAGATGGGCCACGCGGGGGTGCCGTGGAGCGCGGAGATCCACCGCGAGCTGCTGGCTGAGCTGCTGGGCGAGCGGTACGCGGGCGGTGGCCTGCCGCGCCGCCTGGTGGAGCTGGAAGAGGAGGTCTCCCGCGCGTTCGGGCCCCACGAGCGGGTGCGGCCCGACCTGGCCGCCGACGTCTTGCAGGCGTTCGCACGCCAGGGGATCCGGCTGGGCTCGACGCGGGCCTGGGAGCTGAGAAAGGTCGACCACCCGGCGGTCGAGCCGCTGCTGCGGTACAAGAAGCTGTACCGGCTCTACACCGCGCACGGCTGGAGCTGGCTGCGCTCGTGGGTGCGGGAGGGGCGCTTCCATCCCGAGTACGTTCCCGGTGGCGCCGCCTCGGGGCGCTGGACCACCAACGGCGGCGGGGCGTTGCAGATCCCCAAGGTGGTGCGCCGCGCCGTGGTCGCCGATCCGGGCCGGCGCCTGGTGGTCGCGGACGCCGACCAGATGGAGCCGCGCGTCCTGGCCGCCGTCTCCCGCGATCCGGGCCTGATGGCGGTGGCCAACAGCGAACGCGACCTGTACACGGCCCTCTCAAAGCGGGCGTTCTCCGGTGACCGCGGCCAGGCCAAGCTGGCTCTGCTCGGCGCCGTCTACGGCCAGACCAGCGGCGACGGGCTGCGGAACCTGGCCGCCTTGCGAAGACGCTTCCCCGCGGCCGTCGCCTACGTGGACGAGGCGGCCCGCGCGGGCGAGGAGGGCCGCCTCGTCCGTACCCACCTGGGCCGTACGTGCCCGCCCGTGGGACGCGAGGAGGGCGGGGCGCCCGCCGACGAGTCCTCAGGAACGGGCCCGGAGACCGGCGAGGGCTTCGCGGGGACGGACGGTGAACCCGGCCAGGCCGGCGCCCGGGCGGCGGGCGCGGTGCGGGCCCGGGGCCGCTTCACCCGGAACTTCGTGGTGCAGGGCAGCGCGGCGGACTGGGCGGTTTTGATGCTGGCGGGGCTCCGGCAGCGGCTCGCGGACCTGGCGGCCGAACTGGTGTTCTTCCAGCACGACGAGGTCATCGTGCACTGCCCCACCGAGGAGACCGACCTGGTGCGCGAGGCCATCGACGCCGCAGGCCGGCAGGCCGCCCGCGCCGCCTTCGGTGACACCCCGGTCCGCTTCCCCTTCACCACCGCCGCCGTCCGGTGCTACGCCGACGCCAAGTGAGGGCCGGCGGCACGGCGAGCGGACGCGGGAGTGTCGGGAGACGATCGAGGGGGCATCCGTGCCCTGGCCCTGGCCACAGCACCCCGCCACGCACACCCGCCGCGGGAAACCCCGGAAGGACGCATATGCCGGAAGGGACGCATATGACAGCGACAGCCCAGATCGGCGTCACCGGATTGGCCGTCATGGGGCGCAACCTCGCGCGCAACTTCGCCCGGAGCGGCCGCACCGTCGCGCTGCACAACCGCACCGAGGCCCGCACCCGGGACCTGGTGGAGGAGTTCGGGCACGAGGGCACCTTCGTCCCCACGCGGTCACCCGAGGAGTTCGTCGCCGCCCTGCGACCGCCGCGCTGCCTGGTGGTGATGGTCAAGGCGGGCGGGCCGACGGACGCGGTGATCGAACAGTTCGCGGAGCTCGTCGAGCCGGGCGACGTGATCGTCGACGGCGGCAACGCGCACTTCGAGGACACCAGGCGCCGCGAGGCCGCGCTGCGCGAACGCGGTGTCCACTTCGTCGGCACCGGGATCTCCGGCGGCGAGGAGGGCGCCCTGCTGGGCCCGAGCATCATGCCGGGCGGCTCGGCGGAGGCGTACCGCTCGCTCGGCCCGCTGCTGGAGCGGATCGCGGCCCGCGCCCCGGACGGCGCACCGTGCACCACGCATCTGGGCACCGACGGTGCCGGACACTTCGTGAAGATGGTCCACAACGGCATCGAGTACGCCGACATGCAACTGATCGCGGAGGCCTACGACCTGCTGCGCGGGGTGGCGGGGCTGGAGCCGGCCGAGATCGCCGAGGTCTTCCGGCGCTGGAACACCGGGCGCCTGGACTCCTATCTCATCGAGATCACCGCCGAGGTGCTCACCCACACGGACGCCCGAACGGGCCGGCCGTTCGTCGACGTCGTCGCGGACCGTGCCGAGCAGAAGGGCACAGGACGCTGGACCGTCCAGACGGCGCTCGACCTCGGCGTCCCTGTACCCGGCATCGCGCAGGCGGTCTTCGCGCGGTCGCAGTCGGGCCACGCCGAGCTGCGCCGGGCGGCGGCGCCGCTACCGGGGCCCGGGGCATCCGAGGGGGCACCGTCGCGCATGGCCGACGACGAGGTGGACAGCTTCGCCGCCCAGGTCGAACAGTCCCTGTACGCCTCGAAGGTCATCTCCTACGCGCAGGGCTGGGACATGCTCCGCGCGGGCAGCGAGACCTACGACTGGGGCATCGACCTCGCGTCCGTCGCCGCGATCTGGCGGGCCGGCTGCATCATCCGTGCGGCGTTCCTCGACCGGATCCGCGCCGCCTTCACCGAGCGGCAGGACCTGCCCACGCTGCTGGCCGATCCGCAGTTCGCGCGGGAGCTGGGCGAGGCGCAGGACGCCTGGCGCGGCACCGTCGCCACGGCGGCCCGGCACGGGGTGCCCGCGCCGGGGATGTCGGGGGCGCTGGCCTACTACGACGGGCTGCGCGCCGCCCGGCTCCCCGCCGCGCTCACCCAGGCACAGCGTGACTACTTCGGCGCCCACACCTACCGGCGCGACGACCGCGAGGGCACTTTCCACACCCGGTGGGGCGGCGACCGCACGGAGGACCGTACGGACTGACCGCACGGGGCTCGCGACCGCGCGGGGCGCGGGCTTCGTCACAGCCGGGTATCCGGAGTGTCCCCGCTCGGTCCCCGCGCGCCCCGCGGGTCACCCCGCCCGCGCCCTCGTGCGTCCTGACCAGCGTAAGAGCAAAAACCCGATCACGAGGGGGACCCCCATGGCTTCCGGCTGCCGCGACTGCGCGACCTGCACGAAATCGGGCCTGGGAAAACTGGTGCAGCACACCGTCGTCGGCCTGGTGTACCTGTGCACGCTGGGCATCGGCTACGCCCTCAAACGGGGGCTGCGGCGCCACTGTCCGCAGTGCGGACATCTGCTGTCCGGCCACGCCCGGCGTGCGGATGGCTCGTTCCGCGACTGAGTGCCCGGCGCCCGTACCCCGAAGAGCCCGGCGTTCACGGTGGTGAGACCCGGGGGGAACGAGGACGGGACGGCGCCGGGTGAAACCGGGGCGGCCGCGGCCTCTCAGGCCGTGTGCGCGCCCGGGGTGTGGCCGAAGACGCGCCCGAAGACGTCGATGAAGGCGCTCGCCGACGACCAGCCGCACCGGTGCGCGACCGCGGTGACGGGGGTGTGCTCGGCGAGCAGCAGCAGCGCGTGCTGGAGGCGCAGTTGGGTGCGCCACTGCGGGAACGTCATGCCCAGGTCGCTGCGGAAGAGCCGGGAGAGGGTGCGGGCGCTCGCTCCGGCCTGGCTGCCCAGTTGGGCCAGCGTGCGGTTGTCGGCCGGATCCGCGTACAGCAGGTCGCACACGGCCCGCAGCCGCGCGACGGTGGGCGCGGGCAGGTGCAGCGGCTGCTGCGCAGAGGCGCGCAGCTGATCCAGCAGGACGGCCCGCAGCCGTCGCCGCTCGTCACTGCCGTCCCCGGGCGAGCGTGTGGAGGCGAGCAGCAGCTCGCGCAGCAGCGGGCTGACGCTCAGCGCCGTCGGCTCGTCGAGACCGAGCGGGTTGACGGCCGCAGGCAGGCCGAGGAAGTGCAGCTCCAGATCGCCGCTGGCCTGGTGCGCGTGCACAGTGCCGGCGGGGATCCACAGGGCGCGGTTGGCCGGCGCGACCCAGGACCCGCTGCCGGTGGTGACCAGTACGACTCCGCGGGCGGCGTAGACGATCTGGTGGTCGTCGTGCCGGTGCGCGTCGATGACCTCACCCGGCGTCAGCCACCTGGAGCGGGTGGGCGCACCGGCCTCGTGGCGGACCTCGCCGCCGTGTCCTGCCCGGGGGGTGAGGTCGATCTGGCGGTTTTCCATCAGTGCTTGGCAGTTTATCGAAAGCGGGACACCCCGTCGGGCGCGGATCGTGGGCGCCGTGCCGAAATACATGCCGGGAACCACGCCGGGCAGCGCGCCGCGCGAGGGAACGGGCAGGTCGACCATCACCCTGCTGTCCGTCGGGCACGGCTGCGTGGACGTCTACCAGGGCGCCGTGGCGGCCCTGGTCCCCTTCTTCGTCGCCGAGCGCGCCTACTCCTACGCCGCGGCCTCGGGCCTCGTCCTCGCCGCCTCCCTTCTCTCCTCCGTCGTCCAGCCCCTCTTCGGGGCGCTCACCGACCGGCGGGCGCTGCCGTGGCTGCTGCCCGCCGGCACGCTCCTCGGCGGTCTGGGGATCGCGTCGAGCGGGCTGAGCGCCTCCTACGCGCTGACGCTGCTGTGCGTGGCCGTCTCCGGGATCGGCGTGGCGGCCTACCACCCCGAGTCGGCCCGCGTGGCGCGGCTCGCGAGCCGGGGGCGGCACTCGGCGATGGGCTGGTTCTCCCTGGGCGGCAACCTCGGGTTCGCCGCGGCTCCGCTCATGGTGACCGCCGTCGTCGCGTGCGGCGGGCTGGGGTACTCACCCCTGTTCGTGCTGCCCGCGGTTCTGGGCGGTGCGCTGTATCTGCCCGTCGCGCGCGCGTTGAGGGTCTTCGGCCGGAGCGCGGACGGTGCCGCCCCGCGCCCCGGAAGCGACGACAGGCGCTCCTTCGTCCGCCTGTCGCTGGTGGTCGTCTGCCGGTCGGTCACGTTCGTCGGGCTGAGCACGTTCCTCTCACTGTTCGCGCAGCAGCGCACCGGGGGCGGTACGGCCGCGGGTACGGCCGCGCTGTTCGTGCTGTATCTCGGTGGCGCGGTGGGCACGGTGCTCGGCGGCAACCTGGCCGACCGGTGGGGCCGGGTGGCCGTGGTCCGCCGGGCCTATCTGGTCACGGTGGTGGCCGTCGCCGGAACGGTGCTGCTCCCGGGTCCGTTCCTGTACGTGTGCGTGGCGCTGACCTCGGCGGGGCTGTACGTCCCCTTCTCCCTCCAGGTCACCCTCGGGCAGGACTACCTGCCCACACGCGTGGGGACCGCCAGCGGGGTCACTCTCGGTCTGACGGTCAGCGTCGGCGGTCTGGCCGGACCCGTCATCGGGGCCCTCGCCGACGCCACGTCGCTGCGGACGGCGCTGGCGCCGCTGGTCGTCGTGCCCGCGCTGGCGTGGCTGCTGGCCCGCACCCTGCCGGAGCCCGGCCGGATCCGGCAGGCGCGGACGGGCGGCGGGACCACTCCCCATCCGCCTGCCGCTTCGCCTTCTCCCCCCGGCCCCGCCGACTCCTCCGGCGGGGTGAGGACCTTCCTCACGACGCGCCGCTGCTTCGGCGTGCGGTCGGGTTCCAGGCGCCGGCCGTAGTACCAGGAGCACAGCCGCCGGCGCGGAGCCCCGTGCGGCGGGCCTCGCCGGACACGAGCCCGGGCGGGGTGGTCCCGGCACTCGTGGCACTGGGCCGCCCGCGCGACCCCAGGACCCGGATGGATCAGCACCGGATGCCGAGGGCGACCCTCCCTGAACAGACTGTGCTCATGCCGGAGCAACGTGCACAGCGGGCCCGCCCCGCCGCGACATCCGCCTCGAAGGCCGCCTCGGAGTCCGCTTCGAAGAGCGCCACCCAGAGCGGCTCGACGTCGGCGTCCGCCACCGCGTCCAAGGGGCCGGAGGAGGCCGCGCGGCGCGCGTCGCGGAGCCTCACCCGGCTGATCGGGCACGAGACCGAGGGCGTCTCGGCCGTGCGCAGGGCGGAGAAGGGCTGGCGGGTGCACGTCGACGTGCTGGAGGTTCCGCGCATCCCCGACACCACCAGTCTGCTGGCGACCTACGAGGTGGAGCTCGACAGCAAGGGCCACCTCGCCCAGTACCGACGGATCCGGCGCTACCGGCGCGGCGCGAGCGACGACTGACGGCTCCGTGCCCGTCCGAGAGGGAGAGCCAGCCATGACGACCACCACCTACAACGAGGCCGCGGTCTGCGTCCCACGCGCCGGGACCCTCTACGACGTCCTCGAGCTGATCCTCGACCGGGGCATGGTGATCGACATCTTCGTGCGGGTCTCGCTCGTGGGAATCGAGATCCTCAAGATCGACGCCCGCATCGTGGTCGCCAGCGTCGACACCTACCTCCGCTTCGCCGAGGTCTGCAACCGGCTCGACCTCAACCAGGACGCGTCCAGCCGCACGGTGCCCGACCTGTTCGCCGGCATGTCGGGCGGCGTGGCCAAGGGCGGGGCCAAGAGGGCCGCCAAGTCGGTGGGCGGCAAGGTCAAGGACGCCATCGGCATGGGCGACGAGGACGATGACGAGCGCGACGCCCACGACGAACACGGCGAGGCGGAGCCCGAGGAGGCGCCCCGCGCACGGCGCGGCTCCGGCTCCCGTTCCGGGTCCCGGACGGCTTCCGCCTCCCGGGCGGGCTCCCGCGCCACCCGGCGCACCCAGGAGGCATGACCATGACCACAGGGTCCCGGCTCTACGTCTACGGCATCGTGCACGCCGACCGCACCCTCCCGCCCTCCACCCGCGGTGTGGGCAGGCCCCCGGCGCGGGTCGAACTCCTTCCCGTAGGCGAACTCGCGGCCCTCGTCAGCGACGTACCGCCCGACCTGCGGGCGCGCCGCCGCGACCTGATGGCCCACCAGGAGCTGCTGACCGCGCTGGGCACCGAGGGGCCCGTGCTGCCGATGCGGTTCGGCATGGTCGCCGAGGACGCGTCGGCGGTCGAACGGGCGGTCCGCGCCGCGGCGCCCACCCACCTCGCGGCGCTCGAACGTCTGGAGAACCGCACCGAGATGAACCTCAAGGCGATGCCGGTCCACTCCGCCGTCGAGGCCCTGGTGCGGGACGACGCGGGGGTGCGGCGGCTCGCGGCGGACGTGCGGCGCCGGCCGTCCTACGAGGGCAACGTGCGGCTCGGGCAGGCGGTCGCGGAGGGCTTGGCCCGGCGGGCCACCGAGGCCGCCGACGAGGCGCTGCGCACGCTGGTCCGGCTCGCCGACGAGGTCGTGCGGGGCCCCAAGGTCCCCGGGTGCGTCCTCAACGCCTCGTTCCTCGTCGCGCAGGAACGCGGCGAGCGGTTCAGGGCCGCGGTGGAGCAGTTCGCGGCCGCGCACCGGGAGCGGGTGGAGCTGCGCCTGACGGGCCCGCTGCCGTGTTACAGCTTCGTCCCCGAGAAACCTAAGGAACCTCAGGAGTCCCAGGGGGCCTCGGATTTCGCGGCGGGGGAAGCGTCCGGCTCCCCCGGCGGCTCCGCCGCCCGGCCCACCGCCGTGGGGAGCTGACATGGGGCTGTTCAGCGGAGTACTGCTCCTGCCGCTGGCGCCCGTGCGGGGCGTGGAGTGGGTGGCGGGCCGGCTGCTCGACGTCGCCGAACAGGAGCTGTACGACCCGGCGACGGTCCGGGCGCAGCTCGGCGAACTCAACCGGGCGTACGAGGAGGGAGAGCTCACCGATGAGGAGTTCGAGCGGGAGGAGGAACGCCTGCTCGACCTGCTGGAACAGCGCGGACCGAGCGCCACGGCCGGCGCCCGCACCGTGACCACACCCACCGCACACACCACGTCCGACGTGACCGAGACGTCACCGACCCCAAGGAATCAGGCATGAACGACAGTTGCAAGACGGCCGTCCTCGCGGGAGTGGCGGGCGGATATCTCCTCGGCCGTACGAAGAAGGCCAAGCTGGCCCTCGCCGTCGGGTCGCTGGTGGCGGGGCGCCGTCTGGGCCTCGACCCGCAGGAGCTGATCAGCAAGGGCGTCCGGAAGATCACCGAGACACCCCAGTTCGAGGAGCTGGCCGACCAGGTCAAGGATCAGATGATGACCGCGGCCCGTACCGCGGCCGGCTCGGTCGCCAACCGCCGTATCGAAAGCCTGACCGACTCCCTGCGTGCCCGCACGGACCGCCTCGGCGGCCAAGGCGGGCAGCAGGGGCAAGACGGAGGCGGGGACGGGGACGACGGCGAGGACGAGGACGAGGGCCCCGACGAGGGCCCGGACGAGGGCGCGCCGCAGCAGAGGAGGCCCCAGGCGCGGAAGCGGTCCCAGGACGGCGGGGCGGGCGGGAAGCGCGCCGCCGCGTCGGACGGGGCACGGCCCGAACGGCCCAGGCGGCCGGCGACCTCCAGAAGCAGCGGCAGCGGACGCGCACGTCAGAGCACGTCGTCCGACGCCTCCTCCGCCGGCCGGCCGCGCAAGCAGTCCTCGAGCAGTTCCGCGCGGACGTCCGCCGACCGCTCGGACCGCAGGAGGGAGCGCCGTGGCTGAGAAGGACGGAAACAGCGGCGGCGACGGCAGCTCGCCCCTGGATCAGCTGCGTGACCAGCTCATGGAGTATCTGAGCGAGTCGGGCAAGCAGGTCGTCGGCAAGGTCACCGACAAGCTCACGGACCTCGCCGACCCGAGCAGACTCAAGGAAGCGGGCGGCGGCGACCTGGCCGGCACGGCCGCCCGCGCGCTGAAGGGCGAGAACCCGGTCAAGGCGATGGTCTCCGAGAAGGCCAAGAGCGCCAAGGACAAGGTGGCAGGCAAGGCCAAGGAGGCGGTCGGCATGGGCGGGGGCAGCAAGGCCGGAGACCTCAAGGCCATCAACATCATCGAACATGTCGACATCGGGCGGCCGCTGCGCGTGGTCTACAACCACTTCACGCAGTTCGAGGACTTCGGCAGCTTCATGAACGGCGTCTCCAGCGTCTCGCGGGACGAGGAGGACGAGACCAGGACGACCTGGAAGGTGCGCGTCTGGCCCTCGACCCGCAGCTATGAGGCGACCGTCTCGGAGCAGATCCCGGATCAGCGGATCGTGTGGTCGTCCGAGGGGTCGAAGGGCACCACGAACGGCGCCGTCAGCTTCCACCGCCTCGACGAGAACCTGACCCGCGTCGCGGTGGTCGTCGAGTACTACCCGTCCGGCTTCTTCGAGAAGACCGGCAACATCTGGCGCGCCCAGGGCAGGCGGCTCCGCCTTGACCTCAAGCACTTCCAGCGCTACGTCACGCTCCAGTCCGAAGAGGTGGACGGCTGGCGCGGCGAGATCCGCGACGGCGAGGTCTCCCGCAGCCACGACGAGGTGGTCCAGCAGGAGGAAGAGGAGGAGAAGGAGGGACGGGAGCGCGAGGAGTCCTCGGAGGGCGGCGACGGCGAGGACCGGGAGCCGGACGAGCACGAGGACGCGGACGGGGACGGGGACGACGACGAGGACCGGGACGAGGACGACGGGGAAGGCGAGGACGAAGGGGACGACTTCGATGACGAGGACGACGAGGACGAGGATGGCGAAGAGGACGAGGACGGCGAAGAGGACGAGGACGGCGATGGGCGGCGTTGAGGGGGCCGGTCGGCCGTGACCGAACACACCGCGGAGCGCCCGCTCAGCCACGCGCCGTCCACGCCCTCGGGCCCGGCCAACCTCGCGGACATCCTCGAACGCGTCCTCGACAAAGGCATCGTCATCGCCGGAGACATCAAGATCGACCTCCTCGACATCGAACTGCTGACCATCCGGCTGCGCCTGTTCGTCTCCTCCGTCGAGACGGCGAAGAAGGCCGGCATCAACTGGTGGGAGACCGACCCGGCGCTCTCCACCCGCGCGCACCGGGACGCGGTCGAGGACGAGAACAAGCGGCTGCGGCAGCGAGTCGCCGAACTGGAGGCGGGCGGGCCCCACGAGGAGGAGGGCCCGGCGGAGGCCGGCGGGGAGAGCGGCCGGGGCCGGCGCAGGGACGCGGGCTGGGACGAGAGCCGCAGCCACAGCTGGCACCATGTCAAGGAAGGGCAGCGCAGATGACGCAGACGGTACGCGGCAGCGGGCCCGAACCGGAGACCTCGCCGACCGCCACCACCTCCTCCCCCGCCGCCCGCTCCGCCACCTACGTCTACGCCGTCTGCCAGGGCTGCGATCCGGAGGTGTTCGCCGGGCTGCCGGGGCAGGCACCGGGCACACCCGTGCGGTTGCTGCGCTTCGGCGCGCTGGAAGCGGTGGTGCAGGACGTGCCCGCCGCCTCGTTCGGCGAGGAAGCCCTGCGGGAGCGGCTGGGCGACCGGGCGGAGCTGGAGCGCTGCGCCCGCGCCCACCACGCGGTGATCGCCGCGGCGGCCGCCACCGCGCCGACGCTTCCGCTGCCTCTCGCCACGCTCTACCTGGGTGACGGGCGGGCGCGCGCCGCGCTGAGCGCCGACGCGAGCCGTTTCCTGGGCGCGTTGCGGCGGATCGCCGGGCGGGTCGAATGGGGCGTGAAGGTCTACGCGAGCGGGGAGGTCAGGCGCGGCCCCGGCACGGACCGGAGCACACCGGTCCCTGGCACGCCCGGTGGCGTAGCGGGCCCTGGCAAGCCCCGTGGCGTAGCGGACCCTGGCACGCCCGGTGGCGTAGCGGGCCCTGGCACGCCCGGTGGCACAGCGGCGCCCGTCGCAGGGGCCGCGCGCGACTCGGCCGCACGCCCCGGGCACGCGTATCTGGAGCGGCTGCGGGGCGTGCGGCAGGAGCGGGAGCGGCGGCAGGAGGCGGGCCTGGGCGCCGCGGAGGCGGTGGACCGGGCGCTGGGCGGTCTCGCCGTGGCGAGCCGGCGGCTGCGTTCGCACGACACGGCCGCCACCGGCGGCCGTGGACCGCAGGTGCTCAACGCGGCGTATCTGGTGGCCGAGGGGCGGCGGGACGAGGTCGCCGAGGCCGTCAGGGCCGTGCGGGAGCGCCCGGAGTGCCGGGGCGTCGAGGTGGAGCTGACCGGCCCGTGGGTGCCGTACTCGTTCGTGGACTCAGGTGAGAGCGATGCCCGTGGGTGAGCAGGTGGGCGAGGTCGTGCGGTGGGAGGGCCCGGAAAGCGGGGCGCCGCTGGGCGTCCCGCTGGTGGATCTGCTGGACAGGGTCCTCAACACCGGCGTGGTGGTCAGCGGTGACCTGGTGCTGGCGATCGCGGAGGTCCCGCTGGTGCGGCTCTCGCTGAACGCGCTGCTGTCGTCCGTCAACGAGCGCGTCGCGGCTCCCTGGGGAGACGGAGGGCCGCTGTGACGGCGTCGGACCCTCGTCCCCTGCCCGACGCCGCGCACCGCCCCGCGCCGGACGGCCGGACAGGCCGGCTGGAGCTGGACCCCGACCGGGTGGGCCGGGACCTGGTGTGCCTCGTGCTGACCGTCGTCGAACTGCTGCGCCAGCTCATGGAGCGCCAGGCGCTGCACCGCTGCGATCTGGGGGACGTCTCGGACGACCAGATCGAGCGGATCGGGACGACGCTGATGCTGCTGGACGAGCGCATGGACGAGCTGTGTGTCCAGCACGGGCTGACACGCGACGACCTGAACCTCGACCTCGGCCCGCTGGGAACCCTGCTGGAGCGGTGAGGAGGCGCCCCGGCACACCGGACGTGTGTGTCCGCGCACGCGGAGTCGCCACGGTCGGTGTCCTCGCACGCGTGTCGTACGGGCGTTCACGGGAACCCCGGTCGGTAGCCACTTGCAGTCGACACAGCGTGGCCCGGCTCGGTCGGGTCAGCGGGACGGATACTCCATGACCAGCGGGTACATGGGTCCCGGAGGCTTCGGTCGGGACCCGTTCGAAGAGTTCGTCGCGCGTTTCCTCGGGGGCGCTCCGTCCGGGGCGGGCGGGCAGCGCGGGGACCCGCGCCACTTCGACTTCTTCCGGCTGATGAGCGAGCCGGCCCGGCAGCTCGTCACCGACGCGGCCTCGTACGCGGCCCAGCACGGCAGCAGCGACCTGGACACCGAGCACCTGCTGCGTGCGGCGCTCGATGCGGAGCCGACCCACAGCATGGTCGAGCGGGCCGGGGCCGACCCCGACGCGCTGGCCGCCGAGATCGACCGTGTGGCGGACGAGGGCCCGCCGCGCAGCTCCATCTCCGTCAGCCCCGCCGTGAAGCGGGCCCTGCTGGACGCGCACGAGATCGCCCGCTCGCGCGGCGCCTCCTACATCGGCGCCGAGCACGTCCTCGTCGCGCTGGCAGCCAACCGGGACTCCACGGCGGGACGGATCCTGAACGCGGCCCGGTTCGATCCGGGATCCGCACGCGCCGGCAGCGGATACGGCGCGGGCCAGGGCGGGCCCGAGGCGCCGGCGGGGCGGACACGTCAGGCGGGTGAGAGCAACACCCCCAACCTCGACAAGTACGGCCGCGACCTGACGGAACTGGCCCGCGAGGGCCGCATCGACCCGGTCATCGGGCGGGACGAGCAGATTGAGCAGACCATCGAGATCCTCGCCCGCCGGGGCAAGAACAACCCGGTCCTGATCGGCGAGGCGGGGGTGGGCAAGACCGCCGTGGTCGAGGGCCTGGCCCAGCGCATCGCCGAGGGCGACGTGCCGGACAACCTGCTGGGCCGCCGCGTCGTCCAGCTCGACTTCGGCAGCATCGTCGCCGGGACCCGCTACCGCGGCGACTTCGAGGAGCGGCTGACCGGGCTCATCGACGAGATCCGCGCGCACACCGACGACCTGATCGTCTTCATCGACGAGCTGCACACCGTCGTCGGCGCGGGCGGCGGCTCCGAGGGCGGCTCGATGGACGCGAGCAACATGCTCAAGCCGCCGCTCGCCCGCGGCGAGCTGCACGTCATCGGCGCCACGACGCTGGAGGAGCACCGCCGCCACATCGAGAAGGACGCGGCGCTCGCCCGGCGCTTCCAGCCCGTGCTGGTGCCCGAGCCCACCGTCGCGGACGCCATCGAGATCCTGCGCGGGCTGCGCGACCGCTACGAGGCGCACCACCAGGTCCGCTACACCAACGAGGCGCTGGTCGCGGCGGTGGAGCTGTCCGACAGGTATCTGACGGGGCGCTTCCTGCCGGACAAGGCCATCGACCTGCTGGACCAGGCAGGGGCGCGGGTGCGGCTGCGCACGGCCACCCGCGGGACCGACGTGCGGGCGCTGGAGCGCGAGGCCGAACAGGTCCGCAGGGACAAGGACCAGGCCGTCGCCGCCGAGGACTACGAGCAGGCCAAGCAGCTGCGCGACCGGCTCGCCGAGCTGGAGGAGTCCATCGGCCGCGACGAGAGCAAGCAGGAGAGCCGGGGCGACCACCGGATCGCCGAGGTCACCGTCGAGGACATCGCCGACATCATCTCCCGCCAGACCGGCATCCCGCTCAGCAACCTGACGCAGGACGAGAAGGACCGGCTGCTCGGCCTGGAGGAGCACCTGCGCCAGCGGGTCATCGGCCAGGACGAGGCCGTCACCGCCGTCGCGGACTCCGTGCTGCGCTCGCGCGCCGGCCTGGCCGACCCGCGGCGGCCGATCGGCAGCTTCCTCTTCCTGGGCCCCACCGGCGTCGGCAAGACGGAGCTGGCGCGGGCGCTGGCCGAAGCCCTGTTCGGCAGTGACGAGAAGATGGTGCGGCTGGACATGAGCGAGTACCAGGAGCGGCACACCGTCAGCCGGCTCGTCGGCGCCCCGCCCGGGTACGTCGGCCACGAGGAGGCCGGGCAGCTGACCGAGACGGTGCGGCGCAATCCGTACTCGCTGCTCCTGCTGGACGAGATCGAGAAGGCCCACCCCGACGTCTTCAACATGCTGCTCCAGGTGCTCGACGACGGGCGGCTGACCGACTCGCAGGGCCGGACGGTGGACTTCAGCAACACCGTCGTCGTGATGACGAGCAACCTCGGCTCCGAGGCCATCACGGGGCGCGGCGCCGTCCTCGGCTTCGGCCAGGGCGACGAGGCCGACGAGGAGGCCAGGCGCGAGCGGGTGCTGCGCCCGCTGCGGGAGCACTTCCGCCCCGAGTTCCTCAACCGCATCGACGAGATCGTGATCTTCCGCCGGCTCGACGACACGCAGCTGCGCCAGATCACCGACATGCTGCTGGAGGAGACCCGGCGCCGGGTGCACGCCCAGGACCTGTCGATCGACTTCTCCCCCGAGGCCGTCGACTGGCTGGCCCACCAGGGCTACCAGCCCGAGTACGGCGCCCGGCCGCTGCGCCGCACCATCCAGCGCGAGGTCGACAACCGGCTCTCCCGCATGCTGCTGGGCGGCGAACTCCAGCCGCACACCCGACTGCTGGTCGAGGTGGCGGACGGACAGCTGCGCATCCGCACCGAGCCCGCGTAGAGCGCGGCACCCGGGCCGGGCAGCGGGCCCGCGGGTGCCAGGGGCCGAGCGGCGTCCGCGTCCCGAGGCGGGGCGCGGGCGCCGCTCGTCACGTCTGCCGCGGGCCGGGCCGCTGGGCGATCTCCTCGTCGGCCACGGCGATGGCCGCGTCCGCACGGACGTACCAGACCTCGCGCCGGGCCGGGGACAGTCCCGCCCAGGGGTGACGCTCCGCGCTGTACCCGAGAGTCGCGTACAGCGCCCTCGCATACCGCTCGCGCCGCTCGTCGTCGCTCACGGGGTCTCCTGGGGTGGATCGGCGGGATGTGATCCTCCCAGTAGACGAGCGCCTTGTCGGGGAGGTCAAACGCGCCGGGAGCGGTACCGCGCAGCCGCGGGCCGGCGTCAGTCCAGGACGCGTCCTCTGGTCTCCGGCATGAGCCAGATGAACAGCAGGGTCAGGAGGGTGCAGGCCATGACCACCATGACGATCGCCGTGCCCAGGCCGCTGCCGGCCGCCGCCCAGCCGATGAGGGCAGGGCTGAACGCCGCGGCGCCGCGCCCCACGTTGTAGGTGATGCCCGCGCCCGTGCCCCGCGCGTGCGCCGGGAACAGTTCGGTGAACAGGGCGCCCTTGCCCGAGGCCTGGGCCGCGATGAAGAAGCCGACCACGAGGGCGAGCACCAGGTTGTACCAGAGGGCGTCGACGGGTATCGCCATGAACAGGAAGCCGAACACCGCGGTCCCCAGGTAGAAGACGGTGAAGGCCCAGCGGCGTCCGATCCGGTCGTGCAGGTGGCCGCCCAGCACGTAGCCCAGCCAGTTGCCGACGATCATGAACCACACGTACAGCGCCGTACTGCTGACGCTGAGCCCGCGCTCGTCCTTGAGGTAGAGCGGGATCCAGGTCTGCATCGCGTAGGTGCTGCCCAGCCCGGTCGCGCCGAACAGCGTGCCCAGGACGGTGACCTTGCGCAGGCCGGGCGAGAACAGCTCGGCGAACGCGCCCTTCTTCCGTGGTCTGCCCGGTGCCGTCTCCGTCGCCCGGGTGTCCGCAGCTGCGGGCACGGCGCCCGTCCGGGGGAGATCGCGGAGGTTGCGCCGGATGACCAGCGCCACGAGTGCGGGCAGGATGCCGACGACGAACATGACCCGCCAGGCGACCGTGTCCGGCAGCCAGGCGTGGCTGAGCAGGTAGGAGAGGTTCGCGCCCGCCCAGCCGACGGCCCACGCTGACTGCACCCAGGCCAGTGCCCTCCCCCGGCGTTCCGGTGCCGCGAACTCGGCCATGAGCGCCGCGCCCACCGGCCATTCGGCGCCGAAGAAGAACCCTTCGAGAGTGCGCCACAGCAGGAGGGACTCGAAGTTCTGCGAGGTGGCGGTCAGCCCGGTGAACAGCGCGTATCCGCAGATGACCAGGGCCAGGACCTGTACCCGGCCGAAGCGGTCGGCGAGCCTGCCGCCGACCACGCCGCCGACGGCCGAGCTGAGGAGAGCCGCCGAGGTGGCCAGACCGCCCTGTGCCGTCGTCAGGCCGAAGGCGGCGATGATGCCGCTGAGTGCGAGGGGGAACATCTGGTTGGTGAAGCCGTCCAGACCCCAGCCTGTCCAGGTCGCCCAGGTCACGCGGCGGGCGAGGGACCTGTCCACCGCCGGGGACTGCCCAGGGGCCGATGTGGTGGTCATGCCTGCACTCCGTTCGGTCACTGCCGGCCGGGGTCGCTTGCCCGTCCGAGCCCGTAGAGGTCGTGTGCCGCACGTGCGGTGATGCGTTCGTTGCGCAGGTCCTCGCGCACCTGCTCGGGGTCGCGGGCCGCCGGTTCGCCGAACCCTCCGCTGCCGGGGCTCTCCACCCTGAGCACGTCGCCTCGGCGAAGCCGTACGCCCGAGAGCCTGCCGCCCGGCAGCTGCCGCTCGCCGTCCCGGCCGGGGTTGACCACGAACCGCCCTGGGCTGCCGTCGAGTCCGCCGCTCAGCCCCCAGGGGCGGGTGGCCTGCCGGTCGGCGTGCGCGGAGAACTCGGCGCCGTCGCCGAGGACCCGCACGTCCCTGCGCACGCCGAGCCCGCCGCGGTGGGTGCCGGCGCCGCCGGAGTCGGGGATGAGCTCATAGGTGTCGACGAGGAGCGGATACTCCTGTTCCAGCGCCTCGATCGGCAGGTTGGAGGAGTTGGTGATGTGGACCTGGACGGCGTCCATGCCGTCCTTCGTGGTCCTGGCACCTCCGCCGCCGGCCACCACCTCGGGGTAGACGAAGAAGCCGTCCTCGTGCTCTCCGGAGAACGTCACGTAGGTCACGGTGCTGTGGCTCGCGGCCGGTACCCGGTCGGGCAGCGCGGCGGCCAGCGCGCCGAGGACGACGTCGGCCACCCGCTGGCAGGTGTCCGTACGGGCCGTGACGGGCGCGGGCTCGCGCGGGTTGACGATGCTGCCCTCCGGGGCGGTGATGCCGACCGCGTCGAAGAAGCCGCCGTTGGGCGGGATACCGGGGTCGAGGACGGCCTTGAGCGCGTAGTAGACGGTCGCCTCCAGGGCAGGTCGCACCACGTTGATCCCCACGGGCGCCTGCGGGCCCGTACCGGCGAAGTCCAGCGCGACGCGGTCGCCGTCGACGGTGACCGCGACCTCGATCCGGGTACCGGACCCGGAGTCGGCGCCCGTGGCCGCACCGTCGTCGGGCGCCGGGTCCATCAGGTCGCTGAAGCGGTACGTGCCGTCGGGGACCTCGTGCAGGGCGGCCGCGAGTCGTTTCGCGGAGTGGTCCAGGAGGTGAGCGGTCGCCGCGTGCACCGTCTTTGTGCCGTAGCGCCTGTGCACCTCGCGCAGCTGCCGCTCGCCCACCTCCACCGACGCCAGCTGCGCGAGCATGTCGCCGCGGCGCTCGTGCGGCAGCCGCGAGTTGAGTTCGACGAAGGCCAGTGGCGCCTGTTCGACACCGTCGGCCGTGGCGAACCTGACCAGCGGGATGCGCAGCCCCTCCTGGAAGAGCGAGTCCGAGTCGCCCGCGTTGCTGCCGGGGACCCGGCCGCCGATGTCGGAGTGGTGCGCGATGTTGGCGCTGTAGCCGACCAGTTCCCCGTCCCCTTCTCCGTCCGGCCCTTCTGCCTCTCCGCGCACGTAGACTGGCTTGACCATGGTGAGGTCCGGCAGATGGGTGCCGCCGCCGCGGTACGGGTCGTTGGTGAGGAAGACGTCTCCGGGGCGCACCGACAGTTCGGAGGCGCGCAGCGCGTCGATCAGGCCGGTCATCGACCCCATGTGGATGGGCATGTTCTCCGCTTGCGCCACCAGCTTGCCCTGCGCGTCGAACAGCGCGGTCGAGCAGTCGGAGCGCTCCTTGATGTTGGTCGAGTAGCTCGCCCTGCGCAGCACGGCGCCCATCTCCTCCGCGATGGTCACCAGGGACGCGCCGATGACCTGCACGGTGATGGGGTCGGGGGTGTGCGTCTGGTTCCTCAACGCTGCTCCACTTCGATGATGAGATTGCCGTAGGCGTCGACGAGCGCGGTGGCGTCGGGGGTGATGACGGTCGTGGTGTCGAGCTGTTCGACGATGGCCGGGCCAGGCAGCTCGGTTCCGGCGCGCAGCCCCGCCCGCTCGTAGACAGGGGTGTCGAGCGGGCCCGTCTCGTCGAAGTCGACCTCGCGGCGGCCCACCAGCGCCTCGTCCGGGTCGGAACCCGCCTCCACGGAGGGCAGGTCCGGTTTGTCGACCACCGCGGCGGCGGTCAGTTGGATCTCCACGATCTGCACCCGTGCGTCGGCGTGTGCGTAGCCGTAGCTCTTCGTGTGCTGTTCGTGGAAGGAGGCCACCATCTCGGCCACGGCACCTGAGCCGAAGCGCGCCGTGTCGATCACCCGCTCCGGCAGCGGAACCGACAGCTCGAAGTTCTGCCGTGCGTAGCGCATCCGGGCCTCCCCCGTGACCCTGGTCTCCGCGCCCGGCGGCGCTTCGGCCGCCAGCCAACCGCGCGCGGAATCGTGGGCCTCGCGCAGCACCTCGTCGAGCTTCTCGGCGTTCCGCTCGTCCGCCTGAGCCAGTACGGCTCTGGCGAACTCGGCGCGGATGTCGGTGACGAGCAGGCCCAGAGCGCACAGGGTTCCCGGGTTCGGCGGCACCACGACGGTGCTCATGCCGACCTCCCTGGCGACTTCGACCGCGTGCAGGGGTCCGGCGCCGCCGAAGGCCACCAGGACGTAGCCGCGCGGGTCCTCGCCCGCCTCGACCGACACCTTGCGCACAGCTCCGGCCATGTTGACGGACGCGATCCGGCCGATGCCGCGCGCGGCCATCTCGCGGCCGGCCGCCATCGCCTCCGCGACGCGGTCCACCGCGCGTCCCGCCGCCTCGTGGTCCACCGCGAGCGCGCCGCCCAGGAAATACTGCGGGTTCAGCCTGCCGCGCAGCACGTTCGCGTCCGTGACGGTGGGCTGGTCGCCGCCCCGCCCGTAGGCGGCGGGGCCCGGCTGGGAGCCCGCGCTGGCCGGGCCGACCTCCAGCGCTCCGCCGGGGTCGACCCTGGCGATGCTGCCGCCGCCTGCACCGACGGTGTGGATGTCGAGCGACGGGGTGCGCACGGGGCGGCCGTTGATCCGGCGCTGCGTGGACACCAGGGCCTGCCCGTCGCGCACGAGGCAGACGTCGGTGCTCGTACCGCCCATGTCGAAGGTGATCAGGTTG
Organism: Streptomyces reniochalinae; assembly: GCF_003323735.1. Taxonomy (GTDB): domain Bacteria; phylum Actinomycetota; class Actinomycetes; order Streptomycetales; family Streptomycetaceae; genus Streptomyces; species Streptomyces reniochalinae. The sequence continues at coordinate 8,891 of NZ_QOIM01000027.1, read as the reverse complement.
CCGAATCCTGCCTGGCCCGCGACGTGGGAGGCCGCCACGACACCGGCCGAGGGCCCTGACAGCAGTGTGCTCACCGGGTACCGGGCCACCGACTCGAGCGACATCATGCCGCCGCTCGAACCGATCACCTTGGGCCGGACCGGTACGCCGGTCGCCTTGATCCGCTCGGCCAGCCGCGACATGTAGCGGTTGATACGCGGTCCGACGTAGGCGTTGACCACGGCAGTCGAGAACCGTTCGAACTCCCGGAAGACGGGGGCGACGTCCGCCGACGCGCACACGTAGGCCTCGGGCAGCGCGGCTCGCAGGCGCTCGACGACCTCCCGCTCGTGGGCGTCGTCGCGGTAGCTGTGCAGGAAGCAGACCGCGACCGCCTCCGGGTCCGCCGTGCGGAGCCGGTCCACCACGGCGTCGGCGTCCTCCTCGCTCAGCGGGACGAGCGCCGTGCCCTGCGCGGTCATCCGCTCCGCGACCGTGTGCACCAGCGACCTGGGGACCAGCCCCGGCGCCTTGTCGGCGTCCAGGTCGTAGAGGTCGGGGCGCTGCTGCCGGCCGATCTCCAGGACGTCCCGCAGCCCCGCGGTGGTCACCAGCGCGGTGCGTGCCCCGTCGGACTCCAGCACCGTGTTGGTGGCCACGGTGGTGCCGTGCCCGAGGTATCCGACGTCGCCCGGCGCCGCCCCGGTTCTGCGCAGGATCGCGCGGACGCCTTCGGCGACGGCGACGGACTGGTCCTCGGTGGTCGAGGGCAACTTGTGGATGTGGAACCGGCCGTCGGCCGTGTCCAGGGCCGTCACGTCGGTGAACGTGCCGCCGACGTCGATCCCGATACGTAGCATGGAACCCTCCTGCGAATGCAGATCAGGACAGCCGCGACAGCGACAGGTGATCGATGGGGATGCCGGTGCGGCCGGTGAGCAGCAGGTCGGCCGCCGACCTGGCGAAGACCGGCGCCAGCTTGAAGCCGTGACCGGAGAATCCGCCCATGACCAGGACGTCGGGCCGGTCCGGATCGCGGCCGATGATGCCGTGGTTGTCGGCGGTGTAGCCGTCCATGTAGGTGCGTGTGGCGGTGGGCCGGTCCGGCAGGCCCGGCAGGCACCGCGCCACGGCGGCAGACACCCGCGAGGCGTAGTCCGGTTCGACCACGGGGTCGAGCCGGTCGGGGTCGGCCACGGGCGACTTGCGCACGTGCAGGTTGACCTTCACTCCGCCGCCGACGTCGGGGAAGAAGGAGAAGCTGTTCTCCGCTCCGCTGCGCCGGATGCCCACGGGGAAGCGCTCCGGGGCCCATTCCGCGCCCGCGTCGAACCAGCACAGCACGGCCCTGCGGATCTCGACCTCACCGGCGAGCCTCGGCACGCTGCGGGCGATCCAGGGGCCGGTACACAGGACGACCTGGTCGAACCGGGTGACCTCGACGTCGCCCCCGGCCCGGTGGTGGACGGCCACGCCCGTGCCGGTCTGGACGACGTCCACGACGGTGGTGCGGGTGTGTATCGCGGCCCCCGCCTGCTGGGCGAGCCGGGCGGTCGCGACGACCGCGCGGTGCGGGTCGAGCAGCCCGCCCTCCCGGTCGAGCAGCACGACGTCGTCGTCGAAGAGCCGGTGCTGCGGGAACCGCTGCTCCGTCTGCCGGCGGTCGAGCCGCTCGACGTCGAGGCCCCACTCCTGGGCCACCCCGAGCACGGTGCGCACATCGGGGTCCTGCGCGGAGCCGATGGTCAGCGCCCCGCACGGTGTGAGCAGGGGCGTGCCCGCCTGGGCGCCGAGCCGTTCCCACGCCTGCCGTGCCTCGCGCAGCAGCGGGACGTAGCCTCCGCCCTCCTTGTAGGCGATGCGGAAGATGCGCGTCTCACCGCCCGCCGCCCCTCGCCCGTGTCCGACGTCGAACTGCTCGAAACCGGTCACCGGCACGCCGCGGGAGGCGAGTTGGTGGAGGACCTGGCTCCCCATGGTGCCCACGCCGATGACGGCGACGCGGGGCTGCGGGGGTGGTTTCATCGCTGTCTCCGCGGGGTCGGGAGCGTTGACCCGAGGAACGTAGCATTCACTTCATGGATGGACAATGGACGACGTGAATACTTCATCTGACACGCTGGCCCAGCGCGTTCACCGGGCAGGTCCCCTGGCCAGCGGCGAACGCGCCGTGGCCGAGTACCTGCAACGGCACCCCGAGGAGGCGGCCGTCTCCTCGGCGGCCAAGCTCGGCAAGGCCACGGGGACCAGCGACGCCACGGTGATCCGTACCGCACGCAAGCTCGGCTTCGCGGGCCTTGCAGATCTCAAACGCAGCCTCGTCCACCACCTGGCCCGGCGCCGCGACCCCGCCCAGGTCCTCGACGACCGGGTGCAGCGGCTGCGCCCGGCACACGCCGCGCTGCACCCCGTGATCGACGCAGGACGCGGGCTGCTCGGCGAGGTGCCGACCCTCATCGACACCACCGCGTGGTCGCGCACCGTGGACGTGCTGAGCGAGGCAGCCCACGTGTGGGCCTACGGCATCGGCCCGGGCGCCGCCCTCGCCGACCAGTTCGCGCTGAGCCTCCGCCGTGCGGGCAAGGCGTCCGACGCCTGGACGGCGACCGGCTTCCGGCTCGCGGACGACCTGTTGCGGCTGCGCTCCACACACACCGTCGTCGTCATCGCGCCGCTGCGCCTCTTCCGTGAGATCGGCATCGTCCTCGACCACGCGCACCGCGTCGGCGCGCACAGCGTCCTGCTGACCGAGGCCACCGACGAGGGCAGGGAGACCAGGGCCGAAACGGTGCTGCCGCTGCCCGACTCGACCGAGGGAGCCGCCAACGAACTCCTCGCGCCGCTGACCATCCTGCACGCGCTCGTGCTCGAACTGGTCACAGCGCACCACTCGTCCGCCGTCGACCACTACCAGCAGCTCAACGCCCTCCGCACGGAGATCGCCGGTACCGAACTCGACCTCAGCCGCCTGCCGGAGCCGTGAGACGCGAAGCCGTGCTCGAGGCGGGGCGCCCGCACGCCGGTGCGGCCGCGTCCCTCCGTGAGCGCTCCGCCGGGGCTGTCGGTCGGCGAACATCTGATCAGTCTGTGAACAACTGATCAGCTTGTTCTTTAACCTGAGCGCAGTCGGGCGCGCAGGATTGCGGCACCATCACCCTCAAGGTCCTCGCAGGCCGCTGCACGGCCTGCCATCCCCATCACCAGCGAGAGGGTCGGCCCCCGGAGCAGATCCCCCGATCCGGTGGTGAACGGGCCGTCTGTGGCCTCGACCCGCAAGCCCGCGATTGCAGTGTTGCTCGCGACGGTGAAATCGCGGCTGGCGAAGAACCGGGCCACGGCGGTCGTCGTGGCCACCGGGGGTGTCCGCACAAGACCCAATGGCCGACGGACGTCCTCGCTGTGGACGACTATTTCGCCCAGCCAGGCCGCAGTATGTCCTGTCGGCCCGGTGGGCCCGGCGACAACTTCGCGAAATCGCCGCAAGGTCTCTTCAGGTGTAGCACCGCGGTGCTTTGCAAGTCGTCGGTCGTTGTGCAGATCAGGATCGAACCGTGCGGCCAGCATGCTCAGCAGCCAGCGCCACATCCTCGTGCTGGCACCTGCCGTCAGATGGGCTACGACCTCCTCCACGGTCCAGCGTTCACACAGAGACGCTTTCGCCCACTGGGCCTCGCTGAGCTCGGCAAGGTCTTGAGCGAGCGCGGACCGCTCGACGTGGATCGCCCTTTCCAGAGCTTTCCGGGTTTCCAAAACGTGTGGTTCAGCCACAGGCCAGCCTCCAGAGATCGGGTGTCCTCCATCAGACTCCTATCGCAGCCCGAACTCATCGACTGCACCCGCGTAGCGGGCCTATTCGACCTTCCAGTGTCGAAACAGTCCTCGAACTAGGCCGCTCACCTGGGCATTCCCCTGCCGCTGAGGCGGCCTTCGTTTGATCATGTACCCCGATCAAGGCGCGTTGAACGAGACGAAGGTCGTGAGGGTGGGTCTGCTGCCTGAAGCCAGGGTGGGGGAAGCGTTCGTGGAAGCGTCACGCTTTCGGGATGAGCTGTACGCGTGTCTTACCGTGCGTGGCGATGAGCTGTTCGAGCTGGCGGACGCGGTGCTGTGTGCGCCGGGTGCGGTGCACTCGGCGGTGGAGCTGACGCTCTTGCCGGAACACCGCCGTGGGCACGGAGCGATGTATGACGGCCTCAACCGGGGCCGGATTGACACCGACCGGCTCCGGCAGGTGCTGGCCTGCCTGTCGCTGTCGCGCTTCTCGGACGGGCGCCTGGTACTGGCGGTGGACGTCTCGCCGTGGCTGCGATCAGACGCGCCGTGCTCACCGGACCGTCTGTTCTGCCACGTCTACGGCCGGGCGAAGACGGCGTCACAGTTCATCCCGGGCTGGCCGTACTCGTTCGTCGCGGTACTGGAGATGGGCGCCACCTCCTGGACGCAGATCCTGGATGCGGTCCGGCTCGGCCCGGCCGACGACGCCACCGCCGTCACCGCAGCCCAGCTCCGTGACGTCGTCGAACGGCTCATCGCGGCTGGCCAGTGGCGGCCCGGGGATCCGGACATCGTCATCGTCACGGATGCCGGATACGACGTCACCCGCCTCGCCTGGGTCCTGCAAGACCTTCCCGCCGAGCTGGTGGGGCGAGTCCGCGGCGATCGCGTGATGCGGTTACCAAAGCCGCCACGGTTGCCCGGGACGAACGGCCGGCCACCGAAGCACGGGCCGGAGTTCCGCTTCGCCAAGCCGAAGACCTGGCCGGAGCCGGCGGTCACCACCCGCACGGCCACGGCGAACTACGACAAGGCCGTCACACAAGCGTGGGACCGGGTGCACCCGCGGCTGACCCACCGGGCCGCCTGGCTGGAGCACGAAGGTGAACTCCCGCTGATCGAAGGCACGTTGATCCGTCTGGAGGTCGAGCACCTGTCGAAGGACCGGGCGGCCCCGGCAGTGTGGTTGTGGTCCTCCAAGACCGGTGCCGGCGACGCTGACGTCGACCGGGCCTGGCAGGCGTTCCTCCGGCGCTTCGACCTGGAACACACCTTCCGGCTGTTCAAGCAGACCCTCGGCTGGACGAAGCCCCGGCTGCGCGAACCGGAAGCAGCCGACCGCTGGACCTGGCTCATCATCGCCGCTTACACCCAGCTCCGGCTCGCCCGACCCCTTGCCCGGGACCTGCGGCACCCATGGGAGAAGCCGTCCGCAACGGGCCGGCTCACCCCGGCCCGCGTCCGCCGGACGTTTCGGAACCTCCGCCAGCACATGCCCTGCCCCGCCAGAGCACCGAAACCCCACCGACCAGGACCCGGACGGCCACCCGGCACCAGGAACAGACGCCGAGCACCCCGCTACGACGTGGGCAAGACCGTCCGCCGCGAGAAGACTCTTATCGCCCTACACCGGTCGAAAGGTTAAAGAGCAAGATCAGTCGGTGAACAACTGGGTCGCCTTCAGGACCAGTTCGTAGAGACCGTACGCGAACGGCAGGCCCACCCAGAGCCAGACGAGGACGGCGAGCCAGGTGCGGCGGGGCGCCGCCGGCTCAGGCGAGGCGCTGCTGGGAGCCATCGGGGGCCTCCGTTCCGTTCGCGGGTCCTGCGGACGCGTCCGCCGCGCCGCCTTCCGTTGCCGGCTCGTGGAAGCGCGGATGCACGGGCCGGATGCACTCGTTGGCGACGAAGCCCACGACGAGGAGACCCATCATGATGTAGAGGGAGAGGCTGTAGAGCCCGGGCCCGCTGCGCCCGGCCGCCTCCTGGCTGTCGGCGACCCGGTTGACGATCAGCGGGCCGAGCACGCCCGCGGTGGACCAGGCGGTGAGGAGGCGGCCGTGGATGGCGCCGACCTGAAAGGTGCCGAAGAGGTCCTTGAGGTAGGCGGGCGCGGTGGAGAACCCGCCGCCGTAGAAGGAGAGGATCGCCAGCGCGGAGAGCACGAAGACCGGCTTCGAGGAGCCCCCGGTGGTGGCGATGAGCAGGTAGAGCAGTGCGCCGACACCGAGGTAGACGCGGTACATGTTCTTCCGCCCGATGGCGTCGGAGGTGGCCGACCACACCAGGCGCCCGCCCATGTTGGTGAGCGAGAGCAGCGCGACGAACCCGGCGGCAGCGGAGACGGAGACCGGCGTACTGGTGTCGGCGAAGAAGTCCCTGATCATCGGGGCGGCCTTCTCCAGAATGCCGATCCCCGCCGTCACGTTCATGCACAGGACGACCCACAGGCACCAAAACTGCGGTGTACGCAGGGCATTGCGGGCCGACACCTGTGCGGTGGAGACCATCGCGCGCTGCTCGGTCGGCGGCGTCCAGCCCGGCGGACGCCAGCCGTCGGCGGGGACCCGTACGAGGAGGACGCCGAGCGCCATGAAGACCGCGTAGGCGAGTCCGTGCATCAGGAAGGCGGTGGCGATCCCGGCGCTGTCCGCCCCGAAGCTCTCCAGCATCTGCGAGGACCAGGGCGAGGCGATGAGCGCGCCCCCGCCAAAGCCCATGATCGCGATACCGGTCGCCAGTCCGGGGCGGTCGGGGAACCACTTGATCAGCGTCGAGACGGGCGAGATGTAGCCGATGCCGAGGCCGATGCCGCCGACGAAGCCGTAGCCGAGGACGATCAGCCAGAACTGCTCCGTCGCCGCACCGAGCGCGGAGAGGAGGAACCCGCTGGCGAAGCAGAGCAGCGACACGGCCATCGCCCAGCGCGGGCCCTTGCGTTCGACGAGGGTGCCGCCGAACGCGGCGGAGAGGCCGAGCATCACGATGGCGAGCTGGAAGGGGAGCGCGCTCGCCGTCCCGGAGAGGCCGAGCGCCTTCTCCAGTGGTGGCTTGAAGACGCTCCAGGCGTACGCCTGACCGATGGAAAGGTGGACGGAGAGCGCGGCGGGCGGGACGAGCCAGCGACTCCAGCCGGCCGGTGCGACCGTACGGGAGCGGCTGAGCAGTCCCCCGTCCGGAACCTGTGGGGACCTCATGAGGCGGCACTCTAAGTAGTTGAGACCTGAATGACCAGGGGCCCGACCCGCGTCCGGGGAGGAAGAGATCCGGCCGGAACACCGGATTCCGGCCGGATCGGACGTGACACCGTCGAACAGCGCGCCGCCGCCCGCTCGCCTCCCCCACCGGCTTGTTCGCCGCCGCCGAGGGCTGGCTGAACAATCCGTGCGGGGGTGGACTCGCCTCAAGAAGTCGGTCGTGCTGATGTTGTGCTGAGCCTGTAGCGGATGCCCCGGGGTGCCGTGGCAGGTACTGGCCCAGCCGACTGATTCGGCGATCGGTGAGGTATCCCCGGGGGCCGCCGGGGGGACCATGCGACGACCTGGTCCGCTCGGGTCGCAGCACCGAAGCCATGAGGAGATGCCGTGAAAGCCGTCGTGTACAGGGAGCCGTTCAGCGTCCAGGTCGAGGACGTTCCCGACGCCCGGCTGGAGGACCCCACCGACGTAGTCGTCAAGATCACCACTTCGTGCATCTGCGGCTCCGACCTTCACATGTACGAGGGACGTACAGGTGCCGAGCCGGGCATCGTCTTCGGCCACGAGAACATGGGCATCGTCGAGGAGGTCGGCTCCGGCGTCGCCCGCATCCGCAAGGGTGACCGTGTGGTCATGCCGTTCAACGTGGCCTGCGGTTTCTGTAAGAACTGTCTGGCGGGGAAGACCGGCTTCTGCCTCACCGTCAACAAGGGCTTCGCCGGAGGCGCGTACGGCTACGTCTCCATGGGTCCCTACCGGGGCGGCCAGGCCGACTATCTTCGGGTTCCCTTCGCGGACTTCAACTGCCTGAAACTGCCGCCCGGCCAGGAGCACGAGGACGACTTCGCCCTGCTCGCGGACATCTTCCCCACCGGCTATCACGCCGCCGAACTCGCACAGGTGTCCCCCGGCGAGACCGTGTGTGTCTTCGGCGCCGGACCGGTCGGCCTGATGGCCGCGTACTCCTCCATGCTGCGCGGCGCGTCCGAGGTATTCGTCGTCGACCGCCAGCCCGACCGCCTCCGGCTGGTCGAACAGATGGGCGCCACGCCCATCGACTACACCAAGTCCGACGCCGTCACACAGATCAAGAACCATACGGGCGGCGAGGGTACGGACAAGGGCATCGACGCAGTCGGCTACCAGGCCACCGCTCCCGAGGGCGAGGAGCAGCCCGCCATCGTGCTCAACAGCCTCATCGACGCCGTACGGCCCACCGGCGCCCTGGGCGTTGTCGGCCTCTATGTGCCCTCCGACCCCGGCGGGCCCAGCGAGGCGGCGAGGAACGGCCAACTCCTCTTCAACACTGGCCGGTTCTTCGAGAAGGGGCTGCGGATGGGCACCGGCCAGGCCAACGTCAAGGCGTACAACCGGCAACTGCGCGACATGATCATCGCGGGCCGGGCAACGCCAAGCTTCGTGGTCTCCCACCGGGTGCCGTTGGAGCAAGCCCCCGACGCCTACCGGCGCTTCGACAACCGCGAGGAGGGGTGGACCAAGGTGCTGCTCACCCCCGGCGGCGAAAGAGCCGCCTCTTGACCTGAGAAGCGCCGGCACCGGGTCCCAACGGATACCGCGTCGTGCCAGCGGTCCCTGGGACTCTGCCACCAACCACACTCTGGGCGTGGCAGATCGAACGTCATTCCCCGGTGGCTGCCGATGGCACAGAGATGGAACACAGCCACTGGCACGCAACGGGCACTTCACCGGTTCAGCTGAGGGCTCCGCTGACCGGCGGCGGACGATGCACGGTAGCCGGACGTCCTCCCCCTTCCAGGCCGGGTGCCACATCAGGGCCGTGGACAGCCGCAGCAGGTGGCCGGCCGCCTCGCTGTTACCAAGTGCGGACACAAGTCGGTGAACAACTTCCCCCTCAAGGCCATCTCACCTTGTGTAGCCAACAGCAGATTCGGGCGGCGCAGGTCACGACAGCCGGCGCCG
>NZ_QOIM01000047.1 GCF_003323735.1 Streptomyces reniochalinae | reverse complement strand
TGGTGGGGCAGGGGGATCAGCCACCTGAGCCATCGAGGGCAGCCAGCATGAAAACCATCCCTGCCCCACCCGCGCTGTCCCAGAGTCGCGAACTCCCGGGACGCGCTCAAGAAGGTAGGGCAGCATGAGCACTGACGTGCTCGTAATGCGTAGGTCAAGGGTTCGATTCCCTGAGGCGGCTCGTCTGAAGCCCAGGTCACACACGATGTGACCTGGGCTTTTGCATGTTCCGGGGCCGGATGGAGTTCTGGCTGCGTGATCGTCTTACGTGTGCGTGAGCCCTGATTGGACAAGGGTTGGACGAACGTGCAGCGCGTGTGCCGGGGGTTGGACACGGTGTGCCGTGGTTGGTTGCTCTCCGGGGTGACGGCTCTTGTGGAACCCGGACAAGAGACCGTCCGTTCCCGCTCTGTTGATCCGAAGCCGGTTGCACCGGCCTGTACGGACTGGGGTGACGAATGAGTCAGGCGGAACAACTGCAAGACCAGCTTGCGACCGACCTCACCTGGATGATGGGGGGTGCCGTCTACGCCCTGCTGATCGCACCGACATTGGTGCGGTGGGTTTACATGGCTTACGTATGGGTGGTGCCGCGTCGGCGACGTCGTCATGGGGCCCCGCGCGCGCTCGGCGGCCGGTTGCGGATGCGGTCCCGACTGGACGAGGCCATGGCGGAGTTCCGGCTGCCCTTCGCTCTTCGCGCGGCGCTGCGAGAGCGGCTGCTGAAGGCACAGGTGCTCGCTACGGCAGCAGCCCTCGTCATCGGCTGTCCCGCACTCATCCTCTTCAACCTCACCGCCCTGGACGCGTATGCCGCGGACGGGAAGATCCCTGGGCTGACCGCTCTGGTCACGACCGTTGCCGCAGTGCTGCTCTTCGCTCTGACCGGTGTCGGCGGCGCCGCACGCGTCTATGGACCCCGCCTGGGGCTGCCGGTCACCAGGATGGTGTGCAACGCGCTGATCATCGCGCACCGGGTCCGGCGCCTGGAGGCGAGTCCGTCGCGGCTGGCCGGTGCGGTCGACGGGGTGGCGGCTGTCCTGGTACATCGGGCGAAGAAGTACCACGTGCGGCAGGAGCGGGCCGCGACCGTCGAACACGCGAAGAGGGTCCGGGAAGCGCTGCGTTGGGATGCGCGGCGGGTGCAGCGCGGTGACGCGGACGCCGTGGACGCACTCGCCGGGAAACTGGTCACTGTTCTGCACGGTCTGTGCGCCGGCACCCCGCAGAACCTGCTCCCGGAAAGCTTCCTGGCGTCGCCGCAGGTGGCTCAGAGCGAGCCGCGAAAGCGGGTGGCCGGTCTCGCTGCTCTCGGCGTCATTCTCGCCTCCGCCCTTGCCTGCCTCCTGTCAGCCGTGGGCGTCCCCGAGGGGGCGGTGGCTCCGCTGACCATCGTCACCTTGCTCCTCCCCCTGAAGCTGGGAGGTCGCTCGGAGCCGCTGCTGCAGGCAAGGGAGCTGCTCGACTTCACCCGAGTCGGCAGCGAGCCACCTGTCACCGCTCAGCAGGAACCCGAGGAGCGTCAGCCAGCCACCGCCGGTCGTGAGTAGGCGCGACGGTTCCCACACGCCGACGGGGCCGGTCAGCGTTGGCTGACCGGCCCCGTCGTGGTTCGTGAGCGTCAGGCGCTCTGCGTGTCCTGGTTGATGGCCTGAGCCGGAGCTACCCTGCGGGCTCGTGGTACGAGCTGGACGACGGCTTCGGCGGCGGCGCGAGCGAGGTCGTCCAGGACGGCCTGGTAGATGTCCCGGGTGATGCGGGTATCGCTGTGGCCGAGTGTCTCGGAGACGACCTTGATGTCGACGCCAGCGGCGAGCATGAGGGTGGCCGCCCCGTGCCGCAGGTCGTGGAGGCGGACGGGCGGGAGGCCGATTTCCGCCACGAGGCGGTCGAAGAGGTCGGAGACCTTGCCCGGGTGAAGGATGGAGCCGTCTTCCTCCGTGAAGAACCGGCCGGTCTCCTGCCATGCGGAACCCCACTCGCGGCGTTCTTCCTCCCGTTGGTGGCGCCGGGCGTAGAGTCCCTCGTTGGTCTCCTCGTCGAGGGCGATGACCCGGATGCCGCTGTTGGTCTTCGGTGGGCCTTCCAGGACCTCCCAGCCGTCTTGGACGAGCTGGGTCGCGACGGTCAGGGACGCGTTCTCGTAGTCGTGGTCGACCAGGCGGGGAGCGACGGCTTCCCCTCGCCGCATGCCTCGGAAGCCGATCAGTCGCCACATGGTCTTCAGGCGGGTGCCCTCGACGTGGTCGAAGAACTGCCCGGTGTGTTCCGGGGTCCAGACCATGACCGGAGAGGGTTTCTCACCGGTCTCCAGCCAGTGTGCGATCCGTTCCTCGGTCCAGATCAGGGCCTTGGGCTTCGTGCCGGGCAGCAGCTCGACGTGCTCGACCGGGTTGAAGTTGGGCATGCGCTGCTGGGCGATGGCGACGTTCAGCGCGGCGCGGAGCGTGGCCTTGATGTGGGGCTGGGTATTGAGCCCGGTGATGCGCCGGAAGGGCGGCAGCTGGTCGATGAAAGCCTTCAGCCACGTCCGCCGAGCCCGGTTCTCCGCGCCCTTCCAGGGGATGGTCTTCAGCGCTTCCAGCGCGGCCCGCCGCTGGGCGTTCTGCTCCTCGATTTCGATGTTCGCCTCGTTGATCGCGTCGAACATCTTGTTGATGTGGCTGACGCGGAGTTTGTCCAGCCGGACGTCCCCGAGATGGGGCTTGAGGTGGATCCGTATGTCCACCTCGTAGCGCTTCTCGCCGCCGGGCCTGAGCTGTTTGCGGCCCTCGATCCACTCATCCAGCCACTCGCCGACCGTGAGCTTCGAGTTGAGCTGTTCCCCGACCTGGAAACGGCGCCGCCGGGTCTCGTTGTAGTCCGGGAGCGGAGTCCTGGTCCGGCGGCACTCTTCCAAGAGGTCACTGATCGCGATCTGACCGGGCTGATCGTCCTCTTCCGGTATGGACATCAGGGCGCGTACGTTGTTCAGCTCTTCCGTCGCCTCGGTGGACGAGGTGAATCCTTGGCGACGGAACCTGCGGCGTGTCCCGTCCTTCCGGGGAACCAGTTCCTGGAATACGCTCCAGTTCCCGTGTCGCCGGTTGCTTGTCAGCTTCGGGCAGGAAGCTCCGTACAAGGTGCCGGTATCGGGATTGCGGCACGAGCTGACCCTGCTGGTGGAACCCTTCTTCACTAAGAGGCCCTAACAGAAGTTGTTGATCAAGTAACCAGCGGTCTGTCTGCTCGTTGGTCGGGTCGTGGGGAAACGTCAATCGCAGCCGTGGATCGTGTCGGACGAACTGTGGTCGCTGATCGAGCCGTTGCTGCCCGTGCCGGGGCCGAAGCTGGTGGCGGGCCGACCGCGGGTGCCGGACCGGCAGGCTTTGTGCGGGATCCTGTTCGTGCTGCACACCGGCATCCAGTGGGAGTACCTGCCCCAGGAGCTGGGCTTCGGGTCGGGCATGACCTGCTGGCGGCGCCTGGCCGCCTGGAACGAGGCCGGCGTGTGGGGGAAGCTGCACCTGGTGCTGCTGAAGAAGCTGCGGTCGGCGAAACAGCTGGACTGGTCGCGGGCGGTGATCGACTCCTCCCACGTGCGGACGGCCCGCCGGGGCCCCAAAGCGGTCCCAGCCCGGTCGACCGCGCACGTCCGGGCAAGCAAGCACCACGTCCTCGTCGACGGTCAGGGCATCCCGCTCGCGGTGTCGCTGACCGGCGGAAACCGCAACGACGTCACGCAGCTGCTGCCGATACTCGCCAAGGCCCCCTCCGTCGCGGGCCTGGTCGGGCGGCCACGGCAACGGCCCGCGTCGTGCTCGGCGACCGTGGCTACGACCACGACAAATACCGCTGGCTCGTGCGGCCCTGGGCATCAAACCGGTGATCGCTCGCCGCGGCGTCGCTCATGGTTCAGGGCTCGGAGTGCACCGGTGGGTCGTCGAGCGCACCATCGCCTGGCTCCACGGCTTCCGGCGCCTACGCATCCGCTGGGAACGACGCGACGACATCCACGAAGCCATCCTCGGCCTCGCCACCTGCCTCATCACCCACCGACACGACCAACCCTTTTGTTAGGGCCTCTAAGTGTCCTCGTTGTCCTCGGTCGACTCATCGACAAACTGCAGATCCACAGGAAGCGCCGGGAGTGCGAGACCGCGTTCGCGCATCCTGTCTCTGAAGTCCCGCAGCTCTCTGCAGTCGTCGAAGGCGACTTGTTCGTACGAGGCGGCGGCAGAGTGGAGCGACTCCCGCCGCTGTGGGTCGAGCGTGGTGTTCGCCTTCCGGCGGCGTTCCTTGGCGAGGCGGCTTGAGGTGAGGGCGGTCACGGCGGCGTCGCGGTGGGCCCGGAAGGTATCCAGCACTTCGCGGGCAGAGCCTTCCGTGGGAGGCGAATCCTGCTCTGCCTCGCCGGTGAACCAGGCCACCGCGTCCCAGGTGGGTACCTCCTGCCCTGGAAGCACAGCGACCGTGGCCTCGCCGCCCAGTGGGAACAGCAGGGTGATCGGTGGCACGCCGTAGACCTCGGCCAGGACGAGGAACTCGGCGAGGTCGATCGAGGTTCGGCGGCCGGTCTCCAGGTTCGTGATCGTCGTCTTGGGCACCGGCAGGCCGAGCCGAGCGCACGCGTCAGAAGCACCCGCTGCGGTGAGGCCGGCAGCCCTACGAGCGGTGCGCATCTGCTCAGCGACCCGTGCAGTGAAGGCCGGAGACCAATCGCGTGTTGTCATCGCTGCAAGCTAGGCAGAAAAAACGGGTCGCCGCAACATCCGTGATACACGTTCTCCCGTAGCTGCACGCTTGGGCGATCGGAGAACATCGTGGCAACAACTGACGCTCGCGGGATGACGCGGGAAGAGCTGCTGTCCCTCCCTGTGGCGGTCGACCTGGACACGGCGAACCGGGCACTCACGATCGGCCGGAGCACGGGCTATCAGTTGGCTAAGCGAGGTGAGTACCCGGTCAAGGTGCTGCGCCTGGGGAACGCATACCGCGTGGTGACGGAGGAACTGCACCAGCTCCTTGGCGTTCAGTCCGAGCAGGAGGAAGGACGAGCGCAGTGCGCGTAGCCGGGCGGGCTGTCGTGGTCTTGGCGATGGGCACATGCGGTGTGGCTGATGCCTAGAGGCACTGCCCGTTTGTTTTGTGTTCCTACCACCAGGGTCGGCCGCCGTCGGCGTCGAGACCGAAGTCGAATGCGCCGAAAACGAGTGCGAAGTTGTCGAGCTAAGCGTTGTCCCGTAACTGCTGGTCACAGGTGAGATGATCTTGGTGTGGCTGATGTGATCAGGGCGTCGGAGCCCTTCTGGGTAGCCCCGTTCACCGGGCTGAGTCCGCGGCAGTTCGGCAAGCTCGTCACCGCGCTGCGGCGCGAGGGTGCGACCCGGTGCGCAAGGGCCGGCCGTGGAGCCTGCCGCTGGAAGACCGCGTGCTGTTGGTCGCCGCGTACTGGCGGACCAACCTCACCCTGCGCCAACTGACGCCGCTGTGCGGGGTGTCCAAGTCCGCGGCCGACCGCATCATCGACCACCTCGCACCCTCGCTCCCCCTGCAGCAGCGCAAGCGGTTCCGTAAGGACACCGTGCTGATCGTGGACGGGACCCTGGTCCCCACCCGTGACCACCAGGTGGCCGAGCAGTCGAAGAACTACCGGTACTCCACCAACCACCAGGTCGTGATCGACGCAGACACCCGGCTCGTCGTCGCCGTCGGTCGACCGGTACCCGGCAACCGCAACGACTGCAAGGCGGGGGGAGCTGTCCGGCGCCAAGGACGCCGTCGGCAGGACCACCGTCATCGCCGACGGCGGCTACCGGGGCACTGGCCTGGTCATCCCGCACCGACGCGAGAGAGGCCAGGCCGACCTCCCCGGCTGGAAAGAGGATCACAGTGCCTCCCACCGCAAAGTCCGCGCCCGCGTCGAGCACGCCTTCGCCCGCATGAATACCTCGAAGATCCTACGCGACTGCCGCCTGAAAGGCGACGGCGTCCACCACGCCATGCTCGGCATCGCCCGCCTGCACAACCTCACCCTCGCCGGGTAACGGCAGGACAAGCAGGTCAGCGGACACGTCGTAGATCATTTACGGGACAACGCTTAGTGAAACAGTATGGGTGAGAGATGGCCGGGCGCTTTATGGAAAATTCCAAGCGCCCAGGCATTCTCGTCAAACTGCTGTAACTCAGACGACCCGCGCTTCTGAACTCCAGCGGCCCAGTTCACCCAGGCGAGACACGATATCTTCGAACCGCTTAACCGCCGAAGCTATCCGCTTCTGCTGTTCGACGTCCAAGTTTCCCGATTCATCGACAGGGGCAACGACGCTGAGTTCCTTTACGCGCGTGGCGAATAGCTTGGCCTCGTAGAGGAATCCACCCGCCGTGACGGCGCTCTGCAGTGCAACCGAGAGGTAATCGAGATCGATATTCGCCTTGGCGTGTGGCTGTACCACGATCACGTCGTCAGTGAGGAGGCATCCGGCAGGGCGAACGAACACCTTTCCGACTGATGCTCCATTCGCGTTCACAGTAACCGATGGAGCCTCTTCCAAGGGGAAGGCGGGTTCCGTAGGAGGGGCATCCTTAGGCGTGCCGCGAGCACGCTTCTTCTGCTTGGCGAGCCATTCTTCGGAAACCTTGCCCTTGATAATTCCTGCCTCTTTAAAGCAGGAATAAACGAAGATCTCACCGGGATTGTCTTGGATCTGCTTAGTCGTGATGCGGGTGCCCGATCGAACTGTGAAGATACCTTCATCTGCCAGGGACAGGGACTTAGTGGCGCCAGCTGTCAACTTCTCGATCTCTTTGCGCGCCTCGGTCAAGTCGTTCTGGAGTTCTTCCAGAGAAGCGCGCGTGTCGTCGATGAAAGTCAGCCTGTCGACAGGTGCAGCGCTCTCGCCAAGAGAGACCAGTTCTTCGTCCGACCAGAAACGAACGATGTCCCATCGATTATCAGACGAGAATTTGGAAGCGTCGACGACCTTCACTACAGCGGATGCGTCCGCCGCGGAAGAATCTCCATTATCGCGCTGAACGAATGCGTCTGCGATTTCAAGGAGGTCGTTATCTTCGGGCGTGGGGCGTCGACGCCAGTCGAGTGTTTCTCCGATGGAGCGCGCCAGTCCGCAGAGCACTTCGGGTCGCGGGTCAACGATGGTATGGCGGCGTTCGAGCACCAGGATGTATGTCTTCTGGGCGGTATTGAAGAAGGTGCCTCGCGGAAGCTGGATCGAGGCAAGAATGTTGCACTCGTCGAGTAGCTGCTGCTTGGGTCCCGGCTCTGTCCGATTGAGCAGTCCCTGCGGCACGACCACGAACGCCCGGCCTCCAGGCTTGAGCGCGCCGGAAATATACCTGAGGAACAGCGCCTCCACCCCCAGGCCGGCGCCGTCGTAGTACTGCTTGAGAGTCTTCCCGTTTCGGGTGCCTGACGCCTCTTTTAGGGTTTCCTTATAGATGGCGCTGCCGCGGGTGACGTATGGAGGATTAGTTAGAATTGCATCGACTTTTTCGATGGGAGGATGGGCGAGTGACCCCAAAGTCCTATTGTCGTCCATGAGGAGGAATGTCTCCGCCATGGCCTTGTTCAGTGAGGCGGTCGTAGTAGCTGGATCCCTCACAAGCTCAGCGATGTGGAGAAGCATGTTCGCCTTGGCGAGAATGTGAAGGTCGGAGTCGACGTCAAGGCCGACAGTGCGGATCTTCCTACTAGGCTTACCCGATTTAATGGAAAGGTTTCCCTGGAGGGCTTCTTTCCACATAAGTGGCTCGAGGACGAATCCGCCAACACCTGCGGCTGGGTCTAGGACTACCGAGCCTTCGTGGAGCTTAGATAGTTGAGCCATTCGAACCATTGGGTGTACGACATTGCGAGGCGTGAAGAACTGGCCGAGCCGCTGCTGGCGGGCGGAGCGGCGCAGGAAAGTCTCGTACAGTCGCAGCTTGAATTCGGGATCAATCTTGGTGAGCGGCCCGAATTCGTTGAATGCCTCAATCATCGACCGAAAGGTTGTATTGTAGCTGGCGTGGGTCTGCTGGCCGCTTTGGAGGAAGACGAATCCGTTAATAACGGAGGTCTTGGATACGACAGTCTTCAGGTCGAAAAGTTCGGCAACCTGCTGGTCGTCGCTTATGGTGTTATCGGGGAAGATGGATTTAATCTTCGGCCGAATGTGGCTTACGTAGTACTCAATCTCGGTCATCCCGGTCTGCTCTTTGAAATCTGCCGGGTCGCCGATGAGGTGGTAGAAGTTGAGGTTTTTCGGAAGGATCGACGCCTTCAAGTTGTCGCTCAGGAATTTGAGGACGAAGATCTCTACGAAGGTGAGGAGGCAGTCCTTAGGCTCGGCCTTGGTGGCGTGCCAGATGAGCTGCCACACGCGCTCGGCAAGCTCGGTTGGATCCTTCGCTACGCCTGTATCCCCGTGGATGAGGTTGGCGAGAACGGCTGGAGAGAACGAGCGTGTATCGGAGTGCTGTTCCAGCTTCCCGGACAGCTTGCTCTTTGCGACATCCACGTAGAAGGTAGAGGTGCCGTCGGTAGCAAAGGCGACAGGGGCGCCAAGAGCGAGGGCCGACAACAGGGCTTGCTCCTGCGCGGCGATTGCCTTTTTCGGCCCCGTCTTGCCATGGAACTCGCCAGCCTTCTTGTGTTCACCTACCGCGACCGGGTGAAGCTGATTGTCCCGTCGCTGCAGGTAGACAGCATCAGGCTTCAGCGACGCGGGCTTCACTGGAGGCTTATAGGCGGTGGCCTGATAGCTGTGGGATGAGGGAAGAGTGACGTCGACTCCAGCTTTCACCAGGGCCCCCAAGGAGGTGGCCCCCAAGCTCAGGTGCTCGTAGGAACCGAACGTGTCCCCCCGCAGCGTTCCGGAATCGAGATAGTTGCGCTGCAGGAGCTCTTCGCTCGCCACTGGTCGTCCTCCAGGTTGTGTCACCGTCGAGCAGGAGCATACGTGTGGATGCTCATCGTTTGAGTGAGTGGTGCATGAT
This sequence comes from Streptomyces reniochalinae, assembly GCF_003323735.1. Taxonomy (GTDB): domain Bacteria; phylum Actinomycetota; class Actinomycetes; order Streptomycetales; family Streptomycetaceae; genus Streptomyces; species Streptomyces reniochalinae. Next base: position 113,181 of record NZ_QOIM01000047.1, on the reverse strand, counting down.
CTCCCCTTTGAGGGTGAGGTCGCCGGCGCGAGTTTGGTGGGTAGCCTGGCGCCAGACCCCACCGCGGCTGCCCCGGATGACGGGGTATGTCTGTGTGAACGGGGCTTCAGGGGATAGCCTGCATGCGCGGAGTAGCTGACGACGGCCTCTGAGCCCTGCCCTGCGCCGCGTCGTGATGGGAGTGAGGAGTGTCGGCTGGCCTGCGAACCGCATTGTTGCCTCTCCCAAGGGCACAGCAGCCCGCCCTCATTCCTGTTCGGCCTGCTCGTCAAGCAACGCTCGTGCCAAATCGGAGAGGGTAGCGGCGCCGTCTAGCGTCCATCGAGCAGGGCCCTGGACCGTGACAGGGGCCTCCTCCCAGCCAGCGAGCTCGTAGAGGTTCAGAACCAAGCGCGTCGGCGAGTAAGAATTACCGTCACCCGCCCACACGAGGCACCGTGTCCGGTCGTTTACCCAAGTCGCCTCACCGCGTCGAGGGTCTTCGGCGAGCCAAGGGGTGAGCGCGTCGATCTCCGGCTTATTCCACAGCCGCAGAAGGACAGGCGTTCCGTCGGCGATTCTTCCGTGGTCCACGAGGGTTGGCACAGCGTTGGGGCGGCGCGGCTTACGCTTGCCCCCCTTGCCGGCTTTGTAAGCAGCTGGCAAGTCCGGGATGACACCTTCGCGTTGGGCGTCTCGCAGCACCAGTTCCGCGAGCCTCTTGCAACGCCCAGCGTCAGTGAGTGTTCCGCTGAGGAAGGAACTCTGGCCATACTCCGTGTCGATGTGGTGGATCAGCCAAGACAGGACGCGATTCGTGAGTGCAGGAACCTCCTGCAGCGCCACGTCCCAGTCGTACTCGGGATCGTCGATGCGGTCTTGATCGAGAAGCTGAAAGACCAGATGGGCGACGAGTAGGTCACCTCGCTGACTCACGTCAGCGGCGCGCTTTTGAAAACGCTTACGTTCTTCGTTGAGGGCGGTCCCCACGGCACGGTGTACGAGCACCGAGCGCCAGATCTGAAAGGCTCCCGGGCGTTCCCCGAAGAGACGAGGGTAGGCGCCTCCGCTGCCACGTTCCCAGAGAAAGTCTGTGTCCCGCTTTGCGCGCACGGCGAGTTCGGTGCTGCGGTGCGCACAAGCCAGGGCAATGGCGGCGTGCACCACAGAGCAACCTTCATCCGGTGCTGGGTCGGGCTCACCGCGCTTGAACACGTAGGACTTTTGGAGGGACAGCATGAAGTCTTCTCGGGTCAGCGCCTGGACCTCGTCCAAGGCGATGAAGTCGCGCTGCTCTACGTGGTTCTGCGTATTGGTTGTCTCGGTGATGCGCTGCGCGAGATCCGGCATGCTCTTATCCACGACGATCACTTTGACGGTGACCTCGGCGTCCTCGACGGCCTCGGAGGATCCCTGCGTGGCGCGGTGCGCGGCCGCGACGGTCTGTGCGCCGTTCACGACGCTGACTCCTGAGAGGCGCAGGTGTACTGGTTCGTCCGGGCGGCGGCGCCCCGGCCAATCCTCCTCCAGCTCATTGCACAACACGGTCACGCCGTTGTTGAAGAGCCAGAAGTTCTCAGGTTGATCCACAAGAGTGCTCAGCATGCCTGAGTTGACTCGGGTCGTACCGAGGGACTGGCGCAGGTTCTGCTCGTACAGTCGGCTTTCGTGCTCCTGATACCACTCGGCGATATTGCTTGCCGGAACGGTGCCCTGGTAAGCGGTGAGTGGAGTGTTCCGCCGGAGCCAGTTCGTCATTCGAACGGTTACGCGTACAGGCTCGGGAGCGAGGTCCTCGCGGATCTGCCGGAGGATGTCCGCAGCGTGGACCACGCGGTACCCGAGGGCCGGGCCAAGGCCATTGAACTCATTCCGGGCGTCTTCGAGAACGCTGATGGTTTCCCTGTTGAGCGTTCCCACGCCCATGACGGCGATCACCAGAGTCACCTTGAGTCGTGCATCGTGCATCGCGGCGTTGACACGAGCAGCGATTGGCTCCAGGCGGTCATTGAAGCGGTCGAAACTTCGCTGTTCGATGAGGCGGAGACCAGCGATGAGCTTGTGCGCCGCATTGGTGTCCAGTTTGCCTTTGCCTTCGTCGCTCCACTTGGCCTGGACGAGCCAAACCTCTTGTGTGCCTTCGGTGACGGCCACACCGTCGATGCCTTGGTCGTCTTCACCGTCGATGACAGAGGCGCCAGCAATCTTGTGGTTGCAGCCCGTTACTTCGCGTACGGCGGCCGCTGTCAACGCGCGGGAGAGGAAGCGCTGTTCGTAGCCCTCCTGGTCGTACCCCTTGAGGTCGTCGTCGTAGATGAGTCCCTGGTACTGCTGCAGAAGCGCTGTGCGGATCTGGTGGATACGGATGGGTGCCGTTGCAGCCCTGCGCTCTGTCTCGTCCAAGTCTGCCCCCAGTGCCGTGCCCTGCGTTGCCCTGACACAGTCTAGGGACAGAGCGCGAGGGTAAGGTGCTGATCGTCGCTACGGCGGTCCCTGACCTCCGGTTGTATGGCATAGGGTCATCCTGCCGGGTTATCGCAGATGGCGAGGTGGATGCGTGAGCGGACTGGGCGGCACTAGGGTGGACACAGCGTCATAGTGATCACGGTCGGACGTCTTTGACCTGGGGAAACGGGATTCTGCGGTTTCGTCCAGCACCACGCGTCACGATCTTGCAGGCCCTCGTAATGCGTAGGTCAAGGGTTCGATTCCCTGAGGCGGCTCGTCTGAAGCCCAGGTCACACACGATGTGACCTGGGCTTTTGCATGAGATGGGCTCGTGCGGGCCGTCAGTGGTGGGTGTATGCCGCGAACGTGGAACTGCCGAGCGTGGATGACACCGGATCACCGATGTGGTGAACGGGGCCGGCACGCGCTGCCGAGCAGCTCGGGGCCCACCACCGCGGCTGCCGCCGCCACGGCACCGCGGCTGCCACCGCCACGGCCTCCAACTAGGGTGGTTGGCACGAGGGACTGTAGGGGGACGCCGTGTGCACACTGGGTTCACCGCGGCCGGGGAAGTTGGGCTCGGGGCGGCAGCACCGTTACGTGCGGGGCGAACGGGGGAGCGCATGACGTCCGGAACAGAGTTGCCTGGTGCACAGGGGCAGGTGCAACCGCGTGCGGCAGGGCGGCCTCTTTCCGCTGCCCAGCGGAAGAAGGCGGGGATTGCCGCGTTCTTCGCCGCACTGGCGTTGGTGTCCGGCGTCGGGCTGCTCAAGACGGACTACCTGGATCCGAAGAGCGTCGTCGAGAAGGCGAAACCGGGCGTATTCACCCTGGACCGGTGCGAGCACGGCGGAGGCACCAACCAGGGTCCCAGTACCTCCTGCTACGGCGACTTCCGCTCCGACGACGGGGAGTTGAAGCTGACGGATGCACCGTTGAAGGAGAGTCACGACGCCGAGGGGACGGAGGCCGGCGAGGACTTCCCGGCACGCGCCATACGGCCGGCCGCGGGCCCTACCGAGGTGTTCCGCACCGATGACCAAGGCGAGAGCAACTTGGCGATGCGGGGCATCGGCGCACTGGGGCTGACGCTCCTCGGCGTGATGCTGGGCGGTTTCGCGGGGCGGATGATGATGGTGCCGGGACCGGCGCGATCCCGGCTCGGTGCCGGGCTGGGCTTCGGCACGGTGGTGTCCTTGCTGCTGTGGCTGATCGGGAGGGGTACGGGAGGCGGGTTCTGGGCCTGAGGTGTTTCGCGGACCGTGATCGGGCCTGGCCGGCGCCGGTACGGCTTTGAGGGGTTGGCCGTTGGCGCCGGGGCGTCCCCAGCACCCGAGGGTTCTCCGTAGTCCCTCGACCGGTCAGTGCGCTCTGCGTTGCGCACCGAGCCCCGTTGGCTCTTCCTGCCGGGCGACACAGCCTGCACCGTTCACATGCGTGGGCTGCCCCGTTGGGGAGGGCGACCGTCATTCGTGGGCCGGCTGCGCCGGGGTGGGCGCGTGGAGTGCCCGTAGTGCGCTTTGGTGGGTGAGCCAGCCGACGAGGCGGGTACGGTCGGCTCCGAGGACGGGCAGGCCGGTGCCCGGAGAGTTGACCAGGGCGTGCAGGGCGCTGCCCAGCCGCGTGTCGGCGGTGACGGGGCGGGGGGACTCGGCCAGGTCCCGCACGGTGACCGCGGGGTGTGCTGCCTCGTCGACGGGCTCGGAGAGGGCCTCGGTGACGGTACGGGCGGTGAGGACGCCCAGGTAGCGGTCCTCGGTGTCGAGTACGGGCAGCACGCCGTGCTCGGAGAGTCTGAGCTGGTCGGCCGCCTCCGCCAGTTCCGTCGACCCCTTGAGCGGGGTCGGCACCGGTTCCATCACCGAGGAGACGAGCTGGTTGCCCAGCTTCGCGCCCGGAGCCGTCCCGGGGGCGTGCAGGTCGACGCCGCGGCGGGTCAGCTTGAGTGTGTAGATGGTGTCACGGCTGAGGAGCCGCGAGGTCAGTGTGGCCAGCACGATGGCGAGCATCAGCGGCAGGATGATCGAGTACTCGCCGGTCAGCTCGAAGAGGATGACCACTGCCGTGATGGGCGCGCGGGCCGCGCCCGCGAAGGTGGCACCCATGCCGACCAGGGCGTATGCACCGACGGCGCCCGCGAGGCCCGGCAGCGCGTCGTGCGTCGCGATTCCGTACGCGGCGCCCAGCATCGCGCCGATGAAGAGGCTCGGGGCGAAGACACCGCCGGAGCCGCCGATCCCGATGGTGAGGCTGGTGGCCAGGATCTTGCCGGCGAGGAGGAGCAGCAGGAAGCCGATGGCGTACGTGCCCTCGGTCGCCCGCTCCAGGACGGGGTAGCCCACCCCGTACATCTGCGGGAGGGCCAGCAGGAGTCCGCCCAGCAGCAGTCCGCCCGCGGCCGGGCGCAGCCATTCGGGGCCGCGGAGCTTGCCCCAGACCCAGTCGCAGGCGTCCTCGACGAGGTAGAGGATCCGGGTGAAACCCATGCCGACCGCGCCGGCGACGACACCGAGGAAGGCGAAGAGGCCGTACTGGGCGAGGTGGTCGAGGTGGAAGGGCGGCAGGGTGAGGAAGGCGGTGTCACCGAAGGCGGCGCGGCCGATCACGCTGGCGGTGACGCTTGCCAGGACGGTCGCGCCGAACGCCTCGACGCTGAAGACGCCCAGAATCAACTCCATGGCGAAGAAGACCCCGGCCAGCGGCGCGTTGAAGGTCGCGGCGATGCCGCCCGCCGCGCCGCAGGCGACCAGCAGTACGTGCCGCTCCTCGGTGAGCCTGACGATACGGGCGACCGTGGAACCGAGCGCTGAGCCCACCTGGACGATAGGCCCCTCGCGCCCGACGGAACCGCCGGAGCCGATGGTCAGTGCGGAGGCCAGGGACTTGACGACCGCGACGCGGGCGTTGATTCGGCCGCCGCGCTGCGCGACGGCCAACATCACCTCGGGAACGCCGTGGCCGCGGGCCTCCTTCGCGAAACGGTCCACGAGCGGCCCGTACAGCAGTCCGCCGACGACGGGCGCGAGGACGACGAAGAAGGCGCCGAGCCAGGGTATGTGCGGGTTGTTGTGGTGGGCCGTGGCGGAGTAGTCGGCGTGCCCGGAGAAGACTCCGGTGAAGAACTGGATCAGCCACCGGAAGACGATCGAGCCCAGCCCTGCTCCGGCTCCGACGGCCACGGCCATCACCATGACGGCCCAGGGGGCCGCTCGGAGCCGAGCCATCGGCGGCCGGCTCCTGGCCACGTCGACGGGTTCTGGCCCGGCGGCACTGTCACTGTCGGTGGCTGCTGTCTTCGTCGTGCAGTGCGCGGTGCGGTCCTCCGTCACCTGTTCCACGGTCTTCGCGTCTCCCCTCCGGATCAGGTCTTTCGCTTATCTTATATTTGCATAGGGCAAAGTGTGCACAGGGCAAAGGCCACACCCGGAGGCGCGGGCTGTCCGCGATCCGGGATAGAAAGAGGGCATGGCGACAGGTGACAGGGCGGGGCCCGAGCCGGGCGCGCGCGATGCCGACGCGGTGACGAAAGCCGTCATGACCGCGTCTCGGCTGCTGGTGGCGGTATCCGCACGCTCGCTGGCGGCCGTACAGGACCAGGTGACGCTGCCGCAGTTCCGGCTGCTCGTCATGCTGGAGCAGCACGGACCGGGCAAACTCGTGGGACTGGCCCAACAGCTGGGCGTCAACCCCTCCACCGCCACCCGCATGATCGATCGCCTCTACGCGAGCGGCCTCGTCGACCGGCAGGCCAATCCCGACAACCGGCGCGAGAACCTGTTGGCACTCACCGAAGCCGGCCACCGGATCGTCAGCGAGGTCACCGCACGCCGCCGCGCTGAGATCGGCGCGATCGTCTCCCGGATGGAACCAGAGCAGCGCAGCGCTCTCGTCGAGGCACTCACCGCCTTCTCCGAGGCAAGCGAGGACACCCCCACCCACCCCCACGGCCGTGACCTGTACCCGCTCGGCTGGTCCGAGGCGACGCCCTCCGTGGAGACGTAGCCCGCACGGGCCACCGGCCGAACACAGCCCGCACCAGGCGGCGGGGCCGTCCGGTTCCTCTGCGGCTGAGCCGGTCTTGCGTGAGGTCCGGGGCACGGCACACCGCACCTCGTGATCGCGTCGCACAAGTGGCCGGATTCTGTGAACCTCTTGCGGTCGGGCTTCATCTCATCTGGTGTAGCGGATCAGCGGACTCGATCGGCGCTTCCCTCGGCGAAGAGGAACAATTCGGCTCGGGGGGACGACCGTTGAGGCTCGCGACCGTACGTGCCCTAGAACCGACCCGGTATCGAGAACCGACCCGGTATGTGGAGGAAGCAGCGCATGAGTCATGGAAGACGCCTGGCCGAGCGTGGTGGGGTTCGGCCCCGCGGAACATCGGCGGCCCGCCTGACGACCATCGGGGCCGCCCTCGTGATGGCGACCGTCGGGGGGCTGACCACCGGGGTGTTCGCCCACCCGCAGCAGGCGAGTGCCACGGAGCACGGAGAACAGCAGTCCGCGAAGAAGGCGGATGTGGCGGAGGACCTCAACGGGGACGGTTTCGCGGACCTGGTCAGCGGCGCCCCCGGAGGAACCGTCAGCGGCAAGGCGAAGGCCGGTTATGTGGCTGTCACCTACGGTTCGGCCAAGGGCCTCGACACCGCGAACAAGCAGCTGGTGAGCCGTTCGACGAGCGGAGTGCCGGGGTCGGCCACCGCCGAGCAGGAGTTCGGGAAGTCCTTCAGCAAGGGAGACCTGGACGGCGACGGTTACGCCGACCTGGTCATCGGCTCCGCTGATGCCTCGTCCGGCAGCGTCATCCTGTGGGGTTCGGCCAAGGGGCTCACCGGCGGTACGGCCATACCCGGGTTCGGGACGACGCCGCAGATCGGCGACTTCGACGGTGACAAGCAGGCGGACCTCGCCCTGCTGGGAGACCCGGGGTCGAGCGGTGACGACCCGGTCAAGCAGCCTGCGGCCCTGTGGAAGGGGCCTGTCACCCGGTCCGGGACTCCTGCCAAGAAGCTCGACTTCCTGGACAGGTCCGAGTGGGACGACGAGAACAACAGCGCCACCTCCATAAGTGGCCCCTCGACCGTCCGTGGCGTGGCCGACGTCAACGGCGACGGCCGACAGGACCTCACCTTCCGGCGCTACGAGGGCGACGGCGTGTACAGCAGCGACGCCCTCCTCGGCAGCCCCTCCGGCTTCACGGTGTCCCAGGGCCCGGACGACGGGGGCGGGGACCTGGACGCGGGAGACGTGGACGGCGACGGTTACGACGACCTCGTGGTGAGTGGCGGCAGTGACCTGTTCGACGAGGTCACGGTCGTCTTCGGGGCGAAGGACGGCCTGTCCGCCGACCGCCGGCAAAAGTTCGACCAGAGCCTCGAGGGCTTCCCCGGCGAGGCGCCCTCGGACGGTGAGATGCTCGGCTCCTGCGTCTCGGTCGCGGACGTGACCGGCGACGGCCGCGCCGAGGTCGCCCTCGGCATCCGGTGGAAGAACAGCGGGGACAAGAGCGATGCGGGCGCGGTCGCCCTGCTGCACGGCTCCGATGCGGGGGTCACGGGCCAGGGCAGCCAGCTGCTCGACCAGGACAGCCCCGGCGTGCCCGGGGTCGCCGAGGAGAAGGACGAGTTCGGCGCGGCCTGCGCCCTCGTCGACGTCGACGGTGACGGACACCGCGACCTCAACGTCTCCTCGACGCAGGAGAACGACTCCTCCGGCGCCGTGTGGTCGCTCCGTGGCACCGGCACGGGCCTCACGACGGACGACGCCGCCTCCTTCGGGCCGAGCGATCTCGGCGCGCCCGTGGACGGGGCACAGCTCGGAAGCTCGATTCGCTGAACCGGTTGCGCCGGGCGGACGCCCGGCGCAACCGCCGCCACGGCTCAGACGAGCCGCGGTACGTGGTCGGCCCACGCCAGGTCGTCGGGTGGTACCAGGGTGAGGCCGGCGAGGCTGGAGGGGGTCACGCCGGAGAACGCCACCACGTCGCGGTGCAGGTGGGACTGGTCGGTGTAGCCGCAGTCGGCCGCGACCCGGGCCGCTTCCCGTCCCCTGGCCAGCAGGGTGGCGGCCCGGTCGAAGCGGACGAGGCGCACCGCACGCTTGGGCGGGAGCCCGATCTGCGTGTGGAAGCGGGACCACAGCCGCTTGCGGCTCCAGCCGAGTTCGGCGGCCAGCCCGCCGATCCGTACGTGGTGGTGGTCGGCGAGGATGCGGTCCCAGGCCCAGGCCAGCTCCGGGTCGACGGTCGGCTGCCGGGCGGACATGCGGGCCAGGACCGCCTCCACCAGGGCGAAGCGTTCCTGCCAGGTAGCGGCCAGGCCCAGCTGCTCGGCGAGGCGCGCTGCCCGCCGGTGGCCCCACAGGTCGGCGAGGGGCACCACGGAGCCTTCCAGGTCCGCCGGGTCGACGCCCAGCACCGTGCGCGCGATCACGGGGGACAGGCGGACCTGCATCCACTCGACGTGCGCGGCCTGTATCCGCGCCGCGCCACCTGAGCCGAATCCGAGCCCGGTGACCAGGCTTCCCGACTGCCGCCGCCCGGTGTGGTCGTGGATGACGAGCGCACCGTCGCCGCAGGCCAGCGCCAGTGTCATGACCGGGTGCGGGTCGATCCTGTGGTCGACAGGCGCCGGGCCGCGGTCGCTGAACCCGGACAGGACGACGCCGGGCACGCGGCTGGGCCTGACGGGGCGGGCGAGGTCCCAGACGGCGTCATTCTCGCGCGCCTGCGCGGCAGTTGGCACGCTCGCCATGGTACGGGGACCCCGGTGTGCCGGGGTCGCGTACGCGGCCCGAGTGTGCGGACCTCGTACGCAGGACCCGTACGTGAGCCCGCCGACGGGAACATTCCTCCAATCCTTCGGTGCGCACCGGCACCGATGGTGGGCGCATGTCTGTTTCCCCAGCTGCCCGGCCGCCGGGCGTGAGACCTCTGGTGCGTCCTTACGCGGGCGGCTTCGCCGCTGTCGTTCTTCTGCAGATCATCGGCGCCGTCGCCGGTCTCGTACCGCTGCTCGCGGTCGTCGAGCTGGGCCGGACGCTGCTGGCGCCCGGCCCCGCTTCGCACGGGCACGTCCGCGACGTCGTCGTGGCGGGCGCGGCCGGGCTCCTCGTACGGCTGCTGTTCACGGCCGCGGCGTCCGGCGTCGGGCACCTGCTCGACGGGCATGTGCAGCTGTCGTTGCGCCGGCAGCTGGCCGCGACCCTGGGGCGGGTGCCGATCGGCCGGCTGTCGCGGCGGCGCGGCGGTGAGCTGGCGAAGCTGGTCGGTGAGGACGTCAGCGCGGTGCATCCGGTGATCGCGCACACGCCCGGCGAGTTGGTGTCGGCGTTCGTGGTGCCGCTGGTCTCGCTGGCCTACCTCGTCACCGTGGACTGGCGGTTGACGCTGATCACGCTGGTCCCCGTGGTGCTGGCCGTGGCACTGGTGCCGCTGATGATGACGCGGGACAGGCTGCGGGAGCAGCGTGAGTACGACGCGGCCATGGGGCGGATCTCGGGTTCGGTCGTCGAGTTCGTGCAGGGCATCGCGGTGGTCAAGGCGTTCGGCGGCGCCGACCGCGCGCATCGCGAGTTCCGTACCGCCGTGGACGACTTCACGCGCAGCTTCTCCGCGATGGTGCGCGGCCTGTCCGGGGTCGCCGCGGGGATGCAGGTGGCGCTGTCGCCGCCGTTCGTGCTGCTGGCTGTGCTGGCCGGCGGCGCGTTCCGGATCACCGGCGGTGGGCTCGCGCCGGCCGATCTGCTGCCCTTCCTGCTGCTCGGCCTGGGGCTGACGGCTCCGGTGGCCGCGCTCGGGCACGGTTTCGACGACCTACAGGCCGCGCGGCGCGCACTGGGCCGGATCGGGGAGGTACTCGCCGAGCCGGCGCTGCCCGAGCCGGCGCGGCCGGTCGCGCCGCGGGGGCACCGGCTGGAGCTGCGCGGCGTCCGCTTCGGCTACGAGGCCGAGCGTGAGGTGCTGCGCGGCGTCGACCTCGTGCTGGAGCCCGGTACGGTGACCGCGGTCGTCGGCCCGTCGGGGAGCGGGAAGTCCACGCTGGTGCAGCTGCTGCCGCGGTTCTTCGACCCGGACCACGGCGCGGTGCTGCTCGGCGGCGTCGACCTGCGCGAGGTGGGCAGCCGCGAGCTGTACCGGTGGGTGTCGTTCGTCTTCCAGGACGTACGGCTGCTGCGCGCCTCGGTCGCCGACAACATCGCCCTGGCCGTGCCGCACGCCGACCACGAGGACGTCGTCCGCGCCGCCCGGCTGGCGCACATCCACGACCGGATCCTCGAACTGCCGCGCGGCTACGACGCGGTCATCGGTGAGGACGCCCGGCTCTCGGGCGGTGAGGCGCAGCGCCTCTCGATCGCCCGCGCCCTGCTCGCCGAGGCACCCGTGCTGGTGCTCGACGAGGCGACCGCCTTCGCCGACCCGCGCACCGAGGCGACGGTACGCGAGGCTCTGGCGCGGACCCGGGGCGAGCGCACGACGCTGGTCATCGCCCACCGGATGGAGACGATCGCCGACGCCGACACCGTCGTCATGCTGCGCGACGGGGAGATCGTCGAACGCGGCACCCCCGCGGAACTGAGGGCGAGCGGCGGAGAGTTCGCCGCGTTCTGGCAGCTTCACGCCGGTGCGGCAGAGATGGATGCGGCAGAGACGGATGTGACAGACACGGACGTGACAGAGACGTATGCGGCGCAGACGTATGCGGCAGAAGTGCGGGAGACCCGATGATCACCATGCTGCTGCGCGTGCTCGGCCGCGAGTACGCCGGACGGGTGCGCCGCACCGTCGCCCTCATGACCGCGACCGCCCTCGTCGAAGGCGCGTCGTACGCCCTGCTGGTGCCCGTGCTGCGGGCGCTGTTCGGCGGCTCGCCCGGCGAGGCACGGCCCTGGCTGCTCGCCTTCGGCGCCGCGGTCGCCGGCTACGCGGTGCTGCGCTACGTCAGCGACCGGTCCGGCTTCCGCGCCGGGACCACGATGCTGCACGGTATGTACGACAGGCTCGGCGATCACCTCGCCCGGCTCCCGCTGGGCTGGTACGGGCCGGGCCGCGTCGGCGAGGTGTCCGTCCTGGCGAGCCAGGGCGTGCTGCGGGCGATGAGCGTGATCGCGCACCTGCTGGCGCCGTTCCTCTCCGCGTGCGTGACACCGTTGACGATCGTCGGCGTGATGCTCGCCTTCAACTGGCAGCTGGGCCTCGCCGCGTTGGCCGCCGCGCCTGTCGTCGTCGCGATCCAGCTCCGTACGGCACGCGCCACCACCGCAACGGACACCGAACGCGTCGGCCGCGAGCGCGAGGCCACAGGACGCGTCATCGAATACCTCAGGGCGCAGCCGGTGCTGCGGGCCGGCGGCCGCACCGCCGAGCGCTTCGGGCTGCTCGACGACGCCCTCGCCGACCAGCAGCTCGCCTCCCGCCGGGCCACGCTGTCGGCGCTGCCCGGCGTGCTGGGGCTGGCGGCCACCGTGCAGGCGGTGTTCACCGGGCTGCTCGCCCTGGGCGCCTACCTCGCCCTCGGCCAGGACATCGGCGCGGCCGAGGTCCTGGCCGTCCTGGTGCTCGCCGCCCGCTGCGCGGACCCGCTGCTCTCGCTCGCCGAGATCGGCGGCAGTCTGCGCGCCGCCCGCGCCGAGCTGGCGCGCCTCGACGAGGTGTTGCGCACCGAGCCGCTGCCGGAGCCCGCCGAACCGCTCCGGCCGAGCGGCCACGACGTGGAGTTCGACTCCGTCACCTTCCGCCACGGCGACCGCACCGTGACCGACGCGGTGTCGCTGGCCGTACCCGAGGGACAGCGGCTGGCCGTCGTCGGCCCGTCCGGCGCGGGCAAGAGCACGCTGCTCCAGCTCCTCGCCCGCTTCTACGACGTGGACGCCGGCGCGGTGCGGGTGGGGGGTGTGGACGTGCGGGAGATGGCGACGGCCGAGCTGATGGCGCGGGTCGCCATCGTCTTCCAGGACGTCTACCTGTTCGACGGCACCATCGAGGCCAACGTGCGCCTCGGCCGTCCGGACGCCACCGACGCCGAGGTACGTGCCGCCGGCGCCGCGGCGCTGCTGGACGAGGTGGTCGAGCGGCTGCCCGGCGGCTGGTCGGCGCACGTGGGTGAGGGCGGCGCGCTGCTGTCCGGCGGCGAGCGGCAGCGCGTCGCTATCGCACGGGCGCTGCTCAAAGACGCGCCCGTCGTGCTGCTGGACGAGGTGACCTCGGCCCTGGATCCGGTCAGCGAGGCCGCCGTGCACACCGGGATCGAGCGGCTGATGAAGGGCCGGACGGTGGTGATGGTCGCGCACCGGATGCGCACCGTCCGCCGCGCCGACCGGGTCGTCTTCCTCGAGGACGGCCGCGTCGTCGAGCAGGGCAGCCACGACGAGTTGCTGCGGCGGTGCGGGCGGTACGCCGCATACTGGGACCTCACGGTGGTGGCGGGGGGAGGGTGAGACCGGTCACTTCCAATCACCAGCATGGGGCGAGTTCTCGGCGACCGTACGCGCTGCCGCCGTAGTCGTCGTCAGCGCGTGCCGCGATGGCGCGGGGACTTCGGTGGCCCCGTCCACTGCGGCCCGGGCCAGAGCCCGGTGCTGCTCGGGCCGGCGAAGGGTGTTCCACCCACCGGCCCGTACCAGTCGGTCGCTCCGACTGAAGGAGCAGCCCTGCCTCTTCAGTGTCGTGCCCGCGGCCTCGAACTCGGGGCCGCCATATGCCCCGAGAGCCGTCGGTATGGTCGAGGCGGTACGGACCTGGCGGCTTCCCTTACGCTTTTGAGGAGCGAGGGGGAACCGTAAGGGGGGCGACGCGGGTGTCCGACCTGGACGTCACGGACGAGGACTTGGCTCAGCTCATCTCCGATCTCGATGCGATGGAGCAGTACTTCAAGCGGAAGATCGAGAGGATGGACGGCCTGCTCGATCTTGTGGGCAACAACTGGCGCGGCAGCACGGCCAAGGCTTTCAAGGAATTGCAGCGCGGTGTCACCGAGGATGCGCGGACCGTTCGCGAATCGCTCATCCTCATCGAGGAGGCGGTGAAGATGAGCCGCGACGGCTTCACCGCCCAGGAACTGGAGACGTTGCAGAAGTTCCGCAGTCTGCAATCGAGTGTCGCGGGCAGCGACCGGCTCCTGGACATGGCGGACGCCAACCCGCAGGCGAACGCGCCGAAGAGCAGGCTGTCGGAGCTGTGACTCGTACCGCCACGGCGCTCGACACGACGTAGCCGCAGTGACACAAGGGGGGTTCTCATGACGGACGACGACGACCACATCACAGTCGACTTTGCCACTCTCCAGCGCCTGGCAGGCGAGATGGAGGACATCCTCAAGGACCTGACGGAGAAGCTGGACACTCTCTACCGCCGCTCTGAGCGCGTCGTTCTCTCCTGGCGGGGGCAGGCCCGCGAGATGTTCGTCGACACACTGGACGAGTGGGACCGCTCCTTGCAGGACTTGGAGGGCGCCGAGCGCTGGCTGCACAGCGTCGTCGTCGACGGGCACATCAACTACGGTGCCGCCCATCGCGCCGTGGTGCGCGGCTGGAGCGGGCAGTGACAGGGCTCCTCGTCCTCGCCTCCCACGGCCCGGCCGGTGGGAGCCGGTCCCAGCGCTCGCCCGGTAGCGGCCCGGGCGCCGCTCCGCACAGTGGCGGCTTCGATGTGAAGCGCTCGGACCTCTACCGGGTCTCCCAGGCGGTCGCGGCGCAGCAGGGCGTCTTCCACAGCGGGATCAACGCGTTCCTCGACGAGTTGGACAAGCACGGCGAGGCGGGTGGCGCGGGAGCCGCCCCCTCTTCCTTCGCTTCCGCCTACGCCCGTGTCGCCGCACGGTTTCTCGACGTGTGCGGCAAGAGCGTCGTGAGCGTCGGCGGAGCTGCCATCGGATTCACCGTCACGGCCAACAACTACGGCCGGGCCAACGCGGCGTCGAATCCGCGAGGGGGAAACGCCTCGGCCACACAACCCGAGCCCCAGGTCAAAAGAGATGCGCCGAGGTACCGCAGCGTCAAACCGCTCGGCTGGAACACCAGCGGGGGAGACGGTCTCATCGACAGCATCCTCGACGGCATCGACACCGGGTTCTGGGCGGCCTTCCGGACGGTGCTCGAGCACGCGGTGAATTTCGGTGACGCGGCCGACGTCATGCCGTTGCCTGATTACCAGTCGCTCAGCGACATCTCGACGGCATGGCTCATGCCCCAGACCACGGTCGGAACCGTCGGGGGCACGGTGATGGGTTCGGTGGGTTCCATAACCGACCAGTCCAACAGCGAGTGGTACGCGGCCATGCGCACGTTCTGCAGCAGCCTGTGGGGAAGTTCGGCATGGGGTCAAAGCCGGCACGGTTACGACTGGGGCCACGACACCCCCTCGCCCAAGGGCGGCGCCCATCAGCCCGTCTTCGCGGTCCTCAACGACACGGCCTCCGACATCAGCGCGGCAGTGGAGGGATACGCGCAGGCTGCCAAGACGGTACGTGACGACATGCGCCGCATTTACTACCGGGCCGTGCTGGACGCTCTTCCTGACGTTACTGATGGCATCGGGCTGGACGACGTCAAAAAGATCGGGAAGACCCTGTTCAAAGGAGCCGCGAACCTCTCCTCCGGGATCGTGCTGAACATCGACACCGGCGCACTCGAATCAGCGAAGCGGCGTTATGAGCGCAGCGTCAACGTGGAGGTGAGCAAGCTCGAAGGTCTCATGGAAGCCCTGGACGAGGCCCACCGCAGCGCCCCGGATTTCCACGCGGAGGAGGCGCGCGCCCAAGCGTTCGCGGCTCGTTCACTCAACGAGTTCAAGACCGAGCACACGTACGCTGTCCCCGGCGAAGACTACGACAACCATTTCTACCCGATAGACCTCGCCGCTCAGGAGGGGATCCACGGCGCACACGCTCTCGACAAGCATGTCGGTAAGACAGAGGATCAACTGGTGCAGCGGCTCCGGGACGATTCGGGAGCGGACTCCGCTTCCACATTCCGCACCCCTGCGGCCGCGCAACGTTACACGCAGGCGGTACTCGACGACGTCGACAACGCGGAAAAGATCGAGAAGTGGGTGGAGAAGGTCGAGGCGCGCGAGCGTGCCGGGTCGCCCAGGAACCCGGAAGCGTCGACGAAGGACATCTCACTCGATTTCAAGGATCCAACCGGGAGGACCATCTCGCGTGACGAGTACAGCAGGCACGGGGACAGGGCCCAGGCAAGTGACTGCAAAGAAGTGAAAGTGGTGCTGAGGTACAAGAAGGGTATAGATCCGCCTTTCGTCGTGCTGACCTCGTACCCGACAAAATGAGGAGAACGAAGGCGGTGATCGCGTTGACGCCGAGTCGGGACGACTGGGCCGGCGCCCTAGCTTCCCTGTACGAGCGCAGCCGAGTCCTCGTGGCGGCCGGACCACGCACGGGCGAGGACTGGGCGCACGACGTCAACGCGGTCTTGAACCGCTCGGTGGAGGATCCACGAGGCTGGCCCGCGGTGGACCGGATCGGCAGCGAGACCACGCCCCGGGGGCCGGGCGACCGTTCCCCCTTCCACCCCTACGAGGACGACGTGCTGCGCGGCTGTCTTGAGCCGACCGACAGGGCCACGGGGCGACTGCTCCTCCTGTCGCTGGCCGCGCAGTTCCGAAACGTCGGAGAGCTTCCCGGAGGCAGCGTCCACAGACATGCGCTCTTCGAGATGACCGGAACTCTGCTGGCACGGTTCGGTGACGACGCCACCTATTGGACGTGCGTCGAGGATTACGAAGGGGAATGCACCCCGGACGACTTCTATGTCAACGAGTGGTATGGTCTGACGGATCTCACCCGGGATTTCGGAGTTGTGGCGGTCTCGGACGACGAGGTCGGCGTCTTCTGGTTCGGTGCGGACGACTGAATTCCCCGCGTCTTCGTATTTCCAGAAACTGTGAAAGGAGCGGTATGCGCACGCGCGTTTCCACTTATCCCGACCGCGAGACAGCGCAGTGGGCGACGCAGCAGACCGTGACGCTCAATGAACAGGTCATCCGCAGGTGGCTCAGCCAGGATGTCCGTCAACGGCTCGCCATCGAGGCCGCGTGGCCCTCCCGCACGGAGCCCGTCGGCAGAGTGCTGTTGCAGGGAATGATGCTGGCCGGAAGGGGCTCCGTCGAAGTCCGGGCCGCACGGGTCGTGTTGCGCCGGGAGCGGGAGAGCCCGCACGGTTTCGTCGTGCACGCCTCGTTTCCGATCCATCTGTAGGGACCCGACATGGCAATGGAACCCTTCGAGTTCGACCGTCGCTACGGGGAGATGCAGCGCGTCGTCAACGCCCACCTGGGGCGGGCCGTCGGCGCCGGTGAACGAGCGGAAGCGTCCGACGCCGTCCAGGCGTACATCAGGCATACCCGGCACCGGCAGCCATGGCTGCTGGCCGTGGCCGAGCAGCAACTTCGCGAGTACGCCCGGAACCCACCTGGCCGGCTTCGGCTGAGACTCGGTGAGTACTACCGGATTCCTGACGTCGGGTTGGACGAGACCGAGATCCAGGACTGGCTTCTCGGTCTCGCGGACGCGGTGCGCCAGGGCGCCGAGTCCGGCGCCGCCCCGCGTCCCTGCCCTCCACAGACGCACTGGGAGTGGCACGCCCGCTTCCCCGAACTGGGGCAGCTGCTGGGCGGCTGGTTCTCGCAGGACATGCCGGACGAATTCGCTGACCACCTGGCGGCCCTGGACGACTATCTCGGCTCGGCGGACCCTGACCTCGTCGCCCGGCTCGGCGGTGAGCTCCACGAAGTCCTCGCTCTCGGCCTGGCGGAAGAGGAGTACGCGCACTTGGTCACCGAGCTGGGGATGGAGGTTGATCCCCCCGCTCCCTACACGGCAGCGGCCTGGCTGGCACGGGTCGCTGAGCGGGTAGCCGGCCCCGCTGCCCAGCAGGGGCGTGCGCCGGCCGGTCGCGAGTGACCGGTCGCTACTGACGTAGCCTTCCGGCCGAAACGGTAAGCCGTCCGTTCGAGGCGGAGTGGGCCGGCGAGCAGCGCGAGGTATGCCCCTTTTGCGCTACCGTGATCGTATGAAGACCGTACGGCTGGTCTTGGGTCGCATGCCTCTGCTCGGCGCGGTGGTGGCCGCGCTGCTGCTGACCGTGGCAGCCGCTGCCGGGCCGCGCGCGGTGGGTGCGGCGGGTGGGGTGGACGAGGCCGCGCAGGCGCTGCGGGACGGGCCCGTGTACGTGGACCCGCGGGCGCGGAAGGCGCTGCCGCCGTCGGACGCCGACGCGCTGGCGGACAGGATCGAGCGCGCCGACAAGCCCGTCTTCGTCGTGGTGTTGCCGGCCTCCGGGGAGTTCGACCGGGACACGCTGCTCCAGGACCTGCGGACCAGGACCGGTATCACCGGTGTGTACGCCGTCGCGCTCGGTGACCGGTTCGACGCGGGCGCGGACAGTCAGGTGATGTCCAGGGATGCGGTGCGGAACGTGTCAGGCGCGGTGGAGCGCGCGCACTCCGGTGACCCCCGTGCGGCGGTGACGGACTTCGTCGACCAGGCGATCGAGCAGGCCGACGGTACGGCGCCCGCCTCCTGGGACGGCGGCGGCGCGGCATCGGACGGCCGCGGCGGGGGTGTGGGTGCGGTCGTCACCCTCGGTGTCCTCGTCCTGTTGGCGGCGGGCGGTGCCGTGCTCGTGAGCAGGCGGGGCCGCAAGCGGCGGGAGCGGCAGGAGCGGGCCGGTCTCGAGGCGCTGCGCCCTGTCGTGGACGAGGACATCACCGCGTTCGGTGAGGAACTGGGCCGCATCGGGTTCGACCCGACGGGCCCGCACGCGGGTCCGGAGGCGCGGGAGGACTACACCGCGGCCCTCGACGCGTACGAGGAGGCCAAGTCGGCCATGGCCAAGGCGCGCCGCGCCGACGACGTGCGGCGGGTGAGCGAGGCGCTGGAGCGCGGCCGGTTCGCCCTCGCGACGCTGGACGCGCGGCTCAAGGGGGAGGAGCTGCCTCAGCGCAGGCCGCCGTGTTTCTTCGACCCCCGGCACGGGCCCTCGGTCGAGGACGTGGCCTGGACGCCGCCGGACGGAGGCGCCGAACGGACGATCCCGGTCTGCGCCGCGGACGCGACCCGGCTGGCGGACGGGCTGGAGCCGTCGGCCCGCCAGGTCTCCACGCCGGACGGCCCGCGCCCTTACTGGGAGGCGGGTCCCGTGTACGCGCCCTGGGCCGCCGGTTACTTCGGCGGCGGCCTGCTCCCCGGGATGCTCACGGGCACCCTGCTGGGCAGCAGCCTGTTCGGGCCGTACGCCTACGGCGACGGCGGCTACGGCGACGGCGGGGACTTCACCGGCGGTGACCTCTCCGGCGGCGACTTCGACTCGCGCGACTTCGGCGGCGGCTTCGGGGACGGCGGCGGCTTCGGCGGCGGTGACTTCGGCGGAGGCGGCGGCTTCTGACCGGTGGCGGCCGGTAACGACCTGCCAACGGAGAGGCGGGGTGCCGTTTGGCCGGAGGCGCGCTCGGTTACCTGCACCAGTGCGCGGGGCCGAGCTCGCCTCGTGCAGGCACCGGTGGGTTGGGGAAACAGCCCCCGGTGCCGCAGCACCTTCGGTGGGGATTTATCCGGGAACGCGGGGCCGGTTCGGGGGTTGCTGCGCCCGGGGTCGCGGGGCCACCCTCGAAGGAGGCCGAACGAGGCCCGATGAGGCCGATCACGCGCCAGAACGCCACGTTGAGGACGACCACCCCTGGGGGACCGATGGGTGCGGCAACCGGCTCGGTGAGGACGTCCGTGGACCGCGCTCGCCGCAGAGCCACCGCCGCCGCGCCCTCGCGCGCCGAGTCGGCGGCACGGCACCCGCCCGGCACGCGCCACGGTGAGCGCGGCGAACACGGTGAGGCCCCGGCGGAGCGGCAGCGGGAGCAGTTGCGTGAGCAGGTCGAGGCGCTGCGCACCGAGGTGGAGCAGTTGCGGCAGGCCTCCGCGTCCCGGCCGGTCATCGACCAGGCGCGCGGCATGGTGATGGCTCTGGCGCCCTGCGACGCGCAGACGGCGTGGTGGGTGCTGGTGCGGGTCTCCCAGCACTCCAACGTGAAGTTGCGCCGGGTGGCCGGGGCGCTGGTCGCCGGCGCGGAGGGCACGCCCGTACCCGAGCCCGTACGCAAGGCGTTGGCCGCGGCCCTGCACCGGGTGCGTACCGCGTCCCGGTGAGAGGCCCGCCGGGCGGGCGGGCTCAGCCCTGGTGGCTGTCCTGTGCGGGCGGCGTGGTGTGCGGCTGCTGCTCCGGCTGTGCGCGCTGTCCCAACGGGCGCGGACGCCGAGGCCGTTCCCGTGGGCCCGCGGGAGTGGCGGCGGGAGCACCGGTGGAAGCGCCGGGTTCGGCGGAGGCGGGAGCCACCGCGGGAGCGGCGGACGGAGCAGGTGCGGGACCGGGGGCAGAGCCAGAGGCAGGCGGGGGAGAGGCGGGGGTGGGCTCCTGGGGTCTGCCGGTATCGGGGTGGCGGCTGTGCACCGGGGAGAAGTCGAGCGCCTGCTCGGCCTCCTGCTGGAGCGCCTGCGCGGTTTCGCGTACCTCCGCGAGCACGTCACCGTGCTCCTCGATCAGGCTGTTGTAGATCGGCGAGGCGGGGCTGCTGTCGGCCGGCATGGACGGCTCTCCTCTCGGACTGTGGACACAGAACCGGCCACCCGCGTCGGTCCACGCGGGCGGCCAGACGCCGACGATACGCCCCTGGAACAGGGCAACTGGGTCTCTGGGCGCCTCTTGTGGCATACCTCGCAGTTGGCCGGTTCTGTACGGTGCTGCCGGGGTGCCTCAACCGGCCGGTGTGGCGTGCAGAGTGGCGAGGACCTCCTCGTCCGTGGTCTGCGGGAAGTCGTCGTACCAGAGGCCGACGGCCTCGAAGGCGGCCGGCTGGTGCAGGCAGACCACCGTGTCGGCCTCGGAGCTGAGCGCCGTCACGGACTGGGGCGCGCCGACAGGGGCGGCGAGCACCAGGCGGGCGGGCCCCTGCCCGCGTACGCGGCGGAGCGCGGCGCGTGCGGTGACTCCTGTGGCGAGGCCGTCGTCGACGACGATCACGGCGCGGTCCGCGACGCGTGGGGCCGGGCGGTCGCCCCGGTAGAGGGCCTCGCGGCGGTGGAGTTCCGTCCGCTCGTGCGCGACCTGGGAGGCCAGCCGGTCCTCGGTCAGTCCCAGCATCTCCAGCGCTGTGCGGTCGTAGACGGGCGGGTCCTCGCCGGCGATCGCGCCGACCCCGTACTCGGGCCGGCCCGGAAGCCCGATCTTGCGGGCGACGAGCACGTCGAGCGGCGCGTGCAGGGCGCGCGCCACCTCCACGGCGACGGGCACGCCCCCGCGGGGCAGCGCCAGGACCAGCGGGTCGGCCAGTTCCTCCTGCCGCCGCAGGTCATCGAGCGAGGCGGCGAGTTCGCGGCCCGCCTGGGTGCGGTCTGCGAAACGCATCGGGGTTCCTCCCATTTCCGAGAGTCGGGTTTCCGAGAGTCGGGCTGTGGCTGGGCGCACCATCGGTGACTGGGCGCGCCCTCGGCGGCTGTCGGCACCCTGTGCGGGTTGTCGCCGTGCGGTTGTTCGCCGTGCGGCTACTCGCCGTCCGTGGTGGGCGGGAGCGCGAACCAGCGGCTCGCCTCCCGGGCGACCTCCTCCAACGCCCCGGGTTCCTCGAACAGGTGCGTGGCCGAGGGGACGACGTGGATACGGTGCGGGGCCCGCAGCCGGGCTGCCGCCGCCTCGTTGAGCCGCAGCACCTCCTGGTCGTTCCCGCCGACGATCAGCAGGACGGGAGCCAGCACCTCCGGCAGCGCGTCACCGGCCAGGTCGGGACGGCCTCCCCGGGAGACCACCGCGTAGACCGTGCGCGTCCGGTCGGCGGCGGCGGTCAGCGCGGCCGCGGCGCCGGTGCTCGCCCCGAACAGGCCGACCGGCAGTCCGCCGGTCAGCTCGTGCGCCTCCAGCGCGTCGACCGCCGCCACCAAGCGTCGCCCGAGCAGCGGGATGTCGAAGCGGTGTTCGGCGGTCGCCACGTCCGTGTGCTCCTCGTCCCCGGTCAGCAGGTCCAGCAGCAGCGTGGCCAGGCCCTCCTCGCGCAGCGCGGCGGCCACCGCACGGTTGCGGGGACTGAAGCGCGAGCTGCCGCTGCCGTGCGCGAACAGCACGGTCGCGTTCGCCCCGTCGGGCACCGCGAGGTCGCCGGTGAGGAGGGCGCCGTCGCCGCCCTCGATCGTGACGGTCTGAGTGGTCTCGGCAGCCATGCCTGATCACTTCCGTGGCTCGGCATTCCTTGTCAGGCCGCTTCCCGGGTGCCCCCGCGCGCGCGGGCCCAATCACCCGGCGCCGCTGAGGGCCCCGGGGCCGCTCCCCGGGGCCTGCGTGGTCCGCGCACCCCTATGAGCTGGGGTTTCGCGCATATTGCTCGCGGATGACGCTCTTGTGACGGGGATGTCGCGCTGCTTACGGTCGGGCGACCGCAGGGCATCGGGGCCCGGCCGGAGGGCTGTCGGCCGGGCCCCGATGCCCCGCCGCCTTTCGTTGCCGGGCACCGGAGACCGTCTTCCGGCCCCGGGCGGGCCCCGCCGCTCTCACGGCGGGCGAGAGATTGGGTTTCCATGCTGACGATCCTCGGATTCGTCATGATCGCCGTCTTCCTGGGGCTCATCATGACGAAGAAGATGTCCCCCATCGCCGCGCTGGTGCTCGTTCCCGCGCTGTTCTGCGTCCTGGTCGGCCAGGGGGCCGATCTGGGCGGTTACGTGCTCGACGGGATCGGTGACCTCGCGCCCACGGCCGCGATGCTGATGTTCGCGATCATCTACTTCGGCGTGATGATCGACGTGGGTCTCTTCGACCCGATCGTGCGCGGCATCCTGCGGTTCTGCAAGGCCGACCCCATGCGGATCGTCGTCGGCACGGCGGTGCTCGCCGCGATCGTCTCGCTCGACGGCGACGGCTCGACGACGTTCATGATCACCGTCTCGGCGATGCTGCCGCTCTACCGGCGGCTGGGCATGAGTGTGGTCGTGATGACGGGGGTAGCCGCCACCGCCAACGGCGTCATGAACACCCTGCCGTGGGGCGGCCCCACCGCGCGGGCCGCGACCGCGCTCCACCTCGACGCCGGCGACATCTTCGTCCCGATGGTGCCCGCGCTCGCCGTCGGCATGGTCTGCGTCCTCGCTCTCGCCTACGTCCTCGGCGTACGGGAACGGCGCCGCCTGGGTGCCCTCTCCCTCGACGGGCCGGGCGAGCGCGGGCCTGGCGAGCGCGGTGCCGCGCACGAGGACGCGGGGGAGCCGGAGACCGCGCTGGTGGGCGCGGGCGCGGCTGCCGGTCCGGGCAGTGGCAGCGGCAGCCGCGGCGGCGGTGGTCTCCGGGCGCGCGTCTCGCTCCGCAAGCGCGGTGCCACGGGCGGTGGCGGCCCCGCGGCCGGTGGGAGCGCGGTGCCCGGCGGCGGGGCGGCCCCGGAGTCCTCCGGCGCGGAGTCGGCCGTCCTGGACCCGGACCGCGCGTGCCTGCGCCCGCGGCTGTACTGGTTCAACGCGGCCCTCACCGTGGTGCTGCTCGCCCTGCTGATCGCTCAGCTGCTGCCGATCCCGGTGCTGTTCCTGCTGGGTGCGGCGGTCGCGCTGACGGTGAACTTCCGCGAGATGGCCGACCAGAAGGCCCGGATCGCCGCCCACGCGGAGAACGTGCTCAACGTCTCCGGCATGGTCTTCGCCGCGGCCGTCTTCACCGGCGTCCTGACAGGTACGGGCATGGTGGAGGAGATGGCCCGCTCCGTCGTCGGCGCCGTCCCCGACGCGCTCGGGCCGCACATGGCGCTGGTCACGGGGGTTCTCAGCATCCCGTTCACGTATCTGATGTCGAACGACGGCTTCTACTTCGGCATCGTCCCGATCCTCTCCGAGGCGGGGGCCGCCCACGGGGTGAGCTCGCTGGAGATCGCCCGCGCCTCGCTCGTCGGCCAGCCGCTGCACATGTCCAGCCCACTGGTGCCGGCCGTGTACGTGCTGGTCGGGATGGCGAAGGTCGAGTTCGGCGAGCACACCAGGTTCACGATCAAGTGGGCCGTGCTCACGTCGCTGTCCGTACTGGCGGCCGGGTTCTTGTTCGGCATCCTGTAGGGCCTCTCGCGGGGAGAGTGGGTTCCCCTACTCTTCCGGACAGGAGAGAAACGGAGCCCATGGTTCCGGTCGGCCGCGGTACAGACCGGCACACCCGCGCACCCGCGCACACCTGCACGCACGACGGGCAGCGGGACGACCCACAGCGGGACGGAGAGGAGGCGACGCACCATGCGTATCAGGCCGCCGCGTATCAGGCCGCCGCGCCGCGTCTTCTCCCACGTGCTGACCGCGCAGCTCGCCCTCGTCGTCGGGGTGACCGCGCTGGTCAGCGGGCTGTTCCTGGCGCCGCTCGGCGACCAGCTCGACCGGCAGGCGATGCGCCGCGCCCTCGCCATCGCCCAGACCACGGCCGCCAGGCCGCAGCTCGCGGCCGAGCTGGCCGCCCACCGGGAAGCCGGGCGCGCGCCCTCCGCCGACGGGCCGCTCCAGAGGGAGGCGGAGCGCATCCGCCGGTCCACCGGCGCCGAGTACGTCGTCGTGCTGGACCGGCGCGGCATCCGCTGGTCCCACCCCTCGCCCTCGGCGGTCGGCCGCCGCGTCTCCACCGACCCGGGGCAGGCGCTCGAAGGCCGGGAGGTGACGCAGATCGACGAGGGCACTCTCGGCCGCTCCGCGCGCGGCAAGGCCCCGCTGCGGGACGCGGACGGGCGCGTCGTCGGCGCCGTCTCCGTCGGCATCGACTACGCCAACGTCCGCGAGGGGCTGCTGGCGGCCGTGCCCGGGCTGCTGACGTACGCGGGCGGTGCGCTGGCCGTCGGGGCGCTCGCCGCCTACCTCCTCGCCCGCAGGCTGCGCCGCCGCACCCACGCGCTCGCCTTCTCCGACATCTCGGCGCTGCTGGCGGAGCGGGAAGCGATGCTGCACGGCCTCGCGGAAGGCGTCGTCGCGCTCGACGCGGACGGGCGTCTCCGGCTCGTCAACGACGAGGCCCAGCGGCTGCTCGGCCTCGGCCCCGAAGCGCTCGGCCGCCCGGTCGCCGAAGCGCTCGGTGCCGCACCGGACCGGGCGGGCGGCCAGCCGCCGGAGCGCGGGGGCCGTACGGCGGACGTGCTGGCCGGGCGGGTGACGGGGCGCGACCTGGTGACCGTCTGCGGCAACCGCGTCCTGGTCGCCAACCGGATGCCCACGGCGGACGGCGGCGCCGTCGCCACTCTCCGTGACCGCACCGAACTGCTGCGCCTCGGCCGCGAACTGGAGGGCACCCGCGGGCTCCTCGACGCGCTCCGCGCCCAGGACCACGAGCACGCCAACCGCCTGCACACCCTCCTCGGCCTGCTGGAGCTGGAGTTGTACGAGGAGGCCGCGCGGTTCGTCACCGACGCGCTCGGCGTGCACCGCGCCACCGCGGAGCAGGTCACCGAGCGGGTCCACGATCCGCTGCTGTCCGCGCTGCTGGTCGGCAAGGCGGCGGTCGCCGCCGAGCGCGGCGTCGCCCTGCGCCTCGCCCCCGCCTCCCACCTCCCCGACCGCCTGGTCGATCCGGGCGGCCTGGTGACCGTCGTCGGCAACCTGGTGGACAACGCGCTCGACGCGGCGTCCGGCGGGGCCCAACCGGCGGTCGAGGTGGAGTTGTGCGCGGAGGACCGTACGGTCCTGCTGGCCGTACGGGACTCGGGCCCCGGCGTGCCCGCCGCACGGCGGCACCTGGTGTTCGAGGAGGGCTGGTCGACGAAGTCCACGGGTGCGGGCGCGCACCCCGACGACTCCGGAGCGCACCGGGGCCTCGGCCTGGCCCTGGTACGCCGGTTCGCCGTGCGGGCCGGCGGCAGCGTACGGGTCGGCGCCGCACCCGGCGGTGGCGCCGAGTTCCGCGTCGTCCTGCCGGAGGCACTGGCGCAAGCCCTCCCGGACGACGCGGACGAGACCGGCCACGAGCCTGCGCGTGACGGAGGTGGCGAGCGCGACGGCGACGGCTTTCGCGATCCCGGCGACGGCGATCCCCGCGACGGCGACCGCGGCGGCCGCCGGGCGGCCGCGGGGCCGGGAGGGGCGCGGACATGACGGGTGCAGCAGACGAGACCGCCGACACCGCCGCGGGCGAGGTCATCGACGTCCTGGTCGTGGACGACGACCCGAACGTCGCCCGCATCAACGCCGCTTACGTCGAGAAGATCTCAGGATTCCGCGTCAGCGGCACCGCGCACAGCGCCGCCGAGGCGCTGCTCTTCCTGCGCGGTCACCCCGTCGACCTGGTCCTGCTGGACCACTACCTGCCGGACGAGTCGGGACTGGCGCTGCTGCACCGGCTGCACGGGACCGGTGTGGATCCCGAGGTCATCATGGTGACGGCGGCCCGGGACACGGCGACCGTCCGCGCGGCCCAGCGCCAGGGGGCGCTCCAGTACGTCGTGAAGCCGTTCACCTTCGCCCACCTGCGCGGCAAGCTCGACAGCTACGCGGCGCTGCGCCAGGAGCTGGCCACCGCTCCGGTGGCCGAGGCCACGCAGGAGACGGTGGACCGGATCTTCGGCGCGGCGGCCGTCCCCGGCGACGGCGCCGAAACCCTCCCCAAGGGGCATTCGGTGCTCACCGCCGACCTGGTGCGCGGCGTCGTGCACGCCGCCCGCGGGCCCCTATCGGCGCAGGAGGTCGCCGAGCGCGCGGGCCTGAGCCGGCAGACGGCGCAGCGCTACCTGAAGCTGTTGGAGGGTGCGGGCCTGGTCCGCCGCCGCCTCAAGCACGGCGAGACGGGCCGCCCGGTCCACCTCTACCGCTGGAGCGGCCCTGCGGCCTGAGCCCACAGGACGGCCTTCACCCGGACCCTTCGGTACCGAAGATCGGTCCCGTCGTGTCGGGAGGCGCTCTCAGTCGTGTCGGGAGGCGCTCTCAGGGGACGGGGACGCCTCCCGCCGCACCCCGCATACACAGAAGAAGCATCACATGCGCGGACTCAAGCGCGCCGCCGTTCTCGGCGCCGGCCTCATCGCCTGCTCCGGCGTCGCCGCCGGAGCAGCACAGGCGCTGCCCGACCCGTACGCCTACATGGTGGGCGACACGTACACGGAGCCGACCAGGGCCGCCTGCGAAAAGGACGGCAACACGTGGTGGGGCGTCGACGAGTTCTCCTGCCTCGGCCTCAACGCCGACGGCACGTGGACACTCCGGATCGACTCGCTCGGGTCACGGCCCGGCTGACCGAGGCGCTGCGGGACGTGCACCGGAGCGCGTGGGCCCGGTCCACGGGTGATCAGTGATCCGGCAGCGCCGACTCGGACACCGCGCAGCGGAAACCGCCGTGTCCCGTCGAACTGTCGGGCGCGTTCGCGGTGCGGGCGGCGACGCGGTACCGGTTGCAGTACGTGTGGTGGCACAGGTGTGAGCCGCCGCGCAGGACCCGGTTGGCGCCCTCCGAGGGCCCCGCGGGGTCGCTCCGCGTCTCGGGGCGGTCCGCGGCGTGCCAGTCGGCGGAGAAGCGGTCCGCGCACCACTCCCACACGTTGCCCGCCATGTTGTAGAGGCCGTACCCGTTCGCCCCGAACGCGTTGACCGGGGCCGTGCCCACGTGGCCGTCCTCTCCGGTGTTGTGCGTGGGGAAGCGGCCCCGCCAGATGTTGCAGCGGTGCCGGCCGCGGGGGGACAGCTCGTCGCCCCAGGGGAACCTGGCCTGGACGAGGCCGCCGCGCGCGGCCTTCTCCCACTCGGCCTCGGTGGGCAGCCGTTTGCCCGCCCACCGCGCGTAGGCGCTCGCGTCGTGCCACGAGACGTGGACGGCGGGGTGGTGGTCGCGCTCCCCGACGGAGGATCCTGGCCCCTCGGGCGCCCGCCAGTACGCGCCCTCCACCGCCCGCCACCAGGGGGCGCCCGGCACGGTCCCCGACAGTACGGAAGCCTGGGCCGTGGACGGGACGAACGGGCCGAAGACGTAGCTCCAGCCGAAGCGTTCGGCCTCCGTCCGGTACCCCGTCGCCTTGACGAAGCGGGCGAACCGCGCGTTCGTCACGCACGCCTCGTCGATGCGGAAGGCCGAGACGGTGACCTCGCGCACCGGCCCCTCACCGTCCACCGGGACGGCGTCCGCGTCGTCCCCGCCCATCAGGAACGGGCCGCCCGGGATGCGGACCATGCCGCGCAGGACGTCGGCACGGGTGCGGGCGGGGACCGCGAAGTCGGCCTCCTCTGCCACGGGGGCCGCCGTCGGCCCCGCGGCGCGGCCGGGACCGCAGCAGGCGCTCATTTCTCCCCTCCGGGGTAGGGCCGGCGGGGCGGCGAAGGACGGGCGGCTGCGGGTGCGCTCATGTCCGCATCGTCGTCCGGGCGGGTGATCTCCGTCAACGCCGCGAAGGCGCCCGGCCTCGCGGTTTCCGCCACCGTCGGAGGCGGACGGACACCGCCGTCGGCCTTGACGGCAATCACGCCGACATCGCGATGCTCCAGACGCCGGACGGCCACGGTCGTCTCGAACTCTTCGAGTACCTCCGCCCCGAAGCGAGCGAGTCGGAGCCCACTCGCCCCCGCGAGATCGGCATGCACCGGGTCGCCTTCTCGGTCGACGACATCGACGCAGCCCTCGCGACGGCCGCGCAGCACGGGTGCCATCCGCTGCGCGGGGTACGGCCGATCGGACCGACGAACCCCGCGCTTTCGCGGGGCGGGCTGTCCGGCCACCGCCGGAGGCGCTTCCCGGAGGAAGAAGCCCTCACGCGGGGTCGAGGCTAGGCCCAGGTGCCTCCCCTGTGGTGCAGGTCCTCCAGGGCGTCGAGGACGACGGTGCGCTGGTACCAGTCGAGCCAGCGGCCCGCTTGGGCCCCCATCTCGTCCAGAGTGCGCGCCTGCGTCGCGGTGAGCGCCTGTACCGGATGGGCGTGGTGGGTGGAGACGACGCCCAGGAGCTGCCCCGGGGCGGCGGTCAGCGGTGTGCTGTGGCAGCCGCGGCTGCCCGCGGCCAGCAGAGCCCGCTTGGCGGACTCGGCGAAGACCGTGTCCGCCGCCACGTCCGTGACGGTGACGCGGGTGCCCTGACGGGCGGCCACCGCGCAGGCGGTCTCCGCCCCGTCCGTGCGGCTGTAGTCGACGCGGTCGAAGAACTCCGCGAAGTCCTCGTCGAGTCCCTGGTGCTTCTCCAGCCGCAGGCTGCCCGTGACCGGGTCCACCAGCCGCACGTCGCCCATCGTCGCCTCGGTGATCTCCATGCTGCGGCGCAGCACCGCGCCCAGCACCTCGGAGGAGTTCGCCGACGCGGCGCGCAGCCCTGGCTGGAACGCCAGGGCGGGCGGCACCCGCCGTTCGCGTCCCGGAAACCAGTCGGAGTGCGGGGAGCGGGGGCGCGGCACCGTCACCACGGCGGTGGCGAGGGTGCGCAGCCGCACGTTGAACCGCTGCGAGCTGGCCTCCATGAGCTGGAAGGCCGCACGGTCGTCCGGCAGGTGGTAGCGCTCTTCGAGTATTCCCTGGGCGCGGGAGACGAGCGGGTGCGTGCGCGCCTTCGCGCGCAGGTTGCGCACCTCCGCCTTGAGGTTGCGCACCTCCGCGCGCAACCGCTCCCCCTCCTGTCCGGCCCTGTCGTCCACCCCGGCCCTGTCGTCCACCCCGGCCCGGCCGTCCACGCCTCCGGCCACGCCGACGCCCGGCCCCACCGCCCTGTCGCCGGCGCCGCCCCCGGGGCCCGTACCTGTCCTGCTCCTGATGGTGACCTTGCGGCCCGTGTCGGCGCTGCCGTCCGCCCCGGCGCTGCCGTCCATCCCGGCTCGGCCCGCACGGGCCGCGGCGCCCGCAGGGGCCGCTCCGCCCGCGTGGGCCATGGCGCTCACGCGGGCCCCGCTGTCCGTGCTGGGCAGGTCGCCCGTGCCGGCCTTGCCGTCCGGGGCGGTGGCGCGGTCCTGGGCGGCCTCGTGGGCCGGGGCCGGGCTCGGCCCCCCGGCGTAGGGCGCGGTGGCCTCGGCCACTTTGGGGACGACGGTCAGCACGTCGTCCCCGGCCAGCGCGCGGCCGACCGCCTCGTCCGCGGTGGCCACCAGCAGGTCGGTCCCGTCGTCGGCCAGGTCGTGGGCGAGGGAGGTCAGGGCGCGGGCCCCGGCGGCGGAGACGAGGGGCGCCAGGGCCAGGTCGACGACCACGGCCACGGTGCCGGGGGAGGGCGGCCTGGCGGCGCTCAGCGCGGGGTGGTGGGCGTCTCGGATGCCGCCTTCGACGCGTACCACCCATAGGCTGGCCCCGCCGGGTAGCCGTATCACTTCCGTCCGCGCCTGGTCCGGGTGCGCGGCGGCACAGGCGTCACCCGTGCTGGTCATGTCCCACCCTTCTTCCTCCCCGCAACATTTGCTGTATGACAACATACTCGTCGCGCGGGCCGGCCACCCACTTCGGCCCGGCGCCGGGTGGGGCACGCCTCTTGTCGGTGCCGGTGGGCCGCCCCACCGTAAGGACATGGATCTGGAACTGAGACACCTCAAGGTCGTCTCGGCCATCGCCGAGGCGGGCAGCCTGACGCGGGCGGCCACCGGGTCAGGGCTCGCCCAGCCCGCGCTGAGCGCGCAGCTCAAACGGATGGAGCGCTCGCTCGGCGGCGCTCTCTTCGTCCGGGGCCCGCACGGGGTGCGGCCCACCGAACTGGGGGAGCTGGTGCTGGAGCGGGCCCGGGTGCTGGTGCCCGCGGTGACCGAGCTCCAGGCCAGTGCGCGCAGGTTCAGCCGCGAGCGGGCCGACGGCCATGGCGGTCCCGCCCGCTTCCGGCTCGGCGGCACCCATGGGCCCCTGCTCGGCGGGCTGGTGGACCGGCTGGCCCGACGCCTATCCGAGCGCGTCGGTGACGACGTACACGTCGTGGTCGGCCGTCGAGCTGGCGGGCCTGCTGACCGAGGGGCGGATCGACTACGCGCTCACGGGGGCGTGCGGCCGGAGCCCGCCACCGTTCACCGCGGCGGGCGCGGAGGTGGTCTGGCGCGAGGTGGCCGTCGACCCGGTGTTCGTCATGCTTCCCGAGGCGGATCCGCTGGCGGTCCGCGACGAGGTGCCGCTCGCCGAGCTGGCGGGGCGCGCTGGACGAACGTGCCCGGCGACGGCTGCTTCGCGGAGTGCTTTGCGGCGGCCTGCGCGCGCGCCGGGTTCACGCCGCAGGCCGTGTACGAGACGGACACTGCCTCCTGTGTGCACCTGGTGCGGGTGGGGCGGGCGGTGGGCCTGTGCAGGGCGACGTTCCCGCCGGCGCCGGGCCTGGTGACCCGCCCGCTGGCGGGAGCACCGCTGCTGTGGCGGCACCTGCTCGGGCGACAGCTACGCCGGTGCGCACGTCGGCGGGAAGACCGCCGCGCGGCTGACCGTCGCCACGACCGACGCGGAGGAGCGCGAGCGCATCAGAGAGGCGGGCGCCACCGCGGCGGAGCCTCGGCCGTCTCCTGCCTCGGCCGCCTCCTCCCGCAGCCGTCTGCTCCCTCAGCCGCGCCCGGTCCGGGGCCTGCTCCTCCCGGTCCGGGCGCGGTGCGCCGCCACCGGCGCGCTGACGCCCGCGGCGGGACCCCGCTCCACCGTCGCCGCGCCCCCCGGCGGCAGAATTGAGCGGTGAACGGGAGACGACAGCTCGGGCGAGAGGGGCAGCGCGTGCCGGAGGACGCCGCACCCGGCGAGAGAGCGGACGCGAACGGAGGGAGGGCGGCCGAGCGAGGCCGCCGGACGGGAGGGGTCCCGGGGCTCGCGGGGCCTGAGCGTGACGGCGCGGTGACCGAGGGCTCGCAGGGCTCACGGGGCTCAGAGGGCGTCGAGGGCTCGGAGGGGGACGTCGTCGCCAGGGTCCTAGGCCAGTGGCAGCGGGTGCTCCCGGATCTCGACACCGGGCCGATCGGGGTCATCGGGCGTCTGACCAGGTGCGCGGCGCTGCTGCGGCAGGCGTCCGACGCGCCGCTGGCGCACGAGGGGTTCTCACGCCCCGAATTCGACATCCTCAGCGCCCTGCGCCGTGAAGACCGCGAGCTGAGCTTCGGGCAGCTCGCCAGGGAGACGTACGCCTCGGGCACGGCTGTCACCAAGCGGGTGCGCACGCTGGAGGAGAAAGGGCTGGTCGTACGGCGTCCGGACGCCCGCGACCGGCGCGTGGCACACCTGTCGCTCACCGACGGCGGCCGGCAGCTGGTGGACCGGATCATGCCCGAGCAGGTGGCCTACGAGCGGTCGCTGCTCGCGGGGCTCGGGGGCGAGCGGCGCGAGCAGCTCGCCGAGGTGCTGGGCGAGCTGCTGCACCTGCTGGAGGGCCGCGAGGGGGCTCGGGAGGCGCGGGATGCCCGGGAGGCGCGGAATGTCCAGGGGGCTCGCGAGGGGAGCTGAGGCCGCGTCCGGAGCGCAAAGACGCGGGAGCGTGGCTCAGCGGGGGGCCGCGCCCCTCACCCGGAGGTCTTCCAGCAGCCTGCCGGTTGCCTCGGCGATCTGCTCGACGGCCAGGTCGAAGGCCGCCTGGTTGTGCGCGGCGGGCGCCCGGAAGCCGGACACCTTGCGCACGTACTGGAGCGCGGCCGCCCGGACGTCCTCGTCGGTGACGGTATCGGCGTAGGGGGGACGTAGTGTCCTGATGTTCCTGCACATACCGCCGACGGTACGTTCCGTCCGGCTGTTACTCGCCTGTTCGGGTGATGCGCGTTACGCTGAAAAAGCCGTGACGTGGGAATACGTCGCTCTGTTCCCGGAAGGGAGGGCGGGCCATGCAGACCACGACGGGACTGCTCGCCGAGCTGACATCCGACCAGCGCGAGCGGGTGCGCTCCCTTGGACACGAAGTGCACTTCGACGCCGGAGAACAAATCTTCGAAGAGGGCACGAGGGCCGACCGCTTCTGGATCCTGCACACAGGCTCCGCGACACTCGCCATGCACATACCAGGGCACAGGGACGTGGCCATCGACCATGTCCGCCACGGGGAGCTGCTCGGCTGGTCCTGGATGTTCCAGCCGTACGTGTGGTCGCTGGGCGCCCAGGCGGACAGCCCCGTACGAGCGCTCGAATTCGACGCGCAGTCGGTGCGGTTGCTGTGCGAGGAGGACAAGGAACTGGGCCTGGCGATGACGCGCTCCATCGCGGCGGTCATGGGCGACCGCCTCCAACGCTCCCGCTCCCGCCTGGTCGATCTCTTCGGGCCCTACGCCCCCCAAGACCGGGCCGCCGGGGCCATCTGAGCCCCGGCCCGGTGCGGCCGGAGGCGGGGCCGGTCCGGCCAGGGCCGAACCCCGTGGGTACCGGAGGCCCCGTGGGCGTGGGCTCGCGGGCCCGGGGTCACCCGGCCTCCTGGCCCGGTACCGGCACCGCGTCGGCCGCCGCGCCGCTCTCGGGCGCGCCGATGACCTCCCGGTCCCCGGACAGGGGGTGGGGGCCCGACAGCGCGTCGCGGGCGGCGCCCGCCGTGGCTGGGCCCTGCGCCTCCTCCTCGGCTGCGGGGTTCGGCGCGAGACGCCCGGCCATCAGGGCGGCGAGCCCGTTCACCGAGGCCAGCTCGGGCTCCTGGGCGAGTCGCACGCCCATGCCCGTGTGCTCCCTCAGCTGGTCGGCGAGGCCCGGCAGGACGGCGCTGCCGCCGGTCAGGACCATGCCGCGGTCGGCCAGGTCGGCCACCAGGTCGGGCGGGCAGCGGAGCAGGACGGTGCGGATGGTGTCCAGCAGGCCGGTGAGCGGGGTCTGGATGGCGCTGCGCACCTCTTCGGGGTCGATGGTGACGGTGCGGGCAAGACCCGACACCACGTCGCGGCCCTGGACGTCGATCAGGCCCGTGTAGACGCCGTTGCCGACGCCGCCGCTGCCGAGCAGCGCCAGGTGCAGCGGGCGGACCTCCTGGCTGGGCAGCAGCAGCTCGTGCCGGTTGCGCAGGTACTGCACGACGGCGTGGTGGATGGTGTCGCCGCCCAGGCCCACCGTGCCCGCCGCCACGATCGCCCCCACGGAGACGACGGCCACCTGCGTCGTGGTCGTACCGCACACCAGCACCATGGCCGCCTCGGGCTGGGCGACCGGCAGACCCGCGCCGATCGCCGCCGCGATGGGCGCCTCCACCAGCTCGACGCGGCGTGCGCCCACCCCCGTCAGGGTCTCCACGGCGGCGCGGCAGGCCAGCGGGTCGGCGTCGTGCGGAACGGTGGCCGCCGCGTGGGCCATCACCCTGCGCCGTCTGACCCGGCGCAGCCTCTCGCCGATGAGGGAGCGCACCATCCGGCGCGCCATGTCGATGTCGCGTACGGTCCCGCCGGCCACGGGTCTGACGACCCGGATGTGCTGGGGGGTGCGCCCGTCCATCCGCTCGGCCGCATCGCCGACCGCGATCAGCGCGCCCGAGGAGGTGTTCACGGCGACGACCGAGGGCTGGTCGACGATCAGCCCCGTCCCCTTGGCGTAGACGCGGGTCCTGGCGGCGCCCAGGTCGACGGCGACGGAGCAGCGGGTCAGGGCCTCCAGGCTGGAGCAGCTCATGGCGCTCGTGTCCTTCCGGGATTCGTGCGGCGGTCGGCCGGCCGGCGTCGAGGAGGGCCGCCCCGCGGGGGCGGGCCTCTCTCCCACCCTGTGCCGCCCCCTCGTCCGCCGCCCGCCGAGCGCGCCCGCCCGGGTGAGGGCCGCTCACGCGAGTGCGCCCACCTCGGCCCCGCCGCCGCTCCGGCCACCGGAGGAGCTCCCGGCCGCCCCGCCGCCCACGCCTGCCGCACCCTCCGCGCCGCCGGTACCGGTCCGGCTGTCGGAGCCGGTGCCGGTGCCGCTCTCGGTACCCGTACCGCCGTTGGTGCCGGTCTCGCTGAACTGGGTGCGGTAGAGCTGTTCGTAGCGGCCGCCCGCGGCCAGCAGCTCCTCGTGGGTGCCCTGTTCGACCACTCGGCCCGCCTCCAGGACGAGGATTCGGTGGGCGGCCCGCACGGTGGACAGTCGGTGGGCGATGACCAGGGAGGTGCGGGAGGCCAGCGCCTCGCCGAGCGCTTCTTGTACGGCCGCCTCCGAGGTGGAGTCCAGGTGCGCCGTCGCCTCGTCGAGTACGACGACCTGGGGCCTGGCCAGCAGCAGCCGGGCGATCGTCAGGCGCTGACGTTCCCCGCCGGAGAGCCGGTAGCCGCGCTCACCGACCAGGGTGTCCAGACCGTCGGGCAGGGAGCCGACCAGCTCGTCCAGGCGGGCGCGGCGCAGCGCGGACCACAGTTCCTCGTCGGTGGCGTCGGGGCGGGGGAGCAGCAGGTTGGCGCGGATGGTGTCGTGGAAGAGGTGGCCGTCCTGGGTGACCATGCCGAGCGTGGCCCGCAGGGACGCGGCGCTCAGGTCGCGCACGTCCTTGCCTCCGATACGGACGGCGCCGCTGTCCACGTCGTAGAGGCGGGGGGCCAGCGAGGCGAGCGTGGACTTGCCCGCTCCGGAGGAGCCCACCAGGGCGATCATCTGTCCGGGTTCGGCCCGGAAGGAGATGCCGTGCAGCACCTCCTCGCCGCCCCTGGTGTCGAGGGTGGCGACCTCCTCCAGGGAGGCGAGGGAGACCTTGTCGGCGGAGGGGTAGCTGAAGTGGACGTCGTCGAACTCGACGGAGGCCGGCTCCCCCGGCAGGTCCTCGGCGCCTTCCTTCTCCTCGATCAGCGGCTTGAGGTCGAGCACCTCGAACACCCGCTGGAAGCTGACGAGCGCGCTCATCACCTCCACGCGGGCGCTGGCCAGCGCGGTCAGCGGGGCGTACAGGCGGGTCAGCAGCAGGGCGAGGGAGACGACGGCGCCGGGGTCGAGGCTGCCGCGCAGTGCGTAGGTGCCGCCGAGCCCGTAGACGAGGGCGAGCGCGAGGGCCGCCACGAGGGTCAGCGCGGTGAAGAAGACCTCCTGCACCATGGCGGTGCGCACGCCGATGTCCCGTACGCGCCCTGCCCGCCGGGCGAACGCGGCCGACTCCTCCCCCGGCCGCCCGAACAGTTTGACGAGGGTGGCGCCCGGCGCGGAGAAGCGCTCTGTCATCTGGGTGCTCATCACCGCGTTGTGGTTGGCCCGCTCCCGCTCCAGCCGGGCGAGCCGGGCCCCCATCCGCCGGGCGGGCAGGACGAAGACCGGCAGCAGGGCGAGGGTGAGGAGGGTGATCTGCCAGGAGAGGTTGAGCATCACCACGAGGGTCAGCAGCAGGGTGACGAGGTTGCTGAAGACCTCGGAGAGGGTGGAGGAGAAGGCGCGCTGCGCTCCGATGACGTCATTGTTGAGTCGGCTGACGAGGGCACCTGTACGAGTGCGGGTGAAGAAGGCCACGGGCATGCGCTGCACGTGGTCGTAGACGGCGGTACGCAGATCGAGGATGAGCCCCTCACCGATCCGCGCGGACAGCCAGCGGGTCAGAATGCCGACCCCCGCCTCCGCCAGTGCGATGGCCGCGATCAGCCCGGCGAAAACGAGCACGGTGGAGGTGCTCTCGTGCCGGTCGATGGCGTTCATCACCCGGCCGGCGAGCAGCGGTGTGGCCACGGTGACGACCGCGAGCACGCTGCTGAGCAGCAGGAAAGCTACCAGTTTACGGTGGTGGCGGTGTGCGAAGCGGACGATGCGGCGGACCGTCGCGGCGGAGAACGGGTGCTGGTCCTGGTGGGCGTGGCGCGAGTTGTAGAGCGCGTTCCACGCGGTCATCTCCATGCTCATGGGGCGAAGCTAGAACTTGAAGTCAAGTTCAAGTCAAGGGTCTGACCCGCTGTGATGAGGTTGCGACCGCGGGTCGTGCACGTGCATCGGCACATGCATCGGTACGTGAACGCAGTTATGATCCCGGGGAGTTGGCAGTCGGCACTGACCTGCTGTTCAACCTGCACGGCCCACCGGACGAGTCCAGGAGACCCCAGTGCCTCACGCGTACAACGGCATGGCCGCCAAGGACCTCCAGGGGGTCGTGTGGCGGAAGAGCCGGTTCAGCAATTCGCAGGGAACGTGTGTGGAACTTGCGAAGCTGCCCGACGGCGACATCGCCGTGCGCAACTCGCGCTTCCCCGAAGGCCCGGCGCTCGTCTACACGCCGGCGGAGGTCGAGGCGATGATCCTCGGCGTCAAAGCCGGGGAGTTCGACGATCTGTTGCGTCCATGACATCCCGGGTGCCCGCGGGATCGCCGGCGCCCTCGGCCACCCGGAAGAGGGCCCACACGACCTTCCCGGCCAGTGGGCCCGGCAGCGGATGCCATCCCCAGGTGTCGCTGAAGGAGTCGACCAGGCACAGACCCCGGCCCGACTCCGCCGTGATGCCGAGCGCCTCGGCCTCCCCGTAAGGAGCCAAGGCGCTCGACGCGTCCCACGCGTCATCGGCATCCACGACGCCCCCGTGTCCCCCGTTACCCCCGTTTCCCCCGTGCCCTCGGCCCCCGTGGCCGGACGGTCCGCCCGAAGCCCCGAAGCCCCCGTGGGCCGCCGCCCGCGCGGCCCGCACAGCCGACACGTCGGGCGGTTGGTCGCTGGGATCGCGTACGGCACAGACCAGTCGGGCGGACCAGCAGGTCAGGTGGAGCCTCACCTGCCGGCCGCCCTCGTCCCCCGACGCCGCCCCGTGATCGGCGCCGGGGGTCAGGCCGTGCCGCATGGCATTGGTCACCAATTCGGTGACCACCAGCGCCACGTCATCGAACTCTTCGGTCAGGCCCCAGCGCTGCAACGTCCTGCGGGTGAAGTCCCGCGCGCCGGAGACGGATCGGTGGTGCGCGGGGAGCGCGCAGGAGACCGAACCGGAAACCGAGGCGGCATCCGGTGTGGGGAGCCCGTCCCATAAGGGCTCCAGCACCGTCGATCCTTCGGTCCCGTGCAACGGCCACTCCTGGCTGTCAGCGGCAGCGGCGATCCTGTGTGGATCCCTGTCGGACGTGCTTCCCCGCTGGTGCGGGCGTTACGGCGCACCCGAAGGCCAACTCCCCGGCCGACGGGTCCACTTGTGCCTCCCCCATGGTTCCCAATGCTCACAGCAGATGCAAGGGCAGATGCACGTGCACGCGCTACTTTCCTTCGTGTGTAATCGGGTGGGCACTCAACGAAGCGCGGAGATGGCACACTTCCCCTCGAGCAGGGGTGGAGGGCTGATCGGAATGGCAACACAACCGGCACAGAGCAGCACCGCAGTACCGAAAGGGGCGGGCGGAGCCAGCGGTTCCATGGTGCGGCGCATCCTGCTCGGATCCCAGCTGAGAAGGTTGCGGGAGGCGCGCGGCATCACCCGCGAGGCCGCCGGCTACTCGATCCGGGCGTCCGAGTCGAAGATCAGCCGCATGGAGCTGGGGCGCGTCAGCTTCAAGGCCCGCGACGTGGAGGACCTCCTCACGCTCTACGGCGTCACCGACGACACCGAGCGCGAGCCCCTGCTCTCCCTCGCCCGTGACTCCAGCATCGCGGGCTGGTGGCACAACTACAGCGACGTGCTGCCCGCCTGGTTCCAGACCTACGTGGGCCTGGAGGGAGCCGCCTCCCGCATCAGCACCTACGAGGTCCAGTTCGTCCACGGCCTCCTGCAGACCGACGAGTACGCGCACGCCGTCGTCAGCGCAGGACACCGCACGCCGCTGGCCGAGGACGAGGTCGCCCGCCGCGTGGCGCTCCGCCTGGAGCGCCAGAAGCTGCTGCTGGGGGAGCACGCGCCGCACCTGCTCTGCGTCCTCGACGAGGCCGCGCTGCGCCGCCCCTTCGGCAGCGCGGCCGTCATGGACGCCCAGCTGCTCCACCTCGCCGAGGTCTCCGAGGCGCCCAACATCTCCCTGTACGTCGTCCCGTTCGAGCTGGGCGGCCACGCCGCGGAGAGCGGCGCGTTCACGCTGCTGCGCTTCCCCGAGTCGGACCTCAACGACATCGTCTACCTCGAACAGCTGACCAGTGCGCTGTATCTGGACAAGCGTGACGAGGTGGCGCAGTACGACCAGGTGCTGCGACGACTGGTGGAAATCGGCCTTTCTCCCGAACACACCCGGGATCACCTTCACCGAATCCGCCAACTGCTGTGATCGGCCGGTACGATGACCAGCCAGCAGCATCTCCTTCAACCCCACGAAGGAATGGCATGTCCTACTTCACGGATCTGGCCCTCCAGTGCATAGACGGCCAGTGGCGTCCCGGCACGGGTTCCTGGGACATCATCGACTTCAACCCCTACAACGGGGAGAAGCTCGCCTCCATCACCGTCGCCACCCGCGACGAGGTGGACGAGGCGTACCGCGCCGCGGAACGGGCCCAGCGTGAGTGGGCGGCCACCAACCCCTACACGCGCAGACGCGTCTTCGAGCGGGCGATCCGGGTGATCGAGGAGCAGGAGAGCGCGATCACGGAGGCCATCGTCGCCGAGCTGGGCGGTACCCGGCTCAAGGCGGCCTTCGAGATCCACATGGTCAAGGAGTTCTTCCGCGAGGCGCTCCAGCTCGCGCTGGTTCCGAGCGCTCAGATCCTGCCGTCCTCCGTGCAGGGCAAGGAGAACCGCGTCCACCGCGACCCGGTGGGGGTCGTCGGCATCATCTCGCCGTTCAACTACCCCTTCCTGCTGGCGGTCAAGTCGGCCGCGCCCGCGCTCGCGCTGGGCAACGCCGTCGTCCTCAAGCCGCACCAGTCCACGCCCGTCTGCGGCGGCACCCTGGTCGCCAAGGTCCTCCAGGACGCCGGACTGCCGCCGGGGCTGGTGAACGTCGTCATCACCGACAGCGCGGAGATCGGTGACACTCTCATCGAGCACCCGGTGCCCAAGGTCATCTCCTTCACCGGGTCGGACCGGGTGGGCCGCCACGTCTCGACCGTCGCGGGCCGCACCTTCAAACGCGTCATCCTGCAACTGGGCTCCAACAGCGGCCTGGTGGTGCTGGACGACGCCGATGTGGACTACGCCGTCGACGCCGCCGTCTACAGCCGCTTCGTCAACCAGGGCCAGCTGTGCATGGCGGCCAACCGGATCATCGTCGACCGGCGCCTGGAGCCGGAGTTCACGCCCAAGTTCGTCGAGCGCGTCCGGCGGCTCGTGGTGGGCGACCCCGCCGACCCCGCCACCCACATCGGCCCCCTCATCAACTCCCGCCAGGCCGAGCGTGTGACCGCCATCGTCGAGCAGGCCCTCGCCGAAGGCGCCACCGCGCTGCTGCACGGTGCCGTCGACGGCAACCTCGTCTCGCCCAGCGTGCTCACCGACCTGCCGGTGGCCTCGCCGCTGCTGCACGAGGAGATCTTCGGCCCCGTCGCCCTGGTCGTGGCCGTCGACGGGGACGAGGAGGCCGTCCACGTCGCCAACGACACCCCCTACGGGCTCGCCGGCGCCGTGCACAGCTCCGACATCGAGCGGGGGATCGCGGTGGCCCGGCGGATCGACGCGGGCATGGTCCACGTCAACGACTCCACGGTCGCCGACGAGCCCACCGTGCCCTACGGCGGCGAGAAGCTCTCCGGGCTCGGGCGCCTGAACGGCCCCCAGGTGGTGGAGGCCTTCACCACCACCCGCTGGCTGTCCATCCAGCGGGAACGGAGCACCTTCCCGTTCTGACGCCGTTTCCACACCGGCCGGACCCCGCCACTGGCGCCGGGCCCGGCCGGTTTCTCCTCCCGGTCCGCCGGTCCGCGGATCCGCCGGTCCGCGGGTCCGGCGGACGGGCCGGGCGCTCACGGCGGACGGGAGCTGACCGCGAGGCTTTCTACCGTGGCCTCATCAGCCCGGAAGAACACCGGGAAGGCCGATCAGTGAGGTGGCGAGCAGCATGCCCGTAGTCGTCCGAGCCGAGTCCGCAGGTGACGAGCGTGGAGCCCTTCTGGCCTATCTGGAGGCCCAGCGCGGCGGCCTCCGCCGAGCCCTCCACGGGCTGACCGAGGAGCAGGCGCGCAGCACGCCCGCGGCCAGCGCACTGTCGGTGGCCGGGCTCCTCAAGCACGTCACCGTGGTCGAGCGGGGCTGGTTGCGCACCTTTCGGGGGGTCGAGGCCGCCGAGGCGGAGAAGCAGGAGGAGTGGGAGAACAGCTTCACGCCCACCGAGACGGAGACGGCGGCGGAACTGATCGCGTTCTCCGAGCGGGTCGGCGCCGAGACCGAGGCGGCCGTGCGGGCCCTCGACTCGCTGGACGAGACGTTCGTCGTCCCGCCGGCGCCCTGGGACAAGGGCGGGGAGTTCTCCTGGCGCTGGGGGCTGCTGCACCTGATCGAGGAGTTCGCCCGCCACGCGGGTCACGCCGACCTCGTCCGCGAGACGATCGACGGCAAGGGCGCCTTCGACCTGGTCTTCGAGACAGGGGCGATGCCCGAGCCCGACTGGTCGGCCTGGCAGTCCGGGGAGTAACCTCCGTGATCCGCTGACTGGTCAAACTTGACCAGGGGGCGCGGAGACAAGGGACTCAACACGCAGGGGAAGCGATGTCGGCGATCCGGCTGCTGGTGCTGGGAGACGTGCGCCTGCGCGGACGGGCGCACGGCTACCAGGTCCGAGGAGACCTGGAGTACTGGGGCGCGCACGAGTGGTCCACCGCCAAGCCCGGGTCGGTCTACCACGCGCTCAAACAGCTGGCCAAGCAGGACCTGCTGCTCGCGCACGACATCGCCCCCAGCACGGCGGGCGGCCCCCCGCGCACCGAGTACGAGATCACCGCGGCCGGTGAGGCGGAGTTCTTCCGGATGCTGCGGCACGCGCTGACCGCCACCCGCGAGAAACAGGAACTGCTGACCTCCGCCATCGGCTTCCTCGTCGACCTCCCGCGCGGCGAGGCCATCGACCTGCTCGCACAGCGCGTGGCCGCACTGGAAGGCTGGCGGGACGAGGTCACCGCGAGTTGGAGCCCCTCCAGTGCCGTCCCCGAGGAGGAGGGCCACATCGGGGAGATCATGAAGCTGTGGGTCCGCACCGCGGACAGCGAAGCGGCCTGGGCCCGCGAGCTGATCGGCCGCCTGGAGAGGGGCGCCTTCGTCATGGCGGGCGAAGGCGCACGCGACCTCAGCGTCCTGTCCGACAGCCCGGCGTAGGGAAGCGGAAGCCCCTTGCACCTCACGTGGCGTGAGGGGGCACCGTGGACTGCCGTAAGCGAGAAGGAGGCGGAAGTGAGCCACTCCGTCGGGCAGGTCGCAGGGTTCACCGGGGTCACCGTGCGCACGCTGCACCACTACGACGAGATCGGACTGCTGGTGCCCGGCACCCGCACGGCGGCCGGGCACCGGCGCTACACCGACACCGATCTGGACAGGTTGCAGCAGATCCTCTTCTACCGGGAGCTGGGCTTCCCCCTGGAAGAGGTGGCCACCTTGCTGGACGACCCGGACGCCGACCCGGTCGGCCATCTGCGCCGTCAGCACACCCTGCTGACCGCGCGGATCGGCCGGCTGACGGAGATGGCCGCCGCCGTGGAACGCGCCATGGAGGCACGGAAAATGGGCATCAACCTCACCCCCGAAGAGAAGTTCGAGGTCTTCGGCGACTTCGACCCGGACAGGTACGCAGAGGAGGCCGAGCAGCGCTGGGGCGGCACGCCCGAGTGGCGGCAGTCGCAGCGCAAGGCGGCGTCGTACACCAAGGACGACTGGAAGGCGTTCACCCGCGAGATGGACGCCATCCACCACGCCATCGCCGACCGGCTGGCGGCCGGCGACCCGCCCGACGCGCCCGCCGTGATGGACCTCGCCGAGGAACACCGCCGCTTCATCTCCCGCACCAGCTACGAGTGCGGCCACGAGATGCACACCAGGCTCGGCGAGATGTACGTGGCGGACGCCCGTTTCACCGCCACCTACGAGGCGATCAGGCCCGGGCTCGCGGTCTACATGCGGGACGCCATCGCGGCGAACGCCGCGCGCGCCGCCTGATCCCGCGCCACCTCGCACGACTCCGCTCCACCCCGCACGACCCCGCTTCGCCTCTCCCGTTGCGCCGCCCGGCTGCTTTCCGCAGCCGGGTTTCGCACGTCACACCGCCTCGCGGCGCCGACTGCCTTTTCATCCCCCTGAGCAGGGGGACCTTTGGGGGGAGGATCACGCTTCATGCTCCACTGTGAGGTAAAACGCTTCCGGCACGTGGAACCGGCATCGTTGGACACCGCGTCCGTGGTGTGGCACTGCTGGAAAGATGAGGCGTACCGCGCGTAAGGCGCAAGAAGGTAAGGAGCGGACAGAACGTGGTGGGGCAGCCCAAGGGAAACGGCGACGCCGCAGAGCAGGGCGGTGAGTCGGAGGACGCCAGGACGTCCTCCGAAGAGTCGCGGAGCGCCTTCACCGCCCCCATGGGCGTGCCGCTTCCCCCCGTCCCCGAAGAGGAACACCCGACCTCCGAGTTCACCCTCCCCGAAGGGCTCAAGACACCCCCGCACTTCGAACACGGCAGCGCCTTCACCCCGCCCGAGGGCGTCCCCGTCGTCGGCCCCCTCGCCAAGCCGGGCTCGCCCTGGCAGGACCGCATGCGCTCCATGGTCCGCATGCCGCTGGCCGAACGGCCCGTACCCGAGAGGCCCGCACGCACCGAGGAAACCGAGAGCGGACCGCCCCCACCCCGCGTCCTCGACCTCACCCTGCGTATCGGCGAACTGCTGCTGGCCGGCGGCGAAGGCGCCGAGGACGTCGAAGCCGCCATGTTCGGCGTCGCCCACGCCTACGGGCTCGACCGCACCGAACCCACCGTCACCTTCACGCTGCTGTCCATCACCCACCAGCCCTCACTGGTCGACGACCCGGTGACGCTCAGCAGGACCGTACGGCGGCGCGGCACCGACTACACGCGGCTCTCCTCCGTCTTCGGCCTCGTCGCCGACATCACCCAGGGCGACGTCTCCCTGGAGGAGGCATACCGGCGCCTCGCCGAGAT
Source organism: Streptomyces reniochalinae (assembly GCF_003323735.1). GTDB lineage: Bacteria > Actinomycetota > Actinomycetes > Streptomycetales > Streptomycetaceae > Streptomyces > Streptomyces reniochalinae. Next base: position 69,997 of record NZ_QOIM01000047.1, on the reverse strand, counting down.
GCGGCGCAACAGGCACCCGTACACCAAATGGGCGCTCAGCGCCGCCAGCGGCGCCCTCTCCGGTGCGGCGTCCCTGCTCGTCGGCGGCGACGCGCTGGTCTTCTTCCTCGCCGCGCTCGGCGCCGTCCTCGGCGACCGCCTCGCCTGGCTGTGCGCGGCGCGCGGACTGCCCGAGTTCTACCAGTTCGCGGCCGCCGCGATGCCGCCCGCCGGCATAGGGGTCAGCGTCGCGCTGCTCTCCCAGCACACCGACACCAAGATCCAGGCCTCGGCCGTCATCACCGGTGGCCTCTTCGCGCTGATCCCCGGGCGGGCGCTCGTGGCGGCCGTCCAGGACGGGCTGACCGGCTTCTACATCACCGCCGCGGCACGCCTGCTGGAGGTCGTCTACCTGATCGTCGGCATCGTCTGCGGCGTGCTGATGATCCTCTACGTCGGCGACCGGCTGCACGCCCAGCTCACCCCGGACGTCGTCTACCACGCCAACCGGCCCGTCACCCAGCTGCTGGCCTCGATGCTGCTGACACTGGCCTTCTGCATCCTGCTCCAGCAGGAGAGGCACACCATCGTGCTGGCCACGCTCAACGGAGGCGTCGCCTGGCTGATCTTCGGGGCGCTCTCCACCGCGGGGGTCAAGCCCGTGCCCGCCACCGTGATGGCCGCCGGACTCGTCGGCCTCTTCGGCCAGCTGCTGTCCCGGTACCAGTTCGCGTCCTCTCTGCCGTACATCACCGCGGCGATCGGGCCGCTGCTGCCCGGTAGCAACACCTACTTCGGGCTGCTGAACATCGCGCAGGAGGACGTCAACAAGGGGTTCGAACACCTGGCCACCGCGGGGGCGCTGGCCCTGGCCATCGCGATCGGGGTGAACCTCGGCGGGGAGCTCGCCAGGCTGTTCATCAAGACCCCGGGCCAGGAAACCCCCCTCCCCGGCCGCCGTGCCGCCAAACGCACCCGCGGCTTCTGACCTCCACCTGCATCGGGCCTCAGCCCCCGCATCCAGTCGCCGGCCCGTCTCTCACTCAAGAGGGAGGTATGAAATCCCCCGGGGGCTCCTAGGTCGTGTCTTCAAAGTCCCGCCTGCCTGGCGGCGCCTGGCACGCACGCTCGCGGCGTTGTCGTCGGTCGCCGCTTCCCCCAGGGCTCGGCTTCGCTCGCCCCGGGAGGTGCCCCCACGCAGGGACTCCCTCCTCCGCCTTGCGAGCGCACGCACCAGACACCGCCAGGCCCGCCCTGCGGGCGGACGCCGCTACTTTGAAGACACTCCCTAGGGGGGGCGGAGCCCCCGTAGCGGGGGGCAGTCGGGGGGCAGCGCCGCCCCAACGCCTGGTCGGCGAGACCCCGGGGGGCTTGGGGGGAGGAGCCCCCCAACAGAGCGCAACACCCGCAGGGGTGGGCGGCCCCACGGAGAGGGGAAGGCCATGGGGGCCCGCCCCCGAAGGCGCGGCAACAGACGAGGAAGCTCAGTGCCCGGCGGCAGCCAACCGCTTGATGGACGCCTCGACCTCGGACTCCGCCTCAGCCCGCCCCACCCAGTCGGCACCCTCGACGGACTTGCCGGGCTCCAGGTCCTTGTAGACCTCGAAGAAGTGCTGGATCTCCAGCCGGTCGAACTCGCTGACGTGGTGGATGTCGCGCAGGTGCTCCATCCGCGGGTCGGAGGCGGGCACGCACAGCAGCTTGTCGTCGCCGCCGGCCTCGTCGGTCATGCGGAACATCCCGATGGCGCGGCACTTGATGATGCATCCGGGGAAGGTGGGCTCCTCCAGCAGGACGAGCGCGTCGAGCGGGTCGCCGTCCTCGCCCAGGGTGCCGTCGACGAAGCCGTAGTCCGCGGGGTACACGGTCGAGGTGAACAGGTGGCGGTCCAGGCGGATGCGGCCCGTCTCGTGGTCGACCTCGTACTTGTTCCGCGAGCCCTTCGGGATCTCGATGGTGACGTCGAACTCCAAGGGAGGCTCCTTGTGTATAGATCATGATGAGATCAGCACTCGTGTGCCCTGGGGGCCGTCCCCCAGAAGAACTCCAGTCTGGTGATTAAGTGTCCCCCACGCACATGTGTGCTCGCGAAAGGGGCTGGTCGTGGTGCATGACGCCGTGGCGAAGGTGCGTGACACCGCGAACCGGGCATACGGTTCCGCCTCCCGGACGGCCCGACGGGTGCGTGGTCGCGCCCGGTCCTGCGCGCGAGCGGCCGGGCGTCGCTGGCGGGCCGCCGCCCCGCAGCAGCGTCAGACCGTACGGCTGAGCGCCGCCTCCGCCGCGCTGGGACTCGTGGTCGCGCTGGTGGCGGTGGCCGCCGCGGGGCCGTGGGACTCGGGTCAGCGTACGGCCGAGCGGGTGTGGGCGGCCCGGCAAGGGGCGGGAAGTGGCGGGGACCACACGCCCGGCGGGGGCCCGGCTGTGCTCACGGCGCCGCAGGTGCTGGCCGCGGCCGGGCCGACGGCGCGCCGGGACGGGGGAGAGGGCGGGCCGCAGAGCGGTTCGGGCGTGACCCGCCCCGAGCAGGTGCCGCCGCCCACGGCCTCGGCGCTCGCCGACACGCTCGAACCGCTGATCGAGGACGGGGCGCTCGGCACGGTGCGCCACGCGTCGGTTGTGGACGCCGTCACCGGACGGCAGCTGTTCTCGAAGGGTGCCTTTGAGGTCTCCGCGCCCGCCTCCACGGTCAAGCTGGCGACGGCCGTCGCCGCGCTGAAGGCCCGGGGGGACACCTACCGCATCGCCACCAGGGCGGTGGGTACCGGCGACCGCGTCACCCTGGTCGGCGGCGGCGACCCCACGCTGACCGAGGGCCAGGTCGAGGATCTGGCCGAGGAGGCGGCCCGCGCCCTGGAGAAGAAGGGCGTCGAAGACGTGCGCGTCCGCTACGACACCTCGCTCTACGAGGGGTCCGAGCAGCACCCCATCGCACCCAACGAGAACATCGCCCGGGTCACTCCCCTGATGGTGCAGGAGGGCAGGAGCGACGGCAGCGACCACGGCCCCGCACCCCGGGCCGCCGACCCGGCGCGGGAGGCCGCCGCCCTGTTCGCCGACCGCCTGCGGGACGCGGGCGTCACCGTCGAGGGCGAGCCGAAGAAGCGCACGGCGGCCCAGGAAGCGCACCCGCTCGCCGTGCACCGGTCGCAGCCGCTGAGCGCGCTGGTCGAGCGGATGCTCACCAACAGCGACAACGACATCGCCGAGGCCCTCGCCCGTCAGACGGCACTGGCCGAGGGCGCCGACGCGAGCTTCGCGGGGGCGGGCCGCGCCGTCGAGGGGATCCTAGAGAGGCTCGGCCTGCCCGTGGAGGGGGCACGCTTCGAGGACGGCAGCGGCCTCGACCGCGGCGACCGCGTCTCGCCCGCGCTGCTGACGAGGCTGCTCACTCTGGCGGCCGACCCGCACCGTCCAGGGCTGCGCACCGTCCTGACGGGACTGCCCGTCGCGGGGTTCAGCGGCACGCTGGACGACCGCTACGGTGGCGAGCGGGGCGGGCCGGGCGCGGGCCTCGTACGGGCGAAGACCGGCACGCTGACCGGGGTGAACACGCTGGCGGGCACGGTGGTGGACGCGGACGGGCGGATGCTGGCCTTCGCCTTCATGACCAGCGGCGCCCCGGGCGCCGACGCGGCGGAGAAGTCGCTCGACCGCATGGCCTCGACACTCGCCAACTGCGGCTGCCGCGACTCGCCGTCCGCGGGCTGAGCCGGCCGCATACCGCGGCCGCCCTGACTCGCCGTGGCTGAGCCGCCCCACGCGACAGCGCGACCGGTCCGCTCCGGTGCCGCGACCGGCCTCGTCCCGGGCCGCCGTCGGCCGGCCTGGTAACGCCACCGAGCGGCGGGTACCCCGCGAAGAGCCGGCCCGCGCCGCCGGAAAACCCCGGGGAAGCGGGCCCGCGCCCTTAGGGGACGCCTGGTCCTCCGGTCGGCTCCCGGACGGGGCGCACGGCACGTACGGTGAAGGAATGACGAGCCTCGGTGGTGTGGAGATGGTCGACTGGAATCTCGCGGTCTCGACCGCGACCCGGCTCGGGCGACCGGGCCCTGAGGTGAGCCGGGAGGAGGCGCGCGGCATCGTCGCGGAGCTGCGGCGGCACGCCTCGGCCTCCGAGGAGCACGTGCGCGGCTTCACCAAGCTGCGTCCCGCCGGCGAGCAGGCGGACACCCCTGTCCTGGTGGTGGACCGGGCCGGCTGGGTGAAGGCCAACGTCGCGGGCTTCCGCGAGCTGCTCTCCCCGCTGCTGACGAAGGTGCGGGAGCGCCGTGCCGGGATGCCGGGCGGCGCCGTGCTGGGCGCCGTCGGCGGCAAGGTCACCGGCGTCGAGGTCGGGATGCTGCTGTCGTTCCTCTCCTCGCGGGTGCTGGGCCAGTACGAGACGTTCGCGCCCGCGGGCCGTGACCTGCCGGGCGGCGCCGACGGCGGTGGACGTCTGCTGCTGGTGGCGCCGAACATCGTGAGCGTCGAGCGGGAGCTGAAGGTGGACCCGCACGACTTCCGGCTGTGGGTGTGCCTGCACGAGGAGACGCACCGTACGCAGTTCACGGCCGTGCCCTGGCTCCGTGACCACCTGCGGATGGAGATCCAGGCGTTCCTGGAGCAGACCGACATCGACCCCTCCACGCTGCTGGAGCGGATCAGGGAGGCCGCGCAGGCGCTGAGCGGCGGCAAGCCGGGGGAGGACGAGCAGGGGTCCGAGGCCGGGGCCGAGGAGAAGCCCAGCCTCGTCGAGCTGGTGCAGACCCCCGCCCAGCGCGAGGTCCTCGGCCGGCTGACGGCCGTGATGTCGCTGCTGGAGGGGCACGCCGACTACGTGATGGACGGGGTGGGGCCGCAGGTCGTCCCGTCGGTCACCGAGATCAGGGAGAAGTTCCAAAAGCGCCGCGCGAGCGGCGCGAGCCGCCTCGACCTGGCGCTGCGCAAGCTGCTGGGGCTGGACGCGAAGCTGCGCCAGTACCGGGACGGGGAGCGGTTCGTGCGCGCCGTGGTGGACGAGGTGGGCATGGAGGGGTTCAACCGGGTGTGGACCTCCCCGAACACCCTGCCGACGAAGGCGGAGATCGCCGAGCCTGCCGAGTGGATCGCGCGGGTGCACCGCAAGGCCGACTGAGGCGCCGGGGGGCGCTTCGGACGCTGTTCCAATCACTCTTCCGAGGGACCGTGTGGGCGGGGTACGCGTGCGATGCTCGGGGAACAGGGTCCGTCTCTGTCACCATCAGCATACTCAGCGTGATAAGAGTCGGCCTTCAACTCCCCCCAAGCGCCCGAGTACCGCGGAGCCCCCACCCGCGGTGTAGGCGCAGATCCTTGACGAGGAAGTGAATCGGACATGGGTCCCCACCCCGCGGTCGCCGCGATACGCCTGGCGGTACGCCGCACACTCCACGACGTGCTCAGCGCGCAGGGCCCGCAGGGCGGGCAGGTGGCCGCCGCCGGCAGCGCGGCCCCCGCGGCAGAGCCCGCGGCCCCGACCCCCACGGCAGCGGTCCCCGCGGCCTCGGCCCCGGCGGCCCCCCGCGCCGCCGCCCCCGCCGAGCCGCTGCCGCCGCTCGTCCTGGTGGCCTGCTCCGGCGGCGCCGACTCCATGGCGCTCGCCTCGGCGCTCGCCTTCGAGGCCCCCCGCCTCGGCGTGCGCGCGGGAGGCGTCACGGTCGACCACGGCCTCCAGGCCGGCTCCGCCGAGCGTGCCGAGGACGTCGCGGGCCGCCTCACCGACCTCGGCCTGACCCCCGTCGAGTCGGTCGCCGTGCACATCGCACGTACCAGCACCGGGCCCGAGGCGGCCGCGCGTGAGGCCCGCTACGCCGCGCTCGACGAGGTCGCCGAACGGTACGGCGCGGCCGCCGTCCTGCTCGGCCACACCCGGGACGACCAGGCCGAGACGGTGCTGCTCGGCCTGGCACGCGGCTCCGGCACCCGCTCGCTGTCCGGCATGGCCGCCGTCTCCGGGCCGCACGGCCGCTACCGGCGTCCGTTCCTGGGCGTGGACCGCCAGACCACCCGCAAGGCGTGCATGGTCCAGTCGCTCCCGGTCTGGGACGACCCGCACAACGCGGACCCCGCCTACACCCGCTCCCGGGTGCGCCACGAGGCGCTGCCCGCGCTGGAGAAGGCGCTCGGCAAGGGCGTGATCGAGGCACTGGCGCGTACGGCCCAGCTCTCCCGTGACGACGCCGACGCGCTGGACGCCTGGACGGACGACGCCGAGCGCGCGGTCCTGCGCACCCCGCAGCAGGCCGCCTCGCCCGAGGACACCTGCGAGGCGGCGCCCGTGGGCCGCTCCGAGAACACGTGTGAGACGGCGCCCGGCCCCCGTTCCGAGGACGTGCCGGGGTCGGCGCCGGGGCCCCGCGCCGAGGCGGACCCGGTGGCGGCGGTATACGGGCAGCAGCCCGGCTCCGAGGCGGCGGCGGGCGCGGTGGTGCGGTCCGTGACCGCGCAGCCGGGCGACCCCGTCGCCGGATCGGACGTACGCGTGGAACTGGATGTCGCGCGGCTGTACGCGCTGCCGCCCGCGGTGCGCCGCCGGGTGCTGCGCCGGGCGGCCATCGAGGCGGGCTCGCCCCCCGGCTCCCTCTTCGCCCGGCACATCGAGGAGATGGACCGGCTGTTGACCGCCTGGCGCGGCCAGCGGGCGCTGAACCTCCCCGGGCGTGTGGAGGTCGCACGGCAGGGTGGCAGACTGGTCATTCGGCGCGGCTCACCGAACTGACCGGCGTCCCGGCACCACCCGGGTCGACCGTCCGGTCTCCCGGCGGGTCGGGACCTTGGCGGACTCGACGAGCGAGAGCGGCACGGGTGGACGAGAAAGACATGGGCACGGACCTGGAGTCGGTGCTGGTCGGCAAGGAAGAGATCGACGCGAAGCTGGCCGAGCTGGCCGCGCGGATCGACGCGGAGTACGCGGGCAAGGACCTGCTGCTGGTCGGGGTGCTCAAGGGCGCGGTCATGGTGATGGCGGACCTGGCGCGGACGCTGTCCACCCCGGCGACGATGGACTGGATGGCGGTCTCCTCCTACGGAGCCGGAACCCAGTCCTCGGGGGTGGTCCGCATCCTCAAGGACCTGGACACCGACATCAAGGGCAGGCACGTCCTGATCGTCGAGGACATCATCGACTCGGGCCTGACGCTGTCGTGGCTGCTGTCGAACCTCGGCTCGCGCGAGCCCGCCTCGCTCAACGTGTGCACGCTGCTGCGCAAGCCGGACGCGGCCAAGGTGGCGATCGACGTGAAGTGGGTGGGGTTCGACATCCCCAACGAGTTCGTCGTCGGCTACGGGCTGGACTACGCGGAGAAGTACCGCAACCTCCCCTTCGTCGGCACGCTCGCCCCGCACGTCTACGGCGGCTGACGCATTTCGTACAGGCTTCCGGTTCGCGAATCCCCGGCGCTCCGTACGGGATTCCGGGCCGGGAACACAGGGACGGTTCCCCTCGTTGGACGTTCGGAGGACGGTGTGGTTGACCGTCCTCGGCGGCGCCGGGTGACAATGCTGGGGTACCGTCCGAAGGTCAGGCTTTTCAACTCACTGTGGCAGGAGGGACGGGGCGCACGCGCTCCGTATGGATGGACGTGAAGCGATACTTCCGCGGGCCGGTCATGTGGATCGTGCTGGCCGTCCTTGCCGTGGTCGTGTTGATGCAGGTCGTCGGCTCGTCCGGCGGCTTCAAGACGGTGGACACCGGCCAGGTCGTACAGGCGATCCGACAGGACAAGGTGAAGTCCGCCGAGCTCACCACGGGCGACGAACAGATCGTCAAGCTGGAGCTCAAGGACGGCGCCAAGGTCGAGGACAGCGACAAGATCAAGGCGAGCTACATCGACGACCAGGGCGTCGACATCGCCAAGGAGCTTCAGCAGAAGTACGACCAGAAGGAGATCCCGAAGGGATACACGGTCGCACCGCAGAAGCAGAACCCGTTCGTCGGGATGCTGATCTCCTTCCTGCCGTTCGTGCTGATCATCGTCATCTTCCTGTTCTTGATGAACCAGATGCAGGGCGGCGGCTCCCGAGTGATGAACTTCGGGAAGTCCAAGGCCAAGCTCATCACCAAGGACACCCCGAAGACGACGTTCACCGACGTGGCAGGTTCGGACGAGGCCGTCGAGGAGCTCCAGGAGATCAAGGAGTTCCTCCAGGAGCCGGCCAAGTTCCAGGCGGTCGGTGCCAAGATCCCCAAGGGCGTGCTGCTCTACGGCCCCCCGGGTACGGGTAAGACACTGTTGGCCCGCGCCGTCGCGGGCGAGGCCGGCGTGCCCTTCTACTCGATCTCCGGCTCCGACTTCGTCGAGATGTTCGTCGGCGTCGGCGCCTCCCGGGTGCGCGACCTGTTCGAGCAGGCCAAGGCCAACGCGCCGGCCATCGTCTTCGTCGACGAGATCGACGCCGTCGGCCGCCACCGCGGCGCCGGCATGGGCGGCGGCCACGACGAGCGCGAGCAGACGCTGAACCAGCTGCTGGTCGAGATGGACGGCTTCGACGTGAAGGGCGGCGTCATCCTGATCGCCGCCACGAACCGGCCCGACATCCTGGACCCGGCGCTGCTGCGCCCGGGCCGCTTCGACCGGCAGATCGCCGTCGACAGGCCCGATATGCAGGGCCGCCTGGAGATCCTCCAGGTCCACCAGAAGGGCAAGCCGATGGCGCCCGACGTGGACCTGAGCGCGGTCGCCCGGCGCACCCCCGGCTTCACCGGTGCCGACCTGAGCAACGTCCTCAACGAGGCCGCGCTGCTCACGGCCCGTGGTGACCAGAAACTGATCGACAACAAGTTTCTGGACGAGGCGATCGACCGCGTCGTGGCGGGACCGCAGAAGCGGACCAGAATCATGAGCGACAAGGAGAAGAAGATCACCGCGTACCACGAGGGCGGACACGCCCTGGTCGCGGCGGCCTCACCGAACTCCGACCCCGTTCACAAGATCACCATTCTGTCCAGAGGCCGGGCCCTGGGCTACACGATGGTGCTCCCCGACGAGGACAAGTACTCCACCACGCGGAACGAGATGCTCGACCAGCTCGCCTACATGATGGGCGGCCGCGCGGCCGAGGAGCTCGTCTTCCACGACCCGACCACGGGCGCGGCCAACGACATCGAGAAGGCCACGACCACGGCCCGGGCGATGGTCACCCAGTACGGCATGACCGAGCGGCTGGGCGCCATCAAGTTCGGCTCCGACCAGTCCGAGCCCTTCCTGGGCAAGGAGATGGGCCACCAGCGCGACTACTCCGAAGAGGTCGCCGGGCTGGTGGACGAGGAGGTCAAGAAACTGATCGAGACGGCGCACAACGAAGCCTGGGAAATCCTGGTGGAGAACCGCGACGTCCTCGACAACCTCGTCCTGGCCCTGCTGGAGAAGGAGACGCTGAACAAGGAGGAGATCGCCGAGGTCTTCGCCCCCGTCGTCAAGCGTCCCGGCCGCCCCGCGTGGACCGGCTCCTCGCGGCGCACCCCCTCCACCCGGCCTCCGGTCTCGGCGCCGCCCGCCGCGCTGACGGGCGGTAACAACGGCACCAACCTCGGCAAGGAGATCGGTCCCCGGGACTCGGACGCCATCGTCGAGCCCGTGGACCCGGACAACGGGTAATCCCAGGCCGGCGGGGTAGCCCCGCGGCCGGGAGACCACCGGCGGAATGTCAGCCGCGCCCCTCGCGTTGACGCCTGGGGCGCGGCTTTCCGCTGTGTGCACGCAAGGGCTGAGGTCGAGCCTGCTGTGCGAGTCAAGGAACGAGGGACCACATGACCGACCCGGTGACCCTGGGCGGGGATCGCCCGATAGGCGAGTTCGACGAGAAGCGCGCCGAGAACGCCGTACGCGAGATCCTCATCGCCGTCGGTGAGGACCCCGACCGCGAGGGCCTGCTGGAGACCCCGGCGCGGGTGGCGCGGGCGTACCGCGAGATGTTCGCGGGGCTGCACCAGCGCCCCGAGGACGTGCTGACGACGACGTTCGACCTGGGCCACGACGAGCTGGTCCTGGTCAAGGACATCGAGGTCGTCAGCCAGTGCGAGCACCACCTGCTGCCGTTCCACGGCGTGGCACACGTGGGCTACATCCCCGCCGCCAGCGGGAAGATCACCGGCCTGTCGAAGCTGGCCAGGCTGGTCGACGTGTTCGCCCGCCGACCCCAGGTGCAGGAGCGGCTGACCACCCAGATCGCCGACTCGCTGATGCGGATACTGGAGCCGCGCGGGGTGATCGTCGTCATCGAGTGCGAGCACATGTGCATGTCGGTGCGCGGGGTGCGCAAGCCGGGCGCCAAGACGACGACCTCGGCCGTCCGCGGCCAGCTCCGCGACGCCACCACACGCGCCGAGGCCATGAGCCTGATCCTGGCCAAGTAGCCGCCGGCCCGCCATGAAGCAGGTGGCTCGCCACGCGGCCGCCGACCCGCCCAGGAGCCGGCGGCTCGACGGAAACCGCTGAGCGCTCGGCTCGGAACGCGCCCGGCGGGGCGCTAGGGAGTGTCTTCAAAGTAGCGGCGTCCGCCCGGAGGGCGGGCCTGGCGGTGTCTGGTGCGTGCGCTCGCAAGGCGGAGGAGGGAGTCCCTGCGTGGGGGCACCTCCCGGGGCGAGCGAAGCCGAGCCCTGGGGGAAGCGGCGACCGACGACAACGCCGCGAGCGTGCGTGCCAGGCGCCGCCAGGCAGGCGGGACTTTGAAGACACGACCTAGGCGCGGGATGTCGGCGGGCGGTGGTCCTCGTCGTCGTCGGGAAGGCGGCAGACGCGTTCGAGGTAGACGGCGGCCGCTATCACCGCGATGCCCGCGACGACGGAGAGGCCCGCGTAGAGGGACTGGCTCGCGCGGGCCGGCACGTCGGCGCGCTCGGTGATCAGGAAGAGCCCCGCACCGCCGTACATGCCGGAGACCAGCGCCGCGACCAGGGCGCTCGCCTGGCCGAAGAGGGCGGCGCGCGCCGGCATCATCGGATCCACGCCCTCGGCGTCCGGCTCCCGCTCCCGCTGCGCCTTCAGCTTGGAGCGCAGCGACAGCGCGGTGGCCAGCAGGACCGCCGCGATGGCGCCGAGCACGATGGGGGCGGCGACGGGGACGCCCGGCAGCGTGCCCAGCGAGTCCCAGAGCCTCGCCGCGCCCCACGAGAGCACCCCGGCGACGGCGAAGAGCGCCGCCAGGGTGCGGACTCGGAGTTGGTTCATCGGTCTTCCACCTCGCGGGGGTGCGGTGTCGGCAGCGGCACGGGCACCAACGCTCAGGAGGGCAGGACGAGTTCCAGGTCGGGACGGGCGGTGATGCCCTCCCGGCCGAGGGAGGCGAGCAGGGCCTCGATCGCACCGTGACCGGGAACCTCCGCCGCCGGGTCGATGTCGTGCCAGGGCACGAGGACGAACGCGCGCTCGTGCGCCCGCGGGTGGGGCAGGGTGAGCTGCGGGTCGTCGGAGACGATGCCCTGGTAGGCGACGATGTCCACATCGATGGGGCGCGGCCCCCAGCGCTCCTCGCGTTTGCGCTCCAGCGCCTCCTCGATGGCGTGTCCGCGCTCCAGCAGCGAGGAGGGCGGCAGGGTGGTCCTCACGACGACGATCGCGTTGAAGTAGCTGGGCTGGCTGTCGGTCTCCACGCCCCACGGTTCGGTCTCGTAGACCGGGGAGACGGCCTTGACCTTCAGCCCCGGGGTGTCCGCGAGTGCGTCGACTGCGCTTTGCAGGGACTCCAGCCGGTTGCCGAGGTTGCTGCCCAGCGACAGGATCGCGGTGTTCGGGTTGTGCAGGGTCGTGTCGGCCGCATCCACCTGCTGCACCACCGAGGCGGGCACCGGCTGTACGGTCGGGTCACTGTTCGGCGTCATGCGCGGCTCCGCTTGATAGTGATGGTCACGTCTTCGAAGGGGACGGTGATCGGCGCCTCCGGCTTGTGGACGACCACCTCGACCTCCTGGACGGCGTCGTGCCGCAGGCAGGTGTCGGCGATCCGCTGGGCGAGCGTCTCGATCAGGTCGACGGGTTCGCCCGCGAGCACCGCGGCGACCTCCTCGGCGACGACGCCGTAGTGGACCGTACGGGACAGATCGTCTCCCGTCGCGGCCGGGCGCGTGTCGAGGCCCATGTCGAGGTCCACGACGAAGGTCTGCCCCCGCTCGCGCTCCTGGCTGAACACGCCGTGATGCCCACGCGCCGTGAGGCCGCGCAGTGCGACGCGATCCACGCGCATCACTCCCGTCGGTCGTACGAGTCCGGTACCGGCGTACCGCGGCACCGGACCGAATCTACCCGCGTGCTCGGCGGCTCGCGGCGCCGCCTACCCCACAGCGTCGGAGCCCACGCGCGCATTCCCGGCCGGCGGTCTTCCCACGGGAGCGGCCGGCTCCCGCCGAGGGCGGCAGCCGGCCGAGGGGGCTCAGAGCTCGATGTCGCCCTGGCCGAGGTCTCTCTCGTCCTCGCCGGGCCCGTCCTCGTCCTGCTCGACGAGGACGGGCGAGCCGTGGTGGGACCACAGCTTCCACTCCCCGCCCTCGGTACGGCGGAAGACGTTGGTGGCCACCACGAGCCCGCCCACCAGGGGGCCCGCCGAACCGTCCTGTTCGGCGGGGCCTCCGGAGAGGATGTTCTCCGTGCAGCTCACCAGGGCGGTGTCGCCGAGCACGGAGACCTCGGTGTCCGTCAGGAAGAACTGCACGTAGTCGGTGTTCGCCATGATCAGGGCGTAGGAGCGCAGTACCTCGCCGCGCCCGGTGAGCACCGGCCAGCCGGGGTGGACGACGCGGACCCCGTCTTCGCCCTCGCCGCCTTCCGGGTCCGCGGGGTCGTCGGTGCCCTCGCCGAGCCACATGCCCGACAGCGCCTCGAGGTCGCCTCGTTCGATCGCGTCGTAGAGCGCGGTGTTGGCGGCCTCGACCGCCTCGATGTCGGCGTCGGTGCCGGTCACCGCGGTGCCTCCGCGGGGCCTGGGTCCTCCGGGGCCTTGCCCTGCCGTCCCAGGGTGTCCGCAAGCGCGTCGGCGGCCGACTCGACGGCGCGCGCGACGCGCACGGCGTCGGCACTGGCGCGCACCTCGTGGACCCGTACCGCCCACGCCCCCTCGCGCGCGGCCAGCGCCGAGACGGCGGCCGTGGCGGCGTCGCGTTCCCTGGCGGGCGGCGGCGCCGTGTCCTTGTCGTCGGCCAGCACCCGGCCCAGGAAGCGTTTTCTGGAGGCGGCGACGAGCAGCGGCCGGTCCAGTTCGGCCCGCAGCCTGGCCAGCGCCGCGACGAGGGCGAGGTCGTGCTCGGCGCGTTTGGCGAAGCCCAGACCCGGATCGAGCAGGATACGGGCCGGGTCGATGCCGCCGTCCACGGCGCGGCGTACCGATCCTGCGAGCTCGTCGACGACCTCGCCGACCACGTCGGTGTAGGCGGCGCGGTTGTTCATGTCGATGCTCTGGCCGCGCCAGTGCATCACCACGAACGGCACGCCCGCCTCGGCGACGACGGGCACCATGGCGGGATCGGCGAGACCGCCGCTGACGTCGTTGACGAGGACCGCGCCCGCCTCGAGTGCCCGTGCCGCCACGGTGGCGCGCATCGTGTCGACGCTGACGACGGCCCCTTCGCCGGCCAGTCCGCGCACGACGGGCAGCACCCGGCGCAGTTCCTCGTCCTCGCTCACGCGTGCGGCTCCGGGGCGGGTGGACTCACCGCCGACGTCGATGAGGTCGGCGCCCTGCGCCACCAGGTCGAGTCCGTGCTTGACCGCGGTCTCGGTGTCGAACCAGCGCCCCCCGTCCGAGAACGAATCGGGGGTCACGTTGACCACACCCATCACCGCGCAGCGGTCCCACTCGGGGAGGCCGTCCACGCGGCCCCGCGTTCTCGCACCCATGTGCCCAGGGTAGGCGTCCGTCGGACACCAGGCGGCCCCAGGCCGCGCGGAGGGTCGCACCCCGGCGGCGCCGGGCCCGTCCGTCCCGGCCCGGGCCGCCTGCGCCGGGGGTGCCGGTCAGTCGCCCGGTGGCGGGCCCGGTGCGGTCAGCCAGCGCTCCGGGGCGGCCGTACGGCGCCCGGTGCGGGAGCGCTCCGCCTGGGCGCCCAGCAGGGCGTCGGCCTCCTCGGCGTCGCGCAGCCTGGCGCGGGTGGTGCCGCCCGCGCCGTGGTCCAGCGAGACGTCCGCCAGCCGGTGCCGGCGCTGCCAGGGGCCCTGTTCCAGGCGGACGCTCTGCACCTTGGCGTGCGGCACGAGGGTCGTGCGGCGCTTGAGGAGTCCTTGGCGGGTGACGAACACCTCGCCGGTCACCCCGCACCCGTAGCCGCGCCGGGCCACCGGGGCGCACCAGCGGGCCCGCCGGGGCACGGGCGTGAGCGCGGCGGTGGCGGCGTCCAGGTCGACACCGGGCAGCACCCGGGCGAGGACCGCCGCGGCCTGCGGCCACGGGGCGACGGGGAGGAGCACGCCGCCGCTGTCGTCCTTGGCGGGGTCCCTCGCGCCCGCGACCGCCAGCTCCACCCGCGTCCAGCCCCGCCGCCGCCACAGCAGCGGTTCGACGAGGTGGACGGCCTGTACCCGGCCGGGCGGCACGGTGGCGTGCCGGCGATCCAGCAGCCCGGAGTCGAGGCGGAGACCGTCGGGCGACTCGGCGACGGTCCAGTCGAACTCGCGGATCACCCGCCCGGCGCCGCTGGCCCACACCCCGCCGGCCAGCGGAAACGCCGTCGCCAGTGCGGGCCACACGCTGTCCGAGGCCAGGTAGATCAGCGGCGGCATGACGAGCAGCGCGATCAGCGTCCCCCACCCGGCGCCCAGCAGCGCCACGCTCGTCACCAGCGTGCGCAGCGGCACGCGCAGCAGCTCGCGGGAGGGCGCCTCGCCCGCCTCGGCGGCTGCCTCGGGCGCGATCCCGGCCGCACGGGCCAGCAGCTCGGCGCGCAGCGCGACGGCGTCCCGCTCGCCGAGAAACGCCAGCTCGTCCTTGGACTCGGTGCCGACGGCGTCCAGCTTCAGCTTGGCCACACCCGCCACCCGGGCCAGCAGCGGCCGGGCGACGTCGACGGCCTGCACGCGGTCGAGGCGGATGTGCGCGGTGCGGCGGAAGAGCAGACCTGTGTGGATGCGCAACTCGGTGTCCGTGACCAGGTAGCTGGTGCACCACCACGTCAGGAAGCCGTACGCGGCGGCCGCCGGCAGCAGCACCAGCAGGCCGAGGGCCACCCACCCGGCCGTCAGGTGCGCGGACCACTCGCGGGCCTGCTGTGCGTCGTGCGCCACGAACGCCAGCAGCGCGGCGAGCGGCGCCCAGGCCCGGCGCCAGGGCGTGACGGGGTGCAGCGGCTTTCCCTCGGGCCGCCGCGGCAGCCACCGCGGCCCGGGCTGGCGGGCCTCGCCCGGGGGCTCCGGCCGCCCCGCGTCGCCCTGCGGGTCCGGCGTGCGGCTGCCGCCCCGGGGATCCGGCTCGCCGCCGTCGCTCCGCGGTCCCGGCTCGCGGGGCCCCGCCGGGCCGGTCACAGCCCCGCCGAGCGGGCCTCGCCCAGCTGGGTGAGCCGGTCGCGCAGCCGCGCGGCCTCCGCCGGAGCCAACCCCGGAATGGTGGCGTCCGTCGTCGCCGCGGCGGTGTGCAGCTGGAGCCGGGAGAGCCCGTAGCGGCGCTCCAGCGGTCCTGACGTCACCTCGACGAGCTGCATCCGCCCGTACGGCACCACCGTCGTCTCCCGCCACAGCACGCCGTGCGCGATGAGCAGGTCGTCGGCGCGCTCCGCGTACCGCCACGAGCGCCAGTTGCGGTGCAGCGCGCCCCACCCCCAGGCCGCCGCCGCGAGCGGCAGCAGCGCGCACGACGCCCACACCGCGCCGAGCGTCAGGGCGAGCACCACCCCGGCCGCGACGGCGAGCGGCAGCAGCGAGCACAGCAGCACGAGCCTGCGCAGCGGCAGCAACGCCCGCTCGACGCCGCGCCACTCGGGCGCCGCCTCGCCGGGCGTCGCCTGGCCGGGTGCCGCCTCGCCGGGCGCCGCCTGGCCGGGTGCCGTCTCGGCGGACGGAACGGAGGTGGGGTCGGTCATCTGCTCAGCGTACGAGCGGGCGCCTGGAGGCCGTGTCCACCGCGAGGAGGAAGCTGACAGGATGAGTCTCATGACTCAGACGGAGACGACCGTTGGTATCGGCGGGGCGGCCGAGAGCACCGACATGGTGCTCAACATCGGTCCGCAGCACCCCTCCACGCACGGCGTGCTGCGGCTGCGGCTGGTCCTGGACGGGGAACGCATCGAGCGGGCCGAGCCGGTGGTCGGCTACATGCACAGGGGAGCGGAGAAGCTCTTCGAGGCGCGCGACTACCGCCAGATCATCGTGCTGGCCAACCGCCACGACTGGCTCTCGGCGTTCTCCAACGAGCTGGGCGTCGTCCTCGCCGTCGAACGGATGCTCGGCATGGAGGTGCCCGAGCGCGCGGTGTGGACCCGCACCCTGCTGGCCGAACTGAACCGGGTGCTCAACCACCTGATGTTCCTCGGCTCCTACCCACTGGAACTGGGCGGGATCACGCCGGTCTTCTACGCGTTCCGGGAGCGCGAGGAGCTCCAGAACGTCATGGAGGAGGTCTCCGGCGGCCGGATGCACTACATGTTCAACCGCGTCGGCGGGCTCAAGGACGACCTCCCGGCCGGCTGGCGCGACCGCGCACGGCACGCGGTGGCCGCCGTCCGCTCCCGCATGGGCACCTTCGACGACCTGGTCCTCGGCAACGAGATCTTCCGCGGCCGGACCCGCGGGGTCGGCGTGCTCAGCCCCGAACTGGTGCACGCGTACGGCGTCAGCGGCCCCCTCGCCCGCGCGTCCGGCGTCGACTTCGACCTGCGGCGCGACGAGCCGTACCTCGCCTACGGCGAACTGGCGGACACCCTGAAGGTCGTCACCCGCCAGGACGGCGACTGCCTGGCCAGGTTCGAGGTGCTCCTCGACCAGGTGCACAACTCCCTCGACCTGGCCGACGCCTGTCTCGACCGGCTCGCCGAGCTGCCGCCCGGGCCCGTCAACCAGCGGCTGCCCAAGGTTCTCAAGGCCCCCGAAGGCGCCACCTACGCCTGGACGGAGAACCCGCTCGGGCTCAACGGCTACTACCTCGTCTCCAAGGGCGAAAAGACGCCCTACCGGCTCAAGCTGCGCTCCGCCTCGTTCAACAACATCCAGGCACTGACCGAACTGCTGCCCGGCACGCTGGTCGCGGACATGGTCGCGATCCTGGGATCCTTCTTCTTCGTCGTCGGCGACATCGACAAGTAGTCGCGGGCCCGGCCGCACGCCAGGGCCGCACGGCACGGACGGGCTCAGGGACGCGAGCCGCTCCCGCGCCTGCTGCGGCCGAAGAAGTCGAACCCGCCGGTGTCGCCCTCGCGCCCGTCCGGCTCGGCGTCACCCTCGTCGGGATCCCTCCTGCTCGCGGGCGTCGCCTGCGGCGGTACGGGGGACGCCGGTGCGACGGGCCCGGCGGGAGCGGCCGGAACGGCGCCGGCCCCCGCGCTTCCGGCGGCATCCGTTGCGGGCACGGCACGAGCGGGCGGCAGGGGGCCGGGCCCCGAGCTCCGGCCCGCACCCCCACCAGAACCAGCACCTACGCCCGCCCCCGGCCCGGCGTCCGGCACCGGGCTCGCGTCCGGCAGGGGGCTTGCGGCCGTCCCCGGACCTGCGGCCGTCCCCGGAACGGCGTCCGCCCCTGCGGCCGCAACGGTGCCCGAACCCGGAACGGCATCGGTGCCCGGGTCGGCGTCCGCCCCCGCGCCCGGAGCAGCACCTGCACGCGGAGCGGCGGTCGCGCCCGGGGCGGCGCCCGCACGCTGGTCGCCATCCGCACGCGGGGTGGCGTCCGCTCGCCGGGTCGCGTCCGTGCTCGGGGCGGCATCCGCACGTGGGGCGGCACCCGCGCTCGGGGCGGCCTGCGCACGCGGGCCGGTGTCCGCGTCCGCGGCGCGGTCCGCGTCCGGGGAGCCGGCCTCCGGGGCCGCCGGCGCGGACGGCCCGGGGAGGCCCTCCCCGTCCGCGTGCCGCCGAGCCTCAGCGGCACGCTGCCGCACCACGTTCCTGGCCAGGGCGGTCAGCGCCTCGTCGGCCCGCAGGTAGGTCAGCGGGGTGGGGGCGCCGGAGGTGTGGCGGTGGTCGGTGGCGTCCTTGGTCAGTGCTTTGCTGCCTCCGGCGGGGGCGCCGGACTCCAGCTCCAGCAGCCTGCGGCCCTCCAGCGCGCTGGCGCGCCGGGTCTCGGCGTGCGCGTAGCGGCGCAGCAGGTCGGCGTGTTCGGAGCGGAGCCTGGTCAGCTCGGCGCGCTTCCCGCGGAGCTTGCCGGCCAGTTTGGCGCGGACCTCGCGCAGCTCTTCGGCTTCGCCTTCCAGTTCGGCCTGTTTCTCCTCGGCCCGCCACGCCGTGCTGGCCATCCGCGCCTTGAGGTCGCCGACCTGTCTGCCCGCCGCCCGGTCCCACCGGCGGAGCAGCACTGCTCCGGTGACGGCTGCGGCGGCCGCGGCGGTGGCGAGGGCTCGCAGGACGACGGTGTCGAGGTCGCCGACGCCCGGTTCGCCCACCAGCCAGGTACCGCCGGCGCAGGCCAGCGCTGCCACCGCTACCGCCGCCGGGGGGAGCAGGCGGTGCAGCGGCGGGGAATGGCGATGACGTCCACGTGGCATGGCTGGGAATTTACCGTGTGCGGCTCGTGCGGCGACACCGGCCGAGGTCGCCGCGGGGGTGTCCTTATGCCAGTTTCTTCTCCGCGAGGTAGTCCTCGGCGACGTCCTTGGCCTTCTTGCGTTCCTGGTCGACCTGGCGGTTGAGGTCGGTCAGGTCCTTGGTGGTCAGGGTGCGGGTGAGTTCGTCGAGGGCGCCTGCGACCTTCGTCTCGCCCGCGTCGTCGGCGTTGACGACGGGCAGGACGTTGTCGGCGTTCTGGAGTTTCTTGTCGTCGTCCAGGATGACCAGGCCGAACTGGTCGAGGGTGGCGTCGGTGGTGGTGGTCAGGACGAGTTGGTCCTTGCCGTCCTTGACGGCCTGTTTGGACTGGCTGGTGCCCACGCCCTTGGGGTCGATGCCCTTGACGTCGATGCCGTAGGTCTTCTCCAGGCCCGGCTGGCAGAAGGGGCGGGTCTCGCACTCGTCGCCCGCCGCGACGGTGACGCTCTCCTTGGACGCGCCCAGGTCGCTGAGGGTCTTGAGCTTGTGTTTCTTGGCGTAGTCGGCGGAGACGGCGAACGCGTTCTGGTCCACCGCCTTGCCCGCGTCCAGGACTTTGAGGCCGCGGGGTTCGGCCAGCTTCCGCAGGGCTTCGACGGTCTTGTCGGCGTTCGGCGAGGCGACGGGATCCGCCTTGGGGCCGTTCTTCTTCGCGTTGAGGAACTCGGCCATCGTCGCGGCGTACTCCGGTACGACGTCGATGCGGCCCTTTTCGAGCTCGGGCGCGTACAGCTCGCGGTTCTTGACGTTCTTGACGCTCGTCTTGTAGCCGGCTTCGGACAGGACGCCGGCGTACAGCTCGGCGAGGATCTCCGATTCGGTGAACCCCGCGGAGCCGATGACGAGGCTGCCCTTGCCGCCACCGCCGCTGCCGCCTTCCTTCTCCAGGTCGTTGCCGCCGCAGGCGGTGAGCGAGAGGGTCAGTGCGGCGACGGCGCCGCCCGCGGCGAGGGCGCGTCGGCGCATGGGGGCGCGCCGGGTGGTGGAGGGGCGTGGCGCGCGCGGGGTGGTCGGGGTGGAGGCCATCATGCGTCCATTCGTCCGGATGTCTGTGGTCGTGTTCGGGCGTGGGCGGCGGGTGTCAGGCCGCGGAGTGCGAGGGTGCCGGGGTCTTGCTGGTCAGGCCGCCGCTGTCCGGTCCGCCGCCGCCCGTCCCGTCCGCGCCGTCGCCTTCGCCGCTTTCCGCGGCGGCCCGGCGGGGTCCTGGGCCGCGCCGCATCGGGTCCAGCAGCCGCTCGACGAGTGCCAGCGCGCGCTCCACCAGCAGCGCCAGGACGGCCACCAGCAGTGCTCCGGCGACCACCTGGGCGGTGTCGTAGTTGCCGAACCCGGCGGTGATCAGCCGCCCGAGGCCGCCGCCGCCGGGCAGCGCGGCGAGCGTGGCGGTGGCGACGAGCTGGACGGCGGCCGTCTGGATCCCGGTCATGATCAGCGGCAGCGCGAGGGGGAGCTCGACCTGGCGCAGCAGCTGCCACCCCGTCATGCCCATGCCGCGGGCGGCTTCGACGACCTCGCGGTCCGCCTCGCGTACGCCCGTGTAGGCGTTCGTCAGCAGCGGAGGCAGCGCGAACAGCACCAGCGCCACGATCGTCGCCCAGTCGCCGTGCCGGCCCAGCGGTCCCATCGAGAGCAGGACCAGCACGGCGAAGGTGGGGATCGCGCGGCCCGCGTTGGACAGGTTGACCGCGAGCGCGCCGCCGCGCCCCACGTGGCCGAGCCACAGCGCCAGTGGCAGGGCGATCGCGCAGGAGAGCAGCAGGCAGACGCCCGTCAGGTAGGCGTGTTCGGTGAGGCGCTGGAGCACCCCGCCGTTCTCCGTCCAGTGGGATCCCGTGGTCAGCCACGTCCACACGTCGGTGAAGATGCCCATGGCAGCTCAGCCCGCCTTTCCGACGAGGTCCGTGCCGGCGGTGCCGGGCGGGGGCTGCTGTGTCCCCCTCGGCTCCTTCGTCCCCTTCGGCCGACCTGCGCCCGTTCCTCGCTTCCGGGCACGGCTGCGGGTCCGCGTCCAGGGGGTGAGCGCCCGCCCGAGCCACAGGAGCAGCACGTCGGCGGCGACGGCGAGGAGGACGCAGATCGCGGAGGCGGTCAGCACCTGCGACTTGAAGTAGCTCTCCATGCCGTCGTAGATGAGGTTGCCCAGGCCGCCGTAGCCGACGATGGCGCCGATGGTGGTCAGAGACACCGCCGTGACCGTCGCGATGCGCACCCCCGCCAGCAGCGCAGGCAGCGCCAGGGGCAGTTCGACCTCGAACAGCAGCCTGCCGGGCCCGTACCCCATGCCGCGGGCGGCCTCCCTGGCCTCGGCCGGTACGGCGTCCAGGCCCGCGAGGATGTTGCGCACCAGGACGGTGAGCGAGTACAGCACCAGGCCGGTGACCACCACGGCCGCCGAGAGTCCGAAGACGGGCAGCAGCAGCGCGAACATCGCCAGTGACGGGATGGTGTAGAGCACCGTCGTCACACCGAGGGCGGGGCCGCGCGCCGCGCGCCAGCGGCGGGCCGCGACGGCCAGTGGCAGCGCCAGCAGCAGGGCGATGCCGACGGAGGCCGCGGTGATCCAGACGTGCTCGACCGTGGCGTCGAGCAGTTCGCTCTGCCGGGTGCGCAGGTATTCCCCGCACAGCCAGTCGTTCTGTGCCAGACAGCCCTCCGGGCCGCCCGTCGCCGTGCTGCTCACGCCGGTCACCTCCCCGTGCCGTGCGGTCCCACCGTGATGTCGGCCGACCCTATCCCGACAGACTGACAATCGGTCCGCAGTGCCGTATCCCGCGACGCGGTGTTCATCCACGCGCGAAGGATCGAAGGATTGAAGGTTTGTCAGTGTGCCGTGATTCGGTGTTCGGGTACCACAGGAGAGGTCCGGGTCCGACGGGGATAAGAGGATGACCATGATTCGCTTCGAGAACGTGACCAAGCGCTACCCCGACGGGACGGTCGCCGTCGAGGGGCTGTCCCTCGAGGTCGCCGAAGGCGAGCTGGTCACGCTCGTCGGTCCCTCGGGCTGCGGCAAGACCACGACCATGAAGATGGTCAACCGGCTGATCGAGCCGACGCAGGGCCGCATCCTGGTCGCCGGCGAGGACATCGCCGGGGTCGAACCGGTCGAGCTGCGCCGCCGGATGGGCTACGTCATCCAGCAGACGGGTCTTTTCCCGCACCGCACGGTGCTGGACAACACGGCCACCGTCCCGCACCTGCTGGGCTGGTCGAAGGCGCGCCGGCGTGAGCGTGCCCGCGAGCTGCTGGACCTGGTGGGTCTGGACCCGTCCGTCTTCGGCGACCGCTACCCCGACCAGCTCAGCGGCGGGCAGCGGCAGCGGGTGGGTGTCGCGCGGGCGCTGGCGGCCGATCCGCCGGTGCTGCTGATGGACGAGCCGTTCGGCGCGGTGGACCCGGTGGTGCGCGAGCATTTGCAGACGGAGTTCCTGCGCTTGCAGTCCCGCCTGCACAAGACGGTGCTGTTCGTGACGCACGACATCGAGGAGGCCGTGCGGCTCGGCGACCGCATCGCCGTCTACGGGGAGGGCCGGATCGAACAGTTCGACCGGCCCGCCGCGGTGCTGGGCGCCCCCGCGTCGCCGTACGTGGCCGATTTCGTCGGCGCCGACCGCGGCCTCAAGCGGCTGTCCGTCACCCCCATCGAGCCCGGTGACCTGGAGGAGCCGCCGACCGTCCACCTCAGCGACCGCCTGGACAAGGCGGCGCGGCGGATGGCCGCGGCGGGCGCCCGCTGGGCCGTCGTACTCGACGACGCCGACGAGCTGCACGGCTGGGTCTCGGCCGGTGTGGTGGAAGCCCAGGAGGGCACGGTCGCCGACCACGCGCGCCGCATGGAGGCGTGGCTGCCGCTCGGCTCCTCTCTCAAACAGGCGTTCAGCACGATGCTCCAGCACGACGCCGGCTGGATCGCCGTACTGGACGGCGACAGGTTCGTCGGCGTCCTCACCCCGTCGCGGCTGCACGCGGCGCTGCGGCGCTCCATCGACGCCGACGCCCGCGAAGTGGGCAGGGGAGAGGTGGAGCTGGAGTCGATCGAGAGTTCCTGACCCGGGAGGGCGACCGGGGGACACACACCGCGAGGGCGCCCGGCAAGACACCTCGGCAAGACGCTCGGCGACATCCCGGGAAGGCGGCTCTCAGCCGAGCCCCACCGTGCAGTCGATCTGAGACACGAGCCAGCCGAAGCCGCCGAGCCCGCCCGCGTCCAGCAGTTCGGCGGCCTCGCCGGCCGCGCTCAGCCCGCGTACGTAGGCGGCGGGATCGGAGCTCGCCAGGGTGAGGTCCGGGCGGCGGCCCGTCACGCCCAGGGCGCCGAGGGCGGCGCGCTGGCCGAGCAGCCGGGTGGTGCCTGGCGCGCTCGCGGCGGCCGCGTCGAGGGCCACGTGAGAGGTCACATCGCGGCTGCCGTCCGGCACGGGGAGGCAACCGCGGCCCTCGCGGTATCCGGCGAGGGTGCCGAACGGGGGGCGGGTCGTGCGGGTGTGCCCGTAGTCGACGGCGACGGCCAGGCCGCGGCGCACGCTGCCGGCGGCGCGCGCCCAGGCGGCGTCGCGGGGGTGGCCGATCTCCGCGCGGGCCCCTTCGCCCGCCTGGTCCAGCGGCCACCACCGCTCCAGCCACCGGGCGTCGGCGCCGGTGACGGGCGGCCCGTGCCGTTCGCTGCCGTCGGGCGCGACCAGTACCAGCCGTGCCGTCCCCGTGCGGTCGTTCTCGGCGACGTCGACGGGCACGTTGTCCAGCCACTCGTTGGCGAACAGCAGCCCCGTCACCGTGGCGGGGTCCGGCAGGCGCGCGCTCCAGTGGACGGCCGGGTCGAGGCCCTCGGGGCGCGGCCGGTGCTCGACGGCGGTGGACCGCAGGCGCGCCAGTGCCCCGGCCCCGGCGGCCTCGTGCTCGCGCAGCGCGGCCGCCACCCCCGTGAGGAGCTCGCCGGCGCCGGCGCCGACGTCGACCAGGTCGAGGCGCGGAGGGTGCCCGAGGGCCGCGTCCACCCGCAGCAGGAGACGCGCCACCGCGTGGGCGAAGTGCCCGGAGGCGTGCACGGAGGTGCGGAAATGGGCGGCGGGCGCCTGACGGGTGTAGAAACCGCCGGGCCCGTAGAGGGCGGTCGCGGTGGCCGAGCGCCAGCCGGGCAACTGGGGGAGCATGGGCCTCACCGTATGCGCGGACCGGCGCCCTCCACCTTGGGGAGTAGGAGCGCCGTCCCCGGATCGGCCGTCCGGCTGACCCCCGCACGTGCCCGGTCTGCATACGCTGGGTGACGTGCACCGGCTCTACGACTTCATCCGCAGGCACCCCACGTGGGTGGACAGCCTCTGGGCTGTCGCGCTGCTGATGCTGTCGTCGCTGTGGATCGTCGCCAGCGTGTCAGCGCCGCCGGAGGCCGAGGGGCTCTCGACCACGCCCCAGGAGCAGATCGCGATGGTCCCCATCGCGCTAGCGCTGAGCGCGGTCGTGGCGCTGCGCCGCAGGGCCCCGGAGAAGATGCTGGTGCTGGCCACCGGTACGGGCGTGGCTCAGGTGATCGTCAACGTCAGCGCGTTCCCCGGAAACTTCGCGTTCCTGGTCATCGTCTTCACCGTCGCCTCCCGGCACGTCAGGTGGGCCTCCAGGTTCGCGCTGGCGGGCGCGCTGCTGACCCCCAGCATCAGTGCGGTGCGCTGGCCGAGCACGACGGGCGGCCTGGCGAACGACATCTTCGGCACGCTGTTCATGACACTGGCGTTCGTGATGGCCTGGGTGCTCGGCGACTCCCTGCGCACCCGCCGCGCCTACTACCTCCAGCTGGAGGAGCGCGCCCGGCGGCTGGAGAAGGAGCGGGAGGCGCAGGCCAAGGTGGCCGTCGCCGCCGAGCGGGCCCGGATAGCGCGCGAGCTGCACGACGTGGTGGCGCACAACGTGTCCGTGATGGTCGTCCAGGCCGACGGCGGCGCCTACGTGCTGGACAACGCGCCCGACCAGGCCCGCATGGCGCTGGAGACCATCTCCGGCACGGGCCGGCAGGCGCTCGCCGAGATGCGCCGCCTGCTGGGGGTGCTGCGCAGCGAGGACGGTGCCAAGGGGGACGGCGGCGCGTACGTGCCGCAGCCCGGTGTGGAGCAGATCGCCGACCTCGTCGAACAGGTGCGCGGCGCGGGCCTGACCGTCGACTTCCAGGTCGAGGGAGTCCCGCACCCGCTGCCCAGCAGCGTCGAGCTGACCGCGTACCGCATCGTGCAGGAGGCGCTGACCAACACCCGCAAGCACGGCGGCCCCGACGTGGGGGCGACCGTGCGGCTCCAGTACACCGACGACGAGCTGTCCGTCCTCGCGGAGGACGACGGGCGCGGCGCCCAGCGCGAGCTGTACGAGGAGGGCGGCGCCGACGGTCTCGGCCACGGGCTGATCGGCATGCGCGAGCGGGTCGGCATGGTGGGTGGCGCGCTGGAGGCCGGTCCCCGCTCCGGCGGCGGCTTCCGCATCTGTGCGGCCCTCCCTCTCAAGGGCGCCGGCTGAGCAGTACCGGGGCGCCGCCCGTCCTGGCCAACGCCCCCTCCTCCCCTCCGGCCGAAGCCCCCTCCCGCCCCGTGCACTCCCGTCCCCTGCTGTCCCCGCCCCCCGATCGAGAAGGACCCCGCATGACGATCCGCGTGATGCTCGTCGACGACCAGGCGCTGCTGCGCACCGGCTTCCGCATGGTGCTCACGGCGCAGCAGGACATGGAGGTCGCCGCCGAGGCGGGCGACGGCGCGGAGGCGCTGGCGATCCTGCGGCAGACGCCGGTGGACGTGGTGCTGATGGACGTGCGGATGCCGAACGTCGACGGGGTCGAGGCCACCCGCCGCATCTGCGAGGGCGGTGAGGGAGGCCCGGGCGGTCCGAAGGTGCTGATCCTGACCACGTTCGACCTGGACGAGTACGCGTTCTCCGCGCTCAAGTCGGGGGCCAGCGGGTTCATGCTCAAGGACGTGCCGCCCGGCGACCTGCTGGAGGCCATCCGCGCGGTGCACAGCGGCGACGCGGTGGTGGCGCCCAGCACCACGCGGCGGCTGATCGACCGGTTCTCCTCGGTGCTGCCCGCCACCGCCACCGAGCCGGTCGCCAAGGAGCTGGAACGCCTGACCGAACGCGAGCGGGAGGTGCTCACGCTCATCGCCCAGGGCCTGTCCAACGGAGAGATCGCCGCCCGGCTGGTGCTCTCCGAAGCGACGGTCAAGACCCACGTGGGCCGCATCCTGTCCAAGCTGGGGCTGCGCGACCGCGTCCAGGCGGTCGTCCTGGCGTACGAGACGGGCCTGGTACGGGCGGGGGGCTGACCCCCGGGCGGCCGCTGCCCCCCCCGGGGCATCAGCGGGGCCACTGCCCCGGGCGTCATCGCAGCACCGTCTCCAGGAAGTCGCTGCCCAGCCGTCCCACCACCTTGAGATCGAGCTGGTACTGCACGTACCGTCCGCGCCGCCTGGCGGTGATCAGACCCGCCTTCTTCAGCACCGCCAGGTGCCGGGAGACCTCGGGGGAGCTGAGCGCGTACTGGTCGGCGAGTTCGCTGGTGGAGTAGGGCGCCCGCGCCAGGTTCCGGCACAGCCGCATCCGCATCGGATGGGCCAGGGCCTCCATCCGCAGCTTGAACTGGTCCACCGACAGCGGACCTGGCAACTCGGGTGCCGCGACCGGGTAGTGCACGACGGGCCGCCACCCGTGCCGGTGCAGCACCAGCAGATGCGGCCACTGGTGGATGGACGGGACGAACGTCACGCCGGGCCCCACCGCGGGGTCCACGGCGGTGGTGCGCGCGCTGGCGAGCTTGTCGGCGTCGATGACGCTGCCCGCCTCGTCGGTCGACAGCGCGGGGGAGACGGCCGCCAGGGTGGCCGCCAGCCCCCTGCGGCGCAGCAACTCGGTCTTCTCGCGCGCGTCGGCGGTCAGCTGCGGCCGCACCCGGTTCCAGGTGTCGGCGAAGAAGGCCCGGTCGCAGTCCTCGAACAGGCGGCGTATCCAGGACCGTACGGCGGGCGGGTCGTCCAGCAGCCGCTGCGTGAACCGCTGCTGCTGCGGACCCCGGGCCGCCGCCAGGTCGAGGGCCCTCTCCCGCAGCGCCGGGTCGGCCAGCGGGGAGCGGACCGCGTCGGTTCCGTAGAGCGCACCGCAGGTGAACTCCAGGGCGGCCATGACGTAACTCTCGTCGTCGAGCCGGTCGAGCAGGTCCAGGTCCTGCGAGAGCGTCCCGCCGGGCTGCGCGGAGGCGTCCCGCAGCCCCGCGAAGCCCAGCAGGATGTCGGAGAAGGTCGTCCGCCACAGGAAGTCGGCCTCGCACAGCCGGTCGGCCAGGTCCTGCTTGAGCGAGGCGTTGGTGGCGGTCGCCCAGCCGTGCACCCCGGGATGGTGTCCGGGCTCGGCCAGGGTGTGCAGCGCCGTACCCAGTTCGGCCAGCGGCGACGGGGAGAAGACGACACGCTCCAGGGGAAGCCCCGCGATGTGGACGGTGACGCTCATGCCCTCCATCCTGCCTGCCGGTCAGCGCCGTTCCCCCCTCGATTGACCAGCGTCGTCAATCGAACGGGTACCGATTGACGAGGCTGGTCAATGCGCGTGCCGGGCCGGGCGGCGGCGGTGCAGCGTCGGGGGCATGAGCATCGGTGAGCAGTACGCGATGGACACCTGGCGGCTCCGCTCCCAGGGGCAGGCGCCGCCACCGGCACCGGGCACGCACGAGGCGAAGCTCCTGCGGGCCTGGTGGGTGGCGCGCAAGGAGGCCAGGAGGGAACTCGGCCAAACCCGCGCCGCCGGGCGGGCCGCCGAACAGGGCCGCGAGCGGCGCTCGGCGGCGAGCGGGGCCGCACCCCGACCCCTCCGGCGGCGCGCGCGCAGGGCTTAGCATGGCGAGGTCTCGTCCGGTACCGGCCACTGAGCGGACCGGAACGCATACGGAAGGCCTCTTTCGTGAACGCACACCACCCTCACCACCCGCACCCGGGCGACGGGCCGCAGAGCGCCGGGGGGCCCTCGCGGTCCGCGGCCGGTGGCGGACCCGAGCCGTCCGCTCCGGCGCGGGCCGAGGACCGCCCGGCACGGCTGGCGGTCGGCGTCGTGGGCGCGGGCCGCGTCGGCCCCGCGCTGGCGGCGGCGCTGCGGCTGGCGGGACACCGCCCGGTCGCGGTCTCCGGCGTCTCGGACGCCTCCAGGCGCCGCGCGGCCGAGCTGCTGCCCGGCGTCCCCGTGGTCGGCCCCGACGAGGTGCTGGCCCGCTCCGAACTCGTTCTGCTGACCGTTCCCGACGACGCGCTGCCTGGCCTGGTCGCGGGCCTGGTCACCACCGGCGCCGTGCGCCCTGGGCAGCTGGTGGTCCACACCTCGGGCCGGTACGGCGTCTCCGTACTGGAACCCGCGCTGGCCGCGGGGGCCCTGCCGCTGGCACTGCACCCGGTGATGACCTTCACGGGCACCGCGGTGGACGTGCAGCGGCTGGCCGGGTGCTCGTTCGGGGTGACGGCGCCCGAGGAGCTGCGGCTGGCGGCCCAGGCGCTGGTCATCGAGATGGGCGGGGAGCCCGAGTGGGTCGCCGAGGAGGCCAGGCCGCTCTACCACGCGGCCCTCGCCATCGGCGCCAACCACCTGGTCACCCTCGTCAACCAGGCCATGGAGCTGCTGCGCACCTCCGGTGTGCAGGCCCCCGACCGGATGCTGGGGCCCCTGCTGGGCGCGGCGCTCGACAACGCGCTGCGCTCCGGTGACGCCGCACTGACCGGCCCGGTCGCCCGGGGGGACGCCGGGACGGTCGCCGCCCACGTCGCCGAGTTGCGCCGGCACGCACCGCGGACGGTGGCGAGCTACCTGGCGATGGCGCGGGCCACCGCCGACCGCGCGCTCGACCACGGCCTGCTCACGGCGGGGCCGGCCGGCGACCTGCTGGACGTCCTCGGCGACGGCACGCACGAGCGAGGCGGAGGCGCGGACGGCGCGGACAGTACGGGCGGCCCCGACGAGGGGGACGGCGGAGCCGACGGGGAGGACCGCGCATGACCGCGCACGTCGTCACCACCGCCACCGAGCTGCGCGGCCGGCGCGGGGACACGACCGCCGAGCGCGCCGTCGTCATGACGATGGGCGCCCTGCACGAGGGCCACGCCGCGCTGGTACGAGCGGCCCGGGAGCGCGTGGGGCCCGGCGGGCAGGTCGTCGTCACCGTCTTCGTCAACCCGCTCCAGTTCGGCGCGGGTGAGGACCTGGACCGCTACCCGCGCACCCTGGAGGCCGACGTACTGGTCGCCGGCAAGGAGGGCGCGGACGTGGTCTTCGCGCCGCCCGTCGAGGAGGTCTACCCCGGCGGCGAACCCCAGGTGCGCGTCTCGGCGGGCCCCATGGGCGACGTTTTGGAGGGCGCCTCGCGCCCGGGGCACTTCGACGGCATGCTCACCGTCGTCGCCAAGCTGCTCCACCTGACCGCGCCCGACGTGGCCTTCTTCGGCCAGAAGGACGCCCAGCAGCTCGCGCTGGTCCGCCGCATGGTCGAGGACCTCAATTTCCCCACCGCGATCGTCGCCGTGCCCACCGTCCGCGAGGACGACGGCCTCGCCCTCTCCAGCCGCAACCGCTACCTGGGCGAGCCCGACCGCACCCACGCGCTCGCCCTCTCCCGCGCCCTGCGCGCCGGGGAACAGGCGGCCGGCGCGGGACCTGTGGCCGTGCTCCGCGCCGCCCGCGACGTGCTGGCCTGCCAGGGCCGCACAGCCGAAGGACCCGACGGCCTCGACGTCGACTACGTGGCCCTCGTCGACCCGGCGAGCTTCCGCGAGATCACCGACGCCGCCTGGCAGGGGGACGCCCTCCTCGCCGTCGCGGCCCGCGCGGGCCGCACCCGGCTGATCGACAACGTCCCCCTGCACCTTGGAGCCTCGTGATGACCCGGACCAGTGGGCGGCCCGCAGCCACCCCCGGCATAGCCGGCGGCGCCCTCCCCGCGCCGCCGCCGGGCTGGAGCCTGGAGGCCGACGTGGTCGTCGTCGGCTCCGGCGTCGCGGGGCTGACCGCCGCCCTGCGCTGCGCGGCACACGGCGCCCGCACGGTCGTCGTCACCAAGGCGCGGCTCGACGCGGGATCCACCCGCTGGGCCCAGGGCGGCATCGCGGCCGCCCTGGGCGAGGGCGACACCCCGGGGCAGCACCTCGACGACACCCTCGAAGCGGGGGCGGGGCTGTGCGACGAGGCAGCCGTCCGCACCCTCGTCACCGAGGCCCCCGGGGCGGTACGACGGCTCATCGCGTCCGGCGCCCGGTTCGACACCTCTGCCGCGACCGGGCGGATCGCCCTCACCCGGGAGGGCGGCCACCACCGGGACCGCATCGTCCACGCCGGCGGCGACGCCACCGGAGCGGAGGTCTCCCGCGCCCTGGTCGAGGCCGTACGGGAGCAGTCCATCCGCACCGTCGAGAACGCCCTCGTCCTCGACCTCCTCACGGACGCCGAAGGCCGCGCCGCGGGCGTCACCCTGCACGTGATGGGCGAGGGCCGGCACGACGGGGTCGGGGCCGTCCGCGCGCCCGCCGTGGTCCTGGCCACCGGCGGCATGGGCCAGGTCTTCGCGGCCACCACCAATCCGGCGGTCTCCACGGGCGACGGCGTCGCCCTCGCGCTGCGCGCCGGCGCCGAGGTCTCCGACCTGGAGTTCGTCCAGTTCCACCCCACCGTCCTCTACCTCGGCCCCGACGCGGAGGGCCAGCAGCCGCTGATCTCCGAGGCCGTGCGGGGCGAGGGCGCCCACCTCGTCGACGCGGCCGGCGTCCGCTTCATGCAGGGCGCCCATCCCCTCGCCGAGCTGGCCCCCCGCGACATCGTCGCCAAGGGCATCACGCGCCGCGCCGCCGAACAGGGCACCGACCACATGTACCTGGACGGCCGCCACTTCGGCGCCCCCATGTGGGAGTCCCGTTTCCCCACCATCCTCGCGGCGTGCCGTGCGCACGGCATCGACCCCGTCACCGATCCTGTGCCCGTCGCGCCCGCAGCCCACTACGCCAGCGGCGGCATCCGCACCGACCTGGCAGGACGCACCACCGTCCCCGGCCTGTACGCCTGCGGTGAGACCGCCTGCACCGGAGTGCACGGCGCCAACCGCCTCGCCTCGAACAGCCTGTTGGAAGGTCTGGTCTTCGCAGAACAGATCGCGGAGCGGGTCGCCGGGCAGATCGCCGAGCGGGCCTCAGGGCCGGCCGGCGCAGCCCCCGGCCGGGCGTCGTCCCGCGCCGCGGAGCCCCGCTCCGCGGCCCCCTCCGCGGGCGGTCCCTCCGGCCGGGGCGCGCTCCTTCCGCCCACCGCCCGCGCCGAGATCCAGCGCACCATGTCCAGGGGCGCGGGCGTCCTGCGCTCCGCGCGCTCCCTCACCGAGGCCGCCGAGCGGCTCGCCGCCCTCACGCCCTCCCCGGACGACAAGCCCGCCGAACCGGGCGTCGACACCTGGGAGACGGCCAACCTCCACCTGGTCGCGCAGGTCCTCGTCGCGACGGCGCTCCGCCGCGAGGAGACACGCGGCTGCCACTGGCGGGAGGACCACCCGGACCGCGACGACACCGCCTGGCGCCGTCACCTGGTCGTCAGCACGCCCCCCGGCGGACACTTCACCGTCCGCACCACCGACACGACCGCCTTTCCCCCGGTCATGAGCGAGCACAAGGAGCACAAGTGACCGACGACCTCCCCCTCCTCCAGATCGGCAGGGACCCGGCGGAGCGGCCAAAGGAGGCAGGCGGCTGCGGCGACGCCTGCGGCTGCTCGGCCGGTGCCGCCGACGACCCGGGGCTCGACCCGCTGGAGTGCGGTCTCGACCCCGACCTGGCCCAGCTCCTCCTCGACGCGGGCCTCGACCCGGTCCAGGTCGAGGACATCGCCCACCTCGCCGTCGAGGAGGACCTCGACCGCGGCGTGGACGTCACCAGCGTGGCGACCATTCCCGACGAGGCCGTCGCCACAGGCGACTTCACGGCCCGCGAGGCGGGCACCGCCGCGGGACTCCGCGTCGCCGAGGCCGTCCTCTCCGTCGTCTGCACCGACGAGTTCGAGGTCGAACGCCACGTCCTGGACGGCGACCGGGTCGAGGCAGGGCAGCGGCTGCTCACCGTCCGCACCCGCACCCGCGACCTGCTCACGGCCGAACGCAGCGCCCTCAACCTGCTGTGCCGCCTCTCGGGTATCGCCACCGGGACCCGCGCGTGGGCGGACGCGCTGGAGGGCACGAAGACCGCGGTCCGCGACACCCGCAAGACGACCCCGGGGCTGCGCGCCCTGGAGAAGTACGCGGTGCGCTGCGGCGGCGGCGTCAACCACCGCATGTCCCTCTCGGACGCGGCGCTCATCAAGGACAACCACGTCATCGCGGCCGGCGGCGTCGCGGAGGCGTTCGCCCGCGTGCGGGCCGAGTTCCCCGACGTGCCGATCGAGGTGGAGGTCGACAGCCTCGACCAGATCCCGCCGGTCCTGGACCAGGGCGCCGACCTGCTGCTGCTGGACAACTTCACGCCGGGCATGACGACCGAGGCCGTCACGCTGGTCGCCGGGCGGGCGCGGCTGGAGTCCTCAGGCCGCCTCACGCTCGACAACGCCGCCGAGTACGCCGCGGCCGGGGTCGACTTCCTGGCCGTCGGCTCGCTGACGCACTCGTCCCCGATCCTCGACATCGGCCTCGACCTGCGCGCCGAGAGCCGAGCCGACGGCGCCCATGGCCCGGCCGACTCCGGTAAGGAGCGGCCCTGATGCTGCTCACCATCGACGTGGGCAACACCCACACCGTGCTGGGCCTCTTCGACGGCGAGGAGATCGTCGAGCACTGGCGCATCTCCACCGAGGCGCACCGCACCGCCGACGAACTGGCCGTGCTGCTCCAGGGCCTGATGGGCATGCACCCCCTCCTCGGCGACGACCTGAGCGACAACGTCGAGGGCATCGCCATCTGTTCGACCGTGCCCTCCGTGCTGCACGAGCTGCGCGAGGTCACCCGGCGCTACTACGGCGACATCCCGGCCGTGCTCGTCGAACCCGGCGTCAAGACGGGCGTGCCGATCCTCATGGACAACCCGAAGGAGGTCGGCGCCGACCGCATCATCAACGCGCTCGCGGCCGTCGAGCTGTACGGCGGCCCGTGCGTCGTCGTCGACTTCGGCACGGCCACCACGTTCGACGCGGTCTCCGCGCGCGGCGAGTACGTGGGCGGCGTGATCGCGCCCGGCATCGAGATCTCCGTCGACGCGCTCGGGATGCGCGGCGCCCAGCTCCGCAAGATCGAGATCGCCCGGCCGCGGAGCATCATCGGCAAGAACACGGTCGAGGCCATGCAGTCCGGCATCGTCTACGGCTTCGCCGGGCAGGTCGACGGCGTCGTCCACCGTATGGCGTCCGAACTGGCCGACGACCCCGAGGACGTCACCGTCCTGGCGACCGGCGGCCTGGCCCCCATGGTCCTGGGCGAGTCCGCGGTCATCGACGAGCACGAGCCGTGGCTCACCCTGATCGGGCTCCGCCTGGTCTACGAACGGAACGTCGAGCGCGGCTGACGGGCCCGGCCACGGCGGACGGGGCGGGACGCGCCGTCCCGTCCGCGAGCGCCACGCCCATAAATCGGGCGATAAGCACATTTAGGGCATGGGGCGCCTATCGTCTCCCCATGCCCACGCCACACGGTTCCCGAGGCGGCGTGGCGTTCAGCGCCGACGAGCTGCGCGTGCTCGGCGGCGCCCTCGCCACCGCCCTCAAGTCCGCACCCGCGCCCGAGGACGCCCGCGCGTACCTGCGGCTCGCCCAGGCCGTGGACGAAGCCGTCCGTGAGGGCAGCAGGCTGCGCTCCTTCCTGCGGGCCGATCTCGCCCGCTACCGCGGGGCCCTGCCCGGCGCCGCCGCCGGCTACCTCGACCAGCTGGAGGCAGCCCTCGAATCCGGCCACCGGCCCACCCGGGACGACCTGGCCGCCCTCCGCGGGCTGTGCGCCCGGCGGACGGGGTCCGACGAACGGGCGCGCCGCAGCCGGCTCCTCCGCCGCGCCGAGGCGCTGGCATCCGCGTACGTCCCCCAGGGGCGCCGGCCCGCCGATGAGGGACCGGCAGCCGGCGGGGAGGATCCGGCCGAGGAGACGACCACCGGCGGCACGCACGCCGAGCGCGGCCCCCACGTGCCTCCCGCCCGCTCGGCACCCCTCGCCCTCCCCGCCCCGCACAACCCCGCGCGCCCGCCCCGCCCGTCCACGGCCCCCCGCCCCACGCCAGGCCCGACACCAGGCCCCGCGCCCGGTCCCGCCACGGCGCCTCCGGGCACGGCCTCCGCTCCCGGCGCGGCCGCGCTCGGCAATCTCCCCGAGGCGGACGCTGCCACGGTCCCCCGGGACGCTCTGGTGGCGGGCGCTGCCGTCGCGCCCGGTCATGTCCCCCTGCCGGGCGCGGCCACAGAACCCGAGACCGCTTCCGCCTCCGGCTCGGGCTCCACCGCCAAGGGCGGTTCCGCGTCGGACTCGGAATCCGCGTACTTTGAGGTCGCCTCCGGGCAGGACGTGCGGGGGGACGAGAACGCTGAGCGGGAGCGGGAAGGGGAGCCCTCTCCTGGTCCGGTGAACCCCGGTCCCGCCGAGCGGCCCGGGTCCCCGGAGCCGGCCCCGCCGTCCCGCCCCGTCCCCACGCCCGCCGAGGTCTTCCCGCCCCGCCGCCGGACCCCGCCGGCGGCCCCCTCTCCCGAGCGGGAGGACCAGGACGGGGACCGGGACCAGGGCGAGGCCGGGGTCCGGCATGCGCGCCCGGCCCGCTCCGCCGACGGCCGCCCGCGCTCGATCCCGGCCTGACCCCCTGCGGCCCGCCCTCCGGCCCGGGGCGACCCCGCCCGGCGGGGTGGTGCGTCCCCTCGGGTGAGGGCGGCGGCGTAGGCTGGGGGTCTGGTTCGTCGAGGAGGCTCACGTCATGGATTACCTTGCCGCGCTCACCCCGCCGGTCGTGATGGCGGTGGCCTTCACCGCGCTCATCGTCACCATGATCAAGAGCCAGGGTGGGGCGAACAAGGCGAAGGAGGACGCCGTCGTCGACGCGGCCCTCTCCCGTGCCGAGGCGGGTCAGCGGAAGTCCGGCAGCTGAGCGGTCGCTCGCCCCGACAGCGCCGACTGCCCGCCTTCCGGGTAATTCCCGCGATCCGGACATTTTCCACTATTATTCTTCCGTGCCGAGGCCATTGGGAGAGCTGGAAGACGCCGTGATGACCCGGGTATGGCGCTGGAACCGCCCGGTCACCGTGCGGGAAGTCCTCGAGGATCTCCAGAAGGAACGGACCGTCGCGTACACGACGGTGATGACCGTAATGGACAACCTGCGCCAGAAGGGCTGGCTGAGGCGGGAGCAAGAAGGCCGCGCCTATCGATATGCGGCGGTCTCCACCCGGGCCGCATACTCCGCGGCTCTCATGAACGAAGCGTGGTCGGCCAGTGACAACCCGGCCGCCGCGCTCGTCGACTTCTTCGGGATGATGTCGCCGGAACAGGTCGACGTGCTGCGCGCCGCCTTGCGCGTCGTACATCTGAACGGGGTACATCTCGATCCCCCCGGCGACGAGGGCCCAGGTGGCGCCCGATAGCGTCCGTTCATGGCAGAACACGCACCGCTATCCCAGGTCACGATCCGCAGGGCGCGCACGGTCGACGTCCCGGCGGTGCGCAGCCTGATCGACACCTACTCGCGCGATCGCATCCTGCTCGACAAAGCCACCGTGACGCTTTACGAGGACATCCAGGAGTTCTGGGTCGCGGAACGGGATGCCGACGCGGAAGTCGTCGGCTGCGGCGCGTTGCACGTGATGTGGGAAGACCTCGCGGAGGTCAGGACGCTGGCCGTGGACCGTTCCCAGCGGGGCACGGGCGTCGGTCATCTGCTGCTGGAGAAGCTGCTGCACACCGCACGCTGGCTGGGGGTGCGGCGCATTTTCTGTCTGACCTTCGAAGTGGACTTCTTCTCCCGGCACGGCTTCACGGAGATCGGTCAGACGCCTGTGGACGGTGACGTCTACAGCGAGCTGCTGCGTTCCTATGACGAGGGCGTGGCCGAGTTCCTGGGGCTCGAACGAGTGAAGCCCAACACCTTGGGCAACAGCCGGATGCTGCTGCGTCTGTGAACGGCGGCGCCCGAAGGCCCCCCACTATGTCCGAAAGGTCCCGCCAATCCCCGTGCGGTGCCGGGCAAACTCAGCACAGGGTTTGTGTTTCTCCCGCAAAAGCGGTTTGCTTTCCACGTCGGTATCTGTAATCAGTTATCCAGTACGAATGGGAGCAACAGGTGGCACAGAAGGTTCAGGTTCTTCTTGTCGACGACCTCGACGGCGGCGAGGCGGACGAGACGGTGACGTTCGCGCTGGACGGTAAGTCGTACGAGATCGATCTCACCACCGCTAATGCGGACAAGCTCCGTTCCGCTCTGGAGCCCTATCTGAAGAACGGGCGGCGTACCGGTGGCCGTTCCGCGCGCGGAAAGAGCGGCCGCTCAGGATCGGCTTCCGGCGCGGGTCAGGACACGGCGAAGATCCGCGCGTGGGCCAAGGAGCAGGGTTACGAGGTCAATGACCGCGGCCGTGTTCCCGCCAGCATTCGTGAGGCGTACGAGAAGGCCAACGGCTGAGTCATTCCGGTTGATCAGTTGTCCGGGCCCGATCCGATGGCCGTTTCCCGGTGCGGGAGGCCCCGTGCGGGCCTCCCGAGGGCCCCGGTGCGCCCCGCGGATCCCGCCCGGCGGCCCGAGGCGAAGCGCGGGCGGCCCGTGACGCACGCCGCGGAGCGGTGAGGCGACGGGAGTGACCCGGTCCGGGACAGCCACGGCGATCACGGAACGTCGAGGGTGATCACCCATTGTGTGCACGCCCCGTAGTGCCGGACGCGCATCCGTGTCCCGGTGTTCGCCCTGAGCGGATGTGGGGGACCGTATCCCGGCGACGCCGCATGGATTGTCACACCGAGCGGGTAAGAAGGCTTCAGGAGCCTTAAAGCCCAGGTGGCGCAGGGCGGAACGGGGGTGCTGAGGCACGGGCCTCGTCGTGTGCGGACGCGTCGGGAAGAGGGCGTTCGCCGTCGGCGTAGTGGATCCAGGTGAATACGCCTGGCCTGCGGGAACATCGTCTCGCACCATCGGGTTGGAACTGTTGTCGGCTGTCCGGGCAGGAGGCGCATGATCGACCGGATCGACCGGCCAGCAGTCGGCAGTTGGAATGAGCGGTCCCCCGTTGCGGGACTAAGCTGCGGAAGGACAGCGAGGGGAGCGTCCCCTCACTGCCTGACCGCTCTGAGGAGCGATTAACGATGTTCGAGAGGTTCACCGACCGCGCGCGGCGGGTTGTCGTCCTGGCTCAGGAAGAAGCCCGGATGCTCAACCACAACTACATCGGCACCGAGCACATCCTTCTGGGCCTGATCCACGAAGGTGAGGGTGTCGCCGCTAAGGCACTGGAGAGCCTCGGGATCTCGCTTGAGGCTGTCCGGCAGCAGGTGGAGGAGATCATCGGCCAGGGCCAGCAGGCGCCCTCCGGCCACATCCCCTTCACTCCCCGTGCCAAGAAGGTGCTGGAGCTGTCGCTCCGCGAAGCCCTTCAGCTCGGCCACAACTACATCGGCACGGAGCACATCCTGCTGGGCCTGATCCGCGAGGGCGAGGGCGTCGCCGCCCAGGTCCTCGTGAAGCTGGGCGCCGACCTGAACCGGGTCCGCCAGCAGGTCATCCAGCTCCTGTCCGGTTACTCCGGTGGCAAGGAAGCCGCCACGGCCGGCGGACCCGCCGAGGGCACGCCGTCCACCTCGCTCGTCCTGGACCAGTTCGGCCGCAACCTGACGCAGGCCGCCCGCGAGTCCAAGCTCGACCCGGTCATCGGGCGCGAGAAGGAGATCGAGCGGGTCATGCAGGTCCTGTCCCGCCGCACCAAGAACAACCCGGTGCTGATCGGCGAGCCCGGCGTCGGCAAGACCGCCGTCGTCGAGGGGCTGGCGCAGGCCATCGTCAAGGGGGAGGTGCCCGAGACCCTCAAGGAGAAGCACCTCTACACCCTGGACCTGGGCGCGCTGGTCGCGGGCTCCCGCTACCGCGGTGACTTCGAGGAGCGCCTGAAGAAGGTGCTCAAGGAGATCCGCACCCGCGGCGACATCATCCTGTTCATCGACGAGCTGCACACCCTGGTCGGCGCGGGCGCCGCCGAGGGCGCCATCGACGCCGCCAGCATCCTCAAGCCGATGCTGGCCCGTGGCGAGTTGCAGACCATCGGTGCCACGACGCTGGACGAGTACCGCAAGTACCTGGAGAAGGACGCGGCCCTGGAGCGCCGCTTCCAGCCGATCCAGGTCGCGGAGCCCTCGCTGCCGCACACCATCGAGATCCTCAAGGGCCTGCGCGACAGGTACGAGGCGCACCACCGCGTCTCCATCACCGACGCGGCCCTGGTCGGAGCGGCCACGCTCGCGGACCGCTACATCTCGGACCGCTACCTGCCCGACAAGGCCATCGACCTGATCGACGAGGCAGGCTCCCGGATGCGTATCCGCCGGATGACCGCCCCGCCGGACCTGCGCGAGTTCGACGAGAAGATCGCGAACGTGCGCCGGGACAAGGAGTCCGCGATCGACTCGCAGGACTTCGAGAAGGCCGCCTCCCTCCGTGACACGGAGAAGCAGCTGCTGGCGGAGAAGGCCAAGCGGGAGAAGGAGTGGAAGGCCGGCGACATGGACGTCGTCGCCGAGGTCGACGAGGACCTGATCGCCGAGGTCCTGGCCGCCTCCACCGGTGTGCCGGTCATGCGGCTCACCGAGGAGGAGTCCAGCAGGCTCCTGCGCATGGAGGACGAGCTGCACAAGCGCGTCATCGGCCAGGAGGACGCCATCAAGGCGCTCTCCCAGGCGATCCGGCGCACCCGCGCGGGTCTGAAGGACCCCAAGCGCCCCGGTGGCTCGTTCATCTTCGCCGGCCCGTCCGGTGTCGGTAAGACGGAGCTGTCCAAGACACTGGCGGAGTTCCTGTTCGGCGACGAGGACGCGTTGATCTCCCTCGACATGTCGGAGTTCGGCGAGAAGCACACCGTCTCGCGGCTGTTCGGCTCCCCGCCCGGCTACGTCGGCTACGAGGAGGGCGGCCAGCTCACCGAGAAGGTGCGGCGCAAGCCGTTCTCGGTCGTCCTGTTCGACGAGGTCGAGAAGGCACACCCGGACATCTTCAACTCGCTGTTGCAGATCCTGGAGGACGGTCGGCTGACCGACTCCCAGGGCCGGGTCGTGGACTTCAAGAACACCGTCATCATCATGACGACCAACCTGGGCACCCGGGACATTTCCAAGGGCTTCAACCTCGGCTTCGCCGGCCAGGGTGACGTCCGCGCGGGATACGACCGGATGAAGGCCAAGGTCAACGACGAGCTCAAGCAGCACTTCCGCCCCGAGTTCCTCAACCGCGTGGACGACACGGTGGTCTTCCACCAGCTCACGCAGGAGGACATCATCCGCATCGTGGACCTGATGATCCAGCAGGTCGACGAGCGGCTGAAGGACCGGGACATGGGCATCGAGCTCAGCCAGGACGCCAAGGAGCTGCTGGCCAAGAAGGGCTACGACCCGGTGATGGGCGCCCGGCCGCTGCGCCGGACCATCCAGCGCGAGGTGGAGGACATCCTGTCGGAGAAGATCCTCTTCGGGGAGCTGCGCCCTGGGCACATCGTGGTCGTCGACACCGAGGGCGAGGGCGAGACGAAGACCTTCACCTTCCGCGGTGAGGAGAAGTCGGCGCTGCCGGACGCTCCTCCGGTGGAGTCCGCCGCGGGCGGTGGCCCGAACCTGAGCAAGGAGGCGTAAGCCTCCACCGCACCACCGAGCGGGGCCGGCCATGCGTGGCCGGCCCCGCTCGCGTGTTCTCCCCGTTTCCGCCGGGGGCTCTTTCCGCCGGGCGCTACGCCAGGATGCGGATGCCTTCGGGTACGCCGCTGACGCGCGGCAGCCGGGGGTTGACCCGCAGGGTCGTCAGCTGGGGGAAGGCGGCGAGCCACCCC
Organism: Streptomyces reniochalinae; assembly: GCF_003323735.1. GTDB lineage: Bacteria > Actinomycetota > Actinomycetes > Streptomycetales > Streptomycetaceae > Streptomyces > Streptomyces reniochalinae. Next base: position 30,371 of record NZ_QOIM01000047.1, on the reverse strand, counting down.
ATGGGAACACCGAGGTCGTAGGCGAGCCACAGGTGGGTCAGCTGCTCGCGTACGAGCCCCTCCAGCAGCTCGTCCGGCGTGAAGGGCCCGACGATCTGCACGCGGGCCCTGCCCCCGAGTTTCCGCAGCGCGGCCAGCTCGTACCGGTCGGAGACGGGGTAGTACAGGCCCTCGGGGTCGAGGTGCCCGATGATCTCGTCCGCGTACCGGTCGGTGTCGAAGTTGTGCCACCCTCGCGCGAGCTCGGCCCGCAGCTGGAGTGAGGCCCGGTTGCGCAGTTGGGCGAGGTAGTGGACGGCCGCGTCGTCGTTGATCCGGGTGACGGTGACGGCGAGCCGGTGGGCCTCGCGGTCGGTGACGTGGGTGGGGTCGGGGAGCATCTCCAGGACTATGGGGCCCACCCAGCCGAGGCTGCGGGCGGCTTCCACGGTCGTGGGGCGCACCATGTTGCGTGTCTCCCGGCGGATACGGGCGTGCGTGTCGGGGTCGAGTTCGGTGACGTGTTCGAGGCAGGCCGCTGCCAGCAGGCGGCGCCGGTTGCGCTGCATGCCCTTGCGGCCGGGCGCCAGCAGTCCGCCGAGGAGCCGCGCGCACTCCGCCGGGCGGGCGTGGGCGACGGCCATGCGGATGACCTCTTCCCACTCGGTCTCGTGGGCGTGGTCCAAGAGCAGGTCGAAGGCGCCCTGCTCGACGGCTTCCTTGGCGGCGAGGTAGTCCTGGACGGTGCGGTGGACGAACTCCACGGAGCGGTCGGCCTGCTCGCGGAGCAGGCCGGTACGGAGCAGCAGGTGGTTGAAGATGTCCTCGGGGCGGCCCTGGCCCGCCGTGGAGGGGATGGCCGGAAGGTTGCGGGAGATCTCGTCGAGCGCTGCGTCCAGCGGCATCTCGGCGCGCCGCTCCACCAGCATCCGGAAGGCGAGTTTGCGCAGCAGCCGCTCGCGGGCGCCGCGCCGCAGTTTGACGGCGTCGGCGTACAGCACCCGGCGTTCGGGGTCGCGCCGCTGGAGCAGCATCTCCATCGCCGCTTCGTACAGCTCTTTGCGGCCGTGCGGCAGGGAGCCCGAGCGGTCGCGGTTGAGGGCGCAGATCAGCCCGCACATCAGCGGGTTGGTGGCCAGCCCGCGCAGTTCGCGGTAGAGGGGGATGGAGGCCAGCAGCCGGTCGCGGTACTCGGCCAGCAGCTGGTGGTCCTTGCCCTCGTCGTCGGCGGCGGCCGCGTGCCAGGCGGTGATGAAGGCGGCGACCTGGTCCCGGCTCATCGGTGCGAGGGTCAGCTCGTCGAAGCCCTCGTCGGCCAGCCAGTTCGGTTCCACGGAGGAGGGGCGGGCGGTGACGAGGCAGAAGTTGCCCGAGTAGATCCGCATGAGGCGGCGCAGCTGGTCGCGGAGCGCGGCGCGTTCGGACTCGGGGGCCTCGTCGATGCCGTCGACCAGCAGCAGCCCCCGCTCCTCGGTCAGTACGCGTGCCGCCCAGCCGTCGGGTGCCTCGTCGGCGAGCGGGTGGCGTATGGCGTGCAGGAAGTCGTCCGGGGAGGGGAACCCCTCGCGGGCGAAGCGGCGTACCGGCAGGACGAGCGGTATCCGGCCGCGGAGCGAGGCGAGTTCGGCCGGTAGCGCGTCCCGCGCCGTGGCGACGGCGAGCCACTGCACCAGCGTCGTCTTGCCGGAGCCCGCCACGCCGCGCAGCAGGACCCTCTCGTGTCCGCCGAGCGCCCTGTCGGCGGGCAGCACGGGCTCGCCGCTGTCCTCGCCGCCCAGTTCGGCCCGGCGCTCGGGGTTGTCGAACTCGGCGCTGAGGCTGAGGTAGGTGGCGTCCAGCGACCAGCTGTCGGGGGTGTTCGGGTTGGGCAGGTCGATGCCGTGGATGGTGACCCGGTTGTGCTCCTCGGCGACGGAGCGGGCGTACCTGATCTCGAACTCGGCGTCGGCGGCGGACGGCTCGGGACGGCCGCGTACGGCTTCGACGTCGTTGAGGTCGATCAACTGGCGTATCCGGTGTGCGCGTTCAGGCATGTGTTCGGCGAGGACGGGGGAGCGGCGGATCAGGTGGTGCAGCAGGTGCAGGCAGACGGTGACCAGCAGCCGGTCGTGGAACCAGGCCGCGTCCGGGTTCAGCTCCCGGTCGGCACCCGGCACCGCGGAGCGCAGCCGCCGCGCGTAGTCCTGCGGACCCAGCCGTACCGCCTGCACGTCCGTGACGTCCAGCTCGCCGATGATCCACAACATGCGCGCGAGCACCGCGGCGACCGGCGTCTCGTCCCTGGCCGGGAGGCGGTGGGCGGGCGCCGTCAGACTCACCAGCTCCTCGGCGAGCGAGAGCAGCGACTCGAAACTCAGCGGCGGCGCCTCCCCCCGGAACGAGACCAGCCGCGCCAGCAGCTCCCCCTCGGCCTGCGCCTTGTCGGGCGTGGCCTCCACGGGGAGCAGGAACTGGCTGACGAGGGGGTCGGCGACGGCGGAGGCGAGCCGGACGGCAGGGTCCATGTGAGCGGGCTCCCGGGGACGGGGGCGGGGTGGCGGGCGCGTGCGTGCTGGTGGCGGGTCGGGTCTCCCACCAGCGTAGGCCGTCCGTGTGGCAGCGGTCACCCTGCGTTCGGCCAGGGTTGGCCGCTCGCGCGCGCCGTGGGCGGGGGAGGAAGGACGTCTCGACGTGGGCCGGTGCCCTCACCCGCGCCCCGGCGGACCTCGCCGCTCGCTTCGCTGGCCGAGCTGCCCCACCTGCGGCGTCTCCGAGCTGCTGGGGCCCGGGGCAGCGCTCGGGCAGCAGGCCCAGCACGAGTGTCTGCCCGCGGTGTAGCGCGCGTACCGCTGCTCGAAACCGGCGTCCTGCGCCGACCGGGAGGGGACGAGGTCGACGACGGACGTCGACGAGGAGACGAGCGCACGGACGCGGACGGGCGCTTCCACCAGTCCTCTCCGGGGAGGTGAGGGCCGACTGCCTCTCCCCGCCCGTGGCCCTCCGTACCGGCTCACGGGGTCGTCGGCATCCCCGCTGCCCACCGTGCGGGGTCGTACACGGTGAGCAAGCGGAGAGGGCGGCCCCCGGCGCGTCGACGACGGCCCTGTCCGTGCGCGGCTCGTGCGGAAGAGGGGCGCGGCCCTATGAGCGGGGCCACATCCGGTGGGCCGGGGGTGGGCCGCGCCCGTGAGGTGGGGCACAGCCCGGCCGGGGTCTACGAGGCCGTTTAGGAGGTGGCGGCGCGTCGGCGGGCGCGGGGCGCGGGGCGGGGCCCGGTGCCGGGGCGCCGAGTGACGTGGGTCTCTCGTGCTACTACGGGGGTGTTTAGTAATAACGGTCCTTGATGTCGTTTTTCTGGCGGGTTACCAAGGGGGCGCGTCCGGGTTCGGGCGCACTTCACGAACCCCCTCACGGAGGTAGCACCCGCATGCGGAAGTTCAGGACCACCAATCGCGCCGCTGTTGTCTCGGCGTCCCTCGTCGCCGGGCTCGGCGCGTCGATGGCCCTGGGGGCCGGCACCGCGTCCGCGGCCGGGAAGGCCGAGACCGGCGCGACCCACACCGACCTCTTCGCGCTCGGCACGGCGAACCAGCTCGCCGAGTCCACCCACGCCCAGGCCGACGCGCACCGCAAGGCCGCCGAGGCGGCGAAGAAGACCGAGCAGCGCGCCGCCGAGGCGAAGAAGCACGCCGCGAAGAAGGCCGCCCGGGACGCCGAGCGTCTCCAGCTGTCCTGGGTCAAGCCCGTCTCGGGCAAGTACGAGCTGAGCGCCACCTTCGGCAAGGCAGGCGGCCGCTGGGCGCACAACCACTCGGGCCAGGACTTCGCCGTGGACATCGGTACCCCCGTCAAGGCGGTGCACCAGGGCACCGTCGTCAAGGCGGGCCCGAACGGCGCCGGTGACGGCCCGGCGTACGGCAACGCCCTCGTCATCCGGCACGAGAACGGCGCGTACTCGCAGTACGCCCACCTCTCCGAGATCGACGTCAAGCCAGGCCAGCAGATCAAGACCGGCCAGGCCATAGCCAAGTCGGGCAACACGGGGAACTCCTCCGGGCCGCACCTGCACTTCGAGATCCGGCAGGGCCCCGACTACGGCACCGCCGTCGACCCCGTCAGCGCGATGCGCGCGGTGGGCGTCGACTTCTGACCCCACCCCGCTCCGACGGACTCTCCACGCCAGGCCCCGGCACGCCCCGTGCCGGGGCCTTCGGCGTGCCGGGGGCCTTCGGTGTGCGGTGTGCGGGGGCGGTCGGGTGCGGACGCGCGTGGCTCAGGCGCCTTCGCCGTGGTGGGCGGCGGTGACCAGCTCCTCCGCGACCTCCAGCGCCGCCCGCCGCTTGTCCTCGGGGCCCGCGCCCGAGCTGTCCAGGGTGAAGAGCGTCGAGTGCATGGTGAACAGGGCGGAGGTGCAGCGCACCTGGTCGGTGAGGGCCGCGTCCTGGTCCTTGAGGAACCCCAGGAGCGTGAAGATCCGCTCTTTCATCTGCTCGCCGATGGACAGGTCGCGCAGCGTCGCCTGGTTCTCGTGCATAAACCGCACCAGTGGGGTGGCGTTGCTGATGCACGCGCTGTAGCGGCGGAGGATCTGCAGCTTCGCCTCCAGCGTGGTCGGGTGGTGTATCCGCGCCCAGGCGATGACCTCGTCGCACGGGCCGAGCACCAGGTCCTCGAAGAGGCTGGTGACCAGGTCCTCCTTCGTTTTGAAGTGGTAGTAGAGCGCGGCCTTGGTCACACCGAGCTGCTCGGCGATCTCCCTGAGTGAGGTTTTCTCGTAGCCGCGTTCGGCGAACAGCTCCAGGGCGACGTCCTGGATGCGCTGACGGGTGTTTCCCCTGCTCATGCCGACCCCTTCATAACTTACTTGACGCCCGGCTAGTGAGGACCTAGCTTGTCCATCGTACTGAACTAGCCGTGCGGCAAGTAAGGCACGGGTAAAGGAGGGGGCTGCGCATGGCTGCCAGCGGGGCGACGAAACGGGCAGACCGGGATGGTGGGGGCGTCGAAGCGGAGGACGGGATTAGCCAAGGTCAAGAACTGACCAAGCGGGCGGACCCGGCGCCCGCCCCCACGGCGGACCCCCGCGCGGCGCAGCCCCCGACGGCGCAGGCTCCCACGGGGGCGCAGGCTTCCACGGCGGCGGCCGCGGAACCCGGGGCCGGCGGACCCAAGCCGCGCAGCGTCCGGGTCGTCCTCTTCTCGCTGATGATCGCCGTCCTGCTGGCGATGCTGGACAACATGATCGTGGGCACCGCCATGCCCACCATCGTCGGCGAGCTGGGCGGCCTCGAACACCTCTCCTGGGTCGTCACCGCCTACACGCTCACCACCGCCGCCTCGACCCCGCTGTGGGGCAAGTTCGGCGACATGTACGGGCGCAAGGGCGTCTTCCTCACCTCGATCCTCGTCTTCCTCGCCGGCTCGGTGACCTCGGGCGCCGCCCAGACGATGGGCCAGCTCATCGGCTTCCGCGCCCTCCAGGGGCTGGGCGCGGGCGGCCTGATGGTCGGCGCCATGGCGATCATGGGCGATCTGATCCCGCCCCGGGAGCGCGGCAAGTACATGGGCATGATGGCCGGTGTCATGTCGCTGGCCATGATCGGCGGCCCGCTCGTCGGCGGCACGCTCACCGACCACCTCGGCTGGCGCTGGGCCTTCTACATCAACCTGCCGCTGGGCGCCGTCGCCCTCGCGATGGTCACCACCGTGCTGCACCTGCCCATGAAGCGCAGCAAGGGGCGGATCGACTACCTCGGCGCCGCGCTGCTGACCACCGGCATCACCGCCGCGGTCCTGGTCACCAGCTGGGGCGGTACGGAGTACGCCTGGGGTTCGGGCACGATCCTCGGCATCGGGGCGCTCGCGGTGGCGGCACTGGTCGCCTTCCCGTTCGTGGAGCGCCGGGTCGCCGAGCCGATCCTGCCCCTGGGCGTCTTCCGCAGCGGCAACTTCTCGCTGGTCACCCTGATCGGCTTCCTGCTCGGCTTCGTGATGTTCGGTTCGATGACGTTCCTGCCGCTCTTCCAGCAGAGCGTCCAGGGCGCCTCGGCCACCAACTCCGGGCTGCTGCTGCTCCCCGTCCTGCTCCCGATGATGGTCGTCTCCGTCGTCACGGGCCGGGCCACCACGAAGACGGGGAAGTACCGCGCCTACCCGATCATCGGCGGCGCGCTGATCCCGGTCGGCCTCTTCCTCCTCGCCCAGATGGAGTCCGGCACCAGCCGACTGACCTCCGGGCTCTACATGGCGGTGCTCGGCGCCGGCATGGGCTTCCTGATGCAGCTGACCATGCTCATCGCGCAGAACAGCGTGGAGTTCAAGGACATGGGCGTCGCCTCGTCGACGACCACGCTCTTCCGCACCATCGGCGGCTCCTTCGGCGTCGCCCTGATGGGCACGATCTTCGCGCGCCGGGTCGAGGACTCCATGCGGGAGGGCGCGGCCGCGGGCGGTGGCGCCGGCGGCGGGGCGGCGAGCAAGCTCACCGAGGGCGGCGCCCAGCTCGACTCCGCCTCCCTCGCCAAGCTGCCGGACGCGCTCCGAGTGGCCTACGAGCACGCCGTCGCGAACGGCACCCATGCGGTCTTCCTGATGTCGGCGGGCATCGCGGTGCTCGCCTTCGTCGCCGCCTGGTTCATCAAGGAGGTCCCCCTCAAGGACGCCACCGCGCAGAAGCCGGAGGAGCCGCAGAAGCCGCTGGAGTCGCAGGCGTCGGCGTAGCGGGACGCGGCGGCGGTCGGCGGCCGCTGTCAGAGGGGCGTGCCAGCATCGGGACATGACCACACCCGGCACGACGCGGCTGCGCGCCCTGCGCCAGGCCAAGGACGCCATGGACCGCGACTGGGCCGAGCCTTCGCTCGACCTGGCCGCGGTCGCCGCGCGCGCCGGATACTCGCGCTTCCACTTCGTCCGCGCCTTCAAGGAGACCTACGGCGAGACGCCGGGCCAGTACCTGAGCCGCCGCCGCATCGAGCGGGCCCAGGAGCTGCTGCGCTGCACCGACCACCCGGTCACGGACATCTGCGCCCGGGTGGGGTTCAGCAGCCCCGGCACCTTCTCCGCCCGCTTCAAGAGCCGCACGGGGCTGACGCCGAGCGCGTACCGCGCGAGGTATCCGCGCACGGGCGGCGCCCTGATCCCCGGCTGCTTCGCCATGCTGATGTACGGGGGATTTCGGGGAGCCGAGGAGCGCAACTTCCGAGAAGCAGGGGACCCCACGCGCTGACTACGGTGAACGACGAGGCGGACGATCCGCGCCGAACCACCCCTATCGGAGTAAACCATGATCAAGGCTCTCGGTATCACCACCGTCTGGTCCACGGACCAGGAGCGCACCCTCGCCTTCTTCACCGACAAGCTCGGCTTCGAGGTCCGCAGCGACGTGCCGATGGGCGACATGCGCTGGGTCACCGTGGGCGTGCCGGGGCAGCCGCATCCGGAAATGGCGATCATGCGCACCGACGGCGCGGGACTCGACCCGGAGTCGTCCCAGGCGCTGACCACGCTCGTCACCAAGGGGGTGCTGGGCGCCGGCGCGTTCACCACCGACGACTGCCAGGGCGATCACCGCCGGCTCAAGGACAAGGGCGTCGAGTTCCTCCAGGACCCGCAAGAGCGCCCGTACGGCACGGAGGCGATGTTCCGTGACGACAACGGCAACTGGTATTCGCTCACCCAGCCCCGCGAGGACGGGAAGCTGGACATGGACCAGCCGTTCTCCTGCTGAGCGCGGGCCGGCCGCGCAGCCACCGACGCGGCAGCCCGGCGACCGGCGGCGTCAGTAGTCACCCTGCGGCGCGAGGCATCACCGTGCGGCCCGTGCCCGTGCCCGTGCCGGTGGCGGTGCCGACGGCGACGGCAACAGACCGCCGGGCGCCCGTCGCCCGGCGGGGGCGACGAGCGCCAGCGCCGTCTCCGGGCTGCTCGGCCGGAGCGCCGCACCCCGGCTGAGCCAGTCCGGCTGCGCCAGTCCTACCGGGCCAGTCCGGCCGAGCCAGTCCTACCGGGCCAGTCCGGCCGGGCCAGTCCCGCCCAGGCAGCCCCGCCGCTGAGCCGAGCTCAGCGGCACTCAGCTCAGCGGGAGCCGGTACCGCTTGCCGTCCAGTGGTTCCACCAGCCCGTCGGAGACGAGTCCGTCCAGCGCCCGTGCGCGCTGGATCGGCTCGTGCCAGACGCGGTCGAGATCGGCCTGGGCCACCGGCTCCTTGGCGGCGCGCAGTACGGCGAGCAGCCGGCCACGCACCTGCCGGTCGGTGCCGGCGTATGCCTGGGTGCGCCGGGCGGGCCCCTGGTGTTCGGGCGCGCCCGCCAGCTGCCAGGCGCAGCGCGCGGCGATCGGGCAGCGGGCGCACTGCGGGTTGCGTGCGGTGCACACGAGCGCGCCCAGTTCCATGGTCGCCGCGGCCCAGCGGGAGGCTGTCGTGTCGTCCTCGGGCAACAGCGCGCGGGCGAGCTTGCGTTCGGCGGCGGTCGTGGCGTTGGGCGGGTACTGGTGTCCGGTGACGGCGCGCGCGAAGACGCGGCGCACGTTGGTGTCGAGCACCGCGTGCCGTTTGCCGTACGCGAAGGACACCACGGCGGCGGCCGTGTACTCGCCCACGCCCGGCAGCGCCAGCAACTGCGCGTGCTCGACGGGTACCTCGCCGCCGTGTCGTTCCGCTATGGCCTTGGCGGCGCCGTGCAGCCGCAGGGCGCGCCGCGGGTAGCCGAGGCGGCCCCAGGCGCGCACGGCTTCGCCGGGCGCCTCGGCGGCCAGGTCGGCGGGGCGCGGCCAGCGCTTCATCCACTCCTCGTACACCGGCAGCACCCGGCTCACAGGGGTCTGCTGGAGCATGAACTCGCTGACCATGACGCCCCACGCGCCCGCCTCCGGGCGGCGCCAGGGGAGGTCGCGGGCGTGGGTGGCGAACCAGTCGACGACGGGGGCATGGAGGGCGCGCGCCGTCTCGCGCAGGGCGGGGTCGACGGCTTCGGATTCCGCGGCGCGTGCTGGCGGGGCGCCGGCCGAAGCGGCTTGGGAGGTCTCGGTGGTCGCAGTCATGGCACAACCGATCCTGGCACGGCGCTCCTCATCCGAAAAACGCACACGCGGTACGAAAGCCTGTCCGTCACGTACGCCGCGTACGCCATGTATCCGCGTCGAACCCCGCAGAGGGGTATAAACCGCCGCAAATCTCCCGGGCATCGGACAGCTCATCACAACAATTGGCGGTCTGAGCGGCGGGTACGGGCCTGTGAGGCGCCTGATGTCTCGTAAGGTTTCCGCGTGGGATCTCTGCGCAATCCGATCGGGCCGCTTCCCTCCTCCATCTACTGGCGACGGAGGGCAGTTGTCCTTGCTGTCCTCGCGCTGCTGGTCCTGATCGTCGTCTGGGCACTGGCCTCGACGGGCGGCGAAGACCCGGGCAGCGAGGGCAAGAACGGCGACAAGGACAACGGGCCGGCCGGCACGATCACCCCGGGGCCCAGCGACTCGGGGCCCGCGATCAGCGACCGGCCGGGCGGCCGGGACGAGGAGGGCGGCGCGGACGGCGGCGCGGACGGCTCGGGCTCCTCCGGCGGCTCGGGTTCCTCGGGCGGCTCCGGCACGGAGGACCAGTCGTCCGCGGGCGGTACCGGCTGGGGCGCGGGCGACGGAAGTTCGGGAGCGGGCGGCGCCGACTCGGCGGGGTCCTCCTCCGGTTCGGGTTCCGGTTCCGGCGGCTCGGGCGGCGGCGGTGCGGCGGGAGCGCCGGCCCCTCCGGACCTGGCCAACTGCCGCGAGGGCGACGTGAAGCTGAAACTGCGCAGTGTCGAGAAGAAGTACGGGCCGGGCGAGAAGCCGCGGTTCGAGCTGAAGGTCACCAACGAGCGCGGCAGCGCCTGCAAGATCGACCTGGGCCGTACCGCCACCATCGTGACGATCACCAACCCGGACGACGCCAAGTTCTGGGCCTCGGACGACTGCCCGCCCACCAAGAAGCCGCTGCTGCGCCAGGTGCCGGGCGACGGCTCCTCGACGCACACCCTCACCTGGTTCCGCAAGGCCAGCGCGGCCAACTGCGGCACCCCCACCTTCGAGGCGCCGAAGGCCGGCACCTACGAGATCGAGGTGAAGGTCAAGGGCCTGAAGACGGTGCGGACGACCTTCCAGCTGGTCAAGTAGCCGGGCCGACCACGGCGGGCCCGGCACTCGCCCGTGGCCGGGCGCTCACACGTAGCGTTCGAGGATCGAGGACTCGGCGAGCCGCGAGAGCCCCTCGCGGACCGAGCGGGCGCGTGCCTCGCCGACGCCGTCCACCGCCTGGAGGTCGTCCACGCTGGCGGCCAGCAGCTTCTGCAGCCCGCCGAAGTGGTCCACGAGCCGGTCGATGACGGTGCCCGGCAGCCGGGGCACCTTCGCCAGCAGCCGGAAGCCGCGCGGCGAGACGGCCGAGTCAAGCGTTTCGGGGGCGCCGCTGTAGCCCAGCGCCCGCGCCACGGTGGCCAGTTCGAGCAGCTCGGTGTGGGTGAGCCGGTCCAGGTCGCTGAGCGCGTCGGGTACGGCGCGCACCCGGCGGCCCGCGCCGACCGTCTGCGGCGCGTAGTCGCGCACGACCAGCTCGCGCTCGGGCTCGACGCCCGCGATCAGCTCATCCAGCTGGAGGGAGAGCAGCCGCCCGTCGGTGCCCAGCTCGACCACGTACTGCTCGATCTCCGTGGCGATGCGGCGCACCATCTCCAGCCGCTGTGCCACCGCTGTCACGTCGCGGACCGTGACGAGGTCCTCGATCTCCAGCGCGGAGAGCGTGCCGGCGACCTCGTCGAGCCGCAGCTTGTAGCGCTCCAGCGTGGCCAGGGCCTGGTTGGCGCGGGAGAGGATCGCCGCCGAGTCCTCCAGCGTGCGGCGCTGTCCGTCGACGTAGAGGGCGATCAGCCGCATCGACTGGCTGACGGAGATGACGGGGTACCCCGTCTGGATGGAGACGCGCTGCGCGGTGCGGTGCCGGGTGCCGGTCTCCTCCGTCTCGATCGAGGCGTCGGGCACGAGCTGCACACCCGCCCGCACGATCTTGGTGGTGTCCTTGTCGAGGATGAGCGCACCGTCCAGCTTGCACAGCTCGCGCAGCCGGGTCGCGGTGAAGTCCACGTCGAGCACGAAGCCGCCGGTGCACAGCTGCTCGACGTTCTTGTCCATGCCCAGGACGATCAGTCCGCCGGTGTTGCCGCGCAGGACGCGTTCCAGGCCGTCGCGCAGCGCCGTACCCGGCGCGACCGCGCTCAGCGAGGCGCGCATCAGGCCGGACGCCCCCTCGGCCCTGCCCAGGGCCGCGGCCCGGTCGTTGGCTGCCACTGCACTCCTTCGGTCGTGCGGGTGCCTGTCGGCGTTTCCTCGACCTCCGGATCGCCGGACCACCGCACCGGGGCGGACACCGTGCCGTTCCCCCCTCGCCGCGACCGCGTCGCGACGGTGCGCACAGCCCCCGTGGTGCTCGTGGTTGGTCGAGACCGGGGCAAAGTCTACCGGCGCACCGGGAGGTACCCCTCGCGGCGTGTGAGGGGTGCCTCCCGCGGCGGGTGAGGGGGCGGGTCCGACGGCCCGGCGGGAGGGTGTGGGCACGGCGGGTGCCGGGCCCGCGGGGACGGCCCCGGCGCGGGAGGCGCGGCCGGCCGGAGCGGGCTCAGCCGGTGGCCGCGGCCGTGCCCGAGCGCGCCGGGCGGGCCGGCAGCACCCGCAGGGCCTCGCCGATGTCGGCGACCTCCAGCACCCGCATCCCGTCGGGCACCCGCCCCGGATCGCCGGGTACCAGGGCGTGCGTGAAGCCGAGGCGCGCGGCCTCCGACAGCCGCCGCTGGACGCCCGTCACCCGGCGGACCTCGCCCGCCAGACCGACCTCGCCGATCGCCACCAGGTTCTTCGGCAGAGGGGTGTCCCCGGCGGCGCTGGCCAGCGCGAGAGCCACCGCGAGGTCCGCGGCGGGTTCCGACAGCCGCACCCCGCCGACCGTCGCGCTGTAGATGTCCCGCTTGCCCAGCGCGTTGATCCGGCCGCGCTGCTCCAGGACCGCCAGCATCATCGACACCCGCGAGTTCTCCAGCCCCGAGGTCGTCCGCCGCGGGGAGGGGATCTGCGTGTCGACGGTGAGCGCCTGCACCTCGGCCACCAGGGGGCGGCGGCCCTCCAGCGTCACCGTCAGACAGGTGCCGGGCACCGGCTCGTCGCGGCGGGTCAGGAACAGCCCCGACGGGTCGGCCAGACCCGTGATGCCCTCGTCGTGCAGCTCGAAGCAGCCGACCTCGTCGGTCGCCCCGTACCGGTTCTTCACCCCGCGCACCAGCCGCAGCCGCGCGTGCCGGTCGCCCTCGAAGTGCAGGACGACGTCCACCAGGTGCTCCAGCAGGCGGGGCCCGGCGATGGCGCCGTCCTTGGTGACGTGGCCGACCAGCAGCGTGGACATGCCGCGCTCCTTGGAGGCGCGGATCAGCGCGCCCGCCACCTCCCGCACCTGCGCGACACCGCCGGGGGCGCCGTCGATCTCGGGCGAGGCCACCGTCTGCACCGAGTCCAGCACCAGCAGGGAGGGCTTCACCTCGTCCAGGTGGGCCAGCACGGCGGACAGGTCCGTCTCGGCCGTCAGATACAGGTGGTCGCTGAGGGCGCCGATGCGGTCGGCGCGCAGCCGCACCTGGCCCGCGGACTCCTCGCCCGTGACGTAGAGGGTGCGGTGGTCGTCGTCCGCCGCCTTGGCCGCCACGTCCAGCAGCAGCGTGGACTTGCCGACCCCCGGCTCCCCGGCCAGCAGCACCACGGCGCCGGGCACCAGGCCGCCGCCCAGCACCCTGTCCAACTCGGGCACGCCGGTGCCGCGCGCCGTCGCCTGCCGGCCGTCGACCTGGCCGATGGGCAGCGCGGGCGCGGAGACCCGGCCCGGTGCGGTGGTGCGGACGGCGGGGCTTCCGCCCGCCTCCTCGACGGTGCCCCAGGCGTGGCACTCGGGGCAGCGCCCCAGCCACTTGGCGGTCTGCCAACCGCATTCGGTGCAGCGGTAGGTGGGGCGGTCCTTCGCGGAGGTTTTACGGGTGGCCATGACGGTCACGGTACCGACGTCCACCGACAGCGGGGCCGGGCCGCCCGTCTCGCGGCCCCGCGAGACGGTGGGCCGCGCGCGGTCGGCCGGACCGGGGCGGTGCGCCCCCTGTGCGCCCTTTGCGACGTCGTTGTCGCGAAACCCCTGGCGCGTGTCCCCTTTTGAAGGACAACGTCACCCGAAGGTAGTAATCCCTCGCAGACGGGTCCAGCAAAGCGCCATCATCCGCCTACCGTCGCCGGGGTGAAGACGAGCAGGCGCGAGCACCCCAGGAACTCCACCGGCGCACCGCCAGCGCACCGGGTGGAAAGGACGACGCACCGTCGTGCCGACAGCACCGCCACACGGTGCGACGACGCGTATCTGGACGGCCTGTTCACCTACTGTCTGTCCGTTCTGTGCGAGCACGAAGCCGCCCTTCTCGCGCTCGGGGAGACTCTCGCGCTCGCCGACCGGCAGCACGCCAGGGGCCGCGCCCCCGAGGCCGAACACCTGCGCCGTCCCTGGCTCTACGCGCTGGCCCGGTGGGCGTGCTCCCGACGGCTCGCCGAACACAAGGCCAAGGCGAGGCCCGGGGCCACGGGCAGGACGCAGCGCGGAGGCGGCGACGCGGGGGCGGTTTCCGACGACGGATCCGCCGCCGCTGGGCGCGGGGTGGCCTCCGGTGGCGCGTCCGTCCCCGCGTCCCCCGCCGCCACGGGGCGGGAACTGCTCGACGAGGCGGCCCGGGTGCGGCGGCGGAGCGAACTGGCCGCGCTGGCCTGGCCGGAGGCGGCGGGTACGTCGCCCGCGCAGCGGGAGGCGCTGGAGCTGTCCGTCCGGCACGGTCTGCCGCCCGCGCAGGTCGCGGCGGTCCTCGCGATGCCGGCCGACGCCGCCGAGGATCTGCTGATGAACGCGGCCTGCGAGGTGGAACGCACCCGTGCCGCGCTGCGCGTCGTCGAGTCCGGCGGCTGCGCCGCCGTGGCGCGGCTCGCCGGGGACGACCGGCTGCTGATGGGCTCCGCGCTCCGCCGCGAACTGGTCCGGCACGTGGACGAGTGCCCCCAGTGCCGGCGCGCCGCCGAGCGCGCCATGGCGGGCGTCTCGTGGCCGGGTACCGCGCCGGCCTCCGCCGCGCTCGCCGTGGTCGCCGCTCCGCGCTCCGCGGTGTACGCGGCGGTGGAGCTGGCCCACTGCGCGCGCGCCCAGCGGGCACCGCGTTTCGACCGGGCCGGCTTCCCCGTGTGCGAGCGGAACCGTGCGGCGCGGCGCGAGCGGCTGCGGGCGCGTGTGCTCACCTCGACGGTCGTCACGGCCGTGGTGGCCGCGCCGGTGTTCGCCGCCTGGGCCGCCTACCAGGGTGGGCAGGACGGCGGCGAGTCCCAGGCGGAGCGTTCCGCCGCCGCTCCCGAACAGCCACGGGGGAGCGCGGGTGCTCCCCGTCCGCAGCGCGAGAGCGCCTGGGGGTCCAGAGGCCGCCACGCGGGCGGCGACGGCCACCGTCGCCGCACGTCCGAACCGCGAACGGGCACGGGCACGGGAGGGGCGGTGGGCAAGCACCGCCGTACGGGCCCCGGGGGTGTCCTGCCCACGGCCGTCGGGACGACCGCAGGAGGCCGTGGCTCCGCACACCCGCCGGGGTCCTCGGTGCCCCGGCCTCCGTCGTCGGTGCCGGGCCTGCCAGGGCCCGGGGGGATTCCGGGGACGCCGACCTCTCCGGCGTCCCCCAAGCCGACGCCGACACCCACTCCGACGGAGACCGAGACGCCGAAGCCGACACCCACCCCGACGGAGACGGCCGGCCCGTCCGCGACGCCCACCGAGGCCGGTTCGCCGTCGTAAGGGCGACGCCGCGCGCCGGCGTCACGTCGCGGCGCGGGCGGTGTCACGGGGCGCAGGCGCGGTGCGTCACAGCGACAGGGGGTCCTGCTCCGCCGTGTCGCGGCCTGTCGTGTCCTGGCCTGTCGCGTCCTGGTCCGTCGTGCCGGCGGTGGAGGCGTGGGCCTCGGTGGCCGGGTGGGGGGCCATCAGGGGGAGCTGGTGGGCCAGCCGCTGTGCGCACAGTTCCGCCAGGTGGTCGTAGGCGGCCTTGCCCATGAGTTCGGTCAACTCGGCGCGGTAGGAGAGGTAGACGGGCCGGCCCGCGCCGTGCGCGGACGGTGCCGCCGTGCACCACCAGTGCAGGTCGTGTCCGCCGCCGCCCCAGCCGCGGCGGTCGTACTCGCCGATCGAGACGTAGAGCACTTCTGCGCCGTCGGGCAGTTCGACCCACTCGTAGGTGCGCCGGATCGGCACCTGCCAGCACACGTCGGGCTTGGTCTCCAGCGGTTCGCGGCCCTCGCGCAGGGCGAGCAGGTGCAGCGCGCATCCCGTGCCGCCCTCGAAGCCGGCGCGGTTGTGGAAGATGCAGGCGCCCTCCCACCGCCGCGTCTGGCGCTCGCCCTCCTCGTTGACCTCCGCCCAGCCCGCCGCGCCGGTGCCGACGTCGTGGTGCTGCCACATCTCGGGTGTGAGCCGCGCCACGTGGGAGGCGACGCGCTCCTCGTCCTCCTCGTCGGAGAAGTGGGCGCCGAGGGTGCAGCAGCCGTCTTCGGCGCGGCCCTCGGTGATGCCCTTGCAGCCGTTGCCGAACAAGCAGTTCCAGCGGGAGGTCAGCCAGGTCAGGTCGCAGCGGAAGACCTGTTCGTCGTCGGCCGGGTCGGGGAACTCGACCCAGGCGCGGGTGAAGTCGAGGGCGACCTCCTCGTCCCGCGCCGCGCCCGCTGCCGGCTCCTCGGCCGCCGGGCCGTGCGCCCCGCGTGCGCCGCCCTGCTTCTGCTGCTTCGCCGCTTTCGTCATACCCACACCGACCAGCGTACGGGGCCTTCGCCCTCCCGCCGGTACGCCGCTCCCCGTCGGCGGCCGCTGCGCAGCCGCTAGCGTGCTGGGTATGAGACTCGGTGTCCTCGATGTGGGGTCGAACACGGTCCACCTGCTCGTGGTGGACGCGCACCCCGGCGCCCGTCCCCTGCCCGCGTACTCGCACAAGGCGGCGCTCAAGCTCGCCGAGCTGCTGGAGGCCGACGGGTCCATCAGCCCCGAGGGCGTGGAGAGGATGACCGCCACCGTCGCCGAGGCGCTGGAGGTCTCCGAGGAGAAGGGCGTCGAGGCGCTGCTGCCGTTCGCGACCTCCGCCGTGCGCGAGGCGGCCAACGCCGAACACGCGCTCGGCCGGGTCGCCGAGGAGACCGGCGTCAAGCTGGAGGTGCTCTCCGGTGCCGACGAGGCGCGGCTGACGTTCCTGGCCGTGCGGCGCTGGTTCGGCTGGTCGGCCGGGCGGCTGCTGGTGCTCGACATCGGCGGCGGGTCGCTGGAGATCGCCTACGGGCTCGACGAGGACCCGGACGCGGCGGTGTCGCTGCCGCTGGGTGCGGGGCGGCTCACCGCGGGCTGGCTGCCGGGGGATCCGCCGGACGCGGCGGACGTGAGGGCGCTCCGCCGCCACGTACGGGCCGAGATCGCGCGTACGGTCGGGGACTTCAACCGGCTCAGCCCGCCCGACCGGGTGGTGGCCACCTCCAAGACGTTCAAGCAGCTCGCGCGGATGGCGGGCGCGCCGCGCAGCGTGGACGGGCCGTACGCGCAGCGCGGGCTCAGCCGCACCTGCCTGGAGGAGTGGGTGCCCAAGCTGGCCGCGATGCCCGCCGAGGAGCGCGCGGGGCTGCCCGGCGTCTCCGAGGGCCGGGCCCGTCAGCTGCTCGCCGGTGCCCTCGTCGCGGAGGCGGCCATGGACCTCTTCCGCGTCGACGAGCTGGAGATCTGCCCCTGGGCGCTGCGCGAGGGCGTCATCCTGCGCCGCCTCGACCGCCTCCCGGCCCTCTAGGTCGTGTCTTCAAAGTCCCGCCTGCCTGGCGGCGCCTGGCACGCACGCTCGCGGCGTTGTCGTCGGTCGCCGCTTCCCCCAGGGCTCGGCTTCGCTCGCCCCGGGAGGTGCCCCCACGCAGGGACTCCCTCCTCCGCCTTGCGAGCGCACGCACCAGACACCGCCAGGCCCGCCCTCCGGGCGGACGCCGCTACTTTGAAGACACTCCCTAGCGGCCGCTCGGTGCTGACCGTCTCCCGCGGCCCGAGGGGTGGGACGACAGGCGCGGGACGACAGGCGCGGGGCGGCGGGGGCGCGGCGTCCGGTGCGAGCGGGACCCCGGTGTGTGAGCGGGCTCCCAGTGGCCGGCTCCCTCGCGGGGAGCGGCGCGCGCTTAGGGTGGCTGGGTGGGCATCGAAAGCGTGCGGGTTCCCCAGGCGAAGGTCGCCCTGTCGACGGCCTCGGTGTACCCGGAGTCGACGGCCGCGGCGTTCGAGATCGCCGGGCGCCTCGGCTACGACGGCGTCGAGGTCATGGTCTGGACCGATCCGGTCAGCCAGGACGTGGACGCGCTGCGCCGCCTCTCGGACTTCCACGGCGTCCCGATCCTGGCCGTGCACGCTCCGTGTCTGCTCATCACCCAGCGTGTGTGGGCCAAGGATCCCTGGGAGAAGCTGGTGCGGGCCCGGGCCGCGGCGGAGACGCTGGGCGCCTCCACCGTCGTCGTCCACCCTCCCTTCCGCTGGCAGCGCACCTACGCGCGCGAGTTCGAGCGCGGCGTGTGGCGGATGGCGGACGAGACCGACGTGCGGTTCGCCGTCGAGAACATGTACCCCTGGCGCTACCGCGACCGCGAGATGCTCGCCTACGCCCCCGACTGGGATCCCACCCAGAACGACTACCGGCACTTCACCCTCGACCTCTCGCACACGGCCACCGCGCGCAACGACACCCTGGCGATGGTGGAGCGGATGGGCGACCGGCTCGGCCACGTCCACATCGCCGACGGCAACGGTTCGGCCAAGGACGAGCACCTCGTTCCCGGCCGCGGCTCGCAGCCGTGCGCCGAGGTACTGGAGCGGCTGGCCGCTCGTGGGTTCGACGGCCACGTGGTCGTGGAGGTCAACACGCGCCGGGCCATGTCGGCGGCCGAGCGCGAGGAGGACCTGGCCGAGGCGCTCGCCTACACCCGCCTGCACCTCGCCGCCCCGGGCCCCGCGGGAACGGGTGCGGGGCGCACCCCGGCGGACCCGGAAGCCGGGCGGTCCGCCTCTCCCCGCCGGGGGGACGCGTGAGCGCGCCCGAGGAGCCCGCCGGGGGACGCGAGAGCGACGGCGAGGACGGCGCGGAGGGACGTGCGAGCGCGCCCGGGGAGCCCGCTGAGCGGACCGGGAACGCCTCTGCGGCGCCGCGCGGGCGGGGCCGCCCGGCCCGCCGCGGCGGCGAGGACGGGCCAGGCACGCGCGAGCTGATCCTCGCCTCGGCGCGGGGCGAGTTCGCCGAGCGCGGCTACGACAAGGCGTCCGTCAGGGCCATCGCACGCGGTGCCGGCGTGGACGCGGCGCTGGTGCACCACTACTTCGGCCCCAAGGAGCAGGTGTTCGCCGCGGCCGTGGAGGGCGCCCTCGCGCCGGCGCTCGCCGTCCCCGGCCTCATCGAGGGGGCGGCGCCGGGGGAGGTGGGCGAGGCGGTCACCCGCACGTTCCTGGGCATGTGGGAGGACCGCGGCACCCGGGAGCCCGTGCTGGCCATCGTCCGCTCCGCCGTCAACAACGAGCGGGCCGCCGCCGTCTTCCGCGAGCTGCTGAGCCGGAACCTGATCGCGCGGGTGGCGGCGCACCTGGGGGAGGCCGACGCGCGCCTGCGGGTGAACCTGGCGGCCGCGCAGCTGGTGGGGACGGCGATCCTGCGCTACGTCATCCGGCTGGAGCCGCTGGCCTCCGAGCCCGTCTCCGCCGTGATCGGCCGGCTGGCGCCCGTCGTCCAGCAGCACCTCACGGGCCCGGCTCCCCGCGCGGACACGGGGGCGGCTCAGGGCGGGGGCACAGAGGGCGCTCGGTGCGGCGGGTTCGTCCAGGATCCGGACTCCATGTCCGGATCTTGAGCCGGAGGCGTACCCTCGGTTCTTCTACGATTTGTTTCAGCAGAGCTTTCCGTGCTTCCAGCGTTTTCAAAGGGAGAGGCAGCCATGCCCGAGCTGAGGTCCCGCACCGTCACCCACGGACGCAACATGGCGGGGGCGCGTGCCCTCATGCAGGCGTCCGGCGTAGCGCGTGAGGACTTCGGCAAGCCCATCGTGGCGGTGGCCAACAGCTTCACCGAGTTCGTGCCGGGCCACACCCACTTGCAGCCGGTCGGCCGCATCGTCAGCGAGGCGGTCAAGGCGGCGGGCGGCATCCCGCGCGAGTTCAACTCGATCGCGGTGGACGACGGCATCGCGATGGGCCACGGCGGCATGCTCTACTCGCTGCCGTCCCGCGACCTGATCGCCGACTCGGTCGAGTACATGGTCGAGGCGCACTGCGCGGACGCGCTGATCTGCATCTCCAACTGCGACAAGATCACCCCGGGGATGCTGATGGCCGCGATGCGGCTGAACGTTCCCACGGTCTTCGTCTCCGGCGGCCCGATGGAGGCCGGCCAGACCACGCTGGTCAACGGGACGGTCCGCAAGCTGGACCTGGTCGACGCGATGTCGGAGGCGGCCAACGACAAGGTCTCCGACGAGGACATCCTGCGCATCGAGCAGAACGCCTGCCCGACCTGCGGCTCCTGTTCGGGCATGTTCACCGCGAACTCGATGAACTGCCTCACCGAGGCCCTCGGCCTGGCCCTGCCGGGCAACGGCTCGACGCTGGCCACCCACACGGCGCGCAAGGAGCTGTACGAGACGGCGGGCCGCACGGTCGTGGAGGCCGCCCGGCGCTACTACGACCAGGACGACGCGACCGTCCTGCCGCGCAACATCGGCTCCCGCGCCGCCTTCGAGAACGCCATGGCCCTCGACATCGCCATGGGCGGCTCCACCAACACGATCCTGCACCTGCTGGCGGCCGCCGAGGAGGCCGGGCTGGACTTCACGATGCACGACATCGACCAGCTCTCCCGCAAGCTGCCCTGCCTGGCCAAGGTGGCCCCCAACGTCGCTCCCGGCGGCACGTACTACATGGAGGACGTGCACCGCGCCGGCGGCATCCCCGCCATCCTGGGCGAGCTGTACCGGGGCGGGCTGCTGAACGAGGACGTGCACACCGTGCACGCCGACTCGCTCGCCGAGTGGATCAAGACGTGGGACATCCGCGGAGGATCGCCGTCGGCCGTAGCGCTGGAGCTCTTCCACGCGGCGCCCGGCTGCGTCCGCTCGGCCGAGGCGTTCTCGCAGTCCGAGCGGTGGGAGTCGCTGGATACGGACGCGGCGGGCGGCTGCATCCGCGACGTCGAGCACGCCTACTCCGCCGAGGGCGGCCTGGCGGTGCTGTACGGCAACCTCGCCGAGAACGGCTGCGTGGTGAAGACCGCGGGCGTGGACGAGTCGATCCTGACCTTCACCGGGCCCGCCGTCGTGTGCGAGTCGCAGGAGGAGGCCGTCCAGAAGATCCTCGACAAGACGGTCAAGGAGGGCGACGTCGTCGTCATCCGCTACGAGGGCCCCAAGGGCGGCCCCGGCATGCAGGAGATGCTCTACCCGACCTCCTTCCTCAAGGGGCGGGGCCTGGGCAAGGCGTGCGCGCTGATCACCGACGGCCGCTTCTCGGGCGGTACGTCGGGCCTGTCGATCGGCCACATCTCGCCGGAGGCGGCGGGCGGCGGCACCATCGCGCTGGTCGAGGACGGCGACACCGTCGTCATCGACATCCCCCGGCGGCAGATGCGGCTGGACGTGGACGAGGAGACGCTGGCCGCGCGGCGCGAGGCCCTGGGCGGCCGCTACGCCCCCGCGGCCCGCGAACGCAAGGTCTCCACGGCGCTGCGCGCCTACGCGGCCATGGCCACCAGCGCCGACCGGGGCGCGGTGCGGGACGTGACCCTGCTGGAGCGCTGAGGCGCTCCCGCCGCGACCGGGCCGGGCCCTTACGGGGTCCGGCCCGGTCTCGTTTCCGGGCGCGCGATAATCGAACCGTGCCTCACCGCTCGAAGACCCCCGAGAACAGCGCGCCGACCGCTCACGAACCGGCCCCCGAGCCACTGCGCTTCTACGGCACCACCTGGGTCGACCACTCCGGCGGCTACGTGCTGCGCCGGGTCGGCCTCGGCGTCGGCGCGGTGCTGGCGGCCGCCGCGGGCGCTTTCGTGCTGCGCTTCGCCTACCAGGGCGTCGTGGTGGCCGACATCGGCAGCTGGGCGAGTGTGCTGCTGGTCGTCGCGTTCGCCGTGTGCAGCGCGATGGCGTTCGCGCGGACGCTGACCTTCTACGGCCGCCGCCCCGACGAGCGGGAGGCGTCGGCCGAGTCGTCGATGCACAGCATCCGGATCATCGGCTTCATCGGCGTGCTGCTCGCCTACGCGCTGCGCACCTGCGTCGAGGCGCCGGGGGAGCGGCTGCACCGGGCCGAGTACGAGGAGGCGCAGGCCCGGCACGCGCGGCAGCGGCAGTCCCGTACGGGCAATCCGGCGGCGAGGAAGAAGAAGCGCAGGCGCTGACCCAGAACGCTGAGGCGTTCACGTCAACCCTCTTCTGCGGGAGGGCCCCAGGGGCCCTCCCGCAGTCGTGTCAGGGGGAACCCTGAACTGTCCCGGACAAGGCACCTGTTGCCTCGACACCTCGTTCCGCCACGTGTCAGATTCTTCTTACACCCAAGAGAGAGGGGTCGCGGTGAGCGCGATCGAGACCCCGACAGGAGACGAACTGCTGAGAATCCTGGCAGCGCTCGGCAATCCGCACCGGATGCGGATCCTCGCGGCACTCGCCGAGGGCCGGAACTACGTCAGCAGGCTCGCCCGTGAGATCGGCATGAGCCGTCCGCTGCTGCACATGCACCTCCAGCGGCTGGAGGCGGCCGGTCTGGTGGTCGGATCGCTGGAGCTGTCGGACAGCGGCAAGGCGATGAAGTTCTTCGAGGTGTCCCCGTTCGCCTACGCGCTGACCCCGCAGGTCGTCGCAGAGGCCGCGCGGACCCTCACGGACCAGGCCGCCAAGAGCGCCGACGAGCGGCAAGAAGCCGGCCCCGAGCCGGACGAGCAGGTCTCGGACGAGAAAGAGAGAGCGACGTGAACGAGCACCTCACGACCGTGGCCGCGCCGGTCGACCCGGCCGGCGTCTGGGCCGCGGCGCTGGGCACCGGCGGGGTCTTCGTCCTGCTGATCGTCGTGGTCTGGCAGCTCGCCGCCACCTGGCGGGCCCGGATGCTGGCGGCCCGGGAGCAGCAGTACAAGCAGCTGGCCCTCAAGTACGCGCAGCTGCTGGAGGACAACGTCGAGCTGCACCGCCGCAGCGTCGAGGAGCTGACGCAGGCGCGGCAGTCGATCGCCTCGATGGAGAAGATGATGCGCGAGATCGAGTAACCGGCCCGTCCCCTCGTCCAAGGCGCTCGTACGGCCGGGAGCGGCAACTCCCGGCCGTACACGTGAGCGTGCGTCACCGCGAACCCCTCGCGTCCCACACCCACCCCATGGAGGTTACCCATGTCCGCGCTCTCCCCGCCGCCTCCGGACGTCAGCCGCCCGCGCGGGCCGCGCCGTCTCGCCGCGGTCCCCGGCGACCGGCGCGGCAAGTGGCTGGTCCTGGCCGCCTGGCTGCTGCTCGTCCTGGCGCTCGGCCCGCTGGCCGGCAAGCTCACCGAGGTCGAGGACAGCAGCGCCAACGCCTTTCTGCCGGGCGGCGCCGAGTCGGCCCAGGTCAACACCGCGCTGGAGAAGTTCCGCGGTGAGGACGAGATCATCCCCGCGGTCGCCGTCTACGCACGCGGCGGCGCCGCCGTCACGAAGGCCGACGCGGCCAAGGCGCGCGCCGACCGCGCCGCGTTCGCCCCGCTGGTGCCGCCGGGCGAGAAGCTCACCGGGCCCGTCCCCTCGAAGGACGGCAAGGCCCTGATGCTTGTCGTGCCCCTGACGACGGGCGACGACGACATGACCGACGACCTGGAGAAGATCCGCACCGTGGCGGCCGCCAACGCGCCACCAGGACTCGACGTCGCCGTCGGGGGTCCCGCCGGATCGCTGCTCGACAGCATCGAGGTCTTCGACAACCTCGACTCCACCCTGATGCTGGCCACCGGCGCCGTCGTCACACTGCTGCTCCTGCTCACCTACCGCAGCCCCCTGCTGTGGCTCTTCCCCGTGCTGTCGGTCGGCTTCGCCGCCGTGCTCACCCAGGTGGCCACCTACCTGCTGGCCACGTACGCCGCGCTGCCCGTCGACCCGCAGAGCGCGGGCATCCTCATGGTGCTGGTCTTCGGCGTCGGCACCGACTACGCGCTGCTGCTGATCGCCCGCTACCGCGAGGAACTCCACCGCCACGCCGACCGGCACGAGGCGATGCGGATCGCGCTGCGCCGCTCGGGCCCCGCGATCCTCGCCTCCGCCTCCACCATCGCCATCGGCCTGGCCTGCCTGGCCCTCGCCGACATCAACTCCTCCCGCTCACTGGGCCTGGTCGGCGCGGTCGGTGTCGTCTGCGCCGTGTTCGCCATGGTCACGGTGTTGCCCGCGCTGCTGGTGGCGACGGGCCGGTGGGTCTTCTGGCCGTTCGTACCGCGCCACGGATCGGCGCCGCGCCAGGCGCGCACCGTCTGGTCCCGGATCGGCGCCGTGCTGGCGCGCCGTCCGCGCTGGTCGTGGCTGATGTCGGTCGGTGTGACGGCCGTGCTGGCGCTCAGCGCGACAGGACTGACCATGGGCCTGACCGACGAGGAGATGTACCAGGACAAGCCCGAGTCGGTGGTGGCCCAGGAGAAGCTGTCGGCGCACTTCCCCTCGGGAGCCTCCGACCCCGCCACCGTCGTGGTACGCACCGGCGCGCGCGAGGCGGTGCGCGGCGCGGCGTCCGGCGTGGACGGCGTCGAGTCCGTCAGGCCCCAGGACCGCACGAGCGACGGGCGACTGACCTCCCTGGCCGTCGTCCTGGAGGACGCACCCGACAGCGACGCCGCCAAAGCCACCGTCGACGGGCTGAGGGACGCCGTCCACGCCGTCGACGGAGCCGACGCGCTGGTGGGCGGCACGACCGCCGAGTCGCTGGACACCCGCAGGGCCGCCGAGAGCGATCTGGAGACCGTCATCCCCGTCGTGCTCGCCGTCGTCCTGCTCGTCCTGGTCGCGCTGCTGCGCTCGCTGGTCGCACCGCTGCTCCTGCTGGCGACGGTGGTGCTGTCCTACTTCGGTGCGCTGGGAGCCTCGAACCTGATCTTCCAGCACCTGATGGACTTCCCCGCGGTGGACAACTCGCTGCCGCTCATGGGCTTCGTCTTCCTGGTCGCCCTGGGGATCGACTACAACATCTTCCTGATGACCCGCGTCCGCGAGGAGGCCGGACGGCGGGGCCACGCCGCGGGGGTGCTGGCCGGACTCACCTCCACAGGCGGCGTGATCACCTCGGCGGGGATCGTGCTGGCAGCCACCTTCGCGGTGATCGCCTCCATGCCGCTGGTCTCGATGGCCCAGCTGGGCGTCCTGGTCGGCTTCGGCGTCCTGCTGGACACCTTCCTCGTCCGCACGGTGCTGGTGCCCTCGCTGGCGCTGGACCTCGGCGCCCGCATCTGGTGGCCGGGGCGCCCGGACCGCCATCGGGGGCAGGGAGCACCGGGCCGGGGCGAGCGGGTGGCGCGGCCGGAGCCGGAGAGGGTCTGAGGCGGCGGCGGTGCGCGTCGCCCGCCGGCCGATGCCCCGCTCGCCGTGCGCACCACGCGGCGGGGCGGGCGGGGCGCCGCCCTGACCGTCCCGCCTTCTTGACGCCCGTGCGCCGCCCGACCCATAATTCAACATGTGATGAATAAACCGCCGCCACAACCGCCCCCCGACCCCGCGGAACCCACCGGGCCGGGCCCCGATCCCGCCGTCCACGCCCGCGGCCTCACCGTCGTCCGCGGCACCCGGCGCGTCCTCGACGCCCTCTCCTTCGACGTCGCCCCCGGCACCGTCACCGGCCTCCTCGGCCCCTCCGGCAGCGGGAAATCCACCCTCATCCGCGCGATCGTCGGCACCCAGGCCAAGGTCACCGGCACCCTGGACGTCCTCGGCAGCCCCGCGGGATCGGCCGGGCTGCGCTCCCGCGTCGGCTACGTCACCCAGGCACCCTCCGTCTACGGCGACCTGAGCGCGCGCCAGAACCTCGACTACTACGCCGCAGTCCTCGGCATCCCCCGCTCCCGGCGAGCCGCCGCCGTCACCCAGGCCCTCACCGACGTCGACCTCACCTCGCACGCCGACGACCTGGCGGGCAACCTCTCCGGCGGCCAGGCCTCCCGCGTCTCGCTGGCCGTCGCCCTGCTCGGCGCCCCCGAACTCCTGGTGCTCGACGAACCCACCGTCGGCCTCGACCCGGTGCTCCGCCGCGACCTGTGGGACCTCTTCCACCGCCTCGCCGCCCACGGCACCACCCTGCTGATCTCCTCCCACGTCATGGACGAGGCGGACCGCTGCGCACACCTGCTCCTCGTACGGGACGGCACGCTGCTGGCCGCCGACACCCCGCGGGCGCTCAGGGAGCAGACCGGCAGCGACACCGTCGAGGAAGCCTTCCTCGCCCTCGTCGACGCGGCCCGCGCCGCAGAGGACTCCACCCCCTGACCCCACCGACCGACCGCGAGGAGCACCATGAACGCCTCCCGCACACTCGCCACCGCACGCCGCGTCCTGCGCCAACTCGGCCACGATCCCCGCACGATCGCGCTGCTGCTGCTCGTCCCGATCCTGCTGCTCGTCCTGCTGTACTACGTCTTCGACGCCGACCGCCGCGCCTTCGACAGCATCGGCGCGTCCCTGCTGGGCATCTTCCCGCTCGTGACGATGTTCCTGGTCACCTCCATCGCCACCCTGCGCGAGCGCACCTCCGGCACCCTGGAGCGGCTGCTGTCCATGCCGCTGGGCAAAGGCGACCTGATCGTCGGCTACGCGCTCGCCTTCGGCCTGCTGGCCGTCGTCCAGGCCGCGCTCGCCACCGGCGTCGCCATCTGGTTCCTGGACCTGGACATCGCGGGCTCGCCCTGGCTGCTGCTCCTCGTCGCCCTGCTCGACGCGCTCCTGGGCACCGCCCTCGGACTGTTCGTCTCGGCCTTCGCCGCCTCCGAGTTCCAGGTCGTCCAGTTCATGCCCGCGATGATCTTTCCGCAGATCCTGCTGTGCGGCCTGTTCGCCCCCCGCGGCAGCATGCAGCCCGTCCTGGAGGGGATCTCGAACGTGCTGCCCATGTCCTACGCCGTCGACGGCATGACGGAGGTCCTGCACCACTCCGAGGCCACCGGCGACTTCGTCCGCGACATCGGCGTCGTCGCCGGCAGCGCGCTCCTGGTCCTCGCCCTCGGCGCCGCCACCCTGCGCCGCCGCACCGCGTGAGCCGCCCCGGTGCGAGGATGGACGGCCCCGCCGGTGCCACGCCCCCGTGACGAGGCACCACCGGCCACGACCGGCAACGGCACAGCCGGGCTCAACCAGCACGACGAGGCACGAGGTGAACCACTCCATGACCACCCAGAACGTCGCGGTCCTCGGCACCGGCAAGATCGGAGAGGCCCTGCTCTCCGGCATGCTCCGAGGCGGCTGGTCGCCCTCCCGCCTCCTGGTCACCACGCGACGCCCCGAACGCGCGGCCGAACTGCGGGAGCGCTACGGCGTCGAACCGGTCGGCAACGCCGAGGCGGCCAAGGCGGCCGACACCCTCATCCTCACGCCCAAGCCCCAGGACATGGGCGCGCTCGTGGACGAGCTGGCCCCCCACGTGCCCGCCGGCCGGCTGGTCATCAGCGGCGCCGCCGGCATCACCACCCGCTACCTCGAACAGCGGCTGACCGAGGGCACGCCCGTCATCCGCGTCATGGCCAACACCCCGGCCCTCGTCGACGAGGCCATGTCCGTCATCTCCGGCGGCACGCACGCCACCGAGGACCATCTCGCCCTCGCCGAGGAGATCTTCGGCGGCGTCGGCAAGACCCTCCGCCTGCCCGAGAGCCAGCAGGACGCCGCCACCGCCCTCTCCGGCTCGGGCCCCGCCTACTTCTTCTTCCTCGTCGAGGCCATGACCGACGCCGGCATCCAGCTCGGCCTGCCCCGCGACAAGGCGCACGAGCTGATCGTCCAGGCCGCCGTCGGCGCCGCCACCATGCTCCGCGACAGCGGCGAACACCCCGTCACCCTGCGCGAGAACGTCACCTCGCCCGGCGGCACGACCATCAACGCCATCCGCGAGCTGGAGAACCACCGCGTCCGCGCCGCCTTCATCGACGCCATCGAGGCCGCACGCGACCGCAGCCGCGAGCTCGGGGGCTGACGGCGGGTTTGAAAGGGGGCGCCACCTGTACGTCGCCTTCGGACTGCGCGTCCGTTGTGGCTGGCCGCGCAGCTCCCCGCGCCCCTTCGGGGCGTTCGCGCGCCCGCAGGCCGCGCACTCCCTCGTGCACCAGCGTGATCGTGAACGCCAGCGCGAGCCCGAGCGCCACCCCGTACAGCGGCGTCTCCTCGAACGCGGCGCCGCCCACATAGCCCAGGCCCGCCGAGTAACAGGCCCAGCTCACCACGGCCACGGCGTCGTACCGCGTGAACAGCCGGCGCGGAAAACCCGTCGCGCCGGTGGTGAGCGTGGCCGCCGTCCGGCCGCCCGGAATGTAGCGCGCCGCCACCAGCACCAGACCGCCCCGCTCGGCCAGCATCAGCCCCACCCGCTCGTAGGCCCGCCAGGTGCGGCTCCCCTCCGTCAGCCGCGCCGTCAGCCGCGCCCCCGAGCGCCGCCCGATCAGGTACGAGACGTGGTCGCCGGCGAACGCGCCGAGCGCCGCCACCACGATCACCCAGAACAGCGCCGGATCCCCCTGCGCCGCGGCGAACACCCCCAGCGTGATCACCAACGTCTCGCTCGGCACCACGGGGAAGAACCCGTCCAGCATCGCGATCCCGAACAGCGCCACGTACACCCACGGCGTACTCACGAACCCCTCGACCGCATGCACTATCGCCTCGTTCATGCCCCGGAACGTACGGAGCACACCAGACGCCGAGCAGTGCACCATCGGCCCCGGCCTTCCCCCACTTTCGTCAGGTGTGCCCCGCGGCGGCCCTGCGTACCGTGGCGCACGTGAACGCCGCATCCACCCGCACCGGCCCCGGCCGCTTCACCGCCGCACTGCGCCGGCCCCGCAGCCGCGCCCTCCTCGCCGACCTGGCCCTGTGGCTGTTCCTCGCCTACCCCCTCCCCACCCTCAGCGAAGTCCCGGTCTGGCTCAGGGTGGCCGCGGCCCCCCTGCTGGCCGCCGCCGCGTTCCTCAGCCGCCGCGCCCCCGTCGCGGCGGCGGCCGTCCCCGCCGGCCTCGGCCTCGCCGTCACCCCCGAGCTGTTCACCAGCACCTTCAGCCCCGCCCTCGTCATCCTGAGCTTCCTCCTCGGACGCCGCGCCGAGAACGGGCGCCGCTCGCTCGCCGCCGCGGTCGCCGTCTGCGCCGTCGGCCTCGTTCTGGCCCTGACCCTCCCCGACGCCAGCCTGTGGGACTGGTTCACCCTCATCATCACCGTCCTGTTCGCCGCCGTATTCCCCTGGCTGCTGGGACGCTTCCGCCGCCGGCAGTACGACCTCCAGGCCACCGGATGGGACCTGGCGGCGCGCATGGAGCGCGAACACGAACTCGTCGCCGACCGCGCACGGCTGCGCGAACGCTCCCGCATCGCCGGCGACATGCACGACTCCCTCGGCCACGACCTCAGCCTCATCGCCGTGCGCGCCGCCGCGCTCCAGGTGTCCCCAGGTGTGGACGACGCCGCCCGGGCCTCCGCCGCCGAGCTCCGCCAGGCCGCCGCCGACGCCACCGAACGCCTCCGCCAGATCATCGGCCTCCTCCGTCAGGACACGACGGCCCCCACCGCCGAAACCGTCCACGACCTGGTCGCCCGCACCGCCGCCTCAGGCGTCGCCATCACCCTCCGGGAGGACGCCGGGAACACCGGGACCGCCGGGAGCCCCAAGAGTGACGCCGAGGACGCTCCGGTGCTGCTCCCGCCCCTCGTCGACCGCGCCGTCCACCGCGTCGTCCAGGAAGCCGTCACCAACGCCACCAAGCACGCACCGGGCGCGGCGATCACCGTCCAGCTACGGAAGAAGCGGACCGCCGTGCACGTGACGGTCACGAACGACGCCCCCGCGGCGGACGGTCGCCTCCGCCCCGGGGCGCACGCAGGGAAGATGACGGGCACGGGTATGGGCACGGGCGCGGGCACCGGGCTCATCAGCCTCGACGAACGCGTCCGCCAGGCCGGAGGCACCTTTCGCGCACACCCCCTCCCGTCCGCCGACGGCTTCGAGGTGACCGCCCAGCTCCCCCTCGGCCCCGACCACCTCCCCAACGCGCCGGCGAGACCCGAAACCGACGCCGCGCCCCTCGCCACCCGCTCCGGGGCGCAGCTCGCCAGAGCCCGGCGGCGGGTACGGCGCGGGATGGCGAACGCCCTGTGGATCCCGGCAGCCGCGACCGCGGTACTGGCGGTGGTGATGTACGGCTATCAGCTCTACACCTCATACGAGTCCGTACTCAGCGACCACACCTACAGCGAGCTGCGTGTCGGCGACCCCCGCTCGTCCGTGCTCCCGCGCCTTCCCTCGTACGAGTTCGACGCGGAGGCGGCGCCGCCCGGCGCGCCACAGAACCCCGTACACACCGACGAGTGCCGCTTCCACCGCGTCAGCACCTTCGACAACTCCCTGCTCTACCGCCTCTGCTTCACGGACGGACGGTTGTCCCACAAAGACCTGATCAGGGCGGATGAGCGGGACCGTTGACCGAGACGGGGCTCACAGTTGACACGGAGGTCACCCGTCCGTAAGGTTCATCGGGTTGCCGCAAAGCCGTCCTGGTTTCGCGGCGACTCCTCTTCGCCACTCCGGCGGGTACCACTTCGAGAGCACGATCTCCCTTCGCAGGGGTCTATTCGGCATGCCGAATTTCTTCTGCGGCCGGCTCAATTTGGAGCCGGAGGGAAAAGGCTCTAAAGTAGAGACCAGCCGGAAGGCGCCCCGCCGACAGGGGAATCCGATTCGGAAGAACGGCACGGAAACGGGCCGGGAAACGGATCTGATAGAGTCGGAGACACCGAAAGGGCAAACGTCCGGAGAAACCGGTGAGACGGTTTTGAAGGAAGCGTCCGTTCTTTGAGAACTCAACAGCGTGCCAAAAGTCAACGCCAGATATGTTGATACCCCGACCTGCCGGGTTGTTCCGGTGGGTTGAGGTTCCTTTGGAATACACAACAGCGAGGACGCTGTGAACAGGTTGGATTATTCCTCCGGCTTGTTCCGCTCTTCCTGTGGATGGTTTGAAGCATTCACGGAGAGTTTGATCCTGGCTCAGGACGAACGCTGGCGGCGTGCTTAACACATGCAAGTCGAACGATGAACCCGCTTCGGTGGGGGA